>CAVSOL010000010.1:0-556271 GCA_963729535.1 uncultured Pseudomonadota bacterium | reverse complement strand
GCCGACGGCCGCTTGCGGGGGCGGGCGGTGCGCGGCACGGGATCGGCGGGGGCCCGGGCGGCAGCGGCGGGGCCGCGGCGAGCGGCGGCGGAGCCGGCGGCGGCGGCCGGGCCGGCAGGCGGCGGCGTCGCCGGCACAGGCGGCGTCGGCACAGGCGGCGGCGTCGGCACAGGCGGCGTCGCCGGCACAGGCGGTGGCCGGGCCGGCACAGGCGGCGTCGCCGGCACGGGCGGCGTCGTCGGCGTAGGCGGAACGGGTGCCATCGGGGGAACAGGCAGCGGCGGGGCCGGCGGCAGCGGCGGGGCGGCCGTCGACGCCGGCCCCCACTCGTCGATCTCCACGGGCGGCTCCCGAGCTGACGCCGCTGGCGACACGGCCACGCCGCAGGAGTGGACCCGCCAGTTCGGCACAGTGGTGAACGACGAGGCCCGCGCGGTGACCGTCGACGGCAGCGGCAACGTCTACGTCGCCCGGCAAACGCGCGGAATGTTCGATGGCCTGAGCGCCGGGGCCGGGGACGCCTTTCTGAGAAAGTATGACGGCGGCGGCACCGAGCTGTGGACCCGCCAGTTCGGGTCGACCGGCAACGACTATGTGTACTCGGTGAGCGTCGGTGGCGACGGCAATGTGTACGTCGCGGGGTGGACCGACGGCGCGCTGCCGGGCGAAACCCAGGCGGGGGTCAGGGACGCCCACGTGCGAAAGTACGACGGCAACGGCAACGATCCTCCGGGCCCGTCAATTCGGATCGGCTGCCGATGACTTCGGCCAGTCCGTGGCCGTGGACGGCAGTGGCGACGTCTACGTCGCCGGGTACACGAGCGGCATCCTTCCCCGCTAGAGCAGCGCGGCAGGCGTGGACACGTTCGTGAGGAAGTACGACGGCAGCGGCACCGAGCCGCGGACCCGTCAGTTCGGGTCGGCCCAGGACGACTATGGACAGTCCGTGTGCGTCGACAGCAGCGGCAACGTCTATCTGGCGGGATACACCAGTGGCGCCCTCCCGGGGCGGACCAGCGCGGGGGCCCAGGACGCGTTCTTGAGGAAGTACGACAGAGCGGCGGCGCCGAGCTGTGGACCCGTCAGTTCGGATCGGGTGCCCGGGACATAGGAAGGTCGGTGGCCGTGGACGGTAGCGGCGGCGTCTACATAGGCGGCTACACGGAGGGTGTCCTCGATCCCAACCGGAACCCCATCGACATGATGACGGAAGTCTTCGCGAAGAAGTACGACAGCGGTGGCGCCGAGAAATGGATCCGGCAGTTCGGATGGGGCGATGCACCCACTCGGACAGTCCGTGAGCGTCGCTGGCAGCGGCGTCTACGTCATGGGCTACTCGGACAATCTGAGCCCGAATGCCGGGGTCTTCTGCGAAGAAGTACGACGCCAGCGGGACCGACCAATCGACCCGGACGTTCGGGACGACCTCCGGTAACGAAGCCTACAGCGCGAGCGTGGATGGCAGCGGCCACATCTACATCGCGGGCTACACCAGTGGAACCCTGCCTGGCCAAAGCAGCGCCGGTCTCCACGACGCGTTCGTGCAAATGCTCAAGCCATGAAGATCGAATCGTTCTTTCTCGCCGCGGCGACCTCGACGAGTCCGTAACCACAGCGGTCGTGACTTCGCACCCCACCCGACTCTCTACGCCGCCCGCGCCGCAACGACATCCACCGGCACCGCCAGTCTCAAATTGGATAGTTACCCGCTGGGGTCGCAGTTCCGAATGATTGTGGCGACGCGATCGAAGCGTTCCGCTGCTGCTCTTCGTCTCCGTCCTACCCTCGGGTCGCGGGATGCCGAACATCGCTATAATGCGACGCATGCCGAGGTGGGCCGGCGCCGTGTGTGTGGGACTGGTGGGTTTGCTCGCGTGCGGCGGTAACGGTAACGGCCAGAACAACGCCGGCGCGGCCGGCCGCGACGCCGGCGGCGGCGCGGCTGGTTCGAGCGGCGGCGGCGGCAGCTCGGCCGCGGCGGCGGTGCGGCCGGCACCGGCGCGCTGCCTCTGCCCCCTCCTGAGCTACAGCAACGCAGACAGAATCGGCGTGCCGCGCACCGCGGATCCCGCGCCTACGGCGATGGGCGGCAGCCTCGACGGCGGCCTGTACCGCCTGACCGCAATGCAGTACTACGGCGGCATCGGCAGCACCGGCCCTTGCAACATGTGGAGTCAGGACGTGATGGAGATCGTGCCTGCATCCGCGACCGAAGGGCTCATGCGCTTCACCTTCGGCCCGACCAGCGACTTCGATACGGCGGAGTCCGCAGGTTGGACGTACACGATCCAGAGCACCACGCTGCTCAAGGTGGGCGCCTGCCGGGGCCAGTTCTTCACCCCTTCCGATAATGCAGAGCGCTTCACGGCGACCGCAGACCAGATCGTCTTCTTCCGGCAGGTGGACGCGGGTTGCTGGCAAATGGGCACGCTGACGCTCACCTTCAGCAAGCAGCCGTAGCTCGTTCGCGGCCGCACACGCTGAGGACGTTCGGGCGTCAGGTTGGCAACTGTTTACGCGGCGGCATTTCTTTGGCCGGTGACATTTCGTCCGTGGTACATCGGCGATGACGGAGATGAGGGGGGTGACCGACGGGCTCTATCTGGGCGAGGTGGTCTTGCTGGTGCTGGGCGTCGTGCTGTTCCTCGTCCTGGTCTTCGCCTTCGTCTACCAGCTCCTCCGTCAGCGCAGCCTCAAGCCGCTGCTCCTGTTCTTCCTCGTGCCGGTCCTCATGATCGGCTATCCCACGATCAAGTCGGTCCAGTACAAGGACGGCGCCCTCACGCTCGACAAGCTGACCCGGGAGCTCGCCGAGGACCCCACCGACGACAAGCTGCGCGAGGCGCTCGACAAGAAGGTCAAGGACGTCGCTCCGCGCGTTGCCAATTCGCCGAAGGACGCTGTGAAACTCGCGCAAGCGCAGTTCGATCTCGGCCGCGAGGACGAGGCCGCGCGCAGCCTGGAGCGCGTGCCGGCGAGCAACGGCAGCCTCCCCGAGGTGCGCGAGCTGCGCAAACGCCTCGACCAGGTCGACCGACTGCGCAGCCTGGCGGGCAAGGTCGAGGCGAACCCCGGCGACCAGCAGTCGCGCGCCGAGCTCCAGCGGAACCTCGCCGCGGCGGACCAGGTCAAGTGGGTCAACCCGAACGCGCTGGCCGCCGTGTCGAAGGCGCACAGCGCCGTGGGCGAGCACGCCAAGGCGAAGGCGTCGATCGACAAGGCGATCCGGATCGCCCCGAACACCCCCAAGTTTCAGCGCCAGCGCGACTCGTTGGTCCGCGACCTCCCGCCCTGAACAAAGCGCGCGCCGCGTCGCGACGGCCCAGCGTCACCACGTCCGAAGTTGGATTGACCTCATTGGCCGATGGGGCGATGGTCGCCCCATGACCTCGCACGCAGGGCGAATCCAAGGCGTTGTTGTTCCTTTGCTGTTCGCGGCTCTTGCCGCTGGCGGCTGTAGCTCGGGCGATGACGGCGGCATGGGCGGTGCCGGTGGTGGCTCGGGGACCGGTGGCGGCGGCAACGCCACAGCGGGTGCTAGCGGCGGGGCGGGGACCGGCGGCAGCGTCGGCTCCGCTGGGTCGGGCGGCAGCGTCGGCTCCGCTGGGTCGGGCGGCAGCGTCGGCTCCGCTGGGTCGAGCGGCAGCATCGGCTCCGCTGGGTCGGGCGGCAGCGTCGGCTCCGCTGGGTCGGGCGGCAGCGGCGGCAGCAGCAGTGGCGCCGCGGGCTCGGCGGGCCGCGGCGGCAGTGGTGGTGGCGCCGCGGGCTCGGCGGGCCGCGGCGGCAGCGGTGGTGGCACCGCCGGCGCCGGTGGCGGCGCCGCCGGTGGCACCGGGGGCGCGAGCGCCTTCATGCTCACCAGCACCGCATTTGCCAACCAGCCGGGATGCGGCCCAATGACCATGGCGTCGGCGTGCGCGACTTTCCCCGTGAAATACACCAGCTTCGGCGACAACGTCTCGCCGCCGATGAGCTGGACCGGCGCGCCTGCCGGAACGATGAGCTTCGTGATCCTGATGCAGGATCTGACGAACGGTATGGCTCACTGGGTGCTCTGGAACATCCCGGCCAGCGTCACCATGCTGGCAGAAAACGTCGACAAGACCGACGCGACGCCGCCTGTCCCCGCCGGCTCGCAGCAGTGCAGCATCGGCCAAGGCGACGGATACTTCGGCTCGGGCGCGTGCGGCAACGTTTATGAGTACGTGGTGTACGCGCTATCGATCCCCACGTTTTCCCCGACGTCCCCCACCAGCCAGGCGATGGTGAGGACGCAACTTCAGGCCCTCGGTGCCAGCATCCTCGGCACGGCGTCGATTCGAGGACGATCAGCCCAGCCGCAGTGCGGGGGCTGACGCGCTAGCGCTGCGCGCCGAACCATGCGCGCGGTCATCATTGTAGCTGCTGGACTCGTGGTGGCGAGCTGCGGGGGCGGGCCGTCACCGAGCTCGAGCAGCGACGGAGGCGGTGGCACGTCGCCGTGCACGGCCAAGTACTGCTGCACGTTCGACGGCCCCGAACCGGAGTGTGTCGTCGACAACGCCGACGTCCTGGCTTTCGGAGCTATTGGCGACTGGGTCGTGCAGACAGAGTCTGTGTCTCCGCCGAGCTCGATGCGCCTGGAGTACGAGGGCAGTTACCCGAACATCACGAACTTCGGCCTCTTCGTCAGCCCGAAGGCGGCAGCGAATCGTTTCCAGGCGGACTTCGCGCTCCGCATCTCGCGCGACAATCCGACGGCGGCGACGGTCTTCGTCATGCAGCTCGGCATCGGAAACGGCTTCGTGCTTTATGCCAACGGCGCGCGCCTGCAGCTCGGCAACGACAGCGGCATGTCGGAGATCGGAGCCCTTCCCGACGACACGTGGGTCGCCGTCACCACGTTCGTCGACCTCGAATCGAGGACATACGGCGCCGGCATCAACGGAGGTCCGCCCGTCACCCGCGCGATCGAAGACGGAGCAGATTGGCGCGGGCCTCCTTCGCCCATCACCTTCGGAGTGACGCGGACGACCGGAACGACCGCCGTCCACTACGACGACGTTCGCGTCGACTGGTAACGAACGACAGCTTCCGCGTCGCGAGGGAACCGGCCTGAGCGCGTCTAGCGCGCGGCCCTGACAGCAAAGCAGCGCTAGTCCCAATAGCGGCAGGCGACCAACGCCGCCAGATCTCATGAAGGAGGTCAGCGTGGCTCCCTTTCCGCGCCACGTCGGGTCCTCCCGCAAAAATGGACAGATCCGGTCGCCAACAGTTCGCCAGCAAGTTGTCAGCCATGAACCAACGATGCGTGTCGCTCCTTCGCGTTCTCCTGGTCACCCAGGTCCTGTTTGCTTGTGAGCCGAAGGACAACTCCCTTCGAACCTCCGCGCAGACCCCTGATCCGCCCACGCCTGGCGACGCGACGCCCCGCGAGACCCACTTCAGGCTGCAGGCGGTCTACGAGCGCCCGACATTCAGGGGCGTACGCCTCTACCGCTCCCGCAACACCGTCCGACAGCGCCGCTCAGGTCCGAGCGCGAACGCTATTCAATGGGTGGCTCGAAGCGGCGATCAGACTTTGCATTCCGACCAAATTCCTGACGTTCGCGTCTCAACCGTCGAGACCGCCGATCCCCGGACCGGCCAATGGCAACGCCACCCGGGAGAGTTGCCGGAGGCCACTTACTTCCTCATCGACGTACCTATGGGCACGGAGCGGATCGACTTCTATGCGCCGCGGAACGAGGCCGGCTCAGCGCGTGGTGTTGCGCCCCCGATCGGCAGCATCGAGCTCCGGGACGTGACGGAGGTGACCCCGTGACCTTCTTCGATCGCCGTGGTGGCAAAGCCGCCGTTGCCATCGCGCTGGGATGCCTGCTTTATTCCACCGCCTCGCTCGCGTTCGACAGGGAGACGCTGGTCGACTCGGGGCAGGCGAGCAACCGGATCAACCTGTTCATTCTCGGTGACGGCTATACGTCCAGCGAGACCGCGACGCTCAGGGCCGAAGCGGTCAAGGCTTCGGACCTGCTCTTTGCGCAACCGTTCTTGGCGCCCTACAAGCCATTCATCAACGTCGTCGTCATCTACAGCACGTCCAGCTGCTCGGGGGCGCGCAACGGGGCGCTGCAGCCCGTGTGCACCACGGTCTTCGATTCATATTTCAACTGCGGCGGTATCGACCGACTGCTCTGCCTCGACTACAACCTGCTGACTCAGGTTCTTGCCACCGATGCACCCGAGTACACGTTCAGTCGGGACATGGTGCTGATCTCGGTGAACGATACCAAGTACGGGGGAGCGGGAGGTAGCTACGCCACGTTCTCCAGGGACAGCACCGGTCCGTACATCGCCATCCACGAGCTGGGCCACAGCTTCGCTGGCCTGGCCGACGAGTACGAGGAAGGCCGCGTTGAAACGTGCCCGTTGCCCGACTGCAGCGAGCCCAATGTGACGAGCCTCTACCAGCGCGACATGCTGAAGTGGAGCGCGTGGGTGCAGCCCAGCACCCCGCTGCCGACACCGGCAACGGACGAGAACGCGTCGGTCGTGGGTGCATTCGAGGGAGCGAAATACTCATCGACGGGGATCTACCGTCCCAGGCTCAACTGCACGATGCGCTCGTTGTTCGTCCCCTACTGCGAGGTGTGCTCCGAGGCCTGGATTGAGCAAATCTGGGACAGCGTGAGGCGCATCGAAACCACGTCTCCATCGAGCCCGTTGGTTTCCGTGGCACAGGGGTCCAGCCAGGTGTTCGCCTACACGGGGCCGAAGACGTCGCCCGCCACGCTCACGCAAGCGTGGAAACTGGATGGCGCCCAGGTCGGCACTGCCGAGACCTACACGCTGGATGGCTGCGCCGTCGCCGTGGGTAGCCATTCATTGGTTCTCGAAAACACCGACCCCACGACCATTGTTCGCGACGACGCGCTGAACCTACGAACCGAGAGCACGACCTGGCACCTCACCGTCACGGCTGGCGCCACCGACGCGTGCAACACCGGCTCGGGCGGAGCCGCCGGTGGCGCCGCGGGCACAGGTGGCGTCGGTGCCTCGGGTGGAGGCGGCGGCGTCACGGGCGCAGGCGGCGTCAGCGGCTCCGGCGCCAAAGGCGGCCGAACCGATGCTTCCGTGGATGTCAAAGTCGGAAGCGATGGCCCGATGCCAGACGGAGCTTCGGATGGCCAATCCGACGCTGCGGATGCAGCGGGCGGCAGCGGAGGCGCCGGCGGCGACTCGGATGGGCACGGGTGTTCGTGCGACCTCGGAGGCGGTGCAGGTGCAGGGCAACTCGCCAGCCTGCCGATGCTCCTGGCGACCATCGTCGTCATGCGTCGGAGGCGCGGCCCGCGCGGGTGGGCACGGAAGTAGGGGTGAACAGAGGCCCGGTTCCGCTGCCGCGTGGGCTCGGGTATTGATACACAGATGGGAGTCCGGGCTGGGGGCAACGTGGTTTGGGTCGGCGCCCTGCTCGTCGCGGGCGCCGGTGCCTGTCGGGCTGGGTCTGCCCCGGGCGTCTCCGAGACCCAAACAGGTGGGCGGGCCGACGCGGCCACCACCCCCGCGCGCGCGCCAGTCGGCGCGAAACCGGACGCGGGACGCGCCGGTGCTGCCGGGGGCGGAGAGGGCGCGCAGGCGGGCGCGACCGCGACGCCCGAGCAGCGGGCCGCCGCGAAGCGCCTCGAGGGCCAGCGCTGCCGCAAGAAGGACTGTTGCGTGACGGAGATTTGGCCGGTGGGGCGGGATCGGCGGGGGCGCCAGCTCGCCGTCGTCGCCCTCGAGACCGTCAAAGCGTGCATCCTGCCCCAGCAGCCCCGCAAGGCGGGCGCGCGCGCCAGCCAGGATGACGAATCAAGGGACGACGAACACTCGTGCGGCGAGTACTGGCTCATCGATGTCGGCGCGCAAAAGCGGCCGGCGATCGCTGAGCTGGCGCGGCAGTGCGCGCACGACAAATGGGAGACCGGCGCCGCTGTAGATGCCAAGGACATGACATTCAGTTACGGAGGCGAGAGCGTCTACGCGAGCACCCAGACCAGCGAATGGACGACGATCGGGCTCGATCCCGTGCGACTGGTACAGGTCAATCGTACGTCGACCAGGCAGGAGGACCGATCCGAGACGTGGAACTCCGATGATTTCTCGGGCGAGCTCGAGCTAGGCCTCTTCTATTGCCCGGACAAAGCCCCCGCGGACGCAGGCGCGAAACCGGCGGACAGCAACGTGCCCGACGTCGAGATTGCAGCGATCCGCATCCCGCGTCCGTCTCTGCCCGATACGTTCGTGGCCGACGGCTGGAAGGCGACAGGCCTCGGACGGTGTGCGGCGCGCGTCGGCGGCGACCGCGGGTTCACCGTCCACGGCGCGAAGGGGACAGCCGCGGACGCGTCAATGCGGATCGTGTTCTCGTCGCAAGGTGATCTGTTCGTCGAGGTGACCGACGACCGGTTCGTCAGTGGTGGGAAGAGCTGGGTGAAGGACGACCACCTCGAGATCTGGGCGGCCACGCCCCCGGACAAGGGCTGCATCGATCCGTCGGAGAAGTCGCCCGCGTTGCAGTGGGGGATCCGCGTCGCGGACGGGCAGGTGTTCCTGGGCTTCGGCCCGCCGACCGCGATGCCCAAGGTGGAGATCGCGCGCGCGAACGACAAGACCATCCGACTCCGGGTGACCTTCGACGCGAATAGCCTCCCCGGCCCCCGCTTCACGCTCGTCTACAGCGACAGCGACGACGGGATCCACCAGAAGCGCCTGATCGCCACCAGCCAGCTCGTGTTCGGCAAATGGTGGACGCTGGGAGAGGCGCCCGACAACGAAGGCCCGAGCTGCACGATCGCCCGCGGCGTCCTCGAGCCGAAGCACCCTGGCCTGCCGGGCCTGTGAACCACCCCCTGGGATCGCTCGTCAGCTCCTGCAGGTGAACGTACTTTCGACGGGCGTTCCGGCCGAGCCGTCGGGATTCAGGGGAATGGCGGTCAGCGTGACGGTCGCCGTACCGGCCGGCACCAGCGTCACCTCCTCAAGGATCACCGAGGGGGACAGATCGTCGGGCGGGGCGACGGCCTGTTCGACCTTGGAGATCCGGACGCCGGTGAGCTCGACCTCCTGAAAGACGGAGCCATTGAAACGCACGAACTCGAAACGCACGTTGCGCAGGGTCTCGCCCGACGCCAGGGCCGCGATCAGCTGTGGGCTGGCCACTCCCACCACCTTGGTGAAGCGGAAGGCGGTGCAACGCGTGCGGGCGTTCAATGCTCCCTTGTTCACGTCCGAGAAGTAGCGGATGGCTGGTATGGAATCCTCGAAGTCGCTGCTGGCCGACTCTCCGCTGAAGACCACGCCGTTGGCGCCCACCACCGTGACGAAGAACTCGACCTGACCGGAGGCCTCGAGGGCATTGACCTTCGGGTCGGACGTCGGAGTACCGGCTGCTTCGGGGTCTGCCGTACCGCACGCAGCCGCCATCGAAGCGACGACCAACAAACCTGAGAGTCTCCGGATCATTTCCCCCTCCAATCGTTTACAGAGTCGCCCCCGCCTTCGGTGTTTGGGGCGCGCAGTCCAAGCGATGACAAAGCTGCGACTGGTGAGTGGCGACGTCGATGAGGAGTAACGCCCAATTCCTTCTCAGGATCCGCGGCGGCCAGCGGAGGCGGCTCTGCCCAAGCTTCTTTAGAACACCGGAACGACGAACGGTGTCCGGGCGCCGGTCACCCGCACTTGAGCGAGGGCAGGCAGATCTGCGGCGCCACGCACTCGGAGTCCTGCGAGCAGGACGTGACGGTCTCGACGGAGATCGATTTCGACACCGAGCTCGCGACGGCGAGCTCCACGCAGCCCGGCGGGATCGTGGCGGTGTCCGTGGCAACGCGCGTCACCGTCAACCCGGGGAAGCCTGCCGTGCCCTGCGCCACCAACTCGTCGAGGAGGGCGCCGGGGACACGGGCCGAGCCGGTGTCGGGGACGTCGCAGTCGAGCTCGGCGGCGATGCCGGCGTGGTGGGCAATCTCGAACGAAAGCAGCACGCGGCCGGTACCGCCGGCGCGCGCGGGCGTCCAGGTCACCACGAGCGCATCGTTCGGCACGGTGGTGGTGAGCGCGAGTGATTGGCCATCCGGCACCTCGAGCGGTTCGATGCCGCGGGCTTCGAGCGAAAGCGGCGCGTAGTCGCCGCCCTCGGTGTCGAGGCCGATCGCGCTGCCAATCTCGTACGGCGGGATCGCCGTGCCCGTGGGAATCGGGCCGTAGTACGACGCGTTGGTCGCGTTCGCGGCCATCGACAGCGGGACCAGCAGCCCGGTCATCGTCACGGTTCCAACCGGATGGCCGGCGGGCGCCGTCACGCACGCGCCCGCCCGGCACACCATTCCAAACGCGCAGGCCGGCGCGCAATCGGCGACCGGGCCGATCGACACGTGGCAGCTCCCATCGCGGGCGATCTCTGTCCAGACGTCCTTGGGGTCGACACCGTCGCGAACCAGCCCAGTGACCTGCGCATAGGCGGGTGTGTCGCCGACGGGGGGCTTGAGATCGAGCGTGAACTGGCCGACGCGGACGTCGTCGCCGCACGTCGCGAAGATCGGCGCGTCTCCGGACGACGATCCGCACGCGGCGGTCGCGATGGCGACGACGGCGAGACCGAACAGTGCAGTCGCGCGCGTCATGGCGTCAGCGCCAGGCAGTAGAAGCCACCGTAGCCCCCGAGCGCCCCCACCGTCCCCGACGGGCCGCTCTGCGCGCCGGCGCCCGGCGTCGCGCCCGGCGCGCAGCCACCTTCGTTGAGCTGAGAGATCCAGTTCGTCAGGTTGGAACGGGGCCAGGAGACGCCGCAGCGGGGCCGACCGCCGGACGAGGCGGCGCTCGTCCAGTCCTGGCAGGTCGCGCTCAATCCCTGCGCGTCCAGCGTGCCGTCCGCCTTGCTGCCGGTCAGCACGTTGTGGTTGTCGATGATGCCGGTCCCCGGGTTGTGATTGGGAACGCCGTCCTCGTTGGGGAGGTCGTTCAGGATCGCGGGGTCGGCGCCCTGGGGCCGTGTCTGGAGGAGGCCGCTGCGGGTCATGGAGACCAGGCGACCCAGGCGATCGTACCAGGGGCCGTCGCCGACGCGATCGATGCCGTTGACGGGCGTTCCCGCGGGCCCGCGGCTGACGCTGAGAAACGCGCGCCAGGTCTTGCCGTTGGCGGGCATCGACGCCTCCGCCAGTTGGCGGCAGATCTCGTCCGCGCCCGTCAATCCGTCGGCCTGGCCGAAGCGCAGATCGCCGCCAAACCCGTTCGCGTTGTTGGCCAGCCTCGCGAGGCCGGCCTGGCTGGTCATGAAGAAGCTGAAGCGCGCCGCGGTGCCGCCGCCCGCCGTCCCGCCGTTGCCGGTGGTGCCGCCGTTGCCGGTTGTGCCGGCGGCGCCGGTTGTGCCGGCGGCGCCGCTTGTACCGGCGGCGCCGCTTGTACCGGCGGCGCCGCTCGTGCCGGCGGCGCCGGTGGTGCTCGCTGGGGTGCCATCGGATCCGGCGCACGCCGACCAGACGCAGACACCGCTGATGGCGACGAAGCGACGAATCTTCATATACCCTTTGTGCCCCATGTGACGCGATACCTTCACGCGAATCTGTGATGAAATCCGGTGCATGGTGGCACGTACGTGGCAATGACGCGCCTCTTATTCAGATGCCTGTGTTTGGTCTCGATCGCCTGCTTCGCGACCGGTTGCGGCGCAGGGAGTGAGGGGTCGCCGGGAACCGGGGGGACGTCCGCCGGCGCGGCCGGGACGAGCGGCGCGGCGGGGACGAGCGGCGCGGCCGGCACCAGCGGCGGCGCCGGCGCGAGCGGCCAGGCTGGCACCACCGGCGGCGCAGGCACGAGCGGCGCGGCGGGCACGAGCGGCGCGGCGGGCACGAGCGGCGCGGCGGGCACGAGCGGCGCGGCGGGCACGAGCGGCGCGGCGGGCACGAGCGGCGCGGCGGGCACGAGCGGCGGCGCGGCGCAGGCGGAAGCGCGGGTGTGACGGGCTCGGCTGGGCGCGGCGGCGCGGGCGGGCGCGGCGGCGCGGGCGGGCGCGGCGGCGCCGGCGGGACTGCCGGCGCGGGCGGGCGCGGCGGCGCGGGCGGCGTGACCGGTACTGGCGGCGCGGCCGGAAACTTCAGCTTCTTCGTGACCAGCCTGCCCGCCCTCGTGGCGCTCTCGGGACGCGCCGAGGGTTTCGGCGGCGACCTGCGCTTCGGAAAGACCGACGGTCTGTCGGGCGCCGACGAGATCTGCCGCCAGGTCGCCGAGCGAGGCATGCCTGGCGCCGGGCAGAAGCAGTGGCGCGCGTTCCTCAGCGTGACCGCGGGCCCCGGCGGCGCCGCAGTGAACGCCCGAGATCGGATCGGGTCGGGCCCGTGGTACGACCGGATGGGCCGTCTGGTGGCCAGCAACCTCGACGGCCTCTTCGCGGGCGAGCGCCCGGCGGGCGAGCCGGCGGTCGTCAACGACCTTCCCAATGAAAACGGCGAGCCCAACCACTACGTCGGTCCGAACGGGTTCACCGGCACCACGGTGGACAACCACGACACGTTGACCGGCTCGGACACCATGGGCCGCTTGCGCGCCAGCGGGCTCGGCGACACGTGCAACGATTGGACGAGCACGAGCGTGACGGGCCGGCCCTGGATCGGCCACTCGTGGCCGCGCTCCGCGACCAGCGGCCGGCATTGGGTGTCCGATCACCAGGTCCCGGGCTGCGTCGCCGGTGTGGATCGCACACTTGGCGGCACGGGCAGCGGCAGCTGCGTCGGCTGCTCGGGCGGCTACGGCGGGTTCTTCTGCTTCGCGCTGCCCTGATGCCTGCTGAATCGTCGCCGGGCTGCTCACGGTGGCGGCGTTCTGCCGCACTGGCGCGCGTGATGGGACGGTTGTCAGCGTCGTGGGTTCTGGCGTTGCTGGTCACCGTCGCGTTCGCCTGCGGCGGCGGCGGCAACTCCGGCGCCGGGGGCCAGGGCGGCGCGACGACGAGCGGATCGGGCGGCGCCGGCGCCTCGGGCGGCGCGACCTCCGGTGGCGGTGCCGGCGGCACGACCGCTGGTGCTGGTGGCGGCGGCGACGCGACCGCCGGTGGCGGCGGCACGACCGGCGGCAGCTCGGCGGCAGCGGCAGCGGCGGCAGCTCCGGCGGACGCGGCGGCAGCTCCGGCGGACGCGGCGGCAGCTCGGGCGGACGCGGCGGCAGCTCCGGCACGACGGGCAGCGCGGGCGCGGCGGGACAGTCCTCCGGCGGTGCGGGCGCGGGCGGCGCTGCGACCACCGGGACCGGCGGCGCGTCCGGTGCCGGATGCGGTCGCTGCGCTACCTACGCGGCACCAGCGCAGACCGGAACGGTGGGTCCGTCCGCGCTGAACGCGCTGTCGGGCCTGGTGGTGAGCCGCCTGCAACCAGACATCGTGCTTGCCCACAACGACCACGATCTCGCCGTGGTCTACGCGCTCGATCTGCAGGGCCGCGAGCACGCGCGCATCACGCTGAGCGGCGCGACGGCGACCGACATCGAGGACATCGCGATCGGCCCGTGCGGCGCGCAGACGTGTGTCTATCTGGCCGACGTCGGCGACAACAACGCCCAGCGAAGCGAGTACGCCGTGCTGCGGTTCGCCCTGCCCATGGTGCCGGCGAGCGCGGGCCAGGCGGCGATGACGGTGCCGTTCGAGCGTTTTCGTTTCACCTACGAGGATGGCAGCCACAACGCCGAGGGCCTGATGGTCGGCCCCGACGGTGTCGTTTACGTCGTCACGAAGCTCGCTCCGGGCTCCGGGGGCCGCGTTGCCGCGACGGGGCCGAGCAGCATCTACCGCTTGCCGTCTTCGATGACGACGACCTCGGTGGCGCGCGCCACGAAGGTGGCGACGCTCACCGTTCCGGCGAGCGGCGAGCTGGCGGCGTCTGCCGCGGCTGCGCACCCGTGCGGCACGAGCTTCCTGTTGCGCACGTACGATCGCGTGTACGAGTTCGTCAGCCCCGCCGGTATGGGGTTCGAGGCCGCGTTCACCGCGACGCCGAAGGTGGTCGCGATGCCGAACGAAACGCAGAGCGAGGCGATCGACTACCGCGCCGACGGCCGAGGCTTCGTGACCTCCGGCGAGGGCGCGAGCGCGCCGATCGTCCACACCGCTTGCGCGCCCTGACAGTCATCCAAGTCGTGGGTGTCGACGATTCGACACTCTCCACAGGCCAAGTCCGGGACAAGCGTGTCGTCCGCCTGCCGAAAACACGGGGGGGGACCTGGCACCCCTGTTGCTATCATCACGGGCATGCTCAAGCCGAGCTTATGGCTCGTTCTCCTGACCGTCAGCTTTGTGGCGTGTGGATCCGATGCGGGATCGAGTCAGAAACCGCCGCCCGCCGGCCTGGAGATCACGGGCAACTACGCGCTAGCGACCAAGATCGACGTTCCACCAACGGTGCTGGCATCCCAGGCCGCCGTCGACTTCATCGAACTGCTGCGCCTGTTGCGCGACGACCCGGCGTCGGCGTTTTTTGAACTTCTGGATCAGGCGGGCGTTCCCCTGGTCGCCGATCTGTTCGCGATCTTGCCGGATGTTCTGAAGGGTGAAGTTGGCGACGCCATCAACGACTACTGGCACGGCCGCGTCGGCGCGGGTGGCGGGAACTCCGAGATCGACCAGATCCTGGCCTTCGCCGACGGAACCCTGGCCCGCTTCACCCTGGCCAGCCGTCTCGACATCCCGGCGTTGCCCGATGTCTCCGCGCAAGTCGACGGCGGCGTCCAGGTCCAGGGCCATCACGCCGTCGACGCTGTGGTCTTCGATGCGGCCGGTATCCCCGTCTCCGTACCCCGGTCGTTGATTGAAAGGCTGCCCATTGTGCCGGGACCGCTCGACGCCGATCCCATGCTGACGCTGGCGGCTGCGGCGGCGGGTCACGGCGATGCAGCGATGACCGTGGGCGATCACTTCTTCGGCCTGGCCTACGGCGAGCTGATCTTCGCCGCGTTGAACGGCGCGGGGACGGGCGAGACGCTGCGCGCCCGCCTGGGCCGCGCGTTCGACTGCCCGGCCATGGGCCAATCGGTCGCGAACCGCTGCGTGCTGCTGCTGTGCATCGGCCACGCGAGCGAGATCACCCAGATCTGCGAGCGGGGCCTGGACCTGGCGGTGGACAAACTGCACGCGCGACTGTCCGAGCTGTCGTTCCGCGCGTTGCGCTTCGAAGCCGGAACCGCCGACCTGTGGGACGCGCGCGTGACGGGTGGTCCTGTCGACGGCCGCATCGATCGCATCGATCGCGGAACCTTCACCAAGGCCAGCATCGACGTCGGCACGGGACCGCGCGCGTGCCGCGCGACGTTCTCCGGCGAACGTCGCCCCTGACCGTCAACGTATTGACACACTGAGGGGACCGTCTCAAGCACGGGTCAGGGTCCGCCGATCCGTGTCGTGGAGTGTGACGTGTCGTGGGCAATCGTGAGGTCTCGGATCGGATGACCGGCCGCCCGCCCCGAGTCGCATTGCTGCTGCGGGGCGCGAGCTACGCATACCAGGACGAGATCGTCGGCGGCGCCCACCAGGAGTGCAGCGCCCGGGGCGTCGACCTCTATTGCCTGGCGGGCGGCAATGTGACGACCGCCGACCCGCGTAACTTCATCTATGCGTTGCCCGGGCCGGGCGACGTCGAGGGGGCGGTCATCGTCAAGGGGACGATGGGCGCGGGCGACGGCGACGCCGTCGTCGGGGCACTGATGCAGCGCCTGCGTGGGATCCCGACCTGCGTCATCGGCCCCTCCGAGTCGGGTGTTCGCTGCGTCGCCATCGATAACTCGAACGGCGTCCGGGGCCTGACGCGTCACCTGATCGACAAACACGCGCGCCGGCGCATCGCGTTCGTCGGCGGACACGGCCGCGAGGCCGATCAACGCCTGGCGGGGTATCGCGCCGGACATGTCGACCGGGGCCTGCTGCCCGACGAGAGCCTGTTGATCCGCGGCGATTTCCGGTTCTCGGCGGGGCAAGACGCCGTGGCGAAGCTGTTCGACCATGGCGCGCGTTGCGACGCCATCGTGGCGGCCAACGACTGGATGGCGCTGGGCGCGCTCGAGGCGCTGCGTACGCGGGGCATACGCGTGCCTGAAGACGTTGCGGTGGTCGGCTTCGACGACATCGACGACGCACGCTTTGCCATGCCGCCGCTGACGACGGTGCGGCAGTCCCCCCGCCAGCTCGGGATCGAGGCGGTGCGTATGGTGCTGGACGGCCCGCGCGGCGGCGAGGCCCGCGGCGACGTCGTGCTGGAGACGTTGCCCAAGATCCGGCAGTCATGCGGTTGTTTCCGTGGCGCGTGGTGTGGTGACGCCGAGCCGCCCGCGTCCGCCAGTCCGAATCAGCGGCGGCCCAACTACGGCGCATGGATCCAGGCCACGGCGGCGCGTGGCCCGACGCCCGATCCTTCGCTGCCGACCGACTGGGCCGCGCGCATGGTGGATTCGATCGGACGCGATCTCGAGGGCGGGACCAGCCAGCTGTTCATCGCCGCTGTCGACGACATCGTCGGGCGCGCGGCCGCGCTCGGCAACGTCGGCGCGTGGCACCAGCCTGTCGCGACGCTGCGCCGGGAGGTCCTCCGCGATCTGGCGGCGGGGACGGACACGCTGGCGCTGGCCGAGTCCATCTTCGAACGCGCGCACATCCTGATCGGCGATCACGCCGAACGCGCCCAGGGGCGGCGTCGCCTGGAAACGGACGCGATGTGGCGGGCGCTGGAGGAGCTGGGCACCGAGATGCGCATGTCCGTGGATCTTCCCTCGATCGGGCGGGTGCTCGCGGCACGCCTGTCGGGCCTGCACATCCGCAGCTGCGCCGTGGTCGTCCACCGCGGGGAGCGGCCTGCGACCAGCAACGACGAGGCGCGCCTGATCATCGGCTGGGATGATGAGCTGGGCCTGTCCACGTTCGACGGCGGCGTCAGTTTCCACGCACGCGATCTGGTGCCCGACGTCTTCAGACCGCCGCGCCGTCACACGGTGATGGTGCAGCCGCTCTGCTTCCAGACGGAAGCGCTGGGCTGGTGCGTGCTGGAGATGGATCCGCCGCGCGCCGCCGTCTGCGAGTCGATCCCGACGCAGATCAGCGTGTCGCTGAAGGCCACGGCGCTGCAGCAGGACCTGGTGACAGAGGTTCGCAAACCACGGGGGCCCTGAAGGGCACGCTCAAGTCACGCGCGCCACACCGCTCGCCTCTGCCTTGTCTTGGCGCGGGGGGACTCGGAACTTGCGCGCGTACTCGCGGCTGAACTGGCTCGAGCTCTCGTCGCCTGGGCGATCGGCGACCCCACCAAGGCTCCGTGAAGGAGGTCGAGCTCCTACTGGCCCCAGATCTCCGCGTGCACGCGTCCGCCGGCTGACACAGACCCGCGGGCCAGCTCGACGCCCCTGATGAAGCGGCCGCGGCCGGGAAGATCGATGGCGCGGCTGCGCGATCCGTCGCCGAAGGAATTCCGCAAGCCCGGTGACCAGCGCTGGCCGTTGTCGAGCTGGATCACCACGTCGCCGACCTCCAGGTTGCCGTTGGTGAAGACCAGCATGACGCGCGCGACGCGCCCTTCGTACTTTCCGACGCGGATGATGTGTCGCGGGAACTGACCGGTGACCCAGGCGTCGCCCAGCAAGCGCCAGCCCGTCATGTCGGGATGGCCCGCGACCGACGGCGGCGGGGCAGCCGCCGGGCCGGCAGGCGGCGGCGCGTAGCCGACCGTGCAGGCTGACAGGGCGAGCAGAAAAATGGCCGGCAGGCCCGAGATCGACTTCGACAAGTGCGGCATCGACATCTCGCCGCCATCGTAACACCGCGGCGGCGAGTGGCGGGCTCCGCTCACGGCTTGTACGTGACCGTCGCCCACCCGCCGGCAGGAACAGAGAACTGCAGCTTCTTGCCGCCCATCGCGACGACGTAGTCGCTCCTGGCCGCGGCGCTGTAGACGACGGCCACCAGAGAGCCGTCGGGGTTCTTGAACGCCACCGCATCCCCGCCGTTCGTTCGTACCACCTGGGCACCTGGGTCGACGAACTGCGAGAAGTGGCGAACGACGTAGTAGGCCTGCGTCTTGGTGATCTTTCCTTCGCCGACAGTCAGCAGCGAGTCCTGCGCCCACTGGCGGGTGGTGTCGTTGCCCTTGCCGTTAGTGTCCAGCACCATGTGCGGGACGTTGTACGCGGTGACCCTGGCCTGGATGATCGCGTCGCGGATGTACCACCAGGTCTCCACGGCATAAGACTGATCGTTCGCTGGCGGTTCCGTGTAGGGCCCGATGGCCGGACTCGTCGGCGTCGCTGGCCGCCCGGAAGCATAGAAGGGGTAGTTGCCGCACTTGTGCTCGGTCCCCCACACGGGCACGTCGTACGTCAACGGCGTCTGGACGACCCTGCTCAGGACGCCCCACTCCACGCCGATGGCGGCGACGTACGGCTTGGCCGTCGAATCACCCATCACGGTGTCCAGTATGTTGGTGTCGGCGGGGTCATTGGCCAGGTTGCCGACCATGATCTTCGTGCCGAGGTTCGCGGCCGCCAAGGCGGGCCCCAGGTGCCTGCCGATGAAGTTGGTGTAGGTCGTCTTGTCCCACAGGCACGAGGGGTAGTTCTGGTCGAAGGTCGGCTCGAACTGAGGCGCGAGTGTGTCGATGGTCATGCCCTGCGCCTTGTAAGCCTGAACGAACCTGACCAGGTACTCGGCATACGCGGTCAAGGTGGCAACGTCGGTCTTCATCGTGCCGCCATCGAAGTAGGACGGCTTCGTCGCGGCGGCGGTCGTACTGGCGCCGCTGCCCTTCTTGTATCCGGTCTTCATCCACACGGGCGGCGTCCAGGGGACGGCCCACAAGCGGAGGTTGGGGTTGATGGCCAGCGCGGCCTTGACGTACGGGATGAGCGTTTGCTTGTCCCTGTCAATCGAGAACTTGGACAGCGTGACGTCGGCCGGGGGCCGATTGGACTCGGCGCTGTCGGGGATGACATCGGTTCCCGTGTCGTCGAGCGTATAGCGCTCGAGGGCGTAGTCGCTCGCGCCGATGGGAATCCGCGCCATGGCGAACTTCGCCCCATCGGCGCCAAACAGCAGGCCCATGGCCTCGTCCTGCAACGCCTTGGTGGAGAGTTGGTGCCATCCCATCTCGTGGAACGCTCCGCCGAAGCCTTCCCAGGTCTGGAACGCGGAGGTGTCGTCGACGGTCACGTCGGCGGTCGCGCTCGACGTCTCGGTCCACGTCGCGGTGGTCGTCCAGGTTCCGTTGGTGGACGTGACAAGCGCGGGTGTGACGGTCGTGGTTCCGCCGCTGCCGGTCGTCGCTCCGCCCAGGCCAGTCGTCCCGCCCGCGCTCGTCGTTCCGGCCGCGCCACCACCGCCGCTCGCGCTCGCTCCCGCTTGACCGCCGAAACCAGTGCTGCCGCCGCCACTCCCGCCACCGCGGCCGGTGGTTCCGGAGGCGCCGGCCGCGCCGCCGCTGCTTCCGCAGCCGGTGCTAGACAGCGACCCGGCGGCGAAGCCAAGGAGGCAACTGGCGATCAAGAACCTGGTCGTGAGCTTTCGCATACGCTCTTCTCCTGCCTTGTCGCTTTGATTCGCGTTGGTTCGTGCAACCAATGATGCCCGGCCGGAGCGGCACGGATCACTGACGGCGCGGACGCAAGAGCGCGAGGGCACGCGGGGGTCGCGAGCAAACAGGTTGTTACGTTCCGTCAGGAACGCGCCGTGGATCGTTGGTCCACGCCGGGAAGGGGTGGAAGCACGCACATCGGTGCATATATTTTTGCGAACGGATGCAATCACCGCAGCCGAACACCACGTTTTCGGTCCACGGCACCCGCATCACTCCCGGCGAGACCCTCGAGCGCTACCGCGAGAAGATCGCGCGCATCACGCTCGACTCGATGGTGCAGTTCGTCGGGCTCCTGGACGCCAAGGGCACCGTGCTGGAGATCAACAAGGTCGCGCTCGACGCGGTCGGCATCAGCCTGGCCGACGTCGAAGGCAGGCCGTTCTGGACGACGTTCTGGTGGCAGGTCTCGCCCGAGATCAACGCAGGGCATCCGCGATGCGATCGCGCGCGCGTCGCAAGGGCGAGTTCGTCCGCTGGGACACGCCAGATCTACGGCCGCGCCGGCGGCAAGGAGACGATCATCATCGACGCCTCGCTGATGCCGGTGAAGGACGAGCGACGGCGAGGTCGTGTTCATCGCCGCCGAAGGCCGCGACATCACCGAGAAGAAGGCCTACGAGCGCGAGATCGCGCGCCAGCGCGAGGAGCTGGCGCAGCTCGACAAGCTCAAGACGCAGTTCTTCGCCAACATCAGCCACGAGTTCCGCACGCCGCTCACGCTGATGATGGGGCCGCTCGAGGACATGCTCGCCGAGCGCGCCGACGGCCGGACCGCGCCGGCTCGAGCTCGCGCATCGCAACTCGTCTGCGGCTGCTGAAGCTGGTCAACACGCTGCTGGATTTCTCGCGCATCGAGGCCGGGCGCATCGAAGCCTCCTACGAGCCGACCGACCTGTCGGTGGCTGACCACCGAGCTCGCCAGCATCTTCCGCTCGGCGATCGAGCGCGCCGGCATGACCCTGTCGTTGATTGCCAGCCCCTGTCCGAGCCCGTCTACGTCGACCGCGAGATGTGGGAGAAGATCGTGCTCAACCTGCTGTCCAACGCCTTCAAGTTCACGTTCGAGGGCGAGATCGGCGTTTCACTTCGCGCCGCGGGCGGCGCCGCGGAGCTCGAGGTGCGCGACAGCGGGACCGGGATTCCGGCGGAGGAGCTGCCGCAGGTCTTCGAGCGCTTTCACCGCGTGAAGGGGGCGCGCGGCCGGTCCTACGAGGGCAGCGGCATCGGGCTGGCGCTGGTGCAGGAGCTGGTGCGGCTGCACGGCGGCACGGTCAGCGTGCGCAGCGAGATCGGACGCGGTAGCGCGTTCACGGTCCGCATCCCACTCGGCAAACACCACCTGCCGGCCGAGCGGATCGAAGCCGCGCGCAGCCTGGCCTCGACCGGCGTGCGCGCCGACGCGTTCGTGCAGGAGGCGCTGCGCTGGCTGCCGGGCGCGTCGGCGGAGCCCGCGAACGTGACGGCCGGCGCGACGAGCCCGCGCGCCGCCGCGGCCACCGGCCAGCGCATCCTGCTCGCCGACGACAACGCCGACCTGCGCGACTATGTGCGCCGGCTGCTGGAGGTGAGCTACGACGTCGAGGCGGTCGAGGACGGCGTCGCCGCGCTGGCGGCGGCGCGCGCGCGCCGTCCCGACCTGATCATCTCGGACGTCATGATGCCGAAGCTCGACGGCTTCGGCCTGATTCGCGAGCTGCGCGCCGATCCCGCGCTGGCGACCGTCCCCGTGCTCGTGCTGTCGGCGCGCGCCGGCGAGGAAGCGCGCCTCGAGGGCCTGAGCCGCGGCGCCGACGACTACCTGGTCAAGCCGTTCAGCGCGCGCGATCTGCTCGGCCGCGTCGCCGCGACGTTGAAATCGGAAGCCATGCGCCAGCGCGTGCTCGAGCAGGAGCGCCGCTTCCGCACCTTCGTGCAAGCGAGCTCCGACATCGTGTACAGCATGAGCCCCGACTGGAGCGAGATGCGGCATCTGCAGGGCCGGGATTTCATCGCCGACTCGCCCGCGCCGAACCGCTCCTGGCTCTGCAAGTACATTCATCCCGACGACCATCAGCGCGTGCTCACCGCCATCCAGGACGCCATCCGCGACAAGAAGACCTTCGAGCTCGAGCACCGCGTGCTGCGGGTGGACGGCAAACTGGGGTGGACGTTTTCACGCGCCATCCCGATCCTCGGCCCGGACGGCGGCATCGCGGAGTGGCTCGGCGCCGCGAGCGACATCACCGCGCGCAAGGAGGCGGAGACCGCGCTGCGCGAGGCCGGCCAGCGCAAGGACGAGTTCCTCGCGACGCTGTCGCACGAGCTGCGCAATCCGCTGGCGCCGCTGCGCAACAGCCTGTACCTCATGCGCCTCAAGGGCGATCGCCCGAACCCGGTGTGCGCGACATCATGGAGCGCCAGCTCAATCACCTGGTGCGCCTCGTCGACGACCTCCTCGAGATGTCGCGCATCACGCGCGGCCTGCTGGAGCTGCGGCGAGAGCGGGTCGACCTGGCGACGATCGTGCGCAACGCCGTCGAGACCAGCAACCCGCTCGTCCAGGCTGGCGGCCACCGGCTCGACGTCTCGCTGCCGGGCGAGCCGTTGTGGCTGGAGGGCGATCCGGTGCGCCTGACGCAGGTCCTCGGCAACCTGCTCAACAACGCAGCCAAGTACACCGATGACGGCGGCACAATCACCCTGTCGGCGCGGCGTGACGGCGACAGCGTGGTGATCAGCCTGCGCGATAACGGCTGGGGCATCAGCGCGGGCGGCCTCGAGCACATCTTCGAGATGTTCCGCCGTGAGGTCCACCCCAGGCGCGCAGCCAGAACGGCCTGGGAATCGGCCTGACACTGTCCCGCCGGCTCGTCGACATGCACGGCGGCACCATCGAGGCGCGCAGTGAAGGCGACGGCCGCGGTAGCGAATTCATCGTGCGCCTCCCGCTCGCCGGAGCTGCTGCGCTGGCGCCGGGCCCCGAGCCGTCCGCGGAGGGCTTGCCCGCCATCCGGATTCTCGTCGTCGACGACAACGAGGACGCCGCCTCCAGCCTCGGCATGCTCCTCGAGGAGCTCGGCGCGGAGGTCGACGTGGTCCACGATGGCCCATCCGCCCTCGAGGCGTACGCGGCGAGGATCCCTCGGTGATCCTGCTCGACGTCAGCATGCCGCAGATGGACGGCTACGAGGTGGCGCGCGCCCTGCGCACCCGCTTCCCCGGGCGCGGCCCCACCATCATCGCCCTCACCGGCCGGGGCCAGCCCGAGGATCGGCGCAAGGCGCGGGAAGCCGGCATCGATCACCACATGGTCAAGCCCGCGGACTTCGACAGGCTCCGGGACCTGTTGAGCAGCGTCGTGCGGTGAGCGTCGCGCGTCGCGGCGTCGCCATCGGCGTTCGCGTACGATGCCTCGATGTCCCCTCGAACGTTCGCGGGTCCGCTGCTGGTCACGGTGGCGTACGTCTTTGTGTACTACCTGCTGATCGCCAATCAGCTGCGCGTGAAGACGCGGTTGCGGCGCGCCTACCGCGCGCGCGGCGAGACCTTCGATCGCTACTTCAACACGGACCGCGAGATGCTCGCCGCCGATCGCTACGTCGGCAACACGCTCGAGCACATGCCGGCGTTCCTCGTCCTCCTCTGGCTGAACGCGATCTTCGTCGGTCCGCGCGGCGCCTCGTTCGCTGGCGCCGCCTACGTCCTGTCCCGGTCGCTCTACCCGTTCATGATGGGACCTCAGCTGGGCAGGGGCGTCCCGAGCCGGATCATGTTCGCGACGGTCATCGGCTACGCGGCCATCGCGTATCTCGCCAGCCGCCTGGTGGCCGCCGTGATCGCCTCCTGACTGGATCAACGGTTCGAATCACACTCAAGGTCTGAGCGTCGGCCCGTCGCACGCGGATATCAGCTTCGCCTCCATGACGTGATCGGGCCGGCTATCGACCGTCGCGCTCGCCCAGAGCAGCCGCCCCGAGGCGAGGACGAGGTACGTCCCCTTGCGACCATCATCGCTCGGCGCGCTGATGAGAGCGGCCGTGTCGCCACCAACGCTGAACCAGCCCTCGAGCGTCTTCCGCTCGGGTGCCTGTGGCAGAAACGGAAAGAACACGTGTAATCCCGGCCCGGAGCCCGTGCGGCTCCAGGGCGCCGGTTCCTCCCCGAGCTCGTGCACCCCTTTCGCGATCCCCTTTGCGATCAATCGCCCATTCTCGTAGACGGGCGGGCTGATGACCTCGGGGACGAGGAGTTGCCGGCCGTTGTCGCCTGGCGTGAGAGACATCGACGATTGTCCGCCGGCGGGCGCGAGCCGGGTGGGGTAATTGAGCTCCCAATACCCGAATGCGCCACCGGTCAGGGAGAAGCGAACCTGGGCACCGTCGACGCGGGCAGCGTAGTCCAGGCGGCAGCTCTCCGGGAGGTGCCATCGGAGCAGCGACGTGCTTGGAGAGCCGGGGCCGACCGCGAGACCGCGAAGCGCCGCCTGCGCTTCAGGAGGAAGCTGGGCACCGCGGGGCGTGCAGGCCGCCGCGAGGAGCGCCGCGGTCCCGAAGAACACCGACCCCACACGTCTTCCCGCCAGCGCCATCACGGCGAATGTCATCGTAGCGCATCGGCTGCGGCTACGCGGCCCGCGGTCGTAAGCTGTTAGTCTCAGACCGACAGTGGAACCCAAACACGTCATCACGCAGGTGGTCGGGACGGCGGCGGCCGTGCTGCTCGTGCGCTGGGGATGGAAGGAGTTCCGACGCGACTGGCACGATCATCGCCGCCTGCCGCTGGTGACAGGTCCGTACATGGGCGGCCGCACTCTGTTCGTGGCGCTGGGGGCGATCGCCGCGCTCGTGCCGCTGCTGATCGCCATCATGAAGTTCGAGCTCGTTCCCAAGCGGAACGGCGAGGCGTTCGCCGGGATGCTGGCGTGGGTGTCGCTCGGTTTCGTCTTCGTCATGCTCGGCGCGACGACGCGCGCGGCGAGGCGGTCGGCCAAAGGGTGGATCACCCTCGTCGGCGACGGCGTCGTGTGCGTCGATGCGGACGGTGCCAGCGCGACGCTGAAGCTTCGTCCCGGTAGCGCCACGTTACGCTTCATCGAGAGCGGCACGGGCCCTCAGTACGTCCAGCTCGACCTCGATGACGGCAGCACCCGCGCCCACGTCTGGGGAATGGTCGGCCTCCGCGACATGAAGCTGGTGAGCCCGGAGCGGCTGGCGCACGCGCAAGGTCTGATGGCCGCGACTTCCATGAGCCCGCTGGTTCGCCGGCTCGCTCCCTACCTTGCCAAGGTTTAGCTCGGCGAGCGCGCCCGACGAGCGCGCGTCACGGCGCTGGTGTCATCCGCGCCTCGAGGTCGGCTTGGGGCAGGAAGGTCAGGTCGAGGGTCCTGCCCGAATCGATGCCGACCCACATCCCTTCGGGAGAGCGGACGTGGAGGAGCCGGCTGGAGATCTCGGCCTTGCGCTTGAAGGCCGTGCGCAGGTCGAGGCGGCGGGCCGGGCCGTCCACCGGGAGCGAGGACGAGGTACTCGCCCCAATGAAGGAAGAGGTCGCCGCGGGCGCGCTCCATGACGCCCGCGATGTTGAACAGCGGGCGGTCGCGCGGGGTGCGGGGGGGCAGGGGGGCGAGCGACGACACCTTCACCTTGCCGTTCGGGGAATGGCGGCGGATCTCCAGGCCGCGCGCGTCGGTCGACCAGACCTCGACCACGTCGCCCGAGGCCGTGAGCCACATGGTCTCGGCGTCGGACATCGGGCCCGTGCCGGGCGGCAAGGGCGCGAACGTCGCCGTCGGCGTCGCCCCAGCGCCATCGCAGGAGGTGGCGCCTCCTGGGGTGCTCGTCGACCAGCACGGCGACCTGCTCGTCGTTGCCGGCCGACGTCCACACGGGCTGGACCCGCGACAGGTCCTCCCTGCGTGCGTTGCCGTCCAGGAGAACCCGCTTCGTGGCCGTTGTCCCCGCAGATCTCCCACGCGATGACCGCGCCCAGCGGATGGCAGAAGTTGTGCTCGCAGGCGATCGTCCGGCTTCTTCGGGATGGCGTGGACCGCCACGCGTGACGACTTGTGGAGCACGTGACCCGGCTGGCGGAAGAGCAGCGTCGGCGGCGTGCGGCGCGCGAGGTCGTAGTGGTAGGCGACCGTCACCCAGGTCCGGCCGCCGATGAACCCGTGCATGTAGACGATCGCGGCGTTGCCGTCCTTGGTGAAGTACATGTCCTCGACGCCGTAGCCGTACTTGAACTCCGGCGACGGGCGGCGGCGGCAGGGGCAAGGTCTCGTGCGCCTTGGTGCGCGGGACGAACAGGTGGATGTGCGGTTCCTTCTCCCACCAGGCGAGGAGCCGGCCTGCGTCGTCGAACGCGATCCGGTAGAGGCTCGTGCCGGCGACCGCGTGGACCGTCTGCCACTTCGACGTGCCGAGCGGGAGGATGCGGAGCTGGCCGCTGCCCTGCGCGGCGAGACCCCACGGCGCCGCGAACATCTGGGTGGCGCCGCGGATGCTGGTCTGGACCTTCGCGGGCCTGGCGCGTGTCGCCGCGTCGTCGGCGCGCGCCGCCGGGCCCGTGAGGAACAACGTCGTCAGGCAGATCAATGTACGGTGACCGCGCACTCTGTCAGTGTCGCCTCGTCGTAATGCGATGGCTCCTTAAGTGGCTGAGCTGAGCACCGATGTGAATCGCCATGAGTGATGCTCGGACGCAGGCAAAGGCAAAGCTTGCCGACATCGTGAAGCGGGTCATGGCTGACGGGAAGATCGACGCCTCCGAACGCCAGGAGATGCAGAGCGTCTACCAACAGGCGCTGCTGACGGTCATCGACGTCAAGGAAGTCTTGACGGGTTACCTCGGCGCAGTGCGGGACGAGGTGCTCGCGGACGGCAAGGTGACCGAGGAGGAGCGTGCACGTTGCCGCGCTGTCCTCGTCGCGCTGAAGCTTCCGCGTGAGCTCGTGCCCACGGACTTTCAAGCGCTGCTCGGCTCCTGAAGCAAACCAACCGCACCGAGCGACTGTTGCTCAGTAGCGACGGAACAGAGAATCGGAGGTGTGGTTGGGCTCGCTGAACACGATGCCCGCCAGCTGAGCCTCATCGTTGTCGCGCGCAACCACCGTTGTCATTGTCACGATCGCGCAAGCAACAACTTTTGGGTTTCGTTTCGGTTTCGGCATGTCACCCTAAGCCGCTCTAATGTTCAGGCGGTTGGCTGCGTTGTTCGCTGTGTCGTTGGTCGTGGGCGGCGTGGTGTTCTGGTCGGACATCGGTCTGTTGTTCTTCGGTCGGTGCGACGCTGTTGCGTGGGCCGCCTCCAACGTCCCGTCGGCGCCGCCGCCCGTCACGCTCGGGGGCCATAGCGCGCGCGTCCTGGAGACCCGCCGCATCGTCCCCAGCGACGGCCTGCCGCCCGCGGTCGACGTCAAGCGCTCGAACAACAACCTCGACGTCACGCGCTTCGGCGGGCGCACGTACCTCGCGTTCCGCTCGGCGGACAGCCACTTCGCGGGCGACACCACGGTCATCCACGTCGTCAGCAGCGACGACGAGCGCGCCTGGCGGCCAGAGGCGCGGTTCGCGATCGGCCGCGATCTGCGCGAGCCGCGCTGGCTGCCGCTCAACGGCCGGCTGTTCCTCTACGTCAGCGTGCTCGGCTCCAGCTCCTACGCGTTCGAGCCCGAGCGGGTCGACGTGACCGAGCTGACGCCAGGCAGCGGCTTCGGTCCGCTAGAGCCGGTCGGCCTGCCTGGGCGCGTGGCGTGGCGGACGCGCGTGATCGACGGCCGCGGCTTCATGACCGCGTATCGCGGCGGCGAAAACCTCTACTCGCTCGGCCGCAAGCCGATGGCGGTCGAGCTCTACGCGACCACCGACGGGCGGCACTGGGTGCCCGCGGATCCCGCGAACCCGGTGGTCAGCCAGGGCGGCGGCAGCGAGGCGGACTTCGCGCTGCTGCCGGGCGGGTCGCTGTTCGGCGTGATCCGCAACGAAGCGGGCGACGAGGGCGGCTGGGGCTCGAAGCTCTGCCGCGCCACGCGCCGCCGCGCTGGGCGCGTGGACGTGCACCAGCGATCCGCGCAAGTTCGACTCACCCAACGTGTTTGTGCACGACGGCGAGGTCTACTTCTTCGCGCGCCGCAACCTGGCCAATGACGGGCGCTACGATCTCGGCGTCGGCAGCGGGCTCGTCCGCATGCTGCGCAATCAGCTCGCCTACATCACGCAGGCCAAGCGCTGCGCGCTCTGGCGCTACGACATGGCGACGGGGAAGGTTGGCTTCGTGCTGGATCTTCCGTCGCGCGGCGACACCTGCTTCGCGTCGGTGGTGCCGGGTGACGCACCCGATCGGGTCGTGGTCTACGACTACAGCTCGGACGTCGCGGGCCCCGAGCTGCCCTGGACGGCCGCCCAGCGGCGGCCGTCGTTCATCTACCGTCACGAGCTCGAGCTGGCTCCGCGCTAGAGTCGCCCTCAGTTTTCCGACGGGGAGAGCCAGCGTGGCGCGATCAGCGGGTGCCGGTGGCCCTGTACCAGCTGCGCCCCCTCCCGTTTCGTTCCCGCTGATAAGCTGCGCCAATGAAGACCGGTCGGCTCCCGATCGGCGCCCTGGCGCTGACCGCTGTCATCGCCGCCTGCTCTGGAGGAGGTCCAGGCTCCGCGGACGCGGGTGACGCTGCGCGGGGTGACGCGATCGAGGCCGCGTCCGATCGCCTCGATCAGACGACGGACCGCGGCGCCGAGGCGAACGTGGCCGATGCGGCGGCCGGGCCTGACGACGGAGCCGCCAGCGATGCACCGACTGGTGACGCCGCCGACGCGCAGGCGGATCTCCCCGCCGCCGACGCGCCAGGGGACGTCACTGCCGCCGACGCGCCGGCAGACCTCCCCGCCGCCGACGCACCAGGGGACGTCCCCGCCGCCGACGCGCCGGCGGACCTCCCCGGTCCGGATGCGCCGGCGGACCTCCCGGGCCCCGACGCCCCGCCGGATCTCCCCACCGCCGACGGGGCCGTGGATGTTTCCGGCCCCGACGCCTTGCCGGACGCCGTGGACGATCGGCCCGGTGCGCCCCTGGACGCAGGGGGCGCGGCCGACGCGGGCAGTCCGCCTGATGCCAGCACCGCGGACGCGGCCTCCGACAGCGGCGCCGCGATCGACGCGCCGATCGCGACCGTCTATAGCAGCCTGACCGACACCGCGAAGTGGACGGAGTTTGGAATCCTGGCGGTCGCGAATGATCCGACGCGCTTTTCGGGCGGGACCTTCGACGGCCGCTACGTCTACTTCGCGCCGATCGCCTCGTACACCGGGCAGGAGGACAGCCTGTTCGTTCGTTACGACACGCGGTCGTCGTTCTCGGCGGCCGCAGCCTGGCAGACGTTGAGCACGCACGACGTCGGCGTCGAGAGCATCACCTTCTACGGCAGCGTCTTCGACGGCCGCTACGTCTACTACATCCCGGTGGACGATCACCGCGATACGGGGACGGTCGTGCCGGGAACCCAGCTGACCCGATACGACACGCACGGGGCGTTCACGGACCCGGCGTCGTGGCGCCGCCGCACGACGACCGCGTCGGCCTTCATCGGCGGCGTGTTCGACGGCCGCTACCTCTACCTCGTCCCCGCTCTCAACGGCGTCGTCGAGCGCATCGACACGCAGGCGGAATTCGCGAGCGCGGGCGCGTCGACCACGTTCGCGCTCGCCCCGCTGGATGCCCCCAATCACCGCTACCGGGGTGGCGTGTTCGACGGTCGCTACGTCTATCTGGTCCCGTACGGCTACACCTCTGGCCTCGCCGGCGACCCGAAGATCCCAGGGGCGGTGGTCCGCTACGACGTTCAGGCACCGTTCACGGCGGCCGCGTCGTGGTCGACGTTCAAGCTCGCGGACCTCGACGCCATGGCCTTCGGCTACATGGGCGGTGTCTTCGACGGGCGTTACATCCACCTCGTCCCGTCAACCATCGACGCGCTGAACCGGTCGGTCGCGATTCGCTACGACACCCAGGGGGCCTTCGGGGCGGTGGCCTCGTGGTCGAAGTTCACGGTGAGCTCACTCGACACGCAGCCCGGCGGCTTTCACTACGGCGCGTTCGATGGGCGCCATGTCTACTTCGTTCCGTTTGTCTCGGGCGGCAAGATTGTTCGCTACGACACGCAGGCGAGCTACACCACCGCCAGTTCGTGGACGTCGTTTCCACTGCAGACCGTGGCGCCCCACTACTCCACGCTCGAAGGCGCCGTGTTCGACGGGCAGTTCCTCTACCTCGTGTGCCACGGTCATGGCGCCGGACGAGGCGCCTGGATCCCGCGGTTCGACGCGAAGACGCCGCCCGCGCTTCCCGCCTTACCCGCCCACTTCGGGTCGTTCTACTAGACGCGTCTTCTTCCGACGGCCAAGACTGGCGCAGACACCCAGGAGGATGAGCGCGATGGTGGCGCGCAGATCCGCGCCGCCACCGACGCCGCAGTTGCACCCGGGGCCTCCCTCGATACCGGAGCTGCCCAGCACGTTGCCGCCGCCACCATCGACGCTGCCGCCCGGACCGCCGACGGGCCCGGGGCTGCGCGCGGGATCGGCGGCGATCGGCGCTGGCGTGCTGCCCGACAGGCTCGGAATGCCAGCGGTGCCACCGGCGTCGTGACAGGCGAAGTCGCCGTTCAGGCGATCGGCGTTGGCCGACGACGCCGCCCAGATGGTGACCACGGTCGCGGCGTCCAGCCCCAGCGGCGCGAGATCGCTCCACGGCACCGCCATGTCGATGAAGCTGTCGTTGCCGCCGGCGAAGATCGAGGCGCCCGCGTCGACCACGCGGCCGTTCTGCGCGAACGGGTAGGTCATGATCAGCTGATCGGCGGGATCGGCCGGGCTGTCGGCGACGGTGGTGACCGTGTTGCTGTACAGGCTGACGGTGTTGGCGCCGCCGTCGACGGCGATCAGGATCTCGTAGTCGGTCGGATCGCCGTCGGTGCTGACTTCGAACCCCCAGGCGAACTGGGTGAGCCCGTTGCCTTGCACGGGCGATCCGTCGAGGCGAAGCCTGAAATACAGGAACTGCCCGTCGACGGCGCGAAATCCGGCGGGCTGCTGCGCCGTCCCGACGATGTCGCGATCGTCGATGGCGCCGCTCTGATCGCGGTAGCCGTCGATCATGAAGCCGCGCTGGCAATACAGCGGCGCAAAGGTCGTGGGGAAGCTCTGGGCGCGCGCCGCGGTGCCGACCAGCGGCGCCAGCATCAGCACGATTGCGGCAACGGATCTGCGCATGACCGACCTCCTCGACCCTCAATTCAGGATCACGAACTCGACGCGCCGATTCTTGGCCCGGCCGGCAGGCGTGTCGTTGGGCGCGATGGAGTTTCCCTCGCCGTAGCCCTTGGCTATCAGCCGGGTCGGCGCCACGCCGCGTTTCACGAGCGCGCGCTTGACGCTCTCCGCGCGCTCCTGGCCGAGCTTCAGGTTGTAGAAGTCGTCGCCGGTGTTGTCGGTGTGTCCCTGGATCTCGATCTTCTTGAACTCGGGATGCTCCTTGAGCGCGCGCGCCATCTCGTCGACCAGCTGCTCGCTCTTGGGCAGGATCGCCTCCGATCCGGAGGCGAACTGGATCTTGCCGAAGATCACCATCTTCCCGTTGCGCACCGTGACCCGCGCCTTGTCGGGACAGCCGTCGCGATCGCCGCCGGGCTCCTCGGCATCTTCGGGACATTCATCGACGTCGTCCGCGATACCGTCGCGATCGTTGTCGGGCTCCGGGCAGCCGTCCGTGTCTTCGAACCCGTCGCGGTCCTCCGGCTCGGCAGGACACCTGTCCTCGTTGTCGACGATGCCGTCGCTGTCGCTGTCGCGCTGACCGCCTCTGCCGGGTAACCCGAACGCGTAGCGCACGCCCGCCAGCACGCGGAAGTCAGGGACGGCCAGCCCGTTGGTGATGCCGGCCCCGCCGACGCCGTAGATGCTCCAGCGCGGGTGTGGTCGCACGATCACGCCGCCCACCGCCTCCAGCGGCAGGGCCAGCAGCGCGCGTCCGTCAACCGCGGGCAGCCACGCCCCGGAGACTTCAGCGTGCAGGTCGATGATCTCCCGGCCTCCCGGCAGCGTGTACGTCCCCGCGAGACCGAAGGTCGGCCCGCTGCCGGGTGAGTACGAGGCATCGCGCAGGAAGCGAAATCCTGCGTTCGCCACGATCGCCAGCCGGCCCGGATAGAGCCCGAACAAGACGCGTGGCTCCGCCGTGAAGCCCGCGGATCCGCGGAACGCCAGGTCGTCGCCGGTCGGGAACGTCACCAGCGCGGCGGCGCCCAGCACCCAGCCGAGCGCGGCGTCGCCGCCGCGAACGATGCTCACCTTGGGGACGAAGCGGAGATCGCCGAGGCCGCGCGACGCGACGAGCGGCGCGGCGCTGTCATCGCCTTCGTAGTACAGCCTGACCGGAAGGTGGAGCGCCAGCTCGAGACGGTCGAACAGGCCGATCGAAGCCATCAGGTCGGAGCTGACGCTGCCGTCCAGCGGGACGCCGATCATGGTGCCACCCTGGCGCACGACGACCGGATCGTCCGCGAAGTGCAGGAACAGGCCGAAGCCGTAGCCGAGATGAAACGGCACCACCGGCCGCTCGACGAACAGGCCGCCCGCCGCGCCCGCGGCGGGTGCCAGCCGCTCCCCCTCGAAGCCGTAGAGCTGGGCGCGCGCAATCCGCGATGGCGCCCCAAGGAGAGCCACCACCGCCAGAGCCAGCACCACCCGCACCACGATTCGCATCGGCGGCACATTGTATCGGATTGGCGCGCCGCGGTCGCCGGCGCAAGAATCAGTGTCAGATGCGGGTCGCTTCGGCCGACGGCACCGAGATCGTCACGACGGGGCGACGCTGGCCGCGGGACGTTGATCCTCGGGGCGTGTTGCGCGCCTTCGCAATTGAATAGTGAGCCGCTCTGGTCGCCAGGTTACTCTTGGTGGACTACGCCTGTTGTCCGGGCGTGCAGTTGTATCGGAATCCTTCACTTAGTTAGGAGGTCAGCAATGTCTCGAGTCTCGCTTGCCCGCACACGGATCGTGGTTGCCGCGGGCGCTCTGGTGCTTGGCGCCTGTGGGTCGACCCCCCTGCCTGCCGGAATCGGTGGCAGCAGCGGGGGCGGAACCAGCGGCGCCGCTGGCACCGGCGGCACCAGCTCCACCGGGGCAGCGGGCACCAGCTCCACCGGGACAGGTGGCAGCACGGCGAGCTGCGGCGTGATCGGACCGACGACCGGCGCGCCCGGCTTCGGCACGCCGACGCAGGGGGGCATGGGGACGTCGACGGCGAAGTATCTCGGCGCCGACGTGACCCGCGACGGCGACAGCTATCGCTTCATCACGAACTGGTGGGGAACGGGGTGGGTCGACGCGAACGTGTCCTACAACGGCACCTCCTTCACCGTCGCCAGCGCGTCGGGGACGTCGATGCCCGACGGGACGCCGATCGGCTACCCGACGACGTACTGCGGCCGCTACTCGGAGAACGCCGCCCACGGCGACTGCGGTCTGCCTGCGGCCTACTCGACCATCGGCTCGCTGTGGACGGGCTGGAAGTGGAGCGCATCCGACCGCGGCCAGTACAACGCCGCCTGGGACGTCTGGCTCGGAACTGCCTCGGCGTTTCAGTCGTACCTGATGGTCTGGCTGCGCGATCCTCCGGGCCGGCAGCCCGCCGGAAACGCCGTCATCAACAACGTCACGGTCGCCGGCGTGCCCGGCACCTGGAACATCCGCTACGGCACCGTCAACAACAGGCCGATCGTCAACTACGTGCGCGTCGAAGGGCAGGACGCCTGCGAGTTCGAGTTCAACGTCATGGACTTCATCGCCGACGCGCAGATGCGCAGCGCCACGACGCCCGCGCTCATGCTGCCAGGCGACACCGTGCGCGCCGTGGCGGTCGGATTCGAGTACTGGACCGGCCCGTTCACGACCGTCACGTCGGAAGACTTCTACGTCAAGCTGACGACGAAGTAGCCCGACAGGCGCGGGGGCGTCAGCGCGCGATCAGGTTCGACATCCAGGGCACGTCGGCGGGCATCGACGCCGGCGACTGCAGCCGCCGCTCCCAGGTCATGTCGTCGAGCCGCTAGGAAGTCCTGGGTGATGTCCTCGTGGTAGCTCGACACCAGGCCGGCGTAGGCGCGCGGACCGGTGCACGTGTTCGCGGTCAGCACCATGAGCCGCGCGTAGCCGGTGCCGACGTGCAGCACCCGGCCGACCGGGTTGCCGCCCTCGTCGGTCGGCTGCGTGTGCACGTCCGCGATCGTCGGCGAGAACTCGGTGGGGTTGGTGTTGAAGAACAGCTTCGCGTACCAGCCGCTCGCGGAGGCGCCGCCGCAGAACGTCTGGACCTTGACGGTCTCGTTGATGAACGCCATCTGCGCCGCGGTGAACGGCGTCCCCTGCGCCTGGTACTCCGCCATCTCCTGCAAGATGGCTGACACGGTCGCCAGCTGCTCGAAGTACTGGACCACGCCGTCGGCCAGCGTGGACCCGGCGGGGAACAGCGACGTCGCGACCGCCTTGCCCTTGGCGGCGTAGGCGCCGAGCCGCGCGAACAGCTCGGGGTTCGGTTCGACGAGCGCGTCCGGGAACTCGCACACGACGCCGCCGGTGTAGGTCTGCTTGACGTACAGGATGGTGTCGTGGCGCAGCTCGGCCCACGAGGCGAGCTGCGTGTTGAGCATGCGCCGCCCCCAGCCTCGGTGCCGGCGATCTCCAGCGGAACGGTCTGGCCGGCGGCCACGTTCGACAGCGCGCGCAGCGACGCCAGCCACAGGTTGTAGAGGTTGGCTCCCCAGAAGCTCTCGCCGTGCTCGTCGGCGAGCACGCGCATCGCCGCGAGATCGGGCGCGTACCCGTACTGTTCCAGCTGCGGGCGCAGCAGCGGCGCGGCCTGGTTGTTGCCCAGCGCCGCGAACGCCACGTCCAGCGGGTCGGGCATCATGCGCTTGGACGTGCCTCCCTGGACGCGGTCGTAGACGACGTTCGAGAACACGTGGGAGTCGAGCACGTAGCGCTGGCCGAGCAACAGGAACACGCGCGACAGCGGCAGCGTCCCCGTCGGCGAGCCCGTTGATCATGATGTGGCTGGAGATGCGCTGCCCGCCGTAGTTGCCAGCGACGATCGCCGCCGCGATCGTCGCGTCGTCCAGCGTCACGGGTGGCGGCGGCGTCGGCGGCGCCCAGCGCGGCCAGCAGCGGGGCGACCTCGGGCACGCGCATGTTGTCGCTCTCGCCGACGAACGCCTGGACCGCGCGATCCAGCTTGTCCCACTCCGTCGCGAGCGAGCCGGTCACCAGCGTGGCCAGCCCCAGCGCGCCGTCGAACTGCCGGCGCCGGAAGACCTGCGAGCCGTCGGTCTGCGTCTCGATCATCCGGAAGTCGGTGCGGCCGAGCCACATCATCGCCCTGAAATACGACTGCAGCTCGGGCGAGTCGGTGTAGTGGCCGCGCGGCTTGAACTGCGAGAAGTCCTCATCGCGCTGCACACCGAACAGGACGATCGTCTGCCAGCCGTCCATCGCGGTCGCCTTGGCGAGCAGCGACGCGATCTCCGTGGCGGACGCTCCCGCCACGGGCGCAGGCGCGGTGCCGTCGAGTAGCGCGAGCGCGACGGCCAGGTACAGATCGGCGTCCTTCGCGACGTCGCCCCCCAGCGGGGCGAGCGCGCCCGCCGCCAGCGACGCGCGCATACCTTCGAGCAGCGTCTTCAGCGTGGGGCGCAGCGAGACCAGCTCGAGCTGCTTGAGGATCTCGTCGTACGAACGGTGGACCGCGTAGAGGATCGAATCACCGCTGATGAACACGGGCAGGTCGTCCGCGTAGACGCTCGCGTAGCCGTACGCGAAGGTCGGAGCCTTCATCCGATCGGAGACGACGAAACCGTTTCGCGCCAGCACCGCCTCCTCGGCGGCCGTCAGTCCGATCTTCGAAGACCGAACCAGGTTCAGATTGGCGGCGGTCAGCGGATCGTAGCTGAGGGTGGTGGCGGACGGGGCGGGGTAGCGGCCCACCAGGCCGTTCGCATCGACGGACGCGACCGCGGACAGCAGCGCGCCGACGCGCGCGCGCTCGTCGCCGTCGTTCGCGGTGGGGGTCGGCGCCACCGGCGTGCCGGGCTCGAGCGGCGTCGAGCCGGGGGCGGGCTTGCGGCCCCCCGAGCACGCGGCCAACAGCAAGATGAACAGGAGGGGCAGCCTGCGTGAAGCCATGCCTGCCCATGGTACCAACTCCCGGGCCCGGAAGCGTTGATGGTTGCTGGCGCTACGCGTCGCCCGGCGCCACCGGCTCCTAGCCGACGCGTGTGTAGATCAGATCGAAGTCCTTCGCCCACGTCTTGTGGTCGTTGGCGATCTCCCACGTGCCCTCGATGCGATTGCCATCGCTGGACAAGGTCCCGGTGTAGCGCTGTGAGAACTCGAACGGAGAGAAGTCGGGCTTCGTCCGTTCCAGCTTCCAGACGCCGTCAGCGAAGCTCATGTCGTAGACGCGTGCGACGCCGCGCGTGTCGAAGTAGTGCTGGAGGAAAGTGCCGCGGCCCGCGTCCCAACCGATCACGGCGACGCCATCCGGCGCTTCGGGAACCGGCACTGTCCAGCGCTCGATCACGAACGCCTTGTCGTCCATCCATTCGAACGTGGCGCGGGCGCCGAGGTCGGGCAGCTCGGCGGGCCGCTTGTCGCCCGGCATCACGATCGCCATGCTCCACGCGCCGATCAGCGGCTCCAGTCGCGCGTTCTCCTTCGCTGGCTTCTGCATCGGGGCCTCCTTTGTCTGCGAGAGCCCCCTCAATCTATGATCGGATCTTCGTCGTCGGTAGCAGGGTGGCCGCGCTGAAGGTCGCGTGGCGACGAACGTCATCGGAGACGACTAGCCCGGCGGCGCGGGCCAGGTGTTGCAAGCCTGCACGTCGCGCTGACTGGATCGCGCCACGCACACACCAAGCATACAATGTCGACCGTGACTCGCTTCGTCGCGCTCGCCATCGTGATCTTCGTCATCAGCTGCCACCCTGCAGTCGACACGCCGGGTATCCCCCTTTACCCCAACGGCGCGACGACGCGGCTGCCGCGCAACCAGATCGCCCAGGTCGCCGGTCCCATCGCGAAGGTCGACGGGCAAGACATGGGGGACCAGAGCGGGCCGTTCGATCTATTGCCGGGGTGTCACATCGTGGACCTGGACACGCGCCCGCCGGCGAACGCCTACGCCCTGTCGAGCGGCGCGTACTGGAGCGGACAGTTCCCGCCGACGACCTACGCGTTTCGCATGAAGCCGGGTGCCCGCTACGTCATTCACCGGGATCTCCAGACGGACGGGACCGGGCCGGGCAGGGTCAGCCTGTCGGCGCGCGAAGAGCTGCCGACCGGGGCGGTGACCGATCTGTTCCCCGTGAAGTCCGCGGACGATATCAAGGCGTGCAAGGACTGAGGCCTCACCATCGGGTATCGCGACGAGCGCGAGCCAGTTCGGTTCCGGTGCACTATACGGAGCATGAGCGCCACGCCGATAGGTGAAGCTCGAAAGCTGCTGGACCTGACGACGCGCGCCGTCGTGATGGCCGCCAAGCCGTCCCGCGACGGGCTGTCGGGTGACCTCCTTGGAGGTCGCCACCTGATCGAGAGCATCCACCGGTTCGTGCGAACTGTGGACGGCGATGTCCACCTGCGCCGCGTGCGCGAAGAATGCGAGAGGGCGTATCGGGAGGAGCGTGGCCGCAACACCGCGCGGAAAGTGCGTCTCCTGCGAGACCTCAAGGCCTTTCATGCGAAGGCCCAGCTGGCGTTTCCCGATCTCGCAAGACTGGCGTCAGATGGCAATCCGGACCCGTTCTCCCTCGAAGAGTTTTCTCCCCGGATCTCGGCTGCCCTCCTGGATCCTGACAACATCGACGAGGGAGATCCGGCGGACGACAACGCGGGCTGTGTGCACCTGGCGGACCTGCTCAGGATGGCCCTGTCCGAGTCCCTTCCCGCCGGCGGTGTGGATCCAGCCGACCCGACGCTCACAGTCCTGCGTCGCGAGCTGGACCAGAAGGTGGACGACCTTCGGCACGCGCGAAATGAATCGTTTGTGCTGAAGCGAGTGCACGCGGCCGAACAATGGGCAGAGCTCGTGAAGGTAGTCGAGGAAACCAATCCGGGGCTCGACTCTTCAGCGTGGCTGCTGATGAAACACGACGGCAACCGTTTCGGTCGCTATCGCCGGTTGATCCTGGATCCCACGTCCATCAATGACGACGACCGACTATGGTTTGCGTCTCAGCGGTCAAACTACGCCGCTGCGGCCGAGGCCATCCGCGCCGACTTTCAGGGACGTTTGGGCAGCCGGGCGAGCATGGCGTGGCTGGTCCAGCGCTATGCGAAGCGTTGCCGATGGCTCAGGCTCGCCGAGATTCGGGAGATCGCTGACAAGGCTGGGCGCGAGAAGGAGCGTGCGCTCGTTCGGGACGCGGCGAAGCTACCTCTTCGATCAAGGGCTGGAGGTCCTCACTGAGCTGGCGATTGGCCAGGTCCGCTACGACGTGGTCGGGACGGCGCTTCTGATCGAAGCCAAGGTGTGCTCGGAGGACAAGAGTGCGCTGCGCGCTGTTGCTGACGGGCTGACGCAACTGAGTGGTTACGCCGCGGCACTGACGGGCGAGGGAGTTGCGCTGGAGCCTGTCCTGCTTGTCTATCGAATCGGCGGACGTCCCGTTCGGCTACCGGCCGAACACACCATCCAAGGTCTCCGCGTTGCCGTGAACTATGTCGATGCTGCGCCGGCCACCGAGAGTGGTAGCCGAGGTTCTGTGCCCAGCGTCGTCAGCTCCGAGGCCATTGACCACGAGCTCGCACGTCTGGTCTCCGCCCGATCTCGGTCCACGAAGGCTACTCGCGCCCAACCTCGGCGATCACGCCCTGCACGGGCGAGGACGGCGCGCAGCTCGCCAAAACGCGCACGGTAACGGCGAGACTGTGCTCGCGGCGAGCATACGCTTGCCCGTAGCGGTCCGGCATAGTTAAGGTCCCTGACATGAAGGCGCCGCGCGTTCAGCTGATGGCGACCTGTCTGTGCGACGCGTTCTTCGACGACGTGGCGCGCGCGACCGTCGAGGTGCTGGAGCACCTCGGTTGTGAGGTGACCTTCCCGGAGGACCAGACCTGCTGCGCGCAGCCCGCGTTCAACAGCGGCGACTGGCCCGCCGCCCGCCAGGTCGCGCGCCACGGCTTGCGCGTGTTCGGTGACGCCGCGCCGGTGGTGGTGCCGTCGGGCTCGTGCGCGCGCATGGTGTCGCACGGCGCGCTGCTGCTGTTCGAAGGCGAGGCCGATCGCGACCAGGCGGCGGAGCTGGCGCAGCGGACCTGGGAGCTGGGCGACTTCGTCGTGCGCGGGCTGGGCGTGGCGCGCTGGCCGGGGCGCCTGGCGATGCGCGTCGCGTTTCATCGCTCGTGTCACTCGCGCGGCACGGCGTACGCCGACGGCGCGCTGACGCTGCTGCGATCGATCGAAGGCGTCGAGGTGGTCGAGATCGGCGAAGGCGAGCAGTGCTGCGGCTTCGGCGGGACGTTTTCGGTCGCGTTCCCGCACGTGTCGCGCGCGATGGGGACGCTGAAGCTCGATCACGTGCTGGCGGCGACGCCCGACGTCCTGGTGTCCGGGGACTCGAGCTGCCTGATGCACGTTGCCGGGCTGGCAGAGCGGGCAGGGCGGCCGTTGCGCGCGCTGCACCTGGCGCAGGTGCTGCGCGATGCGCTCGACACGACGCAGGTCACGGCAGAGGCGAGCGCGTGAGCAGCGGCGAGCCCGTCGACACCTTCGCCGCCGCGCAGAGCGAGTCGCGCCGGAACGCCGTCCGCGTGGGCAGCAAGGCCGGACACGACAAGCGCACCGAGGCGCTGTTCCGCGACTACGCCGATCCCGATCGCTTGCGCCGACTCGCCGGTGACATCAAGCAGCACACGCTCGATCACCTGGACACGTATCTCGAGCGCGCGCAGTCCCGCCTGGAGGCTCACGGCGCCAAGGTTCACTTCGCGGTCGACGCCGACGAAGCCCGCCGGATCGTGCTCGCGATCTTGCAGAGCCGCGACGCCAGGCGCGTGGTGAAGACCAAGAGCATGGCCACCGAGGAGGTGGAGCTGGGCGCGTTCCTCGAGCGCAACGGCATCGAGTCGGTGGAGACCGACCTCGGCGAGTTCATCGTGCAGCTCGACGCCGACAAGCCCAGCCACATCGTCAAGCCGATCATGCACAGGGACCGGCGCGAGATCGCCCGCACCTTCGAGGGCCACGGCCTGGGCGCCTACGACGACACCCCCGAGGTGATCACCCAGCGCGCCCGCGCCCACCTGCGGCGCAAGTACATGGAGGCCGACGCCGCCATCACCGGCGCGAACTTCGTGTCGGCGGAGAGCGGCCGCCTCGTGCTGGTCACCAACGAAGGCAACTCGCGCTTCTGCCTGGCCGCGACCCGCTGCCACATCGCCCTGGTCGGCATCGAGAAGCTGGTCCCGCGCGATCGCGACCTGACCGTGCTGTTGAACCTGCTGGCGCGCTCGGCGACCGGGCAAACGTTGTCCGTCTACACCGAGTTCATCTCCGGCCCGCGCGCCGCCAGCCAGCCCGACGGGCCGGACGAGATGCACGTCATCTTCCTGGACAACGGGCGGAGCGACATCCTCGCCAGCGACGAGCGCGCGATTCTGCGCTGCATCCGCTGCGGCGCCTGCTTGAACGTGTGTCCGGTCTACCGGCAGAGCAGCGGCCACGCCTACCGCGGCGTCTACTCCGGTCCGGTGGGCGCGGTGCTGACGCCGCTGCTGGCGGGCGAGCGGTTCGCGGAGTTCGCCGATCTGCCGCGCGCCTCGAGCTTGTGCGGCGCGTGCAACGAGGTGTGCCCCGTCGACATCCCGATCCCGGACTTGTTGCTGCGCCTACGCGACCGGGGCAAGCGGGAAGGCGTGCGACCTGCCGGAGCGGCGCCTTCGATGAAGACGTTCGCGCGCCTGGCGTCGCGGCCGGCGTCGTGGCGGCGGGCGTTGCGGTTCGGGCGGCTGCTCGGGTTGATCCCCGCGCCGTTGCGCCCGCGCGCGCTGCGCGTCTGGGACAAGAACCACGTCTTGCCGCCGTGGCGGGGTGGGGCGTTTCGCAAGTGGATGGCGGAGCGGAAGAGCAAGCGATCGTGAGCGCGTCGCGCCAGCGCATCCTCGATCGCGTGAAGGCCGCGCTGGCGGCCGTCGCCGACAAGCAGCCGCTGCCCGACTATCCGGCCGACGTCGCGCTGTCGCGTGGCGCGCAGACGCCCGGCGACGCGGTCGCCCGCTTCCGCGAAAGGCTGGAGGCAGTCCGCGGCCGATCGTTCACCGACCCGGCGGCGCTGGGCGCGTGGTTGATCGAGCAACGCGCGACACGCGGCTACTGCGATCCCGCGCTGGTGGCCTGGCTGTCGCCCGCGCTGGGGCAGGGCATCACGCTCGAGACCATGCTCGATCGCGAGCGCATCGACGACTACCAGTTCGGCATCACGCGCGCGCGCGGCGCCGTCGCCGAGACCGGCTCGCTGATCCTCGATGACACCACCACCTCCACCCGCCTCGCCGCGCTGGCGCCGTGGATTCACGTCGCCGTCGTGACGCGCGACCGCATCCTGCCCGACCTCGCCAGCGCCATCACGGCGCTGGGCGACGACCCGAACGTGATCTTCTGCACCGGGCCGTCGAAGACCGCCGACGTGGAGGGAATCCTCATCGAAGGCGTGCACGGACCGGGCGAGCAGGTCGCGTTGATACGGTCGCCGTCGAGCGGCCAGCAGCGGATGAGGTAACGGTTCGCGCAGCGATCGTAAGCCTGTTACCGATTCGTCCCGTCTGACGATCGGGGGTTTCACCCGCTGGCGTTGTTGACGCCTCGCTCCCCAGCTTTCGCGCGGCCGGCCGTCGGCGATCTGCGTGGTCCGGTGCTTGCTGTTCTTGGAAAGAACTCAACAGGGGGTCTCGAATGAAAGCGCTCATAGACGGTCGTGTGTCTCACGCTTGGGCTTGCGGCTTGCGACGGTCAATCGGATGACGTCGCTGGAGCGGCCGGCGCCGCCAGCGACTCCAACACCAGCCCAGCGGACGACCGCGACGCCTTCGTTGGAACGTGGCAGGCGATGTCGAGCGACATGACGAGCAGCTGCGCGGACAACGTGCCCGAAGCCAACGCCACCATCACCAGCCTGACGTGGAGCAAGGGCACCGCGGGCGAGCTCGTCGCTGTGGGCGCCAGCGGCTCTTGCCCGCTGAGGGCGCAGGTGATGGGCGCGACGGCATCCGCCGCGGTCGGGCAGGGATGCGCCACCAGTGACGGCGCGTACGGTTTCCACATCGTGGAGCGCGATGGATTCACGTTCGTGCTCGGCGCCGACGGCCAGACCGCGAGCCTGGAATCATCCGGAACCGTCGTCTACGACGAAGGCGGCACCATCGTGATGAACTGCAGCTATCACGACAGCGCCACCTACCAGAAGGTCGGTCGCTAGGTCTGCTACACCCGATCGAGCGCCTTCTTCATCGCCGCCATTCCCTGTTCGATCATCGGACCAACCACGCTGGCCGCCTGGTCAGGGAGAAAGTCGGCGATCCAGACGACGCGGCTGCCAGCTCCTTCGGCAAAGACCTGGACGGATGCGTTGTAGTGAGTCAGCGGTCCGCCCTCGGCGGTCCACACCAGTCGCCGCACTTCGTCGTCGATCGTCACGATCGGCTCCTTCATCACCATGCCGTTGGCGAACGTGACGATACGGGCGCCGGGCTCTAGGCGCGTGTCGACGACGAACCCTGGCACCAGGCGCGTGTGCAGCGCACCGATGTCGCGGATCGCGTCCCACACCGAGGGAGGTTGAGCGGAGGTCACAATCTCTCTGCGAACGGAAGCCATGGCGTCACCTCCCAATGCCAGGAAGCTAGTGTGCGTTCCGGGGCCAGCAAGGCGCGGCGGCTGGCGTCGCGAGGCTCCGGCGGTCCGTCCGCCGCCATCGCCGCGCGGGCCATCAAAACGGCGATGACACCCCAAAAACCCGATGAAATCAGCGCCATTGCCGCACCGTACCGCTAGGGACCGCCCCTGAGAAAAATAAACAAACAACGGCTGCCCTCGTGAATAACCGGGCGAATGGCCATTAAGGAGTACAGTCGGCCCGTCCAGGACCCTGTGCCCGGGCTCATGTGGCATTACGCTTCCCATGGGGAAGCTAGAAGAAGAGGAAGAGGAAAATGCAAAAAGGTACGGTCAAGTTCTTCAACACCGCCAAGGGTTTTGGTTTCATCACGCCGGATGCTGGCGGCAAAGACGTGTTTGTTCACGCCAACGACACGGGTGGCGCCGTCCTCCAGGAGGGCACCAAGGTCGAGTTCGAGGTCGTCGAAGGAAAGAAGGGGCCGCAGGCCAGCGGCGTGAAGGTCGTCGGCTGATTCAGGCCGTCAACCCGTAACGTCGTAAACGCATAACGCACGCGGGATCAGCGGGCCCCGAAACGGGCGCGCTGATTCTCGTCGGGCGCTACGGATGACGCCGAGCGCACGGCGCTCGGTGACAGCGCGGCACGCCGAACAGTTCGCGGCCAGACGCCACGCTTCTGGGTCGAGTGCCACGGCCGCAGAAAACTCGAAGGCTCCGCCCGCGCGGGCGGAGCCAACGGGCACACCACATAGCGCGCGCCAGGGCTGAGCCTCGGCGGTAGTCCGCCAGGCAGGCACACGCTCGACGCGGTGAACGAGTCGATCGGTGACGACAGCGCTGCTGATGCTGCGAAGACTCACCCTTTAAGCATAACCGGCTTTTCGGCCGGCGCCGCCCTTAGAGGTGAGTCTTCTTCGTGTCAGCTACCGCTTCCGGCGAGCCGGACGTTCTGAGCCTGGAGGCCCTTGGGCCCTTCCGTGATGTCGAATTCGACCTGCTGACCTTCGCTCAGCGAGCGGAACCCGTCCGCTACAATCGCGGAATGATGGACAAAGAGGTCCGGACCCCCTTCCCGCGTGATGAATCCAAAACCCTTAGCGTCGTTGAACCACTTAACAGTGCCGGTCGCCATCTTCTGTCCTCCTGGAGTCTCTACCTTCGGATTTCGCGTGAATCACGAAATACCCGGGCGCGAGAGTAGGGCCCCTGAGATATTCAGTCAAGCATTCAGTTCGACCGCGTGCGCTAACGACCCGTGAAAATAGGCTTGCGTTTGGCGAGCAGCGCGGCCATGCCCTCGCGGGCGTCGTCGGTCGTCAGGCTCCTGGCTTGATCGTGGGCCTCGGCGCGCGCGGCGGCGCGGATGTCCAGGCCGAGGCCGCGCCGGATCGCCGCCTTGGTCGCGCGCACCGCAAATGGCGCGTTGCCGGCGATGACGCGGGCCATCGCCATCGCGTCTGTCATCACCTGCGCTGACGGAACCGCGCGGTTGACGATGCCGATGCGCTCGGCTTCCGCGCCGTCGACGAGGCGGCCGGTGAGCAGCAGCTCCGAGGCGCGCGCCACGCCGGTCAGCCGCGGCAGCAGGTAGCTGATCGACATACCCGGCGCCAGGCCCAGCGCCACGAAGTTGGCGCCATACTTCGCCTCCAGCGCGGCGATGCGGATGTCGCACACCAGCGCCAGCCCGAAGCCGCCGCCCACGGCGTGACCATTGAGCGCGCCGATGATCGGCACCTCGATGTCGAGCAGCGACAGGAACGGCTCGTACATCGCGTAGCTCCGCTCGTGCGGCGCCAGCTCGTCTCCGCCGCGCTGCAGGCCGGCCTTGAAGTCCGCGCCCGCCGAGAAGCACGCGCCGGTGCCGGTCACGACCAGCGCGCGGATATCGCCGTCACCGCGCGCGGCGGCGCTGGCGCGCGCGAACGCGTCCAGCAGCTCGGGCGTCATGCTGTTGCGCTCGTCGGGGCGATTCAGCGTGATGACGCCGACGCCATCGCGGGCCTCGTAGCTCACTGCGTCTGACATGTTCGTCGGGCCCACGAGCGCAAGTCTAACAGGCGGTGGATCCGGGGCGAACGCCAGGCCGGCCAGGATCACCGTGGCCAGCTTCAACGACCTCATCGAAGACTCGGGCCTGATGCCGCCACCCGCCCCGGAGGAGGCGCCGCCCATTCCCGCGGCGCCTCCTCCAGTTCCCGCCGCTCCCCCGGTTCCCCCCCGGTTTCCCCGCGTCCTCCCGCAGAATCTCCGCGGTTCCCCCCGCCGGCCCGCCTGACCCCGTTGTGCCGGCGGTTCCGACCGCGCGTGCGTAGCGTTGGGGCGAAGTCATATGTCTCCAGATGCCTCGAGCATCGAAGAACAGGTCAGCTCGTCATGGCCGTGACCGCGGTTGCACGGTAAATGCGTCGTTGCTAATATTAGCGACGGCTGATATATGACGACCAAACCTTGCTAGCAGGAGGTCTCACATGAAGAACGTGTTCGGCGCCGAATCCCATCGGGTGGAAAACCGCGAGCACCTGGGCAAGCCCGCGCTCGTCGTCGTCGCCACCCGCACCTACGACACGACGGTCGACGATCTCTGGGACGCGATCACGACGCCCGCGCGCCTGGTCCGCTGGTTTCTCCCCGTCGAAGGCGACTTGAAGGTTGGCGGTCGCTACCAGCTCAAGGGCAACGCCGGCGGCACCATCACCCGCTGCGAGCGGCCCCAGGCGCTCGATGTGACGTGGGAGTTCGGCGGCGGGACGAGCTGGGTCAACGTGCGCCTCGCGCGCGACGGCCAGGGAGCGCGGTTCACGCTCGAGCACATCGCGCACCGCGACGGTATCGGCGAGGAGCACCTCAAACAGTTCGGTCCGGGCGCGGTCGGCATCGGCTGGGATCTCGGGCTCAACGGCCTCGAGCGCCACCTCACCGCTCCGGATGTGGCGATCGACCCGGCCGCTTACGAAGCGTGGTCGCAGTCGAGCGACGGCAAGGCGTTCATCCGCGCGAGCGGTGACGCGTGGGGCGCGGCGCACGCCGCGTCGGGCGAGGATCCGGGCGAGGCGCGCGCAAAGGCGGAGCGGACGATCGCGTTCTACACGGGGGGCTGATGCGCGCGTTCGACGTGCTGGGTGATCCGGTTCGGCGGCGGATCATGGAGCTGCTGGCCGAACGCGAGCACGCGTCGGGTGAGGTCGTCGCGGTGATCGCGCGGGAGTTTGGCATCACGCAGTCGGGGGTGTCGCAGCACCTCAAGGTCCTGCGCGACGGCGGGCTGGCGACGGTGCGCGCCGAGGGGACGCGCCGCGTTTACGCCGTCGCCCCGCGTCCGCTCGCCGACCTCGACGCCTGGCTCGGGCGCTTCCGCCACTTCTGGGACCAGCCCCTGGACGCGCTGGCGACCGAGATCGCGCGTGGCAAGCGCGCGCGCAAGCAGGCCGCCGGCACACCACGGCAGCGGCCCGTGGCGGCCGCGCAAGACCGTCAACCGGCGACAGCGCGGACGCGCCGCTCGTCGTGAATCTCAGGGGCGCGGCGGCTGACCGGCCGGCGGCGGTGCGGCGGCCGTCGTCTGTCCCTGCTGCTGGCGGCCTGCTCTTGCTGCAGCTTTTCGTTGGCGCTGATCTGGATCTCGACGCGGCGGTTGGCCTGGCGGCCGACATCGGTGGCGTTGTCCCCGACCGGCCGATCGTCGGCGTAGCCGACGGCGGTCACGCGCGTCTTCACCACGCCATGTCCGTCGAGGAAGCCGATGACCGATTGCGCGCGCGTCTCTGACAGCTTCTTGTTCTTGGCCTTCTTGCCGACGTTGTCGGTGTGGCCTTCGACGATGATGTTCGTCTCGGGATACTGCTTGAGGACGCCGGCGAACTCGGTCAGGTCCTTCTCGGACGCCGGCTTGAGCTTGGCCTTGCCGGTGTCGAACAAGATGGCGGAGTTGAACCGGACGATCAGCTTGTCGCCCTCGCGCTTGACGTCCGCGCCCTTGACCTTCTTGAGCTCGGCCTCCTGCTTGTCCATGTAGTTGCCGATCAGCGCGCCCGCGCCGGCGCCGACGCCGGCGCCGACCGCGCCGCCGATCATCGCGCCCTTGCCGCCGCCCGCGAGCGCGCCGATGCCGGCGCCTGCCAGCCCGCCGCCGCCCGCGCCGATCAGCGCGCCCTTGCCGGCGTTCGTCGCGCAACCGTGACCGCTGGCGGCCACGAACAACATCCCGAGTACGATCGCTGAAGTCTTCATCGAATCCTCACCTGTGAAGTGCGGGCCCGATGCTACCGCAGCCCTGGCTACGCCAGCAGCATTTCCAGCGTCTCGCGGTCCAGCTTCTGCAACAGGCTGCCGTCGGCGGCGATGATCGAGGCCGCGAGGTCGCGCTTCGTCTCCTGCAGCGCGGCGACCTTCTCCTCGACGCTGTCGCGGCACAGCAGCCGGTAGACGAACACGCGCTTGTCCTGGCCGATGCGGTGGGCGCGGTCGACGGCCTGCGCTTCGACGGCGGGATTCCACCACGGGTCCAGGATGAAGACGTAGTCGGCCGCGGTCAGGTTCAGGCCGACGCCGCCGGCCTTCAGGCTGAGCAGGAACAGCGGGCATTCAGCGTCGGTCTGGAAGCGGGCGACACGCGCCTGGCGATCCTGCGTGGCGCCGTCCAGGTATTCGTACGGCACCTTGGCCGCGTCGAGCCGGGCGCGGACGAGGGCGAGGAAGCTCGTGAACTGCGAGAACACCAGCGCCTTGTGTCCCTCGCGTCGCACCTCCTCGAGGCGCGCCAGCAGCACGTCCAGCTTGCCGCTGCCCAGCGCCGCACGCTCCTTGTCGACCAGACCGGGATGGCAGGCGACCTGGCGCAGGCGCAGCAGCGCCTCCAGCACCTGGATCTTCGACTTGCCGAGGCCGTCCTTGTCGATCTTGCCGAGCAGGCTGTCGCGGTAGTGGGTTCGCAGCTCGTCGTACAGGCCGCGCTGCTCCGGCTCCATCTCGCACAGGATCGTCTCCTCGTGCTTGCTGGGCAGCTCGGGCGCGACCTCTTCTTTTGTGCGCCGCAAGACGAACGGCCGCAACGCGCGCGCCAGCGACGTGAGCGTGTCCGGTGCCAGCCGCTTGCCGCCCGACGCGGCGGCGAACGCGCGCGCGGTGCCCAGCATGCCGGGGTTCAGGAACTCGATCAGCGACCACAGCTCGCCGATGTGGTTCTCGATCGGCGTGCCCGACAGGACCAGGCGATGGTCGCCGCGCAGAAGCCGAGCCGCCTTCGCCGATTCGGAGTCCGCGTTCTTGATCGCCTGCGCCTCGTCGAGGATGACGTAGTCCGCCTCGATGTCTCGCAGCAGGACGGCGTCCTTGCGCAGCACGCCGTACGTCGTCACCACCAGGTCGGCGCCCGCGAGCCTGCTTCGCAGGTCGGCGGCGTTCGCGGCGCGCTCGGCGCCGACGTGGGCGACGACGCGCAGCTCGGGCGCGAAGCGCGCCGCTTCCTGCTCCCAGTTCCACACCAGCGACTTCGGCACCACGACGATGGACGGCCGTCCCTCGCGCCGCGGCCGTCCGGCCAGCATCGCCAGGACCTGGATCGTCTTGCCGAGGCCCATGTCGTCAGCGAGGCAGCCGCCGAAGCCGAAACGGCGCAAGAAGGCCAGCCAGCCGAGGCCGACCTCCTGGTACGGGCGCAGCTGTCCGCGGAACGTCGTCGGCGCCTTCTCGTCGCCGACTCCGGTGAACTGCTCAAGCTCGTCGCGCGCCTTGGCGAACACCTCGTCGACGGAGACCTCGGGCTGCGACGCGAGCAGCGCGTCCAGGAGGCCCGCCTGCGCCGGCCGGAAGCGGAGGCGGTCGCCTTCGACGGCGCCCAGCTCCGCCAGCGGCGCATATCGCTCGAGCCACTCCTCGGGCAACATGCCGAAGCTGCCGTCACCGAGGACCACCATGGTCTGGCCTCGCCGCAGCGCCCGCAGCAGCTGGGGCAGTGTCGCGGACACACCCTCGAAGTCGATCTCCGCGTGCAGATCGAACCAGTCGAGGCCGCTCGTGACCGACAGCTTGAAGCGGCCTGGTTGTCGGTACAGTTTTCCCTCGGCCTCCACCCGCCACCCGGCGTCGACCAGCGTCCGGATCGCCCCGACCAGCCGGGTGCGGGTGATGTCGTAGCGTCCGGAGCTCGCGCTGTCTCTCGCATGAGCGTATGCGGGCGCGGGCTGGAAGCCGGCTTCCAGAACGGTGGCGGCGGCGGTCGCCTCGGCGGCGCGGTCGCGCCGGATGACACGACGGTCTGTCATGCTGGCTATCGCCTGGCGCGGATCGGCGAACGCGATCGGCAGGCCGTCGTAGCGGAAGGACAGCTCCGCCGTCGGGCGATCGGACGCTGCCGACGGTGCCGACGCTGCCGACATGGCGCCGCCCCCGGTCAGCGCGCGACGCGCGGGCGGGCCGACCTTGAGGTGTGGCTTTGGCGTGCCGACGCTCTCCGCGAGCGACAGCTCCGGCGGTAGCGCCAGCTTGGGAAGCGTGGGCTGGGCGTAGAGGCGGGCCAGAAACGCATCCTCGTCGCCGGCGGGCAGCGCCAGCTTACCGTCCGCGCGCAATGTCGCGAGCATCGAGAACGCGTCGAAGTGGCGCAGGCGGCCGACGCTGCCCTCGAACAGCACCCAGCCCGCCGACGTCATCAGGATCGGCGCGGACAGGGGAACGCTGTCGGTGCCGCGCTGAAGCATCCCGGCGATCTCGCTCCCCGCCCCCGTGCGGGTGAGCACGAGGACGAACTCCCACGGTGGCTCGCCGTCGTACGTCGCGGGCAGCGCCTCGCCGTTCAGCTCCCGCCGCATGAACAGGCGGCCGGTATTCGCCAGCAGGACCATGAGCTCGTCGGCCATCCCCGCAGGGATCTGCGCCTCGGCCGTGAATCGACCCTCGTAGCCGTACCCGTCGGTGTTGTCGAACGGTTGATAGCCAGAGACGACGCTCCCGGTCAGCGTCGCCGCGGCTTGCAGGAGGGGCAGCGCCCGACGGTCGCGCTCGTCGGGCAGGTGCTCCAGCGCCTGCAATGGCACCGCCGCCGCCTTGTCCTTGCTGAAGCCGCCCTGTTTTTTTTCCTTTCGCGTGCGAACGGAGATGGTCAGCTCGCCGCGCTGGCGGGTCTTGTCCACCTCGACGACGTAGAGGATCTCCCGCGGCAGCTCCGGGGGTGGCCGCGGCGAGTACGCCGAATCGCCGCTGCCGCTGGGGAAGAACAGGCTCTCCCAGTCCGCTTCCGGGGTCTCCGCCGGCGTTGGCGGATCCCCGTCATCGCGTGACAGCAGCGGCAAAGGAGCGCCCGGCGGCTGGCGCAGGACGACGCCGTCGTCGTCGATGCCGACCTGTGCCGTCCCGAGCTTCACCTCGGTCCACGACGGCAGGGGGGCCAGCAGGTGTCGTTCGGACGCGACCAGCGCCGTCGCCCACAGGTGCTTGCACGGCCCGTCGCTGTCGAACGCGGGACAGGAGCAGTGGAGCACGAGCGTGTGGCCATCGACCTCGAGGCGGACGTCGTAGCGCTCGGTCCCGAGCACGACCGCCCGGATCGCGGTCGGGGTGGCCTGCGCGATCGTCACCGCGCCGGCGAGCCGGCAGGCCGTTCCGCGCCGACGAACTCCGTCGGAGAACCGCCTGGCGAGCTCGTCGAGGTACATCCCGGGGGGATTGCTAGCACGATTGTCGCGCGCTGGCTCCACGGAGCATGACGCCGGCGCGCGCGCCGCGGACGAAGTGGGCGCGCGAAGCGCGAGCTAGGGGATGAACGAGACGTCGTCGAGGTTGATGACGAGGTCGCCCGGCACCGCGATCCAGGGTCCGGCCGCGTCGGCGGGTACGGTGGGGTCGAGCTGGAACTGCAGCGGCACGCTCCAGCCGATCCCGGTGACGTTGTTGCCGTTGGGTGCGACGGCGGTCGTGCCCGACATGCCCGCTTTGAAGTCGGTCCACAGGATCGAAACCTGAGTCCAGTCCGCCGTCAGGGGGATGTCGGCCTTCTCGGCCGGTAGGCACGTCTCCTTGGTGCCGGGGCAGATGCCGCCGCCGGCCGCGTTCGTCGCGTCGGGCATCGACGTGCTGTCCATGTTCAGGGACACCTTGAACACATTGAGCGGGCCCGAGCCGCGCACCCAGAACGTGATGCCTTTGTACGCGGACGCGTCGACGCAGTTGATCCAGATGCCGCCGCCCATACCCCACGTGCGTGCGGGCTTGACCTCCTGGGACACCGCCCAGTTGCTGGGCGGACGTCCCGCGAGGATGGCGAGCGTCGGTGTCGTGCTGCCATCGCTGTACGAGTACGGTCCCGTGTACGCGGTCCCGGTGCCGGCGGTCGCGCCGCCGAACGGCGCGGCGAACTTGTCGGCGGTGACGGTACCGGTATAGGTCTCGAAGTTGATCAGCATGGGGTTCATCGGCGTGGTCTTGGTGGCGCAGTCCTTCTGAACCACGGCTGCGCCCGCGGCGCCCGTCGTGCCCGCGACGCCAGTGCCGCTGCCGGTGGTGCCGGCGACGCCGGTGCCGCTGCCGGTGGTCCCCGCGACGCCGGTGCCGCTGCCTGTGGTGCCGGCGACACCCGTGCCGCTGCCTGTGGTGCCGGCGACGCCGGTGCCGCTGCCTGTGGTGCCGGCGACGCCGGTGCCGCTGCCCGTCGTGCCCGCGGTGCCGGGCGTTCCGTCGCCCACCGACTCGGCCGCGCACGCCGCCCAGGTGGCGACGGCGGCGAGCAGCAGTCCGACGATGAGAGTCCTTGGCTTCATGTTCATGTGCGGCTCCGGCGTTGCGAAAGAACTACTGAATGCGGCAATAGAAACCCTTGGTGTCGAGCTGTCCCGTGCCGGTGAACACCTCGGTGCCGGCCTGGACGCTGCTGACGTACTTCGAGGTCGACATCCAGCCGCGCGTGCCGAGGTCGTTCATGAAATCCATCATGTTCAGCACCGCGGTGGTGGCGTTGTCAGTACGGACGAACGAGAAGACGTTCCAGCGCATGCGGCCCGATGAATCGGTGATCGCGCCGCGATAGAGATCCCACGACGTCCCCGCGATGGTGACGGTGGTCATGCGGGTGCCGATCGGGCCCGCGCCGTTCGCGCGGTACAGCCACACCATGATCTCGTCGGTGGGGTCGTCGTTGGTGCCGGCCATCGCGATCGAGTGAACCCAGATGTCGTAGGCGACGTTGGCCGAGCCGGGCGCGTTGGTGAACGTGAAGTCCCAGCCGCAGTTGAGCTTCTTGCCGGACGAGATCTGCACCGGCAGGCCGGTGTTCGTGACCTTCCATCCCCACTGCCAGCCGAACACGGCGCTGGCGAACGACTTCACGGCGTTCGCCGTCCCCGTCCAGTTCCAGCTGGAGCCCCAGCCGATCAGATCGCCCTGCTGGCAGGTCGACCAGATCGACTGCGTGCCCGAGCCCTGGCTCGCGCCCCACCAGTTGTTGTTGATCCAGTACTTGCCGACAATGATCGTCGCGTCGCGCGCCGACGCCTGGTTCGCGCGCGCGCTGGGCGAGCACGCGAGGCTGCTCGGGTCGAGGCAACCGCCGAACAGGCACATGGTGCCGCCGCCGCAGACGGTGCCGCACGTGCCGCAGTTGTTGCCGTCGGTGGTCAGGTTCCTGCACGTGCCGCTGCAGGCGGTCTGGCCGGTCGGGCACGTGCACACGCCGGCGACGCAGGTCGCGCCCGTCGCGCACATGTTGTTGCACGCGCCGCAGTTCACGATGCTGGCCTGGGTGTCCTTGCACGTGCCGGCGCAGTCAGCCATGCCGGTCGCGCACCGGCACGCGCTCTGCCAGCACTGCATGTCCGTGCGGCAGGTGTTGCCGCAGGAGCCGCAGTTGGTCTGGCTGCCTGTCGTGTCGACGCACGCGCCGTTGCAGCGCATGAGCGTGCCCGCGCACGCGGGGCCCGTGCCGCCGGTGCCGGTGCTGCCGCCGCGCCCGGCGACGCCGGTGGTACCGGCGGCGCCGGTGGTGCCCGCGACGCCGGTGGTGCCGGTGCCGGCCGCTCCGGTGGCGCCGGTGCCGGCGACGCCGGTGGTGCCCGCGATGCCGGTGGTGCCCGCGACGCCGGTGGTGCCGGTGCCGGCGGCGCCCGTGGACATGCCGACGCCGGCCTGGCCACTGCCGCTACCGCCAGTCCCGGTGGTCTCGGTGCCGCTGGCGCAGTTGAGAGCAGACGCGGCCAGCGCTAGCAGCAGGAGAGGCGACTTCCATCCGAAGCGAGGCAATTTCCGTCTCATGGTGGAAACCCGATGGATGCGACCAAGACCGCCGGCCGCAGTCAACAGTGCTTACTAAGGTTAGTGACCGGCGCTGTACCGCGCGGCTCACCAAAGGGCGGCCCCCTCTGTCTGCCGGTCTTCCCGCTGTGACAGGGCGAGGGCAAACAGCCCAGCTGGCTCGCCGGGAAACCTCCGGTTGGGGAAAACGGTCCTTACGATTCAGTCGCGGCGTGTCTTGCGGCCGTAGGCGAGCTCGGCGCCGCCGGAGAGGATGTGGTCGACGCCGGTGGTGAACGTGGCGTCGGCCGCCAGGTACAGGCAGAGGCGGGCGGCCTCTTCGATCGTGCCCATGCGGCCGAGGAGCTGGGCGGCGTCGCCGGCGGCGCGCGTCGCGGCGGGATCGGCGGCGGCGTCGATCGCCTCCTGCCACAGCGGCGTGAAGACGTTGCCGGGGGAGACGGCGTTGACGCGCACCTCGTGCGCGGCTTCGTCGACCGCCAGCGCCTTGGTCAATGCGGTGACGGCGCCCTTGGTGGCGACGTAGGTCGTCGCGTGGAGCTGGCCCATGGCGCCGACCAGGCTCGACATGTTGATGATGTTGCCCTTGGTCTTGCGCAGGTGGGGGAGGGCGAACTTGCACGCGGCGAAGACGCTCACCAGGTTCAGGTCGAGCAGGTCGCGGAAGTCCTGCACGGAGAAGTCGTCGATGGCTGCGTGGGGCGGGTGCCAGCCGGCGTTGTTGATCAGGCAGTCGATGCGGCCGTGCGCCTGGGCGGCGCCGTCGATGAGGGCGCGGACGTCGTCGACCTTGGCGACGTCGCAGCGAACGAAGTGCGCCCGCCCCGGGCCGCCGCGCGCGTTGACGGCGGCTTCGACCGCCGCGCCTTCGGCGGCGTTGCGCGCGCAGAACACGACGTTGGAGCCCCCTTCTTCAACAAACACTTTAACGCAGCCGAGGCCGATGCCCTTGCTGCCCCCGGTGACGACGACGACCTTGTCCTGGTACCTCACGCGCTCCTCCTGTGCCGGAAGCGATCCAGCGCGACGGCGGCGACGATGATGGCGCCGGTGACGATCTCCTGCACCCAGTTGGGCCAGCCCATCTGCGAGCAGCCCGACTGGATGACCTGCATGGTCAGCGCGCCGATCAGGCAGCCGAGCACGGAGCCTTGACCGCCGGCCAGGCTGCCGCCGCCGATGACGACGGCGGCGATGACGTTCAGCTCCAGGCCGATGGCGCCGGTCGGATCTCCCACCGTCAGCCGCGAGAACTGCATCAGCCCGGCGATGCCCGCGAACAGACCGCCGAGGACGTAGACCACCAGCTTCACGCGCGGCACGGGGACGCCGCACAGGTGCGCGGCCTGCTCGTTCGAGCCGACGGCGACCACGTGCCGCCCGAGGCGCGTGTACAGCAGCAGCGCGCCCACGGCGGCGGCGAACAGGAACAGCAGCCAGACGCCGGGCGGGAACACCCTCCACTCGCGGTCGGCAGGGAGGCGCGCGAGCAGCTCGTTGAGCCACGACTTGGGCGCGTCGATCTTCTGGTCGCGCGCGAGGCCCTTGGCGATGCCGCGCACCACCAGCATCGTCCCGAGCGTAACGATGAACGGCACCATCCGCAGGCGCGTGACGAGGAAGCCGTTGAGCGCGCCGCAGCCGACGCCGGCGGCGATGCCGGCCAGCGCGGCGGCGGCGGGTGGCGCGCCGGCGCGCAGGCCGGCGGCGATGACGACGGTGGCGAGCGCGATGATCGCGCCGACGGATAGATCGATGCCGCCCGACACGATGACGAGGGTCATGCCCAGGGCCGCGAACGCGACGATGGTGGTCTGGCGGAAGATCGTCTCCAGGTTGCCGAGGTCCGCAAAGGTGCTTCCGCGCGTGGCGCCGAGCAGCACCGAGAACAGAATGACGACCGCGACCAGGCCCGCCGCCGCGCCCAGGTTCTTGCGCCACACCGGCGACGCCCACAGGCGCTGCGCCAGCCGCGGCGTCGGCGACGCGGCGCGTGCGTCCGCGCTCACGCGGCCGCCTCGCCGGCCAGCGCCTGCGTCACGCCGAAGCGCTTGCGCACGCCGCGCATGTCCAGGCGCGCTGCGGCGGTCGCGCCTATTCCTTCAACCATCGCTTGAAGTCTGGATTGAGCAGCGCCTGCGCCTCGGGCGACGTCATGGCGTCGCGCGCGATCAGCGTGGCGCCGGTGTCGATGCGCTTGTCCACCGGCTTGCCTTGCAGGTGGTCGACCATCGCCTTCACGCCCAGGTAGCCCATCTTGATCGGGTCCTGGACCACCGTGGCGTCCATGTGCCCCTTGGCCATCGCGGCCACCATCTTGGGCGAGCTGTCGAAGCCGATGAAGCGGACCTTGCCGGCGAAGCCGTTGTCCTCCAGGGCGCGCAACATGGCGAAGGCGGTCGACTCGTTGGGGCAGAAGATCCCCTGCACGGTCAGGCCGCCCGGCCCCTTGTGGGAGGTGAGCAGGTTCTCGCTGACCTTGAACGCGCTCTCCGTGGTGACGCCGCCGTATTGATTGTGGCTGACCACCTCGATGTCGGGGTGCGCGGCCATGGCTTCGAGGAACCCGCGCTCGCGATCGGCCGTGCTGGCCGACCCCTCGGCGTAGCGGAGCATGATGACCTTGCCCTTGCCGCCCAGCAGCTTGGCCAGGTGGTCGGCCGCCAGCTTGCCGCCGCGGGTGTTGTCGGTGGCGACGAAGCTGACGATGTCGTCGGTCTTGATGCCCGAGTCGAAGGCGACGACCGGGATGCGCGCGTTGACGGCGTCGGTCACCACGGGCACCAGCGCCGCGTCGTCCAGCGGCGCCAGCACGATGCCTTTGACGTGCATGTTGATGAAGTTCTCGACCACCTTGATCTGGTCCTCGCGGTCGTCCTCGCGCAGCGGGCCCTTCCAGATGATCTTCACGCCCAGCTCCTGCGCCGCCTTCTCGGCGCCGGCGTGCACCGATTTCCAGAACTCGTGCGTCGTCCCCTTGGGGATGACCGCGATGGCGTCCGTCGTCTTCTTCTTGCAGCCGGTGCCGGCGCCGAGCGCGAGCACGGCCAAGATGATCGACGCGAGGGCTCGTTTCATAGGGGCGGATAATACGTCAGCATCCCTAACGAAGCGGGGTCCCAGCCGTGATAGAGAAGGCGCGTGGTGGATCGGCAGGCCGCGCCAGTCTTGCTTGCCCTGGTCGGAGCCGGAGGCTGCGCGCACAGCTTCGGCGACGACGTCGAGTTCCTGCAGCGCCACACGACGACCGTCGTGCTGGCGGACCCGGGCGGCGCGGCGCGCGTCGTCCTGTGCCCGGCGTTGCAGGGGCGCGTGGCGACCAGCACGGCGGCGGGCGCGAAGGGGGCGAGCTTCGGCTGGTTGAACCGCGAGCTGATCGCGTCGGGGAAGCTGGCGCCGCACATGAACGCGTACGGCGGCGAGGATCGGTTCTGGCTCGGACCGGAGGGTGGGCAGTTCTCGCTGTTCTTCGCGCCCGGCGTGCCCCAGGACCTCGCGCACTGGCAGACGCCGGCGCCAATCGACGCCGAGCCGTTCACGGTGGTCGAAAGAGCCGACGACCGGGCGCTGCTGCGCAAGACCATGCGCGTGACCAACGCGTCGGGCACCGTCTTCGATCTCGACGTCGAGCGCGAGGTGCGGCTCTACCCGGCCGACCGCGCCTGGAAAGAAGTCGGTGTGGCGGCGAACGGGCGCGTCGCCGTGGTGGGGTTCGAATCGCGCAACCGCGTCACCAACCGCGGCGCCGCGCCCTGGCGCCACGACACCGGGCTCATCTCGATCTGGATCGCGGGCACGTTCTCGCCGTCGCCGTCGACGATCATCGTGGTGCCGTTCCGCGCCGGCCCGGACGCCGAGCTGGGCCCGATCGTCAACGACCAGTACTTCGGCCGCGTGCCGCCTGACCGCCTGGTCATCAAGGGGAACGCGATCTACTTCCGCGGCGACGGCCAGCAGCGCGGCAAGATCGGCGTCTCGCCCCGCCGCGCGCGCCCCGTCCTCGGCAGCTACGACGCCAAGGGCGGCGTGCTCACGCTGGTGACGTACACGTTGCCGGAAGGTGCGCAGGACTACGTGAACTCGCTGTGGGAGCAGCAGCGCGAGCCCTACCGCGGCGACGCCAACAACAGCTACAACGATGGCCCGCCCACTCCCGGCGCCAAGCCGCTCGGCCCTTTCTACGAGCTGGAGTCGTCGTCCCCGGCTTCCGCGCTGGCGCCCGGCGCGTCGGCGGAGCACGTCCACCGCACGATGCACTTCGTGGGCGCACCCGAGGACCTCGACGCGATCGCGCGCGCGTCGCTCGGCGTCGGCGTTGCTGACATCACGTCCGCTTTCTCTCGCTGAGCTGGCCTCACACGCCGAATCGTGAGCCCTTGCCGGGGGCCCACGGCGCTTGTGGTGCGGTGGTATCGAGATGAGGGTCGGGCTCACGGCGGTGGCTTGTTTTCTGATGGTCGGATGCTCCGAGCGCGCGCCCGGGGTCGATCCGACCGTCTCGGCCGCGTGGCAGTGGACGCCTTGCTGGCACGTACCGCCGAGCCCTCCCGCCAGGAAGGTGAAGTTCGCGCCCGACGGCACGCTGGCGATCATCTACCAGGACGGCCGTACGATTTTTCAGGCGCCGACCTGGGACGCCCCGGCGCGGGAGATTCGCTTCGCCAGCGACCGCGAGGAGGTCGCCTTCTCCCTCGACGGCGCGCTGCTGGCTGGAACACGGGACGTGGTGCGCGTCGAGGACGGCAGCGTCGTCAGCACGCTTGCGCCGTCGACTGACGGAAACTGCGGGAGCGCCGGCGTTCGCTTCTCGACGTCGGGGGAGTACCTGCTCTCCTACGGAGGCGATGTCTGCGTCTGGCGGGTCGCGGACGGGAGCCTCGTAACCCAGCTTCGTGGCGGCTTCGTGTCAGCCGCTTTCCAAGGTGACCAGGTGATCGCCCTTCCGTATCACCTCTTCAGCGCGACGCTGGCCATCGCGCGGTACGACCTCGCGGGTACCCGGCTCGCCCCGCCGCCGATCGATTCGACCGGCGTGGATGCTTTCGTCGATGCGGTCCTCTCGCCCGACGGCTCGACCCTGCTTGCGCGGTTCACAGACCTGTCTGACGCGTCGACCGGGCTGGGAGGTGCATGGGACCTCGCCGACGGCCGGCGGCTGTGGGCGAGCGCGGACACGGTTGGCCTCGAATACACCGGGTTTTCACCGCGCGGCGACCTGTTCGCGACCACCGACGCCGTGATCCGGGTTCGGGACGGGGCTGCGCTACGCCGGGTAATGGCCGGCAACCGATGGCCGTTCGATGGGGGACCGCCTTCGGTTTCTCCGGCCGGCGACACGGTCGCCGGCGTGGTCTCCCAGCGGTATCCAGTCGCCGTGGACGTCGTGAGCTGGGAAAGGCGGTTGCTCGGTCGTCATTCCCCTGATCCCCAGCGCGTAGCAGCGGTGGGCGCTTTCGACGGCGGCGGCGTGCGCAGCGTGGCGCTGAGTCGCGACGGCAGCACGTTGATCAGCTTGGCGGATGAGGGCGCGATCGCCTGGCGGTATTCACCCGGGCGGGCACCCTCGCATCCAGTCGCGCTTGGACAGGTGCCCATCTACTCTCGCGCCGACGTGTCGCCCGACGGACACTGGGTCAGTCTGGTTGGCGACGGCCGCTTTATCGTGAGCGCCACGAGCCTGGGCAGCTTCTGGATCCCGGTGCCCGGTTCCGACGTGTTGGAGCCGGAGCCATGCATTTGGCCCCAGCTCCAGTTTTCGCCCGACGGACGTTGGATCGCAGGTACGGGTTATGGACACTTCATCGACGTCATTCGGGTCGACGATTTCACGAAGGTCGCGGAGCTGCCGACGGTGGGTTGTCCCCGCTCTGCGTTCTCGGGCGACGGAAAACGGCTGATCACGTCTGGGGGGCAGACGTTCCGGGTCGGCGATTGGCGGCAGCTCGAAGTGGCGAGCCTCGATGTTCCCAAGCCCGGTTACTACGACGATTTTGTCCTGGCACCCGATGGTGTCGGTCGACTCAATTCGACGTGCGCGCGGGTGCCGTCTGCCTCTGAGACATATGAGTGCCGAACGGACTATCGAGGGGAGCGCCCCGAGCTGACGACGCCATTTCCCAGATTCTCGCCGGAAGGTCACTGGATCGCGGCCGGCGCCACACTGTTGCACGCCCCCAGCGGCGCGACCCGCGCCCTCGACGATGCGACGGCGCTGGTGTCGATGTTCACGCCCGAAGGCGACGTCATCGTCGGCGGCAGCGACGGCGGCCTCACCGGCTTCTGCCGCAACGCTGGTCCCTAGCGTCCGCTGATCTCATTAGAATCGGCGCCGGAGCTGCGATGCGATCGACGACGCTGGCCTGGGTCCTGATCTCACTGGCAGGGCTGGGCTGCTCGAGCAGCGGCGGCGGTTGGCCCGACGGCGCGCAGGACGGCGGCGAGGACCGTGGTCAGGACGCGCCGCCTCCGGCGACGCTGTCCTGCCTGATGATTCGCAACTGCATCGTCCTGTGCGAGTCGGATCCACCGTGCATCCAGTCGTGCGATGGTGACCAGGCCGCCCGGATCCGTGAACGTCTGTCCCACCAGCGAAGTTGAACAGGATGACCGCGACCTTGCGCGGCGGGGGCGGGGTCGATGGGATGATCGCGCTGGTGATGCTGACGACACCATCGTCCGGCTCGGCCGTCGCGACGACGAGCGGGTTTCGTACGCGGGACGACGCCAGCCATTCACCACCGGAAACCCTGACGCGCGTGCCCGTCTGCAAGCCCAGCTTCCGGCCTTCCGTGTCGAGGCGGATCCGCCGGCCGTCCGACATGCGGACGTCGTACTCCTCCCACGACAGGCCGCGCTCGAGATCGTCGGCGATCAACACCTCCAGCTCGCCTTCGTCGGATGACTCGCACCCACTTGCCACCAGAAGCAGCGCTAGGAACCCCGCCCAGGATCCGCGAAACAAGGCCCGTGAGGTCATGGTCGGTCCTCCCTATCCACGCAATGTCCGGACCCCGCGCGCAATGTGAGCCGACTTTTTAACGTGCCGTTTTGCCGGGAGGACCCGTGTTATCAATCGTGCACCAGGGCGCCATGCCCACTCCGGCATGAACAGCGACAGCCTCAGCTTCGTCGATGCGCACTGTCACTTCTGGGACGGCGCGCGCATCTCGTACCCGTGGCTTGCTGAGGTGCCGGCGATCGCGGGGCCGCACACGCCCACTGATCTCGCGGCCGCGGCCGGTGCGCGCATGCCGAGTCAGATCGTGTTCGTCGAAGTCGACGCCGATCCCCGGCACGCGCGCGATGAGGTGCTCTGGGTCGAAGAGCTCGCGGCGCGCGAGCCGCGCATCGCCGCGATCGTGGCGCAGGTGGCCGTGGATCGCGACGTCGACACCGACGCGGCGCTGGCCGCGCTCGCCGGCCACGCGCGCGTGCGCGGCGTTCGCCACCTCATCCAAGGGCATCCCGAACCCGACTACTGTCTGCGCCCCGCGTTCGTGCGCGGCGTGCAGCGCGTGGGCGAGCGGGGATGGACGTTCGATCTGTGCGTGAAGCACCCGCAGCTCGCGGCGTGCATCGAGCTGGTGCGCGCGTGCCCGGGGACGGCGTTCGTGCTCGATCACGCGGGCAAGCCGGACATCCGGCGCGGCGCGCTCGATCCCTGGCGCGCGCACATCGCCGAGCTGGCGCGCCTGCCCAACGTCGTGTGCAAGCTGTCGGGGCTGGTGACCGAGGCCGATCCCGCGACGTGGACGCTGGCGGCGCTGCGCCCTTACGTCGATCAGCTGCTGAGCTGCTTCGGGCCCCAGCGGCTGCTGTTCGGCAGCGACTGGCCCGTGGTCGATCTGGCGGCGAGCTACGGCCGCTGGCTGGATACGGCGCTCGAGCTCCTCGCGCCGCTGTCGGCAGGCGAGCGCGCCGCTGTTCTGTGCGACAACGCGCGCAGGATCTACCGCCTGGAGAAACCATGACGACGCCGTTTCGACTCGATGGCAAGAACGCGGTCGTGACCGGCGCCGGCTCCGGTATCGGCAAGGCGATCGCGGAGCTGTTCGCGGCGCAGGGGGCTTCGCTGTTCGTCGTCGATCGCGACGAGCCAGCGGGCCGCGCCACGGTCGACGCCATCCGGGACGCGTCGGGTCGCGCCGAGCTGGCGGTCGTGGACGTTTCCGACGAAGCCGCGGTGATCGCGCTCGCGCGCGGTCTGGCTATCCACATTGACATCCTGGTCGCGAACGCCGGCATCGGTCACGTCGGCGATCTGCTGAACACCACGGCCGCCGACCTCGACCGGCTGTACGCCGTCAACGTGCGCGGCGTGTTCAACTGCTGCAAGGCCTTCGCCCCCGCGATGATCGAGCGGGGCAGGGGCAGCGTCATCAACATGGCGTCGATCGGCGGCGTCGTCGCCGTGCGCGAGCGGCTGGCGTACACGACCACCAAGTTCGCCGTCGTCGGGCTGACCAAGGCGCTGACGCTCGATCACGCGCACACGGGCGTGCGGTTCAACTGCATCTGTCCCGGCCGCGTCGAGACGCCGTTCGCCATGAAGCGCATCGCCGAGTCCCCGATCCCCAGCAGGCCTACCGCGACATGGCGGCCACGCAGCTCACGGGGCGCATGGCCAAGCCGGAGGAGATCGCCGCCGCCGCGCTCTACCTCGCCGCCGACGAGTCCGCGATGGTGACGGGCAGCAGCCTCCTGGTCGACGGCGGCTGGAGCGCCGGCAAATGACCACAACGGAACGACCACGGCACGATCACCAGCCTGCGCATGCTGGACGTGCGCTTCCCGACGTCGCGCGAGCACGACGGGTCGGACGCGATGAACGTCGATCCGGACTACTCGGCGGCGTACGTGATCATCGGGACCGATCGCGGCGACGGCGTCGAAGGGCACGGGCTGACCTTCACCATCGGGCGCGGCAACGAGGTCGTGGTGGCGGGCATCAACGCGATCCGGCCGCTGCTCGTCGGCCAGCCGCTGTCCGCGTTCACGCAGGCGCCGGGCGCCTTCTACAAGCACCTCACGTTCAGCGACAGCCAGCTGCGCTGGCTGGGTCCCGACAAGGGGGTCATGCAGCTGGCCATGGCGGCGGTCGTCAACGCGCTGTGGGACCTGTGGGCGAAGCTCGCGGGCAAGCCGCTGTGGAAGCTGCTGGCGGACATGAGCCCCGCGCGAGATCGTGGAGCTGGTCGACTGGCGCTACATGACGGACGCGCTCACCCCCGACGACGCGCGCCGCGCGCTCGACCGGCTGGTGCCCACGCGCGCCGCGCGCGAGGCGGAGCTGCGCGAGCGCGGCTACCCCGCCTACACGACGTCGGTCGGCTGGCTCGGCTACTCCGACGACAAGATCCAGCGCCTGTGCCGCGAGGCGCTGGCCGACGGCTTCACGCGCTTCAAGATCAAGGTGGGCGCCGACCGCGCCGACGACATCCGTCGCGCCGGCGCTGGTGCGCAAGGAGATCGGCGCCGGCGGCGTGCTGATGGTCGACGCCAATCAACGCTGGGACGTCGGGCAGGCGATCGACTGGATGAAGGACCTCGCCGCGTTCAAGCCGCTGTGGATCGAGGAGCCGACCAGCCCCGACGACGTGCTGGGCCACGCGGAGATCGCCCGCGCGCTGGAGCCGCTCGGCATCGCCGTGGCCACGGGCGAGATGGTGTCCAACCGCGTGGTGTGGAAGCAGCTCCTGGCCGCGCGCGCGGTGTCGTTCTGCCAGCTCGACTTCTGCCGCATGTCCGGCGTCAACGAGATGGTCGCGACGCTGCTGCTCGCGTCGCGCTTCGGCGTCCCGGTCTGTCCGCACGCGGGCGGCGTCGGCCTGTGCGAATACGTGCAGCACGCGTCGATCTTCGACTACATCGCGGTCAGCGGCGGGCTCGACGGGCGCTGCATCGAATACGTCGACCACCTGCACGAGCACTTCGTCGATCCGTGCGTGATCCGGGGCGGCAACTATCAGGTGCCGACCGCGGCCGGCGCCAGCATCACGATGAAACCCGATTCGCTGGAGGCGTACAGCTTTCCGGGCGGATCGATCTGGAAGGAGATCGGGCAGCCATGAAGATCGTTCGTTATGTCGACGCCGCCGGACGGGCGCGCTACGGAAGCCAGGAGGGCGATCGCGTGCGCGCGATCGAAGGCGACGTCTTCGGTGACCACGCCGTCACCGACAAGACCGCCGAGGTCACGCGCCTGCTGGCGCCGATCGAGCCCAGGCAGATCCTCGGCATCGGCCTCAACTACCGCCGCCACGCCGCCGAGACCGGCGCCAAGATCCCCGACTACCCGATCCTGTTCTTCAAGGGCGTCAACGCCGCGCAGGATCCGGGCGGCCCGATCGTCATCCCCGGCTCGCGCACTTGGCGAGCGCCGAGGTCGACTACGAGTGCGAGCTGGCCGTGGTCATCGGCACGCGCGTGCAAGAACGTGTCGCGCGAGCGCGCGCTCGACTACGTGCTCGGCTACACCTGCGCCAACGACGTCTCCGCCCGCGACTGGCAGATCCGCAACGGGGGCGGGCAGTGGTGCCGCGGCAAGACGTTCGACACGTTCGCGCCGCTCGGCCCGTGCCTGGTCACGCGCGACGAGATCGCCAACCCCAACGCGCTCAAGATCGCGACGATCCTCAACGGCGAGCGCGTTCAGGACTGGACGACGGCCGACATGATCTTCGACGTGCCGCGCCTGATCGAGTTCCTGAGCGGCAGCACCACGCTGGTGCCCGGCACCGTCATCCTGACCGGCACGCCCCACGGCGTCGGCATGGCCGCCAAGCCGCCGCACTGGCTCAAGCCCGGCGACGTCGTCACGATCGAGATCGAAGGCATCGGCCAGCTCACGAATCCGGTCGCCGCGGAGACCTGAGCGTCTTCAGCGGCCGGGTGCCGACATCATGGCGGTCGACATCAGGTTCGCCGTGAACGTCAGGCAAGCGGCGTCGGTCACCGCTGCGCAGGCATAGTCCAAGAACAGGGTCGACGAGCACGGGCTGGCGTTGAGCACCTCCGCGCAACCAAGGAGGTCCTGCACCGTAGCCGTGCAGGCGGGATTCGTGGGTGTTGACGCCAGGCAGGCGCTCTGGCTCCTCGCGACCGTTATCGGGTCGCCGCCGCTACAGAATCTGCGCGCACCATATCCACCCACCTGGCAGGTCCCGTAATCGCAGAGCAGTCGACGATGCGCATCCGACAGAGACACGATGGTCTGTCCGGGATCCAGCCCTTCCATGCTGACCATCGAGCAATCCAGCTTGTCACTGCTGCCGCACCCAGATGCGGCGAGGACGCCGGCGAGCATCGCGAGTCGTTCCACCCTCCCAATCATGGTCGCACCTCCTCCTCCCGGCAGTGTACTAGCTACTTGCGCGCCTCGGCGGAGATCGCGGCGGGCGGCGGCGTCGGCCAGTCGTCGCTGCGGAACGGCGCCGCGGGAGATCGGCCTGGTTCATCAGCGTCGCGGGCGGCGAGTTGCCCCACGCGTAGCGCGCGGCGACCGGCTCGGGGACGTCGCGGCTCGACAGGACGACGGCGTCGCCGTCGATGACGGCGTCGGCGACGCGCCACACGCGGTCGGCGCCGGCGAGCAGGAAGCCCTTGGGGGGCGCGCCGTCCGTCGTCACCAGCCCCGACGCGACGTTGGTGAAGCGAACGCGCATGGCGGCGCCGGCGCGCGCGGCGCTGTGGAAGCGCGGGCCTGACGCGATGACGTCGCGGCGGTAGGTGCCCGCGAGCGCTGCGAGCGCGAGCCGCCGGCCGACGTCGTGCTTGTTGCGCGGGTGAATGTCGTCGCGCTCGCCGATGTCGATGGTCACGGCCATCCCCGTGGCGGGCACGCGCAGCGTGTTCGTCTGCGCTTCCCGCAGCTCGGCCCAGGCCCCGTGTCCCAGCGGCGCGTTCGCCGCCGCGTCCTCGAAGTTCGCGAGCTGCACGAACATGAACGGCAGCGCGGCGGCGCCCCACGCCGAACGCCAGGCGCGGATCATCGTCGGGAACAGCGTTCCGTACTGGCTCGCGTGCAGGACGTTCGACTCGCCCTGGTACCAGATCACGCCCGCCAGCGGCACGCCGGCGATGGGCGCGATCATCCCGTTCCACAACACCGTGGGGCTGTTGGAGTCGTCGGCGCCGGGCAGCCGCGGGCGCTTGTTGAAGTCGGCGACGATGGGCTTGAGGCGCTGTTCGATGCGATAGCGCCAGCTCCCGGCGAGCGGCAGCGCGCCGGCTTCGCCCGAGGCGCGACGCACGGTCATGACGTCCGCCGGTCCCGCGAAGCCTCCCGAGCCGTAGTGGTCGAAGACGCGCACGGCGATGACGTTGCGTCCGGCGCGCACCAGGCGCCCCGGCACGACGTAGCGCCGCGGCGCCTCCCAGTACTGCGGTGTCTCGGCGCCCGTCGCGCCGACGCGCGTGCCGTTCCAGTAGCTGACGTCGAAGTCGTCGATCGCGCCCAGCGACAGCGCCAGGTCCTGACCGGCCCAGTCGGCGGGCACGTCGATCTCGCGCCGGAACCAGACGGCGCCGTCGATCTTCAGCCCCGCGTCCTCCCACGTGCCGGGGGCGTTGATCTTCTCCCAGCCGGCGGGCGGCACGTCGGCGCGCGCGAACCCGCGCGCCTCGCCCTTGTTGCCGGTGTCCTGGTGGAAGTTGCGCGCCTCCCAGTCGGCTAGCGCGCGCACCGCCTTACGCGTCGCTCCGGATCGCGCTGCTCTTGCTCGAACGTGTCGACCATCGGGCGCAACGAAGCTTCGGCGACCAGCGCGGCGCGCGGCGTCCAGGCCTCCGCGGGCGTGCCGCCCCACGACGCGTGGATGAGCCCGACGGGCACGCCGAGCGCGCGGTGGATGTGGCGCCCGAAGTGAAAGGCGACCGCCGAGAACGCCGCGGCCTTCTCCGGATCGCACGCCTGCCACGCGCCGGTGACGTCGTCGCGCGGCGTCGCCGCCGTCGCGTGCGCCACCGTGAACAGCCGCATCCCCGCGCAGCCGTCGCGCGCGGCGTCGCGGCCGCCGGTTGCGCGCCACAGCGGAAACTCCATGTTCGACTGCCCGGACGCCAGCCACACCTCGCCCGACCACACGTCGGTGAACCGCAGCGTGTTCGCCGCCTGTCCCTGGCCCTGGATGACCAGCACGTGCGGGCCGCCCGCCGGGATCGCGGGCAGCGACACGCGCCAGCGCCCGGCCGCGTCCGCTTTCGTCGTGGCCTCGCGCCCCGCCAGCGAGGCGCGCACCGTCTCGTCTCCCGAGGCGGTCCCCCACAGCCGCACCGGCTGCCCCGCCTGCACGACCATGTGGTCGCCGATCAGCGCAGGCACCTTCACGGCCGCGGACGCCGCCGCCGGCGCGCCGGCGACAACGGTCAGCCCCGCAACAACAACAACGACGGTCAGACAGCGACGATGCACTATGCGAACCTCCGCGCGCGAGCTTGCCACGACTCGCATTCGGCTAGTATGCCGAGCACCATGTTGAGCGTTGAACGCGTCGCGCTTGCGTCGCTGCTGGTCACGGCGGTCGCGTCCTGCCTCACACCGCCGGGACTTCCGCCGCAGTCGCCGGGCAGCGTCACGGCGGCAGCAGCGCCGTCAGCCACACCAGCCGCGACGCCGCCGCCCGCGCCCGTACCGCCGCGCGCGGTGCCGGGGCTGCCGGCCAGCTTCGCGTGGACCTCGACCGGCCCGATCATCGTCCCCACACCCGACGCCACGCATGCCCTCGTCGCGGTCAAGGACCCGACCGTCGTCCGCTACAAGGATCGCTGGCACGTGTTCGCGAGCTCAGTCGCGCGCGGCGGCATCTACGGCATGGTGTACACGTCGTTCGCCGACTGGAGTGACGCGCCCAAGGCGCCGCTCTACTACATGGACAACACGCGCGGATTCAAGACGTACGTCGCCGCGCCGCAGGTCTTCTATTTCACGCCGCAGAAGAAGTGGTACCTCATCTACCAGTCGGGGCCGCCGATGTTCTCGACGGCCGACGACGTCGGCGATCCCACGAAGTGGACCGAGCCGTCGTCGTTCTTCGCGAAGACGCCGCCGATCGTCGACAAGAATGGCGGCTGGCTGGACTTCTGGGTGATCTGCGACGCAGAGCACTGCCACCTGTTCTTCTCGAACGACAAGGGCCGCTGGTACAAGAGCAAGACCACCGTCGACAAGTTTCCCTACGGGATGAGCGAGCCGGTCGTGGTCATGCAGGACGCCGAGGCGGGGCGGCTATTCGAGGCCTGCAACGTCTACAAGATCAACGGCGGCAAGTACCTGGCGCTCATCGAGGCCTTCGACGAGACGTCGAACTATCAACGCTACTTTCGCTCGTGGACCGCAGACAGCCTGGAAGGTCCGTGGACGGTGCTGCACGACGACGCGACGTCGCCGTTCGCCGGCAAGGCCAACGTCACGTTCGACGGCCCTCCGTGGACAGACAACATCAGCCACGGCGAGATGATCCGCGCCGGCCACGACGAGACGATGGCCATCGACGGTGCCGGACTACGCTTTCTCTATCAGGGGTTCGCGCCGACGGCGAACACCAGCGACTACAACGCGATCCCGTGGCAACTCGGCCTGCTGACCATCCGGTGAGGGCAGCCGTGTGTCCCTGGTCACTGATCACAGACGATCGGAGTGGGACACTCGAACATCTGTTGGGCGGCGCGAACCAGGAGGTCCCATGAAAAGATGGCGGCTCGCTCTGAGTTGGCGCGAGGTTGTGGTCGCAGCAGCGGTGTCGCTGCTTGCCGGCGTGACCGGCTGTAAGGACGACAAGGATTCGGTCGTCGACGCGACCGGCGGCGCAGGCCGCGGAGGTAGCGCAGGCGGTGGGGCCGGCGGCGGGAGTGTCGGTGCCGGAGGTGGGAGCGCTGGCACTGGCGGCGGGAGCGCTGGCGCTGGCGGCGGGAACGCCGGCGCTGGCGGTAACCTGGTCGGCGCAGCGGGGGCCGGCGGCGCGGCCGGCGGATCCGGTCGTGGGGGCGTCAGCGGCGGCGCGGCCGGCGGATCCGGTCATGGGGGAGTCGGCGGCGGGGCGGCGGGGGCCGGTGGCGCCGGCGGAACTGCTGCGCCCAAAGCCTGCGCAGCGAAGGCTGTGTCGGTCGGAACGTCGCACACCTGCGTCTTGACCACGGCGGGCGGTGTCCGCTGCTGGGGCGGGAACGCCTACGGGCAACTCGGCGACGGAACCCGAACGAATCGTTCGAGGCCACCGCTGACCGACGTCCTCACCGGGGTCACGGCGATCGCCGCCGGTGGCTACTCCACATGCGCGGTCACCATGGCTGGCGGCGTTCGCTGCTGGGGGAACAACACGCAAGGGCAGCTCGGTGACGGAACCATGACCGACCGATGGGCTCCTCCCACCACCGACGTGCTCACCGGCGTTCGGGCCGTCACCGTGGGACTCAATCACAGTTGTGCGCTGACGACGGCCGGCGGCGTTCGCTGCTGGGGAGACAACCAGAATGGTCAACTCGGCGTCGGCACGAGCGGCGTCGGCGCGGACATCGCGGCGCCGCCCGCCACGGACGCGCTCACCGGCGTGCAGGCGGTCAGCGCCGGGGGATCGCACACGTGTGCGCTGACGACGGCCGGGGGCGTCCGCTGCTGGGGCTCGGAGCTCGACGGCGCGCTTGGACAACCCACGACCGACTACCGCATCCCGCCTTCCACCGACGCGCTGACCGGGGTGAAGGTGGTAGCAGCGGGGTGGGGCCACACGTGCGCGGTGTTGACGACCGGTGCGCTCCGGTGCTGGGGCCAGAACGATTACGGGGAGGTCGGTGATGGCACCACGACCCGCCGCCCGATCCCGAGCGCTGACCTGCTGCCCGACGTCCGTGGCGTGGCCGGCGGGCTCGCCCACACCTGCGCGATCACCGGGGCCGGTGGCGTCCGCTGCTGGGGCTTGAGCGATGCGCTCGGGGACGGAAGCAACATCAGCCGATCGAGCCCGCCAGCCTCCGACATCCTCACCGGCGTCGAGGCCATCACCGCCGCGAACACGACGACCTGCGCGCTGATGGCCTCCGGGAGCGTGCGCTGCTGGGGCGGCAACCAAGGCGGCCAAGTTGGCAACGGCACAGCCGGTACCGCCAACGTTCTCATGCCGGCCGCCGAGCCGCCGGAGGTGATGGGACAGTGCCCATGACTCGGCTTCGCGTTCGAGGCGCGCTCAGCGGGACCGCCTCGCACGCAGCGCGAACCCGAGCATCGTGGCGCCGAACGCGAGCAGCACGACGCCCCAGCCCAGGTTGACGTTGATGCCGAGCGAGTGCGCCTCGTAGATGTGGTGATCGGCGACCAGGCCGAAGCCGGCGAGCAACACGCCGAAGATCGAGAACATCAGGCCGATCGGTAACCGAACGTCGAGATCCATCGCGTCACCTCACCAGAAGACGATGTTCAACACGAGCGTGACCGCCAGTATGGCGACGCCGAGCGTGGCCGGCCGCTTGTGCCAGGGGACGCCGTCCTCCTTGGGCCGCGCCGTCAGCGCGTAGACCAGGCCGGCCAGCTCGTCGTCGGACTTGCGGCGCTTCGTCACCAGCGACACGACGACGGTGGCGACGAAACAGGCCGAGAACGCCCAGATCGCGGTCCAGAAGTTCTGCGCCATCTCGCTCGGGTAGGGGTGCACCACCGACAGCCAGCCGCCCTTGATGCCCACCTCCGCGCCCTTCGGCAGCGACAGCCCGTGGTGTACGGCGGCGGCGACGGTGCCGGTCAGCAGACCGAAGAACGCGCCGTGGCCGGTCGCCCGCCGCCAGAACATCCCGAGCAGGAACGTCGCGAACAGCGGCGCGTTCACGAACGCGAACACCAGCTGCAACACGTCCATGATGTTGTTGAACTGCGCCGCCGCGTACGCGCACGCGACGCTGGCGCCGATGCCCGCCACCGTCGCCCAGCGCCCGACGGCCAGGTAGTGCGCGTCGCTGGCGTTCTTGCGGATGTAGCTCTGGTAGATGTCGTACGTCCACACGGTGTTGAAGGCGGTGACGTTGCCCGCCATCCCCGACATGAACGACGCGATCAACGCCGTCAGCCCGAGCCCGAGCAGCCCGGTCGGGAAGTAGTGGGCGAGCATGGCGGGCACGACCATGTCGTAGTTGAGGCTGTCGCCTTTGACCGGCAGCGAGAAGCCGGTGCTGCTGCCGCCGTCGACGTGCAGCGCGATGGCGATCATCCCCGGCAGGATGACGAGGAACGGGAACAGCATCTTCGGGAACGCGGCGATGATCGGCGTGCGTCGCGCCGCGCCCATGCTCTCCGCCGCCATCGCGCGCTGGATGACCAGGAAGTCCGTGCACCAGTAGCCGAACGACAGCACGAAGCCCAGGCCCATCGCCAGCCCGAACCACTCGACGCCCATCGGGTTCGACGCCGCCGAACCGGTGAGCGCCCACGAGTGCGACCACGCGCCGTCGGGCATGCCGCTGCTCGTCGCGACCATCCCGAGCCGCCTGGTCAGCCCCGACCAGCCGCCGATCTGCTTGAGCCCGAGCAGCACCAGCGGCAAGAAGCCGAACACGATCAGGAAGAACTGCAGGACCTCGTTGTAGATGGCCGACCGCAGCCCGCCCATGAAGATGTAGACGAGCACGACGACGCCCGACGCGGCGATGCACAGGTGGAAGTTCCAGCCGAGGATCGCGTGCAGCAGCGTCGCCAGCGCGTACATCGAGATCCCCGACGACATCACCGTCATGCACGCGAACGTCACGGCGTTGAAGCCGCGCGTCTTCTCGTCGAAGCGCAGCTTCAGGTACTCCGGCACCGAGCGCGCCTTCGAGCCGTAATAGAACGGCATCATGAACACGGCGACGAACACCATCGCCGGGATGGCGCCCACCCAGTAGAAGTGGCTGGTCATGATGCCGTACTTGGCGCCCGACGCCGCCATCCCCATCACTTCCTGCGCGCCCAGGTTGGCGCCGATGAATCCCAGCGCGCAGATCCACGCCGGCAGCGCGCGCCCCGACTCGAAGAAGTCCTTCGTCCCGCCGACGCCCTTGCGCAGCACGAAGCCGATGCCGAGCACGAACGCGAAGTAGATGATCAGCAGCGCGTAGTCGATGAATGCCGAGCTCGATCAGCATGGCGTCGTCCGGCGCGCGAATTTACTACTCTGGGCTGCGGGCAGCGGCTAGATTCCCCGCGCGAGGAGAACACCCAGCGCAATGTCGTCTCGTCTTGCTTACTTGATCCTCGGCGGTGTGACGCTGCTCGGTTGCGCAACAGCTCCCCGCGGCGCAACGGTGGAAGACATCGCGCGGGCGCGCGACCAGGCCACGCACGGCGCCGCCGTGTACGGCGCCGAGTGCGCCAGCTGTCACGGCCAGCGCGGCGAAGGGCTCGCGTCGTCGCCCGCGATCCTGGGGCCGGGCGCGCTGCCCGAATATCCGCGCCACGCGACGACGCCGGGCGACCCGACGATCACCGACCCGCAGCTGATCCAGATCCAGGCGCAGACGCGGCCCGGCGGGTGCGGCGTGGCGCGATCCGTTCCGAAATGCTCTGGACCTGCACAGGTTCACGACGCTGCATCTGCCCAAGACGCGGGCGGAGCAACTCAAGGACCCGGACTACTGGGCGGTGGTCGGCTTCGTGCTCGCGGCGCAGGGAGTCAGCCTGCCGCCAGGCGGCCTCGGTCCCGTCGAACGCCGGCACGATCCCGATCCCCAAGCGCTGACGCAACTCCGGCTCTCGAGCCGGAACCGCCGTCCGCCCGCTGACGCGCGGCGCAAACGCTCGGCGGAAGAAACCGAAGCAAATGGCGTAGGGCGCGGACTTGTCATTTTCTTTTCGTAAAGAAAGTTAATTCAGCGATAAGACCCCCGTGAGCTGTCGCCGTTGTCTCCGGCCACCTCCCAACTGCCTCTTCGCCCTTGAGACTTGATATTTCTCGTCCCACTAAAGCGTTCGCACGGCTGTCTTGACGGGTCGTCTTCAATACCGTTGCGCGTTCGCTGTGTTCGTCGCGCTGCTTGCCGCGTCCGGTGGCGGCGCGCGCCGACGTCGTTGCGCCGCTGCCCAAGGAGCCGCTCGGCGGCCCGGCCGCTTCGTTGCCGGGAGCGCCGGTGCCGCCCGGCATCGGCCTGTCGCCGGAGGCGCCGCCGACGCCGCCCGCGCCCGGCGGCAGGGCGCCGTCGTTCGGCGCGCCGACGGGCGAAAAGCCGTCGTCGTTTCGCATCGGCGGCCGTTTCTACGGATGGCAGGCGGTCGGCTATGGCGCCACGCCGGCGAACCCGCCCGTGGGCTATTCGGGAACGGCGCTGCACGTGCCGCTGCGCTCGGTCGGCAAGATCCCGTTCTGGGGCGGCGCCGGCGCGACGCTGAACTTCACCTACGGCACGAAGTACCTCACCGCGTACACGAGCTACTACTTTCGCGTCAGCCGCGAAGAGCAGATCGGCTACACGAACCCGCAGCTCGGGCCGTCGTTCGGCCTCGCTTACCTGCTGATCACGCCGGACCCGCTGGGGACGCTGCGGTTGTCCTTCAAGATCGGCGCGTTCACCGAGGTGTACGCGGGCCCCGGCCAGTGGGGATGGGGCGTCTTCGGGCCGCTGCTTGCGGTGCGCGGCTACGGCGAGACGACGAACGGCGAATGGGATCTGACGCGCGACGTGCGCCTGGTGTTCACGCAGGGCCTGCTGGTCGTGCCCGGCGTGCCCGAGAACTTCGCGCGCGGCGACTACAACAGCTGGATCGAGACGGGCGTGTCGACCTGGGTGCACCACCTGCACGTCGGCGCCATCATCGAGAACCAGTACACGTTCAAGCTGCACTACGCGTCGGCGCGCGGGACCGACGAGCGCACGTACCTGCGGACGTTCTTGAACACGCTGCCGGTGGACGGCCGCTTCGACACCTATCTCGGCGAGGCGCGCTGGCAAGGCGTCCCCTGGGGACAGATCGGCGTCAGCGGCGGCCTCTACGACTTCAAGAACGCCACTGCCGTCGGCGACGGGATCTGGTGGGGCGTCGACTGGACGCAGGGCTCGCGCGAGATGATCAACAAGTTCCTCGGCCCGCTCAGCGGCGGGAACGGCAAGGTCGCCGTGATCGGCGCCGAATACGACTTCAGCGTCGCGAGCATCCTGTACGCGAAGGCACGCAACCCGCCGCGCACCTTCACCGGCCAGGGGCCGGACCTGCGCTTCGCCATCGCGGCGATGCTGACGAAGACGGTCGACAGCAACGACCCCAACTACAACGGCGCGACCGGCTACTTCTTCGGACTCGAGACCGAGTACCGCATGACGTCGATGTTCAGCATGACGTTCCAGGCCTACGGCGAGGATCGCTACAGCGTGCTCGGGCGCTACCAGGTCTACAGCCTCAACCCCGGCATCGCGCTCCGCACCGACTGGCTCAGCACGGACCGCATTCAATTGATCTACGGCCGGCGTTTCTACAGCTACGCCGCCGACCCCAACTCCGCCCTGCCGTACGACCGTAACATGCTGGCGCTCGGCGGCTACATCACCTTCTGAAACGAAAGCCCTCGACGATGCAAACCCGAATCATCCTCGCTCTGCTCGCAGCGCCCGCGCTGGCGATGGTCGCGCCAGGCACCGCGCAGGCGGTGGATGAGGGGCTGCCGCGCCTTGGCCTCGCTCCCGGCGAGCCGCAAGTCCGCAGCGCGACCCCGCAGCTGCCGTTCGGCATCAACCCGGCGACGTCGAAGGAGTACGTGCTCGACTTCCACGGCTACTTCCTGCTGCCGGCCCGCGTCGGCCTGCACAAGCGCCCGAACCCGACGCCCGGGCAGAGCGACCTGGTGCTCCACTCGCCGCCGCTGATGGCCCAGGACCTGCGCAGCTTCGAGTACACCGGCGTCGTGCCGGCGCCGTGGCTGCAGCTCAACTTCATCTACGGCAACCAGACGGTCTCGGCGACGGCGATCATCGCCGGCATGAGCGCGACGGACGCGGCGGGCTACTTCAATCCGGTCGAGCAGCTCGGCGTCAACGATGCGTACCTGACGTTGAACCTCAGCAAGCACATCGGCATCCCGTTCCAGGTCAACGTCGGCGCGTACACCGGTCGCTACGGCGCGATGGGGTCGTACGACGCCGGACGCTACGCCACGCCGCTCATCGCGCGCACGAACACCATCGGCGAGACGATCACCGGCGGCGTCAAGCTCGGCGAATTCTTCCTCATGTTCGAGCAGGGGCTGGGCGGCCAGATCGGGCGCCCGCCCGTCGGCCTGGTCCCCGCGGGCTGGAACGACTTCGCCGACCCCAACATGGGCGCGACCTTCGTCAGCCAGGCGCACGTCGGCCTCGCCTATCGCCAGCTGGGCAAGCTGGCCTTCCACTACGTGACCGCGTGGACGCAGGACGACCTGACGGCGGGCGGTCGAATCCCGGATGGGCGGATCACGGTGTACGGCGCCGACTTCAACCTCACCGCGGGCCGCGCCGGTCACCTGTTCCTCGGCGTCGCCCGCACCGAGGCGACGAACTCGCGGCCGGTGTCGGGCGCGATCGAGATCCTCAACGCGCGCGGCGGCTCCGAGCTGATCGAGAACTACCTGGGCCCGGCCAGCAACGGCACCGGCTCGCTGACGACGTTCGGCGCGCAGTACGACCTCAGCATTTCGAAGCTGCTGTTCGGCGACTGGTACACGGGCATCTCGCCCGACGTCCTGATCAGCGTGTTCGGCATGGCGACGAACGTGACCAGCCGCGACCCGCTGTTCAACGACGTGCTCAAGTTGAAGGGCGGCGCCGAGATCACCTACCTGTTCATGTCCTGGATGGCGTTGTCGACGCGCGTCGATCACGTCCGCCTCGATAACGACGACTCGCGCGAAGGCGTTCTCGATCTTCACGGGACGCCTGCTGTTCCACACCGGCTGGCGGAGCCGCGACGAGATCTCGCTGCAGTATTCGTACTTCGACTACGGCAGCGAGGTGTACGTGAAGACGGGCTATCCGCCGCTGCCGAATCCCGACGATCAACCCGGACCGTCAGGTCCTGTCCTTGACCGGAACCTTCTGGTGGTAGGTGTCTCATGAAGCACGAGGCGACATGCGGTTGGCGCGTTGTTGTTGCTGGCGGTTGGCGGCGCGGGCGGATGCACCGCGTATTCGACGTACAGGACGCTGCCACCCGGCTGCGACGTCGAGGCCGCCTACGACCTGCAAGTCGTCGATTCGTTCGAGACGGTTGGTGCGGGCGCCTTCTGGATGTCCGGCGATACTGCGATGCCGCTATGGTGCCGACGCCGCCTCCGACCAGCTACGTGGCCTCGGCGGTGGAACCGATCAGCGACGGACCACATTGCGGCAGCACCGCTGCGCTGGTGATTCGCTCGGAACGCAATAACGATTGGGGGTCGTTGTTCGGGATCAACATCGGCGCCCCGCGCGATGCATCCGCGTACGATGGGCTGTCGTTCTGGGCACGGGCGTCCCGGCAACACCACCAACGCCTTCACGATCCTTCTCAATGACCCGAACACCGCACTTCCCGCCCGTCGCCGCCAGACGCCAAGTGCAAGGACTACGGGCTCGACGGGGGAATGCCCGGCCAGCCGATCCGGATGCAACGGGCATGGTCATCATGGGCTCGGTCGCCGACGCGCCCGAGCCCGACCAGTGCGGAAACCCCTACGCCGTCGTCCAGGTGGTGACGAACGACTGGCGCTTCTACACGATTCCGTTCGGCGCCTTCCAGCAGGTGGCGACGCCGAATCGCGTGCCCAATGCCGCGCTGACGGAGGTCGGGCCAGAGCCCGGAACGGCGCTGCTGACCAAAGCGCTGGTCAGCTTGACCTTCCGAATGCCGAAGGCCGCAACGATGGAGCTCTGGATCGACAACCTGACCTTCTACCGCAAGGCGGGGACGGGCGGCGGCGACGCCGGTGTCGATGCGGCGCAGATGTGAAGGACGGAGACCGTTGATCGGAACAGGGAGGAATAAGTCATGAACGTGAATCTTCGAGCAATGATCATCGTCGTCGGCTGCGGCCTCGCCGCGTGTACGACCCAGGAGGTCACGCCGGACGGCGGTGGAGGCGGCGGTGGCGGCACCGGCTTGGCGGGCAGCACCGGCTCGGGCGGATCGGGAGGCGCTTATGCGCTTAGCGACCGGCATCGCGTGCCCCCCTGCGACGATGGCTCTCATCACCGACTTCACATACGCCGCCGACGGCGGCGTGATGAAAGAGGTGCCCTTCGGCGACGCGACCACGACATTTTCGGGCGGCCAGTACTTCTATCCAGAGATGGGCACTTACGCGATCACGTCGACCTGACGGGAAGTAACTGGCACCTGGTAGGCACGGTCGGCGCCTACTCCGGCTTCGGCCTGTATTTCACCTAATTGCAACCGGATCGACGCGACGGCTTACCGCGGGATCTCGTTCACCATCTCCGGCACGGTCCAGGGCGGCTCGGTCACGTTCGAGGTGGACACGTTGAAGAACACGATTACCCCCACGTGGATCATGGCCCACCCCGCGGCCGACGACGCACCGAAGGCCACTGATGCCTGGTCACTGCATTCCCAGCGGCAACCCCGCCAACAAGTACGGCCAGACCGACTGCGTTCAGCCCACGAAAGCGGTTCCGGTAGCGCCCAGCGCGGCGACGCAGACCGTGTTGTGGGGCGACTTCACGACGGGTAAGCCGAACGCGGCTCCGAACCCGAGCCAGATCGTCGGGATCATGATGGGTTCTACCGGTTCCGGTCGGCGTGGACACGCGCCAACGTCGTCAGTTATCCGCTCGATATCGTGATCGACAATCTGTCGTTTGTTCAATGACGCCGACTTCGTCGATGGCCGTAACTGCCTGGCTCGCCGTCCTCGGCCTGGGGATGGCGGGCTGTCTCTGCCCACCTTGCCCGGGCGCCCCTGGCGTCGCGCCGCCGAACAACGCCGGCAACGCGATGAACGCCGGCCCGACCGTGCCGGCGGCCCCCGTCGCGTCGGGCAGCAAGCTGATGATCTGGGACGGCGATGGCGCGGGCTCGGGCGCGCAGAGCTGGGAGGCGTGCGACAAGGCGCCCAACTGCGAGGTCAAGGTTGGCGCCGATCCGGGCTCGGGTGTCAACGGCAGCACGGCGCTCAAGATGCACGGCAAGGGACCCGGCTTCATCGGTCTGGGCTGGAACATCTTCGGCTGGTACCCGGAGAACGCCGGCATCGATCTGACGCCGTACACGCACCTGACGTTCCAGATCCGCATCGACGCGAAGACGCCGGCCGACGCGCCCGACCCCGGCTCCGTCGGCGTGTTGCTCGGCTGCAGCAGGGTCAAGAAGGACAGCGCCACGCTGCCGGTCGAGCGTTACGCCAAGGGGTTCAGCGACGGCAAGTGGCACAAGGTGTCGTTGCCGATCTCGGCGTTCGTCAAAGGGCCCGGCGCACAGTTCGACCTGGGGTCGTTCTGGGAGTTCAGGGTCGCGACGTGGAGCGCCTCGCCGCGTAACTTCGACCTCTACATCGACGAAATCGCCGCCGAAAAGCAGTGACGCGCATGGTGCACGACGGCCAGGCGCGACCCCTCTTGCCGCCGGTCCGACGGCCGGCAGTTGCCGTGGTGGCGTGGATCGCCGGTTCGGTGGCCTGCGTCGACTCCGGACCGCGATCCGGAATGATGATGCCGGGGCCGGGTCCGATAGAGCCGGTGACCTGTGAGGTGTCGCCGCCCGTCGCCTATGCGGGGGCAGCGGTCATCCCGTCCCAGGACACGGCCGCGCCGGGCCCGTACGCGTGGAACAACGTCGTCATCAAGGGTGGCGGCTTCGTCACCGGCATCATCCCCAGCACCGCGCTGCCGGGGCTCATGTACGCGCGCACCGATGTCGGCGGCGCATACCGCTCCGACCCGGCCAACGGGCGCTGGATGCCACTGACCGATTGGGCCGGGCGCAACGAGGAGAACCTCACCGGCATCGAGAGCATCGCCGCCGATCCCGTCGATCCCAATCGCGTCTACATCGCCGCCGGCCAGTACCTCACGGCCGGCAACGGCCAGATCCTGAGCTCGATCGACATGGGGCGGACGTGGACGCGCAACGACATCCCGGCGCCCATGGGCGGAAACGTCAACGGCCGTTCGATGGGCGAGCGGCTGGCGATCGATCCCAACCTACCCAGCACGCTCTACTTCGGCTCGCGCACCACGGGCCTGTGGAAGAGCACGGACTCCGCCCAGACGTGGACAATCGTTGGCACCTTCCCAACAACCGGCGCCGGCAACTGCATGCCGGTGTGGGAGTGAACTGCGGCGTGACGTTCGTGGTGTTCGATCCGCGCAGCGGCTCGCCGGGCAGTCCGACGCCGACGATCTACGTCGGCGACGGCACGACGACCGGGACCGCGCTGTATCGCTCGACCGACGCAGGGACGACGTGGGCGCCGGTCCCCGAGCAGCCTGCCGGCATGATGCCGCATCACGCGGTGCTGGATGGCTGCGGCAACCTCTACCTCGCGTACAACGACTGGGCGGGCCCCAACGACGTCAAGGCGGGCGCCGTCTGGCGGCACAACATGACGAGCGGAGCGTGGACCGACGTCAGTCCTCCCCCACAAGGGCAGGGCGGCTTCGGCGGAATCGCCGCCGACGCGGCCCATCCGGGCACGCTCATCGTCACGACGATCGATTTCTGGACGGACGGCGAGATTTTTCGCACCACGGACGGCGGAGCGACCTGGCTGGAGCTCGTCAAGCCCAAGGCGGGTCCGGTCGCGCAGCGGGCTGTGGCGGGCGCGGAGTGGCTGTGGTGGCACCGCAACAACTTGCCCGCGATGGGATGGATGGGCGACGTCGAGATCGATCCGTTCAACTCGTCGCGCGCGCTCTACATCACCGGGCAAGGTATCTGGTCCAGCGACGACGTCACGGCTGCCGACAGCGGGGCGCCGACGCACTGGAAGTTCGACAACGACGGTCTCGAAGAGACTGTGCCGCTCGATCTCGTCAGCCCCCCGGCCCCCGCCGGCGCGCCCCTGCTGAGCGGCGTCGGTGACATCTCGGGGTTCAGGCACGATGATCTCGGCGTGTCGCCGCCGGACGGCATGTTCGGGAGCCCGATCTTCGGCAACACGGTCAGCCTCGATTTCGCTGAAGCTGCGCCGGACATCGTCGCGCGCGTGGGCACGAGCTCGTCAGGCGGCGCGCGCGGTGCCTACTCCATGGACGGCGGCACGACGTGGACTGCGTTCGCCGGCTCGCCCGTATCGACCTCGCCCGCGATGCCGCCGACACCGCCGAGCCAGGGCACGATCGCGGTGTCGGCCGACGGCGCGACGTTCGTGTGGGCGCCGCGCGACGGCCGCCCGTCCTTCTCGCGCGACCGAGGCGCTACCTGGACCGCCTGCGCGGGCTACACGACGGGCACGCGCGTCGCCGCCGACCGCGTCAACCCGTCCAAGTTCTACGCGGGCAGCGGAAGTCAGATGTACGTGAGCACGGACGGCGGCGCGACCTTCGTGCAGCAACCCGGTACGGCGCCGTCCGGGCGGCCGCGGCCGGTGTTCGGCGTCGAAGGCGATGTGTGGGCGACCACGAACGCCGGGCTGTTTCATTCGCAGGACTCGGCCGCGTCGTGGACACAGTTGCCGCGAATCGACGGCGCGGTCGCGGTGGGATTCGGAATGGCGGCGACGGGGCGGAGCTACCCGGCCGTGTACCTCGCCGGCTCGGTGAGCGGCACCTGGGGCATCCACCGCTCCAACGACGGCGGAGAGACCTGGGAACGAGTCGACGACCCGGAGCACCAGTTCGGGGCCGTGAGGTGCTTGACCGGCGACCCGCGCCTGTACGGCCGTGTCTATTTCGGCACCGACGGCAGAGGGATCCTTTATGGCGACCCAAGGTAGCGACAGCGATAGCGACAGGAACACGCACATGACCAACACGACAGGACCCAGGACGACAATGACAACGCGCTCCGCGTGGGCGATATCGTTGGTGGCGATCGGGTCGGCGCTGACTCAGGCCGGCTGCACGATCATGTGTCCGTGCAAGGATCCGACGGCACAGACGCCGGGCGCTGCCCCCGCGGCGGCGGATGCGCCAGGCGGCGGCGCCAAGACGGCGGCTGGCGGCGCTGCCATCGCCGGCACCGTGCCCTACAAGTGGAAGAACGTCGTCGTCCTCGGCGGCGGCTTCGTCAGCGGCATCGTCTTCAGCCCCGTCGAGAAGGATCTCATCTTCGCGCGCACCGACGTGGGCGGCGCGTATCGCTGGAACCAGGCGGACAAGACCTGGATCCCGCTGAACGACGACCTGCCGCGCGATTCGAACTTCCTCGGCATCGAGAGCGTGGCGGCCGATCCGGTCGACGCCAACAAGGTGTACCTGGCCGTCGGCACGTACACCGGATCGTGGGTCGGCAACGGCGCCATCCTGCGTTCCAACGACAAGGGCAACACCTGGAACACAGTCGACATGCCGATCAAGATGGGCGGCAACGAGAACGGCCGGTCGATGGGCGAGCGCCTCGCCATCGACCCCAATCAGCCGAGCATCCTCTTCTTCGGGTCGCGCAAGAACGGGCTGTGGAAGAGCACGGACTCGGGCGCGAAGTGGGACAAGGTCGCCGGCTTCACGGCGTCGGACGGCGACAAGGGCATCGGCATCCCGCTCGTGTTCTTCGACAAGAAGAGCGGCGCCAAGGGCAAGGCCACGTCCGACGTCTACGCCGCCGTCGCCAACAACGACGGCAGCCTCTACCGCAGCACCGACGCGGGCGTGACGTGGAAGCTCGTGCCCAAGCAGCCGACGGGCGTGATGGCCAGCCACGCGGAGTTCGACTCCAACGGCATGCTGTACCTCAGCTACGGCAACGGCCCCGGCCCCAACGACATCAGCGACGGCGCCGTCTGGAAGTTCGAGCCGAAGACGGAGAAGTTCACCAACATCACGCCGGTCAAGCCCACGGCCGACGACAAGTTCGGCTACGGCGGCTTGTCGGTCGACGCCGCGCACCCCGGCACGCTCATGGTCAGCACCATCGATCGCTGGAGCAAGGGCGACGAGATCTATCGCTCCACCGACGGCGGCAAGAAGTGGAAGGCGCTGCTGCCCAAGGTCGTCCGCGACGACGCCGGCGCGAAGTACCTCTACTGGCACAAGGACGAGCCGATCGGACGGGGATGGATGGGCGACATCGCCATCGACCCGTTCAACCCGGGCCGCGTGATGTACGTGACCGGCGCGGGCATCTGGGGCAGCGAGGACGCCAACGCCGCGGATACGGACAAGCCCACCAAGTGGACGTTCCTCAATCGCGGGCTCGAGGAGACGGTCATCAAGGGGCTGGTCAGCCCGCCGGCGGGACCGCCGCTGCTCAGCGTGATGGGCGATCTGTGCGGGTTCCGGCACGATGACCTGAACACGCCGACGGCATCCGGCATGTTCGACAATCCGGTGTGCGGCTCGGCGAGCAGCATCGACATCGCGTGGGGCAAGCCGGACATCGTCGCGCGCGTCGGCTGGCCGGGCTGGGACGGCAAGGGGCCGTGGGGCGCCACCTCCGCCGACGGCGGCAAGACGTGGACGCCGTTCAAGGGGACGGCCAAGGGCAAGGGCGCGGGATCGATCGCGGTCGCGGCCGACGGGTCGTCGATGGTGGCGGCGCCGCTCGAGGGCCCGGTCGTGTTTTCGAAGGACCAGGGCGCGACGTGGGCGCGCGCGGAGGGGCTGCCCGACGCGGAGAAGTCGCCCGGACTGGGCGCCGGTGCCGTTCAGGCCGGCCGCCGATCGCGTGAACCCGAAGAAGTTCTACGTGCTCGACGCCAAGGGCGGGCAGGCGTACACGAGCGTCGACGGCGGCGCCCACTTCACCCCGTCGCCCACCGGTCTGCCGGCGCTCCCCGACTATCAGTACAGCTCCGCGTCGGCGCAGACGACGCCCGGCTTCGAGGGCGACATCTGGCTCACCAACTTCAAGGAGCTCAATCACTCGGTCGATTCGGGCAAGACCTACGAGGCGCTCACCAGCGTGACCGAGGCCTACGCGCTGGGCTTCGGCAAGGCGGCCGCCGGCAAGAACTACCCGGCGCTGTATCTGATCGGCAAGATCGGCGACGTGACCGGCTTCTTCCGCTCCGACGACGTCGGCGCCACCTGGGTGCGCATCAACGACGACCGCCACCAGTACGGCTTCTGCACGATCATCACCGGCGACCCGCGCGTCTACGGCCGCGTCTACATCGGCACCGGCGGCCGCGGCATCATCTACGGCGAGCCGTAGCAGCGCCGTCACTCCGATTCGTCTCGGCCACGTCTACGGGCTGAGGACGCGAAGACCGATCGCCTTGGCGAGAGCCGCCTGACGCTCGTCATAGGTCACGAAGCGGCGGCAGCCGAGGGTTTGCGCGCTGGCGACGTGCAAGACGTCCAGTGCCCGGGTCCCCAGCTTGGGTGTGTGGATGCGGCTGAGCTCCACACACCGGTCGAGCGCCTGTCGCCACAAGAGATCAGCGACGTACAGACGGCCTTGCTCGATGTCTTCGTCGAGATCCCGGAGCGCTGCTTCCCCGGCGGCGCCACTGATGTCGCGGCGAAAGACAGCGAGTGCGATGCTGTTCACCAACTCGGCGCGGCCGAAGAGCGTCAAGGGCAAGCCGGTCCGCGCTCGGCCGCGCCAGGCGCAGAAGGCACGAGAGCGACTTTCGTGCACATAAGCGCAGCGGAGAGCGCTCGGGTCGAGATAGATCTGGTCAGCGGTCGCCACGGTTCGCCTCATCCAGCGCTGCCGACGCTTCGGCCGACAGCGGTCGGGGCTGTCTCGCGCGGAGCCTTGCGAAATAGTCCACCCCACTGCGCTTTGCCGGCCGGCGCGCGGTGTAGGCGCGGAGCACGTAGGCCGGCCGCCCGCGGTCGGTGACAATCACCTCGCCCTCCTTTGCGACGAGTTGCTTGAGCCGGGGAAAGCGCGTACGTAGGTCACGAACCGTCGCGGTTGCCATGCTGTGAATCATACGTGATTCACGGAAGCCGACAAGTACGGTTGGGCGTGAGTCCTCTACAGCCGGGGCCAGGGCATTCGCAAGGACAAGATCTCCTCGCCAAACAGCTCAGAGTGTCGTCGCTCGAGGCCGAGCCGTAGCAACTTCATCTCCACAGGCGAGTTGAACGACTCGCCTCGACAGGCCTACGCTTGTCGGATGAAGAACGTCGTTCGGACGCAGGGCGTCGGTCGCTTGATCCTGAAGGTCCTGGCCATCGGCAGCGCGCTGACCTTCCTGGCCGTCATGATGGTGAACGCGTGCGCGACCCATCGCGCGCCCACGCAGGCCGCGCCCGCCTCGGCCGCGCCCACCGACGCCATACCGATCTACGCCGCGCCCACCAAAGCGGCGCCTGTGTTTCACCCCGCGCCTATGCCCGCACCGGTTCGCGCGGCGCCGCCGAAGGACGACGAAGACGACCTGCGCGCGCCCGCCACCAAGTCGGGTCGGGTGTTCCAGCCGCGACGGCGCGCGCCGGCCGCGCCCGAGGCCGCGCAACAACAAGCACCGCCGCCGCAGCAGCAACCGCAGCAACAAACCGGGACCGGCGCGCCGTGAGCGGTGTCGTCGGCTTCTTCGCCAACTTCGTCGCCAACTTGGCCGCCTCCGCGTGGGCGGCAGGTCTCAGCCTGGCCGTGCTGGCCGTCGTGATCTGGCCGCTGGAGCTCCTGTTCCCGGCGCGCCCCGGCCAGCGGCTATTTCGCCCCGGCTGGTGGACGGACCTCGCGTTCTTCGTCGGCCAGTACCTGGTGTGGATCGGTCTCGCGGGGGTGATCATCAGCGCGCTCGACGCGCGCATCGATCCCGTCGTGCCCCGCGGCCTGCGCGACGGGTTCGCGGCCTGGCCGCTGGCGGCTCAGGCGCTGGTGGTCGTCATGCTCGGCGATCTATCGGTCTACTGGTTCCACCGCGCCTGCCACGCGGTGCCGCTGCTGTGGCGTTTCCACGCCGTTCACCACAGCGCCGAGCACCTCGACTGGCTGGCCGCGCACCGCGAGCACCCGGTCGACGGACTGCTCACGCAGCTCGCCGTGAACGCGCCGGCGATCCTGCTCGGCTTCTCGCTCGGGCAGATCGCGTGGTTGATCGCGCTGCGTGGCATGTGGGCCATCTTCATCCACTCCAACGTGCGGCTGCCGCTCGGGCCGCTGCGCGTGCTGCTGGGCGCGCCGGAGCTGCACCACTGGCATCACCTGCGCCGTGCCCACGCCCAGAACTTCGCCAACCTGGCGCCGTGGACCGACCTGCTGTTCGGCACCTATCACCGCCCGCGGGGCCCCGAGGACTGGCCGCTTGGCTCTGACCCGCCGCTGCCATCCAGCTACCTGGGGATGCTGGCCGGGCCGGTCTGGCCGCCGCGCCAGCCCGTGAATCGATCGCGCGCACACTCAGTCTGATGTGATCTCGCCACGGCCGGGCGATCGCCCGTGCGCCTTGTCACGGGAATGGGCACGCTTGCGTGGCGCGGCGCTTGCTCAGCACCACGGCATGAAGCGCACCTGGTTTGTGGTGGTGGCGGTCGCGGGGGCGTCGGGCTGTTACGCGACCTCGGAGGTGCCAGCGACGCAGATCGCGGCGATCGGGCGGCCGCTGTCGGCGCCGAGGAAGGTCGGCGGATCGGCGAAGCTCGGACCCAGGACGGAGATCCGCGCGTGGCTCACTGACGGCAGCGTGACGCCGTGGCTGCCGGCGGGCGGGCTGGCGGTCGCGAAGGAGGGCCTCGTCAGTGGCCGTCGTCATCCGCTTGCAGCGGCTAACGTGGCGACGATCGGCAACGCCGGCGACGGTGCAGCCGAGATCCTGGCCGCGATCGCGCCGCCGGGCGCCAGCGTACAGCCCGCGGAGGGCCAGCTTCGCTTGACGGTCCCAGATCGACATGTGCTGCTGCCGTGGATCGCTGCGTACGCGAGTGGGGCAAAGGAGATGCGCCAGCAGCTCGGCTGGGTGTCGTTCGAGGGGCGCAAGTGGACGTCTGACTGGATCCCGATCGCGAGCTTCGTCGCCGTTGCGCCATCGCGGTTCGCTACGCTCGAAGTGGCCGAAGGCATTCCGTGGCGCGACGTCGTCGGGCTCCAGGTGCACAACCTCGAGCCGATCCGCACCACGGGCGCGATCATCGGCATGCCGATCGCGATGTCAGTCATGGTCCTGTCGGCGATGGCCGCGGCTACGGCGGTCGTCGATGGCAAGGATCCCACGCCAGCGATCGACCTCGGCGTGACGGCCGTGGCGATGACCGCGGACGCAGCGGCGAGCGCCGATGCCGAAGCGGACACGGGCGGTACACCCGTGCGCACACTGAGCGAGTCGCCCGCTGTCCTCGTGACGGCGGATGGAACAGGGGGCGTCCTCGCCGCCACGCCGCTGTTCTCGGGCGCGGCGCGCCGTCGGGAGACGTTCAAGTTCGTATTCGCCGGCGAGGCCGGCCTGACCGGTGAGGGGGGCATGACGGGCTCGGCCGGGCTCGGCTTTCGCGCCGGCGACTTCGTCGAGCTGTCGGCTCGGCTCCGCGCGCTGCCGTTCGACGAGACGCAGGTCTTCACGCAGGGCGTGTCGTCGGACGCGCCGGTCAACCTGCTTTACGGCGGCCGCCTCGCGTTCCACATCGACGGCGACGGCGACCGCCGGACGGCATTCGTTTTCGGTGGCGAGCTGCTGGTCGGCCCGCTGCGCGACGGCACGCTGCTGACCGAGCTGGGCTTCGTGCTCGGCCCGCGCTTCGGCTTCACGGACAAGATGTTCGGGTCCTTGCTGGTGGCGCCCTCCCTCCTCATCCCGGATAGCTCCCCCACCGGCGGGCGGTCTACCGTCGGCCAAATCATGTTCAGCGCCGAGTTCGGTTTCGCTCTGTAAGCCGAAGGCTTCACCGCTGCGCCGCGCCGAAGCGCAGGCCGGCGCGCACCTTGGCCAGCAGATCGGCGTCGCGCTTGGGTGCCGTGACGGTCACGACGTAGCCGATATCACCGCGGCGCTGGACGAAGACGTCCTCGGCCGTCGCGTCCTTCTTGTCGACCACCAGGTGAATGCAAGGGAACCCGGCGATCTCCGCTTCGGTCCTCGTGACGGTGGCGCCCTTGGTGCGATAGGCGTCGATCGTCACGTTGGCGAACACGTTGTCGATCATCGCGCCCATCGGCGTGACCATGAGGTCGATATTTCGGTCACCGTCGTACCAGTACCAGCTCAGGTAACCAATGCTCTGGCGCGGGCCGACGCCCAGCCAGGCGTCGTCGGGCGCGTCGAACGACAGGCCGAACCGCTTTTCGCGCAGGTGCAGCACGCGCGGGAAGTTCTCCGGACTCTGTGTCCGCTCCTGGAACACGAGCGCGCCGAGAGCATCCCGGCAAGGAAGGTTCGGCGGACGGCGCGTGCTTAGACAGCGCGCCTCGAACCGCCGCTCGTTCTTGCAGAACAGCGACAGGGTCAGGAAACGGTTGTCCGGGGGCGGCAGGCGGGCTTCGACCCGGACTGCATCATAGTGACCCCAATATCGTTCGCGTGCGCTCGCCGTCTTGGCGACGCGATGGCCGGTCAGCCAGGTCAGCGCGTCGCGCTCTAGCCCATCGGGGCCAGTGTCCTTCGCGCATGTGCCGATCGAGAACATCAGACTGTCGTGTTCGGAGGCGCTGCGCGGGCGCGCGGCCACGACCTCTGCGTCGTCAGGAACGTCCGCGAGGGTGATCGACGACGCCGGCACGAACTGCCAGTTGGCGGGGATGCGCCATTCGAAGCCGGTGCTGGCGCTGACGTAGTTCGATTCGGCCGCATCGGCTGACGACACCGTCGTCGACGGCGGGGTCTCGCCCAGGCGGCGCAGCCCTTCGCAAGGAATCGGGCGAATGCCGCGCGCGCACGCCATCCGGTATTGCGCCTTCGCCCGCGCGAGGTCGCGAGCCACCCCCTGGCCGCGTTCCAGGCGCAGGCCGACTTGCGCGCAAGCGAACGGATCGTCCATGCGGCAGGCGCGATCGAGCAGCGCGAACCCCCGCTCGAGATCCTTGGGGACGCCGTCGCCGTTCATCACGCGAAGACCTAGCTGGCGGCACGCGACACGCTCGCCGTGATCGCAGCCGTCGCGGTAAATGCGCAGGGCCTGGTCGCGATCGCGCCGAAACCCCTCGGTCCAATCGAGACACTGGGCGAAGAACGTGCACGATGGCCGATCGCCGCGCTTGCAGATCGCCTCCCACGCGGCGCAGTCCGCGCCTGGGGCAGCGTCGTCGGTGTCGTAGGAGGCGAGCGCCCGGCACGCGGCGAGGCTTCCCAGCTTGCAGCCCTTGTCGAGCGCCTTGCGCCCGCGCGGCATGTCCTGAGGTAGCCGTACCGGCGGATCAGCGGCGCCCTCCACCGCCGCGCCGAAGATCGCACACGCCGCGCCGTCGCCAGTGAAGCACGCGGCCTCGCACGGCGCGGGGGTCAGCTCGCTGCATCCGCCTGCGCGCGACTGTTGCGAGCGCGGGTTCTGGGCGGCACACCCGGCGACCGCTGCGAGCAGCGCGGTGAGGTGCGACCACCGGGAGAGCTGGCTCATCCACCAACCGTGCTGGTCGCAGCGCTCGCGTAACGGAGCCCGAGCGTGCCGCAGGCGAAGCGACGAACGTCGACGAGATTTAACTCGACGCGGCCGCGGAAGAAGGGAACGCCCGCACCCAGCGCGCTCGGGTGCACGAACAGCGCGTATTCGTCGACCAGGCCGCGCTCCTGCAAGGCGGACACGAGCTGACCGCCCCCGTAACACAGGACGTAGTCGCCCGACGCGCGCTTCAAGCGCGCGACCTCCTGCTCCATCGCGTCCGGCTCCACCACCCGCGTGTTCCAGCGTGTCTCCTTCAACGTCGCCGAGACGGCGACCTTCGGCTTGTCCACCCACAGCCGCCCATACTCGCGCTCGTGCGCCGGCTTGCTCGCGTCAGCGACGGCGTCGGGCCAGTAGGGGATCATCACCTCGTACACCTTGCGTCCATACAAGAACGCGGCAGCGCCCGCGGCGAGCTGGTTGAAGACGCCGTGCACCTCCTCGTCGATCCTCAGCCAGGAGCCATCGTCCTGTCCTTGCGCCGCGATGTAGCCATCGAGCGACAGATTCATCGACACGATCAGTCGCGCCATGACGCGAAACTAACATTCCGCTTCAACCACCGCTTGACGCCGTCGGCGCAGACCCTGAATAGTCGAGAGGTGCACACTAGCTTTGATGTACGTGGCCTGGTCATTACCTTGACGTTTGTCGTCGGCGCCTGCGGTTCCGGGGGGGCGTCGTCGGGCACGGCCGGGCAGGGGGGCACGGGCACGGCCGGCAGCCAGGGATCGGCCGGCACCAGTGGGCAAGCGGGCGCGAGCGGCGCCGGGAACCGCGGCGGCAGCAGCGCCGCCGGCACGACCGGGCTCGCGGGATCCGCGGCGGGCGCGTCCGGGGTCGCGGGGACGACCGGGCTCGCGGGCACGACCGGGCTCGCGGGCGCGACGGGGCTCGGCGGCGCGGCGCCGCCGGTCAGCAAGTACATCGTCGTCGATCAGTTCGGCTACCTGCCAAACGGCGAGAAGATCGCGGTCATTCGCGATCCCCAGACCGGCTTCGATGCCGGTGAGTCGTTCACGCCGGGCGCGACCTACGCGCTCGTCAACGCCGCCAGCGGCGCGCGCGTCGCCATGGCGGCGCCCACCGTCTGGAACGCCGGCGCGACGGACGCCTCGTCGGGCGACAAGGCGTGGTGGTTCACGTTCACGTCGGTCACCGCTCCCGGCGAGTACTACGTGCTCGACGTCGATCGCAACGTGCGCTCCTACCCGTTCCAGATCTCCGACCAGGTGTACCGGAACGTGCTCAAGCAGGCCGTGCGGACGTTCTTCTATCAGCGCGCCGGACAGGCCAAGACCGCCGCCCACGCCGGCGCCGGCTGGACCGATGGCGCCAGCTTCATGGGGGCCCTGCAGGATCCGCAGTGCCGGCTGTTCAACGACAAGAACAACGCCGCGACCGAACGCGACCTGCGCGGCGGCTGGTACGACGCCGGCGACCTCAACAAGTACACGAGCTGGACGGCAGGCTACGTCGAGAACCTGCTGCGCGCCTACGCCGAGAACCCCACCATCTGGACCGACGACTACAACATCCCCGAGTCGGGCAACGGCATCCCCGACATCCTCGACGAGGCGAAGTGGGGCCTCGACTTCCTCGCGCGCATGCAGAGCTCGAACGGCGCCGTCCTCAGCATCGTCGGCGAGCCGTCGGCGAGCCCGCCGTCGGCGGCCACCGGACCGTGCCTCTACGGGCCGGCGAGCACGTCGGCGACGCTGGCCACCGCCGCGGCGTTCGCGACCGGCGCGCGCATCCTGAAGCTGCCCGGCATCGCCGCGCTCAACACCGCAGCCGCCGACTACCTCACGCGCGCCCAGAACGCGTGGACGTGGGCGGGCGCGAACCCGGCCGTGCTGTTCAGGAACAACGACAGCGCCGCCGGATCGTCCGGGCTCGGCGCCGGACAGCAGGAGACCGACGACTACGGGCGCCTCGTCCACAAGCTGGACGCCGCCGCGCAGCTCTACGCCGCCAGCGGCGACGCGACCTACCGGACGTTCTTCGATGCCAACTACACCCAGCTCCACCTGTTCACGTACAGCAACTACGTCGCGCCGTGGGACGTGCAGGGGCAGGACGCGGCGCTCGACTACGCGGCGGCGACGGGCGCGACCGCCGCGGTCGCCACCGCGATCCGCAACGCCTACCTCACGGGTGCGAAGAACAGCGGCAACCTGGGCGCGATCACCGGCAACCGCGATCCGTACCTCGCGTTCATGCCGGACTACGTCTGGGGTTCGAACTCGACCAAGTCGCACATCGGCAACCAGTTCGCCGCGGTCGTCAGTCACAACCTCGACGCCGCGGCGAGCGCCGACATGACGCGCGCGGCGTCGCGCTACGTGCACTACATCCACGGCACGAACCCGCTGTCGCTCGTCTACCTCACCAACATGTCCGCCCACGGGGCGGAGAGCTCCGCCAACGAGATCTTCCACACCTGGTTCGCCGACGGCAGCGCGATGTGGGACCGCGCCGGCACGTCGACCTACGGCCCGCCGCCCGGATTCCTGGCGGGCGGCCCCAATCCCGGCTACGACTGGGACGCGTGCTGCCCGTCCAACTGCGGCGGCGCCGCCAACAACGCGATCTGCACGTCGACGCCGATCACGCCGCCCAAGGGCCAGCCCGCCCAGAAGGCGTACAAGGACTTCAACACCGGCTGGCCGCTCAATTCATGGGCCGTCACCGAGAACAGCGACGGCTACCAGGTCGCGTACATCCGCCTGCTATCCAAGTTCGTGCGGTAGCTGGGCCGCCGCAGTCCGTCGAGAAACGCCGCGTGCACACGGTCGGAGACCGTGTAAAGTATCGTTACTTTATCGGTAGTCATGAGCAGCGCCAGACGTCACGGCCTCGTGCTCGCATTCGCCGCCGCGTTCGGCCTCGTGGTCTCGGGGTGCGGCGACAACGCGCCCATGGCGACCGCGGAGCCGCCGCCCGCGAAGGTCCCGCTGCGCCGGCTGACCAACGCCGAATACGCGGCGACGGTCGCCGATCTGTTCCCCGGCTACACGCTGCCCGAGATGGTGTTCACGCCGGACGCCAAGGTGCTCGGCTTCCTGAACATCTCCAGCTCGCAGACCGGCAGCCTGGTCCGCATGGAGCAGTACGAGATGGCGGCGCTGGCGATCGCGGAGGTGGTGACCGCCGATCCGACGGCGCTGACCGGCTGCGACGTCGCGGCGCAGGGGCAGGGTGAAGCCGCGTGCGCGCGCCCCTATGTCGCGGACCTGGGCAAGCGCGCCTACCGCCGGCCGCTGACCGCCGCGGAGCTGGACGGCCTGATGGCGCTGCTGGCGCGCAACGCCGACACCGTCGACTACAAGACGCGGCTGGCGATGGTGATCCGCGCCGTGTTGCTGTCGCCGAAGTTCCTGTTCCGTCCCGAGATCGGCGAGCGCGGCAACGCCGGCGAGCGCGGCGTGCCGCTGACGTCGTGGGAGGTGGCCAGCCGGCTGTCGTTCTTCCTGACCGGATCGATCCCGGACGGAGAGTTGTCAGGCGCCGCCGACGCCGGCAAGCTGACGTCGCCCGACGAGGTCGCGAGCCAGGCGCGCCGCCTGCTGACGCTGCCGCGCGCGCAGACGCAGCTCGTGCGCATGCACCACCAGTGGCTGGGCACCGACACGGTGTCGGCGCTGGCCAAGGACCAATACGCGTTTCCCGACTTCACGCCGCTGAAGGCGTTCTATTTCGCCAAGGAAACGGACACGTTCCTGCGCAAGGTGCTGTTCGAGCAGCGCGGCAGCTTCCGCGACCTGCTGCTGGCCGACTACACGTTCGCCAACGCGCCGCTGGCCGCGTTCTACGGCGCCGCGGCGCCCGCGACCGACTGGGAGCGTGTGCCGCTCAACCCGCAGCAGCGGGCCGGCTTGCTGACGCAGGCCGGGCTGCTGGCGACGATGGCCAAGCAGGACCGCACCGATCCGGTCAGGCGCGGCAAGTTCGTGCTCGAGCGCATCCTGTGCCGCGGCGTCGCGCCGCCGTCGCCGGAGATCGTCGCGATGTTCAAGCCGCTGGACCTGAGCAAGACGGCGCGCGAGCAGTTCGCGCAGCACGCGGCCGATCCGAAGTGCGCGACGTGCCACGTGGTGCTGGACCCGCTGGGCCTGCCGTTCGAGCACTACGACGCCACCGGGCGGTGGGTCAACGACGACCGCGGCATGGCGATCGACGCGACCGGGAGCATCGACGGGCGCCCGTTCGACGGCGTTCCCGGGCTGGCGCGGCTGCTGGCCGAGATGCCCGAGGCGCGCGCCTGCTACGTCGAGCAGTGGCTGCGGTTCTCGTCGGGGAAGTTGCTGTCGGACGCCGACAGGCCCAGCGTCGACTGGCTGATGACCCAGTCGTCGCCGACGACCAGCGTCGTCGACATGGTGGTGGCGATGGTGCGGAGCGATCGCTTCCGCTACCTGCAAACGGACCCGACGCTGGTGCCGGGGGGCACGACGCCATGAACAAGAAGATGCCGGGCACGTCGAAGCCACAGCGCCGCATCCCGCGCACGCTGTCGCGGCGCGCGCTGCTCAAGGGCGCGCTGGGCGCCACCGTCGCGCTGCCGTGGCTGGAGCTGATGCGGCCGCGCGGCCTCAGCGCGCACGCGGTGGTCGCGCCCAAGCGGTTCGGCGTCTTCTTCAGCCCGTGCGGCACCATCCCCGAGAACTGGCGCCCGACGACGGGCGCCACCGGCGCCGAGACTGACTTCGCGCTGTCGCCGATCCTGGAGCCGCTGGAGCCGTTCAAGAGCGACGTCGTCGTGATCCGCGGCGTCAACATGGAGTCGTCGAACGGGCGCTTCGGGCCGATCGCGAACGTTCACGACCAGGGGATGACGCACATGCTGACCGCCATCGGCCTGGTCAAGGGGCCGGCCGGGGCAGGGCGCGCGAACCACTTCCTCGACGGGTCGGCGGGCGGCCCGTCGATCGACCAGCACATCGCCGCGGCGATCGGCAACCAGACGTTGCTGCCGTCGCTGGAGCTGGGCGTCGAGAGCACGGACACCTTCCTGGAGACGCTGGTCACCAAGATGTGCTACGGGCGCGTCGACCCGCACGACGAATACAAGCGCGCGGTGCCGATCCAGCCGGTCGACGACCCGGTGCAGGTCTACACGCGGCTGACCGGGAGCTACCAGGCGGGGACGACCGAGCAGATCCTGGCGGGGCTGCACAACCGCCAGTCGGTGCTCGACTACGTGCGCGACGACTACACCGACCTGATGGGGCAGCTGGGGGCCGAGGACCGCGGCAGGCTGGACCAGCACCTGACCAACGTCCGCGACATCGAGATGCGGCTGCAGCGGCTGATCGCCAACCCGACGTCGGCGAGCTGCCCCGACATCCAGGCGCTGCGGCCGACGCGCCCGCAGCGCCAGCAGTGCCTGCGCGATCAGGACCTGCGTACGCCGGAGGAGCTGGCGACGCAGTCGACGAACTTCTGCGTCACCAACTTCCGCGACATCGGCAAGATGCAGATGGACCTGATGATCCTGGCGCTGCAGTGCGATCTCACGCGCGTCGCCAGCCTGCAGTGGTCGACGGCGGAGAGCACCCTCGTGCACGAGTGGCTGCCGCTGCAGTACGCCGGCACGCGCGAGCATCACATGCTGACGCACAACGAGAGCGTCGATGCGTCGCAGAAGGCGGCGAAGGTCGATCAGGAGACGGCGATGATCGTTCGCGCCGACCTGACCAAGGTGCACCACTGGTACGCGCAGCAGTTCGCGTACATGGTGGGGCGGTGAAGGCGATCCCCGAGGGGGACAAGACGCTGCTCGACAACATGTTGCTGTTCTGGACCAACGAGCTCGGCGAGGGCGGCAATCACAGCTACGTGAACGTGCCGTACGTGCTGGCGGGGAGCTGCGGCGGCCAGCTGCCGACCGGGCGCTACCTGGACTACCTGGGGGACGCGAAGCCGGACTACGGCAACGGCAGGCCGCACAACAACCTGTTCGTGTCGTTCCTGAAGATGTTCGGCGTCGACGAGAACACGTTCGGTCTCCCCGATTTCGCCGGCCCGCTGACCGGGCTGGTGCCGGGCCAGGAGTAGCTGTGCGGATCGGTGCTGGCGGTGCTGGCGATGGTCGGCGGCGCGTGTACGGCCAGTCCGACGGAGCGCGGCTACGACGGCCAGGTCCGCCTCGGCAGCGTGGACGCCGGCGGTGGCGGCGCGGCCTGCGTCGTCGCGCCGACGGCGTCGCGGCCCACCCGCACGGCCGGGTGTGGCAAGTCGCCGGGGCAGGCGCTCGGGCAATACGTCGAGCGGCCGCTGACGGTCGCGTGCGCCGCCGACAACGCGCGCGAGCGGCTGTACTACGTGCGCCTGCCGGCCAACTACGATCCCAACACCGCGTACCGGACGGTCTACCTGGCGCCCGGCTGCGGCCCGCCGCAGCCGCAGATCCCGGACCAGATCAAGGCGTACCCGATGGAGACCGCGTCGGGCGACGACGCGATCCTGATCGAGATGGAGGCGGGCCTGTACAACAAGGCCGAATACAACAACGCCACGTGCAGCAACGAGCCGGACGCGGGCGGCGGCAACCTGTGCCACTTCTGCTTCGACGACGGCGCCGCCAGCCTGTCGCCCGACTCCGTGGAGTACGGCTACTTCGATCGGCTGCACAAGCAGATCGAGGAAGACTACTGCGTCGATGCCACGCGCCAGTTCTACGCCGGCTACTCCAGCGGCGGCTGGATGGCGCACCAGCTCGGCTGCCAGTTCCCCGACGTGTTGCGCGCCCAGGCCAGCGTCACCGGCGGCCTGCCGCCCGCGATCAAGGACGGCCTCAAGACCTGCGTCGACCAGCCGATCGCCGCGTTCCTGATCCACGACTTCAACGATCAGTCGAACATCTACCAGGGCTCGGTGGCCGCCGTGAACCGCCTGCTGGCGCTGAACGGCTGCACCGGCGGCACGACGATGGACACCGCGCCGAGCGCGCCGTACACGATCACCGGCGTCCCCAACACCGCGACGTTCAGCTGCGTGCAATACACCGGCTGCCCCGCCCAGTACCCGATCGTCTTCTGCACCTCCCAGGACCAGCAACACAACGCCCAGACCACCGCCGCCGTCCCCGGCTTCTGGGAATTCTTCTCCAGGTTGTAGCGCTCGGAGTGACTCCGAGCTGTTCGCCCTCGCCCGCGAAGCGGGAGAGGGAAGGGAGAGGGTCCGGCGTGATACCGTCCCCGCCATGGCCAAGTCACCCTGTCCCGCTCTCGAAGACGCAGTTCCTGGAGAAAGCCGAAGCCGTCAAGCTCACCATCGGCACGAACGAGCTCATCGCCGACAAGCGCGAGTTCTCGACCGGATCGTTCGGCTGGTACCACAACGGCAAGACGACGATCATGGTCGACGGCAAGCCGCTGTCCGTCCAGGTCGGCATCAACCTGACCGTCGTCGGCAGCAAAGAAGCCGAGCGCTAGACCGCGCCGCGGGCCGAGCCCGCAGGGAACGACATGATCGAGGGGCCGGTGACGGACGACGTGTCCGCGCAGTGCGAACAGGTGCTGCGCAGTCTGCCCGGCTGGTTTGGTGTCGAAGCGTCGCTGCTGCAGTACGTGCGCGACACGGCGACGCTGCCGACGTTCGTCGCGCGCGACGCGGGCGAGGTGGTCGCGTTCCTCAGCTTGCGCGAGCACTTCGCCGAGACGTGGGAGGTGCACTGCATCGCCGTCCGGGCGTCGCACCGCCGCCGCGGCCTCGGCCGCGCGCTGCACGCGCACGTCGAAGGCTGGCTGTCAGCGCGCGCCGCGCGCGTGCTTCAGGTCAAGACGGTGGGCGCGGGCCATCTAAGCCCGGAGTACGCAGAGACGCGCCGGTTCTACGCGCATCGGCTACTCACGAAGTGTTCCCGGCGACCCGGGCTTCCGGTGCTGATAAGCACTGAGCCGCTACTTGGTCATGCTCTCCGACGGGGGCTTGTGCAGCAGCAGGCCCGCGAACAGGCACGCGACGTCGGCGCGCGTCCCGGCGTCCAGCGTCTTGGCCAGCCAGACGCGCCCCTTGCCCACCACCTCGACGGCGCCCACGGCGTCGCCGCCGTGCACGTAGTAGCCGATGGCCGTGGAGCTCGATGACCCCTTCTCGTCGTTGTAGATGCCCTCGATGTCGAAGGTGGTGTTGCGCGCGGTCACCTTGCCGCGGTACTGCGACGTCGTGTCGGACTTCATCTCGAAGTTCGCCTGCGCCGCTCCGGCGCACTCGCACTTGACGTCGAACTTCTGCTTGCTGAACGTGCCGCCGAACATGCCGACGGCCTTCTCGTCGACGATGCTGGCGCACGTCCCCTTGTACGCGCCCTCGGGCGCCTTGAGCGCAAACGCGTAGCCGGCCTTCGTGTCGCTGGACGACGTGTTGAGAAAGGATGACCCGCTGGAGCTGGTCCACTTCCGATCGACGTCCGTGACCTGGTACGGACCCATCTTGAACGATTCATCGACCAGCGCCCCCGACATGGAGCTGCGATCGGCGATGACGATCTCCTCGGACGCTCCCCCGACCTCCTTGGGGACCGCCATCCTCACCGGCGCGCATCCCGCGGTTGCTGCTGCCACCAGTACGACCAGACCCGGAGTCCCGAACCGACCCAAATGCAGCATGTGACCCTCCCCACAGTGGAAATGTCCGCCGATTGTACCGTCAGGCTGGGGGCGGGATGCGACGCGGGTCACGAAGTTCGACACAGAATCGTCAAATTCGCCGGTCGCCAAGTGACGTTATCGTTCGTAGGTGACGATGATGCTTTTCGCGATACGAGACGAGCTGTCGATTAACGATGTCGAGGCCGCGCTGGGCGTGCGGTTCCAGGCCCAAGACAGTCTGTATATCGGCGACCACTGGCTGGCGGCGCTCCCGGCCTCGCAGGGGAAGTTGCTGATCCGATCGAACCGCGACCCGCTGTGGAGGCCTGGCGACGATCCCGACGAACGCTTTGCGTTCCCGGCGCACAGCGAGCACCAGCTGGTCATGGAGGTCGAGGGCGAAACCCCCGACGTCGCCGAGAAGCTCCGCCGCCTGCCGGCGTTGCAGCTACTCAGCTAGCGGCCGCTACGGCCGTCGCGCCACGAACGCGAACATCCCCGCCTCGACGACGATGTCGTCGGCGCCGGCAGCCGGCTGCGCCGCCGGGACGAGCAGGCGCTTCGGCGGGGCGTCGAGCAGGCGCTGGTGGCCGACGCACAGGCTGCGGTAGCACAGGCCGGCCTCGTCAGGGAGCAGGCGCGGGCGCACCTGCGCGCGCGTGACGATCTCGGACAGCTCGATGTCGAAGCCGGCGGCGCGGAAGCCCTTGTCCAGCAGGCTCTGCAGGTAGCGAGCGGAGTGGAAGGGGAGCGGCTCGACGGGCGGGTGACCCTGCGCGACGGCGAGGCGGCTCGCGGTCACCAGCGACGCGGCGAGGACGCGGCGTCGGTCGCCGCTGGCGGCGAGCCCCTTGAACGCGTCGGTCGCCGCCGTGACGTCGAACGCCGGCGCCGGCACCAGAAACGGCGCGAACGTCGCGTTCAACGTCGCGGCGAGCGGGTGGCCGGTGTGGGTCGCGACGCCGAGCACGCCGTCCAGCCAGTCGCGCGCCAGCAGCACGATGTCCAGCGGCCACTCGTGGTCGCCCGGATCGCCGAACACGTTCGGGATGGGCACGAGGTTGGACGCGTGGAGCTTGGCGAACGGCGTCTCGAGCAGCGTCGCCATGTCCATGAAGTGAACGAAGCGCCCGCCGGGAGACAGCACGCGGGCGGCCTCGGCGACGGCCGCGTCCTGGTCGGCGATGGCGTCGAACACGCACAGTCCGAGCACGGCCGCGACGCTGCCCGCGTCGAACGGCAGCGCGCCGGCGGCCGCGCGCACCATGTCCGCCGCATCGGTGGCGGGCGACGGCTCGGTGGACACGGTGCGCGCCGCGATGTCGGGCGGCAGCCACGCGCGCAGCTGCCCCGCGCCCGCGCCGATCTCGACGATGCGCCCGCTTTCGACTGGGCCTCCGGACGCCGGTGGGAAGCGGGCGAGCACGTCACCGACGATCGCGGCCAGCAGCTCGTCGTACGGTGCGCGCCGCCGCGCGAGCAGCTCCAGCACGCCGCTGCCACCGCCGTCGTCAGCCAGGCGCCACCAGGTAGAACGCCAGCAGCGACAGCAACATGCCGGCGATGCCGACGATGGTCTCGCACGCGGTCCACGTGCGCAGCGTCTGCGACACGCTCAGGCCCAGGAAGTCCTTCACGATCCAGAAGCCCGAATCGTTGAGGTGCGACATGAACAGCGACCCGCAGCCCATGGCGACGATGACCAGCGCGATCTGGTTGCCGGTCAGCTCCGGGTGCTGGGCCAGCATCGGCACCAGCAGTCCCGACGCCGTCGTGATCGCGACCGTCGCCGATCCGGTCGCGACGCGGATGAACGCCGCCAGCAGCCACGCGTACAGCAGCGGCGGCAGCGCCATCGCGTCGGCGCCGCGCCCGATCGCCTCGGCGACGCCGGCGTCGCGCAGCACGCGCGCGAACCCGCCGCCGCCGCCGACGATGAGCAGCGTCATCCCCATCGCGGCGATGCACTGCTCCGTGAACTTGAGAATGTCGGCTGACGTGTACCCGCAGCGCGTGCCGAGCGCCCACGACGCGAACAGCACGGCGACCAGCAGCGCCATCACCGGATGGCCGATGAACGTCGCCGTGGTCAGCAGCCGCCCCGGGCGCAGCGTCAGCTCGGCGACGGTGGCCAGCAGCATCAGCACCACCGGCAGCAGGATCGCAAACAGCGTCACGCTGAAGCCGGGCGCGCGCAGGCCGGGCGGCAGCGCGCCGACCTTGTGCGGGATGGGCGGCGGCTTGGCGTCGACGAAGCGGACGGCGAAGCGCGCGTACAGCGGCCCGGCGATGGCGGCGGTCGGGATGCCGATGACGAAGCCCCACATCAGGACCAGGCCGTTGCTCGCGTTCAGCGCCGCCACGGCGACGACGGGGCCGGGGTGGGGCGGCATCAGCCCGTGCATCACCGACATGCACGCCAGCAGCGGCAGCGTCAGGCGCAGGAACGGCTGCTTGGTCTCGTAGGTCAGCGTCAGCAGGATGGGCAGCAGCAGCACGAAGCCGACCGCGAACCACGTCGTCAGGCCGACGGTGATCGCCAGCGCCATGATGCACCAGGTGATCCGCTTGGGGCCGAAGATGCGGGCGAACCGCTTGGCCAGCACCTCGGCGCCGCCCGATTCGGCGAGCAGCTTGCCCAGCATCGTCCCCAGGCCGATGACGGCGGCGATGCCGCCCAGCACGGCGCCCAGCCCCTCCGTGAACGACTTGACGACCGCGACGGCCGAGTAGGGGACCAGCCGCCCGGCCGCGTCCTTGACCAGCCGCCCCATGCCGACCGCGGACAATCCGACGACCAGGGACGCGAGCAGCAGCGCGATGAACGCGTTCACCTTGAACCGCGTCACCAGGATGACCAGCGTGCCGATCGCGATCAGCGCGATCAGCACCAGCTTGAGATCGACCGGCGTCACCGCCGCAAAATCTCGCACGGATTGCACCGATTCCGAACAGGCTTCGCTGACTTCGGGACAAGCCGGATGGTTTGACTGCGGGGGGCCGTGAGGGATAAGAACCTTACCGATGTACCTGACGCGGCACGAGGCGCCGGGCGGAGCGCGGTGGGCGGTCGACGGCAAGTGGCTCCCCCCCGAGCTGTCGCTGGGGTTCCTGCTCAAGCTCTCCCGGTCGGAAATAGCCGACGTGTTACGAGCAGTTACAAAAGAGGTGCCCGCGACCGGCCGGCTGCTGGCGCCGGTCGAGGCGACCCACGAGGTGTGGGCAGCAGGCGTGACCTACCTGCGCAGCCGCGAGGCGCGCGAAGCCGAGTCCGCAGTTAAGGATGTTTACTCGCGGGTCTACGAGGCAGCGCGGCCGGAGCTGTTCTTCAAGGCGATCGGCTGGCGCGTCGTCGGCCACGGCATGCCGATCCGCGTGCGCGCCGACAGCCGCTGGAACGTTCCCGAGCCCGAGCTGACGCTGGTGATCAACGCCGGCGGCGAGATCGTCGGCTACACGGTCGGCAACGACGTGTCGTCGCGTGACATCGAGGGCGAGAACCCGCTCTACCTGCCGCAGGCGAAGGTCTACGACGGCTCGTGCGCGGTCGGTCCGGGCATCGTGCTCGGCGACGCCGCCCAGCTCAAGGACATGACCATCGTCCTCGACATCGCGCGCGGTGGGCGCAGCGTGTTCAAGGGCGACACGAGCACGGCGCGGATCAAGCGCCCGCTGGAGGAGCTGGTGGACTACCTGCGCCGCGAGCTGGTGTTGCCGGCCGGAGCGTTCCTGCTCACCGGCACCGGCATCGTTCCGCCCCAGGACTTCTCGCTGTCGGCGGGCGACGTCGTCAGCATCACCATCGGCGAGCTGACGCTGCAAAACGAAGTGGCGAAGTAGGAAAGCAAGGAGGCGCCATGGCGCTCGAGCCCGTTCTCATCGCCGGCGAGTGGCGGCAGGCCGCGAACCCGGCCGGATCTTTCGCGGCGATCGATCCATCCACCGGCAAGACCCTGCCGGAAGCGTATCCGGTGTCCGGCGGCGACGACGTGGCCGCCGCGTTCCGCGCCGCGGGCGAAGCGGTGGCCGCGCTGCGCGCGCTGCCGGTCGAAAACATCGCGCGCTTCCTGGAGGACTACGCGGCGCGCATCGAGGCCAACGCCGATGCGCTGGTTGAACGCGCGGCGCGCGAGACCGGGCTGCCGCAGGCGCCGCGCCTGCGCTCCGTCGAGCTGCCGCGCACGACCAACCAGCTGCGCCAGGGCGCGGCGGCGGCGCGCGATCGCTCGTGGTGCGCGGCGACGATCGACACCAAGGCGAACCTGCGGTCGTATTACGGGCCGCTGGGCGGGCCGGTCGTCGTGTTCGGGCCCAACAACTTCCCGTACGCGTTCAACTCCGTCGCGGGCGGCGACTTCGTCGCGGCGATCGCGGCCGGCAACCCGGTGATCGGCAAGGCCAACACCGGCCACCCGGGGACCAGCCGGCTGCTCGCCGCGCTGGCGGCCGATGCGGCGCGCGCGGCGGGGCTGCCGCCCGGCATGGTGCAGCTCATCTACCGGACGCCGCCCGACGTCGGCTTCCAGCTGGTGTCGCACCCGTCGGTGGGCGCGACCGGGTTCACGGGCAGCAAGATCGCCGGGCTCAAGCTGAAGCAAGCGGCCGACGCCGCCGGCAAGCCGATCTACCTCGAGATGTCGAGCACCAACCCGGTGTTCGTGCTGCCGGGCGCGCTCGCCGAGCGTTCGGCCGCCGTCGCCAAGGAGCTGTTCGATTCGTGCGCGATGGGCGCCGGGCAGTTCTGCACGCGGCCGGGCCTCGCCGTCGTCCCGGGCGGCGCGCACGGCGAGGCGTTCATCACCGAGCTGGCGCGGCTGTTCGCCGCCGGCACGCCGGGCACGCTGCTGGGCCCGGCGGGCGCGACGTCGATCGCCGCGGCGCTGGACGAGCTCGTGGGCAGCGGCGCGCGCGTCGTCGCGGGCGGCCACACCGTCGCCGGCGAGCGCGCCGCGTTCGAGCCGACGCTGCTGCGCGTCCCGGCGGCGACGTTCCTCGCCAACCCGCACGCGCTGCAGACCGAGGCGTTCGGCACCGTGAACACCGTCGTCGTCGCCGACGACATCGGCCGGCATGGCGGCGGTGGCCGCCGCGCTGGAAGGCAACCTCACGGGCTGCGTCTACAGCGACAGCACGGGCAAGGACGACGCCGCGTACGCGCAGCTCGAGCCCGTGCTGCGCGGCAAGGTCGGGCGGCTGCTGAACGACAAGATGCCGACGGGCGTCGCCGTGTCGCCGGCGATGAACCACGGCGGCCCGTACCCGGCGACCGGCCACCCCGGCTTCACGGCGGTCGGCATTCCGGCGTCGCTGCTGCGCTTCGCGGCGCTGCGCTGCTACGACGCCGTCCGCCCGCACCGGCTGCCCCCCGAGCTCGCGAACCAGAACCCCACGGGCAAGATGTGGCGGTTGATCGACGGGGCGTGGTCGCAGCAGGACGTCGCAGGGTGACGGCGCCGCCGCTCGCCGGTCTATCCGACGTTGCCGATATCCTGGGCACGGGCGAGCTGCTCGCGGCGACGCGGACCAGCGCGCGCGGGCCGCAGGGGCGGCTGCCGATCACAGCCGACATGTTGCTGCGCGAGCCGAGCGGCAACCTGTTCGGCATGACGCAGGACGCGGGGATGGGCTGGAACCCCGCCGAGGTCGACCGCGCGCAGTTCCTGATCATCAGCACGCAGGGCGGGCTGCGCGCCGAGGACGGCACGCCCGTCGCGCTCGGCTACCACACCGGCCACTGGGAGATCGGGCTGCTCGTGCGCGCCGCCGCCGAGACGCTGCGCGCCGCCGGCGTCGTGCCGTTCGCCGCCATGTGCAGCGATCCGTGCGACGGGCGCACGCAGGGGACGGTGGGCATGTTCGACAGCCTGCCGTACCGCAACGACGCGGCGATGACGATGCGGCGGCTGATCCGGTCGCTGCCGCGCCGATCGGGCGTCATGGGGATCGCGACGTGCGACAAGGGGCTGCCGGCGACGATGCTGGCGCTGGCCGGCACGCGCGATCTGCCGGGCATCATCGTGCCCGGCGGCGTGACGCTGCCCGCGGTCGACGCCGAGGACGCCGGCAAGGTGCAGACGATCGGCGCGCGCTACGCGCACGGCCTGATCAGCGTCGACGACGCGGCCGACATGGGATGCCGCGCGTGCGGCACGCCGGGCGGCGGTTGTCAGTTCCTGGGGACGGCGGCGACGTCGCAGGTCGTCGCCGAGGCGTTCGGGATGTCGCTGCCACACAGCGCGCTGGCGCCGTCGGGCGAGCCGGTGTGGCTGGACATGGCGCGGCGTTCGGCGCGCGCGCTGGTGCGGCTGGCGGCGGCGCGCATGCCGCTGTCGGCGATCCTGACGCAGGCGTCGCTGGACAACGCGATGCTGGTCTACGCGGCGTTCGGCGGGTCGACGAACCTGCTGCTGCACATCCCGGCGCTGGCGCACGCGGCGGGCCTGCGCCGCCCGACCATCGACGACTGGACGCGCATCAACCGCATGACGCCGCGCCTGGTGGACGCGCTGCCCAACGGCCCGCGCAATCACCCGACGGTGCAGGTGTTCATGGCGGGCGGCGTGCCCGAGGTGATGCTGGAGCTGCGGCGTATGGGCCTGCTCAACGTCGACGTGCCGACGGTGACGGGCGAGAAGCTGGGCGCGGTGCTCGACTGGTGGCAGACGAGCGACCGGCGGCGCGAGGCGCGGGCGCGCCTGCAGGCGTCCGACGGCGTCGATCCGGCGCGCGTCATCATGACCGCCGACGCCGCGCGCGCGGCGGGGCTGACCAGCACGATGGTGTTTCCGTCGGGGAACATCGCGCCGCAGGGCTCGGTGGTGAAGGCGACGGCCATCGATGCGTCGATCGTCGGCGCCGATCAGGTCTACCGGCATCGCGGACCGGCGCGCGTGTTCATCTCGGAGACCGACGCGATCGCGGCGATCAAAGGGCAGGGGGAGGGCGTCGTCCCGGTCAAGGCTGATGACGTCGTCGTGTTGATCGGCGCCGGCCCGCTCGGCACCGGGATGGAGGAGACCTACCAGCTCACGTCGGCGTTGAAGTTCATCCCGTGGGGGAAGACCGTGCCGGTCGTGACCGACGCGCGCTTCTCGGGCGTGTCGACGGGCGCCTGCATCGGCCACGTCGGTCCCGAGGCGCTGGCCGGCGGACCGATCGGCAAGCTCGTCGACGGCGACATCATCGAGATCACGATCGATCGCACCACGCTCGCCGGGCACGTCGACCTGGTCGCGGACGACGCGGCGCAGGTGCTGGCGTCGCGCCCGATGCATCCGGGGTTGCGCGCGCATGCCAAGCTCCCCGACGACACGCGGCTGTGGGCTGCTCTGCAGCAGGCGAGCGGCGGCACCTGGGGCGGCTGCGTCTACGATGTCGATCGCATCGTCGAGGTGGTGGCCGCGGGCGTCGAGGCGCTGGCACAGAGGAAGAAGTGAGGAGACTCGCGAGCTGCGCAGCGCTGGCCGTGTTGCTGGCCGCGCGCGCCGCCGCCGCCCAGGACGCGGGGGCCCCTCTCCCTGACCCTCTCCCCGCTCCGCGGGGCGAGGGAACCGGATCCGTTCTCCCTCTCCCGCTTGCGGGAGAGGGACGGGGAGAGGGCAAGCCGCCTGAGCCAACGCCCGTCGCGGACCCGGGCCGGGGAGAGGGCAACCCGCCCGAGCCATCGCTCGTCGTGACTCCGGCCCCCGTCGACATGACCGCCCGCTGGGCCACCAGCCTCTACGGCTTCGTCGAGCTCGACGCGATGTACGACAGCACGCAGAGCTACGGCCCATCGGCGAACAACGCCACGCTCGCGCGCCCCGGCACCTACGCCGCCACGCACGGACGCACGCAGATGACCGCGAACAACTCGCTGTTCGGGCTTCGCATCGGCGCGCCGGCGTACCGCCAGATGCGCGCGACGGGGCAGGTCGAGGTCGACTTCTTCGGCACGCAGCCGAGCGACGCGACCGAGCGAAGCGCGTTCACGTTCGGATCGTTACGCATGCGCCTGTTCGCCTTCCGCCTGGAGACGAAGTTCGTCGACGTGCTGGCCGGGCAATACCATGACCTGTTCGGCTGGGGCGGCACCGGCTTCTATCCGAACAGCGTCGCGTTCCTCGGCCTGCCGGGCCAGATCTACAGCCGCCAGCCGCAGATCCGCGTGAGCAAGACGTTGGGCGGCAGCGCCAGCGTCGCGCAGGTCGAGGTCGCCGTCGCGGCCGTGCGCCCCGTGCAGCGCGACAGCGAGGTCCCCGACATGCAGGCCGGCGCGCGCGTGGCGCTGAACGCGCTCAGGGGCGCGTCCGTGCAGGGGTTCGGTCAGCCGGACATCGCGCCGTGCGCGTTCGGCGTGTCGGGCGTCTGGCGCCGGTTCGCCGTCGCCGAGTTCCTGCCCGTACCCGGCGAGCCGAAGATCGCGTTCGGCTGGGGCGCCGCGCTCAACGCGTTCGTGCCCATCATCGCCCGCTCGGCCACAGCCGATCTGCGCAACGCGCTGTCGTTCAAGGCCGAGGCATCGATCGGCAGCGGCATCTCCGACCTCTACACCGGTCTGACCGGCGGCGCGCTGTTCCCGACGCTGCCGAACCCGGGCGGCCTGTCGCCGCCGCCGCTCTACCGCCCCAACATCGACAGCGGCATCGTCACCTTCGACGCCGACGGTAACCTGCGCCCGATCGACTGGTGGGCCGTCGTCGCCGGCGTGCAGTACCACCTGCCGTTCGGCACCGGCCGCACCTGGCTCGCCGCCAACTACGCCCACCTCGAATCGAAGAACATCGTCGCCCTCACCCCCGAGAACAGCCGCGGCGGCGTCTTCTTCCGCCTCGACTACGCCGACGCGAACGTGTTTTTCGCCGTCACCCCCGCCGTCCAGGTTGGCCTGTCGTACCAGTTCACGCGCCAGCTGTTCGGCGACCGCCCGTTCGGCGGCCCACACCCCGCGTCGATCAACCACCGCGGCGAAACCGGCCTGCGTTTCTTCTTCTAGTCAGCGACCGACGACGCCAGCTGCCGCACCGTCTCGAATGGGATCAGCAGCGTGCGATCGGCCTTCAACCGCAGGGCGTCGCCTTCCAGATCCAGGCGGACATCGCCGCGCAGCGGGTTCGTCGCGTTCAGCTTGGCAAGCGTCGCCCACGCGTACTTCTCGGCGCTCCACGTGATGCGAACGACGTTGACGTCGCGGCGCTTCGTGCGCGGTACCACGATCGATATCAGCCGGCCCTTGTTCGAGATCGCCGTCTGGCGCGTCTGATCGCACGGCAGCGCGACGTGCCAGCGCGCTGGTTGCGCGCACGAGCGGCCGGCAAAGACGTCCACGGTCATCCGGCACTGGCCCCTCTCGAGTGGAGCCATTCGCGTGTCGAACGAGTGTGCGCCGTCAGCGGACGCCCGGCACGCCGCCGAAGCGCGCGCGGCGCCCAGCGCCAGCACGACACCGATCACAGCTGCGGCGCACCCGCGCCGCGCCACCTCGCGTCCATTCCGCAACTCTACGCCCGCTCATCGCCCGCCGAACCAGGTAAACGACGATGGCGACATTGATGGCAAACAGGGCGAATCGTGTCGGGTTGAAGTGCCGTGCCAGCGCGACGATCTCGAACGGGATGACGCTGCTGGTGGCGCCGACCACCACCCAGGGGCCCCAGGAGTAGCCCCGGAAAAGCACCCACCCCTCGACGACCGAGACGACGGCGTCGGCGGCCATGGCGGCGGCCACCAGGACGAGGTCATGGGGGCGCGCGACGAAGCGGAGCACCGCGTCGGCCGCCGCCGCGCTCCACGCGTGAACCGCGTGCGCGCGAAGCTCGGTCGCCAGCGACGTGAGCTGGGTGGTCAGCCCGCGGCTCGCGCCAACAAACAGCATCACCGCGATGCCGATCTGGAGGAGCGCCTTGAGCCACTTGTACGCGATGATCAGACGGACTCCCGTGGGGCGGTCGGAGGTCATGAAACGAATCTAGTCACCCGCGGGCTGGTGACCTTTGTTCAGCGGATTGCCGGCGGACCGGTCATTACGGTTCATGGGCGCATTCCCAGTTGTGCGAACCGCCGCGGCATTGTGGGCTTCCGTGCTGCTGGCATCTTCGTGCGCGACCAGCGAGACGGGCGGCCCCATCACCGGCTCCGCAGGCGATGGGGCAGGGGGATCCAGCACCGGAGCGGCCGGCGCCTCCGGTACGGGCGCCGCGGGGACAGGCGCCGCCGGCACCGGCACCGCGGGCACGGGGTCTGCCGGTACAGGCGCCGCCGGTACGGGCACGGGCATGGCGGGCACGGGTACGGGCACGGCCGGAGCGAGTGGGGGCAGGGGCGGGGGCGCGGCCGGTCGCGGAGGATCCGGCCCGGCAGGGACGACTGGCACCGCGGGCACGACGGCGCGCGGCGACGGCGGGCACCACGGCGCGGGCGGCACGGGCACCACCGGCGCGCGGACCGCCGAGGCGACCTGCGCGCGCTGGAAGGCCGACCGCGCCAACCTGACCGAGGGGACATGGAGCGGCAACGTCGCGAGCTGCGTCGTCGGCGACATCTCCGCGGACGGACGCGCCAACGCGCTCCGCCTGTTCAACATGTACCGCTGGTTCGCGGATCTGCCGGCGGTGGTCACCGAGGCGTCGCGCGACGCGCAGGCGCAGTCGTGCGCGCTGATGATGGACGCGAACAACATGCTCAGTCACGAACCGCCATCGACGTGGCTCTGCTACACCGCGCAAGGCGCGATGGGCGCCGATGACCAGCAACATCTCGAGCGGCCCGGGCGTGGGGTCGGTCGCCGGCTACATGCTCGACTCCGGTAACGAGACGACCCACGGCCACCGCCGCATCATCCTGTCGAACCGTCTCGGCCCCATCGGCCTTGGATCCACCGGCCAGGGTGGCGCGTCGTGCATGCAAAACATCGGCGGCACGGGCAACGCGGGCAAGACGTGGGTGGCATGGCCGCCGCCGGGACCGTTCCCGATGCAGGCCTACGGCTCCGGCACGCGCACGCTGTCAGCGACCGGCTGGTCGGTGCAGACGCAGCGGAGCATCACCCTGACAGGCGCCACCGTCACCGTGACGTCGGCGGGCGCGGACCGCCCCATGACCATGAGTCAGCTCACCGGCTCCTACGGCGAGAGCAACGCCATTCGCCTGGTTCCCATGGGCTGGACCCCCGCCGCCGGCCAGTCGTTCACGGTCACGGTCAGCGGCGTCAGCACGCCGATCAGTTACACGGTCGACTTCGTCGACTGCCCGTAGCCGCGCGCGGGACGCCGCCTTCGGGGTGGCACTCATAAGAAGAGTGCTTACGGTCGACACCTGACCCGCCTGGCTTTGCGCGCGTAGCTTCGAAGCCCCCTCTAACAAGGAGCAACGCATGTTTGCGACTTCTCGGTCGGCCTCCGTTGGCCTGTTCGCCGCCGCCAGCTTGTACGTGTTTGCCGGCGCGTGTAATGAAACAAACGCCCCCGAGCCCCCGATCACCACGATCCGATCGGAGCTGGTGCCGACCGGGTTCGTCGACGAGCTGGTGGTTTCCGGCATTCCCAGTCCGACCGCGATGGCGTTCGCGCCCGACGGGCGGCTGTTCGTCGCGCAGCAAAATGGCCAGCTGCGCGTCGTCAGCAACGGCACGCCCCGCACACTGCTGACGACGCCATTCCTGACCGTCACCGTCAGCTCGGCCGGTGAGCGCGGCCTGCTCGGCATCGCGTTCGATCCCGCATTTGCCACCAATCGCTTCGTGTACGTGTATTACACGGCCACGACGCCGGCGATTCACAACCGCGTCAGTCGGTTCACGGCGAGCGCGTCCAACCCGGACGTCGCGCAGTCCGGCAGCGAAACGATCCTGCTCGAGCTCGACAACCTCAGCAGCGCCACCAACCACAATGGCGGCGCGCTGCACTTCGGCCCGGACGGCCGCCTCTACATCGCGGTCGGCGAAAACGCGAACCGCAACAACGCGCAGACGCTGACGAACCTGCTCGGCAAGATGTTGCGCATCAACGCCGACGGCACGATCCCGGCCGACAACCCGTTCGTCAACCAGGCGACAGGCGTCAACGATGCGATCTGGGCGCTCGGCCTGCGCAACCCGTTCACGTTCGCGTTTCAGCCCGGCACCGGCCGCATGTTCATCAACGACGTGGGCGAGGTGACCTGGGAGGAGATCAACGACGGCATCGCGGGTTCGAACTACGGCTGGCCGCAGACCGAAGGCCCGACGACGATGGCCGGCGTTCGCGCGCCGCTGTTCGCCTACCAGCACGGGTCGACCAACACCACCGGCTGCGCGATCACCGGCGGCACGTTCTACAACCCGACCACCGCCAGCTTCCCCAGCACGTTCGTCGGTAAATACTTCTTCGCCGACTTCTGCACCAACTGGATTCGCGTGTTCGACCCCGGGCCTGGCACCGCGACCGGCTTCGCGACCGCGCTGGCATCGCCCGTCGATCTCAGGGTCGCGAGCGACGGCACGTTGTGGTACCTGCAGCGCGGCGGATCACCAGCCGGCCAGGTCCACCGCATTCGCTTCGCGGAGAGTCAGCCGCCCGCGATCACCGGTCAGCCGCAGAACGCGACGGTCGCCGCCGGCCAGCAGGTCAGCTTCACGGTCGCCGCATCGGGCAGCGCGCCGCTCAGCTATCAATGGCAGCGCGGGACAACCAACATCGCCGGCGCGACCAGCCCGACGTTGACGTTCACCGCCGCGGCCGGCGACAACGGCGCCACGTTTCGCGCCGTGGTCACCAACGCGTTCGGCACCGCGACCAGCAACAGCGCAACCCTGACCGTCAGCGGCGGCGCGCCGACCGCGACGATCACCACGCCCGCCGCCGGCACCACCTACGCCGCCGGCACGACGGTGACCTTCAGCGGCACGGGCACCGACCCGCAGGACGGCACGTTGCCCGCCAGCGCCTTCACCTGGGAGGTGGTCTTCCACCACGACACGCACACGCACCCGTTCTTTCCGGCCACCAGCGGCATCACCAGCGGCTCGGTCATGATCCCCAACCGCGGCGAGATCGCGACCAACGTGTTCTATCGCTTCCACCTGACCGTGCGCGATTCGTCAGGTCTCACGCACACGGTGACCCGTGACATCACGCCCCGGGTCGCGACGGTGTCGCTGCAGACCAGCCCGACGGGCCTCGGCCTGCTGCTCGACGGCACGCCGGTGACCGCGCCCGCGTCGGTGCCGAACGTGGTCGGCATGATCCGGTCGATCGGCGCCCCGTCGCCGCAGACGCTGGCCGGCACCCAGTACACGTTCACGTCGTGGTCGGATGGCGGCGCCGCCACTCACGAGATCACCGTCCCCGCGACCAACACGACGTTCACGGCGACGTACACCGCGGCTCCCGGCGGCGGGCCGCTGGCGAACGGCACGTATCGCGTCCGGCCGACCCACGTCACCAACAACACCCAGTGCATGGACGTCAACGGCGCATCGATGACCAGCGGGGCGGACGTCATCCAGTGGACATGTCACGGCGGCGCGAACCAGCTCTGGCAGTTCACCAACGTCGGCAGCGCCATCTACGAGATCAAGCCCACCCACGTCACTGGCCTGACCATGTGCCTGGCCGTCCTCAACAACGGCACGGCCGCTGGCACCGACGTCGTTCAGGCGACGTGCAGCGGCGCCGCCGGCCAGCGCTGGCTGCTGCGCCTCATCAGCGGCGACATCTTCGAGCTGTTGCCGCAAACCGGGACCAACCTGTGTCTCGACATCTCGGGACGCAGCACAAGCAACGGCGGCGACGTCATCCAGTGGACGTGCAACGGCCAAACCAATCAGAGGTTCCGCGTCGGACCCTAGGTTGACCGCCCGTAAGTGCCCGCACGAAAGACGACGCCATTCAGTGAGGCCAGGGAATCGCGAGAATCGTGCAAATGCGCGCACGGCCGTAGCGGTAGGATATCGGCGATGGACGCGAAGGCATTCGTCGTCGTTCCGGCCGTGGCGCTGGTCCTCGGTCTCGGATGTTCGGCAGCGGGCTCGAACTCTCCGGATGCGGGAATTGGCGGAATGGCCGGGACGGCCGGAGTCGGCGGCATGGCCGGGGCGACCAGCGACGACCTGTCGGTCGTGCCGCCTGGCCTATCCAACACCGGTGAAGGTGGGCTGCTGACGTTGGTTGCTTTCACGCTCGTGCAAGAGGCGACCGGCCCCGCGCTCTATGCCGCCGTCAGAAATGACGGGCCGACCCCCGCCTGCGAGGTCGGCATGTTGACCTACTTCTTCGACAAGACCGACCAGCCGGTAGGCGAGGCAGGCAGCGTGGTCCTCAGCGGACGGTTCTATCGGCTACCGTCCGGGGTGGCGCTTTCTTGCATCGACCCGGGCCAGATTGGGATGTCCGCCTCGGCAGGTCTTCCCGATTCCATCGTTATCGGCGAGCTCGGCTACCTGGAGCACAAGTTTCCCTACTTCGGCCTGGAGGGACTTGTTGCCATCGCGGGGCTCACCGTCAGCGGCGTGGAGACCGTCACGACGGCTGCCGGGAGCGCGTATACCGGCACGCTCACCAACGAACTCGACGCAGCCGTGACCAACCCCAACGTGGCGATCTTTCCGGTGAATCGGGTCGGCAGGCCGCTGGGCGTGGCAAGGAGCAGCGCAACCACCGACATTGCACCCGGCGGCAGCTGGACTTTCCAGACCAGCGCCGTCGACGACGTCGGCGCCGGCTACCTCGCGTACCCGGGCGCTGTGATTCCGGATTAGCGCTCCCGCGGGCGCTATCGACGTCCCGGCTGCCGTTCCTTGCGGACGCCTCGGCCCCCGGCCGCTGCCGCCGCCGCATCCAGTGCCTCGAAGGCGCGGCTCTGCGCGACCAGGCGTTCGAACGGCATCAGCTCGTGCATCACCTTCACGATGCGGTCGCGGATCCCGTCGTTGCCCTGGGGAATCGCGTTCCTGACCGTTTCGATGTCTTCCTTCTTGCCAGAGGCGAACGCCTTCTCCAGCTCACCCGACAACCACCTTCCGCGCGCGTCCTCGACCCCTAGCCCCTCCTCCACCGCGAACAAGTTCTCGCGGACGGTCTCGAGGCCCGGCAAGTCCTCGGGCAACGCGTTGAGCCGGGCGCGCAGGGGCACCGCCTGTTTCTGGAGGTCGGCGACCTGGGCCTTGAACGCGTCCAGCGCCGCCGTCAGCTCCGCCCTCTGCCGGGCTTCCTCCTTCTTGTTCTTGCAGCCGGAGAGCGCTATCGCGACGAAGGCAACGCTCACCGCAAACAGAACGGCTCGCGAGCTGAGCGTGCTCAAGGCCGGGGCGCGCCGTTGGCGATCCACTGCCGGACGCCTTCGAGATTGTCCGTCGGCGTGCAGTTGTCGTACATCGGGTCGCAGCCATAGGGCATGTACGGAAGGGGCGCGCCGAGCAGCGTGCCAGTAAGCCCTTCACACATGCCCTTCTGGGCGCGGTAGAACGCGCTGTCGTCGGGAGCGCAGGGTTTGACGAGCACGCGATTCCCGCATTGCGGCGCCACGTAGGTCGTCAGCTTGGCGTAGAGCGCCGCATCGCTCAGCGCAGTGGGGGACCCGATCAGGAGCGGTTCTCGCGTCTCATGGCAGTCCGCACCGGAGCAGCCGTTCACGACCTCGCGGACGTTAGCCCAATTGGCCAGGGTCGACGTGCCGCTGGACCCACCACACGACACCATGCCGCTGCCCCCAGTCCCGGAGCTTCCCCCGGTCCCCGTAGGCAACTCGCCGCCTGCGGGGCAGGCGGCGAGCGGAACAAGCATGGCGACGACTAAGAACGCTTTACAGAGGACGGACACGCGGACTTTCATACACCTCGATCCTGACGGGGACAACGATCGGTGTTACGCGCGAAGCTCCGCGTATTCCCCCGGGTTCGCGAACACGGAGGCGGCCGTCCCGCCGTCCTTGAACAGCTTCGTGTCGTCGTACTTGCCGAACTTGGTGACGGGAGCCGTGCCACCCGGCACCGCGTGCCCTGTCGCGTCCGCCTTCGCGCCGATCGCGTTCAGCAGGTTGCAGTAGTACTTGTTGATCGGCATCGAGGCCGTCGCGGCCGGGGTTCCCACGCCGTCCAGGCTGTTGATCGGCGACTGCCCACCAGCGCAGTCGGCATCGCTTTTCCCGGGGCTCATGTCGGCCTTGCCGCCCTCGACGTTGATGGCCCAGCCAGTCTTGAAGTAGCCGCCGGCGCTTCCCGCCTGGAGAATCGGCATGTTGTTCAGATTGTGGCTGTTGCCGTCCGACATCTCGTTCATCCAAACGGTTGCGGTGTTGTCGAGGAGCTTCACGTCTCCCTCGGTGAAGCTGTCGAGACGTCCAACGAGATAGGCAAACAGCGTGGCCTGGTACATGTCGACCGCATGGATTTGGCTGATCGCATCGGCGACACACTGACCGCCCATGAGGGCGTTGCCAATGCGATGGGACAGGCCGTGTGCATCGCTGCTCAAGGCCGCCATCGTGCCGTCGGCTTTCTTGTACTGGACATCGTTGAACCTAGCGCTCGAAGGCAGCTTCATGAAAATCACGCGGTTGGCGTCGCACAGTGACGTGAGCACCGCGAGATCCATGAACATCTTCGCGGTGGCCGTGCTGAAGCCGCCGCCCGCGCTCCCCGGCAGGCCGAGCTGCGTCGCGGTCGTCATGTTGCACGAGGCGCCGGTGCTGATCGTGCCGCCCGTGTAGTGGAGGAGCTCTGTCCACCTGGTCAGATTCTGTCTGTCCACCGAGCTCATGTTCATGCGGTTGAGCCTGCCGAGATCCTCGCGCACGCAGTCGATGACGCTCTTGCCGCGGGCGACCTTGTAGGTGTCCGGGTTCACGGTGCCCGTTCCGAACAGGTTCGTGAGCTGGCTGAACACCGGCGTCGGCGATCCCTGACCCGGGAAGATGGTGCCCTTGTCGTCCGACCACGAGATGACCGCCTGATTCATCGTGGCGCTACCCTGCACGCCGCCGATCTGCATGAAGAGGGGAGCAGCACCGTTCTTGTTGACCGCAGCAGCGGCGATGTGATCCAGCGATCGCCCGGTCGGTTTCGCGTCGAACTTCCCGGGGTTGCTGGCCGAGCTCGTGGTGCTGTTGGGGGTCAGGGGCTGGCACGTGAACATCGACGCTGCCGCGTTCGTGTGCGGGTCGTTCTTTTGCCCCAGGGTCCCCTCGAAGCTCCACTCGTTCATGGCGCGGATGCCCCGTGGCATGAGGAGCTTGGGCGCGAACGGCGCCAGGGGGGCCAGCGTCGTCATTGCCTGGTACTCGGCGGTCGACAGGGTGCCGTGAGACTTGGCCGGGAACCACCGGTTGGTCAGACAGCCGTGGAACGTGAAGAACACGATCAGCCGCTTTGGAGCCGCTGCGGTCGCCCCCTGCGCCTTCGCTTCACGCTCCGCGATGGAGGGCAGGAACGGTGCAGCCACGCAGGCTCCACCAAGGCCACGGAGAAGAATTCTGCGATTGAATGTCTTTTTCATGGTCATTTTCCCTTCAGTTACCCTTGGTGCGGAGACGGAATGAGTCGGCTTCGGTGTAGTCGGCCATAAGGGCGGCAATCGAATAGGTCGGCGTCGCCAGGTTGGTGGCCAGCTTGTCGACGGTGCAGGTGTCCATGGAGTTCGGCACCCGGCCCGTTGCAAACGACAGGAAGCTCTGGGCGTAGGCACGCTGAGCGTTCGGCGTCTTGGCGATCTCGGCCATCAGCTCGGCGGGGGAGGTGATGGTCTTCTTCACCTCGGGCACGGTGGTGAAGATGACGTCCGCCGTCGAGTTGATCGCGCCGCCCAGCTGATCGGTATCCTGCCAGGCGCCGATGGCGTTGTAGCGCTCGAGCACGAAGCCAGGCGGGTTGACCTTGGTGGTGTGGCACGCGTTGCACGGCGCCACGTTGGTCAGTCGCCTCCATTGCCTCGCGCATGGTCTTGTAGTCGCCGGGAGGCGGCTGCATCTCGCTGGCGCCGGGGGTCGGGTCGCCGACGGGGATTGCGAGCACGCGCTGCGTGACGAACGCGCCACGCAGGATCGGGCTCGACGTCGTGTCGTGGGCGTAGGTGCTCAGGAACGCGACGCGGGTCAGGAACCCCGGCCGCTTGGTCGCGTCCAGGGTCACCTTCGTCGGCGTCGTGGCCGTCGAGCGTCACGCCGTAGATGCGAGGCGGTGTCCTTCGTGACGAACCCAACCGGACTCGTGAACAGGTCGGCGAACGTGCCGCCGCTGACGACCACGTCCTGGAAGAACGCATCCAGCTCCGCCATCGCGGCGGTATAGGACGCGGTGGTGAAGCCGGGGAGCGAGTGCGTGGTGTTGTTCGTCCACGGCGTGCGAGGTTGCGATGTAAGCGTAGGCCCGATGGAAGGCGCTCGCGACCGCGGCCGCCTTGGGGCTCTGGAGCATCCGCAGGGCCTGCGCCTTGATCTGCGCGCCGGTCGTGAGCATGCCTCCATCAGCCGCGGTGTTCAGCTCCGCGTCGCCGACGGAGTTCCACAGCAGGAACGACAGCCTCGTCGCCACCTCGTGGCTGGTGAGCTTCAAGGCTGTCCCTTCGGCCGTCTCGCCGAGCTCGGGGAGCGAGATGAAGGACGGCGAAGCGAGCATGGCGAAGAGCACAGACTCCGCGACCTCGTTGGAGGTCCCGGCCGGCGTCAGGGTCCTGAAGCGCAGGAAGCTCGTGACTTCCGCGTCCGTCAGCGGCCGGCGGAACGCCTTGCGTCCGAAAGCCCTGATGGTGTCCGTCAAGCACGTCGCCTGGGTCGCATCGGCGCACGTGATGAACTTGGACTTGTTGGTGGTGCTGGCGATGACCTCGGTGGCGATCTTCTCGGCCGCGCTCAGGTAGCCGTTCCACGCGATGTCCGTCAGGGCGCCTGCCGAATCCTCACTGAGGAGGCTGGACGGCGGCTGGTTGCTGGCGCTCGTCAGCGTCGTGACGCCGAGCAGCTCCTTGACGACCGTGTCGTACTGGAGGCGCGTCATGCGCGGCACCTGGGTGGTCGCCGGGACGCCGGGCATGCAGACGCACGTGCCGACACAGGCTGGCGGCTGGATTACGCCAGTGCCGCCGAGGCCGGTGGAACCAGCCATGCCGGTCACGACGACCATGTTGCCGGCTCCCGTGGTACCAGCGCCGCCGGTGAGTACCGGTGGTGCCGGCGCCGCCCGGGGTGCCGGTGCTGCCGGAGCTGCCCGTCGGCTGCCCGGTGCCCACGCTGCCTGTACAGGCGGCCGTCGCCACCACCAACAATCCCACAAGAGTCCTACCGATGGAGCGCGTCATTTGATTTTGCCCTTCTGCCGGCGGCGCAGCGAAATCGAGGTCTAGGTCCGTGCTGCCGCCTCTTGCGGCACAGGTTGGAGGCCTGCTCGTTTCCCGACAGATGCCACGAGGTCAGCTATCCGGCTCACCTCGGTTGACGTTTCCGACATGACACCTTATGTCGGCGGAAATAGCGGGTCACGGGGGCGAATTGCTGAGCCGGGAAGTCTTCTTTATGGACACTAGGCTGTGCAGCCGCTGAAGCTGCCAGACGATAAAAGCCAATGGTGACGCCCCTGACCTTTGCCCGCGGAGATGAGAACCTGATCGACGCGTTGCGTTCTGGGCCATCCCGGCGCGGCAGCAGCATTTTACGATCAACACGCTGCGGCGATCCGGCGGACGCTGCAGTCGGTGCTGGGAGCGGACGCCGAGATTCCCGACCTCCTTCAAGAGGTCTTCATCCGGGCGATCGACCGGATCGGCGAACTGCAGCACCTCGATCAGGTGCGCAGCTGGCTGACGACGATCGCGGTGTTCACAGCCCGCGCGCACATCCGGCGCCAGGCCCGGCGGAAGTGGCTGTTTCTGTTTTCCCCCGATCAGACGCGGCAGAACCACCGCGACCCGACGTCGTCCGATGCGCTGCTGGCGCTGCGCGAGACGTATCGGATTCTGGACAAGATACCGGCGAACGAGCGAGTGACGTTTGTATTGCGTTTCGTGGAGGGAATGACGCTGCCCGAGGCGGCGCAGGCGTGTGGTGTTTCGCTTGCGACGTTCAAGCGGCGACTTTCCCGGGCCGAGAAGAGGTTCCTACGTGAGGTCAGAGAGCGGCCACTGCTGGAGCAGTGGCTAGAGGAAGGGACGAGATGGAGCCTGCAGAAGCAAAGCTGATAAGAGCCGGAATGAAGATCCGGAGCGCGCTCGACGACGGCGGTAACGCCGCCGAAGAGTTGCGCGCCGAGCGGAATCGGTTGGTCGAGACGATCACGACGCGGAACGCACGTGCGATCCGCGGCGGTGGGCTGTCTCTGTTACCAGGGCGGCGGGGAATCTTCGTCGGCGTCGGTGCGGCGATCGCCGCTGCCGCAGCCGTGCTGCTCTGGTTGCAGATTCCAATCTCGTTCCGCATCGCGGGCGGTGCGCTGGCTGGCGCCGCGGGGGTGCCGGGCCGTACCGGTGATGTGGTCGAAGCGGGCGACGGCGCGTCGACGGCGCTGCGCTTCTCCGAGGGGAGCTCGATCGTGCTCGACAAGGGCAGCCGACTGCGGGTGCTGTCGACGGAGTCGAACGGCGCGCGCGTGCTGATCGAGTCGGGGCGCGCGGACGTCGCCATCGCGCATCGCGGGACGCGCAAGGCGCGCTGGCGCTTCGAGGCCGGTCCGGTCGCGATCGCCGTCACCGGCACGAAGTTCCGCGTCGACTGGAACCCGAAGGATCTGACGTTCGGCCTCGAGCTGTCCGAGGGGTCGGTCATCGTCTCGGGCGATTGTCTGCCCGGTCCGCGCACGGTCACGGGCCGCGGCAGCTTGCGGCTGGCCTGCCTGCCGTCGGGGGCGCCGAGGACGGTCGCCGCGGCGACGCCGGCGGCTGAAGAGGACGAGATGGAGGCGGAGGCCGTCGAGGGACCGGCGCGCGCGGGCGGTGCCGGCGCGGCGCGGGACCAAGCTGGCCCAGGTCGAGGGCGAGACGTGGCAAGCGCTGGTGGCGGCGGGACACTATGGCGACGGCCTGCGCGCCGCCGAGCGCGCCGGCTTCAGCCGCGTCTGCCGTACGGCCGACGCGGTCGAGTTGCTGGCGCTCGCGGATGCCGCCCGTCTGTCGGGACGGACGGCGCGCGCGGTCGAGGCGCTGACGGTCCTTCGGCAGCGTTTCCCGGGCTCGCTCCACGCTTCGACGGCTGCCTTCGCCCTCGGGCGCGTCGCTTACGAGCGCCGCGGCGACTACACCGAGGCGGCGCGCTGGTTCGCGACCTACCTCGATGAGCAGCCGAGCGGCCCACTGATGGGCGACGCCGTCGGGCGATTGATGGAAGCGCGGCACCGGGGCGGCGACCGCGCCGCCGCGCGCCGCGACGCCGAGCGCTACCTGCAGCGGTTCCCGGAAGGGCCGTACGCAGGCACCGCTCGCGCTATCATGTTCGAGTGAAGCGCGCCGCCATAGCCGTTGCTGTTCTGGCGGCGGTTGCGATGGTCGCTGCTGCGCCGGTCGCGGCGCAGCAGCGCCTGCGTGTCCTGCTGGTGGTCGACCAGGCCGACGATCCGTTCGCCGAGCGGATCCGCGCCGAGCTGGCGGCGCTGGGGCTGGACGTCGTGGCGCTGGAGACGTGGCGGACGGGAGAGGCGATCGAGTCGCTGGACGCGGCAGGCCGCAGCGAGAGCGCGTCGGCCGCGATCCGGATGCTGTCGTCACGCAAGGGGTCGAGGTGTGGATGGCGAACCAGCCGACAGGGCGGTCGCTGCTGCGCCAGCTGATCGTCGACGAGAGCCCCGCCGGCCCCAACCTGGGACTGGTGGCGCTGCAGACGGCCGAGTTGCTGCGCACGAGCCTGCTGTCGGTTGCCGACGCGCGCGCGGCGACGGCCGCGCGTCAGGAGACCACGCCGCCGAAGGCCGCGGAGACCGCCGTCCCCGTCGTCGAGGCGAAGCCCGCCGGCCCCGCGCCGTGGGGCGTGCAGGCAGCCGTCGGCGCGATGTTCAGCCCGGCGAGCGGCGACGCGCAGATGCAGGCCTGGCTCAGCGTTCAGCGGCTGATCGTCGGCCGGGTGGGGATCGCGCTGGATGGCAGCTTGCCCTTGAGCACCGGCACCGTGACCGGCCCCGAGGGCTCGGCGCGCATAAACAGCGCGCTGGGCGGCATCGCGCTGTTCATCCGTTTCGAGGCGTCGGAGCGGCCGGTCTACGCAACGCTTGCCGTCGGTGGCGCTGTGATTCGTGTCGACGCCGACGGTGCCGCGTCGGATCCGTTCGTCGCGAGCTCTGATAGCGCGGTCACCGGCGCCGTCTACGCGCGCGGTGACGCCGGCTTTGCGGCCACGAACTGGCTGCGGTTCGGGCTGCGCGCGGTGGCTGGCGTCGCGCCGAACGGCGTCAAGGTTCGCTTCGCCGGCAACGAAGCGGGCGTATGGGGCCGCCCCTTCCTGGCCGGCTTCTTCGTGACTGACGTCGCCTGGTAGTCACGGCTCGAAGCGGAAGTCGTCGATCCAGATGTCGAACGGATTCGTCGGCCAGAAGATGAAGTTCACCAGCCGATCCCTGGGCAGCAGCGGAACCGGCGGATCGCCAAAGCCCTTCTGCTTCAAGTCGTCGAACCGAATCGACCAGCGCGTCCAGGTCGGGGTGAGCTTGATCGGTATGAGGTGATAGTCGCCGGAGGCCAACACCCCAGGGGTGTTGATGCCGACCGTCATCTCGTCCTTCATGTCGTCCGCTCCGCCGGAAGTGCCAGCGATCCAGAACGAGAAGCCGCTCCAGGCGCTGGCGTCGTAAGGAATCACGGCGGTGAACGGATCGACCATGGTTGCGTTCCAGTTCACGCCGCCGTTGCCGGTGACGACGAAGTGACCCGGACCGAGCGCCGCGGGCGGCGCACTTCGTGGAGGCCTCGCCTGCGGCCATCGTCGACGTGGTCGGGAAGTGATACCAGCTGCCGCGTGCGTCCCGCGACTTCGAACAACGACAGATCACCGTCCTCGAAGTCGTCGAGGACGGCCTCTGGCTTGGCGGCTGCCCACTCCTGGGGGCCGCGTAGCGGTTTGTCCGGGCACCCGACGTCGACGTCGATCGGATCGACGGCGGCGTTGCACGCCGCGAGCGACGACGCGAAGGCGAACAGCAGCAAGCCGAGGCGGGGGTTCCTCATGGTCGGCGACCCAACAACCAGGCTACCATTTACATTTCTTTTACAAAGCCGCGCGAGATCTTTCGCCGCCTGCCCGCGTCCGAACCAGCAGGAGGTGGCTCAAATGAACCGCATTTCGTTCGTACTGTTTACGGCTGGGCTGGTGTTGGTGTCGTCGTCTTCGTCCGCGATCGCCGCCGATCGCTTCGACAAGGTCCCGGGGGTGAAGGGGCAAAGGGCAAGCGGGCTGGTCATCCGCATCGTGCAATATGCCGGTAACACCAACGGCGCCATCACCGTCGACGTCAAGAACCCGTCGGCCGAGCCGCAGGAGTTCACGGCCAAGGGGCTGTATTTCGTCCCGCAGGGGAACGCCAACGAAGCGCCGCAGCGGCTGGGCGCCGTGGGGCCGTTCCAGGTGCTGAGCGGCGGCGGCGGTCAGCGGGCCGACCACCTGACGATCGCGCCGGGCGCCACCGAGCGGCTGGCGCTGGACGTCTACTGCATCGACTCGCACCGCGCGAGCCCGGGCCCGAGCACGCCGTTTCGCGTCGCCAAGGACCGCGTCCCGCCGGCGCTGACCCGCGCCATCGACAATGACGCGGTGGCGGCGTCGCGTGGTTATGGCGGCGTGTCGGCTCCCGCCGCGAAGGCGAAGGTGCAGTCCGAGGTGTGGAAGAACCGCGACGCGAAGTGGATCGAGCTGGACGGCGAGGGGAAGCAGGAGCTCGGCAAGAAGCGGTAGCGTCAGCGCCCGGGTACTTGCCAGTCGTCGGGGAGGTGGATGGCGTAGCCGATGTCGGTGTAGCGCCATTCGCCGCTCTTCAGCGTCAGCGACCAGGTCAGGAACCCGCGCTCGGCGTCCAGCTTGTAGCCCGTCGTCGTCCGCTTGCCGAGCTCGACCTTGACGTCGTCGATCTTCGACACGGGGATGCTCTCGCGCAGCTCGACGGTTTCGCTGCCGGCGGCGCGGTTGGTGATGGTGGTGCGGTAACCGCGCAGGACGTGTTTCGTCGAGCTGAGGAAGCCGGCGCCGATGTCCTTGTCGTCCAGCGTCTTGCGTTCGACCTTCAGCTCCTCGTCGATGCCCAGCGAGATCTCGAACGGCGCGCCGACGCCCTGGTGGGTCAACTTCGAATCGCCGACGTAGGAGCCGCTGCGGTAGCTGCGCACCCGCCCCTCGAGCAGCGGGTACGCCGCCGGGTTGGTCAGCGACACCAGCTGGTAGACGTGTTCGTCCAGCGCCGGGGTCGCGACCAGCTTCACGTTCGCCTGCGCTTCGACCACGTCGACCGGCGCCCACACCGGCCGGCCGTCGGCGGCGACGTCGATCGGGTGTGGCAGCGTCAACACGAACGCGTTCCCCTTGTCATCGAGCGCTGCGGACTGCGGTCCCGCCGCGCGCGCGCCGCCGCCCGTCTCCAGGCGCTCGCGCCGCTCCTGCGCCTGCACCAGCACCTTGGGGCGGCTCTGCTCGTAGCCGTTGACGACCAGCGGCGCGGGTTGCGGCGCCTCGGTGCCCAGCTTCGGCCGCGCGGTGGACAGCTGCAGCCGCACGTGGCTCCAGTCTTCGCCCGTCGTCTGCCGGATGCGGGCGCCGACGGTGATGCGCGCGACGCCGGGACCGTTCTTGCCGCGTACGCGCGGCGTGAAGTCGACGTCGTACTCGGGCTGCCAGCCGGCGCCGGGGACGACGTACGAGACCGCGGCCGTCACCTCGTGTTGCGCGCGGCAGCCCACCGTGACCGTGGCGGTTCGGTACGCGCGTTCGCGCTCGCTGCCGCCCAGCGCCTGAAGCTGGCGTTGCTGCATGCCCAGCGTCAATTGCAGCGCGCGCACGGCGACGTCCAGCTTGCGGCGTTCGTCCGTCAGCGCGCTCCGGCGGGCGCGTAGCCCGTCGAACGTCTTGCTCCATGCCGGCGTGTCGGGACGCGGGTTGCGCATGTCCTCCGCCAGCGTCGCCGTGAACACGTCGCTGAACGCGCTCACGTCGTTGATCTCGTCGGCGACGGTGGCCCGGCGCGCCTCCTTGGCCTTGATGTCGGCCTGGGTCTTGTCGATCGCCGCCACCAGCACGCGGGCGCGCGGGTCGGCCGCGTCGCGCTCGTTCACCAGCTCCGACCCGAGGCCGATCACCTCCGTCTGCCCGTGCGCCTCGCCGCGCAGCGTGCGCGTGTCCAGCGACGCGGGCAGCCGTTCGAAGACGGCGCGCGCGGCGCCCTGTTCACAGCGCGCGGTGCGCGTCCGCGTGACGCGCGCGCGATCCGCGAACACGACGACCGAATCGATGCCGCCCGTCGCGGCGGCGCGCGCCGCCGCCGGCGCGGCAGCCGCCGCCACCACGAAAACCGTCACGAAGCGTCGCGCGCAGGTCATTGTTGGTGGAGCTGCCAGTTCTTGGGACGGACGATCTGATAGACGAGCCGGAGCGTCTGCGTCGCGCCGGGCGCGAGCTCGACGCGCCAGCGCACCACGCCGTCGGCGTCGGGCGCGCCCACCGGCGCGGGCTGCGTCGTGACCAGCTTGACCTCGACCTTGTCGCGGCGGCTGCGCGGCACCTGATCGGCGATCTCGACGATGACCTTTTGCTTCTTGTAGTTGGCGACCTGGATCTGTACGTCGTAGGTCGTCTCGTCGGACTTCATGACCAAGCCCGTCGTCTTCGTCGTCGGGACCACCTGGCGCACGAGGCGGACATCCTGGTCGGCGCCGAGTGGGAACTCGATGTTGCCTCCCGGGCCGGTGGTCTTCACCTCGCCGACGCCGACGAGCTCACCGTCACCGAAGATGGTCGCCGGCCCGCGCAGCAGCGGCCGCTTGCCGTCATTGCGCACGCGGGCGCGCAGGAACGCGGTGGTGGCGAGCGCGGGCGTCGCCTCGTGGAAGGCGGTCGCCTGGAAGGTCTGCGCCGCGAGCGGGATGCGCACCTGTTTGCCCGAGCTGGGAATGGTGGCGGGCGTCGGCGCCTGATAGACGTAGTCGAGGCCGCCGGCGCTGACCGCCGGCAGATAGGGGTCGCTGAAGGCGACGCGGCGGCGCGCGGGGCCCGATTCGTTGAGCGCGAGGGGCATCGACCTGGTGGATCCGGCGGACACCGACGCGACGCCGCGGCTCGCCGACAGCGGTCGAGCCACCTCCTCCTCGGCTTCGCCGTAGTCCATCGCCGGCGCCGCGGCTGCTGCTGACTGATGGCACCGCCTCGTAGCTGTCCCTGGACATGCTCCTTTTGCGCGGCGATGCGGGAGGTGCCATCGCCGGCGGCGGTGGTGGCGGCGCAGGAGCCACCAATTCTGCCTGGACGGTGTCCGGAGCCCCGGAGAAGTCGTACTGGCGTTTGGCGGCGCCGACGTCGCCACCCCTGTCGCCCTTGCCCGGCACAGACGACACGCTGGCCAGGCGGTGCCGCAGCACCTGTTCGTCCAGCGCGCGGGCGGTGTTCGCGGAGCGCGGCGGCGGCGCCGGCAGCGGCGGCTCGACGTAAGGTGGATTGCGGGGCCGCAGCTGCGGCACGAACTCGCTGCGCTCGCCCAGCGTCCAGGTCAGCAACTCGGGCAGGTCGATGCCGCGCCCGGGAATGGCCGTCGAAAACGACAGCGCCGCGTCGGTCCAGTCCTCGCCGCTCGACTGCTCGACGACCGCTGCCGTCTCGACGCGCAGCTGGCCGCGCGCCGCCGCGAAGTGAAGGTCATAGGCGGGCTTCCAGCGCGCGCCCGGCACGAAGTACTCCAGCTCGACGTCAGCGGCGCCGGCTCCGGAGCGGGGGAGGTCCAGGATCGCCACGACCTCCACCACACGATCGGAGAAGCCGCCCCGGTTCAGCTTGCTCACCTCGGCGAACAGGCGATCGCGTTCCTTGACCAGCTCGCCGCGCTGCGCGTCCAGCTCCAGCGCCCGCGCGCGCGCCGCGTTCGTGCGCTGCGCGATGAAATCCAGCGCCTTGCCCCAGGACGCGACGTCGACGACCAGGTTCTTGCGCCCCTCGCGCTTGTCCTCGGGCACCGGCCGCGCCGGGCTCAGCCCGCGCAGGACGTCGATCTCCCAGCCGTCGCCGCTGCGCTTGTCGTCGAGCGCCGCGATGCGATCGTCGACGGCGTCGATGGCGTCGAGCAGCTTCGCCGCCTCCGCCATCGACAGCCGCTCGCGTTCGACCGGCGTCGCCTCGACGCGCAAGACACGGGCCGCCGACGACGACACGCGCACGGTGTCGAGGAACACCGCGCCCGGAAGGGCGGGGAAGCGGACGATGCCGATGCCGCCACTCTTGACCTGCGCGCGCCCGCGCCGGCGGATGCGTGCGCGATCGCTGAACACGGTCACCTCCGCGATGCGTGCGTCGATCGCGGGCGCCGTCTGCGCGGTCTCCGGTCCCAGCACGACGGCGGGGACCTTCTCGGCGCCGACCACGACCGGCACGCCGCCCAGAATCGGATGCATCGGCACGGCCAGCGCTGCCAGCGCCAGCCCTGCGATCCTCGCGCCCCGTCGCCTCACGGCATCCTCTGCAGGTTGACGGTTCGCAGACCGGGCTGGTCCCAGATCGCGGCGCGGTCGTGGCCCCACAGCGTCATGGTATCGCCGGAGACGCAGTAGTCGGCCTGCGACGGGATCAGCTTGGTGCCCGCGAAGTGCGTCATGACCGTCGACTGCGTGCTCCAGCGCCCCGACAGCCCGCCGCCGCTCGGCTCGAACGCGATCGTGTAGGTGCAGGCGCAGCCGTCGTGGCCGTTGTCGGCGCAGACGATGTCCTGGAACGGCGAGCCCAGGCTGATCGAATACGCGCGCAGGTCGTCGGTCAGCGATCGCGTCGCAGACGGCGCGTTCGGGTCAGCCGCGGCGCAGGTCGGCACCGCGCCGAAGCGGGTCAGGCAGCTCGCCGAGATGTCGACGGCGCCCTCGCCGGTGGTCGACAGCAGCGCGGCATAGCCACCGCCGCCGTCGTACGCGACGTGGCCGCTGGTGATGTCGAGGGTGTCGTAAGGGAAGACGAAGTTGGTGATGCCCATGATCGGGTCGTAGGTCAGGTAGGAGCACCAGTCGCTGCTGGTGGCCTCGGGCGGCGGCTGTCGCGCCATCGTCTCAGCCTGGCCGAAGTAGGTCACGGGGCGGGGCAGCTGGTAATAGGGGTCGCGGCAGGAGCTCGCGATCGCCCACCGCCCCGAGGGATCGCCGCCGCACGCGTCGCCGGTCGGGGCGCACTCGTCCTCCAGGCTGCATCCAAGGCTCAGGGCCACCGCGGCGCCCAGCCAAGCCGACCTCATCAGCCGAAGGTTCGGCGAAAACAGGCGGTGACGCAACTGGCTTACTTCTGCGTGCGTAGCGCGTGGACGAAGGTCGCCATCTCGGCGATTTCGGCCGGCGTGAGCTTGCTGGCGAACTTGGGCATCTTGTTGCGGTCGCTGAACAGCAGGCCGTGGCCCGCGTCCGAGATGACCGCCGCGATCCACTTCTGCGTGCCGCGCCCCTTGAGGTTGGGCCCGTCGTTTTCGCCCTCACCGTCGAAGTCGTGGCAGGTGTCGCAGTCTTTCGGCGACAGCAGCTCGCGGCCACGTCCGACGCGCGCCTGATCGACGTCGGTCGCGCCCGTCTCGGCGTAGATGTATTCGGTCAGCGCGTCCAGCTCGTCAGGCGTGCCGTCGACGGCGCGCATCCCCTTGTCCAGCTTCGCCGGGCCCATGTACAGCGGTCCTTCCGGATCCATCAGGAAGCCGCGAATCCACGCGCGCGAATTGTAGTCCTTCAGATCCGGACCCTTTTCGCCGCCGGTGCCAGTCAGGCTGTGGCAGCCGGCGCAGCGTTCGTCCCACACCGCGCGCGCCCGCCGCGTGGGATCGTTGTCGAACGGATCGCCCGACGCGGGGATGCCGTTTCGCGCCAGGGCGAACGCGCTCTCCGTGCGAAGCTTCTCCTCGGCGCGCGCCTTCGCGAACGCCGGATCGCGCGCGTCCTTCGCCAGCGAGATCCCCGCCAGCGCGCTCAGCGCCAGCACGCCGATGGCCACCGCGCCCAGCACGCGCGGCCGGTCGCGGGGACGGCTGGAGCGTCCGCTGTCCAGGAACGGCAGCGCAAACGCGAACGCGGTCGCGACCCCCGGGATGATCATCGTCGCGATGATCTCGAGCGGCCCTTCGAAGTACATGCGCAGCTGGAACAGCGGCAGCGCGTACCACTCGGGGCGCGCCAGGTAGCTGGACGTCGGATCGGCGGGTGACTCGAGCGGCGCGCCATGGTGGGCGACCGTCCACAGCGCCAGGATCGCCAGCACCAGGCCACCGACCGCAGCGTTGCGGACCGCCTGGTCCGGCCAGAACGGGACGGCGCGCGCCGTTGCTTGTTCGGCGGTCAACGTCCACTTCGGCGTGTAGCCATGACGCCGGAACAGAAAGATGTGCAGCGCCAGCATGGCTGTGAACACAACCGGCAGCAGCAGGGCGTGGAACGCATAGGCGTGCGTCAGCGTCAGGTTGCCGAACGCACTGCCGCCCTGGACGATCTGTTGCGCGGCGACGCCGATGACGGGCGCGCTGCCTGTGATGGTCGCTTCGACGACCTTCGCCCAGTAGCCCTTCTGATCCCACGGCAGCAGGTAGCCGGAGATCGCGAACAGCAACACCAGGCCCAGCATGGCCGCGCCCACCATCCAGTTGAGCTCGCGCGGGCGGCGGTAGGCGCCGAACAGCACCACCTGCAGCAGGTGCAGTCCCGACACGATGACCAGCGCCGACGATCCGAAGCTGTGCAGGCCGCGGACGAACCAGCCCATCGTCATCTGGTCCTGGATGTAGAACACGGACGGCCACGCCGTGTTCGCCGCCGGCGCGTACACGGTCGCCGAGCGCGATGCCCGTGACGGCCTCCAGCACGAACAGCCCGGCGGCGACGGATCCGAGCGTGTGCCACAGGCTGGCGCCGCCCGCGACGGTGCCGCCGGCGAGCGCGTGGTGCAGGTCGGCCCAGCCGACGCGATCCGCGACCCAGCCGCGCAGCCGTGCCGTCGCCGATCTGGATGCGGGGCGCTTCGACGACGGCGGGGAGGGCGCTGCGCCTGCGCTCATCCGATCGGCTCTCTCATCCGATCGGCTCTCGCTTGGCGGAGCCGACGCGGAACCGGCGGTAACGGACCAGGACGTCGCGGCCTTCGATCCGGGTCTCCAGCTCGTCCAACCCGCGCGGTGACGGTCCGCCCAGGCACCGTCCGTCCAGATCGAACGTCGAATCGTGGCAGGGGCACTCGAACTTGCCGCGCTTGTCGTCGAAGTCGATGCCGCAGCCGAGATGCGGGCAGACGGTCGAGAACGACTTGATCGGTCCGTTTTCGCTGGCGCGCACCAGCCACAACGAGCCGAGGGTCACCTTGTCGAGGCGCATCCAGGCGTCCTGGCGCGGTCCGACCGCGGTCACGCGCACGGGCCTACCCGGCTTGACGTCGCGCTCGTTCGCGACCCGCAGCGGGCTGTCGGAGCCGCGGATGGTCTGCTTGCGCAGCGGGTGGGCGAGAAACCCCAGGCCGGGGATCACCGCCAGCGCCGCGGCGAAGGCGCCGAGCGCCTGTGCCACGACCGACAGGAAGGCACGCCGCGCATTCGGGGGCTCTGCTGCCATCGCGTGGTCCGTGAGAATCGTACGCCCGTCGCTGTCACGTCAAGGTGAGTTCCTGGCGTATGCGGGGCGACCAACTGGCGTCAAAGACGACAATCTGTCGTCAAAAAAGAAAAAGGCCGGGACAGAGCCCGGCCTTTTCGCGGTAACGAGAGCAGCCTGTTACGCGTTCTTGCGAACGTTCGCGGCTTGCAGCCCCTTCGGTCCCTCCGTGATGTCGAACTCGACCTCCTGCCCTTCGCTCAACGAGCGGAAGCCATCAGCTTGGATGGCGGTGTGATGGACAAAAACATCGGGGCCATCCTCGCGAGCGATGAACCCGTACCCTTTCGCATCGTTGAACCACTTCACCTTGCCGGTTGCCATTTACTGCCCTCCTACGAACGTTGATCCGTTGCTTTTCCCGCGGCTAGCTGCAGGAAATTGGGCGAGAGAGTACGAAGGCCACGAATTGTGTCAAGTCTCGCGCTCGCCCGTCACCGTTCCGTGCTTCAACCCGGATCGTCCCGTATCTGCGGCGGATTGTCTAAGCCTTAAGCAATGAGCAAAATGCGTTAACCGCCCCGGCGGGATCGCGCGCGCTCATCACGGCGCGGATGCACGCCACGCCGTGCGCGCCCGCGGCCAGCACGCCGGCGACGTCGCCAGGATCGATGCCGCCGATCGCGATCAGCGGCATGCCGGCGCGTGCCGCCTCGGCGAGCACGCCCGTCCCAGCGGCGCGCCGTAGCGGCGCTTCGCGGGCGTGTCGTTGATCGGCCCGAGCACCGCAAACGCGACGCGGTCGCCGGCCGCCGCGCGCAGCGCCGCGACCTCCGCGGCGGCGTGAGTCGATACGCCGATCGCGACGCCGGGCGCGATGCGCGCGACGTCGTCGGCGGTCAGCGACGTTGCGGTCAACTGAACGCCGTCCGCGCCCACCGCCAGCGCGACGTCGACGCGATCGTTGACGTGGAGCGCGACGCCCGCGGCGGTCGTGATGGCGCGCAGCGCGCGCGCCAGCTCGGCCAGCGCTTGCCCGGACAGGTCCTTTTCCCGCAGCTGCACGGCGACGTCGGCAGGGTTAACGCCGCTGCCGGCGATGCCCCGCAGCGCGGCGGCGACCACCTCGGTCAGGGGGCGATCGCCAGCGGCGTGGCGGTCGGTGACCAGCAGCAGGCGCGGGGCGCTAGCCGCTCCCGCGCGAGGCGCGGGTGTGCGGCTACTTTTTGAGATGAGCTCTCCTACTCAATCAATCCGTCGACGGGCGACGATGCGCTCGCGTACAGCTTGCGCGGGATGCGGCCGGCGCGGAAGGCGCGGCGTCCGGCGATGACCGCGTCGCGCATCGCGTCCGCCATCATCAGCGGGTCGCGCGCGCCCGCGATGGCGGTGTTCATCAGCACGCCGTGGCAGCCGAGCTCCATGGCGAGGGCCGCGTCCGACGCGGTTCCCACGCCGGCGTCGACGATGATCGGCACCTTGGCGCGCTCCAGGATGATGCGGATGTTGTACGGGTTGCGGATGCCGAGGCCGGAGCCGATCGGCGCCGCCAGCGGCATGACCGCCGCGCAGCCGACGTCTTCCAGCTTCTGCGCCAGGATCGGGTCGTCCATGCAGTAGGGGAGGACCGTGAACCCTTCCTTGACCAGCACGCGGGCGGCCTCCAGCGTGGCGGCGCCGTCGGGGAACAGCGTCCGCTCGTCGCCGATGACCTCCAGCTTCACCAGGTCGGCGATGCCGAGCTCGCGCGCCAGGCGGCACGTCCGGATCGCGTCGTCGGCCGTGTAACAACCGGCGGTGTTGGGCAGGATCGTGTGCCGCTTGCGGTCGATCGTATCGAGGACGTTGGGCTTGCCGGGGGTCAGGTCGACGCGCCGGAGCGCGACGGTGACGATGTCGGCGCCCGAGCGCAGGATGGCCTCGCGCCCCTCGTCGAGCGTCCGGTACTTGCCGGTGCCGATCAGCAGCCGCGACTTGAACGACCGGCCTCCGAGCACCAGGGGGTCGTCGTTGCCGGCCGGACCGCCCGCCGGGGCGGCGTCCGAGCCACCCCCGATGAAGGCGACGATCTCGATGCGATCGCCGTCCGCCAGCGCCGCCTCGGCCCAGCTTCGCCGGGGGACGACGTCGCGGTTGCGTTCGACCGCGACCCGGGCGGGATCGATACCCATGGCTTGGAGGAGGGCCGTGACCGTGGTACCCGGGGCGGCAGTGCGTATCTCGCCGTTGACGGTAAGCCGCAGCTCGTTCATGTGTGGTAGCCAAGCATAACCCGAAGCCATCCATGCGTTGCCCGTTCTGCTCGCAAATCGAAGACAAGGTGGTGGACACCCGGCCGTCCGACGGCGACCAGGTTGTCCGGCGCCGGCGCGAGTGCACGAGCTGCAACCGCCGGTTCACCACCTACGAACGAATCGACGAGATCCTGCCGCTGGTGGTCAAGAAGGACGGCCGGCGCGAGCCGTTCGATCGCGCGAAGATCCTGTCCGGGCTCAAGAAGTCGTGCGCGAAGCGGCCCGTGCCGGTCGAGTCGCTGGACGCCGTGGTCGACAAGATCGAACGCGAGCTCGTCGAGGCGAGCGAGAAGGAGATCCCGTCGTCGCGCATCGGCGACGCGGTGATGGCGGAGCTGCGCGACATCGACGATGTCGCGTACGTGCGCTTCGCGTCGGTGTACTGGCCGTTTCGCGATCTCGGCGAGCTGATGACGGAGATCAAGAACCTGGTCGAGAGGCGCCGCCGTTGAGCCTGCGCCCGGCTGACGAACGTTTCATGCGCAGGGCGCTCGAGCTGGCCGAACGGGGGCGGGGGACGACGCGCCCGAACCCGATCGTCGGCGCCGTGATCGTGCGCGGCGGCCGCATCGTCGCCGAGGGCTTTCACCGCCGCGCCGGCGAACCGCACGCGGAGGTGAACGCGTTCGCGGCGCTGCGCGGGCCGGCGCGCGGCACGACGCTGTATGTGACGCTGGAGCCGTGCTGCCACGTCGGGCGCACGGGGCCGTGCACGGGGGCGATCCTGGCGGCGCGGCCGGCGCGCGTCGTCATCGGCTGCGGCGATCCGAATCCCGTCGTCGACGGCAAGGGCATCGCCGAGCTGCGGCGCGCCGGCATCCGCGTCGACGTCGGCTGCCTGGAAGCCGAGTGCCGCGCCGCCATCCGCGCCTACTCCGTCTGGGTGCGCGAGCGGCGGCCGCTGGTGACGCTGAAGGCGGCGGCGACGCTGGACGGCCGCATCGCCGACGGCCGGCGGCGCGCCGCGCGCCAGCCCGGCTGGATCACGGGACCGGCGGCGCGCCGGGCGGCGCACGAGCTGCGCGCCGCGCACGACGCCGTGCTGGTCGGCGCCGGCACCGTGCTGGCCGACAACCCGCGCTTGACCGTGCGCTTGCCCGGGCGGCGGGCGGCCGCGCCCGCTGCGCGTCGTGCTCGCCGGTCGGCGGCGGTTGCCCGCGCGCGCCCACGTCCTGGACGGCAGCGCGCCGTCACTGGTGATCCGCGGCGGCCGCGGGCGCATTTCGATCCGTCGCGCGCTGGCCGAGCTGGCGGCGGCCGACGTGCAGTCTGTGCTGGTCGAAGGCGGGGCAGCGGTGCACGGATCGTTCATCGCCGCGGGCCTGGTCGATCGCGTCGCGCTGTTCGTCGCGCCGGCGCTGCTCGGCGGCGGCACGCCGATCGCCGCCGGACCCGGGCTGTCCCTCAGCGACGCTCTGCTGCTGGGGCCGCTCGCGGTGCGCAGCGTCGGTCCGGACCTGCTGATCACCGCCGAGGTCAGGCGCGAAGCCTGACTCCAGGTGCTATGATTGCAGGCACTTTCAGGCACTAACAGCATGTTCACAGGCATCGTTGAGGCCGTCGGCCGGGTCGAGTCAATCCAGCGCGTCGAGCTGGAGCAGGCGGCCGTGGTGCGCCTGGTGATCGGGACCGAGCTCCCGGTCGAATCGTTGCCGCTGGGCGCCAGCATCGCCGTCGACGGCGTCTGCCTGACCGTCGTCGCGTCGGAACCTGGCGAGCTCCGCTCGACGGGTTCCATCGCGGGAGGTCTGGAACCCTCCCAGGGTTCCAGATCAGCGCCACTTGCGGTCGGGCACTTCGCCGCGGACCTCGGGCCCGAGACGCTGGCCATGACCACGCTGGGGACGTTGCAGCCCGGCGACCGCGTCCACCTCGAGCGCCCGCTGCGGCTCGGCGACCCGCTGGGCGGCCACCTGGTCACCGGCCACGTCGACGTGGTGGGGACGATCGTGTCGCGGCGCGAAGTCGGGACGGCGCTGGAGCTGGAGGTCTCGGCGCCGCCGTCGGTGTCGCGGTTCATGGCCGCCAAGGGCTCGGTCGCAGTCGACGGTGTCAGCTTGACCATCAATACAATCACCGGCGACGTCGCCTCGTTGACCCTGATCCCGCACACCCTCGAGGTGACCAAGCTCGGCGACAAGAAGGTCGGCGATCCGGTCAACATCGAGGCCGACATGATCGCCAAGCACATCGACCGGCTGGTGGGCGTCCAGCTCGGTGGCGACCGCAGCGCCGGCGGCCACACCCCTCCAGCGCGAAGCCTCGATCGACACGTTGCGGAGGTACGGCTTTGTCCGCTGACACACCATCTGCCACGTCCGAGCGGCACGCGGCGGTCGCGCGCGCGATCGAGGCCATTCGCGCCGGCGGCATGGTGATCCTGGTCGACGACGAGGATCGCGAAAACGAAGGCGATCTGGCGATGGCCGCCGATCTGGTGACGCCCGAGGCGATCAACTTCATGGCGCGCGAGGGGCGCGGTCTCATCTGCCTGTCGCTGACCGAGGAGCGCGTGGCGCAGCTGGCGCTGCCGATGATGACCGCCGACAACCGCGCGCGCCACCACACGGCGTTCACGGTCAGCGTCGACGCGCGCCGCGGGACCACGACCGGTATCTCCGCGCGCGAGCGCGCCGAGACCATCCGCGTCGCCGTGGCGCGCGACGCGCACCCCGACGACCTGGTCATCCCCGGCCACATCTTTCCGCTGCGCGCCCGGCGCGGCGGCGTGCTCGTCCGCTCGGGACAGACCGAAGGCTCGGTCGACCTGGCGCGGCTGGCGGGGCGCGAGCCGGCCGGCATCATCTGCGAGATCATGCGCGACGACGGCGAGATGGCGCGCATGCCGGACCTCGAGGAGTTCGCGCGCAAGTTCGACCTGCCGATCGTAAAGATCGCCGACCTGATCGAGTACCGGCTGTCGCAAGAGGTGCTGGTGCACCCGTCGGCGGAGACGGTGGTTCAGGCCGCGGATGGGCGGCGTGACCAGCGCGTTCCGCGCCTGCGTCTACACGACCGACGTCGAGGACACCGAATACCTGGCGCTCGTGCTCGGCGACGTCACGCCTGACGAGCCCGTGCTGGTGCGCGTACAGACGGCCAACCTGCTGCGTGACGTGTTCGGGGCCGCCGGCGCCGACGACGATCACCCCGCGACCGTGTCGCTGCGCATGATCGAGGAGGCGGGCAAGGGCATCCTGCTGTACGTGTTCGCGCGCGAGCGCGCCAGCATGCTGGCCGGGCTTGGCGGGCCGGCACCGGCGGCGACGGACGCGCCCATCGCCGCGACCCGGCAGGCACGCCTGCGCGACTTCGGGCTGGGCGCGCAGGTGCTCGCCCACCTGGGTGTGCGCACGATTCGCCTGCTGACCAATCACCCGCGCCGCATCGTCGGGCTGGGAGGCTACGGCCTGGAGGTGGTCGAGTGCGTTCCGGTGCGAGCCAGCGGGCGCGTCGTCGCGCTGCGCGAGGCGGGGACGAAGTGATCAAGCGATGAGCAAGACCGAGAGCAAAGCATCTTCATACGGCGCCGAGCACGAAGGCCCGGTCCACGAGGGCAAGCTGGCCGCGAACGGCCGCCGGTTCGCGCTGGTCGCGGCGCGCTTCAACGACGCGGTCGTCGGCAAGCTGATCGACGGCGCGCGTGATGCGCTGCGCGGGGCTGGCGCCGGCGCGGACGACGTCGAGCTGTATCGTTGCCCCGGCGCGATGGAGATCCCCGGATTGGCGCGGCGGGTCGCCGACACCGGACGGTTCGACGGCATCATCTGCCTGGGCGCCGTCGTCCGTGGCGGCACGCCGCACTTCGACGTCGTCGTGCGCGAGTGCGCGCGCGGCGTCGGCGACCTGGCCGGGGAAGGCAAGATCGCCGTCGCGTTCGGCGTGCTCACGTGCGATACGAACGAGCAAGCACTTGAGCGAGCAGGCGCCAAGGAGGGCAATCGCGGCTACGACGCGGCCATGGTCGCCGTCGAGATGGCCGACCTGTATGCGCGCATGCGCTCCGACGCCGCCGCGGCTCAGCCGCCGACCGTCGTGCCCCCGCCGGCCACCGATTTACCGCGACGCAAGTAGCAAGCAGGAAGGTAGCAACGTAGATTGAAGGCGAGTCATGGCAGGCCCGCGTAGACGTTCGCGCGAAATCGCGCTGCAGATCTTGCACCAGGTAGACGTGAGCAGCGACGACGCGGCCGCCGACGCCGACGTGATGATCGCGCGCTACTTCGAACACCTGGCGTCGCGCACCGGCCCCGCCGACGAGGAGGACGCCTACGAGCCCGCGACTGAGCCGGCGTCGAAGATCGATCGTCCGTTGATCGAGGAGATCGTGCGCGGCGTCTGCGGCCACCGCGTCCAGATCGACGAGCAGTTGACGACGCTGTCGCGCAACTGGCGCCTGGAGCGCATGGCGCTGGTCGATCGCAACGTCATCCGCATCGCGCTGTACGAGCTCACCCACTGCCCGACGGTCCCGGTGAACGTCGTGCTCAACGAAGCCGTCGAGCTCGCGAAACGCTACGGCACCGCCGAAGGGGCCGCGTTCGCCAATGGCCTCCTCGATCGCGCGCTCACCGACCTGAACCTGCGCCGCTGACGCGGGCGGCGGGGCTCGCCTGGCGCGTGCCACGAGCAAGAAATTTGCTTACGGCCGTGCGCGGGTCGAGCATGGACACGTGGGGCCGACCGTCGACGAGGCCATCCAGCAGTTTCTCGACCACCTGCGCGTGGAGCGGGAGCTGACGCCCGCCACTGTGGAAGCTTACGGCAGCGACCTGGCGCGCTTCGCGCACTTCGCGGCTGGGCGGACGATTCAACCCGTCGAAGCGGTGCGGTCGATCGACATTCTCGACTTCCTCGTTCACCTGACCGAACGCAAGCTATCGGCGCGCTCGCAGGCGCGGCGCCTGGTCGCCTTGCGGCAGTTCTTCAGGTTCCTCAAGGCCGAACGCATCGCATCCTCCGACCCGACCGAAGACGTCGACCTGCCGCGCTTCGGGCGCAAGCTCCCGGATTTTCTCAGCGTCGATGAGATCGATCGGCTGCTGGCGGCGCCCGACCGGCGCACGCCGCGCGGCATGCGTGACGCCGCGATGCTGGAGACGCTGTACGCGACAGGCCTGCGCGTCTCGGAGCTGGTCAAGCTGCGCCTGCGCGACCTGAACTTCGACGCCGGCTACCTGATGACGTTCGGCAAGGGGCGCAAGGAACGCCTGGTCCCGGTGGGTGAGTCGGCGCTGGCCGCGGTGCGGGCGTACGTCGAGCAGGCGCGCGTCGCCGCCACCAAGGCGCGCGCCATCGACGCGCTGTTCCTCACCCATCACGGGCGGGCGATGACCAGGCAGGGGTTCTGGAAGCTGCTCGGCCGTTACGCCACGGCGGCCGGCATCCGCAAGCGCATCTCGCCGCACAAGTTACGGCACTCGTTCGCCACCCACCTGGTCGAACGCGGCGCCGATCTGCGCGCCGTCCAGGCGATGCTCGGGCACGCCGACATCGGCACGACCGAGATCTACACCCACGTGTCGCGCGGCCACCTGCGCGCTGTCTACGACCGCTTTCACCCGCGCGCGTGACCGGCGCGGTGCGCCCTCACATATGGGCGGCGACGTTGGTGATGGAGTTGTTGACCTTACCGCCCACCAGATAGACAACCGTCAAGATGACCCCCGCGACGGCGGCTGCGATCAGGCCGTACTCCATGGCCGTCGCCCCTTCGTCGTCCGTCAACAGCTCGCTCACAATGCGTTTGAGGGTCAGCATGGTTTATGGCCCCGTTTGCGTGGGTTGGCTCACCAACTAACATCGGTATCAATAATCGCTGACCTGAGATGAGAGAGCGAGTCTCAGGTGTTGATTGCCATTTCGCCGCGTCAACATGACGCAACGGGATGTCGGTGCCTGTACGTCCGTCGGGGTGCCGTTGACAGGCTGGTGGGGGGCGAACATGCTTCCGGCCCGCGGAGGCCAGAGCAATGGACGAGCGAGCGACGAGGGTGAAGGAAATCCTGGGGTTGCGGCGGTTGCCGATCAAGGTCGCGTTCATGGACGCGCCGCCCGCCGGCCTGGCGCGGTGGTCGGGTGGGCCGGTGGCGGCGGGGTGCGTGTTCTGGGACCGCGCGATGGAAGGGAAGAGCTTCTACACGCTGGCCGCCGATCACTGGAACTGCGCCGTCGGCAGCTACACCCACAAGATCGGGCTGCCCGCGGACCGCGGCAACGAGCTGTCGGCCACCATCGGCTTCATGGTCGAGACGCGCTACCTCGATCCGGCCGAGGTGGCCGGCATCCCGACGCTGGACCGCGAGCCGGCGGTGGTCGCGTATGCGCCGGCGGCCAGCGACCTGCTGAAGGCGGATGTGGTGCTGGTGGCCGTCAACGCCCGCGCAGTCGACGTTGCTGTTCGAGGCGGCGCTGAAGGCTGGCCTCGCGCGCGGCAGCGCCGACGCGACCAGCCGGCCGAGCTGCGCCATCCTGCCGGCGGCCGCGAAGACCGAGCTCATCGCGCTGTCGTTCGGGTGCCGCGGCAACCGAACGTTCACGACCATCAGCGACGAGGAGATGTACCTGGCGATTCCCGGCAGCCGCTGGGAGGAGCTGTGCGACCGCCTGATCGAGGTGCAGCGCTCGAACCTGACGATGGGCAACTACTACCAGGCGCAGGCGGCCAAGTTCTCGGCGCCCAAGTAGACGCAGGACGCGGACGTGAAGCAGGTAGCTCGAATGCTGTCGGGCGAAGCGGTGCGCGAGGCGGCGCGCGCATCGCGGTTCTCGCTGGTCGGCCTGGCGCGCGCGGAGCCACTCGACCCCGGGCCGCTGCAAAGGTGGCTCGCCGCAGGCTACGCCGCCGACATGAGCTGGATGTCCGAGCGCATGCCCGAGCGGCTCGACCCCACGACCGTGCTGCCGGGCGCGCGCACGGTCATCGCCCTGGCGATCGCTTACCACCGCCCTGCCGACGAGACCGGCGCCATCGCCCGCTACGCGCGCGGCCGCGACTACCACTACGCGCACCGCGACCGGATGCGCCGGCTGCGCAAGCGCCTGCTGGAGCTCGACCCGACGCTGGAGACCTACGCGTGCGCCGACACGGGCGTGGCGATGGAGAAGGTCTGGGCCGAACGCGCCGGGCTGGGGTGGATCGGCAAGAACGGCTGCCTCATCAACCCGCGCATCGGCTCGTGGCTGACGCTGTCGGTGATGTTCATCGACCGCGCCGTGGACAGCTACGACGCCCCCGCCGAGCAGCGCTGTGGCGAGTGCAGCCTGTGCCTGACCGCCTGCCCGACGGGCGCGTTTCCCGAGCCGGGCGTCGTCGACGCGCGCCGCTGCGTCTCCTACCAGAGCATCGAGAACCAGGACGCCGTGCCGGCGCCGCTGCGATCGGCGGGCTTCGCCGGCCGCATCTTCGGCTGCGACGTCTGTCAGGAGGTCTGCCCGTGGAACCGCCGGCAGGTCCCCGAGGGGGATGCGCGCTTCGCGCCCCGGCCGCTGGCGGCGCTGTCGCCGGCCGAGGTGGCGGCGCTGACGCCGGAGCAGTGGGACCAGCTGGCGCCGGGGATGGCTGTGGCTCGCGCGCGCTACGACGGCCTGCGCCGGAACGCGCTGTACGCGATCGGCAGCGCGCGCGACCGTGGCGCCCGCGAGGTGGTCGTCCGTCTGGCCGAGGACCCGGTTGCCGTCGTGCGCGACGCCGCCGGCTGGGCCCTGGAACGCCTGGACGACCCGCAACGCAAGAGTTGTGACGATCGGGTAACTGCGCTACGATCGGCGCAAGGCGATGGCTCCGAAGCGAAAAGACGACGACCGCGAGGGCAAGGAGGGGACAGGGACGCTCACGCGCCTCGACCGCGAGCCCGAGACGGTCAACAAGCGCAAGCTGGAGCGCCCGCCGCTGTACGAGGTTCTGCTGCACAACGATGACTACACGACGCAGGAGTTCGTCATCTACGTGCTGATGAAGTACTTCCAGCACGACGCCGCGACGGCGCGGCAGATCATGCTTCACGTTCACACAAAGGGGATCGGCGTCGCGGGTGTCTACCCGTACGACATCGCCGAGACCAAGGCGCACCAGGTGGTGCAGTTCGCGCGCGAGAACGAGATGCCGTTGCAGGCCTCGCTGCGCAAGAATCAAGAGCAATGACATGCTGACACCGGAGCTGGAACAGGCAATTCGCGGCGCGCTCGACGACGCCACCCGGCGCGGGCACGAGTTCGCCGCGCTGGAGCATCTGCTGCTGGCGTTGCTGGGCGACGACAAGACCGCCGACGTGGTCAAGCACTGCGGTGGTTCGGTGCCGCGCCTCAGCGGCAAGCTGGAGTCTTTCCTCGCCGATGAGATCACAGCCGCTACCCGAGGCGGACCGCGACCGCGCGCAGCCGACGCTGGCGTTCGCGCGCGTCATCCAGCGCGCGGTCAACCACGTGCTGGGGGCGGGCAAGGCGCAGGCGGCAGGGCCGAACGTGCTGGTCGCGATGTACTCCGAGCCCGAGTCGAACGCGGTGACGTTCCTGAAGGAAGAGGGCATCACGCGGCTCGACGTCATCAGCTTCATCTCGCACGGCATCTCGAAGCTGCTGCCGGCGAAGACGACCGGCATTCCCGGCGACGGCGCCCCGGGCGGCGACGACGACGACGACGAGGCGCCCGCCGATCCGCTGGCCAAATACGCGGTCAACCTGAACGAACGGGCGCGCGCCGGCGAGATCGATCCGCTGATCGGGCGCAGCGCGCAGGTCGAACGGGCGCTGCACGTGCTGGCGCGGCGGCGCAAGAACAACCCGCTGTTCGTCGGCGACGCGGGCGTGGGCAAGACCGCGATCGTCGAGGGGCTGGCGCGCCGCATCGAGCTGGGTGAGGCGCCGCCCGCGCTGGCGGGGGCGACGATCTACGCGGTCGACATGGGATCGCTGGTGGCGGGTACGCGCTACCGCGGCGACTTCGAGGAACGCTTCAAGGCGGTGATCGCGGCGCTGCAGGAGAAGCCGAACGCGATCGCGTTCATCGACGAGCTGCACACGATCGTCGGGGCGGGAGCGGCGTCGGGCGGCGCGATGGATGCGGCCAACCTGATCAAGCCGGCGCTGGCCAACGGCAAGCTGCGCTGCATCGCCACGACGACGCACAAGGAATACCGCAGCTACATCGAGAAGGACCGTGCGCTCGCGCGCCGCTTCCAGACCATCGAGGTCGACGAGCCGTCGATCGACGACACCGTCAAGGTGCTCGAAGGGCTGCGTCCGCGCTACGAGGAGTTCCACGGCGTCACCTACACCGACGAGGCGATGCGCGCGGCCGCCGACCTGTCGGCGCGCTACATCAACGACCGCCGCCTGCCCGACAAGGCGATCGACCTCATCGACGAGGCGGGGGCGGCGGCCAAGCTCAAGGCGCGCCCCAAGCAACGCGCGGACCGCGACAAGCCGACGCCGCGGCGGGTGAACGCCAAGGACATCGAGACCGTGGTCGCGACGATGGCGCGCATCCCCCCGCGCCGCGTCGCGGCCGACGATCGCGAGCGGCTGCAGAACCTGGAGTCCGATCTGCGCGGCAAGATCTTCGGCCAGGACTCGGCGGTCGCGCGCGTCGCGCAGGCGATCAAGATGAACCGCGCCGGCCTCGGCCGCCCGGAACGCCCGATCGGCTGCTTCCTGTTCGCGGGACCGACCGGCGTCGGCAAGACGGAGCTGGCCAAGCAGCTGGCCGAAACCATGGGCGTCGGCTTCATCCGCTTCGACATGTCGGAGTACATGGAGCGGCACACGGTGTCGCGGCTGATCGGCGCGCCTCCCGGCTACGTCGGCTTCGATCAGGGCGGCCTGCTGACCGACGCGATCCACACGACGCCGCACGCCGTGCTGCTGCTCGACGAGATCGAGAAGGCGCACCAGGACCTGTTCAACCTGCTGCTGCAGGTGATGGACCACGGCGCGCTGACCGACAACAACGGGCGCAAGTCCGACTTCCGCCACGTCGTGCTGATCATGACCAGCAACGTCGGCGCCCGTGAGCTGTCGCGCCACATGCCCGGCTTCGGCGTCGGCGGCAGCGACCGCTTCGGCGACACGGACGAAGCCTACAAGCGGATGTTCTCCCCCGAGTTCCGCAACCGGCTGGACGCGAAGATCGACTTCGCGCCCCTGGATCCGGCGGTGATGGGTCAGATCGTCGACAAGTTCGTCGCCGAGATGGCGGCCCAGCTGGGCGAGCGCCACGTCAAGATCGAGCTGACGCCGGCGGCGCGCGCGCTGCTGTCGAAGAAGGGCTACGACCCGATGAACGGCGCGCGCCCGCTGGCGCGGGTCATCCAGGACGAGGTCAAGCGCCCTCTGACCGACGAGCTGCTGTTCGGCAAGCTGATGACCGGCGGCAAGGTGGCCGTCGACGCCGACGGCGACAAGCTGACGTTTTCGTTCAGCTGAGCATCTCGCGCAGCACGCGCTGCGCGCCGTACAGGCGCCGGAACGTCGACGGCAGGCTGCGGCCGGCGATCTCGGCGACCTCCCGGCCCGTGAACCCCTGGACCTCGAACAGGATGAAGGCCAGGCGCTGCTCGGGTTCCATCCGGTCCAGCGCGCGCTTGACCAGCGCCTGGATGGTGGCGTCGCTGCGCAGGGCTGGCGGGATGGCGTCGCTGGGCGGCTCGTTGCGCAGCACGGCGGCGAGCGCGGCGCCGATCTTCCGCCGCCGGCGGACGCGGCGCGCCTCGGTCATGCACAGACGATAGAGCCAGGTCTTGAGCTCCGCCTCGCCTCCGACGATCGCGTCGGTTTAGAAGAAGAGGTTGCCCGAGCCGAGCGTGAACGTGATGTTGGCGCCGATCTGGTCGCACGCATTTTCGACGCGCGAGATGGCGTTCGACAGCGGGCCACGTCGCCCTGTCTTCGCGCTGGAGCGGCTAGTCAGCCCAGATGACGCCGGCCATGTACTCGCCGTTGTCGGAGGAGCCGTGGATGGTGCAGTAGTAGGCCCAGAAGCCTTTGGCAGGGAACGTGAACGACGCGGTGGTGCCGGTCATGGTCGGCGTGATCGGGTTGCCGGGCCGCGTGCCGCGGTTCCCGGACGGATCGAGGGGATGAGCGGTGAAGCCGTAGGTCGGGTCCGTGGCCGTGAAGGTGACCTGGGTGCCGGTCGGAACCTTCAGGCACTTGGGCCGGTAGAAGAACTCGGTGTCGAGGCCGAATGCGATCGTCGTCGGCGTGGTGACGTAGTCAGTCGCGGCGTTGCAGGGCGCGACCGCCATGAAGGCGCTGCCGCCGCCGGTGCCGCCGCTGCCGGTGCCGCCGCTGCCCGCCGCGCCGCCGCCGCTGCCAGCGGCGCCGCCGCCGCTGCCCGCCGAGCCGGTGCCGTTCCCGCCATCATCGCTGCAACCAACTGCGGTCAGAGTCGCCAGAAGAATGGGAACGATCAAGAGACGGGTCATCGGACCTCCGTTAGTCGCGTGTCGGTGGAATTACGGCCCGGACGATAGCAGCCCAGCCGTGGCGCGCAAGCGATGACGGGCCAGGATCACGACGGTGAGCGGCGCCAGCTCCAGGATCGCCGCCAGCACGAACATCAGGCGTGGGCCGCTGGCGTCGTAGAGCCTGCCGGTCACCGCGTTGCCGATCGCGCCGCCGGCATTGATCGAGATGATCAGCAGCGCCTGGCCGGTGGCGCGCAGCGAGCCGGGCACGGTGGCGGCGATGAGCGCGATCGCCGCGCACCAGAACAGGCCGAAGCTCAGACCGTGGAGCGTCTGCACCGCGATCAGCGCCCACGGCGCGTCGAACGCCGCGATCGCCAGCCAGCGCACGGCGCTGGCGCCGAAGGCGATCGCCAGCAGCACGTCCAGGCGAAAGCGGGCCTCCAGCCGCCGGAACAGCGCCAGCACGACCACTTCGGCGACGGTGCCGGTGGCGTAGGCGAGGCCCCACAGCGGCGGCGGCAGGCCGAGGTCGCGCAGGAAGATGCCCAGGTAGATGTTGTAGGGCGTCAGGCAGATCCAGTGCAGCGCCGCCGCGAGCAACAGCAGCAGCAGGCGGGGCTGCGCCACCAGCGCCTTGACGTCGGCGGCGCGCGGGCGCGCGCTGCCTTCGCCGGTGCCGCGCAGGGGCAGCGCGGCGATGAACGCGGCGACCAGCGCTAGCCACATCGCCACCGGGACCAGCCAGTCCGCGCCGGCGTTACGGGCGTCGTCGCGGGCCCACAACACGCCGCCGAAGGCGACGGCCGCGACGACGAAGCCGACTGAGCCCCACAGCCGCAGGCGGCCGTAGACGGCGCCGGCGCGCACGCGCGCCACCGCGAGCGCGTCGGCCAGGGAGCCGACGGAGACGCTGAACATGGCGTACGTGATCCAGCCGATCAGGATTGGCCCGAACGACCGCGCGAACAGCAGCGGCACGAAGCCGAGGCAGGCGCCGCCGACCACGATGCGCAGCACGCGGTCGTGGCGGCGCGTGCGGTCCGCCAGCGCCGCCCACGCCAGCGGCACGGCCAGCGCCAGCAGCGGCGGGATCGCGAACACCGTCGAGATCTCGCGCCCCGTCAGGCCCAGCCCGCGCAGGTACGACGGCATGAACGCCATGTAGATGGCGACCGCCTGGAAATAGAAGAAGTAGAAGACCTCGATCATCGCGCCGGGTCGTCGCCGTCGTCTCCGGCGTTCGACGTCCCCGTCGCCGGCGGCGCGGAACGGTGTGTGGCGGGCGTAGTCGGCGACCTCCTGGGCGACGGCGACGGCTTCGCGCTCGACGAAGTCGCGGACGGCGGTGGCCAGGCCTTGGTGACGGATCCAGTGCGCGCTGTGCGTGAACGCGGGCGCCAGCCCGCGCTTGAGCTTGTGCTCGCCCTGCGCGCCGGCCTCGAACAGCGTGCAGCGCCGGTCGATCGCCCGTTCGATCAGGCGGTAGTAGCAGAGCTCGAAGTGCAGCATCTGGAAGTCGTCCAGGCAGCCCCAGTAGCGGCCGTAGATGTGCGCCCCCTTCTCGAAGTTGATCGTGCCCGCGACGACGTCGTCGCCGCGGTAGGCCAGCGTCGCCACCACCCGGTGCGCCAGCGCGTCGCGCGCGACGTCGAAGAAGCGGTCGGTCAGGTACGGGATCCCCCCGTGGCGCTCGATGTTGGCGTGATAGAGCGCGCGCAGCGCGCGCCCAGTCGCGGTCGTCCAGCTCGCCGCCCGTCGCGGTGCGGAAGCGGAGGCCGTGCGCGGCCGCGGTCTGGCGTTCCTTGCGCACCTGCTTACGGTTTCGCGACCGGAACGTCGTCAGGTAGTCGTCGAAGCTCTCGAACGGCCGCCCGGCGCGGTTGTGCCAATGAAACTGCATCGACAGACGAGGCGCATAGGCGTGCGCGGCCAGCAGCTGCTTTTCTTCCTCGGTGCAGAACAGCACGTGAACCGACGACGCGCGCTCGGCCTCGGCGACCTCCGCGATCCCGCGCAGCAGCGCGGCCGTGACGGCGCCCGCGTCGACGTCCGGCTCGGCCAGCACCATCAGCCGCCGCCCGGTCACGGGCGTGAACGGGATGGCGGCGACCAGCTTCGGGTAGTAGCGGACGCCGGCGCGGTGGGCGGCGTTCGCCCAGCCCCAGTCGAAGATGAACTCGCCGTTGCTGTTGCTCTTCAGGTAGAGGGGCACGGCGCCCACCAGGCGCTTGCCATCGCGGTCGCGCGCCAGCACGAAGCGCGGCAGGCAGCCGGCGCGCGCGCCGACGCTGCCCGACGCCTCGAGGGCGGCCAGGAAGGCATGTTCCAGGAACGGGTCGTCATCGCCCGCCAGCCGATCCCACGAGGAGGCGTCGACGTCGTCGATGTGCTCGGCGATCTGGTGGTCGATGGAGATGACGGGCAAGATTAGCAGGCGGATGCCCGGGCCCATCGACCAGCTCATCGAAACAGCCGGCAAGTTGCTCCAGAAGGGTGGGCTGTGGTGGGGCATCGGCGTGTCGATCGGCCTGGCGATCGGCAGCATCGCGCTGGCGGTGGCGATCATCGTGCGCTGGCCGCCCGACCACTTCTTGCGCGAGCATGTCCTGGAGACGCCGAAGCAGCACCCGTTGCCGCGCACGCTGGCGCTGATCGCCAAGAACATGCTGGGCGGGGTGGTCATCCTGCTCGGGATGGTGATGGCGCTGCCGGGGATCCCCGGGCAGGGGCTGCTGATGATGATCGTCGGCGTCACCATCCTGGATTTTCCCGGCAAGCGCCGGCTCGAGCGCCGCCTGATCGCGCGCCCGCGCATCCTGCGCAGCATCAACACCCTGCGCGCGCGCTTCGGTCATCCGCCGCTGGTGATGGAGTGATCGGCGTTGCCGGCATCGTCGTGCTGCTCGGCATCGCGCTGCTGCTGTCCAAGGATCGCCGGCGCGCGCTCAGCCCGCGGATCCTCGCGTGGGGCCTCGGGCTGCAGCTGGCGATCGGCCTGTTCGCCCTGCGCACGAGCGCGGGCGCGCGCCTGTTCGACGTGGTCCAACGAGCGCCGCGAACGGCTTCCTCGGCTTCGCCGACGCGGGCATCCGGTTCGTGTTCGGCGACTGGCCCGGGTGGCGATGGTGCAGACGCTGCCGGGGCCGGAGCGGGGCGCGCTGCGCACGGTCACCGTCGGCTTCGTGCTGGCGGTCAAGGTGCTGCCCATCATCATCTTCATCGCCAGCCTGATGGCGGTGCTCTACCACCTGGGGATCATGCAGCGGATCGTGGCGCTGCTGGCGCGCGGCCTGTCGCGGTCGATGCGCATCTCCGGCGCCGAGGCGCTGTCGACCGTCGGCGACGTGTTCCTGGGCATGACCGAGGCGCCGCTGCTCATCCGCCCTTACATCGCGCGCATGACGGAGAGCGAGCTGTTCGCGGTCATGTGCGCCGGCATGGCCACCATCTCCGGCAGCGTGTTGATGGCCTACGTCGCGATGGGCGTCGACGCCGGTTACCTGGTGACCGCGTCGTTCATGAGCGCGCCCGCGGCCGTGATGATCGCCAAGATCATGGTTCCCGAGACCGGCGACGCCCGAGACGTCGAGCTCGGCGCGCGTCGCGGTCCCGCGCCTGGACGTCAACGTCATCGACGCCGCCGCCCGCGGCGCCAGCGAGGGGCTGCAGCTGGCGCTCAACGTCGGCGCGATGCTGATCGCGTTCGTCGCGCTGGTCGCCATGGTCGACAAGGGGGCGTCGGTGGTGGGCGGCTGGTTCGGCCATCCCGAGCTGACGCTGGGGCGCATCCTGGGGACGCCGCTGGCGCCGCTCGCCTACGTCATGGGCGTGCCGTGGCGCGAGGCGCCGTTCGTCGGCGAGCTGATCGGCACCAAGACCGTGCTCAACGAGTTCATCGCCTACCAGACGATGACCAGCCACCTGGACCTGCTGTCGCCCAAGAGCGTGCGCATCGCCAGCTTCGCGCTGTGCGGCTTCGCGAACTTCGGCTCGCTGGCCATCGTGCTCGGCGGCATCGGCGGCATGGCCCCCGAACGGCGCGGCGACCTGGCGCGCCTGGGCGTCCGGTCGATCGTCGCGGGAACGCTGGCGACGTGCCTGTCGGCGACGATCGCGGGGCTGGTCGGCGGTTAGCGCGCGGCGCGCGCCGCAAGGCAGGCGTCGCAGGGGCAGTTGGCGCGCAGATCGCGGAAGTTGTAGATGCCGGTCGTGTGGCCGTCGCTCCACTCGATGCTGATGGCGTATTGCCCCATGAGGCTGATGCCCTTGGCGCGGACGTTCTCGGGGACCGTCGACGGCTCCAGCAGCGGGCGGCCGGACGTCTCCTCGATGCACCCCGCGCACCGGCACGCGAGGCGCAGGTCGCGCGCGCGGTAGCGGGTCTCGTGGCCGTCGGACCACTTGATGGTGATCGTCGACCGCAGGAGGCCGACGATCTCGTCCGGCATCGGCATGACGGCGCCTCAGCTCCCCGCGCGCCGGCGTTGCAGCAGCAGCTTGAGGAGCGGCGCGGTGTGCAGCGCCTGCACGAAGCCGCCGTTTTCGATCAGCGCCTCGATCTCGGCCAGCGGCACCAGGTGGACGCGGATGTCTTCGCTGCTCCTCGGGCGACGCGGCGCCCGCCGTCACGCCTTCGGCGAGGAACGTGTACGTGAGGTTGTTCTGCAGGGCGGGGTTCGCCGACAGCGTCATCAGCTCCGACCAGCGCCCGCCGGTGTAGCCGGTCTCCTCGGCCAGCTCGCGCTGCGCCGCCGTCAGCAGCGACGTGTCGCCGGGGTCGGTCGTGCCGGCCGGGATCTCGAAGTGGACCGCGCCGATGCCGTGGCGGTACTGGCGGATGAGGACGACCTGGTCGTCCGCGGTCAGCGCGACGACGTTGACCCACGGCGGGTGCTCGCTGATCCAGTACTTCGGGATGACGGTGCCGCTCGGTAGCTGCACGCGGTCGACGCGCACCGTGTACCAGGGCTCGCGCGCCAGGTACTCGCGCGTGAGCACACGCCAAACGCCAGGATCGTCGTCGAACGTCATCGCCGGCGGATGCTACTGCTAACGTCAGAACCCTCAAAGGGTTCCGAACCTCCCGCGATGAGCTACGCCGCGCAAAGCCCGGCTCCGCTCTACGCGATCCCCAGCAACGCCCGCGCACGCAGGAACACCGCGCGCATCATGTCGGGCGTCAGCTTCTTCGTGTTCGTGTTCTGCCGGCTGGGGTGGTAGCTGTCCAGCAGCACGGGCAGCCCCGGGCCAAGCCGCGCCTCGGCGGCGTGCGCGAACACGGGGCGCGGCCGCGGGCGGATGCCGTGCGCCTCGGCCAGGTAGGCCAGGTAGGCGTCGTGGCCGATCTTGCCCAGCGCGACGACGACGCGGACGCGGGGCAGGGCGGCGATCTCGGCGGTCAGGTGGCGGCGGCAGCGCGCGATCTCGTCGGGCGTCGGCTTGTTGTCGGGCGGCGCGCAGCGGACCGCCGCCAGGATGTACGCGTCGCGCAGCGTGAGGCCGTCGTCGGCGCTGCGCGAGGTCGCGATGTTGGCGAACCCGGCGGCGTGCAGCCCCGCGGCCAGGAAGTCGCCTGACCCGTCGCCCGTGAACACGCGTCCCGTGCGGTTGGCGCCGTGCGCCGCCGGCGCCAGCCCGACCAGCAACAGGCGGGCGGCCGCGTCGCCGAACCCCGGCACCGGCCGGCCCCAGTAGGTGTCGTTGCGGTGGGCCGCCTTCTTCTCCTGCGCGATGCGGGCGCAGTAGCGGCGCAGGCGCGAGCAGTCGTCGCAGGCGACGATGGCGTCGCGGACCGCGGCCAGCGTCACCACCGGGCGCGCGCGCCCGTCAGCGCGTGCCGCCGCCGGGCTCGATCGCATATCCGGCCTCGCGCCAGGCGCGGATGCCGCCGTCCATGGACACGACGTTGGTGTAACCCATGCGCTGCAGGCTGTCGGCCGCCAGCGCCGAGCGGTACCCGCCGCCGCAATAGAGCACGATGTCGGCGCCCTTGTCGGGGATCAGGTTCTCGACGTCGCGCTCGAGGATGCCGCGGCCGATGTGGCGCGCGCCCGGCGGCATGGTCGACCGCGAACTCGCTGTCCTCGCGGACGTCCACGAAATGGAAGCGGTCGCCACGGTCCAGCCGCTGGCGCACGTCGGCCACCGTGCACTCGCGGATGCGACGGCGTGCGTCGGTCGACCAGCGCGAGAAATCCCGGGCTGTGCTGCATGTCGGCCAACATAGTCTATATTGGTGCCGGTCAGCAGTGTCCGAGCGACGGGATTATTACGAAGTACTTGGCGTCAGCCGAGACGCCGATGCCGGCGAGCTCAAGCGCGCCTATCGCAAGCTCGCGATGGAGCTGCACCCCGACCGCAATCCGGGCGACCAGGAGGCCGAGGAGAGCTTCAAGACGGCGTCCGAGGCGTACCAGGTGCTGTCCGATCCGGAGAAGCGCGCGTACTACGACCGCTTCGGGCACGCGGGACCGGGCGCCGGCATGGGCGGGCTTCCACGACGTCCACGACATCTTCTCGTCGTTCTCCGACATCCTCGGCGATCTCGTTCGGCGGCGGGATGGGGCGGCGGCCGTCGCGGCGCCCCCAGTCGGGGCGCGGACATCGAGACGCGCATGGTGATCACGCTGGCGGAGGCGTTCACCGGCGTCACCAAGGCGACCAAGGTCCTGCGACGGACCGCGTGCGGCACCTGCAAGGGGACGGGCGCGGCGCCTGGGACGTCACCCGAGACGTGCCAGCGGTGCGGCGGGCGCGGCCAGGTCATGCACTCGCAGGGCTTCCTGATGATCTCCAGCGCCTGCCCGACCTGCCGGGGCGAGGGGCGCGTCATCCGCAAGCCGTGCCGGACGTGCGACGGCAGCGGGTTGGACCACGAGGAGGAGACGCTGGAGGTCGCGATCCCGCGCCGGCGTCGAGGACGGCTCCACGCTGCGGCTCATGGGCCGCGGCGAGGCCGCCCCACAGGGCGGGCGGGCCGGGAATCTCTACGTCATCCTGCGCGTCCAGCCCGACGAGCGCTTCGAGCGCGACGGCGCCGACCTGCACACCGAGATGGCGGTCAGCTTCCCGCAGCTGGCCCTCGGCGACCGCGTGACGGTGGCGACCGTCGACGGCGAAGACAGTGCTGGAGATCCCGGCGGGCTCGCAGGCCGAATCAGACCATCTCGCTGTCCGGCAGTGGCATGCCGCGCGTCGACCGCGGCGGCAAGGGCGACCTGATCGTCCACCTGCGGCTGGTCGTCCCGACGTCGCTGTCGGCGGACGAAGAAGCGCACCTGCGCGCCTTCGCCGACGCCGGCGGCCGCCGCGTGAACCCGGAGCGCGACGGCGCCGTCCGCGGCAAGAAGAAGAAGTAACGGGCGACGCGGCTCGCCGCCTTGCGCGTCTAGTCGTTGTCGTCGTCGTTGGCTTCTTTGGCCTCGGTGCGCTTCGGGCGCGCGGCCAGCGGCACCGACGGCACAGGGTTGGCGCTGTACAGCCACGAATACGTGAAATACGACGCGAGCACGCGCTTCGTGTAGTTGCGCGTCTCGTCGTAGGGGATGGTCTCCATGAACTCGTCCATCGCCAGGTCACCGCGCTCGCCCAGCCATTTTTCGACCGCGCCTTCGCCGGCGTTGTAGCCGGCGATGGCCAGCGGCGCCGCCGCGTCGAAGTTCTTCCACAGGAAGCCCAGGAAGCGCGACCCGATCTCCAGGTTCTTGGCCGGATCCATCAGCAGATCGCGCGTGACCGTCGTCCCCTTGGCGGCGAACCGCGCGCGCCGTCGGCATGATCATCTGCGTCAGCCGATCGCGTTCGCGAACGATTCGATGCGCGGCGAGAACGCGCTCTCCTCGCGCATGATCGCGAGCTGCAGCGCCTCGGGCACCTGGTTGGCTTTCGAATTCTTGTCGACCAGCGTCGGGAACGCGCGCGGGTAGGACAGCTTCCACTTCGCCTCGCCCAGCCCGGCCGGATACTCGAGCCGGTAGCTGGTCACGCCGTAGCGGGGCAGGGAGTGCGACGCGCTCCACACGCCGCCGCGATCCAGCATCGTGGCGGTGATCCAGACCAGGTCCTCCTCCTCGGCGCGCGCCGCGGCCCCCGATCGCTTCTCGGCCGACGTCGCGAGCCCCAGCTTCGCCAGCTCGCGGCGCGCGTCTTGCCCCTGGCCCATGCGCGCCAGCTCGACGGCGCGCACGAACCCGGGGTCGCCGTACAGCGGCGCGCGCCGGAAACGACCAGGGGGGGATGTCGCGCAGCCCCTTGCGCAGCGACTTGACCAGCGCCGCCGCGGCGTCCGCGTCGAGCGCCTTGAGCCGCGTCAGCGACAGCAGCGCGTACACCGACAGCGGGTATTCGCGCACCGCGCGCTCGTAGTAGGCTGCGCGCCTCGTCGGGCTTGCCGCGCCGTTGCAGCACGCGCGCCTTCCAGTACAGCGCGCGTCCCTCGGCGTACCAGATCTCCTCGCGCGGCACGAGCCGCAGGTTCTCGTCCAGCCAGCGCAGCGCCTCTTCGTCGCGTCCGCCGCGCCAGGCCGCGAACGCCAGCCGCCACAGCGCCTCGTTCAGCAGATCGGCCTTGGGGTAACGCTTGGGGACCTCCGCCAGGATCTTCACGGCGGTGGCCTCGTCCTTCGCGTCGGTCGCCAGCTCCGCCGAACGAATGCGCGCGTCGTCGGCGTAGCTGTGGTCGGCGTGTTCGGCCTCGACGCGCGCGTAGTGCGCCGTCGCCGCCTCGCGGTTGCCCATCGATGCGTAGCAGCGCGCCCCCTGGTACAGCGCCTTGGCGTGCAGGTCGTTGTTCTTCGCCTTCGCGCACGCGATCTCGGCCTCGTCGAACAGCGGCGCGGCGCGCGGCCGCTTGCGCTGCTTCCACACCGACTGCGCGCGATGAAAACGCGCGCGGCAGTCGAGCTCGGCGTCCAGCCCCGGCGCGCCGAGCGCTGCCGCGAACGCCGTCTCCGATTCCTGGTTGCGGTTGCGGTCGAAGTACACCATGCCGCGCGACACCATCTCGGCGGCGGTGCGCGTGCGAATGCTGGCGGCCTCCGCCGGCGGCAGCGACGCCGCGATCTGGTCCAGGCGCTCCGCGGCGCGGTCACCCCAGACGTCGAGCGGCGCCTCGGCCCACACCCGCCGGTAGATCGCGACGATGTCGCCGGTGGCCGCCCGCGGCTCCTCGCTGCCCGCGGCGCCCGCCTTCTCCATCGCCTCCGCCTTCTTGAACAGCGCTTCGACCTTGCGTGGCCCGTTCGGGAACCGCTGCAGGTAGCTGTCGGCGGCGGCCAGCGCGTCGCTCCAGCGCGCGAGCGAGCGCAGCGCGTCCAGGCGCACCAGCTCTGCTTCGGCCTCGGGCACCGTCCCCTTGGCCACGCGCCCCGCCCATTCGATCGCGCCCGTCGCATCGCCTCGCCGCAGCCGGCAGCGAGCCGCGTTGTACGCGTGGTACGGCGCCAGCTTCGGGTACTCCTTGTACATCTGCTCGAACAGCCGGCCAGCGTCGGCCCACTTCGACAGGTTCGTGCGCGCGAGCGCGAGCATGTACTTCGCCGCGTGCCGTTCAGCGTCCGGCAGCGAACGCAGCGCCTTCGCGAAGCTGGTCTCCGCCGCGTCCCAGTCCTCGGCGCGGAACTGCTCCACCGCCTGCTTCGCGCGGCCCTGCTGGAAGAACGGCGTCAGCCACGCGCGCTGGAATGGAACCGGCTTGCCGGCCTGCCGTGCCGGCGCCGCTGCGGAGGCGGGCACGTCCTTGTCGGGATCGTGGTCGCCGGTGCTCGCCGACGCCGACATCCGCGGCGGCACGATGAGCAGGCAGAGCAGGGCAGCACAGCACAACCGACGCGCGCGTGACGACATCGCCTCAAAGACTACGGGCCGCGAGCCCGACCTGCAAAAAAGCCCGGAAAAAACCGCTCAGGCGGGCTGATGCACGGTGACGCGGTTGCGGCCGGCGTTCTTCGATTTGTAGAGCGCCTGGTCGGCGTAGAGCACGATGTCGTTCGCGTCCTTGACCGCGGGGTTCGGCAACACGGCCACGCCGACGCTGATCGTCACCGGGATGTGCGTCCCGGAATACTCGAACCGGTGCGACTCGACCGCCTTGCGCAGCCGCTCGCCGACGACCTGCGCCTGAGCCATGTCCGAGCCCCGGCAGATGACGCCGAACTCCTCGCCGCCGTAGCGGGCGAACACGTCTTCAGCGCGCAGCGTGCTGCTGAGCAGGCTCGATATCTCGGACAGCACCTGGTCGCCGGCCTGGTGGCCGTGGGTGTCGTTCACCTTCTTGAAGTGGTCGATGTCGAACAGCACCAGCGCCAGCGGCGTCCCGTGTCGCGTCGAGAACGTGAACTCGCTCTCCAGGCGGTCGGTGAAGTACTTCTTGTTGAACGCCTTGGTCAGCCCGTCGCGCAGGGCGGACTCGTACATCTGACGCTGGAAGATCTCGTCCAGGTTGTCGTGGTACGTGAACTTCAGGATCGTGGTCGAGCCGACCAGGATCTTGTCGCCGTCGACCAGCTCCTTCTTGTCGACCTGCAAGCCGTTGCAGTAGGTGCCGTTGGTCGACCCCAGGTCCTGCAGGAAGATGCGGCTCCCCTCGACGAGAAGCTGCGCGTGCTCGCGCGAGATACCGTCGTCGTACAGGCGGATCTGCGCCTTCTGACCGCGGCCGATGATGGTCTTCTCACCATCGATCTTGTACATCTCGCCGACGCTGGCACCCGCCAGCACGACCAGATAGGCGCGATCGCGCTTAACGCCTCCGGTCGCAACCGGGGCCTCGAACAGCCTTGTCTGTTCGTCGACAGGCATCCCCCTATCATCATCGTAACACAGAGGCGGGAGCTGAAGCCTCGCTTACGAATCTTCTGTCTTCTGCTGCGCGTGCTGCGCTATTCGACGCGAGTCTCGAGCGCGCGCGCCAGCTCTGCTAGGCGCGCGCCACGTGTACCCAGGGGTGCGAGCGCCGCGCACGCGTCGGCGACGAGCGTCGCCAGCCGATCGCGCGCCGCAGCGGCGAACGTGCCGTGTTCGGCGTCGGCGCGATCGTCGGCGTGCTGGAACGCGATGCCGTACGCGGTCCCGAACCGCGCCAGCGCGGCCAGCTCGTCGGGAGGCGCGCCGGCCGCGCAGCCGCCGATCTCCAGCGACGCGCGGAACAGGGCCGCGGTCTTCTCGGCGTGCAGCGTCTCCAGATCGGCCAGGGTGGCGGGCGCCGGTTCACCCAGATCCCGCGCCTGACCGCGCACCATGCCCGCGGCGCCCGCCGCGCGTGCCAGCGCGGCGGCGGCGCTGACGAAACGCCGCGGCTCCGCCGAGCGTGAGCCGGCGTCGGCGATCCACTCGAACGCCATCGTCAGCAGGGCGTCGCCCGCCAGGATGGCGGTCGCCTCGCCGAACGCCTTGTGGTTGCTCGGGCGGCCGCGCCTGAAGTCGTCGTCGTCCATGGCCGGCAGGTCGTCGTGGATGAGCGAATAGCAGTGCACCAGCTCGACCGCCGCGCAGGCCAGGCGCATGTCATCGCTGATGGGCGCCACGGTCTCGGCGGCCGCCAGGGCCAGCAGCGGCCGGATGCGCTTGCCCGGCGCCAGCAGCGAATACCGCATCGACTCGATGAGCCGCCCAGGGTCACCGCCCGCCGGTGCGACCAGACGCGCGTCGAACAGATGGTCCAGCTCCGCGCGCCGCGCGGCCAGCCAGTCTGTGAAGGTCATTTGTCGCCCGTGGCTTTGTCTTCGTGTTCGAACGGCGCGGTGCGCCCGGCGGCCAGCAGCGTCTCGACCTTCTTCTCCGCGCCGTCGAGGATCACCGTCCCGCGGCGGCACAGCTCCATCCCCTCCTCGAACGCGCGCAGGCTGTCCTCCAGCGGCAGGTTGCCGCCTTCGAGGCGGTCGACCAGGCCACGCAGGCGCGCGAGGATGTCCTCGAAGCGCTCGGGCCGCGCGGTGTCGCGCGCAGCGTCGGTCGCCGCCTCGGTTTTTGCGTCCGTGGGCATGGTCGTCTGCCGCCTTGGTGGCTTCTATACTAGAATTTCGTTCGCCATGGCTGTGGAAACTCCTCCTGCCGAGCTCGGTGCTGCTTGCCCTGACTTTCGGCTCCCCGCTGTCGACGGAAAAACGTACGCGCGCGACGACTTCGGGGACAACCCCGTGCTGGTCGTGATGTTCATCTGTAATCACTGTCCGTACGTGCAAGCAGTAGAGGATCGCCTCATTCGCTTGGCCCGCGAGTTCGAGCCGCGCGGCGTGCGCTTCGTCGCCGTGTGCGCCAACGACGCCGATACCTACCCGGACGACGCGTTCGACAAGTTGGCGGCGCGCTGGCGCGAGTACGGCTACGGCTTTCCCTACCTGCACGACGAGGCGCAGGACGTCGCGCGCGCCTTCGGCGCCGTCTGCACCCCCGACATCTTCGTCTACGACCGCGACCGCCGGTTGGCGTATCGTGGGCGCATCGACGATTCGTGGAAAGACGAGAGCAAGGTAAAGCGGCGCGAGCTGGCCGAAGCGCTGGACATGCTGGTCGCGGGTAAGCGGCCATCGCTTGAACAACGGCCGTCGATGGGGTGCTCGATCAAATGGCGGCGGCAGGAATCTTGAACCGTAGCGTGCCAGCGTCGCGCCGGGAGGGAAAAGACGGCCAGACCAACAAGGACCCGAAGGCTCCCTGGCGTGCGTACCTGCAGCGCAAGGGGCTGAAGACCACCCAGCAGCGCGAGGCTATCGTCGACGCGTTCCTGCGCTCGTCGGGGCACGTCGCGCTGGAGGACCTGCTGGCGTCGGCGCGCCGCAAGCACCCGGGTGTGGGGCTCGCGACCGTGTACCGGACCGTCAAGCTGCTGGAGGAGGCGGGCATCGCGGCCGCGCGGCACTTCGGCCCGGGTCAGACGCTGTACGAGATCGCCGAAGGGCGGGCGCACCACGATCACCTGATCTGCGACAGCTGCGGCTTCATCACCGAGTTCGAGAGCGACCAGATCGAAGAGCTGCAGGACGGCCTGGCCCAGAAGCTGGGATTCAACGTCCTCCGCCACCGGCACGAGCTGTTCGGGCTGTGCGAGAAGGCGCAGGGCGTGCCAGGCGGGCGCTGCCCGCGCGAGATGCTGGGTCAGCGCGGTCGTTCGTAGGGCAGCTTGTTTCGCGACGTCGCTGTCGCGCCGCGGTATCGTCGACGGGTGCGCGACGGGCGACCGGTGACGACGCGGCACCCGTCGCGGGTTGCGACGGCGATCGCCGCGGCGATCGTGGTGGGGCTGAGTGCGCCGCCAGCAGTCGCCGCTCCCCAACCTCCAACCGCCGCGCCGCGCTGGCCGGTCCCGTGGCCCACGCGGACATGGGAGGTCGATCGCGAGCGCGTCGTGCCGACGGTGCCGACACCACCACCCCCGCCGACGGCGAGGCCGCGCGCGCCAGCAGTCCCCGCGCCCGCGCCCAGACAGCCGGCGCCGGTGGTGCCTGTCACGCCGGCCGTGCCGACGCCCCGGCCGGCCGCGCCGGCGCCGTTCCCGACAGCGCGCCCTCCGGCCGGCGCGCCACCGGGCGTCGAGCCGACGGCCTCGGCGCCGGTCGCACCACTGTCCGCGTCGCCCGCGCCCGCCGCGCGCCAGACATTCTTCGGCATCTACGGCGACGTCGCCGTTCTCATCGACAGGAATGGCAACGCCGACTGGAATCCGAGCCTGCTCGGCGCGACGCTGACCCACCGGCCGGCGGACTGGTTGCGGTTCCACTTCGACGCCGCGCTGGAACGCGGCGACAACTTTGGCGCGCAGCAGGGGCTGGTCGAGGTTTCGCCGCATCCCGCGTTCGGCGTCCACGCCGGCCTGATGCTGCTGCCGCTCGGGATCATCAACCGTCTGTACGAGCCGCCGACCTACCTCAGCGTCGATCGCCCGCTGACCGATCAGCTGATCATCCCGGCGACCTGGCGCGAGTTGGGCGCTGGCATCTTCGGCGAGCTTGCGGGCGCGCTGCGCTACGAGGTCGACGTCGTCAGCGCGCTGGACAGCGCCGGCTTCGCGGCCCAGGCGCCGCTGTGGGGCGGCCGCGGCAACGGCGATCGCCTGGGCATCCGCCAGGCCGCCGTCGTCGCGCGCGTGGAGGTCGCCGACCTGCCCGGGTTCGCGTGCGGCGCCGGCGGCTACTACGGCCCCGCGAGCGGCGGTGAGCCGCTGCTCGACGGCGTCAGCGTTGCGGTGGCCGAGACGGACTTTCGTTTTCGCGGAGGTGGCTTCGATCTGCGCGCGCAATATGCGCACCTGTTCATCTTCAACTCGTACCGCATCAACGACTACCTGGGCCTGGTGGGGCAATCGGCTGTCCCGAAAAACGGGCGCGGCGGCTACGTCCAGGCGGGATACGACCTGCTCCACCTCGGCGACGGTCCGTCCCGGCAGGAGCTGCTGCTGTTCGCCGCCTACGAAAACGTCAACCCGCGCAGCGCGATGTCCCCGTACAACTTCAACCCCGGCATGATCACCGGTCCCGGCGAGACGCCGCCGTCCGCGCCATCGCCCGCGCGTCAGTTCGTGCGCGGCGGCCTGGTCTACCGCCCGGTGCCCGGGCTGGCGTTCAAGCTCGACGTGCAGATCGCGCTGTCTGGCGAGGGCCCGCCCCCCGCGCCGCCGATGACGGTGCCGGGCGCGCCGGGAACGCCGGTGCCGCTGCCGCCAGAGGTGCTCGAGGCGGCCCGCGGCGTTTCGCGCCTGGGCCTCGCGCTGGCGTTTGCGTTCTGACCGGCCGTCCCGCGCCGCCGGAGGCGGCTATTCGACCGTGACCGACTTGGCCAGGTTGCGCGGCTGGTCGACGTCGTTGCCCTTGGCCAGCGCGATCGCGTAGCTCATGAGCTGCAGCGGCAGCACGGTCAGGAACGGCTGCAACGCCGCCGGCGCGTCGGGGATCCACAACACGCGATCGCACTGCGACGCGATCTCGGTGTCGCCCTTGGTCGCCACCGCGATGATGTGCCCGTTGCGCGCCCTCACCTCGGCCAGGTTCGACAGCACCTTCTCGTAGCCCGGGCCCTTGGGCGCCAGCACCACGACCGGCACGCCGTCGTCGACCAGCGCGATCGGACCGTGTTTCATCTCGCCCGCCGCGTAGCCCTCGGCGTGGATGTACGAGATCTCCTTCAGCTTCAACGCGCCTTCGAGCGCGATGGGGTAGTTGGTGCCGCGCCCCAGGAACAGGAAGTCACGCGCGTCCTTGTACGCCTGGGCCAGCTCGCTCATGTCACCCAGCCCCTCGAGCGTCTCGACCATCTTGTGCGGGATGCCCGCGAACTCGGTGGTGAGCTTCGCGGCCGCGTCCGGGGTCAGCGTGCCCGTGCGGCGCCCGAGGTGGATCGCCACCAGCGCCAGCGCCGCCAGCTGCGCGGTGAAGCACTTGGTCGACGCGACGCCGATCTCCGGCCCGGCGTGCGTGTACAGCGCGCCGTGCGACGACCGCGGGATCGCCGAATCGACGACGTTGCAGATCGCCAGGATCCGGCAGCCGCGCGCGCGCGCCTCCTTGACCGCCGCCAGCGTGTCGGCGGTCTCGCCGCTCTGCGAGATGGCGATGACCAGATCGCCGGGGCCGACGACCGGATCGCGGTAGCGGAACTCGCTGGCCAGATCGACCTCACACGGGATGCGCGCCGCGCCCTCGATCAGGAACTTGCCCACGAGGCCCGCGTGGTACGACGTGCCGCACGCGAGCAGCACGACCCGCCGCAACGTGCGCGTGTCGATCTCGAAGCCTTCCAGGTCGGCGTCGTGAGTCTCCAGCATCAGGCGCGCGCGCAGCGTGTCGGCGATGGCGCGCGGCTGCTCGTGGATCTCCTTGAGCATGAAGTGGGGATAGCCGCCCTTCTCGGCGGCGGCCGCGTCCCAGGTGATGGTCTTGGTCGGGCGCTGCACCGGCGTACCGTCGAGGCTGGTCAGCTTGACGCCGGCGGTGCTGATCTCGGCGACGTCGCCCTCGTCCAGGAAGATGACCTCGCGCGTGTGCTCGAGGAACGCGGGCACGTCCGACGCCAGGAAGACTTCACCCTTGCCGATGCCGATGCACAGCGGTGACGCGACCTTGGCCGCGACGATCTGGCCCGGGTGCTTCTCCGACACGACGGCCAGCGCGTAGGCGCCTTCGACCTGCCCCAGCGCGGCGCGCACCGCCGCGACCAGCGTCGGCGCGCCGGCGGCCAGCGCTTCGTCGATCAGGTGCGCGGCGATCTCGGTGTCGGTCTCCGACGAAAACTTTCGCCCGGACGCCTCCAGCCGCGCGCGCAGCGCGAGGTGGTTCTCGATGATGCCGTTGTGGACGACCGCGACCGAGCCGGTCTTGTGCGGGTGCGCGTTGATCTCGGACGGGCGCCCGTGCGTCGCCCAGCGCGTGTGCCCGATGCCGACGCTGCCGGGCGGCGGCTCCTTGGCCACCATCTCTTCCAGCCCCGACAGCTTGCCGCGGCAGCGGACGACCTGCATCCGCCCTGCATCCGTGACCGCCAGGCCTGCCGAATCGTAACCGCGGTACTCCAGCTTCCGCAGCCCGGCGACCAGCAGGGGAGTCGCCTGTTTCGGTCCAACGTATCCAACTATTCCGCACATGTTCTACCTAACGGGAATGCTAGCACTTGCTTCCCAGCGCCTGAGTTTCAGTTCGCGCATTGCAGCGCCAAGACGGTGATGTTGTCGGTGCCGCCGGCCTGGTTCGCGGCCTCGACGAGGCCGGAAACCGCGGTCTCCAGATCGGGCGAGGCCTTGACCAGCTCGGCGATCTTCGCGTCTTCGACCATGCCCGACAGCCCGTCGGAGCAGAGCAGGAACACGTCTTTGTCCTGGATGTCGTGGGCGAGCACGTCGACCTGCACGGTCTCGCGCATGCCGAGCGCGCGCGTGATGACGTTCTTGTGCGGGAACTTGCGCTGCTCGTCCTCCGACATGTTCGGCTTGGCGTCCTTGTAGTCTTCGAGCAGCGAGTGGTCGCGCGTCATCTGCTGGATGCCGCCGCCGCGGATCCGGTAGCAGCGCGAATCGCCCACGTGGGCGATGTAGAACTTGTCGCCGACCACCTGGCCGCTGACGATCGTCGTTCCCATCCCCTTGAACTTGATGTCCTTGCAGGCCGCCTGGAAGATGCGCTGGTTCGCCATCTTGATGCCGACCACCAGGCGGTTCTCCACGTAGGACAGCTGGCGGTCCATCTTGTAGGGCCAGGTCGCCTCGTCGTCCTTGGTGCGGACGTAGAACTCCTGGAGCACCTCGGCCGCCATCTTCGACGCAACCTCGCCGGAGGCGTGGCCGCCCATGCCGTCGGCGACCAGGAACAGCTGCTCGTCTTCGATGAGCGAGAAGTAGTCCTCGTTGTGGTTGCGCTTCATCCCGACGTCGGTCTTCGCGGCGTAGCGGATGCGCATCAGAGCCACCCAGCGTAGCGGCGGCGTCCGAGGGCGTCAATCATTGCGGACGGTCGCAACACCGCAAACTGTCATGCGAATCAATTCGTTGACACTCTGCCGCGGCGAGGCTAGGGTACTGCTCAAATGTCTAGTCCCCGGGCAGTCAGGACGCAGCGCACGGCGTTACTCGCCATCGGCGACGAGGTGCTGCGTGGTGAGGTGAGCAACACGAACGCCGCCTACGTGGCGGAACGCCTGTTCGAAGGCGGGTACGAGCTGACCGAGCAGATCGTGGTGTCGGACGATCCGCAGTCGATTCGCAGCGCGCTCGTCCGCCTGCGCGCGGAGATGGACGTCATCATCGCGACCGGCGGGCTGGGGCCGACCGAAGACGACCGCACGGTCGACGTGGTGGCCGAGTTGCTGGCCACGGGGACGTCGCCCGACGAACCGTCGCTGGATGCGATGAAGAAGCGGTTCTCGACGCACGGCTTCGAGATGACGCCCAACAACCTGCGTCAGGTGCGCATCCCGAACGGCGCGCGTGCGCTGCCCAACACGGCGGGCATCGCGCCGGGGTTCGTGGTGCCGCTGGGGACGGCCGAGGCGTTCTTCCTGCCCGGCGTGCCGCGCGAGATGGAGAAGATGTTCGCCGACGAGGTGATGCCGCGGCTGCAGCGCCGGATGGTCGAGGTCGGCGGGCCGCCGCCGGTGACGCGCACCTGGCACCTCTACGGCATGGGCGAATCGCACATCGATCACCGGCTGGCGGGCATCCTGGCCGGCATCGACGGCGCGACGCTGCACTTCCGCACCGCGAGCCCGGTCAACCACGTCAAGCTGGTGGTGCGTCACGAGGTCGAGGCCGAGGCGCGCGCCATCGCCGAGCGGGTCGAAGCCGAGCTGCGCAAGCGCATCGGCCCCGGCATCTACGGCGTCGACGGCGAGACGTTCCCGCAGGCGGTGGCGAAGGCGCTGCGCGCGCAGGACGCGACGCTGGCGATCGCCGAATCGTGCACGGGCGGGCTGGCGGGGGAGCTGGTGTCGTCGGAGTCGGGGGCCAGCGTCTTCTTCAAGGGTGGTGTCGTCGCGTATTCGGACGACGTCAAGACGGGCGTGCTGGGCGTCAAGCCGGAGACCATCGCCGACTTCGGCGCGGTCAGCGAGCCGACCGCGCGCGAGATGGCCGAGGGGGTCAAGCGCGTGTGCGGCTCGTCGGTCGCGGTGTCCATCACCGGCGTCGCCGGTCCCGAGGGGGGCGCGGCCGACAAGCCGGTGGGGACGGTCTGCTTCGCGGTGTGCGGGCCCGGGCACGACGCGCGCGTCGACCAAGCTGTTCGCGGGTGGGCGCGAGAAGGTGCGCCTGGCGGCCGCTTTCCACGCGCTGGATCTCGCCCGGCGCTACTTCGATACGCGCAAGCGATGACGGAGACCGTACGCAGCTTCGTCGCCGTGCCGTTGCCCGAGGACATGCGGGCGCGAATTGCCGCGGCGGCCGAGGAGCTGGCGCGCGAGCTGCCCGGGGTGAAGTGGTCGCGCAAGCTCGAGAACCTGCACATCACGATCAAGTTCCTGGGCCAGGTCGGCGAGGACAAGCTGGCGGCGCTGGGGACCGAGCTGGCGCAGGCGCTGGCGCCGCTGCCGCGGTTTCGGCTGGAGCTGCGCCGGATGGGCGCGTTTCCGTCGCCGCGGCGCGCGAGCGTGTTGTGGGCGGCGGCCGACGACGTCGAGCGCGGGCTGGCGGCGGTGGCGGCGGCGGTCGAGGACGTCGGCGAGCGGCTCGGGTTCGAGCGTGATCGCCGGCCCTTCACCGGGCACGTCACTGTCGGGCGCGCGAAAGGTGGCGGCGTCGATGCGCGCGCCGCGCTGGACGCGTTCGCCGACCGCGAGTTCGGCGCGACGACCATCGAAGAGGTGCACGTCTACGAGAGCCGCCTGGGTGGCGAGGGCTCTACCTACGTTTTGCGGTCACGGGCCGCGCTTGCTTCCAACTGACAAGGAGACACCACATGGCGACGACCACGACCGAGAAGAGCGAGACCAAGGCCGACAAAGCGAACAAGGTGGATACCCACGCGACCCCGCCGGTCACGCGAGCGTGATGTCGCGCGCGACAAGGCGATCGACGTCGCGGTATCGACGATCGAGAAGCAGTTCGGCAAGGGGAGCATCATGCGCCTGGGCGAGGGGATGGCCCCGCCCGAGGTGAAGGTGATCCCGACCGGGTCGCTGGGCCTGGACATCGCGCTGGGCGTGGGCGGGCTGCCGCGCGGCCGCGTCGTCGAGGTGTACGGCCCGGAGTCATCGGGCAAGACGACGCTGGCGCTGCACGTCGTGGGCGAGGCCCAGAAGCTGGGCGGCATCTGCGCGTTCGTCGACGCGGAGCACGCGCTGGACGTCGGCTACGCGCGCAAGCTCGGGGTGCGCACCGACGACCTGCTGGTGTCGCAGCCCGACTGCGGCGAGCAGGCGCTGGAGATCACCGAGATGCTGGTGCGCTCGGGCGCCGTCGACATCATCGTCGTCGACTCGGTGGCGGCGCTGACGCCGCGGGCCGAGCTCGAGGGCGAGATGGGCGACGCGCACGTCGGCCTGCAGGCGCGGCTCATGAGCCAGGCGCTGCGCAAGCTGACGGGGACGATCGCCAAGTCGAACACGCTGGTCATCTTCATCAACCAGATCCGGATGAAGATCGGCGTCATGTTCGGCAACCCGGAGACGACGACGGGCGGCAACGCGTTGAAGTTCTACGCGAGCGTCCGCATGGACATCCGCCGGGTCGGGGCGCTCAAGGACGGCGAGAAGGTCGTGGGCAACCGGACGCGCGTCAAGGTGGTGAAGAACAAGATGGCGCCGCCGTTCCGCGAGGTCGAGTTCGACATCCTGTACGGCGAGGGCATCAGCCGCGAAGGCGACATCGTCGATCTGGGCGCCGAGTGCGGCGCGGTGGAGAAGTCGGGCGCCTGGTTCGGGTTTGAGGGCGAGCGCATCGGCCAGGGGCGCGAGAACGCCAAGCAGTTCCTGCGCGACCACCCCGACGTGGCGCGCAGGATCGAGGCGAAGGTCCTCGCGCACTTCGGCATCGCGCGTGACGTCGGCGGTCCCGCGTGGGCGGTGCCGCCGGGTCATCGGGCGCCAGCGCCGTCGGCTGGCGGCACCGTGCACGCGTTCACGCCGCAGCCGAAGCCGGCCAGCGAGAAGAAGTCCCGTTAGAGCGAGCCTCGCCGGTCAGGCAAAAACGTGACCGGCGACGGAAAACTCGAATAGTCAGGCGGCGAGCGACTGGCGCGCCGCCTGACTCCCGTATACGATCGAAGCATGGCCTCCAAGAAGGCAGCGCCCGAGGGCCCCGTCGAGGTTCCGGAAGTTATCTCGATCCTCCCGCTGCGAAATTCAGTCCTGTTCCCAGGCTCGATCATCCCGATCGACGTGGGCCGCAAAAAGTCCGTCAAGCTGGTCGAAGAGGCCATCTCGAAGGAGCGGCCAGTCATCGGCATCGTCACCCAGCGTGACGCGCGCACGGAGGACCCCGGGCCCGGCGACCTGTACATGGTCGGCTGCGCCGCGCGCATCCTCAAGGTGATCAAGCTGGCGAAGGACAACTTCTCCGTGATCCTTCAGGGGGTATCCCGCATCCGCATACTGGAGGTCGGGGGCGTCGATCCGTTCATGACCGCGCGCGTGCAGGCGCTGCCGGATTCGTCCGCGACGGACGTCGAGCTGGACGCGCTGGTGATGAACGTCAAGGACGTCGCCAAGCGGGTCATCAAGCTGATGCCGGAGCTTCCCAAGGAAGCGAGCGCGCTGGTCGACAGCGTCGTCGAGCCGGGCCAGCTGTCGGACGTCATCATCTCGAACCTGGATGTCCAGGTCGACGAGAAGCAGGACGTGCTGGAGACGTTCGACCTCAAGACCCGCCTGCGCAAGGTGCTGCAGTTCCTGTCGCGGCAGCACGAGGTGCTGAAGGTCCGCGAGAAGATCAACAGCCAGGTGCAGGAGGAGATGGGGCGCAACCAGCGCGAATACGTGCTGCGCCAGCAGCTCAAGGCGATCAAAGAAGAGCTGGGCGAGATCGACGAGACGGGCGGCGACCTCGACGACTTCCGCGAGAAGATCGTCGCGGCCAAGATGCCGCCCGACACCGAGAAGGTGGCGATCAAGCAGCTCGAGCGTCTGAAGGTGATGCAGCCGTCGTCGGCTGAATACACGGTGACGCGCACCTATCTCGAGTGGCTGGTGGAGCTGCCGTGGGCGGTGTCGACCGAGGACAAGCTCGACATCCAGGAAGCGCGCAACATCCTGAACACCGACCACTACGACCTGGAGAAGGTCAAGAAGCGCATCCTCGAGTACCTGGCGGTGCGCAAGCTGAAGAGCGACAAGAAGGGCCCGATCCTGTGTCTGGTCGGACCGCCCGGCGTCGGCAAGACGTCGCTGGGGCGTTCGATCGCGCGCTCGCTGGGGCGCAAGTTCATCCGCATCTCGCTGGGCGGCGTGCGCGACGAGGCCGAGATCCGCGGCCACCGCCGCACGTACGTCGGCTCGCTGCCCGGGCGCCTCATTCAGGGCATGAAGAAGGCCGGGTCGAACAACCCGGTGTTCATGCTCGACGAGATTGACAAGCTGGGACACGACTTCCGGGGCGACCCGGCAGCGGCGTTGCTGGAGGTGCTGGACCCCGAGCAGAACTACACCTTCTCGGACCACTACCTGGAGGTCCCGTTCGACCTGTCGAAGGTGATGTTCGTCGCGACCGCGAACATCATGGACCCGGTGCCGCCGGCGTTGCGTGACCGCTTGGAGGTGCTGGAGCTCCCGGGCTACACGCGCGAGGAGAAGCTGTCGATCTCGAAGCAGTTCCTGGTCCCGAAGCAGCTCGAGGAGCACGGGCTGACGGGCGAGAAGCTGGCGTTCGACGACGCGGCGGTGGCCGAGGTCATCGACAGCTACACGCGCGAGGCCGGCGTCCGCAACCTGGAGCGCGAGATCGCCAACGTCATCCGCGCCGTCGCCGTGCTGGTGGCGGAGGGGAAGGCGCAGCCCGCGGAGCGGATCACGCACGAACGCATCGCCGATCTGCTGGGGCCCGCGAAGTACATCTCGGAGGTCGCGGAACGGACGGCGGAGCCGGGCGTGGCGACCGGGCTCGCGTGGACGCCGGTGGGCGGCGACATCCTGTTCATCGAGGCGACCAAGATGAACGGCAAGGGCAGCTGGTGCTGACCGGCCAGCTCGGCGACGTCATGAAGGAATCGGCGCAGGCGGCGCTGTCATTCATCCGCTCGCGCGCCAAGTGGCTGGGTCTCGAGGAGAACTTCCTGGAGAAGACCGACATCCACGTCCACATTCCGGCGGGGGCGATCCCCAAGGACGGCCCGTCGGCGGGGGTGACGATGTTCGTGGCGATGGCGTCGCTGCTGACGAACAAGCCGATCCGCAACGACGTCGCCATGACGGGCGAGATCACGCTGCGCGGGCTGGTGCTGCCGGTGGGCGGCATCAAGGAGAAGTTCCTGGCCGCGCACCGCGCCGGCATCAAGCGCGTCGTGCTCCCCGAGCGCAACCGCAAGGACGTCATCGAGATCCCGGAGCAGCCGCGCACCGAGATCGAGATCCAGTACGTCAAGCGGATGGACGAGCTGCTGCCGCTGGTGCTGACCGAGATGCCGAAGCTGGGCGTCCTGTCGGCGCCGTCGCTGCCGCCGCCGTCGCCGCCGCCCGCGGCCGCCTAGCCGCGCCGGGACGTTCAGCCGTCGACCGTCACCGCTTCCGGAACGTGGAAGCGGCGGCGGAAGATGGCGTGGCACGCGTAGATGACGGGCGTGAGCAGGACCGCCATGCACCAGCTTGCCGACGTAGTTGTTGCGCGCGTTGCTGGCGATGAAGCTCATCGGCTGCGTCCCCACCAGGAACACGAAGCTGACGGTGAAGCTGTCGATCGCCTGTGACAGCACCGTCGAGCCCGTGGCGCGCAGCCATAGCAGGCGGTGGCCGGTCATGCGGCGGAGCGCGCGGAAGATGCTGATGTCCAGCAGCTGGCCGATGATGAACGCGGTCAGCGACGCGACGAACAGGCGCGCGGAGCTGCCGAACGCGGTCTGGAAGACCTCGTTCGAGATCGGCGACACGGGGCTGGGGGGCAGGTGGAGGGCGATCTGGATGATCGCCCACACGAACACCGCCGCGCCGACCCCGGTATAGGTCAGCCGGCGCGCGCCGACGGTCCCATAGAACTCGTTGACGATGTCGGTGAGGACGAATGTCAGCGGGAAGGGGATGATCCCCGCCGACAGAGTGAAGCCGCCAAGCAGCCAGAACCTGCCGCCGATGAAGTCGCCGGTGATCAGCGCCGAGACGAACAGGGCGGTCAGCCAGACGTAGAGCTTCTGCTTTCGGTCCAAGGCTTGCGACTACCGCGCCGGCCTCGTCGGTGTCAATGCCACGTGTTAGCTTGCGCGCCGCGTGCCCGCGCCCAACCGCATAATCTTCAAAGTCGGCGACGAAGACGCCGGAAAGCGGCTGGATCAGGTGCTGGCGGCGCGCGTGCCCGGGCTGTCGCGGCGGCAGGCGCGCGTGCTGCTCGACATCGGCGGCGTGTTCGTCGACGGGCGGCGCGTGAAGATCGCCGGGCGGCTGTCGCACAAGGGCGAAGAGGTGGCGGTGGTGCTGGGCGGCGCCCTGGCGCGCGCGACCCAGCGCCCGGGGCGCGACGCGCGCAGCGAAGACGAGCGCAAGCTGCCGCCATTCGCGATCGTGTTCGAGGACGACGACATGGTCATCGTCGACAAGCCGCCCGGCTTGCTCACGGCGCCGACGCCCGAGAGCGACCGCAACAACCTGGCCGATTCGCTGGCGCGCCGAACGACGCCGCCGGCGATGATCTACGTGGTTCACCGTATCGACCTCGAGACCAGCGGCCTGGTCGTGTTCGCGAAGACGGCGGACGCGAACCGCGAGTTATCGAAGCGCTTCCGCGACCACGACTTCGAACGCATGTACCTGGCGGTGGTGGCCGGGCGCTTTCCCGATGACGTGCGCGTCATCGACAAGCCGGTCGCCGGGCAGGCGGGCAGTGACGCACGTCGAGATCCGCGAGCGGCTGGGCGGTGGCGCGACGCTGGTCGCGTGCCGGCTGGAGACCGGGCGCACGCACCAGATCCGGATCCACATGGCCGAGGTTGGGACGCCTGTCATCGGTGACGCCCGCTACGGGCGGCCGTGGTCGCCAGCGCCGCCCCGGATGGCGCTGCACGCGACGCTGCTCGGTTTGACGCACCCGCGCACCGGCGCCCCGCTGTCGTTCGAGAGCCCGATGCCCGCCGGATCTGGCGACGTGGTTGGCTGGACCGCAGTTGCGCAACCCCGGAACATAAGAGACGACCCGTACCGACCCGCTGACGACACTGTGTCATGTGGGCCCCACGATCACGGGCCTGACCGGTGGGAATAGGGAGATCGGCCTGGCATGGTCGTTGCTGAATTCCGGAATCGAGGCGCGGAACATGAAAGACCCAGACGTAAGAATCGTTTCGGCGGCTGAGGCGCGACGGGCGATCACGAACGGCGATCTCCGCAGCGAGGTCGCGTTCCAGAACGACATCAACACGCTGCTCGCCCGTCTCGAGGAGACGAAGATCCCCCTGCGGGCGCTGTCGCTGCCGCAGCCCAGCACGCCCAGATAGCGGTAAAGTCCGCGAATGCGCGCGAGCACGCCAAGGCTGCTCGCCTGCGTCGCGTTGTTGTATGCAGCGCCTGCGGCGGAGGCGGGGGAGGTCAGCAAGGGGTGCAGCGAGCGGCTAGCGCAGATGGAGAATCTGCTGGGCGCCGCCCGTCGGGCCCGTCCCGGCGCCGTGCTGTTCGCGGAACCGATCGACGGGCTGATCCTGCCGTCGATCGCGAAGGGCCTGCCGCTCGACTTCAAGCGGATCGTGGTGGCGATGGCCCCGCGTGCGCTCTGGCTGGACGGCACGCCGATGCCGGGTGAGCAGAGATCAACTCGGCTGAAGCAACTGTCCTCGCGACTCGCGACCCTCGCGAAGAACTACAAGATGCTGTATCCGAACGCGCCGACTCCGGCGCCAAGAATCTACGTGATCTTCGACGCTCGCCTCACGGTCCAAGACGCGGTGGCTCTCACAGCGTCGCTCGGTCGCCGCGGTCGCTTGATTCCGCTGGCAGCTCCGGACGGCCAGCTCGATGTCGTGCCTTCCGGCGCGGCGGCGGACGCGCGCAGGCGAGTGCTTCGGGCCGAAGTCGACGCCGTCACGGCGGCTACACCGAGGAAGCTGCTCGAACATGCGTTGGGCTCGTGCAAGGGCCTTGTGGACCTGGCCATGGGAAAGCAATCCGAGGACGAATACCGACAGGCTTTCCATTCCCACGTGCAACAGCTGCTCGCGACGTGTGACTGCAAGGGCGCGAACATGGAGGCCGTGGAGAACCTGCTTCTGTGGCAGTCCGGCGCACTGGAGACGACCATGCAGCGCTTGCCGGTGGAGCTCACGGCGGTAGGAGGCCGGCCTCTGGTCGCCGAGCCCGACGAGCTCATGATGTCGATCCTCGCCGGCTATGCAGGGGAGGGGCTCGTGACCGTCAAGCCACGAGCGCCAAAGCGCTAGAGCCTCGGCGCGTAGGCGGTCTTCATCGCGTCGTACAGGGCCAGGTCGGGCTGCGCGGTGTACGTCGTGCCCGAGCGGCGCAGGAGATCGTGGTTGGGTTCGTTCCAGAAGCCGGCTGTCGTCGGCGCCCAGTTGAACGTGCCGAGGCCGCGCTGGTTGGACATGTTGTACATGATGTCGTTGGCCGGGCGCTGGTCGGGGCCGTATTCGGCGATGATGAACTTCAGGCTCGGGAACTGGGTGGCGAGCGAGTTGAAGACCGACTGCCAGCCCGACGGCGGGCCCTGGAACGCCGTGTAGCAGGAGTTGCCGTAGACCTCGAACGGGACGCCCGCGGTCATCGCGCCCTGGATGAACTGGCGGCTCGACGCGAGGTCGTTGCCGCGATCCAGGTGCAGGACGATCTGGATGCCGGCGTCGATGTCCTTGACGGCCTGGGCGCCGGCCTTGAGCAGCTGGCCGAGGTTGGTCCAGCCGCCCATCGGCGGGGCGCCGGTCGGCGCGGTGGGATCGCGCTCGGAGTAGTAGTAGAGCGCGCCGTTGACGGGGTTTATGCCGGCGACGCCCGCGATCGGAATGCCACCGCTGTCGCAGCGGTGAATCAGGATGCCGGGCGTGCTCTCGTTTCCGATCTGCACCATGTCGGGACGGGCACCGCCGGCGATCAGCTTGTTGATCGAATCGCGCGTGTAGTCGCGGACCGCGGTCGATAGCTGAGCGATCGTCGTGTAGCCCTGCCACGCGGGCGGCACGCACTGCTTGGCGGGATCGGCCCAGTTGTTGGCGTAGTGGAAGTCGATCAGCAGGCCCATGCCCGCGTCCTTGACCTGCTTGCCGAACGCGACGGTGGGGTCGATGCCGCCGTAGCCGTTCTGCTTGTCGTAGCCGTCGGCAGCCCTGGGATCGACGAAGGTGCGCAGGCGGATGTAATTGAAGCCGTGCGACTTCATGATCGTGAGGAGGTTGGCGCGCGTCGCGGCGGGCTGCGGCTCCTGATCGGTGACGTCGGCGCCGATGTAGAAGGTCGCGGACAGCGTCCCTGCGGCGCCCGCTGCGCCCGCGGCACCGGCTGTCCCGCCGCGTCCGGCCGCACCGGCCGCGCCTGCAGTGCCAGTCGTCCCGGCCGCGCCCGCCGTACCGGTCGTGCCGCCACGCCCGGCGGCGCCCCCGCCACCGCTCGTGCCGGCGACGCCGGTCGCGCCCGCGGCGCCCGTGGTGCCGGCGGCGCCCGTTGTTCCCGCGGCGCCGGTCGTCCCGGCGACGCCCGTGGTCCCTGCGGTACCGGTGGTGCCGGCGGTGCCCGTCGTGCCTGCCGTGCCAGGTGTGTTGCCGGGGCCACCTTCGGAATCGGTGCAGCCCCACAGGGCCGCCACGACAAGCAAGGGATACGCGCGCTTCAGCAAGATAGACCTCACGTACACCTAGAGTTGCGCGAGCCCCGGAAAACCAATCACGGGGGAGCGGAAAAACTCAGTTGCTGGCCGCTTTGGCGATCGCGATGCCGACCTTTTCGCGCAGCAGGAAGTAGTCCTCGCTGATGGCGAAGCGCAGCAACTCGCGCAGCGGCTCGTAGCTGACGGCCAGGCGGCGCAGGTCTTCGCCGGTCGGCTTGTCGCCGTTCGAGAACGCCGAGCTCTCGCGCACGACGATGTCGGCGGCGGTCTTGAGATCGCCACACAGCACCAGGCCCGTGCGGTTGCCGACGTGGTGAACGACCGCGCGCCAGCGCAGCGAGCTCCACGACGTCGTCCCCAGCGATCCGAACAGCTCGACCAGCTGCTTGGACACCTTGTAGGGCACGTTCTTCTTCAGCTTGGCGCCCTGCTCGGCGGCCGCATCGCCCGTCGTCGCGCGCCGCTTCGCGTGGCGTGGGTGGAACGCCTTGAGCACGCTCGCGAACAGCGTCGTGAACTGCTTGGGCCGCACGCCCGCCGCCAGGATGTATTCGGGGCGGGACAGCTCGATGCCGCGTCCCAGCTGGAACCGCACCTCGGCGCCTTTCGCCTCCACGGCCAGCCCGGGACCCACGACCAGCGCCGGCGGCGCCTGGACGACGATGTTGACCTCGCTGGCGCCGTCGTCGGGCCGGACGTAGAGCGCCGTCTTCCTGTTGCCCAGCGCCTTCGCGACCTGACCGTAGATCTTGCCGAGGTCCATGTCCGACATCGGCGAGATCTTGTCGCGCGACGACACGCCGAAGTCCTCGAGGCGCTGGCCGATGAGGCCCGGCGCTCCCTCCCACAGACACGAGAAGATCTCGGCCATCAGCGTCGCCTCGGGCAGCGCGAGGTGTGACGGTGCGATCGCTGTCGTCGACGGCGGCGGCGTAGGGATCGTCGGGCTTGAGCTCCTGCGGCGGGTGAGCGCGCAGGAACGCCTCTTCGTCCGGCGTCGCCAGGCCCAGGAACGACAGCACCTCGTGGCAGCATCGCGCGCGGTCGACGAGCCCGCGACGCGCGTAGCCCGCGGCCAGCGCGCGCAGCGAATCCGCGCGCGCCACGTCCGTCGCCAGGATGCGGCGGTGGTTCTCCGCCGCGGCGTCGTCGTGACCGGGCTGGTCGCGGTACAGCGCCGCCAGCGCCTCGCGCGCCGACAGGTTGTCCGGGTCCAGCTGGATGACCTGCTCGAACGCTTCGATGGAGCTGTCCGGGTCACGTGTCTTCAGCAGCTCGCCGTGACGCTGCCACAGGCGCGCGCGGCGGCTGCGTGCCGCCGTCTGATCGGCGGGCGGCGGCAGCGCGGTGAGCACGCGCGCCAGCTTCTCGGCCAGGCCGAAGCCGGCGGGCAGGCGATCGGCCAGCTCGCACAGCGCGGTCAGCGCAGCTTCATCCTGCGGATCTTCGGCCAGCGACTGCTCGAGCAGCGTGGCCGCTTCGCGCACGGCGCCGCGCTCGGCCATCATCAACGCGGATTCGCGCCGCCGCTCGGAGCGCTCCTTCGGATCCTTGACCAGGTCGACCAGCAGCGCCGACGTGCGGGCGGCGTCTTCTCCCGTGCCCTTGGTCCGCTGCAGCCGCAAGATCTTCTCGAGCAGCGGCACCTGCTCCTCGCTGGGGGCGCCGTACGCCTTCATCGCTTCCCCGAACGCCAGCAGCGCGTAGGACTCGTCTTCCAGCTCCAGGCACAGGTCGCCGAGCTGCTCGTAGATCTGCGCCCGCTCCGCGCGATCGCTCGCGTCCTCGGCGAGTCGGCGCAGGTAGGTGACGGCCTTCTGCTTCTCGCCGCGCTCCAGCGCCAGCTCGGCGAGCGCGCGCAGGGTGGGGCGGTGGCCGCCCCGCAGCGTCAGCGCCGCTTCGTAGAGCTGGATGGCGCGCTCCGGGTGGCGCAGCTTGATCTCTGCCTGCGCGGCGTGCGCCAGCGAGTCCGCGACCTCCTCGGGATACATCGCGGCGTCGGGGTGATCGGCCAGCGCCGACAGGTGCAACGACGCCTCCCGCCAGCGGCCGGCGCGGTAGCGGTTCTCGCCCAGCGACAGCTTCGTCAGCAGCTGACCCGGCCCCATGCGGTCGGACTCGACGAGCTGGCGGTAGGCCTCGTCCAGCTTGCCCAGCTTCTCGTGCACCTCCGCCAGGCGCTGGAACAGCTTCGCCGCCTGCTGCGGCTGATTGCGAAGCCGGCGCGCCGCCTCGGTCAGGCGCTTCTCGGCCAGCTCCCACTGACCGTCCTTGTAGTGGATGTCGGCGATGGCGAGGATCGCGGGCAGGTGGTCGGGCACCAGCGCGAGCGCCTGGTCCAGATAGATCTGTGCCCCGCTGCCGTCGGAGAAGCCGTCCCAGGTGGTGCGCGCCAGGTCGCTCAACACCGCGGCGCGCGCGGACGGATCCTGCGTCATCTCCAGCTGACGTTCCAGCACGCCCCGCGCTTCGTCCCAGCGCGCTTCGCTGGCGAGTAGCGACGACAGTCGCCCGCAGCGCGTCGCCGTTGGCGGGTTCCAGCTCCAGCGCTTCCTCGAAGCAGACGCGCGCCTTGTCGGGGGAGGCGAGCTGCTCGCGCGCGACGCGGCCGGCGTCGAGCAGAGCCTCCACCGCTCCCGGGCGGCCCTTGCGCGCGCGCGCCTCGCGCAGACGCGCGCTGTAGTAGCTGGCGAAGTCGTTCTCCTTCAGGTGTAGCTGCGCCAGCGCCGACAGCGCCGCCGGGTTGTCGGGGGACGCCATCAGCGCCGCCTCGACCCCCTTGCGCGCCGCCGCGGGGTCGTTCATGTCGTCCAGCTTCAGCAGCGACAGCTCGAGGTTCAGCTCGGAGACGCGATCGTTCGAATCGGCGCCGCCCTTCGCCTTCTCCATCTCGATCCGCTGCGACAGCGCGCGCGCCGCCTCGTGCGCCAGCCCTGACCGGCGCAGGTTGCGCAGCAGCACCGCCAGCAGCTCGTCGTCGGCGATCGCCTCGTTGCCCAGCTCACGCAGCGCGCTGGCCGCGGCCTCGGGGTTGTTGAGGCGATCCTCGAGGATGCGGATGCGCCGGCGCACCAGCTCCAGCCGCTCGGCGCCGGTCGCGGCGGCGGCACGTTTGCCCAGGATCTCCGCGAGAGATTCGAAGCGGCCGTGGGTCTCGTCCAGCCGGTCGAGCGCCGCCAGCGCCTCCTCGTCGTCCGGCATCTCGGCCAGGATCGCCTCGTACGCCTCGATGGCGCGTTCGGGGCCGGCCAGCTCCTTCTCGTAGACGGAGGCGACCTCCATCCGCAGCGTCCGCGCGCGCTGGCGGTCGGTCGTCAGCTCCGCCTGCCGCTGCAGGCTCTCGACCACCTTGCTCCACAGGCCGACGCGCGAATACAGCCGCGTGAGCGCCTCGTGCGCTCCCAGCAGCTCGGCGTTGTCGGGCGTGTGGCCGGACTCGGTCGCCGCGCGCTCTTCTTCGGCCGCCTCGGACAGCAGGCGTTCGAGCGTGTCGATCGCCTCGTACGGGCGCTCAAGACGCTCCTCGTACAGCGACGCCAGCTCGCGCAGGCGCTTGCGGCGCTCGGCCCCCGGCGGCAACGCCTCGCTGGGGCCGCTGGTGCGCTTCTCGAGGATGTTGGCCAGATCCTCCCAGCGCTCCCGCTCGCGGCAGATCTCCTCGACGCGCACCAGCGCCACGGCGTCGTCGGACTTGAGGCGCAGGATCTCGCGATACAGCTCCTCGGCCTGATCGGCCTGCCCGAGCCGCTCGCGCAACTTGGCGGCGTCGTGGTGCAGCGCGACCGAGGTGTCGATCGGCCCGAACTCGTCGATGGCGCCGAGGTAGATGCCGGCGATCCGGTCCCACTTGTCGTACTGGGCGCCGACGCGTTCCAGCTCGGCACGGACCTCCGCATCCTTGATGTCGAGGCCGAACCAGCGCTCGAGCGCGTCCAGCGCGCGGTCGATGTCCTTCTGCCCCTTCTCCCAGACCTCGACGATCTTCTTGAGATGGACCTTCTCGGTCTCGACATCGTCGGCGGGGAGCGAGTCGTACGCGTCGGCCAGCTCCTCCCACGGCGTCGCATACGCCGAGTCGTCGCTCGGAGCGCGCACCACGGGCGGCGGCGCAGGCGGTCGGGCGGCCTCGACGGCGACGGCGCCCGAGGCGTCCTCCATCAGCTCCTCGGCGTCGAGCTCCTCGATGACGTCCGCCTCGACGGCGTCCTCGTCGCCCACCTCGGTCTCGTCGACGGCACGGGCTTCGACGGCGGACTCGGCGGACTCGGTCTCGGTCGCGGCCTCGGCCTCGGCCACGGTGACGGGCGGCGGCGTGCCCTGATCCGTGTCTGCGGCGTCGGCGTCGGCGGCTGCGACCACGTCAGCGTCACCGGTCGCAACGACATCGGCGTCGGCGGCTTCCGCGGAGGCAGGGGCGGGCGTGACGTCCGCCTCGGCGTCGTCGAGCTCGACGGCAATCTCCTCGGATTCGCCGGTCGGCGCCTCGGTTTGCGCGGTCGCGCCCACGACTGCCGTGGCGGCAGCGATAGCCGCCGCCGCCTCGTCGGCCGCGAACTTGTCGTAGCGGCCAATGAGCGCGGCCAGCCGCCACAGATGGCCGACGATGTCGTCGTCGTCGGGCGCCAGGCGGAACGCGTTCAGGTAGGCGCGGAAGGCGCGCACGAGATCCTTCACCTCGTGTTCGACCAGGTAGGCGGCGTTGCGCGCGACCGACAGCTTCTCGTCGAGCGATCCCGCCAGCGCGAACAGGTGCCCCTCGACGCGGATCGCCTCTTCCCAGCGGCCGGTGACGCGCGCCAGCCGCAGGATCTCCTCCTGCGTTCCCTTGTCGGTCGGCGCGAGCGCGAAGCTCCGCAACATCTCGTCGAGCGCGCCTGACGGGTCGCTCATCCGCCGCTCGCGCACGTCGGCGCGCAGGCGCAGGAGCTCGATGCGCTCGCTGGTCTCGGTGCGGGCGCGCGCGACGCGCGCGTAGACGTCCAGCAGCCCCAGCCAGTCGTTGGTCTTCTCGGCCAGCCGTTCCAGGTTGGCGAGCAGCTCGCGCCCGGCCGGATCCGCGGGCAGCGCGTCGACCAGCGTGGCGAACGCGCGCCGCGGATCGCGCAGCTTGTCGTCGCAGATGAGCGCGATCTTCAGCGACGCCGCCAGCTGTTCGATGGGGTCGGTCGCCCGCGCGCGCGCGCCTTCGTAGATCTGGATCAGCTCCTCGAACAGGCCGTGGCGCTCGGCGGCCTGGTCGACCATCTGCAGGCTCTCGCCGTCCGGCGTCTCAAGGTAGGCGCGGCGGTACCACTCGAAGCCGCGCGGGGCGTCGTCGAGGTGGTTCTCGTAGAGGCCCGCGATCTCCAGCATCAGCCGCTTGCGCTCGTCGTTGTCGGCCTCGCGCTCGAGCAGCTTCTCGTCGGTGTACGCCAGCTTCTGGTGGTCGCCGGTCTTGACGTACAACGTGGCGGCGCCGTGCAGCGCCTCCATGTTCTCGGGGTCCATCTCCAGCACGCGCTCGAAGATCGACACCGCCTTGCGGTCGTCGCCCACGCGGTCGCGGATCAGCGCGCCCAGCTGCATCGCGCGCCGCACGCGCTCCGCTGGATCTTCGGTGAGGAACATCTGCCGCTCCATCACCTTCACCGCGCGCGCCCAGTCTTCGTCGTCCTCGTAGTATTTGCGCAGGCGGTCGTGCGCGATGATGCTGCGTGGGTCGACCTCCGAGATCAGGCGCTCCAGCGCCTCGGCCGCCGAATCGGTGTCGTGCAGCTTGTCGTCGAACACCTGCGCGCGGAACAGGCCCAGCTCGACGGCGCGCTCCGGCTCGTCGGCCAGCGGGATCTGGCGCTCGAGGACGCGCACCAGCGCGTGCCAGTCCTCTTCGGCCGTGCAGATGCGCGCCAGCGCCTCCATCGCCTCGGCGTCGGTCGGCATCAGCTCGAGGAGCTGCTCCCATGACTTGCGCGCGCGCGGCAGCTCGCGCAGCGGGCCCTCGACCAGCCGGGCGAGCTGGCGCAGGAACTCCGCCTGGCGCGAGGAGTCGGCGACGACGCGCTCGACCTGCATGTCCATGATGCGGGCGAGGTCGTGGTACTTCCCCAGCCCCGAGTAGATCTCGACCAGCGTATCCAGCGCCTTGCCGTCGTCCGGATCCTGGCGCACGACCTCTTCCAGGCGCAGCGCCGCCCCCGCCGGATCCTGCAGCGGCCCGCGCAGGATGCCGGCGATGCGCTGGAGGATCTCCAGCTTCTCGTCGGGGTTGGCGGCGTGTTTGGTGTGCAGGTCCAGCACGCGCACCAGCTCCAGCGGCAAGTTCGCGCGTTCGAGGATCCGCTCCAGGCGCGTCAGCGTGTCGCGATCGCCGGGGACGGCGGTCAGGATCTCGTCGGCGGCCCATTGCCCGAGCTGGAGATCGGCCGTGCGCTCGTCGCAGATGACCAGCACGCGCCGGAGCAAGCCGACGCGCTCCTGCTTGGACGTCGCGTGGTCGATCTGCTCGCGCAGCAGCGCCGCCAGGCTCTTGAAGTCACCCTCGCGCTCGTAGGTCTCGACGACGGCGCGCATCGACACCGCGTCCTGCGGATCGGCGCGCAGGATCTCCTTGTAGATCTCGATGGCGCGCGCGGCGTTCCCCAGCTTCTCGCGGTGGAGCTGCGCCACGCGCCGCAGCACCTCGGCGCGCTGGCCCGGGTCGGTCTGCGCCGCGGCCTCGCGTTCGAGCAGCGCCGCCAGGCGGTCCCAGCTCTTGGCCTTGAGCAGCAGTCGGCGCTGGGACTCACGCGCGCGTGTGTACGTGGGCGCGATCTCCTCGGCCCGCTGCCACGCCGCGATGGCGCGCTCGGGATCGCCGAGGCGCTTCTCGCAGACCGTCGCGATCTCCTCCAGCCGCGGCAGCAGCTCGTCGATCGGGATCCCCGCCACCCGCGCCCGTTCGAACGAGAACTCGAGCAGGTCGGCCAGCGCCGCCCAGTCGCCCTTCTCGCGGAAGTGGTCGGCGTAGGCGGCGAGCGCGATCTGGTTCTCGGGCTCGATCTCCAGCACGGCGTGCAGGTACACCGCCGCCTGATCACGGTCGCCCAGCCGGTCGCGGTACAGCGTCGCCAGCTCCAGCATCGTGCGCGCGCGCGCCGACGGGTCGGCGATCGCGCCCAGCTGGCGCTCGCGCAGCTCGGCGAGCTTGGCGTATTCCTGGCCGGCCGTGTAGAGCTCGACCAGCTTCTCCGACGCCGGTCCGCCCGGCGGCTCCAGCAACGAGATCTCGTTGTAGACCCGCTGCGCCTCCGCCAGGTCGTCCAGCTCGCCTTCCGACAGCTGCGCCCGCTTGTAGAGGAAGTCGATCCGCTCGGGCTCGGTCGCCGCCGACGTGACGCGCTCGCGGTAGTAACGATCCAGTTCCTGGAATCGGTGCGCGTCGTAGTACACGCGCTCCAGCAGCTCGGATGCCTCGGCGTGACCGGGAACCGCCTGCAGCGCGCGCCGCAGGGCAGTGATCGCATTTTCGGTGTCGCCGGCTTCGTGCCGGCGCCGCGCCACCTGGTAGTAGATCGCAGCGGCGCGGTCGGCGCCGTCGGCGCCGATCCAGTTCGGGTTCGCGTACACCCCGGCCAGCAGCTCCAGCGCCTTCTCGTCGCGCGGGCGCAGGCGCACGACCTCCGCCAGCCGCTGCGCGGCCGCGTCCAGCTCCTCGAGCTTCTCGCCGAGCACGCGCCCGAGCCCCAGCAGCAGGTCGGCGCGCCGGCGGGCGTCGGCGGTCCCTTCCAGCTCGAGCTCGTACAGGCGGACGACCGACCGGTAGTCGCCCAGCGCCCGGTAGATCTTGCGAGCCGACTCGATCGACCGGACATGCTCCTGCGCCAGCTTGCCCGCCCGCTGCGGGTTGCGGACGACGCGTTCTAGACGAGCGAAATGATTGAGGAAGAGCTGGCTCATCTCGCTCTCCAGCTCGGCCAGCCGGGCGGGATCGCGCGTGCGCGCGACCGCGGCGGCCTCCATCTCCAGCATCGTCATGTAGTCCGCGGTCCGGCCCTGCTCGCGGTAGATGTCCTTCAACCGGGCGGCGGCGCGGATGTGCGACGGGTCGCGATCGACGGCGTTGACCAGGTCGGCTTCGGCCCCCTCACGGTCGCCGAGCTGGTCGAGTCGCAGCTCCGCGGCCAGGTAGAACAGCTCGCCCGCCTTGGCGTTGTCCTCTATCGCCTGGGCGCGGGCTTCGTAGAGCGTGACCAGGCGATCGTGCTTCTGGGCCTGGCGATAGGCCTTACGCAACGCGACGAACGCTTCAGTGTCTGCCGCGTTTCTTTCAATCGCGGCTTCGTATTCGCGGACGGTGGGCATTCGAGATGAGCTCTTGCCAGACGGCGGACGCGATAGGCCAACGGCCGAAAGTTGAGTCGCGTACCCTAACACCGGTTTTCCACGAAACCAACCCCCCTGTTGGCCCACAACCGGCTGATCTATTTGAGTCTTTGGCCGCGCCTACATTTGGTTTGGCGACTACAAAATATGGCCTGGCTTGCGCTCCTTCGGGCAGCGCCTAAAGGGATGTGGCGCCGGCGTCCCTCATCGCGGTCGTGCCGTTCGGCTCGCACGCGCCGTTGGTGCACTTATGCATGGGCGCGCAGTCGTTCTGGTTCGCGCAGCTGGTGCCGCACTCCGTCCCGCTGCAAGCGTAGGGGGCACAGCCCCTGATCATCGCCGGTGCGCAGGCCCCGCTGCCGTTGCACACCGGGGCGTAGATCGCGGCCGCCATGCATGACTGCGCACCGCAGGGTGTTCCTGCCGGGTGGAAGGCGCACTGGCCGCTGCCGTTGCATCGGCCGCTCATGCCGCAGGTGGTAGAGCCCGTGGTCACGCAGACAGCGGCTGGGTCGAGCCCGTTCGCTGGCACCGGCTGGCAGGTCCCCGCCTTGCCGGCGACCGCGCAGGAGGAGCAGCTCGGGCAGCTGGCGGACCCGCAGCAGACGCCTTCGACGCAGCTGCCGCTGGTGCACTCGGCGCCCGCGACGCATGCGTCGCCGTTGGGCTTCGCCGTGCAGGAGCCCGAACGGCAGAACAGCCCGGCCGCGCAGTCGGCGTCGGCCGCGCAGACCGTCAGGCAGGCGGCGGGGCCACACTTGTACGGGGCGCACGTGCTGGTCGCCGTCTGGTCGCAGGCGCCGTTGCCGTCGCAGTGCCCGATCGCCGTGTACGTGGCGCCGCTGCACGAGGCGACGCCGCAGCTGGTGCTGGTGGGGGCCTGCCGGCAGGCGCCGTTGCCGTCGCACGTGCCGATGAAGCCGCACGGGGTGGTCCCGGTGCAGCCGCCGTGCGGCTCGACGTCGCCGGCGGGAACCGGGCGGCACGTCCCGGCGAGGCCGGTCACCGCGCACGACTGGCAGGTCCCGCAGCTCGGCGATGAGCAGCAGACGCCTTCGACGCAGTTGTTGCTTTCGCAGTCCGAGGCGGCGCCGCACAGCTGTCCCAGCGCCTTCATGCCGCACGATCCCGCGTTGCACGTCTTGCCGGGCGCGCAGTCGCCGTCGCCGCCGCACGCGGCGTTGCAGGTCATGCCGTTGCACGCCGTAGGCGCCGCAGGATTGCGTCACCGCCGCCGTGCACACGCCGCTGCCGTTGCAGGTGCGGGGCAGGGTGGCGATCGGCGGGTTGGCCTGGACGGGACAGGTGGCGGGCGCGCATTGCACACCCGCCGCGTACAGCTGACAGCCGCCGTTGCCGTCGCAGAAGCCGGTCGTCCCGCAGCTGGCCGCGCCCTGATCGGTGCATTTCCCCGTCGGATCCTGTCCGTCGGCGGCGATGGCGCGGCACGTCCCCAGGCTGCCGACGATCCCGCACGACATGCAGGCGCCCTCGCAGGCGGTGGCGCAGCAGACGCGCTGGGCGCAGACGCCGCTGACGCACTCGGGCCCGCCTTCGCAGGCGGCGCCGTTGGGCTTGAGGCCGCACGAACCCATCTCGCACACCGCGGGCGACGAACAGTCCGTGCCCTGCGTGGCGGCGGTGCACGTCGATCTGGCACGTCCCCGCGCCGCAGGCGAACGGGAAGCACGACGTCGACGCGGGCGTCACGCACGCGCCGGCGCCGTCGCACGTCGATTCGGGCGTCAGCGTCGTTCCGTTCGCCGGACAGCTGGCGGGCTGGCAGGGCGTCCCCTGGACGTAGCGCTGGCACGCGCCGGCCTCGCACTTGCCGTTCGTGTCGCAGCTCGCCCCGCCCCGGTCGGTGCACAGCTGCTCGGGATCGGGCGCGCCGGTCGCGACGTTCATGCACGACCCCATGCTCCCCGACAGCGCGCACGATCGGCACGCGCTGGTGCAGGTGGTGGCGCAGCACACGCCCTGGGCGCAGTTGCCGGAGATGCACTCCATGCGGTCCGAGCAGAACGCGCCGTTGGGCTTCTTTCCGCACGAGTTGCCGGTGCAGACATTGCCGGGCGTGCAGTTCGCGTCGACGGTGCAGCTGCCGAAGCACTGCGCGCCGTTGCAGGCGAACGGCACGCACGAGATGGTCACGGGCTCGACGCAGGCGCCGGTCGCGCTGCACGTCGACTCGGGCGTGAACACGTTGTTATCGCAGTGCGCGGCGGCGCAGACGGTGCCGGGACGATGCCGGCGGCAGGCACCGGCGCCGTCGCAGGTTCCGTCGGTCCCGCACGACTCGGGGGGCTGGGCCGCGCAGGTCTTGCGCGGGTCGTCGGTGCCGGTGGCGACCGGCGTGCAGACGCCGGGCGCGGAGGGGAGGGCGCAGCTGCGACAGGCGCCCGTGCAGGCGTCGGCGCAGCAGACGCCGTCGACGCAGAAGTTCGACACGCAGTCCCCGGCGGCGCTGCACGGCTGGCCGTTGGCGCGCTTGCCGCAGCTGCCGTTGATGCAGACGTTGCTGCCGACGCAGTCGTCGTTGCTGGTGCAGCGCGTTGATGCACGCGCTGTCCGCGCAGCGGAAGGGGTCGCAGTTCTGCACGCCCGGCATCCGGCAGCTGCCGAGCCCGTTGCAGGTGCCGGCGGTGTTCAGCCGATCGCCCGCGCACGCCGGCGGGACGCACACGGTCTCGGGCAGGTAGCGGGCGCAGCCGCCGATGCCGTCGCACGCGCCGGTGGTGCCGCAGGTGCTGGGCGGCTGCACGGCGCACATGCCGTGCGGGTCGGGTTTGTTGGTATCGATCGGGCCAGCAGGTCCCCTCGCGGCCCGGCTGGTTGCAGGTGAGGCAGGCCCCCGTGCACGCGACGTTGCAGCACAGCCCGTCGGCGCAGAACCCCGACGCACATTCGCTGCCCTTGCTGCAGACGGCGCCGCGCGGCTTGGGGCCGCAGCTGCCGGCGACGCACTGGACGCCGCTGACGCAGTCCGAAGCCGACGCGCAGGTGGAGACGCACTTGTTGGTCGCGGGGTCGCACCCGAAGGGCGCGCAGATGGTCGCCGGACCGGGCTTGCAGCGGCCCTGGCCGTCGCAGACGTTGACGTCGCTGACCGAATCACTCTGACAGGTGCCGGGCTTGCAGACGGTCCCGGCGACGTACTTGCGGCAGTGGCCGGCGCCGTCGCAGGTGCCGTCGAGGCCGCATGTCGACACGTTCGACTGGGGCGCAGGTCGACGGCGTGCGTGGCGTGTCGCCGGCGGGGACAAACGTGCACACGCCGGGCGCGCTGCCGACGTTGCACGCCTTGCACGTCTCCTTGCACTCGCTGTCGCAGCAGACGCCGTCGACGCAGAAGCCGCTCACGCAATCTGCCGCGCACAGACACGCCTGCCCGTTGCTGCTGCGCGCGCCGTTGGTGTTCGAACATTTCTTGCCGCCGCCCCCACCGCCACAGCCGATGACGGCGGCCGCGCACGCAATAAGCAACCAGATCCCCTTCACGCGGCGACCTTACCCCGCGGGCACGCAGCTAGGACATCCGAAAATTCCCCGTAAATTGGCCGCCGCGGCGGCCGGTTCGGTACGGGGGGACCGACAGGACCTAGTGATAGAGGAAGACGATCTCGATGCGGTTGTTCTTGGCGCGTCCGGTCACGCTCTTGTTGTCGAACCGGGGGTCGTCGGCGCCCAGTCCGCTGGTCATCAGGCGCCGGGTCTCGACGCCGCGGGTCGCCAGCGCCGTGAGCACGGACTGCGCGCGCGCGGCAGAGATCGCGAGCAACTCCGACGACTTACCCTTGTTGTCGGTGTAGCCGATGATCTGCACGGGATAGGTCGGGTACTTCTTGATCAGCTCGGCGACCGCGGTGATGACCGGGTCGAAGCCGGGAGCCATGCTGGGCTGCCGCTTGGAGAACAGCGATGGGATCGCGATGACGAGCCGCTGCAGGTCGCCGCGCCGCTCGATGCGCACGTCGGCACCCGAGATAGCGTACGCGTCACGCGACAGCGCCTCGTCGCGCGACTTGTTCTGGCTGGTCTGCTCCGCCTGCTCGTAGAGGGGCTTGGCGATCTCGGTCGCCTTGTCGGCGTTCTTCTTGGCGACCTCGGCGCTGGCCTGCGCGCCTGCGAAGTCGTTTTGCTTCATCTCGGAGTCCGCCTTCGCCAGCATGTCGTTGGCGGCGCTGTACTCTGCCTTCGCGTACTTGGACGCATCGACGGTCTCGGCGGTGCGCAGGGCGAGCTGCGCCGCCTTGATCTTCTGCTCGCTCGCCAGCTGCAGCGTCAGGCGCTGTTGTTCCGCCTGCGCCTTCTGCACCTCGGTGGTCATCTGCTGCGACAGCCGCTGCTTGTCGGCCGCGGCGGCCTTGCTGACCTCGATGTTCTTCTGCACGAGCGTCAGCTTCTCGTTCTCGCTCGCCAGCTTCTCCGCGAGGTCGGTGTACTCCTCCTGCGCGCGGGCCTGCTCGGACGACAGCGAGCTGATCTTCGCCTTTAGCTGCTCCTGCTCCAGCAGCGGCCAGCGCCGTCTTGAGCTTGATGTGCGCCATCAGCGCGTCGCGTCGCGACTCTTCGAGGTCGTTCGACTGCCACTCCTCGCGCGCCTTTTCGCCCAGCTTCTCGGACGCCGCGATCAGGCTGGGCGACTTCTTCGACGCCTCCTGGATGTTGGCGTTCTTGCGCAGCGCCTCGTAGGTGTCGAGCTCACGCGGCTTGGGTGGCGTCGCGCAGGCTGCGACCAGCGCGGCGACCGCGGCGATGCGGACGATGGCGGTCACTGCGCGCTCCCTTCCAGCACCTTCTTCTTGGTCATCGTGTCGGTCAGCGCCTTGCGCGTCTTCGCGATGCGCGCCTTCAGGTCCTGAACCGCTGTTTCGTGTTTCTGCGCCTGGGCGCGCAGCTTCGACGCGGTGATCTTGGCGCGGATCAACTCGGCCTGCGCGCTGGCGCGATCCAGAACTTCGCGGACCTGATCGTATTCGTGCTTCGAACGCAGGCTCCACGCCTCGTCCAGCCAGGCGCGCAGCAGCGTGATCTCGTCGGGCACCGCCTTGCAGATCGTCCATCTTTTCCAGGTCGGCGACGCCGCTGCGCTGGGTCTCGATGCGGCTCTGAAGGTCGTCTTCCTCTCCGGCGTGGGCCGGCGACGGCCAGCCGCCGGTGGCGGCGCAGGTTGTCGCCGTTATCAGGGACAGCAACATCCGTCTGGTCCGCGATGGCATTTGCGATGGTCTCCCGTGTACGTGTACTGACTGCGTGATCGTCGAACTGGCGAAAGACCTTAAGCCCCCGTTATCACAAGTTCAAGAGGGTGTGCCTGACGATCACGGCGACGCAGCGACGGATGGCTGGGAAAGTCGTTGGTAAAGCCAGTCGATGCCGGCGGCGACAAGCACGCCGGTGGCGGTGCCGATCACGTCCCATGTGAGATCGCGCCAGGAAGCATCCCCGGGGCCGAACGCGTCCCACACCTCTTTGCTGACGCCGGCGGTGAGGCCCAACAGGACGGCCGCCGCCCGGCGCGTGGGGCGATGGTCCGTCTTGAGAGACGCCCCCGCGTAGCCCACCATCGTGATCGCCGCGCTCGCGCCGAAGTGCAGCGCCTTGTCACGGGCGAACCACGCATCGCCAGCCTCCTGTGCCCGCGCGCTGGCCGCCGGTGACAGGATCGTGACCGCGGCGACGAGCGCGATAGCGCGGAGCATCCGTCGCGATGCTACCTCCTCTCGAATCCCACGTCCGCCACCACCGGCAGGTGATCGGAAGCGGTGCGCGCGGTCAGGCTGGCGTGGGCGGTCACGGACAGCCGCGCCGGGCGCGGGTGGACCCAGATGCGATCCAGCGCGAATACGGGACGCCTGGCCGGAAAGCTGGCCACAGCCCGCCGTGGGGCCGAGACGCGCGTGTAGCCAGCGCAGGGGTCGGCCGACCGCAAACCACTCGTTGATGTCGCCGAGCAGGATCGCCACGTCGCCGCGGGTCTGCCCGAGGACGTCCAGCAGCCGCCGCACCTGCGTCCGTCGTTCGCCGGGCAGCAGGCCCAGGTGCGTGACGATGACCCGCACGACGGTGCCGTCGACGTCCAGGTCGGCGTCGATCGCGCCCCGCGGCTCGCGCCGGTACACGGTCAGATCGACGTGGCGCACGTCCAGCACCGGTCTGCGGGTCAGCAACGCGTTGCCATAGTGACCACTTCCGCGCTGCAGCGTCGGGCCGGCCACCGCGTGGAGGCGCAGCGTATTGGCCAGGTATTGCATCTGCATCGACGTACGCGTGATGCCGAGGCGCGCGTCGACCTCCTGCAGGCCGATGATGTCCGCGTCGAGCTCGCGCAGCACCGCCGCGATGCGCTCCGGGTCGCGGCGGCCGTCGCCGCCGACGCACTCGTGAATGTTGTAAGAGGCGACGCGCAGCCGGGTGTCCGTCGTCATCATGATGATCGCGTGAGCGTAGCCGGGCTTCGCCCGGCGGAGCTCATCGTGGGAGGGTTTGGGAACCGAGCGGCACATCGCAGCGAAGCTGCGATGCCGGGAGGTCGCTGCCCGGGCAACCCTTTGAGGGTTCCCATCATGATCGCCGCCGGGCAGCCATGCGGCGGCGCAGCGACCACATCAAGGCGAAGAGGATGACCGCGACGACGGCCAGCACGATGAAGTTGCGCGCCTGCGGCTTGCGGAGCGCGGCGCCCAGCCTGTCGGCGAAGATGGTCAGCGCCAGCACCCCGGGCAGCAGGCCGATCGCGTTGCCCAGCATGTACTTGCCGAACGGGATGCCGAGCGCGCCGGCGATGATGTTGATGAGCGAGAAGTTGCCGACCGGCAGCAGCCGGGCGGCGATGATCGCCAGCGTGCCGCGGCGGTGGAGCTGGTTATGCACACGAGCGGCGCGCGGGCCGGCGAGCCAGCGCGGCCGGAAACGGCCGACCATTCGCCCGATCGCGTACGTCGTGGCCGCCGACGACAGCGCCCCGCCCAGGCAATAGACGACGGCGGTGGGTGCGGGGAACAGCAGCGCGGTCGCGCCCAGCAGCAGGGTGATGGGAAAGAACACCAGCGCGCCGGTGACGTAACCGGCGAGCACGATGGCGGGCGCGGCGGGGTGGCTCGCCAGCGTGGCCCCGAGCGCGGCCAGCCGCTCCGCGTCCATCAGCGATGCCAGCGGCGTCATCCGCCACACCGCAACGACGGCGGCGACGGCGGCGACGACAATCGCCCAGCCGGCCAGCGAACGGCGGACCGGGCGCTGCAGCGGCGCGGGGACAAACGTCGCGAGCAGCTGATCGTGCGCCGGGCGTTCGGGATCGCACGCCAGGCCGTCCAGGAACGCCAGGCCCGACGTGGGCGCCGTCGCGGCCACGCTGTCGGCCGGATCGGGCCGTGGCAACGGCGCCAGCGTGCGGGCGTCGGGACCGGCGCCGTCGCGGAGCGCGTCGACCGCGGCGATGAGTGACCCGCGTGTCGGCGAGCGCGTCGGCGACGATGCCAGGGTCAGTGCCCAGGTGCTCCGCCAGCAGCCGGTTGCGCAGCTGCGCGATGATCAGTTCCAGCGCGGGTGCGATCTCGGCGTCGAGGACCAGATCGCACTCGGTATCCAGCCCCATCGAACGGTTCGACAGGTTGGCCGAGCCGACGCGCGCGACGCGGTCGTCGATGATCATCACCTTGTCATGCACGTTCACGCAGCCGTTTCCGAGCCCGGGGACCGTGGGATACAGCAGTCGCAGTCGTTTGTGATGATCGCTGTCGAGCAGGCGCTGAAGGACCCGCGCGCGCAGCACGCCCATCGAGCTCTGCTCCAGCCAGCCGTGCTCCTCGCGCGGCAACACGAGCACGACCTCCGGCCCGTCGGGCTCCTGCAGGCGCCGCGCCAGCGCCGAGCCGACCGCCGCGGAGGTCAGGTACTGGTTCTCTGCATAGATGAAGCGACGCGCCGCCGCGATCGACTCCAGCGTCAGGGTCGCGATCTCCCGCACCGCGGGCGTGCCCTCGAGCTCCGGGATCGTGCGCGCGATGCCGATCGGCGCTTCGCGGATGTCGGGTTCGAGCGACGCCGGCCACAGGTCGTCGCACGTTGACGTGGCCGTGTCCGTTCGCCGGCGGCGGCGCCTGGCCAGTGGCGCGTTGCCAGCGGGCGCGAGCGCGTTCGCCCAGCGCCGCGGCGGCGTCGCCGTCGACGATCATGTGCACGTCGTGCATCGGTAGGTACGGCACGCCGTCTGGGTCGACACGCGCAGGGTCGCGCGCGTCGTGCGCGGGCCTGTCCCAGCGGCGGATCGCCAGGTCGACGCCGCCGGCGAACGCGACCCTGTCGTCGACGACCACGATCTTCTCGTGGTGCGACCCGCTGAACGGGTGCGCGTCGTCGAGCACGAACGACAGGCGGGGATGTGCGTTCCACGCGAAGCGATATGTCGGCAACAGCTCGCGCTCCAGCGTGAAGATCATCGAGAAATCCCAGGCGAGCGCGAACACCCGAAGCTCCGGCCGCCGCGCCAGCACGTCGTTCAGGAACGGCAGCAGCAGGACAGGGGGCTCGTCGCTGCCGGCGTTCAGCCGCACGCGGCTGTCGATGTCCCAGCCCGAGGATGAAGACGGTGTCGCGGGCCTGGCTGACCGCTTGCCGGAACGCCGAGAAATAGGCGTCGACGTCGATCAGAAAGGCGGCGCGCTTCGTGTGCGCGATGCGCCAGCAGTTTTCACCTTCGCGCAGCAAGCTCGAGCAAAGATAACCACGCGCCTTGCGGGAGGGCCCCGGCAAGCCATTGGGGGGAGGGTTTTGGAACCGAGCGGCACATCGCAGCGAAGCTGCGATGCCGGAGGTCGCTGCCTTGGCAACCCTTCGAGGGTTCCCAGGTGGTTGCTTCAAGGTGTTAGACTGCGGTCGTGGAAAGCGCTACGGAAGTTCGCTACGCGGGCGTGGTGGTCGGACGCGCTGCGCAGGTTCGCGACGTCGACGATACAGGCGCCTTCGTGGTGTTTGCCGAGCCTCTCCCGGTCGGCACGCTGGTGGCATTCAAGGTCGGTGAAGACGAGCGGCGGGCACGCGTGTCGGAGGTCGTCGAGTCGGCCAACGCGTCGCTCGCCGGGATGCGTGTTGCGTTCGTGAGCGCGACGGCCGCCGCGGCGCCGCCTGAGCGGGCCCCCCAGGCGCCGGCACCGAAGCCGATGGCCGCCGCCGCGGCCAAGGCTTCCACGGCGCCGACGCCCGAGCCGGCCCCAGCGCCCGTCGCAGCGCCGGCCCCGCGCCTGCGCCGGCGGTCGCCACCCCGGAGCCGACGCCAGCGGCGGCCGATTCTTCATCGGCTTCGCCCGTGCCGGTGGCCACGTCCGAGGGGTCGGGGTCGGCATCGGCAGCCGTGGCGTCCGGAGCGGTGTCGGCCGGGCACCCGTCGCACGACGGGGACGGCGGCGGACGCCGTCGCCGCCGCCGCCGGTGATCCGCCCCGCGCGCATCTCACCCGGCGACGTCGTCCGCGTCATCGCGCCGTCAGGACCGGTGCCGCGCGAGGCGTTCCTCGCGGGCGCCGCCGCGCTGCGCGCGCGCTACGACGTTCGCTACGACGACCGCGTGTTCGAACGCTCCGGCTACCTGGCTGGCACCGACGAGCGGCGGCTGGCGGAGCTTGGCGCCGCGCTGGCGGATCCGGACGCGCGCGCGATCATCATGGCGCGTGGTGGCTACGGGCTCCTGCGCCTGCTGCCGTTCATCGACAGGGCAGCGCTGCAGCAGCGCCCGCGCCCCATCGTCGGCTTCTCCGACGGCACGGCGCTGCTGGCGCTGGCGGCGACGGCCGGGGTCGCGTCGATTCACGGTCCCGTGGTCACGCAGCTGGGCGGGCTGTCGTCCGACGATCAGCGCGCGCTGTTCGCGCGTCCTCGAGACGCCGGGCCCGGGCCTGCTGCTCGACGGACTCGATGAAGTGATTCCGGGACGCGTCCAGGGGCCGCTGCTGGGCGGCAACCTCGAGATGTTCTCGCGCCTGCTCGGCACGCCTTACCTGCCCGACATCACGGGCGCGATCCTGTTCTTCGAGGACCTGGGCGAGCGGCCCTACCGGATCGATCGGCTGATCTCGCACATGGATCTGGCCGGCGTGTTCAGCGCGGCCAGCGCGGTCGTGGTCGGCGACTTTTCGGGCTGCCGCGAGCCCGAGGCGACGCGCGCCGGATCGCCGACCGCCGACGAGGTGCTGGTCGAGCGGCTGGGGCGCCTGCCGATCCCGTTCGTGATGGGCGGCGCGTTTGGCCACGGCACGCGCAACCGCGCGCTCCCCTACGGCACCCTGTGCGAGCTCGACACGACGACGGGCACGCTGACCGCGCTCGAAGGCGCCGTGTCGTGACGCTGGCGCGGCGAAGCTACGCGTGAGCTAGCTGATCAGGCCGCCCGGCGGCATGGTCACCGGGGGCATCGGCTCGGGCTCTTCGATCTTGCCGAAGCGTTCCTCGTAGCGGCGGACGTTGTGCTCCAGCGCGCGCAGCAGGCGCTTCGTGTGCCGCGGCGACGAGATGATGCGGGCGCGGACGCGCGCGCGCGGCGCCGACGGCTGGATGTACGCGAAGTCGAGCACGAACTCGTTTTCGTTGTGGTTGATCAGCACGAGGTTCGAGTACGCCCCCTGCGCCGTCGCGTCGTCGACGTCGATCTGGATCTGCGGCGCGCCCGCCGGCGCAGCCGGCTCGTTACCGGGACCCTTGGGTTGGTCGGCCATGATGGCTATCGGTATACACCGGTTCGAGTGTTGGAATCCTTCGAGGGTTCCACCGATAATGAGCGGGTGCCGCGTCGAGTGATCGCCATCGACCTGGGCGCGCGCCGCATCGGCGTCGCGGTCACGGACGCGCTTAGAATGACCGCGCAGCCGCAGGCGACGATCGCGCGCCGGGGCGGCCAGCGCGACCTGGACGCCATCGCCGCCCTGGTCCGCAGCCACGACGCCGAGCGGGTCGTGCTGGGCCTGCCGCTGGCGCCGGACGGCGAGGAGGGCCGCGCCGCCGCCAGCGTCCAGGCGTTCGCCGCCCGCCTGCGCCAGGCGATCGACGTCCCCGTCGACCTGATCGACGAGAGCTTCAGCACCGTGGAGGCGGAAGAGGTCCTGCTGGCGGCTGACCTGTCGCGGGCGCGCCGGCGAGAAGTCATCGATAAGGTCGCCGCCGCGGTTATTCTCAGGCGGTGGCTGGACTCAAACGCACGATGACCGCCCCGATGAAGCGCGCGCTGGTGGTCTTCCTGGTCACGAGCGCTATCGGTGTCATCGCCGTGTCCATCATGGCGCGCACCGCCTGGCGTTACGGCGACACCGTCGGCGGGACCGCGCAGGGGAAAGTGCCGGTCGAGATCCCGCAGGGCGCGTCCGCGCTGGACGTCGCCACGCGCCTCCACGAGGCTGGGCTGATCGGCAATCCGACCGTGTTCCGCCTTTACGCCGGCCAGCGCGGCGTCGCCGGGCGGTTCAAGGCCGGGCGCTACGAGATCGCCGCGCCCGCCACGCCCAAGCAGATCCTGGACACGCTGGTGAAGGGGGCCGCCGACGAGCTGGTCACCGTCATCGTCCCGCCGGGCAAGAACCTGCTGGAGGTCGCCGAGATCCTGGACGCGGCGGGCGTCGCCAGCAAGGCCGAGCTGGTCGCGAAGGCCAGCGACCCGCTGTTCGCGGCCGAGCTGGGGCTGCCCGGCAACACGCTGGAAGGCTACCTGTTCCCCGACACCTACCGGCTGCGGCCGCGCACGACGCCGGCGCGGGCGCTGATCCCGCTCGTGCGGCGCCACCGGCAGGTGTGGGGCGAGCTGCGCGCCGCCCACGCCAAGGCGGCGGGCGAGCTGAAGAAGACGCTCGGCTTCGACGACCACAAGATCGTCACGCTCGCGTCCATCGTCGAGAAGGAGACGGGCAGGGCGGAGGAGCGGCCGCGCATCGCGCAGGTGTTCCTCAACCGCCTGCGCTTCCCGACGTTCGTCCCCAAGCTGCTGCAGACCGACCCGACGATCATCTACGGCTGCACGGTGGCGGTGCAGAAGTCCGCCGCCTGCCAGAAGTGGGACGGCCGCATCCACCGCATCCACCTGGACGATCGCGACAACCCCTACAACACGTACACGCACGTCGGGCTGCCGCCGGGGCCGATCACCAATCCCGGGCGCGCCGCGATGGAGGCGGTGCTGGCGCCCGATCAGACGCCGTACCTCTACTTCGTCGCCAGGAACGACGGCACCCACCAATTTTCGCGCACCGTCGCCGAGCACAACGCGGCGGTCGTGAAATTCCAGCGAGGCGGCAAGGCCCTGTCGCAATGAGCGCGGCGCCGGCCGTCGTGGTCGAGGGGCTCGGCAAGATCTTCCGCCCGCCCGCGGGGCTGGGCAGCATGTTGCGCGGGCGCTTCTTCGGCGCGCCGCTGCACGCGCTGGCTGACGTGTCGCTGACCGTCGCCACCGGCGAGATCGCGTGCGTGATGGGGCCGAACGGCGCCGGCAAGTCGACGCTGGTCCGCATCCTGGGGGGCCTGCTGCTGCCGTCGTCCGGACGCGCGCGCGCCGCGGGCATCGACGTCGTGGCCGGCGATTCGGCGTTCCGGCGGCGGGTCGCGTTCGTCGTCGGCGACGAGCGCAGCTTTCACTATCGCGTGTCGGGGCGCGGCAACCTGCACTACTTCGCGGCGCTGCACGGCATGACGGGCGCGGCGGCACGCCGGCGCGCGGCCGAGCTGCTCGAGCGCGTCGGGCTGGGCGCGGCCGCGGATCGCCGCTACCGCGAGTATTCGCGCGGCATGCGCCAGCGGCTGGCGCTGGCGCGCGGCCTGCTCGGCGATCCGCAGGTGCTGCTGCTCGACGAGCCGACGCTGGGGCTGGACCCGCGCGGCGCCCGCGATCTGCGCGCGTTCCTGCGCGACGACGTCATCCGCAAGTCCGGCCGCACCGCGATCGTGTGCAGCAACGATCCCACCGAGGCGCGGGCGCTCGCGGACCGGGTGCTGTTCCTCGATGGCGGCCGGCTGCGCGGCGAGGCGTCGCCCGATCGCATCGAGGCGGAGCTGGGGCTGTGAGCCAAAGCAACGGTGCCCGCTGGTTCCTGGCCGTGCTGCTGGCGTTCATCCGGCGCGAGCTGACGGCGCTGGGCGGGTACCGCGCGGCGTTCTTCATCCGGATCTTCGGCCTGGCGTTGGGGGTGGGCGCGATGGTCTTCCTGTCGCGCTTCGTCGGCGCGGCGGCGAACCCGCACCTGGCCGCCTACGGCGGCAACTACCTCGGCTTCATGGTGCTGGGCTTGCTGGGCGCGGAGTTCCAGCAAGTCGGCGTGTCCGGCCTGTCGCAGCGGATCCGCGTCGCGCAGATGATGGGGACGCTCGAGGCGGAGCTCGCGACGCCGGCGCCGCCGTGGATGGTGCTCGGCGCCGCGCCGGTCTACGAGTTCGGCGCGGCCGCGCTGCGTTCGACCGCGTACCTGCTGGGTGCGAGCCTGCTGCTGGACCTGAACCTCGACCGCGCGAACTGGGTGACCCTGGCCCTGGGGGTGCCACTGGTCGTCGCGGCGTTTTCGGGGCTGGGGCTGCTGGCCGCCGGGACGACGATGCTGGTGCGCCGGCTCAACCCGGTGGCCATGGTCATCGGGTCGCTGTCGTTTTTTCTCTCGGGCGTGATGTATCCGGTGACCGTGCTGCCCGACTGGCTGCGCGCCATCGGCAGGGCGCTGCCGCTGACGCACGCCCTGGCTGTCCTGCGCGGCGCGCTGCTGGTCGGGGATAGCCCGGCCGCGCTCGCCGATTCGTTCCTGGCGCTGGCGATCTTCGGCGCTGTCCTGGCGCCGCTGGGGGCCGCCGTGTTCCGGTTCGCGCTGCGGCGGACGCGCGTCGACGGCTCGCTGTCGCACTATTGACGGTTCGCTGTCGCACTACTGACGACTCGCTGTCGCATTACTGATGGAGCGCCGCGCCGTGCTACAATGACGGAAGCCGTTCCCAGGGTCCGCCGTCGGGCCCACAGTGCCAGTCCCGCGTCCGAAAGGAGTCAACCCGATGGCCGTTTCTGATACGCCCGGCAAGGCAGGCGACGTGCCCGCCCTGATCGCGAAGGTTGCAGCGCTTCAGAATCTGAAGGAATACGCGGAGCTGAACTGGTCCGGCACGTTCGAGGACTACCTGGCCGTCGTCCGCAAGAACCCTGCCGTCACGCGCCTCGCCTTCCAGCGCGTCTACGACATGATCCTGTCGTACGGCCAGGAAGAGTACATCGACAACAAGAAGCGGCTGATCCGCTACAACTTCTTCAAGGACGAGCAGCACGGCGGCCGCGACGCGATCTTCGGGCTCGACATCCCGCTCATGCGGCTGGTCAGCGTGCTGCACAGCGCGGCCCAGCGCTACGGCACCGAGCGCCGCGTGATCCTGCTGCACGGCCCGGTCGGCAGCTCGAAGTCGACGATCGCGCGCCTCATCAAGCGCGGCATGGAGGAGTACTCGCGCACGCCGGAAGGCGCGCTCTACACCTACGACTGGGTGCTGCCCGAGAAGCTGTCGCGCGTGACCGGCGGGTCGACGACGTTCAAGTGCCCGATGCACGAGGAGCCGCTGCGCCTGATCCCGCCCGAGTGGCGCGAGCGCGCGCTCACCGAGCTGGGGATCAACGTCGCGGGCAAGGCGCACGTCCACATCGAAGGCGATCTGGATCCCGCGTGCCGGCTGATCTTCCGCGAGCTGCTGGCCGAGTACAAAGGCGACTGGGCGCAGGTGGTCAAACACGTGCGCGTGCGGCGCCTGATCCTGTCCGAGCAGGACCGCGTCGGCATCGGCACGTTCCAGCCCAAGGACGAGAAGAACCAGGACTCGACCGAGCTGACCGGCGACATCAACTACCGCAAGATCGCCGAGTTCGGGTCGGACAGCGATCCGCGCGCGTTCAACTTCGACGGCGAGTTCAACATCGCCAACCGCGGCATCATCGAGTTCATCGAGGTGCTGAAGCTGGACGTCGCGTTCCTCTACGACCTGCTGGGCGCGTCGCAGGAGCACAAGATCAAGCCGAAGAAGTTCGCGCAGACGGACATCGACGAGGTGATCCTCGGCCACACCAACGAGGCCGAATACAAGAAGCTGCTGTCCAACGAGTTCATGGAGGCGCTGCGCGACCGTACGGTGAAGATCGACATCCCGTACATCACGCGCATCGCCGAGGAGCAGCGCATCTACGCGAAGGACTACAACGCGGGCAAGATCCGCGGCAAACACATCGCGCCGCACACGCTGGAGATGGCGGCGATGTGGGCGGTGCTGACGCGGCTGGAAGATCCGAAGAAGCACCAGCTGATCGCTGGTGCAGAAGATGAAGCTCTACGACGGCAAGACGCTGCCCGGCTTCACCCAGGACAACATCAAGGAGCTGCGCAAGGAAGCCGTGCGCGAGGGCATGGACGGCATCAGCCCGCGCTACATCCAGGACAAGATCTCGAACGCGCTGGTCAGCGACCGCGGCGAAGGCTGCGTCAACCCGTTCATGGTCATGAACGAGCTGGAGTCCGGGCTGCGCCACCATTCGCTGATCACCAACGACGAGCAGCGGCGGCACTACGGCGTGCTGCTGGGGCTGGTCAAGCAAGAGTACGAAGACATCGTCAAGAACGAGGTCCAGCGCGCGATCAGCGCCGACGAGGAAGCGATCGCGAAGCTGTGCGCGAACTACATCGACAACATCAAGGCCTACACCCAGAAGGAACGGGTCAAGAACAAGTACACCGGCCAGGACGAGGAGCCGGATGAGCGCCTGATGCGGTCGATCGAGGAGAAGATCGACATCCCGGATTCGCGCAAGGACGACTTCCGGCGCGAGATCATGAACTACATCGGCGCGCTGGCGATCGAGGGGCGGCAGTTCGACTTCCGCACCAACGAACGGCTGCAGAAGGCGCTGGAGCTGAAGCTGTTCGAGGATCAGAAGGACTCGATCAAGCTGACCAGCCTGGTGTCGGCCGTCGTCGACCGCGACACGCAGGAGAAGATCGACGTGGTCAAGAACCGCATGATCCGCAACTACGGCTACTGCGAGATCTGCGCGACCGACGTGCTGAACTTCGTCGCCAGCATCTTCGCGCGCGGAGACGTGAAGGACTAGATGGACGCAAACACGCGCGCAACGCTGGAAGCGCTTCCGGCGGTCAACGTCGAGGTCAACGGCCAGGCCGCCGCGCTGCTGATCAAGCTGATGGGCGACATCGGCACCGAGCAGCCGATGGCGGTGCTGACGCGCGCGCTGGGCATGCTGGAGCAGGCGGTCGCGGCCAAGGCGAAGGGCCAGCGGCTGGGCGTCTACGATCCGGCGACCGGGCGGTTCGTCGACCTGGTGATCTGATGGCGCTGCGGATAGATCCGGACCACCGGCGCTTCCGCGACATCGTGCGCGGCAAGATCAAGCAGGACCTGCGCAAGTACATCTCGCAGGGCGAGCTGATCGGGCGCAAGGGCAAGGACCTGGTGTCGATCCCGCTGCCGCAGATCAACTTGCCGCGCTTCCGCTTCGGCAGCAAGGACCGCGGCGGCGTCGGGCAGGGGCAGGGCGAGGTCGGCGACAGCCTGGGCAAGGGCGATCCGAACGCCGACGGCCCGGGCAAGGCCGGCGACCAGGCCGGCGAACACGCGCTGGAGGTCGAGCTGTCGCTGGAGGAGCTGGCGCAGATCATGGGCGAGGAGCTGCAGCTGCCCCGCATCGAGCCCAAGGGCAAGCAGCGGATCATCGCGCAGAAGGACAAGTACGTCGGCATCCGGCGCGCCGGGCCCGAATCGCTGCGCCACTTCAAGCGCACGTTCCGGCAGGCGCTGCGCCGGCAGATCATGACCGGCAAGTACGATCCCCAGAACCCGATGATCGTGCCGGTGCGCGAGGACCGCCGCTATCGATCGTGGCGGACGACGCCGATGCCGCAGTCGAACGCCGTGATGGTCTTCATCATGGACGTGTCGGGTCGATGGGCGACGAGCAGAAGGAGATCGTCCGCATCGAATCGTTCTGGATCGACACGTGGCTGCGCAGCCAGTACAAGGGGCTGGAGTCGCGCTACATCATCCACGACGCGGTGGCCAAGGAGGTCGACCGCGACACGTTCTTCAAGACGCGCGAGTCGGGCGGCACGATGATCTCCAGCGCCTACAAGCTGTGCGCGAAGATGATCGAAGACGACTTCCCGCCGTCCGAATGGAACATCTACCCGTTCCACTTCAGCGACGGCGACAACTGGTCGGTCGACGACACCGTGCAGTGCATCGACCTGCTCAAGACGCACATCCTGCCCAAGGTGAACCTGTTCTGTTACGGCCAGGTCGAGAGCCCGTACGGCTCGGGGCAGTTCATCAAGGACCTCAACGAACACTTCGACGAAGACGACAGCCTGGTCGTGTCGGAGATCAAGGGCAAGGAAGCGATCATGGAGTCGATCCGCGACTTCCTGGGCAAAGGAAATAGGTAAGTAGGCGCAGCGATGGCGCAGCTTCCCGCATACCTGGCCGACATCCAGCGCGAGATCGAGGGTTACGGCCGCGACTACGGCCTCGACTTCTGGGACGTCGAGTTCGAGATCCTCGACTACAAGAAGATGCAGGAGGTCGCGGCGTTCGGCGGCTTCCCGGTGCGCTACCCGCACTGGCGCTTCGGCATGGAGTTCGAGCACCTGACCAAGAGCCACGTCTATGGCTTCTCGAAGATCTACGAGATGGTCATCAACAACAACCCGGCCTACGCGTACCTGCTGGAAGGCAACTCGCTGGTCGATCAGAAGATGGTCATCGCGCACGTGCTCGGGCACGTCGACTTCTTCAAGAACAACTACTTCTTCTCGAAGACCAACCGCCGGATGATCGACGGCATGGCGAACCACGCGACGCGCGTGCGGCGCCACATCGAACGGCTGGGCATCGAGAAGGTCGAAGCGTTCATCGATTCGTGCCTGTGCCTGGAGAACCTGATCGACCCGATGTCGCCGTTCATCGCGCGCAAGGCGGCGCCCGAGCGCGAGACGCACAAGCCCGAGGTGACGCCGGAGATCCCGCGCATCCGCGCCAAGTCCTACATGGACAAGTTCATCAACCCGCCCGACTACATGGAGGAGCAGAAGAAGAAGATGGAGCGCGAGCGCGACCGGCCGAAGAAGCACCCGGCCGAGCCCGAGCGCGACGTGCTGATGTTCCTGCTGCAGAACGCGCCGCTCGATGCGTGGGAGCGCGACATCCTGGAGATCGTGCGCGACGAGGCGTACTACTTCGCGCCCCAGCGGCAGACCAAGATCCTGAACGAAGGCTGGGCCTCCTACTGGCACAGCAAGATCATGACGCAGAAGGCGCTGAAGGTCAGCGAGATCATCGACTACGCCGACCACAACGCCGGCGTGCTGGCGACGGCGCCCGGGCAGTTCAACCCGTACAAGATCGGCATCGAGCTGCTGCGCGACGTCGAGGAGCGCTGGGACAAGGGGCGGTTCGGGCGCGAGTGGAACGAGTGCCAGAACCTCGACGAGCGGCGCGCGTGGGACAAGCGGCTGGGCCTGGGGCGCAAGAAGATCTTCGAGGTGCGCAAGCTCTACAACGACGTCACGTTCATCGACGAGTTCTTCACGACGGACTTCTGCGAGCGCAACAAGTTCTTCTCGTTTTCGCTGAACGATCGCACGGGCAACTACGAGATCGATTCGCGCGAGTTCAACAAGATCAAACACAAGATGCTGTTCCAGCTGACCAACTTCGGCGACCCGTTCATCCTGGTCGAGGACTCGAACCACGACAACCGGGGCGAGCTGCTGATGCGGCACCGCCACGAGGGGACCGACCTGCAGATCGATCACGCGCGCGCGACGCTGACCGCCCTGGTCCGCATCTGGCGCCGCCCGGTGAGCCTGCTGACGATGGTCGAGGGCAAGCAGAAGCTGTTCCGCTACGACGGCAAGGAACAGGTCGAGCGCTCGCTCGGCAACTGAGCTACCCGAGTCGCGTCACGAGCGCGGCTTGCCGCCGCCCAATCCAAAGAACGCCGCGATCTTCGAGCGCAGCTGGTTGGTCTGCGCGGCGTTCGGCACGGGCGTCTGCTTCCGCATCGCCCCGAGGTCGACCTGACGCCGCGACAGAATGTCGCTGATCGTTCCCGCCAGGTCGGGCTTCTCGCCGGACGATCTCCTGGAACGCCTCCTTGTCGACGACGTGGCACTCGACGTCGGTCTTCGCGACCACCGTCGCCGTGCGCAATGCGCCTGTCATCAGCGACATCTCGCCGAAGAACTCGCCCTCGCCGAGCGCCGCCACGTCCTTCGACGCGCCCCGGACGCCGATCTGAACCGCCACCGAGCCGCGGCGCACGACGTAGAGCGAATCGCCCGGCTCACCCTGGCGCAGGATCACCTCGCCCGGGCCGAACACCACCTGGCGCAGCCGGCGCGCCAGCCGATCGATGCTGCCTGCGTCGAGCGCGCGGAACACGTCGACGCGCGACAGCGTATCGACCCGGCGCGCGTGCTCCTCGTCGCGCTTGCGCTGCACGCGGTCCTCGTTCATCTCCGTGACGTGCACGTTGCGCGATGGGAACGGGATCTCCATGCCCGCGCGGTGCAGCGCATACCAGATCGCGCTGCGCACGTCGCTGTCGAAGATCTCGTCGCGCTGGACGTCGTCGATCCAGTAGCGGCACGCGTAAGTGCAGGCGTCCTCCTTGAACTCGAGGAGCAGGCAGTCGGGTGACGGTTCGGCGCGCACGAACGACAGCGCGCGCACCGCATCGACGATCACTTCGCGCACGCGCGCGGGCGGATGGCGGAAGTGAACGCGCACGTTCACCCATTGCCGGTGCGCGCTGGTCGGACGGTTGAAGTTCGTGATCATCGCGCGCGCGATCGTCGAGTTCGGGATCAACATGAGGTCCCCGTTCCTGGTGATGATGGTGGTCGCCCGCCAGCGCACCTGGTGGATGCGGCCGACGACCATGGACGTGCGATCGCCGACGTTGATCCAGTCGCCGACCTCGAAGTCGCGCTCGAGCTGCAGCGCGAGGCCGGCCATGATGTTGCCCAGCGTATCTTGCAGCGCCAGGCCGATGACGGCGGTGGTCAGCACGGAGGCCGTGAACAGCCGCGTGACATCGACGTCGGAACGGGTCAGCACGATCGCGGCGACGATGAAGTAGGCGACAGCCTGGAGGAGGTCCTGGAGGATGCGCGGGATCTGGCGCCGCCTGAGCACGAGGTCGAACAGCAGCAGGCTCGCAGCGATGACCACCGCGAAGCAGAGCAACAGCACCGACAGCACCCGTAGCCAGTCGTGCTGCCCCGGCGCGGGCAGCGGCCGGTGAAACAGGCCAAACGCCAGCTGCATGAGCAAGTAGGCGCCGGCGAAGAAGATGCCGGCCTTGACGCGACCGCGTTCGGCCGAATCCACGACCGGCCGCAGGAACGACAGGACGACCAGCAATGCGAGCGCGACCGCGGGAAGCGGCCATCCGGCTGACCATTCCTGTGCGAGATGGGTGTGCATTCGGGGCTGTGAGGGTCGCGATTGTAGATGAGATCCGATCGGCCAGTGCCGGCAACAGCGCAGTCGGGACGCCTGGGCCGTCGGGGCTATCGCCGCGAGTTCCGGCCTGCGCTCAGAAGCCGCAGCGGATAGGCCATGTCACCTCGGCTCTCCTACGTGCGCGTCGCACGGGAGCGAAGGGGTGGAAGGCTGGCGGGAGGGCGGGTGGCGTTCTAGCGGCTGGCGAGGCCGCCGAAGGCGAAGATGCGCTTCCAGTCGTCCTTCATGCTGACGACGACCCAGCCCTGCTTCTTGGCCTCGTCGTAGAGCGCCTGCGGGAAGGTGCCGACCTTGGTGTCGGGCAGGCCGGCCGCCGGACCGTAGGCGTACTCGCGCTTCGCGTCGTCGTGCAGGACCAGCATCGACAGGCGCGCGCCGTCGCCGGTCTTCGTGTACTCGAGCATCTCGCGGTCGCCCGTGGAGTTACCGAACGCGGCCCGCGGCCGGCGGCCGATCATGAGATGGATGCCCTCGGCCTTGCCGGCGTTGTTGTCGTTGAGGAGCATCTTGGGCTCCTTGGTCAAGAACGGCCGACCGCTCTTGTCGTAGCCGTATTTCACGCCGCCGGCCGTGCCGATGACCTGCTCGGGCGGGACGCCGTAGACGTCTTGCGCGTAGACGCGGACGAAGTCCTGGCCGCCGCCGGTGGCGATATAGGTCTTGTAGCCGTTGGCGCGCAGGTACTTCATGAGCTCGACCATCGGGACGTAGACGAGCTCGGTGTACGGGCGCTTCCAGCGCCGGTCCTTGGCCGTGGCCAGCCACTTCTTCACGTCGGCGGTGAAGGTGTCGACGCTCATGCCGGTGAGGGTCGCCGCCAGGATCTTCTCGAGCTCCTCTTTTGGTAGCTTCGCGATGTCCTCGTGGTTGCCCGACTCCACGACTTTGAGCGCGGTCTTGAACGGCTCGACGATGGCGAGCTCTGGCTTCGCCTTCACGGCCTCGGGCAAGTGCTCGAGGCAGTAGATGATCTGCGTGTACATCGGGTGCGATACCCAGAGCGTGCCGTCCTGATCGAAGGTGGCGACGCGGTCGTCGACCGGCACGAACTTCGGGCTCGAGCGGTTCGTGGTCGACCGCACGAAGTCGACGATCGCCTTCTTGGCCGCCCCGTCCTTCCACGAAGCGAGCGGATCGGGCTGGGCGGACGTCTCGCCGCCGACCAGGGCGACACCGGTGGCAAGGGCGAGCGTGAACGCGAGCGGGCGCAGCGAACGCAGGGTCGTGTTCATGGTGCCGGGAAAATGGGCATCGGGCGTACCCCCACCAGTAAGGCGCCGCCCGATTCGAGAACCGGTGATATGAGCAAGCGGTGACCCGGGACGACATCGCGCGCCGGCGGCTGCGTAACGAACGTCTGGTCGGCGCGCCGTTCGCGTCGGCGGTGGAGGCGGTGCGCTGGCTGGGGGCGGTGCAGGCGCAGGACTACGCGGGCGCGAAGTGGGCGCTAGGGCAGCGGGTGCGGCGGTGCACGGACGCGGACGTCGACGCCGCGTACGATCGGGGCGACATCCTGCGCACGCACGTCATGCGGCCGACCTGGCACTTCGTGGTGCCCGAGGACATCCGCTGGATGCTGGCGCTGACCGCGCCGCAGGTGAAGGCGAAGATGGCCTACTACGATCGGCAGCTCGCGCTGGACGCGCCGACGTATGCGCGGACGAACGCGGCGATCGCGCGCGCGCTCGAAGGCGGCCGTCACCTGACGCGTGAAGAGCTCGGCAAGGCGCTCGCCGCCGCCGGCGTGACCGCCACCGGGCAACGGCTGGGCCACATCGTGTTCCGCGCCGAGCTGGACGCGCTGGTGTGCAGCGGCCCGCGGCGGGGCAAGCAGTTCACGTACGCGCTGCTCGACGAGCGCGTCCCGCCCGCGCCGCCGCTGGCGCGCGACGAAGCGCTGGCCGCGCTGGCCCGCCGCTACTTCACCAGCCACGGCCCGGCGCAGCTCGTCGACTTTGCCTGGTGGTCGGGGCTGACGGTGGCCGACGCCAAGGCTGCCGTGGCGATGCTGGCGGACGACCTCGTTCACGCCGACGTCGACGGCAAGCGCTACTGGCTGGCGCCGGCGAAGATGCCGCCGAAGCTCGCGAGCCCGGTCGTGCACCTGCTTCCCAACTACGACGAGCTCCTGATCGCTTACAAGGATCATGGCCCGTCGGTGGACCCGGCGCTGACGCGCGGGGTGGGGCCGAGGGACGCCGTGTTCGCCAACCACCTGGTCGTCATCGACGGCATGGTCGTCGGCGGCTGGCGGCGCGTCCCAGGCAAGCGCGACATGGGCGTCGTGCCGACGTTGCTGCGGGCGCTGTCCGCGGGCGAGAAGGCGGCGCTGGCGCGCGCGTGCGAGGCCTACGGCCGCTTCCTGGCGTTGCCGATCACGATGACACCGCCACGTCGCGCGGGCGCGAAAGCCCGAAGCGCGCCCGACGTTCCATCGACCGGTCGTGCACGCGCCCGAGCACGATGAGCCCGGCGGCGCCGCCGACCAGGCCCAGGAACATGTCCCACTGAGCGTCCCAGGGATCGCCCTGGGATCCCAGGAACGCCTGCCCGACGTCGGACGCGAACACGTACGTCGACCACCACTCGATGAACTCGTAGAACGCGGCTATCGCCAGCACGACGCTGAGCACGATGAACGTGAACCAGCCGCCGCGCCGCAACGGCGTCACGCGCAGCAAGACCTCCTTGATGATCGACACCGGGAAGAAGCCGAGCGCGAAGTGGCCGACGCGGTCGTAGTGATTGCGCGACAGGTGGAAGGTCTCCTTCGCCCAGTCGCCGAGCGGCGTCAGCGCGTAGGTGTAATAGCCGCCGTAGACCAGGATCAGCGTGTGCAGGAAGACGCAGACGTAACAGAAGTCCGATAGCCGCAGCCGCCGGTATGTCGCCGCGAGAACGCCGTAGCCGAGCGAGCGCGGGCCCGACCTCGAGCAACCAGTTGAGGCGGCCGGCGCGGCAGAAGACGAACGTCAGCACCAGCACGGGCGTGATCAACGCCAGCAGGGTCAGCGGCACGCGCGCGGCCGGCGCACCGGTGGCGGGCGCTGCGCTCGTCACGCCAGGCGCGCCAGGGCGGCGCGCGCCGCCTTGAGGCGCTCCGCGTGCTCGCGTTCCAGCTCGGCGTTCGCGCCGGCGCAGGCGGCCACGACCCGCTCTGACCAGTCGAGGTATTCGGTCTGCCGCGCCGTCGGCCAGCTCTCGGGCAGCGTGGCGACGTTGCTGCAGTGATCGGCCAGCTTGATCAGCCGCACGTCGTCCGGCGCGTCGCGCATGTGTTCGATCTGCAGGCGCTTTCGTTCCGCCTTGGGCAGCCGGTTGTCGTCGGTGACCGCGTCGACCAGCACGCGCACGCGCGCGCCGAACGTGCGTTCGACGTCGTCGGCGGTGACCTCGGTGTCTTCGACGACGTCGTGAAGCACCGCGGCCCGCAACACGTCGACGTCGTCCACGTCCCCCAGCTCCGCGAGCAGGCGGGCGACCTCGATCAGATGGTTCACGTACGGCTCACCCGAGCCTTTCCTGGTCTGCGCGCGGTGCGCGTAGGCGGCGAACGACAGCGCCTTGAACAGATCCGCCAGTGCTTCGATGGTCATGCGACGTCTCCGGAAAAGTAACAGGTTGCGTCCGTCCGGTCTGCGAGGAATCATTCCGTGCGTCAAAGCTGGAAAACGCCCCCTAGCAGCAGGAGGAATCCCATGAGTCTTCGCATCGGCGACATCGCACCGGATTTTCAGGCCGACACGACGTCCGGCCCCATCAAGTTCCATGACTGGCTCGGCGATTCGTGGGGCGTGTTGTTCTCGCACCCGAAGGACTTCACCCCGGTGTGCACGACGGAGCTCGGCTACATGGCCAAGCTGAAGCCGGAGTTCGACAAGCGCAACGTCAAGGTGATCGGCCTCAGCGTCGATCCGGTCGACGCGCACGCGAAGTGGTCCAATGACATCGCGGAGACGCAGGGAACCGCGCCGAACTACCCGATGATCGGCGATCCCGAGCTGAAGGTCGCGAAGGCGTGGGGGATGCTGCCGGCGGAGCTGGCGCCGACCTCGCAGGGGCGCACCGCCGCCGACAACCAGACCGTGCGCAACGTGTTCGTCGTCGGCCCGGACAAGAAGATCAAGCTGATCCTCGTCTACCCGATGACGACCGGCCGCAACTTCGACGAGGTGCTGCGCGTGATCGATTCGCTGCAGCTGACGTCGAAGCACAAGGTGGCGACGCCGGTGAACTGGAAGCAGGGGGAAGACGTCATCATCGTCACCTCCGTCTCCGATGACGACGCGAAGAAGCAGTACCCGGCCGGCTGGAAGGCGCCGCGCCCGTACCTGCGCATCGTGCCGCAGCCCAAGTAGCGGGCGGCGGCGACGGACGCGCGGGCGCTGATGGTCTACGAAGACGTCTACGAACAGCTGCTCGCGCGGAGTTACGACGACCTGTATCGCACGCTGCGCGATCCGTCGGGCGACGTCGCGTTCTACGTCGCGCTGGCGCGCGAGATCGGTGGCCCCGTCCTGGAGCTGGGTTGCGGGACGGGGCGGGTGCTGCTGCCGATCGCGGCCACGGGCGTCGCCTGCGTCGGGCTGGACGCGTCGCCCGCGATGCTGGACGTGCTGCGCGGCAAGCAGCCGCCGTCCAACGTGGAGCTGGTCGAGGGGCGGATGGAGACGTTTGCGCTCGGCGACGCGCGTTTCCGGCTGGCGATCTCGCCGTTCCGCGCGCTGCAACACCTGCTGGACGTGGACAGCCAGCTCGCGGCGCTGGCGAACGTGCGCCGCCACCTGGCGCCCGGGGGCGCGTTCGCGTTCGACGTCTTCGACCCCAAGCTGGATCGCATCGCCGTCGCGGACGAGGCCGAACACCTGGCCGCGACCTTCACTCAGGACGGCCGCCAGGTCCGCCGCTGGGACGCCGTCAGCCGCGACCTGACGACGCAGGTGATGCGCGTGAAGTTCCGCTTCGAGGCGGACGGCGCCGATCTGGGCGCGACCGAGGTGACGCTGCGCTGGTTCTACCGCTACGAGCTCGAGCACCTGCTGGCGCGCGCCGGCTTCACAGACGTCACGTTCTACGGCGGCTACGACCGCCGCCCCTGGCGCGCCGAGGGTGAAACCGTGGTCGTCGCGCGCGCTACTTGACCGTCACGTGCCGATCGGCAGATGGCAGCACGCCTCGATGTTGTGGCCGTCGGGGTCGAGCACGAACGCGCCGTAGTAGTCCTTGTGGTAGTGCGGGCGCGGGCCGGGAGGGCCGTTGTCCTTGCCGCCCGCCGCCAGCGCCGCCTGGTAGAACGCGTCGACCGCCGCGCGGTTGTCGGCGCGAAACGCGATGTGGACGTGGGGTTTCTGCGGCGTCCCCTCGTGCACCCAGAAGTCCGGCTTCGGCGGCACGCCCATCCCGATCACCATCACGCCGCCCGTGAACTCCGTCGGGACCTCCATCAGCACCTTGTAGCCGAGCGGCGCCAGCGCTTGCTCGTAGAAGCGCCGGGCGCGCGGCCCGTCGCTCACGCTCACCCCTGTGTGATCGATCATCGTTTCTCCATGGCTATCGGAACTGGCTCTGCACGCCCTCCGTGCAGAAATACATGTCGGCGTAGACTTCGTAAGTCTTCTCGGGGCAATTGACCACGTAGACGTCGATGATTTGCTCGCAGCGCCCGCCGGCGCCCATGCTGCCCCGGCGCGACGCGTGCGCCGCCCGGGGGTCGCGGCGGAACGGATTCGACCCGTCGTCACACGTCAGCGCGACCAGCCGCCGCAGCACGGTGCGCAGGCCGCACTCTTCCAGGGGCCGCTCCATGCTGGTGGTGAGCTGGGAAAACCGCGCCGCCATCACGCCGTTGCGAGACGCGTAGGCGTCGTCTGGCACCAGTGACGGCGCGAAGATGTCGTTGTCTTTGCGGCCGCACGCGAGACCGCCGGCGGCGGGCGTCGTCCCCGAGGCAGCAGGGCCGGCAGTCGCGGCGCGTGGTGGTGTCCCGGACGTCGCGCACGCCGCCACCGACGCCAGCACCACCAGCAGCATGAAGCGGCGAGCTCCGCGAGCAGCCGTGCGTCCGGTCATCACAAGTGGATTTTCCTCAGCCGGACGCGATTTGCAAAGGAGCACTAATCGAAAAGGCGTCGTCGATGTGGTCGACGAGCGCATCGGCGTCCTGGTAACCGAGCGCGGTTGCCCATTCGCGGGCACGGGCTAGAAAGCCGGCCAGGTCTTCTTGTACCTGCCTCAGGTCGTCGTGGAACCGCTGTCGCTCGATCTCGATGTAGTCGCCACCCGGGGGACGGTCGCTGAGCCCGCCGTCTGCCCAGACGCGGACGACCGACTCGGTGCGCTCCGCCCACGGCGCCGGATCGTGGCCCAGCCAAGGAGATTCGCCCGACGCAAGCAACGTCGCCCAGTCGCGCCAGGTTTCCAGTCCACAGCAGCAACCCGGTCCGATCGACCTTCCCTGTGCGCCGATGATCCGCAGACCACCGGCCAGGACAAGGTCCGATTGCCGCAGCGCCGCGAATGTCGCCGCGGGGGAGTCAGCGGGCTCGATCTGGTTGTAGGACACGAGGCTCGCGAAAAACGCACCTACGACCGCGGCGTCCGCGGCCGCGGACAGGCGCACCAGGGTGTACGGCGGGATCGACGCCGGCATGTCCGCCCATCGCATGAGGGGCTCATCGTCCGGCGACGACACCTCGAACACGGCCTCGAGCACGTCCTCTAGCTTAGCGAGGAATTTGCGGGAGCGCTGCCGCGCCGGTATTCGAAGGGGATGAGGCTGCGTCGCCGCGGGCGTGCGAGCGCACCGTGGTCGCGCGCGGTGCGGCGGCTGCGGCTGCCCGTGCTCGCCGCGGTGCTGGCGGTGGTGGTGGTGTGGGCCGTCCGCGAGGCGCGCAAGCCCGGGCCCTGGCAGCGCGTGTTCGCGACGCGCGAAGGGCTGGTGGGCGGGCGGATGGCCAGCGGCGAGATCATCCGGACGGGCGCGCTGTTCGTGGCGCTCCCTCACCGTTCGGCGCTGCGGCGTGACGTCGAGATCCGCTACCAGGGGCGGGGCATGGTGGTCCCGGTGCTGGACGTCGGCCCATGGAACACCGACGACGCGTACTGGAGCGACGGCCAGCGTCCCGCCGCCGAGCGCGGCCGCGGGACGTTTCGCAAACCGGCGAACCCGTCCGGCATCGACCTGTCGGACGCGACGTTCGCGTCGCTCGGCCTGCGCGACAACGACTACGTCGAGTGGCGCTTCGTCCACCGCGGCTACGTCCCGCTGCCGCGGTTGGCATCCAGTTCGGGACCCTAAGAGGGTCCCGCTCCCCCCGCGATGGGCTCCGACGGGCAAAGCCCGTCTACGCCCGACGCGATCAGCCGGCGGTAAAGCTGCGCACCTCGGATAGCACGCGTGCCGGCTCCTCCTCGTGTGGCCAGTGGCCAGCCCCCGGTAGCTCGACGACCGTGGCCTGCGGCAGCGCCGTCCGCCAGCGCGCGAGCTGGGTGGGTCGGAAGGCGGAGTCTTTCATCCCCCAGACGATCAGCGCCGGAATCGCCGCGAGCTGGTCGCGCCGCTGCCACAGACCGTCGTAGAACGCCGACGATCCCAGCAGCGCGCGCGCCAGCGCCCACAGCACGCGCTCGCGGCTATCGGCGTCGGGGAACGCGGCCAGGTATTGCCTGTGGATCGCGCGCGTCAGCTTGCGGCGGTCGCCGTAGGCGCTGGGCGTCACCAGGCGCAGCGATGCGTTGAGGCGGCGGTACATGAAGCGGCCGAACGCGCCGGACACCATGCCCGCGCGGCGCGCCATCTCGCGATCCTCGGCGAAGCTCCACATCCAGCTGTTGAGCACGACCAGCCGCGACACGCGCCCCGGATCGTCCAGGGCGACGGGCAGGGCGATCGGCCCGCCGAAGTCGTGCACCACCAGCGTGAACCGCGACAGGCCCAGGCTGTCGACGAAGGCGCGGAAGCGCGCGGCGTGCGCCTCGGGCGTGTACGACGCGTCCGCCGGGCGCTCGGACAGGCCGAAGCCCAGGTGGTCGAGCGCGATCACCCGACGGCCAGGGCGCAGCCCGGCGATGAGGTGGCGGTACTCGAACGACCAGGTCGGCGTGCCGTGGACGAGCACGATCGGGTCGTCCGTGCTCGCCTGCCGCTGCCTTCGTCGACGTAGTGCAGCCGCCCCTCGGGCAGCGCCAGCCAGCGCGACCGGAACGGATACGCCTCCCGGTCGACCCAGCTCGAGTTGCGGGAACGATCCAGCGCCAGCGTTTCGGTGGATGCGGTTGATGTCATGACGAACCTCCTTGCTAGATAGTCAAGCAAGGTTGACTATATTCGTCAAGCAAAATTGACTATGATGAATCTAATGTCGAAATCGACACCGATCGCGCCCGGGGAGCGGCAGGGGCTGGAAGCGGCCAAGCAGGCCAACACGGGCCAGTTGCTGCTCAAGTGCGCGCGCCTGCTGGACGAGGCGGCCATCGCGCGCGTCAACCGCCAGTCAGGGATGCCCGTGACGCTGCGCCCGGCGCACACGAAGCTCTTCCCGCACATCGACTTCGCGGGCACGCGCATCAGCACGGTCGCGGAACGGCTGGGCGTAACGAAGCAGGCGGTCAGTCAGCTGTGCGGCGAGCTGGCCGAGCTGGGGGTGGTCGCCCTCGATCCTGACCCGGACGACGGGCGGGCCAAGCGCGTCCGCTTCACGCGCAAGGGGCTGGAGGCCATCCACCACGGGCTCGGCGTCCTGGCGGGGATCGAGCGCGAGCTGGCGGCGGCGGTGGGGGAGGCGCGGATGGCGGCGCTGCAGCGCACGCTGGCGGCGCTGGTCCCGGTGCTCGAGAAGCTCGCGGCGCCGTCGCGTTGACGTCGCCGTCAGCGGCGGGCGTCGTCGCTCGCTACCAGGCGTCGACAGCCGCCGCCTGTTACCAGGCGTCGACAGCCGACGCCTGTTACCAGGCGTCGATCAGCTTGGTCAGCGTCGCGGTGAAGCCGGGGTCGGCGACGATGCCGGCGATCGCCTCGTTGCCGATCGGCGCCAGCACGGGGTCCTTGTTCACCGCCTTGAGCAGCGACGCCAGCTCCTTGCCGACGATCGGCCGTTCGAGCAGCGCGCGGATCGGCGTCGCCAGCGCTTCGGCGTCGCGGGGCGCGTCCATCAGGCCGGCCATCGCGGCGACTGCCCCCTGCTGGAAACCGGCGTCGCCGACCAGCTTGCGCAGCGTGTGTTTGAGGTGGCGCTGAAACGCGGGCGCCTGCAGCAGCCGGCCGCACGCGTCCGCCGTCTTCTTGCGGATCACCGGCAGCGACACCACGTCGACGTAGAACTGGGCCATCCGCTCGTCCGAAAACGCCTTGTCGAGCAGCAGCTGCGTCGCGAGCTGGCGGTCGGGGCGCTTGCCGCCGTTGAGCGCGATGATGCGCCGGTTCCACGCCTGGTCGTTCATCCGCGCCTTGACGATGTCGTCGATCGCGCGATTGAGCTCCGGGTTCGACGCCGCCGCCCGTTCGTAGAGCTGAACGGCGTCGTTGACGTCGGGCCGCTCCAGCACGGCGGCGAACGCCTTGTCGAACGCCTTGTCGAACGCCGGGCTGTCGATGACGTCGTTGAACTTCTTCTCGAACAGCTCGCTGAGCTTGTCGGGGCCCGCGCGCGGGTTGTCGCGGGTGAGGCGGGCCATCACCTTGGCGACGGTGGGGTGCTCACCGACCGCCTGGATGATGGCCTGGAAACCGGGCTGCAGGCTCGGGTCGGACCCGAGCTGGCCCAGCAGCTCCTCGCCGCCCTTGGCCACCGCCGGCTCGCCGGTCACGGCATCGGCCAGGCCGTCGAACGCCTTGTCGACCTCCGGCCGCTGCAGGACGACGTCCGCCCGGCGTTCCAGCTCTGTCTTCAGCCGCTCGCCGTCGATGTCGACGCGCGTCTTGCACCCGACGGCGGCCATGGCCAGCAGGCCCAACAGCCAGGCTGCGCATGCCGCTCGGATGCTTGCCACGGAGGCGACAATATCAGCTAAATACTCCTCCCAAAGCGCAACCATGGCCGACCTACCCAAGAACTACGAACCCAAGGAGATCGAGCCACGCTGGTACGCCGAATGGGTGGCGCGCGGCTACTTCCACGCCGACGCGGCGGCGCCCAAGGCGCCGTTCTCCATGGTCATCCCGCCGCCCAACGTCACCGGCTCGCTGCACATGGGCCACGCGCTGGGCACGACCATCGAGGACATCTTCACGCGCTGGCGGCGCATGGCGGCCTACAACGCGATGTGGCTGCCCGGCACCGATCACGCCGGCATCGCGACCCAGATGGTCGCCGAGCGCGAGCTGCGCGAGCAGCAGGGCAAGACCCGGCACGACATCGGCCGCGAGGCGTTCGTCGAGCGGGTGTGGGACTGGCGGAAGCGGACCGGCGATCGAATCCTCGAGCAGCTCAAACGCATGGGCTGTTCGCTCGACTGGGACCGCACCATCTTCACCATGGACCCGCCGTATTCGGCGGCGGTCGTCGAGGCGTTCGTGCGCCTCTACGAAGAGGGGCTGATCTACCGCGCGCGCCGCCTCATCAACTGGTGCCCGTCGTGCCGCACGGCGCTGTCAGACCTGGAGGTCGACTTCGACGAGGGGACGCAGGGCGAGCTGTACGAGTTCGCGTACCCGATGGCCGACGGGTCAGGCGAGATCATCGTCGCGACGACGCGGCCCGAGACGATGCTGGGCGACACGGCGATCGCCGTGCACCCGGACGATCCGCGCCACCAGAACAAGATCGGCAAGACCGTGCGCCACCCGCTGGTCACGCGCGACATCCCGATCATCGCCGACGCGATCCTGGTCGACCCGAAGTTCGGCACGGGCGCCGTCAAGGTGACCCCTGCGCACGACGTCAACGACTTCGAGACCGGGCAGCGCCACAGCTTGCCGATGATCTCGATCTTCGACGAGGCCGGCATCGTCAACGCCGAGGGCGGCACGTTCGCGGGCCTGGATCGGTTCAAGGCGCGCAAGGCGGTCAAGGCCAAGCTGAAGGAGCTGGGCCTCGAACGCGGCAGCAAGCCGCACGTTCACGCCGTCGGCCATTGCCAGCGCTGCGAGACCGTCGTCGAGCCGATGATCTCGGTGCAGTGGTTCGTCAAGATGCAGCCGCTGGCCAAGCCGGCGATCGAGGCGGTGGAGCAGGGGAAGACCAAGTTCGTCCCCGAGAGCTGGTCGAAGACGTTCTTCCACTGGATGAACAACATCCGCGACTGGTGCATCTCGCGGCAGCTGTGGTGGGGGCACCGCGTGCCCGCGTGGTACTGCGACAAGTGCGGCGAGATCACGGTCGCGCGCTCGACGCCCGCCGCGTGCGGCAAGTGCGGCTCCGCCGAGCTGAAGCAGGACGAAGACGTCCTCGATACGTGGTTCTCGTCGTGGCTGTGGCCGTTCGCGACGCTGGGCTGGCCGGCGGAGACGCGCGAGCTCAAGACGTTCTATCCGACGACGATGCTCGATACCGGCTACGACATCCTGTTCTTCTGGGTGGCGCGCATGTTGATGGCGGGGCTGCACTTCATGAAGAAGGTGCCGTTCCGGACGGTGTACCTGCACACCATGGTCACCGACGACAAGGGCGAGAAGATGTCGAAGGTGAAGGGCAACACCATCGACCCGCTCGACGTCATCGATCAGCACGGCGCCGACGCGCTGCGCTTCGCGCTGGCGTGGCTGACGACGTCGGCGGCGCAGGGGAAGAACATCAAGTTCGCGATCTCGAACGTCGAGGACGCGCGCCGCTTCGCCAACAAGATCTGGAACGCGACCCGGTTCGCGCTGCTCAACCTGGAAGGCTACGACGCGGACCGCTTCGCCGATCGCATCGCCGACGGCCCCGACCGCGCCGAGCTGGACCTGCCCGAACGCTGGATCCTGTCGCGCGTGCAGCGCGTGTCGGAGGACGTCGACGCGGCGCTGGAGGAGTACCGCATCGCGGACGCCGCGCAGGCGGCCTACCACTTCGTGTGGGGCGAGCTGTGCGACTGGTACATCGAGCTGGCGAAGGCCGGCTTCCAGCGCGCGGGCACCGATCCCGAGGCGCGCTCGAAGATCCAGGGGACGCTGGTGACGGCGCTGGACACCGCGATGCGGCTGCTCCACCCGTTCATGCCGTTCCTCACCGAGGAGATCTGGCAGCAGCTCCCCAAGCCGCCGGGTACCCCGCAGAGCATCATGATCACGCTGTACCCGGTGCGCGACGTGCGGTTTCACGACGACGCGTCGGAGGCGTCGATGGCGCTGGTGCAGAAGATCATCGTCGCGGTCCGCGGCATCCGCACCGAACGCAAGATCCCGACGTCGGCGCGGCTGACGGTGCTGCTGGCGGTCACCGACGACTACAAGAAGACGATCCTCGAAGGCTACAAGACGATCATCGCCGAGCAGGCGCGCTGCGGCGAGGTGCGCGTCCGCCGCAGCGGCGCCAGCTTCACGGGCGAGTTCGTGCTCAAGAACACCGCGATGGCGATGGCGGGCGACGTCGAGGTGCTGGTGCCGCTCGAGGGCCTGGTCGACAACAAGGCCGAACGCGCCCAGCTCGAAAAGGATCTCGCCAAGCTCGTTCAGGAGCGCGACTACATCATGGGCAAGCTCGCGAACAAGAACTTCATCGACCGCGCGCCGCTCGAGGTGCTCGACAAGGTCCGCGCGCGGCTGGCCGAGGTCGAAGCCGGCATCGCGAAGATCGAAGAAGCGCTCAAGCGCCTCGACTGACCCGGAGGCCCGGCGGACTACTGCGCTTCGCTGCTGGGCGGCAGCGGCGCGTCGCCGGGCACGGGCGCGGGGCGGGCGTCTTCGCCGCCGGCTCTGCGGCCGCGGGCGCGCTGGAGGCGCTCGACTTCCCCTTGCGCCCCGACTGCTTGTCCTTGTCCTTCTTCTTGGCGGCCGCCTTGGGCGGCGGCTGGGGCGGGCGCCGGCTTCGGCGCCTCCTGGTTCTTGATGAAGGGCGTCGGGGCGGCGGCGGGCGGTGACGCCAGCAGCGCCGGCAGATAACGCCTGCCCGCCAGCACCGCGGCCCCGACCATCACCGCGACGACGAACGCGGCCATCACGAGCTTGATGCGGCTGCGCCAGCGCGCCCACTGCAGGCGCGACTTCTCGGCGTGCAGCGCGCCCGTCAGGCGGTTGGCGTCGTGGCTCGGGTGGCTGGCGGACGTGCGCTCCATCGGCGGCAGCGTCTCCGTCGCCGTGATCGCCGCTGTCGGCTCGCGCTCCTGCATCGCCTCGACGACCACCACCGGCTCGTCGGTGGACAGATACAGCTCGTGCAACATCTTGGACAGCTCGCGGCTGGAATAGCGCGCCGCGATCAGCGTGCGCTCCAGATCGGCCGCCATGTCCGCCGTGCACTGATAGCGGTTCTTGGGATCCAGCTCCAGAGCGTGCATCGTGATCCGATCAAGCTCGCGCGGGATGCTGGCGTCGATCGCGGACGGCGGCAGGATGGGCGCGTTCAGTAGCTCGCGCATCTTGGTCAGGTCGTTGCGTGACTGGAACAGGCGGCGCCCCGTCAGCATCTCGTGAAACACGACGCCCAGCGCGAACACGTCGGCGCGGCAGTCGAACGGGCGCACGAAGATCTGCTCGGGCGACAGGTAGCTGACCTTGCCCTTGATGAGACCCTTCTTCGCCTCTTCCTCCGCGAACGACGCCGCCCGCGCGATGCCGAAGTCCAGGATCTTCACCGTGCCGTTGAACGCCAGCATGATGTTGGTGGGCGAGATGTCCTGGTGGACGATCTCCAGCGGCGTGCCTTCCGGGTCGCGCAGGTTGTGGGCGTAGTCGAGCCCGGTGCAGATCTGGCGGGTGATGTCGGCCGCGATCAAGTGCGGTACCGCGCGCTCGCCCTTGCGCAGCGTGGTCAACGCCTCGCGGAGGGTGACGCCCTGCACACTCTCCATCGCGATGAAGTAGTTGCCCTCGGCCTGCCCGAACTCGTAGATCTGGACGATGTTCGGGTGGAGCAGCAGCGCGGAGATCTTCGCCTCGCGCACGAACATGGTCTTGAAGTCGCCGCTCTCGGACAGCTTCGGCAGGATGCGCTTGAGGACCAGCTCGCGCTCGAAGCCCTCGGGGCCCGTCATGACGGCGCGATACACCTCCGCCATGCCGCCTTCACCGATCCGTCCGAGCAGGCGGTATCGGCCCAGCCGCGCTTCGGTCTTGGGTGGGCGAGGGCCTTCGGCTTGATTGCGGGCGGAACCCGGCGTCTTCATCGGTGGCGGGGGTTGAGGCGGGGACAACTCACATCGCACGTCCACGCCCCAGACTAGGCGCCATTTTACGCCGATCTAGTCGAATTCCGAGGCAGACATTCGGTAGGCGTCCTAACGGGGGGCGCCAGCATCGATCCACGCGGCCACGGCCCGCAGCTCAGCGTCGGGCAGCGGGGGGCCGGGCGGCTCGCGCTGTCCGACGACGCCGGCTATCGGACCTTCGTCGGCGGTGGCGGGGAGCAGCTTGCGCAGCAGGTAGCTGCGGGCGGAGTCGCCCGAATCGACGAGGGGCAGGGCGTCTGTCTGACGCGACGGGACCTGAACCAGAGCGGCCCAGGCCTGGGGCGCGCATAGCGACAGCCCTGCCGCCGGCGCGGCGAGGCAGCCGGCCTCCCCGGGGCCGGCCGTCGTGTCCAGGTGGCATCCCCCGCCTCCGCAGCGGCGATCGAAGATGTCCTGGACGTCCGCCAGCGTGGCCGTGGGCGGATCCGGAACCCCGACCGGACCATCGCCGGTCCGGAACTCACGCTCCGCGACCGTCCCCGGGCAACCCGCGAGCGAGCCGATAGCCGGGCGCAGGTGGACGGTGTAGCCGAGCTGACCGACCAGCGGTCGCCACGGCCGAAACGTCGCCTGCTTGTCTATCAACTCGGCGCCGTACGTCCCCGGTATCCAGAAGAAGCCGGTGGTCAGCAGCAGGGCGCCCGAGCGCACGCCATCCGGGTCCGGGTAATCGTTGAACTTCACCTTGATGATCACGTCGGTCGGCACGTCGACGCTGTCGCCGGGCGGCGTCCACGCGATCGGGTACAGCGGCGCGCACGCGCCGGGATAGGGCGTCTCGTCGCTCGTGTAGCTGCACGACGCCGCCGACGCGACGGCCATCAGCGTGGCCGCCGCCAGTGACACCGCTCGCGCGGCCGTCTCAGCTCTCGCTGTAAAGGCGGATCTGCTCGCGGACGACGTCGTCGGTGATGCCGCTGCGGAGGTGCTCCTGCAGGCAGTCGGCGAGCGTGACGACCATGTCGTCGACACCCCGGTCTTCGACCAGCTTGCCAAGCAGCTTGCGTCCTTCGGGGCTATCGTCTTCACGCAAGAAATCCCGCACCATGTCCAGGGTGAGATCGCCGGAGAAGTCGATTATCGCGTGATCGAGCAAGTAGGCGATCAGCTGTTTCACCGGGACACCTCCAAAAGGGGCGGGGACGGGGGAATGGGAATGCGAAAAATGAACGAGGCCCTCATATCGCGGATGAACGGACCGCGCAAGAGACGGATAGACGGATAGCGCGTTTGAAACGACCCCGTTGGATAGATTGACCCCGTCCGGTCGAGTTGCTACCGTCGCCTCAGATTGCGCCTACTTCGCTACGTTCCGACGGGGGCGGTGATCCTGGCGCTCGCGCCGCTGACCGCTTGCGGCCCCGTTGAATACATCAGCCAGGTGGGAAACAAGGCTGCCTCGGCGGTGTCGTCGGCGAAGCTCGCGCAGGCGGATCGCTACGCGCCTTACGAATACACCGCCGCCGAGGAGTACCTGCACAAGGCGCGTGAAGAGGCGGGCTACGCTGAATACCAGGACGCCATCGAATACGGACGCAGATCCGAGGAGCTTGCCAATCGGGCGCGCGCGATCTCCGTCGCCAAGCTCGCGGAGCAGGCGAGCAAGTCCAGCAGGGTGACGCCGGCCACCGAGAAGGAAGAGCCTGCATCCGGCATCGAGGAAGATCCGGACACGGCGGCCGCGAAACGCCGGGCACGTGAACGCACGAAACGGTCCGAACCGGAATGAGCGCTTCGCATTCATCCCGTCACACGGCCTGGCTGGCGGTGTGCCTGCTTGCGCTCGCGGCGAGCGGCTGCGCCGGGATGCAGCTCAAGTCGAACGTGCGCGAGGTGCGCGCGATCGCCAAAGAGGCGCGCGATCGCGGGGCGTACGCCTGCGCGCCGCGTGAGCTGGCGCTGGCCGAGACCAATGTCGAGTTCGCGTCGCACGAGCTCGATCAAGGCGACTACTTCCGCGCCCGCGACCACGTGCGCATCGCCGACCGCAACGCGCGCGAGGCGTACAACCTGGCCCTGCGCTGCGCGCCCAAGCCGGTCGGCGACCGCGACGGCGACGGCATCCTCGACAACGTCGACAAGTGTCCCGACCAGCCCGAAGACAAGGACGGCTTCGAGGACGCCGACGGTTGCCCCGATCCGGACAACGACAAGGACGGCATCGCCGACGTCAGCGACAAGTGCCCGAACGAGCCCGAGGACAAGGACAAGTTCGAGGACGCCGACGGTTGCCCGGATCCCGACAACGACACCGACGGGCTGGCCGACGCGGACGACAAGTGCCCGAACGAGCCCGAGGACAAGGACGGCTTCGAGGACGCCGACGGTTGCCCGGATCCCGATAACGACAAGGACACCGTCGCCGACGCCGCCGACAAGTGCCCGAACGAGCCCGGCCCGCCCGACAACGACGGCTGCCCGAAGAAGTACCAGCACATCGTCGTGACGCAGGAGAAGATCGAGCTCAAACAGAAGATCTTCTTCGATACCAACAAGGCGACGATCCAGCCGCGCAGCTTCTCGCTGCTGGACGAGATCGGCAGCGTGCTGAAGTCGCGGCCCACCATGACCGTCCGCATCGAGGGTCACACCGACTCGCGCGGGACCCGAACGCACAATTTGAAGCTTTCCGCGGCCCGTGCGGACAGCGTGCGACAACATCTAGTGGGTCTGGGGATCGATCCCTCGCGGATGGAGTCGCGTGGGTTTGGCCCTGACCAGCCGGTGGAGACCAACAAGACTGCGGCAGGGCGTGAAAAGAACCGGCGGGTTGAATTCTTCATCACCCAGCAATAGGACCAACGTGGAATCCAAAGCAGGCGCAAGGATGATCCCCTCCCGTCATGTCTTGATAGCGGTCGCCGCGGCGATCCTGGTGATGCTCGGCGCGCAAACGGCGTCCGCCCAGGACCAGCAGGCGACTGTCGAGAAGCTTGTTCAGATGAACAAGAAGGCGCTCGACGACTACGACACGCTGGACTGGGACGCAGCCAAGAAGACGCTGCTCGACGCGCTGATGACGGGCAAGAAGGCGGGGCTGGACAACCACCCCGTGATGGCTCGCACGTACGTGCACCTGGGGGCCGTGTACATCGGCCTCAAGAACCGGGACAAGGCGATCCAGAGCTTCGCGCGGGCGATCGAGATCGATCCGGCCATCCAGCTCTCGAAGGGGATCGCCACCAGCGAGGTGAACGACGCGTTCAACGAGGCCAAGCGCAAGGGCGGCGGCGCCGCCAGCGGCGGCGGCGGCGGCGAGTCGTCTCCGCCGCCCGCGAAGCGGCGGCGCGGCCCGGCGATGGAAGGCGACGATCCGCCTCCGGCGCGCAAGTCAGCGCCGGTAGCGTCGCAGGACGACGACGGGCGCGAGCCTGATCTGCCGGTACGCATCCAGGCGCTCGATTGCCCCGTTCCCGACGAAGCGATCCTGGAGAAGGCGGTGACGCTGCGCTGCGCGCTGGCGCCCGCGCTGTCCCAGGTCGTGAAGGTGCAGCTGAACTATCGCGAGCCGGGCGGCGAGGAGTACGTCGAGGTCGTGATGACCAAGTCGCCCAAGGGCTGGTACCAGGGCAAGGTGCCGAAGAAGGCGGTGACGGGAAAGTCGCTGACGTTCTACTTCTCCGGGCAGAACGCGGCCGGCAAGACCGTGGTCGAAAATGGCTCGAAGGACAGCCCGAACATCATGCTGCTCATGGAGGAAGAGTCCTACCGCGAGTACATGGCCAAGAAGAAGAAGGGCGGCGGCGGGGGAGCTCGGCGAGGACGTCGAGAACCCGCTCGACGAGCAAGAAGGGCCGTACAAGGCGAAGCTGAAGCTGGGCACCACCGACAAGGCCAGGGAAGGCCTGGACGTGCGCTTCGGCAATCGTAAGTGGTGGATCGGCCTCGGTGTGGGCAGCGGCTTTGGTTACGCGAAGGGGAACGGGCTCGAGGCGGTCAACATGTCGACCGACCAGCAATTCGCCGACCTGGCGAGCGTCTTCGTGGCGGGCGGCGCGTGGGCGGGCCTCGGCCACCTGGTGCCCGAGGTCGGCCTTCACCTGTCGCCGAACATGGCGATCGCGATCCAGGGGCGGATTCAATACATCCCGCAGCCGCCTGAGTTCGCGCGTTACTCCGCGAAGGGCGCTTACGCGGTGATGGCCAAGTTCATCGCCTATACGAAGCAGGCCAAGATCAGGTTCTTCGGCGCGGGGCTGGCGGGCGGCGGTGACGGCTTCCGTTTCGTCGTCAATCCGGTGCAGTCGCAGCCGCCTCCGGGCAAGGAGAACCTGCTCAATTTCAAGGACACGATCCGCGGCGGCCCCGGGGTCGCGGGCGTCGGCGCCGGCATCTACTACGAAGCCGCGAAGAACGTCGCGATCGTGTTCGAGGTCGACGGTCTGGCGGGCTTCCCGATCTTCTCGTTCGTCGCGGACGCAAACCTATCGCTGCAGTTCAACTTCTATGGCGGCGGTGGCGGCGACGGCAAGGTCGACCCAAATTCGTCGGCGGGCCGGAAGATCGGAGAGGACACCGAGTAGCACCTCCGCCCAGTCGGCCCCGTGCGCTGCCAGCAGCGCGCGGGCGTCGGGCGGCAGCGCGGGCTCGGCGGGCACGCCCCGCATCAGGTCGGCGTGGCTGCGCAGCGGCCGCCCGGTGGTCGCCTCCCACAAGATGGCGCCGACCGCGTACAGGTCGCACGCCACCGAGCCGGGCGCGCCGTGGAACTGCTCGGGCGCGTAGTACAGCGGCGTGCCGCCCACGGCGCCCGCGCCCGCGCTGGACGCGCGCGCACCGCCTGTCAGCTCGGCGGCGCCGAAGTCGGCGAGCACGACCTCGCCCGGGCGGCGCAGCAGCAGGTTCGACGGCTTGAGGTCGCCGTGTACGACGCCGGCGGCGTGGACGTGGGTGAGGGCTTCCAGCAGCGTCCGCGCGGTGGCGCGCAGCTCGGCGGCGGGCAAGCCGTCCGGATGGTCGCGCAGCCGCTGCCGCAGCGTGCCCCCCGCGACCAGCTCCATCGCCACCGCGCGCGCGTTCTCGTCGATGTCGTAGATCGCGACGACGCCGGGGTGGCGGATCGACGCGGTGACGCGCGCGTCGGCGAAGAACCGGCGTAGCGCGTCCGAGCGGCCGCTGCCGGCGAGCTGCGGGTGCAGCACCTTGAGCGCGACATCCAGGCCCAGGCCGCCGTCGCGCGCCAGGTACACCGTCGACGTCGCGCCCCGCCCGAGCTCGCGCAGCAGGCGGAAGCGGAGCGCGTCGACGCCGGCGGGCGACGCGAGCGTCTGCGACGGATCGATGTCGCTGTCGTGTTGCGTGGGGCGTAGCAGCGCCAGCCGCGTCCGCGCCTGCGGGTCGTCGATGTCGTCGGCCAGGATGCGCTCCCAGCGCTCGGCCGCGGCGATGATCGCGCCCTCTGCCTCGTCCAGCTCCGCCAGCCGGCGCAGCGCTTCGCGGCCGATCGGGTCCTCGGCGCCGGCGGCCTCGATGGGCGCCGAGCGCGCTGCGTGCGGCGGCGCGCTCACCCAGCGACATCAGCACCGCCGCGAAACGCAGGCGCGACCGCATGTCGTCCGGGTGGCGCTGGACGTGGCCGCGCAACGCCACGGCCGCGGCGGCGTGGTCGCCGACGCGCTCGGCGCGATCTGCTTCTTCCAGCGAGCGGTCGACGTCCACCCCGCGCGCGCGGTCGCGCGCCGGGACGCCGGGCTGACGCGGGTCGTTCACTCGACCTCCAGCCGCAGCGACGTGGGCGTGCCGATCTCCACGACGTCGCCGTGCAGCAGGTCGCAGCCAGGGCCGATGAACTGACCGTCGACCCGCACGGCGACGTCGGGCCGCCGGACCAACCGGGCGCCGCCGCCGGCGAAGCCCAGCGACAGGCCGTCGGCGCCCGGGAACAGCGGCGCCAGCGACACCACGTCGACGCCGACCAGCGCGCGCAGCGAGCGGTCCAGGCCGCCGCGACCTTCGATCAGCACGGTGCTGTTCAGTGGCCGTGAACGCCAGCGTGGTGCCGTCGCCGAAGCCGAGCTCGCCCGAGCCGCGCAGCGGCAGCGGAGCGTCGACGCGCGCGCCGCCGACACGGATGCCGCCGCGCGAGCCGGCGTCTTCGACGGTGATCCCATTCGCTCCCGCGCGCAGGATCGCGTGGCGGCGCGACACCGAGGGATCGCGCAGCATGACCTCGGCGGCGCGATCGCGGCCGATGACCGCGGGCAGCCCGCCGACGCGGCACCAGGTTTCGCCGGGGATGCGCAGGTTGACGCCGCCGCCGCGCACCAGCCGCGCGTCGATGCGGCCCGCCAGCTGTTGCGCGGTCGCCCCTTCTTCGATGTTGCCGAACAGGTGGGCGAGGGCGAGCGCGGCGCGGCGCTCGCCCGCCGACAGCAGCGTGTCGAACCGGCGCATGGCGTCGACCGCTTCCCGGCGCGCCTTCGCGCGCGCCTCCTCGCGCGCCAGCGCCGCTTCCATGTGCTCGAGGTCGCCGATGGCGCCCCAGGCGTCGCCCGCGCGTGTGTACTGTCCCAGCTCCTCGTAGGTCAGGGCGGCGCGCCGGTGATCGCCGCCGGCCGCCAGCAGCGCCGCCGCGCGTTCCAGCGCCCGGCGCTCGAGCTCGGTCAGCGGCGGCCGGCTGCTGCGCGCGAGCAACGCCTCCGCCGCCGACAGCCGCAGCGACCGCATCTCGTCTGCCTGTCCCGCGCGCGGGTTCTTGGCAGGCACGATGTGGGCGAGCGCGTCGGACAGCAGGCGGGCCGCCGCGTCGACGTCGGTCAGCGATACGAACGCCAGGCCGCCCTCGCCGTTGCCGACCGCGCCGAACACGACGGTCAGCGTCGCCCAGCTGCGCTCGCGGCACAGCCGTCCGACCAGGCCGACGAAGTCGCGGCCGCCGAGGATCGTCAGCTCGGGATCGAGCACGTGGCGTCCCGTAGTCACGGGTAGATCATACCCCGTCCCCGACCACGGCTTCGTCCCGATCCCCGAGGACGCGGACCGGGATCGGATAGACTTGACGCATGCTCGCGCGCATCGCTCCCGGCCAGGTGCGCTTCAACCTGCCGGGTCTGACCGCCGACGCGCGCGGCGTCGTCTCGGGGCGCCAGCTGGTGGCGCGGTTCGCGGCCATCGACCGGCTGGTGTCGTTCCTGCGCGTGCTGTCGGCCGAGCAGAGCCTGGATGACCTGCAGCCCGGGTTGCGCATCGTCTACGCGCGGAGCGCCTCGGGGACGCGCGAAGCCATCGTGTTGATGCCGGTCGTGTCGCCCGCGCTGGCCGACGTCGTCGCGCACGCGGCTCGCCTCGCGGGGGGCCAGACGTTCACGGGTGTCGGCAAACACTTCGTCCAGTACCGCGATGCGCGCGCGCCGCTGGGCTACGACGTCACGGGGCTGTCCGACGTCTCCGGCGATCTGGTGCTGTACGGCTCGGAGCAGATCGTGCCGTATCGCATCGACAGCGAGCTGCCGCTGTCCAAGCTGCTGTTTCGGTTGTCGCTGGTCGCGGCGCCCAACCGCGGCCTCGGCGGTGTCGGCGGTGTCGGCTCGGGGAGCTCCCTGGGCGATGGGCCCCTGTTCATCACGGCGCGCCGCGGCCTGGGCCCGGTCCTGGCTTCCTACCTTCACCGCGCCATCGTCGGCGTGCGGTCGCCCGACGGGGGTGGGCTGCGCGCGTCCGCAGCGCTGTGCGAGACGGCGTCGGCGAGCGCGTTCGGCGCGCCGCCTTCGTTCTGGCTGTTTCGCGTCGAGCGCCTGCCGGCGCGGATGCGCGGCCTGGTGACCCGTACGCCGGGGCTGGACGTGTTCGTCCCCGTGACCGACAACGCGGCCGTGGCCGCCGGTTACCGCCACCCGATTCACCTCGAGTCGTGCCGGGGCAGCTTCCCCGTCGATCGCCTGCACCTGTTTTCGCTGCGCGGCGTGACCGAGGTCGTGCCGCTGCCGGCGCTGGCGGCGATCGAAGACGTCGTCCGCATCCGCATGCCGACGACCGAGCTGCAGCCCGATCGGGCGGCGCCGGCCAGCCGGCCCGACCTCGCGGCGCCGCTGCGGCTGGAAGCGGGCGGGCGCCCGCCCGGGCCGACGGTTGCGACGCTCATCCCGTGGAACCGGCTGCCGTGGTTGCGCCGGGTCACGTACGCGCTGCCAGCGCCCGCGCTCACCAGCTGCACGGTGGCGCTGCTCGAGCGCGGAATCCTGGTGCGGGGCGGCGAGGCGCTGCAGGGGATCCCGTTCGGGACACTGTACGAGCTGGCGGGACCTGACGTGCTCGTGCCGGTCGGCACCCAGTTCCGGCCGGCGCTGTCGCCGCAGCTGCTGTCGGAACGGCTGGGCGCCACGCAGGGGACGGTGGTGCTGTTTCCCGGCGTCGGCGAGCAGCCGTTGCGCGTCGCGCGCGAGTCGCTGGTACCGCTCGAGCCGCAGCTGCTGGCGCGGGTGATGCCACCGGCGGCGCCCGTCGTCCAGCCCGGCGCACAGCCGACGCTGGCCGACGCGGTGGAGATCGAAAATCGGCCGCTCGGGCCGATGCCGCTGTGGGGTCTCGAACGGCCGACGCGATAGGCGATGCGACGGTTCATCTCCGACTTCCTGCTCCCGATGGTTCGCGGTGGCCCCGCCAGCGTGGGGCGCCCGCTGGGGCCGACCGCGGTCGCGCGCATCGTTGCGCACCTCGAGCAGCCGGCCGCATTGTCGGTCGCCGAGGTGGACGCGCTCGCGGAGCTGGCGGCGTGCCGGCTGGCGATCGCGTCGCGGTTCCTGCCGGCGGCCGCGGCGCCGCGGCTGGACGAACCCAGCGTTCGCCTGGGGGCGGCCCTGCACGATCTGCTGGCGCTGGGTCACCCCGAGCTGGCGGGGCCTGGCGTCCTGCGCCGGCAGACGCGCATCGCGGCCGTCGCCAAGCAGCTGGCGGCGCTGGGGCCGCCGCGCACGGCCGAGGACGCGGTGGCGCGGCACTCGCTGCTGTCGCGGTTGCCCGACATCGTGCGCGTCGATCGCACGGTGCACTTCTGGCTGGGCCGGCAGTCGTTCGTGGGACGCACGCCGCCGCGGCGGGTGACGGCGCTGCCGTCGCTGCGCCGCGTGCGCATCGAAAGCACGAGCCGAAGCTGGCTGCGCGAGATCGGCATCCCGGCGGTGGGGCGGGGGGCCTTCCTGGCGCTCAACGTCGCCAGCCCCCTGGGCGAGGCGCTCGATCCGTTGCGCCTCGATCCGCCGGTGACGTGGGGGCGCATGTTTCCGGTCCTGCGTTTTCCGCGCCTGGCGCGCGTCGTCGCCGGCAACGCGGTCGCCACCGGGATCGATCGGGCGGGCGACGCGCTGTCGGACGCGCTGTACCGCTTCGTCGCGTTTCACGATCCGGCGTACCAGTTTCAGGCGTCGCCTGAGGTGATCGGCTTCGCGGTCCGGTTCATCGCCCACCTCGTGTGGCTGGACGTGCTGTTCGGAACGGCGTCGCAGCGCCCCGACGCGCAGGATCTGGTCGATCGATCGCTCGAGCCGGGGACGGATCTGGCGGTCATCATGACCGCGGCGGCCAGCACCGATCGCGCGCTGGTGTGGCCGCGCGACGTGCCCGACAGCGGCGATCCGGCCGACGCATTTCGCGCGCGCCTGGATGCGCTGGCGCGGCGCGCACAGGCGGCCGGGCTGCCTCGCTACAAGACCGCCCTGACGATCATGGAGATCGCCTCAGGTCCCGTCACCATACCCGCAATCAGCTTGTCCTAGTTAGTCGGGACCCTGAGAGGGTCCCGCGCCCGCCACGATGAGCTCCGCGCGGCGAAGCCGCGCTCCGCTCGACGCGAGCGACGGAGTTCGGCCGGCGGGACGCGTTCCAGGCTATGATTTAGATCCCATGTCTCTCGGTGAACCGGCCGCCGCCCGGCGGATGTTGTCGCTCGACGCGGAGGTGCTGCGCGTCGCGGCAAAGGTTCGCGAGGTCGGCCGGGCGCTGGACGAACGCTACCTGGACAAGAACGAGCTGGTGCGCCTGCTGCTGGTCACGCTGGTGGCGGGCGAGCACATGCTCATCGTCGGGCCGCCGGGGACCGCGAAGTCGGCGCTGGTCCGCCACCTGGCGCGGCTGGTCGACGCCCGCTACTTCGAGTACCTGCTGACGCGGTTCTCGGAGCCGAACGAGATCTTCGGCCCCATCGACATCAAGGCGTTCCGCGAGGGGACGTACGTGCGCCGCGTCGAGGCGATGCTGCCCGACGCCGACATCGTGTTCCTCGACGAGATCTTCAAGTCGAACTCCGCGATCCTGAACTCGCTGCTCAGCATCCTCAACGAGCGGCGGTTCTTCACCGGCAGCGCCAGCATCCGGGTGCCGCTGTCGTCGCTGTACGGCGCGACCAACGAGGTCCCCAACGACGACGCGCTGAGCGCGGTGTTCGATCGGTTCCTGGTGCGCGCGTCGTCGGAGAACCTGGACAGCTTCCACTTTCACGGCCTGGTCGAGCGCGGCCTGCGCGCCGAGATCGAATCGCTGGCCGAGGAGGGGGCGATCGCCGGCGACGGCGCGACGCGCCCGCTGGTGACGCTGAGCGAGATCCGGCTGCTCAAGACCTGCCTGGCGCGGCAGCTGCAGTTTCCCGAGGAGTTCCTCGCCCGCTACAAGGGGCTGGTGTTCCAGATCCGCTCGGAAGGCGTGACGCTGTCGGATCGGCGCGTCGTCAAGCTGCTGAAGCTGTTCGCCGCCAGCGCGCTGGTCGACGGGCGGCCGACGGTCGACGACGGCGATTTCTTCGTGCTCCGTCACGTCTGGAACAGCGTCGACCAGATCGCCATCGTCGACGACATCGTCAACCCGGTGCTCGAACGCCACCGGCGCGAGCACCCGGAGGCGCGGTCGCGCCGGCCCAGCGCGCGCGATCTGGACGGCATCCTCGCCGAGCTGGGCGTGATTCGCAGCCTGCTGCTCGGCGGTGAGCCGCTGTCCGACGTCCAGCTGTTCTCTCAGCTCCGCAACCTCCAGGAGATTCGCGCTGCTCTGCAGGCGATGGGGACCGACACCGCGCAGGCCATGGCGGGTGAGGTCGACAAGCTCCTGGAGGGCGTATTCGAGTCATCGAAGTGGAGCGGGTAGGCCGGCCATCGCGGCCGCGGCCGCGAGAGACGGAGCCGCGGGCGCCGGAGCCGCCGCGCCAGCGCCGCGCATTCTCCACGCTCGGCGGGCCGGTCGAGCTGGGCGGCGACGCCGAGCCGGCGCGCGTCCTCGCGCGCCTGTACGACGTCGATCGCGGGCTGGAGCGGGCGCTGACCCACGGCTTTCACAGCTACGCGGGGCGCATGCACCCGTCGATCGCGCGCGGCGCCGTGCAGGAGTTCTCGGCGGCGGGCGATACCGTGGTCGATCCGTTCTGCGGCAGCGGCACCACGCTGGTGGAGTCGATGGGCCTGGGGCGGCGCGCGTACGGCGTCGACGCGAGCCCGCTCGGTATCGCCATCGCGCGCGTGCGCACGACCGTGCTGGGCGACGCGGGGCGCGAGCGCCTGGTCGCGGAGGGGGCGCGCATCGCCGAGGAGTCGGGCGAGCTGGCGCGCAAGCGGCGCCGGCCCGAGGTCCCCGCCTGGGCGCGCAAGGAGATCACGCGCTTCCATCCCCACGTGCTGTTCGAGTTGCTGGGCTTGCGCGCGCTGGTCATGGCAATGCCGACAGACGAGGTGGGGCGCGCGCTGCGCCTGTGCCTGTCGTCGATCCTCGTGAAGTTCATGAAGGAAGGCCCGTCGGCGCCGCGCGACGGCGCAGAAAAGCGCATCGCCCGCGGCGTACCGTCGCGGATGCTCAGCGACCGCGCGGTCGAGCTGGCGCGCGGGCTGGCGGCGCTGGAAAAGCGCACGCCGGCCGGGACGCCGGCGCCCGATCTGGCGGAAGGCGACGCGCGCGAGCTGCCGATCCCGGACGCCACCGCGACGCTGGTGCTGTCGTCGCCGCCGTACGCCGGGACCTACGACTACGCGGAGCTGCACGACGCGCGCTTCCTGTGGCTGGGGCTCGGCGGCCGGAAGTTCAAGAGCATCCAGCTCGGCGCGCGGTCGGGCGAGGGGGGCGACACCTCGGCCAAGTTGTGGCGGGACGAGCAGGCGCGCTGGATGCGCCAGATAGCGCGCGTGCTGCGCCGCGGGGGGCACGCGCTGCTGGTCGTCGGCGACGGTGTGCTCGACGGGCGCGCCGAGAACGCGTCCGACAGCGTCGCCGCCGCGGGTAGCGCCGCCGGCCTGGAGCCGATCGCGCGCGCGTCGCAGGCGCGGCCCCAGCACGATCGACGGCTGGTGATGATCTTCAAGGAAAAGCCGCGCCGGGAGCATCTGCTCCTGCTGCGCAAGCGCTGAATTCCTGTCGTCAGCGCGCGTTGAAGACGGTCGTGATCTGCTCCGCGCTCAGGGCGCGCCGATAGACGCGGAAGTCATCGAGCAGGCCGGCGAAGTACGGGTCGGCCGCGAACTGAGATCTGCCCAGGTAGTTGTTGACCGTGGCGCCCAGGTCCGCGGCGTGGAAGGTCATCGCCGGGTTGGTCGCGACCAGCACGCCGTCGACGTAGAGCAGCCCGGTGTAGGGCGAGCCTTCGGGAAGCACGACCGCGATGTGGTGCCACTTGGCGACCGAAAGCATCACCGTGCTGTTGATCGGCTGCTCGACGCCGCCGGTCCTGATGATGAAGCGAACCTGACCTGTCCCGTTGTGCGTGGTGAGCGCCAGGTTGCTCGTGGAGGTGTTGCCGATATCGAAGACGCGCTGCCAGGGCTGGGCGGTGGTCACGTTCACCCACGCCGTGATCGTGAGCGCCGCCGGGGCCAGGTCGTGCAGGCTCGGCCCGAGTCACGTAGCCGCCGCCCGTTGTCCCGTTGGCCGTCAAGCTGACCGCGTGTGTCCCCACTTGATGGTTGGTCGAGAAGGCGACGGCGCCGCCGGTTCCCGCCGTCACCAGCATGCCGTTGCGCGGCGCGCCCGGCACCGTCGACGAATCCGGCGGCGATGCTCCCGCTGCCGTCGTCAAACTTGTACCAGACGACCAGATCGGGGTCGGGGCGTCCGCCCGCACCGGCGTTACCACCGGTGCCACCACCCGACACCCCGGCGCTGCCGCCGGCTCCACCGCGCCCCGTGGCTCCGGCGCGCCGCCCGCCGCCCGCCACGGCCCGCGGCCCCGGCGACGCCGCTGGCGCCGCCTTCCGCGCGGCCGGCCGAACCGCCCTGACCGGCTCCGCTCGCGCCGGCCGCTGCCGCCCCTGCCACCCGCGCCAGCGCCGCTGCCACCCGCGCCCCCCACGCCGCCCCTGCCGCCCGCTCCGGCGCCGCCCGCCGATGCCGGCGCGCCCGCCGCGTGCCGGCGCTGCCCTCCCGGCCGGCGCGGCTGCCCGCGCTGCCGCTTCCAGCCTCACCACCTTCGCCCGTCGTGCCCGCGATTCCGCTGCTCCCGGCGCCACCCGTTCCTGAAGGGATTCCCGAACCGCCGCTGCCACCGCCACCGCCACCGCCGGTCGTGCCAGCGCTTCCAGGATTGCCCGCCGTCCCCGGGTTGGCGTGCGAGCCGCCGTCGCCGGCGCCCATGAGCGCGTCGTAGTCGTACTGGCAGCCCGCGACACCGCCCAGGATCAACGCGCTGACAAACGCGAACCGCACTGGCGCGCGCACGCTCAGAAGCTCCACACGCCTGAGAACCCAGCCTCGCGTGTGTTGACGTAGACCGTCACGCCGGTCGCCACCGCGCCCAGGCTCGCTCCCGCCCACAGCAAGTTGGCGGTCAGCGCGCGCGACTTCACCTGGTCAATCTGACTCTGCGAGCATCCCTCAACCGTCTGACCGCAGGACGCGCGCAGCTCGTCGTATCGATTCGACGCGCCCAACCCGGTGACGACGGCGCCGGCGCCAAGGGCGATGGTCGCGCCCAGGCCAGCCCACGGAAGCCAGCGCGGCAGCGGCGGGCCTGCGGGTTCGGTGGGTGGCGTGACCGGCTCGCTCCGGAGGTCGACCGCCGGTGCCGCAGGTGTCGTCGCCGGCGGTGCGCCGGGCGGGGCAGGGGGCGCCAGCGCCGCCTGGGGGGGCGGCGTCGTCGCAGCCCTGGGGGGGGATGGCGATGGCGCCGGCATCTTGACCGGTGCCGGCGCCGCCCGTGTGGCGGCCGGCTTCGACTGTCCCAGCTCGATGCTCCTCATGGCGCGGTCGGCGGCATCGCGGGACTTGCCGCGCGGATCGCGCGTGACGTACGCCTTGTAGAACCTCAGCGCGGCGACATCGCGTCCGAGCTCGCGGCTCACCTCACCCAGGCGAAACAGCAGATTGGGATCGCCCGACAGCTCGTAGGCGCGCGTGTAACCTTCGATCGCCGCCTGCTTTCGACCGGCCGCGTAGTCCTGACGCGCTTGCTCGACGACGTCGCGCGCGGAGGCCGCCGTCTGGCCACGCACCTCCCCCGGGTCGACCACCGACGATATTGCAAACGCTACGAATACCGAGCCCGCTACGAGACCACGCACCGCCTGAGCCCCCTTGAAGCAAGACGAACAAATCCGACTACGAAGCATTTAGTGCCGGGAGAACGTCTCGGCGGCTCGACTATTCTCGGAATTCTGCACGAGCAAATCTGGGGCATGAATTATGAGTCGAGCCCTACATCTTTCAGGTTTCGACGGGGGCGGCCGGCGGGTCGGCGGGGCGGCAGGGGTGGTAGCCTTGGGGCGTGGCGGACGACGATCGGCTGCGCGACGCAGAGCTGAGGCATCAGCTCGCGACCCTGGTGTATTCGCCGATCCGGCCGTCGACGGCGGCGGACGCGGCGGCCGCGGTCGGCTGGTGGAACCTGCTGGCGCGGCTGGGCCTGCCGGTGCCGCTGGTCGTCGTGCACGATCTCGGGCTGGTGGTCACGGGGGCGATGGTGTCCGGCGGGCGCGAGGTGCGACGCGACGGCGTGCCGGAGACGCCGCTGGCGACCCGCTACCAGGCGCTGCTGACGCGAATGGCCGGCAGCGAGACCATCGCCGAGCTGGCGGCTACCCCCCTGCGCGACGACACCGTGGCGGTGATCCTGGCCCGCGTCGTCGGCGATCTCTACCTGCGCTGGCATGGGCGGTCGCGCCTGTCGCCGGTGGGCGATCTGCCGGCCAGCGCGCCCGCGTACGACCTGGATCGCGCCGAGCTGGTGCGCGGCCACGATCCGGCGTGGGTGCTGGGCTTCATGCAGCGGCTGTGCGAGCAAGAGCGGACGGTGCTGGCGCGCCTGCAGCAGATCGACGCCGGCACGCTGCGCCTGTTCGGCCTGTTCCCGGTCGACGGCGGCGGCGCGGACCTGGCGGACCTGTTTCGCGTCGTCGGCACGGCGGGGGCCGCTGACGTCGTCGACTTCTCGCTGCAGCTGTTGCCGTCGCTGCTGGAGACCAAGCGCCGGCCGGCAGCGCAGCGGTTCTCGATCGACGGCTACGCCTCGATCGAACGGCGAGGCAATCCTGACGCGCTGCTGCCCGCGGAGCTGGCGCACGACGACGAGGTGTTTGCGATCAAGGCGCTGTCGGACGACCTGCTGTATTACGGGCACGAACGCCAGAACGAGGTGTCGCGCCCGCTCCACTACCTGCTGGTCGACGGCAGCGCGTCGATGCGGGGCGCGCGCGAGGTGTTCGCGCGCGGGCTGGCGCTGGCGCTGGCCAAGAAGCTGTCGCTGGTCGGTGGCAGCGCCGGCGACATCTGGCTGCGCTTCTTCGACAGCCGGCTGCACCCGCGCATCGACCTCGGCCGCGCTGCCCGCCGCGATCTGCCGCGCCTGCTGGGCTTCCGCTCGGAGCGCGGCCGCAACTACGCGCGGGTGTTCTCGGATCTGGCGCTGGAGGTCGGTCGCCTGGTGCGGGACGAGGGGCGCGAGGTCGCGATCACGTTCATCACCCACGGCGCCTGTCAGATCCCGGCCGCGACGGTCAAGACGCTGTCGGCGTTGGCGCGGCTGTACGGCATCTTCGTGTTGCCCTCCGGTCCGGTGGAGCTGGATTACCTGCCGTACCTGCACGGCTGCCAGGTGGTGAGCGCGGAGTCGCTGGCGCGCGTCTCGGACAAGCGGCGCCGGGCGCTGGAGATCGTCGAGGACGCCGCGCGCGCCTGATGCCCAAGGCAGACGAGATCCACATCCGCCAGCAAGCGGATCAGTCGTTGCGGCGCGGCGACGCGCGGCAGGCGCTGGCGCTGTACCGCGAGCTGCTCGGCCACAAGTCCGAGGGGAGCCACTACCAGGCCTGGCTGGCGGGGGCGGCGATGTCGTACCTGGCGCTCAACCGCAAGCGCGAGGCGGGCTACGTGCTGCTGGCGCTGCGCCGCTACGCGGAGGCGCAGCGGTACTTCCCGGCCGCCGAGCATCCGCTGGAGTGGGCGTTCTGCGCGTCGCGCCTCGGCCGCCACGGTGAGGCGGCCCGCGTGTTCTCGGAGTCGGGCCACCCGGCGCTGGCGGCGATGGAGCTGGAGGCGGCGGGGGCGGGGGCCGCTGCGCGGCTGGAGTGGGAGCGGGTGCTCCGCGATCCGCGCCTCGGCGGCAAACCCTACGAGACCGCGCTGGCGCACTTCAACCTGGGCGGGGCGCTCACGCGCCTGGGCGATCGCGCCGGCGGTGAGCATCAGCTCGCGATCGCCAGCCGCATGCTGGAAGCCGCGGCCGACGATCTGGAGACGGCAGGGGAGGCGCTGCGCGCGTTCGACTGCTACGTCGTCATCCTGCGCCTGGGAAAGGACCTCGGGTCCTTCGAGACCGTGGCCGAGGGCTACCTCAACATGATCCGGCTGGTCATCGCCGACGACAACGTCCGCGCCGTCCAGTACTACGACGACTTCATGCACTACGCCGTCGAGCAGAAGGAGTGGTACGCGGCGGCGACGCTGGCGCGCGAGGTGGCCGAACATTGCCTGCGCGTCGGCCTGGTCTGGGATCGCCACTACCAGGCGCGCGCCGCCGAGCTGTGGATGGAGACCGCGCGCGCGAACCAGGCGGCCGGCGGTCCGGTGGACCTGTCGGCGAACGCGCTGCAGGCCGCGATCGACGCCGCGTCGGTGCTGGGCGATTTCGCGCTGGCGGGACGGATCTACGCCGATCTCGCCGAGCTCCCCTTGCCCGACGTGCGGCGGCAGCGCTACCGATCGCTGGCGCGCCGGTACGAATCGGAGCCGACCGCCAACGCTCCGTTACCGCCGTTTCCGGACGTGATGCGGCGGACGGAGAGCTACCAGGACGTCTGGCGGCAGGACCTGGTCGAGTGGGAGCTGGACGGCGACCCGATCCCGGTGCTCGCGCGCTTGCTGGCGGAGGACGATCGCCTGGCCGTACGTGCGCACGGCGCTGCAGGCGATTCTGAAGTGCGCCGACGCGGGCTTCGTGCTTGACCGACCCGGTGGTCGCCGCCGATCATGGCGATCGCGCTCGGGCGGGTTCAGCAGTACGTGGTGCTGCGGCCGCTCGAGCGCCTGTTCGAGCACGCCGATCCGAGGGTTCGTGTCGGCGTGTTGCGCGGGCTGGCCATGGTCTGGAACACGCGCGCGCTGGAGGTCGTGCGCAAGGCGCTCGCCGATCCGGAGCCCGCCGTCGTGGAGCAGGTGCTGGCGCGTGCTGCGCGGCGTCGACTACATCGACGGCCTGTCGCCGCTGACGCGCATCTTCCGCGAGTCGAGCGACGAGCGCGTGCGGCTGGCGGCGCTGGAGGGCGTCGCCACCATCGGCAAGCGCAGCCCGGCGCAGGCGGCGCTGGTCTTGCTCGACGCCGCCCGACAGGAGACGGGCGCGATCCAGAAGACGGCCGTGGCCCGCTTGCAGGCGCTGCGCGGCGATGAGGTGGCGGCGCTGCTGCGCCAGGCGCGCGACGCCGAGATGGGCGATCGCCGTGAAGTGTTCGACCAGATCCTGAAGGCCGTCGCGCGCTGACGCTGCCGCGCTGACGTTTACCTTCGCTTGCGCACGGCGATCAGCGTGAACACGCCGATCGCGACCAGGCCGAGGAAGACGATGCCGGTCGTGTCGAAGCCGTGGCCCTGCCTGATCCACAGCACGATCATCAACGCCGCGGCGATCGCCACCACCCAGCGCAGGTGCTTCTGCGTGGCGGCCATGCGGCTCATCTGTTCGTGGCGGACGCGGATGAGCTCGTCGCGCACCCAGTTCACATCGATGGGCTCGCCCCGCTTCTGGCGCTGCGATCTGCTCTTCCAGATACGCCTTGCGGTCGGAGGGATCGATGTCGGCCATGACCCCTTCAATATAGCGCCACCACCCGGGAGGTGGTGGCGCGGTCGAGCTGGGTAACCTGCTCCGGCTCAGTTACACATGCTGAACACGGGCGTGATCACCGTCGTCGTCGTTTCGCCGAAGCTGACGCCGTTGTTGCAGTTGGTGGCGACGCCCACTGTGCCGCCTCCGGTCGCGCAGTTGAGCTGCGTGCCCGGGTTGCCGCTGGTGGTGAAGAAGTTGCCCGCCGCCTGTACGGTCTGGTCCGCCTGTCCGCCCGAGATCTGGACGCAGATGCCAGAGTTGGAGTGCCGCCCCAGCGCGCCGTTCGGCACCTGGAGGTAGTTGCGGCCCGGTTGCGCCGCCGTGCCGAGGTCGATGGCCGAGATGTCGTTCTGCGCGGCGCTGGCGCCGAGGCTCGCGATCGTCACGCCGGTCGGTCCGGCGCCGAGCACGCTGTTTCTGAGCTTGAGCTTGCTGCCGCCGTACACCAGCAGGTCACGGTTGGAGTTGCCCCAGGCGACGACGCCGTCAATCGAGTTGACCAGCCCCGCGCCGCCAACCGTCTGTTCCAGGCGGATGCCCGCCGCGCTGTTGAAGCTGACGATGACGGTGCCGTTGTTGCTGGGCAGCGGCGCGCCCGGCGTGCCGACGACGTTGACCGAGCCTGTGCCGCTGACGTAGATGCCGTGCTGCCCGTTGCCGCTGAACAGCGTCTGCGTACCCGTGGTGTTGCTGATGTTCGCGACGCCGCCGGTCACCCGCAGCGCGTTGTTGGTCGAGCCCGTTATCACCACGCCGCCGCCGATGTTCAGCGTGCCGTCGGTTACGCGAATGCTGTTGCCCACGCGTGTTGACGATACGATGACGTTCGATACGTCGACGGTGTTGGTCGCCATGCCGTCGGCGCGACCTGAATCGCGATGCCTGACACGTTGCTGTTGCCGTTGAGGGTCAACGGCGCGGCCGGATTGCCAGCGATCGACGATCCGTTGTTGAGCAACCGGAAACCGGCGGGGTTGCTGCGCTGTGCGTCGTCGCGCAGGGTGATCGTCGATCGGCCCGCCCTGCGTCGTCAGCGTGACGTTGGTCGGCAGGATGATCGGCAGCGTGTCGCCCGCAGCGAGGCCGCGTCGAGGCCGGCGCCGGTGCCGACGAGGATGATCTTGGTGCCCGCGGGCGGGGTCGCCGGGATGACCTGCATCGCGCGTGCGATGGTCTTGAACGCGCAGCCCGGCGCCGACGCCGCGCCGGACATGCCGCTGCCGTTGGCAGTCAGGTCGTTGCCGTTGACCGGGTCGACGAGGTAGCGATTGCCCGCTCACGTTGTTGCACTGCGTGCAGTTGTTGTTGCTGCACGCGAAGCCCAAGCCGAACATCGAGTTGTTCGCGCAGTCGTTGTCGGTGCAGCAGTTGCCGGGCGTGCACGTTCCGCCGCAGCAGAAGTCGGCCGTGTTCGCGGGGCACGCGGTGTTGTTCGTCGCTGCACGCGGCGGTGACGCACTTGCCCTGGTTCGCCCCCGCAGCCGTGTTGCAGATCGTGTTCGTGCCGTAGAACGTATCGGCCTTGCACTGGCTGTCGGAGCCGCAGGTGCCGCAGACGTTCGTGGCGCTGACGCCGCAGAGCAGGCCGGCGTTCGCTTCGCTGCAATCGCGCTGGTGGCGTGGCAGTTGCCCACCCCGCACAGCCCCTGGTAGCAGATGTTGCCCGCGCCGTAGCGCGTGTCGCCCGTGCAGTGGGCGTCGAGGCCGCAGGCGCCGCAGGTGTGCGCCGTCGTGACGCCACACACCTGGCCGGCGGAGCACTCGGTGGACGTGTCGTGGCAGTTGCCCACCGTGCAGGCGCCCGGCGAGGCAGATGTTCGTGCTGCCGTAGGTCGCGTCGTTCTTGCACGCGGTGTCCGAGCTGCCGCAGCTGCCGCAGACGTGTGGGGTCGTGATGCCGCAGATCTGGCCGCCGTGCAGTCGGCCGACGTGTCACGGCAGTTGCCGGCGACGCACTGGCCGTTGGGCAGGCAGACGTGCATCGCGCCGTATTGCATGTCGGCGACGCACTGGCTGTTGCTGGAGCAGCTTTCGCACAGGTGCGTGGTCGTGTTGCAGACCTGGTTGCTGCCCGCGCAGTCGGCCGACGAGTTGCAGTTGCCGCTGACGCACGCGCCGCCCGAGCAGACGTGGTTCGCGCCGTAGGCGGCGGTGCACTGGGCGTTCGTGCTGCACGTGCCGCAGGTGAAGTTGGTGCAGATCTGCGCGCTGTTGTTGCAGTCGGCGGCGACGTGGCAGTTGCCGTTGATGCAGGCGCCGTTCTGGCAGATGTGGTTGGCGCCGTAGTTGGCCGTGTCGGCGCACTGCGCGTCGCCGGCGGCGCCGGCGCTGCACGCCTGGCAGCGTGCGTGCCCAGGTTGCAGATCTGGCCGACGTTGCCGCAGCCGGCGTCGACGTCGCGTGGCAGTTGCCGGTGATGCAGACGCCGCCGTTGCAGATGTAGCCGGCGCCGATTAGCCGCTGCGTACTCGGCGCAGGCCGCGTCGCCGGCGCACGCGCCGCAGAACAGCGTCGACGTGTTGCAGATCATGCCGCTGGCGACGCGCACTCGCCCGGTGCCGGCAGTTGCCGGCGACGCACGCGCCGGAGCCGTTGCACAGGTGGTTGGCGCCGTGACCGGTGGTGGTCGAGACGCACTGCCCGTCGGTCTGCAGGTGGTGCAGCTGTTGTTCAAGCAGACCTGGCTGGCGCTGCAGTCCGAGCCGGCAGACAGTTGCCGGCCGTGCAGCGTGCCGTTGGGCAGGCAGACCTGCCGGAGGTGCACTGCGTGGTGCTGGTGCAGGCGGTGCAGGCGTTGTTGATGCAGACCTGGCCGCCGCTGCAGCCGGCGTTGTTGTGGCAGGTGCCCGGCGATGCAGAGCGTTGTTGACGCAGATGCGGCCCGCGCCGCAGCTGCTGTCGCCCGGAGCAGGCTCCGCAGGTGTGGCTGGCGGTGCAGACCTGGCCGCCCGTCGTGCACTCGCCGTTGTCGTGGCAGGTGCCCATCACGCACGACCCGACACGCAGATGTAGCCGTTGCCGTACGCGGTGACGCAGGCGGCGTCGTTGGTCCCGCAGCTCACGCACTGCGAGGTCGCGTTGCAGATCTGGCCGGTGCCGCACTCGCTGTTCATGCGGCAGCTACCGATCACGCACACGCCGTTCTGACACAGGTGGTTCGCCCCCAGCGCCGTCACGCAGGCGGCGTCGTTGGGGCACTTGGTGCATATGTTGTTGACGCACAGCCGGCCGTTGCACTCGTTGTTGTTGTGGCAGTTGCCCATCGACGCAGCTGCCGGCCGACGTCGGATTGGTACAGATGTAGCCGCTGCCGTAGGCGGCCGTGCACGCAGCGTCGGACGGGCAGTTCGGACAGGTGCCGTTGATGCAGACGCCGCTGACGTTGCCGGCCAGCATGCAGCTGGCGCCGTTCACGCACGAAGGCGCCTGTGCCGGCCGCGCCAGCTGCTCCGCCAGCGGCGCCAGCGCGCGCCGCCCGCCGCGCCAGCCAGGCCGCCTGCGGCGCCTGCGAGGCCGCCGGCCGCGCCCGCTGCGCCGCCGGCCGCGCCTGCCGTGCCGCCGGCCGCGCCTGCCGTGCCGCCGGCTGCGCCACCGCGTAGCGCCTGCCGCGCCGCCGCCACCGCGTCCTGCGGTAGCACCAGCTGCCGACCTGCGGTTGCCGCCGGCGCCGCCGCGACCCGCGGTCGCCCGGCCGCTCCGCCGCGACCGGCCGCGCCGGCGCTGCCGCCGCGCCCGGCCATGCCGCCGCCGCTCGTCACCGCCGCAGCCGAGCAGCGTGAGCGCAGCGATCAACGTGGCCGCGAGTGGAGAGGAACGAAGAACCACCGATGGGCGATCGGGTCATGAGCATCAGCTCCTGGCGCGCATGGGGGGGAGACCGCTGTCAACATCGGCGCAGCGTTCCAGAACCTGAGGCACACGCGGCATTTTTCTGACGCGGGCTATGTTCAGAATGCTCGCGGGGACGGTGGCTTACGGCTCGACCGTGCCGTCGAAACACAGCGAGCGGGGGGCCTGGCCGGTGACGGTGACATCGACCAGGGCGGGCTCGCCGGCCTGCAGGGGGCGAACACGTGCTGGTGCAGCGCCCCGGTCCGCGCGCGCACAGCCGCTCGGGCGGCCGGCCGCCGTACGCGACCGACAGGCAGAGCTCGGCGACCGGGCTCCCCTGCTCGACCCCGTAGTCGAACAGCAGCCTCCCGCGCCGGGTCGGCGAGAACGACATGCGGCGCGAGCCGCCGTCGGGCGGAGGCCCGATCAGGATGGCCCTCCGGTGGCGCGCCGTCGAACCGGCACTGATTGCGGCTGGATCGCGAGCCCCGTGTACTCGTTCGAGCTGCGATCGAGCCGCGAGCACTCCCACGCCAGGTGGGTCATGTTGAAGTAGTCGCACGGGAAGTCGTTGCGCAGCACCTTGGCCTCGGCGACGTGTGTGCGAGCCCGTAGCTCGCGCCCGGTCGCGACGCGGACGACGAGCGCCGCGACGAGCAGCGCTGCCAGCACGCCCCAGACCAGCGCGCGCGGCAGGCGGCGGACGGAGGCGGCGACGCGCGGCACGGCGGCGCGCGCCGCCTGGCCACCCGCCAGCGCCCAGCGCCCCGACGTCGCCGACCAGCACCGCGAGCGGCACGATCAGCAGCACCTGCCAGGCGAAGAAGAAGCGGGCGTTGAAGTAGCGATAGCGGATGTAGCCGGCGACGAAGCCGGCGAGCGCGATGGCGAGCGCGGCGGCGACCTTCACGTTTCGCAGCGCCAGCGGCACCAGGCCGACGACGGCGACCAGGGCGGGGAGGGCGTTCGGCCCGAGGCCGTGGTCGCGGTCCTGGAACATCAGCCGGAACCCGGCCGCCAGCGTGTTGGAGAACAGCGCGCGGTGGCTGGCGACGCCCGGCACGCGCCCCTCGACGACCAGCGTGCGGTCGTACGACGTCACCCACGGCGCGCCGTACATGATGGTGTTGGCGATCGCCGCCGCGCCCAGCGGCACGGCCGCCGCGATGGCGAAGCGCAGCAGCGCGCGCCGATCGGGCGCGCGGCTGAGCAGCACGGCGGCGGCCAGCGGCGCCGCGATGACCGCGGTCAGCGGCCGCGCCCACACCGCCAGGCCGAGCAGCGCGCCCGCTGTCGCCGGCCGCGCCGAGAACAGCGCCAGCGCGCCCAGCGCGATCAGCGTCGCGTTGAACACGTCCGCGGACAGCAGGTACGTGTGGTCGACCAGCGTCGGGCAGGCGGCGATGAACAGCACGGCCAGCGCCGCGGCCGCCGGCGGCGCGAAGCGGACGGCCACCAGGTACGCCGACCACAACATCGCGATCACGCACAGCGCGTTGAACAGCAGGAACCCCGGGACGCCGAACAGCGCGTAGAACGGCGCGGACGCGGCCGAGATCAGGAACGAATGCTTCGGGTACCAGGTGCCGTTGCGGCCGACGGAGACGTCGCTCCAGTACATGTCCAGGTTCGCGTAGCCGGGATGCTGGCCCGAATACCAGGACTGCGGCTGCACCTTGCGCTGGTCCAGCGACCCGTGGGTGACCAGGCCGCGCGCGATCGTCGCGTAGAAGGAAGCGTCGCGGCGGATGAAGGTGTACGGCTCGTAGCGGATCGCGATCGTCAGGCTGACGGCGAGCACGATGCCCGCCAGGACCGCTGCCGCCTGTCTCTTGTGATCGTCCATGGGCCTGAGCCGGGCCCCATGGTAGCCGCTTCGCGGCCCCTCTCCCTAGCCCTCTCCCCGCTTCGCGGGGCGAGGGGACCGGATCCGGATCTCCTCCCTCTCCCGCTTGCGGGAGAGGGCCGGGGAGAGGGCAAGCCGCCTGAGGCGACGCTCGCCGGGAGCCGGACCTACGCCGCGCGTTCGATCAGGCCGGCCGCGCCCATGCCGCCGCCGACGCACATCGTGATCACGGCGTAGCGCCCCTTGCGGCGCTCCAGCTCGTGCAGCGCGGTGGCGATCTGGCGCGCGCCCGTGGCGCCCAGCGGGTGGCCGAGCGCGATGGCGCCGCCGTTGACGTTCACGCGGTCGACCGGCAGGCCCAGCTCGCGCACGCAGTACAGCGCCTGCGACGCGAACGCCTCGTTGACCTCGAACAGATCGATCTGGTCGATCTTGAGCCCGGTCTTCGCCAGCAGCTTGCGCACCGCCGGCACCGGACCGATGCCCATGATCGCCGGCGGCACGCCCGCGACCGCGAACGCGCGGAAGTAGGCGCGCGGCTTCTTGCCCGCCTCCTTGCGCCTTGTCCGCCGCCATCAGCACGACCGCCGCCGCGCCGTCGTTCAGCGGCGACGCGTTGCCGGCCGTGACCGTGCCCGTGGGATCGAACACCGGCTTGAGCGACGCCAGCTTTTCCAGCGACGTGTCGGCGCGCGGGCCCTCGTCCTTGTCGACCGTGAGGTCGCGCCAGACTTCGCCGTCGAACACCCTGGTCTTGACCGGCACGATCTCGTCCTTGAAGGCGCCGCGCTCCTGCGCCGCGACCGCCTTCTGGTGGCTGGCGAACGCGAACGCGTCCTGATCGCCGCGGCTGACGCCGAACTGGCGCGCGACGTTTTCGGCCGTGTTCCCCATCGGGATGTACGCGTCCGGGAACTGATCGACGACCGCCGGGTTGAGCGCGATCTTCGCGCCGCCCATCGGGATCAGCGACATCGATTCCAGCCCGCCGGCCAGGCCGACGTCGATGCCGCCGGCCATGATGCGATCCGACGACGATCGCCGCGGCCTGCAGCCCCGACGAGCAGAAGCGGTTGATGGTCATCGCCGGCACCTCGTCGGGCAGGCCGGCCAGGAAGCCGACCTGGCGCGCGACGTTCAGCCCCTGCTCGCCCTCCGGGCTGGCGCAGCCGAGCACGAGGTCTTCGATCGCCGCCGGCTGCACGTCGGCGCGGCGCAACGCCTCGCGCGTCGACGATGGCGCGCCAGATCGTCGGGGCGCGTGTTCTTGAACACGCCGCGCGGCGCGCGCCCGATGGCGGTGCGAACTGCTGACAGGATGGCGACTTCGCGCATGGTCGAGCCCTCAATTCCGAAGAGGTTTGCTCTTCTGCAACATGTGTTGGATGCGATCGCGCGTCTTCGGTTCCCCGCACAGCGACAGGAACGCCTCGCGCTCCAGGTCCAGGATGTGCTGCTCGCTGACCGCCGCGCCCGCCGGCACGGCGCCGCCCGACAGGATGCGCGCCAGGTGGGCGCTGATCTTGTTGTCGTGCGCCGAGATCTGGTGCGCCCCCTCCAGGTTGTGCAGCGCGGCGCGCAGCGTCGCCGCGCCCCCTTCGCCGATGACGCGGATGCGGCGCGGCGGGGGAGGGCGGTAGCCGGCGCGCGCCATGCCCAGCGCCAGCGCCTTGGCGTCGGCGATGAGCGTCTCGCGCGCCATCGACACGCTGTCGCCCTGGCGCAGGTAGCCGAGATCGCGCGCGTCCTCGGCGCTGGCCGACACCTTGGCCATCGCCAGCGTCGTGAACGGCACGCGCACCAGCGACAGGATGTCGAACTGCGGGTCGTCGGTCGCCCGCGCCGACGCGCGCGCCGCCATCTCCATGCAGCCGCCGCCCGCCGGGATCAGGCCGACGCCGACCTCGACGCAGCCGACGTACAGCTCGGCCGCCGCGCGCACGACCTGGCAGCCGAGCACCACCTCGGCGCCGCCGCCCAGCGCCAGCCCGAACGGCGCGCCGACCACCGGGACGCGCGCGTAGCGCGTGCGCTGGCAGGCGCCCTGGAACGCGACGACCATGCCGTCGACGGTCTTCAGGTCGCCCTGCATCAGGAGCATCCCCAGCCCGAACAGGTTGGCGCCGGCGCAGAACGCGTCCGGCGCGTCGTTGCCGATGACCAGCGCGACGCCGTCACGCTCGGCGCGCTCGACCGCCTTCATCGTCATCGCGACGATGTCGGTATCGATGGCGTTCATCTTGGCGTGGAACTCCAGCAGGAACACGCCGTCGCCGATGTCGAGCACCGACGCGCTGCCGTTGCGTTCCACCTCGCCGCCCGCGGCGCGCACCGCGTCCAGCGACAGCTGGCGCGGGTCGGTCGCCACCGGCGTGAAGCCGCCGCGCTTGCCGAGCTGCGCGATCTTGCCGGGCGCGTCCTGGCGATAGAACTTCATCCCCTCGCCCTGGGCGGAGAGCTGCTCCTTGACCCAGCCGGGCACGGTGTAGCCGGCCGCCTCCATCGCCGCCGCCGTCGCCTTGACCCCCAGCGCGTCCCACGTCTCGAACGGCCCGCGCTCCCAGCCGAAGCCCCAGCGCAGCGCGCGGTCGATGTCGACGACGTCGTCGGCGATCTCGCCCAGCCGGTTCGCCGCGTAGATCAGCGTCTCGTACAGCACCGTGCGCGCCAGCGCCGCCGCGCGATCGTTGCCCGCGACGATGACGCGCATCTTCTCGTCGACGTCGTCGAGCTTGCGGACCGCGCCGATCGAGTCGAAGCGCGGCTTGACCTGCGGCACGTATTCGAGCGTCTTGAGATCGAGCTGCAGGATGTCGTCGCCGACCTTCTTGTAGAAGCCCTGCTTGGTCTTGGCGCCCAGCCACTTCTTGGCGATCAGCTGCTCCATCACCGCCGGCAGCTTGAACACGTCGCGCCGCTCGTCGCCCGGCAGCGCGTCGTAACAGTTGCGCGTGACGTGCGCCAGCGTGTCCAGGCCGACGACGTCCGCGGTGCGGAACACGGCGCTCTTCGGCCGCCCGGTCGCGGGCCCGAACACCATGTCGACCTCTTCGACCGTGTAGCCCTTGTCGATCGCCTCGATGAGCGTGCGCATCAGCGCGAACGTGCCGATGCGGTTGGCGATGAAGTTCGGCGTGTCCTTGGCGCGGACCAGCCCCTTGCCCAGCAGGCCGCCGCACAGGGCCTCGGCGCGCGCGAGCGTCTCCGGCGTGGTGTCGGGGCCGGTGACGATCTCGACCAGCTTCAGATAGCGGGGCGGGTTGAAGAAGTGGGTGATGCAGAACCGCCCGCGGAAGCTGTCGCTGCGCCCCTGCATCAGATCGACGATGCGCAGCCCCGACGTGTTCGACGTGATGACGGCGCGGCCGCCCATCGCGTCGATGCGCGCGTACAGCGCCTGCTTGATCGCCAGGTTTTCGATGATGGCCTCGATGACGACGTCGCTGGCGGCGACCGCGGCGTCGAGGTCGTCTTCCAGGTTGCCGACGCTGACCAGCGTGTCGAACCGCGGCGAGAAGAACGCGGCCGGCTTGGCCTTGCGCGCCCCCTCTAGCCCGGCGGCGGCGGCCTTGTTGCGGGCCGCGCGGTCACCGGCGGGAGCGTCCTTCGTGGCTACGTCCAGGAGGCGTACGCGGATGCCGGCGTTGGCCAGGTGGGCGGCGATGGCCGCCCCCATGACGCCGGCTCCCAGTACCGTCACTTCGCGGATCGGCTCGGGGGGCATGGGATCACCTTAACCGAGAATCGGCAGGACGGTAGATCGGGTGTAGCGCCTCCTGACTTGCTGGAACCTGGCACACCCGCCTTCGCGCTGGACCGAGAGGCTAGCGGATGTCGCCGCCGTCGACGCGGAATACGGTCCATCCCACGTCGTTCTTGCGGAAGTGCGCGCCGACCCACGTGCCGCCCGACACCGTCCTGGCGTGGAGGTCCGTCAGGTCGCCGTCGACATCCACCAGGCAGGTCTCGAGGCGTCTCACCAGCAACCGCTGTCCGTAGCTGAAGGAATCGCCTGCGAGTGCCGGCATCGCCGCCAGGTGGAGGCGCAACGCCGCGGCCATCGGTCGCCAATCAGCCTCCTCCACGGGAAGGCGGTCGACGCACGACGATGGTGGCGGGGCAGGCGGAGTCAGCACCTCCACGGCGGGACCCGGGATGACTCTGGCCATTTCGCCCTGGGATCGACCGTTGCGACCATTGCAACGGTCGCGACCGTCGCCGTCGGTGGCCAGGTGATAGGCGAGGTGACCGACCACCGTCGCGGCCGCCAGCGTCGGAAGGATCGGGAGCATCGCGCTGCGGCGCATATCTCGAGGATAGCGCGCGCCACCCGTCGGTGCCGGTTTCCGACCGCCGATCTTGATCCGGATCGGGGTTATGCCGTCTAATCGCGCCTGCATGAGCATGAGCGCGGTGCGCAGGGCCGTCCTTCTGGGTGTTTGGCTTTGCGTCGCTGCCGGCAGCAACGCCGTCGCCGCGCCCGCCGCCGACGAATCGACGCCGGACAAGGCGCTGACCGCCGCGAAGGAGTCGTTCGAGGCGGCGCAGAATTTGTTCGTGCGCGGCGAATACGCCGCCGCCGCGGAGAAGTTCCTGTCTGCGTACGAGCACAAGCCGTACCCGGCGTTCCTGTTCAACGTCGCCGTTTCATTCGAGAAATCGAAGCAGCTCGAGAAGGCGAAGCAGTACTTCGAGCGCTACCTGGACAAGGATCCGAACGCGAGCGACGCCGCGCAGGTGAAGCTGCGGCTGGAGGTGATCACGCAGCTGCTGGCGCCGCCCCCACCGCCGCCTCCGCCACCACCCCCGCCGCCGCCGCCCGCTGGCCCCGACGGGGGGACGGCACCCGGGCCGGACGGCGGCGCGCCGGCAACGACGCCGCCCGTGCCGCCGCCTCCCCCGCCACCGCCGGCGGCGATCGCGCCGATGCCGGTGCTGACGGAGATCGAGACCAAGGGCCTGGTCGTCATCGACTCGAAGCCGCAGGGCGCGACGATCTATCTGAACGACAAGCGCAAGGGGGCGTTCGGCAAGACGCCGTGGCAAGGCTCTCTGGAATCGAAGCCGGTGCGCCTGATCCTGGAGTCGAAGGGCTGGAAGCCGGAGGAGCGCGCGATCAGCCCGCGCTCGGACAAGCTGATCGACGTCTACATCGCGCTGTCCGAGGAGCACTACCTCGGCTGGGTCGAGATCGCGTCCAACGTGCCAGGCGCCGACGTCTACATCGATCGCAAGGAGATCGGCGCCATCGGCCGGACGCCGTTCACCGGCCACCTGAAGCCGGGCAAGCACACGATCTTCGTCGAGCGCTTCGGGTTCGATCCTGTGCAACGGGACATCGACATCCAGCCCGGCACCGCGACCCAGCACAACTTCGATCTGCAGCCGGCGGCGAAGGGGTGGGTGATCATCTCCGGGCGGGGGACGTCGGGGGGCCGCCTGATCATCGACGAGAAGTTCGCCTGCCAGACGCCGTGCCGCGCCGAGGTCACCCCCGGCAAACACGAGATCCTGGTCGAGAAGAGCGGCAAGGAAGACTACGAGGCGGAGCTCGAGGTCCCGCGCGGCGTCGAGACGACGATCGAGGTCCAGATGTCGGACCGCCCGCCGCGGACGCGCGCGATATCGACGGCGATCGTCGCCGCGGTCCTCATCGGCGGGGGCGCGTACGTCGGCTACCTGTCGCAGCAAAACCGTGACGGCATCAACGCCGACATCGCCGCCGGCAAGCTGGTCGACAACAGCGACCCGCGGTTCATGCGCGGCAAGATCGAAGCGATAGGGGCCGACGTGCTGTACGGCCTGGGGGCGATCGTCGCGGTCACCGCCGTGTTCGGTTTCTTCGCGCACGGCCCCGACAGCACCGCGGTCACGGATTCCAAGAAGATCAGCCTGACGCCGACCGTCGACCGCGACGGCGGCGGCCTGTCGCTGTGGGGGAGGTTCTGATGCGCGCCGGTGCTGTCGTCGGATTGTCACTGGCCGGCGCGCTCGCGGTCGCGGCCGCCGGTTGCGACTGGCGCGAGTTCGATGACCTGAAGAAGAACACGCTGGTTGTGAGCATCTCGGCGCCGTCCGGTTACGACGGGTCGGAGGACTTCGGCCGCATCCTCGTGCCGCTGGCGCCTCCCGCCGACGGCTCGGCGGCGGCACGCTTCGTGACCTCGGGGATGTTGCGGACGGGGATCGGCGTGATGACGCTGGACGCAGCCGGCCAGGCGGGCGGCACCACGCCCACCGGAGATGCGCTCACCGCGCTGGCCGGCGATCCGGTGCGCGCGCTAGCCACGGTGCCAAACGAGCAGCAGATGCTGCTCGGTGCGCCGAACGGGATGCTCGGCGGCGACGTGATGGTGATGAGCCTGATGCCCCCGTACGCGGTGACGGCGTTCCAGCGAGAAGGGGAAGTCGAATACGGTGTCGGCGTCGGTGCCGGCAACGTCGGCGGCGGCCAGGCACCCGAGTTCGTCGTGACATCGTCGACCAAGCTGCACGTCTACGTCGACGGCCAGGCGAGCAATCACCTCCAGCTCGAGGCCGCGAGCAGCGCCGGGTGCCCGATCGACTTCTCGCTCTCTCTGTCCGAGCGCGCCCGCAGGAATCGTCCCGTCATCGTCGCGGGGCTGCTGGCGACCGGCACCCAGATCGCGATCGGGACGCCGGCGACATCCGGGTCGGGCCACGTGTCGATCTTCAACGTGGACGTGACCACCGGGACGTTCACATGCGCGCTGTCGCTGACGGGGACGGAATCGCAGTTCGGGGTGTCGATGGCGCTTGGCGACTTCGACGGCGACGGCAAGCAGGATCTTCTGGTCGGCGCGCCGCCAAACCGCGTCTACATGTACCAGTGGCCTGTGACCGCAGCCGCGACCGCGACGTTGTCCAGCCGCGGCACCGGCGCCGCCTTCGGGGCATCTGTCGCGGCGTTTAACCTGGACGGCACCCCGGGCGACGAGGCGCTGGTCGGCGATCCGGACGCGGACGTGAGCGGCCAGTCGGGCGCGGGCAACGTGCAGATCTTCACCGGTTCGATGCTGGCCACCCAGCTACCGTCGTCGGTGCCGTCGACGCTGACCGCGTTCGAGGCGAAGGCCGGCGACGCCTACGGCAGCGCGGTCGCGGGCCTGCCGTTCTGCCCGGGCGCCGCGCCTGACGGTGGCGTGTCCGGCGCGTGCGTGAACCTGGCGCTGTCCGGCGCGTCCTCGCGGGCGCTCGCCTACTTCACCATCGGCCACCCCGATCCGCGCGTGAAGTAGGTCAGTCGACCGCGGCGTCGCTGGCGCTCGCGGCCCCGGCGTCGGCGGCGCTGTCGTCACCTGCGTCCGTGGTGCTCGCGTCCGCCGGCGCGTCCGTGGTGCTGGCATCCGTGGTGCTCGCGCTCCCGGCGTCCGGGAAGCCCGCCTTGGGGATCATGAACCGCAGATCCCATTCGTTCTCGACGAACGGCGCCTGCGTCGGCGTCACGACCGGATAGCCGCCGACGTCCGCCTCGCTGTTGATGATCGCGCCGCCGCCGCTCAGCGCCAGGTCGACGATGCGCGTGTCGATGGCGTCGCGGTCCCACGGGCGCGCGCCGACGTTGGCGCGGATCGATTCCTTCGACGCTGGCCGCGGGCATCGCCTCGAATCCGGGCGGCCACAGCGGCGCGGTCGCGACCTGCATCGCGTTTGCCGCCGACACGCCGCCGATGGCGATGGCGTCTGCACCCGCCATCGTCTTGGCGATGTTGTCCGCCATGAAGACCTCGACCTGGCCGACGCCGGTCACGCGCAGCAGCGGCACGTCGGGCATCGTGCTCGGCCCGGCCTGGTAGACGTTACCGACGATCACCATCTGGCCGATCTCGGGCTGATGGCCGGTCCACTCGCTGGCGGCGAGGTTGTACCTCATCGCGTCGCGGCCGGGGTTGCCGACGTAGTTGTTGGCGATCAGGCCGCGCGCGCCGCCCTTGAACAGCGGGTGGCGATCGTTGTTGCTGAAGTAGAGGTTGCCGATGACCGCCATGCGCGTGACGTTGTCGTGGATCAGGCCGCCCTTCGAATGCTCCCCCTCGGAGTGCGTCGAGTTGGCGAGCCCCTCGGCGACGATGTTGTTGCTGAACGTGATCACGTGCGACGTGCCGTTGCGCCAGTCGTCGGGCGTCGTCCCCTGGAAGCGCGGGCCTGACGCCGACAGGTTTTCGTCCGTTCCCCACGTCGCCGAGCAGTGGTCGACGATGACGTTGTAGGCGCCGTCGGTCGTCGAGATCGAATCGACCTCCCAGCCGCTCATCTTCATGCGCCCGGCTTCACCGGGGCGCACGCGGATGTGCTGGACGATGACGTCGTGCGTGCCGATCAGCAGGCCGCCACGGATGATGGTGATGCCGGGCGACGGAGCCGTCTGGCCGGCGATGGTCGTGAAGGGCTGCGTCACCATGTAGCGGGCGCCCATCAGGTCGATGACGCCCCCTACCTCGAAGACGATGATCTTCGGCCCGGGGGCCGCCAGCGCGGCGGCCAGCGAGCCCGCGCCCCCCGGCGACAGCGTGGTCACGCGGATGATCTGACCGCCGCGACCGCCCGGCGTGCCGGCCGCCCAGCCCTGCGCGCCCGGAAACGCGGGCAGGCCGTCACCGGCGTCGACCACGGGGGCGGCGTCTTGGGCAGCGCCGGCGCCGTCCTCGACGGGAGCGTCGATCGGCAGGGCGCCCGTGTCCGTACCCGCGTCCGCGACCGGCACGTTCGGAGTTGAAGAGCCACACGCGAGCGCGAACGCCGCGCACAAAACCAGGCATGAGAGACGCACGCCGCAGCAGTGTTCGCAGCGGCATCTCGCGGCTCGACTGGGCAGTCGAGCCGCGGCGGGGGCCCCTGCTAGTGGGCGCCCTTCTTCTTGGCCTTCTTGGACTTGCCGGACGAACCGCTGCTGCGATCGTCACTCGAGGCGAGCAGCGAGTTCAGCCCGTCGCCACCCGACGGCGGCTTGTTCGGCTTCACGCCCTGTTCCTCGAGCAGGTTGTCGAGCGCGTCGCGCTGCTTCGGCGCGTCGGCCACCTTCGCCTTCTTCGTCTTGGTGGGCGTGGCGGCCGCCTTCTCGATGTCCATCGTCGGCAGCGTCGCGGTCGAAGGCTCGGCGACGGTGCGCACCACCTTTTTCGGCGGCTCCTTCTTGCGCTCTTCGTCTTCGCGTTTGCCGCGTTCCTGGATAGCCGCCATCTTCTTGTGATCCAGCCCCTCCCTGGGCCCGACGACCTTCTCCTCCCACTCGAACTGCTGCTTCATGTTCGTGGACATTTCGGGGCTGTCTTTGCCCTTCTTGCCCTTCTGGGCCCAGCTCTCTGTGACGCCGGTTCCAACCAGGAGCGTGGTCGCGACCGAAGCCGCGAGGAAAAACCGCATGACTGACCTCCGCGTGGTGGGGATAAGACCCATTATCCGGCACACCACACCGACGACAACTACATTCTGCCACCCAATCGACACAACTACATACAACTACACGTGATCCAGAGTGCGTGACACGCCACGACCCAACGTATACTCGCCCGCGAAAAATGGCCGCCCCGACCAATAAGCCTGCCGCCCCGCCCAAGATGGCGCGCGTCCGGAACATCGGAATCGTCGCCCACATCGACGCGGGCAAGACGACCGTGACGGAGCGCTTCCTGTTTCACTCGGGACGCATTCACAAGATCGGCGAGGTCCACGACGGCGAGGCGCAGATGGACTGGATGCCGCAGGAGCGCGAGCGCGGCATCACCATCACCGCCGCTGCCACCAGCCTGCCGTGGCGCAACCACGACATTCACCTCATCGATACGCCCGGGCACGTCGACTTCACGATCGAGGTCGAGCGCTCGCTGCGCGTGCTGGACGGCGCGGTCGTCGTGTTCGATGGCGTGTCGGGCGTCGAGCCGCAGTCCGAGACCGTGTGGCGCCAGGCCGACAAGTTTCGCGTGCCGCGCATCGCGTTCATCAACAAGATGGACCGCGCGGGCGCCGACTTCGGGGCCGCGGTGACCGAGATTCGCGAACGGCTCGGGGCGCGTCCCGTCCCGGTGCAGCTCCCGATCGGCGCGGAGGACAAGTTCGTCGGCGTCGTCGACCTGATCCGGCAGCGCGCGCTGTATTTCTCGGGAGACGAGAACGAAGATCCGCGCGAAGACGACGTCCCGGCGGCGATGGCCGACGAGGTGTCGGCAGCGCGCGACAAGCTGATCGAAGCCGCCGCCGACATCGACGACGCGCTCGCGTCGGCGTTCCTGGAGGGGCAGCCGATAGACGAGGCGCAGCTCAAGGCCGCGCTGCGCAAGGCGACGATCGACTGCAAGGTCGTCCTGGTGCTGACGGGCGCTGCCCTGCGCAACAAGGGCGTGCAGCCGCTGCTGGACGCCGTGTGCGATTACCTGCCGTCGCCGCTGGAGGTGCCGCCGGTGACCGGCGTCATTCCCGGCAGCGAGGAGCCGACGTCGCGCGCGCCCGAGGACACGGCGCCGTTCTGCGCGCTGTCGTTCAAGGTCGCGATGCAGGAAGGGCGCAAGGCGATCTACCTGCGCATCTACTCGGGCGTGCTGCGTCCCGGGGATGAAGTCCACAACGGGCGCACGCGCCGGAACGAGAAGGTGGCGCGGCTGTTCTCCGTGCACGCCAACCGGCGCGACCCGATCGAGCGGGCCGGCGCGGGCAGCATCGTCGTTGCGACCGGCCTCAAGGACGCGGGGACCGGCGACACGCTGGCGACGCCGAAGGCGCCGATCCTCCTGGAGCGCATCGACATCTACGAGCCGGTGATCGCGCGCGCCATCGAGCCCAAGACGCAGGCGGAGCGGGAGAAGCTCGACTTCGGGCTGAAGAAGCTGGCCGACGAAGATCCGACGTTCCGCACCGACGAGGACACGGAGACCGGGCAGACGATCATCCGCGGCATGGGTGAGCTGCACCTGGACATCATCGTCGACCGGCTGCGGCGCGAGTACGGCGTCGACGCCAACGTCGGCCGCCCGCAGGTCGTCTACCGCGAGACGCTGGCCAAGCCCGCCGACGGCGAGGCGCGCTTCGAACGCGTCGTCGAGGACGAGACGCTGTTCGGCCACGCGCGCGTCCACGTCGCGCCGCGCGCGCGCCAGGCCGGCAACGAGCTGCTGATGCAGGTCGCGCGGCCGGTGCAGAGGCCGGGCGCGCCCAAGATCCCGGAGACGCCGCAGGCGATCCTCGACGCCGCGATGGAAGGCGCGCGCGAGGCGATGCACTCCGGGCCGCAGGGTTACCCGATCGAAGACATCCAGGTCGCGATCACGGCGATCGAGTACCGCCCGGAGGCGTCGACGCCGACGGGCCAGAAGGCGGCGGTGGGCGAGGCGCTGCGCCACGCGTGGCGCGAGGCCGGCACGCGCCTGCTGGAGCCGATCATGGCGGTCGAGATCACCTGCCCGGAGGCGAACGTCGGCGACGTGCTGGGCGATCTCAACGCGCGCCGCGGCCAGATCGAAGACGTCGGCTTCCGCGGCGAGCAGCGCGTCGTCACCGCCAAGGTGCCGCTGCGCCGCATGTTCGGCTATTCGACCGACCTGCGCAGCGCTACGCAGGGTCGTGCGAATTACTCGATGCAGTTCCATAGTTATGACGCGTGGGAGTAGCCGAGCTTCGCGGCGTTGTTCGATGCGCGCTTCTGGCGGCGGTCGGCGCCGCGGCGTGCGGATCCGACGCGCCCGCGGGCTCGCGCGCTGAGCAGCGCGCCGCCTGTTACCCGCCGTGCCTCGCGGCGGTGCTCGAGCGCTGCCCGCTGGTCGACAGGTGCACCGTCAGCGAGGAGGCGGACGCCAGCATCGGACAGTCGCTGGGCGAGACGCCGGGCGTCGCGACCTGCTTCGAGTCGGGCGAGCGGATGCGTTTCGGCACCAGCACCGCCGACGGCCTCGAGCACTTCCGCGTCAAGGCGGCCGACGGCAGCGCCTGTTACGAGGCGATCGGCAGATTTCCCGACTACGACATCGTCGTCGACGGCGCGCTGGTGGTGAAGTTCGAGGACCAGCGCGCGCACGGTTACGTCGACGTCGCCTGCATGGCGCACATCACGCGCATCGATGTCCGTGGCCTCGACAACCGCGACTGCCGCCGCCTGCCGTGGGATCCTGCACGGACGTGCAACCCGAGCAGCGGTTGCACGTTCGGTCCATGAAGCGATTCGGGACCTACGGCATTCCGTGACGTAGCGCCGACTGGTAAGCTCGGGCCGTCGTGAGCGGGATTGTCGACGACATGGTTTCGGGGGCGTTGCTGGGCGATGCCGGCGATCGGTTGGCGCAATCGACGGGGCACTGGCGCGAGCGCGAGCTCGCCGCGGGCGAGGTGCTCTGGTACGAGGGCGATCCCGCCGGCGAGCTGGCGGTGGTCATGGAGGGCGGCCTCGAGGTCGTCATCGCCGGCCAGCGCGATCTCGGAGGTCGGGCCCGGCGAGCTGGTCGGCGAGGCGGCGGCGTTCATCGCCGGCGAGAAGCGCACGGCCGGCGTGCGCGCGACCGGACCGACGCGGCTGCTCGTGCTGCCGCAGGCGGGGCTCGCGGCCCTGCGCCGCGAGCAGCACCGCAGCGACGTCTACGACGTGCTGCTGGACCGCGCGCTGGTCGGTGCTCGGCGCGAGCGGATCGAGGCGACGCTGGCGCGGCTGTCGGCCGCGGCCGGGCAGGTGCCGCGCGCCCGAAGATCCGGCGATCGGGTCCGCGCGCGTGACGCGCGCGCATCCGCGCCATCGGCGCCGAGGTGCCCGCGTCGGCGCGCCCGGCGCTGCGCCTGCTGCCGGTCCTGCAGGGGGCGCCGGAGGACGCGCTCGCGCGCATCCAGGCGGCGATGGCTCCCGACGCGCGTGGCGGAAGGCGACGCGCTGGTCGTCGAGGGCGAGCGAGGGCGATCGGCTGTACCTGCTCGTCGAGGGGCGGCTGGAGGTGTTTCGCCAGGTGCCGGCGGCGCGCGGCCTGCGGCTGGCGACGCTGCTGCCGGGCGCGCTGGTGGGAACGGGCGGGCTGCTGCTCGGCAGCCCGCGCAACGCGTCCTGCGTCGCGGCCTGCGATTCGTGGGTCGTATGCGCTCGAGCGCGACGCGTTCGCAGCGCCTGCGCGGCGAGGCGGGCCGCCTGCTGCGCGAGGCGCTGCTGTGCGCGCTGCGGTCGCAGCTCCGGTCGATCGGCAGCCAGCTCGCGGCAGCTGGAACGCAGCCGCCCCGGCGACGGCATCCGCGACCGCCGGCTCGACGACTTCCTGGGCGCGGCGGGCGGCGCGCTGGCTTATCAGGGCGGCTTCACGACCGAGCCGGTGGCGCTGGCGACGCTGCCGTTCCGCGACGAGGTCGAGCCGGCGCAGCCCGCAGCAAGCGCCGGCTGCTCGAGTACCATCCGCTCGTCGATCATCGGCGCCGACGAGGCGATCGAGACGCCCTACGGCTCGCTGCGCATCACCTACGCCGACTACACCGCGTCCGGCCGCTGCCTCGGCTTCATCGAGGACTTCATCCGCCAGCGAGGTGATGCCGTTCTACGCCAACACGCACACGGAGGCGTCGGGCACCGGCCGCCAGACGACGCGCTACCGCGAGGACGCGCGCGAGATCATCCGCGAGTGCGTGGGCGCCGGCCCCGACGACGCGGTGATCTTCTGCGGCTCGGGCGCGACCGGCGCGATCAACAAGCTGGTCGACATCCTCAACATCCGCATTCCGCCCGACCTCGACCGCGCGCTACGGGCTCGCGGCGCGCATCCCGCGCCGCGCGCGGCCGGTCGTGTTCATCGGCCCCTACGAGCACCACTCGAACATGCTGCCGTGGCTGCACAGCCTGGCCGAGGTCGTGGTCATCGACGACGACGAGGACGGCCGCGTCGACCTGCGCAAGCTGGAGGACGCGCTTCGCCGCCACGCCGATCGGCCGTTCAAGATCGGCAGCTTCTCGGCGGCTTCGAACGTGACCGGCATCGTGTCGGACGTCCGCGCCGTGACCGTGTTGCTGCACCGCTACGGCGCGCTGTCGTTCTGGGACTACGCCGCCGCCGGGCCGTACACCGACGTCGCGATGAACCTGGCCGACGACAGGCCCGACGGCCACCTGGCCTACAAGGACGCGGTGTTCCTGTCGCCGCACAAGCTGGTCGGCGGCCCCGGCTCGCCCGGCGTGCTGGTGGTGAAGAAGAACCTGGTGAAGAACACGGTGCCCACGCAGCCAGGCGGCGGGACCGTGTCGCTGGTGACGCCGGAGTCGGTGAGCTACTGGGATTCGGAGGAGCACCGCGAGGAGGGCGGCACGCCCGCGATCATCGAATCGATCCGCGCGGGCGTGGCGTTCCAGCTCAAGCGCGCGGTCGGCCACGACACCATCGCCGAGATGGAGCGCGGCTTCATCCGGCGCGCGATCGCCGCGTGGGAACAGAACCCGGGGCTGCGGCTGCTGGGCAACCTGGGCGCGGAGCGGCTGTCGATCGTGTCGTTCATGGTGCGCTACCGGCACCACTACCTGCACAACAACTTCGTCGTCACGCTGCTCAACGATCTGTTCGGCATCCAGGCGCGCGGCGGCTGCTCGTGCGCGGGGCCGTACATGCACCGGCTGCTGGGCGTCGGCCCCGAGCTGTCGCGCGATTACGTCTGCATGGTCGACGACGGCTTCCTGTCGCTGAAGCCGGGGTGGGCGCGGGTCAACTTCAACTACTTCATCTCGAACGCCGAGTTCCGCTACATCGTCGCCGCCGTGAACCTGGTCGGCCTCTACGGCCACGTGCTGCTGCCCGACTACGAGCTGGATCTGACGTCCGGGCAGTGGCACCACGTCAAGGGGCAGCCGCACGTGCCGATGCGGCTCTCGGACCTGAGCTACGCGTCGGGCAAGCTGGAGTACCCGTCGCGCCACGTGCAGCTGCCCGAGAGCGTGCTCGAGGCGCAGCTGGAGGCGGCGACGCGAATCCTGTCGACCGCGCAGCGCCGCGACGCCGCCGAGCCGGGCGGCTGGGCGACTCCGCGCGAAGGGCAATACGAGCGGCTGCGCTGGTTCGCGATGCCCGAGGAGGTCGTGCACGATCTGCAGCAGGCGGCGCCGGAATGATCGCGCTGCCGATCGCAGTGATGGCGGCGCTCGTGGCGTGGGGACCGCCGGTCCTGCCGCCGCCTCCTCCCCCCGAGCCAGTGGCGCCCGCCGCCGCGATTGAGCGGCTGGCGCCGGCCGAGCCGCCGGCCGCCGTGCCGATGATCGCGAGGGCGCCGGTGGACGTGCGCGTTCTGCCCATGCCGGCGGTGACAGCGCTCGCCGCTGATGCCGCTCCCGTGAAGGCGCGGCGTCAGCTGCACAAGGACTGGCGGTTCTGGGCGATCGCGAGCTCGCTGTTCGTCGCCACCGTCGCGACGACCTACGCGGTGACCCGACCAGAACCGCTCCCGTACCGCGGCAACGTTTATCCGTATGTCGTCACGGTTCCATGACGAACGCGATGATCGTCGCAGCCGTGGTGGCCGCCTCGTCCCTGGTCGCGGGTTGTCACGACCAGCCGACGCAGGTGGTGCTGGTCGTCGGCAGCGACCTCGTTCCGCCGTCGGAGGTGAATGCGGTCAGCGTGAGCGTCGCGCCCGGGCCATTCGAGCCCGTCCCCGAGTTGTTCATTCCAAGCGGCCAAATCGTTGCGTTTCCGATTTCTCTGGGAATCGTGTCACAGGGCGAGACGGCGAGCTTCTCGATCGTGGTCCGGTTGCTCAACAATGATCCGATCGGGAACTCCCTGATCGTCGTGAGCAAGACGGTGACCGATGTGCGTTTCGTGGCCGAGCAGACGCAAATGTTGCTGCTCGACCTGCCGCGAAGCTGCGCCTGTCGGGGGACATCGTGTCCGCTGCCCGGCGATCCGGTGTGCGACAGGATCACCAACCCGGCGCTGGTGCCCTTCGATCCAGCGCTGGCGCCCGCGATAGACACGGCGCCGCGATTTGCGGCGAACGGGACACCGCAGTAGCCTGCGACCGCCATGGAGCTATCGGATCTGAATCAGGACGAACGGACGGCGCTGGTCGGGCTCATGAAGGTCGTGGTCATGTCCGACGGCAGCGTCACCGAAGACGAGATCGAGCACGTCGAATCGCTGGTCGACGCGTTCGGCGAGGGCGAATACCAGCGGACGCTGGACGCGTTCGAGAAACGGTTCCTCGACGAGGGATCGTTCCGGGAGTTCTTGCGCGGGGTCGGCCGTGAGGACGCCCGCGAGTTGATCTTCGGCACGGTGCTCGAGAGCGCGGGGGAGGGTGCGCTGGACGGCGGCGAGACCGACCTGCTCGACTGGCTGTCGAAGACCTGGAACATCAAGATCGAGATCGCCGACGGCGAGACCGTCTGAGCGCGAGCAGCGCCGCGACGACGAGCCCGGGCGCCACACCGCCGCGGCCGTCGCCGGCGGCAACGCTGCATCCACCTTCGCCCCCGCCGCCGTCGGTGTTGCCCGAGCCGGTGGTGCCGGCCTGACCGGTCGTCCCCGCCTGGCCCGACGTACCCGCGAGGCCCGTGCCCGACATGCCGGCCTCGCCGGTGCCTGACGTGCCGGCCTCACCCGTGCCCGACGTGCCGGCCTCGCCCGCACCCGACGTGCCGGCCTGACCGGTGGTGCCGGCCTGACCGGTGGTGCCCGCTTGACCGGTCGTCCCCGCCTGACCGGAGGCGCCTGAGCCGCCGGCGCCCGCCGTCCCGGTCGCTCCGCCGCCACCGGCGCCCGTGCTGCCGCCCGTTCCGCCCCCGCCGCCCATCACGACGTTGGCGCACGTGTAGTAGGTAGCCCCAGTCGCGACCGTGGCCGCCGGACATCCCGTCATCAGGTTGGCCTCGGCGACGTTGTTGGCCAGCATGAGCTGCCGCACGCGCAGCGTGCACGCGGTGCACGGTGTGCTAGGCAGGGTGACCTGCATGGAGTACTTGCGTGTCGCCGGCGTGCCGGTCTTGGCCGGCGGGTTCGCGTGCGACTTGCGGCCGATGACCTGGAAGTTCTGGTCGCCCGCGGCGGCGAAGTCGATGACAAAGCAGCCGTTGTGGTCGACCGTCTCTTCCCAGGTGACGGTGACCGACGCGCCTGGCGTCATGTTCGTGCTGGGTTGCGACGCGGTGCGCGCAGGGCCGCACGGACCGTCTGGGTCCTTGTACCCGTCCTTCTGGTCGCGCGGCGCCGGGCTCATCAGCCGGGCGTGGGCGAAAACGATCCGCGGCGCGGCGAACAGCCCGATGAGCACGAAGAGAACGATGCGCGTCATGCTGGCCTCCCTGAACGCGTTAAGAGGCGGCCAGCCTACACCCAACCCCCCGGCGCCGCACCCGTTACTGAGAGCGCATGGGCAGGAAACCCGCCTGAAACAATGGATGGGTAACCTGGAATCTCGAAGGGAGATCGGTAGTACGAAATGCCTCTGACCCGTCAGGACGCGCTGCGGTTATTGCGTTTCTGCCTGGGACCGGACGACTCGGGCAGTGTGGAGCTCGCCGATGACGGCGCGGCGCTGGTGACTATTTCGCCGGCCGAACCGTCCGTCGGCGTGCGGACGTTCGAGGCGCCGACCTTCGAGGCGGCGCTTCGCCAGGCGGCCGATGCCCGCCTGCTCAAGGCGGCGTGCGTGGAGAAGCAGATCGTGTTCCTCGAGATGGGGGCGTCCAAGATGCCGGCGGACGCGCTGCCGGCGCCCGCGCCGCCCCGCCGCTCGCGGCCCGAGCTGTTCCCCAAGCTGCTCGCGGCCACGGCCAACCTGCTGCACGAAACCCAGGCCGAGCGTGGCATGTCGGCGATCTTCGCCGCGTCGTCGGGGCGAATCTTCAAGCGCGAGCTCGGGCGGCAGCGCGAGCGTGTCGACGCGCGCCGCGAGCGGTTCAAGACGGTGCGGCGTGAGCTTGGTGACATGGTGGGCGGATCGCTCGCCCGCAGGCTCGATCATGCCGAGGAACGCATCGCGGAGTTGGTGGCGGCGCGCGAGGCAATCGACGAGGGCCGGCGCGGGCCTGTCGAGATCGTGGAGAGCTATACCCTTGCGAACGCCGAGTTGCTGGGTGTCGGCGACGGCGCGCTGGTCTCGTACGCGAGCGGCGACAACCGCCCCAGCGCGCTCGCCTGCGTCGTGTTGCTGTACGCCAAGGAGAAGACCGGCATCGAGCGCGCGCGCATAGGCGCTGCCATCGCCGCGCGCTCGGTCTCGGACGCGGACCGGCGCGCGCTGGCAGCTCTCACCGCCGCGCGCACCAGCTACCTGCACGTGTTCGCGGCGACGGCGCCGCGCCCCGCCGAGCTGCTGATGGAACGGGCGCTCGCATCGACGACCTACGCGGATCTGACGCGGCTCGAAGACATGTTGCTCTCCGGCCGCGAGACCGAGCTGGGCATCGACGCGCGCGCCTGGTTCAACGTCATTTCGCACGAGATGGACCACATGGGTGAGATCGGTACGGCCGCACTGGGTCTGGTCGGCGGCGAGATTCTGATCTCATCACTCGTCTTCCTCCCGTTATCTAGAAATAGAAGGGGACGTCGACCTGGACCATGTTGTACGACGACGTCGTCAGCGGCGTGTCGAGGCCGCGGGCGTACGCGATGCCGGGGCGCAGCCACAGGCCCTTGCTGACCTGGAAGTGGACGCGCGGTCCGATAGCCATCGTCACGGTGTCCATCGCGTTGCTGGCGATGTTCGACGTCACACCCATCGCCAGCTGCGTCGGCGTGGTCAGCCAGCGCTGGTAGCGCAGCTCGCCGCCGACTGACAGCATCGGGATGATGAAGTACCCGGCGTGCAGGCCGAAGGTCGAGTTGGTGCGCGTCGAGTCGGTCGCCGACGCGGTGCCGTCGCCGCGGACGCGGAACAGCTGCAGCAGGGTGGCTTCCAGCTGCACGGTGAGCTTGTGGTCGACGTACGCGACGCCGCCGCCCGCGATCGCCGTGAAGTAGTTGACCGCGAACATCGCGTTGTCCATCGCCGACCGCGCGCGGATGCCCGCCGCGTTGGCGGCCGACGCGCCGAGGTCGGGCGTGCTGCCGCCGCCGCCACCGATGGGGATGGTGGCGCCCGCGAACGCCGCCCAGCGGATGCTGTCGACCTTCTTGGCGTACGTGACGCCGACGATCGGGTTGACGAACGACGAGCCGTCGACGCCCGCTGCCGGCGCGTTGTTCTGCACGCCGCCCAGGCGGACGAGCGGCGCCAGCGACGGTGTCAGCTTGTAGCTGGCGAGCAACATGGTGGCGACCGTGCTGCCCGAGGCGCCCATGCCGTTGTCGTAGAACGCGAACGCGGTGTCGGAGCGGATGACGTTGACCGCCGCGACGGGACGCAGCTGCCACGGCAGCGAGTACGGCGGTGGCGGCGTCGTCGGCGCGGTCGGCGTGCCGGGCGTCGCGGTGGTGGTCGCCGTGGCCGCGGGTGTCACCTGCGCGGCCGCGGCCGTCGAGTCCGTCGCGGCGGGAACGGGCGCCGGTGCCGGCGGTTCTTCGGCGCGCGCGGGCGTTGCCAGCGCGATCGTCAGCGCGCCCCACAGCACGGCCAACCTGAGAAACCTGAATGAATCGATCGTCATGACAACCTCCATTGGTGTTGCGTTAGCTCGTCTATCCACACGGACGACGCTACCGGCGGAGGCGTTTCGCAACGCCCGATCGTTGGTCAAATGTGTGTAACCAACGGTGCGCGATCAGGTTACAAGCGCGCTCAGGCTACGAGCACGGCGACGCGGCCATCACGCACGCGTACGGGGTACGACGGAATGCGTGTGTCGGGATCGTCAAGACACTGGCCGGTGCGTAGATCGAAGCTCTGCTTGAAGATCGGCGAGGCGATCTTCGGGATGCCCCCCCGATCGCCGACGATGCCGCGCGCGATGACGAAGGCGTGGCTGAACGGGTCGTAGTTGCCGACCGCGTAGACCTCGTCGCCGTCGCCGACGCGCACGATCGCCACCTGCTGCCCGGCGATCAACGCCGCCACGCCGGTGTCGGGCGTGATGTCGTCGAGCGAACAGACCTCGACCCAAATGTCGGACGCCGCTGGCGCTGAGGGCATATCAGGGGCCGCCATCGGATTCGGCGGCCAGGCGCGATGCCTTCATCCGCCCGCACCCGACCCCACGAGGGCGAGCGCAGGGACGCGCCGTGCCTTCTCTTCCCACGTCGCGGGGCGGTGCTGCGCGCGCTCCGGAATGCGAACGATGCTGGGATCGGCCGCGTCGCTGTTCACGAACGAGCGGAACTGGCGCAGCTTCTCGGGGTCGGACAGCGCCGCCTTCCACTCGCACTCGTAGGTGTCGACGACGTGCGCCATCTCGGCCTCGAGCTCGGCGCAGATGCCGAGGCTGTCGTCGACGATCACGCTGCGCAGGTAGTCGATGCCGCCTTCCAGGTTGTTGAACCAGCTGGCCGTGCGCTGCAGGCGGTCGGCGGTGCGGACGTAAAACATCAGGAAGCGGTCGATGTACCGGATCAGCGTCTCGTCGTCCAGATCGGTGGCGAACAGCACCGCGTGCTGCGGCTTCATGCCGCCGTTGCCGCACAGGTAGAGGTTCCACCCCTTTTCGGTGGCGATGATGCCGAAGTCCTTGCTCTGCGCCTCGGCGCACTCGCGCGCGCAGCCCGACACGGCGGACTTGAGCTTGTGCGGCGCGCGCAGCCCCTTGTAGCGGTTCTCGACCCGCACCGCCATGCTCACCGAATCCTGCACGCCGTAGCGGCACCAGGTGCTGCCGACGCACGACTTCACCGTGCGCAGCGCCTTGCCGTACGCGTGCCCCGATTCGAAGCCGGCCGCGACCAGCTGGCCCCAGATCGCCGGCAGCTGGTCGACACGCGCGCCGAACATGTCGATGCGCTGCGCGCCCGTGATCTTGGTGTACAGCCCGTACTCGGCGGCGATGCGGCCGATCGCGATGAGCTGCTCGGGCGTGATCTCGCCGGCCGCGACGCGCGGCACGATCGAGTACGTGCCGTCGCGCTGGATGTTGGCCATGAAGCGGTCGTTGGTGTCTTGCAGCGGCCGGTGCTTCGGCGCGATGACGTGTTCGTTCCACGCCGACGCCAGGATCGACGCGACGGCGGGCTTGCAGATCTCGCAGCCGCGCCCCTTGCCGTGGGCGGCCAGCGCGGCGCCGAACGTCTTGTGCTTGTGGAAGCGGATGAGGTGGTACAGCTCCTGGCGGCTGTGCGGGAAGTGCTCGCACAGGTGGTTGGTCACGGCGATGCCGGCCGCCTTCATCTCTGCCTTCAGCAGATCCGTCACCAGCGAAACGCACGAGCCGCAGGTCGTACCCGCCTTGGTGCAGGTCTTGACCGCCCCGATCGCGGTCAGCTTCTGCGCGCGGATGGCGGAGCAGATGTCACCCTTGCTGACGTTGTTGCACGAGCAGATCTGCGCGGTGTCAGGGAACGACGTGACGCCGGCGCCCGCCGGCTTGCCGCCGCCGCCCGGGACGATCAGCGTCTCGGGCGCGGGCGGCAGGATGATCTTGTTCTGGGCGATCTGCGTCAGCTCGCCGTAGGCCGCCGCGTCGCCGACCAGCATGCCGCCCAGCAGGTGCTTGCGATCGGGTGACAGCACCAGCTTCTTGTAAACGGAGGTGCTGCTGTCGAGCAGGCTGACGACGTGCGCGCCGGGGTGGCTGGCGAACGCGTCGCCGAAGCTGGCGACGTCGACGCCCAGCAGCTTCAGCTTCGTGCTCATGTCGAAGCCGGTGAACACGGCGTCGCCGCCGGTGAGGTCCGCGACCGCGGCGCGCGCCATCTGGTAGCCGGGCGCGACCAGGCCGTACGTCCGTTCCTCGTACGAGGCGCACTCGCCGATCGCGTAGATGTCACCGTCGCTGGTGCGGCAGCGCTGATCGACGACGATGCCGCCGCGCTCGCCGACAGTCAGGTCGGCGGCGCGCGCCAGCTCGTCGCGCGGGCGGATACCGGCCGAAAACACCACCGCGTCGACCTCCAGCTCGTCACCGGTGGCGAAGCGCAGCAGGCGGGCGCGGCCGTCGCCCTCGATGACCTTGGTCGACGTCGACGTGTGCACGGCGACGCCCAGCTCCTCGATGCGCTTGCGCAGCACGGCGCCGCCGGTCTCGTCCAGCTGCAGCGCCATCAGGCGCGGCGCGAACTCGACGACGTGCACGCTCATCCCCAGCTTCTTGAGCGCGTAGGCGGCCTCCAGCCCCAGCAGGCCGCCGCCGATGACGACACCGGTGCCGCCCGCGTGGGCCCCCGCCCAGGCGCTGATCGCCTCCAGGTCCTCGATCGTCCGGTAGACGAAGCAGCCCGGCAGCTCGCGCCCCGGGATAGGGGGGACGAACGGGTACGACCCGGTCGCCAGGATGAGCTTGTCGTACGGGACCTCGCCCGCGTCGGTCTCGACGACGCGGCGTTCGCGGTCGATGCGCCGGGCGGCGGTCGCCAGCCGGACGGCGAAGCCGGCGGTCTCGTATTGTCCGGGGCGGACCAGCGACAGGTCATCGGCCGAGCGGCCGTCGAAGAAGGTCGACAGGCCGACGCGATCGTAGGCGGCGCGCGGCTCCTCGCCGATGACGGTCACCTCGAATGGAGGGGGTGTTCCTGCGGCGGCGCGGTCTGCCAGGATCTCCAGGCACCGGTGGCCGACCATGCCGTTGCCGACCACTACCAAGCGCATGCCCTGACGCTAACCGGGGGCTTGTTTCCTGATGGTCAATCGTTGGTCAAATAGGCGTATCGCCTTTGGATCCGGGAGGAAACGCCTGTCGGAAATGCCAGCTATCTGTCGCCGGCGACGGCGGCGCCGAGGATGATCGACGACAGCACGACGACGCCGACTGCCGTCAGCAGGGGCCAGTGGTCGCGGGCCCAGGCGGCAGGATCGTCGCCGAAGCGCGCCTTGGGTTGTGGCGCCGAGATCAACACCGGTGGGGCCAGGGTGCTGGTGTCGCCGGCCGCGGCAACGACCGCGGGGGTCCCGGCCTGGGCGTCGGCCTGCGCGATCTTGCGCGCGCTCTCGTCCAGGCGCATGACGGCGGCGTCGAGCAACCCGGTCTCCGCGCCGCCGATCACCAGCGCCGCGTCGCGCTCCTTGCCGGACAGGTCGACCAGGCGCAGCGCCATGGCGGCTTGCGGGCCGCCCTTGGGCTCGGCGACCAGGGCGAACCGCGCCCCCATGCGGCGGGCGTGCGTCGCGGCGGTGGCGTCGTCCAGGCCCAGCGCGGCGCGCGCGGGGATGTCGACGTCCAGCGTCGGCTGCGTGAACATCACGGCCGCGCCCCACGGCGCGTGACCGGCCTCTTCGACCCGCACCAGGTGTTCGCCGTTCACCAGGTCGCGGAAGCTGACGCCACCCTTGACCGCCATCGGTGCGCCGCCGTCCAGCGCCACCTGCGCGTCGGCTGGTCCCCTGACCGTGAGCGTCCCGCGCGGTCGGCGGCGGACCTCCTCGACGGCGCGCGCGAAGTCCGCGATCACCTGCGGTGGGATCTGGCGCGGGTTCAGCGTGCGCGCTGGCGTCAGCGCCGCGGCGCGCAGGTAGTCGGCGTAGGCGCGCGTGCGCTCATCGGTCGGCGCCGCGTCCGCGGCCGCCTTCCAGTCGGCGCGCGCCGTCGCCATCGCGCGGAACAGGTACAGGTCCGACAGCTCGTCGGTCGAAAACCCGGCGCCGCCCGACGCCACCGCCTCGGAGGCGGCCGCGTCCAGATCGCGCAGCGCCTCGCCGAACGCGATCTTCTGCGCGTTGAGCACACCCGTCCGCGCCATCTCGGGCGCGTGCGGCGCCGGCGGCGCAGGCACGTCGACCACCTCGACGGCGCCCAGCTTGTAGCGGAGCGCGGCGGCCGCGAACGCGCGCTTGGCGGAGTTCTCCTCGGGCGTGTCGGGCTGATGGGCGTAGATCGGGTGAACGAGCTGCGGCTCGTCAGCCGCCGCCACGCCCGCCGTCGCGGCCGAAGCCGCGAGCAGCGCTGCACAGATGGGTAAGCGAAGCTGGCCGGATGACATCCCGCCGATTCTGAACCTGGCGGCAGTCACGTCAATTTCGCGGGGGGCGGCGCGACCGGGTCAGACGCTCGTCTTCACCTTGAACGAGCGCTTGATCATCCCGAACCAGAAGCCCAGGCCCAGGATCGTCGTCACCAGCAGCACCGGTCCGCTCATGGTGCCGAAGTGGGTCGCGGCCAGCATGCCGTACAGCATCGGGCCCGACGCGTAGGTGTTGAAGCGCGACGCCTTGCCGGCGGTCGCGGCCATCTTGGCGGCGTCCGGGTGGGGCGTGCCCGCGGCCATGCCGCCGAGGATGAGCTTCTGGCGCGGCCAGATCACGAACCAGACGTTGAACCACATGATCGTGCCCAGCAGCATGCCGAACATGATCCACATCGCGCGCCCGGTGACGCCGGCGCCGACCTCCGTGCCCTTGAAGTTCGCCTCTGGCGCGAAGTAGTGCCAGATGAACAGCGCGATGCCGAACAGGAACGTGTACATCGCGCCCCAGCGGAACCACCAGAACGCGCGCAGCAGCAGCGCCGGGTTCACCTTCGGCTTGAGCTCCTTGTCCAGGCCGCCCTGGAAGGGCACGTTCACCAGGTTGAAGAAGTACAGGTGACCGAGCCAGATGATCCCGAACACGACGTGACCCCACCGCAGGAGCAGGGCGACCATTGGTTCACTGAGCAGAGCGTCCATGCGGCGTTGAATACCACCGCTGCCCCCCGCAGCAAAGCTTGAGTTACGGCGCGGTGCTTATCGCGTCGAGCGCAGGCCGGCTTTGCCGGCCGGAGCTCATCGCGGGAGGGTTTGGGAACCCTCCCAGGGTTCCCATTACTATCGCCGCGTCCGGCGGCGGGGCTTCGACACGAGCTTCTTGTGCACGGCCTTGGGCACCTCGGCGCGTTTCTCGGCCGCGGCAGCCTCGACTGGCCAGTAGCGCTTGAACAGGTCCGACTTCAGGTATTCGGCGCGCAGCGCGGCTTCCATGTCCTTCAACCGCTTGTAGAGACGCCGCGGCTTGCGCGGCTTGCAGCGCGCCAGCACGTACGACGCCATCAGCGGCATCGCGATGGTTGAATCCAGGTAGCAGACGACGGTGTCGGGCAGCAGGTCGGGATCGATCTTCCCCCACGACACGGCCTCCGCCGGCGTCGCGCCCGACAGCCCGCCGGTGTCGGGGCGCGCGTCGGTGACCTGGACGAAGTAGTCGTGGCCGCGTTCCGACACGCCCAGGATCTCCTGCAGCTGCGGCTCGGTCTGCAGCAGGAAGTTCTTGGGCGCGCCGCCGCCGAAGATCACGACGCCTGACTTGCCGCCCGCCTTGCGCTTGGCGTCCAGCACCAGCGCCGACATCTCGGTCACGTCGGCGGCAGGGTCCATGTGCGGGCCGCGGTCGGGCGACGCCGTGTAGATGGCCGCCAGGTTGAGACCGATGGTCGAATCGCCCGGCGACGCGACCCAGATCGGCAGCTCCAGCTGGTGGGCGACGGCGAGCAGCGACGGCTTGGCGACCTTGGCCTTCTTGGCGGTCTCGAGCGCGTACTTGCCGATCAGGTAGTGCAGCTCCGAGCCCGACATGCGCTTGCGGAACTCGGTCGACATCATCACGCGGTACAGCCACTCGTCGGTCTTGTAGAGGACGTCGGCCGGGAACAACACGTCGTAGACGCGGATGATGCCGTCCTTGCGCAGCGACACGTCGTGCGCCCCCGACACGACGTCGGGTTGACCCCGATACAGGGGCAGGTCCAGATCGAAGTGGAGGTCGTGGTACAGGTTCGCCCCGGTCGACGAGATGTAGTCGATGAACCCCGCCTGCATCAGCGGCACCAGCACCGACGACAGCCCGGCCGGGGTCAGCGCCCCCGCGATCGACACGCCGATCGTCGTGCCATCGTCGATCATGCGCGCGAACGTCTGACAGGCTTCGCGCAAGCGGGCGCTGTTGTAGGCGTTGAAATAGGTATCGATCAGCGACGCGACCTCTTCGCTACCCTTCTCCATGGGGGCGGGGCGGATCCTGCGCTTGGGGTGCAGCATGGGGCGCAAACTAACACAACCGACACGCACCCTAGGTGCCAGTGCGGTCACGAGGCGCCTGCAGGGTTATGCTATACGCGTCCGGTCCCCCCGTGCCGTTTTCATTCACCGTTTGTGCACTCCTCCTCGCAGGCTTCGCCGTGTCCGCAGGTTGCACCGCGACGACGCCGCCGTCGAAGACACCGTCGCCGGACTCGCCTCCGGGACAGCTCGCAGTGCCGCCGCGTGTGGTGCGCGTCGATCCGACGTCGGGCGGCGGCGCGCCCAAGCCGCCGGGGCTCGCCGCGCTGGAGGCGGAGCTGGCGCGCGGCATGCGCGAGCTGGGCGGCAAGGGGAAACCGGCGCCGTATTTCATCGCCTATGAAGTTCACGATCGCAGCGACGTGACCGTCGCCGCCAGCTACGGCGCGCTCGTGCAGTCGTCGACCCGGCGGGCGCGCATCCTGGATACCGACGTGCGCGTCGGCGACTACAAGCTGGACTCGACGCACGCCATCCGATCGAGCGACTTCGATTTCTCGTCGATGATGGGAGGACACCCGGTACCGCTGCCGCTGTCCGACGACGAGACGGCGTTGAAGACGGTCGCCTGGCGCGAGACCGACCGGCGCTATCACGACGCCGCCGAACGGCTGGTCAAGATCCGGACGCAGCGCGCGCTGAAGGTCGCCGACGAAGATCCGTCCGACGACTTCTCGCGCGAGAAACCGGCGCGCTACCTGGGGCCGCCGGCGACGATCACGGTCGACGTCCCGGCGTGGGAGCAGCGCGTACGGCAGCTGTCGGCGAAGTTCCGCGGCCACGCCGAGCTTCAGGACTCGGGCGTCACCATGCAGGTGTCCAGCCTGACGCGCTGGTTGATCAACTCCGAGGGCACGGTCGTGCAGACCGGCCGCAACTACGTGCGCGTCTATTTGGACGCCAGCGCGCGCGCCGACGACGGCATGGAGCTGGAGCGCTTCGAGACCTTCGACGCCGCCACCGTCGATGGCCTGGGCAGCGCGGCGGACATGGAGCGCGCCGCCGACCTCATCATCTCCGACCTGCGCGCGCTGCGCCGGGCGCCGCTGTCTGACCCGTACATCGGGCCTGCGATCCTGGAAGGGCGGTCAGCGGGCGTGTTCTTCCACGAGATCTTCGGCCATCGCGTCGAGGGGCACCGGCAGAAGAACGAAGAGGAAGGGCAGACGTTCGCCAAGAAGATCGGCGAGCCGATCATGCCGACGTTCGTTTCGGTGTACGACGATCCGACGCTGGCGCGGCTGGGCACGGTCGACCTGAACGGCTTCTATCGCTTCGACGACGAAGGCGTGGTCGCGCAGCGGGCGACGCTGGTTTCGGACGGCGTGCTGAAAGGCTTCCTGCTCAGCCGGTCGCCGACGCGCGGCTTCTCGATGTCGAACGGCCACGGCCGGCGCCAGGAGGGGCGGGCGGTGGTGTCGCGTCAGGGGAACCTGATCGTCGAGCCGAAGCGGTTCGTGACGACGGCAGAGCTGCGAACGCTTCTGAAAGAGGAGGCACGCCGGCAGGGGAAGCTGTACGGGCTGTCGTTCCGCGACATCTCGGGCGGCTTCACCAACACGCAGCGCGGGGGGCCGCAGGCGTTCAAGGTGCTGCCTATCCTCGTCTACCGCGTGTGGGTCGACGGGCGCCCCGACGAGCTGGTGCGCGGCGTCGACCTGGTCGGCACGCCGCTGGCCGCGCTGTCGCGGATCATCGCCGCGTCCGACGACTATCAGACGTTCAACGGTTACTGCGGCGCCGAGTCAGGGTTCGTCCCCGTGTCGGCTACCAGCCCGAGCCTGCTGGTGCAGCAGATCGAGGTGGAGCGCCGCGACAAGGGGAGTGACAAGCCACCCGTGCTTCCGCCGCCGGCGATGACGTGGGAGAAATGACGGCGCGCGCGCGGTTGCGCGCCGTCGCGGCGCTGGTCGGCGTTGTCGTGGTCACCGCCGCCGACGTCGACGCGGGCGCCGACACACTGGCCATCACCAACCCGAACGCGACGGCCCCGACGCCGGTCCGGGTCAACCCGCAGGCCGTGCAGAAGGCGATGCAGGACGAGATCGCGCGGTCGATGAAGGACCTGCAGATGGGCGACGAGCCGCGTCCCTACTACGTCGCGTACACGATCTCGGACGTCGAGCAGGCGACCACCGCCGCCACGCTGGGCGCGGTCACCGCCGCGCACTCCTACCGCGGCCGGCTGTTGCGCACCGATCTGCGTGTCGGCGACGCGAGCTTCGACAACACCAACTTCGAGGGCGGCTCGCGCGTCGAGAGCGTGCCCATCGAAGACGACTACGCGGCGCTGCGGCGCGAGATGTGGCTGCGCAGCGACGAGGCGTACAAGACCGCGGTCGAGACGCTGGCGCGCAAGCGCGCGGCGGCGGCGGGTCAGGCGGCCGACGAGGACGACGACGGCGTCAGCGATTTCTCCAAGCAGGCGGCGACGCAGCTCGAGGTGCCGTTCACGGCCGGCCCCGCCGACCCGGAGGCGCTGCGCGAGATCGTACGCAAGCTGTCGCTGGTGCTCGCCGGCTATCCGCAGCTCTACGGGTCGCAGGCGCTGGGCACGGTGGTGATCGTGCGCCGGCGGCTGGCGACCAGCGAAGGGACGTGGGTCGACGACAACAAGCGCACCGTGCGCATCGACGTCGTCGCGGACACGCAGGCCGATGACGGCATGAAGCTGCGCAACTTCGTCCCGTTCACCGCGCTGGAGCCGTCCGGCCTGCCGTCGCTCGCCGACATGGAGAAGGCCGTGCACGCGATGGCCAAGGAGCTGGTCGCGGCGCGCAAGGCGCCGGTGGCGACGTCGGGGGCAGGGGCTGTGCTGTTCGAGGGGCCGGCGGCGGCGCAGCTGGTGCGCATCCTGCTCGCCGAGCAGCTCGGCGGCACGCCGCCGCCGAAGACCGCGTCGGCGGGCAGCGACGACGGCGGCCAGCAGAGCGTGCTCGCGAACAAGCTGGCGCAGCGGGTCGCGTCGCCCATCCTGTCGTTCACGGACGATCCGCTGGCGGTCGGGACGGCCAAGGCCCCGTATTACGGCAGCTACCGCGTCGACGACGAGGGCGTGCCCGCGGAGCGCGTGACGCTGATCGACAAGGGCGTGCTCAAGACGCTGCTGATGTCGCGCACGCCGCGCAAGGAGATCACGCGCTCGAACGGCCACGCCCGGGCGCCGCGGTTCTCGGCGCCGCGCGCGCACGTCGGCACGCTGTTCGTGACCGGTAGCCGCAGCCTGAGCCGCCCGGCGCTGCTCGCCGAGCTGGCCAAGGTCGCCAAGGGCGGCGGCGTCACGACGTACATCGTGCGCCTGCTGGACGACGGCTCCGCGCCGGGTGACATCGAGGACTTCTCGGCGCTGTTCTCGTTCAGCATGGGGAGCCACGGTCCGCCGGCGTTGCGGCCGCTCGTCGTCTACAAGCTGGTCAACGGCAAGGAGATGCTGGTGCGCGGCCTGGCGCTGGAGAACCTGATGCCGCGGACGTTCAAGGAAGTGACGGCGATCGGCAACGAGCCGGTCGTCTACAACTACCTGAACAGCGGCGGCGGCTTCTCGGGCATACCCTCGACGATCGTGACGCCGTCGCTGCTGTTTTCGGACGTCGACGTACGGCGGCAAACCGGGAAACACCGCAAGCCGCCCGTCTATTCTTCCCCGCTGGCCACGCCGGCTGCAGCGCGATAGGGTAGGTCCCAGACGCGATGGCGCGAACGCATTTCACAGTCGGAGACGTCGAGGCGCTGATCCCCGCGCTGGAGCGGATCTTCACCGACATCCTGCAGCTGCGGGCAGCGCTGCACAGCATCGAGATCAAGCTGGAACGCGCCAACGTGCGCATGAGCCGCGAGGAGCTGCTGGAGAGCGACGACGGCTCCGCCGACGTGCGCCGATCCAAGGCGCTTTTCCGCGGCTTCTACGAGGCGCTGTCGGACGCGATCGAGCGCGTGCGCGCGCTGGGTGGCGAGGTCAAGGACGTCGAGATCGGCCTGGTCGACTTCCCCGGCCGCCGCCGCGGCGAAGACATCTTGCTGTGCTGGCGGTTCGGCGAAAAGACGGTCGGCTACTGGCACAGCGTGGACTCGGGGTTTGCCGGGCGGCGCCCCATAGACGACGAAATCGCGCGCGCGCCGCAGCAGCCGGACTGAGGGGCTGCCTTGTCGCGCGAGCCGGCACTGGCAGCCGCGGTCGAGGCGCTGTTGCGCGCCTCGGGGCTGGACCCGTCGCGCGACGCCGACATCCAGCACACGCCCGCGCGCGTGGCGCGGCTGTGGGCGTCGGAGTTTCTGGCGGGCTACGACATGGACCCGGCGGTGATCCTGGGCGAGCCGGTCACGGGAGAAGCTGATCCCGATGTCGTCATCGTCGGCGGCCTTAGGTTTCACGCGATGTGCCCGCATCACCTGTTGCCGTATCGCGGCGTCGCGCACGTCGCGTACCTGCCCGCCGGCAAGCTGGTGGGGTTCGGACGCCTCGGCGATCTGGTCGACTGCTACACGCAGGCGGCTGACGCTGCAGGAGCGCGCGACGCACCAGATCGCGGACGCGCTACAGCGTCACCTGGGTGCGCGCGGGGCAGGCTGCGTCATCGAGGCCGAGCAGCTGTGCCTGGCGTTGCCGGGCGAGAAACACGATCAGTCGAGTGTGGTGACCGGCGCGTTCGTCGGCGAGATGAAGCAGCGCGCGGACCTCAAGGCGCGGCTGTTTGACTTTTGCTCGGGACCCTCACAGGGTCCCGAACCCCCCGCGATGAGCTCCGCGCGGCAAAGCCGCGCTACGCTCGACGCGCTCACCGCGCGCAAGGAAAGCCGGCGGCGCCGTGACGATGTCGGGGAAGATCGCGGTGGTCACCGGCGCGACGCGCGGGATCGGGCAGGCGGTGGCGGCCGCGTTCACGCACGCGGGCGCGCGCGTCGCGGGCTGCGCGCGCAATCCCGCCGCTGACGACACCATCTTCCGCTGCGACGTCGCGCAGCCCGACGACGTCACCCGCTTCGCCGACGACGTCTTGCGGCGGCTGGGCCCGCCCGACGTGCTGGTCAACAACGCGGGCATCGTCGCGCGCGGCCGTCTCGACGAGCTGCCGGTCGCGACCTGGGACGCCGTCGTCGACGCGAACCTCAAGGGGACGTACCTGGTCACGCGCGCGTTCTTGCCCGCCATGCGCGCCGCGCGGCGCGGGCGCATCATCAACGTCGCGTCGATCTCGGGGCGGCAGGGGACGGCGCAGCTGACCGCGTACTGCGCGGCGAAACACGGGGTGATCGGCCTGACGCGCGCGCTGGCGGAGGAGCTTCGCGACGACGCGATCGCCGTCAACGCCGTGTGCCCCGGCTCGGTCGACACAGAGATGTTGCGGGCGGGGTTGCCGGGCGCCGAGCCCGACATGTCACCGCAAGACGTCGCGGGCGTTGTGGTCTATCTTGCGACCGGGGCGCCCGCGGCGCTGACCGGCGCGTGTATCGACGTCTTCGGGTGAACTCATGTCGACGCCTGCCGATCCATTCGCCGCCACGCTCGCGCGCCTGCCGCTGTTTCCGCTCCCCAACGTGGTGCTGTTCCCTCACGCGCTGCTGCCGCTGCACATCTTCGAGGATCGCTACCGCGCGATGGTGCGCGACATCTTGACCGGTGAGCGCTACGTGGCGATGGGCTTCATCAGCCCCGACGCGCAGCCCGACGAGGAGCGGCCGGCGGTGGCGCCGATCGCGGGCGTCGGCGAGGTCGTCATGGCGCACGAGCTGCCGGATGGGCGCTTCAACCTGATCGTCCGCGGTCGCGCGCGCGTGCGCATCGATCGCGAGCTGGCGTCGGACCTGCCGTACCGGTTGGTCGCGGCGACGCTGTTGCCCGACACCGTCGCCAGCGACGCCAACGAGCTGCGCGACGCGGAGCAGGCGCTACGCGCGCTGATCGGCCAGCTCGCGGATGCGATCCCCGACGGCAGTGAGCCCCTGCGGGAGGTCGTGGGCAGCGCGCAGACGCCGACCGAGCTGGCCGACGTCATCGCGTCGGAGCTGATTCCTAACGCGGCGCTACGCCAGCAGTTGCTGGAGACCCTGGACGTCGGCAAGCGCATCGAGCGCCTCGCCGCCGAGGTGGTCACGATGACGGCTCGGCTGACCGTGCCGGGCGCGATCAACTGACGCGCGTGGCGACGACTGAACTGGACGCCCGTCGGCGGCGGCATATATTTCAGCGCATGTTTGGCTCTCGCTACGTGATCGCTGTCGCCGTGATTGGTGTTGCATGCCTTGGATTCTCCGTCGGCGCCGCTGCGGCCAAGAAGGGCAAGGGCAAGGCCGCGCCCGCCGAGACGCGCGACTGCAAGATCGACAAGGACTGCGTCGCGGTGTCCGACGACTGCTGTCCGTGCAGCCAGGGGGGCAAACACCGCGCGATCCCCAAGAAGCAGAAGGACACGTACGAGAAGGATCGCAAGAAGCGCTGCGCGGACACGGCGTGCACTGAGATGATGTCGACCGACCCGACCTGCACGCAGGAGCCCGTGTGCAACGCCGGCATCTGCGAGCTGGGTGATCCCGCCGGCGCGGCGCCGCCCACCGAAGCGACGCCGTAGCGCCTCGCCTCAGTTCGCCGCCGGCGACAGGTCGGCGCAGAAGTCGCCGCTGGAGATGGCGGCGCATTGCCCGGTCTCGACCGCCGGACATGCGATCTCGGCACAGACCGGGATCGGGCAAGGTGCCGCCAGATAGGCGGCGGCGATGCGGTCAAGCTCGCTGCGGTCGTTGACCGCCGTCGCGCAGCCGGCGCACCCGAGCGACGAAGCGACCAGGTGCTGGCACTGCACGTCGGGGGCGCGACTACCGGTGCGCTGATTCCAGCGCCGCCTTCATCGCCGTGAGATCCGCGAACGCGACCGCGACGGCCAGCCCGTGCTCGAGCAGCGGCTCGGACGCGATCGCCTTGCGCGCCAGCCGCCCTGTGGTCTCGAGCCGGGGGTACATCATCAGGGCCATCAGCGTCGGCGCGCCGGCGTTCGCGCGCGGATCCAGCGGGTAGAGCTCCCAGCCCATTCGCGCGCCGGTGATGACGCCGCCGGTCGCGGTCCAGCGCGGGGAGGCGCCAGGCTCGGCGCGCCACGTCGCTTCCAGATCCACGAACGGCAAGCTGTCCTCCACCTCGGCGCCGACGCCGTTGGGTCCCGCCTGCCGCTTGACCGTCGTCCAGCCGGGGAACGCGTACCAGCTGTTCGGATCGCGCAGCTTGCCGAGCGCGCTCTGCGACGGCACGCCCAGCGTCGTCGCCACCGCCACGCCCGCCAGCCGCTGCGACCAGGTGCGCGCGACCAGCGCCACCGCGCCGCGCGCGCGCAACGCCGCCAGCCGGTTGTCGGCCAGCGCGCTCGGCGACGGGGCCCATTCCGGTGGCGGCGCGGGCGTCCCGCCCGGGCGGTTCGCCCGCGGGCTGTTGATGTGCTGGGCGCGCAGCGCGACGGCGCGCACCGTGACGTACGCCGCCGCCGCCAGCGCCGCGGGCTCACCGGCGGGGCTGAGGCGGATGATCTTTCGTATCAACCAGCCCGAGTTGCCGATGTCGACCTGCGCGTCGACCAGAAGCGTGGTGCCGCCACCCGCGCGCGGCAACGTGGTGAACGTCAGCCGGCCGGGCGAGAGGTCGCCCGCGACCAGCCTGACCTCGGCGCCGTCGGGGCGTTCGTGGATCTCCAGTGTGCCTTCCAGGTTGAACAGCGGCACCTCGATCTCCCAGCCGACCGTTGGCAATCCCACGCCGGTGTTTGCAACGTCGGCGCGAAGCAGCGCCGGGACGACCTTGCGGTAGCTGCGCGGATCGAGCAGCACGCTCTTGACCACGGCCGGCGCGGCGGCGCACGCCGTGGCGGCGCGGACGTGCGGCGCCCCCTTCGTGGCTGGCCAGTCGACCAGCACGATGTCGGTCGATCCATCGACGGGCAGCGCCGCGGCCAGCAGCGCGGCGACGTCAGCGTCGGCAGCGCCTGGCGGAGCCGCGGCAGCGATCCGCAGCGTGGCCGCGGTCGCCGCCAACATCGACAGGGCGCCGGCCAGCACGCCTCGCCGCATGGGCCAGTCAGCTCTTCTTCTTTATGAGCACGCCGGACGGGATGCTCATCGTCTTCGACGATGGCGTGCGCCCGGCGGAAAGATCGTCGACGTAGCTGCGCATCTCTGCCTGCGTTCGCTCGGGAAGGTCGTCGAAGCGAACGCCGATGTCGCCGCCATCCCCGAGGTGCGCGACCTTGCCTGGCAGGTGCAGCCGCGTCCCGTTGGGGAGCGTGAGGATGATGTCGACGACCGTGCCCAGCGGCGCCCGCGCGCCGACCGAAAGCCGCATGCCACCCTGCGAAAGGTTGACCGTGTAGACGCTGCGCAACGCCTCCCAGCTCGGGAGACGAACCTCGACGAGTGATCGCGCTGTTATGCGCGGCGCGCTCCGGCGCTCCCCGTTCCCGCCCTGTACATCGTCAGGATCTTCTTCCATCGCGGCACGCTCAGGAATGATTATGTCACAGCTCAACGTCATACATTAGAGACCACGTAGGACCTGCGGACATTCAAAGGAGACGCCATGAAATCGTCATTCGGAATCACTGTCACGTTGTGCGCGTTCGTTGCACCAGGCTTTGTTGCACCGGCCTTCGTTTCACTGGCTTACGCGGCGAAGTCCGCGAAGGTCACGATGAACCTCGTCACCGCGGACGGCGTCGGTAAGTCCGTCGGCACGATCACGATCAAGGAAGGCAAGGACGGCGTGACGCTGGAGCCGAAGCTGAAGGATCTTCCACCGGGCGAGCACGGTTTCCACCTGCACGAAAATCCGAGCTGCGATCCCGCGGACAAAGACGGCAAGAAGACGGCGGCGCAGGCCGCGGGCGCCCACTACGATCCGGACGGCACGAAGGCGCACAAGGGTCCGGGTGGCGGCGGACACAAGGGGGACCTGCCTAAGCTGGTCGTGTCCGACAAGGGGGAGGCGAAGGAGAAGATGGAGGTGAAGGGGCTGAAGCTGGCGGACCTGCAGGGGCACTCGCTGATGATTCACGCCGGTGGCGATAACTACAGCGACACACCCAAGCCGCTCGGCGGTGGCGGCGACCGGCTTGTGTGCGGCGTCGTGAAGTGATGTTGTAATGGGGTGCTGAATCGAATCGCGACGCTGGCAGCCGTGCTCATGATTGCCGGCTGCTCGGGTGACGGCAACGGCAACGCGGATGGCGGCGGCGGCGCGGGTGGTGGTGCCGGCGGCGCCGGTGGTGGTGCTGGCGGCAGCGTCGGCGGTGCGGGCGGCCCGACGGGCGTCCCGTGCGGGGCCATCACTTGCTCGGCGACGCAGTTCTGTGACTGGGCGGGGAACACGTGCGCGGGGCTCGAGCCGATGGGGACCTGTCGCGCGCGCCCGCAGGGGTGCACGACGGAGCTCGACAGCGTGTGCGGCTGCGACGGCACCGTGTACTCGAATCCGTGCGTGGCTTCGGCGGCCGGCGAGGACATCTCCGAGGCGGGCGGCTGCACCGCGCCGGCCGGAACGTTTGTGTGTGGGCCGCGGTTCTGCATGAAGGGGGCGCAGTTCTGCGAGCGGCGCGCCTCGGGCATGACCGGCGTGGCCGGCACGTACATGTGCAAACCGCTGCCGGCCGCGTGCGGTACGGCGCCGGCCTGCACCTGCCTGTCGGCCGTGTCCTGCGCCAGTTGCGTGCTGTCGGCGGCGGGAGATCTGACCACGGCTTGTCCCCCGTAGCCGCGCGGCGTTTTCTCAGTTTTCTGAGGCGGCGCGGGTAGTCACGTCGTGCACGCCCCGATGTTCCGCGACTGCGCGCGAGCCGGTGTCGTGATGTGGCGTGGCACGCAGCGTGCTAGGCAGGCGGGCATGCGATCGACCTTTTCGTCCAGCTTGGTGGTCGGCGTGGCCGCGTGCCTGTTCGCGGCCTGCTCCGGTGATGGCGGTGGGGACACGGGTGGCGGCGGGCGTGGCGGGAGCGGTGGCGGCGTGGCGGGGGCATCGGGTCGCGGGGGCACGGCCGGCGGCGTCGCGGGCCGCGGTGGCGCGGGTGGGGGCGTGGCTGGCGCTGCGGGTTCGGCCGGTGGCGCAGCGGGCTCGGCGGGTGGCGCTGCGGGCGCGGCGGGTGGCGCTGCGGGTTCGGCCGGTGGGTCGACGGGTGCGGCGGGCCGGGGGGGCGCGGGCGGCGGCACCGCCGGCGCGGCGGGTGGTGCGGCGGGCTCGGCCGGCGGTGCGGCGGGTGCTGCGGGGCGGGGTGGCGCGGGTGGCGGCGCCGGCGGCGCAGCGGGTGGTGCCGCTGGTTCGGCGGGCGGGGCGGGGCAGGGGGGCGTGGGCGGTGGCGGTGGCGCCGCCGGTAGCGTCGCTTGCGGCGACGGGCTGACCTGCACACAGTCGATGTTCTGCGACTGGACGGACAATCGTTGCGGCGCTTCCGTGGGCAGCGGGGCGTGCCAGCAGCGCCCGCAGGTGTGCGCGGGCGTGATCGATCGCGTCTGCGGCTGCGACGGCCAGATTCACAGCAGCCCGTGCATGGCCTTCGGGGCCGGCGTGGATATCAACGACCAAGGCGGCTGCACGCCGCCGTCGGGAACGTTTGCGTGCGGCCCGCGGTTCTGCACGCAGGGCACGCAGTTCTGCGAGCGTATGCTCGGCGGCGCCGCCGGCGTGGCCGGAACATACGCCTGCCGCACGCTGCCGCCGGCGTGCGGCTCGCCTGCAACGTGCGCCTGCCTGTCGGGAACCACCTGCGGCAACTGCACGATGACCGCCAGTGGCGACCTCACGACGTCGTGCCTGTTCCCCTAGCCCTTCACGCAGACGATCTGTTTCAGCTCGGCGATGATCTCGACCAGGTCCTGCTGCTGCGCCATCACGCGGTCGATGTTCTTGTAGGCCTTCGGCGCCTCGTCGATAACGCCGTGGTCCTTGCGGCACTCGACGCCTTCGGTCTGCTGTTCGAGGTCCTTGACGTTGAAGCGCTTGCGCGCTTCCGTGCGGCTCATGCGGCGGCCGGCGCCGTGTGACGCTGATTCGAACGACGCCGGGTTGCCGAGGCCGCGGACGATGTACGACTTCGTCCCCATCGATCCCGGGATGATGCCCAGCTCGCCGCGGCCGGCGCGGATCGCCCCCTTGCGCGTCACCAGCAGGTCGTCGCCGTAGTGGACCTCCTCGGCGACGTAGTTGTGGTGGCACGAGATCGGCTGCGCCAGCTTCACGCGCGGCCAGAAGTGGCGGACGACGCCGGCCAGCAGGTGCAGCATGAGCTGCCGGTTGAACCGCGCGTACTCCTGCGCCCAGAACAGATCCCGGCGGTACGCGTCGAACTGCGGCGTCCCCGCCAGGAACACCGCCAGCGCGCGGTCCTCGAGCGCCTGGTTGTGGCGCAGGCGCTGCGCGATCTGCATGTGGTGCTCGGCCAGCGTCTTGCCGACGTTGCGGCTTCCCGAGTGCAACATCAGCCAGACCGTGTCCTTGGTGTCGAGGCAGATCTCGATGAAGTGGTTGCCGCCGCCCAGCGTTCCGATCTGGCAGTTGACGGTTCCCGGGATGCACGGACGCGCCGAGATCGGCGTAGCGATCCATCAGCGCCTGTCCGGTGGCGCGCAGCTCGTCGCCCGCGTCCTGCCAGGCGGCGCCGTCGTGCCCGTGCCAGCCGACCGGGATCGCCGCCTCGATCGCCAGCCGCAGCCGCCGCAGATCGTCGGGCAGATCGCGTGACGTCAGGCTGGTCTCGACCGCGGCCATGCCGCAGCCGATGTCGACGCCGACGGCCGCGGGCGCGACGGCGCCGCGCATCGCGATGACGGAGCCGACGGTCGCGCCTTTGCCCAGGTGGACGTCGGGCATGACCGCGACGTGGTGCGCGACCCACGGCAGGGCTGCGACGTTCTTGAGCTGCGCGATGACCTTCGAATCGACCTCCTCCATGGGCGCCCACATGCGGATGGGGACGTTGCGGCCGTTGATCGTGGTGGTCGGCATGGCTCTTACGTCCTACCCGGGGAAATCGGCGCCGGGGCGGAAAATGCGCGCGACGAAGGGTCGCGCCGGAAGCGGAGCTCCGGCGTTCGTTTCAACCCCAGGTTGTCGGCGAGGTTCGTGCGGATGAAGCCCGCGACGCGCTCGAACGCGGGCGCACGATCCTCGTCGCCCTCGCAGGTGAACCACAGTCGCGCGCGCTCACCCGACAGCTCGACCATCGTGATCTCCACCCCGTCGAGGCGCGGATCGCGGACCTCGTTGCGCAACAGATAGTTAACCTCTTCGCGGATCAGCTCCTGCAGCCGCAATGTGCGGGCGCCGTCGCTGCCGCCGCGCTCTCCTCGTTGCCTTCGTTCTTTGCCCATCGGACACACCCGTAACGTCGTTTGCCGTTTCTGCTTTCGCCCCGCGGCTCGCGCGCAGGCGGTCGTTGAAACGACGGCTACAGCGGGCGTATCGCGGAGATGACTGGTTTGCTCGTTCGCTTGTCTGTTGGCATCAATGTCATCTCCTTTCCATTTGCGATCGGCGCAATCGGCGCGATCGTGAGATTACTGGTGACAGACGGAAGATTGGCTGTCAAGCGCCAACCCGGAAACGTCCAGCGTCACGGGCAGTTCTGCGGCAGGTTCATGTAAACCTGGCCGAGCGCCGTCGGTGAGCCGTCGGTGTTTATCAGGCGGGCGGTGGGGATCGGGTCGGCGCTGAACCAGGAGTAGCGGAAGACGTTCGCCTTGTTCTCCAGGTACGGGATCGCCTCGCGCATGAACGCCTCCTGCTGCGCGACGGTGGCGGTCTCGTTGCACGAGAACTCGGTCAGCCAGATCGGCTTGGCGAACTGATCGAAGCCTTCCAGGTTCCCGCCCGGCTCCAGGTAATCGCGCAGCGAGGGGAGGTCGCAGTTGTACCAGTGCACCGCCAGGTAATCGACGTCGCAGCCGGCGCACGCCGCGAAGAAATCCTTGAAGTACTGATAGGGGTCGGTGCCGTTGCAGTTGGCAGCCGGGCCGCAGAAGTTCATCGCCGGCGACACGGTGGCGACGCCCGCGCTCGCGGCGTTCGCCTGCAGGGCGCCCCACGCGGTCGCCGCCGCCTGCGCGGTCAGGTTCGCCTGGACCTTGAAGTTCGGCTCATTGAATCCGAGCAGGAATCGCGAGCCCGCGGGGATGCGCGCTGCTCACCGTCGTCGCGTTCCAGACCATCGGCACGAACTCGATTCCGGTCGCGGGGCCGGAACCGCGGATGGCCCAGTTGTACCACCAGGTGATCGCCGGATAGAACGCGGCGCCCGGCGCGGTGTTGGCCGCGATGCCGCGCTTGCACATGCGCGCTCCACCGGTGCCGGCTGCGCCGCCACCCGCGCCGCCGCGCCCCGCAACGCCCGCGCCGCCGCGTCCGGCCGCGCCCGCAGCGCCGCCGGCGCCGCCGCGGCCTGCCGCACCCGTGCCACCACCTGCGTTGCCACCGGCGCCGCCGCGGCCCGAAGCGCCAGCGGTGCTGCCCGCGTTGCCAGCGGCGCCGCCACGGCCCGAAACGCCAGCCGCGCCGCTCGAACCGACATCTCCGGCCGTTCCACCCGCGCCGCCACCACCGCCCGTGCCCGTGCCCGACGGCTCCGAGCCGCAGCCGCAGAGCACGGTGGCGAACGCAGCGACGAGCAAGCCGGAAACACGCCTCACGACGTCATCAGGATAACGCCGTTGGGCGCGGTTCCGGTAGGCCAGCTGTGGTATGAGGCCCGCATGTCGATTGAACGTTCCAACATGTCCGCGCGCGACGCGCTCGCGCGCCTGCGTGAGGGCAACGGCCGCTACGCCAGCAACGTCCGCAGCGTGGACTCGATGCTCAGCCACGGCCGCCGTGGTGACCTGACGGTGCAGTCGCCGTTCGCGATCGTTCTGGGCTGCTCCGACTCGCGCGCGCCCGCCGAGATCGTGTTCGACCAGGGGCTGGGTGACCTGTTCGTCATCCGCGTCGCGGGCAACATCGTGGCGTCGTCGCAGGTCGGCAGCGTCGAGTTCGCCGCCGAGCGCTTCGGCACCCGGCTGGTCGTGGTCATGGGGCACACCGGCTGCGGCGCCATCGAAGCCGCGATCGAATCGATCACGAGCGAGAACACCGTGTCGCGCAATCAGCTGTCGATCGTCAGCCGGGTCCGACCGAGCATCGAAAGCCTGGCGGCCACCGAGCTGGCGCGCGATCCGGTGCGGCTGCGGCGCGAGGCGGTACGCGCCAACGTGCGGGCTTCGGTGAACCACCTGCGCCACGGATCCGAGGTGATCGAACGCCTGGCAGAGAAGGAAGGCCTGGTGGTCGTCGGCTCCGAGCTGGATCTGACGACCGGCGAGGTGACGTTCTTCAACGGCGACCTCGGCTAGCCGCGACGGCCGTTCAGCGCCGCCGCAATGACTCGCGTATCACGTGAAGAGTGCGGCGTAACCGCATGACTTCATGTGGCTAGTTTAGGCTAGCGCCCTGGTGTCGCCGCGGCGCGCCGGGGGCGGACGGCAATGCTGGGCGCGCGCGGACCGCGCCGCGCGCTGCCTTCGACCGGCGCGTACGCCAGCTCTCGTCCGTCGCGCGCGGCGCGCAACATCAGGGCGCCGCGGCTCATGTCGCCGCGGCCGACGAAGTCCGACGGGAACAGCAGGTGGTCGCCGAACACGCGCACCAGCGGGCGCACGTACTTGTCGGTCGCGACGCTGCCCAGCAGCACGAAGCGCGCCGTGGCGCCGTACGCGCGTTCCAGGTCCTCGGCGTGGCGCACGAGCGGCTCGGTGAAGTCGCGGTTGCTGGCTTCGATCGGGACGGACGCCCAGCCGCGCAGACGATCCAGCGTGACCCGCTCGTCGAGCACCAGCAGGCCTTCGCCGGGCGAGATCACCAGCGCCGCGCTCGCGCCGTCGGGCGCGCTGCCGAACGCGCGCGCGTACGCCGCCTTGCCCCGGAAGTAGAGGCCGCTGACGAAGCTGAACACGTCGCCGAGCGGCGCCCCCGCCGGCGAGTGCAGGCGCGCCGCGACATCGAACGTCGCGGCTTCGTTCATGACGATCGCGGCTCGCCGGCCGCCCAGGTTGGCGGGCGACAGCAGGAAGAACGTGATGGGCGGCTGGGACATGACCAGGAGGCCGCAAGGCTAGCGCGTCTTGGCGCAGAACGAGAGAGGTCAGGGCGTCGTACAGCTCCTCGGTGCCAGCCACTGCTCGCGGTAGCCGCCCGCCGCGGACGGTGTCAGGACGACCACGGCCCCGGTCATCCCGATGTAGACGGCGCCGCCGGGCGACAGGACGATCGAGCTCGGCGTGAAACCGGACAGCGTCCCGACCTCGTCCCCCACCGCGAACGTCTGGTCCCAGCGCCCGGTGTGCAGGACCGTCACTTCGGCGGACGGCGTGACCTTCACAAGCTGGGTATGGGTCACGACCAGCATCGATCCGTCCGGCGCCACGGTGGCCGCGTATGCGACGGTGCCGACGTCGGCGAAGGGCGTCGTTCTCCATTCGGCCCTCGGATCGCGCGAGATCAGCAGCAGCTGGCCGGAACCATCGAGCAGGTGGTGGAGCCCGGTCGCCGCGAACACACCGTGCTTGGTGACGATGACATCGTTGACGTGCGGATTGCCGAGCAGGCGGCGGGTCGAGCCGTTCCGGGACACCCAGAAAAGCGCCGCACCGTGCTCGCCGTTGTTGTGCGCCACGATCGAACCGTCGGCCACGGGCGCGACGAGCTTCTTTGCGGGGCGGCCGTGAACGATGCGCATGCCGTCGCTCGTGCCGCGGACGCGCCAGAAGCATTCGCCTTGTTGCGGACAGCGCACGATCTGGTGCGGTACCAGCGGCTCCTGCAGCGCCTCGAAGTCGTCGAGGCGCAGGACCGACCGCCACGGACACAGGCACGCCGCCGGATCGCTGCAGTCCGGCTGCCCGTCCGCCGGCAGTTGCTGTCGGGCGCACGACGCGGCGGTCGCGAGCAGGACGCACAACGACAGGAGCGCCGCCCGATTCACGGCGGCATGGTACGCCGCGGCGACGGGCGCCGTTATCGAATAGTCACAAACGGCAGGCTCAAGTTGCTCGCCGCTCCCGTCGAGTGGGAGCGCCAAAGCATGAGTCACACATCGACAGCGATGCAGCGCGTTCAACGCGCGACGTTCGACGCCGCCGCCAGTAGCCGGCGGCTCGACGCGGTGAGGGCAATCCTCAAGACCCTGGAGACGGCGACCAACGCCGGGCAGCAGCACCTGATGACCAAGGTGCTGGTCCTGCTGCGCGTGGAGGCCCCGGTGGTCGATCGCTGGGTCGACGACCGCCAGTGGAGCAAGATTGCGAGCGGCCTGGACGCGCTGGCGCGCGAGGCCGCGCGGATGTCGCCCGACGCAGCCGCCTTCAGCCGTCAGGCGACCATGGTCGCCGACGCGCTGTCATGGTCCTGACGCGCCAGCTGCCTGTCTGGCGCGGCTAGCGGTCCGGCATGGTCCACAAGTAGATATCCCCGCCGGCGTCGCCCGACACGGCGTGCCGGCCGTCCGGTGAGAAGACCACCGCGTGGACCGCGGCGCGGTGCCCGCCGAGCTCGGCGAGGCGAGTCCCCGTGCGCCCGTCCCGCAGCACGAGCAAGCGGCGCCGCGAGCCCCAGAAGACGTCTTCCGCGGCCGTGATCAGGAAGCGGTCGTCGGGGCAGAACGTCGCGCCCCACAGCCAGCGGCGCTGATCGCCGAACGCGCCGATGCGCTCGCCGCGGTCGTTCCACAGGAAAGCGGCGCCCTCGCCGCTGCTCTGGCTGATCGCGCGCCCGCCGTCGGCGGAGATCGCGACGCCCCAGGTGTACGAGCTCGTGGCGACCTTGGCCTTCACGCGGCCGGTTTCGACATCCCAGATGGTATTGCCGCCGAGCGCGGTCCGGCCGTCGGCGGCCAGCGCGGCCGTCGCATGCGGGTAGCGGCGGATGAGGGCGCCGGAATCCACGTCCCACAGCTTCGAGCCTTCCGACTCCCCGCGAGCCGAATACGATGCGACGAGCGCACCGGCGGCTGTAACGGCCAGCTGGTCGAGCGAGATGCCATAGAGGCCTGCTTCGATCGATCGCAGCTCGCGTCCGGTGGTCGATTCCAGCACAGACAGGTAGCCGCCGTGCTGATCCCGCCAGCCACTGATCGCCAGCAGATCGCGTTGCCGGGGCATCGCGATGCAATAGACGGAGCCGGTCGTCTGGAACGAACGCGCGAGCTTGCGCGCACCGACGTCCCAGAACCGCACCCAGCCGCCGTCCTCCGCATGCCCGGACACGATCTGACGGCCGTCATGCGTGAACGCCAGCGCGGTGACGAAGCCAAGGTTGCGCCCCAGGCGAACGCCGTCGACGACGCGCGGCGGCCGTCGCCGGCGCGTGGCGCAGCCGGCGAGCGCGACGGCTGCGCCGGTCAGGAGCGCGCGGCGGCCGAAGCGAGACGCGGTGCCCACGCCCAACTGTAACGCGATCCGCGGCCTACGACCCTACCGCGGCGACCCGGGGCAGGCTGGCTCCCGTCTCCATCGCCGCGATGCGAAACCAGAACCGGCTACCCCGCCCGGGCGTGCTCTCGACGCCGACGCTGCCGCCGTGGGCCTCGATGATCTCGCGGACGATGAGCAGTCCCAGACCGGTGCCGCCGTCGTGTGCGCTTGGCGCTCGGGTGTAACGCTGGAACAGCGTCGGCAGCGTGTCTGGCGCGATGCCGGGGCCGTCGTCTTCGACCGCGATCTCGCACATCGGCCCGATCGTCCGCGCGCGGACGGTGATGTGTCCGCCGGGGAGCGTGAACTTGACCGCGTTCGCCACCAGGTTGGTGAGCACCTGCTGCAGGCGCTGTCGATCCCCGATCACCAGCGGCCGGCGCTCCTCGATGTCGACCCGCAACTCTTGGCCGGCGTTCTCCGCCAGCGGCCGGAAGTCGTCGACTATCTCCGCCGCGACGTCGCCGAGGTCGACGCGGATTCTCTGCATCGCGTGCGCGGCCTCTTCCATCCTGGCGAAATCGAGGAAGTCGTTGATCAGCGCCATCAGCCGCCGCATGTGGCCGTCCATCTTGCGCAGATCCGACACCACCTCCGAGGACAGGACGCCACGGCGGCCGCGCAACAGGATATCGGTGCGCATCAACATCGCGCTCAGCGGTGAGCGCAGGTCGTGCGCGATGATCGAATAGAAATCCAGGCGGCGTGACTCGCGGTTGCGGCGCGCCGTCACGTCGCGCAGCGCGATGGTCAACGCCGCGCGGTTGTCACCGGGCAGCGATCGAATGCTGGGAGAGAACACCTGGCCCGCGATGGTGATGTCCGGCAACGGCCGCGACGTCCGCGCGGCGTCGCTCAGGTGATCGCTGGACAGCCCGGGCAGAATCTCGGCCACCGATCGGCCCACCAGCCCTGATGCGTCCTTGCCCAGCGCACGCTGCGCTTCCTCGTTCACGTAGGTGACGGCGTGATGGGCGTCGACGCCGATCAGCGGATCAGGCGCGTGCTCGAGCAGCTCGGCGACGCTCGCCTCGGCCTTCTGCGCCCGCTCGAGCAGGCTGTTCCACCGCACCATCGCGTCGACGCGCGCGAGCAGCTCGGGATCGGCGTACGGCTTGACCAGATAGTCGTTGGCGCCGGCGGCCAGCCCCTCGACGATCTGCTGCGTCTGGGCCTGCATGGTGAGCAGCAGAATTGCCATCCCCGGCCGCGCCAGGCCGCCGCTGCGCAGGAACCGGCAGACTTCGATGCCCGACACGCCGGGCATCACCCAGTCGAGCGCGACTACGGACGGCGCCGGGTTGCGGGCCAGGTGCTCGAGCATCGCCGAGCCGTCGTGGAACACCTCGACCGCGTAGCGCTCACCGAGCACGCGTCGCGCGCGTTCTGCATCGAGCGGGCTGTCATCCACGATCCAGATGGAGGGTCGCGAATCACGATCGGGCATTGGCCGGTAAACCTAGGGGTGGGTGCGCATGCTGTCAAAGGTATGGGGTCGCGATTTGAAACGCGCAGATGGCGTCTTGACTGCCCGGGAGTCGTCCTTACGGTTCAACCCCCGGTTCCAACATCGGGGATGAGACATGGCTGACGCTCTGATCGTCGATGACAGCAAGGTGATGCGCGAGATGGTCATCGCTTGCCTTCGGGCTTGCGAGGATCTGACGTTCACGCAAGCGGCGAGCGGGCTCGAGGCGATCGAGCGGCTGTCGCTCAGGCGGTTCGACGTCGTCGTGCTCGACCTCAACATGCCGGACATCGGCGGCTATGAGGTGATCGAGTTCGTGCGCGGCCAGGACCGGCTGCGCGCGCTGCCCATCCTGGTCGTCACCACCCGTGGCGACGAGGGCTCGCGGGCGCGGGCGCTGGCCGCCGGGGCGACACGTTTCATGACCAAGCCGTTCTCGCCGGACGCGCTCCTGGGTGAAGTCCGGGCGTTGCTCGACTCGGCCCCAGGGGCGACGGCGTGAGCTCGGGATTCGACGCGACGGAGTTCATCGCCGGCTTCGTCGCCGAGGCCGAGGAGCACCTGGCGCTGTCGAACGCCAACCTGCTGTCGGTCGAGCAGGCCGGCGCCAGCGGCCAGTCGACGCCGCGCCAGGTGCGCGAGCTGTTTCGATCGTTTCACACGCTCAAGGGGCTGGCCGCGATGGTCGGCGTCGATCCGATCGTCGATCTGGCGCACGCGATGGAGGCGGTGCTGCGCGAGGCGGATCGCGCCACCGGCAAGCTGCCCGTGGGCGCGGTGGACCTGCTGCTCAAGGGGGTGCGGGCCATCGAGCAGCGCGTACAGGCGCTGGACAATCGCAAGCCGATCGCCGCCGCGCCGGCCGGGTCTGATCGCCGCGCTGGCCGCGCTTCGGCAGGCGGGCGGCGAAGGCCTCGCCAGCGGTGCGACGACGTCGTTGCCGGCGGAGCTGTGGGCCAAGCTGACCAGCGCCGAGCGGGAGCAGCTGGTGCAGGGCATCGCCGGCGGCCGGCAAGGGTTGTTGCTCGAGTTCGTCCCGTCTCCGGCGCGGTCGGATGCAGGCATCAACATCACGACCGTGCGCGAGCGTGTGGGCGCGCTCGCCGAGATCGTGAAGGTCGTGCCGCGCTCGGTGCCGTCGGGCAGCGATGCGCCGGGCGGCCTGGCGTTTGCGCTGATCGTGCTCGCGGACGGCGACGCCGGGGCGGTCGCCGATGCGGCGGCCGTGGAGCGGCAGACGCTGGTGCCGGTGCGGCTGGAAGCCATGCCGCAAGCGGACGGCGGCGCCGGCCTGGAGGACGGCGGCGATGATGATGATCCCGTCCGCGCTCGCGGCATCGTGCGCGTCGAGGTCAGCCGCCTGGACGACGCGCTGGAGCGGCTGGCCGCGCTCGTGGTGACGCAGTTCCGCTTGACGCGCGCGCTGGCGGGGCTGCGCGCCGGCGGTGCCGACGTCCGTGCCGTCCAGTCGCTGGCGCAGGTGATCACCGAAAACGGCCGCCAGCTGCGCGATCTGCGCGCCTCGATCATGCGGGCGCGCATGGTGTCCGTGGCCGACGTGCTCGACCGCGTGCCGATCATCGTGCGCGGCTTGACACGGTCGACGGGCAAGGAAGCCCGCCTGGAGATGACAACTGGCAGCGCAGAGCTGGACAAGGCGGTCGCCGAGCGGATCTTCCCCGCCATCGTCCACCTGGTCCGCAACGCCGTCGACCACGCGCTCGAGTCTCCGGCCGAGCGACGCAAGGCCGGCAAAGCCGAGATCGGCGCGATCACCGTCTCGTGCCTCGAGCGCTCGGACAACCAGCTGGAGCTGACGATCAGCGACGACGGACGCGGCATAGACGCCGAGGCGGTCGCGCGCCGGGCGTCGGTGCCTGCTCCGGACGGCGACGACGCGCTGCTGGCGCTGCTGGTCCGTCCCGGGCTGTCGACGAAGAGCCAGGTCACGACGACCAGCGGGCGCGGTGTCGGCATGGACGTGGTCAAACGCATCGTCGACGAGCTGGGCGGCGAGCTGACGATGCGGACCGTCGCCGGTCAGGGGACGACGTTCACCATCCGCATCCCGCTCAGCATCACCATCGTGGACGCGTTTTCGTTCGTGTGCGGCGGCGAGACGTTCGTCGTGCCGGTGGCGATGGTCGAGGAAATTCAGGAGGTCGACCTCGAACGCGTGGTGCGCGGTCCGGACCGGCGCAAGAGCCCGCGGGGTGGCGCCGATCGCCGCCGATCGGTGCGCGCGACCGACATGATGCGCCGCCGGGGCGAGGCGGTGCCTGTATTGCGGCTGGACGAGATCTTCGGCCTCACGGCGTCGGACCAGGAGCGGCGCAAGGCGATCATCGTGCGCCGCAACGGCGAGCCGTTCGCCTTTGCCGTCGACCGCATGCTGGGGCAGCAGGAGATCGTCGTTCGGCCGCTCGCCGATCGGCTGGTGCGCGTCGACGGCGTGTCGGGGACCACCGATCTCGGCGACGGTCGTCCGACGCTGGTGCTGGACCTGGCAGCGCTGGGGGGCAAGCTGCTCGGCGAATCGACGGGAGCCGCCGCATGAGCGAGCTCCACGTGTTGTGCAAGATCGCCGGCGCGGAATACGTTTTGCCCGCCGACAACGTGCTGCAGATGGAGTCGTTTTCGGGCGCCACCCGCGTGCCGGGCGCGGCCGCCGAGGTCGCGGGCTTGATTCAGATCCGGGGCCAGGTTGTCCCCGTGCTGGACGTGCGCGTCGTGTTCGGGTTCGACAAGCAGGCGCCGACCATCGATTCGCGCGTCGTGGTCATGAAGCACGGCGAACGCACGGTGGGGCTGCTGGTCGACAGCGCGCGCGAGGTGCTGAAGATTCCGGCGGGGGAGTTCCAGCCGCCGCCCGCGGTCTTGGCCCAGCAGGCGGACGGCATGGTCAAGGCGGTCGCCCAGTCGGGCAACCGCCTGCTGATGCTGATCGATTTCACGAAGGTCATTGGCGAGGAGCAGGACGATGGCGAATAGCGGCAAGCGACAGACCACCAACGGCAATCGGCCGCTCGGCCTCGACGAAGCGCTGGCGCGGGCGGGCGGGGCGACGCGGGCGCTGCGTGAGACCGCGGCGCGCGCGCAGACCATCGAGGAAGCGGCCAGCCGGCTGGCGGCTGGCGGCAGCGAGCAGGCGGTGGCGGGGGAGCGAATTCGAACCTCGGTCGAGTCGCTTGCCGCGAGCATCGAGGAGACCGCGACGGCGGTCAACGCGCTGGCACGCGCCCAGGCCCACGTCGCCGAGACCGCGAAGGACGTGCAGCAGGGCCAAGAGACGACGGCGGCCGGTCTGCGCGAGGTGTCGGCGTCCATCGCGGGTGTGAAGAAGGACGCGGAGTCGCTGGCCGAGTCGGCGGAGTCGACCGCGGTGATGCTCGAGGAGACCGCGCGGTCCGTGAAGGGCGTCAGCGGCAACGCCGAGGACCTGGCGGCTGCGACCGAGGAGCTGTCGGCGGCCGCCACCCAGGGGACGCGCACGATCAAGGAGCTGACCGAGCGCGGTCAAAACAGCCAGGTGTCGGTCGAGCAGGTCGCCGCGACGATCGCGGGGATGTCGCGGGGCCTGGCGAAGCTGGCCGAAGACGCGGCCGGGGTCGGCGACCGCGTCGGCGTGGCGGCGACCGCGGTCACCACGACGGCGGCGTCAGTCGAGCGCGTCGCCAAAGACAGCGCCGATGCGGCCGCCACCGTCGACGAGACCTCGGCCACCGCCGAGGAGATGTCGCGTTCGGCCCGGGGCGTGGCCGAGCAGGTCAAGGAGCTGGAGGTGGCCGCGGCGTCGACGTCCGCGATGTTGACCGAGCTGGCGGCGTCCGTGGAGGAGGTGGCGGCGACGTCCGAGCGCAACGCGGCGGTCATCGACACCAACGCGGCGAGCATCGAGGAGCTGACCCGCACGGCGCATTCAGTGGCGAAGTCGGCGGAACAGATCAACGCGCTCGCGGGCACCAGCGCGGCGGCGTCGACGCAGGTGGAGGCGGCGACGCGGCGGATCGTCGACCTGGTCGCGGGCGCGCGCCGCACGGCGGACGGCGTGATGACGGCGGCGCGCGACGGCGGCACCGTCGTCGCGCGGTCGATCGCCGGCATGGGCGGCATCCGGCAGGCGATGCAGGACTCGTCGTCGGTGATCAAGGAGATGGGCAAGCGTTCGGAGGAGATCGGCGACATCGTCCAGACCATCAACCTGATCGCGGATCGCACGAACCTGCTGTCGCTGAACGCCAGCATCGAGGCGGCGCGCGCCGGCGAACACGGCCGTGGCTTCGCGGTGGTGGCCGAGGAGATCCGGGCGCTGTCCGACCGCGCCGCGGCGGCCAGCGCCGACATCGCGAAGATCGTCCGCGGGCTGCAGGGCACGGCGCGCGAGGCCGTGACCGCCTCCAGCGACGGCCTCAAGGTGGCGGACGAGGGCGCCCGCCTGGGGGCCGACGCGGAGAAGGCGCTGGGGGCAATCCTGCAAGGGATCGAATCCGTCGGGCGCGCCGTCGTCGACATCGAGCGCGCCAGCGGCGAGCAGGCGCAGGGCGTGCAGGCGCTGACCCAGAGCATCGGGCGCGTCAGCGAAGAGAGCAAGTCGGTCAGCCGTGCCGCCAGCGAGCAGGTCAGCTCCAGCCAGAGCCTGGCGCAGGCGGCATCGGAGATGCGCCGCATGGCCAAGCAGACCAAAGACGCCACCGGCGAGCAGGCGCACGCGTTGCGCGGCGGCGTCAAGTCGACGACGCAGCTCGTGACGAGCGTGCAGAAGGTCGCGCGCGCCGCCGAGGAGCAGGCGACGAGCGCCACGCAGATGGCGAAAGGGGCCGTCCGCATGCGCGCGTCGGTACAGCAGACCAGCGCGGCGATGGCGGAGCAGAACACCGCGCTCGCGGGCCTGAACACCATCGTCGCCGACGTCGCGGCGGCCACGCAGCGCACGGTCACCGGCCTGGCCGAGCAGGCACGCGGCGCCGCCGAGGTGGCGGGCGCCGTCGAGTCGGTCAAGCGCGACGGCGCGCAGACGGCCCAGGCGGTGGCGGAGCAGGCGCGCGGCATGGGGCAGATCCAGATCGCCAGCCGCCAGGTCGCCAAGCTGGCCGCCGAGATGACCAAGGCGGCGACGGAGCAGGCGCACACGCTCGAGGACCTGAGCAAGGCCGGCGACGGCGTCAGGCGCATCGCCAAGCAGACGGCGCGCGCCGTCACCGAGCAGGGCGACGCGCTGGCGTCGCTGGTCGGCGCGGCCAGCAAGCAGAACACGGGCGTCGCCAACATCGTGCGCGTGACGACGGAACAGGCCGCGTCCGGCGAGCAGATCGGCCGCGCCGTGGCCGACATGCGCGCCAACGCGCGCGAGGTGGTCGGCGCGGTCGCGCAGCAGGCGAAGACCGCGGTCACGGTCGCGACCGACGTCGCCTCGGTCGCGTCCGGGATCGGCAGCATTCGTAACGCCAACACGCAGCAGGCCGACACGGTCGGCGAGCTGGCCGCGGCGTTCACCTCCCTGCTGGCTGACGAAGGCGACCACGAACGGTCGATAGAGCCTGCATGAGCTCGGTCGCAGGTCAGACCGCGTTCTCGTCGGAGGAGCTCCGGCGCATCGAGCACGTCGACCGCCTGCTGGCGGGCGGCGGCGACGGGGTGCATGGGCTGCTCGCGATGCTCGACGACCCGAGCTGGTCGGTGCGTCGCGCCGTCGTGGCGGCCCTGGCGGCGGCCGGGACGTCGGCGGTCGCGCCGCTGGTCGACGTGTTGCGGACGCGGCGGGACGACGAGGCGCGCATCGCCGCCACGGTCGACGCCCTGTCGGCGTTGACCGGCGATTGCGACAGCGCGCTGGTCGAGCTGACGGCTGGTGCGCCGGCCGCGGTGCTGGCAGACGTGGCCCAGATCCTGGGGCGGCGCCGCACCAGCACGGGCGTGCAGGCGCTGGTCGCGCTGACCCGGCACGACGACGACAACGTCGCCGTCGCCGCGATGGAGGCGCTGGGCCGCATCGGTGGCCGCGCGGCCGTCGATTCGCTGGTCGACGCGGTCGGCAGCGGCAGCTTCTTCCGCACGTTTCCGGCGATCGACGTGCTGGGGCGCAGCGGGGATCCGCGCGCGGTCGCGCCGCTCACCGCGCTGCTCGATGACCGGCAATACGCCGCCGAGGCCGCGCGCGCGCTGGGCCGCACGGGGGAGCTGGCCGCGGTCGCGCCGCTCATGAAGTTCCTGGTCCGCGCCGGCAACGCCACGGTGCGCGTCGCGTCGCTGGCGCTGCGCGATCTCCACAGCCGTCACCGCGAGCGCTTCGGCCGCGATGACGCCATCGACCTGGCGATCCACGGCGTCGGCGTCGACGCGGGCGGCGTGCGCCAGTTGACGCGCGCCCTGGCGGAGGGAGATCCGACCGAGAAGGCGGCGATCTGCTTCGTGCTGGGCGCGCTGCACGATCCGTCGACCGCGCCCGTGTTGACCGGCCTGCTCGACGCGGCGCCCGAGGTCGCCGACGCCGCCGCGTCCGCCTTGCGGCGGCTGGGGCCCGAGGCCGAGGACCAGATCCTGGCCGGCATTCGCGACGGCAACATCAGCAGCCGGCGTGCGCTGTTGCCGCTGGTCACGCGGGTGAGCGGCACGCGCGAGATCGCGCAGTGTCTGAGCGACGCGGATCCGGACGTACGGGCGGCCGCGTGCGAGGCGCTGGCGCGAATGGGCGTGACCGCGGTCGTGGGAGCGCTGTTCCCGCTGCTCGCGGACAGCAACGCGCGGGTGTCGTACGCGGCGATCGCCGCCATCCAGTCGCTGGGCAGCCGCGAGACCGAACGCCTGGCGCTGGCGGCGGCGCGCTCCTCCGACCCACGGGTCAGGCGGGCCGCGTTCCGCATCCTGTCCTATTTCGGTGCCGTCGCCGCGCTCGACGAGTTCCTGGCGGCCGTGACCGATGCCGACGAACGCGTGCGCGAGAGCGCCATTCAGGGGCTGCCGTTCATGGACGACCCGCGCGCGATGGAGGCGCTGCTCACCGCGGCCAAGGACCCGTCGGAGCGGACGCGCGCGGCGGCGATGCGCAGCCTGGGGCAGTGCAGCGGCAACCTGCGCGTGACCGCCTATCTTCTGAAGGGGCTCGCCGATCCGGATGCCTGGGTCCGCTACTACGCGTGCCAGGCGCTGGGGAAGCTGGAGTTCGAGCCGGCAGCCGAGCCGATCATCGGCCTGCTCGCGGATCCGGCCGGCCAGGTCCGCGTCGCGGCGGTCGAGGCGCTGTCGTGCCTCAACGGCGACGCCGCGGTGGCCGCGCTGGCGTCGGCGGTGACAGATTCGGATCCGGACATCCAGCGCGCCGCGCTCATCGGGCTGGGCGTCGCCAAACGTCCCAGCACGCTTCCGGCCGTGCTGTCGGCGGCGCGGTCGTCGGAGCCGGCGACGCGGCTGGTGGCGCTGTCCGCGCTGGCGGCGTTCCGGACGCCCGAGGTGCTGGTCGCGCTGCGCGAAGCGGCGGCGGACGCGGACGACAGCGTGCGCGCGGCGGCGCTGGGGCTCCTGGCGACGCGCCAGGGTGTGGCCGCGACGCAGGCGTTGGTCGCTCTGCTGCGGCGGGCCCCGACCCGGAGCAGGTCGTAGCCGCGCTGTCCACGCACGTCGAGGGGCGCGTTCCGGGCCTGTTCGCGGCGCTCGAGACCGCGGACGACGAGGTCGCGGTGCTGCTGGTGGCCGCGCTCGCCCGCCTGCGCCGGCCCGACGCGACCGCGGCGCTGTTCACGACCATGGCGTCGCCCAACGTGGCGGCCCGCAAGGCGGCGGCCAGCGCGCTGGCCGACCTCGCGAGCCCCGAGGCGTTGACCACGCTGCAGCATTCGGCGACGGACGATCCGGCCCCGGAGGTGCGGCAGATCTGCGCGGTCTTGCTCGCGCGCTGATCGCCGTATGCCCGCCGCCACGATGTCCTCCCAGGTGTTCGCGATTCTGAGCGCCCTCGTCGCGGACCGCGCCGGGCTGCACTTCGATCCCGCGCACGCGTCCATCTTCGCCGACAAGGTGGCGGCGCGCGCCCAGGAGGCCGGCTTCGACTCGCTGCTCGACTACTACTACTTCCTCCGCTACGACGCCGCCGGCGCGCGCGAGCTGGACATGCTGGTCGACGCGCTGGTCGTCGGCGAGACCTACTTCTTCCGCGAGCTGGCGCCGCTGGAGCTGATGGTCCGCGAGCTGCTGGTCCCCGCGGTCGCGGCGGGGCGGCGGCCGCGCGTCTGGTGCGCGGCGTGCGCGACCGGCGAGGAGCCGCTCACCCTCGCGATGCTGCTGGCGGCGCACGGCATCCTGGGCGAGGTCGACCTCGTCGCCAGCGACATCAGCGAGCGCGCCCTCGAACGCGCGCGCGCGGGGCGCTTCGGCCGCCGCGCGCTGCGCCAGGACGTGCCGGCGTTCGCGGCCGGCCTGGTCGAGGTCGGCGCGAGCGGCGTCGCCGTATCCCGGCGGCTGACCGACGCGATCCAGTGGCGCCGCATCAATCTCATCGACGACGCCGCGGTCGCCGGCTGGGGACGTTCGACGTCGTCCTGTGCCGCAACGTGCTCATCTACTTCAGCGACCGGACGGTGCGTGAGGTCATCGACCGGCTGTCAGCGCGCCTGCAGCCCGGCGGCGCGCTGTTCATCGGCGTGTCGGAGTCGCTGCTGCGTTTCGGGACGCAGCTTTCGTGCGAGGAGCGCGGCGGCGTCTTCCTCTACAGGAAGGCGCCATGACGCTGAGCGAACGCACGCGCGTGCTGGTGGTCGACGACTCGGCGTTCGCGCGCAAGGTGCTGCGCGAGATCCTCGCGACCAGCGCCGAGCTCGAGGTGGTCGGCTTCGCGCGCGACGGGCTGGAGGCGCTGGAGAAGATCGCCGAGCTGCGGCCCGACGTCGTCACGCTCGATCTGGTGATGCCGAACCTCGACGGGCTCGGCGTGCTGCGCGCGCTGCGGGATGGGCAGGGCCCGCGCGTCGTCATCGTGAGCATCTCCGACGCCGACAGCGAGCTGGTCATCGAAGCGCTGCAGATCGGCGCCGTCGACCTCGTGCACAAGCCGACCGCGCTGGCCACCGACCGCCTCTACGAGCTCGGCGGCGAGCTGGTCGCGAAGGTCATCGCGGCGGGGCGGGCGCGCGTGCGCCCGGGGGCCGTCGCGGCCGCGACGCGCGTCCCGCACGCAAAGCCGGGCGCCGTCCGCCTGGTCGTGGTCGGCACCTCGACGGGCGGACCGCAGGCGCTGACGCGGCTGCTGACGGCGCTGCCCGCCGATCTGCCGTGCGCGGTCGCGGTCGCCCTGCACATCCCGGCGGGCTACACCGACGCGCTCGCCCGCCGCCTGAACGAAAGTTGCGCCGTGCCGGTGTTCGAGGCGTCGCAAGGCGCCGCGCTGCGACCGGGTAGCGTCGCGATCGCGCGCGGCGGCATGCACCTGCGCGTGCGCGGCGGCCGCGACGAGCTGACCACACACATCGACGCGAACCCGGCGAGCGCGCCGTTCTGTCCGTCGGTCGACGTGCTGTTCGAGAGCGCGGCGGCGACGCTGGGCTCCGCCGTGCTGGGCGTCGTGCTGACCGGCATGGGCAACGACGGGGTCGAAGGCGCCCGCGCCATCAGCCGCGCGGGCGGCCGCACGCTGACCGAATCGGAGGCGAGCTGCGTCGTCTACGGCATGCCGCGCGCGGTGAAGGAGGCCGGCCTGTCGGCCGGCGATGCGCGCATCGAAGACATGGCGGCGGCGATAGTCAGCAGACTGTAGGCGCTGGAGGGAGCGCGTCGGCGCCGTTGCCGACCGCGTCCCGCGCCGCAGGTGCTGCCGGCGCCGCTAGCCCTTGTAAGCCGCCTTGATCCCGGCGATGTCGATCTTGTACATCTGCATCATCGCCGCCATGACCCGGTTGGCCTTGGCGGCGTTCTTGTCGGCCAGCATCTCGAGCAGGATCGTGGGGTTGACCTGCCAGAACATGCCGAACCTGTCGCGGACCCAGCCGCAAGGCAGTTGCTCACCGCCACCAGCCAGCAGCTTGCGGGTGTAAGTGTCGATCTCCTTCTGGTTCTTGCAATCGACGGACAGAGACACCCCCATGGTGAACGTGAAGGGATCGCCGCCGTTGAGCGCGATGTACTCCTGCCCGGCGAGCTTGAACTGCACGGTCATCACGCTCCCCTTGGCGCCCGGGCCAGCGTCGCCGTAGCGGGTGGTCTTCACGATCTTCGACGGCTTGAAGATCGAAACGTAGAACTTCGCGGCCTGTTCGGCGTGTTCGGCGAACGTCAGGAACGTCGTGATCCTTTGCATGTGCCCCTCCCGGGAGGGGCAGTCTAACGACGCGGCTTGCGCATGACCACGCGCGAAAGGAGATGCAACCGATCGATTGCAGGTGGCGGCGTCACGCCGGGGTGAAGCCCGTTTCGTGGATCGCCGGCTCGGCGCCGCGGAAGTCGCTGGTGCGGAGCCAGCGCGGGCGCACGCGGAAGTACGTGATGCCGGGCCACGCCAGCCGGGTGGGGCCGTCGGCGAACGCCGCGAAGTAGACCGCCTGGATGCGCGCCAGCTCGGCGCCCGCCGGCTCGTCGGCGACGCCTTCGAGCTGCACGGTCTGCGCCTCGTCCCAGCCGATGACGACGGCGATGCGCGGGTCGCGCCGCAGGTTGGCCGCCTTGCGGGTCGACCCGAGCGTGTCGAACACGATCTCGAGGTCGTCGGTCACGGCGATGCCGACGACCGCCGCCTGGGCCTCGCCCGACGGCCCGGTCGACGCGACGACCCCCCACTTGTGCGCGCGGATGAACGCTACCAGGTCCGCCTTTGTCGGCTGCGCGTTGGACGGCATGTCGGGACCATACCTCCTGACGTCAGATCTCCAACGCCGTTCACGCGAACCGCGCCGGAAACCGGGCGGGCAGGTGGTGGCATGCGGCTTGCCATTCATGCGCGCATGACTCGCCCCGCGCTGATCGCCAACCTCCTGACGCTGCTCGCGTTCCCGATACCATCGGCCGCCGCGCCGGCTATCCCCGCCGCTGTTCCCCCTGTCGACGAAGAGGAGCCTCGCCCCCGGGCGACCGTGGTCCGCGCCCGCGCCGACTCGCCCGAGGTCGGCCTCGGCGCGTTGCAGCTCCTGGCCGCCTACACGGTGGGGATCGGCGGCATGGCGGGATTGATCGAGGCCGGCATCTACCCGAAGAAGCTCGGCATCCACTCCGATTTTGCCAACCTCGCGTATGTGAGCCTGCTGGCACCGGCGCTGGCCAGCGCTGCCGTCTGCGGCACCGGCACCCTGAGCAGCAGGTACCGTGGCCGCTGCGTGCCGACGCTGCTCGGCGCGTACAGCGGCGCGGTGGTGGGCGTGGTGCTGGGCTTCCTGCTGGCTCCGTCGCCCGGACCGGACGATACGGCGGACTTCACCAACGCGATGTCCGCGCTCGCCGGCGCGGTGCTGCTCATGCCCATCGGCGCGGTCGCCGGCTGGCACATCGGCAAGCAGGAGATCGCGCAGCCCGCGGTGCTCACGGCGCTGCCGTCGCGGCAGCTGGCGCAGCCGTCGCGCCACCTGATGTTGCCGGTGCTCAGCCTGCAGTGGTAGCGCGCGCTTCGGCGCTACTCGTTCGCGTTCTTAACCGGCTGCCCGTCGAAGCCGTAGACGGGGACCGCGGACGATTTCGCCTTCGCGGTCTCGATGATGCGCAGGTAGCCGCTGCCCTTCTCGATGGTCAAGCCGATGCTGTCCAGCGTGTTCAGGAACGCCGCGTACGCTTCATCGCGCGTCATCAGGTTCGGCGCGACGATGGTGATCTTCTTGCCCGCGGCGCTGATATGACCCGGCAACACGAACGGCTTGCAGGTGATCGTCGAGATCCACGCGATGAGGTCCGCCAGCTCGGCGTCCGGCCTGAGGTTCATCTTCACGACACGTTTGCCGGCGGGGATCTTCATGCAGGTGTTGAACTCGGACAGGGCGGCAATCGCTTCCTTCGACGCCCCGGGCAGGGGGGGCGGCGGCGGGGGAGGGGGCGCCGGCGCGGGCACCGGCACCGGCACCGGCGGGCGCAACGTTGCCGGCCGGGCCAGCATCGGCAACATGACGCCGCCGTCGCGGCTGGCGTCGCCCGCGGGACGGGCATCGGGGCTGTGCCGGCGCCAGGCCCGGCGTTGCTGCCTGCTCTTGGCGCCGGCATCAGGGCCACCCGGGGTGGGGGCGGCGACGCCCGCGTCGGTGGCGGGCGCGCCGGGCGCGGTGGACGCGACGGGCGGGGCGCCCCCCGCGTCGGCGGGATCACCACCGTCGATGCCGGCGATGGCGCCCGAGAACGCGACGAACGCGCCCAGCACCAGTCCGGCAATCGCTATCGTTCCCAGGACCCTCACGCGGGCGAAGCATAGCCCGTGTTCGGCGCGCCGGCGCGCCGCGCCGTAGGGGCGGAATCCCGATACCCGTCTGTGGTATGGCTGAGGCCCTCATGAGTCGCATTCATCGCAAGGTGCCGCCTGCGGGCAGCAAGATCGGGATCGCCTTCTCCGGAGGGCTGGACACGCGTTGCGCCGTCGCCTGGCTGGCGCGCAAGGGGCTCGAGGTCTACGCCTACACCGCCGACCTGGCGCAGCCCGACGAGGAGACGCCGTCGGACATCCCCCCCGTCGCCCTGCAGCACGGCGCGAAGGCCGCGCGCCTGATCGATTGTCGCGACGCGCTCGTGCGCGAGGGGTTGATCGCGATCCAGTGCGGCGCCTTCCACCTGGGCGTGGCGGGCCGCAAGTACTACAACACGACGCCGCTCGGCCGCGCCGTCACGACGACGGCGATCGTGCGCGCGATGAAGGCAGACGACGTCAACGTCTTCAGCGACGGCAGCACGCACAAGGGCAACGACATCCAGCGCTTCTATCGCTACGGCGTGCTGACCAACCCGGCGCTGACGATCTACAAGCCGTGGCTGGATCAGGAGTTCGTCACCGCGTTCGGCGGGCGCACGGAGATGAGCGAGTACCTGAACGGCATCAACCTGCCGTACCGGATGGGCGTCGAGAAGGCGTACAGCACCGACGCCAACTGCCTGGGCGCCACGCACGAGGCGAAGGATCTCGAGTTCCTCGACAAGGGCATCCGCATCGTCAACCCGATCATGGGCGTCGCCTTCTGGAAGCCGGAGGTGCGCATCGAGCCCGAGGAGGTGACGGTCGCGTTCGAGCAGGGGCTGCCGGTCAGCCTCAACGGCAAGCGCTATCCGTCGCGCTTCGAGCTGTTCCAGGCGTGCAACGTCGTCGGCGGCCGCCACGGCCTCGGCATGAGCGACCAGATCGAGAACCGCGTCATCGACGCCAAGAGCCGCGGCATCTACGAGGCGCCGGCGCTGGCGCTGCTGCACATCTGCTACGAGCGGCTGCTGTCGGCGATCCACAACGAGAACGCGACCGACCAGTACACCGTGATGGGGCGGCGCCTCGGCCGGCTGCTGTACGAAGGCAAGTGGTTCGATCCGGAGGCGATGATGCTGAAGGACGCGCTCGCCCGCTGGATCGCGCCGACGATCACCGGCGAGGTGACGCTGGAGCTGCGGCGCGGCGACGACTACACGATCGTGTCGACGTCGGCGCCGCACATGGCCTACGACCCGCACAAGCTGTCGATGGAGAAGGTCGAGAGCCTGTTCTCACCCGAGGACCGCATGGGCGCGCTCGAGATGCAGAACCTGTCCGTGCTCGACAACCGCGCGTTCCTGATCACCCACCTCGACGTCACGCGCGCGCTGGGCGCCGGCGCGGGGGGCAAGGCCGCGCCGCGCGAGCTCACCGAGATCCTCGGCGAGGACGACGACACGAAGCCGCGCTAGCCGCTTCGCTGGGAGGCCGGAGTCGCCGCCGGGTCACCTGAAATTCACTCAAGATTTCAGGTGCCTCGGTCGATGTCTTCACCACTTCCAGCATGCTTTCGGCCGCGGTTCCCCTGTTACTGGCTGTGCTCGCCGCCGAGCCGCCGGCCCCCGTCGAGATGGGACGTATCGTCCCCGGGCAGCGGCAGCGCCTCCTGCCGACCGCCCCCAAGCGCGGCATTCACGAGCTCAAGGACCCGGCGAAGTGGCCGGTCGAGCCGCTGGCGATGGCGAACCCGCTGGACGCGGAGCGCTTCGACGCCGCGGTCATCAAGCTGTGCGCCGAGGTTGCCCAGGACGCCGGGCTGCCCGACGTCGCGCGCGCCGTCCGCGAGGTCAGCACCGAGACGGGCGCCGATCCGTTCCTGATGGCGGCGCTGGTCTACCGCCAGGGCCGCTGCCGGCCCGGGCTGGTCAGCGTGTCCGGGATCGGCCTGCTGCAGATCAAGCCGTCGATGTTCGCGGCCGGCGCCCGCCTGCCGTTCCCGCGCGCCGATCTCGACCGCGAGAGGCTGCGCGATCCCGCGCACAACCTGCGCGTCGGCGCCGCGCTGCTGGCGATGTGGGACACCGAACACGCGGCGCTGGACCGCGCGCTGCGCAGCACGCCGCACCGGACGGCGGTCGCGCACTTCTTCTGGGGCGACAAGGTGTGGGGGACGACGTTCGAGGATCGCGCCCTGACCGCGCGCCGCCGCCTGCTCGAGATGTACGGGAACCTGCCGGTCACGATGCGCCAGTCGTCGATGGCGCTGTCGATCGCGTCGCCGCTGGAAGGCGCGCCGCGCCTGGGCACCAGCGGCCTGGGCGTCGACCGCGACGGCGGCGAGCGCGCTCACCGCGGCGTCGACATCGACGCCACGGTCGGCGAGCCGGTGCGCGCCGTCGCCGACGGCGTCGTTCAGTTCGCTGGCGTCGACCTGACCGGCGACCACCCGGCGCTGGGGCTGTTGCCGACACAGCTGCGCCGCTGGCGCTTCCGCAACAACCTGGGTCCGGGCGGCTTCTTCGTGCGCGTCGTCCACGATGGCGCCGTGCGCAGCGGCTACTTCCACCTCAACTCGTTCAACGTCGTCGCCGGGCAGACCGTGCGCGCCGGCGAGATCATCGGCACCGTCGGCCGCACCGGCATCAAGGCCTCCGGCAGCCACCTGCACTTCGAGGTGCACGTCGACGGTGACCTCAAGGATCCGGCGCGCTTCCTGAGCGCGTTCGTGCTGCCCCCCGAGCAGACGATCACGTTCGCGCTGGCCAAGGCGGAGAAGCGCCAGCGGCTGGCGCGCGCGCGCCGGCAGGCACGGGCGGCGCCGATTCACCGGCACGGCTGACGGGCCGCCGTCCTCGCAGCGGCTCGACCAGCAGCGCGACGAAGCCATCGGGCAGCGCGCGCGGGACGCCGAACGTCGTCGCGGCCTTGGGCGTGTACGTGCCGAACAGGACGTCGATGAACGGGAACAGCGACGCGTAGTTGCGGACGGCGCCGCCCAGCTGGTGGTGGCGGTGATGAAAGCGCGGCGTCGCGACGACCAGCGTCCACGGTCCTTCGGGGACGCGAATGTTCGCGTGCACGAACACGGTCGCCAGCTTGAGCAGCGCCAGCACGGCGGCGTGTGCGCCCAGCGGGATGCCGAGCAGCACCAGCGGCGCGTTCTGGGCGAGCGTCATCAGCAGGATCTCCAGCGGGTGCTGCCGGAACGACGCCAGCCAGTCCATCGTCTCGGACGAGTGGTGAATCTCGTGCAGGCGCCACAGGAACGGCACGCGGTGCGCGAGGCGGTGGTAGCCGTAGCCGGCGAGCTCGAACAGCGCCGAGGCCGATGACGACGTCCAGCACGGCGCGCGCGCCGCGGTCGCCCGTGACGTACGACGACAGCGGCTTGTCGATCGCGACGTCGTCCAGCCGCGCCAGCAACCAGCCGACGACGAACACCAGCCCCAGGCGAACCAGCAGCTGGCCGAACACGGCGAACGCGACGTCGGTCGCGAACCGGCGGCGCGGGCGCGCGTGCGCGGCGACGACGCGTTCCAGCGGCAGGAACGCGAGCGCCGCCAGCGCGACGAACAGCAGCGGCCGCGCCCACAGGTCGATGCCGGTCGCCGGGTTCACGCTCAGTAACCTTGGCCCAGCGACGCGATCTCGCGGACGGCGACCTTGATGACGGCGCCCGGCTCCACTTCGGTCCCGGGCTTCGTCAACATGCGGCGCACGCGATAGCCGGACGCCTCGTCGGCTCGAATGCGCTCGCCGTCCTCCGTGCCGGAGACGACGAGACCCAGCTTGCGGGCGTCGCGCATCGCCACCGACAGGCGCTTGCCCTTGAAGTCGGGAACCGTCAGCAGCGTCGCGGCTTCAACCACACCTGCGGGCGCGCCGGCGCTGGCGCCCGGCGTCGCCAGCAGCGCCAGCGTCTGCGTGACCTTGGGCGGATCCTTGGGCGGCGTCGGCGCGGGCGGCGGCCCCTTCTTGCGCCCGGATGACGTCGACGGCGGCGGCGCCGCGCCTGGCTCATCGTCGTCGATCACGACACCGGCGCGCGCCGGCGCCACCTCCAGCTTGACCACGGTCACCAGGGCGGCGGCGCCGACAGCGACGAAGATGCAGTTCCGCAATGCGTTGGTCCACATGTGGGAGTCCTCCTACGCACCGGGAATCGGCGCGTATGAGCCTGCAATCGCAAGTCGCGTGCCGGTGGCCGCGGCCGCGGACAGCGGCGCGCCACCGGGTTGCCACCTGCTCACCACCGTCAAGACGCACAGCGAACCGTAAAGGATCTTTGCGGTCGCGCACGCGGCGGCGTGGCTCTACTTCTTCGAGCGCGGCTTGCCGGTCGTCGTGGGCGGCCGCTTCTGGTCCAGCGGCTGGATGCCGGCGCGGTTCGGGGGCGGGACGGCTTCCTTGACCTCGGCTTCGATCTGCTCGAACTGGGCGTCGTCGGGCAGCGCCTTGGACTTGGGCCGCTCGGCTTTCTTGTCGGGCTTGGTGACGGACACCTTCGTGCTGTCGAACGCGGGCACCGGCGCGGAGCGCACGGGCGGGACGAGAGGGCTCTTCAGCTCGTCGTCGCGGGCGGGGTCGAAGACGATCTTCTGCTTCACTTTGCGGCGCACCGCCTTGCCGGCCGACTTCATCAGCTCCATCGGCGCGAACACCTCCTCCGACGGCGGCGGTGTGGGGGGCGGTGGTTCGTCGCGGGCGGCGGCTTCTGAGCGGCGGCGGGCGGCGGCGTGAGCACGGCCGTCGCGGTCGTCTCCTTGTCCTTGTCTGCCGCGCGGCGACCGAGCAGCGAGCGGCCCGCGAACGTCCCGCCCACCAGCATCGTCGCCAGCGCGGCCACCGACGCGGTCAGCGCCATGCGCCGGCGGCTACGCGGCGCCAGCGCTGTCGCCAGGCTTGCCGCGGCGGCCGCGGCCGATGCCGGACGCCGCGCGGGATCCGCCTGCAGTAGCTGGATGACCAGCCGATCGAACGCGCGGCCGTATTTCGGGCTGATCTCCGACGGCGGCGCGAACGCGCCCTGGGGCAGCGCGCCGGTCGCCGCCTCGTACATCATCACGCCCACCGAAAACAGGTCCGAGCGCCGATCGATGTCGCTGCCCTTGCGCTGCTCGGGCGACATGTACGGCAGCGTGCCGATGATGGCGGCGGTCTCGGTCAGCCGCGTGACCAGCGTCCCCGCCAGCGATTCGGCCTCGAAGCGGGCGATGCCGAAGTCGGCCAGGCGCGCGCCGTCTTCCGCCAGCAATACGTTCGCCGGCTTCAGATCGCGGTGGATGACGCCGCGCGCGTGCGCGTGGTCCAGCGCCGCGAACAGGCGCCCGAACACGGCGGCGGTCTCGGCGGGCGGCAGCGGGCCGGCGGCGATGCGCGCGCGCAGGTCGCTCCCCTCGACCAGCGGCATCGCGAACCACGGGATGCCGTCCTCCACACCGTGGCCCAGCACGCTGACGATCGCCGGATGCGCCAGGCGCGTGAGCGCGTCGATCTCGCGCGCGAACCGGGCCACGACGTCCGGGCTGGTGGCCAGCGCCGGCGACAGGAACTTCAGCGCCACCTTGCGCCCGTCGGCGGCGACCCCGCGGTAGACGGTCCCCATGCCGCCGCTGCCCAGGCGCGCTTCGACGCGATAACCGCCGACGTCGCTGCCGGCGCGATCGATCTCGGGCACGAAACGCGGGCGGCCGGCCTGCGTGCCGGCGCGCGTGACGTCGACTTCGGCGGCGCAGGAGGAACACGTGACGACGCCGTCGGCCGCGCTGGGCAGGGGCGTGTGGCAGGCGGGGCAGAGCAGGTTCAAGAGCTGCATTGATTCTAGCGCTGCAAGGCCGGGGCCCCCACGCCGGTCTGCCGCGTGGGGTGGTCGTTAAGCCTCTTTACGGTTTGCAGCGACATCGGCGGTCGCGGAGGGGCGGCGCGCGGTGATAGCCCAGCCGCTGCAAGGGTTTGCGCGAGCGCCGGCTGTGGCACCGCGGTTGCGAAGTCACCCGGGACATTCCGCGAGGAGGTCCCGTGCACACCGCCGCTTTCACCACCCGCCTGGCCATCATCATCCTGTCGCTGTCGTCATTCCTGCTCGGCGCGCCGCCCGCGTGCGCGCGACCCGCCGTCCGAGCCCGCACGCATCGCGCAGGACTGCGGCGATCGTGAGACCGCGATCGTCATCGACACGCGCGCCCACCAGATGCATCTGTGCCGGCAGGGCGAAAACGATCAGACGTACGCCGTCGCGCTCGGCATCCGCGGCGTTGGCAAGCAACGCCAGGGCGACAACCGCACGCCGCTGGGCAAGTACCTGCTGGCCCCGCCGCGCGCGTCGCGCGACTTCCACACCTTCATCCACGTCGGCTACCCGACCCCAGCGCAGGCGCGCATGGGATTCACGGGCAGCGCGATCGGCATCCACGGCCCGCCGCGCGGCTTCCAGAGCTTCGCCGAGCTGGCGTCGCTGGTGACGCGCGACTGGACGGCCGGCTGCATCGCCGTCGCTACCGACGACGAGATCGAGCAAGTCGCCGCGTGGGTGCGCAAGCACGGGGTGAAGGAGGTGCGGCTTGTCGCGTAGCGCCGGCTGGCTGGTGGTGGCGGTGGCGGCGGTGTCGCTTGCGCCGCCCACGGAGGCGCGCGCGGCGGGCCCCGTGGCTCCGGCGCAGTTTCGCCGTGTGCTGGACGACGTGTCGGCGCGCCGCGCCGATCTCGGCGCGCGCTACGCGTCAGCGCGCGGGTCGCGTGAGCGCGCCGCGATCCGGAACGAGGCGCGCAACTTCATCGTCGAGACGTTGCGCCGGCAGATCTTCCCCGCGTGGATGGGGATGCCGTCGGGCGGCGGCCCGACCAGCACCGCGTCACTGCCCCACGAGCCCGGCATGTACATCTCGTGCAGCTACTTCCTGACCGCGGCGCTGCAGAACGCGGGCCTCGTGCTCGAGAGCCGCACCCGCTTCGCGCAGGCGCCTGCATCGTGGATCCAGCGCGCGTTGCTGCCGCCCGGCGTGGCCGTGTACCGCTACGGCAACATCACGCCCGCAGAGCTCGAGCGCCGCCTGGTCGACAAGCTGGGCGATGGCCTCTACGTCGTCGGCCTGGACATCCACGTCGGCTTCATCGACGTGCGCGACGGCCGCGCGACCTTCGTGCACTCCAGCTACACGCCCCCCGGCACCGTCGTCGACGAGCCCGTCATCACGTCCGAAGCCATCGCCAACTCCCAGCGCAAGGGCTACTGGGTCAGCCCGCTGTTTCGCGACGACCGCCTCGTCGAGCTCTGGCTCCGCCGCACCCCGGTCCCCGCGCCGCCGCAGTGGAAAGGCGTCTGGTCGGAGTGACGCGGCTTCTCCTACACCTCGCTCCCGCTTCGCAGCTCTTATCGCGTTATCCAGCAGCGCGGCCGCGACCTCGGTCACGTAGGCTGCCGGCAACAACGCGAAATTGTTCAAACGACGTCCGCCCCAACGCGTTCCGGCTTCGCAGTGATAAACGAATGCTGTGCAGGCTAATATCGATTTGGACGACTGAACGACGGCATGCGAGGAGCGATCACGATCGTGCTTGTGGCCACCCAGCTGGGATGCCTGGCGTCAGGCAATCGTCCTCCCGCCGTCAGCACGGCCGCACCAGGGACCAACGCATTGGCGCCGTCGGGATCAGCGACAGCGAAAATGGGACCCAGCTCCCCGATGAAGACTGCGAAAGAGGAATGTGAAGAGCTCATGAACGCTGTCGTGCCACTCGCCGAACAGATGCTTTCGCAGCATCGTGAGTTCTATCCATTCGGTGGCGCCATGGATTCCACCGGCGCACTTGTTGCGGTCGGCGGCTACACAGGTGACGAACATCCACCATCCGCAGACGTGATCGCGGTCCTAGAGGAGGGCTTTCAGCGAGCGGCGAAGGAAGGGAAGTACAAGGCCACGGCCCTGGTCGTCGACATGCTGGTAGTGCCGCCCGGAAAGGCAACAAAGCAGGACGCGATCGCAGTGCGGCTGGACCATCGGGACGGCTATTCAGTCGTCGTCGTCTTCCCCTATGTGATCGGGCCCGGCGGTGCCGTACTCGACGCCCCATATGCAGTCGCCGGTGAGCAGCGCATCTTCGCGCGTTGACGCGGTCCAACCCGGCGTTGCAGTCGGACCGACGCGTCGGTCGCTACACTCCCTCTGTCGCTGCGCTCCGTCTCCCCTTCGCCGCTGAACGGCCGTATCGTTAGCCAGAGGCGGAGGGCAGGACTATGAGCGACAAGGAGCGGTATCAACAGCGTCGTGCGGCGCTTCGCCAGCGATTCGGCAGCCTGTACGACTTCGTCCTCGAGCTCCTATTCGACGTTGACCCGATAGGGATCATTTCGAGACGAATACTGACGAGTACGAGCCTGAGGTCGATACGATCCTGTCTCGACTCGGGGCCTCTCACGGCGTTGAAGACCTTCAGAGATCGTTCACGAGGAGTTCGTGCGTTGGTTCGGTGTTGAGACAGCCGGCGACGCAGCGAAGTACTCCGTCGTCGCCAGGCGCCTTCACGCCGAGCTCGATCGTCGTCGCCTCAGCTGAGTCCCGGCTAACCCGGGTCGACGACGTCCGGTGTGACAGCGATCTTGAGCAGGAGATGGCGCGTTGCCGGCCGGACCCGCGGGAGGCCGTCAGAGAATGCACGGAACGCCGCGCACGCCTCCTCGGGCGCCGGTTTCTCCGCATTGGAGACGCGCTCGAATGTGGCGCGCGCATCTGGAGAAAGTGCGTTGGACAGTTCCATGAGCGCAGCATCTCGCGCCGCGCCCGAGACGCGCGCCGGAGGGGATGTCGCCGCGAGCTCCAGCTCGGCCGCCTGCGCGAAGATGCCGACCGATCTTCGTTGCGTCGCCTCGTCGAGCTTGCGCATCGCCGGAGAGAGCGCCTCCACAGTGACGTCGCCCGTCCAGCTTCCCGCACACAGGTCGAGCGAGGAGTCCGCGAGGGTGCGACGAATGCCGAGCAGGGCGGCGCGCGTGTCGTCGTCCAGTCGCGCCAGACCCGCCTGGGTGATGACGCCCACTCCTGCTTCCACACGTGGCGGCGATGGGAGTGCCGCCAGGCGTTGCGCCAGTCGCGGATCGCGCGCGATCCGCAGCTCGAGATCGGCGTTGAGGCTAGCGATGCTGGGGCGGCCGTACATTGCGAAGCCCGCGGCCTCCAAGGCCTCGCGCTCGTTGCGGCGTCTGATCAACCCCGTGGCGAGGTTGAGAAATCCGGCGACTGAAACGAGTACGACGCCGAGCAGCACCACCGGCGCAAGCCCGCTCCTCCATCGACCGAGGGCCCCCCGCCATGCGATCACACCTACCCCGATGCCCGCACCGGTAGCTAGAGCAAGGTGACAATGAAGACGAGCATGGGCCTTCGAGGAATTGAGCTTAGCCCCGATCTGAAGATCGGGGGTCGCTGACGCGAACCGAGACACCAGTGTCACGATCCCGGGTACCATCGCCTGAGGGGCCGGCGGTTCGCGCCGGCACGGCTGGTGCATTGAAGCCCGTCGGGGGAACAGCGATGGATAGCAGCGCACTGTTGGCATTGTTTCGACGGGTTGCCCTCGCGAGCGCGCCGCTGCTCGGCGGTCGCTCGCGCTACCCCTGCGACACACCGGCGATGGAACAAACGGTCTCGCTCGCGAATATCTCCGACGCTGGTGTGCCGGACGGGGGATCGACGAGCTGTGCCGCCGCGCTCTGCAGCCAGGCGCTGCCCGGATCCATGAGTGCGCGATCGTCGACGGCGACGGCGGGCAGGTCGTGCGTGTGCTGTACTCGTATTACTGCGTTGGCGGACGCCGGCCGGCCCGATGGCAGGCGCCCGTACTGGTCGCGCGCCCGGACCCGATCGCCACCTGGCTCGCCGGCACGGCGCACATGGAGGCCGCGTCGGTCGGTGCCTTCGCGGTGCTCGCCGAGGAGCTGGCGGCCCACGCGGCACCGCCCGCGCTGGTGAGCGCGGCGCGCGTTGCAATCGACGACGAGCGCCGCCACGCGCGCAGCATGGGTCGTCTCGCCCGCCGGCGGCACGTCTCGCCGCCGGCGGTGCGCCCGCTGTCGCGCAGGCCTCCGCCGGACCTAGAAGCGGTGGCGACGCAGAATGCCGTCGAAGGTTGTGTGCGCGAGGCGTTTGCCGCCGTCGTCGCCTGTCGTCAGGCCAAGGTCGCACGTGATCCCGGAATCCGCGCCGCCATGCGGGTGATCGCGATCGAGGAAACGCACCATGCCGCGCTGTCTTTCGCCATCGACGAATGGAGCCGCGCGCAATTGCCTCCGCACTGCCCGCAACCGTGTGCGAAACGCGCGCGCCGAAGCGGCAGGCGCGTTGCTCACCCAGGTCGCGCTGCCCGAAGCCGCCGCGCTACGCGAGGCGGCCGGACTTCCCGACGCAAACCAGGCCGTGTCGATGGCGACCACACTTCGCGAACGATTGTGGCTGGCGTAGCCGATGAGCAGCGAAGATCTCGCGCTCGACGCGATGCTCGGTGACCACGTCGTGAAGCTCCTGGGGGCACATGGCGTCCAGGCGAATCACCGCGACGGTGTTGTTCACGTGGGAACAGGGGATGCACGCTGGGTCCGGCTGAGCGCGACGCGAGAAACGAACCCCTCGGTGACACGGCTGCACGTGGAGGCCGCCGGTCCGGACGGCTCCCGCGTCGTGGACTCACTGAATGGCTTCGCAGACGATCCTGCCGCCGCAGCGAACGATGCCGTTGTCCAGTTCTGCGTGTGCGACTTCCACGTGCTGCTGGCTGGATTGTGGGGGCTGCTCGAGGAAGATCAGGTCGACCACTACACGGTCACGACTGACGCCGGTCCATGGGACCTCTACGTGGGTGCTTGGGTGTCTAGGATGTCGGCGCCGGACAACGCGATGCCTGCGCCCGAGGCGGCGTTCGTCGCTGCCCTCAAGGAGGCCGCGCCCGCGCTGCTGCGCGAACGGACGGCCCACGCTGGGCGCGTCTTCGTCGCCGCCATGAATGGCGCGCTGACCTACGAAGCGCTGGTCGACATGCAGCCGAGCGGCGCGCTCGAGGCGGTTCTTCGCTCCTTGCCGCTGGCGCCGCCGCCGTCAGGGTACGCGAGCCAGCGCCTGTTCTTTCTCGCGCTGCCGCGACAGGGTAGGAACGCGCACGTACGAACGGGCCGGTGCACACCGGCGCGCGCTCCCGATGTTGCGCCCTCGCCAGGTCGAAGCCGCCTGTGGATTGGCCTGACGCTGGCGGTGGCCGCGATCGCGATCGCGACCGTCTACTTCGCACTTCGTTGATCCCGCGGCAGACCCACAGGGTGGGAACGCGGCGGCTGAGACTGTCGTAGACTCCGCGCGTGGCGATCGACCTGCGGGTGGTGGGCGCGTTCGTCAAGCTCGGGCGGCCCCTGTTCACGGTGGGCGGCTTCCTGTTCTACGGCCTGGGTGCCGCGACGGCCGTCGCCGCCGGCGCGCGCTTCGACGGGTGGCGGTATGCGCTGGGGCAGATGGTGGTGACGGCGGCGCAGCTCATGGTCCACTACGCGAACGACTACTTCGATCTGGAGGCTGACCGCGCCAACCGGACGCCGACGCGCTGGTCGGGCGGCAGTCGCGTGCTTCCCGACGGCGTGCTGCCGGCGCGCGTGGCGTTGATCGCCGCGCTGGCGCTGGGGGTGGCGGCGCTCACCGTCGCCAACGTGCTGGCGTTGCGCCTGCCCGACATGAAGCTGCTGGTGCCGCTGGCCGTGGTCATGACGGGGCTGGCGTGGTTCTACAGCGCGCCGCCGCTGCGCTTCTGCGCGCGCGGCTACGGCGAGATCACCACCGCCATCGTGGTCACGCTGTGCGTTCCGGCGCTCGGCTACTACTTGCAGGCGGGCGCGTTGCACCCGCGCCTCCTCGCCGTCTGCGCGCTGCCGATGGCGCTGCAGTTCGCGATGCTGCTCGCCATCGAATTTCCCGACGCCGCCGGCGACGCGGCGGTGGGCAAGCGGACGATCGTCGTCCGTATCGGCGGACGGGCAGGGGCACGGCTCTACGCGGCGGTGACCATCGGCGCGTTCGGTGCTCTGCCGCTGCTGCCGTTCGTGGGGTTGCCGGTCCTTGTCGCGACCGCGCCGCTCGTGCTCGCGCCGCTCGCGATCTGGCAGGCGACGCGCGTCGTGCGCGGTGGCTACGCGGACTCGGCGCGCTTCGAGGGGATCGCGTTCTGGTCCGTCGCGCTGCTGACCAGCGCGGGGGCCATCCAGCTCGCTGCGACGATCCTGGGCGGCTGAATCGCGACGCCGCCGCCGACGCCGAGCAGCGCCCGCATCAGCCCGGGCGCCGCGCGCATGCCCACCAGCGCCGCGCGCGCCAGCGCCGGACGTTCAACCAGGAAGACCAGCGCGCGCGTCAGCCAGTCGTGCGCGCGCAGGAGGCGCCGGCGGTCGCGGTCGAAGCGCGCGAGGTGCACGTCGCCTTCGGCGAGGTAGTGGGGGACGACGGCCGCGAGCCGCTCGGCGGTGACCAGCGCGTGCGCGATGCCGCCCGCGGTCAGCGGGTCGGTGGCGCGCGCGGCGTCGCCCAGCAGCACGACGCCGGGCGCGTGGCCGGCGCGCGCGCGGCGCGTGACCGGCGCGCGCCCCTCGGGCGCGGTCAGCTCCGCCGCGCCGTCCAGCCAGCCGGCGAGCAGCGGCTCGGCGGCGATCCAGCGCGTGAACGCGGCGCGCGCGCCGCCCGCCAGCAGGTCGCGATCGCCCAGCGCCGCCAGCAACAGCTCGCCGTCGGGTAGCGGCGCCGCGTACAGCTCGTAGCCGCGGCCGACGAAGATCTCCAGCCGCGACGGCCCGGCTTGCCCGGCTGCCAGCCGGAAGTGCATGCGCACGCCGACGCGGTGATCGTCCGCCCGGCGCGCGTCGAGCCCCAGCGATCGGCGCACGGGCGATTGCAGGCCGTCAGCCGCCACGACCAGCGTGCCGCGCCGCACCTCGCCGCCCACGCGCAGGCCGACCGCGCGTCCGTTTTCGATCGCCGCGCCCTCGACCGCCGTCTGCTCGTGTACGCGCACGCCCGGCGCCGCGCGCGCCGCAGCGAGCAGCACCGCGTCCAGGTGTAGCCGTCGCACGCCGAGCGCGACCGCCGGCGCCGCCGCCGCCACGCCGCCCACGCGCGCCGGAAAGCCACTCTCCGCGGTCAGGCCGAAGCCGTGGTAGCGGACGCTGGCCAGCGTCTTGCCGCCGACGGCGTCGCGCAGCCCCGCGCGCTCCAGCACGGCCACACCCGCGGGCATGATCCCCTCGCCGCACGGCTTCTCGCGCGGGAACGTCTTGGCCTCGTAGAGCTCGACGCGCAGCCCCGCGCGCCCGAGCAGCATCGCCAGCGTCGCGCCCGCCGGGCCGCCGCCCGCGATTACGACATCGACCATGGCCAAGGAACAAAGCGCGGCTTGTTCGCGAACGCGTTGCGATAGCTGGCGTCCGCCATCAAGGTCGCCTCTTCCAGGTGGATGCGGCGATGCAGGACCACGACGTGCAACGCCGCGCCCGCGATGGCGGTCAGGTACGCGCCGTGGACCAGCGGCAGCGCCACCAGCTCGACGAACACCGCCACGTAGTTGGGGTGGCGCACGAAGCGATACGGGCCCGACGTCACCACGCCCAGCGGCATCGACGGCACGACGCGCACGTTCCAGTGGATGCCGAGCGCGGCGATGACCCAGAAGCGCAGCGCGTTCGCCAGGCCCACGGCGACGAGCGCAGGGATGGCGACGGTGGCCAGCGCCGGGCGGTCGAGCAGCAGCACCTCGATGACAGCCGCCACCAGGATCCCGGTGTGCAGCGCGACCATCGCCCGGAACACCGGCTCGGCCAGCACGGGCGCGCCGCGTTCGGCCAGCGCGCGCTGATGGCGCTTCGACAGGCGCAGCTCGATCAGCCGGCACGCGCCGACGGCGGCGACGAGCAGCAGAAACAGGATCGTCGTGGTCGGCATCTCCGCCCCCCCTCAGTTGAACGTCAGCAACAGCATCTCGGTCGTCAGCCCCGGGCCGAACGCCGCCAGGATACCGTTGACGCCGGGTTCGGGGCGCCGTTTCTGCAGCCATTCGTGCAGCACGAACAGCACCGACGCGCTCGACTGATTGCCGTAGTTGCGCAACACGTCCCACGACGGCTGCGCGTCGCCGCGCGACAGCCCCAGCTCCTCGCTGACAACCTCCAGGATCTTGCGCCCGCCGGGGTGCATGATGAAGCAGCCGAGGTCGCCGCGCACCAGCCCGCGCCGCGCCGTCAGCGTGTCGACCAGCCGGCGGATCTCGGTGCGCAGCAGCACCGGGATGTCCTTCGACAGCACCGAATGAAACCCGTCGGCCTTGAGGTCGAAGCCCAGCGCGTACGTCGACTCCGGAAAGATGTGCGACAGCGTCTCCAGCACGCGCAGGCCGGTCGCGGGCGCGCGCCCGCCGCCCGACAGCACCACGGCCGCCGCGCCATCGCCGAACAGGGCAGTCGCGACCAGGTTGGCCAGCGACAGGTCCGCGCGCTGCATGCTCAGGCTCGGCAGCTCGACTGCGATGACCAGCGCGCAAGCATCCGGGAACCCGACCAGGAAGTCGCGCGCCCGCGCCAGCGCCGCCGCGCCGCCGGAGCACCCAAGCTCCGTGATCGGCAGGCGCCGCACGTCCGACCGCAGCCCCAGGTCTTCGACCAGGTACGCGTCGAGTGACGGGATCATGATGCCGGTGCACGACACGGTGATGATCAGATCGACCTCGCTGCCTGAAACGCCTGCGCGCCTGAGCGCCGCGGCGGCGACCTCGCGTCCCAGCGCCAGCGCGTGCTCGTGGTAAAGCGCCTGGATCTCGCCCAGCGGGCGCGACGCGCCCAGGCACTCCAGGGGCTCGACGCTGAACCGCTGTTCGACCCCCGCGTGGTCGAACAGCTCCATCGCCGCGTCCAGCCGTCGCGCCGGCAGGTCGAACACCTCGCGCAGCCGCGCCTTGACCTGGTCCTGCGTCGCTGCGTACGCGGGGACAGCCGTCGCGGTGCTGAGGATGGTTGGCGCGAACCCCATGGGCCGGGAAGCTAAGCCCGCAACCAGCAGTGGTAAAGTGGGGCGATGCCGCGGCAAGACGATCTCATAGAGGCGGGACGCCGCCTGCTCATCAACAATTACCGACAAGCACCCATCGTCATGGAACGTGGAGAGGGGTGCACCCTGTTCGACGCGGATGGCCGCCGTTACCTGGACATGACCGCCGGCATCGCCGTCGCCGTGCTGGGGCATTCGCACGCCGGCCTGGCCGATGCCATCGCGGAGCAGGCGCGCCGCCTGATTCACGTCTCCAACCTCTATTACATCGAAGCGCAGCTACGCCTGGCCGAGGCGCTCATGAAGCGCGCCTTCAAGGGACGCGTGTTCTTCTGCAACTCCGGCACCGAGGCGAACGAGGCGGCGCTGAAGCTGGCGCGCCGCTATCAGATCGTCACGCGCAAGCAGCCGGAGCGGGTCGAGCTGGTCGCGTTCGAGAACGGCTTTCACGGCCGCACGCTGGGCGCGCTCAGCGTCACCGGACAGCCGAAATACCGGGAGGGCTTCGGCCCGCTGGTCACGCCGGTCAAGTTCATCCCGTTCGGGGACATCGCGGCGGCGCGCGCGGCCATCACCGATCGCACGGCGGCGGTCATCATCGAACCGATCCAGGCCGAAGGTGGCATCAACCTGCCGCCGGCCGGGTTTCTGCAGGAGCTGCGGCGTACCTGCAACGACACCGGCACCCTGCTGATCTTCGACGAGGTGCAGACCGGCAACGGCCGGACGGGCACGTTCTACGCGTTCGAAGGCGAGGGCGTGGTGCCCGACATCGTGACGCTGGCCAAGGGCCTGGGCGGCGGCGTGCCGATCGGCGCGATGCTGGCCAACGAAGAGGTCGCGCGCGGGTTCGAGCCCGGCAGCCACGCGTCGACGTTCGGCGGCAACCCGTTCGCGACCGCGGCGGCGCTGTACGTCCAGAAGGAGATCGACGAGCAGGGGCTGGTCGCTCGCTCGCACGAGATGGGGGCGCACCTGGGATCGGCGCTGCTGCGGCTGGCGGAGCGGCGGCGCCCGCGGACGCGCGGCGCGCGCGGGCGGGGCCTGCTGCAGGGCATCCTCGTCGATGAGCCGGCGGAGGTGGTGGCGGCCGCGCGGGCGAAGGGCCTGCTGGTGTCGCTGGCGGGCAGCAACGTCGTGCGGCTGGTGCCGCCGCTGATCGTCAGCCGCGCCGAGATCGACGAGGCGGTCGCGATCCTCGACGACGTGCTAGGTAGTGGACGATGACCGCGGCGCCGTCCAAGCGCGATTTCCTGAGCTTCGCCGACCTGCCCGACGGGGGCATCGAGGCGTTGATCGCGCGCGCCGAGGAGCTGCGCAAGCTGCGGGCGGCGCGCACGCCGCACGCCAGCCGCCCGGGGCGGGTGCTGGGGATGGTGTTCGAGAAGGCGTCGACGCGCACGCGCGCCAGCTTCGAGATCGCGATGTTCGACCTGGGCGGGCACGCGCTCTACCTGGGCATGCAGGGGTCGCAGCTCGAACGCGGCGAGCCGCTGCGCGACACGGCGCGCGTGCTGTCTGGCTATTGCCACGGCATCATGTTGCGCACGTTCGGCCACGACCGCGCCGAGGAGATGGCGCGCTACGCGTCGGTCCCCGTGATAAATGGCCTGACCGACCTGATGCACCCGTGCCAGGTCCTCGCCGACCTGCAGACGGTCGCGCAGCGCTTCGGCGGCGACGTGGCGCGCAGCCTGCGCGCGGTCAAATACGCGTGGATTGGCGACGGCAACAACATGGCCAACTCGTGGATCGAGGCCGCCGGCATCCTGGGGCTCGACCTCGCGCTCGCGTGCCCGGTGGGCTACGAGCCTGACGCGGGTGTGCTGGCGCGGGCGCGCGCCAGCGAACGCGGCAAGATCACCGTCGTGCGCGACCCGGCGGAGGCCGCTGCCGGTCGGCACGTGATCTCGACCGACGTGTTCGCGTCGATGGGGCAGGAGGCGGAGGCGGAGGCGCGCCGGAAGGCGTTCGCCGGTTACTGCATCGACGCGGCGCTGCTGCGCGGCGCCGCCCCTGACGCCATCGTGCTCCACTGCCTGCCCGCCCACCGCGGCGAGGAGATCACGGACGAGGTCATCGAAGGTTCGTCCAGCGCCGTCTGGCAGCAGGCCGAGAACCGCCTGCACGCGCAGAAGGCGTTGCTGGAGCTGCTGCTTCCGTAGAAAGAGCGGCGCGGCCGGCGACCACCTCAAGGGCGGGCGGTGTCCTGCCGAGTTCGTAAATCGATGAAGTCGCGCGACGGATCCTCATCGGAGATCGCGCGCGCCATCAACGGGGAAGACGGGTTCGACGCGGAGGCGGGCGGCAGGGACGACGCGACGCCTCGGCCGATCCACAACCCGATGCAGACGGCGGAGATCGATATCGCGCGCGACCGTCGCGTCACCATCATGTCGCCGATCCCCGCGAAGATGGCGGCGTCCATGGGCAAACCACCGAGCGGAAGCGTCGCCCCTCGCGACCCCGCGGCGCCCACACCCCGGCGGCCGGAGCACACGCGCCGCGTCGGAGATTCGGGGCGCGAGAGCGTGCCCTCCGGTTCGCAGCCGTCGGCGCTGGCGCAGGCGGACGCCGACGTCGCGCCCTGGCGCAAGCGCGCCGCTCAGCACATCGACAGCGCCCGCGCCGCGCTGGACGCCGGCGACCTGACCGTGGCTGTCACGGCGGCGGAGGCCGCGATGCGCGAGGGCGACGAGGCGCCGCCGCCTGGCATCGTCGAGGTCATCGAGCCAGCGCGGCCGCTGCTGACGCGCGTGTTCGCCGCCTACGTCGGCCCGTCGAGCGGGCTGCCGGTGCTGGCCCCCCGCGCCGCGGAGATCGCCGCCAGCCGCCTGGGCCCGCGCGAGCGGGCGCTGCTCGACCGCATCGACGGCACTCGGACGCTGGAGGAGCTCTTCGACGGGTCGGGGCTGGGCTCGACGGACGCCCTGCGCATCGCCGCCCGCCTGCTTCGTACCGGCGCCGTCCGCATCGTCTGACCTTCGGGACCGGTCGTGTCGCCTCTCCCGGCGTCACGCGTCTTGTGATAGGTCGGGACCCATGAAGATTCTCCTCGCGTACTCGGGCGGCCTCGACACCTCCGTCGCCATCGTCTGGCTCAAGGAGAAGTACAACGCCGAGATCGTTGGTTTCTGTTCGGACGTTGGCCAGGGTGAAGACCTGGAGGAAACGCGCAAGAAGGCGCTGCGCACCGGCGCCGTGTCGTGTCACGTGCTCGACCAGCGCGAAGAGTTCGTGCGCGACTTCGTGTTCCCTGCCGTCCGCGCCGCCGCGGTCTACGAGGGCGCGTATTACCTGGGCACTGCCCTGGCGCGCCCGTGCATCGCGCGCGGCATGATGGACGTGGCGGCGCGCGAGGGCGCGACCGCGATCGCCCACGGCTCCACCGGCAAGGGCAACGACCAGGTCCGCTTCGAGCTGGGCGCTTACTGGTTCAACCCATCGATCAAGATCATCTCCCCGTGGCGCGAGTGGGACTTCAAGTCGCGCTCCGAGCTGATCGCGTTCGCCGCCAGCAAGAAGATCCCGGTCGAGGCGACGGCCGCGAAGCCGTATTCGATCGACCGCAACCTGCTGCACACGAGCTACGAGGGCGGCGTCCTCGAGGACCCGGATGTCGAGCCTCCCGCCGACATGTTCCAGCGCACCGCGGATCCACGGCAGGCGCCGAACGATCCGCGCGACGTCACCATCGGCTTCGAGCGCGGGACGCCGGTGGCCGTCGACGGCAAGCCGCTGGGGCCTGTCGCGTTGCTGACGGAGCTGAACACGCTGGCGGGCGAACATGGCGTCGGGCGCGCCGACGTCGTCGAGGATCGCTTCGTCGGCATGAAGAGCCGCGGCGTGTATGAGACACCCGGGGGAACGCTCCTACACCTGGCGCACCGCGCGGTGGCGTCGCTGACCATGGACCGCGAGGCGATGCGGCTTCGCGACACGCTGGCGGTCGAATACGCCACGCTGGTGTATCGCGGCTTCTGGTTCTCGCCCGAGCGCGAGGCGTTGCAGAAGCTGGTCGACGCGGTCAACGAACCGGTCACGGGTGTGGCGCGGCTGCGCCTGTTCAAGGGAAGCGCGACCGTGATTGGCCGCAGCTCGCCGCGCTCGCTTTACCGTAACGATATCGTCACATTCGAGGACGACCGCGGCGCCTACGACCAGCGCGACGCGGGCGGGTTCATCCGTTTGAACGGACTTCGACTGCGAACGACAGCTTCGGTTAAAGACGCGGGCTAACGCAGCCGATTGGCTTGTAGATGCTCGGTCATACGACTGCGGGCGCGGCCGCCGGTCAGGTAGGCGGTAGCCCCGCCACCGCGCCGGCAGAGGTGTTGATCGTCGACGACGAACCCCTGACGGCGCGCGGATATGCCCGCGCGCTGACAGCCGCTGGCTATAACGTCACGGTTGCGGGCGCGGGCCGGGAAGGGGCCACGCTGGCGCGTAGCAAGAGCTACGACGTGATCGTCAGCGACATCACCATGCCCGACATGGATGGCCTGGCGCTGCTGCGTGACATCCGCCAGAGCGACCTCGACGTGCCGATGATCTTCATGACCGGCAGCCCGGCGCTGGAGAGCGCGCTGGAGGCGATCGAATACGGCGCGTTCCGCTACCTGCTCAAGCCGGTCGGCCTGGAAGCGCTGCTCGATATCGTGGCGCGCGCGGTGCGCGTCCACAAGCTGGCGCGCGTGCGTCGCGAAGCCAGCCAGATGCGCGAGCAGGAAGGCAAACAGATCGGCGATCGCGCGGGGCTCGAAGCGCGGTTCGCGTCGGCGATCGACAAGCTGTGGGTCGCCGCGCAGCCCATCGTGTCGTGGACGGGGCGCAGCGTGTTCGCGTACGAGACGCTGCTGCGCACCGACGAGCCGACGCTGCGCAGCCCGCTGGACTTCTTCGACGCCGCCGAGCGTCTGGGCCGCGCGGCCGAGCTCGGGCGCATCATCCGCGGGCACGTCGCGAAGCATCATGCGCGACACGCCGCCGGTGGGCCACGTGTTCGTCAACCTGCACCCGGCCGATCTGGAAGACGCCGAGCTGTACGCCGACGAGGGCGCGCTGACGCCGTATCGCGAAGAACATCGTCCTCGAGATCACCGAACGCGCCGCGCTGGATCGCATCCACGAGCTGAGCGCGCGCGTGACGCGGCTGCGCGCGCTCGGCTACCGCATCGCGATCGACGACCTGGGCGCGGGCTACGCCGGCTTGACCAGCTTCGCGCAGCTCGAGCCGGAGGTGGTCAAGGTCGACATGTCTCTGGTGCGCGGCATCGACAGCTCGCCGGTCAAGCAGAAGCTGGTGAGGTCGATCATCGCGCTGTGCACGGAGCTGGGCATCCAGCTCGTCGCGGAAGGCATCGAGACCACCGCGGAGCGCGACGCGCTGGTCGCCCTGGGCGGCGACCTGTGCCAGGGCTACCTGTTCGCCAAGCCCGGCCGCGGCTTCCCGACGCCGATCATCTAGGCTCGGCGCCCACCGCTGCCCGCGATCTGGGCCGCCTGGGTCGCCGGCGCGCCCCGGTCATGGCGTCGAGACCAGCCAGCGCCGGAGCATGTAGAAGATGCAGAACAGCGACGCGATCGCGAGTGCCCGCATGACGAGCACGCGGCGCAACCGCCGTCGCAGCAGGTCGTAGTACGCGCGCGCCTGATCTTCGGGCAGCCGGGTCAGGATGCTCTCCATCTGCGCCGTACGCAGGGCGTCGTTGGCGCGGCCGCCGACGGCGATGGCGGCCAGGATGGCGACCAGCGTGGTGATCACGCGAACGTCCTCACCAGCACCGCGGCCACCGCCCCCAGGGCCAGCACGACGGTCACGACGATCATCACGCGCTCGCGCTGCTTCTGCGCGGCATCGTAAAATCGCGCGCCTTGACCGGCGGCAGCGCGCGGATGGTGGCCAGGCGCTTCTTCTCCTGCAGATAGCCCGCCACCGTCGCGAGCGCCGTCAGGATGATAAGCGCGACGTTCAGCAGGCGCATGGTTGAAGCATGGGCGATGGTGGCGACAGGGAAGGGCGGTGTTCCGCTATTGGTTCGGCGATCCGAGCCAGCATACGACGATCCGGAGCCACCCGACGTTCAACGCTGTCGGTTTTTGGGTCGCCGCTGGCGCCTACGCCGCTTCAAGGGTCTGGTGGCGTTTGGCGAGTGCGTCTTCAAACGGACGACAATCCATGTCCATCATGCGCGCGGCAGCCAGACCACGGAGGATTTCCTTGGCGGCGATAGGCGAACCGTCATAGACGGCAATTTGCCGAGACAGCTCGGTCGCAACTCCGCGCCGAACCTCGTCATCTACCTCGGCCTGGGTGTACCAGCTCTTCATGGCCCCATCTCCTCGGTGGTACGTCTGCCTTTCAATCTTACTCGAAGCACTTCAACGGTGCTGCCGTCGACCCGGTAAAGGACGCGATAGTCGCCAAAGCGGAGTTGCCATCTGGCATCAGGACACCACGTGACCGTCGCCGCCAGTGGTCGACGCTGTTTCGACGGCTGCTCGGGATTCTCAGCGAGACGTGCCACGATCGCGGCTTGAATCGCAGCCCTGTCGAAGGCCGGTTGCTGGCGGAGGTCCTCCAGATAAGCCCTCGCGAAAAGCAATCGATGCCGAGCCATGAGGCTCCGGCGTTATCGGTACGCGGTCGGCTTCGTTTCCTGCTACGCCGCGCGCAGCGCGGCCAGCACGCGATCGACCTGCGCTTCGGTGGCGGCGAGGTCGCCGTCGTTGTCGATGACGTGGGTCGCCACCCGCACCTTGTCGTCCTGCGGAAGCTGGGCGCGCAGGCGGGCGTGGGCCTGGTCTTCGCTGACGCCGTCGCGGCGGACGACGCGCGCGATCTGGGTCGCCGGCGACGCCGTGACGACGATGAGGCCGTCCAGCTCGCGCCAGCGGCCGCTCTCGACCAGCAGCGACGCTTCGTAGAGCGCGAACGTGTGGCCGGCGGCGGCCAGCGCGGCGGCGCGCGCGCGCGACAGCTCCTGGATGCGCGGGTGGGTGATCGCCTCCAGGCGCGCCCGCGCGGCGGGGTCGCTGAACACGATCTCGCCCAGCCGCTTGCGGTCGATGCGGCCGTCGGCGGCGATGGCGTCGGGCCAGGCGGCGGCGATGTCGGCGGCCGCGGGCTGGCCGGGGGCGACGACGTCGCGCGCCAGCACGTCGGCGTCCATGACCGGCACGCCGCGCGCGGCGAACAGGCCCGCGACGGTCGATTTACCCGTCCCGATGCCTCCGGTCAGCCCGACGAGCCTGAAGCTCACCAGCGGGATGGTACCCCACGGTGGTAACCTTTGCGGCAATGGCCACCGGCGGAACGCCCGAAGTCACAGACGCCGTGTTCATCGCGGAGGCGCGCGATCTCGCCAGCCTGCCGCCGGCGGGTCCCGTCGAGATCGCGATCGCCGGCCGGTCCAACGTCGGCAAGTCGACGTTGTTGAATCGCCTGGCCGGGCGCAAGGGGCTGGCGCGCACGTCGAAGACGCCGGGCCGGACGCGCGGGCTGGTGATGTTCGCGCTGACCTTCAAGCCCGGCGCCACGCCGGTCGGCGAGCTGCGGCTGGTCGACCTGCCCGGTTACGGCTACGCCCAGGTGTCACAGTCGGAGCGCAAAGCGTGGGGACCGCTGATCGAAGGCTACACGCGCGGGCGCCGGTCGCTGGCGCTGTTCGTGATCCTGATCGACGCCCGCCGCGGCATCGCCGACGAGGAGCGCCAGCTCTACGAATGGCTGGGCACGGAGTCGGTCCCGGCGCAGATCGTCTTCACCAAGGTCGACAAGCTGTCCGCCAGCGAGCGCGGCCTGCTGCGCGAACGCGCGCGCGCTTTGTTCGGCAATCGCCGCGGCCCGGGGCCACTGATGGTATCGGGTGAAACCGGAGAAGGCGTTCCCGCGCTGTGGTCAGCGATCTTTGCGGCGGCTTCGGCCGCCCGCGCCGAACTTGCGCCCGGGGCGCCGGACGCATAGCGTCGCCGGTGCGGACGCCATGGCGGTCAACAAACACCCCCAGGCCTTCGACGTCGGCCCGATGTGCGTCGCCGATCTCGACCAGGTGATGGCGATCGAGCGGGAGTCGTTCCGGTCGCCCGACTCGGCGAAGGTGTTCCTCGAGGAGATGGCGCGCGACTGGGCGCACGTGGACGTGGTCCGCGATCCGGAGCAGCGCGTCGTCGCGTTCAGCAACTACTGGGTGGTGGCTGACGAGGTGCACCTGTTGAACCTGGCTACCCACCCGGGCGAACGGCGCTCGGGCCACGCGTCGCGTCTGCTCGCCCACATCATCGACGTCGGCCGCGAGGGCAAATGCCGCTTCGTCACGCTCGAGGTTCGGCGCTCGAACGCCGCGGCGCTGCGGCTCTACCGTCGTTTCGGCTTCAGGCCGGTCGGCGTTCGCCCGAATTACTACGCGGAGGATCAGGAGGACGCGATCGTCATGCTGCTGGACCTGGTCTGAAATGGCCCTGGCGGTCGCCTGGGCGGTTGCGGCGTCGTTGCAGGCGACCGGCGCATTCGCCGGGATGACGCCGGTCAGCAACATGCCCGTCGCGCCTGTCCCCGGTGCCCCTGTGCCGCTCGGTCTGGCGCCGAAGGACCCAACGCTGTCCTCGCGTCCCCTGCGCAGCGTCGCGATGACCGAGCCTGCCATCGCGATCACGTTCGACGCTTGCGCGACGCGCACCAAGAGCTACGGCTTCGATCGGCCGGTGTACGAGCTGCTGAAGCGCGAACGCATCCCGGCGACGATCTTCGTCTCCGGCCGCTGGGTCGAGGGACATCCCGACGTGATGGCCGAGCTGACGCGCGAGCCGCTGATCGAGTTCGGCGATCACTCGTACGAGCACCCGCACATGTCGCGCATGCCAGCGGCGGGCATCGAGGCCCAGATCGATCAGACGGCGGCGGCGCTGGCGAAATACGGCAAGCGCGCGGTCGCGTTCCGGCCGCCGTTCGGCGAGTGGAGCAGCCGCCTCATCGACGTCGTGCAGGGGAGGCAGCTGCCGACGGTGACGTGGGACATCGTCTCCGGCGATCCCAGCGCGCGCACGACCGCCGCCGGGATGATCAAGACCGTGGTGAGCCAGGCGCGCCCCGGATCGATCGTCGTCTTTCACATCAACGGCCGCGGTCACAAGACGGCCGAGGCGCTGCCGGTCATCGTGCGCGAGCTGCGCGAGCGCGGCTTCCGCTTCGTGCAGGTGTCCGAGCTGATGGCGTCGCGCCCCGGGACGCCGAACCTGGTGCACGTGGAGCTGCCGGCTGCGACTGCGGCCACGCCAGCCGGTGCGGGTACGGCCACAAGCACGGGGCCGTAGGTGGTCGCACGCGGCAGACGCGTTCGCCGTCGTTCGCGCGTCTGCCGCCGTGGCGCGCGGCCAGGCCGCCTGGATCGTCGGCATCGAGCCGTGGCGCGGTCTCGGCTACCGCGAGGCCGCGCTGGGCCGCTACCTCGCCCGGCTGGCGCGCGCGGGCGATGTCTGGGTGGCGCGCGCGCGGCGGGCCGGGCGCGCGAGCGGCGGCAGCGCGCCGCTGGCCGTCGTCGTGGCGACGGACGGATTTCTGCTGGGCGGCTTCATCGCCTTGCTGGCGGTCAAACCGGACGCCAGCGGGCAGGGCCTGGGGGCCGCCCTGGTCGCGCACGTCGAAGCGCGCCTGCGCCCTCGGCGGCGTTGGCTTTTCACGTCCTGCGACGCTGACAACCGCACTGCGCTGCGTTTCTACCGACGGCTGGGCTTCCGACAGGTCGGCCGGCTACCCGATCTCGTGAGCAGCGGACGCGTGGAGCTCCTGCTCCGCAAGCCCATCGCCAAGCCTATCTCCGCCGACGCCGCGTCCAAAAAATGACGCTGCGCCACGGGCGGCGTCGAGTACCATTGGGCGTCGATGATCGGCGAACAGTTCGGCAACTACCGCTCGATTGCGCTGCTGGGGGAGGGGGGCATGGGCTCCGTCTATCTCGCCGAGCACCCGGGGATCGGCCGCCGCGTGGCGGTCAAGGTCCTGCACAAGAACTACAGCCGCGATGAGCACCTGCTGGCGCGCTTCCTGAACGAAGCGCGCGCGGCGAACGCGATCCGACACCCGAACATCATCGAGATCCTCGACTCCGGCACGCTCGCGGACGGCACGCCGTTCCTGGTGATGGAGCTGCTCGAGGGCGAGAGCCTGGGCTCGCGCCTGCGAAACGGCGGCATCATGCCGATCGCGACCGGCCTCGACTTCGCCTATCAGACGGCGTCGGCGCTGGGCGCCGCGCACGCGAAGGGCATCGTCCACCGCGACCTGAAGCCCGACAACCTGTTCATCATCAACGATCCCCACGACACGACCCGCGAGCGGATGAAGGTGCTCGACTTCGGCATCGCGAAGCTGCAGCAGGCGTCGACGGCTGATTCGGTCAAGACGCGCACCGGGACGCTGATGGGGACGCCGATCTACATGTCGCCGGAGCAGTGCCGTGGCACGCGTTCGGTCGACCACCGCAGCGACATCTACTCGCTGGGCGTCATCATCTACGAGATGCTGGCCGGCGAGACGCCGTTCGTGTCGGAGGGATTCGGCGAGCTGGTCAACATGCACCTCAACGTGCCGCCCGCGTCGGCGCGTGCGAAGCGACCGGAGATCCCGCTGGCGCTGGACGCGCTGGTGCTGAAGATGCTCTCCAAGAATCCCGATGACCGCTACGCCAGCATGGCCGAGGTGCAGGGCGCGCTGAAGACGTCGGGCGGCAGCCAGTTCACGGTGCGCGGGTCGTCGCCCGATCTGGGCAAGACGCAGGCGCCCAAGGCGGCCACCACGCAGAAGACGACGCCGATGCACGACACGTTCGGCGCCAGCAGCGGCGAGCGCGTCGGCACGACGCAGCCCGGGATGCGCGGCGGCACCAAGCTGATGATCGGCGGCCTGGCGGCGGCGGTGGTGGTGGCCGCGGGCGTGCTCGTGCTTCGCGGCGGTGGCGGCGAGATGAAGACCCTGGAGGGTCCGGTCGCCATCATGAAGCCGACTCCGCGGCCGGAACCGCCCCCCGCGACGACGACGACCGTTGCCAAGCCGACGACGCCGACGCCGATCCCCACGGCGCCGCTGGCGCCCAGGAAGGTCGAGCTGCGGCTGGTGTCCGTGCCCGCGGGCGCCCGCGTGCTCGACGACGCCGACGGCGCGGTGCTGGGGACGACGCCGCTGGTTCTGACGCGCCCGCTCGGCGGCAGCATGAAGGTCCGCATCGAGAAGGACGGCTACGGGCCCAGCACGCGCACGATGGTTCTGGACGGCGACCACACGCTGGAGCTGACCCTCCCGCAGAACGCCCCGAAGGCCAAGGCCAGGCCGCGGCCCCCCCGTCCGCCGCGCGACACGTCGTCCGAGCCCGCAAAGTTGTAAGATTCGGGGCCAATGGCCCGGCAGGACGCCCGCGTTTCGGTGATTCTGGCGTTCGTCTTCCCCGCCATCATCTGCGCGGCGGTGGCGCTGGCGTATTACGGCTACCGCTACGCGGTGGCGTCGTCGGTGCGCAGCAAGGCGTCGCTGATGGAGACCAACCAGCAGCTGGCGCAGCTGCTCAGCGGCCGGGTGCAGGATCGGATCGATCGCGTCGACGTCGAGCTGTTCGAGGAGGTCGAGTGGGATGACCGGGCGATCGATCCGCCGTCGACCTTCGAGCTGCCGGCCGGCGTCGAATCGGTCGTCGTGCTCGACGCGGCGCTGAAGATCCGCGCGGTGGTGCCGGCGCCCGACCAGTCCAAGCGCCGGCGCGAGCTGGACCGCTGGCAGAGCTACGTCCGGGGGCTCGACTGGAAGTCGCTGCAGCCGTGGACGCCGAACCACACGGGCAACTTCCGCCACCTGCACCAGCTGTTCGACGGCAAGTCGGTGCTGATCGCGTACGCGGCGAAGAAGACCGACATCGGTGACAACTACTACATCGCCGCCAAGCTGGATCTGGGGCTCATCGCCAAGGACTGGATCCCCGAGGAGCTGGACGAGGCGACCGAGCTGACGCGCCTGCGCCGCGCCGTCATCCTGGACGAGGTGGCGCGTCCGATCTACGGCGAGCCGCAGCCGCCGACGCAGTTCCAGTACGAGGCGTCGTTCGGCAAGACGCTGTACGCGTGGCGCATCCAGATCACGCCGCGCGATGTCGCCGAGCTGCGCGCGCAGGTCGAGCGGGAGCGGCTGCTGGGCGTGCTGCTGGTGCCGGTGTCGCTGGTCATCATCTCGGTCGGGCTGGGGGTGTTGTGGCTGTCGGTGCGGGCGGAGCGGCGGTCGTCGCAGATGCGCAGCGACTTCATCGCCAACGTGTCGCACGAGCTGAAGACGCCGCTGTCGCTGATCCGGATGTTCGGCGAGCTGCTGGCGACCGGTAAGCACAAGGGCGAGTCGATGGCGCGCGAATACGCCGGCATCATCACGCGCGAGTCCGAACGCCTGTCGCACCTCATCGACAACGTGCTCGACTTCGCGCGCCTGGAGCGCGGCAAGGCGAGCTACAACTTCGCCGAGGGCCACCTGGAAGAGGTGGTCGAGCGCGCCCTGGACGTGTTCCGCCACCGCCTGGAGAAAGAGAAGCTACGCTTGCGCACCGAGATCGAAGCCAACCTGCCCGCCGTCCGCATGGACGAAGACGCGATGACGCTGGTGCTGCTGAACCTGGTCGACAACGCCGTGAAGTACGCCGGCGACGGCGGCGAGGTGTCGGTGCGGCTGCGGCGCGTGCCCGGGGCGGTGGCGCTGTCGATCGCCGACCGCGGGTCAGGGATCGCCGCCGACGAGCAGCGGCGCATCTTCGAACGCTTCTACCGGGCCGAGAACGCGCGCGCGCGCAACGTGCGCGGCAGCGGCATCGGCCTGGCGCTGGTCAAGCACATCGCCGAGGCGCACGGCGGCCGCGTCGAGGTCGACAGCACGCCGGGGCAGGGGGCGACGTTCACCGTCTATGTCCCCGCCGCGCCGATCATGACGCCGGCGCCCGAGGAGCGCGTGGCGTCATGACGGGGCTGACCACGTCGGGCGCGTTCGGCAACCGCCGCCGCATCCTGATCATCGAAGACGAGCCCGATCTGGTGCGCGGCCTGCGCGACGCGCTTGAGTTCGAGGGCTTCGAGGTGTTCTCGTCGGGGCTGGGGCGCGAGGGCATCCGCCTGCTGCGCGAGCGCGGCCCCGACCTGGTGCTGCTGGACTTGATGTTGCCCGACGCCAACGGCTTCTCCGTGTGCGAGGAGATCCGTTCGACGCACCCGCTGCTGCCGGTCATCATGCTGACCGCGCGGTCGCAGGAGACCGACAAGATCCGCGGGCTCGATTCGGGCGCCGACGACTACGTCACCAAGCCATTTTCGGTGGGCGAGCTGGTGGCGCGCATCAACGCCATCTTCCGGCGGTTGCACCGGACGGTGGTTCCCAGCGAGCGCATCGAGATCGGCGGCGCGGTGGTCGATCCGCACAAACACGAGCTGACGCGCAAGGGGAAGACCCACGCGCTGTCGTTCTACGAGGTGGAGCTGCTGCGCCTGCTGTGGGAGCGGGCCGGCCAGCCGGTCACGCGCGAGGAGATCCTGGAGAAGATCTGGGGCGTCCCCGGCCACCAGGGCACGCGCAGCGTCGACAACTTCGTGGTCAAGCTGCGCAAGAAGCTCGAGGAGGACGCGGCGAAGCCGCGCCACATCGTGACCATCTACGGCACCGGCTACAAGCTGGTCCCGTGATCCGCGTCGGAAGCGCAGACGCAAACGCCGGCGCGGACGTCTCGTCGGGCAGCCTTCGCCCCGACGAGCCGCTGGGCGTCTACGTCCACTTCCCGTTCTGCAGCGTGCGTTGTCCGTACTGCGACTTCGCCGTCGACACTCGCGGCGACGTGCCGCACGATGCGTACGCCGACACGGTGGTGGCCGAGATCGAGGTGCGCCGCGCGTGGTTCGATGGCGCCGGGCGGCTGGTGTCGATCTACTTCGGCGGCGGTACGCCCGGCCTGTGGCGCGCCGACGCGCTCGGGCGGGTGCTGGACGCGGCGCGCGCGGCGTTCGGGGCGCCGGCCGCGTCGGAGCTGGAGGTGACCGTCGAGGTCAATCCGGGCGAGGTCGACGAGGCGCACCTGGCGGCGCTGCGCGCGCGCGGCGTCAACCGGCTGTCGATCGGCGTGCAGGCGTTCGATGATCGGTTGCTCGCGGCGCTGGGCCGCAACCACGACGGGGCGGCGGGGCCTGCCTGCGTGCGCGCGGCGCGCGCCGCCGGGTTCGACAACATCTCGATCGATCTGATGTTCGGCGTCCCCGAGCAGACGCTGGACGGCTGGCGGCGCGCGGTCGACACGGCGATCGGGCTTGCCCCCGAACACGTGTCGGCGTACGCGCTGACCGTCGAACGCGGAACGGCGTTCGGCGCGGCGGCGCGCGCCGGCCGGCTGGTGCGCCCGGACGACGACGTGGTCGCGCAGATGTTCGAGCACGCGGGCGCCACGTTCGCGGCCGCCGGCCTGCCGCGCTACGAGGTGTCGAGCTACGCGCGTCCGGGGCGGCAGTCCCGGCACAACCGCCTGTACTGGTCGCTGGCGCCGTATCTGGGCGCGGGCGCGTCGGCGTCGTCGTTGCGGCCGCTGGCCGACGGCACCGCCTGGCGGTTCGCGAACCCGCGCGCGACCGACGTCTACCTGCGCGGCAAGCCGCGGACTGACGCTCGGCACATCGAGCGGCGCACGGCCGCCGATCTGGAGAACGAAGCCGTCTGGCTGGGGCTACGCACCGTCGCCGGCATCGACCGCGCCGGGCATCGCGCCCGTCATGGGGTCGATCCCGTGAGCGGTCGTGAGGCCGCCGTCGCGTCCGCCGTCAAATCCGGCTGGCTCGTCGTCGACGAGATCCATCTCCAGCTCACTGACGCCGGGTTCCTGTTCGCCGATGAGGTCGCCAGCCGCCTGTGGCTGTAGGTGACTGGTGTCGCCCATCATGATCAGGCGCGCGTGGCACGGGCCGAGCTCCACCACGGTCAGGGCGCCCACGCGCCAATCGATGTGTTGGCGGTAGCAGCGCAGGTCGAGGTTCAGCAGCCGGCACAGGACGACACGCAGCACCGTCTTGTGCGATACGACAAGGACGTTGCCCGAGTTGTACCGGGAGCGCAGGTCGTCGATCGCCGCCATCGCGCGTTCGCAGACATCGAACGGTGATTCGCCCGCCGGTGGGCCAACCGTCGGATCCTGGCGCCACACCTGGTAGTGGGCGGGATCGCGCATCCGCGCCTGGGCCTTCGTGAGCCCCTGCCAGTCGCCATAGAAGATCTCGTCCAGGCGCGGATCACGCTGGACCGGGCGGCGCGTGCGCGCCGCCAGCGGCTCCGCGGTCGCGTGCGCGCGCCGCCGGGTGCTGGTCACGATGGCCCGCCACGGCGTCCGCGCGTAGGCCTCCGCGAACTGCTCGCCCATCAGCTGGCCGGCGTCGGTCAGCGGCGCGTCGATGTTGCCGCAGAATCGATCACTACGGCTGAACTCGGTCTCCCCATGTCGCAACAGATGTAGCTTCAGCACGCCCCGTCCCCCCGCCGCCCGTCTTCGCAACGGCATGTTCAAGCGGCGTGCCATCCCGAATCCGTCGCGCCCCCTCAGTATCGTCCGCATCGGGTCCTGTCTTGGTAACGACTACCCCCCAAAAGTGTTCCGGTTGGTGTAGCTCGACCGCGTAGAATTGCTGGGTTGCAGGCTCAGGTCGTCATCGTCATGGGCGTTGCTGGCTCGGGCAAGACCACGGTTGGGTCGGCGCTGGCGGCTGCGCTGGGCTGGCCGTTCGTGGACGCCGACGAGCACCACACGCCAGAAAGCGTGGCCAAGATGGCGCGCGGCGAGCCGCTGACCGACGCCGATCGGTGGCCGTGGCTGGACCGGCTGCGGGCGATCATCGCGGCGGCGCTGGCCGCGGACGAGCCGCTGGTGCTCGCGTGTTCAGCGCTGAAGGCGGCGTACCGCGCGCGCCTGGTCGGCGGCGACGCGCGGCGCATTCGTTTCGTCCACCTGACGGGAACGCCGGAGGTGCTGCGCGCGCGGCTCGAAGCGCGGCCCGGGCACTTCATGAAGCCGGGCATGCTCGCCAGCCAGCTCGCGGCCCTGGAGCCGCCCGACGACGCGGTGACCGTGGACGTCGCGCTGCCCGTCGAGGCGCTGGTCGCCGACATCGTCAGCCGGCTGACTCGTGCGAGCGGCCGTTGAGGCATCCGTGACCGGGCGGGTATCGCGACCCATTCTTGTCCGGAAGCGGGGGCTCGATTGCGGCGGGAGCCGCTTCCACCAAGGCTTTGGGAGGTGGAGCCCAACTTGCAACTTCCCAGGGCGGCCGGCGAATGTTGTCTTTGCAAACGCGGATTCGCGTCAGTGCAGGGTTGTTGTTGCTCCCAGCAGCCGTGGCGACCAGTGGCTGCTCGCTGACATTGGGAGCTGCGGGCACGGTTGCTGACGTGTCGGTGTGCGGCTCGCGGTCGGATGGCGGCGGCATTCGGTGGAAGTATGTTCCTCCGGTGTTCGACACGGTCGAGGCAGCGGTGGGCGCCGCGGCAGCGATTTACATCCCGTTCGACAACAAGCTCGCAGGGGATTTCGACGGGCGCCTCGCCATCGCGGCTCTCGTCGGCGTCGCAGCCGCAGGATTCGCTGCCTCGGCGGTCTACGGGTACAGAGCGACGCAGCGCTGTGCGCCGGCCCGTCCACAGCCGTGAATGCTTCGCTTCCCGTGGAGCTCAGTTCGGGACGCTGAGCGCGTTCGTCGCCGGGGTCGGGCGCAGGAGATCGCCCTTCCTGGGGATGCCGTCGCCCGGGTGCCACAGCTCGTCGGGGCCGGCGACGTCGTAGTCCTCGAGAAACATCGGGCGTGTCGAGATCGGATCGGCCGACCGGAGGAAGCCGATGTGCAGGTGGGGCATGCCGGCGTTGCCCGAGTTGCCGCACTTGCCGATGACCTGCCCGCGCCAGACGCGCGCGCCCGCCTCGACGGTGACCGAATCGGCGGCCAGGTGGCGGAACTCGGTGTATTCGCCCGGCGCGTGCTCGATGACGACGTAGTTGCCGGGGTCGCTGCCCTTCTGGTACGCCGGCCAGTCGCGGGCCGCGGCGTTGGCCTTGACCACGGTGCCGTCGGCCGGGGCCAGGATCGGCTGCCCGTAACACGCGAACGCCGTCAGCGGCGCGCCCTTGGTCGGCGCCTTCGTCCCCTTCGACTGCGCGGGGACGAAGTCCAGCGCGTACGCGGCGTAGCCGACGTGCGAGTCGCCGCTGTTGAAGCCCTGGATGACGCCCCAGATGCCCTGGAACGGCAGCGACAGCCGCGTCGTCTGCTGTGGCGTGGCGACGACCGCGAGCAACGACACCAGCAAGCCGATCATGACGCGCGTCCGCTGCCGCGCGCCGGGCGTCGCAGCCCTGCAAGCGTCCGTTCCCAGAACGTGTAAGCCAGCCGCTCGCGATCGGGGTGCGGACCGAGGCAGCGGACCGCCGACAGGTGCAGAAGCGTCGGCAGCAGACGCGCGCGCGCCTCACGCGACAGATCGCGCGCCGCGTGCGCCGCCCGCGCCCGGTGGGCGGCCAGCGCGGGCGCGTGCGGGTCGGTGTCGCCGCCCGAGACGCCGCCGGCGTCGGCCAGCAGCGCGGCGCGCAGCCCGCGGCCGGCGCCGCGAAACGCCGTGTCGTCGTGCGCGCGATCGTCGTCGACGAGCGCCGCGGACACCTCGGCGGCGTGCCGGCGCTGCTTGGCCAGCGCGTGCCGCGCGTCGAGATCCAGGCCCAGCCCGGCCGCCAGCGCGTCGCATGCGCGCACGAACAGCACGATCGGCACGATCGAATCGACGGCGTGCGCGCCGTTCAACGCGGCGGCGAGCTCGCTGTCCGATTCGAACAGCGTGAACACTGCGTCCAGCTCGTCGGCGAGGAAGCGGCCATGTTCGGGGTGGTATTCGTCGACGGTGATGCCGGTCAGCACCGCGGCGGCGCGCACGTCCTGCAACCGGTGCTGCAGGCGGCGCGCGAAAGCAGCAGCGTCGGCGCGCGCGTGCACGCGCAGGCGCAGGTGATGGCGGCGGCCCGGCCCATCGACGTAGCGCTGGAAGAACCAGCGATCGATCTCGTCGGCGTGTTGCCCGGCGCGCACGATGGGGATCAGCAACGTGAGCAGATCGTCCTGGCGGGCGGCCGGGCCGTACAGCTTGTACGTGGTCCAGTCGGTGTGCGACGGCGCGCGATGCGGCGGCGGCACCGCTCCGGCGGCGCGTACGGCTGCCGACCAGCGCTGGTGCGACGTCATGTCGTCGGCGTCGGGCTGCTCGATCAGCATGACGACGGCTTCCAGCCGCCGCCCGTCGCGATCGCAGAGCGCCGGTGAGTCGAGGGGCGGCCAGATCTCGAACACCCGATGGTGGTCTGCCAGATCGGCGGCGGCTCCTGCTGCCGCGAGGTCCACTGGAAGGAGCTCGTCACCCTGACCCACCTGCACGTAGCGTGGCACGCCGGCGGCTCGCCGCCAGCGCCGAATCATCGCGGGCGAGCGGTTGCCCTCGGGGACCCGCCAGCTGGCCGGCGCGATGACGAATCCGTCCAGGCGGAGGCGGGGGATGAAGGCCAGCTCGGCGAGCGGACCCAGCGGCAGAGCCCACGGCGCGTGCTGCCGCCACAAGCTCCAGCCGACCAGCAGGCGCGGGATGCCGGCGGGGGCCGTCGTCGAGCGCAGGCGCGCGAACGAGGCGGGGACGACCGGTGAGGCGTCCGCGCGCGTGCGCAGCGCCAGCGCGGCGGGGTCGGCGGGATCGGCGACCAGCTCGAGGGCGGCGGGGGACAGGTCGGCGCTGGCGGTCGCGTCGGCGTCGGTCCAGCGTGTCAGCGCCAGGCAGCGGCGCGAGGTCGCGGGACGGGCGGCGAGGTCGGCCAGGGCGGGGGAGGGGGCGAAGGCCACGTCCAGCGGGACCTCGTGGGGGCGCGCGTGGTGTTCCGCGGCCTCGAGCTCGGCGATCGCGGCCAGCGCGTCGTCGCCCAGCGGGTGAACGAAACGCCCGAACGACGCGCCGGCGGGGGCGTGAAGCCCCAGCAGCCAGCCGGTACCCGGGGCCGCGCCGCGCCGGCCCGGGACGGGGGTCAGGAACAGCTCGGCGCTGCACGGCAGGGGCGGGCCCGGCAGATCCGCGATGGCGGCGGTCAGCGCGTTCGGGTCCAGGCTCGCCTCCACGGCGCCGCGGGCGCCGGCCGTCGCGATCGCGTCGAGGATCACCGCCAGCACCGCCGTATGCGGCGGCCGCGCCGGGAGCTGGCCGTCATCGTCGTCGTCGTCGCGGATATCGACGCCGTAGTCGCCGGTGGCCAGGGCGGCGACGTCGAACGCGCCCGCGCCGTAGAGCTCGGTCACCGCGTCCAGGCCATCGGCCAGGGCAGGCTGCGCGAAACGCTCGGCGGCGGGCGCGGCGAGCGCCTCCTGCAGCCGCACCAGCAGCGGCGCCAGCCGCGCGGCGCGCTCCACCGCTGCCCGCTCCAGGGTGGGCGGCGCGGTGGGCCTATGAACCAGGACAGCGTGCAGGGCCGCGTCGGCGTCGGCGTGGCCCCCGGGGAGCGTCGCCAGCGTCGCGCGGCCGCGGGCCACGTCACCTCTGGCCAGCGCCGCGGCCGCGTCCTCGAGGGCGCGGGACGCGTCGACCTCGCCCAGCGCCGCCAGCCGCGCCGCCAGGTACGCGGCGGGCGTGGGCCCGATGATCGGGGGCGCTGAGATCGCTCGCCAGCAGGCCGTCATCGAGCAGGGTGAGCAGCAGCTCGTCGGCGGAGGCGCCGTCGTCGTCGTCGGGCGCCGTCGCGGCGGCGCGTACCTCCGGCCACGGCGTCCAGCGCTCGGCGGCGGAGACGATCGCCGCGAGCCGATGATCGATCTCGGCCTCGTGCAGCTCGTCGAACGGATCGCCGGGCCCGATCCAGCGGATGACGCTGGCGCCGCGCATCGCCGATGGCGCGAGGCGCAGCCGCGTCCGCTCGCGCAGCTCCGGATCGTCGAGCAGCAGCCGCGCGAGCTCCTCGATGCGCGCCCAGCTCGGCGTCAACCAGGCTTCCGGCGCGCCGGTGGCGATCGTGGTCCGCGCCGCCAGCTTCCCCATGCAGACGCCCGCGAACAGGCCGTGGGGCGTCGGCCGGAAGGCGGCGCGCCGCGCATAGCGGTCCAGCGCCCGATCACGCCGCGGCCCCGCTGCCGCCGCGGCGAGCGACGGGCTCGCCAGCTCGACGGCCGTGCGCCCCAGCGGATGCCGGAGCAGCGCCCGCGCCCCGCGCGTCAGCGCCGCCGCCGGCAGCAGCGGTGCGCGCAGCAGGAAGCGCGGCAGCGGCACATACATGCGGCGAGAGTAACCGACCGGTACATCGCAGCGAAGCTGCGATGCCGGGAGGTCGCGGTCCTCCGTCAACCGAGCGGTACATCGCAGCGAAGCTGCGATGCCGGGAGGTCGCTGCCCGGGCAACGTGGTCGACGGTTTCGCGCGCGAAACGCGCGCCCGCCAGTGATCGAAGCCGGTTACAGGTACGGGCTGGCTTCGGGAGGGCGCTCGGTCTCGAACCACGGGGTGGGCGGCCGCGTCGGATCCAGGATCGCGTCCGACGGCGCCGCCTCGTCGCGAATGCGGCCGGCGGTGATCGCGTCCAGCCCCTCGCCCATGCACGCCTCGACCTCCGCGGTCAGCTCGTCCATGCGCTTGCGCGCCTGCTGCACGATCAGGAAGTGCTGGCGCAGGACCAGCTCCTCGGCCTCCTTGCGCGCCACCGTGGCGACGCGCGGCTCGGCGACCTTGATGACGTCTTTCATCTGCACGAGCTTGTCGTCGATGCAGCTCATGCGAATGATGTCGCGCTGGCGGTAGGCGCTGATGCGGACACCTTCGGCGTGATCGAGCGACGACCGCATGTCCTTGTCGTAGCGGCTGGCCAGCTCCACCATCTGGTCCTGATTCAGCATCTGCGCCTGGTGCTCGAGATCTTCGCCCGCTTTGACGGGGAGGCCCTGCTTGATCCGCTGCGCGTTGATGACGCTGTTGATGTCCGCCGGCTCCGGCGCCGTGACCTGGTCGGCCGCGTACACGCCGCCCGCCAGGGCCAGCGTCGCGATCACACCACGCGCGATCCAGCTCCGCCGAAGGGTCCGCTTTCTGCGCATGTACCCGGACCATCGGCGGGGGCGATGCGCGGGTTGAGAAAATCGCCGCCGTCACGTTCCTGACGGAGGCAACAGCGACGGCAGAGGTCGCGCAAAAGCGCGGCGCTAGCGCATGTGCGAGCTGCGGGCGCCGGCGGCGGGGAGGTAGCAGTTGTTGGCGTAGTCGATGACCATGCGGTCGGTGTTGAAGCGCCAGCCGAGCGTGCGGATGGTGCGCTTCATGCGTTCGATCCAGCCGCGCGGCACGCCCTGGTCGTCACGGTCGTAGTAGGCCGGGATGATCACGTTCTCGAGCGTGTCGTACAGCGACGCGGCGTCGCGGCGGTCCTGCTCCTCGACGTTGACGTGGGTGATGCCGTCGCCGATGGCGAAGCCGTTGAGGCCGTCGTACGCCTCCGCCCACCAGCCGTCGAGCACGGAGAAGTTGAGGCCGCCGTTGAGCAGCACCTTCTGGCCGCTGGTGCCGCTGGCCTCCTGCGGACGGCGCGGGTTGTTCAGCCAGACGTCGACACCCTGCACCAGGTGGCGGCCGACGTTGATGTCGTAGTCCTCGATGAACACGACGCGGTTCTTCAGCTCGCCGTCGAACGCCGCCTCGTGCACCTGGCGCAGCACCTCCTGGCCCGGGCGATCGGCCGGGTGGGCCTTGCCCGAGAACACGATCTGCACGGGGCGCTGCGCGTTCGCGAACAGCCGCTTGAGGCGCGGCATGTCCGAGAAGATCAGGCTGGCGCGCTTGTAGGTCGCGAACCGCCGCGCGAAGCCGATGGTCAACACGTCGGGCTCGAGGGCGTCCTTCGCGGACGCCACCAGATCTTCCGGGTAGTCGTTGCGGCGCCGCTGTTCGGCCAGCCGCCGGCGCACGAAGCGCACCAGCGCCGCCTTGAGCACCCGGTGCGTCTCCCACAGCTCGGCGTCGGGCACGCTGTCGATGCGCGACCACATGCGCGGGTCGGCCAGGTGCTCGCGCCAGTCGGCGCCCATGTGCTTGGCGTACAGCTCCTGCATCGCGGGCGCCAGCCAGGTGCGGACGTGAACGCCGTTGGTGATGTGGCCCACCGGGACCTCGTCCTCGCGGTGGTGTGGCCACAACACCTGCCACGACTTGCGCGTGATGCGGCCGTGCAGCGCGCTGACGCCGTTCGCGTAGCGCGACATCTTGAACGCCAGCACGGTCATGCACAGCGCCTCGCGGTGATCCTCGGGGCGGATGCGGCCGAGGCCCAGGAACTCGTGCTGCGACAGCCCCAGCGACCGGCGCAGCGGCTCCAGGTGGTCGTCGACCAGCTCCGGCGGGAAGCGATCGTGGCCGGCGTCGACGGGCGTGTGGGTCGTGAACACGGTGCTCTGCGCCACTTCCTGTGCGCACGTGCGGAAGTCCGCGCCCGTCTGCTCCATCAGGAAGCGGGTGTATTCCAGCGTCGCGAACGCGCTGTGGCCCTCATTGAGGTGCAGGCCCCCCCAGTGGATGCCGGCGGCGCGCAGCGCGCGCACGCCGCCCACGCCCAGCAGCAGCTCCTGGCGTATGCGAATCCGCTGGTCGCCGAAGTACAGGCGCGCGGCGAGCTGGCGGTTCTCCTCGGAGTTGCCGTCGACGTCGGTGTCCAGCAGGAAAAGCTTGTTGCGCCCGACGGCGATCTCCCAGACCTGGGCGCGCAGCGTCTCGCGCGACAGCGGCACTTCGACGACGATCGGCTTGCCGTCCGGCGCCAGCGCGGGCGACGCCGGCAGCAGGTCGGACGGCGAGCGCACGTATTCGGCGTGTTGCCAGCCGTCGCGGCCGATGCGCTGGCGGAAGTACGACTCCCGGTAGAACAGGCCCACGGCCACCAGCGGCAGCCCGAGGTCGGACGCGCTCTTCAGGTGGTCGCCGGCGAGCACGCCGAGGCCGCCCGAATACACCGGCAGCGACTCGTGAATGCCGAATTCGGCCGAAAAGTACGCGACCGGACGGACACGCAGCGGGCCGGCGTGGACGGAGCCCCAGGTTCGCGCGGCGGACAGGTACTCGCGCAGCTCGCGGTGGGCGCTGTCGACGCGCGCGCGCAACGCCGCATCCTTGGCCAGCCCCTCGAGGCGATCGGGCTCGAATCCAGCCAGCACCGACACCGGATTGTGATTCGCGGCCCGGAACGCGTCGGGGTCCAGGTCCCGAAACAACTTGATGATGTGCGGATTCCACGCCCACCACAGGTTGTGCGACAGCTCTTTGAGCTGGGAATAGAGCTTTTCGCCGGGGGTCATCGCCGCAAACACTATCACGACCGCGGCGGGTCCTCACCGCCGGGAAAAGTGGTTATAGTTGCGCGGCTCCAAAGATCAATATGGACGGACAACAACGTTTCATCTCCTTGGTGATGGCAGGCGGCAAGGGCTCTCGGCTCTTTCCGCTCACACTCGATCGCGCGAAGCCCGCCGTGCCGTTCGGCGGCCGCTACCGGATCATCGACTTCGTTCTCTCCAACCTGGCGAACTCGGGCATCCGGTCGGTGTACGTGCTGACCCAGTACAAGTCGCAGTCGCTGGCCGAACACGTGCAGCGCACGTGGGGCTCGCGCAGCGCGCTGGACAGCTTCGTCACGGTGGTGCCGGCGCAGATGCGCATGGGTGAATCCTGGTACCGCGGCACCGCCGACTCGGTGTTCCAGAACCTTCATCTCATCGAAGAGTACCGGGCGGACGCGGTGCTCGTGTTTGGTGCCGACCACATCTACAAGATGAACATCCGGCAGATGACTGACTTCCATTTTCAGAAGGGCGCGATCGCCACCGTCGCCTGCCTGCCGATCAAGAAGGCCGAAGCTAACCAGTTCGGCATCGTCCAGGTCGACGAGGACGGGCGCATCATCGGCTTTCAGGAAAAGCCCGAGCGCGACCCGGTCACCATCCCTGGCGACCCCGAGCACTGCCTGGGATCGATGGGTAACTACGTGTTCTCGCCCGGGCCGCTGATCGAAGAGCTGCGCGCCGACGCCGAGCGCGAATCGCACCACGACTTCGGGCGCAACATCTTGCCCGAGATGCTCAAGACCAAGCGCGTGTTCGCCTACAACTTCGGGCTCAATCGCATCCGCGGCGTCTCCGACGAGGTCGAGAACGCCTACTGGCGGGACGTCGGGACGCTGGACGCGTACTTCGAGGCCAACATGGACCTCAAGAACGTCGTGCCGAGCCTCAATCTCTATAACTGGGACTGGCCGATCATCACGGCCAACTACCCGGACCCTCCCGCGAAGCTGGTGTTCGACGACGACACCCGGCGCGGCGTCGCGCTGCAGTCGATCCTGTGCGGCGGCTGCATCGTCGCCGGCGGCTTTGTCAAGGACTCGGTGCTGGGACGTAACTGCTTCATCGACTCCGGGGCACGGGTCGAGGCGTCGGTCCTTTTCGACAATGTCTACGTCGGGCGCGGGGCGCGCGTGCACCGCGGCATCATCGACAAGAACGTGCGCATCCCGGACGGGGACCACATCGGTCATGATCTGGCGCGCGATGCGCTTCGCTATACCGTGAGCGAGGGAGGCGTGACTGTGGTACAGAAGGCGAAGGACACGCTGCTCACCCGCTCGCGAAACTTTTGACCACGCATCACCCTCCCGTCGCGCTCTGCATCCACGGCCACTTCTACCAGCCGCCGCGCGAGAATCCATGGACCGATCGTGTGCCGCGCGAGCCGTCGGCGGCCCCGTTCCACGACTGGAACGCGCGCATCCACGCCGAGTGTTATCGCGCCAACGCCTACGCCCGCATTCACGATCATGAGGGGCGCATCCAGGGGATCGTCGACAACTACGAACGCATCTCGTTCAACTTCGGCCCGACGCTGGCGCGCTGGCTAGGGCGCCACGATCCGGACGTCCAGAGCCGCCTGCGCGCGGCGGACGCCGCCCAGCTGCGCGCCTCCGGGCACGGCGGCGCGGTGGCGCAGGCGTACGCGCATCCCATCGTCCCGCTGTGCAACCCGGCCGATCGGCGCACGCACCTGTCGTGGGGCCTGTCTGACTTCCGCCGCCGCTTCGGCCGCGCCGCCGAGGGGCTGTGGCTGCCCGAGACGGCAGCGTCGGCCGACACGCTGGAGACGCTGATCGAGCTCGGCGTCCGCTACACGATCCTGGCGCCCGAGCAGATCGCGGCGGTGCGCGCCTCGGCGCGCGACGAGTGGCAGCAGGTCGATCGCGACAGCGTCGACACCGGGCGCGCCTACCTGTGGCGGCACCGCGACGGCTCGGGACGCACGATCTCGATCGGCGTCTTCGACGGGCCGCTGTCGCGCGCCATCGCGTTCGGTGAGACCGCCAATCGCGCGGAGAGCCTGATCGACGCGGTCAAGGGATCCGCCGACCGATCCCAGGTCCACGGTCAGCGGCTGGTGCTGTGCACGTCCGACGGCGAGCTGTGGGGACACCACAAGAAGTTTGCCGACCTGACGCTGTCGTTCGCGACCCGCGTCGAGGCGGCGCGGCGCGGGATCGAGACGACCAACCTGGGGGCATACCTGGAGCGCCACCCGCCGGTGTGGGAGATGCAACTGGCCGAGGGGCCGGACGGGCAGGGGACCGCGTGGAGCTGCGGGCATGGCCTCGGCCGCTGGCAGCGCGACTGCGGCTGCAACATGGGCGGTCCGCACGCGGGCAACCAGAAGTGGCGCGGGCCGCTGCGCGCGGGGCTGGACATCATCCGTGACGCGGCGGCGGCGCTGTACGAGGATGCGGCCGGCGACCTGTTCGAAGATCCGTGGCGCGCGCGCGACGACTACGGCGCGGTCGTCGACGATCCGCCGGACGTGCGTGATCGCGCGCTGGAGAAACACGCGCGCCGGCGGTGGAAGGCGAGCGCCGAGGCGCGGCTGCAGGCGCGCAAGCTGCTGGAGCTGCAGCGGACGACGCTGCTCATGTACGCGAGCTGCGGCTGGTTCTTCGACGACGTCGCGGGGCTGGAGGGGGCGCTGGTGCTGCGCATGGGAGCGCACGCGCTGCACCAGATGGGCGAGCTCGGCGCCAGGCCGCCGACGGCGAAGGTGCTCGCCGTGCTGGCCGAGGCGCGCAGCAACCACGCCGCCCAGGGGACGGGCGCGGACGTGATGCGGCGTGGGGCGCAGGACCGCGTCACCGTGTCGCACGCGGTGGCGGGCGCCGCGCTGGCCGCTACGCTGGGGGCACCGCCGGTGAACGTCGGCTGGGACGTGGAGCTGTCCCTGCCGGCCAGAAAGCCGGAGGCGGGCAGCCTGACCGGCTCGGCCACGGCGACGAACCGGCGCACGGGCGCCGTCGAGAAGCTGTCGTTCGTCGTCAACGCGCGCCGGCCGTGGGCGATGGAGGTGAAGCTGGCCGGGGGGAAGCTGACCGTCGACAAGCTGGACCCCGAGACCCGCGCGACACTGATGATGGCGTCGTTGTCGGCGCTGGTCGACGGCGTGCGCAAGCCAAAGGTCGCGGAGCTGATCGTCGATGCGGCGCGCGAGCTGCCGCCCGACGGCGAGACGGCCGAGGGGGTGACGCGGCGTGCGCAGCTCACGGCCGTGTTGCTGGCGCTGGTCAGCGGCAAGGGTGGCGCGCCCACCGCCGACATGCTGCACGCGGCGGCCGACCTGTACGCGATCGTCGACTTGCCGCCCGGCGCGCGCGACCGCCGCGTCCTGGAAGAGCGCATCTGGACGCTGCTCGAGCGTGGCCGTCCCAGCGCCGCGCTGCGCGCGCTCGCCGACAAGGTCGGCTTCGGCACCAAGCATCACAGCTAGCCGCTCCCGCGCGAAGCGCGGGTGTGCGGCTACTGTTCCGGATGTAGTCGCACACCGCGCCTGCGGCGCGGAGCGACTAGCCCGCAATCTCTGCTAGAGCCGCGGGTCCGGCGTCGACCGGACATCTATGGATGTTATCGTCGCGTCTACGATGGGAATCCGTGTGCTCATCCTGCTCGCCGTCGCTGCAGCGGGCTGCGCGAGCGGGGGGCGCTCAAGGTGACCAAGGTCGCCGCGGCCGTCGACGTGCCTGCCAACGTCGTCATGTACGTGGACGTGAAGGACAAGCTGGACCGGCCGATCCCCGGGCTCACCGACAAGAACTTTCGCGTCTATGAAGACGGCAAGCTGGTGACCACGAACAATGGCAAGCGGACGCTGCTGGACACGAAGCTGTTCGACATGCGCTACGCGTTGTTGCTGGTCGACATGAGCGGGCCGATCGTCGATTCGGAGGATCTGCCGGAGTTGCTCAATTCAGTGGGCCAATTCATCGACCACGTGGGGGCGACCCACGAGATCGCCGTCGGTGCGTTCGACGGCGCCGACGCGGTGGCGCCGTTCATGGGCTTCGGCAGCACGGTCGACACGAAGAAGGTGCTCGACGGGATGCGCAAGTTCCGGCCGCGCAGCCGCAACGCGAACCTGAACGGCGCCGTCTACCAGGGGCTGCACTCGCTGCGCGACCGGCTGAAAGCGGCGCCCGCGCCGAAGAAGACCGCGGTGCTGGTGATCTTCACCGACCGCGGCGAGCTGGCCAACAGCGTCAGCCCGGATACCCTGAGGCAGGGCCTCAAGGAGACGCCGGCCGAGATCTACGTGATCGGCGTCGGAGAGAAGATCCATCGCCAGGATCTGACCGCGCTCGGCCGCGCCGGTACCTTCCTGTCCAACGATCCCAAGGCGTTCAAGGCCGGGTTCAAGGACATCGAGCAGAAGCTGACCGCGACCACCGACGGGCGCTACGTGTTTTCGTACTGCTCGCCGAAGCGCCGCGGCACGCACAAGTCCGAGGTCGAGGTCGTGACGTCGAAGGCGCGCGGCCGCGCGATGGTGAAGTTCAACGCCGACGGTTTCACAACCGGGTGCTCGCCCAAGACGATGCCGGCCCTGGAAGCGGAGCCGGACAAGGCCGGCGACAAACAGCCACAGGCCAAGGCGGAAGACAGCGACAGCTGACCTCCGGCCTTGGCCTGCGCCTGACCAACGTATGCGCTAGTTAGAAGCGCCCCTGCAGCAGCGACAGCCGGAAGGTCGGCACCGGATCGCGCGGCATCGTTCGCGTCGACACGGCGCGCTCGGCGCGGCTCTCGTCGGTGGCGACGTTGACGATGCCGACCGCGGTCCCGACCAACACGCCGCCCGCCGCCCAGTAGCCGATGCGCTCCGGGTTCTCCTGATCGTCCAGGAAGTAGACGGCGCCGCCAATCAGCGCGCCTCCGAGACCGCCCAGGAACGCGCTCCACACGATGGTCGACATGAACGGCTTGGGCTCATGCTCGGTGTGCACCGTGCGACGGGCCGGCGAAGCGGCCGGCTCGACGTTGACGTTCTGCGACGGCGGCGCCGGCTGAGCCGGCACGACCGTGGTGTTCTGCGACGGCACAGGAGCCGGCGCAGGCGTCGACTGCGGCGTCACCACGACGTTGTCCGCCAGAGTGATCGCCTTCGGCAGCGGCGTGACGACGCCGCGGTCAGTGGTTTTCGCAAACGCGGCCGAGCTGCTAAGCACCGCACCCAGAAACGCCATCCCCAGAATCTTCGTAGTTTTCATCAGAGTTCCTCCGTGGCGGACCGTAGTTGCAGCGCCCGTGCCAGCCCGGCCATTGCCACGGCATCCGCTGTGCCAGCGGGGGAAAGCCGCCGGATGATTCGCGCGCGGGGTTACGGGTCGGTGACCGGAGGCGGCGTTTTGTCACCGTGCAGGAAGCTGGCGAGGTCGGTCTCGCTCACTTCCGGCTCGCCAGGCGCGACATTATCGAGCTTGCCCGCCATCAACCATTGTTCGAGCTCGGTGACCAGCGCGAACAGGTGCTCGAACGAATCGACGATGAACAGCAGCGGCTGGTAGTGGTCGATCTCGAACGCCTGGTTGACCACCCACTCGATCTGGAACGGAAACCGCTGCACGTCGGGCGCGTCGATCGCGTGCGCGATCTCGCCGAACGACGACAGCAGACCGCTGCCGTAGACCTTCAGCCCCGGGCCGCCGGGCTGGCCTTGGCTTAGGCTCTTCATCAGGCCGAACTCGACGCTGAACCAGAAGAAGCGCGACATCGCGCGGATGTTGCTGGTCAGCCGCCGCAGCTTTTCGTGCTCGTCGGCGATCTCCGAGGCGCGCCGGGCGGCAGTCGCCGCGACGTTGCCGAACAGGACCAGCGCCTCGGCGAACGCGCGGTCGGTGTGCATCGGCACGTGGCCGCCGACGTCGTGGAAGATGTCGGGCTCGGGCAGGTATTCCAGGCTGGCGCCGTCGCGGATGGTGATCGTGGTCGGAAACTCGCGCCGGCGCAGGCAGTCGAAGAACACGTACGACGGCACGTAGCCGCTGACGGGGCGCGCGCGAAAGCCGGTCAGCGGCTGCATGAACCGGTTGATCTCCTCCAGCCGCGGGACGCGCGCCGCTGATAGCTGCAGCTTGTCCAGCCCCTCGAGGAAGCGCTGGTTGGCGTAGCGGCGCCAGCGCTCCTGCATGCGCGTCAGCAGCGCGCCCCACGTCGCCTGGTTGTCGGGGGAGTACAGCTCGTACGGCTGGTGGATATAGATGTCGCCGTGGGCGCGGGCCTCCTCGATGAAGGGGGCCTTCGTCGTGGTCAAGCCGACAGCGTGGGCCGCCGCGACCTCGTGCTCGGGCGCCAGGGCCATACCTCAGATCATAGCGGCTACTTCGTCCGGTTGCTTGAACCCGCGCCGCAGCGCAACGGACGGGCGCCCGGGTAGTGAAGGCGCGGATGGCTCGGATCGTAGACGTCGTCCGGGCGCAGCGGGGCCTTGCGGGCCCGCAGCTCGGCCGCCATGGCGTCACGGATGGGCAGGCCGTCGTCGAGCACCGCGCGGCCGCGGACCTCGTCGGGAAACAAGCTGTCGCCCCCGGTGGCCAGGAAGTCGCTGGTGACGAGCGTCAGCTTGTCGTCGGGCGCGATCGGCTTGCCGTCGGGGCGCGTCAGCGCGACGTCGATGGCGCCGCGCTGACAGGTGGCCCGCACGCGCACACCCGACACCGACAGGATGCCGTTGTCGCGCCCCAGGTTGGCGGCCACCGCGCGCGCCAGCTCGGCCCCGGTCACCGGGATGGTCGCGAAGCCGTTGTCGAACGGTATCGCTTCGTGCAGCTGGCCGTACGTGAGCGCGCCGGCGGGCAGGTCCTCGCGCAGCCCGCCGCCGTTGGTCAGCGCGACATCGGCGCGGCGCGCGGCGCGCATCAGATCGGCGAACAGGTTGCCCAGCGGCGACTCCACGCGATAGGCGCGCCTGATCGTCTCGGTGATCTGCACGGACAGCTTCTCCTCGCGCTTGGCGCGCGCGCCGGCTTGCGCCGGCACCAGCGCCGCCGTGACCGCGGCGTCGGCGACCAGCGCCGCGCCCTCGTACGTGCCCGCAAATGGCAGCAGCGGGCCGGGGATCTTCTGCGGGGGAAAGATGCGCGCGCCCACCACGGTGCCGCGCGCGCGATCGACGTCGAGGTCGATGCGTCCGAACGCGCGTCCGTTCGCGTACGACTCGATGATCGGGATGCCGGCGACCCGATGCGCGATGCCGGCGTGCGTGTGACCGGCGACGATGGCGTCGACGGGGCGCGGCGCCTCGTTCGCCAGCGCGCGCGCCAGCGCGAAGATCTCCTCGCCCTGATCGCACGACGCCAGGTCGTCGGGCGCCTCGAAGCGGTTGCACGAGCCGCCCGCGTGCGCGACGACGATGACCACGGTCGCGCCCGCGCGGCGCAGCTCGCGGCGCGGCCGCGATCGCCGTGGGCGCCAGCGGCTTGACCGCGAGCCCAGCGAAGTTCGCCGCCATCGTCGTGCGCGGCGTCGCCATCGTCGTCATGCCGATGATGCCGACCTTGACGCCCGGCCGCCTGGACGATGGTCGTGGGGCGGACGTTCGGCCACGACGGCGGGGCGCCCGACGCGGCCTCGACCAGGTTGGCGTCGAGGAGCGGGAACGCGCGCCTCCGCGGCGCGCGCCTTGAGCGCGCCGCGCGCGTCGTCCGCCGGCGAGCGCGGCGACGGCGCCGGGCCGACCGGCCCGTAGTCGAACTCGTGGTTGCCGACCGCGGCGGCGTCGTAGCCGAGCAGGTTGTACGCGCGCACCACCGCCGCGCCTTCGCCGAGGTTCGACTCCAGCGTCCCCTGGAACATGTCGCCCGCGTCGACCAGCACGACGCCGCCGCCGTCCCGCGCGCGGGCGCGGCGCAGGTTCGCGAGGTAGCCGGCCAGGCGGGGCAGGGCTTCGATGTGCCCGTGCAGATCGTTGGTGCCGACCAGCGAGATGGTGACGTGAGGCGCGGCTGCGAGAGGGACGGCGGCGTCGGGTCGTGCGGGCGCCCCGGCGAGCACCAGGGCGAGGGCAATCGCGCGGAGCACGTCGCGATGGTAGCGCCGCTCGCGAGTGGCGAGAATGTGAATTCTGCCTTCGAGGGGGCAGCCGGCTGGCTATGCTTGCCGCGCTGATTGTGGCCCTTTTCAAGATCGACCAGCTCGTTGCGCAACTCCACGACCTCGGCGTCGTGCCGGGTGGCGTGCTGATCGTGCACACGTCGTTCTCGAAGGTCGGACCGGTGGAGGGTGGGCCGGAGGGGTTGGTCGCGGCGTTGCGGGCGGCCCTGGGGGTGGAGGGGACGCTGGTGATGCCGAGCATGAGCGACGAGCGACGAGCACGTCTTCGATCCGGCGACCACCCCGTGCGCCGGCATGGGCATCGTCGCTGAGACGTTCCGGCGGTTGCCGGGCGTCCTGCGCAGCGACAGCCCACACGCGTTCGCCGCGGTGGGGCCCGCGGCGGCGGCGATCACCGCCCCGCACCCGGTCGACGTCCCGCATGGCCCGAACAGCCCGCCCGGCCGCGTCCACGACCGCGACGGCCAGCTGCTGCTGCTGGGCGTCGGCCACGACGCGAACACGACCATCCACCTGGCGGAGGAGCTGACACCGGTCCGCTACCGGCTGCCGAAGTGGGCGATGGTCCGGCGCGACGGCGTCGAGTTCCGCCACGACTACGACGAGATCGACCATTGCTGCGAGCGGTTCGCCCTGGTCGACGGCTGGCTGGACGCGGAGCACCTGCAGCGGCGCGGCGTGGTCGGCAACGCGGAGGCCCGCCTGGCGCGCGCGCGCGACATCGTGCGCGTCGTGACCGCGCGCCTGCGCCAGGACGACACCGCGTTCCTGCACCCGCCTGGCGTCGACGTCGAGTGCGACGCCGCGCGCGCGAGCCTGGAGCGCCGGCGATGACGCTCGTGTTTCGCTACCCGATCAACCGCGCGATTCTCACGGCCTACGACGCGCGCGGCACCGAGATCTTCCAACAGATCCTCGACCTGACCGCCTACCGCGAAGACGGCCACCCGGTCACCGACGACGACATGTACCGCAAGCGGCACGGGATCCGCCGGCTGGTGGGGAAGCTGTACGGCGCGCACGGCGAGCTGCTGCGGTCGTTCGAGAATGTCTACGACGCCGCCGGCGATCTCGAGACGTCGCACACCCGCCACGCCGACGGCACCGAGACGCGCGTGCCGCCCGGGACGTGATGAAACATGGTTCGGAACGGAGCGCGTGTGTACAAGCAGACGCGCCAGACTTAGGAAACCGCCGGCGGTGAGCGCTGGTGACCACGTAGACAGTCACGGCCGCTATGTCGCCAAGTTGCGTTGCGCGGCTGACGCACCCGGAAGCCGCAGTCGCTCAGGAATCGGTACGCGTTGGGCGTGGGGGAACGGAGTGCCCGCAAGCTTACCGTCAGCCATCAACGGCTATTTGTGCTGGCGAACCTGACAGAGTGACCCGGCGTAGATAGCCGGAGCCGTCGTGGTCTATGCGTCGAGGAGACGCGCGAGGGCGTTCGGGCGGGGGACGTCGCAAGGGCTCGGACGAGTCGAAGGCGAGGCCCTAGCGGCGGTAGGCGTCGTGCAGACACCGATCGTGCAGGTGCCTGTACAGGGACGGTTGCATCCTCCGCAGTGGGTATTGCTGGTGTTTGTGTCGACGCAGGCGTTCCCGCAGAGCATCTGGCCCGCAACGCCGCAGCCGCAGACGCCGTTGTTGCAGCGGTTTGCGCCGCCCGGGCACGCGTTGCAACCGCCACAGTGAGCGATCGTGCCATCGCCTGTCGTCGGAACGCACGCACCGTCCAGGCACATCGTCTGGCCCGAGGGACACATGGCCGTGCAGGTGTTGCCGCTGCAGACCTGGCCGCTCGGGCAGGTTCCGCAAGCGCCGCCAGTGCCGCCTTGGCCGGTCGTATTTCCGGTGCCGGTAGTATTGCCCGTTCCGACGGCGTTACCCGTGCCGCTCGTGCCCGCCGCTCCGACGGTGTTGCCGGCGCCGCCGCTACCGACGGTATTGCCGATACCGCCGCTACCGACGGTATTGCCGGCGCCGCCGCTACCGACCGTATTGCCGACGCCGCCGCGGCCGCCGCTTCCCGCAGAAGCTCCCCCTTGTCCGCCGCCACCGCCACCGGTCATACCGCCACCGCCGCCCCCCGCTATCCCGCCGCTGCCGGTGGTTCCGGCTTGGCCGAGCGACACGCAGAGATGCGACAGGCAGCTAAGGTTGGCATTGCACGTATTGTTGCCGTAGCACGCGCAGCCTTCGGTGCCCGCGGCGCATTGGGAGTTGCCGCCCCCGGCGCCGGCTGCGCCCGCGCCGCCGGCTGTGCCGGACGTCCCTGCCGCGCCGCCTGCTCCATCGCCTGCGGCGCCATCGGCGCTAGGTGCCCGATCTACGCTGCCACATCCCCAGACTGCGCCGGCCAGCACCGCCACTGCGATAGCCAACTTCATCGCGTCTTTGCCATCAGGGCGTCAATTGTCGACGGGTCCAGTACCGCGTGCAAGCGCGGGCACACATCCTGGTCTCCGTCGCTGCCAGCCGGAGGAGACCTCGCGCGCCGCCCGGAGGTGAAGGGCGAACGTGGCGAAAGAAAACGTTAGCTCTTCGGTATCGCCGGCCCGTAGGCCAGCGCCTGCTCGAGGGCGTCGATGAGCCGCATCGCCTCGTAGCTGCGCAGGTGGTGGAACACGCTGTCGCCCTCGTCGGAGTGGAGCGTGACGCGGATGTTGTCGCGGCGGTCCTTCTTGGGATCCAGCACGTGCACGGCGAACTTCCGGTTCGCCACGATGGCCTTGTACTTCCCCTTCGCCCCGTTCTTCCCGTCCTTCGGCATCAGGGCCGCGTCCCGACGCCCAGCAGCGCCGTCATCTGGATCTCGAACGGCGCCGTGCCGAGCATCTCCTCCAGGCGCGCGACGATGCGCTTCGAGAAGTCCGCGAACTGGGCCTCGCCCATCCGCCGGCGCATCAGCACGGCGGGCGCGCCACCCTTGGCGAAGCTGCCCCAGAACTCGCCCGGCGTCGCGGTGCCGGGGACGACGACGTGTTCGTGGACCTCGATGTCCGTGAAGCCGGCCGCGCCCAGCTCGGCGCGCATGTCGGCCTCGGTGCCCAGCGCCGTGGGACCGTCGCCGAACTTCGACTCGGGCAGCTCCGCCTTGAACGCCGCGAACAGCGCCTTGAACACGGGGACCCGGTCGGACGGCGGCCAGGCTGGACACCAGCGCGCGCCCGCCGGGACGCAGCGACGCGCGCCAGCTCGCGCAGCCCGGCGGCGCGGTCGGGGAAGAAGATGAGCCCGAACATCGAATACGCGGCGTCGAAGCGCCGATCCGGGTAGGGCAGCGCCTGGCCGTCGGCGACCTCGGTCTCGACGTTGGCGACGCCGGCGGCGGCCGCGCGCTCGCGCAGCTGGGCCAGCATCGCGGGGGCGAAGTCGGCGGCGTACACGCCGCGCGCGGTGCGTGCCGCCAGCAGCGACAGCGAGCCCGGGCCCGCGGCGACGTCCAGCACCTCCCCCTCGGCCGGCACCAGCCGCAGCGCCTCGGTGGCGAACGACTCGAACGATCGCAGGTTCTCCGCGACGTAGCCGGCGGCGACCAGGTCCCACGGCTCGGGGGTGGCGAGGGGCGACGGGGCGGATGCAGCAGAGGAGGGCGGTGCGCTCATGGGGCAGCAGTCTACTTCTTCAACCGGTAGCCGGTCTTCACCATCCACCTGACGATGAGCAGCAGCGCCAGCAGGAAGCCGCCCGTCGCCGCCAGGCTGATGCCGACGTGGACGTCCGCGTTGCTGTAGAAGCTCCAGCGAAAGCCGCTGATCAGGTAGACGACCGGGTTGACGAGCGCGATCGCGCGCCACGTCGGCGGCAACATGTCGATCGAATAGAACGCGCCGCCCAGGAAGGTCAGCGGCGTGACGATCAGCATCGGGATGAACTGCAGCTGCTCGAAGCCCTTGGCCCAGATGCCGATCACGAAGCCGAACAGGCTGAACGCGACCGTGGTCATCAACAGGAACGCGATCATCGCCGTCGGATGGTCGATGCGCACCGGGACGAACATCGCGGCGGTGCCCAGGATGATGAGCCCGAGGATGATCGATTTGGTCGCCGCCGCGCCGACGTAGCCGATGATCATCTCGCCGAACGATATCGGCGCCGACAGCAGCTCGTAGATCGTTCCCGTGAACTTCGGGAAATAGATGCCGAACGACGCGTTCGAGATGCTGGCCGTGAACAGCGACAGCATGATCAGCCCGGGCACGATGAACGCGCCGTAGGGGACGCCGTCGACGGACGACATGCGCGACCCGATGGCGGACCCGAACACCACGAAGTACAGCGACGTCGTGATCACCGGCGTCACCACGCTCTGCAGCAGCGTGCGCATGAAGCGCGCCATCTCGAAGCGGTAGATGGCCCACACGCCGTAACGGTTGAACCCCTTCACGGCCGCACCCCTTCCGCCGCCGCCGCGCGGTCGCTGACCAGGCTGACGAAGATGTCCTCCAGCGAGCTCTGGTGCGTGCTGAGGTCGCGGAAACCGATGCCGAGGTCGGTCAGCCGGCGCAGCAGCGACGGGATGTCGGCGCTGCCCGCGGCGGCGTCGAACGTGAACTCCAGCGCGTTGCCGTGGTCCTTGATCGCCAGCTGCCAGCCGGCGAGCTCCGGCGGTACGACGTCCATCGGCTGCTGCAGGGCCAGCGTCAGCTGCCGCTTGCCCAGCTTGCGCATCAGCGCCGCCTTGTCCTCGACCAGGACCAGCTTCCCCTTGTTGATGATGCCGATGCGATCGGCCATCTCCTCGGCTTCGTCGATGTAGTGCGTGGTCAGGATGATGGTGACGCCGTCGTCGCGCAGCTTGCGGACCAGCGCCCACATGTCCCGCCGCAGCTCCACGTCGACGCCGGCCGTCGGCTCGTCCAGGAACAGGATGGTCGGCTGGTGCGACAGCGCCTTGGCGATCATCACCCGGCGCTTCATCCCCCCCGACAGCGTCATGATCCGCTGGCTGCGCTTGTCCCACAGCGACAGGTCGCGCAGCAGCTTGCCGACGTAGTCCGGATCGGGCGGGAGGCCGAACAGACCGCGGCTGAACGTCACCGTCGCCCACACGCTCTCGAACGCGTCGGTGGTCAGCTCCTGGGGCACCAGGCCGATCGTCGAGCGCGCCGCGCGGTAGTCGCGCACGATGTCGTGACCGTCGGCCACCACGACGCCGCTGGACGCGGTCACGATGCCGCACACGATGCTGATCAGCGTCGTCTTGCCGGCGCCGTTCGGCCCCAGCAACGCGAAGATCTCGCCGCGCCGGATGTCCAGGTCGACGTCGACGAGCGCGGGCGCGCCGGTGTCGTACGTCTTGGCGAGCTTTGAAATCGAGATGATCGGCGTCGCTGTCGGCGTCGGTGGCTGCGTCATTCCGGGCGGAACCATAGCGCACACTTCGCAAACTTCGATCGACGCTGGGTTCGGGTTAACCTGTGGGGGTCATGCCTGCACCAACTCGTGGCCGACGGCGGTCCGTGCAGCCTCCGCTGTGGCGCCCGGAGACGCTGGGGGAGATCGTCGCGCAGCGGGAGCTCACGTTCCGGCGCGGCAAGGTCGAAGCGTGCGCCTTCGTCACCTTCGGGCATCCGCTGCGCGCGCCGGCCGGCGGCGACCGTGACCGCGACAACGCCCCGTGGTGGACGCCGCTCAAGATCGAAGGGTTTCACAAGCCGCTGTTCACCTGCATCGCGGGCGAAGACGCGGTGCAGGCGCTGGTGCTCGCGTTCCGGTTCGCCGAGTCGATCCTGCCCGACCTGGCGCGCCGGGCGGGCGGCGAGGTCGAATGGCTGGGCGAGCGCTCGCGGCTGATCCTGGGCCCGGTGCCGGCGCCGCCCCGCGCGAACGGCAAGGCGAACGGCAGGGCGAACGGCAAGGCGAAGCCGCGCCCCAAGCCGCGCAAGCGCGGGTAGGGCGCCGATGAAGCGGCCGGCGTCCGACACGTACCGCCGCATCTACGCGGTCGTGTCACGCATCCCGCGCGGGCGCGTGGCGACCTACGGGCAGGTGGCGGCGGTGGCCCGGCTGCCGCGGCAGGCGCGCCTGGTGGGCTACGCGCTCAACGTCTTGCCGTCCGACACGGCGGTCCCCTGGCACCGGGTCGTGAACGCCAAGGGTCAGGTGAGCGTGCGCGGCGACGGCCTGGGCCACGAGGAGCTGCAGGTGAAGCTGCTGCAGCGCGAAGGCGTGCGATTCACGGCGGGGGCGATTCCGCTCGAACGCTTTCGCTGGGCGCCGCGGCGATGACGGCGCTTGCGTCCGGGCTGGTGATCCGCGACGGCGTCGAGGCTGATCTGGACAGCATCGTCGCCATCTACAACGCCAGCATCCCGGGACGGCTGGCGACCGCCGACACCGAGCCGATCACGGTCGAATCGCGGCGCGGCTGGCTGCGCGACCGGAATCGCGCGCGCCACCCGATCTGGGTGATCGAGCGGCAGGGGCGGGTGATCGGCTGGCTCAGCGTCGGGCCGTTCTACGGGCGCGCGGCCTACGGGGCCACCGCGGAGCTGGGCATCTACGTCGACCCGGCCGAGCAGCGCGCCGGCGCGGCGACCGCGCTGATGCACCACGCGGTGGCGCGGGCGGGGGACCTCGGTCTCAACACCTACCTGGCGTTCGTGTTCGCGCACAACCAGCGCAGCGTGGCGCTGTGCGAGAAGTTCGGGTTCGCGACGTGGGGGCGGCTGCCGCGCGTCGCGGTGCTGGACGGCGTCGAGCGCGATCTGCTGATCATGGGGCTGCGCCTGGGGCACGAGCACGAGGGCAACGCGTGAGCGCCGCGGCCGTCACCATCAGGCCGTTCGCCGACGCGGACGAGCAGGCGGTCGTCGAGCTGTGGGCGCGCTGCGGCCTGGTCCGGCCGTGGAACGATCCGCACGAGGACATCGCGCGCAAGCGGCGCATCCAGCCCGAGCTGTTCCTGGTCGCCGTGGCCGACGGCGGCGCCACCGTCACGGGCACCGTGATGGCCGGTTACGAGGGGCACCGCGGCTGGATCAACTACCTGGCGACCGATCCGGCGCAGCGCCGGCAGGGTATCGGGCGCGCGCTGATGCACGCAGCGGAGGCCGCGCTGGTGCGGCTCGGGTGCCCGAAGATCAACCTGCAGATCCGCCACGACAACCGCGACGCGATCGCGTTCTATCAGCGCCTCGGCTTCGCCGAGGACGCCGTCGTCAGCATGGGCAAACGGCTTTAGCCGTAGGCCGCGGCGGCCATCGGTTCGGCGGCATCGGCGGGCGCGTCCTGCGCGGCGGCGTCCGTGAGCGGCGCCGGGATACGGGGCAGGGCGAGGTTCAACTTGCGATCGTGCTCGTCGACGGCGTCGGCCCACACGTCCAGCTTCACCAGCCGCGCCCCACCGTACAGCGTCGCGAAGGCGGCGTCCGCCGCGTCGAGCCCACTGGCGATGAACACGCGCCCCTTGCGGGCGATCTCCATGTGCGGGTCGAATACGTACCAGCCGCCTTCCAGCCACACCTCGGCGTAGGCGTGGAAGTCCGCCGGGATGCCGTCGTCGGGGACGTCGATGTCGGGGATGTACGACACCGCGTAGCGCGCCGGCATGTTGAGCGCCCGGCACAGCGCGACGACCGCGTGCGCGCGGTCGCGGCAGACGCCCTGCCGCCGCGAGATCGCGTCGGTGGCCGACCAGTGCGGCCAGCTCACGCCCCGCTTGTATTCGACGTTGTCGCGCACCCAGTCGCACACGCCGCGCGCCCGCTCCCAGCCCTCGCGCAGGTGGCCGAACGCCTCCCACGCGAAGCCAAGCAGCTTGTCGGTCTCGGCGTAGCGGCTGGGGAGCGTGTAGCGCAGCAGGTGCGACGGCAGCGCCTCGGGCGGCACCTGGCGCGCATCGGGGCGCACGGCGTCGGGCTCCGCGGGCACGGTGACGATCGCCTCGTAGCGGATCGTCGTGGCACCTGCGGCCAGCGTGACGCGCTGGCAGCGGTTGCCGAATCCGTCGATGTACTCGCCGGCCGCCGTCGCGTCGCCGAGCTCCAGCTGCTCGCGCACGATGGTCAGCGCCAGCTGCGGTGGCGGCTTGACGACGAGGACCGCGGGGACACGGGCCTGCGTGACGTAGCTGAGGTGACACCCGACTTTGACGCGATACATGTCGGTCTGACGAGCTTAAGGCCGGGCCGCGGCAGTGCCAAAAAAATGGCCGCTTTCACGGCTTGGTCGCCGGGACCACGAACACGATGTCGGGGGTGCCCGCGGTGTCGAGCGTGAGGCTCCGGATGACGGCGTGTTTGGTATAGGGGTCAGCACTGACCCTCCAGGGGCCGGCGGCCAGATGGCGGAACGTGAACCGCCCGTCCGCGTCGGTGATGGTTTCCAGGCTGCCTTCCCAGGACACCCGATCTCGGTCGGCCGACGAGGTGGCGACGCGCACCCGCGCCACGGCCTGCCCCTGCGGCGTCACCACCCGGCCTGCCAGCGTCGGCCCCGCGGGCCAGCGCAGGTCGTCGTTGCGGGTTTCGTTGGCGGTGATGTGGACGTCGCTGATCGTGCGACGGTGGCTGAGCGTGGGGTGCTCGCGGACCGTGATCGTCAGCCTCACGTCGCCAGGTGGAATCGCGCGCAGATCGAAACCGCTCGCGTCACACGCCGCGCTCACCTCGACACCGTCCGGCGTCCGCAGGGTCACCGTGCAACGCGTGATGGCGGCACCGTCGGGATCGATCACGTGTCCTGTCCAGCGCGCGCCGCGATCGATCGCGAGATCGCGCGAGGCCGAGGGCAGGGCGACCTTGAACATCTGCGTCGCGTAGCCGCGCGATTCGACGCGCAGCTCGAGCTCACCGTGCGGCAGCCGCGGTAGCGCGAAGCGGCCGTCACCGTCAGCCGTGAACCAGCGATCGTTCCACGTCTCGCTACACTCCGCGCCCGCGGGGAACAAGTGCTCCACCATGACCGAGGCGCGCGGCACAGGCCGGCCGGCCGCGTCGACGATCCGTCCGCTCCAGCGCGATCGCGGCAGGCGCTGCACGGGAAGCGTCAGTCGCGTGACCGCGCCTGCGCCGTCGGACGGCCGCCAGCCCGCGTACGGCACCAGCTCGTCTCCGGCGCACCACCCGCCGAGCACCACCGGCGCGTGAAGCATGAGGAAGCCCCCTTGGAGCAGCCGCTCTGCGCACACCCGCCCGCGCGCGTCCGTCGTCCAGCTCTCGCCGCCCATCGGGTCTCGGTTGTTGCGCGGGTCGATCGCGTGGTGGGTCACCTTGGCGCCGGCGAGCGGCTTGCCGCGCTGGTCGGCGACCTCGACGGCGCCGCAGCGCGGCCGAGCCTCGGCCGAGCTGGCGATGACGCCCGCCGCCAGGACCAGGCACGAGGCGCGCAGCATTGCCTACTTGGACAACGGCGCGGCTAGACGGGTTCCCAGCGGCCGGTCTCCGCCGAGCGCCGGAGGGCGTCGAGCACGATCATGTTCTTGATCGAATCCTCGAGCGTGATGGGCGCCGGGCCGCCGCCGCGCGCGGCGCGCGCGAACAGCTCCGCCAGGATGGTGTACTGGTTCGCGGGCACGAACTCCATCCGCTCGGCGGTCGGCGCCTCGAGCTCGGCGCTGCGTCTCCAGCACCAGCAGCGACGGCCTGTCGGGCGCCGGGTTCCACGCGTGCAGCAGATCGATGTGTCCCTTGCTGCCCAGCAGCTGCGCGCGCTGCACGGGCGCCAGCTGCATGCCGCACGTGAACACCGCCTGGCCGCGCGGGAAGCGCAGCACGCCGCTGGTGAGCACGTCGACGCCGTCCGCTGATTCGCGGTCGCAGCACGCGAGCACCGCGGTCGGCTCGGCGTCGAAGCAAAAGCGGCTCATCGTCACCGGGTAGAAGCCGACGTCGAGCAACACGCCGCCGCCCATGTCCGGCTTGTAGCGGACGTTGTCGCGATAGGGGAGGTCGTAGCCGAACGTCCCCACGAACCCGCGCAGCTCGCCGAGCTTGCCCTTGCGCACCAGCTCGCGCACCGCCAGCCAGCGCGGCTGCACGCGCACCATCGCCGCCTCGCAGATCAGCACGCCGTACGCGTCGCGGATCTCCAGCAGCCGCCGCGCCTCCGCGGCGTCGCGCGCCACGGGCTTTTCGACCAGCACGTGTTTGCCGGCCGCGGCGGCGCGTTCGGCCCACGGCACGTGCAGGTGGTTGGGCAGCGGGTTGTAGACGGCGTCGATGTCGGGATCGGCCAGCAGCTCCTCGTACGAACCGTAGGCCTTGCCGATGCCCAGCGCGCCGGCCGCCGCTTCGGCCCTGGCGCGATCGCGCGACGCGATGGCGACCACCTGCGTGTCGCGCCCCGCCTGCATCGCGGGGATCATCTTCTTGACGGCGAAGTGCGAGACGCCCAGCACGCCGAAGCGGAACATGCCGCTATTCTGTCAGATCACGGTGCCGTTACGAACGACGCCGTTCTTGGGGACGACGACGATCCCTTCGCGGATGAAGTAGCCGTCGCCGTCGGCGTTCTGGACCTTGGCCTCGTTGACGATGCGCACGCCGCGGCCGACGCGCGCGTTCTTGTCGATGATCGCGTTCTCGATTGTCGACTCGGTGCCGATGCCTATCGGCGGCACGCCGCGCGCCTCGGTCGCGCGCATCTCGTCCAGCGTCTCGTAGTGGTCGGCGCCGATGAGCAGGCTGTTCTTGATCTTGACGCCCGCGCCGATGCGGCTGCGGATACCGATGATCGAGCGGTCAATCTCGGCGCCGTGCAGGATGCAGCCCTCGCACACCAGCGCGCTGCGAATGGTGCAGCCTTCCAGCTTCGACGCCGGCAGGAACCGCGGGTTGGTGTAGACCGGGCGCTTGGCGTCGTAAAAATCAAACGGCGGGATCGCGTCGCACAGCGCCAGGTTGGCCTGGAAGTACGACCGGATCGTCCCGACGTCCTCCCAGTAGCCGCGGTAGACGTACGCCTGCACGCGCTGGCGCGGCACCGCGTCGGGGATGACGTGGCGGCCGAAGTCGACCAGTTGCGGGTTGGCGACGGCCGTCTCGAGCACCTCGCGCTTGAACAGGTAGATACCCATCGACGCCAGGTAGCCCTGGCCGCCGCCCGGCAACTCCGACACCAGCCCCGGCAGTCGTTCGGCGGGCGGCTTCTCGTCGAAGTGAACGATGCGCCCGGTGTTGTCCATCTTCAGGATGCCGAACGCCGACGTCTGCTCCTGGGCCACCGGGATGACGGCGACGGTGGCGTCGGCGTTGCTGTCGCGGTGGGTCTGCAGCATCGCTTTGAAGTCCATGCTGTACAGCTGATCGCCGGACAGGATCATGACGTCGCGCCCCTGCGAGCGGCGCATGTGACGCAGGCTCTGGCGCACGGCGTCCGCGGTGCCCTGGAACCAGTTGCCGCCCTCTTCGGTCTGCTCCGCCGCCAGCACGCTGACGAAGCCTGACGTGAACACGTCGAACTTGTACGTCATCGCGACGTGTCTGTTGAGGCTCTCGGAGTTGAACTGCGTCAGCACGAAGATCTGGCGCAGGTTCGCGTTCAGGCAATTGCTGATCGGGATGTCGATCAGCCGGTACTTGCCGCCGATCGGCACGGCGGGCTTCGAACGCTTGAACGTGAGCGGAAAGAGGCGCGTCCCGCGCCCGCCACCAAGAATGATCGCCAACACGTCGTCCATGGCGGTGCGAATGTATATACTCAGGACTCGCGCACGGGTAGCGATGAGGGCCGGCGCTCATGAGGCTCAGATCTTCGTCCAGTCCGTATGAAACGATCCCGGACGATCGAGTCGCTCGTAGGTATGGGCCCCGAAGTAGTCGCGCTGCGCCTGGATCAAGCTGGCGGGCAGGCGCGCGCGGCGCAGGCTGTCGTAGTAGCCGAGCGCCGCCGTCGTCGCCAGCATCGGTACGCCGCTGGCTGACGCGCGGCCGATCACGCGCCGCCACGCCCCCTGGCGCGCGGCGAGCTCCTCGGTGAACTCCGGATCCAGCAGCAGGTTGGGCAGTCCGGGCTCGCGGTGGTACGCGGCCTGGATGCGACCCAGGAACTGCGCGCGGATGATGCAGCCGGCCTTCCAGATGCGCGCCAGCTCGCCGAGGTCCAGGTTCCAGTCGCGCAGCCGCGACGCGACCCGCAGCAGGTTCATCCCCTGCGCGTAGGCGCACGCCTTCGCCGCATACAGCGCACCCCGGACGTCGTCGACGAAGGCGTGCCGATCCGACATCGACAGCGCGATGGGCGACGGGCCGCGCAGCCGCTCGGACGTCTCCAGCCGCGCGGCGCGGTCCGATGACAACACGCGCGCCTCCACCGACGCGGCGATGGTGGGGACGGGCGCGCCGATCTCGGCGGCGTCCTGCACGGTCCACCGTCCGGTCCCCTTCATCGATGCCGCATCCATGATCAAGTCGATCGAGGTCGCTGCCGGTGTCCGCGTCCTTGGCGCGGAAGATGTTCGCGGTGATCTCGATCAGGAACGACTGCAGCTCGCCGCGGTTCCATTCGTCGAACGTCTCGGCCAGCTCGACGTTGCTCAGGCCGCCCACGCTGCGCATCAGATCGTAGGCCTCGGCGATCAGCTGCATGTCGCCGTATTCGATGCCGTTGTGCACCATCTTCACGTAGTGGCCGGCGCCGCCCGGGCCGATGTACGTGACGCACGGGCCGTCTTCGACCTGCGCGGCGATCTTGGTCAGGATCGGCGCCATGTCGTCGTAGCCCGCGCGCTCGCCGCCCGGCATCAGCGACGGGCCGTGGCGCGCGCCTTCCTCGCCGCCCGACACGCCCATGCCGAAGAAGCGGATGCCCGCGGCGCCCAGCTCCGCGGCGCGCCGCTCGGTGTTGCGGAAGTGCTCGTTGCCGCCGTCGACCAGCATGTCGCCTTCGCCGAGCAGCGGCCGCAGCGCCGCGATGGTCTGGTCGACGACCTCGCCCGCCTTGACCAGCATGATGAGGCGGCGTGGCCGGCGCAGCACGGCCAGCAGATCGGGCAGCGACTTGAACGCGTGCACGCGTCCGGTGGCGGCCTTCGCCGCGAGGCGCTCGACCGGATCCGGCCACGCGTCCCACCCGCCGACCGAGAAGCCGTGGTCCGCGATGTTGAGCGCCAGGTTCTGTCCCATGACGCCGAGGCCGATGATGCCGATATCCAGCTCTTTCAAGAGTGACCCTCCGCATCGGGCGCGAACGCGGCCTCGTAGGCCGGCGACAGCATGAAGCGCACCAGCTCCGCCGCCGGGCTGGCGCGCAGGAACGCGCGCCGCGCATCGGGCGTGTCGACGTCGTGGCCGCGGATCTCGCCCTTCAGCACGGCCAGCGCATCGCTGGGGCGCGTGCACGCGAACAGGCCGATGCGGTTGCGCGTGTGCTGCGCGCCGCGGACGAAGGTGGCCCAGTCGGGCAGGGCGGCCAGCGCCGCCTCGACGTCAGCGCGGATCTCGGCGCGCGCCTCCGCGGACATCAGCGACAGCGCCGATCCCGGCTGGCGCAGCCAGTCGGCGACGGCGCTGGCGTGTGGCTCGTCGATCGTCGCGTCGGCGAGCACCGCCCGCGCGCCCTCCAGCAGGCGGGCCAGGCCCTCGGCGCCCGCCAGACCGGCGGTGCGCAGGCCGCTGCGCAGCGTCTCCAGCGCGCGTCCAGCGACGAACGACCAGGCGCCCTCGGTCAGCGCCGCGGCCGACGCCGCGATCATCAGACCGGCGGGCTGCGTGGGGATCACGCGCAGGCGGCGCCGCTCGTCGGCCGCCGCTTGCTCGCCTGTATCGCGCACGACGATGAACGGCGGCGCCGCGATCAGGTCGCCGATGCGCCGCAGCTCGGTGGCGCGCGACGGCGGTAGGCCGCTACCTTCCTTCGCCTTGGGCTTGGGGGCGCTGGTGTCCGTGCCGAACCCCAGCAACGCCGTCGCCATGTGGGCCAGCGCGCGCCGCGCCGGCAGCGCGATGTCGGGGTGGTCCGCCGGCCCGCCGATGCGGACAGCCTCCTGCGATACATGGCCGGGCGACGCCAGCAGCGGGATCTGCCGCGCGGCTGGTCCGCCCGGTGCCACGAACGCGGCCAGACCGTAAGCAGCTCCCGCCACCGCCAGCCGGCCACTGAGCTCGGCCAGCCGCCCCAGCGCCGTGGCCGCGCCCGGCTGTCCTGGGTCTTCCAGCACCATGGCGTTGAGCACGTCCTGGAGCTGCGGACCGCCGTCGGCGCCGGCCCAGATGCGCGCGCGCGTCAGCATCGAATCGAGCGCGTCGACGCCGCGGCTGGCGTCGCGCTCGAAGTGGGCGGCCACCTCCGCGATCGCGCGCGCCGCAGCGGGCGCCAGCGCGGGGTGCCCGCCGAACGGGAAGCGTGGCTCGGCGCCGCCGCGCAACGTGGTGCCCGCGATCGCCAGCCGCGCGATCAGCTCGGCGTCGCTCTCCGGCGCCAGCGGGTGCTCCGCCAGGTCGTTGGCGATGTCGGCGACGACGTCGAGATCGCCGATCGCCCAGAAGTGCTGCACCAGCTGCAGGCGCGCCGGCACGAAGGCGGGGTCCAGATCCGACGACCGCAGGTAGACGTCCAGCGCCGCCGCCGGGTTGCCGAGCCGCGTGCGCAGGATCTCCCCCTGGCGATACAGCGCGGCCGCGCGCCGTCCCGGCTCGACGTACAGGCGCCCCAGCCGGCCGCACACGTGCGCCGCCGCCTCGGGGAAGTCGAGCTTGTCGTAGGCTTCCAGCAGCAGCTCCAGCGCGGGCGCCCGCCCGGGGTCCTGCGCCAGCACCAGCTCCAGGTAGTGGCGGGCCGGCTCCCACTGCTGCATCTCCGCGTACACCGAGCCCAGACGCTGCCGGATGTCCAGCAGGTCGCCGCCCGCGTCCGTCGGCAGCAGGCGCAACACCTCCTCCAGGCGCTGCACCGCGCTCTCCAGATCCCCACGCGCGCGCGCCAGCTCGGCGAGCGCCTTGCGTGCGCCCGCGTGCTGCGGATTCAGGATCGCGAGCTCTCGATACAGCGTCTCCGCCTCGACGGCGTCGCCCATCCGGTCGGCCAGCGCGGCGCGGCGTTGCACCAGCAACTCGCGCGGGATGACGTCGGCGGCGTCCGGCGCCGCGTCGAGCGTCCCGTACAGATCGCGCGCACGCGTCCAGTCCTGCGTGCGGTAGCTGAGATCGGCCAGCAGCGCCGTGGCGCCGACGTGGCCGGGCGCGCGACCGCGCGCCGTCTCCAGCTGCGCGCGCGCCGACTTGACGTCACCGCGCGCCAGCAACACGCGCGCGTGCGACACCAGGTAGTTGGCGCGTATCCCGGGCTCAGCTTCTGTCGAAGCCGCGCGCCAGTAGGCTTGCTCCGCGCGCTCCAGGTCGCCACCCAGCTCGGCGGTCTCGCCGCGAGCGGCGTGCTCGGCCGGCGCCTCTTCGTACTGGGCGTTGGCCGTCTGTCGGGCAGGTGGCGGCGAAACGGGCGGCGGTGGCGAAACAGGTGGCGGGGGAGCAGGCGGCGGGGGAGGGGACGCGTCCTCAGCGGCGTCGGGCCGGCCGTTTTGCCGGCCGTTGTGCTGGCCGGCGTTGGGACCGTCGTGGTGATCATCGGGCGCCAGCTGCTGGCGCAGCTCGCGCGCGCGATCGTGACGACCGAGCTTGTCGTCATAGATGTCCGCCAGGCGCGCCAGGATCTCCTTCTGCTCGACGGGGCCGCGCGTCGCGACGTCCAGCTTGCGTTCGAGCACGTCGGCCAGGCGATCGAAGTCGCCGCTCTCGGTCGTCAGCAGCTCCAGCGCCTCCAGCGCCTCGATCGACGCCGGCGCGAGGGCGAGCGCGCGTTCCAGCAACATGACCGCGTCGCCGGGGAGCGACAGCCGCTTGCTCAGGATGCCGGCGGCGGCGATCAGCGCCGACGCCCGGTCCTCCTCGGAGGAGCCGGTGCGCGTGTCGTCCGCCGACGCGATCAGCGCCCGCGCGGCGGCGTGCGGATCGCCGCGTCGCGCGTGCAGCTCGACGAGCCGCCGCCAGGCCGTGCCGACCGTCTCGCCGGGGCCCGCGTTGTCGATGCACAAGCGAAGCGCCGCCATCGCGCCTTCCTCGTCGCGCGCGCGTTCGCACGCCAGCGCGAGCTGATGCGCCAGCTCGGCGCGCTCGTGTCCCGGCGGCGCCGCGTCGACGGCGCGCCGGAGCGTCGCCAGCTCGCCCTCGGGTCCCCAGCTGAGCTCGATGCCGCGCGCCGACACGGTCGCCGACCCGAGGCGAAGATCTCGGCTGGCGGGCAGCCGCCATCCCTGTCCCACCAGGATCTCGTCCAGCGCCTCCTGGAGCGGGTCGATGTCGACGGCGGTGCCGTCGGCGACGACGGTGCCGGCCAGCTCGCGGGCGACGACGGCGACGACGGCGCTGCCGATCGCCGCGACGGTCACCGGGGGGGCGCCGAAGACGCGGACGTCTTCGATGGCGACGCGCAGCGTGCGCCCTTCGCCAGGCCCCAGCACCAGCCGCGCCTTGAAGTCCGCGTCGCGGCCGGCGGCGGTCACCTGGCCGGACACCATGATGCGTCCCTTTTCCAGCGCGACGCCGACGCGCGAGATCCCGTTGGCCGCGACCGGCGTATCCGCCAGCCGCTTATCGAGGCGCGCCCCCTCGACCAGCAGGTCCGCGGCCAGCAGCCGGCCGCGCCGGCGCCGCAGGCCGTTCGCGCTGCCGTCGGGCGGCAGCTGCGACACCTCCGGCCATTCGACCTCCACCCGTTCGACGACCGCGGCGCCCAGATCGCAGCGCCCCACGGTCAGCCGCGCGCGACCGTCCGCGAGGGCGAGCGAGATCGCCACGTCCGCGTCGGTCATGCGGCGGCTAGCTCCCGAATAGGCGATTGCTGGCGCAAGGCTCGTAGCTGACGGGCGGCTGGCTGTCCTCGTACGTGAACGGACTGACCGAGATGCGCTTCGCGTCCCGCGCCTCCACGCAACGGGCGCGGCTCCAGTCGCCCAGCACGCGTTCGCCCTTCGCCTGCTCCGCTTCGCGAACCAGCTCCGGCTTCTTCTTGTCGAAGTCGGCCATGTTCGGCTCCTTGCGCTCCTTGAGCCGGACGATCACGAAGCTGTCGTTGACCTCTATCGGACCTGCGAACGGCGCCTCGGGCGTCAGCGCCATCGCCGCCTTGGCCAGCGCGGTCGAGATGCCGATCCCCTCGATCACCACACCCTCGCGGGTGGCGCGCAGCGCGAACAGCCCGGTCTCCTCCACGCGCGGCGTCGGTCCAGCGTCACTGCCGGCGGCTTCTTCGCTGTCGCTGGGCGGCGGGAACGTGGTCTTCATCCCGACATTCGTGGCGGCCGGCGCTTGCTTCAGCTTTGCCAGCGTCGCCTCGGCCGCGGCCTTGGCCTTCGCCTTCGCCTGCTCGCGCCGCAACGCCTCTTCGGCGAGCTCGCGCTTCGCCTTGTCGAACGGCACGTGACCTTCGCGTGCGCCTTCGACCTTGGTGATGACGTAGCCGTCGTTCCCCTTCAGCGGGCCGACGATCGCGCCTTCCGTGGCGGCGAACAGCTTGTCCTCGGCGTCGCCCTGCAGGTTGGTGCCGCCGCGCGCCCGCCAGCCGACGTCGCCGCCGCGTGCCTTGGTCGCCGTGTCCTCGGACGATGCCTTGGCGACCTCGGTGAACGTGACCGCGTCCTTGCCGGAGCTCTTGGCGCCCTTCTTGATCTTCTCGACCAGGGCGTCCGCCTTGTCGCGCGCCTTCTTGTCGGCCTTGTCGTCGGCGTCGCGCGCGACCTTGATGACGATCTGCCGGAGCTTGCGCTGCGCCGGCGCCTTCTCGTACAGGAACTTCTTCTGTTCGTAGACTTCCTTCAGCTTGGCCTCGTTCTTGGCCGCGTACGCCGTGATCTCTTCCTCGGTCGGGGCGACCTCGGCGTCGAAGCGGTGACCCACGAAGCGCATGTACTCCAGGCTCAGCTGGCGGTTCTTGCGCACGAACTCGTTCTTCACCTCGTCATCTGAGACGGCGACGCTCTCGCGCAGCAGGTTGCGCACGCGCGCCGCCATCAGCTCCTTGCGCTGTTCGGCGAGGAAGGCCTTCGGCGTCATGCCCAGCTCGAACTGCACGAACATCTTGAACGCCTCGTAGTTGAACTTGCCGTCCTTCTGCAGCCGCGGAAACACGCGCTGCGCGCCCAGCAGGGTCAGCCGTGACTCGGCGATCTCGTCCTCGACCTCTTCCTCGGTCACCACGAAGCCGAGCTTGTCCGCCGTCTCGACGAGCAGCTCGCGCTCGATCAGCAGATCCATGACGGTTTCCTTCAACCGCTCCTGCTGGGCCGCCTTGGGGGCCTTCTGGCCGCCGCCCATCAGCATGAAGCCATAGCGGAAGTTGTTGTTGGTGATCGTCTGGCTCCCCACCTTGGCGGCGTAGCCGTCTTCTTTGTTCATCTGCTCGCAGGTCGTGCCCTGCGATTGGGGACCGAAGTTCACGATGAACACCACGATCACGATCCCGAACAGGACCATGATCAGCAGTGACCGCGAAGATTTGCGCATCTGCTCGAGCATTGCGGGGCGGAATCTAGCACAAACGTCCGTCGCGCCCTATCGAAGTGGCCGAGGGTGTGATAGAAGATTCCATCGCATCTGCGCGGCCTTACCGGGGGGCGTGCGGGTCGGCAAACAAGCATGCTGCTCGATTGGGTCTATGGCCTGTTCTCCAACGACCTCGCCATTGATTTGGGTACGGCGAACACGCTGACGTTCGTCCGCGGTAAAGGGATCGTATCCAACGAACCGTCCGTGGTTGCGGTTCAGCGCTCCGGCAACGGCTCCAAGAAGGTGCTGGCCGTTGGCAAGGAAGCCAAGGAGATGCTCGGCCGCACGCCGGGCAACATCGTCGCCGTTCGCCCCATGAAGGACGGCGTCATCGCCGACTTCGAGGTGACAGAGGCGATGCTTCGCTACTTCATCACCCGCGTCCACAACCGGCGGACGCTGGTCAAGCCGCGCATCATCATCGGTGTCCCGTCGGGCATCACCGAGGTCGAGAAGCGGGCCGTGCGCGACTCCGCGCTGGCGGCCGGCGCGCGCGAGGTCTACCTGATCGAGGAGCCGATGGCGGCCGCGATCGGCGCCGGGCTGCCGGTGACCGAGCCGTCCGGAAACATGATCGTCGACATCGGCGGCGGCACGACCGAGGTCGCGGTCATCTCGCTGGCGGGCATCGTCGTCTCCAAGTCGATCCGCGTCGCGGGCGACAAGATGGACGAGGCGATCATCGCGTACATAAAGCGCAAGTACAACCTGCTGGTCGGCGAGCGCACGGCCGAGTCGATCAAGAAGCAGATCGGCAACGCCTACCCGACCGACGAGGTCATGACCATGGAGATCAAGGGTCGCGACCTGGTAGCCGGCGTGCCCAAGACGCTGGTCATGAACAGCGACGAGGTGCGCGAGGCCCTGGCCGAGCCGGTCAACCAGATCGTCGAGGCGGTCCGCTCCGTGCTCGAGCGGACGCCGCCGGAGCTGGCGGCCGACATCGTCGACCGCGGCATCGTGCTGACGGGCGGCAGCGCGCAGTTGCGCAATCTGGATGTCCTGCTGCGCGAGGAGACGGGCCTGCCGGTGATGGTGTGTGACTCGCCCGAGTGCGCCGTGGTGCTGGGGACCGGCCGTGCCCTGGACGAGCTCAACCTGCTGCGCGAAGTCGCGCTGCAGTAGCCATTAACCAATTAGTAGATGCGCCCGGAAGCGCAGTCATACTAGGGGCCGAATGGCAGCAGTGATGCCTCCCCGTAAGCGCCTACGCGAGGCCGCGGTCGTCGCGGGCGTGCTGCTCACTGCCATCATCGCGCTGCGCGTGTCTGCCAAGCACCCGGGCGAGCTGTCCGCGCTGGATCGCGGCATCCTGCGCATCGTGTCGCCCGGACAGTCGGCGATGTCGTTCCTCGCGCGCGGCATCACGGGCGGCTACGGCCGCTACGTCGAGCTCAAGGGAGTGCGCGCGGACAATGAGGCGCTGTACGTCGAGAACCGCAAGCTGCGCACCGAGCTGTTGGAGATGCGCCGCCTGGCCGAGGAGAGCGGGCGCTACCAGCGGCTGCTGGGGCTGCGCGACGCCACGCCCGCGGAGACTATCGCCGCGCGCGTCATCGCCATCGACGCGTCGCCGTACTTCCGCGTCGCGCGCGTCGACATCGATCGCGGCGAGGGGACGGTCAGGCGTGGCATGCCCGTGCTGACGCCCGACGGCGTGGTCGGGAAGATCAACCGCGTCTCCGGCAAGAGCTCCGACGTGATGCTGCTGGTCGACCCGCGTTCGGCGCTGGACGTGCTGATCCCGCGCACCGGCGGCCGCGGCATCCTGCGCGGCAAGGCGGGCGACAACAGCTATCGCTGCAACATCGAATACCTCGCGCGCGGCGAGACGGTGAAGGAAGGCGACGCGGTGGTGACCAGCGGCGTCGGCGGCGCGTTCCCGCGCAACCTCGCCGTCGGACACGTCACGCGCGTCGTCCCCGGCGCCGTCGGCCTGTACCAGGAGGTCGAGGTCGCACCCGACGTCGATTACGCGCGCCTGGCGGACGTGCTGGTTGTCGTCGCGCCGCCGCCCGCGACCGATCCCGATCCCGGCTCTCACCACGCGCCCGCGCGCGGACTGACGCTGTACAAGTAAACATGCGAAGCGCTGCCACCCTCACCGTCGCCTACATGCTGCTGATTCTGCAGTCGACCGTCCTCGAGCTGGCGCCGGTGCACATGGCGGCGCCCAGCTTCGGGCTGCTCATCGTCCTGCACCTGGGGCTGTCGCCGAAGTGGACGATCTCGTCGGCGGCGGTGGTCGCGTTCGTCACCGGCTACCTGTTCGATCTGGTGTCGGGCGCGCCGCAGGGGGTGCACGCGTTCGTCTACGTGCTGATGGCGCTGTTCGCGCGCGCGCTCACGACGCGCGTCGTGGTGCAGGGGATCGTGTTGCCGGCGGCAGCCGCGTTCGTGGCCAGCCTGCTGGCGTCGCTGCTCATCGTGGTGGTGCGGGCGCAGGTCGCGCCGGAGGGCGGCTACGGCGGGCTGCGGCAGGCGCCGCTCGAGGCGGTGCTGACCGCGGTTGTCGGTCCGGTGGTGCTGGCGTTGTTCCGGAAGCTAGATGGCAAGGTCGACAGCGCCCGCTCCCGCGTGGGTCTGGCGCGCGGTCCGCGGAATCTCGGCGGCGCGACGCAATGGAAGTAGCAGGACAAGACGCCGAGCTCCCGGAGATAAGGCGGCGGGCGCGGCACCTGGCCGTGCTCGTGCTGGTCCTGTTCCTGGGGCTCGCGGCCCGGCTGTTCTACCTGCAGGTGATCGAAGGCGATGTGTTCTTCCGGCTGACGTCGGACAGCATCATCAAGACCGAGGCGCTGCCTGCCGTGCGCGGCCAGATCCGCGACCGCAAGGGGAAGGTGCTCGCCACCGTGCGGCCTTCGTACAACGTCTACGTCACGCCCCGCCACGTCACCGGCGACAGCTTCGGGCGGCTGCGCGCGCTGCTGGGCATGAACGGCGATCAGGCGATCGACGTGTGGGAGAAGATCCAGACCACGCCGCGCGACGCCAAGACCGGCGATCGCCCGGTGCTGGTGGCCGAGGACATCTCGCGTGAGGCGATGGCGTCGATCGAGACCGGCGCCGATCTTCCCGGCGTGAAGATCGTCTCCGTGCCGCGCCGTTCGTATCCGTACGGGACGATGGCCGCGCACGCGCTCGGCTTCATGAACGAGATCTCGGGCGAGGAGCTGCGCGCCAAGAAGGACGAGGGCTATCGCCCCGGCGATCTCATCGGCCGCGCCGGCATCGAACGCCAGTGGGACGGTTACCTGCGCGGCCACGCCGGCTTCACCAAGGTGGTCGTCGATCGCCGCGGCCTGCCCAAGACCGACATCCGCGAGGTGGTCGAGGGGCCGAGCACGCAGGCGGCAGTGCCAGGAAACAACGTCGTGCTGACGCTGGACGTCGAGGTCCAGAAGGCCGCCGAGCGCGCGCTGCGCGCCGTGCCCGCCGCTGGCGCCGTGGTCATCGACGTCGAGACCGGGCGCATCCTCGCCATGGCGTCGTCGCCCGCCTACGATCCGAACGAGATGTCCGGCCACCTGACGCCGGAGGCCGAGCAGCGGCTGCTCAACAACCGCTACAAGCCGCTGCACGACAAGACGGTGGGCGAGACGTATTACCCGGGATCGACGTTCAAGGCGGTGTCGGCGATCGCGGCGCTCGAGGATCGGCTGGTGACGCCGGAAGAGAAGACCAAGTGCCACGGGTCGTTCGTTCTCGCCAAGCATACCTTCCGGTGCACGAAGACCCACCTGGCCGTGGACCTGTACGACGCCATCGTGCAGAGCTGCAACGTCTACTTCTACGAGCTGGGCGCGCGCCCGGGGATGATGGACCGGCTGGCGAAGTTCGGCGCCGATATGGGTTTGGGCGCGCCGACAGGCCTCGGGTTGAACAGTGAAGAGGGCGGCTTCCTGCCCACCGAGGAGTGGTACCGCGATCAGAAGCGCAAGAACCCGAAGGCCGAGGGCTTTCAGATCGGGCAGGCCGTCAACGCCGTCATCGGCCAGGGGTCGACGCGCGTGACGCTGCTGCAGATGGCGACGATGTACGCGGCGATCGCCAACGGCGGCAAGCTGTGGCTGCCGCAGCTGGTCGAGCGCGTCGAGTCGCCGGACGGCAAGGTGCTGGAGGAGTTCGCGCCGCGCGTTCGCCGCGAGCTGGCCGTATCGCCCGAGACGCTGGCGATCGTGCGCCAGGCGCTGGTGGGCGTGGTCAACCAATCGAAGGGGACGGCGTACAAGGCGCGCCCGAAGGACATCGAGGTCGCGGGCAAGACCGGGACCGCGCAGGTGCGCAGCGGGCGCGCCGAGGGCGGCTACGAGTTCAACACCCACGCCTGGTTCGTCGGCTTTGCGCCCGCGGGGCGGCCGCGCATCGCGCTGGCCGTGCTGGTCGAGCACGGCGGCCACGGCGGCGACGTCGCGGCGCCGCTGGCCATGGACATCGTCAACGCCTACTTCGAGAACGCGCCGCCCGCCGAACGCGAGGCGCCGCGTGTGGGGCTGCTGCGCCGTCGCTTGCCGCGTCCGCCGGCGGCTACGGCTCCGGTGCCAGCTCCAGCGGCGGCGCCGGAAGCGGCGCCGGAGGCGCCTCCGGCCGAGACGCCCCCGGCCCCGGCGGCGCCAGGAGACACGCAGCCGTGAGCGTCATCAAGGCCATCGGCTGGCGCAAGCTGCGCTTCCGCTTCGACTGGGCGTTGACCCTGTCGGCGGCGACGGTCGCGGGGATGGGCCTCCTCAACTTGTGGAGCGCCGTCCACGAACGGCAGTCGAGCCTGTTCGCGCAGCAGATCCAGTGGCTGGGCCTGGGCGCCGCGGTGTTCCTGGGCGTCGCGGCGTTCGACTACCGCAACATCTCCCGTCTGGGCTACGTCATGCATGCGGCCGGCGTCGCGATGCTGACCGCCGTGTTGCTGTTCGGCAAGACGGTCGGCGGCGGTCGGCGCTGGTTCGACCTGGGGCCGTTCCACCTGCAGCCATCGGAGCTGGTCCAGTTGCTGACCATCGTCGCCCTCGGCAAGTATCTGAACGATACGCCGGCGCTCGAAGGGCGGACGTGGCGCCACCTGGCGGTCCCGGTGTTGATCGCGGCCGTGCCGTTCCTGCTCATCGCCAAGCAGCCCGACTTCGGCACCGCGTTCCTGCTGCTGCTGATCTTCTTCACGATCATGATGACCGCGCGCCTGCGGTTGAAGACGCTGGTGACCATCGTGGGCCTGGCGGCCGTCGCAGCGTTCCCGATCTACCAGCACCTGATGCACGAGTATCAGCGCAAGCGGGTGGAGGCGTTCTTCAACCCCAACTCGGCGGGCGCGTATCAGGCGCGGCAGGCGCTGAACGCCATCGGCTCGGGCCGGTTCTTCGGCAAGGGGTTCATGCACGGCACGCAGATCCGCCTGCGCCACTTCCCGGCGCTGTGGACCGACTTCCCGTTCGCCGTGTGGGCCGAAGAGTGGGGCTTCGCCGGCTGCGCCGTGCTGTTGCTGGCCTACCTGGTCCTGATCTTGTGGATCCTGAAGATCGCCGGCGAGGCCCGCGACCGCTTCGGCGCCACCGTCTGCGTCGGCGTCGCGGCGATGATCTTCTGGCACGTCGTCATCAACATCGGCATGGTCAGCGGCACGCTCCCCGTCGTCGGCGTGACGCTACCGCTGATCAGCTACGGCGGCTCGAGCATCCTGACGACCGCCGCCGCCCTGGGGCTGGTGATGAACGTCAGCGTCCGCCGGTTCTCTTCGCACTGACCGCAGACGGCGCCCGAGCTCGCGAGAAACGCGCACCGGCAGCCTGCAGGGCACGCCCGTCGTACTTGTCCCCCGAACAATGCCGCCCGCGCACGTCCCGCCCCGGCACGAGTGCCCGCAGTCTGCCGCAGTGGGCCGCGCTGGTCGCCAGCGTGACGCTCTGGTTGCTGCACACCGTCTGGCCCGCCGTGCACGGCGTACAAACGCCGCCCGAGCAGATGGCGTTACCGACGCACTCCGAGCACGGCGCTGCAGCTCGTCGCGCAGGCCGTCGTGCCGTTGCACATGAACGGCGTGCACATCGCGGTCACCACCGCGGGGCAGGACCCGGCGCCGTTGCAGCCCGCCGCCCGGGTCTCGGTCCCGCTGGCGCAGCTCGACGCGCGGCAGCTCATGCTGCTGCCGGGGTAGGTGCAGGCAGCGCTGGTGCCGCTACAGCTGCCGCCACACACGCCGGTGCCCGTGCACGCCGGGTGGCCCGTGCGCGGCGTACCAGCGACGTTGCCGCACGTCCCCGCGCTTCCGGTGTTGTTGCAGAACTGGCACGACCCGGTGCACGCCGAGTTACAGCACACACCGTCAGCGCAGATCGTGCTCAGACACTCGGAGCCGGCCGTGCACGACTCGCCCGTTCTTTCTTCTTGCAGGCGCCGATCGCGTCGCAGCTCTGCGTGATGCCGCCGCAGCTGTCGTCGTCGGCGTTGGTGACGGCCACGCAGGTTCCACCGCCCCCGGTGCATGCCTGGCACGTGCCGCACACGCTTGCCGTGCAGCAGCGGCCGTCGACGCACGATCCGGACGCGCATTCGGCGCCAGCGGCGCAAGTTTGCCCTGGCGTCTTCTTGCACGCGCAGGTCGCGTCGCACGTCATCGTCTCCGGTGCAGGCGTCGTCTGTCGCCGATCTCACCGGGGAGCATGTCCCCGGCGTGGCGGTCAGGTTGCATGCGAAGCAGGTGCCGACGCAGGCGTCGTTGCAGCAGACGCCGTCGACGCAGTTGCCGCTCGTGCACTCGTCGACCGCGGCGCACGTCATGCCGTTCGGCTTCTTTGCCACACACACGCCGGCCCGGCAGTAGTTGCTGCCCGTGCACGGCTGCGACGTGGAGCAGCCGCCCGCGCAGATCGTGCCCGCGCACGTGTTGGGAGCACAGTCGACGGTCTCGACCGCCGGGCACGCCCCGGCGCCGTTGCACGCGGCGGCGAGCGTCGCCCGACCCGTGCTCGCGGCGCAGCTCGGCTCGCGGCACTGCGTGGTCGCGCCCGGGAACGTGCACGCCATCCGGTTGCCGGCGCCGCAGCTGCCCTGGCACGCGCCCGTGCCCGCGCACGCCGTACGCGGTGCGCGCGGCGCGCCCGCGGTGACCACCTGGCAGATGCCCTTCGTCGTTCCCTCGGCGCACGCCTCGCACAGGCCCGCGCAGGCGCTCTCGCAGCAAACGCCGTCGACGCAGAACGTGGACGCGCACTCGCCGCCCGCGGCGCACGTCTCGCCGTTGACCTTCTTGGCCGGCGGCATCTCTTGCAGCGCATCGGGGGTACCCGCTTCGGGCATGCCCGCCTCGGGCATGCTGACCGGCGCGTCGCCAGGTCCGACGTCAGCCGGCGTGTCAGCGGCGCTGGCGTCCATGGTGTCGGCTGGCGCGTCGCCCCCGCCATCGCGGGCATCGTTGCCGCCGTCACCCGCATCGGCCGGGCACGCCGGCGTCGCCAGGCGCGCGATCGTCAACTTATCGGTGACCTCGGTCAGCGACCCTGCGACGACGCCCGCGATTGTCAGCGTTCCTTGGCCGACAGCGCAACCAGCGGCGTCGAACGCGCGCCCGCGGATCACGACGGTCCCGCTGACGCCCGGCATGTAGTAGCCGAAGCGGAACATCCGGGGGGGCGTCGGGTTCCCGAGGTCGCGCTCCGGTACGCCGGGCGGCACGTCGGCCGTGAACCTGACCTTCGCGTAGGTCGTCACGTCGGCCGCCACCTCGACGTCGAACACGACCAGTGCTTCCTTCGTCGGCGTCGTCTTGCAGCCGGCAATGGCGCCCAGCGCGAACGTTGCGGCGACGGCGAAGCTGCTGCTGGTCATCCTCATCGCGCTCGACCTTCCCGTTGCCACTACGGGCACCTGACTCCGCTCGGACAGTTCGGCCGTTCCGAACCAGCGCTGTCTCCGCTGAGCACGATCGCCGCGGCGACGCCGCCGGCAATCACCGCTCCGATCCCCGCCCAGAACCACCAGCGATAGAGCAACGGATCATCCGCGGGCGCCGCAGCCGGAGCGGCCTCGGTGCGGACGGTAATTAGCGTGGGCGATCCCTCAGCCGGGGCGCGCACGGGCGGCGCGGCGATCGCCGGGGGCGGCATCGCGGGCGCCGTCGTCGGCGTCGAATCGCCAGCCTTGCTCGGTGCAGGGTCGCTGCGTGCCGGCGCCGGCTCTGTCGGCGCCGGCATGGCCTTCGTCGCCGTCGCCGCCTGCGCTGCCTGCAGCTCCTGCATCTCGCGGATGAAGCCGTCGATCTCCTCGCGTTCGCGCGGCTTCACGCGCGAGCGGCGCAGGTACTCGCGAAACGAATCGATGGCCTTTTCAGGCTGCTGCAGCTTCTGGTAGCAGCGGCCGATGTTGCGCAGGTAGACAGGATCGCCCTTCTCGGCGAACAGCTGGGCGAACACCTCGAGCGCCTTGCTGTATTCGCCCTTCGCGAACAGCGCCCGCCCGTCGAGCTCGCGCCGGTCGTCTGCCGCTTGCGCGACACGCGCCAAACCGGCAAGTGAGCAAGCGAAGATCAGCGCAACGAAAAATGTCCCTCGGCCCTGCGAACCCATGAAGCGGAGCCAGACCAAGCTGGCTCGTGCGCCTGTGCGACAAAAAACTGCCCAGACGCACGGCGAAAGTAGAAGAACCCACCGCCTCGGCCGTTCGAAGAGAATTCCCGTTCCCTACTCTCGTAGGTGGGAGCCACTGAATTTGACCGCATCGGGCTTCCCGACTCGCGGGCGTGCACATCCATCGGCCAGGGGCGGCCCCCGGGTGATTTCTTGTAGGGAAAAGATTCCTCTTCGTGTCGAACCGCGCAGAAGGTTCGAGATCAACTCTGATCCCGAGCACACCTCCCGGTCAAGCTCGAACGCGCGTCGAACGCTACTTGCGGGACAAGTCGGTCACCGCCGTAGGCCCTGGAGCAGGCCCTTGCGGCGAGACGTCACCAGACGGTGGCGTCTGCGGCTCGCTGGCGACTTTTTCGCGCCAGAACGCACCCACACCACCCTGCACGGCGGACGACTGGATGCCGCGCGACATCAACTCTTCCTTGTCCAGGATGGCGTCGACGCGGCGGTAGGTCGGATGCGCGTGCTCGAGCGTGTCCATCCGGATCGCGTCGCACGGACAAGCTTCGGCGCACAGCCCACACACGACGCAACGAAGCTCGTCGATCTCGAAGATCTTGGGGCGCTTCTCGATGCGCCCATCGGGCGCCTCTTCCGCGACGATGGTGATGCAGTGGGCAGGGCAGACGGTCGGGCACATCATGCAGGCGACGCAGCGGACCTGGCCATCCTCGCGCAGCATCAGCCGGTGCAGGCCGCGGTGGCGCTCGGGGTACTTCTTCTTCTCCTCCGGGTACTCGATCGTGGCGATGTCGGTCTTGTGCCGCTGACCGGTGACGTTGCCGAAGAAGTTCTTCACGAAGTGCCGGAAGGTGACGCCCAGCCCTTCGGCGATCGCCGGCAGGTACGCCTGCTGCGCGAGCCCGCCCGGACGGTTGACGACTTTGACTCCGACGGCCATCGAGGGTTCTCCGATCTGAAACTTAGTTACTCTGTGCCCACAGAATGATGAGCGCCGTCACCACAACGTTGGCGATCGAGATCGGCAGCAGGCGCTGCCAGCCCAGCCGCATCAGCTGGTCCGAACGGAAGCGCGGCAGCGACCAGCGGATCAGCAGCTGGAACGCGCAGAACGCGAACACTTTCATCGTCCACAGGCCGAACATCAGCAGCACGAACGCGAAGTTCGGCACGTGCGCGGCCAGCCACGCCTCCAGCCCCGAGTGGAAGTGCCAGCCGCCGAAGAATAGCGACACCATGATCGCGCTCGACGTCACGATCTCCAGGAACTCGCCCAGGAAGAACAGGCCGAAGCGCAGGCCCGAATACTCGACGAAGTAGCCGATGATCTCCGGCTCGCCTTCGGGGATGTCGAACGGCGTCCGCTTGGTCTCGGCGATGGCCGCGGTCAGGAACAGGATGAAGCCGAGCGGCTGCAGGAAGATGCCCCAGCTCGACCCGAAGTTCGACAGCGAGAAAACCTCGGTCTGCTTTGCCACGATCGCGCCCAGCTCCAGATTGCCGTAGACGAGGAATGAGCCGAGCACCGCCATGCCCATCGTGACCTCGTACGACATCATCTGCGAGGTGGCGCGCAGGCCGCCCATCATCGCCCACTTGTTGTGCGACGCCCACCCGGCCAGCGTCGCGCCGTACACCGACAGCGACGAGATGGCGAAGTAGAACAGCAGGCCGATGTCGAGGCGCGCGATCTGCAGGGGGATCGGCCCGGCGCCGTTACCCTGCGGGCAAACACCGTCGGCGATCGTCTCGGTCAGGTGGCCCCAGCACAGCGGCGGGCCGAACGGGATGATCGCGGCGACGATCAACGCTGGCGCCATCGCCATGATCGGCGCCCACATGAACAGGAACTTGTGGGCCTTGCCGGGGACGTAGTCCTCCTTGCCCATGAACTTCAGCGCGTCGGCGACGAAGTGCAGGATCCCCCACACGTACAGGCGCTTGCCGATGAACGGCACGTGGAAAGGCAGCGGGATGAACGCGCGCTTCGGCCCCAGCCGGTCCTGCATCATCGCCGACTGCCGCCGCTCCAGCCACGTCAGGATCGACGCCAGCGGCATCAGGAAGCCGAGGACCATGAACAGGATCTTGATGAGCGCCGTGACCGCCTCGAAGCCGACGGTCCCGTAGGAGAAGAAGTCCCAGAAGGAGTTCGTCACGCTAACCTCGCGAGCTCGCGAAGCGGAGTTGCACGGGCAGCATCGGCCGTCCCCAGTCCGCGTCTTTCATGAACGGCAGCTTCTGCCGCGCTTCGTGGAACACCGCCTTGGCCTCGACGAACTCCATCGTCGCGCCAAGCTTGCGCGCCAGGTGCGACAGGATCTCCCAGCCGGGCAGGGCGTCGCCCGCGGGCGGCGTCGCCGCGCGCACGCGCTGGACCATACCCAGGCGGTTGGTGAACGTGCCGTCGACCTCGGACCACTCGGCCAGCGGCAGCGCGACGCCGGCCGCCGCGACGACGCCGTCGCGGTGCGTGCCGATCGCGACCAGCGTCTGCAGCCGATCCAGCGGCAGCGCCGGCGGGACACCTTCTTTGGCCTGGCCGAGCACGCCGTGCGTGCCGACGACGAGCAACGTCGTGACCGCGCCCGCCTTCAGGTCGTTGGCGAGATCGAGCAGGCTGCGCAGCCGGCCTGCGCCGATCGCCATCGCCCCCGCCGTGTTCGGGTTCTTGTCGGCGCTGACGAGGATGTCGTCGCTCCAGCCCTGGTCCAGCCCCGCCATGTAGGCGCGGCCGATGCGCAGGTGGTCGAACGCCAGCCGGCCCAGCGCGTAGAGGTCTTCGTTGGTCGACTGTGCGTTGAACACGACGCCGACCGTGTTGGGGCTCGCGTCGAGCGCTGCGCGCAGCAGCTTGCCCGCGTCGTCCAGCGCGCGGTCCCAGTCGACCGGCGCGCCGCCCGACATCGGCGCCGCCAGGCGCTGCGTCTGCACGCGCTTGTACGTGAACCGGCCCTCGTCGCACATCCAGTGCTTGTTGACGGCAGGGTTGGGACGCGGCACCAGCCGGTAGATCTGGTTGCGCGACTGCTGGACCTCGATGTTGCAGCCGGTGGCGCAGCCCGGGCAGATCGACGGCGTGGTGAACAGCTCCCACGCGCGCATCTGGAAGCGGAAGTCCTTCGCCGTCAGCGCGCCCACCGGGCAGACGTCGACGGTGTTGAGCGAATACGGGTTGTCGAGCTTGTGACCGGGCGCCGTGGTCAGCACCTCGCGGTCGCCACGCTGAGCCATCTCCAGCTGGTGGGTCTTGCCGACCTCGTCGCAGACGCGGATGCAGCGCGTGCACAGGATGCAGCGCTCCTGATCCAGCACGATGTGCGGGCCGACGTCGACGACCTTGTTCTTCTTGACCTTGATGCCGTCGTTGCGCGCGAACTTCGCGTCCCAGTCGAAGTAGTGCTTCTGCAACATGCACTCGCCCGCCTTGTCGCAGATCGGGCAATCGATCGGGTGGTTGACCAGCGTGAACTCGAGCATCTGCCGGCGCACGTCCAGCGCGCGCGGCGATCGCGTCGCGACCTCCATCTTGTCGGCGACCGGCGTGTAGCAGGACGGCACCGGCTTCGGCTGTCCCTTGACGTCGACCAGGCACTGGCGGCAGACGGCGGGCGACGACAGCCCGGGGTGGTAGCAGAAGTAGGGGACCTCGGTGCCCGCGGCCAGGCAGGCCTCGAGCAGGTTCGTCCCCTTGGGGAACTGGTGCGTCTTGCCGTCGATGACGACGGTGACCATCTCGGTTGTATCGGGCATCAGCGGTCGCACTCCCCGCCGATCATGTTGATCATGCCGAAGGTCGGCACGACATCGGCGATGAACAGGCCCGGCAGCACCTTGACCAACACGGCGGTCGCCGGGAAGCAAGGCGGGCGCACGCGGCACTTCCACGGGCGACCGGTGCCGTCGGACACGATGTAAAAACCGAGCTCGCCGTTGCCGGCCTCGGTGAACGAATAAACCTCGCCGGGCGGCACGTGGATGCCGTCCATGATGATCTTGAAGTGCGCGATCATCGCCTCGATCGAGTTGTACGTCTCGCTCTTGGGCGGCAGCGCGACGCGCGGGTCCGCGAGCATGACCGGGCCGGCCGGGATCTGCGCCAGCGCCTGGTCGAGGATGCGCATCGACTGGTTGATCTCCTCGACGCGCACCGCGTACCGGTCGAAGTTGTCGCCGACCGAGCCGACCGGGACGTCGAAGTCGAAGCGGTCGTACACCAGGTACGGGTGGTCCTTGCGGACGTCGTAGGCGAGGCCGGTCGACCGCCCGACGGGGCCGGTGATGCCGTACGCCAGACAGTCGTCCTTGGTGATGATGCCGATGCCGTCCATGCGGTCGCGGAAGATGCGGTTGCGATCCAGCAGCTTGCTGATGTCGCTCATCACGATCCGCGTGCGCGCCAGGATGTCGCGCAGCTTGGGGTCGAACTCCGGCGGCAGGTCGTACGACACGCCGCCGATGCGCAGGTACGTCGACGTCAGCCGCGCGCCGCACACCTCTTCGAGCAGCTCGAACAGCCACTCGCGCGCCTTGAGCGCGTACAGGAAGACGGTGAACGCGCCCAGCTCCATCGCGCTGGCGCCCAGGCAGGTCAGGTGGTCGGTGATGCGCGACACCTCGCCGACGATGACGCGGATGAACTGCGCGCGCTCCGGGATCTGCTTGTCGATCCCCATCAGCTGCTCGACGGCCATCGCGTAGCCGACGTTGTTGAGCATCGGCGAGATGTAGTTGAGGCGATCGGTGTACGGGAAGACCTGCGTCCACGTCGCGTACTCCGACTCCTTCTCGAAGCAGCGGTGCAGGTAGCCGATCTGGATGTCGGCGCTGGAGATGCGCTCGCCCTCGACCTCGAGCACCATGCGCACGGTGCCGTGCATCGCCGGGTGCGACGGGCCCATGTTCAGGGGCACGGGCTCGGTGGGCAGGTCGGGCGCGCCCAGATCCTCGGCGTCCTGGAAGCCGAGGACGACGCGGCGGGTCTCGGGCGGCGACAGCACGGGGCGGTCGGAATCCACGCTCACGCTCAGTCTCCTGTCTCGGTCTGCTGCGCGCGGCGCACCAGCGGCTGCCGCTTCTCTTTCGGGTAATCCTTGCGCAGCGGGTGCCCCACGAACTCCGGGTACATGAGGATGCGGCGCAGGTCCGGGTGGCCCTTGAAGCGCACGCCGTAGAGGTCGTAGGCCTCGCGTTCGTACCAGTCGGCGCCGGGCCACACGGGCACCAGCGTGTCGATGGTGGGATCGTTCTCGGGCACGCCGCCGTACAGGCGCACGCGATGCTTCAGGCTCACCGAGTACAGGTGAAGGACGACGTCGAAGCGCGGCTCCGTGCTGAACCGGTCGACCGCGGTGAGGTCGATGAACATCTCCATCTTCGTCGTCGGGTCGTCGCGCAGGAACGTCGCGACCGCGACCCACGCGTCGCGCCGGATGCGCGCCCATTCGTTGCCGTGCTGCGAGCCGGTGGCCAGGATCTCGCCGGCTTGGAACTTGTCGGTCAGGCGGTCGAGGACGATCTGGGCCATGTCAGCCCTTGCTCGCTTCGGTCCGCGGCCGGATGGCCGCCGCCGGGACGTCGAACGACAGCCCGCGCTTGGCGGCCTGCCGCGCCGCCTTCTCGTTGGCGATGACGACCTGGTTGTGGCCTTCGCCGCGCTGGATGCGGTCCATCAACATCATCAGGCCGTCCAGCACCTGTTCGGGGCGGGGCGGGCAGCCGGGGATGTAGACGTCGACCGGGATGACCTGATCGGCGCCCGGCATGGTCGAGTAGTTCTGATAGAAGCCGCCGGTCGAGGCGCAGACGCCGAACGCCACGACCCACTTGGGCTCGCACATCTGATCGTAGATGCGGCGCAGCGCGGGGCCCTGGCGCTCGGTGATGGTGCCGACGATGATCAGCAGGTCAGCCTGGCGCGGCGAGAAGCGCGGGAACTCGGCGCCGAAGCGCGCGATGTCGTACTTCGGCGCCGCGACCGACATGAACTCCATGCCGCAACACGCGGTGACGAAGGGGTACTGGAACAGCGAGTACTTTCGCGCCCAGTTCGTGGCATCCACCAGCTTGGTCGTGACGCTGTCGAGGAATCCCATGGTTTTCCCAACCTTCTATTCCCAGCCTACGGCGCGTTTACGCCAAACATAGGCCAGCGCGACGATCAGAAGGCTCATGAATACCAGCACCTCACCCAGGCCGAAGAACGAGATGCCGGCCGTGCACAGGCCGCCGTCCAGCGGGCCCGTGCACGAGAGCTCGCGGTAGCGCAGAGCCCATGGGTAGAGGAAGGCGACCTCGATGTCGAACACGAGGAAGACGATCGCCACCTGGTAGAACTTCACTTCGAAGCGGGCCCGCGGGCTGCCGATGACGTCAGAGCCGCACTCGTAAGGCACGTCCTTGGCCTTATTCGGCCGTTGCGGGCCGAGGTACTTGGCGGCTGCCGTCAACAACAGCGCGAAACCGACCCCGACCAGGATCATCAGCGCTGCAGCGAGGTAGTTTGATGTCATCGGCGGACTGTTCGGGGGGGCACGAACGGCCGAGGCGATTTATAGATGGTGCGCGCGATCGAGTCAACGCTCGCGATCGACGGGAAGAGACCGGGAAGCCCCTGCGGTTTCGTTGACTTGGGGAGCGATGGTTTCTATACCTAGACAACGGATGCGCCGAGCTCACCCGCTGTCTGTGATCGCGCGAACCGGCGCCCTCGTGTTCATCCTGCTGGGATGCTCGGCCATGGCGGCGTGCGCGAAGACGCCGGCCGCCGCCACTGCGGGTGAAGCGTCCGCTGCGACCGCCACCGCGGCGGCCAAGCCGGGAGCGGGCGCGGAGGACACGACCCCGCCACCGGGCGTCGACATCTCGAAGCTCGACGAGTTCGGCAAGAAGGTGTTCTTCCGCATCGGCAACACCGAGTCGTCGGTGTGCGGCCAGGCGCAGAGCCTGCTGCAGTCGGCGAAGTCGGGCGCGTGCCGCCGTTCGGGTAACGCGCTCCGCTACGTCACCAAGCTGATCGAGGCGGGGTTCACCGACTCCGAGATCTCCGAGAAGCTGGCGGCGCGCTACCGGCCGGTGCAGCCGAAGAAGGTCGACATCGCCGAGGCGCCGATGAAGGGGAGCCCGTCGGCGAAGATCACGCTGGTCGAGTTCGCCGACTACGAGTGCCCGCACTGCCGCCGCTTCCAGCCGGTGCTGCACCAGATCCTCGACGAGTTCCGCAGCGACGTGAAGCTTTACTTTAAACATTACCCGCTACCGCAGCACACCAACGCGCGATTGGCGGCCGAGGCCGCGGTCGCCGCCCAGAAGCAGGGCAAGTTCTGGCAGTTCCAGGACAAGCTGTGGGAGAAGTCGGACGAGCTGACGCCCGCCGAGATCGAGAAGGCGGCGAAGGAGCTCGGCCTCGACATGACCAAGTTCCGCCAGGACATGGCGTCCGAGGCGGTCAAGGCGCGCGTGCAGAAGGACCGCTCCGACGGGGCGGCCGCCGGCCTGCAGGCGACGCCGACGCTGTACATCGACGGACGCGAATACACCGACGGCCGCGATTCGGAGAGCCTGCGCGAATGGATCAAGGACCAGATCGGCCCCAAGTAGCTCCGCGGGCGATCGCGCTCGTTGCCCTGATGTTCGTCGCCGCGTGCGCGACGACCGGGGGCGGGGGCGGCGGTGGTGGTGCCGCCAGCAACCAGGTCGGGGCGCCGCTGCCCGCGATCAAGGTGGACTCGCTGGCCGGCAAGAAGATCGACGTCGCGTCTTACCGCGGCCGCGTGCTGCTGCTGGACGTGTGGGCGTCGTGGTGCGGGCCGTGCAAGCAGGAGCTGCCGATGCTCGACGAGATGGCGCGCCGCCTCAAGCACCAGGGCATCGACGTGCTCGCCGTGTCGGTCGACCAGGAGCGGGCCAACGTCGACAAGTTCCTGAAGGGGAGGGGGCGCTGGTCGCTGACCATCGCCCACGATCCCGACGGCCTGATCGCCGAGCGGCTGCAGCCCGACAAGATGCCGACGTCCTACGTCATCGATCGCTCGGGCATCGTCCGCTACGTCAATGCCGGCTTCGTCCCTGACGACGCCGCCGATATCGAAAAGCGCTGCTCGAAGTCGCGGCTAACTAGTCGCGGCGTGAGCGGCTAGATGCTGGGGCCGTCGCCGCGCGCGACGATGGTGTCGCGGCCCAGGCGCGCGTCGTGTTCGGGGTGATCCAGGTTGAAGTGCAGGCCCCGGCTCTCGGGGCGGCGGCGCGCGCACTTGATGATCAGCTCCGCGACCAGCGCCAGGTTGCGCAGCTCGACCAGGTCGCCGGTGATGGCGAAGTTCCAGTAGTAGTCGCGGATCTCTTCGCGGATGAGCTCGATGCGGCGCGCGGCGCGTTCCAGGCGGCGGTCGCTGCGCACGATGCCGACGTAGTTCCACATCAGGCGCCGGATCTCGTCCCAGTTGTGGCTGACGACGACGGCTTCGTCCGACGACCCCGCCTCGCCCGCGTACCAGGGCGCCACCTGCGCCGGGCGCGTGCTCTGGACGTCGCGCACGTCTTCGGCGGCGCGCGCCGCGAACACCATCGCCTCGAGCAGCGAATTCGAGGCCAGCCGGCAGGCGCCGTGTAGCCCGGTCATCGACACCTCGCCGATCGCGTACAGGTTCTTCACGGTCGAGCGGCCGTATTCGTCGACGACGACGCCGCCGCAGCTGTAGTGCGCGGCGGGCACGACCGGGATCGGCTGCGTCCGCATGTCGATGCCGAGCTGCATGCAGCGCGCGTGGATGTTGGGGAAGCGTTCGGTCAGGAAGTCGCCGGGCAGGTGGGTCATGTCGAGGACGACGTGGTCGTCGCCGGTGCGTTTCAGCTCGGCGTCGATGGCGCGCGACACGACGTCGCGTGGCGCCAGGTCCTTCATGGCGTGATAACGCGGCATGAACGCGGTGCCGTCGCGCAGCCGCAAGATGCCGCCTTCGCCGCGCATCGCCTCGGTGATCAGGAACGACTTGGCCGCCGGGTGGTAGAGGCAGGTCGGGTGGAACTGGAAGAACTCCATGTTGGAGATGCGCGCCCCCACCCGGTAGGCCATCGCGATGCCGTCGCCGGTCGCGACGTCGGGGTTGGACGTGTAGAGGTAGGCCTTGCCGCAGCCGCCGGTCGCCAGCACGACGGCGCGCGCGGCCGCGACCTCGACGGCGCCGGTCGTCTGGTTCAGCAGGTAGGCGCCGAACACGGCGTTGGGGCCGCCGTACTTGGCGGTCGTCAGCAGGTCGATCGCCATGTGGTCGGGGAGGACCGTGATGCGATCGGCGCGCGCGGCGACGCGCGCGAGCAGGGCGGCCTCGATCGCCCAGCCGGTGGTGTCCTTGGCGTGGACGATGCGGCGCGCGGTGTGCCCGCCCTCGCGTCCCAGCGACAGCTCGCCGTCGGCGTCGCGATCGAACGGGACGCCGAGCTCGTTGGCGAACCACAAGATGTGCTCGGGCGCCTCGCGCGCGCACAGCTCGACGATGTCGCGGTGGCAGAGCCCGTCACCGACGCGCAGCGTATCTTCGACGTGCGCCTCGACGCGGTCGTCGGGATCCATCACGCCCGCGACGCCGCCCTGCGCGAACGCCGTGTTGGTGTCGGCCGGGGCGCGCTTGGTGGCGACGATGACGCGGCCGTGTTCGGAGGCGCGGAGCGCGAAGTAGAGCCCGGCGAGGCCGGAGCCGATGACGAGGTAATCCGTTTCGATCACACGCACTCTACAACTAGCGACGGCGGCCCGGCAGGCCGCCGTGCGCGGATGCGGTGGCGGGAGGAGACTGGAGGACTCCCCCCGCCACCGCTCCGGGAGCGGACACTGGGAACTAGTGCTCGGCGGTGCCGCCGACGACGATCTTGCCGTTCGACTGCACGACCACGCCGCGCGCCTCTTCCACGGTGCCGCCGACGCGTGGCGTTGATTCTTGGCGATGCCGCCCGTGCCGAACGATGTTGTCGCGCGTGCCGTCGGTGTTGAAGCGCGCGACCGCCATGACGTTGTCGGTCCCCTCGGTGACGTAGCCCGCCGCGACGATCTTGTTGTTGGCGTCGAAGGTGACCGCCCAGAAGCGGTCGTTCGGCCGTCGTCGAGAACGGCACGGCGGCCGCGAACTCGGTCCCTGTCCCGCCGAGCGGGATGATGACCAGCACGGCGTCGTCATTCGTTGTCCGAGGTGACGGTGCCCGCGGTGCCGGGTAACCGGCGGCGGCCGCGAACATGCCGTTCGGCGACACCGCGACGCCGTACAGAGCCTCGTCCGGGCGATCGTTGGTCGCGTCGAACTTGTACGTCTTGTAGCCGGTGGTGTTGAACGTCGTGTCGAGGGCGCCGTTGGCGGTCAGGATCATGACCATGCCGTCGACCTGCGAGGTCGTGGGCGTCGCGCTGCCGGCGATGAACAGGCGGTCGTCGGGGAGGGCGATGATGTTGCGCCCGCGGTCGTCGAGGGAGGCCAGGTCCTTCTCGAAGATGCCGCTCACGGCGTAGTTGGTGTCGAAGACGCCGGTGGCGGAGTAGCGGAACGACAGCACGTTCACGGAGCCGCTGGCGGCGCTGCGGCCGTAGCCGGCGGTCACGTAAGCACCCGTCGACTGGCGCGCGACGCCGTACGCTTCAGCAGTTCCCCACTGCATGAGCGGGTCGGGCGAGGAGAACGGGTTCGACGTGACGACGCCCATCACGCCGAAGGTGTTGTCCAGCGTCCCTGGCGCGGGGTTCGCCGCGCCGGCAGCTCCGCCGGCTCCACCGGCTCCGCCGCTCCGCCCGCGCCGGTCGCGTCGCCACCGTGGAGACGCGCGAGGACGATGCGGTTCGCGGTCTGCGTGCCGACGCCGGTCGGCTGGCTGTAGTAGCCGGACGTGACGATCTTGCCGTCAGGCTGGACGAAACCGTTGCGCACGCTGTCGCTGACGTTGCCGATGTTGAGCGTATGAAAGCCCGCGGTGCCGAACGTGGTGTCGACGGCGCCGCTGGCGCTCAGCCGGACGACGACGCGGTCCGCGTCGGTGCGGCCGTCGACGTTCTTGCGCGCGGCGAAGATGTGCAGGCGATCCTGGCCGTCCTTCGCGATGCCCCAGGGAGCGTCGCGCGCCGCCGACCTGCGCGCCGGTACCGAGGTCGACCTTGACGACGCCCGTCCCCAGAGTCCCGAACGTCGTGTCGGCCGTTCCGTCGGCGTTGAAGCGCGCCAGCGCGACGTCGGTGTCGATGAACGCCGCGCCGCCCGTGCCGGCTGCGCCGCCGGCGCTCCCACCCCGGCCGGCGCTAGCAGCCGCACCAGCGGCGCCAGCCATCCCCCCGACGCCCGTCGCCGACCCGCCGGCGCCGGCCATCGCACTGCCCCCGCCGCCACCCGTGCCGGCCACCCCCGATCCGCCGCTGCCGCCCCGGCCTGCCGTTCCGGTCGTACCGGCCGCGGCGCCGCCCATACCGGCCTGGCCGGTCTCATTCGGGGTCATGTCACCGTCGCAGTTGGCAACACCAGGGCCAGGGGGGCGGCGAGCAAGGCGAGGGGGGAGAGGATGCGCGTCGTGCGATTCATGTGGGCCTTTCCAGGGCGGGTGGAGGGAGTCTCTGAAAACGATTTTCAAAATCAATAAGGTCGAGCCATGTAGGGTGTCAAGGGTAAATTGATTTTGAGACTGATTTTCATTGTCATGGTGGGCGGGAACGGTTATCAACGAAGAAGACATGGCGCTCCCGCGTGTTCGGTTTGTCGTCGCTGCGATGCCGCTGGCACTCGTGTGCTTGGCCGGTTGCAGCGGCGGTGGATCGGGGAACCCAGGGCGGGGGGGATCAGGAGGAAACCCCGGGTAGCGGCGGCAGCGGCAATGGAGCGGGCGGTGGCGACGCCCCGATGCAGCGGTCGCGTTTTCGAGCTCGGCGCTGCTGGCAGCGTTCGGGACATGCGCCGCCGATCGCACCACCGACTTCCGCGCTCGCGCCGCGGCGCTCGACGCCGCCGTCACCGCTTACGTCGCGACACCCGACGAGACATCGCGGGCGGCCGCGCGTCAGGCGTTTCGCGACGCGATGGATAGCTGGCAGGTCATCGACATGATGCAGTTCGGCCCGACGGCGCCCATGCGTGGTGATCGGTGGCAAGGATTTCCGAGACAACATCTATGCCTACCCACAAATCGATCGCTGCAGGATCGAGGAGACGATCGTCGCGCGCACGTACGCAGCCGCCAACTTCGAGACGGTGCTGTTCGCGGACACGCGCGGCCTGGGCGCCATCGAGTACCTCCTCTTCTACGAAGGTGCCGATACGGTGTGCGGCGCCGGCTCTCCCGCACTGGCGGCGTGGCCGACGCTGACGGCGGAAGATCGCGAGGCGCGCAAGCGCGCCTACGCAGCAGCCGCCACGGCGCAGGTGCTGGCGCGCGCGAACGCGCTCGACGCGTGGTGGGATCCCGCGCAGATGAACTTCGTGCAGACGATGCGCTCCGCCGGGGCGGGGAACACCGGTGTACCGGACGCCGCAGGCCGCGATCGAAACCGTGGGCCTGGCGCTGTTCTACATCGACCAGATCATCAAGGACCGGAAGCTCACGGGCCCGATCAACGCCGGCTGTGTCACGTCCACATGCCTCGAATCGCGCTACGCCGGGCGCTCCAAGGCGAACATCCGCGCCAACCTGGACGGCCTCCGCCGCATCATGGAGGGCTGCGGCGCCGACTACGCCGGACTGGGCTTCGACGACATGCTGGCCGACGTCGGTGCGACGGCGCTCGCGGACACGCTGCGCACGCAGGCGATCGCGGCGCAGGCGGCGCTGGAAGCCATCGAGGAGCCCGACCTCGATCAGGCGCTGGCCGCCGACAGCGCGTCGGTCGTTGCGCTGCGCGACGCGATCGCCGCCATCACGACGACGATCAAGACGCAGTTCTACACGACGCTCAGCTTCGAGCCGTCGATCATCCCGACAGACAATGACTGACGCCGGCCGGGCACGCCTGCAGCAGTTGTGGTCGGCGCTCGCGGCGCCGCGCGACATCGCGTCGATCGCCGCGTTCCGCGTCGCGTTCGGCGCGATCGTGGTGATCTCGTCGTTCCGCTTCCTGTCGTACGGCTGGATCGACGAGCTTTACAGCAAGCCGGGCTTCCACATGCGCTACTGGGGTTTCGGCTGGGTGCCACTGCCGACACCGACGGTGACCACGGCGCTGTTCGTCGCCACCGGCGTGCTGGGGCTGCTGGTCGCGCTGGGGCTGTGTTACCGCCCCGCGGTGGCGCTGTTGTTCATCGCGTTCACGTACCTGCAACTGGTCGACGTCGCGACCTACCTCAATCACTACTACCTGGTCAGCCTGTTCGCGGCGCTGCTGGTGTTCATCCCCGCGCATCGGGCGGCGTCGATCGATGCGCGGCTGCGCCCGGCGATCCGCGCGGCGACGCTGCCGGCGTGGTGCACGTACCTGCTTCGTTTCCAGGTGGCGGTGGTGTACGTGAACGCCGGCCTGGCGAAGGCGACGGCCGACTGGCTGCTGCACGCGCAGCCGCTCAATATCTGGCTGTCGGCGCGCACCGGACTTCCCGTCGTCGGTCCGTACCTGGATCTGCCGGGCGTGGCGCACGTCGCCGCGTGGGCGGGCTTCCTGTTCGACACGACGATCGTGCTGTTCCTGCTGTGGCGGCGCACGCGCGCGGTCGCGTACCTGGCGGTGCTCGCGTTTCACGCGGCGACGCACTTCCTGTTCCCGCCCATCGGCATGTTCCCCGTCATCATGGTCGTCGCCGCGACCGTATTCTTCGATGCATCGTGGCCGCGCCGCTGGCGGCGCGCCGCCGCTGTCCCCGCGGTTGCCACGGCGCCCGTGGCGAGCGGGCGACGGTTGCGCGTCGCCGCCGCGGTGGCGGGCGTCTACATGGTCGTGCAGATCCTGGTGCCGCTGCGGGCGCATCTCTACGGCGGCAACGTGCTCTGGCACGAGCAGGGGATGCGGTTCTCGTGGCGCGTGATGGCGCGCGCGAAGAACGGCAGCGTGACGTTCATCGTCCGCGACCCGCGCGACGGCAAGCAGTGGCACGTGTCGCCGGCGAAGTACCTGACCCGCATCCAGGAGCGCGAGATGGCGGTGCAGCCGGACCTGATCCTGCAACTCGCCCACCACATCGCGCGCGAGTTCGAGGAGGCCGGACGGCCGGGCGTCGAAGTTCATGCCGACGCGCGTGCGTCGCTGAACGGGCGGCCGGCTGCGCTCCTGGTCGATCCGACGGCCGATCTCGCCCGCGAGCACGACGGCGTCGGCAACAAGCGCTGGATTCTGCCGGCTCCCGACGCCGCGCCGCCGCTTTGCTGCGGCGTGCCCGCTTCCGGACCCTCTGACGTGGCGAGACGAAACAAGAGGACGATACACGGTCATGGCGCTGCTCTCGATGATGCTCGCAGGCTCCGCCGCACACGCGGCGGACGCCGGCGCTGTCGATGGCGCGCCCGACGGCGGCGCGAGCGCCGCCGACTCGAGTGTCGCGCGCGCGGACGGCGGTGTCGTGTCGGTCGATGGCGGCGGCTCGACCGGCGAAGCCGCGCCGCCGCCGCTGCCCGCGCCCGTGCCTGCCGCGCGGTGGAGCGACGCCTCCGGTGACCGACTGCTGCCCCGCACCGGATCGAAGAGCTGACCGTTGTCGGGACGCCCGAATCGCGCACCGCGGGGTCCGCGCAAATACTGCGCCCGCGCGATCTCGAGCGCATGAACTACGACAACCCGGAGATCGTGACCCGTCAGGTCAGCGGCGTCTACTCGCGCGGCGAGGACGGCTATGGGCTGCGTCCCAACATCGGCATCCGCGGCACGTCGCCCGACCGCAGCAAGAAGATAACGCTGATGGAGGACGGCCTCCTGTTCGGTCCCGCGCCGTATGCGGCGCCCGCCGCGTATTACTTTCCGCTCATCACGCGCATGGAGCTGGTGCGCGTGATCAAGGGTCCGGGCGCGGTCAGCTTCGGCCCACAGACGATCGGCGGCGCGATCGACCTCGTCACGCGCGCCATCCCCACCGAAGAAATGGGCGCGATCGATGTCGCGGTCGGCGGCTACGGCTACGGCAAGGTGCACGGCTATTACGGCGCCAGCACCGCGCGCTCGGGTTACATCATCGAGGGCGTCCACCTGCGCTCGACGGGCTTCAAGCAGCTCGACGGCGGCGGCGACACCGGGTTCGCCAAGAACGAGTGGATGTGGAAGGGGCGCTACCTGCTGTCGACCGATCCGCGCGCCTTCCAGACGGTGGGCCTGAAGCTCGGCTACTCCGACGAAGACTCGCGCGAGAGCTACCTCGGGCTCAGCGACGCCGACTTCCGCGCCAACCCGCTGCGGCGCTACGTGGCCAGCCGCTTCGACCGCATGCAGTACCACCGCACGCAGGTCGTTGCGACGTACCACGCGCGCTTCGCGGACGCGTTCACGCTCGACGCCGCCGTGTACCGCAACGATTTGTCGCGCACGTGGCGGAAGTTCAACCGAATAGGTGGCTGCCCTCCGATTTCAGAATTCAACCCGATTCCCTGCACCAGCCCCGGCAGCGACGTCACTACGATCCTCGCCAACCCCACATCGGCGCAGAACGCCCGTTTGTATTGTGTGCTGACCGGCGCCTGCGACACGTCGACGGACCCCTCGTCGCTGCAGGCGCAGACGATCTACATCGGCCCAAACCGGCGCGAGTTCGTGTCGGAGGGCGCACAGGTGGTCGGCGGCTGGCAAGGACGGTCGGGTCCCGTCGAGCACAGGGTCGAGGCCGGCGTGCGCGCCCACTACGACCGCATCGATCGGCTGCACACGGAAGACGGATTCCTGATGCGCGGCGGCCAGCTGGTCCCGAACGGCGAGCCGACGATCACCACGGCGAACGCGCGTGCGTGGGTGCACGCGCTCGCCCTGCACCTGACCGACGCCGCCACGTGGGGGCCGGTGACGGTCACGCCCGGGGCGCGCCTGGAGCTCATCGACACGTGGGAGCGCGATCGGCTGGCAGGCCGTGCTGGTGCAGGGGCCGGCGCAGCGCGTGCTCCTCCCCGGCCTCGGCGTCTACGGCGCGTTGACGCCGACGCTGGGCCTGTTTGCGGGCGCCTATCGCGGCTTCTCGCCGGCGATTCCATCGGCGACGGATGTCGTGACGCCGGAGCTCGCGGTCAACTACGAGGCGGGCGCGCGTCTGTCGCGGCCGCGGCTGCGCGCCGAGGCGATCGGCTTCTTCAACGACTACCAGAACCTGACCACCATGTGCACGATCGCGATGTGCGGGCCAACGCAGGAGGGGATGCAGAGCAGCGCCGGCCGCGCCCACATCTACGGAGCGGAGCTGTTCCTGCGTGGCGAGGCGGTGGTGCGGCCCGGCTACTCCATCCCGGTGATGGCGGCGTACACGTACACGCACACGAAGCTGCTGGAGACGTTCACGTCGGCAGGATCCGACGCTGGGTAATGGTGGATCCGGGCGACGAGCTGCCGTTCGTGCCGCGCCACGCGGCGTCGGCGACCGTCGCGTTCGAGACGCCGCGCGCGGCGCTGGCCGTCGCGGGGAGTTACATCTCCGCGATGCGCGAGCGGGCGGGGCAGGGGCCGGCGACGACCACCGAGCCGTTCACCGATCCGTCGCTGATCTTCGACGTCACGGCGCGCGTGTCGGTCACGCAATCGGGGCTGTTCTACGTCAACGTGCGCAACGTCTTCAACGATGCGGACATCGCTGCGCGGCTGCCGTTCGGCGCGCGGCCGGTGGCGCCGCGCTGGGTACAGGTGGGGCTCAAATGGAGTCTGTAGCGGTCATGGGAGAACGCGTCGCTGCCGCGCCCCGCGAGGCGGGCAGGGCATCCACCAGAAGGGCGCCGCTGCGGGCGGCGATCGTCGCCTCGGTCGTCTTCCACGGCGCGCTGGTCGCGGGTGCGCTGGCGCTGCCGGCGCGCGCGTCGGTCGACGAAGTGCCGGTGGTGGTCGACATCGTCGCGCCCCCGGTGATCGAGGAGCCGCCGCCGGCGCCGCCCGAGCCGCCGCGCGCGCAGCCGGTCAAGCTGGCGCGCCACGACGCAGGTGCGCCCGACGCTCGCGGCGGTCGGCGCCCGTGCCCCCGCCGCAGGCGCAAGCCGCCGCCGACGAGCCGCCGCCCGAGGCGCCGGCCGCCGCCGTGCCGGAGGCGGGCAACGAGACCGGCGACCTGCCGCTGCCCGCCGGGCCCGCCGGCAAGGGCACCGGCACCGCGCCGGGGTCGCCGAACGGCGTTCCGGGTGGGCACGGCGCGGTCATGCCGCCGGCCCCGCCCACCGAAGCGCAGCGCAAGTCGCTGGTCGACGGCTACCTGGCTGACATGTTCCGCACGCGCATCCAGCAGAACTTTCGTTACCCCGACGCCGCGCGCGAGCTGGAGCTGACCGGGCAGGTGGTCGTGCAGGTCACCGTCGATCGGCAGGGGCGGCTGGTGGCAGCGCGGCTGGCCGGCCGCTGCCCACACGCGTTGCTGTGCGAAGACGGGCTGCGGACGCTGCGCGCGTCGGCGCCGTTTCCGCCGCTGCCGCCCGGCCTGGGCGACTCCGTCCGCATCGAAGTGCCGCTCAAGTACGACTTCTAGTCAGCGCGGGACCCTGGGAGGGTCCCGCACCCCCGCGATGAGGCTCCGCGCGGCGAAGCCGCGCTACGCTCGACGCGTTTTCCAGTCGCAACCCTGTGTTACGCTTGATGAACCTTGAGGGTTCGGGCGTTTCTGACAGTGGCGGCGGCGGTGCTCGCGACGGCGGGCATCCCAGCCGTCGCCGGGACGTTCTGGTCGCGTCAACGCCCGGACGGCGTCGTCGAGTTCACCAACAAGCAGCCGGCCGGCAAGAGCTGGAAGGTGCTGTTCAAGACCGGCCCCGGCAAGGCGGGCGCGCTGCGCGGCGCGACCGACATCGTGCCGCCGCGTGACACGGCGCCTGCGCGCTACTCGCGTTACGACCAGGACATCCGCGACGGTCAGGCGTTCTACGGCATCCCCGAGGCGTTCATGCGCGCGGTGATCAAGACCGAGTCCGACTACGACCCGAACGTCGTCTCCAGCGTCGGCGCGCAGGGGCTGATGCAGCTCATGCCCGAGACGGCGCGGTCGATGGGCGTCACCAACGCCTTCGATCCGCGCCAGAACATCATGGGCGGCGCGCGCTACCTGCAGGTGCTGGCGCGGCGCTTCTGCCGCACGCCGGCGGCGATCGACGCGCAGAAGCCGAACGAACGGCTGACCGTCTGCTCGACCGACGAGAAGATCAAGATCGTCGCCGGGTACCACGCGGGCCCCGGCGCGGTGGAAAAGTACGGCGGCGTACCGCCGTACGAGACGACGCGGTGGTACGTTGCGATGGTGATGAAGCGCTACGAACAGTACCGGCAGGTCGCCGGCGACGCCGCGCAAGAGCGCTGACATGGCGACGGCGTCAACGACTCCGCTCGCGGCGGCCGGCGCGCTGGTGGCGGCCAAGCGCTTCGACGAAGCGGAGGGCGAGATCCTGCGCGCGCTGACGGGCGCGCCCAAGGACGTCAAGGCGCTGAACCTGCTGGCGCTGGTGCGCTACAAGCTGGGCAAGCTGGAGGACGCGCACGCGACGTACCGGGAGATCGCCGGCACGGCGCCGCAGGACGCGCACGCGCGCCGCAACCTGGGCCTGATCGCGCTCAAGCTCGGCAAGGTCGACGAGGCGCTGCCCGAGCTGGAGATGGCGGTCCGCCTGGTGCCCGGCGACGATCGGGCGTGGAGCTATCTCGGCTACGCCTACGCCAAGAAGGGCGAGGTGGTCGAAGCGGCGGCGGCGTTCAGGCGCGCGGGACAGGACGCGCTGGCGCTGGAGCTGGAGCACGCCGCGACCGTGCGCCGGCCGCCGACGCCGTCGCTGCGCAGCCCCGAGCCGGCGGCGCCCGCGGCGGCAGCCGCCGCCGATGCTCGAGGTGCGAGCCGAGGTGCAAGCCGAGGTGGACGAAGACGCCGATCAGGGCGACGAGGAGCGCGTTCCCGCGCCGGCGTCCGCGTCACCGTCGCGCCCGGTCGCGCTGGCGCCGCCGTTGCCGCCGCCGCTGGACGCCGCCGCGGCGCGTGAGCTGCGCGCGCCGCCGCCGGTCGAGACGCCGCGCGCGATCGAGGCGATGCCGGTCCCGCTGCTGGCGTTCGTGCTGTCGCGCCTGGGCCAGGCGCCGGCGCCCGCCGCGCCCGTGGGCGCGCTGCGCGTGACCGTGGTCGACGAAGCGCACGTGCGCGCCGACGGCGTGCTCGCCGGCGCGGGGACCCTGCAGTGGCAGGCGGCGCACCGGCGTTCGCAAGGACGCCGCAGCGCGGAGCCGCTGGGCACGGCGGGGGCGCGCTTCTTCAGGCTCACCGGCAGCGGCGACGTCTGGATCGCCGGCGCGCCCGCGCGCTGGATGCCGCTGGCGTTGATGGAAGACGTGCTCTACGTGCGCGAGGACCGCGTGCTGGCGTTCGAGGGGTCGCTGTCGTGGGAGGCAGGGACGGTCCCCGGCGCTGACGTGCGCATGTTGCAGTTCCGCGGCCGCGGCACGGTGGCGCTGGAGATCGGCGAGACGCCGATCGCGATCAAGGTGACCGACGACCGGCCCACGCTGCTGTCCAGCGGGCGACTGGTGGGGTGGGTGGGGCGGCTGGTGCCGCACGGCGCGCGCCCGCCGGGCGACGGCGCCGAGGCGCCGTTCCAGGTCATCTGTCAGGGCGAGGGCGTGGTGCTGATCGACACGGCGCTGGCACCGGCGCCCGCGCGGGGGTAGGTAGGGGCGGTGGCGGATCTGCGTCGGGAGGTGACCAACCTCCCCAACCTGGTGACGATGAGCCGGATCGTGATGATCCCGTTCATTCTCATCTTCATCGACAACTTCAACCCGACTGCGCAGCTTCATCGCCAGCATGCTTTACCTGGTTGCCGCGGCCGGCGACTTCGTAGACGGCTACCTCGCGCGCAGCCGCGGGCAGGTCAGCATGCTGGGGAAGTTCCTCGACCCGCTGGCGGACAAGCTGCTCGTCACCGCCGTGCTGGTGTTCTTGGTGGCGCTTCAGCGTGTGCCGGCGTGGGTCGTCGTCGTGCTGATCGGGCGGGACCTCGCGATCAGCGGCCTGCGCAGCATCGCTGCGGCGCAGGGGCTGGTCATCGCGGCCAGCGACGGCGGCAAGATCAAGACCGCGCTGCAGCTGGTCGCGATCACGAGCTTGCTGATCTACTTCCGCTACCCCGTGCTGGGGTTGAACAACATCGCGCCCATCGACTACCTCTACGTGGGGAAAATCATCCTCTACATCTCGATGGGCGTGTCGCTGTTCTCGGGGGTGCAGTACCTGCGGCACTTCCTGTCGGCGGCGCTGCGCCAGTCGCGCGCGTCGACGTGATCGCGACCGCCGCGGCGGCGCTGGCCCCCGACGACGCCGCGCGCCGGGCCGCGCCGGGATCCGGGGCTGTTCTGGCTGTCGGCCGCCGGGCGCGACATCGTCGGGGCGGCGCCGGTCCGGGTGGTGCCGGGTGACCGTCCCGCCGACCTGGAGCGCCTGGAGCAGGCCTGGGCGGAGGAGCGGGCGTCGTGGGACGCCACCGGGATCGGCGCGGCGGCGCTCGGCGTCCCTGCTGGCGTCGGCTGGCTGTCCTATGACCTCGGCTGGGCGCTCGCCGGCCTGCCGCCGCGCGCCGGCGATGGCGGTCGACGACGCACGGTGGCCGCCGCTGGAGTTTCACTTCTACGACGCGGTCTGGGTGCGCGCGGACTCGGGCGAGGCGACGATCTTCGCCAAGGACGCGGCGGCCGCGGAGCGGCTGGCGGCGCGGCTCGCGCGTCCCGCGCCGTCGCGGTCGGTGGCGCTCGGGCCGCTCCAGCCCGAACACGCGGACACCGTGTTCCTGGATGGCGTCCGGCGCATCCTGGAGTACCTGCGCGCCGGCGACGCCTACCAGGTGAACCTGGCGCGGCGGCTGTCGGCGGCGTGTGATCCAGGCGGGGAGGCGCCCGTCGCGCTTGCGGCGGCGCTGCGCGCGCGCGCGCCGGCGCCACACGCGACGCTGATCGCGGCGGCGGACGGCGCCGGCTGGCTGCTCGGCAACTCGCCCGAGCGCTTCCTGGCGCTCGCCGGCGACGGGCGCGTCGAGACCCGGCCGATCAAGGGGACCCGGCCCCGCCACGCCGAGCCCGGCGCGGACAGCGCGGCCGCCGCCGCGCTGGCGGCGTCGGCCAAGGATCGCGCCGAACACGTCATGATCGTCGATCTCGAGCGCAACGACCTGGGGCGCGTCTGCCGCACGGGCAGCGTCGAGGTCGAGACGCTGGCGCGGCTGGTGTCGCTGCCGACCGTGCACCACCTGGAGAGCACGGTGCGCGGCGTCCTGCGCCCCGACGTCGGCCTGGCGGCGTTGCTGGCGGCGACGTTCCCCGGCGGCTCGATCACCGGCGCGCCCAAGCGGCGCGCGATGCAGATCATCGACGAGCTGGAGCCGGTCCGCCGCGGGCCCTACACGGGCGCGACGGGGTGGCTGGGCGTGGCGGGCGATGTCGATCTCGCCATCGCGATCCGGACCGCGGCGATCCGCGACGGCCGGCTGTCGCTGTCGGTCGGCGGCGGCATCGTCGCCGACTCCAACCCGGACGACGAGCTCACCGAGACCGACGTCAAGGCGCGGGCGTTTGCGGCCCTGTGTGGCGAGCGGCGCCGCCGCGATCCACGATGACCGCCGCCAGCGCCGCCAGCACCAGCAAGCTGCCCAGCTGGCCCACTGACAGCAACACCGGCTCGGCGGGTGGCAGGCGCAGCAGCGCCGCCAGACGGGGCGTGTCGAGGTCCACGATGAAGCCGCGCGCGACGTCGCCCCGGCATAGCTCGACGACGAAGCGCAGCACCGCGTAAGCCGCCAGGTAGCCGAACAGCAGCGCGCCCGGGCGGTGCGCGACCCGCCGCCGCAGCGCGATCAGCACGATGCCGATCGCCAGCTCACCGGCGGCCTCGTAGAGCTGCGTCGGGTGCAGCGGGGGCGTGGCGCCGGCGCCGGGCGCGATCGCGCCCACCGCCGCCAGCTCGTCGAACGCGACGCTGCCGCGCGGGAACGCGACCGCCCACGTGGCGTGGCTGGCCTTGCCGAAGCAGCAGCCGGCCGCGTAGCAGCCGACGCGTCCGAACGCGTGCCCCAGCGCCAGCGCCGGCGCGAACAGGTCGCCGACGACCGCGAACGACCAGCCCTCGCGCTTCGAGAAGCGATACGCCACCCACGCGGCGCCCGCGACGCCGCCCAGAAACACCAGGCCCCCCTGCCAGACGGCGAACACGCGCCCGCAGTCCGACAGCACGCCGCCGAACGTGCGCGGCCCCCCGCCGCCTTCGACGCACACGCGGGCGAAGTCGCGGATGTTGACGATCACGTACACCAGGCGCGACGCGACCAGGGCTGCCAGCGTCATCCAGAACGCCAGGTCCAGGACGCGGCCGCCGTCCAGTCCCACGCGGCGTGCCTGCCGGTACGCGAGCACGATGCCGAGCGCGAGCCCGATCGCGATCAACACACCGTAGCTATGAATCCCGATTTCGCGACCGCCGAGCCGTAACGTGAACAGGACGGGGAACAACTGGCCTCACCCCGATGCGGTCGCCTTGGGCTCCGGCTTGGATTTGGTGGGCGCCTTGCGCTCGCGGTTGATGAACATGTCCAGCACCATCAGCCCGACGCCGATGCACAGCGCGGCGTCCGCGATGTTGAACGCCGGCCACTCGGACTTGCCCACCTTCCAGACGATGAAGTCGGTGACCTTGCCGTAGAGCATGCGGTCGATCAGGTTGCCGACCGCGCCGCCGCCGACCAGGCCCAGCGCGATGTGCAGACGCGTGTCCTGCAACGTCGTCTTGTTGCGCATGTAGAACAGCACCAGCACGAACGCCGCGACGGCCAGCAACGTCAGCACGATGCGTCCCCCGGGCATGTCCTGCAGCATGCTGAACGCGACGCCCGGGTTCTCGGCGTAGCGCATGTCGAAGTAGCCGTCGATCACGACCATGGGGTTGTAGGAGCCGCGCGGGCGCAGCTCCCTGCGCGCCCACACCTTGGTCCACTGATCGAAGATCACGCTGACCAGCGCGAACACGGTGAACAGCAGGTACTTGCGCTTCGCGGTGTATTTGGATGTGGAAGCCGGCTCGGCGTTGTTGGTCACGGTCGGCGTCAACCTTTCGACATTGCTACGTTGCCACGTTGCTACGTTGCCCGGGCGGCCATCACGGCCGCGCAGCGCAGACACAAGTCTGGATCGGCGGCGCCCGCGCCGGCGGATTCACCGGTGCGGCGCCAGCAGCGCGGACAGGTCGGCCCGGCCGCCTCGTCGACAGTGACGCGCGTCTCCGTGCCGGCGGGGGCGTCGGCGGCATCCAGCTCGACGCGCGACACGATGCACAGCTCCGCCAGGTTGGCGACGCTCCACATCCAGTGCGGGCGCTCTGCGGCGGTGGGGGTGACCCTGACGCGCGCCTCCAGCGACTTGTGGCCGGCGGCGCGGAACGCCTCCAGCGGGCGCAGGATCGCCTCGCGCCGCGGCCGGATCTCGTCGGTCCAGCGCTTGTTCGGGTTGCCGAGCTTCTCCCCCTCGTCGACCAGGCGCACGGCCGCGTGCACGTCGAACGGCTCGCCGGTCAGGCGCCCCAGCTCGTCGGCCACGTCCTGCGCGGTGAAGCACAGCACGGGCGCCATCCACAGCGCGATGGTGCGCGTCATCTCGTAGATCGCGGTCTGCACGCTGCGGCGGACGCGGCTGTCGGGCGCCTCGCAGTAGAGCGCGTCCTTCACCGGATCCAGGTATTCGGCCGACAGCGTGATGACGTAGTCGTTGATCATCCGCACGACCTCGTGAAACGAGTAGCGGCGATAGCCGTCGAACACCTGGTGGTCACGCTCGCGCAGCACGCCGAGCGCCAGCAGGTCCAGCTCGCGCAGCTCGTGATCCTCCAGGCGATCGCGCGACGGGACGAAGTCGTACAGGTTCGACAGCAGGTAGCGGCAGGTGTTGCGCAGCTTGCGATACGACTCGCCGAGCTGGCTGAGGATCGTCGCCGAGAACACCACGTCGCCCTGGTAGTCCGCCGCCGCGGTCCACAGCCGCAGCAGCTCGGCGCCGTTCTTCTCCATCCACACGGCGGGGTCGACGTAGTCGACCTTGGCGCCGGCGGCGCGGGCGGTCGCGATCTCGGACTTCGAGTAGACCTTGCCGCGTTCGTCCAGCACCCAGCCGTGGGTCAACACCGCCTTGTACGGCGCGTGCCCGCGCGTCGCCGCCGCCGTCAGCAGCGACGAGTGGAACCAGCCGCGGTGCTGGTCGGAGCCCTCGAGGTAGAGGTCGACCTTCTCCCCGTCGGCGACCAGCTTGCCTTCGGCGACCGCGGCCCACGACACGCCGGATTCGAACCAGACGTCGACGATGTCGAACTGCTTCTCCCACTGGCCGGCGCCACACGCGCACGGCGCGGTGCCGGCGGGCAGCAGGTCGCCCGCGTCGCGCTTGAACCAGGCGTTCGAGCCTTCGCGCGCGAACACGTCCGCCACGTGTTCGATGACCGTCGCGTCGAGCAGATCGGTGCGGCACGCCGAGCAGCGGAAGGCCGGGATCGGGACGCCCCACACACGTTGCCGCGACAGGCACCAGTCGGGGCGCGCTTCGATCATGCCGCGGATGCGGTTCTCGCCCCACGACGGGATCCAGCGCGTCGCACCGATCTCGCGCAGCGCCGCGTGGCGCAGCGACGCCGGATCCTCCGCGCCGCCGAGGCGCGCGAACCACTGCAGCGTCGCGCGAAAGATGATCGGTCGCTTGCATCGCCAGCAGCACGGGTACTGGTGGCGCAGCTTCTCGCCCGGCTTGTTGAGCAGCAGGCCGCGCTCCGCCAGGTCGGCGACGATGAGAGGGTTCGACTTGAAGACGTCGCCCGCTGCCAGCTTGCCGACGTCGACCTCGGCGGTGAAGCGGCCGTGCTCGTCGACGGGCGCGAAGATCTCGAGGCCGTGCTCGCGGCCGACGATGTAGTCGTCGGCGCCGTGGCCCGGCGCCGTGTGCACCAGGCCGGTGCCGGCCTCCAGCGTCGCGTGGCGCGCGAACCACAGCCGGTAGTCGCGATCGGGGTCGGCCTTCGGGCGCGGGAACGGCGGCTGATAGCGCGTCTCCTCCAGCGCGCGCAGGCCGTCGCGCGACAGCGGGATCCAGCTGTCGCCCGGCGGCGCGTCGATCCCCGTCGCCTTGAGGAAGCTCTCGGCCAGTCCGGCCGCGACGATCAGGTACTCGCCGTTGTGCGGGATGGCGACGTAGTCGAGCTCGGGGTTGGCGACGACGGCCAGGTTCGCGGGCAGCGTCCACGGGGTCGTCGTCCAGATGACGAACGCCGCGGGCTTGCCCGCCAGGCGCGGGTCGGCCTTGCCCAGATCGCCGACGACCGGGAAGCGGACGTAGATCGACGGCGACTCGTGCTCCGCGTAGTCGACCTCGGCCTCGGCCAGCGCGGTGCGGTGGACGAGGCACCAGTGCACCGGCTTCTTGTCCCGGTACATGCGGTCGCCGCGCACGAACGCGGCCAGCTGGCGCGCGATGGTCGCCTCGTAGTCGGGGGCCAGCGTCAGGTACGGGTCGTCCCAGTTGCCGAAGCAGCCGAGGCGCTTGAACTCCGTACGCATGATGTCGACGAACTTGAGCGCGTACGCCTCGCACTGCTGGCGGAACGCGACCGGGTCCAGCGCCCGCGCGTCCTTTCCTGTCTGTCCACTTTTGCTCGCCGACTTCTCCACCTGCTGCTCGATGGGCAGCCCGTGGCAGTCCCAGCCCGGGCGGAACTCGGCGACGCGCCCCATGATGAGCTGCGACCGGACGACGATGTCCTTGAGCACCTTGTTCAGCACGGTGCCGTAGTGGATGGCGCCGGTCGCGTAGGGGGGGCCGTCGTGCAGCACGTATTTACCCGCGCCGTCGCGCCGCCGCGCGTCCAGAATCTGTTCGTATTGCCGGTCGCGCTGCCAGCGCGCCAGCCACTCCGGTTCGCGGCGCGCCAGGTCGGCCCGCATCGGGAATTCGGTCTTCGGGAGGTTGAGTGTCGCTTTCCAGTCCACGGGCCGGCGGATACTACCTAGAAAAGGACCCCGAGACGACGTCCGACGACTGTTATTCGACGTTCAGTTCGGCTAGGTTCCCGGCATGGCGACCTCGTCCTTGGTAACCGGCGGAGCCGGGTTCATCGGCTCGTCGATCGTGCGCGCGCTGCTGGCGCGCGGCGACCGCGTTCGTGTCATCGACAACTTCTTCTCGGGCAAGCGCGAGAACCTGGCCGAGGTCGCGGGCGACATCGAGCTCATCGAAGGCGACCTGCGCGACGAGGCGGCGGTGGCGCGCGCCTGCGAGGGCGTCGACCTCATCTTCCACCAGGCGGCCATCCCATCGGTGCCGCGTTCGCTGGCGGACCCGATCTCCAGCAACGACGCCAACATCACCGCGACGCTGAAGCTGCTGTGGACGGCGAAGAAGGCAGGCGTGCGGCGGCTCGTCTACGCCGCGTCGTCGTCGGCGTACGGTGACACCCCCACGCTGCCCAAGGTCGAGACCATGCGCCCGGCGCCGCTGTCGCCGTACGCGGTGTCCAAGCTGGCGAGCGAGCACTACTGCCAGGTGTTCGCGGGCGCGTACGGGCTCGAGACCGTCTGCCTGCGCTACTTCAACGTGTTCGGCGCGCGCCAGGATCCGCAGTCCGAGTATGCGGCGGTGATTCCGCGCTTCGTCACGGCGGGCCTGCAGGGCAAGGGCGTCACGATCTTCGGCGACGGCACGCAGTCGCGCGACTTCTGCTACATCGACAACAACATCGAGGCGAACATGGCGGCCAGCACGGCGCCGGCGGCCGACGTGTCCGGCCGCGTGTTCAACGTGGCGTGTGGCGCGGCGACGACGCTGAACGACGTGGTGAAGATCATCGGCGACATCGTCGGCCACGCGATCCCCGTGACCTACGCGCCCGGCCGCGTCGGCGACGTGAAGCACTCGCTGGCTGACATCACCGCGGCCCGGTCGCAGCTCGGCTACCGCGGCGCGATCACGTTCGAGGAAGGGCTGAAGCGTACCGTCGCCTGGTACGCGGCGCGCTGACGCGACGATGCCCGCCACGCTGCGATGATCATCTGCGCGGTCGTGATGCTGGCGTTGCTGGCGTTCACGTACGTCGGCTACCCCGCGACGATCGGGGCGCTGGCGCGGCTGGCGCCCATGAAGAAGGGGAAGGGGAAGGGGCCGGTCGCGGGTGACGTCACGGCCGCCACGGCGCCGCTGGTCAGCATCTGCCTGCCGGTGTGTGACGGGGCCAGCTTCCTCGCCGCCAAGATCGACAGCCTGCTGGCGCAGGACTATCCCGCCGACCGCATCGAGATCCTGATCTACTGCGACGGCTGCCGCGACGACAGCGAGGCGATCGCGCGCGCGCTGGCGGCGGAGCCGCGCGCCGGCGGCCGGATCAGCGTGATCGCGGCGCAGGAGCGGCTGGGCAAGCCGACGGGGATCAACGCGCTCGCGGCCGCGGCGCGCGGCGAGTTGCTGCTGTTCAATGACGTGCGCCAGCCGCTGTCGCCGGGCGCGACGCGCGCGCTGGCGGCGGCGCTCGCCGACCCCGCGGTCGGCTGCGCGACGGGCGAGCTGGTGCTGGCGGGCGGCGCGGGCAGCGGCGTCTACTGGAAGTACGAACGCTGGATTCGCGGCCAGGAGTCGCGTTTTCGCGGCGTCGTCGGCATGACCGGCGCGATCGCGATGATGAGGCGCGCCGAGTTCGCGCCGCTGCCCGAGGGGACCATCCTGGACGACGTGTTGATGCCGATGCGGCTGGTGCTGGCCGGCAAGCGCGTCGCGCTGATCGGCGACGCGCAGGCGTTCGACGCCGCGTTCGACGACGACCGCGAGTTCCGCCGCAAGGTGCGGACGCTGACCGGCAACTACCAGCTGTTCGCGATGATGCCGGCGCTGCTGCTGCCGTGGCGCAACCCGATCTGGTTCGAGACGTTTTCGCACAAGATCCTGCGGCTGCTGGCGCCGTGGTTCATGGTCGTCCTGTTGCTGGTGTCGCTGGCGGCCACCGCCGACGGCCAGGGCGGCGCGTGGCCGTTGCTGCTGGGGGCGCAGCTCGGCTTCTACGTCGCCTCCGCCGCCGGACGTCGCGTCGGGGCGATCGGCGGCCTCGCGCGCACGTTCGTCGTGCTCAACGCCGCCGCGGTCGTCGGGCTGTGGCGCTTCGTGCGGCGCCGTCAGCGGGTGACCTGGTAGCCGGGCCTGTGGTATCAGGTGGCGTGCTGATGCGGAAACTCGCTGTGCTGGTGCTGGGTGTCGTGGCGGCGGCGGGGGCGTGTACGACGCCGCGTCCTTTCTACGACTACGCCTCCGAGCCCGATCCGCGCAAGCAGCCCTTCGTGCTCGGGCCGTCGGACGTGTTGCGCGTCAACGTCTGGAAGAACGTCGATCTGTCGGGTGACGTCACGGTGCGCCCCGACGGGACCGTCGTGCTGCCTCTGATCGGCGAGGTGAAGGCCGCCGGCCGCACCGCGGCCGAGGTGCGTGCTGACGTCGCCAAGCGGCTGGAGGTGTTCATCAAGGAGGACGCGAACAACGTCACCGTGTCGGTCTCCGCCATCAACAGCTATCGCTTCATCGTCAACGGCAACGTCGAGCGCATCGGCGCCTACACGAGCACCCACTACGTGACAGTCTCCGAGGCGATCGCGCTGGCCGGTGGGCCGAACCGCTTCGCCGACGCCGAGCAGGCGGTCATCATCCGAGACGACGGCGCGAAGGGGAAGAAGCGGATCCCGATCAACTACCCGGCGATCCTGAAGGGGAAGAACCCCGAGCAGGATCTGCCGGTGCTCGCGGGTGACATCGTCTACGTCCCGTAACGGGATCGCCGCGCGCGTCAGTCGGCGCGTCCGCGAACGCGATAGACGCTCGACCCGACGATCTCGTACAGCGCTTGCGCGAACAGAGCGGGCCCGTCGGCGTTCGGCAGCCACGAGTACCAGTGCTTCATCGGACGCCACCTGTGATCGCACGGGTACGGCCGAAACCGCAGACCGAGCTTGTGCGCGACGGCCATCGCCCGGCGCATGTGCAGCGCGCTCGTCACCAGCCAGGCGTCGCCCTGGTGGGCGGCGATGAGGTCGCGGGTGAACGTCAGGTTCTCGTAGGTGCTGCGCGACTTCGTCTCCACGGCCACGGCGCCGTCGGGGACGCCCCAGCTGCGCGCGATGGCGCCCATGTGCGCCGCCACCGACATGGTGCCGTCGGCGGACGGTCCGCCCACGAACAGCAGCGAGCCGCCGATCCGGCGCCACAGCTCGACGCCGTGGTGCAGCCGCTCCCAGCCCGCTTCGCCCAGAACCACGCGCGTGCGGTCGCCGTCCTTGTAGAGCGATCCGGTCGTGAGCACGACGACGAGCGGCTTGTCGCTTGCGGCCGGGGCGGCGACGGCCGGGTAGGGCGCCTCGACCTTGCCGATGAGCGCGTTGCCCAGCCTCGGGGTCGACAGGCAGCCGCTCCACAGCGACAGGACGACCACCCCCCAGCGCCAGCGGCCGAGGCGCGTGGCGCGGTGCCGGAACGCCCACACCGCCGCCAGCACCAGCAGCAAGACCAGGTAGGGCGTCACGGGCAACAGCAGTTGGCTCGCGTCGTCGACGAACAAGCGGTCACCCCCGAGACCAGGATACCAGAAGCGCAAACCGCGCCGCCGGGAGCGCCATCGCGTGTGGCGGCGTGCACGCCGCGCGGATGATCGCCGCCAAGCGTGGGCCTCTTCTGATATGTTGCTGCCCGCAGACGACGACGATGGATGCTCTGGGCTCACCCGCGCACTTCCCGCCGTCTATCGGCGCACGACCCTCGCGGCAAGCCGGGCTCTTATGAGCGTGGTGGAAAGCCAGGCGTCTTCGCCTTTGCCGGTGCGCGTGCGGGTCGTCAACACGACCGCCGGCTTCGCGGACCTCGAGGCGGACTGGGAGCGGCTGCAGAGCGGCGCCGCGCTGACCAGCGTGTTCCAGGCGTTCGATTGGCCCCACCTGTGGTGGAAGTTTTACGGTCGCGGCCAGCCGCTGAGCGTCCTCGTCGCCACCGCGGGACAGGAGGTCGTCGGCCTGGTGGCGGTCTACGTCCACACGGTGGCGATGCTGCGCGTGCCCGTTCGGCAGCTGAGGTTCGTCGGCACCGGCGGCGACACGACCCCGGATGATCTGGGCCCCGTGCTCGCGCGCGGACGCGAGATCGAGGTAGCCCGCGCGCTGGCCGACGCCGTGCTGGCCGTCCCCGGTTGGGACGTGTTGCTGCTGACCGACATGAACGCCGCTTGCCCGTTCACGGCCGCCGTGGCCGCCGCGGCACGGATCGCCGGAATGAAGACGGTGACCAGCGCGTCGGAGCGGATCTCGTTCATGACCCTGCCCGCGACGTGGGACGCGTGGCTGCAGACGCTGTCCGGCGACCGCCGTTATCGCGTGAAGAAGATCCGGAAGAAGCTCCACGCTGCACAGCCGTCGCGCTTCTTCGTCTGGGATGACCCGGCGACGATTGATCAGGGCATCGACCGCCTGATCTTCTTGCACCACAAGCGCTGGAAGAGCATCGGCGCCAAACACGGGTTCAACTCGCCCGAATACGTCGGCTTCCACCGCGCCGTCATGAAGGCCTGCCTGTCGCACGACCGCCTGCGGCTCTATGCGCTGGAGCACGCCGGTCAGGTCGTCGCGATGTACTACTTCTACAAGTTCCGCGACGCCGTCTACCTGATGCAGAGCGGCTTCGATCCCGACTTCTCCGAGGTCAAACCCGGTCAGGTGCTGCTCGGCCACATCGTCGAGCACGCCATCGGCGAGCGGCACAAGGTCCTCGACTTCCTGCGCGGTGATCACCGCTACAAGGACGAGCTGGCGACGGGAGAACGCGAGACGCTGTCCGTGACGGCGTTCCGTGGGACGGCTGGGGCCTGGGCATACCGCGCGCGGCGCATCTACTTGCCGGTCGCCAAGGCGCACCTCGTCCGATTGAAGAGTCGGCTGCGGCCGGCTGACGCCAAGGCGGCTGACGCCAAGGCGGCTGACGCCAAGCCGGCTGACGCCAAGGGGAGCTGACATCGAGTGACGACCCTGGGCGGCCTCAAACGTCTGGCTAAGCTGACCTTCGCATCGCCGCTCGGGTGGCGCGTCGCGGGGCCGGTGCTGCGCGCGCCCGGCGTCATCGTCCTCATGTACCACCGCATCAACGGCGCGGACCGCAGCCTCCCCGGGCTGCCGGTCGAAGATTTCGCCGCGCAGATGCGCTGGCTGCGAGACAACTGCGACCTCATCGAGCCGGAAGCGATCATGGAGCGCGCGCAGCGTCCGACGCGACTCCGGCCCGCGGTGCTGATCACGTTCGACGACGGCTACCGCGACTATCACGACTGGGCCTATCCGGTGCTCAAGCAGCTCGGCATTCCGGCCCTGGTCTTCCTCGCCACCTCGTTCGTCGACCACGGCGGGATGATCTGGACAGAGGAGGTGCAAGCGGCCGCGCTCGCGACACGCCTCCCCCGTGTCAGCCTGCCGTGGGCTGCCAACGAGCCGGCGGTGGAGCTGCCCGACGAGAACGCCCGCGCCGCGCTGGGTGCGCGCGCCCGCGCGCACCTCAAGACGCTGCCCGACGCCGATCGCCAGCGCGCCGTCCAGGAGCTGTTCGTGGCGCTGGGCGCGCCGCCCACGCGCGAGCGGCAGATGCTCAACTGGGACGAGGTGCGGCGGACGATGGATCTGACCCGCTATGGCGGGCACACCCACACGCACCCGATCCTCTCGCGCCTGGATCGCGACGCCGCCGAGGGCGAGATCCGGACGTGCCGCGACCGCATCACTGACGAGACGGGGCGCGCCCCCACCTTGTTTGCATACCCGAATGGGGGGGCCGCGGACTTCACCACCGAGACACAAGACCTGCTCCGGCAGAGCGGGTTTCAGGTCGCGTTCTCCACGATCGAGGGGATCGCCGGGGCGGACACCGACTGGATGGCCGTCAAACGCTTGCCGGGCGCCGGGCGCGACGTGCCGGACTTCGTCTGGGCCGCCTCGGGGCTGGCGCGGTCGTAACCTGTCAGCGCCGGTGACGCGGCGCCGTCACTGCTTCGGCGGCGGCTGCTGCTGCCCGCCGCACGCGCCCGGGCGGAGGTCGACGAGATAGTCGTTTATCTTCTGGGCGCCCCAGTTGCTGGCGAACAGGATCATCGTCCCGTTGCGGTTCGTGACCGCGTGCTGTTCGGCGAAGTAGCCACCGTCCTCGCGGCTGCTGTGATGGTGCGCGACCCGCCTCACCTCACCGGAGCCGTCCAGCTTCAGCCAGAAGATCTCGAAGTCGTGGTTGGGGTACTTGCCGTCGGGACCCTGGGTCGAGATCAGCGCCCAGCCCGGCAAATCGAGGTTGCGGCACGACACGTGAGGCGTGCTCTTCCAGCCGATGCGCGTGCCAATCGTCACCTTGCCGGTCTGCAGATCGGCGATGTTGATGTTCCGGTTGCCATCGAGCTCGTGGTCGGCGCCGTCGTAGACCAGCAGATCACGCCCGTCCGCGGTCATGCACAGATCAGCGTGCCCGAAGCTTCCCTTGGGGAGCTCGACGACCGGCTTGAGATTGACGTCATAGACCCGCGAGCGGTCGTTCCCCATCGCCACGACGTACTTCCCGCTCTGCGACATGCTGACCCAGTCGCCGGCGATCCTCGGATGGACCTTCTGGCGCGCGATGATCTTGTCGTTCTCGACGTCGTAAACAAAGATGTCGACGTCCGTCTCGCTCCTGGTTCCGATCATGGCGTAGTAACGCCCCTTCGCGTCCATGTTGCCTTCCAGCTTGCTCCGCGCCGTCTTGTACTCGGAGAAGTCGTGCAACTGCTTCTTGCTGTCGGCCTTGAGGTCGTAGCGACACATCGCCCGTACATCCGCATCCTTGACCATGTCCACGTGGTAGTAGACGTTGGGGTTCGTCGGATGCCACGATATCTCGGCGTCGCTCGTCGAGATGTGCAGGTACCCGCTCGGCTTCCAGGTCTTGGTGTCGTACAGCAGGTAGCCGCCGTCGCTGGCCCACAGGATGGCGCGCGTGTTGTCGACGTTGAACGGGTTGGCCTTGGAGTAGTAGTGCCGGATGCGCTCGACCTTCGGCATCTGCGACGCATCTGTGACGCGCGTGATGCAGGTGCCGAAGACTGGGTCCTTGAAAGGGCGGTGCAGGGCAGCCGGCGGCGCGGACGGCGGCCGGCGGACATCGTGACCGGTCATGAGGTTCGCGAACTGCGCGGGCGGCGGTGTCGCCGCTACCGGCGGCGGAGCACTGCGTGTGCCGCCGGCGGACTGCGTCGTGCCCGCGTCGCGTCCCGCGACGCGCAGCCATGCGGCCCCCCCCAAGACCCCAACGATACTGACAACCAACACCACCTTCATTGCAGCGCTACGCGGCACGATCGCACGGCCGAAGTCTCGGTGGTGGGCATGAGCTTGTCAACCGCGGGACCCGGGCGCGCAAGACGAGCATGAGCGTGGCGGTCACCCCTTGAAAGACGGCGTTCTCCTAACTATGGTCAGACGCTCCCCTTGCCGTGCGCTCGACCGGAGTTGCGCGTGCTAGACACACCACCAACACCATGAGCGGCGAGTCACCAGCGCGCATTCTCTTTGTCGTCGACGGCTTCTACCCGGCGACGGGGGGAGCCGAGAAGCAGGTCAGGACACTGGCGCGCGCCTTTGCCGCAGCGGGCCACACCGTCGAGGTTGTGGCGCCACAGCTCGACTCCAAGTTGCCGACGGCCGACGCGGTCGACGGCCTCACGCTGACGCGGCTCGCGTACCCGCACATCAAGGCGGTGGGCGCGTTGATCCTTTGCGCGCGTTACGGGCTGTGGGTGTGGAAGCGGCGCGGTGACTTCGACGCCATCCACATCAACATGGCCAAGAACCTCGCGGCGGTCTCCGGGCTGCTCAGGCCGTTCCTGCCGTCGACCGTGACGGTCAAGATCTCCGGCGCCTGGGAGTTCGACGGCGGCCTGCTCGACCCGAAGCTGCGCACGCCGGCCAGCGCAACGGCTCTACAACTGGTGCGTCCGCAGGGTCGACAACATCCAGTGCGTCAGCGAGTACACGCGCCAGTCGCTCCGAGACGCCGGTTACCCGGAGGCGTCCTTGCTCATGATTCCCAACGCCGTCGACCTGACGCGCTTCGCGCCCCGCGCTGCCCGGAAGGCGGATGGGGCAGTGAACGTCGCTTATGTCGGCCGCATTCGCCCGGTCAAGGGCGTCTCCGTTCTGGTCGACGCGTGGCCGAAGGTCGCGCAGGGGAACAACGCTCGCTTGCTGATCGCCGGCGACGGGGCGGAGCGCGAGTCCCTGGCGCAGACCGCCCGGGCGAGCGGGGTGGGGGACACGGTCGAGTTCCTGGGTGAGGTCACCGACGTTCCCGGCGTGCTGGCGCGGGCCGACATCTACGTTCAGCCGTCGTTCCAGGAAGGGCTTCCCAACGCGGTGCTGGAGGCGATGGCCATGGGGTTGCCCATCGTTGCCACGCGGGTGAGCGGTAACGAAGACGTCGTCGCCGACGGCGACAACGGGCTGCTGGTGCCGCCGGGCGATCCGGATGCGCTGGCGGCCGCGCTGCGTACATTGGTGGCGGATCCTGCGCTCGCGGCCCGCATGGGTCGACGTTCCCGCGAGATCGTCGAGTCGCGATTCAGCCTCGCCGCCGTGATGAACCAGCTGCGCGACGCGTATCGCGGGGCGCCCCGATCGGAAGCCGCGGCGGGTGTCCAGCCCGCCAGCGGGTGAAACGATCGCAGCCGCGACGCCACGCTGAGCTTCAGGTGATCCGAGGGCCGCGGCTGCGGCGCGCGTCAAAAGCGGCCGTTCAGGGCCCCGATCAAATATGATCGCCGGCATGGATGAACCGCAGGCCGACCCGGCCGAGACGGCCGAGGCGGCCGCCTCCCCCGACGCGTGGGGCGGTGAGCCACTGCGGTCGACGCTGAAGACGCTGGCCGTTCCTGGCGCCGTCGTGGCGATCGTCGCCGTGCTGGGCTTGCCGGCGTGGATCTTGTACATCTTCGGCGCCGGGTTCGGGCTCTGGCTCCTGCCGCGCATCCTGCGCGATCCCGAGCCGCTCATGGCGATCGTCATCGCCTATCTGCCGCTGAGCAAGATGTACGTCATCCCCATCGGGCCCGGGTTGAACGGGACGAACATCCTGCTCGCGCTGCTCATCGTGTCCTGGCTCCGTCAGGGCCGCGACGACCAGGCGGCGGATGCGCCGCGATCGCCCAGCGTCGGACTGGTGCGCATGTACGCCATCGTCACGCTGATCTCCATACCGACGGCGATGTTCGTCGCCGGTGTCGACTTCGTCGTCGACAAAGGCGCGGAGATCAAGCTGTGGCTCGACCAGTTCATCGTGTTCTTCACGTTCGCGCGGCTGATCCGTGATGGAAAGATGGCGCGCCGGATCGTCGTCTACATGATGGTCGCCGCGACCGTGGTCCTGCTGCTCGGGTTCCAGGAGTGGCTGGAGAAACGTGACGCCGGCTCGATCGAGAAGGCCCGCCTCCTGGGCCCGCAGCTGCAGCCCAACGACTTCGGTGCCTATCTGGCCTACGCGGCCGCGCCGTTCATCGCCTTGCTGCTGGTCAACATCAGACGACCACGCATCCTGGCGATCGCGATCCCGTACCTGATCGTGACGTCACGGATCCTGCTGGCGACCTTCTCGCGTGGCGCGTACCTGGGAGTGGCGCTGGCGGGGGTCGTGGCGGGTTACGTGCGCGGCAAGATATTCGTCATCGGCGCCGCCGTGGCGGGGCTGCTGCTGGTGATCGCGTTTCCCGAGGTCGTACCGGAGTCGCTCCGAGCACGCATGGGGCAGACGTCGAGTGAGTCGACCGGGACCGAAGCGCTGGACACCAGCTCGCAGACGCGCCTCATCCTGTGGGACGCGGCGGTCAAGATGACGAAGAAGAGCCCGATCCTGGGCTACGGATTCAAGACGTTTCCCAAGTTCAAGGGCGAGTTCACGGAGACCGAGGTCCACGAGTCGGACAATCACAACATGTACCTCTACCTCAGCTCGCAGATGGGCATCCCCGCCGTGGTGTTGTTCGTGATGCTACTGTGGCGGCTGGCGTCGGTCGGCATCCGCGTCTATCGGGGGAGCGAGGAGAGCTTCGCGCGGGTGGCGGGGATGAGCGGCGCCGCGCTCGCCGCTGCGGCGTTCCTCCTCAACATGTTCGGTTCGCGGATGGTCGACATTTGTGTCAGCGTCAACTTCTGGATTACCTTGGCCGTCGTATCGCGACTATGGATGGACATCGAAGCGCGCAGGATGGCGGAGCAGCCTCAATGAACGGCAACAGCAGCAATAACGGCAACAGCGAATCGTTACCTCACGTCGTCCACATGATCGACGAGCTGCCGCCCGACGGGGCGGAGCGGCTGATCGCGGACATGCTGTATCACCGTTCGAACCGCTTTCGTTACAGCGTGGTCTGCCTGGTTCGCGACGGCACGCTGGCGCAGGAGATCCGCGACCTCGGCGTGCCGGTCACGGTCCTCGGCCGTCGTGGCGCCGTCGATCCAACCCTGGTCGTGCGCCTCGCCTTCTGGCTGCGCAAGAACCGCGTCGACGTCGTCCACACCCACCTGTTCACCGCCGACAGCTATGGCCGCGTGGCCGCGCGCCTGGCGGGCGTCCGCGGCGTGTTCTCGACCGCTCACAACACCAACGTCTGTGAGGGGAAGGTGAAGAAGGCGGTCCACTGGGGGCTGTCGTGGATATCGACGCGCGTCGTGGCCTGCTCCGAGGAAGTGGGTCGCGTCATGCGCGAGCAGGATCACCTGCCGGCCAGCCGCCTCGGCGTGATCTCGAACGGCATCAACGTCGACCGCTTCGCCGGCGCGCGCGGCGACGGCGTTCGCGAGGAGTTCAACGTCCCCGCCGGGTCGCTCCTGATCGGTGTCATCGGACGCCTGCACGAGCAGAAGGGACACCGTGATCTGATCGCGGCGATGGGCCTGCTGCGCGACCAGGGGCTCGCGGCGACGTGTCTCATCATCGGCCAGGGCGAGCTGCGCGCGGAGCTCGAGGAGCAGGTCCGCGGGCTCCAGCTCGGCGACCGCGTGCTGTTCACGGGCCAGCGCAAGGACGTCCCGCGGCTGCTGGCCGCGCTGGACGTGCTCGCGATGCCGTCGCTGTGGGAGGGGCTGCCCATGGCGCTGCTCGAGGCGATGGCGATGTCGCGCGCGGTCGTCGCCACACGGGTGAGCGGTATTCCCGACGTCATCCAGGACGGAGATAACGGCCTGCTCGTCCCGGCGTCCGATCCCCCCGCGCTCGCGGCGGCGCTCAGCCGTCTCGTCCACGATACCGGGCTGCGCGCGAGGCTGGGCCAAAGCGCGCTGGCGACGCTGCGGCAGCGCTTCGACGTCAAGCGGACCGCGCAGGCCTACGAGGCGCTGTACAGCGCGGCGCTGCAATTGCCGCCGGCGGATCGCAGTCCGCAGCCGGTATGAACGGGTCCGTGGTGCGAGACGGCGTCCGGAACCTGATTCCGTACCTGTTCCTGCCGGTGGCGTTCCCCGATCATCTCATCCGGCCCGCGGTGCGGATCCTGATGTATCACCGGGTGGCGCGTCTGCCGGCCTACGACCAGCTCGACAGTCACCCCAGAGCGCTTCGAGGAGCAGATCGCGGCGCTGAAGTCGCGCTGGCGTGTCGTCACGCTGGCGCAGGCGGTGACGGAGCTGGAACACGGCGGGCCGTCCGCGCCGACGGCTGTCGTGACCTTCGACGATGGTTACCGCGACAACCTCGTCAACGCGCTGCCGGTGCTGCGTCGACACGAGGTCCCGGCCACGATCTTCGTCACCGCCGGATTCAGCGACGGCTCCCGCCGGCACCCCCGCTACCCGGACGAACCCGGGCGCCTGCACCTGGACTGGGACGAGATCGCGACGCTGGCCCGCGAGCCGGGGATCTCGATCGGCTCGCACACGCTGACGCACCCGTTCCTGACCAGGCTGGACGACAAGGCGGCGGAGCTGGAGGTCGCAGGCAGCCGTCGCGAGATCGCGGAGCGCATCGGCGCGAACGTCGAGTTCTTCTGTTACCCGTCCGGCGACGTGACCGGGCGCGAGCGGGCGCTGGCTGCCGCCGCCGGCTACCGCGCCGCCGTGAGCGTCTGCCCGGGCGGCAACCGAGACGCGCGCGAGCGGTTCACCCTGCGGCGCACAGAAGTCACCGATCGGGACGGCGGGCGTGAGCTGCTGTTCAAGCTCATGGGCGCCTACGATCCCGTGCACCTGTTGCTGCATCGACGCCGGGAGTGGGCCTTCGCGCGCGCCCGCCGGGCGTCGCCCACACCAGCCGCGACGACCGGGAGCTCGGCTTGAAAATCCTCTATCTCATGACGGAGCCGTTCGGCATCGGCGGCGTGCAATCAGACGTCCTCACGTTGTCCGAGGACCTGCGTACGAAAGGCCATCAGGTCTACTGCGCCACCACCGCCGGTGTGTTGCTGGACGAGCTCAAATCGAAGGGCACACACCACGTCGACATCGACTTCAACTTCTCGGGGCTGGGCGGAATGGTGAGCGCCGGGCGGCTGCTGCGGAACGCCGTCGTGGAGCACGGCATCGAGATGGTGGCGCCGCAGTCGGTGCGCTCGACGATCGCCTGTTACGGGGCGCTGCGCCTGGTGCCGTTTTCGTACCGCGTCGCCGCCACGGGCAAGCGTGTCCCGATCGTGACGACCATCCACAACATCCACAACCCGATGCACTTTCGCTACGCGGGGCACATCCTTCAGCGCTGCACCGACTACGTCATCTTCGAGTCCCATTACGAGCGCAACCGGCTGCTCGCCAGCGGCCTCGCCGAGGGGAAGTCGTCGGTGATTCACAGCGGCATCGACACCGACCGCTTCGTGCCGCGGCAGCGCGATGTCGAGCTGGCGCGGCGCTACGGACTGGATCCGGAGCGTCACAAGATCTTCGGCATCGTCGCGCGCCTGTCGGAAGAGAAGGGGCACAACTACCTGCTCGAGGCCTTCGCACAGGTCTACAAGGCGCGCCCCGAATCCCGGCTGATGGTGATAGGCGACGGGCCGCTGCTGGAGCAGACGCGCGCGCAGGCCAAGCAACTCGGCATCGCGGACGTCGTGATCTTCACGGGCATGCAGCGCAACGTCCCCGACTACCTGGCGCTGCTCGACGTGTTCGTGCTGTCGTCCACGCGCGAGTCGTTCCCGCTCGCCGCGCGCGAGGCGATGGCGGCCGGGCGGCCGGTGATCGCGCCCCGCATCGGCGGCTGCCCCGAGGTCGTGGATGAGGGGGTCACCGGCTACCTGTTCGAGTCGAGGAACGTGGACCAGCTGCGCGATCGGATGCTCGAAATCCTGGACGCCGGTCGGCCCGCCCAGATGGGCCGCGCCGCGCGCGAGCGTGTCGAGCGGCTGTTCTCGCGGCGCGCCTGGGTAGACGGCGACGAGCGTATCTACAAGGCCTGGCAGTAGTCTTCGTCGGGTGCCGCCGGTGCGGCCGCTCGGGATGGGCCCTACCTCGGCCGTGTCCCCGTCGGATTACCGTCGGACCCGCAGTCGCGCCAACCGCGCCTGACCCGTCGCGCCTGAGTTGTCGACGTGATTAAATTGGGCCGCCAGGCGGGGTTGCGGCCACTAACGCGGCGGGCCGCTGTGGTATCGTAACTTTGGCCGCGTATCCCATGGCCCAGCCCTAATGAGCAACCAATCCACGATGATACGCGACCTGGCGGCGCTGCTCCTCAAGGAGGGCCGCAGGCGCGTCGTCGCGCTGGGGATCGCGTTTTCCGTGCTCGCCATCGTCGGCCTGATGGTCGGTCTCGTCATGCCCAAGAAATGGGAGGCGTCGGCGGTCCTGCTCGCGGAGGAACGCAACATCCTCAAGCCCCTCATGGAGGGGCGCGCCGTCCCCACCACGATTGCGGATCAGAAGGCCATCGTCACCCAGCTGGTCATGAGCCGCCGCATCCTGCGCGAGGTGCTCACCTACGGAGGCTGGCCCATCGCGAAGATGGACGCGCAGGATCAGGAGCGGCAGCTCAACACGCTCAAGGGGCGGATCAAGATCGCCAGCCCGCGCGACGAGATGATCCGCATCACGTACCAGGACAGCGAGCGGATGCGCGCCTACAAGGTCGCCAACAAGCTGGCCGAAATCTACGTGCGGGAGAGCGTCGCCGCGAAGGAGCGCGAGAGCCGGGAGGCCTTCGACTTCATCGCCAAGCGTACGAAGGAGTACGGCGACAAGCTCACGGAAGCGCACCAGAACCTGCTCGCCTACTACAACGGCCCGGACAGAGGGACGGTCCGCGACACGGGCACCGGCGGCGCTGCTGGGGACGATGGCACGGCCCGGCCCGCCGGTGGGCTCCGCGGCGGTGTCACGGTGGCGCAGCTTGCCGCGCTGCGGGCGGAAGAGGCCACGCTGACCGCCCAGCTCGGGCGGAGCTCGGGCGCGCCGTCAACCGCGGAGTCGCGGCAGGGCGAAGAGCAGTATCGCGCGCGCGTCCTGCAGCTCGAGGGCGAAGTGAATCGGATGGCGACCCGCTACACCGACGAATATCCCGAGATGAAGCGGGCCAAACGCGACCTGGATCTGGCCAGGGAGGATCTCCGGACCGCCGAGAAAGCGCGCACCGACCGCGAGAAGGCGCGCGCCGCCGCTTCGGTGCTCGACGATGACGTGGCGCGCGCCGCGCGTGCGCGCCTGGACGAGGTGCAGCGGCAGATCTCGGCCGCCACCGGCGTCCGCCGCCGCCCTGCGAGCCGAGGCATCGCCGCCGCCGTGCCGGCGGTCGTCGTCCCCGGCCCCTCCACCCCGGAGAGTGAAGTGCAGAGGGTGGGCATGGACACGACGCTCTCCGAGCTGCTCAGGCGCTACGAGGCGACCCGCGATGTCTACCAGGATCTCCTCAAGCGACGCGAGAGCGCGCGCGTGTCGATGGATCTCGATATCGAGCGCCGTGGGCTTACGCTGCGTATTCAGGAGGCCGCCGAGCTCCCCGCGATGGCCAGCAGCATGCGTCTGCTTCACATGACGGCGATCGCGCTCGTGGTGGCTGCGGTGGTGCCGTTGGGATTGTTGTTCGCGGTCGTTCGCCTCGATCCCAAGGTGCGAAGCCGCTGGCAGATCGAACGCATCGCGCGCGTGCCGGTCCTGGCCGCCATCCCCGACGCGCCGCTCGCGCGCGACAAGGAGCGCCACCGCCGCCAGCGGTCGCTGGTCGTCATCATGGTGGCGGGCGTGCTCGTCATCTACGCAGTGGTCTTCGTGATCAGGCAGAAGATGTCATGAGCCGGCGAGGTGGCGACAGCGAGTCGGACGAGACGGCTGATCGCGACGCGATGAGCGCGTCCGGCGTCGTCGACATCGACACCTATCGCGGTGAGAGCAGGTCACTGACCGTCGTCCGGCCAGCGGCGCCGGTGCCGACTCCGCTGGCGAACGACGTCCTGTCGCTGGACATGGCGGCGACGGAGCAGCTCGACGCCTTCCGCGAGGTGCGCACCCGCCTGCTGGCGATGGGCGCTGCGAAGGCCCGCCCGCATTTCACCACGCTGGTCGTGGGAATGACCGCGGCGTCGGGGGCGAGCTTCGTCGCGCGCAATCTGGCGGCTGTGTTCACCTTGCAGGAACAGAGGATTGCGATGCTGGTGGACTGCAATCCACGCCACCCCACTCAGCACCGGGTGCTGGGCGTGCGCCCCGACGAGGGCGGGCTGTTCAACTACCTCGAGCAGCCCTTCGCCGCCATCGAACGGCTGGCGCACCCCACGCCGATTCCGGGTCTGTTCCTCATCCCGGCGGGGCGCCCCTCGGAGATGCCGCGCGAGTATTTCTCGTCGCAGAACATGAAGATGCTGATGGGCGGACTGAAGCAGGCGCCCTGTCACGTCTTCCTGGATGGCCCGCCGGTGAAGGGCTCGCCGGACGCGCGCATCCTGGCAGAGCTGGCGGATTTCGTCGTGCTGGTGGTGGGGTACGCCAGCACCACTCCCGAAGAGATCGGCCAGGCGGCGAAGATGTTCGACGCCGCGAAGTTCGCCGGCGTGATCTTCAACGATCACGTCTGAGGCCGCGCGCGCCACGGGCGCCGGTCGCGAGCAGCCGCGGGCCTACGGATTGTAGGACGGTAGCTCTACGACGTACGAATCGACCGTGGGGCCGCCCATCCAGTCGCTGGCGAACAGGATGCGGGTCCCGCTGGGGCTAGGGACGTTGTGCGCCTCCGCCCAGTAAGACTGTCCCAGCTGAGTGTTGTCCTTGCCGAACGAGCGATGTCGGCCGGCGCGGCAGACGGCGCCGGTCACGGAGTTCGCGATGATGAGCTCCATGTCCATGACCGTGCGGCCCGTGTTTCCGCCGCCCTGCACGGAGAGGAACACCCAGCCTGGCTGGCGAATCGCCACCGCAGAGACGTGGCCGCCGGGCGGATAGGGCCACCCCGTCTTCGGGCCGACGACCACTTTTGACGTCGCCTTCGCCAGATCCCACGTGACCACCGACCCGATGTCATCGTTGCCGCCCGGCCCCTCGTCGTAGACGTGGCCGTTCCAGGTGTCCTCGCCCGATGGAAGTCGCCCCAGGCTGGCGTGCGCGTCCGGCTCGTTGAGATCGAGCGTCCGCAATATGTTCTGCGCCGTGTCCGTCACGCGTCCTGTCCCACCGAGCCATCCGAGATTGCCGCTGGCAGACATCTGGGGTGGGAGCTCGCTCGACGTCTTGCGCGAGATGACCGTGTTGGACGACACCTCGTAGATGAACGTCTGGTTCCCGCACTGCAGGCCGATGCGGTTCGAATCGAACGACATGTACATCGGATCGGCGCCGCTGCTCGCGCCGTCCGTACAGAAGCTGAACGTGGTCACGACCTCTCGCCTGCTGGCGCCGACGTGGTAGCGGATGAAGTCCGTGTCATCGACGTAGAACAAGACGTCGGGGTCGGTCGCGTGCCAGAACACGTGCTCGAGGTCGGGGGGGTTGATGTCCAGCGTGCGGATGAACGCGTAGGTCTTGCCGTCGTAGAGCCTGTGTCCTCCGCCGACCTGATAGAGGATCAACCGTGATTCGTCGGCGTTCCACGCCGGCACCGTCGAATATACCGGCTTGATGACCGGGTCCGAGCCGCCGCCCGAAACCGCCGTGATGCGGCGGATGACCGTGCCGAACTCGGCGTCGGTGACCGCCTGGCCGACCGCCGGCTTGGCCAGCGTGGTCATCGGGCGCGCCATCTTGTCGGTCACGAGGCCAACGCACAGGTCCGTCGGCGTCGGAGGAAGCATGCCGCCTATCTGAGTGCTGCCGGCGGTGCCGCTGCCGCTGCCGGCGGTGCCGGTGCCACTGCCGGCGGTGCCGGTGCCACTGCCGGCGGTGCCGGTGCCACTGCCGGCGGTGCCGGTGCTACTGCCGCTGCCGCCGGTGCCCGTTCCGTTGCCGCTGTTGCCCGTCTGGTTCGCACCAACGTAGCCGGTGCAGGCCGAGGCGGCCAGCACCGAAACGAGACCGGGGACCATCAAGCGAAGCTGCAGCATCAGCGCCACCTCAGAGGGGGAAATGAGCCGGCGCGCCAGAATTGGCGCGACATCACTGTATCACCGGGCACAATTGTTTGGGACACCTTGCTGTCGCCAAACAGCGAGGCGGGCGTCGGTCAGGTCAGGACCGGACGGCCTTCAGCAGTCGGCGTCGCACCTCTTCGTACCTGCGATCACCCAAGGCGCGTTTCGTCATGTACAAAACCGCATAACGAAGCTGGGCGTTGAGAATTCCCGCGCCCCCGCTGAGCCACGACTCGAGTGAGCGCTGATCGAGCTGCGCAGTCACCGCGAAGCGGTTCAGCATCCGCCCGGCAGGGCGCCGGATCGGCCCGGGTCGTGACGAGAAGACGTGGCTGTAACCCACCTCCTGCGCGACGTCCGCGAGGCGCGGCGGGCACCGGCCGCCCGGGGGCGCCAGCAGCGTCACGGGCTGGCCGACGTGGTCCTCGATGTCCTGGCGCGCGCGCTTCAGCTCCTCGCGGAGCTGGACCGGCGACAGCTCGGTCAGGTAGTGGCGGTGGTCGAGGCCGTGCGACTGGATCGACATGCCACCCTCCGCCATCTCCCGCAGCGCGGACCAGCTCGCGAACCCGGGCGTGCCGACCTGGGCCGGGTTGACGAAGAAATCAGCGCTCATCCCCGCCGCGCGTAACGCCGGGAACGCCAGGCGGTGGTTGCTCTCGTGTCCGTCGTCGAAGGTGATGATCGCGCCCGGCTGGCCCGCCAGCCAGCTCCGCGCGCTGATGGCGGCGCCGCGCAGGCGCGCGCACAGCGCCATCTGCTCCAGGAACGCCGGCATGGTGACCGTGTAATGGGGGTCCGCGCCGGGGCCGGCCGCCTCTCCGACCGCGTGGTACATCAGCGCGACGGTGCGGGTCGCGGGGGCCGCTCGCTCATCCACGACGAAAACACACGGCGTCGGCGCGGTCGGGGCGCGTAAACATGAATCCCACGGCGAAAGTCTCGACGACCTCCGCCGGTCGTGTCAATCGTCGGGCATAAGGCAACCCACACGATGGGTGAGTTTGGTAGATTGGACGTCGATGTTCCGGATATCCCGGTCGCGGGACGAAGTAGGTTGAGGGGCGTGGCCAATGGCTGCTGAAGGGGACGAGTGAGCTTCGAGGCTTTCCCGCTGCGCGACGATAACGATCGCTCGGAGCTGTTTCGTCTGTGGCGCGACAACTTCGGGGACCACCGCATCAAAGACGTGATCGGTCCGCGTTGGCGCTGGCTGAACGAGGCGAATCCAGCCGGTCCCGTCAAGATCTGCGTGGTCACGCACCGCGAGACGGGCGCGGTGGTCGGCAGCGCGGGCGCGCTGCCGCGGACGCTGCGGATTGGCGGGACGTCGGTCCGCGCAGCGGTCCTGTGCGATTTCGTCGTCGACAAGCAGCACCGCGTGGCTGGCGCTGCGGTGAGCTTGCAAAGAAAGCTGGCGGAGTCGTGCTTCGCCGACGGGATCAAGATCCTTTACGGCTTTCCCAACCGGGCCGCCTTCCCGGTGTTCGCGCGCGTCGGCTACAAGACCGTGGGGACGGCCACCATGATGGTCCGGCCACTCCGTTCGCGACCCCAACTGCGGTACTACGTTCCGGCCGTCCTGGCCGATACCGCAGGATTCTTCGTCGACCGCTTGCTGCACGCGTACGACTTGCAGCTCTATCTGCGCCGGACGCGGGACATGGCCGATACGCAGCGGAGCTCGGCCGACGGTTCGTTCCAGACGCTGTGGGACGAGGTCAAGGGGGCGCAGGCAATCGTCGCCGAGCGCACGCCCGACCACCTGAACTGGCGCTACGCCAACCACCCCCTCGACGCCTGCAGCTTCTTTTGTCTCACCGAGCGGTCTGGCGGCCGGCTGCGGGGATACGTCGCCTACAGCGTGACCGCCGAGGGCAAGGTCCACGTCCTCGATGCTTTCTGGGCGTCCGGCGACGCCTTGCAACCTCTGTTCGTGCGATTCGTGTGGCGGATGCGCAGGCTGGGGCACGCGTCGATCACCGCTTGTCACGCCGGTGACGCCGCGGTGGTCCGAACCTTGCGGCAGCTGGCCTTCGTCCAGTCGAAGGAGCGCAGGAATTTAGTCTGCAAGGTAGCGTTGAACGGGACGTCGGGTGTGGGAACGAACGCGTACGACGCTGCTCGCTGGTCGCTGTTCGAGGGCGAGCTCGACATTTGACGGCCGCTTCGCCGTTGTGAGCCGGTCGCCGTCGTGAAAAGATGCTGCGAATCATGAGGGTTGTACACAAGCTGGCCGGTTTGGCGGGCCTGGCCCTCTCAGCGATCGGGTGCAAAGCGTCGGTTCCCGATGACCACACCAGCCTGGTGCGGGCGCCCGGCGCGGATCCGGGCAAGCCGTCGCGCCCGCTGTCGATGGTGTGGCTTCACCACAGCACCGGGGATCGTTTGCTGCGCGGCGGGCTGCTCGACGCCCTCAAGAACGACGGCCTGGCCTTTCACGACATGAACTACGACGAAGCCACGGTCGACGGCTACGTCGTCGGCGATCACACGAACATCGACGACTGGCCCAAGGTGTTCAACACTCCGAAGTACTTCGACACGCTCAAGCGCTGGGAGCTCGGCGGCGACAGGCCACACCACGACATCGTGATGTTCAAGAGCTGCTATCCCAACTCGAACATCAAGACCGACGCCCAGCTCCAGGAGTACAAGCAGCACTTCTCCTCGTTGCTTCCGACGTTCCAGGCGAACCCGGACATCATGTTCATCGCCATGTCGACGCCACCGCTGGTCAAGGCCAACACCAGCGCCGACGCCGCCAACCGCGCCCGACAGTGGTCGCGCTGGCTGACCGGGCAGTACGCGTCGGGCGTCAAGAACGTGAAGGTCTTCGATCTGTTCGAGGCCCTCGCCATCGCGGAAGGGAAACCCGATGCGAACACGCTCGCGCCCCAGTTCGCCAGCGGGCGCGGCGACTCACATCCGTCCCCCGAAGGCGCGCGCGCCGTGACGCGCCTGTTCGTCCCCTGGCTCAATCGCGCGGTGCGAGACGCCGGATTTTCCGACTGATCCAAGACCGAAGGAGCCTCTGACCAATGCCCGGACCCGATATCGAATCCCGCATCCGCGAGTTTGTGGCCACCAACTTTGGCTTCCGGGGCGCCAGCGCCGGCATGGATGGAAACCTGGACCTGCTCGAGCAGGGCATCCTGGACTCCACGGGTGTTCTCGAAGTGGTCGGCTTCCTCGAGAGCGATTCTCAGCGTCACGGTCGCCGACGAGGAGATGATCCCGGAGAACCTGTCGACGCTGAGCAAGATGGTCGCCTTCGTTCAACGAAAGCAGCACGCGAGCAGCTGACCTTGCAGTACCAATGATCCGCGACCATCGGACCGACGCGTTCCTCGTCGACCACAAGCTGCGTGCGTACGCGGCGAGCCGGCCCGACCAGCTGGCCCTCGTCGTCGGCCAGCGTCGTGTGACGTACGCCGAGCTCGACGCGGCGGCCGACGCGTGGGCCCGCATGCTTCACGGCCTGGGCGTGGCGCGCGGAGACCGTGTCGTGCTGGCGCTCGACAACGGCTACGAAGCCGTCGTCGGCTTCTACGGCAGCCTGCGCGCCGACGCGATTCCCTCGCTCGTCGGCACCGGGCGCCGCGTGAAACGCCTGCAGCGTATCGTCGGCCTGGCCGAGCCCCGCGTCCTGGTGACGACCGCGAGGGTGGCGCAGGCGATGAATCCCGAGATCGCGCGCGGGTGTCGCGTCGTGGTGGTGGACAACGCCGCGTCGGGCGGCGCGACGACGCTGGCGGACGCGCTCGCGGACCATGGCGCCGGCGCCGCCGCGCCGGCGCGACGTTCGATCGAGCTGGACGTCGCCACGATCTGCTGGACGACGGGATCGACCGGGGAATCGAAGGGCGTGATGCTCACGTACCAGAACCTGCGCAACAGCGCCGCCGCCATCGCGAGCTATCTCGAGCACGGTGACGACGAGATCGTGCTGTGCGTGCTGCCGTTGTTTCACACCTACGGGTTGTTCCAGCTCCTCGTGACTCATCACAGCGGCGGGACGCTGGTCCTGGAGCCGGGCTTCGCGCTCGCGTTCCCAACCTTGAAACGCCTGGAGGAGATGCGGGTGACCGGCTTTGCCGGTGTCCCCACCATCTTCGCGTCGATCCTGGCCCTCAAGGATATCGAGCGGGTCGACCTGTCGCGCCTGCGATACCTGACCAACGCCGGGTATGCGTTGCCGGCGTCGCACCTGACGCGACTGCACGAGCTGTGTCCGACGGCGCGCCTCTACGCGATGTACGGCCAGACCGAATGCACGCGCGTCTGCTACCTGCCGCCCGATCAGGTCCTCGGGCGGCCGTCGTCGGTGGGCATCTCGATGCCCAACCAGGAGGTGTGGATCGAGCGGGAGGACGGCAGCCGCGCCGCGCCCGGCGAGATCGGTGAGCTGGTCGTACGTGGTGCCAACGTCATGAGGGGCTACTGGCGCGACCCCGAGGCGACGGCGCGCGCTCTGCGCCCGGGGCCCGTCGCGGGGGAGGTCGTGCTGCACACCGGCGACCTGTTTCGTACCGACGAAGCAGGTTACCTGCACTTCGTCGCGCGCGCCGACGACATCATCAAGACGCGCGGCGAGAAGGTCGCGCCACGCGACGTCGAGCAGGCGATCTGCTCGCTGCCGGATGTCATCGAGACCGCCGTCCTCGGCATCGCGGATCCCATCCACGGCGTGGCCGTCAAGGCCGTGGTGGTCAAGCGGCCGGGATCTGGCATCACCGCGGACGACATCAAGCGCGCGGTGTTCGCGGAGATCGACGAGATCGCCGTTCCGCGCGTGGTCGAGTTCGTCGACGCGTTGCCGAAGTCGGCGAGCGGCAAAGTCCTGAAGAGCGAGCTCAGCTGATGTGCGGCGTAGCTGGCATGTTGAACCTCCGGTCGAGTCTGCCGCCGCCCGACCGCGAGCTCGCGCTGCGCATGTCGTCGATGGTGGAACACCGCGGCCCCGATGGATACGGGATCTACCGCGATCGGGACATCGTGCTCGCCCACCGCCGGCTGTCGATCATCGACCTCGAGGGCGGCTGGCAGCCGATGACGGACGGCGATGAACAGGTGTGGATCTGCGCGAACAACGAGATCTTCAACTACCTGGAGCTGCGCGACGAGCTATCGGCGCGGGGACGAAAGTTCCACACCCAGTGCGACACGGAAGTGATCCTGCAGGCGTATCTCGAATACGGCACGAACGTCGCGGAGCACCTCAACGGCCAGTGGGCGTTCGCGCTGTGGGACACGCGCACGCGGCGGCTGATCATGTCGCGCGATCGCGCCGGCATCCTGCCGCTGTTCTGGACCGTACACGACGGCGTGCTCCGGTTCGCCAGCGAGGTCAAGGCGCTGTTTGCGGATCCTGCCGTCCCGCGCGCGCTGTCTCCAGACGGCCTCGACGAAGCGCTGACGTTCTGGGCGGCGGTCGCGCCGCTCACCCCGTTCCGCGGCGTCCAGCAGCTGCCGCCCGGCGCCACGGCGGTGTTCGAGCCTGGCGCGTCCGAGCCGAAGATCGTGCACCGGGTGTGGCCGATGATCTCCGACGCCGGGCGCGCGTCGCGCGACGGTGACGGGGCAGGTGCCGACGACAAGGTGGCGGCCGTGCGTGAGTCGCTGGAGAAGGCGGCGCGCCTGCGCCTGCGCGCCGACGTGCCCGTGGGCTCCTACCTCTCGGGCGGCCTCGACTCCACCATCCTCGCTTCCCTCATCGCCGCGCGCCGAGACGTTCCGCTGCGGACCTTCTCGGTTCAGTTCGAGGATGCCGAGTATGACGAGACGGCATACCAGCAGGCGGCGGTCACCGCGCTCCACACCGATCACGCGTCGGTACGTTGCCATGGCGCCGACGTCGCGCAGGTGTTCCCGGACGTGGTCTGGCACGCGGAAGCGCCGCTGCTGCGCACCGCGCCCGCGCCGCTGTACATCCTGGCGCGCCTGGTCCGCGGCAGCGGCTACCGCGTGGTCCTGACGGGGGAGGGCGCGGACGAGATCTTCGCCGGCTACGATCTGTTCCGTGAGGATCGCGTGCGGCGCTTCTGGGCGCGCCGTCCCAACAGCGAGATTCGCCCGCTGCTCCTGCGCAAGCTGTACCCGTACATGGCGCGCTCGCCGGTCGGTCAGATCGCGATGGCCAAGGCCTTCTTCGGCAAGAACCTCACCGCGACGGACGATCTGTTCTATTCGCATCGGCCGCGCTGGGATTCCACCGCGCGCCTCAAGCTCCTGCTGTCGGGCGACCTGCGCGTCCCCGAAGGCACGGCGGTCGAGCGTCTGCGCGCAAGCTTGCCCCCCGAGGTGGCCAACCTCAGCCCCCTGGTGCGCGCGCAGTTCATCGAGATCGTGACCCTGCTGTGGGGATACCTGCTGTCGTCGCAAGGCGATCGGATGTTGATGGGCAACTCGATCGAGGGGCGCTTCCCGTTCCTCGATCCGGACGTGATGACGCTGGCCGACACCTTGCCGGACGAGCTCAGGCTGTCGGGCCTTCAGGAGAAGGTCGCCCTCAAGCGCGCGTTCGCCGATCGGATCCCCGCCAGCATCCTGCGCCGCAAGAAGCAGCCCTATCGCGCGCCCGTGGTCAGGCCGTTCTTCTCGCCGGCCATCCCCGGCTACGTCGAGGAGACACTGTCCCCGCAGGCGGTCGCCGCCGCGGGTGTGCTCGAGCCCAAGGCTGTGGCGGGGCTGTTCGCGAAGTGCCGCGCGACTGGCGGCCAGGGCATGAGCAACACCGACGAGATGGCGTTTTGCGCGGCGCTGTCATTGCAGCTCATCGCCCGCGACTTGATTGGCGGCGCGCGACTCAACCCACCGCCGCCAGCGGGCAGGCTGGGGATCGACGTCGATCGAGTGACGGCGGCGGCGTAACGCCGCAACGCCCGCCGCTACTTGGCGATCTCTTCGACGGGCTCGACCAGCTCGGGCCGCGCGTGCAGGTAGCGGGTCGTTCTCCGCTTCGCGTCGATGTCGCGATACACGAGCTCGGCTTGCTGCTCGGTGAGCTCCAGCGCCGCCGCCAGCTCCTTCGCCGGCAGCGCGTGGTTCTTCCCCCACAGCGCCAGGTCCATCTTTTCGTAGGGGAGGGCGAAGTAAAACTCGTCCTGTCCCTGCTCCAGGCTGAAGGTGTCCGTCGTCGGTCGCACGCCGACGACATCCGCCGGCAACCCCAGGTGGCGGGCAAGCGCGTAGACCTGCGTCTTGTAGAGATGCGCGATGGGTTTCATGTCCGCGGCGCCGTCGCCGTTCTTGACGAAGAATCCCTGATCGTATTCCAGCCGGTTCGGCGTGCCGATGACCAGGTAGTTGAGGCGATCGGCGTGGAAGTACTCCAGCGTCTTGCGGATCCGCTGCTTGAAGTTCTGCGCCGCGACGATCTGCAGGTACTCCTTGGGCCCGAGGCGCTTCTCCTGCCGCTTGCCGTCGGGGGACTCCACGACGAGCTTGTGGTAGTTGATGCCGCGCTCCAGGCCGCCGGCGATGACGATCTTGTTCTTCCAGCTGTCACCGTAGTCGGGGAACACCGCGCGGATCGCGTCATCGCGCCATTTGTAGCAGCCGATGGCCTCCAGCGTCGGTGCGATGTCGTGCACGATGTGCTCGACGTGCAGGTGGTCGGCCAGCATGCGTCCCAGGCGTCCGCTGCGCGCCGACGAATCACGCTCCGGCAGGATCAGGAAGAACACGTGCTCGCGCCCGAGCGCGCGCGCCGACAGCGTCGCGCAGACGCTGCTGTCGATGCCGCCGGAGATCGCGACCACGGCGCCGCGCTTGCCCAGCTTGGCGGCGCTCTCCTTTATACGCGCGCAGATGCGGTCCACGGTCGCGGGCAAATCGAGGTCGAGCACGCTGGCGTCCATGACGTCTGTCTCCGCTTGGGTGGGAAGGCTACCGAGGACGGGCCGCACTGTACCATGAACCTCACGCGGCGGATTCGCCTTAGCCTGCCGCGCGGCCGCGGCCTGCGTGCTACGCTCTCCGAGAAATGGCCGGCGTGCTCCGCGGGATCGAGACAGCGAGCACGCGCCTCCTGGTCCCCGCGATGGTCGTCGTCGCGGCCGTTGTCTGTTTGGCGGCATCGCAGCGCGCGCAGGCTGCGGTGATCTACGAGCTCTCTCCGGCGACATCAGTCGGAGCGACCAGCAACTTCCAGTCTGTCAGCAGCGGATCGGCCTCCGCCTTCAGTACGGTATCCACATCCGCGGTCCTGCGCGCCGACTGGCCGACAGCCCGCTACACGCTGGCGGCGAGGCTCGGGCTGACGCACTACTTCGCCGAGGGCGCGCGTGACACGATCAGCGGCGGCGTGACCGGCACGTCGTCGTTCGATCTGACGCAGTCGCTCGGCCTCTCCTTTGGCGCCAATGGCATGGTGTCCCGCGCCGCGACCCTCGACTCGGCGGCCCTGGCGGGCCAGGCGACGTTGCCGGGCTCGCAGATGTATGTCGCCACATCGGCGAGCCAGGGGCTGTCCTACCTGGCGACCACGCGGCTGCGGCTGTCGCAAGGACTCGGCGTCAACCGCGTCGACTATCTGACCTCGTCACTGCAAAGCGCCTCCACGGGGCGGGCCTCCACCGCCGTGTCGGCGGCGCTGGGCGGCTCCTACGGGTGGACGCGCGACAGCGCGTCCTTCGGTTTGAGCGGCACCGACCAGTTCACGGCCGCCGGTATCGACCCGTTCGGCGCCTACGTCCCGGCGGGCCAGACGCTGTTCGGGCAGGCGCTCCTCGGCTGGCGGCGGGAGCTCTCGGACCTCTGGTCGGCCGAGGTACAAGGCGGGGTGGGGGTGATGCGACCGCCGTCCGGACGGGTCCTGACGCTCCCGACCGGCAGCGCCACCCTCGGCTATCGTCACCTGCCGTGGTACGCGACGCTGACGGCGCAGCATGCCGTCGTGCCCAACCTGTTCCTGGGCGTTGCGACGATCAACGATCAGGTCTCCTCGAGCCTGACCCTTCCGCTCGAACCCGGAGAGCGTTACGTGCTGTCTGGGTTTGTGAGTTATGGACGCGCGCGGGCGGCAGACGTGAGCGATCCCGTGGCGGGAGCCTACTCGTACAACCTGCTCACGCTGGGCAGCACCCTGAGCGTCCGTTTCCGCGACCTGCCGCTGTACGGATCGGCTACGTACTCGTTGATCAACCAGCAGGGCACCACGGCGATGGGCGGTCAGCTAGACGTCGTTCGCCACACGCTGATGCTGAACGTCACCGCCGCGTTCTCGTGGGGGCCGGGGACGCCCCCTCCCGGCGGAGGGACGCTCTAGCTTCGGCTCGACGCCCAGCGTAGTATCTGGACGAGCATCAATGTCTTCGTCTCCGGGTTCGTGTTTGCTTCGGTCGGTGGTGTTGATCCTCCTGGCGGTGGTCGGGTGCGGCGGCGGCAACACCGCCAAGGACGCGGGACACGACGCGGATGCCGTCAGTGACACCGGGACGCAGGATGTGGGCGTGGAGGCCGGCGATGCGCCGGTCACGCTCGACGCGGACACCGATTCGCGTGACGCGGCTGATGCTTCCGACGGCATGGACGCGGTGGGCGACGCCACGAACGATGGGCCTCCCGATGCCATGGACGGTCCGGTGGTCACCGACGGGCCGAGCGAAGAAGGACCTCCGCCGCCACCCCCGATGCTCACCGTGGACGCGCTACTGAACTCGATCGTGCTCGATCGCTGCACGGGGTTCACGCCGGCGACGATAGACGTGCCGGCGGGGCAGCACACGATCTCGCTGACCGCGAGCACGCTGTCAAAAGGATCCGTTTCGGATGCGAACGACAACCCGGTCGTCTCCTTCGACGACTACGTCATCGTGAGCTTGCCGCCCGCCGCCAGTGAGCCGGCGAGCCGGCGATTCTTCATGCTGAACGGCATCGGGAACATGAAGAGCTTCATGCTGTCGACCGTCCCCGGCACGGTCAAGCTCATGTTCATCGACTCTGACGCCACCTACAACGCCGGCCAGGCGACAGTGAAGCTAGATGCGACGGGGCCGACGGCGACCGTCGATGCGATGGCCAATCTGATCGCGTGGAACATGGCCTGTACGGCGACGGCCGCGTCGCTCACCGTCAGCGACCGCCCCCATCGCGCGACGCTCACGGAGAGCACGTTGTCGGCGGGCGGCGGCGGTGGCACCGCCGACGACTTCGTGCTGCTGCGCCTGCCCACCGAAAGACCGATGGATCCGCATCGCTTCGTGATCTTGAACGGCGTGGGAGCGACCGTCGACTTCACGCCGTACCTCGGACAGTCGCTTCGCGCCTGGTTCATCACGACAGCGCCCGGCGCGACCGGTCGGGCGACCATCGTCGTGACCGACCTCTGACAGGTCGGTCGGTCAGGGGTAGGGCGCGAGTCCTATCGGCGCTTGCTAGCGATTCGTGGTCGTCGTCTGCGCGCTGGAGGCGGGTGCGGGCAGGTCGGCCCCGACCATCACGCGGTCCAGGCGCAGCAAGCGGAAGATCGCGAGCGGCTGATCACGCAGCCCGATCACGACGACCTCGCCACCTTGACCGCGAACGCGCTTGTAGAGCGACACGATGGCTCCGACGCCGGAGCTGTCGACCATGCGCAGCAACGACAGGTCGATCTCGACGCGCTTGGGCGATGTCGCCGACAGCTTGTCGATCTCCTTGCGCAGGCCGGGAACTGTAACCGCGTCGAGCTCGCCCTCGACGGCAAGCCGTACGACACCCGCACTTATTGTCGACACCGTGAAGGTCATGTTTCTCCGTCCACGCTATCCTGGCGCTCGGTCGAGCTGTCGAGACTCTTCGAAAGTGACAGCACGTTGGGATGGCCCGGTGTGTAGTGGATATTCATCAGGCTCTTGATGATGAAGATTCCCAGCCCGGACTCGGGCAGGCTGTCGAAATCGGGTGAGGGCACTGCTCCTGGATCGAAGCTCTCGCCCCAGTCGCGGAGCTCGACACAGATGTGGTCCGGTCGGGTTTGAATCTCGATCTCCACGATGCCCTCGTCGCGTCCTTCGTAGCTATGCAGCACAACATTGTTGAACGCCTCACCCACGGCCGTGACCACCTGCGTACGGAAGTCATTCCAGGCGGCGTTATCGGTTCGGGCATTGACCAGCTTGCAGGCTGCCGCCACCGACCGAAGCACCAGATCGCGATGTTGAAGTCGGCCAACCATCTCAATCCTTATCCTTGCGGGTTCCGGCATCATGCCATTACGCGAGTCGTGCTTTCGAATTCTTTTTGTTTCGTTGTATTTTACGGGTGTGACGAGATCAGTACGAGGGGTCAAGCGGCTGCTCGATCTCTGTGGCGCTTGCTTCGGTCTCGCCATCAGCATGCCCCTCTGGCCGGTTATTGCCCTCGCGATCTATATCGAATCACCGGGTGGGGTGTTCATCCGACAGCGACGGGCGGGACAGCTCCGTACCTACGATGATAGTCCCACGGGAGAGGCGGAACGTCCACGATTTCGGGAGTTCTCGATGCTCAAGTTCCGCTCGATGCGTCCCGACGCCGAGCGGCTAACCGGGGTCGTCGTGGCGTCCAAAAACGACCCCCGCGTCACCAGGGTCGGAAAGATCCTGCGCAAGACGCGCCTGGATGAAATCCCCCAATTTCTCAACGTGCTACTGGGCGACATGAGCATCGTCGGGCCCCGTCCCGAGCGGCTCGAGCTGGCCGAGCAGCTCGCCATGGCGATCCCGTACTTCGAGGAACGGATGCGCGACGTCAAACCCGGCATCACGGGGCTCGCGCAGATCAACCTGAGCTACACCGGAAAGCCATACCCGGACAGCCACCTGGCACAGATGGCAGACGACCTGACCAACCCGTTCAAGGTCGAAGGCACCGAGGGCGCCCTGGCGGACGACATGCGGATGAAGCTGCTGTATGACTTAGCCTACAGCGCCGCCACCGAGGAGCTGCGGACGTTCCTGCCTCTCGAGCTTTCCATCCTGCTCAAGACGCCCCTCGTCATGCTGCGCGCGCTCGGGACCTGACGACGCAGACTGTCAGTTGCCCGCCGCAGGGGGCTGTGTCGACTCCGGTCCCGCGGCAGGCACGTTGTCGCGTGGCTTCTTGTCGGAGGACTCTGCGGGAGGTGAGGGCTCGTTCGTCTCGTCCGATGGCCGCAGCTCGGCACCCGAGAGCTTGCTCGCTGTCTCGGCGGGCGGCTGCTGCGCTTTGACCGGACGCGGGCGCGGCTTGTCGATCGGCGGCAGCCTCGCTGCGAGGTCATCCACTTTGCGTTTCACTTCCGAAAGCACGGCCTGGCGCGGCCGCGCGACCAGATCTGCGGATGCAGCCGGCGCGCTGCGCGGCGTGGGAGCACGTTCGATCGCCTTGCTTGGAACCACGGGGGGAGTCGCCGGCGGAACCGACGCAATCCCGGCGCCCGACGGAGTATCTCCTGTTCGGAGCGCGAGCAGTACCGACGCCGCGAGGGCGGCGACGCCGATCACGACGACCACAATCGGCGTATTCCACCGCGCGCGCATTTGGGGCTCGTCGTCGGACGACGCCCATGCGGCCACCGGGGGATGTGGCTGCGCCGCTTGGCGGCGGAGATAATCGGCGAGCCGCGACGGATCCGGCTGGGATGGTGGCGTCTCCCACGCCGGCGCGGCCGGGCTGGCCGCTGGTGGGCGATTGGGGGGGGCGGCGCGGGCGTTTGCCGCCGCGGCTCCGGCATGGGTGCTCGCCGGATTGGTGACGGGCGGAGCATCCGGAGCGGACGGCTGATCGAGGTCGAAGCTGTGAATCTGGTGCCCGAACATCGTCGCCCGCATCGGGTCGGGCGCGTGCGGTCGCGTTGGCCCGGCGAGGCCACCGCTCGAATGGCCCACGGGGGTCGATCGAGGCGGGGGTGACTGCGGTTGGTGATGCTGCTGATGGTCCGGCGACGGTGCATCAAGGGGAAGCGATTCGCCCGCGGCGTTACCTTGATACCAGTTGCGCAGCTCCTTCAGCCGCGCGGCTGTCTCATCGTCGTCGACTTGAGGAGGCGAACGATCTTCGCTGTCGCCGTCTTCCGCTACGGCCGGTTCGGAGCTAGCCGGGCCCCTCGGAAATCCGACCCCGAAGTAGGTTCTTCGCGCCACCACGGCGGAATTTTAACTCCCCTGATCGACGACTGCCGCCTTTTCCATTCTGTGGCGGTGGAGCTTCACTTTCTTGACGCCGCGCTCATTCCTCCGACGGGGGAAGCGTCGAGTCCGGATCCTCTCTTTTTGTTTCGGGCGTGTCACGCGCCGACTTCGCGGCAGTCTGCGAGTCCGTTTTGCGAGAGCTGCGTTCGCGCCCGCTAGGCAACGGTCGTGCTTCAGTCCGTTCGGTGGGCGTGGTCGCCGTGTTGTCGGCGGCTGCGTCGGTCGTCGCCTCCGTGCCGCTGCCTTGCTCGGCGACCGCTGGTCTGGCGATGGCTGCCTTCGTGGGGCGCGTGGTTCGTCGCGGGGCGTCGGACGACGCCGCCCGGGCGGACGTGTCGGGAGCTGCGGTTCGCCCCGTCGGTGCACGCGGGAGGTCGGTCACCGGCTGAGCCGCTGGTGCTGGTACGTCGGTAACTGCGCCTGGAAGGGGCGCCGCGGAGCTCGTGTCGTTGCCCTGAGCAGTCGAGGCTGCAGGAGCGAAGTCCCCAGCCGGCCTCCCGGCTGGAGCTGTGGAGGTGCTTCCAGGCACCGGCTCGGAGGGCGTCGACTCTGGCGTCGCCGATCGAAGGCCGAGCATCACCGCCGTCACGACAGCGGCCACACCGAAGACAGCCAGCAAGACGTTCGAGGTGATCCGGCGTCGCGACACCGCGATCGAGTCGGTGTCGTCCGCGTGCGAGAGATGAAAGCTGCCTGGCGGTCGCGGCCGCGCGGCCTCGCGGCGCAGAAAGTCGGCAAACGGTGCCATCGGCGCACCGCGCGCGCCCGCGGTGGGCCCCCGCCAGCCGGAGTACCCCTCCGCCTCCTCGTTGCGCGGCGACGCGTCCTCGGGAGGCGACGTTGACGACACCGACGCGTCGTTCGGGCTTGCCGGGATGTCGAGCTCCGGCCGGTGCACGTCGTGGCCGAACATGGTGCCGCGCATCGGATCGGCAGGCAGCGAACGCTGGTCCGTTGGAGCGGTGTCGCTGGTGCTGTGACCGACGGCCGTTGGTCGCGGGTACGGCATGCCCAGCTTGGTTGGCTCTGCCGGGGATTCGACGACCGACTCCCTGTCATCACCTTGGTTCGCGTCAGGCTGGTACCAGGCGCGAAGCTGCTTCAATCCCTCCGCAACCTTCGCGTCGTCGACCACGGTCGGTGCGGAGTAGTCACTGCGGTCGTCGTCGTCGGGACTCTTTTCGGCTGGCGCCGGATCCTTCCCCGGCACGCCAATACCGAAGTAGGTCTTTCGCGACGACATTTGCAGATATTAGCTCGCCCGCCTGGGTCTGCCGCGTTTTCCTGCCGCGCGGCAGGCGGTGGGAACTAGGACCCGACCTGCATGCCGAGCAGGGTCAAATCGTCGCGACCAGCCGCTCGCGGCCGCTTCAGCGGTGGCCACGATGCGCTTGTCGATCTCGCCGATGTCGTGCGGAGCGCTGGTGACGAGGTCCGTGAGCTGGCACTGACCCATCGTCGAGCACGGGCGGCGCGGAGCGGACAGGATCTCGAATACACCGTCCGTGGCCAGGAGCAGGATGTCCTTGGAGGCGACCGAGACCACTTCCTCCTGGTACTGCGCGTGCGCCATGATCCCGAGCGGCGGACCGGACGAGTAGGCGACACGCGACACGACGCCGGTGCTTCGCCGCAGGAGCGGCAAAACGTGACCGGCGTTGGCGAACACCCAGCGCCGGTTCGGCAGGTCCAGCAGCACCGCCAGCGCGGTGACGAAGCGGTGATCGGCCAGGCGCGCCGTGAGCGTGTTGTTCAGACGCTCGAGCAACTCGGCCGGGCCACCAACCTCGGTCGCGAAGCGGCGTACGTCGGCGCTCACGCGCGCCATGGTCAGCGCCGCGGTCACGCCCTTACCGGAGACGTCGCCGATCACGCCCATCACGCGCCCGCCGCCGAGGTCGATGAAGTCGTAGAAATCGCCGCCGACGGCGTGCGCCGGCATGTACTGGGTGATGACGCGGATTCCGGCGGAGTTCTCGCCGACCTGGTCGGGCAGGAAGGTCCGCTGCAGATCGCGCGCCGCCGACAGATCTTGCTCCAGCCACGCCGCCGACGACGACGACGCGCGCGTCCGCGTCACCGGCAGAATGGTGCCCACGCCCTCGGCCAGCGCCGCGAGCGCTTCAAGATCGGTGGCGGTGAAACCCACCGAGCCCGGGCGGCGCTGAACGACGAGGAAACCTTCCAGCGACTTGCCGGAGAACACCGGCGTCGACATGGTCGACCCGCGCCCGACGTTGACGTCGCCGGGAAGCAGCGTCGGCGTCACGGGCATCAAACCGCGCGCGGCGATCGGTCCCCAGACGGCGTTCAGCGACGCGAGCAACTCCGCGCCCGCGCGGGCGTCGCGCACGCCGCGCAACGGTCGGCCCTTCTCAGGCAGGAACAGATCGGCGTCGGCGACCTCGGGCCACAACATTGACACGGCCACGGCGAGCCGCTGCGCGAGCTCGGACGGCGAGTTCGGCTCTCCGAGCGCTGAAAGTGCCTGGCCGATCGGGATCTCCCCGACCACCTCTTCCGTCGTCGTGGAATAGTCGTAAACGACGACCGGTGTCTCGACCTCAATTTCGCCTGAAACCATTTTCATTTCGTTACTCTCCGTGACCGCACGCGCTATCCCGAAACCTGCCCAACGGTACTCCAAGACGGCAGTTTATGTCACCCAAAAAGGTGCTCTAGGCAACAGTTCGGAGAATTCCCGTACACAGGTCAGCCCCGGGTGCGGGCGGCCTTCCGGCCCGTCGGGGGCGTGTCCTTTTCGGGGCGCAGCATGATCTTGTCTAGGCGCAGCAGACGGAAGATCGCGAGCGGCTGATCGCGGACGCCTTTGATGATCACGGCGCCGCCCTGCGCGCGCACGCGCTTGTAGAGCGAAACGAGAGCGCCGATGCCCGAGCTGTCGACCATGCGCAACTGCGCGAGATCGACCTCGACGACGCGAGGGCGCGAGATGACGAGCTTGTCCAGCTCGGGGCGAATGTCAGAGACGCTCACGGCGTCGAGCTGACCCTCGATCCGCAGCTGGGCGGCGCCATCTTTCGATGAAATCTCGAACTTCATGCGATCCAATTTGCCTTTCGCGTGACGCAATGTCCCTTGGCGCGTTCACAATGTAAAGAGCGAAGCCCCCCCGCGATCGGATGCGCCGGATCCAACGTTGTTGCTGCCACGATATTCCAGGCCAATTCGCGCGCCATGTTAAAACCCACACCATGGACGAGCGAGCGCCCTGGGACCAGTATTTCATGAACATTGCCCAGGTCGTCGCGTCGCGTTCGACATGTCCGCGCAAATTCGTCGGCGCGGTGATTGTCCGCGACCGAACGATCCTTTCGACTGGCTACAACGGATCGATTCGCGGCATGCCGCACTGTAGTGAAGTCGGGCACATGATGGAGAACGATCACTGCGTCGCGACGATTCACGCCGAAGCGAACGCGATCATCCAGTCGGCCAAGAACGGAGTGATGATCGAAGGGGCGACGATCTACGTCACCGCCAGCCCGTGCTGGAACTGCTTCAAGCAAATTGGCAACGCGGGGATTCGTCGCGTTGTGTACGGCGAGTTCTATCGCGACGACAGGATCTTCAGCGTGGCGGAGCGGCTGGGCGTCGAGCTGGTTCACGTGGCGAGCCATGTCAGCCAACCCGGTGAAACGTCCGCCTGAAGCATACATCGACGGAGCGCCGCGTTTTTTTTGGTTGACCGGAGCAGCTCGCGTACCTCAGGCTGAAGGGTCTGATGCTGCTACGCCGGACAGCTTCGGGAGCGGCCCTGCTGATGTTGCTGGGCGTCGTGCATCCCGCCCTCGCCGACGAAGGCGACGAGACGATGGGGCCCAGCGAGCCCGAAGCGGCACCTGCAGCGGCTTCAAGCGAAAGCGACGGCGCGGAGCCGGTCAAGCGATCCTCGAGCCGCAAGCGCCGGGGGAAGTCGCGCGGCAAACACGGCAAGTTCGCGGGACGCGTGGTCCCCGAGGAGCAGCTGCGCACCGAGCCCCTGCCGCGCCCATCGGGAAACCTCCACATTGTCAGCGCCGCCCATGCCAGCGACCAGGCCAAGGTAAACATCTACAACGCGGACGGGTCGTACAATCTGGAGGCTATGCACGAGCTCAACAGCGTGCTGCGCTGCCGGCGCACGGACGACGAGAAGCCGATCGACGTGCAGCTGCTGACGTGGATGTCGCTGATCTATGATCACTTCGGCGGCAAGCCGTTGAAGATCGTGTCCGGCTACCGGAACCAGCGCAAGCAGACGAGCAACCACTTCAAGGGCCGCGCGACCGACATCCAGATCGAAGGCATCAGCGCGAAGCAGCTGCGTGCTTTTGCGGAGACCCTCGATCGTGGCGGGATGGGGATCGGCCTGTATCCGCGCAGCCAGTTCGTGCACATCGACGTGCGGTCGCCGCCCAGCTACCGGTGGATCGACAACTCGCCGGCGAATTCGAACGCAGCCGAGAAGCGACCGCCGCGCGGCTGGAAGCGCAAGAAGCTCGAAAGCTAGTCGCACGCCGCGGCGCGGGTCGCCGCGCGCGGGTGGCCGGGATCGATCGCCGGGCTTCCGCGGCTTTTCGTGAACTGACGCTCGCGGTCAAGTTCTGACATGAACCTGTCGAGGCTCGTGTCCCGATGCGTCCTACTCGCACGCCGTCAGCTCGAGTTCGAGCGCAAATAGTTCTGTTTGGCGCCACGGCGCTGTTCGCCGCGATCGGATGCGGCGACGACTGGCCGGCGCAAATGGACGGCGGCGGTTCGGGAGGGAGCGGGGGCGCGGCTGGATCCCAGGGGGGCGGTTCGGGCGGAACGGGGATGGCTGGTGAGGGTGGCGGTGGCGCCGGCTCGAGCGGAGGCTCGGGCGAGGGCGGCAGCGGCGGGCTGGGCGGAGCGGCGGGGGTGGGAGGCAGCGGTGGAAGTGGCGCCGCTGCCGGCAGAGGAGGCGCAGGTGGCGGCGCCGCGGCTGCGTCGGGTACAGGTGGCGCGGCTGGTGCGGCTGGCGCGGCTGGTGCGGCTGGCGCTGCCGGTGCGGCGGGCGCTGCTGGTGCGGCGGGAGCCGCCGGTGCGGCGGGCGCCGCCGGTGGAGCAGGCGCTGCTGGTGCTGCGGGCTCGGCAGGTGCGGGTGGCGTTGCGGGCACCGGGATCGACGGCGGTGGCGATGCCGACGACGGCGGTAGCGATGCGGACGGCGGGACCGACGCTCCGATCTGCCAGGCGCGTGGTGACTGCCCGAGCGGCCTCATCTGTGTAGCCGGCGCGTGCGTGCCGTGCACGACCAACGCGAGCTGCGGCGGCGGCCAGGTGTGCTTCGACGGTGGCTGCGTCCCCGGTGACTGCCTGGCGAACAGCGACTGCATGGCGGGCAAGATCTGCGACGTCAGCGCGCGGACATGCAACACGTGCTCGGGCGACAACGCCTGCCAGGCGGCGTTTGGCGCGAATCAGCTGTGCCTCAACGGCGCGTGTACACCGGGCAACTGCCGGACGGCCGCGATGTGCAGCGATGGAAAGATCTGCGTCAACAACTTCTGTGGCGCGTGCCCGGACGATGGCGCGTGCGCCTCGGGCTACGGCCCCGGCCATCTGTGCATCTCGAACGGCTGCGTCCCCGGAGAGTGCCGGAGCGCCGCGAACTGCCAGATGGGGAAGATCTGCACGGCGAGCTTCATGTGCGGCGCCTGCACGACGGATACGCAGTGCGTGTCCGGTTACGGCGCGAACCACCTGTGCGAAAACGGCGCGTGCATCCCGGGTAACTGCCGCGCGACGGGCGATTGCCAGGGCGGACGCATCTGCGATACGGCGAGCTTCACGTGCGTCGTGTGCCCGGACGACGCGGCGTGCGTCGCCAACTACGGCAGCGGCCGTCTCTGTATTGGCGGCAGTTGCATTGTCGGGAACTGCCGGATGGCGTCGCAGTGCACGACCGGCCAGGTCTGCGATCCGAACGCGTACATGTGCCGCGCGTGCGGCGCCGACGCCGAGTGCGTCGCCGGCTACGGCGCCGGTCACCTGTGCGAGAACGGCGCGTGCATCCCGGGTGTGTGCCGCACGTCGCCGCAGTGCCAGAACGGTCAGCTGTGCGACGTCGCCAGCCACACGTGCGGCGCGTGCGCGACGCACGCCGAGTGCGTCGCCGGCTACGGCGTCAATCACGTGTGCTCCAACGGCGGCTGCGTCCCTGGAAACTGCGTGACGACCCCGGAGTGCGGCACGGGCCAGATCTGCAACGCGTTCACCTGCGGCGGCTGCACGAGCGACAGCGCGTGCGTCGGCGCCTACGGTCCGCAGCACCTGTGCATCAATAACCTGTGCATCCCGGGGCAGTGCCGGGTTTCGTCCGATTGCCCTGGCGCGCAGATCTGCAACACGGCGTCGCACACCTGCCATCCGTGCAGCGGCGACGCGTCGTGCAGCGTCGATCCCTCGTACGGCGGGTCGACGGTGTGCCTGGGCGGTGGCTGCGTCACCGGCGACTGCCATGGCTCGTCGGCCGACTGTCCGACGGGGCAGCTGTGCGGGATCTCGTTCCCGAGCACGTGCGGCGGTTGCTCGACCGATACCCAGTGCACGTCCGATCCGCAATACGGTCCGGGCCACATCTGCTTCCAGGGGATCTGCCAGCCCGGCAACTGTCACGGCACCAGCAGTGATTGCTCCGGCGCCAAGGCGGGGCTGCTGTGCGGCGCGCAGGCGGCGAACAGCTGCGGCGTGTGCACGTCGGACGCCCAGTGCAAGGCCGACCCGGCGTACGGCGCGGGGACGATCTGCCACACCACCACCGGCCAGCCCAACAGCGGCAGATGCGTCAGTGATGACTGCACTTCGGGCAGCGGCGCGTGCGCCGCAAACACCGCTGACTTCTGCTGCGGTGACGCGTGCACGCCGGGCAACTGCTGCGTCGATGCCGACTGCTCACCGCTGGGCTCGTTCTACCGGTGCGTGAACAACAGCTGCACGGGTTGTTCGGCGGCGACCGGCAACAAGTTCTTCGTCGATCCGGTGAACGGCAATGACGCGATGGCGACCGGCAGCGGCATGGTTGGCGGCGTGGCGACCCCGAGCTGCAGCTTCAGAACCGTGACGCGCGCGCTGGCGGCGGTGAGCAGCTCCGTGGTGGCGGGGACGCAGATCGTCATCGTCGGGAAGTCGGGACAGACGGTGCTGCTCGACGCGGCCGAGACGCTGCCCATCATCGTGCCGGCTAACGTCGCGATCACGACGCAGACCGGGCCGATCCGGTTGAACCTGAACGCCAGCGCCGATACCAACGTCGTCGCGGGCTTCCAGCTGTCGGGCGCCGGCGCCGCGATCGCGCCCGATCCGGCGGCGCCAGTGACCATCGACGGCGCGATGAACACATCCGGTGTCGGCATCGGCGTCTCGCCGGGGGCGGGCAACGCTGTGTCGCTCGCCAACGTGGTCGTGCGGAACACGGGCGGCTACGGCATCTCGGTGGCGAACGGCACGCTGTCCATCGGCCAGGGTGTGTCGGTGACCGGCGCCGGCACCGCGCTGAAGCGGCGCGACGGTCTGTTCGTCGGCGGCGGGACAGTGAACATCGTCGTGAACGCGGGGCAGGCGACGACCGCGTTCAGCAACAACACGCAGCATGGCATCTACGTGACGGGCATGGGTGTCATCAACATCGCAGGCGTTCCCGTCACTGCGGCGCCCAACGGCCAGGGAACGGTGGTCGCGAACGGGAACGCGCTCGCGGGCCTGGGCATCTTCGAATCGCCGGGCACGGCGGCGATGAGCTCGGTGGACGGGCTGGTCGCCTGGCAGAACACGCAGAACGGGCTGCGGCTGTACGGCGGCGGGCGCGTGCGGGTGAGGAACAGCGTGTTCCTGGCCAACATCCTCAACGGCGTCTACATCACGTCGTTCGACATGAGCGCCGCGGGCAACGATCTGTCGCAGCTCGACCTCGGCAAGGCCGGAAATCCGGGGCGCAACATCCTGCAGGCGTCGACCGGGGCGAATCCGGATCTCGCCGGGCTGTGCGTCGGGATGTCCGGCGGACAGGGAGCGCTGGCGCTGTCGGCGCAGGGGAACATCTTCTCGGGGGGCACCGATTGCGCAAGCTCGACCGCCACGCTGGTGCGGTCGGGCGTTTGTGGCGGCTTCGTCGATCTCGGCGTTGTGCCGGCGGCGGGCACCACGGTGACCGTCGACGTCGCCACCTGCCAGTGACGAGCGCCTCGCTGTCCGCATTGACCGCGGTGTTTTCAGTCTCTACGATCCGCGCGGGTCGTCGTGAGCCTGGCGCTTAGCAGCGAAATGTCCTTGGTCCCGTGTCCGTCCGGGCCGCTCGTGGTGGCGGGCGTCGTCTCGGGCTCCGAGCGCCCGTTGCGGTTGTCGCTGGTGATCCCCACGTTCAACGAGCGGAACAACATCGGCTCGCTGATCGATCAGCTCACCGCCCTGCTGGATCCCGTGCTGGGCGATGCCTACGAGCTGCTGATCGTCGACGACGATAGCCCGGATCGGACGTGGGAGCTGGCGCTCGAGATCGCCGCGAAGCACCCGAAGCTGCGCGTGATGCGGCGGCAGGGGGAGAAGGGGCTGTCGACCGCGGTCATCCGTGGCTGGCAGATCGCGCGCGGCGAGGTGCTGGCGGTGATCGACGCGGACCTGCAGCACCCGCCCGAGGTGACGGTCAAGCTGTGGAACGAGATGGAAGGCAACGCCGATCTCGCCGTGGGCAGCCGACACGTCGACGGCGGCGGCGTCAGCGACTGGAGCCTGCTGCGGCGGATGCTGTCGCGCGGCGCGCAGCTGCTGGGATTGATGGTGCTGCCGGGCGTGCTGGGCCGGGTCAGCGATCCGATGAGCGGATACTTCATGGTGCGCAGGCGGGCGATCGCCGACGTCGTGCTTAGCCCGCTCGGCTACAAGATCCTGGTAGAGGTGATCGGGCGGGGGCGCATCCGCTGGATCGCCGAGGTCGGCTACGTGTTCCGCGAGCGGAACCAGGGCGAGAGCAAGGTGACCTGGCGCGTCTACGCCAGCTACCTGCGGCACCTCGCGCGCCTGCGGCTCGCGACGCTGCCCGCGTCCAGGTTCTTCAAGTTCGCGGTGGTCGGGGCCTCGGGGGTGGTGGTCGACATGGCGGTGCTGTTCCTGCTCAGCGATCCGCGCGCGCTCGGGCTGGGGCTGACGCGCTCCAAGCTGGCGGCGGCCGAGCTCGCGATCCTCAACAACTTCTTGTGGAACGACGCGTGGACGTTCCGCGACATGGTGAAGACGCGGCACAACTGGCTGCACAAGCTTCGCCGGTTCGCGAAGTTCAACATCGTGTGCGGCATCGGCCTGGTGTTGAACGTCGTCATGATCAACGTGATGTTCAACGTCCTGCACATGAACCGCTACGTCGCGAACTTGATCGCGATCGGCGTGGTCACGGCGTGGAACTTCTGGGTCAACTCGAAGGTGAGCTGGAGCGGAACGGGGGCGTCACGCTGAACGGCGCGCCTTCGGCGCTCTAGTGGCGCAGGCCGAGGATCAGGCCGGTGACGACGATCCAGAGAACGATCGTGCCGATCAGCGGCTTGTCGCGCAGGAACACCTCTTCGGGGCTGCCGCCTGCGTTCTGGCTGTGGGCGAGGAACATGTAGCGAAACAGCCCGAAGATCACGAGCGGAATCGTCAGCATCATCAAGTTGTTGTGCGGCAGCTTGGGCGACGTGAACGTGTACAGCGAATACGCCATGATCGTCGACGACGCCGCGATGCTGGTCAGGCTGTCGAGCAGCGTCGGCGTGTACATCGTCAGGGTCTTTCGATGATGGTGGGCTTCGGTGTCGAGCAGCAGCAGCTCGTTGCGGCGCTTGCATAGGCCGAGGAACAGCGCGCCCAGCAACGTGACGATGTACAGCCACGGCGAGATCTCGGCGCCGATCACGACCGCTCCGGACACCGCGCGCATCACGAAGCCGACGGCGATGACGAAGATATCGACCAGGACGATGTGCTTGAGAATGAACGAGTAGGCGAACTGCATCACCAGGTAGCCGCCGGCGACCGCCGCGAACGTGGGGCTGAGGACGTATCCGCCAATCAGGCTCGCCGCCATCAGCAAGATCGCGACCACCACGGCCACGGCCGGCGAAAGGTCGCCGGCCGCGATGGGGCGGTGGCGCTTCGTCGGGTGCTTGCGGTCCTTGTCCGCGTCCAGCACGTCGTTGATCAGATAGACCGAGCTGGACAGGAGAGAGAACAGCAGGAACCCGGCCGCGGAACGCCCGAGCACGCTCCACATCGACGGCGTGAAGGGGCGCCACTGATCGTTGAGGGTGAAGACGAAGCCTGCGAACAGCAGCAGATTCTTGATCCACTGCTTCGGGCGCATCGCCTTGAGCAGCGCGCGCGGCAGCGAACGACGTTTACCCATCTCGGGGGCAGAACTTACCATGCAGTCCCGACCCGTCTCAGGGTGAGCGGAGCCTCTCTGCTCGCGTCTGCGCCCAGGGTCGAGCATGAAGGTGCCGCGCGGCGGCAGACGGCCCGCTGTTTCTTGCAATTCAGATCCCGGTCCCTTAGGTTGCAGGCAGCCCGCGACGATGGCCTCCCGTCAGCTCGATCTGATCGCGTCTGGAGCGAAGCCCGCCAGCAAGAAGGGTGCGGGCGCCGGTGCGGGCGGAGGCCGTGGCAGGGGTGGCGGCAAGCGGGGCGGGGGCGGGGGTGGGGGCGACGAGCCGCCGACGCCGCCGGCTGACGCGTCGCTGGCGTCCGAGGCGCAGCGCCGCTACCTGAACTACGCGGTCAGCGTCATCACGTCGCGCGCGCTGCCGGACGTTCGAGACGGGCTCAAGCCCGTGCAGCGCCGGATCCTGTACGCGATGTACGCGAACTTGCACCTCTACCCCGACGCCAAGTTCCGCAAGTCGGCGACCATCGTCGGCGACGTGCTGGGCAAGTACCATCCCCACGGCGACACATCCTGCTACGACGCGATGGTGCGCATGGCGCAGCCGTTCTCGATGCGCGAGATGCTGGTCGACGGGCACGGCAACTTCGGCTCGCTGGACGGAGACGCGGCGGCGGCCTACCGGTACACGGAGGCGCGGCTGGCGCCCCTGGCGATGGATCTGCTGGACGAGATCAAGCAGGGGACGGTCGACTTCCGCCCCAACTACGACGGCACCACCGAGGAGCCGATCGTGTTGCCGGCGAAGATCCCGCAGCTGCTGGTGAACGGCTGCACGGGCATCGCCGTCGGCATGGCGACCAACATCCCGCCCCACAACCTGGGCGAGGTGTGCGAGGCGGCGGTCGCGATGATCGACGATCGCAAGCTGGAGACCAAGGACCTGATGAAGTTCATCAAGGGTCCCGATTTTCCCACCGGCGGCCAGATCATCAACAGCAAGAAGGAGCTGCGCGAGATCTACGAGGCCGGGCAGGGTGGGGTGAAGGTGCGCGCCGAGTGGAAGACGGAGGCGGGCGGCCGTGGCGGCGACCACATCGTGGTCACGTCGATTCCCTTCGCGCTGCAGAAGTCGTCGCTGATCGAGCAGATCGCCGAGGTCATCATCGCCAAGAAGCTGCCGATGCTGGTCGACGTGCGCGATGAATCGACCAACGACGTGCGCATCGTGCTGGAGGTGAAGACGGGCTCCGATCCCAACCTGGTGATGGCGTACCTGTTCAAGCACACGCCGCTGGAGAACGGCTTCCACGTCAACCTGACCTGCCTGGTGCCGACGGAGAACCGCGAGATCGCTGCGCCGTTGCGCACCAACCTGGCAGCGATGCTGAGCGAGTTCATCGACTTCCGCGAGGAGACGGTGCGCCGGCGGTTCGAGTTCGAGCTGGCCGAGCTGGAGCGGCGCATCCACATCCTGGAAGGCTTCGCGATCATCTTCGACGCGCTGGATGAATGCGTGCGCATCATCCGCAAGTCGGACGGCAAGTCCGACGCCGCGGTGAAGCTGTCGAAGCGCTTCGAGCTGTCGGACGCGCAGACGGAAGCCATCCTGGAGCTCAAGCTCTACAAGCTGGCGCGGCTGGAGATCGAGGCCATCCTCGAGGAGCTGAAGCAGAAGCGGGCGCGCGCCAAGGAGATCAGGGCCATCCTCGCCGACAAACGCAAGCTGATGCGGGTCGTGCGCACCGAGATCGAAGAGGTCGCGGCGCGCTTCCCCGACAAGCGGCGGACGAAGATCGGCGGCGCCGGTGGCGACGACGTCGAGTTCGTGGCCGAGGACTTCATCGTCGACGAAGAGGTCACCGTGATCCTGACCCGCGACGGCTGGATGAAGCGCGTGCGCGAGGTGAAGGATTTGTCGGCCACGCGGCTGCGCGACGGCGACGCGATTCTGGCCGTGGTGCGTGGGTCGACCAAGGAGGCGGTCGCCGTCTTCTCCAGCTTCGGCTACGCGTACGTGTTGCGCATCAACGACGTGCCCGCGTCGAGCGGCTACGGCGAGCCGGTGCAGAAGCTGTTCAACTTCCGCGACGGCGAGCGCGCGGTGGGCGCGCTGTCGGTCGCCGCCGCCGACACGCCCAAGGGGGCGTTGGCGGTGGCGGTGAGCAAGGGCGGCTTCGGCCTGCGCTTCAACCTGGATCCGCACCGCGAGCTGTCGACGCGCGCCGGGCGCCGGTTCGGCAAGCCGCCCGAGGGCGACGAGATTGTCGGCGTCGCGCGCATGATCAAGCCCGACGACGTCGTGTGCGTGGTGACCAGCGGCGCGCGCGCGCTGGTGTGCAAGGCCAACGAGCTGCCCGAGCTGGCCAACCCCGGGCGCGGTGTCACCGTGATCAAGGCGGGCGACGAGACGGTGGTCGGGTTCGGCGTCGGCCGCGCCAAGGACAAGGATGTCATCATCGCCGAGACCGACGACGGCAAGGAGCTGCCGATCGGGCCCGGGCGCTACAAGGTCACGTCGCGGGGCGGCAAGGGCCACGTGATGAAGCGCAAGACCAAGATCGTGCGCGTGAGCTCGTCGGAGCCGCCGGCCACGACGCCCGCGCTCCTGAACTAGATGGATCCGATGGCATCTACCTCGTACACGTCCGAGCACATCACGGTCCTGGAGGGCCTCGAGCCGGTGCGCCGGCGCCCCGGCATGTACATCGGCGGCACCGACGCCAAGGGCTATCACCACCTGCTGTGGGAGATCGTCGACAACTCGGTCGACGAGGTGATCAACGGCTACGGCTCGCACATCGAGGTCATTCTCCACGCCGATCACAAGTCGGTCACGATCAAGGACGATGGCCGCGGCATCCCCGTCGACATCAAGAAGGAGTTCAAGAAGTCGGCGCTGGAGCTGGTGCTGACGACGCTGCACGCGGGCGGCAAGTTCTCCGCGGCGCAGTACGAGTTTTCGGGCGGCCTGCACGGCGTTGGCTCGTCGGTGGTCAACGCGCTGTCGCAGAAGATGACGGCGCAGGTCAGGCGCGACGGCGCGCTGTGGGAGCAGACCTACGAGCGCGGCAAGCCGACGTCCAAGCTGAAGAAGGTCGGCACGGCGCGCGGCACCGGCACGGCGATCAGCTTCAGCCCGGACCCGGAGATCTTCGGCAAGCAGGAGTTCTCGGCGGAGACGATCCGGTTCCGGCTCGACGCGAAGGCGTTCCTGCACAAGGGCCTCGAGATCGTGTTCGCCGACGAAGCGGCGAAGACCAAGGAGACGTTTCAGCACGCGGGCGGCATCGCTGACTTCCTCACCCAGCTGATCGCCGAACGCGGCAAGCCGCCGACGGCGGCGCAGGTGTTCTATTTCGAGCGCACGGGCGACAAGGGCTTCCGCATCGAAGCCACGCTGCAGTGGACGGAGTCGCACGAGGAGACCGTGCGCTCGTACGTCAACGGCATCCCGACCATCCAGGGTGGGGCGCACGAGCAGGGGTTCCGGGCGGCGGTCGTCAAGGCGGTGCGCGCGTTCATCGACCACGAGAACCTGGCGCCCAAGGGCGTGACGGTGACCGCGGAGGACATCCGCGAGGGGCTCGTCGGCATCCTGTCGATCTACATGCAGGAGCCGCAGTTCCAGGGGCAGACGAAGGAGCGACTCGGCAGCCCGGAGGCGCAGGCGCAGGTCGACGGCGCCATGCGCCCGGCGCTGGAGCGCTTCCTGCTGGAGAACCGCACCGCGGGCGCGCAGATTGTCGAGCGCATCGCGCTGGCGGCGAAGGCGCGCGAGGCGTCGCGCGCCGCCGCGCAGGCGGTGTCGCGCAAGACCGCGGTGTCGCACCGGCTGAACCTGCCGGGCAAGCTCTCCGACTGCTCGTCGACCGATCCGGCGAACAGCGAGCTGTTCCTCGTCGAGGGCGATTCGGCGGGCGGCACCGCGCGCCAGGGACGCGAGCGGCGGACGCAGGCGATCCTCCCGCTGCGCGGCAAGGTGCTGAACACCGAGCAAGCGTCGCTGCAGAAGGTGATGGGGAACAAGGAGCTACAGGACCTCGTATCGGCGCTGGGCTGCGGCGTCGGCGCCGACCTGAAGCTGGAGCGGCTGCGCTACCACAAGGTCATCCTGTTGATGGACGCGGATTCCGACGGCCATCACATCTCGACGCTGCTGCTGACGTTTTTCTACCGTCACCTGCAGCCGCTGATCTCGGGGGGCTTCGTCTATCTGGCGCAGCCGCCGCTGTACCGTATCGACCACGGCAAGGAGACGCACTGGGCGCTGGACGAGGCCGATCGTGATCGCTTCGTCGCCGGCCTGCCTTCGAACGCGCGTCCCAATATCATGCGCTTCAAGGGGCTGGGCGAGATGCAGACGGACGATCTTAAGAAGACGACGCTGGACCCGGCGACGCGTCGGCTGCTGCGCGTGACGGCCGCAGACATCGCGGAGACCGATCGGGTGCTGGGCGAGCTGATGGGCAAAGACGTCGAGGCGCGCTTCAAGTTCATCATGGAACGCTCCGCGCAGGCCGACCTCGACATCTGACCTTCCGCGATGAGCTCCGGCCGGCAAAGCAGGCCTACGCTCGACGCGACCAACTCCGGAACCCACGCTCGACGCGATCAACTCACCTCCGACGAATCGACGGCTGCGGTGGTTGTGGGCGACGGTAGGTTTTTACCCACCTACACCGCGTCGAAAGTTGAGCCGCATGACGTCGTCACAGCGGCTTATGGCCGAGGGTCGGACTGCCGACAAACTCGAGTGCCGCTGTGATCAGACGCCTGACGCTCGCTCTCGTGGTCGCGGGTTGCTATGTCGCGGCTTCCGGATGCGGAGGCGGGGGTGAGGCTTGCCTCACGTGCCACTTCGTGGAGGACGGCGGCAACGGCTTCGACGCGCCGATCACCGGCGTAGCCGGCTCGACGGGCGGCGGCGCCGGCGGCATGGCGGGCATGAGTCCTGTCGGAACGGCCGGCAAGGGGGGCGCGGCCGGGACGGGAGTGGCCGGGACGGGAGTCGCGGGGACCGGCATGGCCGGGACCGGTGTCGCCGGCATGGGCATGGCCGGTCGCGGCGGTAGCGGACCGGCGGGGATGGGCGGCAGCGGGTCGACCGGGGGAACGGGCGGCAGCGGGCCGGCGGGGATGGGCGGACCGGCGGGCATGGGCGGCAGCGGGCCGGCGGGGATGGGCGGACCGGCGGGCATGGGCGGCAGCGGGCCGGCGGGGATGGGCGGCAGCGGGCCGGCGGGCATGGGCGGCAGCGGACCGGCGGGCATGGGCGGGGCGGGGCGGGGCGGCGCGGCCGGCGCCAGCGATCCCAGCATCGTCGCCTGGTACAAGCTCGACGAGACCAGCGGCATGACGGCTACGGATTCCTCAGGCAACGCGCGCAACGGGACACTCACCAACGTCGGCAGCGGCACGGCCGCGTTCTCGACGACCCATCAGGTGGGGACCGGCGCCGTCAACCTCACGTCCAGCAGCAACGTCGCCGGCGGTTACATCGCCGTCCCCGCCAGCCTGAACGCGATGGGGGCGACGACCGCGATCACGATCGCGACGTGGGTCAACATCACGACCGACCGGGCGTGGGCACGCATCTGGGACTTCAACAACAGCAGCACGACCGGATACATGTTCCTGACGGCGTACGGGATGGCCGCGACGCCGTATGCGGTCCGCTTCGCGATTACGACGATGGGGAACGCGACCGAGCAGGTGATCAGCGGGCCCACGCGGCTATCGACCGGCGCCTGGCATCACATCGCCGTCGTGCTGGGCACGGGGTCGACGTACACGGGAACGCTGTACGTCGACGGCGTGTCGGTCGGGACCAACACCACCATGACTTTGCGGCCGTCGAACCTGGGCAACACGGCGAACAACTGGATCGGTCGCTCGGCGTTCACGCAGGATCCGTACTTCCACGGCCTGGTCGACGACTTCCGCATCTACAACCGCGCGCTGACCGCCGCCGAGATCACGGCGCTGTACGCCGTTCGCTAGACGCGCGTCGCCAGCGCGCGCGGCCTCGCTACTGCTGCACGTGCAGGAACGTGCCGCGCTTGTTGGTCGTGAAGATGTCGACCTTACCGTCGCCGGTCAGGTCGCGCGCCACGAAGTTGCAGCCCGCGCCGCTGTCGCTGTGAATCACGTGTTGCACGAACGTGGCGCCGCCCGCCCCCCGCTGCAGCTCGAACCACGCCAGCACGGCCGGATCCGTCGTTCCCGGATCGGCGTTGGTCGACGGGTGAGCGTAGTAGCGCTTGCCGGCCACCAGATCGGGCAGTCCGTCGCCGTTGACGTCGGCAACGGCCAGCGCGTGCAGCTGGCTGACATTGCCGGCGCCGGCCGCGGTCGCCAGGATCGGGTGCGCGACGAACGTCGTCGACGCGCCGGTCCCCTGCTGCTCGAACCACGCCAGCCCGTACTGGTGCGCGGCCAGCACGCTGACGACGTCGTTGTCACCGTCGCCATCGACGTCGAACGCGTACATCTGCGAGCCGCCCCAGTTGCTGGCGCGCCCCGACGCGCTGCCGCTCCAGAAGTCGAACGCGTGCCGTTCCCAGGTCGCGCCCGCGACCTGGCGCCACCAGCCGCTGCGCTCTAGCAGATCCTGCTGTCCGTCGCCGTCGATGTCGCCGGCGCCCAGGCCGTGGACGTAAGGCGTGTTGAAGTTGGTGGTGCCGCTGATCGCCGTGAACGTCCACGGCGCGGTGGGGGTGGTCGCCGGCTGGGCGTAGCCGAGCTGATTGCTGGTCATGAACACCAGCTCGCGCTTCGCGTCTCCTCGCAGGTTCACGTAGCCCGGCGATTCGTTGGCGACCAGGCCGCTGAAGATCGCGGTCTTCGTCCACGCCTGACCCAGGTTCGCGGGTCCGGGGTTCTGGTACCAGAAGGCGTTTGGTGTGCCGCTGCCGTTGCCGCCGCCCGCGTCTCCGATCGCGATGACGTCCGGGCGGCTGTCGCCGTTGACGTCGTCGACGAAGGTGAGGAAGAACGTCGAGTACTGGTTCATCGTGAACGTCGGCGGGTTGGCGATCACGGTCCCGCCGAGCGTGAAGCCGGGGCCGGCATACCAGTTTGGTCCCGCCACCAGGTCGATCGAACCGTCGCCGTTGATGTCGCCGACGTCGGCGCCCTCCGCGACGTGCTGGGGGGACAACGTACGCGTCGTGAAGGTGACCGCGGCCGTCGGGGCGCCGCCGGCGCCGGCACGTCCGCCAGCGCCCGCCGTGCCCGTGGCCGCGGTGCCGCCGCGCCCGCTGGCGCCCGCGGTTCCCGTCGCCCCTCCGGCTCCAGCGGTTGTGCCTGCCGCGCCGCCCCGCCCGCCGGTGGTACCCGCGGTTCCGCCGCCGCCCACGCCACCGCTCGTTGCGCCGCCGCTACCAGCCGCGCCTCCCGCCGTGCCGCCTGTACCCGAGCTTCCTGCCGGGCCGCCGCTGCCGCCAGCGCCACCACCGCCTTCGCCCGCGATGCCGCTGCTGCCACCTGCGCCGGCGCTGGCGTCCATGCCGGCGCCGCCGCCACCGCAGCTCGCGCTGAGCAAGAGACCCGCCAGCGCAACGGCGGGCCGGCTATGACTGCGAGAGAGCATTGTTAAAGTAATCCTTGATGATCTTGGCGGGCCCATGCGCCACCGTGAGAGCTCCCCTCGGAAAGCGGCGCCGGGCGCTGGTGGCGGCTCAAGATTAAGACCGCGTCGGGCTCGCTCAGGCGGGGCGGCTCCACGGGATGGCGGGGGTCGCGGGCAGCGGCCGCCCGGCATTGGCCAGCAGCTTCCGGCAGTGCGCGCAGAAGTCGTATTCGCGGTCGCAGGTCGCGACGCGTCCGTCGGCGTCTTCCATGAGACAGCCGCGGTTCGGGCAGTGGTCCAGGCCCAGCGTGTGCCCCACCTCGTGGACCGCGACCTTGGCCAGCCGCTCGCGCGCGTGCGCCGCGGCGCGTGCCCCCTTGCGGCAGCGGAACAGGGAGATGACGCCCGACGCGCCGTCGATCCGGCCAAGGCCCAGCACGCCCCAGTCGAACACGTCGCCCTTGGTCGTCGAAATGTCGGCGCCGGTCAGCCCCAGGATGCGCGCGCCGCCCTTGGGCAGCCGCCCGTCGAGCACGTCGAGCAGCTTGTCCGCGCGCCAGCGCCGGCGCGGCTTGTAGAAGGCGTCCGCCGGCAGCGGTATCCGGTCCAGCGTGCGCACCTCCCATCCGATCAGGCTCTCGATGGCGGTCGCGACCAGCGCCGCATCGGCCGCCGGCAACTCGTCACCTAGCGGCTGGACGTAGAGCAGCTTGCGGTCCGCCGCCGCGGCGCACGGCCGCGCGGGGCGCAACAGCGCAGCACCCGCCGCTGCAGCGCCCATCGCCAGCGCCGCCCGCCGCGTGACGACGTGCCCGGCGGGCACGACTACTTCATCGTCGCGCCGATGAACACGAACGCGACGCCAAGCGCCAGCGTCAGCGTGATCAGCGTCAGCGGCGACAGACGGATCTCGATCGAAAACGGCCGGTGCAACCACTGCCACATCGACGGCATGCGCGGCTCTTCCAGCTTGGTCATCACGCGCGCGACCAGGCCGGCCGGCGGGTTCACGTCGCGCAGCGCCGACAGCTCGGCGATCGGACGTTCGACGACCTCGACCACAACCGGATCCTGCGTCGTGGAAGACGACGTGCTCATCGCGGCATCGTCCTTACGCCCGACGCGGTCAGGCCGTCGCGCTCGATCAGGTCGCGCAGCATGGCGCGCGCGCGGACGACGCGAATCTTCAGCGTCGTGATCGGCAGCTGCAGGATGGTGTGGATCTCCTCGTACGACAGGTCCTCGGCGTCCTTGAGCACCAGCACCTCGCGGTACTTGGTGGGCAGCCTCAGCAGCGCCGATTCCAGGCGCGCACGCCGCTCGCCGCTCGATACGTTCGCCTCGGGTGTCGAAGGGTCGTACGCGAACGCGGCCTCGCCGCCGTGCACGTCGTGCTCCAGCGGCTCCTCGGTCCGGCGCTTGGATTTGAGGACGTCCTTCGATCGATTGACCGCGATGCGCAGCAGCCAGGTTGAAAACGCGTGCCGCCTGCCTTCGCCATGGAACCGTTCCAGCGCGTTGAACGCGTCGACGAACGCCTGCTGGGCGATGTCCTCGGCGTCGGCGCGGCTGCCCAGCATGCGCAACGCTACCGAAAACGCGAGCCGCTGGTAGCGATGCACCAGCGGGCGGAACGCTTCGACGTCGCCGGCCAGGCAACGCGCCACCAGGCGCTCTTCCTCTTCATCGCGTCCGGCCGCGATGGCCTCGCGCGCCGCGCGCGTCGCGCTCCGCGCCAGGGGCGCCGGAATCGCGCCGCTCTCCTCCACCGGTAGGGCGATGACCCCGGAACTGTGAGCTTCCGACCTATTCACACGCCGCACGAACTGCAGATTACCGTGAAACCTGAAAAAGTCAGCCCGTTCCCTACACTGCTAGACTGGCTGGGTGTCGCGGACGGCGCTTGTCGTTTTGCTCGTCGCCAGCTTGCCGGCGCCGACCACGTGGGCCGGCCCGGAGGCCCCGGTCTGGACGCGGGTCGGTGCCGCCAGCCAGCCCAGGCCCGGCGATGACCTGGCGGCGCTGATCGCGGTCGTCGAAGCAGACGAGGACGCAGGCCGCTCGGGGGCCGCCGTGGCCGCCCTGGAGCGGGCGCTGCCCCGCCTGCGCGGCGCCGAGCAGACCGGCGCCTGGTTTCGACTGGGGGTCGTGCGCTCGAAGCTGGGGCGCTATCGCGAGGCCGGCGTCGCGTACGGCGCCGCCGTCGCATCGGGCGCCGCGGACCCCGCCGTGTACGCGAACTTCGGCGAGGTGCTGATGGCCGACGGGCGGCTGGCCGAGGCGCAGGCCCGCTACCGTGACGCCATCGGCGCCGCGAATGACATGAGCACGGCGGACAAGCGCGCGCGCTCGCAGGATCTGGCGCTCGGCTACTACGGGCTGGCGGTCGCGCTCGATCGCGACGAGCAGACGGTCGCGGCGCGCGAGATGATGCAGCGTGCGCTGGCGAATGATCCGGCGGCGGCGGTGCTCAAGATAGCGTCGCAGCCCGGCGGGGATCTGTTCTTCGTCCCCGACGGTGACGTGTTCTATTACCTGGGGCTGGCCGCCGAGGTCGAGGGGCGCGGCGTCGACGCGGAGGCCGCGTTTCGTGAGTTCCTGTCGCGCGCGCCTCACGGCCGGTGGGCGCGCGCCGCCGAGGCGCACCTGGGCATCAAGAAGGGAAGGGCGCGGGCGCGCGCGGCGGGTGGCACCGGCGCTGGAGCTGACGTGGCGCTGCGCATCGCGGCGCACGGAACCGTGCTGAGCGCCGGGGCGATGCCAGCGCCGCTGATCGACGCCGCGTGGCGCGACCAGCTGTCGATCCTGGACGAGTGTCTGGATGGCGTGCGCGCCGCGCGCGGGAAGACACTGCGCGTCGCGATCGAGATCGGTATCGACGAGCGCGGCAAGATCACGCAGGCGACGGCGAAGTTGCCCGACGGGATGGATCCGCGCTTCGGCGCGTGTGTCGAGAAGGCGACGAAGGAGCGGCTGCGGCTCCCCGCGCCGCCGCGCGCCCGCCACACGACCGCGCGCACCGAATTCGTGCTGTCCGGCGCGTCGTCGTCGTTGCCGTAGCCAGGGACGCGCGCACCGGGGTATACGGAATGACGTGCGCAGCGCCAAGCCGCGGTACATCGCCATCGAAGGGCCCATCGGGGTCGGCAAGTCGAGCCTGGCACGGCTGCTGTCGGAAGAGCTGTCGGCGCGGCTGATCCTGGACGAGCAGGCGCAGGCGAACCCGTTCCTGGGCGCGTTCTACAAGGACCGCCGACGGCACGCGATGTCGGCGCAGCTGTTCTTCCTGCTGCAGCGTTACGCCCAGCAGGGGGAGCTGGCACAGGGCGATCTGTTCACGCGCGGCGGCATCGTCACGGACTACGTCTTCGCCAAGGACCGATTGTTCGCGACGCTGAACCTGTCCGATGACGAGCTGGTGCTGTACGACCGCATCTACCAGATGCTCAAGGTGCGAACGGTCGCGCCCGACCTGGTCGTGTACCTGCAAGCGCGTACGGAGGTCCTGGTCGACCGCATCCGGCGGCGCGCGCGCCCAGAGGAGAAGCCCATTCGTACCGAATACGTCGACGAGGTCGCGCAAGCTTACGCGCGCTACTTCTTTTCGTACGGCGACGGGCCGCTGCTGATCGTCAACGCGTCCGACATCGACTTCGTGGGCAACGACGAGCACCGGCGCGAGCTGTTCGCTGTCATCGACGAAGCGCGCGCGGGCACGCGCCACTGGAGTCGCGGGTAAGGTAGGCGCTGCGGCACGCAACATTCAGCGTCCTGCCGCGATAAAGGGCGGGAGGAACTCATGGCTCATCGACTCGCGACTCTTCTAGAAATCGGACTCTTGGTTGTGGCGGTCGGTGGCTGCTCCTACAGAAGACTCAGCGATGATGGCGGAAGCGGCGGCGGGGGTGGCGGAACGAGCGGCCAAAGGGGCGACGCTGGCGGCGGAACGGGTGGCACCGGCACGGTCGGGATCGCGGATGGAGGTGCTGGGAACACCGGCAGCGGAGCGGGCGGCGGAGTTGCAGGAGCTAGCGGTGTTGGAGGAGGTAGCGGGGGAGCATCCGGCGGATCGGCCGGTACGAGCGCTGGAAAGGGCGGAAGCTCCGGTGCCGGGGCCACGGTGGTTCGACGGGCGGCGGAGGAGTTGCGGGAACTGCCGGTGTTGGCGGAGGTAGCGGGGGAGCATCCGGCGGAACGGCCGGTACGGGCGCTGGAAGGGGTGGAAGCTCCGGTGCCGGAGCCACGGCCGGTTCGACGGGTGGCGGACCGGGTGGAGTTGGCGGCATGGGGGGACCGCTCCCAGCAAGGCTATCGGCTCGTCCTGCACGGCGTCTAGTGAATGCGCGGGCGGCGCCCCGTGCGTCGAAGGGATCTGCTGTGGCAGCGCCTGCAACGGGGTGTGCATGTCCTGCTTGATGGCGAACACGGGCGCCGCGAACGGCACGTGCGCCGCTGTCCGCGACGGCGTCGCGCACAACAACGATTGCACCGCGAGCCCCGCCACCACCTGCGGGCTCGACGGCGTGTGCAACGGCGGCGGCGCATGTCGCCGCCACCGCGTCGGCACGCTTTGCGGTAGCGACACATGCGCCCAGGGCTCCTCGACGTTTACGCCGACCCCCACCTGTAACGGCAACGGCACCTGCGTTCCGAGCGCGGCGATCTCGTGCGTGAACTACATGTGCGACAGCGCGTCTGCGTCGTGCCGGACCGAGTTGCACGACGAGCACACATTGCTCGGTCTCCGCATACTGTGACGGCGCCATGTGCGCACCCAAGAAGGCCGCTGGTGCCACGTGCGGCGGCAGCACCGAATGTGCCAGCGGCCTTTGCGGCGGGAGGTGCTGCAACAGCGGGACATCGTGTAACTGCCCGCAGCGGACCGCCGAGAACCTGGTGACGAATCCTGGCTTCGAGCAGGAGACAATGCTGACGGGTTGGACGATCACTGCCGGTGACGGCCAAGTGGTCTGGGCCGTGGACGACTCCAACGCCTGTCCCTTCTCCGGGTCTGTCTACATCACGACTAACCAGACGGTCGAGACGAGCCCACGAATTTCGCAGTGCGTCCGAGTCTCACCTTCCCAGAACACGGCGTCGACGCCATTCCTCTTTGGTGCCCGCTTCTCAGCGGCAGGGGCTTGCCAGCTCGAGCTCTTCACGACCACGAACTGTTCCGGGTCGAGCCGATGGGTACACGAGCACTTCTGGATCAACGTCGACTGGGCGTTCAGAAACGACCAGCGAATCGATGTCATGCGGACTGAGACCAGCGCTCTGATCTCATGTTTTGCCGGGAACAACGTGATCAACGACCGCCCGGCGTCAACTTGGGTCGACGACATCTATCTCGCGCCTGCGCCCTGAACGGGCGTCGGGCCGCCGCCGCGTCGACTACGTCGACTTACGGTACCCTGACGCCCGCCCGGGTCGCCGTTGATCTATCGTCGATCGCGCCAGCATGGCGCCTCGCTGCCCATCGTCGCGTCACTGCGGACACGCGGTGACCGACCCGATCCAGTCCTCGATCAACGCTACAGCCGCGGTGTCGACGACGTAGCTCGCGATCTTGGGCATGCGGCCGTGTTTGCCATTCATGTCCTCGGGCGCAGCCAACATTCGGAGCAAGAGGACGGACTTGCTTGGTTGCCCCGGAGCGACGACCAGTGCTCCGAGTACGCCTTGGTCGCCCTTCTCAGGCGTCGCCCCACAAGTGTTCGTGTCCTTGAACGTGACCTCGTACCGCAGATCGATTGGCGAGGCCGCTCCTTCGGCCGGGCGGTGGCAGAAACCACAGTTGGCGTGCAGGTACGAACGCGCCCGGCGCTCAACCGTGCCCGTTTGCATGGAGAGCGGATTGGGCAGCGCGGGCTTGTAGGGCGTGGGCGGCGGTGTGTCGAAGAGCCCCATGGTGATCCATCGATCGATCTGGTTGGTGCCGCCGACCGTTCGGTTCATCTGTGCGGTTTCGGGCCCCAGCGTCGATCCTGCCTCCGGCACGTGGCAACCCGTGCAGTCGGTTCGGCTTGGGATATGCCAGGTCACACCGCGCTGGCCCGTGTTGAACAGGAATTCCAGACGTTCATCGGCGACGATGGTCGCCTCCGTTTGCGCTTCATTCCACTTGTAGCTGTAGCCGACCCAGGTCGTTGCATCGAAGTGTACGAAAAGGCGCGTCTCGACCAGCTTGCCGTCGAACAGGAAGTTCTTCACCATCACGGTGCCGACAGGCATCACCCACTTGCCGTCGTCGGCGGGACCTTGCGGGCAATCGGCCGATGTCGTCGGGCAGTTCTTGACCTGGATCTTCGCGCCCGCCGGGAGCGACATGCCGCGCGTCTTGTCGGCCCCGTCGGACCACAGCGGGCTGTTGACCTCGTACGGGATCACGCTCGCTGCAAGCGCCGTCGGCCGTGCAGAATCCATGCATCCCGTCTGGCTGAGCAGCGTAGGTGGCTGATCCATGTTTGCCGGTGGAACACACGTGACCGGCAGAACGCGTCCTCCGGCTGAGCCGCCGGAGTTGCCGGCCGCGCTCCCACCCGTCCCGCTGCCACCCGCGGCGCCGCCGCGCCCAGCGTTTCCGGAGCTTCCGGCGCTGCCGTCGGAATTTGGGTTCTGGCTCCCGCCGCCGCACGCAAGCATCGACGTCGCAAGGGCCAGCAACAAGCTTTTGAATGAAGCGAAATTCATGTGCGGATACTAACAAGGTGACATGTGTCAGCCGAGCGCGATCGCAGCTGGATCCAGGCGTGATTACGGCGATTTCGTGAGCCGAAATGCGTCGCTCGTGATCTGCCGGAGTGGTCGTTGCCGGGCTCCTGCAAAGGACGTATGGTGGCCGGCGGTGACGGTACCCAGGCAGCGACTCGCCCGAGCGGTGACGGCTCGCGGTGGGGCGCCCTAATCGCCCTCTGGTCACTTCAATTTCAGGAAGGACGTCATGAATAAGCGCTTTGTCATCGGTGCACTGTTGCTTGCGGCTGGATGCGGTGGCGGGTCGAGCGGAACTGGAAATGGCGGCACGACCGGCGGCGGCGCCGCGGGCAGCGGCGGCGGTGGGCCGGCCGGCACGACGGGCAGCGGTAACGGTGGCAGCGCCGCTGGCGCGACCGGGGGGAGCGGTCCAGTGGGCAGCGGTGGCGGCACAGCCGGATCGCCCGCTGGCGCAGGTGGCTCCGCGACCGGCGTCGCGGGGACCGGCGGCGGTGCGGCGGGACGCGGTGGCGCGGGCGGTGGTGTTGCGGGGGCCGGTGGCGGCGCGGCAGGACGTGGTGGCGCGGCGGGCGCCAGCGCAGGGCGTGGCGGCAGCGGCACCGGTGGCGCCGTCACGGTCAATCAGAACGTTCTAGAGCGAAACAAGAACCCGTCGCGCGACGCGCACTTCGTCCAGCCCGGCCTCACGAGGTCGGTGGCGGCGAACATGGTGCCGACGCCTGGGTTCACGGCGACGTTTACCGGCAGCATGTGGGCGTCGCCTTTGTACATGGAGAATGGTCCGGGTGCCGCGGGAGCATTCTTCGCTGTCACGACGGGCAATGACGTCTTTGCACTCGACGAGACGACCGGCGCCGTGAAGTGGATGCGGAACATCGGCAGCTCGCCCCAAAGCAGCGGGGCCGGATGCGGCAGCATTCACCCGATCGGCATCCTGAGCACACCGGTCATCGATGCGACCAGCCGCACGATTTACGTCGCGGGCGCGATCGGCAACCAATCGGCCATTCAGCGTCACGAAGTGCACGCACTCAACGTCGAGGACGGCACGTCTAAGAGCGGATGGCCGATTGACGTTTCGAACATGGCGTCAGGAGGCTTCACGTTCGACCCGCCGTCGGCAAACCAGCGCAGCGCTCTGTCATTGGTGAACGGAATCTTGTACGTCGCTTACGGCGGCCACGTCGGTGATTGCGGCCCCTACCACGGCTGGGTGATGGGCATCAACGCCGCGAACCCGACGATGCGCGGCGGCTGGGTGACAGGTGGACAGGGTGAGGCGATCTGGGCGGCGGGTGGATTGGCCTCCGACGGGAATGGCGTCATTGCGACGACCGGCAACCGCAATGGTGGCGGGTCCACGACACACCTCGACAGCGAGCAAGTCACGCGCGTCACGGGCATGGGCACACGAGCCGACGCGTTTTGGCCTGCAAGCTGGCGTCAGATGGACACGGATGACGCTGACCTCGGTGCCACCAACCCGGTAGTCGTGCAGGTACCGGGCGGCACCCCGTCGACAATCGTCGTGGCTGTCACGAAGAATGGTTACTTGTACGTGCTCAATGCCGCGAACTTTGGCGGCCAGGACGGCCACCTCGTACGTTTGAGGCTGACCGCTGGTACCGATACCGGGTTCGCTTCGATGTACATCAAGACCGCGCCGGCGGTTTACCGCACAGCGACGGGGCTCTATGTGGCGCTCACGGTCGACAGCGGCAATCCGATGTGCCCGAATACCGGTAGTGGCAAGCAGGTGGTCGGCGTGCGCATCACGCCGGGGAGTCCGTACACTGCCGCCATCGCCTGGTGCGCCGGCCAGTCCGGCACTGAGAGCACCGCGCCGATCGTGACCACAACTGACGGTCAGTCCGAGGCCATCGTCTGGTACATGGCCGGCAACCAACTGCGAGGCGTCAACGGCGACACGGGCGCTGCGGTGTACAGCGGCACCAGCACGTGCGGGGGCCTGACGCGCCGCTGGTCTCAGCCAATCGCGGTCAAGAACCGGATTATCACCAGCGCCGACGGGCGCTTGTGCTCCTGGTCGCTGCCGTAGGGGGCCGACCGTCGTTTAGGGCCGCACGACAAGGCCCCAGGGTGAGCCGCCGACTTTGATCTTACGAACCACCTGTTTGGTGGCGACGTCCACGATCGACACGTCGTTGGACGGGCCGTTGGCCGTGAAGACCGTCTTGCCGTCCTGGCTGACGCCGATTCCCCACGGGCGTTCGCCGACACCATCGATCACTTGCACCAGCTTGCGGCTGGCGACATCGATGACCGCGATCGATTGGCCGCGGCCGTTCGACACGTAGAGCAGTTTGCCGTCGGGCGACACCACGGCCCCCATCGGGCGCGGGCCGAGCGGCGTCTTGGCGACGGGCTCTATCGTGATGGTCTGCGCGGCGACGTTCTTGATCGCGTCGAACACGACGACCGACGCGCCGTTCTCGCACGTGATGAAGCCGGTCTTGCCATCACGCGAAAAGGCGATCGAGCGTGGGCGCGGGCCGGTGGGGATGCGCGCGACGATGCTCAGCTTGTGCGCGTCGAGCGCGGCGACGCGGTTGTCTTCCTCCGACGTCACGTAGACCACCTTGCCGTCGGGGCGCAGCGTGACGCCTTCGGGCTCGCCGCCGACCTTCGTGCGCCGCGTGACCTTGCCGGCGGCGAGGTCCAGCATGCTGACCTCCGACGTCTCCTCGTTGGACACGAACAGCTGCTTGCCGTCGCGCGACAGGTCGAACGATTCGGGATCCTGGCCGCTGGGCAGGGTACGGACGAGCTTGCGCGTCACCAGGTCCACGACGCCGACGCCGTCGGCGGAGCGGTCCGCCGGCGGCAGCTTCGATTCGTCGACGCCCGGGCCGCCGCGCGGTGAGCCCGATAGCGCGACGTACAGCGTCCTGCCGTCGTGCGACAGCTTCAGGCCGCGCGGGCGCTTGCCCACCGCGATGCGGGCGGCCACCGCGCCGCGTTCGGCATCGATGACGACCACTTCGCCGCCGTCTTCGGTGCTGACGTATAGCTCCGTCGCGCGGGCGGCCGCCGGCGTGAGCAACAGGCCGAAAAGCAGTGGTAACGCCCGACGCAGCATGCCGGGAGCAATAGCACAGGCGTCTTGACTCTCCGAGGCACAGGGGCAGAATACCTACGAGCCGCCGCCTGTTCGCCGGCCAAGTCACATCACGAAAGGGCGCTTAACATGAAGTGGGAAACCCCAGCCTTTGTCGAGATCAACATGAGCGCGGAGATCGGCGGCTATCAGAGTGATGACTCAGATCGCGACACGTGGGGACCGGCGGCGCCGCGCTCCGACGCGCAGCCGGGCACGACGCCCGCTCTTGCCGACAAGCGCTAGCGGGGGCAGCCCCTCGCGTTGAAGATCCGCGTCCTCGGTTCTGCGGCCGGCGGCGGCTTTCCTCAGTGGAATTGCGGCTGCGCCAACTGCAAGGGCGCGCGTAGCGGCGACGCCCGCTTCCGCGCGCGCACGCAGGAGTCGGTCGCGATCAGCGCCGACGGCAGCGCCTGGTTCCTGATCAACGTCTCGCCGGAAATTCGCGCGCAGATCGAGGCCTGTGATGCGCTGTGGCCGCGCAGCGAACGCCACTCGCCCATCGCCGGCCTCCTGCTGACCAACGGCGACCTCGACCATTGTCTGGGACTGCTGTCGCTGCGCGAATCGCACCCGCTGGTCGTGTACGCGACGGACGCGGTGCGTGCGGGCTTCACGACCAACAACGTCCTGTACCGGACGCTGGAGCGGTTCCCCGGGCAGCTGTCGTGGCGCCAGCTCAGCCCGGGTCGCTCGGTCGAGCTGTCCGGTTCGACGCTGACGGTGACGCCGGTTGCGGCGCCCGGCAAGCTGCCGCTGCACCTGGAGTCGTCGTGCACGCCGTCGCCCGACGACAACGTCGGGCTGGTCATCCGGGACGGACGTTCGGGCGGCAGCATCGGTTACTTTTCGGGCGTCGCTGCGGCGTCGCCTGAGCTCGAGCGCGCCGCCGCCGGCTGCGACCTGGTGTTCTTCGACGGGACGTTCTGGTCCAGCGATGAGCTGATCGCCGCTGGGCTGGGGACGCGGCGCGCCGAAGACATGGCGCACTGGCCGATAGGCGGGCGGGATGGGAGCCTTGCGTTCGTGTCGCGGTTGCCCGGACGGAAGCTGTACATCCACGTGAACAACACCAACCCGATCTTGCGCGAGGACAGCCAGGAGCTGCGGACCGTGAAGTCCGCCGGCGTCGAGGTCGCGTTCGACGGCATGGAGCTGGAGCTGTGAGCGAGCCGCTGCTGTCGCGCGACGAGCTGATCGAGCGGCTGCGCGCCGAGGGGCAGCGGCGGTACCACGATCAGCACCTGTTTCACCAGCGGATGCACGAAGGGGCGCTGACGCGCGACGAGCTCGCGACGTGGACGCTGAATCGCTACTACTACCAGACACGCATTCCGATCAAAGACGCGATCATCCTGTCGAAGTCGGACGATCCGGTGTTTCGGCGGGCGTGGATCCGCCGCATCCACGATCATGACGGCGAGGATCCGGAGACCGGCGGCCTGGCGTTGTGGCTGCAGCTGGCGGAGGCGGTCGGCCTGAACCGCGACGAGGTGGCGAGCTGCCGCCGCGTGTTGCCCGGCGTCCGGTTCGCGTGCGACGCGTACGTGACGTTGTGCCGGGACAGCCCGCTGGTGGTGGCGGTGGCGTCGTCGCTGACCGAGATGTTCGCCCCCGATCTGATGGCGAAGCGTATCGCCGCATGGGAGCGGCATTACCCGTGGGTCGGGGCGCAGGCGCTCGGCTACTTCCGCGCCCGGGTGCCGCGCGCGCGGCGTGACGGCGAGGAGGCGCTGGCGTTCGTGGTGACGCACGCGTCGTCGCGGGCGTTGCAGGAGGCGTGCGTCGCGGCGCTGATCCGCAAGGCCGAGATCCTCTGGCAGCTCGCCGACTGTGTTCAGGCGGCGACGGCGGGAGCCGCGGGTGATCGGTCCTGACACACGCGTCCGTCTGGCGGGTAAGGCGCGGCTTCGGTTCGACGAGCGATCGGGCAAACACATGCTGCTGTATCCCGAGCGCGGGCTGGAGCTGTCCGAGACGGCCGCGCGCATCGCCGTGCTGTGCAGCAGCGGCGATCACACCGTGAGCGGCATCGTCGACGAGATGACCGCGGCGGCGGACGGCGAGCCGCGGGCGCGCATCGAAGCTGACGTGATGGCGTTCCTGCGCTCGCTGGACGATCGCGGCCTGCTGGTGGCGGCGTGAGCGAGGCAACGCCGCGCCCGTACACCCTGGTCGCCGAGCTGACGTACCGCTGCCCGCTGGCGTGCGGCTACTGCTCGAATCCGCTGGAGCTGGAGCGCCACGCCACCGAGCTGGACACCGATGGCTGGCGCACGGTGCTGGCCGACGCGGCCGCGCTGGGCGTGCTGCAGGTGAACCTGACTGGCGGCGAGCCGCTGGTGCGCCGCGATCTGGCGCAGCTGGCCGCGACTGCGCGCGGCCTGCAGATGTACGTCAACCTGATCACCAGCGGCGTCCCGGCGGATCGCGGGCGGCTGGCGGAGCTCGCGGCCGCGGGCGTCGACAGCGTGCAGCTCTCCGTGCAGGACACGGACGCGAAGGGCGCGGTGTGGATCGCGGGGCGCGACGACATGCGGGCCAAGCTGGAGATGGCGTCGGCGGCGCGCGCGCTCGGGCTGCCGCTGACACTGAACGTCGTCATCCATCGCGGCAACATCGGGCGCGTGCCCGAGCTGATCGCGCTGGCCGAGCACATGGGCGCCGAGCGGCTCGAGCTGGCGAACACGCAGTACCTCGGCTGGGCGCTGGCCAACCGCGACGCGCTGCTGCCGTCGCGCGCCGACATCGAGCAGGCGCGGGTTGCGGCCGCGGCGGCGCGCGAGCGGCTGCGCGGCAGGATGGAGGTGCTGTTCGTGCACCCGGACTATCACGCCGACCGGCCGCGTGCGTGCATGGACGGCTGGGCGCGCCGCTACATCGTCGTCACGCCGGACGGTACCGTGCTGCCGTGCCAGCAGGCGGCGAGCATCACCGGCCTCGCGTTCGAAAATGTCCGCGCGCGGCGGCTCGCCGACATCTGGCGCGATTCGCCGGCGCTGGCGGCGTTTCGCGGCGAAGACTGGATGCCGGCGCCGTGCCGCAGCTGCGACGAGCGCACGGTCGACTTCGGCGGCTGCCGCTGCCAGGCGTTCGCGCTCGCGGGCGAAGCGGCGGCGACGGATCCGGCGTGCGCGCTGGCCCCGCGCCACGACGTCGTGCTGGCGGCGCGCATGCACGCTGAACGGCCGCCCGCGCCCGCCGCGCCCATCCGCCTGCGCCGGTTTCATCCCGCCACATGACCGTGGCGGCGATCGAAGTCGACGAGCTCGCCAAGCGCTACGGCGACGTCGAGGCGGTGCGCGGCATCGGCTTTTCGGTCGCGGAGGGGGAGATCTTCGGGTTCCTCGGCCCGAACGGCGCCGGCAAGACGACGACGATCAAGATCCTGTGCACGCTGCTGCAGCCGACGTCGGGGCGGGCGCGGCTGGCCGGCCTGGACGTCGTCACGGCGCCCGCCGACGTCCGGCGGCGGATCGGCGTCGTGTTCCAGGACCCGTCGCTGGACGACCGGCTGACGGCCGAGGAGAACCTCCACCTGCACGCGGTCGTGTATCGCGTGCCGCGCGCCGAGCGAGCGGCGCGCATCGACGACGCCCTGCGCTTCGTCGACCTGCACGACCGACGCGCCGACCTGACGCGCACGTTTTCGGGCGGCATGAAGCGGCGCCTGGAGATCGCGCGCGGTCTGATTCACCGGCCCGACATCCTGTTCCTGGACGAACCGACGACGGGGCTCGATCCGCAGACGCGCGCGCGGACGTGGGAGGTGCTGCGCGGTCTGCGCGACAAGTACCGCACGACGCTGTTCATGACCACGCACTACATGGACGAGGCCGAGAACTGCGATCGCATCGCGATCATCGACCACGGCCGCATCGTCGCGCTCGACACGCCGGCTGCGCTCAAGCAGCGGGTGGGCAAGGACATGGTCACGGCGCGCAGCGCGGACCCGGCGGCGCTCGCGCGGCTGCTCACCGACAAATACGGCATCGCGAGCACGCCGGCCGAAGGCGGGCTGACGTTCCTGGTCGAAGGCGGCGACGCGTTCATCGTCAAGCTGCTGGGCGACGACCGCCCGGCGCTGGACGGCATCAGCGTGCGCCGGCCGACGCTCGACGACGTGTTCCTGTCGCTGACCGGCCGGCAGATCCGCGAGGAAGGCGCCGAGCGGCAGGCCGCGCTGCGCGCGGTCGCACGGAGGCGCGCGCGGTGAGCCGCCGATGATGATCGCGTGGGGGAGGACGGGCTTTGCCCGGCCGAGCCCGTCGCGGGAGGGTTCGGGAACCCTCCGAGGGTTCCCGTGATTGAAGTCATTTACGCGCTGTGGCGGCGCGACATGCTGAAGTTCCTGCGCGACAAGCGCAGCCTGGTGACCAGCATGGTGCGGCCGTTCCTGTGGCTGCTGGCGTTCGGCTTCGGGCTGCGCGCGTCGGTCAACCTGCCCGGGCACGAGACCGACTTCGTGTCGTTCCTGGTTCCCGGGATGGCGGCGATGACGGTGCTGTTCTCCAGCATGTTCGCGGCGATCTCGATCGTGTGGGAGCGCGAGTTCGGCTTCCTCAAGGAGCTGCTGGTGGCGCCGATCCCGCGCGGCGCGATCGTCGCCGCGAAGCTGGCGGCGGGCAGCACGACCGCCTTGATCGAGGCGGCGCTGATGCTGGCGCTGTCGCCGCTGATCGGCGCGCGCTTCAGTTTCGGCGGCGCGCTGGCGGCGCTGCCGCTGCTGGCGGTGTTCGGCATGGCGGTGAACGCGCTGGGCATCGTCGTGGCGGCGCGCATGAAGTCGTTCGAAGGCTTCGGCAGCGTCGTCAACTTCGTCATCCAGCCGATCTTCTTCCTGTCGGGGGCGCTGTACCCGATCGAGGGGCTGCCGCGCGCGCTGCGCGTGGTCGTGTTGCTGAACCCGATGTCGTACGTCGTCGACGCGGTCCGCGGCCTGTGCCTGGGCCCGCACGCGTTCCCCATCATCCTGGACGTCGCGGTCGCGGTGGCCTCGGCGGTGGCGTTCGGCGCGCTGGCGCGGCGCACGTTCCTGCGCATGGAGGCGTGACGGGCGCGCGAGCGCGCGCACGTGCTACGCTGAATGCGTCATGCCGGCGACGTCGGACAAGGTGACGACAGCGACGCTGCGCGCCCGCAAGGGTGCGGCGGAGAAGATCGCGGTGGTGACCGCGTACGACGTCGTGTTCGCGCGGCTCGCGGACGAGGCCGGCATCGACGTCGTGCTGGTCGGGGACAGCCTGGGGATGGTGGTGCAGGGGGAGCGGACGACGCTGGCGGTGACGATGGACGACATGGTCTATCACTCGCGCATCGTGTCGCGCGGCGTGCGGCGCGCGCACCTGGTCGCCGACATGCCGTTCATGAGCTACCAGGCGTCGGCCGAAGACGGCATCCGCGCCGCCGGCCGGCTGCTCAAGGAAGGGCGCGCCGAGGCGGTCAAGCTGGAGGGGGGCACGGAGATCGCGGAGCTGGTGCGCCGGCTGGTCGGCGCCGGCATCCCGGTGATGGGGCACGTGGGGCTGACGCCGCAGTCGGTGCACGAGTTCGGCGGCTTCAAGGTCCAGGGACGCACCAACGAGCAGCGGGCGCAGATCCTGGCCGACGCGCGCGCCGTGTCGGAAGCGGGCGCGTACGCGGTCGTCGTCGAGGGCGTTCCGCAGGCCGTCGCGGCGGACGTCGACCCGCTCGATCTCCGCCGTGACGATCGGTATCGGCGCCGGCGCCGATTGCGACGGCCAGGTGATGGTCATGCACGATCTGCTCGGGCTGGAGCCGGCGTGGAAGCCGCGGTTCGTGCGGCGCTACGCCGAGATGGGGAAGTCGGTCGTCCGAGGCGTTCGCGGCCTACGCCGCGGACGTGCGCGCCGGCAAGTTCCCCGGCCCGCGGCGAGAGTCTATCGACTGACAGTGCGAGCTGCCGGCCCAGCCGCTGGTCATCCGCGCGCCGGCCGAGATGACCGCCTGGTCGCGCGCGGCGAGCGCGCGCGGCGAGCGGATCGCGTTCGTCCCGACGATGGGCGCGCTGCACGAGGGGCACGTCACGCTGCTGCGCGAGGCGCGCGGCCACGGCGACCGGGTGGCGCTGTCGATCTTCGTCAACCCGACGCAGTTCGGGCCGAACGAAGATCTGGCCCGCTATCCGCGCGACCTGCCCGGCGACCTCGCCAAGGCGGCATCGGCCGGCACCGACGTCGCGTTCGTCCCCGAGGCGGCCGACGTCTACCCGCCCGGGTACCAGACGACGATCGACGTGCCCAAGCTGGCGAGCGGGCTGTGCGGTCCGTTCCGGCCCGGGCACTTCGCCGGTGTGGCGACCGTCGTGTGCAAGCTGTTCAACGTCGTGCGGCCGGACGTCGCGCTGTTCGGCGAGAAGGACTACCAGCAGCTGGCCATCGTGCGCCGCATGGTCATCGACCTGGACATGGGGATCGACATCGTCGGCGTCCCGACGGTGCGCGAGCCCGACGGCCTGGCGATGTCGTCGCGCAACGCCTACCTGTCGCCCGCCGAGCGGGCGCGCGCGCTGTCGCTGTCGCGCGCGCTGTTCGCGGCGCGCGACGCGGCGGCCGCGGGCGAGCGCGACGCGGCCGCCATCGTGGCGCGGGCGCGCGCGGCGCTGGACGTCGATCGCATCGACTACGTCGAGCTGGTCGACGGCGACTCGCTGCAGCCCCTGGTCACCGTCGCTGCACCCGCGGTCATGGCGATGGCCGTGTTCATCGGCCGCACGCGCTTGATCGATAACGTCCGGCTACGGTGAGGCAAACGGGGCCAGCAACGCGGCCAGCGCATCCGCTTCGGCGCCGGCCACGACCCGCAACCCGGCAGTCGCGGCGGCGACCAGATCGCCTCCGTAGAGGCAGCGCGCCGCCTCTTCCACTGTGAAGGCGTCGCGCCGGCAGAAGCGCTCCTGCCACGCCGCGCGCAACTGCTGGCGTACGCGCTCCACGATCGGAGGCAGGTTCGCCTGCAGCCATTCGTCCGCGCTGGGCAGCCGCGCGACCTGCGGCGCGACGTCGGCCGCCTCGAACGTCACGTCGTGGCTGATCGGCCGTGAGCACCTCCTGGCGGGCGAGTGGCACTTGCAGCGGCGTGCCGTCGGGCGGCAGGTTGACCGTCAGCGTGCTCGCCAGCGCGTAGCTGCCCCGATGCTGATCCGCCGTGTAGCTGAACACGCGCGGGACGCTCCGGTAGCGGGTGACGTTGTGGATTTCGGTTCGGTATTCGGTGTGGTAACGCGTCACCATGCGCGTGCGGTGATCGGTCCGATAGCGGGTGACCGACCGGCTGCGATAACAGGTCCGGTGCGAGCGCGATGTCCCGCACGAATAGCTCTCGCTCTGGTGGTCGGTGTACGGGACCTGAACCGTGTACGACTCGGTCTCCAGGCGGCTCACGCGGTGCGGGACCTGTCGGGCTACCCGGTCCGTGTAAGGGACACGTTCGGTCCACGGCGCCGCGAGCGTGACGGGCTCGCTGCGAAACCCGACGACGTATTCCCCGCGCAGCCCGGCGGCAACGCGCGTCGCCGGCGTCCGCGGCGTGCCATGGCGTCCCCTCCAGCGCGGCGCTCAGGCGCGCGGCCACCGCGGCCGACGACGCGGGGGAGATGCCGGCGATCGACGCCTCGAGCTGGATGCCGCGGGCCAGGTACGGCAGCGGCGCCGAGGCGGTCGCCTTGCCGAAGTGCTTGCAATAGCGGGCGACCAGCCAGCTCCAGTAGGCGCCACCGTCGATCGTTCGCTCGCGGTAATGATCGCAGCGCCGTTGGCCGGCCGCCGCGATACTGGCGTGTAGCTTGCCGAGCGCGGCCGCGACCTCGGGCTCGTCGATCACGCCGCTGTCGGTGGACAGCGCGGATTGAGCCGCCAGCGGCGCGTCCGCGGCCAGCAGCGGCCGTATCGCCGCGCTGATCTCGTCCGCCGCGGTCGCCGCCTCGCGTTCGACGGCGGCGACGAGCGCCGGCGGCGTCGGCATCAGCCACTCGCGCCGGAGCCGGAAGAACCGCGCCAGCTTGGCGCGCGCCTGTCGCGGCGTCGCCGCGGGCGCGCACCTGCTGTGCGATGTCGAGCAGCTCGGCCAGCGTCGCGTCGCGGGCGCGCGCGCGTCGGGCGCGCGCCTTGTCGTCCTTCGGATCCTCCTGACAGCGCGCGGTCGTAGAGCTCCGCCGCCTCGTAGTAGGACCGGCGCTCGAACGCCTCGTCACCGCGCCTGCGCATCGTCGCGCAGCCTGCCAGCGCCGCGATCAGCGCCAGCAACCATCCCCACGACCTCACGACCGCAGTCTAACGCGATCAGCTCAGGCGGGCGATGTGTCCCAGCTTGTCGGTGAGGTCCATGCGGTAGAAATGCCGCAGCTCCGTCATCATCGCGACGGTTCGCTGCCGTTCGACGAACCGCCGCACCAGCGCGCCGGTGTAGCGGTGGGCCTCCTGGTTTGCCGTTCGGTACCGATCGCGTTCGTCGTCGCCGAGATCATCGGCGTACGTCACGTCACCGTACAGCCGTAGCCGCAGCTGTTGCGCAGCTCCGACCAGCAGCCAGCAGCACACGAACTTGTCGACCTCGGCCTGCAGCTCGAGCTCCAGCGGCGATACGCAGCGGTGCGCGGCAGCGCAGCGCGCGACGTAGACGAAGTGGCTGACGCCTTCGACCGCCAGGCAGAAGTCGGCGAAGTTGCGGTCGTCCAGGCGCGCGGCCGGGTCGTGGCGCTCCAGGTTCGCCAGCACGGCGGCGTCGACGAACAGCGCCATCGCCAGCTCGTCGTCGCCCTCGCTCACCAGCAGCTGCTCACGTGGCGTGCGCGCCGTCGACAGCGCGGCGCGCGCGGCCGCGTCGATGACGAACGCGTCGATCGCGACGTGGGTCTCGATCCGGTACAGCGCCTCCATGCCGTGCTGCAGGCGGGCCAACACCGATGGGCGTGGCGCGCGCCTGCGTGTCATTGCAGCTTGCCGTCGTCGCGCGGCGGGACGACGCCGACCGCGGCCAGCCGCGCGGCGGCGCTGGCGCTCTTCGTGCGTTGCCAGCGTTGATAGAGGCGGAAGATGTCCCGATCGTTCGTGGGCAGCACGACGCGCCGGCTGATCAGCGCCAGCGCGCCGACGAAGCGGACGAAGTTTTCGGCCAGCTCGCCGAACACCTCGCCGTAGGGATCGCGCGTCCAGCCCGGCCCGCCGCGGGCCAGCTCGCTGTACGCCGAGCCGCCCATGTCCATGTAGTAGGCGACGTCGATCGCGCGCTCGTCCAGGCTCTCGCTCCAGAACCCGGAGACGTACAGCGACGTGTCGCCGATCTCGCGCAGGTACCGCCGCCGTTCGGGCGGCGGCGCGTCGCACGCCTCGAGCATGCGCAGCGCCAGCGGCGTGGTCTCGATCGGCTGGGCTGCGTAGCCGGCGAGCAGCTGGACCACGTAGTGCTCGACCATCACGCCGGGCGCCAGGTGCTCATCCCGGAACGCGCGGTTCACCTCGTCGCGGAAGAAAGACTCAACGGACCCGCTGACTTCCATGATCTACCTATGCCAATGCATCGGCGGGTTGTCAAAGAATCATGAGTAATTTCAGCTAGATACAGTGGAAACAATTGGCAGAGGGCGGTCCCCGATGCCAGCCTGTGCTTGCAAAGCATTGACTCGCAAGGCTTTGCGGATAGATTCCCGCGCTGGCAGTCCCCCTGTGTGAGTGCCAGAACAGAAACCGGAGGAGACGAAATGAAAGTCCGCCCGCTGCAAGATCGGCTTGTCGTGCGCCGAGTCGCCGAGGAAGAGAAGACCAAAGGGGGGATCATCATCCCCGACGCCGCCAAGGAAAAACCCGCCGAGGGCGAGGTGATCGCGGTCGGCAGCGGCAAGGTGGACGACAAGGGGAAGCTTCGTCCGCTGCAGGTCAAGAAGGGTGACCGCGTGTTGTTCGGCAAGTACAGCGGTAACGAGATCAAAATCGACGGCGTCGACCACCTGATTCTGCGCGAGGACGACATCCTCGGCGTGCTGGAGAAATAACCATGTCTGCCAAAGAGATCCTGTTCGATGAGGCCGGGCGCGCCCGGATTCTGGCTGGCGTCAACGCGCTGGCCGACACGGTGAAGGCGACGCTGGGGCCGCGCGGCCGCAACGTCGTCATCGAGAAGTCGTGGGGCTCGCCGACAGTCACCAAGGACGGCGTGACGGTCGCCAAGGAGATCGAGCTCGAGGACAAGTTCGCCAACCTGGGCGCGCAGATGGTCAAGGAGGTCGCGTCCAAGACCTCCGACACCGCCGGCGACGGGACGACGACGGCGACGGTGCTGGCGCAGGCCATCTTCCGTGAGGGTTCGAAGATGGTCGCCGCGGGTCACAACCCGATGGAGCTGAAGCGCGGCATGGAGAAGGCGGTCGAGAAGATCGTCGAGGCGCTGAAGAAGATCTCGAAGCCGACGAAGGGGCAGAAGGACGTCGCCCAGGTCGGCATGATCAGCGCGAACGGCGACGAGTTCATCGGCAAGATCATCGCCGAGGCGATGGACAAGGTCGGCAAGGAAGGCGTCATCACCATCGAGGAAGCGAAGTCGATGGAGACGACGATGGACGTGGTCGAGGGTATGCAGTTCGACCGCGGCTACCAGTCGCCGTATTTCGTGACCGACGCCGAGCGCATGGAGGTCAAGCTCGACGACCCGTTCATTCTCATCCACGAGAAGAACCTGTCGAGCATGAAGGACCTGCTGCCCGTGCTGGAGCAGGTGGCGCGCGCCGGCAAGCCGCTGCTGATCATCGCCGAGGTCGAGGGCGAGGCGCTGGCGACGCTGGTCGTCAACAAGCTGCGCGGCACGCTGCAGGTCGCGGCGGTCAAGCCGCCGGGCTTCGGCGATCGGCGCAAGGACATGCTCAAGGACATCGCCATCCTGACGGGTGGCCAGGCCGTGACCGAGGATCTGGGGCTCAAGCTCGAGAACCTGACGCTCAAGGACCTGGGCCGCGCCAAGCGCGTGTCGATCGACAAGGACAACACCACCGTCGTCGACGGCGCCGGCAAGAAGGCCGACATCGAAGCGCGGGTGAGGCAGATCCGCACGACGATCGAGGACACGGCCTCGGAGTACGATCGCGAGAAGCTGCAGGAGCGGCTGGCGAAGCTGGTCGGCGGCGTCGCGGTCATCCGCGTCGGCGCGGCGACCGAGACCGAGATGAAGGAAAAGAAGGCGCGCGTCGAGGACGCGCTGAACGCGACGCGCGCGGCGGTCGAAGAAGGCATCGTCCCCGGCGGCGGCGTGGCGCTGGTGCGCGCTCTGGCGGCGTCCGAGAAGCTGGAAGGGCTGTCGGTCGAGCAGGCGGTGGGCGCTGCCATCATTCGGCGCGCGTGTGAGGAGCCGTGCCGGCAGATCGCTGCCAACGCAGGCAAAGAAGGCTCGATCGTCGTCAACCGCGTGCGCGAGGGCAAGGGTGCCTTCGGCTACAACGCGGCGACCGACGAGTTCGAGGACCTGGTCGAAGCCGGTGTCATCGATCCGACGAAGGTCGTGCGGTCGGCGCTGCAGAACGCGGCGTCGGTGGCGGCGCTGCTCGTCACGACGGAAGCGCTGATCGTCGAGCGCCCGAAGGACGAGCCCCCGCCCGCGCCTGGTGGCGGCGGTGGTGGCATGGGCGGCATGGGTGGCATGGGTGGCATGGGCGGCATGATGTAGTTGAAATCGGGCGGGGGGCGCCGCGTCGTCTGCGACGCGTCGTCTGCCCTCCGCCCGTCATTTCTCGAGCGCGTACGCCGCCGACAGCAGCACCGTGTGGCGGCGGTACGTGAGCGGGGAGTTGGCTCCGAGCTCGTTGGCGTAGAAGGTGTAGCGGGTGAAGATGCGCCAGTGCTCGCCGATGTCGCGTGACACGTCGATGCGCGCGCTGGACCGGTTCTCGTCCTCGATCGTCGCGTACGGGCTGCCGGGCGCCGTGGGCGTGCCGATGGCGACGCGCTCGCTGTAGAACGCGAACAGCAGATCGGCGCGCGCGGCGACGTATAGCCGCCAGGGCAGGGCGCTGGCGAAGCGGATGCTGGCGAAGTGACGCATGACCGTCTCGCCGACGCTGTTGGACGCGTTGTAGTGGAATGCGTAGCCGATTCCGCCCAGCACGCGCCCGGTGCGGGTGACGTCGAGCCGGGTCATGATCAGGTTGTCGATGCGGCGGTTGGCCCCGAAACACGGCAGCCCGTTCGGCGACGGCGGCTGGCACGGGCTCACCAGCGCGCGCCCGGTGAAGCGCCGGTTCTCGATCGCGGCGCTGAGGCCCGCGTCCCAGTCGGCGGCGGCTTCGGACGGCAACCCCCAGCGCAGGTTGACCGCGCCCGTTGGACCGTTGAAGTCGAAGTCCCGGTTCGGCTTGAACACCAGCCAGCGGTATCCGCCGACGACGCCGATGTCGAGCCGCTCGTTGATCGGCGCGCGCAGCTCCGTCGAGGCGGCGATCGATCGGAAGTCACGGCGTTCGGCGGGAATCACGTCCGGCCCCTGGAACGCCTCGTAGTAGGACCCCGCGGGCGTCAGCCACATGCCGCGGCCGACCGCGGCCCGCCACGACAGCGACGACTGCGCGATGGCGACATTTTCGCTGCGCGCGTCGGCGGCGTCGAACACCTTGCCGGCCGCGGTCGCCGACCACGCCACCACGTGTCCGGGCGCAACGACGTCCGAATACTGGCTCGCCAGCACGAAGCGCTGCAGGAACGATCGCGTCTCCGGAGGGAGCTGTGTGTTGCGGATCTGCTCGGTGCGGCGGGCGTTGCTGTCGAACTCGACGCCGGCCTCGGCGCGCAGCGTGTAGTGCTCGTTGTCGATTGGCTCGACGGGCTGGGCGCGGGCGCGCCCGGGCACGGCGGCCACGGCCATCGCCATCGCCATCGACGCTTGCACAAGGCCCGCGCCCCGCATGCGAGCGCAGCATATCGTCGAGCGCGGCGATTACCTACTGACGTTGCTTCGCGCTGCCGGCACGCGCGCGCATGGCGCGTGCCTGCGCTTCCAGCCAGTCGGCCCGGGCGCGCAGCGCGGTGGCCGCGCGATCGAGCGCCTGCGGTGACGCGGGGCCCGCGCCGGTCGCCTCCAGCTTGCGGATGTCGGCCAGCGTCCCGGTGTCGAGCAGATCGCGCAGCTGCACCGACAGCGACGTCGTGGTCACGATCGGCGATGGCCCGCAGCTGCGGCGTCGCAGGGGGCTGGGCGCTGCCGCCGATGACACCTGGTGCAGGCGTGCTGGTCACACCATTGGGGTTGTCGTTGTTGCGTCCGCCGGTCGGCGCCCCGGCGCCGGTCGGAAACGGCACCGCCTCGCGCGACGCCGTCGTGGTCGATGCGCTGGCGACGCGCCGCTTGGAACCTTCCATGGGCGCGAACGGATCGCGATCGAGGTCCGCAACGCGCCTGCGCAGCTCCTGCCGGCCCTTGAGCTCGGTGGCGCGGCGGCCGAGCGTGTCGGCCTGGACGCGCAGCCGGCGCGACTGATCGGCGAGGATGTCGGCCTTGGCGTCCAGATCGGCCGGCCCGTCGGTCGCGGCCGCGGTCGGCGGCGGTTGCGGCTTCGGCTGGGCGCGTCCGCCGTCCAGGTGCAGGCCCAGGCGCGCTTCGATGTCGATCAGCTTGCGCGCCAGCGACTCGGCATCGGCCAGCCGCGCGCGTAGCCGGTAGTCGTCACGAACGCCGCCGCCGGCGCGCTTGAGCGCATCGATCTCCGCGTTGACCCTGTCGAGCGCGGCGCGCAACCGGGCGCGGTCAGCGAGCAGCGCTTCGCTGGCCGCCGTCGGGACGGCGCCTGCCTTCAGCGGCGGCCGTCGCGCGCCCGGAGGCCAGCGGCCCCAGCGTCAGAAACGCGGCGAGCGCGGCAGCTGCGAGAGTTCGCTTAGACATCGGCGACGACACCCCAAAAATAAGCAATCGTCGTACCACTAATCCCCATCGACCGCCGCCCAAGTCCGCGGCCCTTACGAGGTGCTACGAGTGAAGATATCTCAGTTTCTTGAGAGCGCCCCAGGGGATCTGTCGACCACGACGGGCCGCGTCTGGCAAACTGACAGCATGCGAACCGTGTCCCGTCAGCGCCACGCGTGGGTACAGGTCGTCTGCGGTGGGTTGCTGGCGTCGCTGCTGGGAATGGCGTGCGCGACCGGCGGCGGCGGCGGTCCCGCGGTCGTCCGGCCGCGGACCAACGCGACCGCGGCGGATTATTACCCGCTCGTCAACGGGTGGAAGTGGGCGTTCGACGTCGAGCAGGACGGTGTGAACATCCTGGCGACGTATGCGGTCCTGGAGCGCAGCGGAGACGTCGCGGTGGTGCAGGCGGGCGACGAGAGGCTCATGTACGCGGTCACGCCCGAAGGCGTCGCGCAGAAGGACGGCAGCATGATGGGCGACTACGTCATCAAGAACCCGCTGCGCCCCGGCACCGAGTGGAACGTCGCGGGTGGACGCGCGAAGATCACGTCGGTCAGCGAAGAGGTGAACATCGATTCGGTCGGTCGCTACGCCGGCTGTGTCGTGGTCGAGGTGACGCGTGTCAGCCCGATGCGCATCACGCGCACGACGTTCGCGCCCGACCTGGGCCCGATCGCGCTGGAGATGCAGGTTCAGGACGGCCAAACGTTCAAGACCACGACCAAGGCCAAGCTGCGGGCGGTCACCAAGCCCGGTGACGCGCTGACGCCCTGAGCAGAGCCACCTCACATCAATAGTCGCTTGGCCGGCCGACCGTTGGTATCTTGGGGCCGGATGCGGGGGATCCCCAAGGTTTCGTTCGCCGCGTTGGTGGCCGCGCTTTCCTGCAGCGGCGCCACCACGCCGACCACCCAGACGGGTGACTCACACGTGCCTACCACGGCGGGCGGGCCCAGCCCGGGGCGGTCGGGTGGCGCGCCGCGCGGGCACGTGTCCGAGGAGGAGGCGCTCAAGCCGCGTCCGGACCTGCCGCCCGAAAAGCGCGCCTTGGTCGTTGTTGGCTCGCCCGACAAGCCCGAGGAACGCCCGATCGACGCGGAGGCTGCCGAGGCCGCGGGTTACACGTTGCTGGATCTGAGCGACGACTGGACGCCGTACATCTTCGCCGAGCAGACCGCTCCGGACGGGCAGCCGCTGCCGAACCGCTACCGGCGCATCTTCCTGGGGCTGGCGAATGATCAGCTGGACGAGGACGGCGAGCCGCTGGAGCCCGGCGCCAAGAACCACCTGGAGCTGTACGGCATCCCGCCGTCGCTGTCGGTGTTGCGCGCGCGCTTCATCCAATCCGAGCAGCACCCCTGCCACGACGAGGAGAGCGTCGAGGCGCTGGAGGCCGTCGAGACCGTCACCTACGTACCGCCCGCGGACCTGAGGAAAGACGAGAAGAAGCTGGGGCGCGTGCGTGAGGAGCTCGAGAAGGCCCGGCGCAAGGCGAAGGTCCAGACGCTGGAAGAGCTGGTGGAGCGGCAGCCGGCGATGGCGCCCAAGGTGAAGCTGCTGGCGCGGCGCGCCGCCGAGAAGCCCGCGATGGCGGCCGTCGAGCGGCGACTGACGTGTGAGGGCCTGCTGGGTGGCGAAGGCGCGAAGGGGGCGAAACACCTGACAGGCATCTACGACGATGCCATGCGCCTCGCGGTCCGCAGCTTCCAGCAGAAGCACATGATCTACGAGGCGAACTATCTGCGGCGCAAGACCGTGGACGCGCTGGCGCGCCAGTTGCTGGACAACGACTACGACGGACTGGTGCGCGCGCTGCGCGAGCGCGTCGTGTCGGCGGCGGCCATCGTCGAGGATGGCACCACCGGCAAGAACGGCCGCAACCTCGTCGACGAATACCTGAAGCTGGCGGTGGAGCAGCTGCGCCTGCCTGATGCGCAGTCGGCGCTGGCGTTCTTCAAGCGCCACCCGGCCGCCGACTTCAAGCACATGCGCGTGGCGATCAAGCTGCCCGCGCGCCCCGACTACTACTCTGACCACATGGATCTGTCGATCGTCGTCGACCGCGGCGATGTCTGGTACGACCTGCCGTTCGACGACAAGGGCGGCTACAAGCCGCAAGTGCGCAAGAAGTACCCGTCGCTGACGCTGTACGCGAAGTCGGGCGGCAAGCAGGTGGCGCTGGCGCGCTGGCGCACGACGATCGGCGGCTGGCGCTCGGAGCAGGCCGGCAACGGCTACGAATACTTCCGCTACAAGGCGTCCGACGTCGGGCCGCGCGTGATTCGCAACGTCGTCTCGGGGCCGGTCTGGATCGCCCCCGCGTCGACGCCGATCCGCTCTCTGACCAAGGGCAAGACCGTCAACGGCCGGTGGATGCGCGTCGTCAACTACGACGAGCTGGGCCCTGGCTACCTGTCGGCGTACGGCGTGGTCGCGGGGTACTTCGTGGTTCCCGGAGTCAACGGCCGGCCCGACTGGGACAACGGCGTGCGCGCGCACGGCTCGTCCGACTACCTGTCGATCTACAGCGCCAACGGCTTCTCGCACGGCTGCCACCGGCTGCCGAACCACATCGCCATCCGGCTGTACTCGTTCATCCTGCGCCACCGCACCATGAAGGTCGTCGGCGATCAGTCGATGAATTTTTCGCGGCAGTTCCTGTTCAAGGAATCCGTCTACGACATCCGGCTGCCGTCGCGCGGCTATCTCTACGTGCTGGATCCGCCGCTGCCGGTCAACGTCCTGGAAGGCGAGATCAAGGGCGACCAGAAGAAGCCGGTCGCCGGGTATATCCCGACGCCGTGGGGCAAGTACCCGCCGAACATGCCGGTGCCGGCGGCCCCTGATTCGGCCGAGGCCAAGGCCGGGCGGCGGTGCAGCTCTCCGCTGGAGGCGACGACTGATGGCGCGGCGCGCGCGATTCTGGCGAACAGCGGTGGTCGCGATGGTGGCGGCGCTGGCGGGTGCGGGCGCGGCTGCCTGGGCGCAGTCCGCGGCGCCACCGGCCGTGCCGACGGCGGCGCCGCAACAGCCTGCCGCGGCGGCGCCCGCGCCGGCGGCGCCGCCCGCCGCGAACGTTCGCATCGTGTTCACGGTGCTGCCGTCGACGAAGAAGGCGACGGTGATGTGGGGCAAGAAGCGGCTCGGCATCATCGAGAAGGGCAAGCCGCTGATCGTGACGCGCCCGCGCGACTCAGGCCCGCTGGACGTGATCGTGCGCGGCGAAGGTTGTCTGCCGGTGCAGACGCGCGCGTACACGTTCGCCGACAGCAAGGTCGCGGTGAAGGTGACGCCGCTCGATCAGAAGAACACGCTGCTCGGTTATCGCGAAGAGCTGTCGCCTGATGGCGGTGTGCTGCCGTCCGGTGGTCCCGACGGCGGCGTTCGCTAGTCCGCATAAGTCAAGCTCGGCAAGATCGGCAGCATCGGGTTGACCAGGAGGCGCTTGCCCGTGCCCCGACCGATCGAGTATCAAAGAGGTGAGTGAAGAAAACCCTTCGGGTGCTCATTCTCTTCGATACGGACGGCGAGCCGCCGGCGTCCGCATCGCAGGACTGGAAGAAGCAGATCGAGTCGACGGACGAAGCCGAGTTCGACGTCGCGCGCGCGCTGATCTCCAAGGGGCACGAAGTGCGCCTGTTCGGCTTCCGCGACAGCCTCGACCATTTGACCGCGGGGCTGCGCGCCGAGCCGGCCGACGTGGTCTTCAACCTGTCGGAGCGGTTTCGCGGCAAGTCGAGCCTGGACTACACGGTCGCGGCGTTGCTCGAGATGCTCGGGTTGCCGTACACCGGGGCGTCGTCCGAAGGGTTGATGCTGGCGCGCGACAAGTCGCTGACCAAGAAGGTGTTCGCCTATCAGGGCATCCGCATCCCGCACTTCATGGTCTGCCCGCGAGCCGCGGCGGTGCAGCGGCCGAGCGATCTGCGCTTCCCGCTGATCGTCAAACCGCTGGATGAAGACGCGTCGGTCGGCATCGCACAGGCTTCGGTCGTGCGTGACGACGACGCATTGAAGGAGCGCGTCACCTTCATTCACGAGAAGATCAAGACCGACGCGATCGTCGAAGAGTTCATCGCTGGCCGTGAGCTGTACATCGGCGTGATGGGCAACGATCGTCCGGTGCCGCTGCCGCCGATCGAGATGGTGTTCGGCAACGACACCACCGTCGAGAGCCGCATCGCCACGTTCAAGGCGAAGTGGAGCGTCCGCTATCGCGAGGGGCGCGGCATCCAGAACATGGTCGCCAAGAACCTGACCGACGACGTGCGACTGCGTCTGGCGGAGGTCGCGGTGCGCGCGTACCAGGCCGCCGGCCTGCACGAATACGGTCGCATCGACATTCGCCTGGCGCACGACGACGCGATCTACGTCGTCGAGGCGAATCCGAATCCGTACCTCGCTGAAGGTGAAGATCTCGCGTGGGCCGCCGAAGAGGCGGGCTACGAATATCCGGATTTCATCGAAAAGATTGCCGAGATGGCGCTTAGCCGGCACGCATCGCGCGGCTGATCTCGCTCAACGCGCGATCGGGCTTTGTGTATCATCGCGGGCATGCGCACAGCCAAGTCGCTACCGTGGGGTCTTCGTATTGGCGCGCCGGTCGTCATGCTCGCGTTCGCGAGCTGCGCCGACAGTGACACGCTAGATCTCGACGGCAGCGCGGCGGGCGCGGGCGGGAGAGACGCGGGCGTCGATCGCGGCGATGGGCCGGCAGGCGCGGGTGGCGGTGCGGCGGGACGCGGTGGCGCGGCCGGTGGCGTGGCGGGACGCGGTGGCGCGGGCGGTGGCGCGGCGGGACGCGGCGGTGCAGCCGGCGGCGTTGCGGGACGCGGTGGCGCGGCCGGCGGCGTGGCGGGACGCGGTGGCGCGGGCGGTGGCGTTGCGGGACGCGGTGGCGCGGGCGGCGGCGCGGCGGGACGCGGCGGCGCGGGCGGCATGGCCGGCGGGACCGCGGGACGCGGCGGCGCGGGCGGCATGGCTGGCGGGACCGCGGGACGCGGCGGTGCTGGTGGCATGGCTGGCACGGGCGGGGCGGCGGGTGGCGCTGCGGGGGCGGCGGGCGGCGCGGCCGGCAGAGGTGGCATGGGCGGCGCGGCCGGAATGGCCGGCGGACCGGCGGGCATGGGCGGAGGGACGGCCGGTGCCGGCGGTTCAGCAGGCGGCGCGAGCGGCGCTGGCGGTACAGCTGGCGCAGGCGGCACGGGCGGAAGTCCGGGCGATGCCAGCGTTTCGGACGGCGCCGCCGACTGAACCACGCCACGGCATACGGTTCCTGAGCCTTTTCGGGCTACTGGTACTCTACTAGGCTGTTGGTTCCCCTAGTCCCGAGCAGGAGGTCCCGCTTGCGCTGTATCCATAGCTTCGTCTTCGCGACTTCGTTCGCGTGTCTGTCGGTCGTCACGATGTCGGGCTGTGACGTGTTGTTCAGCGGCACGCCGGTCCCGATGCCGCAGGAATCGTCGACGCACGCGGTTCGCGTCGACACCGTCGGCTACGTCAGCGACCGGATGAAGATCGCGACGGTGGTGCTGCCGGCGGGCATGACCATCGCCGATCCGGTCGCCGAGGTGCGCAGGGCGTCGACCGATGCCGTCGTCTGGCCGTGCGAGCTGGTCGGGCCCAAGACCGATCCCGACACCGCCGCCATCTACTACACGGCGGACTTCACCGTGTTCACGGAGTCCGGCGAGTTCTACATCTCCGTGCCGGGGCTGGTGGAGAACGGCAAGGCCATGCGCTCCGCGAAGTTCACGATCGCGCCGGACGTGTTTCGCGACCCGCTCAGGCGAGCGATGATCGGCCTCTACGGCCAGCGCTGCGGCACGGCCGTCAGCATCACGCTGGACGGGAACACCTGGGCGCACAAGACCTGCCACCTGCAGGACGGCTTCCAGGACTTTCTCCCGGACACGCACAAGACCACCACCGCGAAGCCGAGCCTGCGTGGCTGGCACGACGCGGGTGACTACGGCAAGTACACGACGAACGGCGCGTTCACGGTCGGCATGATGCTGATGGCCTGGGAGCGCTTCCAGCCGACGCTGAACGCGCTGTCGCTGCCGATCCCCGAACACGGCGGAGCGATTCCCGACTATCTCGCCGAGATCAAATGGCAGCTCGACTGGTTGCTGACCACGCAGTTCCCCGACGGGTCGGTGTCGTTCAAGGTGACCGCGCAGAACTTCGAGCCGAACGTCCTGCCGGAAGACGACGGTGCGCGTCGGTTCTATACGGACATCAGCACCGCGGCCGCCGGGAACCTGGTCGCCGTGCTGGCGCAGGCGGCGCGCATCTATCAGCCGTACGACGCCGCGCTGGCGGCGAGCTACCTCGAGGCGGCGCGTCGCAGCTACGCCTATCTGGCGGCGACGCCGCTGCGGCACAATCCCGACCTGACCGGCTTCGGCACCGGCGGCTACGACGCGGGCTCGCCCGATACGGACAACCGCCTGTGGGCCACCGCCGAGATGTGGGAGACGACGGGGGAGGCGGCGTTGCTCACGGAGCTCGAGGGCAGCGCGATGAGCCAGGCCGTGCGCAACAACTTCGACTACGACAACGTCACCAACATGGCCCTGTTCACGTACGTGTTGTCGGCGCGCACGGGTCGAAACCAGGCGGTGGTCGACTCGGTGACTGCCTCGGCGATCACGAGCGGCGACATGCTGGTGACCACGGCGCAGAGCGCCGCGTTCGGCCGGGCGATCACCGGCTACTGGTGGGGTTCGAACGGCACCGTCGTGCGCACGTCGCTCAACCTGTGGGTCGCCGCGCTGCTCAACCAGGGTGAAGCGGCGAAGTACCGCGACGCCATCGCCCTGCAGGTGGACCACGTGCTGGGCCGCAACTTCTACGACCGCTCTTACGTCACGGGCATGGGGCAGTTCCCGCCCGCGAAGCCGCACCACCGGCCGTCGATCGCCGACGCCGTGGGCCCGGCGTGGCCGGGGCTGCTGGTCGGCGGTCCGCAGCCCGAGGCGACCGACTGGGTCGACGCGGTCGGCGACGGCTCGCTCAACGAGATCGCCGTCAACTGGAACGCGCCGCTGATCTTCGCCTTCGCGGCGCTGACGCCCGCGCCCTGACCGCGCCTGGTTGCTGCCTTCTCTGGCGCTCCGGCACTTCGGGCTGGCGCTCGGCACTTCGGGGCTGGCACTCCGGCAGGGCGGCCTCGGCAGCTCTCGGCAGGGCTGGCACTCCGGCAGCGCTGCACTCCGGCACCGGCTGGCGAAGTTACGCGCGCCTCGCACGCCGCCCTGATCTTGGGCGCTATGGGGCGCGCGTTTGCGTGACGTGAGCGATGGACCGCGGACGGCCCATCGCTACGTCACGCCCTAGAAGAATCTGATCCGGAACGGGCGTTTTTCCGTCGCGGGCCGTCCGCGGCCTGCGACGGAAAAACGCAAACGCGCGCCCGCGAGGCCCAAGATCAAGGCGACGCGTGACGCGCGCGTAACGAAGTGCAGCGGCAGCGAAGCGCAGCGAAGCGGCGACGAAGCGGCGACGAAGCGGCGACGAAGCGGCGACGAAGCGGCGACGAAGCGGCGCGAGCGGCCGTGCAGCGGCAGCGAGCGGCAGTGCAGCGGCAGCGAAGCGGCGAGCGCAGCGGCAGCGCAGCGGCGTGCAGCGGCAGTGCAGCGGAGGCCGCTAGCGCGCCCGCATCATGCGGTAGCTGGAGTAGCGGGCGCGCTTGAAGCGGAGGCTGGCGTCGCGGTCGCGCGGCTTGTAGGCGGTGCCGTGCGCGACGAAGCGGGTGCCGGCCACGCCCATGTACATGACCTGCAGGCTGACGCGCGCCCGCGGCTTGAACGCCTTGTCGATCTTGTAGGCGACCGCGGCGGTCGCGTTGCTGACCACCGTCTTCTTGGCGAAGTTGGTCAGGCCGCCGATGCCGCCGCTCAGGAACGAGTCCGCGGCCTGGCTGCCGACCTGGATGCCGAGCTCGACCTGCGCGTCGAGCAACATCTTGTCCTCGGCCGCGAGCGCCTGCGGACCCAGCTTCTCCTTCATGCCGGCGATCAGGCCGCGCGTGTAGCCGAGCTGCGAGATGACGAACACCTCGCTGCCGATATCGGCCCACGCCATCGACTCCTGCAGACCCCAGGCGGCCTCGGCGCGGCCGGCGAGCTCCAGCGCCCAGTTGTCGCGGCCGCCCGCCTGTGCGTTGTAGCCGGGCGAGCAGTTCACGCCGAAGCGCCCGCGGCGAGCGAGATCCGAATAGACGATCCCCATCGGGACCGGGCCACCGCCGCCCGACGCGAAGCGGAACACGACGTAGCGCTCCTCGTCGTGCGGGATGCTGCCCAGGCGCACGTAGACGCGCCCGTTGGCGGTGACGTAGTCGTAGCCGATGACCTCCTCCAGCACGAGCCCGGGCGGGATCGGCAGGTCGATGTCGGTCGAGCGCGCGGCGGTGCGCAGGATGGAGCCCGCTTCCTTCTGGAAGATCGCCACCATGTCGCCGGGGCTGTCGACGTAGTAGTAGTTGCCGCCCGACGCGTCGGCCATCCCCTGCATCAGCAGCTCGTCGTGCAGGTCGCCGAAGCCGATGGTGGTGACGGCGACGCCGTGGTCGGCGGCGCGCGCGGCGATGCGCGCCAGCTCGGGTGAGCTGGTGATGCCGATGTTGGGCTGGCCGTCGGAGAACAACACGACCTGGTTCAACTGCCAGGGCTGGAAGGCGCTGAACACCTGCGCGAGGCCGGCGAGCAGGCCGCCGCCCAGGTTGGTGCCGCCGCCGTCGATCAACGAACGGATGTTGGCGATGGCGATGTTGCGCGTGTTGCCGTCGATGATCACCGGCGGCACCGCCAGGTAGACGCCGTCGGAGAACGCGACGATCGACACGCGGTCGCCGTTGCGCAGCTGTCCGACGAAGGTCTCGGCCGCGATCAGCATGTTGCGGAACGGTTCGCCGTGCATCGACCCCGAGCGATCGAGGACGATCGACACGTTGAGCGGCGCCAGCGCGGTGGTCGCCGGCTTGCCGCGCACGCTGACCGCCGCGTAGAGCTGGTTGGTCGTGAGGCGCGGGCCGAAGCCGCAGTTGATGTTGACCGACGCCGTCGCCGGATCGTCGATCTGCGGCGCGGGCCACTCGGGCGGCGGCGCCATCGAGAACACCTGACCTTCACTCAGGTTCGTCAGCCCCGGCGTGACCGGCAGCGGAACGAGGACCGCACAGCCGGATCCCGCGAACGAGGCGACTGAAGCGACCAACAACAAGGGCAGTAGCAGCTTCCGTGGGCTCATGGGAAGGCCAGCATATATGAAGTTCGTTCTGAAGTCGGCGCCGCGGTGGCCGATTCGGGTTAGGCTCCGGCCCATGATTCCGAGAATTCACATGGTCGTTGCGCTCGCCGCGCTTGTCGGAGGGTGTGGGAGCGGCAACGCCGACGCGTTCGTGGGCGACTGGACGTACTCCGGGACGATCGCCGCCAATTGCTTCCAGATCGAGGTGCCGCCGTCTGCCGCTCGACGGGGTCCACGGTGACGATCGTGACGACGGACGACGAGCACCTACAGGTGGCACTCGACACCTCGTGCGTGGTGTCGTTCACGGTCGACGGAGACACGGCGTCGGCGTCGCCCAATTCGATCTGCATGCTGGAAGTTCCGACGTTGGGCCTGTCGAGCATAACGATCACGTCGTGGACGTTGACGCTATCCAACGGGATGCTCACGTCGCAGTTCGGGGGCGCGGTCCTGGTGTGCATGCCAGCGGGCACAGGGACGTTGACCAAGGTCCCGGCCGCCTCCGGCAGCTGAGCCGAGAAGCTCGACCGGCTCGCGCAGGAGCCGGCTCAGCCGACTCAGTAGATCTGGATCTCGGGCTTCAGCGTCGAGCTGAGCAGGGCGGCGCGGCCTTCCTGCGGTAGCGGTGTCAGGTCGCGGATGAAGTCTTCGATGGCGCCGCCGTCATCCTCGTCGAACAGCACGGCGAAGCCCTTGTACGCGACGGTTCGGACCACGCGGCCGGACGCCTGGACCGTCTTGCCGCCGCGCGCCGACAGCACGACCGAGATGCGGCGATCGACGGGAACCGTCTCGCCCGACTTGAAGAAGCAGCCACCGCGCGAGATGTCCTGAAGCTCGGCGCTGACCTCGCCACGGCCGAGCAGACTGAGCATGACCGGTAACCCCAGGCCCAGCCGCGGATACTGACGCTGTTCCTGTCCACGCTGGCCCGCCATCGCCGGCCAAGCATGCCACAATTGGCCCCGCGCCGGGGCTATCGATAGGGTAGGGTCCGGCGCGTCCGCGCCATGGATATGACCAAAACCGCTACAGATTTCCTGCCCGTCTCGCCCGAGTTGGTGCCCGCGACGCTGTTCGCGCGGCGCAAGTACTGGGCGGAACGCTTCGGCACCGCGCCCGTGTTGCCGACGACGCGCGCCGAGATGGACGCGCTCGGCTGGGATTCGTGCGACGTCATCATCGTCACCGGCGACGCGTACATCGACCATCCCAGCTTCGGGATGGCGCTGGTCGGCAGGTTGCTGGAGGCGCACGGCTTCCGGGTCGGCATCCTGGCTCAGCCGGACTGGCGCAGCGTGGATCCATTCCGCGCGCTCGGCCGGCCGGTCGTCATGTGGGGCGTGACCGCCGGGAACATGGACTCGATGGTCAACCGTTACACGTCCGATCGGCGCCTTCGCCACGACGACGCGTATTCGCCCGGTGGCGCCGGCGGCCGGCGCCCGGATCGCGCGCTGACCGTCTACGCCCAGAAGTGCCGCGAAGCGTACGACGACGTGCCCGTCGTCATCGGCGGCATCGAGGCGAGCCTGCGGCGCATCGCGCACTACGACTACTGGTCGAACAAGGTGCGGCGGTCGGTGCTGCTCGATTCGCGCGCGGACCTGCTGGTCTACGGCAACGGCGAGCGCGCCATCGTCGACATCGCGCACCGGCTGGCCGCCGGGGAGGCGCCGGCTGACATCACGGACGTGCGCGGCACGGCGTTCTGCCGCCCCAGCGGGGCGCGCGAAGGCTGGACCGAGATCGATTCGACGGCGATCGACACGCCGGGGCCGGTCGCGTCGCCCGTGGATCCGTACGTGGTCCCACGCGAGGACGACTGTGCGCCGGCGAAAGCGGCGGGGGCCGATGCGCTCGTGCCGCGTGCCAGTCTGAAGCCGCGTCCTCCGCGCGCGACGTCGGTCGTGCGCATGCCCGACTTCGACGCCGTGACGGCCGACCCGGTGCTGTACGCGCACGCGTCGCGCATCCTGCACGTCGAGGCGAACCCGGGCAACGCGCGCGCGCTGGTGCAGCGGCACGGCGCCCGCGACGTCTGGCTGAATCCGCCGCCGCTGCCGCTGTCGACCAAGGAGATGGACCGCATCTACGAGCTGCCGTACACGCGCAAGCCGCACCCGAGCTACGGCGACGCGAAGCTACCGGCGTACGAGATGATCCGGTTTTCGATCACCATCATGCGCGGCTGCTTTGGCGGCTGCAGCTTCTGCTCGATCACGGAGCACGAAGGGCGAATCATCCAGAACCGGTCGGAGTCGTCGATCCTGCGCGAGATCGAGACGGTGCGCGACACGGTGCCGGGGTTCACGGGCGTCATCTCGGACGTCGGCGGGCCAACGGCGAACATGTACCGGCTGGCGTGTAAGAGCCCGGCGATCGAGTCGGCGTGCCGGCTGCCGTCGTGCGTGTACCCGGCGATCTGCTCAAACCTGAAGACGGACCACGCGCCGCTCATCCAGCTCTATCGCAAGGCGCGCGCGCTGCCCGGCGTGAAGAAGGTGCTGGTCGCGTCCGGCGTGCGTTACGACCTGGCCGCGACGTCGAAGGAGTACGTGCGCGAGCTGGCGACCCACCACGTCGGCGGCTACCTGAAGATCGCGCCCGAGCACACCGAAGAAGGGCCGCTGTCGATGATGATGAAGCCCGGCATCGGCAGCTACGAAAAGTTCAAGCAGCTGTTCAACGAAGCGACGGAAGCGGCCGGCAAGAAGCAGTTCCTGATCCCGTATTTCATCGCGTCGCACCCGGGGACGACCGACCGCGACATGCTGGCGCTGGCGCTGTGGCTCAAGCGCAACAAGTTCCGCGCCGACCAGGTGCAGAACTTCCTGCCGTCACCGATGGCCAGCGCGACGGCGATGTACCACTCCGGGCGCAACCCGCTGCGCAAGGTGCGGCGCGACGGTGACAAGGTCTTCGTCCCCAAGACGATGGAGACGCGGCGCCTGCACAAGGCGTTCCTGCGCTACCACGATCCCCTCAACTGGCCGCTGCTCCGGCAGGCGCTGCGGAGGATGGGGCGCGCCGACCTGATCGGCAACGGTCCAGGCAAGCTGATACCGACGCACCAGCCAGCCGGGGAACCGGCCAAGCCGGGCAAGGGCGGCAAGCCGGCGCGCGGCGGCCGGCCGTTCCGCACGACGCACGTACGCTGACGCGCCGACGCTCCCGCGTCAGCCGTTGTCGTAAATCGCGCCATTAGCTCAGAACCCTCAAAGGGTTCCGAACCTCCCGCGATGAGCTCCGACCGGCAAAGCCGGTCTACGCTCTACGCGCTCTTAGGGTGTGACGGCCAGGCTGACCGCCCAGCGCGCCAGCTCCGGCACCACGACCGCCGCCTCTTCGGTGTCGGCGGCGACCAGGTGCTCGATGCGGGCGATGAGGCGGCGGGCCTCGGCGTCTGCACCTGGCGGGTTCTCCGCCAGCAGGCGGCGCAGGTCATATCGAAGTCGAATCAGCTCACGCGTCTCGACGTAGTTCATCGGACCTCCCGGCCCATCCACCCTAAGCAGTCGGTGCGGTCAGTCAAATTTTCTGCTCGACGTTTCTTCTAAAGCGACGCGCCTGCTAGATTGTGGCCGCAATGTTTCGCGACACCGACGATCTTCGTATCGAACAGATCCGCCCGCTCATCCCTCCCGCCATCCTGATGGAGAACCTGCCGCTCACGGAGCGGGCATCGACCACCGTGGCCGAGAGCCGCGAGGCGGTGGCGCGCGTGTTGCGCGGGCAGGACGATCGGCTGGTGGTGGTGGTGGGGCCGTGCTCGATCCATGACGTCGGCGCCGCCCGCGAGTACGCCCGCGGCCTGCACGCCGCCGCGGCCGAGGTCGCCGACGCGCTGGTCGTCGTCATGCGCGTCTACTTCGAGAAGCCGCGGACGACGGTGGGGTGGAAGGGCCTCATCAACGACCCGCGCCTGGACGGGACGTTCCGGGTCAACGAGGGGCTGAACCTGGCGCGCAGCCTGCTCATCGATCTGGCGGACATGGGACTGCCGGCGGGTTGCGAGTTCCTGGATACGATCACGCCGCAGTACATCGCGGATGTCGTCGCCTGGGGCGCGATCGGCGCGCGCACGACCGAGAGCCAGATCCACCGCGAGCTGGCGTCGGGACTGTCGGTGCCGGTCGGATTCAAGAACGGCACCGACGGAAACATCCAGATCGCCATCGACGCGATCATGGCCGCCGGACACCCGCACCATTTCCTGTCGGTGACCAAGCAGGGGCTGTCGGCGATCGTCGCGACGAGGGGGAACCCCGACTGCCACCTCATCCTGCGCGGCGGCAGCGCGGAGCCGAACTACGACGCCGGCGCGGTGGCGCGCGCGGTGGCGGTGCTGGAGAAGGCGAAGCTGCCGGGGCGGCTGATGATCGACTGCAGCCACGGCAACAGCGGCAAGGACCCGGAGCGGCAACCCGCCGTGGCGCGCGACATCGCCGCGCAGATCCGGAGCGGCGGCCGCACGATCGCCGGCGTGATGATCGAGAGTCACCTCGTCGGCGGGCGGCAGAACGCGACGCCCGGGCAGAAGCTGACGTACGGGCAGAGCATCACCGACGCGTGCCTGGCGTGGCCGGAGACCGTGCCGGTGCTGCGCGATCTCGCCGACGCCGTCCGCGCGCGGCGCGCCGCTTCGCGCTAGCCGCAGCGATCCGTGAACGTGTGCGCCGGTGTGCGCGCGCACACGCGAGAGAAGTTTCTGAGCTGAACGGCGCTGCTCGCGTCGCTTAGCGGGCGTCTTCTCTTCACGGAGGATGCTCAGATGACTGACGACGCAAGGGCTGGGGCGACGCTGATGAGGCGGGTGGCGGGAGCGCTGCTGTTCGGCGCGGTGTGGTGGTGGCTGGATGCAACGGTGTCGTCGGAGAACCGGGCGGTGGTGGAAATCGCAGCGGCGGCGCAGGTAGCGGCGTGACGGGGGCGGGCGGCAGCGGCGTGGTGGGTACGGGCGGCAACGGCGTCAGCACCGGTACGGGTGGCGCCGTTGTCGCGCCGTGCACCGGCGATCCCGTGGTGACTCCGAAGCGGATCGTGCGTCTCAGCTTCAATCAGATCGCCGCGTCGGTCCGCTCGATCTTCACGACGGTGTCCAGCCCGGCGGTGGGGACGGCGATCGGCGACAAGGTCCAGAACAACCCGGCGTACGCGATCGTCGATGCGGCGCACCGCTGGTTCCCGCCGCTGGCGAATCCGCGCGAGGGGTCGGTGCTCATCGACACCGTCTGGCAGACCGGCGACAACATCGGCAAGGAAGTCAGCGAGTACGTCGTCGCCAACTTCATGACCGCCACCAATGTCCGGCGACGCCGACCGACGCGTGCGCGCAGACGTTCGTCCGCGCCCTGGCCCAGGCCGCGTATCGCCGCCCGCTCACCGCCGAGGAGACGACCGACATCAACAAGGTCTACACGGACAGCAAAGGATTCGGCGCGACGATCCAGCAGGCGACGCAGTTCTCCGTCTGGGCGATCATCGACGCGCCCCAGTTCCTGTACCGCACCGAGATCGGCGACAACGCGATGCTGGCGGGCGCGCTGTCGCCGTACGAGCTGGCGAGCGCGATCTCCTACTTCCTGACCGATGGGCCGCCGGACGCGATGCTGTTGCAGGCGGCGGCGCAGAACATGCTGTCGACGACCGAGCAGGTGCGTGCCCACGTCGACCGCGTCCTGGCGTCGCCCGCCGGCCGCGCGAACCTGGAGGGCGCGATGATGAGCTACTTCAGGCTCACGACGATCGAGACCATCCAGATCGATGCGCCGACCTTCCCGGCGTTCAACGAGGGCGTCCGCAACTCGATGTACCGGGAGACGGAGGAGTTCATCAAGGACAACTTGTGGATGGGTAAGGTCAGCGACCTGCTCACCACGCGCATGGGGAAGATCAACACGACGCTGGCGCCGATCTACGGCGTGCCGAACCCGCCCGGCGCGACGAGCGAGGCGGACTTCATCTCCGTCGAGCTGCCGCCGCAGCGGGCCGGGATCTTGACCCGAGGGGGCTTCCTGATGGCGACGGCGCGCCCGCGCGCGACTTCGGTCGTCGGGCGTGGTCTCCAGATCAACGAGGCGATCCTGTGCAACGTCAACCCCGCGTTCCCCGAGGAGCTGGGCCCGGAGATCGACGCGGTCAGCGCCATGCTGGAAGGCAAGACCGAGCGGGAGAAGGCGGCGTACCGCGCGGACAAGGCGCACGTTTGCGCGGCGTGCCACACCTCGTTCGATCCCTACGGCCTGGCGCTGGAGAACTACAACGCCATCGGCCAGTGGCGGACGGCCGACGAGATGAACCGGCCCATCGACGCGTCGGTCACGCTGCCAACCGAGCTCCGGTGGCGGGACGGTCGCGAACGCCGTCGAGATGGCCGCGGCGCTCGCGAACAGGGGCGCCTTCGCCACCTGCATCGCCAAGAACATGCTCCGCTACTCGCTGGCTGAAACGGCGACGACGATCACCAATAACTCGTGCGCGACGCGCAACGTGACCGACAAGCTCGCTGCCAGCGACGGCAGCTTCACGGCGCTGGTCAGGGAAGTGGCGCTGTCACAAACCCTTGCTGCGCGCGCCGCCGGAGGTGCCCAATGAGCTCGTATCGCATCGCACGCCGCGCCTTCATGCGCAGCATCGGGGCCGGCGCCGTCGGCCTCAAGACGCTGCTGCGTACGATGGAAGCGAGCGCGCAGGGAGCGGCGCCACCGCCGCGGTTCCTGATGACGCACTGGCCGGTCGGGACGCAGAAGTACTGGTTCTCGCCGGTCGCGGTCGGATCGAATCCGAACCCGACGTTGCCGACGCTGCCCACCATCGCGCCCAACGGCACGAACTGGGACTTCTCGCGCATCCTGAAGCCGTTCGGTGACGCCGGGCTTGAAGAACGACATGATCGTGCTCTACGGGCTCAACAGCGGCGGCGTCGGGCGATTCGGCGGCGGCCACGAGGCGGGCACGCCGCAGACGACCACCGGCGCGACGACGCCCGGGACGCGCTCGAACGGCGGCGAGACCGACGACGCCGTCGCCGGCGGTCCGTCGTGGGATCAGATCTTCCTCAAGAACGTGCCGGAGCTCTACCGAGCCGCCTCGGGCGCCGGCTATGCCAACGCCATCTGCGACGCGCGCATCGATTCGTACGAGACGTCGACGCAGTGCCTGTCGTACGGCTACGGCACGCGCTCGGTCGCGGCGGCGCAGGGCGGCAGCGGCGGGATGGTGACGGAGAACATCCCGCTGATGCCGACGCTGAGCCCGTTCACGTTCTACAACAACGTGCTCGGCTCGGTCATGGGCGGCACGGGCGGCAACCAACGATGCGATCGCGATGCTCCAGTGCGCGCAAGAGCGTGCTCGATCACTCGCACCAACCAGCTGACGCGCCTGCGCGGGCTGGCGCCGGGCAGCGAGCGGTCGAAGATCGACTTCCACGCCGAGGCCATCCGGAGAGTCGAGCTGCATGATCTCGCGACCAGATCAGGAACGGGTCGATGACGCCGGCGATGTGCGTGAAGCCGCCCGAGCCGAGCATGACGTTGCTGGGCAAGACGGGGTCGCGCGGCGACTACCGCAGCACGCCGACCACGTCGGCGACGGACGACAGCCGATCCACGAGATGATCGGCAAGACGCACATGGAGATCATCCGCACGGCGTTCCTGTGCGACCTGATTCGCGTGGCGACGTTCCAGTGGTCGCCGGGGACGAACCACGTGTCGTTCCGCGACCTGATGCCGAACAACCCCGGCATCCTGATGCACCACCCGACCAGCCACCTCATCAACCAGTCGTCCTGGTCGTTGACCGCGCCGGCGAGCAGCGGAAGCGTCCCGGCGCCGACGGCCCTGCAGATGGACGTGCTGCAGTTCCTGGCCAACGTGCAGACTTGGTACAACCAGAAAATGGCGGACATCCTGGTCACGTTCAAGAACTCGACGGACATCTTCGGCGGCAACCTGCTGCGAACACCGTATTCCGTATGTGACCGAGGTGGCCGAGACGAATCACGCCGAAGTCGTCGCTGCCCGCGATCATCTTCGGCGGCAGCGCGCTGGGGATGAAAGGCGGCCAGTGGCAGAGCGTCAACCGCCCGCACAACGATCTGTGGCTGACGATCGCGCAGGCGTACTTCAAGACCACGTCACCGCTGACCAAGCTCCCGGCCAGCTTCCAGTTCGGGAACCCGGCGGTCACGCTGACCAACACGTTCCAGCGTACGGGCGTCGCGCCGATTCCCGGGCTGTGGGCGATGCCGTAGCGAGCTGCGCGTTGAGCGCAGGCCGGCTCTGCCGGCCGGAGCTCTTCGCGGGAGGTTCGGAACCCTTTGAGGGGTCCGAGCTGTACTGATCAGCCGATCAGGCTGAAAAATTGCGTTATGTGGTGAGGGTGGTTGGATGTCCAGGGAGCCAAACATGGACATCAGACTCATCTATCTGCCGTCGGGTGGGCTGGCCGAGACACATGGCAACGTGGTGCGGTTGACCACGCCGTCCGCCGGGGCGCTGGCGGCGAATCGCACGACCAGGCGCGCGATCCAGGACGCGACCGTCGCCGAGGCCGAGGAGGCCGTCGGGCGCAAGCTGATCGCGGGGCAGTGGTGGCTCACGACCGCGGGCGCGAAGACCACCGCGATGCCGGCCGAGCTGGCCCTTCCTGACGCGATCGCGTACTGAAGCAAAACCCTCTAACGGGCCTTGGTGCGGCGGCGTTTGCCGTCAGCGCCGACGCCGGTCAAGCCGTGTTGCTCGTGCCAGTCCGCGATCGATAGCTTCGGGTATTCGGCGTAGCGCGGGCCGCGGCCGAGGCGAGCCACATCGACCCAGCTGGGCTTGTAGCGCGTCATCATGAACACGTGTTCGCGGGCGCGGGGCAGGGGCGTGTCGATCGCGCCGACGTTGGGCCACACGCCGTCGGGCCAGCTGTCGTCGGTCGCGTACAGGTGCGTGCCGCACGCGCCGCAGAACCAGCGCGTCCCTTCACTGATCTCGGTGCGCTTGCCCGGCCAGCGACGGCGCGGGTGATAGGGGCGCAGGTGCTTGCGGCCGCGCACGTGGAGCGTGGTGCGCTTGCCCATGATGTTGCACCCGAACCCCGCGCCCTCCAGCTTGCGGCAGATCGAGCAGAAGCAATACATGAACGGCACCGCCGTCTCGGACTGCACGTCGAAACTGACCTTTCCGCACTGGCAGGATCCTTCGAGGAGCACGCGGCGAGTGTATGCTATCGGCCGCGCATGTCGGCCCCCGACCCATCGCCTCCCGTAACCGCCACGTTGCTGGTCAGCTGCCGCGATCGTACCGGCCTGGTCGCGGCGTTGTCCGAGTTCGTGTTCAAGAACGAGGGCAACATCCTGGACGCTGACCAGCACGCCGAGGTCGAGACTGGCCTGTTCTTCATGCGGCTGGTGTGGGACCTGGCGGGCTTCAAGCTGGCGCGCGCCGACGTCGAGCGCGCCGTCGCCGATCTGGCGAAGCGCTTCGACCTGGTCTGGGAGCTGACGTTTTCGGATGTCAGGCCGCAGGTCGCCGTGTTCGCGAGCAAGTCGCCGCACTGTCTTTACGACCTGCTGCTGGCTCACCAGCTCGGCGAGCTGGGCGGCGATCTGGTGATGGTCATTTCCAACCACGACGTGCTGCGGCCGGTGGCCGGGCACTTCGGCGTGCCGTTCGAGCACGTGCCCGTCGATGCCGCCGACAAACGGCGCGCCGAAGCGGCGCACGAGCAGCTGCTGGCCAACGCCGGCGTGAACCTGGTGGTGCTCGCGCGCTACATGCAGATCCTGTCGCCCGAGTTCGTCGCGCACTGGCCGTCGCGCATCATCAACATCCACCACTCGTTCTTGCCGGCGTTCGTCGGCGCCAAGCCGTATCACCAGGCCAAGGAACGCGGGGTCAAGGTCATCGGCGCCACGGCGCACTACGTGACCAGCGAGCTGGACCAGGGGCCGATCATCGAGCAGGACGTCTGCCGCGTCAGCCACCGCGACGACGTCGAGGAGCTGGTGCGCAAGGGCGGCCAGCTCGAGCGCAACGTGCTGACGCGCGCGGTCCGCCTGCACCTCGAACGCCGCGTGCTGGTGTCGGGCCGCCGGACGATCGTCTTCGGCTAGCTGAGCTAAGCCTCGGGCGGGATCGCGAACGCGGAGGCTTCCAGCCAGCGGATCTCGCCGAAGCCGGCGATCAGGCGCGCCTCTTCGATGTCGAAGCGCCACAGCGCGAAGTCGCCGAGCGCGAAGTAGTCGGCGCCGCGCGGCCAGCGCGCGATGTAGCGGGCGCGCCCGTCGGCGACGTCGCCGGCTGGGAGCGGCAGCACGCGGCCGAGCAGCGACACGCGCGCGCCCGCCTGCGGATCTTCGATGGCGGTGCGGTCGCCGACGAACAGGCCGGCGCGCGGGTCGGCGGTCAGGTTCTTGGTGTGGGCGGCGAGGCGCGACAGCAGCAGCAGCGGCGCGCCGTCGGCACGCCAGCGCATACGGCGTGACCGAGCCGTAGGGCGTGCCCGGGCGATGGACGGAGATCGTCGACAGCACGCCCGCTGATTCGCTGGCGAGCAACGCGCGCGCGGCGTGGGCGGCGGTATCGGTCGGTGGCGCCATGGCGGGTCGAGCTGAGAGTCTAGAGTGTACGATAGGGCATGACGCTGGTGATCGCGCCGACGGCCGAGGCGGCCTGCGCGCGCGCGGCCGAGCTGGTCGCAGCGCTGCTGGCGGCGCGCCCCGCGGCGGTGCTGGCGTTGCCGGTGGGCGCGACGCCGCGCCCGGTGTTCGCCGAGCTGCGCGCCAGGCATCGTGCCGGCGGCCTGTCGTTTGCGCGCGCCACCGTTTTCAGCCTCGATGAATACGTCGGCATCACGCGCGACGATCCGCGGTCGTTTCACCACACGCTTCGCGACCAGCTCTATGACCACGTCGATCTCGCCGCCGCGCGCATGTACGCGCCCGACGGCAACGCCGCCGATCTGGACGCGGCCGCCGCCGGTTACGAGCAGGCGATCGCCGATGCCGGCGGGATCGACCTGGCGCTGCTCGGCATCGGCGGCAACGGCCACATCGCCTTCAACGAACCGGGGTCGCCGTTCGCGTCGCGCACGCGCGTGGTCGCGCTGGCGCCCGAGACCCGCGCCGGCGCGGCCGCCGGCTTCGGCGGCTGCCGAGGCGGTGCCCACGCACGCGTTGACCATCGGCGTCGCCACGATCCTGGCGGCGCGCCGGTGCGTGCTGCTCGCCCACGGCGCCGGCAAGGCGGCCATCGTCGCCCGCGCCCTCGAAGGCCCGATCGGACCGGACGTCCCGGCCTCCGCGCTGCGGCTGCACGCCGACGCGACGGTGATCCTGGACGCTGCGGCTGCTTCGCGCTTGACACAGCCGGCCGTCCGATGATGATCGCGGCGGCTATCGGTCGTTGTCTGAAAATTGAATAGAGTGCCTTCGGTGCCCAGCCGGGCATAAAAGGGAAGCCGGTTGAAAGCCGGCGCGGTCCCGCCACTGTAGGTGGAAGCCGTCCTCGCGAACCCACTCGACGATCACGTCGGGGAAGGGGAGGGCGGCGGCGATTCGCAGCGAGTCGCATCCACGAGCCAGGAGACCTACCGAAGGCCGACGCATTTTTCTCCGCGCGGACGGAGATCGGTCCCCAGCCCCCCAGCAAAAGGGCCGGGCCGTCCCCTCGTTCGCCGGAGCGAGGGGTTTTTCATGTCGTCCGTGACGGCAAGTCCCGCACCGGGGGACGCGCCGGCAAACACATCCGCAAACGCAGCCGCGACGCCCGTACGGCGCCGGCGGGCGCGGATCTCCGTGGGGTTCGCGCTGGTCCTGCTGGCGGCGGTGGTGTCGCTGGTCGTGGGGCTGCTGGTGGGGCCAGCGCAGATTTCCTTCGCGGACGTCGTCGGGGCGGTGGGGCGGCGGCTGGGCGGCGCAGACGGCGTCGTGTCGTGGCGCGATCGCGTCGTCATCGACGTGCGCCTGCCGCGCGTGCTGGTCGGCTTCCTCGCCGGCGGCGCGCTGGCGGTGGCGGGCGCGGCGCTGCAGGGGCTGTTTCGCAACCCGCTGGCCGAGCCCGGCGTGCTCGGCATCTCGTCGGGCGCATCGCTGGGCGCCGTGCTGGCGATCTACTTCCAGATCGCGGGGCGCGCGGTGTGGACGCTGCCCGCCAGCGCGTTCCTGGGCGCGGCGGTCGTCGCCGTGCTGGTGTTCGCGATCGCGGCGCGCCAGGGGCGCGGGCGCGTGTTCACGTCGACGTTGCTGCTGGTCGGCGTCGCGCTGATGGCGCTGAACGTGTCGCTGACGACGTTCGTGTTGTCGGTGTCGCTGGCCAGCTACGACGTCGGGCGCGAGGTCATGTACTGGCTGCTGGGTGGCCTCGAGGGGCGCACCTGGGACCACCTGCTGCTCGGCGTGCCGGCGATCGCGGTCGGCACCGCGGTCATCGCGGCGCACGGCCGCGATCTGGACGCGCTGCTGCTGGGCGAGATTGGCGCGCAGTCGGTGGGCGTCGACGTGCCGCGCGTCCGCATGCGGCTGGTGCTGGCCTGCGCGCTGGTGGTCGGGGCGGCGGTCGCGGTCGCGGGACCGATCGGGTTCGTCGGCCTGCTGGTGCCGCACCTGCTGCGGCTGGCGGTGGGGCCGGGGCACGCCGCGCTGGTGCCGCTGTCGTTCGTGGGCGGCGGCGTGTTCCTGGTGATCGCGGATGTGGTCGCGCGGCTGGCGCGCTCCGAGATGCCGGTCGGCGTCGTCACGGCGGCGGTCGGCGCGCCGGTGTTTCTGGCGCTGCTCATGCGCCGTCGCGTCGAGGTGACGGGGCCATGACGGCGACGGCGGCGGCGCCGGCGCCGCTGGTCGAGGTCGCCGGCGTTGCGTTCGGCTACCGGCAGCGCGCGGTGTTCCGCGACGTCAGCTTCGCCGTTGCGCCCGGCGAGCTGGTGGCGCTGTGTGGTCCCAACGGCGCCGGCAAGTCGACGTTGCTGCGCCTGGTGCTGGGGCTCCACGCGCCGTCGGCGGGCGAGGTGAAGCTGGGCGGCACGCCGCTGGCCGCGCTGTCGCGCCGTGATATCGCGCGGCGCGCGGCGTTGTTGCCGCAGGACGCGCCGGCCGAGATCCCGCTCACCGTGCGCGAGGCGGTCGCGCTCGGCCGCCTGCCGCACCTCGCGCGCTTTCAGCCCGAATCGGCCGCCGACGCCGACGCGGTCGCCCGGGCGCTCGCCGTGACCGACACGACGGCGCTGGCGGAGCGGCCGCTGGTCGAGCTGTCGGGCGGCGAGCGTCACCGTGTCCACCTGGCGCGCGCGCTGGCGCAGGAGGCGCCGCTGCTGCTGCTCGACGAGCCGATCGCCGGCCTCGATCTCGCGCACCAGCTGCAGGCGCTGGACCTGCTGCGCGCCACCGTCGACCGCGGCCGCGCCGCCGTGGTCGCGCTGCACGACCTGTCGCTGGCCGGGCGGCGCTGCGATCGCGTGCTGCTGCTCGCCGGCGGCGGCCTGCGCGCGGACGCGCCGCCCGCCTATGTCCTGACTCCGGAGCTGATCGCGCGCCACTTCGGCGTGCGCGCCGATGTTCGCCTGGACGCCGACGGCCGTCCGCACGTCGAAGCCGTGGAGGCGCTGCCGTGAGCGCGGTGCTGGCGATCGTCATGGCCGTGCTGGCGGCAGCCGCGCCCGAGGCGGCGGGCGCCGCCGGCGGCGAGACGGTCGTGAGGGCGCAGCCGCAATCGCCGGCGGCGCCGCGCGAGGACCAGGCGTCGGCGGCGTCGGTGGTGCTGCCGGACGACAGCCCGGCGGCCTACGACGACCTGGCCGCGCTGATGCGCGAGGTGCCGGGCGTGAACGTCGTCCGCACCGGCTCGATCGGCGCGGCCAGCACGATCACGCTGCGCGGCTCGAACGCCGATCAGGTGCGCGTGTTCGTCGACGGCGTGCCGGTCAACATCGCCGCGGGCGGCGGCGTCGACGTGTCGACGCTGCCCATCGGCGACGTCGAGAGCGTCGAGGTCTATCGCGGCAGCTCGCCGCTCGCGTTCGGCGAATCGGCGATGGGCGGCGTCATCTCGATCACCACGCGCACGCCGGGCCAGGCCCGGGCGCGCGCGCGCAGCGGCATGGGCTCGTTCGGCACGATGTTCGGCGACGCGAGCGCCGGCGGGCGGCTCGGGCGGCTGCGCCTGTACGCCGGGGCGCACGTGTTGTCGTCGCGCGGCGACTATCCGTACCTGAACGACAACGGCACGGCGCTGAACCCCGCCGACGACGTCTACGGCCCGCGCCAGAACAACGACCTCGTGCAGGGCGACGGCGTGCTCCGCGCCGCGCTGACGCTCGCCGGGCGGCGCACGCTGGGCCTGGGCGTCATGGGCTTCGCCCGCGAGCAGGGGCTGCCGGGGCTGGGCAGGTTTCCGACCGTCGCGGCGCGCTTCCGGACCACGCGCGGCATCGCCTACCTGCGCTACGAGTCGCGCGACGATCTGGGGCCGGGCGGACGGCTGTCGTCCGAGCTGTACGCGTCGCTGGCGCGCGATGCTCTCGACGATCCGCAGGCGGAGACGGGCCTCGGTGGGCCCGCGTCGACGCGCAACACGACGAGCGCCGTCGGCGGCAACGTGTACGCGGCGCGTCCGTTCGGTGACTGGGCGCGCGCCGCCGCGATCCTGCAGGCGCGCGCGCGAGAGTTACCAGCCGGTCAACAACGCCGAATCGATCCCCACCGGTCTGCCGGCGCGGCGCGTGGCCGGCGTCGCCGGCGCCGAGATCGATCTGCGCGCGCAGCGCCTGAATCTCGACGTCATCCCCTCCGCGCGCGTCGAGGTGGCGCAGGACGTGGTCAGTCAGCGCGACGTGGCCGGCGTGCCCGATGGTCAGCCCGACGGTGTCGCGGCTGCTGCCCGTCCTGCGCGTGGGCGTCGTCCGACCGCTGGTGGAGCGCGACACGCTCAAGGCCGTCGTGAAGGCGAACGTCGGGCGCTATGCGCGCGCGCCGTCGTTCATCGAGCTCTACGGCAACGGCACGGCGCGCATCCTGGGAAACACGGACCTCACGCCCGAGCGCGGCACCAACGCCGATCTGGGTCTGTCGATCGATCGCGCCGGCCCGCGCGTCGTGGTGACCAGCCGGACGATCGTGTTCGGCGCGCTGGTCGACGATCTGATCCAGTGGCAATACGCGTCGTGGGGGCAGGCGCGCGCCGACAACCTGGCGCGGGCGCGCATCCTGGGCGTGGAGCAGGAGCTGCGCCTGGGGCTGGGGCGCCACGCGCGCATCGTCGGGCAGGCGACGTACCTCGATGCGCGCGATCGCAGCGCCAACACCGCCAGCAACGGCAACCAGGTGCCGTTTCACCCGCGCTATCGCGGCTACGCGCGTCCGGAGCTGGTGCGCGTGGGCGTCGGCGGCGGCATCGAGCTGGGCGCGTACGCGGACGCCGAGCTGCGCGCGGGCAGCTACGCCGACAGCGCCAACCTGGTCGACTTCGGGACGCGCGTGTTGCTCGGCTGCGGCGTCAGCGTCGCGTGGCCGCGCGCGCACCTGCGCCTGACCGGCAGCGCCGCGAACCTGACGGGCTCGCGCAAGGAAGACCTCGGCGACTGGGCGCTGCCCGGACGCTCGGTCTTCGTCGCGCTCGCGTTCGCGCCGGTGGGCGACGCCGACGCGGCGGGCGCCACGATGTTCAACCCACGTTTCGGCCAGTGAACGACCACGACAACAAAGGAGCGACCCAAGATGCAGCGTCTTTCTGGTGTAGCGATTCTTCCTGGCAGCGGCGGCTAGCCATCGCCGGTTGCAGCGACGAGCCCCGGCAGCAGGCCGACGGGGGCGCCGGCAACGGCGGCAGGGGAGGCGCGGGCGGTGCACCGGGCGGCTCGGGCGGCGGGCTCGCGGGCGCGGGCGGCGCGCCGGGTGGATCGGGCGGCGGTGTCGCGGGCGCCGCTGGCGGCGGCTCCGGCGGCGCGGCGCGGGACTGCCGGCAGCGCGGGCGCGGGCGGTGCAGCGGGCGCGGCGGGCGTGGCGGCGCCGGGGGTGCGGCGGGCGCAGCGGGCGCGGCGGGCGTCGGCGGGCGCGGCGGCGCCGCAGGCGCGGCGGGCAGCGCAGGCGCTGCAGGCGCCCCGGGTGGTCTGGCGCCACCGGCCGCATCCGGGCATTGCCGTGCTCAACATCAGCTTCGACTACGCGTCGAGCAGCGTCTCGCTCCTCAACACGCAGGGCGCGCTGGTGCGTGGCGACTGCGTCCATTCGATGGGCAGCGGCACCGGATCGCAGACGATCTCGGGTGACGTGTCGCTGCCGTCGCAGCCGCAGCGCGGCGGGCAGGTCGTGCTCCTCGATCGCGGCAACTCGGCGCTCACCTTCGTCAACGTCACCGCCACCGGCTGCACCATCGCTCGGCAGCTGTCCGTGAAGGGAGGCACCCTTCCAGAAGCCGAACCCGCACGACGTGGTGATCGTCAGCGACAGCAAGGCGTACGTCACGCGCTACGAGAAGAACGGCGCCGCGTCCCCGCCGCCGCTGGCGGCCGGCGACGACGTGCTGATCATCGATCCGCGCGACGGCACCGTCGCCGGGCGCATCGATCTCGCCTCGTATGCTTCGCAGGTCGGCGGCACCGCGGTGCAGGCGCGCCCCGATCGGGCGATCATCGCGGCGGGGAAGGTGGTGGTCACGCTGAACAACATCAACGCCACGTTCTCGGCGCATCGGCGACGGCGGCATCGTCATCATCGATCCGGCGACCGACACGGTCGTGCAGCACCTGCCGCTGCCCGGGCTCAAGAACTGCGAAGGGCTGGACTACGTCCCCGCGTCCAAGACGTTGCTGGTGGCGTGCAACGGCTCGTTCCTGTCGGCCGAGCAGACCCTGGAGTCGGGCGTCGCGGTGGTCAACATGGCCACGACGCCCGGCCACGGTGACGCGCGTGATCTCGGGCGTCGCCTTCAACACGCGGCCGGTGACCTTCCTGTGGGTGCTGTCGCTGCCGACGGCGACCGCCCCCAACCGCGCGTTCACGTCGACGATGGGGAGCTTCAGCCCCAGCCTGTCCGATACGCTGTTCGCGTTCGACTTCGTCACCGGCGTCGCGGTCCCGTTCGCCACCGCGACGCCGTTCGACCTGGGCCGCCCGGCGGTCACGGGGACCGGCCGCCTGCTGATGCCCGACGCGACCATGTCGATGCCGCGCGTCCACGTCTACGACGCGCGCGGCACGGGCGCGCCGGTCAAGGAGCTGTCGTTCGTGGCCGACACGGCCAACGGGCTGCCGCCGCGCGAGATCGCGGCCTACTGACGCCGCCGTGGCCGCGCGCGGAATCAACCGGCGCGTGGCGCTGGGCGCCTGCATCGCCGCTCCGCTGGTCGCGGGCGCGGCGGTGTCGGGACGCCTGCGCGCCGACGCTGGTCGGCGCGCGCGGCTTCGGCGACGGCGACGCCGCGCGCGGCGGCTTTCCCGAAGTGGCTGCGCGCCCCGACCGGCGAGACGCGCGTGTTGCCGCGCCCGCCCGCGCGCATCGTCTCGACCTACCTGGGCGCCGACGAGGTCCTGGCCGCGCTGGTCGCCCCGGAGCGGGTGGTCGCGGTGTCGGCCTACGTCGACGACCCCGCGACGTCGAACTGTCGCGACGCCTACCCGGCGTCGATCGCGCGCGTGCGCTCCGACCCGGAGATCATCATCGGGCTGGATCCCGATCTGGTCTGCGTCGCCGGGCTTCACCCCGGCGGACGCGTTGCGCCTGGTCGTGGGCGCGGGCCTGACCGTCGTCCGCTGGTCGCGCTTCAATTCCTTCGCCGACGTCATGGCCCAGATACAGCTGCTCGGCGCGGTCGTCGGTGAAGAGGCGCGGGCCGACGCGCTCGCCGGCGGGATCGCGGCGCTGCTCGCGGACCTCGACCGGCGCCTCGCCGGCGTGCCGCCGGTGCGCGTCCTGTATTACGACCCGCCGACCTACACGATGGGGCGCGGCACGCTGGTCGGCGAGATCCTGGCGCGCGCCGGCGGAGCCAACGTCGCCGACGAGCTAGGCATCGTCGGCGCCGGCCAGATCGGCATCGAGACCATCCTCGCGCTCGAGCCAGAGGCGATCGTGATGCCGCGCTACGCGGACAACATGTCCGCCTTGAAGGCGCTGGGCGCCACGGCGATCTGGCGGCAGGTCCCGGCCGTGCGCGCGGGGCGGGTGTACGAGATCCCCGGCGCGTGGATCGCGACCATCTCGCAGCACGCCGCGCAGGGGCTGGCGCGCGTGGCGCGCGTCCTTCATCCGGCGGCGTTCGCCGGCGCGCAGTGACCGCCGCCGCGGCTGACTTCACCTCACTGCGGACGGGAGCGGCCGTCGTCGTCGGGGTCGTCGGCGTCGCGTGGATTCGCGCTCTGGTCCAGGTCTTCCTCGGACGCTGGCGAGCCGATCCGGTAGCCGCCGTCGAGCCACTTGCCGAGATCCGCCAGACGGCAGCGCTCCGAGCAGAACGGAAGAAACGCGTCGGGAGGCTCGGCCTTGACGACGCGACCACAGGTAGGACATTTCCGGCGCATCACGAAAATTCTATAGCCGATCCCGGGATTTGGCCCGCGATAGAACTACGCAGCCTCAGGCAATACCTGTAAGAATCGATCCGTGAACCCACCGGCCGATCCGCGACCGGTCGATCGGCGCGACGATGTTCCCGGTCGCCACCGGCGGCCGACCGGGAGCTTCAGCGACGGCCTGCGTTCGATGCGCGGCCTGCCGCGGGTCGTCTGGCTGCTCGGGCTCGCCAGCCTGCTCAACGACCTGTCGAGCGAGGCGATCTTCCCGCTGCTGCCGGTGTTCCTGGTGTCGCTGGGCGCGCCCGTCCTTTACATCGGCGTCATCGAAGGCAGCGCCGACGCGCTGGCCAGCATCCTCAAGGTCGCCGCGGGCCGGCTGTCCGACAAGGGGCCACGCCGGCTGCTGGTCGCCGGTGGCTACGCGCTCCCCGCGATCGCGCGTGCCGGCATCGCGATGGCGCTGATGCCCTGGCACGTGCTGGCGGCGCGGCTGGTCGACCGCACCGGCAAGGGGATTCGCTCCGGGCCGCGCGACGCGCTGATCGCCGATTCGGTTGCGCCGTCGCAGCGCGGGCGGGCGTTCGGCCTCAACCGATCGCTGGATCACTTCGGCGCCGCGCTGGGACCGTTGATCGCGTCGGGCTTGCTGGCGCTCGGCGTCCAGATGCGCACCGTGTTCCTGGTCGCGGCGGGGATCGGCATGCTGGCGCCGATCGTGCTGTTCACCCGGCTGCGCGATCACTCGGAGGCCGCCGATCGCAGCGGCCCGATCGACACCCGGCCGCAGGGCGGCACGCTGAGTCCCGGGTTCAAGGCCTACCTGGGCGTCTGCGTGCTGTTCGCGCTCGGCAACTCGTCGGATGCGTTCCTGCTGTTGCGCGCACACGAGGTCGGCTGGAGCAACACCGCGTTGCCGCTGTTGTGGGCGTTCCACCACCTGGTGAAGTCGCTGGCGGCCATTCCAGGAGGCACGCTGTCCGACCGGCACTCGCGCGGCGTCGTCGTGTCGTTCGGCTGGGTGGCGTATGCGCTCACCTACGTTGGCTTCGGCTTCGCCTCGGAGCGCTGGCAGATCGTCGGCCTGTTCCTGGTCTACGCGCTCTACCACGGCCTCGCCGAGGGCGCCGAGCGCGCGATCATCGCCGACCTGTCCGAACGCGGCGCGCGCGGCCGCGCGTACGGGCTCTACCACGGCCTGATCGGCCTGGCGGCGCTGCCGGCGAGCATCGGCACCGGGCTGATCTGGAGCAAGTTCGGCGCCGTGTGGGCGCTGGGCCTGAACGCCGACGTTTTCGGCGGTGGCGGCCGGCCTGCTGATGAAGCTGACGTTCGCCGGGCCGCTGCGGCGCTAGCTCTCGCGCTGCAGCTCGAGCTGCTCGCGGCGGATGCGCAGCAGCTCGCGCAGGATGATCTGGAGCGTCGCGACGACGGGGACGGCGATCACTGCGCCCATGATGCCGGCGATCTCGCCGAAGAACAGGATCGACAGCGTGGTCACCAGCGGGTTGACGTTGACCGTGCGCCGGAAGATCAGCGGCGCCAGGATGTTTCCTTCCAGCATGCCGTAGACGATGAAGTACACGGCGCATGCGACGCCGTGGCCGATCCCCTGCGTCGCCAGCGCGATCAGCGTGATGGCGGTGCCCGCGACCAGCGGCCCCGCGTACGGGATCATGCTGGAGCAGCCGGCCAGGATGCCGAGCGGCAGGAAAAACGGCAGCCGGTCGATGGCGAGGAACGTCGTCGTCAGCGTGGCGTTGATCGTGCAGATCAGCGTCAGCCCCCCCAGGTAGCCGCCGATCGACTGATAGATCTTGGCGAGCACGTCTTCGTAGGTGCGTCGGCGCTCCGGGCGCGCCTCGGCGACGGCCGCGCGGATCAGGCGGCCGCCGAAGATCAGCATGAAGAAGACGAGGAACGCGATGGTCACGGCGGCGGCGATGCCGGTGAGCAGGTCGCCGAGCGCGTTGAGGATCGGCGTCGCGGCCCCCTCCAGCATCTCGGGCAGCCGCCGCTCGGCCTCCATCAGGTGTTCGGCCAGGTGGAAGCGCGCGTCGAGCGTTGCGAACAGCGCGCTCCCGCGGGCGCTGCGAACGAACTGGGGCGCGTCGTGCACGAGCTGCCGCCCCTGTGCGATGGCGGCGGGGATGAGCGTGAAGCCAAATCCCACCAGCAAGGCCAGCCCCGCGAAGGTGACGATCGCGATGGCGTATGGACGTGTGACGCCGCGGCGCTCGAGCATGCGCACGGGATGATCCAGCGCGAGCGAGATCAGCAGGGCTGCGCTGGTCAGCGTGACCGCGACCATCGCGTGCCACAGGGCGCCGACCACGGCGGCGACGATCAGCACGCCGAAGCAGACGGTGAACACGGTCTTCACCGTGACCTGGGAGGGGCGAACTTCTTGGTCGGGTGCGGCCAACGCTTCGATCGTCGGGGATTGTCGGGCGTCTGTAAAGCGGTCTTACTGGCCGCAGCCACGTTGCTTGGCGGACTCGGCGGCGCGGACGCAGCGTTGCCCGGCGTCAGCGCAGCGCGGCCGTAGCGTCGTCTCCTCAGGGTAGCGATCGGCGAGGCGGCAGATGCGCTCGGCGAGCGTGCAGATGTTGTCGCGCAGCACGGTGACGCGCTCGCAGCCAGGAGGCGCGGCCTGCGCCGACAGCGCGTCGAGCTCGGCGGCCAGTCGGCGCAGCTGCCTGTTCCGTGTCGGTCACGTCGAGGCGCTCGGCCGGAGGGAGCGTCGACAGCGGCTCGACGGGAACCGTGCTCCTCGTCGAGGCGCACGCGCCCAGCAGCAGCGCCGCCAGCACCAGAGACCTCACGGCGCGCTCCCGGCGTCGCGCAGGGAGTCGGCGAGCAGCGCTTCGTTGATCAGCAGCGCCGCGTGAAAGTCGGCCGCGGCGGCGGGCGCTTCGCCGCGGGCCTCGTGCGCGGCGCCGCGCGCGACCAGCAAGTTGGCGACGAACAGGTCCTGGCCGCCGCCCAGCGTGAGGCCGCGTTCGGCCTGCAGCAGCGCGGCCGACGGGTCGTGGGCGCGAAGATCGAGCCCTGCCAGGCGGTAGTAGGTGTCCTGCAGGACGCGCCGGCGATCATCGTCGTCGCTGGGTTGGCCGCGCCGCGCAAGCTCGTCGACGACGGTGGCCAGATGGGCGCGGGCCCCCGGCTCGTCGCCGCGGTCGAGCAGCTCGTCGGCGAGCGCGTGACGGCGCGTCGCATCCGCCAGCCAGTCGCCGCCGGCCGGTCGGCTGCCGGGAGCAGCCGCCGAGCAGCAGCAGCGCAACGACGGCGGCGATCGCGGCGCGCTTCACGGCGCCCCCCCACCGCGGCGGCGGAGCAGCTCATCGTGATAGTGGCGGCGATAGCTGCGCATCTCGACGTCCAGCGCGGCGATGGCGGCGCCGCCTCCGCGCGCGACGCGCGCCTGCACCGCGAGCAGATCGGCGGGCGGCGCGGGCGGCGTCGTGGCGGCCACGCGCGGCGCTGACATCCGGCTGGACGACGGCAGCAGCATCAGGGCGAACGCCGCCGTGGCGGCCGCGACACGTCCCCAGCGCCGCGAGCCGCACCCGGCGTCGGCGCCGGTCGCCGGCGCGGCGCGTGTCGAGCAGCGGCGCGACCTTCGCCATGACCGCCGCCTCCAGCGCCGGCGGCAGCGACTTCGGGCGCGCGCGCGCGGCGGTCGAGAGACTCCGCCAGCGCGGCGGCCTCGCGCTGCTCCTCGTCGGATGCGGGGGCGTCGTCGTCGTGGTTCATCCGCTCACCTTCACCTGGGCGTGTGGTTGGCTGTCATCGGCGTGCGCCTGCTGCCACTGCGCGCGGAAGGCGCGCACCGCGCGCAGCAGCAGCACATCGAATGTCCCCAGCTTGACGTCCAGCAGCGCCGCGCAATCGGCGCGCGGCCGATCCTCCAGGAATCGCAGCGTCAGCGCGCGGCTGTAGCGCGGGTTGATCGCGCGCAGCGCCTCGGTCACGGACGCCTGCAGCTTGAGCCGGTCGCCCGCGTCGCCGCCGGGGTTGGGCATCAGCGGCTCCAGCAGCGGCGCCCACTGCGTCTCGAAGTTGCGCAACGCCCGCCCGGCGCGCTCGCGCTCGCGCGCCAGATCGCGCGCCTGGTTGGCGGCGATGGTCGCCAGCCACGACCAGATGCTGCCGCCGCGGTCTTCGTACTGATTCAGCTTCTCGAGCATGATGCGGAACGTCTCTGCCAGCGCGTCCTGGGCCGCGTCGGCGTCGCCGAGCTTGGGGAGCAGCACCCGCGCGTACAGGGGGTGGGCAAACGCCCGGTAGAGCTGCGAGAACGCGGCGCGATCGCCGCGCCGAAGCTCGCGCAGGCAGCGCCGTTCCTGCTCCAACCACGCGGGATCATGGAAGGTCACGGAGGCCCAGCATCCATCCTAAGCGAGAACGCGGATGGCCCGCGGTTGCTTACAGTCGGACTGCAGCCAGGCTGCAACCGACCGGGTCAGCCGGGGACGCGCGCTTCCGCGAGCGCGGTCTTGGCCGCGTCGACGTTGCCGAGGCCGATCTCCGCCTTGGCGAGCGCGGTCAGCACCGCGGCGCGATCTTCCGCCCCCTCGACGGCGCGGCGCAGGTGCACGCGCGCCTGGTGATAGCGACTGAGATCGATGTACGCGCGGCCGATCAGGAAGTTGGTCAGCGACAGATCCGGGTCGTCGTGCAGGATGCGCTCCAGCAGCCCCACCGCCTTGTCGATCTTGCCGTCGCGCTGCGCCAGCTCGGCGAGGCGCGCGATGGGCAGCGCGAACGTGCCGTTCTGCAGCGCCGCCTCCTCGTACAGGCGGCACGCGTCCTCCGTGCGCCCGGCGGCCTCGGCCAGCGCCCCCAGCCGTTCCTGCGGCGCGCCGAAGCTGGGCGCGATCGCGCGCGCGCGCTCGAACGCCGCCGCCGCGTCCGCCGCGTCGCCGACCTCCAGCAGCCGCGTACCGCGCAGGTAGGGCGCGTGGCACGACAGCGGATTCAGCGCCTCGGCGCGTATCAGCGACTCGATGGCCGCCGCCGGCGGACCCACGTCGCCGAGCAGCAACGCCGGCAGGTGGCTGCGCGGCGCCAGCCGCGCCGCCGCCATGAACGACCGCTGCGCCGACTCGATCTCGCCAGCCCGCTTGTGGCGCAGCCCGTCTTCGAGCAGCCGTTCCATCTCTCCCGCGCCCAGCGCCACGTAGCGCGAGCCCGCGAACGTCTGCGCCGCGTGGCGCGCGTCCATCATCTCGCCCGGCGGAAACGCCGTCCCCGCGCGCCGCTTCATCTCCAGCCCCATGTGCGCGGCGACCGACAGGTAGAAGCCCAGGCGCGCGCTCGCGTAGCGACGCTCCGTGCGCTCGCTGCCGGCGTAACGGGCCGCGCGCGCCGGGATCGCCGCGCGCACCTCCGCCTCCGCCAGCGCCCGTTCCAGCACCGTCTCGAGCTCGGCGGCGTCCTGGAACACGTAGCCGGTCTGGCCGGGGCGGACGACGTCGCGGTAAGGCTCCAGGTCGGAGCACACGGCCAGCACGCCGTGCGCGGCGTATTCGACGAAGCGGATGTCGCCCTGGCAGCGGTTGTAGGTGGTCGGCAGCAGCGGGGCGATGCCGATGTCGATGTCCTCGAGGAACTTGTAGTAGCTCTCCAGCGATCCCCAGGGCGTGAACGTCACGCGATCGGGCGGCAGCCGATCCAGCACGGGGCGCACGGTCGCGTCGCACATGATCGCGACATGCACCTCCGGATGGCGCTCGACGACGCCCGCCAGCGCCGGCAGCACGGCGCGCAGATCCTCGCGATGCGCCGCCGATCCGCTCCAGCCGATCACGACGCCTTCGCGGTGGCGCAGCGCTTTCGGCGGCGGCACCTCCCACATCTGGCTGGGGAACACGGCGCGCCGCGGGTTCAGCGCCGCGAACGTGGCCTCGAGCGCCGGGGTCGCGAACTGCAGGCAGTCGGCCTGACGCGCCAGCAGCGGACGCAAGCTGCGTTCGACGAGATCGATCGGCCGCTCCGCGGAGCCGCCGCCCTGGGGGACGGCGAACAGGTGGTTGGTGATCTCGTAGACCGACAGCCGCCGCTGCCGGCGGCGGGCCGCGACGATGGGCAGCAGATCGGGATGCGCGACGTCGCGGATCACCAGCACGTCGGCGGCGAGCAGGATGCGCGTGTCGAGCATCGCCGGCGACAGGATCGATCCGCTGGCGACCGCCACCTCGGGCAGCTCGCCCAGCGCGCGGCACGGCTGGCGCGTGCGATAGATCGCCGCGCCCTCGTCCATCGCCTCCGACGGCGCGATGTGCGCGATCACCAGCTCGGGTCGGTCCGTCAGCGGACCGGCGAAGGGCCCGTCATCGGGCCCCCGATCGTCCGGAGGCTGCGGCGTGTTGGGAGCGCTCACGACCGCTTGGGCTGGTAGTCGTTCGGGTTCGGTCGCTCGAGCCCGCGCTCGCTGGGGAACGCGGCCGCGAAGCGCGCCTCTTCGGCGCGGAAGTCCTCGGCGAACAGCTTGCTCATGAGCACGCTGGCCTGCGCGGCGCCGCTGCTGACGTGTGGCGCAATCGCCGCCGCGAACTCGGCGGCGGTCTGGTAACGGCGGGTGGGATCGACCTCGAGCGCCTTGCGCACGATCTCGGCGCAAGGCCCGGGCAGGGCGGCGATGCGCTCCAGCTCGCTGGTGCCGGGGCCGGTGGCCGCCTTGACCAGCAGCTCGTAGGTGGTCTCGCCCTGGTACAGCAGCTCCCCCGTCAGGCAATAGAAGATCACCAGGCCGAGCGAGAACAGATCCGCGCGCCCGTCGACGGCGATGCCGCGCGCCTGCTCCGGGGACATGAAGCTGACGTTCCCCTTCACGACGCCGTGCTGGGTCTTGGTGACGCGCCCCTCGGCCTTGACGATGCCGAAGTCGAACAGCTTCACCTCGCCGCGCGCCGACACCAGGATGTTGCTGGGCGAAACGTCGCGGTGAACGATGGCCAGCGGCCGCCCGCCTTCGCCCAGCTTGCCGTGCGCGTACTCCAGGGCGCGCAGCGTCTCGGACGCGGCGTACAGCACGACCGCCGGCGTCAGCGCCCCGACCCGGCGTTCGATCGAACGCGACGTCAGCCGGCCGAGATCGCGGCCGAGGATGTACTCCTGCGCCAGGAAGTACTCGTCGCCGACCTTTCCGAAGTCGAACACCGGGATGATGTTCGAGTGCACCAGCGTCGAGCCCATGTTCGCCTCGTCGATGAACTGCGCGACGACGGCGGGATCACGCGCCAGCTCGGCGCGCAGGCGCTTGACGACGAAGGTGCGGCGGAACCCCTCGGCCCCGAACGTGACCGCCGTGTAGACCTGCGCCATGCCGCCTTCACCGAGCTGGTCGAGCAGGCGATAGCGGCCGAAGGTGATGGTCCTGGAGGCGTCGGTCGGCCGGGGGCGCGCGTCGGGTTGCGGCTGGTACTGCTCGGTCGCTCCCTGCGCGAACGGGTCGGGGGGACGCTGCCCGCCAACGGAGGGCGACGACGTGCCCAGACCGGCGCGCGTCGCCCGGAACGCCGAGCCTCCGGTGCCGGGCAGGGCGCCCGCCATCGGCCCGTCTGCGTCTCCCGCGGCCATCGTCTGCGCGGTGGTCGTCGCGGGCGTCTCCTTGCGTCGCAGGGCGATGAACACCGCAGCGATCGCCAGCAGGCCCGCCACCGACCAGATCGTCGCGTTGGTCGCCGCCGCGGTGCTTTCGGCCTCGTGCGCGGCCGCCGCGCCGCTGGCGATACGTCCACAGCCACAGCCCGGGGACCAGCTGGCCAACCGCCGCCGCCCAGGTTCCGTCCTTGCCCTCGTAGATCGGACCCTTGGCCTCGGAGCCGACGGCGGCGCGCAGCAGCTCGCGCTCGGGGTCGGCGCCGGCCTCGATCACAGCGCGCGTGCCGTCGGACAGCAGCACGGCGCCGCGCGCCTTTTCGGCGAGCTTGCGAACCGCGGTCTCGTCGATCGGCTTCGCCAGCACCAGCACGGCGGGGATCGACTTGCCTGGCAACTCCACGCGCGCCGCCGCCGCCGCGTATGGCCAGCCCTTGCCCATCACGATCTCGGCCACCGCATCCTTGCGCTCGCGCGCCTCGCGGATGATGAGATCGGAGGAGAACTCGGCCGTCTTCATCCCTTCGATGACGTCCAGCTTGTCGCCCTCGAACGCGACCGCGTAGACGCGAAACGCGTTGCGGTACGGCTCCCACCAGTCCTCGCTGCGAAACAGATCCTGCAGCGTCGCGGCGTCGGCGTTGCCGCGCAGGGCGGCGACCAGGCGCGGGTTGGCGGCCGCGTTCTGGGCCTCCAGCTTCAGCTCGCGCACATGGGCCGCCAGGGCCTCGGCCGCCTGCATGCCGCCCGCTTCGGCGCTGCGCGTCGCCTCGCGCCGGACGGTTCGCGCCCGTGACGCGTCCACGGCGCGAGAGGCTGCGACGGCCGCGCCCAGCATGACCACCGCGAAGAGCAGGGCGACAGGGCGTTTCACCGTCTAGATTCTTTCCTGCCCACCCCCCGGCGTCAACAAGTCCCCGCCGCGGTTACGAAAACTGGTTGCGCGAGTCGCTTGGAGACCTACGGCGCGCGAGATCGAGCTTCTGGGCGTCGGAGATGAGCTGATTGGCCGAGTGGATCTTGGCCCAGCTCGCGGTCCGCTCGGTGCGCACGTAGGACTCGATCGGCGTGACGTCGTCCGAAGGGCCGCTGGCGTTGTCGATCTTGGCGATCTCGATCCAGCCGACGCTGTCCTTGCCCTCGAAGTATTCGACGCGCAGCACGACGTTCGGCTTGCCGCCGGCCGGCTGCTCGCCGCGGCCCAGCAGCTCCGACGGGAACAGCCGCCACAGCGAATCGTGCCAGTTCTTGGCCATCTGATCGCGCTTGTCGGGCGTCTTGGGCGGCGCGAACCCCGCCGTCGATCGCGATTCGCGGCCGACCTGCAGGAACTCCTTTTCCTTGCCGCCCGCCGACAGCTTGACGCGATCGAAGTCGGCCAGCTCGAAGGTGTGCAGCCGCCGATCGATCATGTGCGTGGCGTTCTGCAGCTCGCCGATCAGGCTGCGCGGCATCAGATAGACGCGCCCGTCGCGCGTGTCGCGCAGGAACGCTTCGCCGCCGCCTGTGGATGTAGGTTGGCCGATCTCGTACTCGTCGGACGTCGCCCTTGACCGTCACCTCGAGCTTGCGCTTGGGCGCGTCCAGCCCCAGCTCCTTCAGCTTCGCGGCCTCGAGGACGCCGAACGCGCGCGGCGACGTCAACGGCGCGAACTGGTCGTAGAGCTTCTTCGCGCCCTCACCGCCGGGCAGATCGCGCGGGGGAGGGGGCTGAGGCGGCGTCGCCGGCTTGGCGTCGGGCTTGCCGTGCGGGTCGGGTTTCGGCTCCGCCGCCTTCTTCACGACCAGGTGCAGCCAGACGTCCTTGCCCTGGCGGGTCAGATCGACGGCGTTGGAGTCGTCTTCGTAGCGGATCAGCGTGACGTCCGACTTGCTCGCGTCGATCACGGTCACGGCCCCGGGCGCGCGCTCGGGCTCGCGCTGCCAGGTCAGGTACGCGGCCAGCAGGCCCAGCGTGGCCAAGCCACCCTGCACGGCGACGCCGCGGCCGGTCACGCGGCACCTCCAGCCCCGGTCGCGGGCGGCGCAGCAGGCGGGCTGCCCGCGCGCGGCGACTTGGGCGGCGCTTGCCGCGCGTGACCATGACGCCCGCGCCGATCACGGCGGCCGGCACCAGGAACACCGTCGCGTAGAACCAGGCCACGTCCTGCTTGCGCGTGTGAGTGATCTTCACGTCGGCCTCCGTCGACGTCTGGCCGGAGAACGCTTCGTCTCCCATCAGCCAGTGCACGGCGTCCAGCGCCAGCAGGCCGTTGCCGCCGACCCGGATCGCCTCGTCACCGAACATGTCCGAGTCCGCGATGACGAAGATGCGCGCGTCCTTCTTGACCGCGGTGGCCGCCAGCTCCCAGGCGCGCTTTTCTTCGCCCTGGTCCTGCTCGAAGTTCCGGTTGCTTGTCGACGAACGTCGCGAAGTGCGCCTTTATCGGCGAGTCGACGGGGATCTCGGCGCTGCGATCGCGCTTGGTGTTGATCCAGCCCGCGCCCGGCATGACCAGCGACGCACGCGGCCCCAGCCGCGACAGCGTCGTGACCGACGGGTGCGACGAGAACGTCGACGTCACCAGGTTCGCGCGGTCGCTGATCTTCTGTTCCTGGCGGCGCGCGAAGCTCTGTTCGTTCGCCAGCTGTTCGGGCATGAACGTCAGGTTCAGCGGCGCCAGGATCTCTTTCATGTCGACGTTGTTGTCGGGATCCAGCGCGATCAGCACGCGGCCGCCGTTGGCGATGTAGCGGTTGACCGCCGCCAGCTCTTCGGGCTGGAACTTCGTGCGCGGGCCGATGATGGCCAGCAGCGAGATGTTCTTGGGGATGTCGCTCATCAGCCCGTCGGCGGCGCTGATGTTGCGCACGTCGTAGGTCTGATCGATGAGCGCGTCGCGCAGGATCGCGATGCCGGCGCGCTTGTCGGTGTCGTTCTCGGGCTTCTCCCAGGTGCGTTCGCCGTGGCCCACCGTGAAGCCCACCGTCCGCGGCGGCTTGACCACCATCATCAGGCGCTGCTGCACTTCCTTGTCGAGCGTGCGCAGCCCGGTCTTCGCCGCCTCCATCTCGCGCGGCAGCCCCAGCTGTTCCTTCTTGGCCGCGCGCACGAACACGATGACGCCGTTGCTCGACACGCCGTAGTCCTTCGCCTTCACGGGGTCGATGTCGTAGTCGTAGTGCGTGATCTTGAGCTGCGACGACTCCTTGGCCAGCTCGTTGAGGTAAGTGTCGATCTCGTCGACCACCTCGCTGCCGGCGGGGAAGAACACCGCGGCTTCGATGGGCTGGTCCAGGTTGCGCACGATGCGGCGGGTGACCTCGCCCGGCCGCGTGGTGCGGAAGTAGGCGAGATCGAACTTGGTGTTGCGCTCCGACGCGACGTACGTGAACGCGATCGCCGCCGTCAGCGCTGACGCTAGCCCGAAGCCCGACAGCATCGCGCCGCGGATCCGGCCGAGCTCCAGGCGCGGCGCGCGCGCCATCTGCGCGTGCGCCATCTCGACCAGCAAGACCGGCCACGCGGAGAGCAGCCAGGCCGCAAACCACAGCGCTGACAGGGCGGTCGACAGCTTGGGCCAGTTCTTCTCCAGCGGCTTGCCGAACAGCGTCGCCCAGATGTCCGACTGGAAGACGTACAGGGCGACGGCCGCGAGGCCGAGCCCGTAGAGCGCGAGCAGCGTGTTCTCGAGCGTGCGCCGGTCAGCCGTCGCGCTGCGCGAGCGCACGAAGCGGACGGCCATCGCCGCCAGCACGCACACAATGCCGAGCACCGTGAACACGACACGGGGCCGGCCCGCGCCGATCATCCGTTCGCCGACGAAGATCGACAACATGCCGAAGCCCCACAGGGCTGACCAGCGGCCGCTGGTGCCGCGCGCCGTTATCGCCATCGCCGCGCCTCCATGACCCGAACGGCGCCGAACAGCGCCACGTAGGTCAGCGCCAGGTAATAGGCCACGTCGCGCACGTTGATGACGCCCATCTGGAAGGGGGGGAAGTGCCGCGCGTAGAGCGCGAGCGCCATGAAGAAGTCCTTGAGCGGCCGATCGGTCACGCGCGACAGCAGGTGCGACAGCACCAGCACCGCGACCATGAGACCCGAGAAGATCGCGGCCAGCACCTGCGTGCGGGCCAGCGCCGAGCCGAACACGCCGATGGCGAGCGTCGCCGAGCCCACCAGCAGCACGCCGACGTAGCCGGCAAACAGGTGCCCGACGGAGACCTTGCCGTTCACCATGATGAGGGCGGGCATGTAGATGCCGACCAGCTTGACGATCGCCAGGAACGCCAGCGCGGACAGGAACTTGCCGACGCACGATCTGCCAGTCGTGGATCGGCGACGACGACAGCAGCACCAGCGTTCCGGTCTGCCGCTCCTCGGCGATCAGCCGCATGGAGATGAAGACGCTCGCGACGGCCGTGGTGCCGAACGACACCTCGAAGAACCTCGCGACCACGTCGGCGGACAACATCTCGCCGCCGCCCATGGCGTAGGCGTTGAGGGCGACGCCGTCGAACAGCAGCAGGAGAGCGGCCATGATGTAGCCGCTCATCGTGCGGAAGTAGGCGCCGAGCTCGCGCCGCGCGATCAGCAGGGTCGCCTTCACGACACCACCTCCCGCCGCGCCGACTTGTCGTCCTTGGTGAGCTTGAGGAAGATCGACTCCAGGCGGGCGGCGCCGCGATCGACGCGCAGCACGTCGATGTTGTTCTGGACCAGCGCGCGCACGACCTTGGGGCGAAGATCGGGCATGCCCTGCAGCGACAGCAGCGCCACGCCGCTGGCTTCGCGGATGACCGTGCACTCGCCGATGCCGGTGACGGTGCGCGCGACCTCGATGGCGCGCGCCGACGGGCCGGCGACCTCGACCTCGATGGTGGCGGTTTCGCCGCCGAGCTTCGTCGCCAGGTCCTGCTCCGATCCCTGCGCGACGATCTCACCGCGCTGGATGACCAGCAGGCGGTCGCAGGTCTGGCTGATCTCGGAGAGGATGTGGCTGGACAGCAGCACCGTGTGGTCGCCGCGCAGGGTGCGGATCATCTCGCGCATCTCGACGATCTGCACCGGGTCGAGACCGCTGGTCGGCTCGTCCAGGATGAGCAGCTTCGGCTTGTGGACCAGCGCCTGCGCCACGCCGACGCGCTGCCGGTAGCCGTGCGACAGGCTGAAGATCGGCGCGTCGTGAACCTCGCGCAGCGCGGTCTTCTCCTCGGCCTCGGTGACGGCCTTCGGCGTTGCGGCGGCGGACACGCCGCGCAGCTCCGCGGCGAACCGCAGGTAGCGGCCGACGGTCATGTCGCCGTACAGCGGCGGCGTGTCGGGCAGGAAGCCGATGCGGCGCCGCACCTCGTGCGGGTTGCGCGCGATGTCGATGCCGTCGACGGTCACGTCGCCGGCGGTGGGAAGGAGCACGCAGCCGAGGATCTTGAGCGCGGTCGTCTTGCCCGCGCCGTTGAGCCCCAGAAACCCGATGACTTCGCCGCGCTTGATGGAGAAGTCGAGGTCGTGAATCGCCGCGAGCTCGCCGTAATACTTTGTCAGGCCTTTGACTTCAATCATGGCTGTGGGGGCAGCATGTCGCAGTGTGGATTGGAGGGCAGATTGAGCGGGCGCATTATGCCCGAAGTGCGGCGAATGTTAATCGAGCAAATCCGCGGGCGTGGAATTCTATTCCCGGTGACGACGACGTAATCAGCGGATGACGTCGAGCCATGCCGGTCGAGGTTTCCGGTCGTGACGATGCGACTGTGCTAGTCTCCGCGCGAAATGTGCGGGGTCGTTGGCATCTACGGACACCCTGAAGCGGCAAATCTCGCGTACCTGGGCCTCTACGCGCTTCAGCATCGCGGGCAAGAGTCGGCGGGCATCGTCTCTACCGACGGCGACAAGCTGTTCGCGGCGCGCGAGATGGGGCACGTCAACGACATCTTCACCGCCACCCGGCTGAAGGACCTGCCCGGCTTCGCGGCCATCGGTCACGTTCGTTACTCGACCTCGGGCGATTCATCGAAGAAGAATGCTCAGCCGATTGCCGTCGATTACGCCGGCGGTTCGGTCGCGGTCGGCCACAACGGCAACCTGATCAACGCCGTTGAGCTGCGCGAGCAACTCGAGGCCGACGGGTCGATCTTCTCCAGCACGTCCGACACCGAGGTCATCGTCCATCTCATCGCCAGGTCGCGCGAGCGGACGCTGCCGGAGCGGATCGCCGACGCGCTCCGTCAGGTGCGTGGCGCGTATTCGCTGGTGTTCCTGGCGGAGGACATGCTGATCGCCGTGCGTGACCCCATGGGCTTCCGTCCGCTGGCGCTGGGCAAGAGGAAGGACGCCTGGGCCGTGTCGTCGGAGACCTGCGCGTTCGAGCTGATCGAGGCCGAACACGTGCGCGACGTCGAGCCAGGCGAGATGGTTGTCATCGACCGCTCCGGCATCCGGTCCGAGCACCCGTTCACCGCGCAGAAGCCGCGCCGTTGCGTGTTCGAGTGGGTCTACTTCGCCCGCCCCGACTCGACCATCGACGGCCGCTCTGTTTATCGCGCACGCGAGCGGATGGGGCGGCGGCTGGCCGTCGAGCACGCTGTGCCTGCCGACGTGGTGATTCCCGTGCCCGATTCCGGCGTCGCGGCGGCGATCGGTTATGCGCGTGAAAGCGGCATCCCCTACGACCAGGGGCTGATGCGCTCGCACTACATGGGGCGCACGTTCATCGAGCCGTCGCAGCAGATCCGCCACTTCGGCGTCAAGTTGAAGCTGTCGCCCGTGCGCGAGGTGCTGTCCGGCAAGCGCGTCGTGGTCGTCGACGATTCGATCGTGCGCGGCACGACGTCGCGCAAGATCGTGGGCATGCTTCGCTCAGCCGGCGCTCGCGAGGTTCACATGCGTATCAGCTCGCCACCGACCGTCGGCCCTTGCAGCTATGGCATCGACACGCCGACGCGGGAGGAGCTGATCGGCGCCAACCACACGGTCGAGCAGATCCGCGACTTCCTCGGCGCCGACTCGCTTGGCTACCTGTCGCTTGCCGGTCTCTACGATTCGGTCAACAGCGCCAGCGACGGGCCCAAGAACGGCTTTTGCGACGCTTGTTTCTCCAATGACTACCCGATCCAGATCCAGCAGCCGGCGCGCCTGCGCCAGCTGCGGCTCGTCGGCGCGTAAGGCATGACCACCATCGCCACGTCGGTGACCGTCGTCGACGGCCCGCTGGCGGATGCGGCGGCGCTGGACGCGCGGGTCGAGGAGCTGCGGCGCCGCTTCCCGCGCGCGATCATCGATCGCTACCTGGCCACGCTGCCTGTCGCAGGCGAGCGGACGCTGATCTTCCCGGGCGCGGCGGTGGTGGGCGACGTGCGCCTGGGTGACGACGTGTCGATCTGGTACGGCGCCGTGCTGCGCGGCGACCTGATGCCGGTCACTGTCGGGGCGCGGACCAACATCCAGGACGGCACCGTCGTCCATGTCGCCGATGACGGCGCGTGCGACATCGGCGCCGACTGCGTCGTCGGCCACCGCGCCATGGTCCACGCCTGCCGGGTCGAGGACGGCTGCCTGATCGGCATGCAGTCGACGATCCTGGACCAGGCGGTCATCGGCGCCGGCTCGGTGGTCGGCGCGGGCGCGCTGGTCACCGCGCGCACGGTGATCCCGCCGCGCAGCCTGGTGCTCGGCGCTCCCGCCAAGGTGATCCGCACGCTGACCGCCGACGACGAGGCCTTCCACCGCGCGCTCGCCGCCAAATACGTCCGCCTCAAAGAAAACTACCGCCGAGACGCCCTTCGATAGGCGCTCGAGGTGCTATCCTCCGCGGCCATGGAAATCGGGCCCCTGCGAGATCGCCTGTCGAAGCTGACGAGCCGGCTGGAGATTCTCCGGGGGCATCTTTGACATCGCCGGCAAACGCGCACGGATAGCGGAGCTGGACGAGCAGACGACGGTCGAAGGCTTCTGGAACGCGACCGACAAGGCGCAGGCGGTGTTACGCGAGCAAGCGCGGCTCAAGTCCACCGTCGACGGGTTTGATGCGCAGGGCAAGGCGGCCGAAGACGCTGGCGTGCTGATCGACATGGCCGACGAGGCCAAAGACGAGGCGACGGCGGCGGAGGCGGCCGCGACGCTGGCCGCCGCCGAAGACGTGATCAGCAAGATGGAGTTCGCGCGCATGTTGTCGGGGCTGTACGACCGCAACGGCGCGCTGGTCAGCATCAACGCGGGCGCGGGCGGCACCGAGTCGCAGGACTGGGCCGAGATGCTGTTGCGCATGTACATCCGCTGGGCCGAGCGCAAAGGATTCAAGGTCGAAGAGCTGGACCGGCAGCCCGGCGACGAGGCGGGCATCAAGAGCGCGACCATCGGCGTCGAGGGCGAGTGGGCTTACGGCTGGCTGCGCGCCGAGGCGGGCGTCCACCGGCTGGTGCGCATCTCGCCGTACGACTCGGCCGCGCGCCGCCACACGTCGTTCGCCAGCGTCTTCATCTATCCGGACATCGACGAGACCATCAAGGTCGAGATCGACGACAAGGACCTGCGCATCGACGTCATGCGCTCGGGCGGCGCGGGCGGCCAGCACGTCAACAAGACGGAGTCGGCGGTGCGGGTCACCCACCTCCCCACCGGCATCGCCGTGCACTCGGACCAAGAACGCTCGCAGCACAAGAACAAGGCGACCGCGATGCGCATCCTGCGCTCCAAGCTGTTCGAGGTGGAGCAGAAGAAGCAGGAAGAAAAGATGGGCAACATCCACGCCCAGAAGAAGGCGATCGAGTGGGGCAGCCAGATCCGGTCGTACGTCCTGGCGCCCTACCGGCTGACGACCGACCACCGCACGGGACTGAAGGTCGGCAACGTCGACGCCGTGCTGGACGGCGACCTGGATCAGTTCATGGTGGCCATGCTCCTGGAGCTGGCCGGCGACCGCACGGCCCTTCCCGTTTCCAAGCCGGACGACGATGACCTCTAGGGTGGTTACCGAATCGACACAAACCGAACAGCTGTGGACTGATTCCGTGGTTGTTAATCAAATCAATGACTTGGGGCGGCCGATCCTGTTGGCAACCCGTGGAGAACCATGTCGGACGAACGCGAGCTGATCGCCGAACGCGAGAAAAAAGCTGAGGAAATTCGCGCCCTCGGCGGCAATCCGTACGCGAACGGTTTCACGCCCACGCACACCGCCGCCGAGATCGCAGCGATGTTCGCCGGCGCCAGCCGCCGCCGGCCGCCGCAGCGCGGACAAGGGCCGCGCCGCCGACTGCTGATCTCGGACGAGCACTTCAAGTCGCCGGGCGCATCGTGGCGTTCCGTCCGTTCGGCAAGATGGCGTTCGTCAAGCTGCTCGACCGCAGCGGCGAGATTCAGGTCTGGGTTCAGGCAGGACCTGGTCGGTGACGCCGCGTCTTACGAGCTGTGCAAGAAGGTGGAGCGCGGCGACTTCGTCGGCGTCGTGGGCAGCCCGACGATCACCTGCCGAAGTCCGGCGTCGGCGAGCTGACCATCGTGGCCGAGAACGTCGTCGTGCTGACCAAGGCGACCCGCTCGCTGCCCGAGAAGTTCCACGGGCTGTCGGACGTCGAGGTCCGCTACCGCCAGCGCTACGTCGACCTGGTCGTCAACCCGCGAGGTGCGCGAGGTGTTCCGCAAGCGCAGCGCGATCGTCGCGGCGCTCCGCCGCTTCTTCGACGCGCGCGGCTATCTCGAGGTCGAGACGCCGATGATGCACTCGATCCTGGGCGGCGCCGCGGCGCGCCCGTTCGCCACGCACCACAACGCGCTCGATCTCGACCTCTACATGCGCATCGCGCCCGAGCTGTACCTCAAGCGCCTGGTCGTCGGCGGCTTCGAACGCGTCTACGAGATCGGCCGCAACTTCCGCAACGAGGGGCTGTCGCGCCAGCACAACCCCGAGTTCACGATGCTCGAGTTCTATCAGGCGTACGCGACGTACGAGGACCTGATGGCGCTGACCGAGACGCTGTTCGTCGAGCTGGCGCGCGAGGTCGCGGGCGGCGAGGCGCTCACCTACCAGGGGCAGGCGGTCAGCCTGGCGCCGCCGTGGCCGCGCATCCCGCTCAAGGACGCGGTGGTCGAGGCGTCGCGCCGCGGCCTGCTGCCCGCGGGGCTCGAGCGGCCGATGCTCGACGACGGCCCGGCGCTGTTCGAAGTGGCTCGACGACAACGGCGTCGCGGCGCGCGGCGACGAGCTGGGCGCCGTCCTGCGCAAGTCCGACAGCCACGGCGAGCGCGTCGGCGCGCTGTTCGACCACGCGGGCGAAAACACGCTGCCCGCCGACCGCCCGACGTTCGTCACCGAATACCCGGCGGAGACGTCGCCGCTGTCGCGCCGCAACGACCACGACCCGACGCGCGTCGACCGCTTCGAGCTGTTCATCGTCGGCCGCGAGCACGCCAACGCGTTCTCCGAGCTGAACGACCCGGCCGACCAGCGCGCCCGCTTCGCCCGCCAGGTCGACGCCAAGGCGCAGGGGCGCGACGAGACGATGGACTACGACGAAGACTACTGCCGCGCGCTGGAGTACGGCCTGCCGCCGACGGCGGGCGAGGGCATCGGCATCGATCGGCTCGTCATGCTGCTGACCGACCAGCCGTCGATCCGCGACGTCATCCTGTTCCCGCTGATGCGCCCGGAGCGCAGTTAGGGCCGGCCGCCATGCTGGCGCCGGGGTTCGAATGGCTCGTCGCCTGGCGCCACCTGCGCGATCCCGATCGCTCGTCGCACAAGACGCTGATCGTCGGCCTGTCGCTGCTGCTGCTGGCCGTCGTCAGCTACGCGGCTCGCGGAGCTGCTGCCGCGGTTTCTGACCGCGAAGACGGCGTTCGCCCCCGGTGAATGGGCGGAGGCGCGCCCGCTGGCGTGGCTCGGCTACGTGAAGATCGCCGCGGCCATCGAGCTTGGGCTGGCGCTGCAGGCGTTGCTGCTGGCGGTCCTGTTCCACGCGTTCCGGGTGTTCACCGCGCTGTCGATCTTCAGCGTCTACCTGGGCACGGCGGCGCCGATCATCGCGTTGTCGGTGATGTCGGGGTTCGAGAACGACCTGAAGACCAAGATCCGATCGACCAAGGCCGACGTCGTCATCGAGATGCAGGACGACCGGCCGTTCACCGACTGGCAGGCGGTGGACGCCAAGCTGGCCGGCATCCCCGGCATGGCGGGGTCGATGGCCTACGTCGAGTCGGAGGTGATCGTCAAACACGCCACCAACGCCGCCGGCATGGGCGTCGTGCTGCGCGGCATCCAGCCCGGGCGCGCGCCGCACGTGCTCGGCATCGAACGGACGTTGAAGGAAGGCAAGGTCTCGTATCTCGAGCACCCGGAGCAGATCCCCGCCGGCCTCGGCGGTCGACTGGACGCGGCGACGCGGCCGACGGCGACGCCGCGGCGCGCGGCGCCGGCGCGCGTGTTGCCGGGCATCCTGCTGGGCGAGGAGCTGTACCTGCGCATCCTGCGCGTGTTCATCGGCAGCGAGGTCGACGTCGCCTGCCCGGTGTGCGGCGTCGGTCCGGCGGGGCCGATGCCCAAGCTGAAACCGTTCCGCGTCGCGGGCCACTTCTACACCGGCATGTACGAGTTCGATTCCAAGCTGGTCTACGTCGGCGCTGCGCGACGCGCAGAAGTTCCTGAACATGGACGGCGAGGTCACCGGGCATCGAGATCCGGACGGTGACGCCCGAAGCGGCGCGCGGCGGTCGCGGCGGAGATCGCGCGCCGCCTCGGGCCCGGCTACCTGGTGCGATCGTGGGAGGAGCTAAACAGCAGTCTGTACGCCGCGCTCAGGCTGGAGAAGCTGGTGATGTTCATCGCGCTCTGCTTCATCGCGCTGGTGGCGTCGTTTTCGATCGTCGCCAACCTGATCATGATGGCGACGGAAAAGGCGAAGGAGATCGCCATCCTGAAATCCATGGGCGCGCGCGACGGCGCCATCGTGCGCATCTTCTTCGGCGAGGGGCTGTACATCGGCCTCGTCGGCATGACGATCGGCGTCACCTGCGGGGTGCTGAGCTGCCGCCTGCTGGAGCGCTTCGGCCTGCCGCTGCCCGCCGAGGTCTATTACATCGAGAAGCTCCCCATCGTCATGCGCGGCGAGCGAGATCGCGCGCGGTCGGCCTGGCGGCGCTGGCGCTGTGTTGCCTGGCCACCGTCTACCCCGCGATGCTGGCGTCGCGCATCCGGCCGGTCAGCGGCCTCCGGTACGAATAGCTGCGCTGCAAGCCGGCGTCGGCAGCCCATCCAGGCAACCCGGCGTAAGTGCGTTCGGTCCAAGGGGTTTATCCGCCCATGGCGTCGTTGACACCTACGGAGGCGCCGACTAGGTTGGCGCACCCCATGACGCCCGCCTCGACTGCTTCTGCGCACGCCGTGGGTGGGCGTTCGGGCGCGCGCATCAGCGTCCGGGGGCTGACCAAGGTGTTTCACCACGGCGGCCGGCTGATCGAGGTGCTGCGCGGCCTGGATTTCGACCTGACCCCCGGCACGATGGCGTCGGTGGTCGGTGCGTCGGGGGTCGGCAAGTCGACGCTGTTGCAGGTTCTGGGAACGCTGGATACGCCCAGCTCCGGCAAGATCATGTTCGACGACGTCGAGCTGACCGCGATGGACGACGACAAGCTGGCCGACTTCCGCAACCGGGAGATCGGCTTCGTCTTCCAGTTTCACCACCTGCTGCCCGAGTTCACCGCGCTCGAGAACGCGATGATGCCGGGTCTGATCCTGCGCCTGTCACGCGATGACGCCCGCGAGCGCGCGACGGCGATGTTGACGCGTCTGGGGCTGGCCTCGCGGCTGACCCACCGCCCGGGCGAGCTGTCGGGCGGCGAGCAGCAGCGGGTGGCGCTGGCGCGCGCGCTGCTGCTGCGGCCGCGGCTGCTGCTGGCCGACGAGCCGACCGGCAACCTCGACACGAAGACCGGGCGCGAGATGCACGAACTGTTCTTCGAGCTCAATAGCGAGCTGCAGATGACCATCCTCATCGTCACCCACAACGACGAGCTCGCGGCCAGGACGCCCCGCCGGCTACGCATGGCCGACGGCGTGATCGTCGAGCAGGAGTGACCTCGGTCGCAATGGGTTCCCGGCGATGGCTTGCCCGCCGCTTCCTCTGGGTAGCGGCGGTGATTGCGACGTGGGGCGCGGTTGCGCCCGCCGCGCGCGCCGCCGAGCCCGCGGAGGCGGCCGAGCCAGCGGCAGAGGAGGCCGACAAGGCCGAAAAGCCCGACGACGAGAAGGCAAAGCCGACCGCCGCCGGGCTCCAGCCTGCGGGTCACCAAGCTGCAGTTTCGCGGCAACCGCAAGGTCGAAGACGACGCCATCAAGGTCAACCTGAAGACCGCGCCGGGCGTGGTGCTTGACGCAGGAGATGGTGCGCGACGACGTCCGCACGATCTGGAAGATGGGCTTCTTCGACGACGTCCAGGTCGAAGTGGCGGAGGGCAAGCCGACGGCAGGCGGAGCGTCGTGACCTTCGTCCTGCGCGAGAAGCCGGCGATCAAGAAGATCTACATCTCCGGCAACGAAGCGGTCGCGCTTTCGAAGATCAACGAGGTTCTCAACGTCAAAAGAGAAGAGATCCTCGACCTCGCCAAGCTCAAGAAGAACGTCGAGAAGATCAAGGATCTCTACGTCGAAAAGGGCTTCTACATGGCGGAGGTGACGTACGAGGTCAAGCGCGACACGCCGTCGACCGTCGACGTCTGGTTCCACGTCAGCGAACACGCCAAGGTCGAAGTCCGCCGCGTCAACTTCGTCGGCAACCGCGCCATCCCCGACGAGCAGCTGCGCGACGTGGTCACGACGCGCGAGGGCAACCTGCTGTCGTTCATGACGTCCGCGGGGACCTACCGCGAGGACGTGTTCCAGCGCGACCTGCTGCTGATCCAGGCCCACTACTGGGACCGCGGCTACGTGCAGGTGAAGGTCGCCAACCCGCTCGTCGAGCTGTCGCCCGACAAGCAGTCGATGTACATCACGATCAACATCGAAGAGGGGCCGCAGTACCGCCTGGGCCGCGTCGACGTCACCGGCGAGCTGCTGGCGTCGCGCGAGGTGTTCCTGGAGAAGGTGTCGGTCAAGACCGGCGAGATCTTCAACCGGTCGAAGCTGTCCGACGATCTGCAGAAGCTCACCGACTACTACAAGGACCGCGGCTACGCCTACGTCAACGCCACGCCGACGACGCCGGTCAACGAGAAGACGCGCACCGTCGACGTGTTGTTCGAGATCCAGAAGGGGCCGCTGGTCACCTTCGATCGCATCCGCATCCGCGGCAACACCAAGACGCGCGACAAGGTCATCCGGCGCGAGCTGCGCATCGTCGAGGGCGACACGTTCACGCAGTCCGGGCTCGACTACTCGAAGCGGCGCGTCACCGCGCTCGGCTACTTCGAGAAGGTCGACGTGTCGACCAAGCGCGGGTCGACCGACGACAAGATGGACGTCAGCTTCGAGGTCGCGGAGCGGCCGACGGGGACGTTCCAGATCGGCGCCGGGTTCTCGTCGGTCGAGAACTTCATCGCCCAGGCCCAGATCTCGCAGAACAACCTGCTCGGCCGCGGCCAGCTGCTGACGTTGCAGGCGCAGCTGTCCAGCCTGCGCCAGCTGTTCCTGCTGCAGTTCCAGGACCTCTACTTCCTCGACACCAAGTGGACGTTCGGCTTCAACCTGTTCCGACAGGATCAGTTCCTGTTCTCGTTCGTGCGCCGGGCGCGCGGCGGTTCGCTGACCTGGGGCTACCTGATCGCCGAGGACACGCGCCTGCTGCTGACCTACACGCTGGAAGACGTCAGCGTGTCGACCAGCGGCTTCACCGGCCTGTTCTCCAGCGCGGCGCTGCAGCCGACGCCGATCGGGTCGATCGCGAACCTGCTCCGCTCCGGCATCACGTCGTCGGGGCGCGCGCTGCTGTCGTACGACTCGCGCGACAACCGCATGTTCCCGACCAAGGGTTGGTACAACACGCTGTCGGGCGAGATCGCCGACAACTTCATGTTGTCGGAGAACATCTTCACGCGCTACGAGGCCGTCGTCCGCGCGTTCTATCCGATCTGGGGGCCGTTCGTGCTGCGCGTGAAGGCCAACGCGGGCCTCATCGCCAGCCGCGACCCGCGCGGCGTGCCCATCTTCGAACGCTACTTCGTCGGCGGCATCTACGACGTGCGCGGGTTCCCGCCGCGTTCGCTCGGCCCCGTCATCCGCGCCCCCAGCGACCGCGCGCAGGACTCGACGCTGCGCAACTTCCTGGTCGGCGGCAACATGAACGTCATCGCCAACGTCGAGATCGAGTTCCCGATCTTCGACAAGGTCGGCATCCGCGGCGTCGTGTTCATGGACACGGGCAACGCGTTCAACCTCGAAGACCAGTACTGCAAGATCCGGCCGTTCAACGTCGACGTCAGCAAGGATCCCTGCAACAGCCCGCTCAACCTGTCGGCGTTTCGCCAGAGCTGGGGCTTCGGCTTCCGCTGGTTCTCGCCCATCGGCCCCCTGCGCTTCGAGTGGGGCATCCCGTTTCAGGACCCTCCCGGGCGAGCAGCCCATCGTTTTCGAGTTCACTATCGGAAACTTTTTCTGATCCGTGCTAAGCAACCGGGCGGCCAAGGAGAAAACAATGTCACGCGCATCCCGATTCCTCATTGCTGCGGCGTTCCTGCTCTGTGGTTCGTCCGCCTTCGCTGAAGATCTGAAGTTCGGCTACGTCGACATGCAGCGCGCCCTCAACGAGACCGAAGATGGGCGCAAGGCGAAAGCGACGCTGAAGAAGGAATTCGATCAGAAGCAGAAGGAGCTGGACGAGCAGCAGGCCCAGCTCAAGAAGGACATCGAGGACCTCGACAAGAAGCGCACGCTGCTGCCGGCGGACAAGCTCCGCGAGAAGGAGGCCGAGCTGCGGGGGCGGCTGGAGAAGGTGCAGCAGACGTACATGCGCCACCAGCAGGATCTGACCGCCAAGGAGCAGAAGGAGACCGGCAAGATCTTCGAGCGCATGACGCGCATCGTGCAGAAGATCGCCGCCGCCGAGAACCTGAGCTTGATCGTCGACAAGTCGGCGCTGATCTTCGCCAAGCCGCACTTCGACCTGACCAACGAGCTGATTCGCCGCTACAACGCGGGCGAAGCCGCCGACAAGGGTGCCGCACCCGCGGCGGCCGCCCCCAAGGCCAAGAAATAGCGGCGTGCTCGATATCCGCGCGATAGAGCGGATACTGCCGCACCGCTATCCGTTCCTGCTCGTCGATCGCGTCGACGAGATCGGGCCGGAGCGCATCCTCGCCCGCAAGCTGGTGTCGCGGAACGAGCCGTTCTTCAACGGCCATTTCCCAGGCCAACCTGTGATGCCCGGCGTGCTCATCATCGAGGCGCTGGCGCAGGCGGGCGCGCTGCTCGCGGCGCACACGGGGGGCTTCAGCCAGGAGACTCACCTGGTGTATTTCATGGCGATCGACGGCGCCAAGTTCCGCAAGCCGGTCGTCCCTGGTGACGTGCTGGTGCTGGATGTCGTGCCGCTGCGCAAGGGCAAGGTGATCTGGAAGCTGCGCGGCGAGGCCAAGGTGGGGGACGTGCTGGTTGCAGAGGCCGAGATGATGGCCAGCATGCAGCCGCGCGAAAAGGAGTGAGGGCCGCCAGCGCAGCTCTGGTCGCCGCGCTCACATTTTCGTCGTTCCCGTCCTGCAAGCGCTCGCGGCTGCCGCCCCGGACCGACGGCGCGGCCGTGGTGGTCGCGCCTGAGCCGGCCGCCGACAGCGACGTCGCGGCGGTGCCCGAGACCGAGCCGAACGACGCACCGTCCAAGGCACAGCGGCTGCTCGTCGTGCCCGGCACGGCCGTGGCGGTCGCGGGCGCGGTCGCATGGCAGGCCGGGGGGCGCCCGGATGTCGACGTCTACCGCGTCGAGCATGCCGCCCGACGATGCGGCGGTGTTGCCGGCGACGTCCGACGGCGCGCCGGCGATCCCCGATGGCGGCCAGCCGCGGCGGCCTCGCTTCACGATCCGGATCGATGCGCGGCCTGACGTCGGCGCGGGCGTCAAGCTCGACATCGCCGATGAGGCCGGCAAGTCGCTGCTGGCCGCGGTCGGCGCGGAGCCCGGGCAGCCGCTGTCGATCCCCAACCTGTCGACGGCAGGCGGACCGACGTTCGTGCGCGTGCGCCGCGCGGCGGCGGGCGAGGCGCCTGGCAAGTACCGCCTGGTCGTGAAGATCGCGGCGCTGGAGCCCGGCGCGGAGGTCGAGCCCGACGACACGGCCGCCGCCGCCAACGAGCTTGCGCTGCCGGGCGAGGCGATCGGCTACCTCGGCTGGAAGAAGGACCAGGACTTCTATCGCTTGCCGACCGCCGGGCTGGCGGAGGGGAGCGTCATCGCCGCCGATCTCGATCCCGTGCCGGGCGTCAGCGCCAAGCTGGCGCTGCTCGACGCCGCGGCGAAGACGCTGTCGGAGGCGCACGGCCGTCGCGGTGAGCGCGTGGCGTTGCGCAATGTGCTCGTCCCGGCGGGGGCGGCGCAGGTCTACCTGGTGGTGGCCGCCGATTACGGCTGGAACGCGGACCAGCGCTACGCCGTGCGCGTCCGCGCGGAGCTGCAGAAGCAGGGGGCGGAGGCCGAGCCCAACGACGACGCCGCGCACGCGCAGGCCGTCACCGACGGCAGCACCGTTCAGGGTTACCTGGGCCGCGGCGACGTGGACCTGTTTCGTTACGTGGCGTCGGCTCCGGCCGTGTTGGCCGTCGAGATCGCGCCGCCCGAACGCGCCGGCCTGAAGCTGGAGCTCAGCAACGACGCGGGCGTCGTGCTGGCGCGCGGCAAGCCGACGGCGAAGGGTGCGCGCGCGCCGCTGCGGGCAAGCCTGCCGCTGCCGTCGGGCAGCGTCCTCATTCGCGTCATCGCCGGGCGGGGCGAGGGCAATCCCGACGAGCCCTACCGCCTGACCGTCACCAGCCGCCCGGCCGAGGCCGACGGTGGGGCGCCGGCCCCCGACCAGGAGTAGATACTCAGGCCATGACGTCGCGCCTGGGCCTGGGCCTGCTCGTGGTCGCCGCGCTGGCCTGCGCGCACAAGCAGGAGGGCCCGGCGGGCACGCTGCAGCTCTACGGCGCTGCACTGGGGCGCGGCGACTACCGGGCGGCGTACGCGCTCACCTCGACGGCGTTCCAGCAGCGCACCTCCTACGAGGTGTTCGCTGCAGGCTTCGCAGCCAACGCCAACGACAGCATGGCCTTCGGCAAGGAGGTGGCGGCAGATGCCTACAAGGTCCCACCCCGGGTCGAGCTGCAGCTGCCCCTGGGCGAGACGGTGCCGCTGGTGCTCGAGGACGGCCGCTGGCGGGTGGACGGCCCTCTGCTCGAACCGTGGGGGCAGCGGACGCCACGTGCCGCGCTGCGGACCTTCGTGCGCGCCCTGGAGCAGCGGCGCTACGACGTGCTGACGCGCCTGGTCCCGGCCCGCTACCGCCCCGGGCTGACCGCCGACAGGCTGCGCCAATACTGGGAAGAGAGGGGCGAGGACACGCGCGCCCTGCTCAGCAGGTTGCGTGCGGCCATCGCAGCCCCCATTGTCGAGTCAGGTGACGACGCCCACATGCCGTACGGCAGCGAGCAAGAGGTGCACTTCGTCCGTGAGGACGGCTTGTGGAAGGTCGAGGATCCAGACTGACAACGCTGACGCACTCTGGCTAAGCCGCTGGGACCGTGATAACCCCGCTGATCTTCGGGCTCACGATCACGCTTCGACTTGCCGAACTTGACTAAGAGAGTCCGATATTGCAGGCATTTAGCTAGAGGTCCTCGTCGTGCTCGAACCCTGGATCATCGAACAGATCCGACGCCGCGAGGAAGAAGAGCGCCGGCGTCAGGAACAGCCCAGGCTGGAGATCCCCTCGCGTGACGAGCGGTGGAAGCCCGAGCACGAGCACGAACGGGAGCGCGAACGTGAGCGTGAGCGCGACGGAGAGACCGAGGACGAGGACAAAGAGAAGGACCGCGGCGTCGTCATCATCGACATGTAGGTCGGCTGGCCCGGCCACTGACTAGCGCCCGGGCGCTACGGCCCGACGTCATGGCCCCGGCCCCGCTACCCACACGCCTGCGGCGCAGCCACCCTACGAGAGCCGGCGGCCTGGTCACGTACCACGCCACGCTGCTACTCGCCTCGGCTGGCCTTGCCTACCGCCCTCGCGCGAAGTCCACCCCATGAGACGTGCGGGTCGAAGGCAACCTCCGGTTCGACCGCAACCGCCGCACGTGGCTTTTTCCGGGCGCGCAGCTTGGTTTCGAATCCAGCCGCAAGCTGCGCGCCCGGAAAAAGCTTTGGGCGGCCAGCAGCGCCCGGGGAAATCCGGACGTGGGCGCCGCGCAAAACGTACGCGAGGTGTGGCGACGCGGACGCGAGGCGTGACGAGCAGAGCGAGGTCGGCGCGCGAGGCGTGACGAGCAGAGCGAGGCTCGGCGCGAGATACACGCGAGGTGTGGCGAAGCGAAGCGAGCCGACGGCGCGAAGCGCCGAGCGTCTTGCGTAAGAGAGCCGAGCCGAAGCGCCGAGCGCTTCGTAGCGGCAGGGCGAGGTGAGCGCTTAGGGCCGCTGGCCGTGCGGGTTGGGGGGCCCGCCGGGCCCGCCTGCTCCAGCCGCTACCGGGGTGCCGCCCTTCTTGAGGTCGTTCACCTTCACCAGCACGCGGTCGACGTTCCACTTGGGCGCCAGGTAGACGTCCGTCCCCTTGCCGGAGAGCAGGTGGTAGCTGAGCTTGTCCTTGGTCTCGTCGCCGATCTTGGCGCTGCAGGTCGCGCCCGCCTTGCCCTTGACCGTGATCGTCGCCTTCGGCTTGGCCAGACCGTTCGCCTTCGCTGACTGATCGTCCGCGAAGCTCGATCCCTTCCACTCCTTGAACGCGCCCGCGATCGGCGTGACCTTGGTCGTGTCGACGTCCAGCTTGGCCGGCTTGGTCGCCTTCCAGTCGGCGCCGCTCTTGACCACGGTGTACGAGTTGTCGCCGTTGCTGACCGCGATCTCGGTGACGTCGGTGTCAGCGATGTCGCAGATCGTCTTGTCGCGGAATTCGATCGGCCGCTTGATGACGCGTTCGGCGTTGTACTTCTTGAGCACGAACACCTGCGGCGACTCGGGCGTCTTCGCGTAGAACTCGTCGTCGGCCTTCTTGTTGCCGATCAGCACCGTCGCGCGCTTGCCGCCCTTGAGCGCGACGGCGACCGTCAGCTGCGCCGGCTCCAGCCCCGCGTCGGCCAGCTTGACGCCGTCCGCGAAGTCGTTCGCCTTCCAGGTCGCCAGCGTCGACGCGATGCCGACCGGGGCCGAGTTGTCGAGCTTGTCGACCTTGGCCGACGACTGGACAACTTCCCACTTGTCGTCGGAGCCGACCTTGCCGTCGGTCTTCTTGAGCACGATCTTGGCGCCATCCTTGTCGGTGACCTCGATGTTCTCGGCGTCGGTGGCGGTGTACGTCGTGATGCTCTTGTCGCGCCAGTCGGCGGGGTTCTTCTCGAACGTGTAGCGCGACAGGTTGTTCGCCTGCCAGACCTCGTCCTTGCCCGCCGGGCGCACCATCGTGCCGGAGCCCGCGGCCTTGCCGATCATCATGTCGAGCAGCGTGGCGCCGCCCTTGCCCTTGGCGACCAGGTGGATGCCGCCCTTGTCGTCGACCTGGAACTCCTCGTGCTTCGCCTTCTGATCCGTCACCAGGCTGGCGACCTCGAACTTGCCCAGCGCCTCGAACGCCGCCTTGGCGATCGGCTCGTCGGCGGCGTAGGCGACCGGCGCGGTGACCTTGTACTTGCCGCCTTCGCTCTTGATGACCGTGGTGGCGCCGGCCTTCGTCACCTCGATGGTTTCGATGTCGGTCGCGGCCACGGTCGGGAACGGACGCGGACGGTCCTTGGCGCTTTCACCCTTCTCGGGCTGCCTGAGGACGACGAGCGCGATCAGGCCGAGGACGGCAAACGTGGCGAGTGGAGATCAGGGTTTTTCGGTTCATGTTCGTTAAATCCGGGGGGCTAGAGTTTCAGACCCTGGCGGCGCGCGCGGCGCAGGCGCCAGCGCACGATGCCGAACGCGACGAAGGCGAGGGGAACGCCGACGATGTTGAACAGCTCGACGCCCAGCACCGTCCCCGCCGATTCGACCTGGATGGGGCGCGCGGTGAGCGTCTTGGTGCGCACCGGCGTCAGGCCTTCGTCCTCCATCGCCCAGCCGACGGCGTTGACCAGCATCTGCGCCCCCTCCTGGTAGATCGGGAGGTAGCGCCCGAGCTGCGCGTATTCGTCGGACGCGAAGTCGGAGTCGCCGACGACCATCAGCCGCACCGGCTTCTTCGATTCCGACGGCGGCGCGCCGGGCGCGTCGGGCGTCGACATGCCCGGGGCCGCGGCGGGCGCGTACGCGCTCTTGAGCGGTCCCTGGTACGCGTAGGCGAGGCCGAACGAGCCCTTGTCCTTGCCTTCTTCGATCTTCGTCGTCGGCGAGAAGAAGAACATGCCGGTGTGCTTCCACGCCGTCGGCATGGTCTTGGCGAGCTGCCACAGCTTGCCCGCCGGCGGGGTGCCGCTTGCGAGCGGGCCGACCAGCTCGATGGAGCTGGCGAACGGAAACACCAGCGCCGTGATGTTCTCGAGCACCGACACTTCCTTGCCGTCGCCCGAGGTCTTCACGGCCACGTAGACGGGGACGTTGGCCAGCATCTTGCGGCCGTCGGGCATGTCAATCGGGCCGGGCACGCGCGGCGAGTCGAGCACGAAGTCCTGGTTGATCTTGAAGCCGTACTTCTCGAGCAACTCCGACAGGCCCGCGTCGTTGGGCTGCCCGATCTTGGGCTGCGCGGCCGCCATCTCGGGCGGCATGTTGCCGCGCGGGGCCTGCATCGCCATGCCGTCGACCAGGAAGATCGCGCCCTTGCCCTTCATCAGGAACGCATCGATGTTGCGCCGCCCCTGATCGTCGAACGGTTGCTTCGGCCCGGCGATCAGCAGCGCGTCGACGTCGTCGGGGATCGGCCCGGTGGACGGGTTGAGGGTCGTGACCTCGTACTCCTCGACGTGCTTCAGGTACGTGAAGCCCTGGTTCTGATCGGGCTCGCCGTGGCCGTTGGTCATCGCGATCTTGTGCTTCTTCTGCGTCATCCGCTTGATCAGCGACGAAACCTGGTACTCCAGGCCCTCGACGCCGCGCAGCTGCGGGAGCGATTCGTTCTTGCCCTGGTACTGGAAGCACAGGCCCAGAAAGTGCGCGCCGACCTCGAACTTCGACGACCGCAGCACCTGGATCTGGATGCGCTGCACGCGGCACGCCGCTGCCTCTTCCTCGATCTTCTTGTCGGTGGGGTCGAGGACCTCGAAGCGCATCTTGCCCTTGGAGTACGTGCGGTATTCGTCGAGCAGGTCGCGCACGTAGCGATCGGTGTTCTTGAGCTCCGGCGGCAGGTCCTTCGAGATGTACGCCTTGACCGTCAGGTAGTCGGGCAGATCCTTGACGACGTCCTTCGACGCTTGCGCCAGCGTGTAGACCTTGTTCTGCGTCAGGTCGAGGCGCCCGAAGACGCGCGTCCCGATCAGGTTGACGAGCACGATGGCGCCGATCGACAGCAGCACGTACGCCGCCGCGTTCGACGCCGACATGCGCTTGCGCCGCCGCATCTTGCCTTCCGGGGTCATGCCGGGCGCCTTGGCGGAGGGTTCGCTCTTGTTGCTTTCGTCCGTGGCCATGATTACCTCCACCGCCGCGATTCGAGTGACAGCGTCGCCGTCAGCAGGCAGATGCCGATCACCGACAGGTAGTAGATGACGTCGCGCGAGTCGATGACACCGCGACCAATGTTCTCGAAGTGGGATTCGATGCTGAGGAACGCGATGATCGGCTGGATCGACTGCGGCACGAACTGCGTCAGCCGGCCGAACAGGAACAGCACGAACGAGATCGCGAAGGCGACGATGAACGCCGCGATCGAGTTACGCGAAAACGCCGACGTCATGACGCCGATCGAGATGTAAGCGCCGCCCATCAGCACGAGGCCGATGTAGCCGCCGATCGTCGGGCCGCGATCGAGCGGCCCCAGCAGCTTGACGCTGATCGCGAACACCACGGTCAGCCCGAGCGCCGTGCACAGCAGCGCCATCGCTGCCAGGAACTTGCCCAGCACCACGTCCCAGTCGCGGACCGGCATGGTGATCAGCAGCTCCAGCGTACCGGACGCCTTCTCGTCCGCGAGCAAGCGCATGGTGATCGCCGGCGCCAGGAACATGAACAGGATGGGCATGTTGCCGAAGAAGCCGCGCATGTCGGCCTGGCCTTCGACGAACAGCGGCGGGAAGAACAGGTACCCCGTGAGCACCATGAACACGGTGACGACGATGTAGGCGACGGGAGAATTGAAGTAGGTGCGGATCTCCCGCCGCGAGATGACGAGTGCCGGGCTCATGACTTGCCTTCCTCTCCGGTGGTGAGGTTGCGAAACACGTCTTCCAGGCTGGCCGATTCGCGGGCCAGCTCGAGCAGCGTCCAGCGGTTGTCGACGGCCGCGCGGAAGATCAACTTGCGCAGGTCGGTGGTCGCCGCCGCGTGGATGGTGAACGCGTGCGAGCCTTCCTCTACCTGGCCGGCGAGCATCACGCAGCGGGCGACCCCCGCGATGCCGGCCAGTCGATCGCGGATGGCCTCCTTGGGGACGCCGTTCGACTCCACGATCACGCGGTAGCTGCCACCGCGCTCGCGCGCGCGCAGCTCGTCGGGGGTGCCGTCGGCGACCAGCTTGCCGCCGTTGATGATCACGATGCGGCTGCAGGTCGCCTGCACCTCGGGGAGGATGTGGGTCGACAGGATGACCGTCTTCTCGCGGCCGATCTCCTTGATGAGCGACCGGATCTCGACGATCTGGTTCGGGTCCAGGCCGCTCGTCGGCTCGTCGAGGATGACGATGTCCGGGTCGTGCAGCATCGCCTGCGCCAGCCCGACGCGCTGCCGGTAGCCCTTCGACAGCTCGCCGACCAGCTTGCCGGCGACGTCGCCGAGGCCGCAGCGCGCGCCGATCTCCTTGATGCGCCCGCCGACCTTGTCCGACGGCATGCCGCGGACGGCGGCCGCGAACTGCAGGTACTCGACCACGGTCATGTCGCGGTAGATCGGCGTGTCTTCGGGCAGGTAGCCGATGCGCTTGCGCACCTCGAGCGAGTCGTCGAACACGTCGTGGCCGGCCACCACCGCCCGGCCCGCGCTGGGGGCCAGGAAGCAGGTCAGCATCTTCATCGTCGTCGACTTGCCGGCGCCGTTGGGGCCGAGAAACCCCAGCACCTCGCCGCGGCGGACGCTGAAAGTCACCTGGTCGACCGCGAGGGTGGGACCGTAGTTCTTGGTCAGACCCTCGACTTCAATCATCGAATCGGACATCGATGCCTCTTTTCGTTTCGGGGCGGCAACGGGGGGTTGGACGTCACTTGCGGCCGGAAACCCTGCCCGACGCCGAACTATTCCCGGTCGCCGTCTGGCTGGATTCCTGTGCGGTCCGGCGTGCTTACGATGCCTTTTGCTACCCTGTCAAGCGCGGCCGGTTCGATTGGCCGGTGATTGCGGCTAACAATCGGTGTCGGTCAGGAAGGTGCAGCCGGTCGGACAGCAAGAATCCGCGGTTGAGCCTGAGCAGATCGTGACCGGGGCGTGAACGCAGGCCACGTTGCAGGTCTGGGCGCTGCCCTCCAGCCGTTCGATGGTACAGGTGTTGCCGTCGTCCGGGCAGGCGGCGGGGCAGGTGGATGGGGGGTCGCAGGTCTCGCCGTCGCCGATGCGGCCGTCGCCGCACGCCGCCAGGCAGTCGTTGTCGGTCGCCGCCGGGCAGCCGGCATGGGCAGCAGCCGTCGCCATCCACGCAGCCCGTGATGCGACGGTGCACGCAGGTCCGTGTGCACCCCGCCACCGACCCCGATGCCAGGTCGACCGTGCACGCGTCGCGGTCGTCGCACGTCGCGGCGCACGCGCCCGGCTTGCCCGGGGTGATCGCGCGGTCGCAGGTCTCGGTGGTCTCGATCGCGCCGTCGCCGCAGATGGTCGGGCAATCGACGTCGGTTAGCGCCGTGCAACCCGCCGGGCAGCAATCGTCCTTCGCCAGCGAGCAGGTGAGCGCTATCGGCACACACCTGGCGTTACAGGTCTCGGTGGCTCCCTCAAGCTGGAAGCGCATGCAGGCGCGCGGAGGCGGGCATGTGGCCGGACACGAGCTCTCGATGCCGTTGTCGCAGGTCTCGTCCGGCGGATCGACGACGCCGTCGCCGCACGCCGGCTTGCAGTCGGGGTCCAGCGTTTGATTGCCGCCCGCGTTGGTTGGGCAGCAGCCGTCGCCGGCGCGCAGGCTGGTGATCAGCGTGAACACGCACTTCGCGTGACAGGTGCCGTCGCTCATCAGCCGATCTTCGGTGCACATGTTGCTGTCGCGGCACGAGGTGGGACAAGCGCCCGCCGTCCCCGGCGACGTGGCGGTGTCGCACGTCTCCTCGTGGTTCGTGAAATCGCTTGCGTAGTTGCCACACTGGGTCGAGCAGTCGACGTCGTTGTAGTACGTGCAGCCGGACGGGCAGCACCGGTCGCCGGTCTTTTGCCCGGTGAAGGGGTGCTCCGACGTCACCACCAGCGAACATTCGGTCACGGGGTGAAGCTCGCAGCGCGCCGAGCAGTCGTCACGGTCGCCCACCTTCACCGAGCGCAGGCAGGGCGTCGGCGACGGCGGGCAGGTCATCGGACACGCGCCATTCCCCGTCGCCGCGGAGTCACACGCCTCGCCCGGATCGACGACGCCGTTGCCGCACTGGAACGGGCAGTCCGTGTCGACCTGGTGGTTGGCGCCGCCGGGACAGCAGTCGTCGCCGGAGATCAGCGCCGTGATGGTCTCGTGCTGGCATGCCACCTGGCAGCCGGTGCCGGTGACGAAGTCCGCCGTGCACGACTTGCCGTCGTCGCAGTTCGTCGGGCAGCTGCCGGGGCTGAGCGGTGCGATGCCGAGATCGCACGCCTCTCCCTCCTCGCGCACGCCGTTGCCGCAGAAGACGGGGCAGTCGGTGTCTGTCCCGCTCGTCGCCCCCGCGGGACAGCAGCCGTCGCTGATCTTGTCTGACGGGGTGACATTGGGAAAGCGAAGGCAAACCGCCGAACACGTCCCCGCCGAGATCAGCATGGCGGTCTCACACGATCTGGGCGGCGCCTTGCAGTCGTCGGCGGTGGGGCACGCTCCCGGCGCTCCCTCCTGGATGAGGAGGTCGCAGGTCTCGCCCGGCTGGACGGTGCCGTCGCGGCAGCGGTCCGAGCAGTCGGCGTCGGTCTCGCGCGTCGCTCCGGCAGGGCAGCACCCGTCGCCGAAGCGGGGCGTGACAATCTCCCTGGGTTTACACTCGGCGGTGCAGTCGCTGCCCACACGGATGTCCTCCGTGCACGCCACGCCGTCGTCGCAGTCAGCGGGCGGGCACGCGCCCGGGTCGCCGCGCGGTATGTTCTTGTCACAGGTCTCGCCCGGGTCGATGCGTCCGTTGCCGCAGCCCTCGCCGGATGGCGGCGTGCTCCCGTCGCCGTCCGGACCGAAACCGCCGTCGCGGTTGCAAGGAGCGTCGTTGCATCCGAGGCGCACGTAGACCGTCAGCCTGTCTCCCGGGCGGACGACCCTCGGACCGTCGCGCCCGGTCGCGACGGTCGTGTTTGCGGCGTCGACGGCGGTGACCTCGATGCTGATCTGGCCGGCGGCGCTCGCCGGCAGCTCGGCTATCAGCGTGGTCGGGAAGGAGATCAGCGACCCGCCGCGGTCGTAGGGATTCGTCTCGCTACCTGCTGGACCGGTCAGCGTGACATTCAGCTTTGTCACGTTCGGTGGCGATCCCGAAGCCGTCACGACCACCGTCAGCGTCGCGCCGCCGTCGCCACGGCACGCGGCGGACGCCAGCGCGATCGCCGCCGCCGCGAGCAGCCCGCGCCAGGCAGCGCTCAAAAGAACCTCTTGCTGCCGAGGTCGCTCGCGGGCAGGCCATTGTCAGGACGCGACGACAGCGCGGCCGCGGTCACCCCCGCCGCCAGCGATACGCAGATCCCGGTCCAGAACCACCAGCGCTGCCACGGCCGCACCGGTGGGCGTGGCTTGTTCGCTTCGTCGGCCACCATCAGGGGCCGCTTGCGGGGGACGGCGCCCGTCTCGCGCGCGCGTCCCGCTGACAGCGCGGCGACCTTCTTCTCCACCTGATCGCGATCGAACGCCTCGGGCCAGTCGGTCAGGTAGCGGTCGTAATAGAACAGCGCCTGATCGACGTTGCCGACCTGGCGGTAGCACTCGGCGATGTCGTACAGGAGCCTGGCGTCTGCCTTCAGCTCGTAGGCACGGCGGAAGGCCGCGACCGCCTCTTCGTAGCGTCCCAGCATCACCAGGCGATGGCCGAGCGCACGGCTCGCCTGCATGTCGACGTCGGCCTGCGAACCTACCGGAACGTCGGCGGCCGCGGGCGGCAGCGGGACCACGGGGACTGGCGCGACGGCGGGCGGCGGGGCGGGGTCGGCCGCACGCGACGTGACGGCGACAAACAGCGCCACCGCCAGCACGGGAACTCGAATCAACCTCACAGGGGGCAAGCCAACCACCGGAATCCGCAGGTCTTCCCGGAGGATTCTGCTACCGGCGGCCCGCGACTACAACAGGATCGCGCCTGCCGCCGTCGGGCCGGCATCCAGTCGGGCCCGTCGCCACTATCGGCGGCGCGGCCCGGCCGGCTTGGTTGCCGGCTTGCGCACGGGTGCGGGGCGTGTCGACCCCATCACCAGGGTTGGCTCCAGCGGGGCCAGGCTGGCGATCCAGCGCTCGGCCACCTCGGCGCCCGCGACGGCGAGCGGCTGCGGCGTCGCCTCGGCAAGCACCGCCTGGACGGCGTTTCGCAGCTTGTCGGGCAGGGCGGGGGGCCCGCTCTTGGTCTTGCGCAGCGACGCTTCGAATGCCTGGACGTCGGCCGCGGACAGCGGCGCGAACGGCCCGGGCGCGCCCGCGTCGCCCAGCAGACGCCGGACCAGCACCGTCCGCGCGAGCACGCCGGTATCGATCGCCGCCTCGTCGGCGTCGCTGGCCAGCAGCGCGCCGGAGTCGCTGCTCACGTCCGCGGGGGTCACGCCGAGCGCGCGCAGCATCGCCTGCGCGGCCGCGGCGCGTTCCACCGCGGCGGTCGCGCGCGCCAGATCGGCCAGGCTGCGGAACGGCCGCTCGCCGGCAGCGGGCGGCGTATCGAGCAGGCGCGGGAACAGCGGACGCAGCCGGGTGATCGCGTCGAGCACCGCGGAGTCGACCGGCTCCGCCAGCGCGCGGCCGCGCGCCGCGAACGGACCCTTGCGCACGAGCGCGAGGGCGAGCCCGCGCACCTTGCCGATCAGGCTTACGCCCAGCCGGAACAGCTTGACGAGCGGGATCGTGCGCAGCGCCACCGTGCCACGCGCATCGTCGCCGGCGGCCAGGCGTTCGATGGCAAGGTCCAGCGTCGCCGCCAGCCGTTCGAGCACGGCGGCGACCGCGTCGTCGTCGCCAGGCGCGATCCTGTCTGCCGCCAGCACGCGGTTGGTGAGCGCCACCAGCGCGAAGTGGAGGTCGTCGATCTCGTCGCCGGCCGCCAGCGCCTGCGCGGCGCGCGCGAACGGCGAGCCGCCGGTGTCGCCCAGACGCTGCGCCAGCGCCGTCGGCACGCGCAGCGCAGCGCCGCTCGCGTCGCCACGGGGACGAGCATCGGCGCGCGCGGACGCGGCTGCGTCGCCGATGCGCACGCTCGCCGGGTCGAGCTCGCGGTAGACCTCGAGCGCCTCGTAGTAGTCGGCGAAGCCGAGATCCGCCATGCGCCCTTGCCGCCAGCGCAGCGCCATCTCCTCGAGCTCCGCGTCGAGCTCTCCCCCCGCGCCCACGAGCAGCCGGCGCGCGAAGTCCTTGTCAGCGCGGTACAGCGAATCGATGAGGCGGATGATCACCTGGACGCTGTCCGGGCCGCCCTCGGCCTCCGAGCGGGGATTGCGCTGGTCCTCCGGCAGCCCGCGCACGTCGAGCACGAACAGCCCGTCGGGCGTCGGGAAGAAGGACCCCTGCGGCTCATAGGGGGGGTCGCCGTGCGAAAGGTCGTAGATGTCGGCGGCGCTGCGGATGATCAGCGCGACCAGCTCGGTGTCGAGCCCGGCCAGCCACTCGCCGACGCGCTCGTACGGCGCCTCGACCATCGATGCCAGCCATTCGCCGAGCGCGGCCGGGGCGAGCCGGTCGTGCTCCCACACGGCGAAATCGAGGACGATCTGCAGCTGCTCGGCCGTCGCCGCCTGCACGATCGCGCCGGCGTCGCGCAGCCCCAGCTCGTGCACCACGTAGTAGAGCTCGTCGCCCGGTAGCGCCCGTACCGCCGACTCGAGATCGCGCTCCGCGAACAGGAGGTCCGCGCGGCGCAGCCGGCGGCCACGCCCGATCTCGGCCCGGAACGGCGATAGCGCGATGACGTCAGCCGGGCGTTTCTCGTCGTGGGGTGACCATCGCAGGCGCCTATATAGCCGTATAAGCTCGATTCGGCGAACATGCTGTCGACGCTTCTGCGTACCATCGCCGCGCACGACCTCTTCCGCCCGGGAGACAAGGTCGTCGTCGCGGTGTCGGGTGGCCCGGACTCGATGGCGCTGCTGCACGCGTTATGGGAGGTGCGTGAGCGGCTGCGCCTGTCGCTCGAGGTGGCGTCGATCGATCACGGGCTGCGCGCGAACGCCGCCGCCGAGGTCGCGATGGTCGGCGAGCGCGCGGCGGCGCTCGGCCTGCCGTTCTTCCCGCTGCGCGTCGACGTCGCCGCGGCGCGCCGCGCGCGCGCCGCCTCGCTGCAGGACGCCGCCCGCACCTTGCGCCTGGACGCGCTGGCGGCGCTGGCCGACGCGCACAGCGCGGCGCGCGTCGCGCTCGGCCACCAGGCCGAGGACCAGGCGGAGACGGTGCTGTTTCGCATCGTTCGAGGCACCGGACTTCCGGGACTGGCCGGGATCCCCTATCGCCGCGATTGCTTCGTCCGCCCGCTGCTGGACGTCCGTCGCGACGAGGTGCTCCGCTACCTTCGCCGGCGCAGCATCCCGTTCATCGATGATCCCTCGAACGCCGACGCGCGGTTCGCGCGCGCGCGCATCCGCCACCGCTTGCTGCCGGCGCTCGCCGAAGAGAACCCGCGCATCGTCGAGGCGCTGGTGGCGCTGGCGGCGGCGGCCCGCGCGGGCGCCACGGGTGAACGCCCTGACGTCGCGCTCGCGTCGCTGCCGCGCCGGGCAGCGGCGGTCGTGTCGCGACTGAAGGCGCGTGGTGGCAGCGCGGGGATCGACGTCGCCGGCGGACGGCGCGTCGAGGTGACCTACGGCGAGGCCCGCATCGCGCCGCGCCGCACCGTCGCCGGCGGCGTGCGCCAGGGCCGAGTGGTCATCGACGGACCGGGGGCCTATGGGTGGTCACCCGGAACTCAGCTGCGGCTGATCGTCGGAGCGGACGGCGGGCGCGTTCGACGCCGACCGCATCGCCTGGCCGCTGGTGATGCGCGCGCGGCGGCCGGGCGATCGCATGCGTCCGCGCGGCGGGCGCGGCAGTCGGAAACTTTCGGATCTGATGATCGACGCGAAGATCGCGCGCGCGGCCCGCGCAACGCTGCCGATCCTGACAACGGCCGACGACATCGTGCTGTTCGTGCCTGGGCTGCGCGTCGCTGAAGCGGGGCGTCCTGTAGCGGCTACACGCCGTCGCCTGACAGTGTCTTTCGAGTGTACTCAGAACCCTGAAAGGGTTCCGAACCTCCCGCGATGAGCTGCGGCCGGCAAAGCCGGCCTACGCTCCACGCGACGAGCAACTAACCTTTGACCATGTTGCCATTGGCGGCAATACTTTCCGATGATTCCCCGAATCGCCCCCGAAAGGACACACTGAGTGCGTCAAAGCCATAAGACGGTCCTGCTGTGGATTACGATGATCGTTGCCGTCGGCGTGATCTGGCAATTCCTGAACGGCCAACGCGTCGAGGAGAAGCGCATCCTGTTCTCCACGTTCGCGCAGGACGTCGATCAGCATCCGGAGAAGTTCAAGGCCGGCACGCCGATCACGATTCGCAAGAATCAGGAGAGCGCCGAGATCCATGGCCAGTACGCCGCCGGTGAGAACTTCGTCACGACGGGCATCATCGGCGACAAGCTGCTCGACAGGCTCGACAAGGCGAAGCTGAACTACGAGGTCGTCAAGGAATCCGAAAATGGATTCTGGCAGCAGGTGTTCGTCACGTGGTTGCCCATGCTGGTGCTGGTGGTGCTGTTCCTGGTCTTCATGCGCCAGCTGCAGGTCGGCGGCGGCAAGGCCATGAGCTTCGGCAAGTCGAAGGCGAAGCTGCTGTCGGAGAACCAGCGCAAGATGACGTTCGCCGACGTCGCTGGCATCGAAGAGGCGAAGGACGAGGTCGAGGAGATCATCGCCTTCCTCAAGGACCCGAAGAAGTTCACGCGCCTCGGCGGCCGTATCCCCAAGGGCGTGCTGATGATGGGCCCGCCGGGAACCGGCAAGACGCTGCTGGCGCGCGCCATCGCGGGCGAGGCGGGCGTTCCGTTCTTCTCGATCTCGGGCTCTGACTTCGTCGAGATGTTCGTGGGCGTCGGCGCCAGCCGCGTCCGCGACCTGTTCGAGCAGGGGAAGAAGAACGCCCCGTGTATCATCTTCATCGACGAGATCGACGCCGTCGGGCGCCACCGCGGCGCAGGCCTGGGCGGCGGTCACGACGAGCGCGAGCAGACGCTCAACCAGCTGCTGGTCGAGATGGACGGCTTCGAATCGAACGAGGGCGTCATCCTGATCGCGGCGACCAACCGTCCCGACGTGCTCGACCCGGCGCTGCTGCGCCCGGGCCGCTTCGATCGCCGCATCGTGGTGCCACGCCCCGACGTTCGCGGGCGCACGGGCATCCTGGCCGTGCACACCAAGAAGACGCCGCTGGCGGGGGGCGTCGACCTCGACGTCATCGCGCGCGGCACGCCCGGGTTCTCGGGCGCGGACCTGGAGAACCTGGTGAACGAGGCGGCGCTGCTGGCGGCGCGCAACGACAAGTCGCAGCTGGACATGGGCGACTTCGAGATGGCCAAGGACAAGGTCCTGATGGGGCCGGAGCGCCGGTCGATGATCATCAGCGACAGCGACAAGCGGGTGACCGCCTATCACGAGGCGGGGCACGCGCTGGTCGGCACGTTGATGAAGGGCTCGGATCCAGTCCACAAGGTCACCATCATCCCGCGTGGCCGCGCGCTGGGGCTGACGCAGCAGCTGCCGGCCGAAGATCGCCTGAACCTGTCGAGGGACGCCGCCAACGATCAGATCGCGGTGGCGATGGGCGGGCGCGTGGCCGAGGAGACCGTCTTTCACCAGCTGACCACGGGCGCGTCGAACGACATCCAGGTCGCGACTGACCTGGCCCGCAAGATGGTGTGCGACTGGGGGATGTCGGACAAGCTCGGGCCGCTGCACTTCGGCAAGCGCGAGGGCGAGGTGTTCCTGGGCCGCGACTTCGGTGACGCGGGCAAGGAGTACAGCGAGCAGACGGCGATCGAGATCGACGGTGAGGTCCGCAAGATCGTCACCGCCAACTACGAGCGCGCCAAGAAGGTCGTGATCGAGAACCTCGACAAGCTGAAGGCGCTGGCCGAGGCGCTGCTGGAGTTCGAGACCATCGACGGCGCCGAGATCGTGAAGATCTTCGCGGGGCAGCCGCTGGATCGAAAGCCGCCTGTCCCTCTGGGCGGGGAGCGCGCGTCGACGACGCCGAAGACGGCCGAGAAGGCGTCGCGGCCGAGCATCTTCGCGCCGCCGCGCCCCGTGCCCGACAAGGCCTAGCTCCGCCCGAGCGGCCAGTGTCGGTGTAGAACAGACGCCGTGGCCTGTCTGGTCGTCGGCGTCCTGAACGTCACGCCCGATTCGTTTTCGGACGGCGGGCGGTACGCGAGCGCCGACGCGGCGGTGGAGGCGGCGGCGCGAGATGGCCGACGCCGGCGCGAGCTGGATCGACGTCGGCGGCGAGTCGACGCGGCCAGGGGCGATCGCGGTGCCGGAGGCCGAGGAGCAGGCGCGCGTGATTCCGGTGATCGAGGCGCTGAGGCGGCGGTTGCCGCCGTCCGTGCGCATCTCGATCGACACGTACAAGGCCGGGACGGCGCGGGCGGCGGTGGCGGCTGGTGCTTCGGTGATCAACGACGTTTCGGGCGGCCTGCTCGATGCGGACATCCTGGGCGTCGCGGCGTCGTCGGGAGCGGGGATCGTGCTTGGTCACCTGCGCGGCGCGCCGGCGACGATGATGGAAGACGTGTCGTTTCGCGACGTGGTCGCCGAGGTCGGCGCGGAGCTGGAGGCGCGGCTGGCGGCGGCGCGCGCGGCGGGCTGCTGGGAGACTTGGATCGATCCCGGGATCGGCTTCGGCAAGCGGAGCGAGCACAACGTAGCCCTGCTCAAGGGGCTGCCGCTGCTGGCGGCGCGGCTGGGCGTACCGATCATGGTCGGTGTGTCGCGCAAGGCGTTCATCGGCCTGCTCACCGGCAGGCCTGCGGGCGAACGCCTGTTCGGTACGGCCGCCGCCGTCGCCGCCGCCGTCCTGCGTGGGGCTGCCGCCGTGCGCGTCCACGACGTGGCGGAGATGCGCGACGTCGTCCGCGTCGCCGAGGCGCTCGCCGATCACGGCGCGTGAGCGGCCAGTGTTAGCTCGGCCGTAGCCGTAGCCACCGGCGGGCAGCCGCCCTATGATGCCCCTCCACGGAGGAATGAATGATCCGATCGCGATACGCGCTTGTTGTCCTGGTTGTGGGCCTCGCCGCGTGCAGCGGCAGTGACGGCGGTGGCGGCGGCGGCAGTGGTGGCGGCAGCGCCGGCAGCAGCGGCGGCGGATCGGGCGGCGCCAGCGCGGGCGCGGGCGGGGCAGCGACGGCCGGCTCGGGTGGATCGTCCAGCGGCAGCGGCGGCGCCAGCGCGGGCAGCGGCGGCGCCAGCGCGGGCAGCGGCGGCGCCAGCGCGGGCAGCGGCGGCGCCAGCGCGGGCAGCAGCGGCGCCGCGGGCACCGGTGGCTCGTCGAGCGCGGGCTCGGGTGGCTCGTCGGGCGCCGGCGGGTCGTCGAGCGCAGGCAGCGGCGGTGGCAACGCCGGGCGCGGCGGCGGTGGCAGCGCGCGGCAGCGGCGGAACCGCATCGGGCGGTCGCGGCGGCGCGGGCGGCGGGTTGGCGACGATGGCGAGAGCCACGATCAACCCCATCGGCACCAACACGGTGACAGGGACGGCGACGTTCAGCGTGAACCCGCAGGGCCTGCTGTCCTTGCAGATCAGCCTCACCAACTGTCCCCCCGGCCCACACGGAGCGCACCTGCACGAGTTCGCCAGCTGTGGGTCTAACGGCAACGACGCCGGCAATCACTGGGTCCCCAAGGGGGAGATCATCCAGACGATCAACTGCGCCGCTGACGGCACCGCAACCAGCACGACCCTCTCGATGGGCCCGACCTACTGGACGATCGGCGGCGATGCGTCCAGCAACGTGCTTCCGCACGCGATCATGATCCACGCCAGCGCGGACCCGAGCGCCGGCGCGCGCATCGGCTGCGGCGTCGCTACAGCCACCCCCTAGGCACAGCACCGGAGCTGCGATCCATGCTTAAGTTGAGAGACCACCATGGCTGACGGAGACAGGAAGCTTTTCGGGACCGACGGGATCCGCGGCGTCGCTAACCGCGAGCCGATGACCGCCGAGATGGCGCTGCGCCTCGGGCAGGCCGTGGCGCGCCGCTTCCGGCACGACAGGCGCGCGGGGCGTATCGTGATCGGCAAGGACACGCGGCTGTCCGGCTACATGCTCGAGAGCGCGCTTGCAGGCGGGGATCGTCTCCGCCGGCGCCGACGTGATGCTGGTCGGCCCGCTGCCGACGCCGGGCATCGCGTTCATCACGTCGTCGATGCGCGCCGACGCGGGCGTGGTGATCAGCGCGTCGCACAATCCCTATCAGGACAACGGCATCAAGATCTTCGCCGCCGACGGCTTCAAGCTGCCCGACGAGGCCGAAGCCGAGATCGAGCGCGACATGGAAGCGATCGGCGCCGGCAACGACGGCATCCGCGCGGCGCCCGACGCGATCGGCAAGGCCGTGCGCATCGAAGACGCAGGCGGTCGCTACGTGCAGTTCTTGAAGCACGCGCTTCCGCGCGATCTGACGCTCGACGGCGTCAAGGTCGTCGTCGACTGCGCCAACGGCGCCGCCTACAGCGTCGCGCCGCAGGTGTTCAGCGAGCTGGGCGCCGGCGTCGACGAGCTGAATGTGTGGCCCGACGGACGCAACATCAACTACGCGTGCGGCGCGCTGCACCCCGAATTCATGGCCGAGGAGGTCAAGCGGTCGGGCGCGCAGCTGGGCATCGCGCTCGACGGCGACGCCGATCGCGTCATCCTCGCCGATGAAAACGGCAACATCATCGACGGCGATCAGGTCATGGCGATCCTGGCGACGCGGATGATCGAGCGCGGCGAGCTCCCCGAGCAGACCGTCGTCGCGACGGTGATGTCGAACCTCGGCCTCGAGCGCGCGCTGTCGTCACGCGGCGGCAAGCTGCTGCGCACCGCTGTCGGCGACCGCTACGTCGTCGAGGCGATGCGCGAGCGCGGCCTCAGCCTGGGCGGCGAGCAGTCGGGACACATCGTGTTCCTCGATCACGCGACCACGGGCGACGGCATCGTCGCGGCGCTGCGCGTGCTGGCGGTGATGGTGCAGGAGCGCAAGCCGCTGTCCGAGCTGGCGGCGCGCGCGATGACGCGTTATCCGCAGGTGCTGCTCAACTTCGCGGTGGCGCGCAAGCGTCCGTTCGAAGAGATGCCGTCGGTGGTGAAAATGATAGCCAAGATCGAGGGTGCATTGGGCGTCGAGGGACGCGTCCTCGTCCGCTACTCGGGCACCGAGGCCAAGGCGCGCGTGATGATCGAGGGCCAGGACGAGGCCGGCATCAAGGCCTACGCGGACGAGATCGCCGAAACCTTGAAGCAGGCGCTGACCAGCTAGACGGAATGATCCGCCTTCACATCAACGTCGACCACGTCGCCACACTTCGCCAGCAGCGCGGAACCCGCTACCCAGACCCCGTGGTCGCGGCCGCGCTGTGCGAGCTGGCGGGCGCCGACGGCATCACCGTGCACCTGCGCGAGGATCGGCGGCACATCCAGGACCGCGACGTGCACGTGCTGCGCGAGACCGTCCGCGGCGTCCTCAACCTGGAGATGGCCGCCACCCCCGAGATGCTGGCGATCGCGCGCGACGTGAAGCCCGACATGTGCACGCTGGTCCCGGAGAAGCGTGAGGAGCAGACGACCGAGGGTGGCTTGAGCGTGGCGCCGGGCGGGACGCTGGAAGTGGTGGTGCGTGGCCTCGCCGACGCGGGGATCCCCGTCAGCCTGTTCATCGATCCGGAGCAGCGGGTGGTGGAAGCTTGCTCGCGCATGGGCGTCGGCACCGTCGAGCTGCACACCGGCGACTACTCGCTGGCGCCGCCGCGAGGCGAGGAGTTCGGGCGGCAGCTGCAGCGGCTGGAGCTGGCGGCGCGCGCGGCCGGCGACGCGGGGCTGCGCCTGGGCGCGGGGCACGGCCTCGACTACACGAACGTCGGCCCGGTGGCGGCGCTGCCGGGGCTCGAGGAGCTGCACATCGGCCACGGCCTGGTCGCGCGCGCGGTGATGACGGGGATGCAGGCCGCCGTATCGGAGTTGCGGGCCGCGATCGCGGCCGGGGTGGGGCGTGGGTGATCCGGCGCCCGGCCGCGAATTTTCCGCCGCTGCTGACCGCCGCGCAGATGCGGGCGGCCGATGCCGCCGCGACCGCGACGTTCGGCATCCCCAGCCTGCTGCTGATGGAGAACGCAGGCCGCGGCGTCGCCGACATCGCGCGCATCGAGCTGGGCGGGGCGGTGGGGCAGGGGACGGTCGCCGTCGTGTGCGGCGCGGGTGCGAACGGCGGCGACGGCTTCGTGGCCGCGCGCCACCTGGCGCTGGCGGGTGTTGCGGTGCGCGTGATGATCGCAGCGCCACGCGACAAGATCCATGGCGACGCCGCGACGATGCTGGCGGCGCTGGAGCGGATGGGGAGCGTCGCCATCGAAGACGGTAGCGGCTGGTCGGAGCCGGCGCGCTGGGGCGCGGCGCTGGCCGGCGCCGGCGTGATCGTCGACGCGCTGTTCGGCATCGGCGTGCGCGGTGCGGTCGGCGGCGTTCCGGGCACGGCCATCGCGGCGATGAACGCGGCGCGCGCGCGCAAGCTGGCGGTCGACGTGCCGTCCGGCCTGGACGCCGACAGCGGACGCGCGGAGGGCGCGGTGTTCCGCGCCGACGTCACCGCAACGATGGGCGAGCGCAAGCTGGGGCTCTACCTGGAGGCCGACGCGCCCGTGGGGCGCGTCGAGGTCGTCGGTCTTGGCGTGCCGCTGCCGACCCCCGGCGACGCCGGTGCGCGCAGCTTCCTGCTCGACGGAGCCGCGGTCGGTGCGCGCCTGCCGCGCCGCAGTCCGTCCGCGCACAAGACCAGCTCGGGCCACCTGCTCGTGGTCGCCGGCTCGCCCGGAAAGACCGGCGCCGCGGTGCTGGTCGGGCAGGCGGCGCTGCGCGCGGGGGCGGGGCTGGTCACGCTGGCGTCGACCGCGGCCGGGCAGAAGGCGCTGGACGCGAAGGTCGTCGAGGTGATGACCGCCGCGTACGCCAGCAGCGACGACGGCGATCCCGAGGCGGCGGCGCGGGCGATCGCCAAGCTGGCCGCGCGCGCGCAGGCGATCGTGATCGGTCCCGGCATCCCCACTGGCGATCGCATGCGCGACGTCGTGCGGCGGGTGGCCGCCACCGCGCCGCAGCCGATGGTCCTCGACGCCGACGCGCTCAACGCGCTGGGGACGGACGCCCCGGCGGTGCTGATGCAGGCCACCGCGCCGCGCGTGTTGACGCCGCACCCGGGCGAGATGGGCCGGTTGACGGGAGCGCCGACCGCCACGGTGCAGGCGGATCGGCTGGGGCACGCGACGCGGCTCGCCGCTGCGACGGGCGCGATCGTCGTGCTCAAGGGGGCGCGCACCATCATCGCCGCGCCCGACGGCGCGACGTACATCAGCCCGATCGCCTGCGCGGCGCTGGCCACCGCGGGCAGCGGCGACGTGCTCGCGGGTGTCATCGGGGCGCTGCTGGCGCGCGGCTGCGACGCGCTGGCCGCCGCGCAGTGCGCGGTCTACGTCCACGGCGTCGCCGGCGTCGATCTCGAGGCCGGTCTCGGCGACGGCGTCGCGGCCGGCGATCTGCCTGCCGTGATCGCGGCGGTCATTGTGCGCTTGACGCGCTTGGTGCGCTTGAGCGCGCTTGCAGCGAGGCGAAGCGTCGGGTCCGCCGCGCGCAGCGCGGCCGCGCCCGCCGGCAAGCCGTGGACGCGGATCGCGCCCTCGGCGTCCGTCTTCGCCCAAACCACGACGCCGCCCGCGGCGCTGACGGTCACCCAGCGGCCGACGACGTCGCTGCCGTCGGTGGCGGCCAGCCGTGCGGCTGCCCACACAGCCGCCGGCGATGCCGCGCCGGCCGCCAGTGCGGCGCGCGCGTTCGCGCTCACCGGGCCGTCATCCACCGCGGCCGCGGCGGTGAGGGCATCCTTCGCGTCACTGTTGCCGCGCGCGGACCACGCGGCGGCAGCGCGCACCTCCGGCGGCTCTGCGTCAGCCATGACCAGAGACGCCAGCCAGGCGCCGCCCCCCGGCGTCTGCGCGATCGCCGGACACAGGCGGGCGCGGGTTGCGGCATCGGCGGCGGCGAACGCGCGCGCCAGGGGGGCGCGCGCGTCGTCGGAGATGCGAAGCACGGCGAGCGCATCCGCCGCCGCGCGCGCGTTCGCGCCGCCGCCGTCGATCGCCGCCAGCAGGTCGGGGATCAGGCCCGCGGCGTCGGACGGCTGCCCCGCATAGGCCGCCGCGACGGCGCGCACCAGCGCGATGCGCAGTGGCCCGTGCGCCGCGCGCCACGCGGCCGTGACGCGCCCGGCGTCGCGTGCATCGACCAGGCGCTCGAACGCGTCGGCGATGTGGCGCCATTCATCCGCGCCGCGCTCGGGGGTTCCGTGTCTGGTCAGCGCATCGAGCATCACGCCGATCACGTCCGGGCCGCGCGTCGCCGCGGACGCACCGCCGGGACGGGCGGCGATCGCCAGCGTGTGCGCGGCCGCGCGCCGGACGTCGTGGTCGGGATCCGCGAGCAACGCCGCCAGCACCGGACTGACGTTGGGCGCCGCGACCGCCGCCGCCAGACGCGCGGTGAGCATGCGGATGTGTGGATCGGGATCGGCGAAGCCCCGGTCGACGACGGCGGTGGCGCGCTCGTCTCCGATCGCCAGCAGCGCGGCGTAGGCCCGGCGACGCGTCTCCAGGTCGGCCGATTCGGCGGCGCGTGCCAGCTTGGGCACGGCCGTCGGATCCGCGAGGCGCGCGATCGCCTCCAGCGCCGCCGGCGCCAGGTCCGGCCGCCGCTCGGCCGCGGTCATCAGCGCCGCCGTCGCGCGCCGATCGCCGATGTCGCCCAGCAACGCCGCGGCGATGGCCGCGCTGGTGGGCGTCCCCTTTTCGAGCTCCCGAAGCAGCACGGGAATGGCGGCAGCGCCCGAGCTCGTGAGGGCGGCCTTGGTCTCGTCGGAGACTGGAGGCGATCGGAGCAAGCTGGCCAGCGCCGTCAGCGCGGGGGGCGATGCGATCTTGCCGATCGCGAGCTGCGCGCGGCGGCCGAGGTCGTCGAGCGGGCGCCGGCGTGCCAGCGCGATCAGGTTCGGCAACGCCGCCTCGACGCGCGCCGCGCCGAGCGCGTCGACCGCCGCGGTGCGCGCGTCGTCGTTCCCTTCGCTCGCCAGGCGCAGCAACGCGGGCGCCGCGCGCGGGTGGCTGCTGAGCGCGCGAATCGCCTCGAGACGAACCTGTCGATCGCCGTCCTCCAGCCGGCCGAGCAGCGGCAGGACAGCGCGCGCGTCGGCGGCCAGCCCCGCGAGCCGGACGGCGCGCAGGCGAACCTCGCGGTTGTCGTCGTCGATGGCGGCGATCACCGGCGCTATCGACGGGCCGACGTCGTGGCGTTCCAGCGTCTCCAGCGCGGCGACGCGGATGGCGCCGTCGGAGTCGCGCAGCGCGCGTTCGACCGCCTGGCGGGCCGCGGGCGTCAGCGTGGGGGCCTCGCGCAGCACATCCAGTCCCAGGCCGCGGTCGGCGAGCGGCACCGGCGGCGTCACGATCCAGCGCGTGGCGGCGTCCAGCGCCGCCGGGTGGCCGGCCCGCGCCAGCCGTCGCGCCGCGAACTGGCGCACCAGCGGGTTGCTGTCGGCGAGCAGCGGCGTCAGCAAGGGCAAGGCCTCGGCGCCCGCGCCCGCCAGCAGCGCCTCCAGGGCGCGCAGCCGCTGGGGCGAGGGCAGCTTGGCAATCGCCTGCGCGTCCGCCTCCAGCGCGCCCGGCCAGGAGAAGTCCGCAAAGTCAGCAGTCGCAATGACCAGCGCACACAGCGCGTGAGCGGCCAGCATCGACGGGAGTATAGCGATGGACTATGCTTCACACGCACATGACCCGCGAGATCATCACAAACATCCTGGAAGGCGAGGGCGCTGAAGGACGCGGCGGCTCGTTCAAGATTCGCGAGGAACGCGAAGCCACCTGCTTCATCTCCGCGCCCGGCGAGCTGATGGGCATTGCGCGCGTCGTGCGCGTCGAGCTCAAGGAACACTACGTGTCGCTGGCGACAGCGAAGGACGAACGCTACGCCTTCGCCTACGAGGACGTGCTGGGCTTCAAGCTCGCCGCCCCCGCGCAGGGTAAAGAGCGGTCGGCCGGGTTCCGCTAGGCCTCCCGCGCCCCTTCCCCCGGCGCCTTGCGCCCGCCCCCGCTGCTCGCATCGCTTCGCTCGCTCGCCCGCCCGCGCGGAGGCATACGGCGCGCCTCGCGTCCGCCGCACGCTCGTGACGCCGCTGCCCGCCCCGCGTCCGCCAGACGCGCCTCGGCTACGACTCGCGCGGCGCCGTCGCCTGGTTGTCCCCGGACGCCTCGGGCCGCTTGAAACTTTTTTCCGGCGCGCAGCTTGGTTTGATTTCGAGCCGCAAGCTGCGCGCCGGAAAAAAGTCACGTGCGGCGGTGAGCGTGGGCGCGAAGGTGGCGCTCGATCCGCACGTCTGATGAGGCGGCCTTCGGCCGGGCCCGAGACCGTGGGAGCGAGGGTAGGGCGCCGCCCTGGGGCCAACAATGGAAGAAAGGCGAGCGAGCGAAGCGATGCGAGCCCGGGGCCGGGGCCCGGGTGCGGAGCGGCTAGCGCATCGACATCGACCAACTGGCGATGGTCTTGGTGCCGTTGAACTTGGGGAAGGTCGGCATGCGGCCCAGGACGCAGTTCGCGAACGGGCCGCCCTTCTGACCGTTGACCTTGACCGCGGACACCTTGCCGGTGCCGCGCACGACGAAGTCGAGGCTCATCTCCGAGATGCCGGCGTTGCGCTTCCGCTCCTGCATCAGGCAGGGGACCAGGCTGCGGTAGTGCTTCATCATCGTCTCTTCGATCACGTCGCCGTCCAGGATGTCGTCGCCCCCGGAGCCGTGTTTGCTGGCGTCGCCGAAGTTGGCGTCGTTGCTGAAGTCGCCGTCGCCCGCGACGCTGCTGCCGCCCGAGCGATGCCCGCCGCCGCTGCCCTTCTTGGCGACGTTCGCGCGCTGGAAGCTGAGCTTGACGTCCTTGAGGAACGCGTCGATCTCGGCTTCCTCGCTGCGCTCCGCCAGCTGCGTCTTGTCCGCCGCCTTGCGGGTCAGGACGTACCAGGTGCCCGCGCCGCCGATGCCGAGCACCGCGATGGTGACGACCATGAACGTGAAGAACGACTTCGTCTTCTCCGACTTCTCGTGCTTGATCTCGGCGTGCGCGCGCCGGGTCTGCTCCAGCTGCCGCTCCGAGTTGCGCGCGAAGTCGCGCAGCGCCGGGAAGTCCTTCACCTTCTTGCGCGCGCCCGTGTCGCTGTCGACGATCATGTGCTCGCCCAGGATCTCGCCGCGCCCGATCTGCGCGCGGATCTGAGCCAGCGAAAACGGGCCGAAGTCGAGCCGGTCCTTCTGGATCAGCCAGCGTTCCTGCGCGTCGTCGATGGCGCCGCCAGCGACCTCCGCCAGGTTGAATGATCGCCCGCTGGTGCGACGGCCGTCGGCCGCTGCCGCCGGCTGCGCCGCGATCGCCATCGCCATCGCGGGCCGCTCGGCCTGCTCGACTGCGGCCTGCGCGGGTGCGGGCGCCACTGCCGCGGGCGCGGGCGACGGTCCCGCCGACGAGACACCGCTCGCCGCACCCGACTGCAGCTGGGCCAGCGCCTGGCGCAGCTCCATCGGCGATCGGTAGCGTGCGTTCGGATCGCGCGCCAGCGCCTTGGCGATGACCGCGTCGACGGCCGGCGGCGCGTCAGTTCCCTGGCTCGCGGAGCGCGCGTTCGGCGCCGGTAGCCGGCCGGTCAGCACCTCGAACAGAATCACGCCCAGCGAATAGCTGTCGGACGCCAGCGTCGGCGGCGCCCCGGCCAGCAGCTCGGGGGCGACGTAGGCCTGGTCGGGTGCCCCGACCGGACCACCACGGCGCGCCAGCATGGGCAGCGTACGCGCCAGGCCCAGGTCGGCCACCTTCACCCGCCCGGCCTTGTTCACCCAGATCGTCAGCGGGTTGAGCCCGCCGTGGGGCATGGAGCTGGCCGCACGCTCGAGCCCGTTGGCGATGTGCGTGACCAGGTTGCACGCGCCGCGGAAGGACACCGTCCGCCCCTCGCGCTTCTTGCCGTCGATGAACTCTCTCAGCGTCTGCCCGTCGAGCAGCTCGGTCGCGATGTAGAAGAAGTCGGCCTCGCGGCCGACCGTCAGCACCTCGAGCAGGTTCTTGTGAACCAGGGCGCTGGCGTTTTCGACGTCGGTCTCCAGCTGCGCAGCCGAGGCTCCCAGCACGCGCAACGGAATGACGCGAACCGCCGCTGCGTTGCGATGGCTCAGATCCGCGGCGCGGTAGGTCTGGCTGGCCGCGTCCTGAAACAGCAGCCCCTCGACGCGGAAACGCCCACCTACTGTGGCCCCCACTGGTATCTGTCCCGAGGATCCCGAAACGGCGAGTGATTCACGTGCGGGGGGCATACGGAGTCGCCAACTCTAACAAACTTCGAAAGAAAACAACAAGCGAGCTTTCCCGAATCAGCTTCGTTCTGGGCAACCCCGTATCTATTTAGATTCGAGTACTTGCGGCAGTTTCTTCGCCTGGTCGATCCAGTCGGCCAGCTGAGGCTCAGTGGGCGGCTTCTCGGTTATCTTGGCGGTCTTGTTGGCGGTCGTTATGGCCGTCATCAGGCCCGCGGGCTGCTGCTTGGCCAGGTCCGCGGTGGTCTTGACCCCCGCGGCCTCGAGCAGCAGCACCATCTCGGAGCCGACACCCTTGAGGCGCAGCAGGTCGCAGCGGCGCGCCAGCGCCAGGAGATCCGCCGCCCCCAGACCGGACGCCTTGGCCAGCGCCTTGCGGTCCTTGCCCGTCGCGGCCTTGTCCAGAAGCTCGCTGGTCGTCGTGACGCTGGCCTTCTGCAGCTTTTCCAGCTGTCCGGGTTTCATCAGCCGCGGCACGTCCGCCAGCGCGTAATGGCTCGCGCGCGCTGTCCCCCCCAAGAAAACGATGACCGCCACCAGCAGAGTCAGGGTCGCAAAACACGTTCGCATAGTCGGCTCCTGTGTCAGCTTGCGGATTTCCGCTACATCGTCTTGAAGCGCCGGACCAGCTCGCGCAGCCGCCGCGAGCCGCCGCCCTCCCGATAGATGAAACGCACGCCGGTCTGATGTTCTCCGGCGTGGTAGACGACGCGGCCCGAGAGGTCGAAGGACGCTTCGCTACCCGGTGGCGTTATCTCTAGCACGACGTCGGTCCCGATCGCAGGTTGTAGCGGCCCGTTCACGAGCCCGCCACTGACGCTGATCTCACGCAACTCGGACTCGGTCGCCTCCAGACCTGACGCCACCCGGATCTTGCACGGGATGCCGATCGGGATGCGCGTGTGCTTGCGCCGGCGCGTGGTGGGGCGCTCGCCGCGCAACGTCTGGATGACGAAGTCGCGCTTGTTCGATTCGTCGGCCTCGAACGCCACGGTCGCGCCGGCGCGGACGCGCATGCGGGGCAGGGCGGGGCGCCAGGCGGTGACGATGCCGCGGATGAGCACCTTGTTGGGCAGGCCGTCGCACGCCATCTCGACCACGACCGGCGTGCCGGGCGACAACTCGGTGGTCGTCGGGCAGAAGACCCCGCCGTTGGGAACGTCGGGCAGGTAGTGTTCCTCGAACTCCTCCAGGTTCCTGCAGCGGACACGCAGAATGTTCACAGGGGCTCCGCCACGGAGAATAGCTCACTGTGACCGTTGCGCGAAATAGCGCGCGTCGGGTGCGGTCGGGTTCGACAAAAAACGATACGCGGCTGTCCGAGATGTATTAGCTTTGGCGACCCGAATTTTTTGCCATGCCCATTCGTGTCTATATCGACGGTGCCGTGCGATTGCCGGAGGACGCAAAGGTCTCGGTTTTCGACCGCGGGTTCTTGTACGGCGACAGCGTTTACGAAACCATCGGCACCAGCTACGGGCGCCTGTTTGCGGCGCGCGATCACCTGGACCGCCTGGATCGCTCGGCCAGCCGCATCGGCCTGAGTGTGCCGCCGCGCCAGGAGATCGTGAGCGCCATCGCCGAGACGATGGCCGCCGCCGGCAATCCCGAGTCGCGCGTCCGCGTCATCCTGACGCGCGGCGAGGGTAAGCTGGATCTGGATCCGGCGTCCGCCACCGATTCGCGGCTGGTGGTGATCGTCTTCCCGCTCGGCCCGCCGACGCCCGAGATGTTCGAAAAGGGTGTGGCGGTCGCCATCGTTTCGATCACACGCAACAGCCCCAGCGCGATTGACCCGGCCGTCAAATCGGGGAACTACCTGAACAACGTGCTGGCGCTGGGCGAGGCGCGGCGGCGCAGCGGCGCGTACGAAGCGATCCTGTGCGCCGGCGACGGCAGCATCGCGGAAGGTTCGACCAGCAACATCTTCGCCGTGGTTGGCGGCGAGGTGCACACGCCGCCGCCCGCGGTCGGCATCCTGGACGGCATCACGCGCGCGAAGGTCATCGAGCTCGCTCGGTCGGCGGGCATCCCGCTCGTCGAGCGGCGCCTGGAGCCGGACGCGCTCCGCGGCGCCGACGAGGCGTTCCTGACCAGCGCGACACGCGGGGTGTTGCCGATCGCGACCATCGACGAGCGGCCCGTGGGCAACGGCAAGCCCGGGCCCATCACGCGCAAGCTGATGGTGCTCTACGACGACCTCGCCCGCCGCGGCGTAGAATAGAAGGCATGGACGCGCGCGCGTTTCTGCCCAAGTTCTTCATCATCTGCAGTCTCATCCTGATCCTGGCGGGCATCGCGCAGGTGTTTTTCCGCCCACGCGACCCGAAGGAATCGATCGCGCACAAGATCATCAACCGCGCGACCATCACGGCCATCGTGTCGCTGGCGTTCGGCATCGCGGGCTTGCTGATCGGCCTCGGCGTCTTGCCGATGCCGAACGTAGGCCTCTGAGGCCAGGCGGGCGAAGAGACCCTCTCCCCCGCGGGGAGAGGGCGGAGGGCGACGGCTACTTCGTCTTCAGCTTGGGCGACACCATGACCTGGTCCTTGGGCAGCAGCGCCAGCGCCGCCTTGTAGGTCTTGGTCTTGTGCTCTTCCTGATCCTTCTTCGCGCCCTTGTCGTCGGTCTTGTGCATACCGAGCTTGGCGAACGTGATCGCCGAGTAAGACGCGATCGTCTCCTGCACCGTCGACAGGTTCTTGTCGAACTGCTGCCGGGTCACCTTGATCTTCAGCACGGGCTGGTCGTCCAGCAGGCCGATGTACGTCACCTCGTTCAGATCGTTCGACTTGGCGAACATCGTGGTGTTGAACTCCGCCCAGTACGTCATCGCGCTGTTGAACGACAGCGCCGCGACGTATTCGTCCTTGCCGGTCTCGAGGTACGGATAGGTGACCTCGACGCCCTTGGTCTCGGGCAGCAGCTTGATCGTCGGCTTGTGCGTGAACTTGTCGTCGAAGCGCGCGACCTTCTTCTTCTCGGCCAGGTGGCAGGTGTCCGCCAGGTCTTCGACCTCGGCGCGGTTCAAGCTGTACGCGAACGCCTTGCCGACTTCCTCGGCGAACTCCAGCTTGATGTTGTTCTCGCACTTCGGACCCTTCTCGCCGTGTTCGCGCGTGATCTTCGCCGCCGAGTTGCCGCCGGTCTGCGCGTCACCCTCGGTGAAGTAGAACGACCCGCTGAAGTTGGTGGGCTCGAACGTGCCCCGGGTCATCGCGTAGCGATACAGGAACTGCAGCGCCGGGTAGATGTCGTCCCGCTTGGTCTTCTGTTTGAACGCGACGTGCATCTTGACGTCCTGGCCGTCGCTGGGACCGGTCACATCGTCGCGCACGACGGTGAAGGCGGGGATGCCGGCCGGGATCTTGGGCTGATCGCAGCAGGTCTTGGGACCTGTCGGCTGGTCGCTCTTGGTGCATGCCGTCAACGTCAGGCCGACAGCAGCGACTGCCACGAAGGAAGAAACAACGCTGCGCAGCAGGGGAAGGGGGCGCGATCGCATCCGGTACCTCCTGGAGGGGGAAAGTCCGGAAGCTACAACATTTTCGGCGCTTGCTGGGGGCGCAACGTCGCGAAGTGGCGATGTCGAATTGCCGTCGAGCTGCGCAGGCAGCTCGACAGGTGCTGCTTAGATAGCAATCTTTCCAAGGTGGCTGAGGTAGGTTATTGTACGTCATCGGAGCCGATTGGCTGCCAGCGCGCCTAATCTTGCAGAGGGGAATTCGACTGTCATGACGCGAGGATTTCGCGTTTTCCTGCCGGCGCTGGCGTTGACGCTCGCCATTGCCTGGTCGAGCCACGCGGACGCGGCTCAGCTGACCCCTCAGCAGAAGGATGAGGTCAAACTGCACTACCAGCGCGCGACGCGCGCGTACGACCTGCAGAAGTACCAGGAGGCGATCGAGGAGTACCAGAAGGCGTACGAGATCAGCGGCGACCCGCCGATGCTCTACAACATCGGCCAGGCGTACCGGTTGGCCGACCAGCCGTCCGAGGCCGTGCGCTACTACCGCCGCTTCCTGCAGCGCATGCCGAACGCGCGCAACCGCGAGGACGTCGAGCGCAAGATCGCCGACCAGGAGAAGTTGATCGAGGAGCGCCGGAAGGCGGCCGCCGCCGTAGCGCCGCCGCCTCCTCCTCCACCAGCGAAGTCGCCGCCGATCGTCGAGGTCAAGCCGCCGCCGCCGTCGCCACCGCCACCGCCGGAGCCGCCGCCACCGGTCGTTCCGCCGGAGCCGCCGTCGCACACGCGTGCGGTCGTCGGCTGGTCGCTGATCGCCGCTGGCGTGATCGCGGACGGCGTCGCGATCTACGAGGGGTACCGCGCCAAGCAGAAGGGCGACGAGCTCACGCGCGCGTCGATGGCCGGCGAGGTCTTCGACCCGCAGGTCGAGGAGGACGGCAAGAGCGCGAACATCGCGGCGATCGCGCTGGGCATCGGTGGGACGGCGATCGCGGTAGCGGGCGCGATCGTGCTCATCACCAGCGGTGACTCGGAGGACGCGGGCGCGTCGCCGCCGGCGACTGCCGGGCGGCTGACCGTGACACCCTGGATTGGCGCCGGGATGTTCGGCGGTGGCGCCAGACTGCGGTTTTAGCCATGCGAATCGCGCGGACACTGATGTTGCTGGTCGTGTCGGGCGCGATCGTCTCCTGCTACAAGCCGACGATCGGCGACATCTTGAAGTGCAACCTGGAAGCGGGCGCCAATCACTTCTGCCCGGAAGGCTTCGGGTGCGAGTTCCTGCCTAGCGGCGGTGGCGTTTGCAAACGCAACCCCAACGACGGCGGCCGTGACGACGCCGACCGCCCGGGCATAGAGGTAGGCGACGCCGAGGTCGGTGGTGACGCTGACGGGCCCTGTTTGCGATCCGCGGCCCGAGCTGCCAGCCGGACGACGCCGGTCTGTGCGATCCGTTCTGCCGGACGGGCTGCGGCTGCTGATCAAGAAGTGTTCGGTGAACACCGGCGGCGCGCTGACATGCAATGCGTCCTGTCCTCGGCGACTGCCCGAGGGCTGCTGCAGAACTGCGAGCGCTTCAACACAGGCTCCTCGACCCAGAACGACGACTGCAATCCGGGGCTCGTTTGCCTGGCCGGCGTGGACGATCGTGTAGCGGTGTCGGAGCAATCGCGGGCGGTGCTACCAGTTCTGTCGCACGGAGACCGACTGCAACAACGCGCCTTGCGACAAGACCATCACCGGCGGGAGAAAGGTCTGCGACGTACCGTTCGTCGACCTGCACCCCCGCTCCGCCGGTCAGCGGGTGTCCCGGGGCGCAGAGCTGCTATTTGTCGACCACCAATCCGACGCGTACGATCTGTGATTGCGCCGGATCGGTCCTTCGGAATGATCCCTGCAACCGATCGCGCGACTGCATTCCGGGGCTGGTGTGCGTCGATCCGCCCAGTACCGGCGATTTCAGGTGCCGGCAGGTTTGCTTGCTGAGCGAGAACGGCTCGACCTGTCAGGGCGGTCCGGGCACCTGCATGCCTTTCAGGGGCAACAGCACGACTATGGTCAACGCCACGTACGGTTTCTGCAACTAGGTCAGGGCGGGGTTGGCACATGAGGCCTAGCAGCGGCGCCCTGACGGTCTTGCTGGGGATGTCGCTGCTGACCGCTTGCTATCGCCCGGAGATTCAGGACGCCGGGCTCGTGTGCGGCGACGGCGGGACGTGTCCGGAGGGGTACCGCTGCGGCGGTGACCGCCGTTGCCACAAGGGAGACATCCATGTGCCTGCCGGACGCGGCGGTGGCGATGCTGTGCAACGATCAGCCGCCTGGTACGCCGTGCGATCCGATCTGCCAGCAGGGGTGCTAGTGCGGCCGGTGTAACCTGGACGGGGAGAAGCTGGCGTGCGTGCCGTCCGGCAGCAAGCTCCGCGGCGACTCCTGCAACCTGGGGAACGACGACTGCGCCGCGGGCCTCGTCTGCCTGTTGGAGCAGTGCAGCCCCGAAATCACCGGACGCCGGTCCGCAGCTCGGACGCTGCTACCGGTACTGCGCAGGGGACCAACATTGCGACGGCACGTCGTGCAACGTTTCCATCGACAGCCGCCGCCGCCGTGACGCTCATGGCCTGCCAGTTGCCGCCGGAGACGTGCGACCCCGTCGGTGGTAGCGGGAGCTGCGGCAATGCTCTGCTTGGCTGCTACGTCGACAGCAACGGAAGCACGTTCTGCGAGTGCCCTGGGACCGCGGGGGACAGCGAACCATGCGGCGTGTTCACCAGCTGCGTTCCAGGATTCAGGTGCGTGCAGCAAGGCGGCGGCACGACGCCTCGGTGCCGCCGCGTATGCCGCCTGGGCGGGTCGGATTGCGCGAGCGGCATCGCGTGTTCGGCGACGCCGGGAGATTCGATGTTCGGCTATTGCGCTCCCTGACGCCCGAACGTCGGCTATATCATCCGAATGTCTTCCTCCCCGACGACGCTGCCGCGGTTTGCTTTCCTGACGCCGCGCACGTTGCCGCCGGCGTCGCGTCTCGAGGGGCGGGTCGCGGTGCTCGACGTCGCGTTCGCGAGTGAGGGCGGCGGCGCGTCGTTCACGAAGACGACGCTGCCGTTCATCCAGGGGCTGGGCAGCCGCCTGGCGGCGTGGGTCGACCATCACGACCACGATCGCCACGTCGACTACGCGGATGATCCGCGCTTCGTCCTGACGACCAAGGCCGAACACGGGGCCTGCCCCGAGCTGGTCACGCCCGAGGTGGTGCGCGCCGCCGGTCCGGTCGACACGGTCGCGATGCACCTGGATCTGGATGGCCTGTTCTCGGGGGCCAAGTGGGTGCTGGGCGGGGTCGAACCCTACCCGGGCGCGGACGCCGATGCGCGAGCGGTCGACACCCGGCGCGGCGAGCCCGGACCGATCGCGGCGCGCATCGATCGCGCGCTGCGGGCGCGCTTCCGCGACGAGACGCTGAAGCACCGCGTGATGCAGTACCTGATCGCGCGCGCCAAGGCGCCGGTGTTGTGGGACGAGATCGACGCGGCGGCGCGCCTCATCGACCCGCTGCTGGACGAGAGCCGCCGGCTGGCTGACGGGTTTCGTATGGAGGGGGGCGTCGCCTACGTCGAGGCGGCGGGGCGGCCGTACGACAAGACGGAGCTCCTGCTCATCGGGCAGGAGCGGGCGCCGATCGCCGTGGTGCGCGATTCGGGGTCGCTGACCATCGCGGCAGACTTCGAGTCCGGCTTCGATTTCGTGAAGTTGTTCGAGCTGGGCGGCGGCATGCCGACGCGGGTGACGATTCCCGACGCGCGGCACGCCGAGGTGATGGCCAAGCTGAGCGCAGAGGTCGCGCGCCACAAGGGCGCGGTGTAACCTCAACCATGGCCGTGAAGAGATCATCTCCGTCCGCGGCGACCACACACGCCGCGCTGGCGAAGCGCGTGCTGTCGGCTGCCGGTGGGCTGCGCGCCGGGCTGGCGGCGGAGGGGCCGCTGCCGTCGCGCCGAGACGTGCGCGCGGTGGGCGACGAGCTGCTCGAGGTGCTGTTCCCCGAATCGCACCGCATGGGGAGCGACGGCGGCAACCTGGAGACCCACGTCGCCGAGACGCTCGCGACGCTGGAGGCGCATCTGGAGTCGGCGATCTACCTGTGCCAGCACCGGCTGCACCGCGCCGGCCGCGCCGACAAGTGCCGGGTGCGGGCGCGCGCGATCACGCAGCGGCTGCTGGCCGTGCTGCCCGACGTGCGCGCGCTGCTCGCGAAGGACGTGCTGGCGGCGTTCGATTCGGATCCGGCCGCCAGCGGCATCGACGAGATCGTCGCCTGTTACCCGGGCCTGTACGCGATCGCGATCTATCGCGTCGCGAACCGGCTGCTCGCGTTTGGCGCCGAGGTGCTGCCGCGCATGCTGACCGAATACGCGCACTCGCGCACCGGCATCGACATCCACCCCGGCGCGACGATCGGCACGTCGTTCTTCATCGACCACGGCACGGGCATCGTCGTCGGCGAGACCAGCCGGATCGGCGACCGCGTGCGCGTCTACCAGGGGGTGACGCTGGGCGCGCTGTCGGTGCGCCACCGCAGCCGCGCCGACAAGGCGGCCGGTAAGCAACGCCACCCGACCATCGAGGACGACGTCACCATCTACGCCAACGCGACCATCCTGGGCGGCAACACCGTGATCGGCCGCGGCGCGGTCGTCGGTGGCAACGCGTGGATAACGTTTTCGGTGCCGCCCGGCACCCGCGTGGGGATTGGGACCTAGGAGGAGGCACTCACGTTATCGGCGCGCACCATAGATCTCCTGCGCGACGTTTCGGCGCAGATCCTGGACGCACAGCGGCCGATCCGCGTGCTGCGGCTACTTTCCTGGGGTGAAGACGTCGAGCGGGCGTTCTTCGCGGGCAAGGGGCGCGAACTGCCGCGGCCCCGCTACAACATCCCCGATGGCATCGCCGACATGGGCCTGCGCTTCCGCGCGCTCAAGGCGACGATCCCGGGCGACAACGCCGTCGAGATCTTCCTGCGCGACACGTGCGACGCGTTCGCGACTGCGGCGCGCATGCTGGATGCGGCGGGGACGCGCGATTTCTATCATCACTCGGTCGAGCTTTACGGGCGGCCCGCCAGCCTGGCGGCGGACGGCAGGACGACGAACCTGCAGCTGGCCGAGCACTTCACCCGCGTCGTCGACGGCGTCGCGGGGCGCGATCCGATCCCGAGCCCGCTCGACGAGCTGGTGTACACGGCCGAGGAGGTGATACCGCCCCTGGCGGGGCGGTTCGCGCGCTTCTTCCCGGGGCTGGACATCCGCATCGAGCTGGTCGACGACATCGCGTCGAAGGCGGCGGCCGGCGTCGATGGCGTGCGCATCAAGCGCGGGGCGCGGTTCTCGCGCCGCGACATCGCGCAGCTGGAGTTTCACGAGGGGCAGGTGCACGTCGCCACGGCGTTGAACGGGCGGGCGCAGCCGGTGATGTCGTTCATCGGCTACCCGTCGCCGCGCACGACCGCGACGCAGGAGGGGCTGGCGGTGTTGACCGAGTTCCTGACCCAGTCGACCAGCCTGGAGCGGATGCGGCGGCTGGCCGACCGGACGCTGGCGATCAAGATGGCGGAGGAGGGCGCCGACTTCTGCGAGATCTACCGGTTCTTCCTGACGCACGGCCACGGCGAGCTGGCGGCGTACGACTGCGCGCGGCGCGTCTGCCGCGGCGGCCTGGTCGAAGGCGGCGCGCCGTTCACCAAGGACGTGTGTTACCTGGACGGCCTGCTGCGCGTGACGAACTTCCTGCGCGTCGCGCTGGTCAAGGGGCACCTCGACTACGTGCCGCTGTTCTTCGTCGGCAAGATCGACGCCGAGGACGTGCCGCTGTTCGGGCGCCTGATGCGCGAGGGGGTGGTGCGCGCGCCGGACTACCTGCCCGACTGGGGGCGCGACCTGTCGTACCTGACCGCGTTCATGAGCTACTCGGCGTTTCTGGGGGAGTGTGATCTGGTGGCGGAGCGGCGTCGCTATGAGGATCTGATTGCTCGGGCAGAGGACGAGATGGCGTAGACGGCGGCTGCATCGATCGGCGCAGGAGGTAGACGGCGAGCGCCGCGGTCGCGATGCAGGCCCACTGCGCGGGGGTGAGGCCGAGGTAGCGTTGGTCGGGTCGTGACACGTCGGTCGCGCGCAGAAAATCGAGCGCGAAGCGGACCGGGGCGTAGGCCAGCGCCGCGATGCCGATGATGCGGCCGGGCGGCCGCGGCTTGCGGTTGTAGAGGAACAGGAACGCCGCCAGCACGATCGTGAACAGCAGCTCGTAGAGGCCGAGATCGTGGCGCGGGCCGTCGGGGTAGCGCACCGCCAGGAAGAAAGACGTGTGGCGTCCGGGGTGGTCGTGGGCCGTGAAGCAGCCGGTGCGGCCGAAGATCCAGCCGATCGATAGCCCCAGCGCGACGGAGTCGGCGTATTGCAGGCGCGGCACCTCGGCGCGCCGGGTGAAGTACATGAATGACAGGAACGCGCCCAGGAAGCCGCCGAACGATGACAGCCCCGCGAACGGGTTCAGCAGCACGAACGGGTTCTCGAGGATCCGCTCCGGGAAATAGAACAGCACCGACACCAGGTGCGCGACGATGAAGCCGCCGATGACGATGCGGACGTTGAGGTACTTGGTGTCGTGATCGTCGAGGCCGCGGCGGCGGCCCTGCGACGACGACGATGCGATCGCCGATGATCACGCCGATGGCCACCAGCACACCGAACCAGTGGATCGGGATGCCGAAGACAGGTCGAACAGGTGCCCGTTGAAGTACGGAATCATCCCTGACTCAGAGGCGGGCGGCTTGCTTGCGGCGCAGCTCCAGGACGATGTCGCGCTGGCCATCGGCGTGGTAGCTGGAGCGGACCATCGGGCCGGATTCGACGTGCGGGAATCCGAGCGCCAGCGCCTCGGCCTTGAGCGCGGCGAATTCGTCCGGCGTGGCGAAGCGCGCCACCGGCAGGTGTTTGAGCGACGGGCGCAGGTACTGGCCCAGCGTCAGGATGTCGACGCCGATGTCGCGCAGCTCGCGCAGCACGGCGCGCACCTCGTCGAGCTCCTCGCCGAGGCCGAGCATCAGGCCGGTCTTGGTGACGGCGCCGCGCTCGGCGGCGTGGCGGAGGATCGCGTACGAGCGGGCGTAGCTCGCCTGGACGCGCACCTGGCGCGACAGCCGCGGCACGGTTTCGAGGTTGTGCGCGAACACGTCGGGGCCGGCGGCGAGCACGACGTCGACGGCGCCCGTGTCGCCCTTGAAGTCGCCGGTCAGGACCTCGAGCACCAGCTCCGGGCGCGCGCGCTTGACGGCGCTGATCGTCGCCGCCCAGTGCGCGGCGCCGCCGTCGGGCATGTCGTCGCGATCGACGCACGTGATCACGGTGTGCGCGAGCTCGAGCTCGGCGAGCATGGTCGCGACGCGTTCGGGCTCACCGGGGTCGGCGGGCAGCGGCTTGCCGGTCGGCACGTCGCAGAACTGGCACGAACGCGTGCAGATGCCGCCGAGGATCATGATGGTCAGCGAGCGCCGGTTCCAGCACTCGCCGATGTTGGGGCACGACGCGCTCTCGCACACCGTGTGGAGGCCCAGCTCGGCCACGCGCTTGCGCAGGTCGAAGAACACCTCGCCGGCCGGCATCTTCATGCGGATCCAGGGGGGCTTGGGCTGCATCCGCTGGCGCTCGGCGGCGACGGGCGCGGAGCCGGTGGTGGCCGCTGCCTCGGACTGCAGGATGCGCAGGCGGCGCGAGCGGGTTTCGACGACGCGTTCAGGCATGGTGTTCGGGGTTGAATCTACTCGATCGGGAGGCCGCGCGCGCACCAGGCCGTTCCGGTGTACTCTCGATACGATCTATGCAGACGGTACGCTCGCCCCGCACGGTCGCGGTGTTGGTTCTACTGCTCGCCTGCCTGGCACGGCCCGCCGCTGCGGCGTCGGGCAAGGACGCCAAGAAGATTTACGAGGAGGCGACCGCGGCCTTCGGTCTGGGCAAATACGCCGTCGCGGCGGAGAAATACGAGGCGGCGTTCGCGATCAGGCCCGATCCGGCGCTGCTGTACAACGCCGCGCAATCGTACCGGCTGGCGGGGAACAAGCCGCGCGCGCTGGAGCTGTATCGCAACTACGTGCGCCTGTACCCGGACGGGTCGAACGCGAACGACGCGCGCAGCCATGTCGCCGCGCTGAAGAAGGAGATAGAGGACGAGCGGCCGCCCATCGAGATGGCGCGCCCGCCGCGGCCGGGCGTTCAGCCGCCGCCGGGCGTGCCTGCGCCTGCCCCTGCTCCGCTACCGGCGACAGGGACAGGTGGCGCCGGTGGCGCCGCTGCCGCCGGCGATGCCGCCGCCCGTCGAGTCGGTGCCGCCTGCGCCCGCAGCCGTTCCGGCGGCCGCGCCGCCCGCGCCCGCGTCGGGGAACGGTGTTCCGATGTTGACCAGCTCGGGCGCGCCGCCGGATGAGCCGCGCCCGCTGACGCAGAAGGTGTGGTTCTGGGTCGCGGTCGGCGCTGGCGCGGTGGTGCTGACCACGGTGCTCCTGCTGGCGACGCGCGGCGAGAGCTTCCCGGAAGCAACCTTTGGAACGGCGACAGGGAACTGACGTGCGCACGGTGAGACGACAGGCGTGGATGCTGTTGCTGCTGGCGGGCGTCGCGCTCGGCGGCGTCGATTGCAGCAAGCAGCTGCCTTGCCGCCCGGGGACCGTGTTCGTGAGCGTCGATCTGGGCGGGTACACGACGGCGACCGATCTGGACGTCGACGTCTCGGTCGCGGGCGCGGCGCCGCTACACACGACGCTGCCGCACCGGGGGCGCGCGCCGTGGCGGCGTCGAGGTGCAATTCCCCGGCGGCTACCCCGACGGCGAGCGCGTGACGATCGTCGTGACCTTGCGGCAGAGCACGACGGTGCTGGCCACGCGCAGCGTGCAGATCGATCTGACGGACGATTGCGGCTCGGTGGACGTGGATTTCGGTGGCGTCGACGGGGGCGGGGGCGGGCAGGGGGGCAGGGTGGTGGCGGTGGTGGCAGCGGTGGCGCCGCGGGGCTAGTGGCGCGGCGGGGAGCGCCGGCGCGGCGGGTGGTGCTGGCGCGGCGGGCGCGGCGGGCCGGCGGGTGCTGCCGGGCGCGGCGGTGCGGGTGGCTGTGCGGGGCGGTGGTGCTGGCGGCGCGGCGGGCAGCGTGGCGGGCGCCGGTGGCGTGGCGGGCGCGGCCGGGCGCGGCGGCGTTGGCGGTGGTGCGGGCGGTGTCGCCGGCGCGGCGGGGCGTGGCGGTGCGGGCGGTAGCTGCGTGGCGACGGCCGAGAGCTGCTTCAACGGCAGGGACGACGATTGCGACGGACGCATCGATTGCGCCGACAGCGACTGTTCGCCGACCGTCGCGCATTGCGTGGCGCTGGATCCGAGCACGGGCGGCCGCATCGGCGTGATGGTCAACGCGGCGACGGCCTGTCCGACGGCCTATCCGGACGCGATGCCCGTGATGCAGAACCTTACGCCCGGGGCGTGCAGCGGGTGCTCGTGCTCGCGCCCGAGCACCGCGTGCAGCACGACTGTCGCGGCTTTCGACACTGCGGCCGCGTGCGCGGCGGGCACCGCGCGGCCCGCGGTGTCGCTGACGCCGGCCATGGGCTGCGTGAAGCCTGAGTGGCAGCTGTCGTTCTACGCGTTCGGCATCATCGCCGGGGCCTTCACGCCCACGGTCACGGGCACGTGCTTGCCCAGCGGGACGCCGGTGGCCGCGACGCCGAGCTGGGCGACTAACGGTCGCTTCTGCTCGACGACGGCGATCGGCGGCGGTTGCAACGCCGGGCAGGCCTGCGTCCCCAACGTCGCCACCCCGCCGGGACGTTGCCAGATGTACGACGGCGCGCACGCCTGCTCGACCGGCGCGACGAGCACCGCCTGGTACACCGGCTACACGGGCACCGCGGGCTGCAGCGGCTGCAGCTGCAGCGTGAGCGCGGCCGCGAGCTGCGCGGCGATGAAGATCAACATCGGCAGCGACTACACCTGCGGCCCCACGCCCATCGCCACGATCACCGCTGGTGGCCAGAAGGTCTGCTTCAACCAGACCTACGAGCCGGGGGTCGAGCTGGTCGGCACGCCGACGCCGCCCGTTTGCCAGGGTTCGAGCTCCCCGACGGCTGGAACGCTGACGCCGACGGGCCTGAAGACGCTCTGCTGCCTGCCG
>CAVSOL010000009.1:0-178157 GCA_963729535.1 uncultured Pseudomonadota bacterium | reverse complement strand
TCGACGAGGCCGCGACGGCGATCGTGTCGAACACGACGTCGGGGGTAGCTCAGCCGTAGGGTTGTAATCAGGGTGCGCGCGTAAGCCGTTTGACCGCTCAGGTTCCGTCCTTAGTTTCTCCGCACGGGTTGATGTACGCGCAACAGCAAGAAGACTCCGACTTCACGCCGCTCGCCGCGGGGACCTGCCTGGGGAAATACCGGGTGGTCCGCCTCGTCGGCGAGGGTGGCATGGGCGCCGTCTACGAGGGGATTCACCTCGACATCGGCAAGCGGGTGGCCATCAAGACGATGAGCCCGGCGCTGGCGGCGATTCCCGACGCGCGCGCCCGCTTCCTGCGCGAGGCGCAGCTGACGTCGCGGGTGCGCCACCCGCACGCGGTCGACGTCACCGACGTCGGCAGCGAGGCGGGGCACACGTACCTGGTGATGGAGTTCCTGGAAGGTGAGGACCTGGCTCACCACATCGAGCGGCGCGGGCCGATGCCGCTCGACGAGATCGCGGACATCATGCTGCCCGTGCTGGCGGCGGTCACCGCGGCGCACGACGAAGGCATCATCCACCGCGATCTCAAGCCGCAGAACATCTTCCTGTCGCAGACGCGCGACGGCGCGATCGTCCCCAAGGTGCTCGACTTCGGCATCTCGAAGGGGCCCAGCGAGCTGCAGCCGACCGGGTTTCCGGGGATGGGCGCCTCGCTGGTCAAGACCGTCGGGCTGATGGGCTCGCCGGGATACGTGGCGCCCGAACAGATCGCGGGGACGGGGACGGTCAGCGCGGCGAGCGATCAATACGGGCTGGGGATCATCCTCTACGAGTGCGCGACCGGACGGCCGCCGTTCGAGGGCGACGACATCCCGAAGCTCTTCGCCGACATCCTCGAAGGCAAATACGTGCTCGCCGGTCAGCACCGTCCCGATCTGCCCGAAGGCTTTCAGCGCATCATCGAGCGCGCGATGAGCCTGAACCCGGCCGATCGCTTTCCGTCGATGCGGGCGATGGGGAACGCGCTGCTCGCGTTCGCGTCGCCGAAGACGTTGCTGGCGTGGGGGGAATACTTCGGCGAGCCGACGATGGTGGCGGTGGCCACCGACGCGATCGCGCCGGCGGTGGCGGAGGCGGCAGCGGAGTCGGCCAAGTCTACGAAGTCGGCCAAGTCGGGGAAGTTGGCGGGGACACCGGAGTGGGCGGGGCCGACCGAGCCGGCAGAACCGGTAGAGCTGCAATCGCAGGCGTCGATCACGATCCCGCGGCAGTACCCCGCCCTCTGGGTGTTCGCGGGGTTGGCGCTGGTCGCGGCGGTGGCGACGCTCGCGTGGTGGAAGCGGGGCGCGGCCGAATGGACCAGGCCCACGATCGAGACGCCATCGCCGATCGTCAAGCCGGCGAAGCCGCGGACGGCGATTCCGCCGGAGGTGCCGGCGGGCACCCGGGCGCCGGCCGCGGCCGATGAGCCGGCCGGCGAACCAACGCCGCGGGCGCAGCCGGCGAAGCGGGCGAGGTTCGGGGCAAATCGATCGCCGCTCCTCGAGTGACGGCGACGGACAGCGGGGCGACGGGCAACGCGGGCGAACGTGAACTGGGGGCAGGGATGAGGGTAGCGGTTGCGGCACTGGTGGCACTGGCGGCGTGGCTGACCGCGTTCGACGGCGCGGCGCGCGCGGCCGACGACGACGAAGATGCGTTGATCCGGCGCGGCGTCGAGCTGCGCAAGCGCGGTGACGATCGCGCCGCGATGCAGGAGTTCGAGCGTGCCTATCGGCTCGCGAGGAGCCCGCGGGCTGCCGCGCAGCTCGGCTTCGCCGAACAGGCGCTGGCGATGTGGCCGCAGGCCGACACCCACGTCAGCGAGTCGCTGCGCGCCAAAGACGATCCCTGGATAAACAAGAACCGCGCCGTCATCGAGGAGTCGCTGCGGACCATCCGCGCGCACGTCGGCCGCATCGAGATCTCGGGCGGCCGGCCAGGGGCTGCCGTCGCCGTGAACGGACAGCGCGTCGGCACGATGCCGCTTGCGGAGCCCGTCGCGGTCAGCGCGGGCGCCGTCGACATCGAAGTCAGGGCCGCCGGCCACCAGCCGGCGGTCAAGACCGTGAACGTCGCCGCCGGCGAATACGCGCGCGTCTCGTTCGCGCTGGTCGCGGATCTGCCACCGGCGGCAAAGCTGCCGCCGGGCGCGCCCGCCGTGTCGCCGGCGGTCCCCATGGTTGCTGCGGCGCCTGTCGCGGCCTCCGACGTGGGCGCTGGTGCCCACGTCGACGCCGGCCGCGGCCGGCGTGCGGCAGCGATCGGGATCGGCGCGGCCGGCGTCGTGGCCATCGGCGCCGGCATCGCGTGCACGCTCGTCGGGCGGAGCAAGTTCGACGCGATCAACGACGACGCGGCGGCGGATCGCCCCTACGACGAGAGCAACGGCAACTGGAAGACGTACGAGACGTCCGCGGTCGCGCTGTACGTCGTGGGCGGCGCCGCGCTGGTGACGGGGAGCGTGCTGTACCTGAACAGCCGCCGCCGCGAAACCAACGCCACGGGGATGTCGCTGCGCCCGGTGATCGCGCCGTCGCGCGCGGGCGCGATGCTGTCGGTGAGGTTCTAGTGGCGCCGGCGGAGAACGCGCGCAGGCTAGCCATCGGGGTGGTGGCGCTGATGGCACTCGCCTTGGGCGCCGCCGGCTGCCACGACCTGCAGCTGTCACGCCTGCGCTGCTCGACGAACGGACGCTGCCCGGACGGGTACAGCTGCGGCGCCGACGGCTACTGCAACCCGACCAGCACGGACGGCGGCGGCGCCATGCGGCCGCCGGGGACCAAACCGCTGGGCGATTCGTGCGCCGCACCCGGCGATTGCACGAGCGGGCACTGCGCCGACGGCATCTGCTGCGACACCGACTGCACCGACGCGTGTCGCGCCTGCAACCTCGCCCGACAACCGCGGCACCTGCGTTCCCGTCGCGCGCGGCAAGGATCCCGCGCACGGAAGCTGCGCCACCCAGGCCGCGTCGACCTGTGGGACCAACGGCCTGTGCGACGGGATGGGCGCTTGCCAGTTCCACGACGCGGGGACGGTCTGCGGCGACGCCGCGTGCGATCCCGCGAGCAACAGCCTGACACCCGAGCGCCGCTGTGATGGCAACGGTGCCTGCGCCGCCGCCACGGGCGGCGCGCTGTCGTGCGCGCCGTTCATGTGCAACGCCGCGCGCACCGGCTGCGCCGATCGCTGCACCGACGGCGACGTCGCCGGCTGCGTGCTGCCGAACGTGTGCGCCGGCGGATCGTGCGGCAAGGTCGGCAACGGCATTCCGTGCCGCAACGCCAACCAGTGCCAGTCGGGGTTCTGCGTCGACGGCGTGTGCTGCAACGCCCCCTGCTCGGAGCAGTGCATGGCGTGCGACGTCGCCGGCGCCGTCGGCACGTGCAGCCAGGTGCCGGCCGGCAGCCCGCGCGGATCGCGCCCCGCGTGCGGCGGCGCGGGGACGTCGTGCGGCGGCCAGTGCACCGCCGCCAGCGCGACCGCGTGCACCTACCCCGCCGCCGAGACGTCGTGTCGCAGCGCGAGCTGCACCAACGGCGCGACCAGCGCGTCACAGACGACGGCGGCGAGCTGCGACGGGCGCGGCGCCTGCGGCGCCGGCGTGACCAGCGGCTGCGGCATCTACATGTGCGGCGCGGCCGGCGCCTGCGCCACGAGCTGCGCCGGCGACTTCGATTGCGTGGGCGGGTACATCTGCCAGGGCGGAGTGTGCACGGCGCGCGGGATGACGGCGGCCCCGTGCACCGCCACGGCCCAGTGCGCCGCGGGCCTGACGTGCAAGGACGGCGTCTGCTGCGAAAGCGCGTGCGACAAGCCGTGCCGGTCGTGCGCCATCCCGGGCCAGGTCGGCCACTGCGCGCTGGTCGCGTCGGCCGACGACCCGGACTTCTGCGCCGCCGACACGCGCACCTGCGACGCCGCGGGTGAGTGCAAGCTGAAGCCGGGACAGACGTGCGCCAAGCCGGGCGACTGTTCGGGCGGCGCGTGCACCACGTTCTACCCGGACGCCGACGGCGATTCGTTCGGCGACATGACCGCGACCGTCGCCAACGGCCGCGCCAAGGCGTTCTGCAGCGCCGCGCCGGCCGCCGGATGGGTCACCAGCGCCGGCGACTGCTGCGACGCCGGCGACGCGATGAAGCAGGTTCACCCCGGCCAGATGGCCTGGTTCACGATGCCCAACCCGTGCGGCAGCTTCGACTACGACTGCGACGGCACGCCCACGCCGCAGCTCACGGCAGGCGGCACCTGCGACCTGGCAGCGCCGACCACGTGCACCGCCGGCTTCGTCGCCGACACGGCGTGCGGCGCGACCGGGCGACTACCAGACCTGCGACGGGCTGCTCGCCTGCGCCGTCCCCGCGACGCAAACGCAGGCGTGTCGCTAGCTGACGCCAAGCAGGCGGCGGGTCAGGGCGACGCGCTCAGGGTCGGGGCGACCGCCATCGAGCACGGTCGCGAGCGCGGACCGCGCGTCTGACATCGAGCGGCGAATCGGGCTCCGTCAAGAGCCGCCGCGGGTCGCTCCATGCCTCGAACCACGGCAGCGCGACGGCGCGAACGTAGGCCGCGATCTCGTCGGCGCAGCGGGCGAATGTCTCGGGCGCCAGGTGAAATCCGAAGTTGTAGACCCGCCCGCCCGGCGCACCCTTGCAGACGTAGGGGTGGCTGTCGGGGCCGTTCAGCGCAGCCGCGGGAAACGCATCGTTGCTGACCCGAATCCCCAGGTGAACGCGAAATTCCGGCGCGAACGAGTACTTGTGCAGGTGAATGAAGTGGACCACCGACGCCGCGGGAGCGGGTGAAGAACGTCGGCTTCGTCCGTTCGAAACCCAGCTCCCGCAACGGCGCCTGCAGCAGCCGCCGCACCTTCTCCGTTCGCGAGCGCTCGCTGTCTGCCATCGGCGATGGCTGCACCCAGCTTATGCGCCACAGACGCGCGATCGAACGTGCCTGGCGGTCGAGGGCAGTCGTCGTGTGCGACGGCGGCCGGCTTTCTTCCGCGCCGAATATGACGTCGCCGCCAGGCAGTTCATGCGGATCGATTTCAACTACTGATCGCTACCAGCCCTTGCCGGCCGGGGCGGGCGGCGCAGCGGGGGCGCCGGCTGCCGGCTTGGTGGCGGGCCGCGTGGGCGGGATCGGGGCGGCGGCGGTTTCCATCTTCGTGTGGCAACCGTAGCAGCCGAAGCCGGTCGGGTTGTTCGGCTCCCACTCCGCCTTGCCGAGCAGCTTCGCCATCGTCGGCTTGACCTGCGTCCCCATGAACTTCACGACCTCGGGCTTCTTCTGCTGCAGCGCCATGAAGCCCGCCTGGTCGGTCGGCTGCGGCAGCTTCGGCAGCTCCGCGCTCGGCATCTTGAACTTGTTGTCCGCCGCCTTCTCGCCGTGACAGGTCTGGCAGTTCATCTTCGCGTAGTGCTTCTTGTCGACCGCGACGAACAGCTTCTTCATCTGCGGAAGCACCGTCGACTTCATGTATTTCTTCTTCTCGTCCGACGGTCATCTTGTCCCAGTCGATCTTCTTCGCGTCGGCAGCCGCGGCAGCGGGCTTCTTCGCGTCGCGGCGGCGGCGGCCGGCTTGGCGGCTTCGTCGGCAGCGACGGCGACCGTGGTCGCGGTGGCCAGAACGCACGCAAGACAAAGCATTGCAAAGCGTTTCATGAGTTGTCCTTTCACGTTTTTCGGGTTTGCAGGTTGATGCGAGAGAAGATGTATAACCCTCCTTGGGCGTTACACGATTTTTCGAGACCGTGGCGCTCACGCTGATCGCGTTCGTGTCGAACTCGATCCTGACCCGCTCACGCTGATCGACTGGAGGCTCGCGCACGCGACGAGCGCAGCTTCCGCCGCGCGCGAGTCCTTGGACTGAACAAAACATCAGTGGTAGCCTGAACGGCCGTCGCGATGGTCCAGCAGCTCACACAAGAGGAAGCCCTGTCGCTGGCGAAGGGCCCGCTCAGCGGCGAGCTCCTGCGCCTCGCCGCCAGCTACGCTCAACCGCTGTTCTGGCTGACCGGCCCGGTCGGGACCGGGTTGATGCGAAACGCGACGACGTTCTTCGTCGATGCCGGTCACGGGATCTTCGGCGTCACCGCCGGACACGTCTACGACGCCTACCTGGAACACAAGCGAGGCGGCGGCGGCCCCTGTCACGTCGGGATGCTGGGCCTGACGTTTCGATCTCGAGACGCGGCTGATCGACCGCGGCCGCGCCGTCGACATTGCCACCTACCGACTGCGCCCCGCCGAGGTCGGACGCCTGGGCGCCACGATCAGGCACGAACCCAACTGGCCACCCGAGCGTCCCCGGGCGGAGCGCGGCGTCTTCTACGCCGGCTACCCGCAGCGGCGCGCAAGCTCGTCGGCGAGCGAACCATCGAGTGGGGCCTCTACGGCGCCGCCGGCATCGCGACGTCCGTGAACTGACGAATCAATCGCATGCCAGATGGAGCGCGACAACCTCGTCGAAGTGTTCGGGCTGCCGCGCCCGAAGAGCGGCCACGACGCCGGCGGCCTGAGCGGCGCGCCGCTGTTCGCGTTCTCGGAATCGTCGCTGGTCGTTCTGGAAGCTGGCGGGCGTCATCACAGAAGGCGGTGGCGTCATGTCCGAACACGTGCGCGCCGTCCCCGCAGACCGCATCCGGATCGACGGCACGATCGACGGCTAGCAACTTGATTAGGCAGAGATCACCCGGGTCGTTCTCTGCCTAATCAAGTCGAGGCCAATTCCTCACAACCGCCGCGCGCCGCTGCCGAAAAGTCGGTCGCGATGGCACCCCGGCGGCCACGACAACTCCAGCTACCTGTACCACCAACGTGGGGTGGACGGCGGCCAGGCGCCGGCCGCAAGCCCACGAGCGCGCGTCCCGGACGCGCACATGCACCTCGCCCCGAGCACAACCCACGTCATCCGGTTCATGTCACCCTCCGCGGCGTCCCTGCCCTCGCGTCCTTCCGCGCGGAAAAGGTCTTCCCTTACTTGCAGCGCGCGCTGGCTGCTTCAAGCGATGACTCCTTTCGCGTCCTCCATTTCTCGGTGCAGTCCGATCATCTTCACCTCATCGTCGAGGCCGACGGGACCGGAGCTTGCCCGCGGCATTCAGGGCCTCGGCGTGCGCTGCGCCCGGGCTGTCAATCGCGCGCTCGAACGGCGCGGCACGGTGTGGGCGCAGCGCTATCACGGTCATCCCCTGCGCTCGCCACGCGAGGTGCGCCAGGCTCTGGTCTACGTGCTGCTCAACTTTCGCAAGCACCTGCGCGCCGCGCCGGGGATCGACCCGCGCAGCTCGGGTCCATGGTTCGACGGCTGGGCGAGCCGCGTGCCGCGCGCCCGCCGCCCCCAGCCCCGTCGGTCCTCCGCGCACCTGGCTCGCTTCGATCGGCTGGCGCCGCGGCGGCGGCCTCATCGACTGCCGCGAAGCGCCCGCCCGCTTAGCGTCCCGACAACGCCGGCAGGTGTTGCAGCAAGCGCTCCGGGATGTTGCGGACGACGGCCATGATCGGGCGCCAGAACCAGGGGACGTAGGCTTCGGCGCGGCCGGCGTCGATGGCGGCGACGATGCCGGCGGCGGCGGTCTTGTCGCTGGCGAACAGCAGGGTCTTCTTGTGGGTGGTCGTCATCGGCGTGTCGACCGGGCCCAGCTTCAGCGTCTGGACGCGGACGCCGCGCGACCACAAGCGCGTGCGCAGCCCCTGCAGGTAGATGTTGAGCGCGCCCTTGGCCGCGCCGTAGGTGTAGTTGCGCGGGCGGCCGCGATCGCCCGCCACCGACGACATGACGGCGATGCTACCGCCGCCCGCCGCCTCGAAGTGGTTGCCGAGCGGCACCAGCAGCGCGACGGCGGACAGGAAGTTGGCGGCGAGGATCCGCTCCGCCTCCGCGAAGTCACGCTCGCTGCCGAGCTGATCGCCGAGCAACCCGTGCGCGATCACGGCGACGTCGAGCTGCCCGCCCAGCGCGTCCACGGCCGCCGCGACCGCGGCGTCGGCGGCACCGGGCGCGGTGAAATCCACCTCGCGCGCGCCGGCCACCACGCCGGCACCCACGTTGCCAAGCGCCGCGACCAGCGCGCTCAGCTTGCCGGGATTGCGCCCGGCCAGGAACACGCGCGCGCCGCGGCCCGCATACACGCGCGCGACCTCCGCCGCGATCGCCGACGTCGCGCCGAAGATCGCGACGCGCTGGCCGCCCGCCTGCCCGCTCCCGCGCGCGCCCGTCACGGCGCGACGACCCGGTCGAACAGGCCGCCCGCCACCAGCAGGTAGATCACGCCCAGCGTCTTCTGGAAGTACGGGTTGTCGTCGAAGCCGCTGCCGGCGGCCTTCGCGTTCACCCACTTCGTGCAGAAGTCGGTCATGGTCGCCTGGTCGGCTGACATGCCGGACAGCGCCAGCCCGCCCACGAACGCGCTGTTCTTCTGGCGCGCCGACGCGACCGGGTCGCCCTTGACGACGCCGGTACGCAGCAGGTCGAGCATCGTCTTGCTGTCCGCCGTGCCGAACCACGCGTAGTCCGCCGCCAGCCGCCACGGCACGCGGCACGAGTCGTAGCCGAAGTCGCACGGGTCGCCGTCCCAGATCGTGCCGTCGATCTTCACGCTCTCCGGCAACTCGCCCGCGCAGCGCGTGTCGGCCTGCACGGCCTTCATCATCTCCAGGCCGCGCGTCGCCAGGTTGCGCCAGTTCGTCTGCTTGGCCGGGTCGGTGACGAAGCGCGCGAAGACCTGGAAGTAACCGGGCGACCAGTACGACACGTACGACTTGTCCATCAGGTTGCTGGTGCCGGCGCCGAGGTACAGCTTGCCCGCCGTGGTGCCGACGTTCTTGGTCCAGATCGCGTCGATGAGCGCCATCGCGTCGGCGTTGTAGCTGCCCGCCGGCCACTTCTTGCCCGCCTGGATCAGCGCCATCGCGGCGTCGAGATCGCCGTCGGGCGCGTTGTTGGCGTTGCCGCCGCTGGCCGTGGGCGGGCAGGTGTCGCCGCTGTTCCACGCCATCAGGCCGCCCGAGCTGAACACCTTGTTGTATTCGACGCCCAGCGCCTTGCGGAAGCGGTTCAACCTGTCGAACGCCGTCTGATCGCCGGCGGCCACCGTCAGGATCATTCCGTAGCCGATGGCTTCGGAGCAGGTGTTGTTGTCGCCGGTGCAGCCCTTGATGCGCGCCATGTCGGTGCCGCACGTGACGTAGTGATCGGTGAACCACCGCGTGTACCACTCGGTGAACAGCTGCTGCATGGTCTTGCCGCCCACCGCGCCGCACGTGAAACCGGTGAGCGTCGTCGTACCGCCGCCGCCGCCGCCGCTGCCGCCCGCGCTCCCCGCGGTGCCGCCCGCGCCCGCGCTGCTGCCACCGCCCCGCGCCACCGCCGCCCGCCGCGCCGCCGCGTCCGCCCGCGCCTGCGCTGCTGCCGCCGCCACCCGCAGTCGCGCCGCTGCCGCCCGCGCCGCCGCTGCCGGCCGTGCTCGTGGCGCCACCCGATCCGCCGCCGCCCCCCGCCCCGCAACGGCGCTGCCGGCCTGACCGGCGTGACCGGCCTGGCCAGCGCTACCCGCCTGGCCACTGCCACCCGCACCTGCCGCGCTGCCCGCGGCCCCCGCGCCACCTCCCCCTGCCGGCTGATTCGTGCCGCCGCCACACGCGATCGTGAACAGCACAGATGTGACCAAGACAGTCGAGGTTTTTCTCAAGCGTCGTCCTTATTGGAGGATTGGAAGCCTCGGATTATCGCACCGGAGTATCGCATCCGCGCAGTACGACCCCACCTTGAATAGAAGGAGGATGCCAATGGCGACCAAAGCGGAGCTCTTCCGGTACCGGCAGGAACGCAGTGGGCCGAAGCGTCAGAAGGAACCGCCGAAACGCCGGCGCGATCGGCCCGTGAACACGGCGATGCCCGGTGTCAGCTCGACCGACAGGGTCGCCGGCGCGGGCCGAAGCGGGGCTCGCAACACGTCCAAATCAGCCGCCCGCAAGGCGCCGTACAGCTCGAGGATTCGCGCGTGAAAGCGTCGCGTAAGTCCACGCGCAAGAGCGCCAACCGGCAGAAGACGGATAGTCAGCTGCGGACCAAGCACACACTGATCACCACGTCCGCGCCCGAGCGGGCGCGGCGTGCCAGCGCGAGCGCGCAGCGCCGCGCTCGCTGACGATCGGGCTCAGATGCCGCGGCGGCGGCGCAGGACCTTGCGCACGGCCCGCTCGGTCGCGTCCAGGGTTGTGTCGACCGCCGCGCGGGCAGAGTTGTCGCGGCGCTCGACCACGAACGTCGGCCGGCCGCTGACCACGACCTTGGCGCGGCAGACCTTGTCGACGCCGCCCTTGGGCCCGTTCACGTCGGCCAGGCGGAAGCTCACGCGTTCGACGGGGCGCGAGAATTTTGCGATCCGCATATCGATCTTGTGACGGATGTACGCCTTGTCTTCGCGTGTGAGCTCACGTCTGCGGTTCTGATCTGGGTGGTAGTCATAAAGAAAAACCTAATCCTGACGCGGGGGGAGCAAAGCTCGTCAGACCACAGGTTCCCCCGCTTGCCGGACAACACGAGGGTATGCCGCGAACGTCCCGGTTCACGCTGGCCAGGCTGAGCATCCCCACGCTGTGTTCACCGCCGCATGCGCGGGCGGCGTTTCGGATGGAACACCGGGCAGCGCTGGCACAGGCGGTGGAATTGCACAGGGCGCTGCCGGTGCCAGCGGCGGCGGCGACACGGGCAGGTGGTGGCGCCGGATCGGGCGGCACAGGCGAGCGCGGCAGCACGTCCGTCACCGGCACGGCCGGGCGCGGCGGTCCGGCCGGAATGACCACCACAGGCATGGCCGGGCGCGGGGGCATTTTTTTTTTTTTTTTTTTGGCGGCGGCGCGGCGGCGGGCCTGCGTTTCCCGCCGCTCGACTGCGGGCCCAACGGCGTGGCCATCGAGAGCGCGGGCCCACCCAAAAACCGCGTCAACTACGTGATCCTCGGCGACGGCTACACGCCGAGGAGCAGCTCGACACGCTGTTCGTGCAGCACATCAAAAAAGCCGCGATGACCAAGCGCTTCTCGCGACGATCGGCGAGCCCTACGGTCGTTATCGCAAGTTCGTCAACATCTGCGCGTTCAAGGTGGCCAGCCAGAACGACGGCGTCCGATCGGCAAGGATTGCCGCCAAAAGAAAACCGCCTTCAAGTGCACGGGCGACGCAACCAGAGCACGGACTCGCGGCTGGCCAACTGCGACAACGCAGCGCGGCGATGCAGGCGCATCGCCGCGAACATGCCCGCCAGCTTCGAGGTGGACTGGAAGGCCCTGGTGCTCAACAACGACCGCTGGTGGAACACCGGCGCGCCGCTGATGCTCTGGTCGGGCGCACACAAAGACGCCGCGCGGCGCCGCGCTGCACGAAGGCGGCCATGGCTTCCACCAGCTCGCAGACGAGTACTGCAGCGTCGGCACCGGGTACGGCTGAGGCACCGAACTGCGGCCCGACGCGACGGCGTACGAGCGAGGTCAACTCCACCATCGACAGGACCACGACCGGCGGCAAGTGGGACATGTGGCTCGACTACGTGCAGCCCGACGCCACCGGCAAACAGGGCGTGTTCAGCTGGGCTCGCGGTATGCGCAGTACAGGCCGTCGCAGAACTCGATGATGAACAGCCTGTTCGGGGACAACGCCAACACCAGGTTCAACTCGCGTCTCGCGCGAGAAGATGGTGATGGACATCTGGCGCGCGTGTGCCGATCGACTCGACGGAGCCGCCGCCGGCCGGCGCGGTCGCGACCCCGGCGTGCTCACGCGTCAACGTGATCGACCCCGCGGTCATCGACGTCGACTGGTCGGTCGACGGCCGTGGTCGCGGCGAAAGGCGGGGCGAGCTTCGACGTGGCCAGTCGTGGGCTCGCCGCGGGCATGCACACCGATCGCCGCGCGCGCCTACGACAACGCGGGACCCGAGCTGGTGCGCTAGACGACCGGGCACCAAGTTTCGGCCGCATGAACTGGGCGCGCTCGCAGCAGACGGTGACCTGGACCGTCACGCATTCCTTGAGCCCGCCAACGCGGGCCGTCAAAATCGCGTGTACCTCGGAAGTGCGCCTGCTGCTTGCGGCGCTGGTCCTTCTGGCTGTGGCTTTTGGCGACGGCGGCGCGTCCGCGGCGCCGAGTCAGACGTCGCTCCCGGCGTTGCAGGCTGACGCTGACAGCTCGACGACACGCCACCCCCGGTCGCCGCCTGCTGCCACCGGCTTCGGTCGTCCGTACCGTCAGCCGCCGCGCCCACCCCCATGGCGAGCCCGACGGCGTCTTGCCCGCCCGCACCCGATCACGCCGGAGCACCAGCGCATCCAGCTCGAGAACCAGTACATCCAGGCGCTGAACGACGCGATGGACCTGCGCGACGGCGCGAAGCTGCGCCAGCTCGCCACCCGCTCCCACGCCCAGAAGTTCGAGGACGTCGACAAGCTGGGAGATGGCTACGAGATCGTCGCGAACTGCCTCGAGCACCCGGGAGCCGGCGTCACGCGCCGCCGCGCAGGCGTTCTTCGATCGCGAACGCGGCTCAGATCCTGCGCCGGCACGTCCGCCGCCACTGCCTCGAATAGCGCGGAGCTCATGACGTCGACCGATGAGTTTTTCGGCGTCGGGACGTCATACTTCCGACGCATGGAAAACGACGAGCTGGCCGCGGCGCTGACAGGGGACGAGGCGACGTTCACGGCACTGACCGCGCGCCACCAGAGCGAGCTTCGCGCCCACTGTTATCGGATGCTGGGATCGTTCAGCGACGACCGAGGACATGGTGCAGGAGACGCTCATCCGCGCATGGCGCCGGCGCGAGACCTTCCAGGGCCGCTCGACGCTGCGCGCGTGGCTGTACGGGATCGCCACCAACGCGTGCCTGGACTTCCTCGACAAGCACGTGCACCGCATGCTCGACGCCAGCGCCGAGTCGCATGCAACGTGCTGTGGTTGCAGCCCTACCCTGACCGGCTGCTCGACGAGCCCGAGGCAGCAGCCCACCGCGAAGCAGACAATCGGCCTCGCGTTCCTCGTCGCGGTCCAGTTCCTGCCGGTCAAGCAGCGCGCGGTGCTGATCCTGTTCGACGTGCTCGACTGGTCGGCGAAGGAAGTCGCCGCCTTGCTGGATCTCAGCGTCCCGTCGGTCAACAGCGCGCTCCAGCGCGCGCGGGACACGCTGCGCAAACATCAACCGCAGCTGCAGCCCGAGCGGAATGCCGGACGTGGAACCCGGACGAGCAGCAGCGCACGCTCCTTCACCGTTGCGTGACCGCGACGGAACGCAGCGACGCCGCCGGGCTGGCGGCGCTGCTGCAGGAGGATGTGCGCTTCTCGATGCCGCCCCGAGCCGTGCGTCTAGGTCGGCCGCGACGCGGTGGTCGCCTGCTGGGTCAAGGGCGGCTTCGGCGCCGACTGGTTCGGCGTCTTGCGCTGCATGATGACGCGCGCCAACGGCATGCCGGCCCTCGCGTGTTACGTCCGCAAGCCGGGCGCGACCCGCTTCCGCGCCTTGGCCCTGGACGTCCTCGACATCCGCGACGGCATGATCACCGAGATCACGAGCTTCCCGCTCGAATCGATGGTCGGGCTGTTCGATCTGCCCGCGGAGCTCGGCCCCGAATGAAAGCCGGCCGGCGCGAATGGATCGGGCTGGCGGTGCTCGCGCTGCCCTGCCTGCTCTATTCGATGGACCTGACGGTCCTGCACCTGGCCGTCCCGAAGCTCAGCGCCGATCTCGAGCCCAGCAGCGCCGAGCTGCTGTGGATCATCGACATCTACGGCTTCCTGGTCGCCGGCTCGCTGATCACCATGGGCACGCTGGGCGACCGCATCGGGCGGCGCCGGCTGCTGCTGATCGGCGCGGCGGCGTTCGGCGTGGCGTCGGTGCGCGGCGGCGTTCTCGACCAGCGCGGAGATGCTGATCGCCACGCGGGCGCTGCTGGGCCTGGCGGGCGCGACCATCGCGCCGTCGACGCTGTCGCTGATCCGCAACATGTTCCTCGACCCGCGCCAGCGCACGACGGCGATCGGCGTCTGGATCACCAGCTTCTCGATCGGCGGCGCGATCGGGCCGCTGGTCGGCGGCGTGCTGCTGGAGTTCTTCTGGTGGGGCTCGGTGTTCCTGCTCGGCGTGCCGGTGATGGTGCTGCTGCTGGTCCTCGGGCCGCGGCTGCTGCCCGAGTACCGCGATCCCAACCCCGGCCGCCTCGACCTGCTCAGCGCCGCGATGTCGCTGGCGGCGGTGCTGGCGGTGATCTTCGGGCTCAAGCACATCGCCCAGGACGGCGTGTCGCTCGCGGCCGTGCTGATCATCGTGGCGGGCCTGGCGCTGGGCTCGCGTTCGTGCGGCGGCAGCTGCGCCTGCCCGATCCGCTGCTCGACCTGCGGCTGTTCCGCGTGCGCGGCGTTCACCGCGTCGCTGGCCACGTACGGGCTGGCGATCCTCGTTCCTGTTCGGCGGCTTCCTGTTCCTGCCGCAGTACCTGCAGCTGGTGCTGGGGATGTCGCCGTTCCGCGCCGGGCTGTGGACGCTGCCGTGGGCGCTCGCCTTCGTCGTCGGTTCGATGCTGACGCCGCTCCTGGTGCGGCGGATCCGCCCGGCGTTCGTGATGGCCGGCGGCCTGGTGTTCAGCGCCATCGGCTTCGCGCTGTTCACCGGCCTCGACGCGACCACCAGCTTCGCGACGTTCGCCATCGGCACGACGCTCTTCTCGCTGGGCATGGCGCCGGTGTTCACGCTGACCACCGACCTCATCGTCGGCTCGGCGCCGCCCGAGCGCGCCGGCGCGGCGTCGGCCATCTCCGAGACCAGCGCCGAGTTCGGCGGCGCGCTGGCCATCGCCATCTTCGGCAGCATCGGCGTCGCGGTCTATCGCAGCGCGATGGCCGACCTGGCGCCGGCCGGCGTTCCGCCGCAGGCGCTGGAGGCGGCGCGCGCCACGCTCGGCGGCGCGCTCGCCGTCGCGCGCGAGCTGCCCGCCGACGTGGGCGCCAGCTGCTGACGGCGCCCGCGCCGCGTTCATCGCGGGCGTCCAGCTCTGCGCCGCGATCGCGACCGCGGGCGCGATCGCCCTCGCCGTCTTCGCCGCCGTCAGCCTCCGACACGTGTCTGTTTCGTCGAAAACGTAGGCCCTTCCCACGGGTGCTTCTCGCCCTGCAGCACCGCCTCGACCGCCGCCGTCGTGCGCGTCGCCGTCCGACTTCGCCAGCGCGTTGTGGTCCTTCACCGCATCGGGCGCCAGGTAGCTCGACAGCCAGATGCGTTCGATGATCGGATAGGCCGCCACCAGCGGCAGCACCAGCACCGCGCCGACCAATCCCTGCAGCGTCGTGCCCACCAGCAGCGCCAGCACGACGGCCAGCGTCGACAGGCGCAGCCGGGTGCCGTAGACGCGCGGCACGATCACGTAGCTCTCGACGATGTGGTACGTGATGTAGCAGGCGAACACGATCCCCGCCGTCGTCGGCGACACCGTGAACGCCAGCAGCACGGCGGGCGCCGTCGCCGCACGACGCCGATCACGGGGATGACGTCGCACAACCCGGCGAGGACCGCCAGCGGCAGCGCCGCCGGCACGCGCAACACCGACAGCACGATCGCCGCGTACCGGTGAACAGCAGCGAGATGATCGCCTGGCCGCGCACGTACGCGTACACGACCTCGGACACCTCGCTGGCCGTGACCGCCATGCGCTCGCGATGGACGCGCGGGATGTAAGCGATGAGCCACGCGTACAGGCGCTTGCCGTCGAGCAGCAGGTAGATGGTCACGATGATGGCGAAGAAGATCGACACGACGCCGGACAGCGCGACGGTGCCCAGCATCAGCGGGCGCTTGAGCTGCGCCGCGACCTCGGGCGACGACGGCAGCGCGAAGATCTCGCGCACCACGCGCTTCAGCGTCGGATACGCCGCGGGCACGCGCTGTTCGACGCGGTCACGCAGCATGGGAAAGTCCTGCACCAGCTTCGACGTCTGCTCGGCCAGCGACGTGAACACCACCGTGACCAGCACGGCGGCGGCCACGCACAGAAGCAGCGTCATCAGGCCCACGACGGCGCCGCGCCCCAGCCCGCGCCGTTCCAGCGCGGTCACGACCGGGTGCAGCGCCACCGCTAGCAGCAGCGAGATCAGCAGCAGCACGAACTGCGGCCACAGGCGAAGGCCTGCCCACACCACGATCAGCGTGAGCAGGACCTTCACCACAGTGGCGGTCGGCAGGTGCAGGCGAACGTTCACATCGACACGTTCCCCTGTCCAGCGCCGGCCGCTGATCTGCGCTTTGCCGCCACGACGTCAGCTTACGGCGCGGCGGCCGGCTACTGCCCGGTAGAGGGCGAGCAGGATCACCGAGCCGATCACCGAAGCGATGATCCCCGGCCCGGTGTCGCCGCGATGGTAGAGGCCCAGCGCACTGCCGAGCAGCCCCGCGATCACGGAACCGGCCACACCCAGCAGCATCGTGATGAGGATGCCTCCCGGATCTTTTCCCGGCATAGGACCTTGGCGATCGCGCCAACCACGAGACCAACAATCAGAGCCCAAAGAAGGTGCATGTGAGTTCTCCTTTCGAGTTGCGCTGTCGAACGACAGCGGCCCCATCCAAAGCGACATCCGTGCCGTCTTTGGCTTGCAGAAGACCCCTGAGTTTCCGCGTCATTACGCCCCCGCGTTACGCAGCGGTAGCACCGGGCGGGGCGTGGGTAACGTTTCTCAACGAGGCGCGCGGAAAAAAAAAAAAAAAAAAAAAAAAAAAAAAAAAAAAAAAAAAAAAAAAAAAAAAAAAAAAAAAAAAAAAAAAAAAAAAAAAAAAAAAAAAAAAAAAAAAAAAAAAAAAAAAAAAAAAAAAAAAAAAAAAAAAAAAAAAAAAAAAAAAAAAAAAAAAAAAAAAAAAAAAAAAAAAAAAAAAAAAAAAAAAAAAAAAAAAAAAAAAAAAAAAAAAAAAAAAAAAAAAAAAAAAAAAAAAAAAAAAAAAAAAAAAAAAAAAAAAAAAAAAAAAAAAAAAAAAAAAAAAAAAAAAAAAAAAAAAAAAAAAAAAAAAAAAAAAAAAAAAAAAAAAAAAAAAAAAAAAAAAATTCGAAGCGCGCCCGGATCGGCGGCACCCCCCCCCCCCCCCCCCCCCCCAAAAAAAAAAAAAAAAAAAAAAAAAAAAAAAAAAAAAAAAAAAAAAAAAAAAAAAAAAAAAAAAAAAAAAAAAAAAAAAAAAAAAAAAAAAAAAAAAAAAAAAAAAAAAAAAAAAAAAAAAAAAAAAAAAAAAAAAAAAAAAAAAAAAAAAAAAAAAAAAAAAAAAAAAAAAAAAAAAAAAAAAAAAAAAAAAAAAAAAAAAAAAAAAAAAAAAAAAAAAAAAAAAAAAAAAAAAAAAAAAAAAAAAAAAAAAAAAAAAAAAAAAAAAAAAAAAAAAAAAAAAAAAAAAAAAAAAAAAAAAAAAAAAAAAAAAAAAAAAAAAAAAAAAAAAAAAAAAAAAAAAAAAAAAAAAAAAAAAAAAAAAAAAAAAAAAAAAAAAAAAAAAAAAAAAAAAAAAAAAAAAAAAAAAAAAAAAAAAAAAAAAAAAAAAAAAAAAAAAAAACGCCCGCATCATGCGGCGCTGCGCGGGCGGGCGGTGGCGCTGGGGATCGCCGGGAATCGGTTCGACGGTGGGGCCGCCGGCGGGGCGCGCGCCGCGCGTCGTCGTCTCGCCGGGCCACCATTTCGGCAGCGGCAGCTCGTCCCGGAACACCCACGCCGCCCCCGCGAGCACCAAACCCAGCACGCCGATGGACAGCCACAGGCCGCCGCGGCTCTTCGCCTGCGCCCGCGGGCGCCGCGGCTCCGGCTGCTGCTCAAGCGTCGCCGCGCGCGCCGACGACGACCGCGCCGCCTTGCCCGTGGCCGCGGCCTCGAACGCGCGCGCGAACGCGTTGATGGTCGGGAAGCGCTCCTCGCGCTTCTTCGACAGCGCGCGCCGCAGCACCTTGTCGACCTCGCGCGGGATCAGCAGCGCCAGATCCGGGTGCAGCGGCGTCGGCTCCTCGGTGATCACCTGGTTCAGGATCGGTCACCTCGGGCCTCCAGAACGGCAGCCGCCCGGACAGCATGTGCCACGCCAGCACGCCAGCGACCACTGATCGGTGCGGTGATCGATCTCGTCGATGCGGCCCGACGGCCTGCTCGGGCGACATGAACTCGGGCGTGCCGACCACCGCGCGCGCGCGGTCAGCTTCGTGGTCGTCGCCTTCAGCACCTTCGAGATGCCGAAGTCGACGACCTTCACGAACACGGCGCCGTCGGGACGCTGCAGCAGGAAGACGTTGGCGGGCTTGAGGTCGCGGTGGACGACGCCCTCGGCGTGGGCGACCGACAGCGCCGAGGCGACCTGCTTGATGATTGCCACGGCGCTCTCCAGCGGCACGCCGCCCTTCGCGCTCGAGGCGCTGCCCGCAGGTCCTCGCCGTCCAGGTACTCCATCACCAGGAACGGCTCGCCCGTCGGCGACTCGCCGAAGTCGAACACGTCGACGATGTGCGGGTGGGCCAGCTCGGTCGTGACCTTCACCTCGCGGCGGAAGCGCGCCAGCGCCTCCGGGTGCTTCGCCAGCTCCTTGGACATCAGCTTCACGGCGACGCGCTTGCCGGCGCCCATGTGCGACGCCTCATAGATCGCCCCCATGCCCCCGACGCCGATCAGGCGGGTGACCCGGTAGTGCTCACCTAGAACGGTGCCGACCGGCAAATCCATGGCCGCCGCAGTCTATCTCGCTCGGCCGCCGGCGTCGGCCAGAAGCGCGCGTCAGATTTCTGGAAGCAGCTCAACGGTTGACAGCGCGGCGGTTAGCTACCCGCCAGGTCGCGACGCCAGAATCGTGAGCTGAAGCTCACCGACCCAACGCTCGATGTATTCGAGGTCGAGCTCGTTGCCCTTTGAGCTGCAAGATTCCGGCGGCTCGCGGAGCTGAAGCTCGCTGCCGCCACCTTGCCTCGCCCACTCCAGCTTCGAGATCAGCGTATCTTCCGGTGACGCCACGAAGACACGCGCGCCTAGCAGATCGCCTTCCTTTCGACGATGCATCTCCTCGATAGAGAACGGTCGGTCCTTGCGCACGATCAAGTCAGCCTTCCACGCTATCGCCATGTCTATGACGTTGAATTGCCCGCGACGCTGGAGCGCATCGGCCGCTGCATCGACTCGGCGTAATAGTCATCGGCCGGAAGCTCGGACAGGAAACGCCGCAATGACGCCGCGTCCGGATCGATGACGAGATCGACGTCCTGGCTGCTGCGGGGAATCCCGTGAAACGAGCTCGCGAACGAACCGACCACCATGTTCGGAACACCCGCGCCGGCCAGCTTCGCCGTCAGGCGAGCCAAGAAGTCGCCCGCGCCCTCATCGCTCATGGCGCGAGTAGTGGGCGGCCCGGCCAGGCGCGGCGGAAGAGATCGTCACCGTAGAGCAACCGGCGCAGCGCGAGCTCGACGTCCTCATCGGTGTACGCCGGGTGACGTCAACGGATACCCGCCCGCGACAGCCGCCGCACGTCGGCGGACAGCCCCGCCGCGAGCTGCACCCGGCGACCCGCGCCCATCCGGCGGTACGCGTCCAGCTGGGCACGATGGCCACCAACGGACGTGTCTCGCGGGCGCATCACAGCAAGTATATCGGCTACGCGCCCGTCCCTGGTCGCTTCTTGAGCTCGTGGAGGATGATCGCGTTCCCCTCCGAATCGAGGATCGTCGCCATCCGGCAGTTGGGGCCGTGGATGATCTCCTGCGTGAACTCGCACGCGCTTTTCCTTGAGCTGCGCGCACAGCGCGTCCAGGTCGTCGACCTCCAGCGCGATGCTGCCGCCCGCGGTGTGGCTGGGTTTGACCTCTTTCGTGCCAAACAGCGCCAGGCAGCCGCCGCCCGGCAGATCGTATTCGGTCCACACGCCGTCGGAGGAGTGGAGCCCCATCTTCAACCCCAGCGTGCCGCCGTAGAACGCCCGCGCCCGCTGCGGATCCGCGGCCGGAAACATCGTGAACGCCACCTTCTTGAACATCGGAGCCTCCTCCCCTGTCGAAGCGTAACTACTACTCGACGCGCACGTCGTCGATGAGCAGACCGGCCTGCGGCGGCGGAAACAGACCGCCACACTTCGTGCCTTGCACCACGCGGCCGAAGACGACTTCGTTCGTGACGTCTGCGGGCAGCGCCAGCTCTGCCGTCGTGACGGGACCGACGGCGTACTGCGCTGCCTTGGAACTATCTCCAGCGTGGTCGTGATTCCGGCTATCCGGCTCGGGCATCGTCCAGTTCGATCGTCCGCCCGGGCTAGCGACCGCGTACATCGTGTTCCTGAAGCCACTCGGATTGACGAACCGATACGAAAAGCGAAGCACGCTGTCCCCGGGCGTCACCGCCAACCGAAGCGCCACCTGCGTCCGGCCGCGCCCTACCACCGCCCCTGGTCGGCGGGATGTAGAGGCTGCGTGCGCCCGATATCGTCGGCGCCTCCGCGGCCGTGACGAGCTGCGCCCCGCCCAGCGTCGCCGCGGTCGCCGATTCGAAACCGTCTTGCGCGATCAACGGCGGCGCCGGACGCGTCGCGAACTGCAGCTCGTCCTGCATGCGGGCCAGATTGCCGGCGAAGTCGGCCGTGCCGGCGAACTGCACGACGTAGTGTTCGTCGTAGCGCAGCAACGTGTCCGAGGATTCGAACGCGTTCACCGCCAGCCCGTCGTCCCCAGGCGACGGGCACGAGCGCGATCCCGCTCCGCCCGAGGCGGCAACCAGCCACCGGTCGAGCCGCGAGCGGCAGCGGTTCCGTCGCCACGAGACTCAAGCGGCACAGCGGATTGATGACGTCCAGCAGGCGCGATGCCGCCCAGCGCCGGCTCGCGGTCGTCGGGCAGACCGGTCAGCGACATCGTCGCGCCGATGAGGCTACGAACATCGCCGCTGATCATGACGCCGTGACCAGCGCCGGTACCGGTCACGCTGCCGTCCGGCCCGATGGCGATGAACAAGCTGTCGTAGCTCACCGCGGCGTCACAGCCGATGTCGAGGCCGAACGCGTTCGTGACGATCGTATCGGAGGAAGCGACGGCCGAAAGCAACGACCTTCCCGTTGCCGTTCGCCCCCGCGATCACGGTCTTCGTGTCGTCATCGATGATCAGCGTGAACGTGTGTCCGCCAAATGAAAACGGCTGCTGCTCCTGCACGTGATGGTCGAATGCACCGTATACGACCGCCGCCCCGTCAGCGGCAACACGTCCTGGCCACCCGGGACCTGCAGCGAACCATTGCCGCAACCGCCCCCGCCCGCACCTGCGACCACGAACGCGACCACGCCCGCCAGCGCACCTGACCGCGAAGCACCTCGCGTCATCGTCACCCGATCCTTTCGACCTCGACGCGGGCGTCGTTGAAGCAGGCGCCGCCGCCAAGGTCGGTCAACGTGTCGGGGCACAGGGCGTTGGCGGTCGCGCCGTTGTCGGTGTGGCGGCTCCACAACCCCTTGGGCAACATCGTGACGCCGGCGCGCAGGTCGGCGTTGATGCTGGCGCGACACAGGACCTCGCCCAGCGTGTTGAAGACGCGCACGCGATCGCCCTCGGCGATGCCGCGCGCGCGGGCGTCGCCGGGCGACAGCTCGACGGGGATCGGGCCGGGGACGAGCTGCCCGAACGTCGAGCTGATGGTGCGGCCCGACGCCGGCGAGATCAGCGCCAGCGGCGCCGCCGTCGTCGCCGGATCGGGCTGATAGCCGTAGAGCCCGGCGGGCGCCGCGTGGTCCAGCGCCGCCGGGAACAGATCGATCTTGCCCGACGGCGTTCGCGGAAACACGTGGACCATCTGGATCGGCGCCGGGCCGAACGCCGGGAACGCGCGCCCGTCGCGCGCCATGTCGGCGCGCAGCCGCGGCCCGTCGGACGCGCTGGCGAGCAAGGCGTCGATGACGGCGTCTTCGCTTTCGGGATCGCCGGCGCGCGCCAGACCCAGGCGCCGCACCAGCTCGCCGAACACGGCGTTGTTCGACCGCGCCTCGCCCACGGGTTTGACGACCGGCCGCGACGCCTGCAGCACGTACGCGCCGTAGCCGCGCGCCAGCTCGGTGTGCTCCAGGAACGTGGTCGCGGGCAACACGACGTCGGCCAGCCGCGCCGTGTCCGTCCACACGGCGTCGAACACGACGGTGAACAGGTCCGCGCGCGCGAGGCCGGCGCGCACCTTGCGCTGGTTCGGGATCGTCGCCACCGGGTTGGCGTTGTAGACGAACAGCACCTTGACCGGCGGCGCGTTCAGCTCGGTCAGCGCGGCGCCGAGCTGGTTCATGTTCACGGCGCGCGCCGACACCTCGGGCGTCGCGGCCGCGGCGTCGGTGTGGATGTCGCGCCACGCGGGCGAGTTGCTCATCGTGTAGCCGCCGCCGCGCACGCCGAACTTTCCCGCGACCGCCGGCAACGCCAGGATCGCCGCCACCGCCGAGCCGGCGTTGCGATTGCGCTCGGGCCCCCAGCCGCAGCGGATCACCGCCGGGCTGGACGACGCGTACAGGCGCGCGAACGACTCGAGATCCGCGACTGGGACGTCGGCCTCCGCGGCGGCCCGCGCCAGCGTCCAGGCGCGGGCGCGCGAACGCAGCGCATCGGCGCCGATCGCATGCGTGGCCAGGAAGTCCTTGGCGGCGTGCCCGTTGTCGAACAGCCAGTTGATGATCGCCAGCGCCACGGGCAGGTCCGTCCCCGGGCGCAGCGGGATGTGCAGGTCGGCCTCGCGCGCCAGCCGCGTGCGGCGCGGGTCGACGACCACCAGCTCGCGCCCCCTGCTTGCGCGCGCGCGCGATCGGCGGGCCCAGGTGAATGCCGCTGACCGTCGGGTTGCACCCCCAGACGACGATCAGGCGCGCGTGCTCGTAGTCGGGGAGCGCCACGCCCGGCATCTTTCCGTAGACGCCGTCGGCGGCCGCGCCCGTCGGCGCCGCGCACACCGTGCGCAGCAGGCGCGACGCGCCCAGGCGCCGGAACAGGCGCGCGTCCGCCGCGTCCTGCGTCAGGTAGCCGTTCGAGCCGCCGTAGCAGAACGGCAAGATCGATTCGCCGCCGAACGTCGCGCTGGCGGCGGCCATCGCGGCGGCGACGCGGTCCAGCGCTTCGTCCCAGCTTGCGGGACGGAACGCGCCGCTGCCCTTGTCGCCGTCGCGCACCGCGGGCTGCAGCACGCGGTCGGGCCCGTACATGTGGTCCGAAAAACGGCGCACCTTCGCGCAGATGAACCCGTCGGTCAGCGGGTTGACGTTGCTGCCCGCGACGCTGGCGACCCGACCTTCCTCGACCTTCACCTCCAGGCTGCACGCGTCCGGGCAGTCGAGCGGGCACATCGAACGTCGCGTCTCGGTCAGCATCGCGAAGTCACACCAGCATACCGCCGCGCGGTGACACTTGCGACGGCGCGCGGTGTTGTCCAGCTCATGAGCAAGTACACCCTGTGGTTCTTCGCCGCGATGGCGGGGATGTGGCTGTTCGAGTGCGTCACGGGCGCGTGAGCGGCGCGACGGTGCGGCCGGCGGCGGAGTCGGCGATCAGCGTGCGTCAGGCGCTTGTCGCGCGTCTCCGTCTTCTTGGCGCTGACCACCCAGTGCGTCGCCGCGCGCTGATACCAGGGCGGGCGCGACGTGAAGAACGCCCACGCCTTCGCGTTGGCGACGAACGCCTTGCGCTGCGCGGGGGCGAGCGCGGGCGGCGTCGCTTGCTCGAAGCTGTAGACGCCCGAGCGCTTGGCCTCGCGCGCGGCGAACGCGGCGCGGCCGGCGGCGGCGACCTGGCCTTCGGCTGCGAGCGCGGCGAAGCGCCTGGTGTTGATCGCGCTCCAGATGCTGCGCGGCGCGGCGCGGCGTGAACCGGATCGTGTACGCGGTGGCGCCCAGGCTGCGGCGCACGCCGTCGATCCAGCCGAAGCACAGCGCCTGATCGACCGACTGCGGCCACGTGATGCTGGGCTTGCCGGAGCCGACCTTGTGGAAGCCGACCAGCAGCTCGGGTGCGGTGGCGTGGTTCGCGGTCAGCCAGGCGCGGAAGTCGGCGGGGGTGGCGAAGTAACGTGGCTTCGCGGGCGCGGCGGGCTTCGCCGGCTTCCCGACCCTTGCGGTCATGCCGGCGGCGCGACGACCGCGACGACGAACTCGATGCCTTCGGCCTGGACGGCCTGCGTCGCGGCGGCGACGAAGCTGACCGCTTCGCCGTGCGGCTCCTCGGCGCACTGCAGGCGGATCTGGACGCGCTTGCCCTCGTAGGCCGGGTGGTGCTCCGCGAGGAAGCCGTCCAGCACGTAGCCGAGGTAGCGGTTGATCTTCTCTTCGATCTGCTGGAACTGGCGTGGGTTGGCGCCCCACGCGCGGCGTTCGATCATCGTCAGGACCACCTTGTCGGTGGCCGGGTCGACGGCGATGAGGTCGAGCAGCATCGCGTTCTCGACGCCGGGCTCGCCGAATTCGGTGACCATTTGCTCGCGCGTCAGGCGTTCCATCGTGATCCTGGCCTCACGTCTAGCACGCGCCAGTTGACCTGCCCAAGGGCGGTCGCGCATGCTGGCGCGCAGGGGGTAGAGGACGGAATGAAGAAGCATTTGCTCTGGGTGGTGGCTGCTGTCGTGCTCGGACTGGCGCCTGCGATCGACGCGGCCAAGAAGGCGCCGGCCGAAAAGTCCGGCGACAAATCGGCTGACAAGTCCGGCGACAAGGCGGGCAGCGGCGCGCCGCCCGGCGTGGCCGTCAACAAGTGCGGCTGCTACGCCAAGAGGAAGCAGCTGCGTCTGCACCAAGAAGACGGCCAAGTGCGAGTGCCCCGGCGAGTGCGAGCCCGTCGGCTGCGACGAGAAGCGCAGCAAGGAGATGGAGAAAGAGGTCGCCGAGACGGTCAAGAAATCGCAGGAAGACGAGAAGAAGCGCGAGCAAGCCGAGGCCAAGAAGCAGCAGGACGAAGAGGCCAAGCAGCGCCAGGCCTTCGAGCAGGAGAACAAGTCCGAGGGCAGCGAAGACCCGGAAGCCGCCGCGCCGCCCGCCGAGACCACCGAGAAGCCGAAGAAGCCCGCGAAGAAGGGCACGCCGAAGAAGTAGGTAAGTAGGGAGGGCGCTGTCAACGCGCGCGCGGCTCAGAAGCCCAGCACCGCGATGCCCCACGTCAGCCCCGCCCCGCCGCCCTCCGACACGACCGGCGCGGCCATGAACACCTCAATCCCCCACGCCGACGTCGGGCTGCGTGGCATGGTACCCAGGATTCCAGCCACCGGCCGCAGCAGTTGCAGTCCCACGCGAACACCGCTGCCGACGGCGGAACGGTCGAGCAGTAGCGCGCCGTCCGCCCCACGGCGCCGCAACTTCGCGATGAGCAGCTCGTACGACACGCTCCACCCGAGCGCCAGGCCCTGCTCGCGCCACGCAATGCCGCTCGATTCCAGCGCGAAGCCGCCGAACGAGACCTCGCTGCAGTCGCTGCCCGGCAGGAACGCACACAGCGACGTCCCTGGCACGCCGACGGCGAGCGGGAGCTCGTTCGTACCACCGATGAACCCCTCGAGCCCGAGGCGGATCGGCCCCAGCCAGTGGCCGGCGGACAGCCCGAGCGCAAAAACGCTGCTGCGATCGAACGGCAGCGCTCGCCGATAAGACAGCCGGGCGCCCGCGGACCAGCCCTTGTCCACCCCGTGGGCGATGCCCGGGCCCGTGACCGGCACGCGCACGCACGTCTCGCGCCGATCGCTGATCCTTGCCAGCCGCACATCGACCACCGACGGGCGATCGAGCAAGGGTCGATCTTCCTCGAAGCGACCGGCGACGACGTGGGTCCCGGAAACCACCAGCGGCCTGTCCCAGCGGATGTCGCCGTCGACCGACATCGCGATGTCGCGATGTCCACCCTGGCACGGAGCCGACGTGCCTTCGCCGAACCACATCCCCGCTACCTCGATCGGCACCGCCGCCTCGAGTCGAACCGCGACCAACGTGTGCTGCTCGACCTGGTCGGGCACCTGTTCGCCGTCGACCATTCCTTCACGCGTCACCTCGACGCGGTGGAACGGTCCCGACGTGATGCGCGGGCGGTGAACACCGGGGAGGACCTGGCGATCGGCGGTCGTCACGCTGTCGAGCGACACCGCCGGCCGCGCCGGTACGCCGGCCGGCGCCGTGCGCGGCACGTGGCGAACCGCGATGCAGCCCGCGCTCAGCAGCGCGGCCGCGGCGACAGCGCCGGCGCGCACGATCATCGACCCACCGCGAAGTGGCTATCGGGCCCCGTGAGCCGGCTGCGCACGCACGCCGGCGCGCCGGCGACACGCAGCTCGAGGTCGACGAAGGTCTCGCCCTGGTCGTAGTAGTAGATGCCGTGCGCGAACCCCAGGACCAGACCATGTTCGCCGCCCACGTCGGCGGGGCCGACGCGCAGCACGTTGCGATCGACGACCACCCATTTCACGGGTTTGTCCCCCTGGCAGGGCAGCTCCGCGGTCCGCGCCGTGCGGGCGTTCGTCAGCAGCGTCCCGGGCGGCGCTTTGATCCACATCCCGATCGTCGGCCGGTTGAGCATCGCCGAGACGATCTCCACGCACACGTCGCCCTGGCAGCGCGGCGCGGTCCCTGGCTTCACCGCGATCGGCGCTGTGAACCGGCACGCCGCTGCTGTGATCGCGAGCACCCCCAGCCAACGCGCCATCGGTCGCGAACATTACCGCACGCAGTTGGCCCCTAGGAGCATCCGCGCTGCTCACCCACGACCGCGACCGCTCAGCCGCTGGCGGCGACCGCTCACCTGGACCGCCCGCGGGCGACCGGTGGCGGGCGTTAGCGTGGGGTCATGCCGATCACGCATACGCTCGCGCCCGCCGGTCTCCCCGCCCCGCCAGCCCCGCCCGTCGACGCATCGCAGCTGCCCGGGCACCGCGGCGTCCTGATCTTCCTGTTCGGCGTCGTGCTGCCGCTGATCACGAACCTCGTCGAGCTGGCGACGCACATGTGCGCCGAGTCGTTCTTCGACCCGCTGCCCACGCTGGGACACGTGTTCGCGGTCTTCATCGTGCCCCTGGCAGCGATGGCGTCGCTGCGCGCGCTGTGGCGGCGTGACGGCGAGCGGCTGGAGGCGACGATGTTCGCGCAGGCGTTCGCGACCGCGATCGCCGCCGTCTACGCGCTGATCTTCGCGCCGCTGACGCCGCTGGCGTTGATGGCGGTGCCGTACATGGGCATGGGGATCCTCCCCCTCGCCCCCGCGCTGTCCGTGCTCGCCGGCGTGCGCGCGCTGTTCGCGCTGCGCCGGCTGCGCGTCGCGTTCGGCCGCCCGCCGCGCCGCCGTCTGGTGTGGGCGGGGCTGGCCGCCGGCGTCGGCCTGATGTTCGCGCTGCAGATCCCGGCCACCGCGACGCGCATCCTGGTCGCGGCCGCCGCATCCGACGACGCGGAGACCAGCCGCACCGGCGTCCGCTGGCTGCGCCGCCTCGGCTCGCGCGATCTGATGCTGCGCGCCTGCTACCAGCGGCCGACCGGCGCCACCGACATCGTCGGCGCGCTGATCAACGTGGCGATCCCCGTGCCGCCCGAAAAGATGCGCGACATCTACTTCCGCGTCACCGGACGGCCGTTCGACACCGAGCCGCAACCGCTCCTCGGCGGCAGGTTCGACGGCGGCCGTGGCGGCGGGCGCGAGTGGGACGTCGAGCAGGGATCGGATCGCGTCGGCGTCGTCGCGATGCGCGGCCTGACGCTGGCCGGCTCGCGCATCGATGGCACCGTCGACGCGCGCGCCGCGCTGGGCTACGTCGAGTGGACGTTTGAGTTCGCCAACGCCTCGTTGATGGAGCGCGAGGCGCGCGCCGAGATCGTCTTGCCCCCGGGCGGCGTCGTGTCGCGCGTGACGCTGTGGATCGACGGCGTCGAGCACGAAGCGACGTTCGCCGGCCGCGATGTCACGCGCCGCGCGTACGAGCGCGTCGTCCGCCGCCGGCGCGATCCGGTTCTGGTGACGACGACCGCGCCCGATCGCGTGCTGGTGCAGTGTTTCCCGGTACAGCCCAGCGGCGGCCGCATGAAGGTGCGCATCGGCATCACCGCGCCGCTGCAGCTCACGACGCGCGCCGCCGGCACGCTGGTCCTCCCCTACTTCGCGCAGCGGAACTTCTCAGTCCCCGCCAGCGTCAAGCACTCGATCCTCGTCGACAGCAAGGATCGCTTCCTGACGCAGGCGGCGCCGATGGTCGCCGAGCCCGACAGCCCCGCGCCGTTCGCGCACGTGACCGTCGAGCGCCCCGCGGGGACGCCGGACGTCGCGTGGGCGCCGGATCGGACGCCCGATGGTCCCGCGTCGCCGTCGGCGATCGTGCGCCAGACGTTGCGGACGCAACCGGTCCCCGCCCCGTCGCGGCTGGTCATCGTCATCGACGGCTCGGCCGCGATGAAGGACGCCGCCGCGCCGATCGCGGCGACGCTCGCCGCGATTCCAAGCGCCCTGCCGGTCGCGCTCACGGTCGCCGGCGACGACGTCGTGGCGTATCCCGGCGCGGCGGCCGCGTTCGCCGGCGCGGACTTCGCCGGTGGCACCGACAGTCTGCCGGCGCTCGTCGCCGCGTGGGATCTCGCCGCCGCCGAGCCGGGCAGCGTCGTGTTGTGGATTCACGGCCCGCAGCCGGTGCTGCTGGCGTCGCCCGAACCGCTGCGCCAGCGCATCGAACGGCGCCGCGACGGCCCGCCGATCTACGCGTTCGCCGCGGTCGGCGGCGAGAACCTCGTGCTGACCAGCCTGAGCGACGTCGTCGGCGCGCACACCGTGCCGCGACTGTCGGCCGGCGCCGACGGTCTGGCGCAGTTCCTGCGCACGCTCGACGGCAGCGGCGCGCGCATCGTCGCCGACCGTGCGCGCGACACCGGAACGGCGGCGCCCGCATCCGGCACGCAGACGTCGGACCATCTGGCGCGGCTGTGGGCGCGCGACCGGATCGCCGAGCTCCTGCGCGGCGCCGCCGGCATGCCGCCCACGCCCCCGCAACGACTGGAGGCGCTGGCGCTGGCCAGCCGTTATCACCTGGTGACGCCGGTCAGCGGCGCCGTCGTGCTGGAATCGAAGGCGCAATACGACGAAGCCGGGCTGACGCCCGCCGACGGAAGCCAGGTCCCCACCGTCCCCGAGCCGGGCACATGGGCGCTGATCTTGTCGCTCGCGCTGGCGCTGCTGCTCGCGCGCCGCCGCATGCTGGGTGCGCGGCGTGCGATCTGAAGCGCCCGCAGCCGGACCCGCGGCAACGACGGCGACCACCGCGCGCGGTGCGCTCCTGCTCGCGACGGCGGCGGCGTGCTGGCCGGTGTGGCGCTGGTATGCCGCGCGCCTCGGCGACGCCGGCGACGACGCGCTGGGTGTCGCCGCGCTGATCGCGCTGTTCGTCCTGTCAGCAGGCCGGCGCGACTGGCGTCCGCGCCCGCGCGGCGCTGGGAGACGCTGCCCGCGGCGCTGGCGCTGATCGCGTACGCGGCGAGCTTCCCGTTCGTGCCGCCGCTGGCCAGCGCGATGCTCGCGTTCGCCGCGCTCGGTTTTTCGTGGTCGCTGTGGCGTCACGGCACGCCGTTCCGGCCGTGGACGCTGGGGCTGGCGCTGCTGGGGCTGCCGATGGCGGCGTCGCTGCAGTTCTATCTCGGCTACCCGATGCGCGTCGCCAGCGGCTCGATCGCGCTGGTGCTGCTGCGCCTGTCCGGCATCCCCGTCGTGCGCGAGGGTGTCTACCTGCGCTGGGGCTCCGAGCTGGTGATGATCGATGCGCCGTGCAGCGGCATCCGGATGTTGTGGGCGGGCCTGCTGCTCGGCTGCTGCCTGGCCGCGCTCTACCGCATGCGCGCCCGCGCGTCGCTGCTCGCCGTCGCCGCCGCCGCGGTGCTGGCGCTGCTCGGCAACGCGCTGCGCACCACCGCGCTGTTCTGGGCGGACACGGGGTCGCTCGCCGGCGTCGCGCTGCCGCCGGCCGCCCACGAAGGCATCGGCATCGTCGCGTTCGCCGCCGCCGCGGTCGCGCTGATCGCGATCGCGCGCTGCCTCTCAACACGCCGTTTCGCGACAGGAGGGGTCGCGCCATGCGCCGTGCCATCGCGCTCCAGCTAGCCGCCTGCGCGCTGGCGGCGCTGGTACCGCTGGCGACGTTCGCCGCGCGCCGGGGCGCGCGCTGAAACCACCACCATGCTCGCGGCCGTCGCCGTCACCTGGCCGACGACCTTCGAGGGCCGCCCGCTGACGCCGCTGCCGCTCGGCGAGCGCGATCAACGCTTCGCCCGCGACTTCCCCGGCCAGGTCGGCCGCTTCCATGACGGCCAGCGCGAGCTCATCCTGCGCCACGTCGCGCGCCCGACGCGCCGCCTGCACCCGGCGTCCGACTGCCTGCGCGCGGTCGGGTTTGCGATCGAGCCGCTGCCCGCGCGCCGCGGCCCCGACGGCACGACCTGGGGCTGCTTCGCCGCCAGGCGCGGCGATGGCGCCGGCCCCGCCGAAAGCCTGACCGTGTGCGAGCAGATCCGCGACGCCACCACCGGCCGCACCTGGCCCGACGCCTCGAGCTGGTACTGGCCCGCGCTGACCGGCGGCACCACCGGCCCGTGGTGGAGCACGACCGTGGTGGAAGCCCGGGGTGCGCTGAGCCACCGCGCCGCGCCGCCGGCCGCCCGCCGTCCTGAATCCCAGGACAATCCCAGGACAAAATGCCGCAACCGCATCCGCCGCCGGCGTGGCAGGCTTGCCGCCCGAATGTCCGGCGCGCACCTGCCCTGGCTGGTCCGCCTCCGCTGGGGGGCGATCGTCGGCCAGATCTCGACCATCATCTTCGTCCACACGGTGATGGCGATCCGCCTGCCGCTGGTGCCGCTGGCGGTCCTCATCGCCGTCGAGACGCTGATCAACGTCGGCCTGGTCGTCCTGGGCCGCACGCGCCGCCCGCAGACCGAGCGGCTGCTGGCCGCCACGCTCGCCGCCGACGTCGTGATCCTGACCGGCATCCTGTTCTTCACCGGCGGCCCGTTCAACCCGTTCAGCTTCCTCTATCTCGTCTACCTCGCGCTGGCCGCCGTCGTGCTTTCGCGCGCGTGGATCTGGGCGCTGGTCGGCCTGTCGATCGTCTGCTCCGCCGCGCTGTTCTACGGCAACGTGTTCCTGAAGCTCGACGAATCCAGCCCGCACAGCCACCAGCAACACATGCAGATGCACATGCAGGGCATGTGGATCGCGTTCACGGTCGCCGCCTGCTTCATCGGCTACTTCATCGCGCGCGTCCGCCGCGCGCTGGCGCAGGGCGAGCAGGCGCTGGCCGAAGAACGCGCGCACGCCGCGCGCCGCGAGCGCCTGGCGTCGCTGGCCACGCTGTCCGCCGGCGCCGCGCACGAGCTGGCGACGCCGCTCGCCACCATCGCCGTCGTCGCCAAGGAGCTGGAACGCCAGGGCGGCGACCTCAAAGGCCACGCGCTGGAAGACGTGCGTCTGATCCGCGCCCAGGTCGATCGCTGCCGCACCATCCTGACGCAGATGGCGGCCGACGCCGGCGACCCGGCCGGCGAAGCGCTCGCCGCCGTCCCGGTCGCGACCATCATCCGCGACGCGCTCCACGAGCTGCCGCAAGCGTCGGCGATCAGCGTCGAGCCCGGCGGCGCAGCGGCGGACGTGCGCGTGCCGCCGCGCGCGGTGACGCAGGCCGTGCGCGCCATCGTCAAGAACGCGCTCGAGGTGTCGACCGCGGGCGCGCGCCAGGGCGCGGTCAGCATCGCGACCGGCGCCAGCGCCGGCTGGGCGACGATCCGCATCGCCGACGGCGGCGCCGGCATGAGCCCGGAGGTGCTGGCGCGCGCGGGCGAGCCGTTCTTCACCACCAAGGAGCCGGGCAAGGGGATGGGCCTGGGCCTGTTCCTGGCGCGGACGGTGCTTGACCGCGCGGGCGGCAAGCTGGACATCACGTCGCGCCCCGGCCACGGCACCGTGGTCACCATCGCGCTGCCGGTCTAGGTTCGAAGGTCGAACGTGAACACCAACTCCAACTCCTCCAACGCCAGCGACGACCAGCCGTCGTCGATCCTGATCGTCGAGGACGACGACATCTTCCGGCAGCGGCTGGCGCGCGCGATGACCGACCGCGGCCTGGAGGTGCGCACCGCCAGCGACGCGCCGGAGGCGCTGGTCGAAGCGCGCAAGGGCGAGCCCCCCGAGCTGGCGGTGGTCGACCTGCGCATGCCCGGCGGCTCGGGCCTGGACGTGGTGCGCGAGCTCAAGGCGCTGGAGCCGGCGATGCGCATCCTGGTGCTGACCGGCTACGGCAGCATCGTGACCGCCGTCGAAGCGATCAAGCTCGGCGCCACCAACTACCTGACCAAGCCCGCCGACGCCGACGAGATCCTCAACGTGCTGCAGGCCGGGCTCAGCCGACGCGGCGCAGCCGTCAAACCCTGGGCTGCCGCCCCCGTCGCTGGCGCGCACCGAATGGGAGCACATCCAGCGCGTGCTCGCCGACTGCAGCGGCAACATCTCCGAGGCCGCCCGCCGCCTGGGCCTGCACCGCCGCTCGCTGCAGCGCAAGCTCGGCAAAAATCCGCCGAGAACGTGACGATCAGTCCGGGACCCTCGAGGTCCGCGCCCCCCGCGATGAAGCTCCGCGCGGCGAAGCCGCGCTACGCTCGACGCGATCGCCCGTCGGTGGCCCCCCTTGACGGGTGGCGGCTCCACCTTCGATGCTTGTCCCGGGGAGAGCCGGTGGCGCTGGATAACACGACCGAGGTCGAGACCCCAGAGCACGTTCGCTTCCGGTATCGCGTGGCGGGCCCCGTGCGCCGGATGCTGGCGTACCTGCTGGACCTCCTCATCCGCATCGCCGCGCTGCTGGTGTTGTGGGTGATCATCACGATCGCGTTCGCGGCCACGCGCGAGGCCATCCAGGGCTTCGTGCTCCTCACCCTGTTCATCATGGAGTGGGGCTACTACGTCTTCTTCGAGACCACCGGCGACGGGCGCTCGCCCGGCAAGCGCGTGCTGTCGCTGCGCGTGGTCAAGGAGGGCGGCTACCCGATCGGGTTCATCGACAGCGTGCTGCGCAACCTGCTGCGCAGCGCCGACTTCCTGCCGCTCGGCTACATGCTGGGGCTGATGTCGATGGCCGCCGACACGCGCTTCCGCCGCCTGGGCGACCGCGTCGCCGGCACGATGGTCGTCGTCGAGGAGCGCGGCCTGGTGGCGGCGCCGCTGGCGCTGACCCCGCCGCTGGCCGAAGGCGAGCTGGACGGCGTTCCCGCAGCGCCCTCCCCTGTCGGCGTGGGAGCGCGAGACGCTGGAGCTGTTCCTGCGCCGCGCCGACCTGACCGCCGCGCGCCGCGACGAGCTGGCGCAGACGATCGCGCCGCCGCTGGCGCAGCGCATGGGCATGGCATCGGATCGACCGGCCAAGAACCCGACGCGCTTCTTAGCGCTGCTGCACCACCGCGCCGCCGCGACCGGCCGGCCGCGAGGCGGATGAGACAACTGATGCGCCCCCAGGACGAGTTCGTGACCGCCCGCAAGCAGGCGTGGGCGGAGCTGGAAGGCCTGCTCGGCAGCGGCCGCCGCTTCCACAAGCTGCCGCCGGCATCGATCGCGCGCGCCGCCGCGATCTACCGGGACGTGTCGTCCGACCTGATGCGCGCGCAGGCTGCCGGCTACAGCCCCGACGTCATCGCGCTGCTCGACGGCCTGGCGGCGCGCGCCCACAACGCGCTGTACAGCGCGCCGCCCTACCGCACGCGCGCCGTGTGGGACCTGGTCGCCGCCGACTTCCCGCGCACGCTGCGCAAGTATTCGCGCTTCTTCGCGCTGGGTATCGCGCTGTTCGTGCTGCCGGGCGTGCTCGGCTTCGTCGGCGCGCTGAAGTCGCGCGCGTTCGCGCTCAAGCTGCTGCCGGCGCCCACCGTCGAGCAGCTCGAGAAGGCGTACGCGGAAGGCTTCAACGACGGCCGCGGCACCGGCGAGAACACCGCGATGGCCGGCTTCTACGTCTACAACAACGTCGGCATCGCCTTCCGCTGCTTCGCCACCGGCGTGCTGTTCGGGCTGGGGAGCGCGTTTTTCCTCGTCTACAACGGCCTGTTCATCGGCGCCGTCGCGGGGCTGATCACGGCGGCCGGACACGGCAAGAACCTGCTGACGTTCACCTGCACGCACGGCGCGTTCGAGCTCACGGCCATAGTCATATCCGCGACCGCCGGGATGGTGATGGGCTACGCGCTGGTCGACACCGGCGGGCTCAGCCGCTTCGCATCGCTGCGCACGCGCGCGCGCGACATCGCCTACCTCGTCCTGGGCGCCGCGCTGATGTTGCTGATCGCGGCCGGCATCGAAGGCTTCTGGTCGCCGTCGTCCGTCCCGGCGCGCGTGAAGTGGGGGACGGCGATCGCCGCGTACACGTTCGTCATCGCTCTACCTGGCGCTGGCGGGGCGGCGGCGCCAGGACGTGCCCGTGGCGGCGGCATCGGCGGCGCCGCCGCCGGCGGCGGTGGCGTCGTGAACCTGCTGGCGTCGCGCGTCGTGCTGCGGCAGCGGTCGCTGGCCGACGTGCTGGACCTGGCGATCCCGTTCTGCCTGATGAACAAGCGCCCGCTGGGCGTGCTGGCGGTGGTCGTGCTGGGGCCGCTCGCGGCGCTGGCGGCGTACCTGCGCATCGCCAAGCACTGGCCGTGGGGAGGCCTGTGGGTGCTCATCGGCTGCGCCGCGTTCGTGCTCGAAGGCGTGTTCACCGTCGCGCTGGGCGAGCTGCTGTTTCAGGAGCCGCGCAACGTGCGCGTGCGCGGACTCCTGCGCCGGTTCTTCCGGCGCCTGGGCGCGTGCCTGGTCGCGTTCGTCGTGCGCGGCGTGGTGCTGGCGGCGTCGACCGTGCTGATCGTGATGCCGTTTTTCCTCGCGCCGCCGTCGATGTTCATGACCGAGGCGCTGCTGCTGGAGAACGCGACGCTGGGCAAGGCGCTGGAGCGCAGCCGGGCGCTGGCCCGCAACCGCCTGTTCGGCTGCCTGGGCCTGTGGCTGGCGACGCTGACGCTGCCGGCGTTCGGCGCCATCGCCATGGACGTCATCGGCAACTCGGTGTTCGGCTTCGTGCTGCAGATGGGCCGTCCCACCGGCGAGCTGTTCGAGCACGGCGGCTCCGGCTTCGCCGTGCTGGGCGCGCTGCTGTGCATCCCCATCGCCGCCGCGATGCGCTTCCTCTATTACATCGATCTCCGCACGCGCAAGGAAGGCTGGGACATCCAGCTCCGCTTCGTCGCCCTGGCCGAACAGGCCGCCGCCGGACGGAGATTCGCCGCGTGATCGCGTCGCGCGCCGCGGCCGTCGTGCTGGTGTGTGCTGGCGCTGGCCGGCGGCATCGCCCGGGCGGCCGACGCCAGCGCCCGCGCCACCAGCACCACGCCCGACGCGGAAACGGCTCCGGCAGCGGTCATCGGCACGGCCGACGGTGGCACCGACGGCGCGGCAGCCGCCCCCGTCACCGAGCCGCCGCCCGCCAAGGACGTCCCGCCCCTGGTCAAGCAGGTGTTCGAGCAGCCGTTCCCGTTCTGCAAGAACGCGAAGTACCCGCTGACGACGGAGGAGCACAAGTGGTGCGCGCTGCTGTCCAAGGACGACACGCGCTGCCCGGAGCTGGCGAAGGCGTGCGGCCTGGGCGCGACCGCGAAGTTCGAGGGGACCAAGGAGGCGCGCACGCGCGACGCGCGGCCATGGCAGGTGCCGGTGTCGCCGCTGGGCATCCGCATCATCCTGTGGGCGCTGCTGGCGGCCGGTGTCGGGTTCATCATCTATCAGATCGTCCAGCACGCGATCGCGCAGGGCCCGACCGATCGCGACCGGCCGCGCGACGAACCGGAGGCCGTCGTCGATCACGCGGCGGCCGCCGCGGCGCGCCAGATCGAGACCGACGTCGAACGCCTGCTGGCGAGCGCGCGCGCCGCCGCCGCGGCCGGCGACTTCCGCCGCGCCATCGACGACGCGTACGCAGCGCTGCTGCGCAAGCTGGAGGGAAACGGCGTCGTGCGCGTCGAGCCGCACCAGACCAACGGCGACCACGTGCGCGACGTCGGGCGCAAGCTGCCGGCGATGCGGCCGCGCATGCAGGCGGTGGTCGAGACCGTCGAAGGCGTGCAGTTCGGCGGCGAGCCGCCGGAGGAGACCCGCTACCGCTCGGTGCTGACCGGCGTGCTGTCGCTGCTGGGCGAGCGGATCGCGGGCGTCCTGCCGCTGCTCATCACCATCGCGACGCTCGGCCTGCTCGCCGGCGGCTGCGGCCTCGATCGCGATCAGTGGGACCGTTCGCCGTCGGGCCGCGCCGGCGTCGTCGACCTGCTGGCGCGCTACGGGTTCGACGCGCGCGAGCGCCTGCTGCCGCTGACCAAGGTGGACGCCACCGTGGCGGAGCTGGTCATCCTGCCCGCCGCGACCGTCGAGCAGGACGACTGGGTCGCGCTCGGCGACTGGGCGGCGCAGGGCGGCACGCTGATCATCGCCGGCGGCGAGCGCGACCTGCCCGACTGGATCGGCGTCAAGGTCGTCGAAGACAAAGCGGCGCCGGCGACGACGTCGAAGCACGCCGCGCCGCCGCCGATGTCGAGCCTGGCGCTGGCGCCCGACAGGCTGGAGGTCCCCGAGGAGCAGGGCAACCGCCTGCCGCGCCTGGCCGCGTCGGTGCCGAGCGGCCACCAGGTGATCGTGGCCGCCAGCGCGATGAGCGAGCCGGACGAGGTCGCGCCGGCCGCAGATCCTGGTGCGCGGCAAGTCGGTCTACGCGCTGGAGCGCTCGTACGACGGCGGCGGCGGCGCCATCGTGCTCGCCGACGATCGCCTGTTCACCAACGCGTCGCTGCTGGTCGGCGACAACGCGCGCCTGATGGTGGAGCTGGTGCGCACGGGCGGCCGGCGCGTCGACATCGCCGGCGAGCTGACCGGCCTGGTGTCGACCAGCCCGCTGACCAGCGTGCAGCGCGGCCGGCTGGCGCCCGCGCTGCTGCAGCTGTCGCTGCTGGTGCTGCTGTTCTTCGTCTACAAGGGCGCGCACTTCGGGCGGCCCGTCGATCCCGTGGTGTCGCGGCGGCGCGCGTTCTCCGAGCACGCGCGCGCCATCGGGCTGCAATACGCGCGCGGGCGCGCGGCGCGCCACGCGCTCGAGCGTCTACGGCGGCTACGCGCTGGAGCGCATGCGCGAGCGGCTGCGCCTCGCCAGCGGCAAGGGGCTGGGCGCCGTCGCCGAGGAGGTCGCGGCGCGCAGCGGCCGGCCGCTGGGCGACGTGATGCGCGTGCTGCTGGAAGCGAAGCCCGTCGACGCACCGGCGCAGACGGGAGCGGAGCCGGGGCCGCCAGCGTCGGAACGCCAAATGACTTGGCAACCATACGCGAGATCGCGACACTGCTCGCGACCACAGGAGGATCGGGTGAACGCACAGGACCTCAGACAAAAGCTTGACCGCATCCGCGCCGAGGTCGGCCGCGCGCTGATCGGGCAAGAAGAGGTTGTCGACCACACGCTGCTGGCGATCCTGGCGCGCGGCCACGTGCTGCTGGAAGGCGCGCCCGGGCTGGGCAAGACCCTGCTCGTGCGCGTGCTGTCGCGCGTGCTCGGCTGCGAGAGCAAGCGCATCCAGTTCACGCCCGACCTGATGCCGTCCGACGTCACCGGCGGCAACGTGTTCAACCAGCAGCGCGGCGGCTTCGAGTTCCTCAAGGGGCCCGTGTTCACGCAGCTGCTGCTCGCCGACGAGATCAACCGCGCGCCCGCCAAGACCCAGTCGTCGCTGCTCGAGGCGATGCAGGAACGCAGCGTGACCGTCGACGGGACCACGCGCCCGCTGCCCGATCCGTTCTTCGTCATCGCGACGCAGAACCCGATCGAATCGCAGGGGACCTACCCGCTGCCCGAGGCGCAGCTCGACCGGTTCCTGTTCAAGCTGGACGTGCGCCACCCGACGACGGCGGTGGAGAAGGCCATCCTGGTCAATCACCTGGCCGGGTTCGACGCCAGCGCGCTGGACAAGATGGGCCTCAACCGCGTGACCACGCCCGAGGAGCTGGTGGCGATGCAGACCGCGATCCGCGGCGTGCGCGTCGAGGACAGCCTGCTCGAGTACATCGCCGACATCGTCGGGCGGACGCGCGGGCACCGGTCGCTGTACTTCGGCGCGTCGCCGCGCGCGTCGATCGCGCTGCTGGCGGGCGCGCAGGCGCGCGCCATCAGCGCCGGGCGCGACTTCGTCATCCCGGACGACGTCAAGGCGCTGGCCGCGGCGGCGCTGCGCCACCGCGTCGGCTTGCAGCCCGACGCCGAGATCGAGGGCGTGTCGGCCGACGACTGCGTCGCCGAGATCCTGCGCGAAGTCCGCGTGCCGGCGACGATCGCAGCCTGACGCCGATGCCGCTGGTCCCGTCGCGACGCCTGGTCCTGCTCGCGCTGGGCCCGTTGCTGTTCGGGCTGGCGATGATCGTGGACCAGAGCCTGCTGCTGCCGATGCTGGCGGCGGACGGCGCGCTGCTCGCGCTGGCGGTGCTGGACGCGCTGCTCGCGCGCGGGCGGAAGATCGTCATCGAGCGCGAGCCGCCCAATGTCCTGTCGGTGGGGCGCCCGAACCCGGTGCGGCTGCGTGTGCGCTCAAACGCGCGGCGGCGCCTGGAGGTCACCGTCACCGACGACCGGCCGCCCGAGGTAGCCGCAGATGGTCTGCCGGCGAGCGTGACCATCCCGGCGCGCGGCAGCGCCAACCTGACGTACCACCTGCGGCCGACGAAGCGGGGCATGGTGGAGCTCGGCGACCACAACGTGCGTTACCCGTCGCCGCTGGGGCTGTGGCAGCGGCAGCTCCGCATCCCCGCGCGCCACCAGTTGAAGGTCTATCCGGACGTGACGGCCGTGCGCGTGTACGAGCTGCTCGCGCGCCAGAGCCGGGAGAACCTGATGGTGCGCGCCGTGCGCCTGCGCGGCGGCGAAAACGAGTTCGAGCGGCTGCGCGAGTACCAGCGCGACGACGAGTACAAGAACATCGACTGGAAGGCGACGGCGCGCCGCGGCCGCCTGATCGTGCGCGAGTACCAGCAGGAGCGAAACCAGACGGTGGTGTGCCTGCTCGACTGCGGCCGCCTGATGACCGCCGAGAGCGACGGCCTGGCGCAGATGGACCACGCGCTCAACACCGTGCTGATGCTGGCCCACGTCGCCGCGCGCGCCGGGGACCAGATCGGCCTGCTGGCCTTCGACGCCAAGGTGCGCAGCTACCTGCCGCCGGCGGGCGGGCGAAGGTCCGCGCAGCGCGTCGCGCAGGCGACGTACGACCTGCACCCGTCGCTGGTCGAGACGGACTTCGAAGGCGCCTTCACCGAGCTGACCAAGCGCCTGCGCAAGCGCGCGCTCGTCGTCCTGTTCACGCAGGTCATCGACGACGTCTCCGCGCAGGCGGTGCTGCGCCAGGTCCGCAGCCTCCGCCCCCGCCACCTCCCCGTCTGCGTGTTATTCCGCGACGCCGACCTCGACCGCCTGGCCGAGCCCCCCACCGGCCTCGCCCGCGCCCCCGACGGCGACCTCTACGTCGGCGCCGCCGCCGCCGAGACCATCGTCTGGCGCGAACGCCTGGTCCGCGACCTGAAGACGGGCGGCGCGCTGGTGCTGCACGTCCCCCCGCGCAACATGACGCCGGCGGTGATCAACCGCTACCTCCAGATCAAGGCCCAGCACCTGCTCTGATCGAGTCACTCGACGCGCACCGGTGCTTCGGGAAAGCGGCGGAAGGCGGGCGTGCCGCGGATGACGATGCCAAGCCGGTCGTACTCCACGCGCCGCCCGCCGACGATCTCGAAGTCGTGCCAGCGCCGCAGCAGCTCGGCGCGTGGGATGAAGCCGTAGCTCCCGCGCACCGACGGGTCCATGACGTAGAGGTTGCGATCGTCCAGCCCGACGGCGACGACGTAGTGGCCGTCCTCCCACTTCGCTTCCCACGCGCCCGCGTCGCGATGCGCCTGCTCTGGCCACGCCTGGATGGCCAGGATGACAACCGCGCCCTGCGCCAGCGCCTGATCGACGTCCGCGAGCGTGAGCCCCGTCCGCTTGTCGGCGGTCAAGCCGCGCTCACGCGCGACCGCGACGATGCGATCCGGATGTGTGCCTTCCTCGGGCGTGACGGCCAGCGGCGCGTGCAGCTCGCTCTCCGGCCCATCGAACACCCCGAAGTAGATCAGCGCCGCCATCAACGCCGCCGCGCCGCAGCTGTGACTGCTGGCCTGCGAGATGATCGGCACCGGCGCCTTGACCACGCCCGAGGCGCCCGCAGAAACGGCCGTTCCGCGAGCGCACGACAGCGCCGACGCCAGTAGCAGCGCCAGCGTGAGCGGCGCCCTGGTCACGGCGGAGTGCCGATGATGGGCGCGTGCATGATGCGTAGCGGTTCGTCGGGCGCGAGCAACGCCACCGCGTCCCCGCCCGCGTACGCGATGTCCATCCACTCGATCGGCTCCAGGGAAGCCGGCAGCGTCACCGAGCCGACCGGCGCGAACGTGACCGTGTCCATCACGTGCAGCTTGGTGCCGCGCCCGTTGACCCGATCCCGGCACAACATCAAGACGCGGCTGGCGCTGCGGAATGACTGAGCGCAATTGTAGAAGCCGAAGCGACCGGCGCGCACCGGCGCATCGAGGCTGCTGACGTCGACGACCTCGCCCATGCTCGCGTACGCCATGCCGCCGCTGTACACGAGGCTCAGCTGGCTGCTGGTCACCAGGCCGCTGTGCGACGCCGCCGTGGCACCCGCGGCGCCCAGCTTCACGACCACGAACTTGTCGGGTGCTCCGATCCCGAACAGCGCCCCCGGTGGGCCATTGGTCAGCAGCGACACGTTGACCGCCCCCGGTTGCGTGAAGCTCGCGCGCGGCGCGCCGCCGTCCAGGATGAACACCGCGCGTTCCCCGAACATGAATCCCTCGACGCTGACCGCGATTGACGCCGGCGCGCCCGGCAGGACGACGATGGAGGTCGGCACCGGCTCGTCGGTCGTCGGCGGCAGGAGCGGCAGCGGATACGTGGGGCCCGCCACCGGTGTCGTCCCCGGCGTCAGCCTGCGCACCTGGCGGCTGCCGGCGAGGCCGACCCACAACACCGAGCCGTCGTCCGCGAGCGCCAGCGGTTGCGGGTTGTTGCCGACCGGGACGACAGATGTCACCGCCGCCGTGGCCACGTCCACCGTGACGATGGTGTTGGCGTTGGTCGTCGCGAGCGCATCGGCAGCGACGTAGACGAGACGGCGGCCGGCGTCGAACACCATGTGGCCGCCGTGAGCGGTCGCGACCGTGGCGAACGTGCATCCCGGGCACGCATCGCCTCCGGTGCCGGCACGGCCGCCCGTCCCGCCGCTTCCACCGCCGCCCGCGCCGGCGATTCCACCACCAGCGGCGCCGCCGATGCCACCCGTCGGCGACGCGATGGCCGGATGGTGCAGCACCACCAGGCGCGGCTCGCTCGGAATCGCCACATGATCCCAGTAAAGAAACGCCACCGCGTCGCTGCCCGCGTACACCAGGTTCGAATAGCTAGCGTTGAACGAAGGCGCGAGACTGGCCGGGAGCGGCACGGACGCGAGCTCGGTCCGCGAATCGATGGCGATGGCGTGAATCGCGCCGGTCGGCGGATTCGTGAACAGATCCGTCGTCAGCGCCAGCAGCGTCTCTGGGTTACGCAGCGCGAGCATCCCACCGGACGGCAAGCTGCCCGCCAGCTTGACCGGCGCCGCGGGATTCGAGACGTCGAACGAGCCGCCGGTGCCGAAGTGCAGCTTGCCGCGCGTGTAAACCGCGCTGAGGGCGCCGGAGGTGAACACATCAGGGACGGGCGCCTGCGGCGCGATTCCCGAGGCCGCGATGGGAAACACGAACAGATCCCCGTCGAACACGCGCTGGAATCCGTAGACGAATCCCTGCGGCCCGCCGACGAGGAAATCGGCGGAGGGAACGCCCTTCACGCTCATGGGACGGGGCACCCCGTCGTCGAACACGTGAACCTGGGAGATCGACGACCTGTCCCAAGACAGCAACGCCACCGACAGTGGCGCGCCCGACAGCGCCACCATCATCTTCGCGACGTAGTACTGCGTGTCGTCCGCCAGTGGCAGTCGGCGCAGCGGACCGACCACCGGCGGCGTCGCCGTCAGCGTCACCTTGCGCATCGCGTACGCCCCGTCGATGCCGACCCACAACGTCGACTCGTCGTCCGAAAGCGCCAGCGCCCCCGGATTCGCCCCGATCGGGATGGTGTCGACGACAGCCGACACCGTCGGATCGACGACGACGATCGTGTTGGGGTAGGCGGCCGCCTCGCCCGAGACGGAGGCGTAGATGCGATTCCGCGTCGTGCTGTAGACGACGTCGCGCGCCGCCACCGGCAAGATCACGAACGGGCACCCGGGGCACTCGACCGACGCCACGCCACCGGCGCCGGCCATCCCGCCCGTGCCACCCCTGCCCGCGATTCCCGGCGCGCCACCGGCTGGCCCACCCGTTCCGGCGGCGCCGCCGCCCCCCGCCGCCCCGCCCGGCCCCCCGTCTTTGGCTGGCGCGCCACTGCCACCGCACGAAGCGGCGAGCACACACGCCAGCCCCAGGAATCCCGCCCGCCTCCTAACCCCTCGCGACATGACCCCGCTACCTCTTGCGCGCCTCCGGTTCCCCCCCGAGTCATCGCACCCCATCCCTCGCAGACTGCCACATCTCCGGGACCACCTGATCGAAGGAACGACGGTGTAACGTTCGCGAGCCATGGCTGTCGGAGACGTCGAGCTGAGAACCTTCCCCGCGACGCGCGTGGCGTACATGCGCCACGTCGGCCCGTACGGATCGCGCGGCATCGGCGAGATGTGGCAACGCTTCGAGTGCGTGGTGTGCAGCCCAGGGCCTGACGTCGCCACGGCGGCGAATGTTCGGCATCGCGCAGGACAACCCCAACATCACGCCACCGGACAAGACCCGCTACGACGTCTGCATCGAAGTCGACGACAGCTTCCAGCCGAGCGGCGAGGTTGGCGTGCAGACGATTCGCAGCGGCCAGTACGCGTGCACGGCGTTCTTCGGACCCGCCGCGGAGATCAAGGCGGCGTGGGTCAGGTTCCTGGGCAAGACCATGCCGGACGCCGGTCATCAACACGACGTCGCGCCGGCGATCGAGATTTACGAACCCGGCTTCGCCATCGACCCGAGGACCGGCGCGTTCGCGTGCACGCTGTGCATGCCCGTGCGCGGCGCGTAGCTCCTGATCCCCGCCGTCAGAGCTGGTTGGTCTCGATGACGAAGTACCGGAACGTGGACGACAGGGAATGCGACCGCGACATCAATGTCCGAGCGCGATTCTGGTTCGGGGTCTCATCGCTGGGGAAACCCTGGCCATACGGCGACACTAACGCAACCGTCGTGCCACCGTGGCCCCCCGGTGACCAGGACGTTTTTGCCTACCCTTCGGGCCGCTCCGCCTTCCCGCGCGCCTTGTCGACCGGATACCGCCCGCGATTCTTCGCGAGCTTCGCGGCCACCGCCGCGCCCAGATCGATCCCCGTCCGATCGCACAGCAGCAGCAGCGCGATGCCGACGTCCCCTACCTCATCGACGATCCGTTCCCGCGCCGCGCCCGCATCCCGCGAGTGCGCGTCCGCCGCGTCGCCCGCGACCCAGCGATACTCCGCGACCAGCTCGCCGACCTCGGACGCGAGCAGCATCACGAGGTTCTTGGGGTCGTGGAACTGCGACCAGTCGCGCTCGGCGACGAACTGGCGCAGGTCTGCGATCAACCCCTCGACGTCCGTCATAGCCGGTCAGCCAGGTCCGGGTCGACGAAGTCGTAGACGACGACCTTCGACCAGTAGTTCTTGCAGCGTTCGTGGAACGCCTTGTGGACGGGGTCGATCTGGTAGGCGTCGTGGGCGGCGATGTCGTCGAACTTGAGCTGCAGCGCGAACGCGTACGAGCGGTCGACGGACGGCCGCTCGGTCACGGCGGCCGGGACGCCGACGCTCCCCTCCTCGACGTACGGGATCGCCAGCAGCGAGCGAAGGCCCTGCTCGAAGTCGTGGCGATCGCTCGCCGAAAGGTTGTCCTTGGCCCAGAAGAAGACGCAGTGATTGAGCATCGCCCCCGGGTTTTAAACCAAAACCGGGGCGGGCGACTACGGTCTACGTCGTCGCGCGACGCGGTCAGGGCTTTTGTGCGACTGCCGTTCTGAGCTTGTCGGGCGCGTACTTCTTCACGAAGCTGCGCAGGTCGAACCAGATCTTGTGCGCGCCGAAGTACTCCATCTCCGCGTACGCCTCGGCGTTGGTCCAGCCTTCTTCTTCCATGCGGTAGACGGACATCATCGCGCCCGTGCGGTCGACGCCGTGGGCGCAGTGGACGTACATCGGGCGCAGCGACGGGTCGCGCACCAGCGTCAGGAAGCGCGCGATCTGCTCGGGCGTCGGCGCGTCGCTCGATTCCAGCGCGATGCGCTCGTAGCGCAGGCCCGCCGCGGTGACGCGCTTCTTCTCGGTGTCGCCGTGGTAGTGGCGCAGGTTGACGATGGTCTTGACGCCGATCGACTTCAGCCAGGCGATGCCGTCGGCGTCGGGCTGGCCACCGCGGTACAGCCCGGGCGCGACCTCGGCGGCGTACGGGACGCCGCGCGCCTCGGGAATCTTGCGCGCGAGGCGCGGCTCGATCGCGACGCCGTCTTCGGACCGCGGCCCCGAATCGAACACCACCGTCCCCAGCGACGCCATCGCCGCCGGATAGATGATCGGCCCCACCTTCCAGCCGGCCTTGCGGCCGTTGTAGCAATCGACCGCCAGCTCGGTGCAGTAGAAGCGCTTGTCGTCCTGGGCGGCGACCAGCCCCAGCCAGTCGTATTTCTTGCCCACGTAGGAACGCGCGCGCTCGACGGCGGCGCGGCCGGCTTCGGGCGTCCAGCCGGCCGGGTCGGACGATCTGAACGCGGTGCGCCTGCGCGAGCAGCGCGCGCAGCGGCGTCACGCGCACGCCGGCGGACACGGCTTCGATCACCTCTTGCTTGTCCTTGTCCAGCACGGCGGCGTGGCTCAGCTTGGCCGCCGTCAGCGCCGCCACCGTCTGGTCGCCGACGTGCGTGCCGCGCACGACCAGCCAGCCGCCGTGGTCGGCTTTGTCGCGCACGGTCTGCATCCACGCGTCGGTCTGCGCTTCGGCGGCGGTGCCCGCCGGCTTCTTGACGGGGAGGCCGCCGGGAAGGTCGGCTCGCGCTGGCGCGGACACGGGCGGCGCCAGCAACGGAAGGAGCAACGTGACTGCTGTCACCCAGCGCGGGAGTCTGCGCATGACGACAACGTTAACATGGCCGACTCGACTAGGAGTCGAGAGACGAGCCGCCTTCGATGCCCAGCGCGAAGGAGATCACGGTCAAGACGGGATGTGAGGAGCTCCCTCACCTTCGCGACGTTCTGGCGATCACTGCGGCGTCACGTCGATGCCGGGGCCGTCGAAGGGGGTGTCGCTGCGGGTGACGAGCAGGATGGTCACGGCGGCGGCGACGACGACGGCGGTGATGCCGCCGGCGATCAGCCAGGTCTTCGTCGACGACGACTTTTCTTCGGGCGCGCGCGGCGATGGCGGGCTCGGTCACCAGCGGCGGGGGATCGGGTGTGGGCGTGGGCGCGGCGGGCGGAGGCGGCGCGACCACCGGGGGCGGTGCCGCCGGTGGTGGCGGCGGCGCAGACGCGACCGCCGCCGGTGGCGGCTCGACGCGGCCGGCGCGGGCCTGGTCGATGCGCGCGCCGAGCTCGGTGATCAGCTTCTCGACGCCGGGGCGGTTGGGGCTGTCCGGGTCGAGCTTCAGGTAGTTGCGATACAGCTCGCGGGCGCGCAGCAGGTGCTCGAGCTTGCCGTCGATCTCGTACTGGCGGCGGTGGGCGAGCGCGATGTTGAAGATGAACGCGGGCTGCGGGTCCAGGTTGAACGCGCGCTCGTACGCCTCGATCGCCGCCTCGAACTTGCCGAGCTGGAAGTTGCGCTCGCCGTCCTGGAACATCGCCTTGGCGTTTTCGCGCGGCGGCGCCGCGTGCGCGCCGGTCGCGCAGGCGATCACAGCAACGGCGACGACAATCGCGGCGCTAACGCGGGCGGCGCTCATAGGGATTCAGCGGCATGTCGAGATCGCTATGCGCGGTCTTGTAGCGCACGGGCACACGCGTCGATGCGCGCTTTCGGTTCCACGGCTTGATGCTGTCGGCAACCTTCCGCGCCGGCTCGACGGCAACGGCGGCTGGCGCAACCGGCGCCTGCTGCTGCTGCTGCTGCTGCACGGGTGCCGCCGGCGCGGCCACCGGCGCGACCACCGCAGGCCCCGGCGCCCGCGACCCCGACCCCGGGATCATCACGAACGCCGCGACCGCCGCTGCCACGACGCCCAGCGCGATCACGCCCCGCACCGCGGGCCGCAGGCGCGACACGCGCTTGGTCTCGATCGACGGGATGCTGGGCACGGTCGCCACGCTCACCACGCCCGCCCCACTCGGCCGCTTCGCGCCGCCGCTGTCCCCGACCAGCGTCGGCCGGTTCGCGACCTCGGTCGCCGACGGCGACCGCACCACGATCGGCTCGCGCTCCGCCGAACCCACGCCACCGCCGCCGCTGCCACGCGCCGGCAGCACCGCGTCGATCGCCGCCAGCATGTCCTCCGCCGTATCGAACCGCGCCGCCGGCCGCTTCTCCAGCGCCTGCGCGATCACGCCCTCGAGCGGCTCCGCGTGCCCGGTCACCGTGCTCACGCGCGGCGGCGGCAGGTTGATCTGCATCGTCATCAGATCGAACGCCGACTCCGACTGGAACGGCGCCTGCCCGACCAGCATCTCGTAGAGCACGATCCCCGCCGCGTACAGATCCGCCCGCCCGTCGACGCCCGGCACGGACCGGCACTGCTCGGGAGACATGTACGCCGGCGTCCCCAGCGTCATCCCGGTGCGCGTCTTGATCGACGATTCGTCCGCGAACTCGTTCTTCGCCAGCCCGAAGTCCAGCACCTTGACGTCGCTCGCGGTCAGCGTCTCGACCGGCGCGCACAGGAAAATATTGTCGGGCTTGACGTCGCGGTGAACGATGCCGCGCCGGTGCGCCGCCCCCAGCCCGCTCAGCACGCCGACGATCACCGTGCGCGCCTGCGCCGCGCGTCAGCGCGCCGCGCGCGTGCAGCACCGAGCGCAGGCTCTCGCCCTCCAGGAACTCCATCACCTGGTAGTAGTGGCCGTCGGTCATCTGTCCGAACGCGAACACGTCGACGATGTTCTGGTGGCGCAGCTTGCTCGCCGCGCGCGCCTCCTGCAGGAAGCGCGCGGCGGCCTCGCCCACCAGCGCCGCCTGCCGGTGCAACACCTTGATCGCGACCTTGCGCCCCAGCAGCGGGTGCACGCCCGAATACACCACGCCCATGCCGCCCTGCCCGAGCAGGCCGGTCACCTCGTATTCGCCGACCATCGACCCCGCCAGCCACGCGACGGGCATGGGCGATATCACGCTCGGCACCGGCGCGGGCGCCAGCGAATCATCCGCGGAGCGATTCGCCTCCGGGCACAGCCCCGGCGCGTGATTGCCCCCGCACTGCGTGCAGATCTCGAACGTCACGTCACCTCAGGTTACGCCCATCACGACGCCGGGCCGATCGGATACACGATCATGAAGCGCATGCCGATCACCGCCTGGCAAACGACCGGCTCATCCGTGAGGACGTTGATGATGAGGTTGGTGTTGATCGGCGTCGACGCGAGCGTGATCTTGAGCGCGCTGGTCGCGGGCACGGTGCCGCCCGGCAGCGGCGGCGCGCCCGAGTTCCCGTAGCGCAGCTCGACGATCGACGGCACGAGGTTGGGGTTGCCGATGTACAGGAACCCGCCGCCCCCCAGATCGCCCAGCGGGATGTTGAACGACCGCCCCATGTTGATGTTCGACGACGGCACGGTGATCGCTTCCTTGGTCGGCCCCATGTTCTGGCGCAGCACCGCCGTCGACGGCGTGCTGGGGTCGGTGGTGCGCGCGATGATCAGCGCCGTGCGCTTCGACGACATGCCGAACAGGTCGGGCGACTTCGCGAAGTTCGCCGAGTTCATCGGCACCACCGCCGTCTGCGCCGGCAACCCGATCGGATGCACGGTGTAGGTGACGTTCGCCGACGCCGGCTCGCCCGACACGTCCAGGAACGCCGTCTCGAACGTCGATCCGGTGATCACGTCAGGATTCACAAGCACATGAATGGCCATCTGTTTCCCTCTCCTTCCATCCAATCGCGTTAATTGCCCGTGCAGATAACGTGCGCCAGCGTCTGTGTTCCGCTCGAAAGTCCGTAAGCAATGCCGTAGTCGCCGACACCAGCCGCAGCCAGCCCCAGGTCACCCAGCGCCGCGGTGCCGCGCGCGCTGATGTTCATCGCCGGCGCCACGGGCACGCGCGCCGCATCGAACCGCCGCAGCTTGATCTGCGAGTCGCCGAGGCCGCTGTACTCCAGCCACGCGACGGCGATGGCGGCGCCGTCAAACACCACGTGGGGATAACTCTTGGTCGCGGTGCTGGGCGCGCTGACCTGCACTTCGCCCAGACGGTTGCCGTTGGTGTCCAGCGTCGCCAGGAATACTTCGCGCGTCGTGCAGCCGCTGCAGCTCTGCGCGTCCAGCCACGCCACCGCGATCCCGCCGCCCACCGCCGCGATGGCGACGGTCGCAGCGCCGCTGCCGACGATGGGCAGATCGGGCGTGGCGGTGAACGTGAACGTGCGCCCCGGACCGAGGTCGCTGTCGACGAGCTCGTGAATGCGCCCGCCGCCGCTGGTCGCGTCGAGGATCGCGCCCGCGAGGAAGCGTCCGCGCCGGGTGCCAGGCGATACCCGTCGTGCGCGTCAACGACAGCAGCACCGGCGCGCTGGACGTGATCAGCCCCGGCGAGCCGCTGAACAGGTCGACGTTCGCCGGCGTCGCGGCGGCCAGCTCGGCGCGCCGGCTGATGACCGCGACGCGCGTGCCGTCGGCGTTGGCGGCGACGCCGCCGATCTCGGGCGGCGCGGTGGCGGGGGTGAAGTTGGCGCCCACGATCTCGGCGCCGGTGACAGCGCCAGTGCGCGCCGCGATGCGCACGGCCGCGGCGCGCGCGCCGGTGCTGCCGCGGCGCCCGTACGCCAGCATCAGGTCGGAGCCGACGCTCGCCAGGCGCGGGGTCGCGAACGTGATGCCGCTGGCGGCCGGAACGACCGGGACGTCGGCCGCGTTCTGCAGCATGCCGGCCGCGTCGACGGCGTTGTAGAGCACGTTCCCGACGGCGCCCAGCCACGCGACGCCGAACACGCCGGCCGTCGATACTGCGACCGTCGGGCTTCCCGTTGCCGTGCTCGCCGACGCGGCGTGCAGCCCGCCCACCACACAGGTGGTGGCGATCGACGGTGGAACGTCCCCTGGAGACGAGTCAGCCGGCGGCGCGTCCAGCGACTTGTCCGGCAGGTCGACAGGCACGTCGACCGGCGCGTCCACAGACACGTCGACCGGCGCGTCGATCGCATCCGTCGGCCTATCGACGGACGTGTCCACCGGCGTGTCCGTCGCCAGGTCGTCCGTCGCGTCGACCGGCGTCCCGGTCTCGTCGCCGTCGGTCGCGGCGCGCCGGCTCTCGCGGCCGTCGGACGCATCATCGGACCCGCCGTCGGGCATCACCGCGGGCGCGACGTCCGGCGGCAATATCTTGTTGGACCTGTCGCCGTCCGCCGCCGCGTCGCCCCCCCGCGCCGAAATCGAACGTCAGCGTCGCGCTGCGCCCGGGATCGACGGTGACCTCGGCCGCCGTCGCCGCGTGCGTCATGGAACCGTCACCGATCCGGGCGGTTCCCATCAGCCGCAGCCGCTGGCTGGCCTTCAGCGGCAGGCGGATGCGATGCGAACGGCTGTCAGCGTAGCCTCTGTCGATCACCACGACGATCGTCCCCGCGGCGTAGCTGACGCTGACGCCGCCGGGCATGCCGGCGTCCGCCCCCGCGAACGTGACGCCGTCCGCCGCCAGCGTGACCGTGATGTCGCCGGGCACCGCAGGCACACTCGTGAACACCATCGTCAACGCCGGGTCGTCGGACGCGCACCCGACGACGGCGGGCGCCACCGCAACACACAGCGCCGCAACCAGACGCCAGCGACGGGCAGCGCCTGAGCGCGTCCTTCCCAGGGACCTTCCTGTCTCGACCACCCGCACGCGCGGTCGAATCATAAGGCCCTTCATTGCTGGCAAGCAATGACGCGGCCTTTGTAAACGTTTTCGTTTACGCCGTCAGTTACTAATTGACTGCGTCGAGCGTAGCGCGGCTTTGCCGCGCGGAGCTCATCGCGGGAGGTGCGGAACCGAGGGTACATCGCAGCGAAGCTGCGATGCCGGGAGGTCGCCCTCAGGCAACCCTTTGAGGGTTCCGCTAGTTGACGATTGCGCAGAAGGCGGTGGTCTCGACGTTGAGCGCGCCGCGCCAGATCTCGAAGCCAATGAACACGTTTGTGAGGTGCCAGGTCGACAGGATGGTGTTGGGCCGGTTGGCGACCGCGTCCTTGATGAACACGTTCAGATCGAACGACAGCGACAGCAACGGCTGCGTGCTGACGTACGAGATGCACGGCCGGCTGCCGTTCAGCCCGATCCAGATGTCCCACGTGCCGGCGACGCCCGGGATCGTGACGCCTTCGAACATCGGCGTTCCGATCGGCTGCGCGTCCGGTGGATCGTAGAGCCACACCATCAGGTAGCCGCCCGTAGGACCGGACGCCGTGGGCTCGCCGGCGGCGTTGGTGCTGAACCAGACGTCGTACGCGACGTTGTAACTGTTGGCGGTCGTGTCGGCGAGCGTGCCGTTATCGGCCCACGTCCACGTCGTCGGAACGGTGGTCAACTGGGCGACGGGCTTCGGCAGGTTGCTGCCCGCGGTTGAATTGCGCGAGTTCGCGCCGATGAACATCGACGGGTAGCCGGTGGGCGCGCCGTTGGTCGGCCGGCTCGCTTCCTGGCGGGTCATCTTGAAGAACGTGTTGCCGCCGTAGGCGATCGCCTGCGGGCTGGACGAGCCCCATTCGTTGACCTGCAGGAAGTACTCCTTGCCGGCGGCCATCGTCTTCACCTTTCCGTAGCGCCCGAGCAACTCGCCCATCGGCGACAGCGTCCCGGGCGTGCAACCCGCCAGCGTGCCGGTGCCGGCACCGCCCCCCGCGCCCGCCGCGGTACCCGCGCCGCCGCCTGTGCCGGCGACCGCGCTCCCGGCCGCGCCCCCGCGACCAGCCGCCGCGCCACCGCCCGTCCCCGCCACGCCGCTGCCGGCGGCGCCGCCGCGGCCGCCCGCGCCCGCCGCGCTCGCGCCCGCCTGCCCGCCGCCGCCGCCCGCTTGTCCCGTCGTGCCGCCGCGGCCGCCCGCGCCTGCCTGTCCAGTCGTGCCGCCGCGGCCGCCCGCGCCGCCTGCCGGTCGTGCCCGCAGCGCCGGTCGTGCCCGCAGCGCCGGTCGTGCCCGCAGCACCGGTCGTGCCCGCAGCGCCGCTGCCTGCCTGGCCGCTCGTCCCGGCCGGCCCGCCGGTCCCGGCCTGTCCGGGGCTGCCGCTTCCCGTACCGCTCGAACACGCTGACGCCACACCGGCCAGCGCGAGCAACACCAATGTACGCGGACGCAGATCACGCGCTCTAGGCTGCATTAAGACCTCCGAAGCGAAGTTAACGGGAAGCGAGGAACCGCCGGTTGACGGCGGCGACGATCAGAATCCCTGCGAAGACGCCCGCGACGCCCGGGTGGACCATACCACCGCCGCGATCGAAACCACCGACAAGCACCAGCGCGACGGCGGGAAACAGGGGATAGCCGATGGTGCGGTAGGGTCGCGGCATCGCCGGCTCGCGCCGGCGCAGCATGAACAGCGCCGCCATCGACATCGCGTACAGCGTCAGCGCGCCCAGCACGGACAGCACGATCAGCTGGCTGGTGCGGCCCGACAGGATCGCGGCGACGCCGATCAGCGCGTTGACCACCAGCGCCGCGGCCGGCGTGCCCAGTGCGCGGGTGGATGCGACCGAGCGGGCGCGGCGCATAGCCGGTGCGTCCGAGCTGCATCGTCGCGCGCCCCGCCGCCAGCACGATGCCGTGGAACGACGCGACCAGCCCCAGCAGGCCGATGGTCACCAGCAGGTGATACAGCGCGCCGCTGCCGCCGACGATGCGCGCCAGCGCCAGCGGCAACGGGCTGTCCGACGACGCCGCGCCCGGCGTCGGGTAGACGATCGCGTTCCAGCCCGGCGACGCCGACGCTGGCGAAGAACACGCCGAACGCCAGCACGACCAGCGTCGCCATCGCGGAAGCAAACCCACGCGCGATGTCCCGCTGTGGCGTGTGCGCCTCCTCGGCGACGTTCGCGACGCCTTCGATACCCAGGTAGAACCAGATCGCGAACGGCAGGCAGGCGAACACGCCGCTCCAGCCGTGCGGCCACCCGTCGCAGCGACAGGTTCGCCGCGTGAAAGTGCGGCGTGGTGACGCCGATGAACAGCAGCAGCTCGCCGACCGCCGCGATGGTGACGGCCAGCTCGAACGCCGCGGCCTGCCTGACGCCCCAGATGTTCACGCCCGTGAACACCACGTACGCCGCGATGGCCATCACCTTGATCGGCACCGCCGGGAAATACAGCTGGAAGTAGGTCCCGATCGCGATCGCGATCGCGGGCGGCGCGAACAGGAACTCGACGATCTGCGCGATGCCCAGCACGAAGCCAGCCGCCCGGACCGAACGCGCGCAGCCCGAAGTCGAACGCGCCGCCCGCCTTCGGGATCGCGACCGCCAGCTCCGCGTAGCTGAAGATGAACGTCACGTACAGGACGGTGACGATCAGCGTCGCCACCAGCATCCCCCACGTCCCGCCCAGCGGCAGCCCCAGGTTCCAGCCGAAGTACATCCCGGAGATGACGTAGCCGACGCCCAGCCCCCACAACATCAGCGGCCCGAGGGCTTTCTTCAGCTCCGTCACGGCCTCACGCGATCATTGAGTCGCCTTCGCGCGCTCGACCCACGGCTTCAATCCCGGGTGCGGCCGCGTCTCGCCCGGTGGCGCCACGCCAGCCCCCGGAAACCTGGCCCCCGGCAGTGTCTTGGGAAACTGCGCCCCCGGCACCGCCCGCGTCGCCGGCCGCGCGATGTAGCGGCGAGGAACATTCGGCCGTGGCACCACCGCCTCGGCACCCGATGGGTTGGCGCCTTCCGTCCCGCCCCCCGTCCCCAACGCTGGCGCCGACGCCGACGGATTCCGCCGGGGCTGAAGGACCCACCGGCACCGCCGGCGCGACCGGCACCACAGCAGTCGCCCCCTGCTCCACCGACGACGACGCCGCCGCTCCCCCCGCTGCGGCGGGCGCTGGCGCCGCCACCTCTCCCTGCTTCCACATCACCACACCCACAGCAATCGCGACGATCGCCACGACCGCCATCGCCACGCCCCGGCGCGTCTTGCCGCCGCCTCGCCCGCCCTCGCCAGCCGTGTCAGCCCGCTCCGGGTGTCCCACGCAGCTTCCCGTCTGTCCCGCGCAACCCAGGCAAGTTGACCTCCGGGTGCGCCTGCATCAGCCGGTACGCCCGCTGCCGCGAGATCCCGATCGCCCCCGCCGCGCGCGACACGTTGCCCCCCTGCGATCGCAGCGAGACCAGCAACCGCGCGAAATCTTCATCGTCACGATCGCCCGCCTTGCCCGCGCCATCCGAGTCCGACGCCGATCCCGATGCCGACCCCGCCGCTGGTAGCGATGGCGACGGCGTCTGGGCCGCGAGCCGCCCAGAGCCCGCCGGATCAGTCTTGCCGCCGTCGACATCGACCCGAAACCGCGTCGGCAGGTGCCGGCGCCCGAGCTGCGGCTCGTGGCCGTGCAGCACCATCACCCGCCGGACCAGCGTCACCAGCTCGCGCACGTTGAACGGCCAGTCGTAGAGGCACAGCGCCTCGATCAGCCGCGGCTCGACCCCGGGCGGCTTGCCGCCCGCCGCATCACGCATCAGGCGCAAGAACAGGCTGGGGACGTCGTCCAGGCGATCGCGCAGCGGCGGCAAGCGCACGGTCAGCCCTTCCAGCCGGGCGTACAGGTCAGCCCGGAAGCGCTTGTCGACCACCGCCTTTTCCAGCGATTCCTGCGCCGCGACGACGATGCGCACGTCCAGCGGCACGGGCTGCGATTCGCCGAGCGGCACCACCTCGCGCTGCTCGAGCACGCGCAGCACCTTGGCCTGCAGGGGGAGCGGCAGGTCGCAGATCTCGTCCAGCAGCAACGTCCCGTGCTGCGCCGACCGGAAGTGCCCCGGGCTGGCGCGGTCGGCGCCCGTGAACGCGCCGCGCCGGTAGCCGAACAGCTCCGCCTCGGCGAGATGCTCGGGCAACGCCGCGCAGTTGACGGCCAGGAACGCGCCGGTCCGCCCGCTCACCTCGTGCACGGCGCGCGCGACCACCTCCTTGCCCGTGCCGGTCTCGCCCTCGACGATGATCGCCAGGTCGCTGCGCGCCGCGCGCAGGGCAGGCTCCACCGCCGCCCGCAGCACGTTGCCGCCGATCAGACCGGGGGCGATCGTGCCGTACGCGGCGGGCGAGCTGTCATCCGGCTCCAGCTCGAGGGCGACGCCCACCCATTCACCCAGCCGCACGACGTCACCCGGCTCCAGCGGCGCTTCCTTGACCCGACGGCCGTTCACGAACAGGCCGTTCATGCTGCCGAGGTCGCGCACCAGGGCCACCGGCCCCAGGCGCATCATCTCGGCGTGGTAACGCGAGATCCCCGACCCGGCCAGCACGGTCTGGCAATCATCGCCGCGCCCCAGCACGGTGCGTTCGCCCACCACCGACGTCAGCGGGCCATCGGGCGCGGGAAACACCCAGCGCACCGCGAAGATCGCGTTCGGCCGCAGGGTGCTGCGGGCGCCCGAATCTGGGACGGTTGTATGGTTGCCGCCGGGCATGCCTTCGGCCGACTGGTGACGTTCCGGTCGCTCGCGGCGAGTAGAACATTTCGCCCGCTCGCGGCGCAAGCCGGCGCTGGCCGATGTCCTAGCGGCGGCGGTCGGTGGCCCGCGGCGGCGACGGCGGCAACAGGACCGTCGCCTGCTGCAGCTCCACCAGCACGTAGGAGCTCTTGGTCGGCCGCACGTCGTAGATCGCGCGCTCGTAGCCGGGCAGCTCGAACGTCAGCCGTTCCACCGCCGCCGAGCTGGCCATGGTCACCTTCAGGGGCGTCGTCCCCAGCTGCCCGCGGCTCCCCCGCACCAGCGCGCCCGGCGGCTCCGACTCGATCTCGATCTCGATTTCGGCCGCGTCCAGCGCCGCGATGGCAACATTCTCTCGACCGGAACGAAACACGGACGAAATATGCGACGTCGCCACCGCGACGAAGACGGTGACGATCACCAGCATCGCCGCCGCCCACGCCAGCGACACCACACGCGTCGCCGGCCGCACGTGCTTGCTGCCCGAGCGGGAGCCCGAGCGCGACGACGCGCTGGGCGTCTTGCGCGACGCCGACAGGCTGTCGCGGCCGCCGCTCTTGCTGCCCATCGGCACGCGCTCGCCGCTCCCCGAGCTGGCCTTGCCGAACAGCTGCTCCAGCATGTCCTGGATGGCGCGGTTGCCGGCCGGATCCACCACCAGGCAGCGGTCCAGATCCTCGGCCATCGCCTGCGCGTTCTGATAGCGCCTGCCGACGTCACGCTCCAGCGCGTGCAGCACCACCGCGTCCAGCATGGGCGAGATGCCCGGCACCAGTGACGACGGGGCCACGATGGGCGCCTCCAGCACGTTGCGGAGGCGCTCGAACTCGGTCGCGCCCGCGAACAGCCGCCGCCCCGTCAGCATCTCCCACAGCGTCGCGCCCAGCGAGAACACGTCCGACCGCCCATCCAGCACGTGGCAGAGCGCCTGCTCCGGCGACAGGTAGCTGAGCTTCCCCTTGATCGCGGGCGGGTTCGTCTGCGCCTTGCCCGCGTGCACGGACGCCTTGGCGACGCCGAAGTCGAGCACCTTCACCATCCCCGACCGCGCGATCATCAGGTTTGTCGGGTTGATGTCGCGGTGGACGATCTGGAAGTGCTGGTGGTCGGGGTCGCGCAGCGTGTGCGCGTAGTGCAACGCCTGTGCAACCTGTCGCCCGATCAACACCGCCGTCGCCGGCTTCATCCGCCGCCCGGTGTCGGTCAGCGCGCGCAGCACGGCGCGCAGGTCGCGCCCCTGCACGTACTCCATGGCCAGGAACGGCGCCCCGTCGACCCGCCCGAAGTCGTGGACCTGGACGATGTTCGGGTGATTGAGCAGCGCGCTATCCTGGCCTCGTCGCGAAACAGGCGGAGGATCTCCGGGGACCCGGCGAGCGCGCGCCGGACCCGCTTGATGACCACCACCCGCCGGAACCCCTGCGAGCCGACGGAGGCGGCGCGAAACACGTCCGCCATCCCCCCCGACCCCATGCGCTCGAGCAGCTCGTAGCGGCCGAACGGCTGCGGGAACGACTCCCTCCGCGCCAGCCCCGCGTCCGAATCCGAAGACGTCTTCTTGTTGAACATTGCCAGTAGCCCACCCATCGACCCAACAGCTCATCGCAAAGGCAGTGCCAGCTTGAGGTGCCCGCGAATGGCTGACTTCCGGGCGGCAAAAACCTGCCGGCAGCGCCCGCGGACGTCCGCGCGGACACTTTCCGGACAGCAAAGTCGCGCCGCATGTAGGTGTCGACCCCGGTCGGTCTGGCGGGACTTCCCCGTAGTGGTCAGCTTTCAGACATAGCGGGAGAGGAGACGAGCCATGGTTCGGAAGGGCTCATTTCTCATCGGAGCGGGTCTGGCGCTGATGTGGTGGATCGGGCTCAGCCTGGACGCGAGCGCCAAGATCCTGTGGTTCGATGCGGTCGCGGCAGTACTGGCGTTCGGCATCGGTGGAATCGTGGATGACAGCGTGGAGCACCGTCAGTCGTACGCAGCCGGCCCCGCCGTGCTGGGTGTCGGCCTGGCGGCGCTGTGGATCCTGGGGATGGCGTTCCGGCAGCCCATGTGGGTGAACTGGTTGAACTTCGTGTTCGCCGCCTCCAGCCTGGGTCTGGCCGTCGCCTCCGGGTCGAAGCGCCACATCGAAGCACCGATACGCTCGTACCGGTGAGGCACAAAGAGAAACCCCCGCGGGGCCAGCTGGCCGCGCGGGGGTTGAGACTGCGTTGAAGCGGGTGCTGGCTGGCTACATGCGGTAGGCAGCGCCGAACGACAGCGTGCGGGCGTCCGCACCGCTGTTGTTGGCGGCGATCAGCTGGTCGAACGAGAACTGCGCGCGCAGGTCGAACTGGTTGTTGAGCGAGAACACCCCGCCGATGCCGAGCGGCACGGCATACGTGTCGCCGAAGCCATCGAGAAAGCCGGCGAGGGCAATCGACACGCCGAGGTTCAGCTGCGGCGTGACCAGGAAGCCGAAGCGCGCCGGGAGCAGGATGCGCTCCTTGTTGAAGTCGCGCTCTGTGAGGCCAATGTTGATCGACGGGTCGAAGATGATCTGCACCGGCCCGGCCATCGTCTTGCCCTTCACGCCGAGACGGAGGGAGAGCCACGTCGGATCGCTGAGCGAGAGGAAGTCGAGACCGCCGTGGAACGCGAGATCCATGGTCGACGAACGCAAGAACGAGTACAGCGAGTCGAGGCTGAGGTTGCTGTAGGTCTTCAGGCAGCCGCCATCGCCGTCGCCGGTCAAACACAGACCAAGTCCGGAGCCGGCCGTCTGGAAGATGTCGGCGACCGTGTTGTGCGATATGCCGACGGTGAGCTGGTCATTGATGCCGTAGTAGATGTTCGGCACGATGCTGATCGGCTTGCCGGCGGAGCCGGAGGACAGGCCGATGACGACGTCGCCATCGACGCTGATTCCGCCCTGACGCAGCGTTACGAGAGGGCCCGAGGCCGAGGCCGCGGCAACGCCGGCCGCGTCGCCAGCGGGTGGCGGGGTCGTCTCGCCGGCGGGCGGCGGGGTGGTGCCTTCAGCGGCGGGGGGATCCTGGGCAAACGCAACGCCCGAACCCGCCAGTAAGAGTCCAAGGGCAGAACCAACTGCAAAGCGAACACTTCGATTCGTCATCTTCTCCTCCGGTGTGGGGGCCGCCACCGACTCATACGAACCGACGCCTATAGCTGTGGCGTAGGGGGGGGGCTTGGGCCCCGATTATCGGGGCGTTCGGTGAGGAGCGCCAATTTCGACGTACTGCGCCGCGGCAGAGTTCGTGATGTGGCCTACCCCTTCGCAAGGCGCAAACCCGCGCTATCCTTGGGATCATGTCCCTCGGCATCGAGCGAATTGAAGCGCTGCACTATTACGTCCGCGACCTGGAGCGGACGCGGCGCTTCTTCACGGACAAGCTCGACTTCGTCGAAGTTGGACACAGCGGGCCAGAGCTCGAGCATGAGGGGCGGCAGAAGTCGGTCGCCTTCCGCGCCGGTGACGCGCTGTTTGTCATCCACCAGCCCATCGGTGACGGGGGGCGTGCGTGGCGCTACCTGCGCAAGCATCCCGAGGGGGTGGGGACGGTCGTGTTCGACGTGTCGGACATCGATCGCACGTTCAGGGTGCTGGACGACCGCGGCGGCACGTTCATCACCGACATCCAGCGCTTCCAGGACGACGTGGGGACGCTGGCGATGTTCTCGATCACGACGCCGTTCGGCGACACGACGTTCCGGTTCATGGAGCGGCGTGGCTACCAGACGCTGTACCCGGGGTTCGTGCCGGCGCCGACGCGGCCGACCTCCGACTCGGGCAACCGCTTCGGCTTCCAGCGCATCGACCACCTGACGTCGAACTTCCAGACCATGAAGCCGGCGCTGCTGTGGATGGAGCACGTGCTGGGGCTGGAGCGGCTGTGGGAGATCGCGTTCCACACCAACGACGTCGCGACAGCGACCAAGCGCGCGCACGGCTCGGGCCTGAAGTCGGTGGTTATGTGGGATCCGAAGTCGGGCGTGAAGTTCGCCAACAACGAACCGTTCCGCCCGTTCTTCAAGGAATCGCAGATCAACGTGTTCTCCGAGGACAACCGCGGCGACGGCGTGCAGCACTCGGCGCTGGCGGTGGCGGACATCGTCAGCGCGGTGCGCGGGCTGCGCGAGCGCGGCGTCGAGTTCATGGCGACGCCGGGAACGTATTACGACGCGCTGCCGGCGCGCCTGGTCGACACCGGCATCGGCGTGCTGGACGAGAGCCTGGACGTGCTGCGCGAGCTGCAGATCCTGGTCGACGGCAACGCGCGCCACGCCTACCTGCTGCAGATCTTCCTCAAGGAGGCGGCGGGCATGCACCACGATCCGGAGGCGGGGCCGTTCTTCTTCGAGATCATCCAGCGCAAGGGGGACGAGGGGTTCGGCGCCGGCAACTTCCGCGCGCTGTTCGAGGCGATCGAGCGGGAACAGGCGGCGGCGCGATGATCGACCGCATCGCCGTCGGCGAGCTGCCCGAGCTGCCGCACACGGCCCTGCGCGGCGGCGACGGCAAGCTGCGCCACGAGGAGTGCCTGACGCGCGACGGGTTCGACGGCCCGTACACCATCATGTATCACGCCGATCGGCCGCACACGGCGGCGCCGGTGACGGCGACACACGGCTGGGAGATCCCGGCGCTCGCCGACGACAAGCCGCTGCCGCTGGCGCGGCGTCACTACCGCTCGCAGGAGTTGCCGCGCAGGGGCGGCCCGCCGCTGGACGCGCGCGTGCCGCTGCTGTTCAACGGCGACGTCGTCATCTCGGCGGTGCACCCGGACGAAGCCGACCCGGTCTACTTCGCCAACGGCGACGGCGACGATCTGTATTTCGTGGCCGAGGGCGGCGGCGTCCTGCGCACGCCGCTGGGCGACGTGACGTTCGCGGCGCGCGACTACGTCTTCGTCCCCAAGGGCCTCCTGCACCGGTTCGTGCCCGACGACAACAGCCCGCAGTCGTGGCTGTCGATCGAGTGCGCCGCCGGCTTCGGCCTGCCGGCGCAGTGGCGCAACGCCGTCGGCCAGCTGCGCATGGATGCGCCGTTCGGCCACCGCGACTTCCGGCGGCCGGTGTTCGCGGGGCCGCGTGACGAGGGGCTGCGCGATCTGGTGGTGAAGCGCTCGGGCGCGTTTCACGGCTTTCGCTACGCGCACGCGCCGCTGGACGTGGTCGGCTGGGACGGCGCGGTCTACCCGTGGGCGTTCCCGATCCTGAAGTTCCGGCCGCGCGTCGGGCTCGTCCACCTGCCGCCGACGGTGCACGGCACGTTCGCGACGCGCGGCGCGCTGATCTGCAGCTTCGTGCCGCGGCCGCTCGACTTCCACGCCGACGCGATCCCGTGTCCGTACCCGCATTCGTCGGTGGCGTGCGACGAGGTGATCTTCTATTGCGCGGGCAACTTCACGTCGCGCAAGGGCGTCGGTCCCGGCAGCCTGTCGCACCACCCGGCGGGTGTCATTCACGGCCCGCACCCGGGCGCCTACGAAGGCAGCATCGGCGCGAAGACGACCGACGAGCTCGCCGTCATGCTCGATACCACCCACCCGCTGCACGCGACCGACGCGTGCCGCGCGATCGAAGACGCCGGCTACCACGCCAGCTTCGCGTGAGCGCGCGGCCTGGTCCTGCCCGTCGTGGCAACGCGAAAGATGTTTACGCGTAAGCAATTGTCACTTTGCGATCTCCGTCGGTGTTTGACACTGTCCCTTGCCTAGGGGGCATTCATGACAACGACGACGAGACGGTTGGTGCAGGTGTTTACGATGGGCGCGCTGGTGCTGGCACAGGCGCGCGCGAGCAGCGCGGGCGGGCTGGATCCGGCCACGCGGTTTTATGTGCCGAAGGAGAATCACGGCGCGACGGCGCAGATCGCGAAGCTGATCTCGAGCAAGAACAAAGCAGACGCCGCGCTGATCGAGAAGATGACCGACACGGCGCAGGCGGTCTGGTTCACGGGCGGGACGCCCCAGGGCGTCCAGCAGGACGTCAAGCGCACGGTCAAGATGGCGGGCGCCAAGAAGAGCATGCCGATCCTGGTCGCCTACAACCTGCCGTACCGCGACTGCTCGCAGTTCTCCGCGGGCGGCGCCGCGAACCTGCAAGCGTACGAGGCGTGGATTGACGGCTTCGCGGCCGGCCTGGGCAACGCGCCGGCGATCGTCATCCTGGAGCCGGATGGCCTGGGCATCATCCCCTGGTACAACCCGTTCGCCGACCGCGACAAAGACTGGGTCACGAACCCGAACTACGACTGGTGCCAGCCCGCGGACGCGAACCCGGCCACCGTGGCCGCCGATCGCTTCGCGATGCTGAACTACGCGGTCGACAGGCTGAAGCAGCACGCGGGCGTGCGCGTCTACCTGGACGGCACGCACAGCGGCTGGCTGAGCGCCGGCGACGCGGCCGACCGGCTTTATCAGGCGGGCGCTGTGCGCGCGGACGGCTTCTTCCTGAACCTGTCGAACTACCGTTCCAGCGACACGCTGGAGAAGTACGGCACCTGGGTGTCGAAGTGTCTGTGGTTCGGCGATGCGGCTTCGGGATCGTGGGGCGCTGGCCACTTCGAATATTGCGCGAGCCAGTACTTCTCGCCGCTCGGGCCCGTCAATCCGAACGACATCACCACCTGGGGCTACACGGACCAGTGGTACACGGACAACGTCGAGAGCCAGACCTGGGTCCCCTACCCCGGCGACGCGGGGCTGCGCACCTTCGTCATCGATTCGAGCCGCAACGGTCAGGGACCGTGGACGCCGACGGCGAGCTACCCGGACGCGCAGGACTGGTGCAACCCGCCGCTCCGCGGCGTCGGACGTCCGACCAGCGCCGCCACGGGCAACGCGCTGATCGATGCGTACCTGTGGGTGAAGATCCCGGGCGAGTCCGACGGGGAGTGCACGCGCGGGCTAGGCGCCGGCGGCACGACGGTCGATCCGGAGTGGGGTCTCATCGATCCCGCCGCCGGACAGTGGTTCCCGGAGATGGCGCTGGAGCTGGCGCGCAACGCGGTCCCCGCGCTCGTCACCGGAGGCCACTGCTCGTCCCACTGAGCGTGGTGATGTGCCCTCTCCCCGCCAGGCGGGGAGAGGCGCTACATGCCCACGGCGATGCCGGGGAGGCGGACCGCGGAGGTCTCGTCGGGGGAGCGCAGCGGCAGGTGGACGGAGAACGTCGAGCCCTTGCCCAGCTCGCTGGTGACTTCGACCTTGCCGCCGTGGAGCTCGACGAGCCGGCGGGTGAGCGCCAGGCCCAGGCCCGTGCCTTCGGGGCGGACGCCGCCGGGCTGCGGTAGCTGCTCGAACTCGCGGAACAGGCGCGGCAGGTCCTCGCGCGCGATGCCGACGCCCGTGTCGGAGACCAGGATGACCAGGTGCTGGCCTTCGGCGCGCACGGTGACGCGCACCTCGCCGCCACGCGGGGTGAACTTGATCGCGTTCGAGATCAGGTTGTAGAGCACCTGCTTGATGCGGCCGGGATCGACGTGGACCTGGGGCAGGTCGTGCGGCACCTCGCACTCGAGGTCGATGCCTTTCTTGGCCGCGACGGCGTGGATCACGCTGCGCACGACGTCGACGATGCTGCCGATCGGCGTACGTTCGTAGGCGAGGTCCATGCGCCCCGCCTCGACCTTCGAGATGTCGAGGATGTCGTTGACCAGCTGCAGCAGGTGGCGCCCCGACACCAGCACGTTACCGACGTAGGCGCGCTGCTTGGTGTTGAGCTCGCCGAAGATCTCCTGCTCCAGCAGCTCGGAGAAACCGATGACCGCGTTCAGCGGCGTGCGCAGCTCGTGGCTCATGTTGGCGAGGAAGCCGCTCTTGGCCTGGTTGGCGGTGTCGGCGGCGTCCTTCGCGGCGCGCATCTCGCGCTGCGCGCGCTCACGCTCTTCGACCTCGCGGCGCATGCGCTGGTTCGCCTCCAGCAGCTGGCTGGTGCGCTTCTCGACGCGGCTCTCCAGCTCCTGGTGCGCGGAGCGCAGCGACTCCTCGGCGGCCTTGCGCGCGCTGATGTCGGTGAACGACGCCATCGCCGCGTACGGTCGCGTCTCGTTGAACCGGATCAGCGGCTGCGAGTTCATCGAGATCCAGACGCGGCTGCCGTCGTTGCGCGTCACGCCGAGCACGCGGTTCTGCCGCGCCTCGCCCGTGCGCAGCGTGACCAGGAACGGCAGGTCGGCCGACGGCACGCGACGCTCTTCCTCGTCGACGACCGACGCGAACGGGTCGGCGCCCGGCGCCCCCAGCAGCTGCAGCGACGTTCGCGACAGGATGCGCTCGGCGCTGACGTTGGACGCGATCAGGTTGCCTTCAGCGCCGACCAGCACGATGCCTTCGTCCAGCGCCGCGATGACCGAGCGGTAGCGCTCCTCGCTGTCGCGCAACCCCTGCTCGACGCGCTTTCGCTCCATGAACTGGCCGATCTGACCGCCCAGCGCGCTCAGCATCGACAGGTGATCGTCGTTGGCCTGGCGGGTCTCGGTGCTGAAGAACGCCATGACACCGATGACCTCGGGGCCGTTGCGCAGCGGGATCGCGAACGACCCGCGCAGCCCCGAATCGCCCGCCAGCATCGCCGTCGGCAACACGGGCTCCTCGGCCAGGTTCGGGATCCACAGCGGCAGGTGGCGCTGCCACACGCGCCCGGCCAGCCCGACGTCGGGCGCGATCGTGACCGCGCGCCGCCGCTCCAGGTAATCGACGTCGAGGAAGCTCTCGGCGTGCCAGATGTCCACGCAGCGCAGCGCCTCCCGGTTCTCGTCGACCTCCCACAGCTCGCCGACGTGCCAGCCCTGGTTCTCGCCGACGATGCGCAGGATGACGGGCGCCGCCTCCGGCAGGCTGTGCGCGCCCGCGAGCACGCGCGTGATGATGTATTGCAGCGACAGCAGCCGCTCCGTGCGCTGGCGCTCCGCGACCTCGCGCTCCAGCGCCGCCTTGCTCGCCTCGATCGCCGCCTTCTCGCGCGCGGCGACCAGCAGGTCGCGCTGGCTCTTGCGGATCGCAAGCGACAGCAGCGCGACCTCGATGGCCAGCAAGCCGACGTCGTTGACCCACGCCAACGGCGACACGTGCACGACGCCGTACACCGACTGCGGGTACAGGAAGCAGCCGAGCACGTGATCGATCGCCGTGATCATGCTCGCGAGCAGCAGCACGGTGACGTCGCGGTACATGGCCAGGAACGGCAGCGACGCGAAGATGGCGTAGTGCATCTCGGGCCGGCCGCCCGAGACATGGATCAGCAGCGACGTCATCAGCCCCTGGCCGACGGCGATCTCGCGCCGCGTGAGGCCGGAGCCCGGGTGGCGCAGCGCGACGATGACGGGGAGGGTCGCGATCACCGCGCCCAGGCCGAACGCCTTGTACGCCAGCGACGGCAGGTGCGCGAACAGGCCGTCCCATGGCTCGGGCGACGCCCACAGCGCCGCCGCCGTCACCGCCAGCCACTGCGCCAGCAGCAGCCACAGGAACATGCGATCGGTGCGGTCCCAGATCTGCTGGCGGTACTGCGCGAACAGCCGTCGCGTACCCGGAGTCTCGTCGGCGAGCCGCACGGCTATCCGAAGGCGAGGCCGCCGCGGCGGCCGCCGTCACCGGGCGGGACCGCGCTGAGCGGCAAGCGCGCCACGGGCAGCCGCACGCAGAAGCAGCCCCCGCGACCGACGCCGTCCTCGACCCAGATGGCGCCGCCGTGGACGCCGACCGCGCGGCGGCAAAACACGAGGCCCAGGCCGTGGCTGCTGCGCCCCGGAGTCCCCGCCCTCCCCTCGACACGTCCGTATTTCTCGAAGATCACCTGGCGATACGTCGCCGGGATGCCTTCGCCCTCGTCGCGCACGCGAATGTCGATGGCGGGCTCGGCGCCGTCGTCCATGGTCGCCGGCCAGACGTCGATGCTGATCGTCGTGTGCCGCGGCCCGTATTTGTAGGCGTTGTCGATCAGGTTCTCGAGCACGCGGCGAATGAGGTCGCGATCGCCGCGCAGCGTCCGCACCTCCGACGCCAGCGCCGGCACCAGCCGCTGGTCCTTGTCTTCCAGGCGGCGGCCCATCTCCTTGCAGACCTCGCCGAGCAGCGCCGGCAGATCGAACTCGGTCACGTGCGGGACCAGCGCGCCGTCTTCGCTGCGCGAGATGTCGAGCAGGTTCATCACCAGGCGCACCATCGACTGCGACGCGCGCACCACGTCGTCCAGCGATTCGCGTTCGTCGGCGCCCAGCTGGTGCCGCCCGAGCACGAACTGCGCGTTCGACAGGATGGCGGACAGCGGGTTCTTGAGGTCGTGAACGATGAGCGCGGTCAGCTCTTCCTTCTGGCGCTGGGCAGCCAGCAGCTCGTCGCGCTGCGACCGGATGACGTCGTAGTTGTTCTTCAGCTCGTCGCCGAGCTGCTTGATGCGCAGCAACGAGCGCACGCGGATGAGCAACTCCGTGCGGTTGATCGGCTTGGTCAGGAAATCGTCGGCGCCCGAATCGAGCGCCTGCTTGTGCGTGCCGAGATCGCCCAGCGCCGTCAGGAACAGGATCGGCGTGTCGCCGACGACGGGCAACATGCGGATCTGGCGGCAGGTCTCGAAGCCGTCCATCCCCGGCATCAGCACGTCCAGCAGCACCAGGTCGGGACGGTGCTGCTCGATCAGCAGCAGCGCTTCCGCGCCGCTCTCGGCCTGGATCGCTTCGTAGCCCGCGGTGGCGAGGTGGCCCTCGGCGACCTCCCGGTTGGGGAGGTTGTCGTCGACGACGAGGACGCGGACCGTACGCTCAACCGAGGTTACGGACATGTTGCACGTGGCGATCTTCGTCGCCGGGTTTGAGGTACGTCTCGATCGCCGCGGCGAACGTGCGCGTGTCGATGGGCTTCGACAGGTAGCCCTGGAAGCCGATGCTGAGCAGGCGCTCGCGATCGCCGGGCATCGCCAGCGACGTCACCGCCACGATGGGCATGCCGGCGAGGTCGGCGCGCGTGCGCACCTCGCGGATGACGGCTTCGCCGCCGCCACCCGGGATCTGCACGTCGAGCAGGAGAATGTCGGGCGTATTCGCCGCCAGCGCGGCGCGCGCCTCGTCGACGGTCGCCGCCTCCATCACCTCGTGCCCGCGTAGCGCCAGGATGTCGCGAATCAACAGTCGGTTGAGAGGGTTGTCCTCGACAATCAAGATGCGCGCCGGCGCAACCGCGCGTTCCGAGGCCGAATATTCCTCAGTCCTTTTCGCCATCTGCGATTCGACGGGACGGCCAGAGGCCGGCCCGAAGGAAAATCTCGGCAGTTTGCAGGTAACGCTTGATACGAGGTGGACGCGCGGCGTCGGGCAAACCGGTGCGATAATGGGGCAGGAATGAAGCGACGCGGCGACCCCCTGCGAGCGTTGGCACTGGTCGCTGTTCTGGCCGGCGCCTGCGGTTCGATCACCTCGGCAGGACAGGACGCGGGCGGCGGGACGACGGGCGGAGGCGCCGCGGGCACGGACGGCGACGGCGGACGTGGCGGGCGCAGCGGCCGCGACGGTGGCTTGCTGGGTGAAGGCGGTCGCCTGGGCGGTGGCGGCGACGCCGGGGGCGCGGCGGGCGCGGGCGGAGGTGCGGCGGGCACGCTCGGCACCGCCGGGGGCGGCGGCGGCGGCGGCGGCGGCGGTGCGGGGGGCACGGGTGGCATGACGGGGGCCGCCGGGCGAGGCGGCGCGGCCGGAGGCGCCGCGGGCGGGCGCGGCGGCAGCGTCGGCGGCGGTGGCGCTGGCGGCTCCGGCCTGCTCGGTTGCCCGGCCAGCCTGCCGGCAAACGGCAGCGTGTGCGTGCGCGAAGGCTCGGTCTGCTATTTCGGCAACGACCCGCGGGGCGACCAATGCAACACCAAGGCGACCTGCACTCTGTTGAAGTGGGTCATCACGCAACCGAACCCGGCGACCTGTCCGCCAACCCCCTAGCGACCAGCGATGCAAATCAACGTCCCTCGCATCCTGGGCCTGGTGGTGATCGCGGCCGTCATCGCCGGCATGACCAACCTCTACGCCGACGCCGGCCCGATCGAACGCATGGCGCGCAAGGCCGTATGCGACAAGCACGGCTCCACGCCGTGCCGCGAACGCCTGGGCCGCATCGCGCGCACCCCCTTCGCCCACGACTACGAATTCAAGGACGGCGGCCGCACCGTCAACGTCCGCTGCGCGCGCTCGTATTACCTCGTCGGCGAGCGCACCTGCAGCGTGGTGCCGTAGCGTCGGACCGCCGCTACTGCCAGCAGCGCCGACGCCACCGCCCGCTTCACCCGCATGCGCCCGCTGTCGGTTCGCAATCCGCGCGCGTTGTATCAACGAAACGCCGACGACGCGAAACCACCGCTAAGATGCGCCCGTGAGCTCGTCGGGATGGTGGGACGCCGACGCGAGCGCGTACATCAAGATCGCGATCGCTGCGGCCGCTCTGGCGGTCCTGATCTGGGAGCAGCGGCGCGGCAAGCGCGCCGGCGCCGGTCCCGGGCAGCGCCGGCGGTCAGCGCTCCGAAAAGCTTCTGCGCGTCCTCGGCGCGCTCGGGTTGCTCGCGTACTTCAACTTCGGATCGTTCCACTTCGACGGCATCACCGTTCACATGTGGGATGGCTTGCACCACCATCTCGGCGCGAAGTACGTCGACGAGCTGGGGTACGACGGGCTCTACGAGTGCATCGCGCTCGCCGACGCCGAGCAGCCGGGGGACGCGGGCCGGGCGGCTGGGCGCGTGCTTACGGATCTGCGCACGAACAAGACGACCACGGCGGCGGACGTCGTCGCCCATCCCGAGCGCTGCAAGAACCGGTTTTCACCGGCGCGCTGGCAAGCGTTCACAACGGACGTCGCGTTCTTCCGCGGCCGCTTCCCCGACGCCGACTGGCAGCGGGTGACGGGAGACCACGGCTTCAATGCGTCGCCGGTCTGGCTGCTGGTGGCGCGGCCGCTCGTCGGCGATGCGCCGGTGACGGATCGCCGGCTCGCGGTGCTCGCCTCGCTGGATCCGCTGCTCATGTTGCTGGCGCTGGCGGCGGTTGCGTGGGCGTTCGGCGGCCGCGGGGCAGCGCTGGTCGCCATCCTGTGGGGGGTGTATTTCCCCGCGCGTCTGTGGTGGACGGGCGGCTCGATCCTGCGGTGGGACTGGCTGGCGGCGCTGCTCGCCGGCGTGGCGTTCGCGCGCCGCGAGCGGCCGTACACCGCGGGGGCGCTGCTGGCGTACGCGGCGCTGTCGCGTCTGTTCCCGGTGTTTGCGCTCGCCGGTGTCGCGCTGGCGGCGGTGGTCGCGCTCGTCCGCCGGCGAACGGTCGACCGCGCGGTCGCCCGCGTGCTGCTGGGCGCGGCCTTGATGGCGGCGGTGCTGGTACCACTGGCGGGGGCGCTGCGTCCGGAACATGGCTGGCGCGACTTCGCGCGCAACGTCCGCAAGCACACCTCGGTCGCGTCACCCAACCGGATGGGGCTGGCGGTCCTGGTCGCGTTCGATCCGGCGACGCGCCAGCGGCTGCTCGAGCGACAGGTCGACGACGTGCGCGCGCACTGGGAACGAGCACAGGAGCAGACCCTACGCGCGCGCCGGCCGCTGTGGCTGGTGCTGGTCGCGCTGGGCGTCATCGCCGTCGCGTTCGCCACGCGCGAGCAGCCCGCCTGGGCCGCGTGTGTGCTGGGCCTGCTGCTCATCCCGCTGGCGCGCCCCCTCGCCTGCTACTACTACGCCTTCGTCGCGTTGCTGCCGCTGCTGGCCGCACGACGCGCCGAGGTCGGCGGCGTCGCCATCGCGCTCGCGCTCGCGTCCGGCGTGGTCGCCCGCCTGCCGGGATATGGCATGGACGAACAATACGCGGCGCAGTCGCTGCTCGTGATGCTCGCGTTGTCGTTCATCGCGAGCAGCTTCATCGGGCGCGGGCAGACGGCGTCGCCGCCGTCGTCTTAGGCTCCGCCGCCCCGGCCCGCGATCGGACCCGTGCCGTCGCAGCCGCCGCAGCGTCCGCCGACCGGGCCCGCCCCATCGCCCGTACCACCCGTCCCGCCACGTCCGCCGCTGCCGCCCCGGCCCGCGATCGGACCCGCGCCGTCGCCGCTCCCGCCGCGACCGCCGATCGGGCCCGCCCCATCCCACCCAGTACCAAACGTCCCGCCACGTCCGCCGCTGCCGCCCCGGCCCGCGATCGGACCCGCGCCGTCGGAGCCGGTCACGCCCGCGATCGGGCCCGCCCCGTCGCCCGTCCCCCCCGTCCCGCCACGTCCGCCGCTGCCAGCGATGGGCGCGGCGCCGTCGCCAGACCGGCCGGCTCCCCCGTCGCTCCCACCGTCGCCATTGCCGGTCTCGCTGTCACAGGCGAGGAAGCCGACGGTCGCCGCCAACGCAATCACACACAGCCACAAGCGAACCATGAACGGGATACTACACCCCGGTCACGCCTCGCGTGCGTGACCGGGATCGCGTGAGGGTCGCGCTACGCGGACAGCGTCGCGTTGACCTTGATCTCGGCGACCGATGCGAGCGCCTTCGAGATCGGGCAGTTCGCCTTCGTGAACGCCACCTTCTCGTCGAACGTCGCCTGATCGACGCCGGGAACAACCGCCGCGACGTCGAGCACGATCTTCGTGATCGTCGGGCCCTCGCCCAGCGTCACCGTCGCGTTGGTGTTGATCGACTTCGGCGGCTTGCCGGCGTTGGTGAGCTGCGCCGACAGGAACATCGAGAAGCAGCCGGCGTGGGCAGCGCCGACCAGCTCTTCAGGGTTGGTTCCCTTCGTGTCGCCTTCGAAGCGGGACAGGAAGGTGAACGGCGCCTCGAAGAAGCCGTTGCCGCCCTTCATCGATCCCGAACCTTCCTTCAGCGTTCCGTTCCACTGTGCACTTGCCTTCGCGATCGCCATGGAATCCTCCTCGTTGGGTCTTGACGTTGGATGTTGATCGACGGGAAGTTTAACCACGGATGGCAAGCATGAAGCGACCGAACAGCAAGGCCAAGCAGGTGGAGAAGAAGCTGCGCGATATCGCGCTCGCCTATCCCGGTGCGCGCGAGGAGTTCCCGTGGGGCGAGCGCGTGGTGAAGGTGGGCAAGAAGGTGTTCGTGTTCATGGGAATGCCGGACGGGGGCGGCCTGGGCCTGTCGGTGAAACTGCCCAACAGCGGCACGATGGCGCTCATGTTCCCGTTCGCGACGCCGACCGGCTACGGGCTGGGGAAGAGCGGCTGGGTGTCGGCGCGCTTCGAACCGGGCGAGGCCCCGCCTGTGGAGCTGCTGCGCGCCTGGATCGATGAGAGCTACCGCGCGGTCGCGCCCAAGACGATGGTCGCGCGGTTGCCCGCGGCGGCAACCGCGGGCGCCAAGGCTGGCGTCACCGCCAGGTCTCCGCGCACTGGTTCAAATCGCCGCCGGCCCACCGGTAAAAAGTCGTCCAGGTCGACTGCGACCGGTCGCTGACCACCGCCAGTCCCGGCGCCGCGGAGGGCGCGACCTCGAAGCGGAACGTGTTGGCGGTGAGCGTCGCGTTCACGGGGACGATCGTCTTCGCCGAATCGCCGGTCACCTGCCACAGGTCCGCGCGCGCCACCGACAGGACGTCCGGGGTGTCGATCGGCCCCGCGTCCGGCATCGTGAAGTGGGTGACGGCGGCGCTCAGATCGGTCTGGCCGCTGCGATCCGAATCGATGTCGATCGCCCACCGGTATTCGAGCAGGCCCGGCGGCACTGACAGCGCATTGAAGCGCAGCGTGTCGGGGATGTCCGCGACCTCCAGCGTCCACCACAACGTGTCGGTCGTGCGTCCGAAGTCGCCCGCGACGATGTGAACGAACGGGTCGCAGGTCATCTCGGCGCGGCTGCAACCGCTGGCCGTCGCCGCCAGCGGCAGCAGCAGCGACGCCACCGCCGCCCGCATGGCCGCTACTTGAGCGCGACCGCGACCGGGCCGGCCCAGTCGACGAACACGGCCGGGAAGATACCGAGCAGCACGACCGCAAACGCCGTGAGCAGCAGGCCGGCGCGCATGGATGCGCTGTCGGTGGGGACCAGCGGGCGCATCGGATCGCGGAAGTACATCGCGACGATGATGCGCAGGTAGTAGTAGATGCTGATGACGCTGTTGAGCACGCCGAGCACGACCAGCCAGTAGAGCTGCGAGCTCTCCATCGCGGCCTTGAACAGGTAGAACTTGCCGAAGAAGCCGCCGGTCGGCGGCACGCCCCCCAGCGACAGCAGGAAGATCGTCATCGCCAGCGCGACACCGGGGCGCGCCGACGCGACGCCCGCCCAGTCGTCGACGAACAGGCGTTCGTCCTTGCGGTTGCCGATCCACGCCACGACGCCGAACGCGCCCAGCGTCGTGAACGTGTAGACCAGCAGGTAGAACAGTACGGCCGGCTTCGCGCTCGCGATGCCCAGCCCGGACGCGACGACGCCGATCATCAGGTAGCCGGCGTGTGCGATCGACGAATACGCGAGCAGGCGCTTGACGTTCTCCTGGCGGGCGGCCGCCAGGTTGCCCAGGGTCATGGTCAGCGCCGCGCCGATGCTGAGCAGGTTCGCCCAGCCGGTGACGTCGAACACCAGCACGGGGCTGGCGAACGCGCTGCCCAGGATGCGGACGATGGCGCCGAACGCGGCCGCCTTCACGCCCGCCGCCATGAAGCCGGTGACCGGCGTCGGCGCGCCTTCGTACGCGTCGGGGGCCCACATGTGGAAGGGCACGGCCGCGACCTTGAACGCCAGCGCGATCAGGATGAAGTACTCGCCGATGAAGAACATCGGCGCCTTGCTGGCGGAGTTCGCCTTGGCGGCGATGCCCGCGTACGACATCTCGCCGCCGGTCGTGCCGTAGACCAGCGCGATGCCGTAGACCAGGAAGCTGGTCGCGAACGCGCCCATCAGGAAGTACTTCATCGCGCCTTCCGAGCTGCGCAGGCTCCTGCGCCAGCAGCCGGTCAGCACGTAGGCGGCGAGCGACATGGTCTCGATGCCGATGAGCAGCGACACCATGTGCGTCGCGTGCGACACCATCACCATGCCGGCGGTCGCGAATATCACCAGGGCGTAGAACTCGCCGAACTCGAACTCCTGCTCGCGCAGGTAGGGTGGCGCGAACAGCAGCGTCAGCAGCGCGGCGACGATGAACGCGGCGTCCAGGTAGAGCGCCATGCGATCGACGACCAGCATGCCGTCGAAGTGAGTCTTCGCCGTCGCGGCGTCGGGCCACTGGGCGACCACCGTGATCAGCGCGGCGATGCAGCCCGCGACGCCCAGCCACGCGATCCCCGCGCGCCCTGTCCCGCGCACGAAGGTCTCGGCGAGCAGCATGATGCAGCCCATCGCGATCAGCACCAGCATCGGTGCGTAGGCGAGGACCTGTCCGGAGTCGAAGTTCACATCGCACCTCCCGGCGCCGGCGGCTGGGGCGCGGCGGGCGCGGGCGCCGGTGCGACCGCGGGGGCTGCGGGAGCCCCGGGCGCGGCCGCGGCCGCGGCGGGCGGCAACGCGGGATAGATGTGCGGCGGCGCCTCGGGCGCGCGGCGCGCGTCCTGCAGCCGATCGCGGTAGTTGGAGATGAACGCCTGCACCGACTTCTCGGAGCGCGCCAGGATCGGCTGCGGAAAGATGCCGAGCACCAGCGCCGCGACGACGATGATGCCGAACACCCAGGTCTCGCTCCCGTGGATGTCGCGCGCCGTCTTGTTCTCGGGCTTGTCGAGCGGGCCGAACATCAGCCGCTGGTACATGGTGAGCAGGTACATGGCGGAGAGGATCACCGCCATCGTCGACAGCGCGCCGATCAGCTTGGGCGCCGGGAAGTAACCGACGAGCCCGGTCGCCGCCCAGTTCTTGTTGGCGGTGAACGTCCCGATCAGCACCAGGAACTCACCGACGAAGCCGCACAGCCCGGGCAGGCCGACCGATGCCAGCACGATGACCAGGAAGCAGGCCGCGAAGGTCGGCATCGACTTCCACATGCCGCCGAAGTCCGACAGCCGGCGCGTGTGGCGGCGGTCGTAGAGCAGGCCGACGCCGAAGAACAGCCCGCCGGTGGCGATGCCGTGGCCGAGCATCTGGTAGATCGCGCCCTGCACGCCCTGCATGTTCAGCGTCAGCAGGCCGAGCACGACGAAGCCGAGGTGCGACACCGACGAATACGCGACCAGCTTCTTGGCGTCTTCCTGCACGTACGCCATCAGCGCGCCGAACAGGATGCCGATGACCGCCAGCGCGGCGATGTAGGGCGCCGCCGCCTCCGCCGCCAGCGGGAACATCGGCAGCGCGAAGCGGATGAAGCCATAGGCGCCGAACTTCAGCAGCACTGCCGCCAGGATGACGGAGCCGCCGGTCGGCGCCTCGACGTGCGCGTCGGGCAGCCAGGTGTGCAGCGGGAAGATCGGGATCTTGATGGCGAACGCGAGCGCAAACGCCAGGAAGCAGGCCAGCTGCGGTCCAAACGGCAACGTCAGGTGCGACAGCTGCGTGTAGTCGAAGCTGGTGTTCCCCGTCGCAGCCTTGTACTGCGTGTAGAGGTAGAGGATCGCGACCAGCATCAGCAGCGACCCGACCAGCGTGTAGATCACGAACTTGATCGCCGCGTACAGCCGCCGCTCGCCGCCCCAGATGCCGATGATGAAGTACATCGGGATCAGCATCAGCTCCCAGAACACGTAGAACACGAACAGATCGAGCGCGACGAACGCGCCGATCATGCCGCTCTCCAGGACCAGCATCGCGACGATGAACTCGCGGACGCGGACGTTGCGGGTGCCGATCGCCTGCGGCGACAGCAGCGTCACCGGCATCAGGAACGTCGTCAGCATCACCAGCCACAGCGAGATGCCGTCGACGCCCAGGTGGAAGCGGATGCCGAGCGGCTCGATCCACGGCTTATCCACTTCCAATTGAAAGCCGGGGTTCCCGGGATCGAAGTCGTTGAGGATCATCAGCGAGATCCCGAACGTGACGATCGTCGTCAGCAGGCCGAGGCCGCGGTGAATCGACTCCTCGTCGCGAGGCACCAGCATGACCAGCGCGGCCCCGAACAACGGCAACAGCGTGACCCAGCCGAGGACGCCCATCACTGCACCTCGACCTTCTGCTTGAAGCCGTCTTCAGTGCCCCAGCGCGGGTCCCTGACGGTGATGTGAACCGTGAAGCTGCCCGCGCGGTCGTAGTCGTGGCGGGCCTCGGGGGCCATGCCCTTGACCACCGGACGCCCGTCGCCGAAGTCGAACGTGTATTCGAGCGGGCGCGTCGGGGCGCGCGGGCCACGGCGCGCGTCGATCTCGACCGAGCGGCCGGTCGTCGTCACCTTCATCTTGGTGAACGGCGCCGTCGGCTGCGACGCGAACCCGACCAGCAGCGCGACGCCGATCGCGAACACGGCCATGTAGCGCTGGCCGTCGCCGCCCTGGACGGCGCGCGCGATACGCGAGAACACGTCGACGACGACGCCGACGCCCTCGACCAGGATCTTGTCGATGATGATGCGGTCGACGAACGTGTACAAGGCATGCGACAGCCGCTTGATCGGGCGGATGATCAGGGCGTCGTAGAGCTCGTCGATGCGGAACTTGTCCTGCGTCAGGCGGACGAGGCCCGGGAACGCGCCCGCGAACCGGCGCGCCGGCTCGCGGTAGCCGCCACCGTAGAACACGTAGGCCAGGGCGATGCCGACCAGCGCCAGCGTCGTCGCGCCCACGATCACGACCAGCTCCGTCGCGTGCGAAACATGTGGCTCAGCCTCGACCACGGGCTCGAGCCAGTGTCCGAGGATGTTCCACTCGGTGTGATCGAACAGCGCACCCGGGATGCCGAGCAGGCCGACCAGCGTCGCGCCGATCGCCAGCACCACCAGCGGTGCGACCATCACCGACGGCGACTCGTGGATGTGGTGCTTGATGTCTTCCGACGCGCGGGTCTCGCTGCCCGAGAACACCAGGAAGTAGAGCCGCGACATGTAGAACGCGGTCCCCAGCGCGGCCAGCGTCAGCGTCACCGCCGCGACCTTGCCGACCCAGGGCAGGCCGGCGGCGTCGAAGACGTGCGCGTCGAAGGCGCCGGCGATGATCGCGTCCTTGGAGAAGAAGCCCGAGAAGATCGGGATGCCGCAGATCGCCAGCCAGCACACGAAGAACACGCCGTGCGTCCACGGGATCTTCTTGCGCAGGCCGCCCATGATCGTGATGTCGCCCGAGCCGCTCATCGCGTGCATCACCGACCCGGCGCACAGGAACAGGCCGGCCTTGAAGAACGCGTGCGTCATCAGGTGGAAGATGCCGCCGGCGTAGTTGCCCGTGCCGACGCCGACGAACATGAAGCCGAGCTGGCTGACCGTCGAATACGCCAGCACCTTCTTGAAGTCGTTCTGCGCGAAGCCGATGATCGCCGCGAACAGCGCGGTCGCCGCGCCGACCAGCGCGACGATCGCCATCGCCGCCGGCGCCAGCGCGTAGACCGCGTGCATGCGCGCGACCATGTAGACGCCCGCGGTGACCATCGTCGCGGCGTGGATGAGCGCCGACACCGGCGTCGGACCGGCCATCGCGTCGGGCAGCCAGACGTAGAGCGGAATCTGCGCCGACTTGCCCGTCGCGCCGATGAACATGAACAGCGCCACCCAGAAGGCGACCGGCTGCCCCAGCCACAGGATCTGCGACAGCGGCCCGCCCGGCGTGGCGGCGGCGGTGATGTCCGGGATCGACACCGACCCGGCGTACTGGAACAGCAGGAACATCCCGATCAGGAAGCCGGCGTCGCCGATCCGGTTGGTGATGAACGCCTTCTTGCCCGCGTCCGCGTAGGCCTTGTTGGTGTACCAGAAGCCGATCAGCAGGTAGCTGCACAGGCCGACGCCTTCCCAGCCGATGAACATCACCGGCAGGCTGTCGCCCAGCACCAGCATCAACATCGCGCCGCAGAACAGGTTCAGGTAGGCGAAGAAGCGCGGGTAGTCCGGCTCGTCGGCCATGTAGCCGGACGAGTAGACGTGGATCAGGAAGCCGATGAACGTGATGATCAGGCACAGCACGCCGGACAGCGCGTCCATGCGCAGCGCGAGATCGACCTTGAGATCCCCGGCGGAGATCCAGGTCATGACGTTGTCGACGAGCCCGCCCGGGCCGGCGTCCGGCAGCGAGAAGAAGAACGCGTCGAGCGACACGAAACACGACGCGCCGATCGCCAGCGCCGCGATGATGAACGACGTCTCGCGCTTCAGCTTGCGGCCGAAGAGCATCAAGAACGTCGCCCCGATGAAGGGGAGCAGCGGGATGAGGCGAAGGTTGAAGGTCATCGCGGCGCGATCTCCGTCAGCGCTTCATCAGGGTTGCTTCGTCCAGGTTGACGGTCTGGCGGTTGCGGAACAGCCCCACCAGGATCGCCAGCCCGACCGCCGCCTCGGCGGCCGCCAGGGCGATGATCAGGAACGCGAACACGTGCCCCTTGAGGTCGCCGAGCTGGCGCGCGAACGCCAGCAGCGCCAGGTTGCCGCCGTTGAGCTGCAGCTCGATGCCCATGAGCACGATCAGCGCGTTGCGCCGCAGCAGCACGCCGGCGGTGCCGATCAGGAACAGGACAAACGACAGGATCAGATAGTGTTGCGTCGGCATCGCTAGTGATGTCCCCCGCCGCCGTGCCCGGCGTGCCCGTCATCCGACTGCGCCGCCTTGAGACCGGGATAGTCGGCGCTCGCCAGGTCGTGGACCTGCTTGCGGTAGTCGGCGGCGCGCTGCGCGGCGACCTCTTTCTGGTGCGAGCGCGACACGACGACGCCGCCGACGATCGCGACCAGCAGCAGCAGCGATATCGCCTCGAACGGGTACAGGAACTCGCGGAACAACATGTCGCCGACGACAGCGACGGTGCCGTAGTTCTCGGGCAGGACGCCCGGCACGACCTGCGTCGCCGACCCCTCGGACACGACGCCGGCGAACTTCACCGTCAGGTAGACGCCGGCCACGACGCCGAGCACCCGCATCGGGCGCAGCGCCAGCGGCGCGACCTCCTCGCGGTTCAGGATCATGACGACGAAGATGAAGAGCACCATGATGGCGCCCGCGTAGACCAGCACCTGCAGCACGGCCAGGAAGTGCGCGGAGATCGACGCGTAGATCGCCGCCAGGCCGAAGAACGTCGCCACCAGCGACATCACGGCCGTGACCGGGTTCTTGCGCGTGATGGTGAAGATCGCGAAGAACGTCACGAACCCCGCCAGCCCGTAGAACAGGATCTGGTCGCCCAGCCCGGGCTCGGCTCCCGCGATGTTCACGCTGCAGCGCCTCCGCCGACCACGGGGAGCGACGGCGCGCGCCTTGGCCGCCGCGCCCTGCGTCATGCGCGCCTCGAAGTCGGCGCGGAACTTGGTCAGGAAGCCGAGCATCGGCCACGCCACCGCGTCGCCCAGCGCGCAGATGGTGTTGCCGCCGATGCCGTTGGCGACGTTGGCCAGCAGGTCGACGTCCCCCGCCTGCCCTTCGCCGCGCGCCAGCCGCCGGCAGACGCGCGCCAGCCAGCCCGAGCCCTCGCGGCACGGCGTGCACTGGCCGCACGACTCGTGGGCGTAGAACTCCATGATGCGCGCGCACAGCGCGACGACGTCGGTCTGGTCGTCGAACACGACGACGCCGCCCGAGCCCGCCATCGTCTTGAGGCGGCGGCCGCCGCCGAGATCGAACGGCACGCCCGGCCGGATGTCGACGTCCTTGATGCGCGAATCGGTCATCAGCGCGTCGAACTCGATGGGGACGTCGAGCTCGCTGGCGTCGAGCGGCGGCATCGAGCTGCCGCCCGGAATCAGGCCCTTGAGCGTCCGCCCGTTCGGGATGCCGCCGCACACGTCGTAGACGAGCGCGCGCGACGAGATACCCATCGGCAGCTCGTAGACACCCGGCTTCACGACGTGGCCGGACACGCAGACGATGCGCGTGCCGCCCGACTTGCCCATGCCGATGCCCGCGAACCACTCACCGCCCTTGGTGATGATGTCGGGCAGGTTCATCAGCGTCTCGACGTTGTTGACGACCGTCGGCGCGCTGAACAGGCCGCGCACCGCCGGGAACGGCGGCTTCAGCCGCGGCCAGCCGCGCTTGCCTTCCAGCGAGTTCAGCAGGCCCGTCTCCTCGCCGCAGATGTACGCGCCCGCGCCGCGGTGGAGCGTGATGTCCAGCTTGAACGCGCCGGTCGCGGTCTGGAGGTCCTTGCCCAGCAGGCCGGCCGCGTACGCCTCGTCGATGGCGTCGTCGACGATGCGCGCCTCGCGCATCATCTCGCCGCGGATGTAGATGTAAGCGTGCTTGCATCCGAGCGCGTACGACGCGATCAGCATGCCTTCCAGCAGCATGTGCGGGTCGTAGGCCAGCAGCTCGCGGTCCTTGCAGGTGCCGGGCTCCGACTCGTCGGCGTTGACCACCAGGTAGACGGTCTTGGCGTCCTTGGGGATGAACGACCACTTGGTCCCCGTCGGGAAGCCGGCGCCGCCGCGGCCGCGCAGGTTCGACTTCTTGACCTCTTCGGTCAGGGCAGCCGGCTGCTGCTGCAGCGCCTTGCGAAACGCCTGGTAGCCGCCGCGCTGCTGGTAGACGGACAGCTTGTGGCTGTCGGGCACGCCGAAGTTCTTGGTGACGATCTTGACGCCGGTGCCGTTCAATTTGGTCGGCTCGCTCACGACTTGGCTCCCGGCGTCCCCGGGCCCACGCCGTGCAGCGTGCGATCCGCCGGCGACTGCATCTTCTTCTGCTCCTGCCAGCGGCGCCGCAGGTCGTCCAGGATGGTGTCGACCTTGGCGGGCGTCAGGTCGAGGAAGTAGTCCTGGCCGCAGATCATCATCGGCGCGTTGGCGCACGCGGCCAGGCACTCCTCCTCGACCAGCGTGAACGCGCCGTCGGGGGTGGTCTGGCCGGGCTTGATGCCCAGCTTGCGTTCGATGTGGTGGAGGATGTCGTACCCGCCGCGCAGCATGCACGACACGTTCGTGCACACCATCAGCTCGTTCTTGCCGTGTTTTTCACGGTGAAACATCGTGTAGAACGTCACGACGCCGTAGACGTGCGCGGGGCTGACACCGACGGTCTTGGCCACCAGCTCGACGACCGGATCGGGCAAATGCCCGAACTCGTCCTGCGCGACATGCAGAACCGGCAGCAGGGCCGCCTGCTTGTTTGGATACCGAGAAAGGATTCTCTCGACGCGCTGTTTTGACTGCGCTGAGAACTCGAGCGCCATGATCGTCTAAACCGCCGGCAACCTAGGAGAATCGGAGGATGGTGTCAACCACGCTCGCGTGGTGCCGTAACTGAGCGCAACATCGCAGCGAAGCTGCGAGGCCGGGAAGTCGCGTTTTACGCACCTACGGCCAGAAGACGCGGATGTAGATGCCGTCCGCGGCGGTCCCGTCGGAGGGGCGGTGCCGGTCAGGCGCGGTGATACAGCTTGCGCAGTTCGTCCTTTGCCTGCGCCAGCTTGGCCTTGGTCCGCGTGTCCAGGTTCTTGCCGCCGCGGTTCACGTAGAAGGTCAACATCGACATCGCCGACCGAAACGGCGGCGCCTTGCGCCGCGTGCTCCGCTCGGCCGAACGCTTGAGCGACAGCGCTATCGCCCGCGGGCTGCGCCGCAGGAACACGCCCTTGTCCAGGTCCAGGGCATCGCTGGTCTGCATCACACGCCGCGACCACCGCCGCGGCGGCGCCTTCGCCCCACGCTTCGCCATGCTTTGAAGCTAGCGCCGGCCCTGACTCAGCGGGCGGGCGATTCGGACGGAACCGGAACCGGCTGAACCGGAACTGGCTGAACCGGCACCGGCTGCGGCTGCGCGGACGGAAGGGGAGTCACGGCGGGCGAGTCCGGCTGGGCCGGCGGCGCGGGGGGTTGCGGCGCCCAGGTCGGCGACGGCGGGGGCCGCGGCACGACGCCATCGTTGTAGACGTTGAGCGCGTCCTGGAAGTGCGCCTGTGCGTACGTGCTCTGGAAAGCCGAGACGATCATGAGGGCGACGCCGCCGATGACCAGGACAACACCTCCCGCCGCTTCGCCACTCGATGCCGGCTGCGACATCCCCATCTCGCCCCTGTCCGCCCCCAGGATGAACCCCGCGAACATCGCGCCGAGGCCGCCGAGGTATTCCGCGATGGCGACGTTCATCCCGCGGTTGTAGTCGCGCGCGTGCGCCTCGGCGGAGGGATTGCCGGCGACCGACTGGCTCAGGCCGTCGGCGTTCGCGGGGTAGCTCTTGCCGTCCTTGACCAGGCTGGGCTTGCCCATGTCCATGGCCCTGGCAATCCGCCCGTCGGCGGCCGGTGTGTAGCTGGTGCTCGCGCACGCCGCGTGCGCCAGCAAGACAGCGGCGGCGACGACCGCGAGCGGCTGGCGCGGTGTCACGGGCCGGAGCGGACGTAGATGCCGTCGCCCGTGCCGCCGCCGTTGACGGAGTAGACGAGCGCGCCAGGCGCGGTGGCGAGCGACGCGAAGCTGCCGACCTGCGACGAGATGTACGTCGGCTCCCCGGCCAGAGCGGTGCCCTCGGACACCGGCCGGGTCCACAGCGAGCCCGTACCGTCGACGTCCCGGCCTTCCATGTAGATGACCGCGCGGTCGCTCGTCGCGTCGACGAAGAACGCGCCCGGCCCCGCGAGCGTCATCGTGTTGCAGTCCGACAGGCGGGTGAACAGCAGCTCGAAGATCATGTTGCCGTTTTCGCGCGCCCACACCGCGGCGCCGCCCCCCGGCATGAACAGGAACGCCTGGTAGGCGCCGTTTGTGGTCGACGTCAACGTGCACGCGGCGGCCGTCGAGTCCCAGCGCTTGACGTACAGGTCGACGAGGTCCGCGACCGAGTTGTAGGTCTTGGCGTAGGCGATGTCGCCCTTGGAGCCGAGGTCGATGAACGCGAGCACCCCGGTATCGACGGCCGTCATCGTCGCCGGCGCCGTGAGCGGCTCGGCCAGCGCCGACATCGCCCGCCCCGTCGACACCGACACCACGGCGCGCGGGCTCGGGAAGCCGAACTGCACGATGTTCGTGCCGTTGGCGACGGGCCCAACGCCGCCGGGAAACGGTGCCGACTGCAACGTCCCCGCCCCCGTGGTGACGTTGTACTGCGCGAACCACGACCAGTGCGTCCCGTCGGGCGACACGCTCCACTCGTGGATGTCGGAGCCGATCGTCGCGCGGCTCGCGTCGTCGCCGACCTTCTGCGTCTTCAGGATCTCGGCACCGGTGGCGCTGGTGCGCGTCGACCACGCCAGGGACTGGCCACCGGGCAGGAACTGGTACGCGAAGCGCGGGGCGTCGCCGTCGCCCGAGTTGAACGAGATGACGCTATCGACGCGCGCCAGCGGCGGCGTCGCGGCGCCGTCGACGGTGCCGAGGATGAGGTCGCTGAGGATGATGTTGGCGTTGGTCTGCATCGCCGCCGGCAAATCCTTGAGGCAGACGATCGCCGTCCCCTTGGCCGCGGGCACGCAGCCGAGCACGTCACCCGTCGTCGCGTCCGCGGCGACCAGCGCGCGCCCCGCGGTCATGCCGGGCCGCCAGCCGAACGGCATCGCCGTCCCGTCGAAGTAGACCAGCGTATCGCCCTGGAAGAAGGCGCCGTGAAACCCGTCCTCGACGAAGTCGGCGGTCAGCTTCAGGCAGTTGGCCTCCGTCGCCGCGCCGCACGTGATCGCGGTGCCCGCCGCCGCCTTGGTCGCGTTGAAGACGAACAGGTCGGCCGCGGCGACCGTGGTCGGCGACGCCGCGACGAACGCGCACCAGCGGTCGCCGGTCGCCCCCGCCTCCTCCGTGCACGACGGACCGGAGAACAGCAGGAAGGCATCGCTCGCCTGGTAGATGAGCGTGCCCGGGCTCGGCGTGCCCCGGTCGACGGGCGCCGCGTCGATGACGCCCGTGCCCGCGGCTCCGGTCGTCCCCGTGTCGAAGGGGTTGAAGGTGGAGTCCCTGCCGCCGTCGCGCGCGCCGGCGCCGGTGACGCCACCGTCCGCGCGCCCGCCGCTGCTGCCGCATCCAGCGGCGACCACAATCACGAGCGCCAGACACGTGCTTCGCGGCATCGAAACCTCCCTCGGGCCAAGGAAGGCATTGGAACCGGTTCCGCGCTGGACTTCAAGCAATAGCCGTCGGGCGCGCCTCGCGGGTAAGATGGATCACGCATGTGCGAGCTGCTCGGGATGGAATGCAATGTCCCAACGGACATCGTGTTCTCGTTCACGGGCTTCGTGCTGCGCGGCGGTAAGACGGGGCCGCACGCGGACGGATGGGGGCTGGCGCTGTACGAGGGAAAGTTCGCGCGCAGTTTTCTGGAATCCACGCCGGCGTTCGCCAGCGAGATGGCGGAGTTCATCCGCCTGCATCCGATCAAGACGCTGCTGGCGATCGCGCACGTCCGCCGCAAGACGCGCGGGCGCGCGTCGCTGGAGAACACGCACCCGTTCAAGCGCGTGTTGTGGGGGCGGCACTGGTCGTTCGCGCACAACGGCACGTTGCCGAACATCAAGCAACGACGGCTGCGCGTCGAGCAGCCGCTGGGCGAGACCGACAGCGAACACGCGTTCTGCTGGATGATCGAGCAGCTACGGGCGACGTTCCCGGGCGGCTATCCCAGGGATCCGCGCCGGCTGTGGCAGGCGATCGCCGACATGGGGCGCGAGCTGGGCGCCGAGGGGAAGTTCAACTTCCTGCTCGCCGACGGGCGGCACCTCTACGCCCGCTGCGGCACCAAGCTCTGCTACATCATCCGCAAGGCGCCGTTCGGGCGCGCGACGCTGCGCGACGCCGAGCTGCAGATCGATTTTTCGGCGGTCACCAGCCAGCGCGATCGGGTCGCGGTGATCGCGACCGAGCCGCTGACGCGCGACGAAGCGTGGCAACAGGGCAAGCCGGGGACGTTGTGGGTGTTCTCGCGCGGGGCGCTGCGCGCGACGCTGCCCAGCGGCGATCGCGCGGACGAGATCCCGCGCCGTCGTCGCGCGCCCGCCGCCGCACGCCCGCGCCGCGCGGCGTAAACGCGCGCGCATAGAGCCACGCGATCGACACCCGCTGCCAGGGGTGTCCCCGATTCCGTGGGCGCGGGAACGGAGGGAGTCTCCGGCCGCGGGGAGGTCGCTCCCCGCAAAACACCACAAGGGAGGGACGTCATGAAGGTGAACGTGATGAGTGTACTGGTGTTCGGCGCGCTGGCTGTCGCGGCGTCGTCGGTTGCAATGGCCCAGGGGACGCCCGCGGTGGTGCCGGCGGCGGCGCCGGTGGATCCGCGGCGACGCCACCACCCGACGGCGACGGCGGCGGGCAGTCCCACGACGGCGGCAAGAGCGCGAGCAAGATGCGTCTGGGCGTGACGCTGATGCCGATGCCGCTCGGCTCGCTCAAGACCAACTCGGCGGTGCGGAGAGCTCGCTCGACAGCGCCATCGCGTTCGGCGTGATGCCGGTGTTCGACTACCTCGTGCTGCCCAACGTGTTCGTCGGCGCCGCGCCGAGCTACACGTTCAACGTCAAGGCGCAAGGACGATATGGGCGACGCGTCAAGCCAGCTCGACCTCCTGCTGCGGGTCGGCTACGGGATGCCCGTCAATGAAAAGCTCGGGCTCTACGGCTACGCGTCGCCGGGCTACTCGATCATCTCGCCATCCCAGGGCGACAGCGCCAAGGGCCTGGTGGTCGGGCTGCACGCGGGGGCGATGTACGACGTCGCGTCGAACCTGTTCCTCAACGGCCAGCTCGGCTACCAGCTGGGGTTCCAGAAGCTCTCCGATGCCGACATGAAGTCGAACTTCCTGCAGATCGGGCTCGGCGTCGGCATGCGCCTCTAGCAGGCGCCGCCGAGGCTGCACCCCTTTCCCCGATCCTGGGGGAAGGGGTGCTAGCTTCCGCGTGTGCAGGGGCAATCGACCGGCAAGCTCGACCGGCGCCGCTTCCTCAAGCGCGGGCTCGCGGGAGGCGCGCTGCTGATCGCGGCCGGCACGCTGCCGTTCGCGTTCCGCACGACCGCGATCGTGCGCCGCCCTCGCCGCCCGCTGCGGCTGCTGGGCATCGAGGAATACGCGGTGCTGGACGCGGTCGCGGCGCGCATCGTGCCCGGCGACAAGCCGGACAAGCCGTGGCCGTCGGCGTACGACCTGGACTGCGCGGGGAAGATCGACGCGCTGATGGCCACCGTCCACCCGGACGTGGGCGGTGATTTCCGGCGGCTGCTGCGCCTGTTCGAGAGCGGCTTCCTGGGGACGTTCATCGCCGGCTCACCGCGGCCGTTCACGCGCGCCGCGCCCCACGAGCAGGACGCGCGCCTGGAAGCCTGGCGGCGGTCGCGCGTCGCGCTGCTGCGCAGCGGCTACCAGGCTGTGAAGCGCCTGGTGCACGCGACGTATTACTCGTCGCCCGAGATCTACGCGTTCATCGGCTATCCCGGGGCCGCCCGTGGTGCCGCCGCTGCCGCCGGCAGGAGGCGCGCCGTGAGCAGCGCGCCGCTGGCCGCCCCGGCCGCTTCGTCACGGGCGCCGAGCTCCCCGCGTCGTCGTCGATCGAGGTCGACTACGTCGTCGTCGGCAGCGGCGCGGGCGGCGGCGTCGCGGCGGCGGTGCTCGCCGAGGCCGGCGCGCGCGTCGCCGTGCTCGAAGAAGGCGGCCACTACACGCGCGCCGACTTCAACATGCAGGAAGCCTGGGTCTACCCTGCCCTGTACCAGGAGCACGGCAACCGCGCCACCGACGATCTGGCGATCATGATCCTGCAGGGGCGCAACGTCGGCGGCGGCACCACCGTCAACTGGACGTCGTCGTTCCGCACCCCGGAGGCGACGCTGCGGCTGTGGGCCGACCGCCACGGCGTGCGCGATCTGGACGCGGCCGTGCTGGCGCCGCACTTCGCCGCCGCCGAGGCGCGGCTGGACGTGGCGGACGGCAACCCCGACGACGTCAACGCCAACAACCGCACGCTGCTGGACGGCGGGCGCAAGCTGGGGTGGAACCCGCAGCTCATCCGGCGCAGCGTCCGCGGCTGCGCGCGCCTCGGCTACTGCGGCATGGGCTGCCCGATCGACGCCAAGCGTTCGTCGCGGACGACGTACCTGGCGGACGCGGTCGCCGCGGGCGCCGACGTGTACTCCGACTGCCGCGTGAAGTTGATCGAGACCGATCGCGGTCAGGCGCGCGCCGCGGTCGCGGACGTGCTGGACCGCGCCGCCGATCGCCCGCGCGGCCGCCTGGTCGTGCACGCGCGCAAGGGCATCGTGCTGGCGGGCGGCGCGATCAACACGCCGGCGCTGCTGCTGCGTTCGAAGGCCGGCAACGACAGCGGCGTCGTCGGCCAGCGCACGTTCCTGCACCCGACCGTGCCGCTGGTGGCGTTCTACGACCAGCCCGTCGAGGCGTTCTACGGGCCGCCGCAGTCGGTGGCGATCCACCACTTCGCGGACCGCGGCGCGCGCGTCGGCTACTTCTTCGAGACGGCGCCCGTGCACCCGATGCTGGGCGCGCTGGCGTTCCCTGGCTTCGGCGACAGCCACCGGCGCATCACCGAGCGGCTGCCGTTCGTGCAGGCGACCATCGCGCTGCTCATCGACGGCCATCACGACGACGTGGGCGGCGACATCCAGGTCAACGAGGCGGGACGCATCCGCCTGCGCTACCCGCTGCACGAATCGCTGCGCGAGGCGGCGGTCGACGCGCTCGGCAACATGGCGCGGCTGCAGCTGGCGGCCGGGGCGCGCGAGGTGATGACGCTGCACGAGACACCGATCGTCATCCGCAGCGAAGCCGACATCGCGCGCATCGCGGCGGCGCCGTTCGGCGCGAACCAGCACACGATGTTCTCGGCGCACCAGATGGGCGGCTGCCCGATGGGCAGCGACCCGCGCCGCTCGGTCGTCGACGCGCGCGGCCGCCATCACCAGATCGGGAACCTGTTCATCGCCGACGGGTCGATGTTCCCGACGTCACTGGGGGTCAACCCGCAGCTGTCGATCTACGCCCACGCCCGCCTGTTCGCGACCGAGATCGCACGTAAAACGTAGGCGACCCGGTGACGAATTCGGATCAGCGCCGCATGTTGGCGGCGGAGCCGCGCGCCCGTCGTATTCTTGTCCCGTGACCCTGGTCATCCGCAACGACGTACCGCTGGCGCCCCTGACGACGCTGGAGCTCGGCGGTCCGGCGCGGCACTTCGTCGAGGCCCACGACGACGACACGGTCAGCGAGGCGCTGCGCTGGGCGGACGCCCGCGGGCTGCGCGTGCTGATCCTGGGCGGCGGTTCGAACATGGTCGTCGCCGACGCCGGCTTCGACGGTCTGGTCGTGCGCATCGCGACCCGCGGCCGACGCATCGACGCGGACACCGGCGCGGTGACCGCCGCCGCGGGCGAGCCCTGGGACGCGCTGGTCGCCGAGACCGTCAGCCGCGGTCTGGCCGGGCTGGAGTGCCTGTCGGGCATCCCGGGCCTCGTGGGCGCGACGCCGATCCAGAACGTCGGCGCCTACGGGCAAGACGTGGCCGAGACCATCCGCCGCGTGCGCGTGCTGGAACGCCCGAGCGGCATGCACTACGACCTGCCCCCCGGCGACTGCGCGTTCGCCTACCGTGACAGCGCGTTCAAGCGCGATCCGGACCGCTTCGTCGTCCTGAGCGTGACCTTCGCGCTGCGCCCGGGCGGTGGGCCGACGCTCCGCTACGGGGAGCTGACCGACGCGCTGTCGGGTCACACGGGGCCACCGCCGTCGCTGGCGGACGCGCGCGGCGCCGTGCTGGCGCTGCGGCGGTTGAAATCGATGGTCATCGTCGACGGCGATCCCAACCGGCGCAGCGTCGGGTCGTTCTTCACCAACCCGATCGTCAGCGAGCAAGAGGCGGAGGCGGTCGCGGCGCGCGCGGTCGAGCTGGGAGCCGTCGCCGCTCCCGGCGACCTGCCGCGGTGGCCGGCGCAGGCGGGCGGCGTGAAGCTGTCGGCCGGCTGGCTGATCGAGCGCGCCGGCATCGGCAAGGGGCTGCGGCGCGGCGCGGTGGGCGTGTCGACGGCACACGCGCTGGCGCTGGTCCACCACGGCGGCGGCTCGACCGCGGCGCTGCTCGAGCTCGCGCGCGAGATCCGCGACGCGGTGCGCGCACGCTTCGCGATCACACTCACACCCGAACCGACTCTGATCGATATGGCGTGGTTTGGGACGCAAAGCTGAGGTCCGAGCACGCCTGCTTGCTGCCACGCGCGCGACAGTTATGATGTTTGCCCAGCCGAAGGCCGCTGGAACGACACTTGCTGTGGTCCACCCTCGAATGATGTCCGCCCGGCTCACTATTGCGGTTTTGGCCACGTTGGTCGTGGGTTGCGCCGGCCAGAGCGACGCCGGCGGGCCCTTTCCTGACGGCGGCGCGGACGCGGGCGGCAGCTACGGCGCCGCGGGGAGCGGGCCGGGGACAGCCGGAACTACCGGTGCCGCGGGCATGGCGACCGGCGGCGGCAACAGCGCCGGCTCCGCCGGGGCGACCGGCGCCGCGGGCAGCGGCCCGATGGACGGCGGCTCTGACAGCAGCGGGAGCGGCTCTTCTGGAAGCGGGGGCGCGACCGGCACCGCGGGCACCACGGGAGCTGCGGGCACCACGGGAGCTGCGGGCACCACGGGAGCTGCGGGCACCACGGGAGCCGCGGGTGCCACGGGCGCCGCGGGCGCCGGGGCGGCAGGTAGTACCGGAATCGGGGGGCGCGCGGGGGGCGCGGCCGGCGGCGTGGGCCGCGGCGGCGTGACCGGCACAGGGGGGGCGGCCGGCGGCAGCGCCGGTATGTCGGGATCGGCTGGCGCCGCGGGAGGTGGCCCACTGCTGTGCGGCGGTGCCTCGGGAGCGATGTGTCCGGGCACTAACTACTGCGACCTGCCACCGGGAAGCTGCACGACCCCGGGCGCGAGCGGCCTGTGCACCGCGCGACCGGCGAGCTGCGCGCCCCAGTCCAGCCCCGTCTGTGGCTGCGGCGGCGTGACGTATGCCAACGACTGCCAGCGCCAGCTCGCGGGCGTCTCGCTGGCCGGCACGGGCGCGTGCGCCGGCGACACCTGCACGCGCAACACGAACTGCGGCGCGAACGAGCTCTGCGAGCTGCCGGCCGGCGTGTGCGCTGCCGGCACCACGCCCGGAACGTGCATCGCCAACTCAGCCGGGTGCAACCAGGCGCTGCTGCCGGTCTGCGGGTGTGACGGTCGGACCTACGGCAACGACTGCGAGCGCCAGGCCTTTGGCGTCGCGAAGTGGGCGGACGGTCCATGCTCGAGCACGGGCTGTCCGCCTGTGATGCCGCAGACCGGCGCCAGCTGCACCACGCCCGGGCAGGCCTGCACCTACGCGATCACCAGCGGCCCGAACCTCGGCTGCGCGCAGCGCTCCGTGTGCGCCAGCAACAACCTGTGGCTCGCGCCGGTCATGAACTGCCCCGCGGATTGACCCGCTACCGACGGGCGTGAAACAATGGGGCGCACACATGCGCCGTCCACTCATCACCTGCTTGCTTACGCTGTCACTCGCCGTCTTCACGCTCCCCGATCGCGTCGCCTCGGCATCAGCCGCGGCGCGGACACCCCACGCGGCCGTCCAGGCGCGCAAGGCCGGCAAGAAGAAGAAGGCCGGCCGCGCCCAGAAGGTCAAGGCCGCCAAGCCCAAGCCCGACAAGAAGAAGAACGACCGCGGCTTCGAGCTCTAGGCGCGCGCTACGGCGGGGCGCCGTTCGCCACCCAGAGCTTCAGCGTGTTCATCTCCCAGTCGTTGAGCGGCGCAGCCGGCGGCGGCGGCATGGGGTTGGCGACGGCCGCGGGCCCGAACACGTAAATGTCGAACAGCGAGGTGCCTGGGGTGGACGTCGGCGGCAACGGCGTCGCACAGTACTTCGCACCCGGCATACACGTGTTCAGAAGCGGCTGCCCTCCATCGACGGGGTGCTGCAGTCGATTTCGGTCCGCATACTGGTCGAGGAAGCACTCGATGGTCTGGGGCCGTGAGGGGTTGACCTCGTTGCGGAGCATGCCGCCGCCGCCGTGGCAGCGCGTGCAGTGGGCCGCGAGGATCGGTTGCACGTCCTTGGCGAACGTCGGCGACGCCGGCTCCGCCGGATAGACCGTGCAGCCGGCGCCGGCCGCCGCCAGCAACAACGCGAACGCCGTGATCGTCGTGCGCGTCATGGGATCGGGTTCGCCTCCCATCGCCGGACGATCTCCTTCTCGCGTTCGTTGAGCGGGCGCGCCGGCAGCGGCGGCATGCCGCCCTCCGCCTGCGTCAGGTCGAAGAGGTAGACGTCGAAATACGACGTCGTCGGGGCGTCGGGGAACGGCGTCGCACAGTAGTGCGCGCCACGCTTGCACGACGGATCGAACGAGCCACCGCCGTCGGGGATCGAGCAGTCGCCCATGTCGGCGTACATGTTCAGGTAGCACAGCGTCGGCGCGCCTATGGTCGGGCCATCGCCGGCGTTCAGCATGCCGCCCTGTCCGTGGCAGCGCACGCAGTTCGCCTCGAGGATCGGCTTCACGTCCGTCGCGTATGACGGTGACGTCGGAATCTCGGGCGGCTTCGTCTCGCAGGCCGCCGCCGCCAGCGTGCACAAGCCAATCAATCTGGAGAGTCCCTTCATGACGTCACATGTAGTAGTGAAGTTGCAGCATGCCGAGCAGCGAGCTGGGATCGTTGGGGCCAGCCAGGGTCTGGTAGCGGACGATGCCCATCAGCTCGAAGTGGGCCCACGGGAAGAAGTTTATCTGGAAGTTATAGGCGTTGCGGCCGGTGGCCTTGACCGACAGGTTCTCCTGGAAGCGCTCGTAGAACAGGCCGGCCATCGTCCCCGGCAGCGGGAAGAACGTCGCGCCCGCGTACGCGACGAACTGGTTCTGTCCGTAGGCCGCCGCCCTCACCTCCTGGCGGATGAGGTCGGCCTCGCCCAGCAGCAGCACCTTCGCCTGCTCCACCCATAGCTTGCCCACCGCCCCGAACTGGTAGCGGTTCATCTCCTTGCCGACGCCGATACGCGTCTGCGCCGCCAGCGCCGCCATGCTGGCCAGCCGCTTCTCGGCGTACACCGCGCCGCCCGACTCGCGCGCGCCGACCGCCTGGAACTGATCGGGGAAGCCGGAGGGCGGCGGCGTGAACGCCGACACGTGCAGCTCCCAGTCGTCGGCGACGTAGCCGCCCGACGCGGTGTAGGTCTCGTTGTAGAGCTCGTAGCCGGTGTAGCGGCGCACGAAGTAGATGTGCTCGACGAAGCGGATGCCGAAGGGCGCGTAGAACCGACCGACGCGCGCGTACGGGCCGGTCGCGCTCGGCCGCCACATCAGGTAGTGCTCGCGCGAGATGAAGCGGTCGCCCAGCGTGCCGAACTGGCCGGGGAGGTCCTCCGCCGGCCGGATCTCGCCGCGCGCGCCGCCGGTGACGTAGAGCGAAATCGCGTCGGTGAACGCGAAGCGCAAATAGAGGTCGGTCTGCATGGGGAAAAACGCCATGCGCGGCGACTCCTGGCCGTTGTCGTTCAGGTACGTCGCCGCCAGCCGGATGTCGGCGCCGATCGCCAGCCACGACGGCGGTGACCACGCGCCGTGCAGGAAGCCGCCGTCGCCGCCCAGGCTGATCGTGTCGCCGCTCTCGTCGCGGCCCCACTGCGTGATCAGACCGCCGCCCGCAGGCGAGTAGTGGCACTGGTTGCACCGGTTGGTGCCCGAGCTGAACTGGAACTGCGGGTACGCGTCGGCGCGTCCGGCAGCAGCCAGCAGGCAGGCGCCCACGACGAAGACGAAGACGATCAGTCGTTGCATGGCACCGTGCAGGTCCGGATCCATTCCGAGATGAGATCGATGTCGGCGCCGGGGAGCGGCGCATCGGGCGGCATGCGCAGCGAACCCTGCCCGTTCATCAGATAGAGCAGCGCCGACGATTCGGTCATGTCGCCGGGCAACACGAAGCGGCGATCGATCAGCGTGTTGTAGCCGACGTTGCGGTCGGAGAGGTTGACGCTGGCCCGCTGCGTGATGTCCGAGTGACAGTTCGCGGTCGCGCACGTCGGCTCGATGATCGTCGCCGAGATGAACGACCACTTCGCGGGCCTCTCGTCGATGGCGCCGCCGCAGCCGGCGGCACCCGCGAGCAGGCAGAGCGCGATGAACCACCTGCCGAACATCGGCGGGAGAGTATGCCTCATGCGAAGGGGTTTATAAGCCTCTAGGAGCCACTTGGCGAGTTCACAGCGTCGACTTCGAACGCCGACACCCAAAGTGACGGAACGTCCCCCTCAGGGACCACAAATCTTCCGTCCACCCGGATTTCGATGTGTAGCTTACCGCCGGCGTGCGTGACCGTCCCCACCAGCGCGATTGGTGAGCCGGTTGCGGGCCATGGCGTCCGCTTGATTTCGGCCCCGCCGACGAGCAGCGCGCACCTCGGCGCCCGCGGGCGACGAGACCGGCGCCTCGACGCGCATCGACACGGAATACTTGCCGGCGGGCAAGTCCAGGTCGGTCGCGGCGGCGACGGCGGGCGGCGCCAGGCGAAGCCCGAAGCCGTCCCACACGCCACGGATCGGTGAGTCGCCCTGCCCCGGCGCCGGCAGCGTCGCGCCGGAACGCGCACACGCGCGGCGCCCCCGCGACGGTGCACGCCGCGGCCGCCCAGCGGTGCTGCGTGCGCAGGCGCGCCCCCGCCGCCAGCATCCGCGGCCAGCCGATGAACAGCAGCGCGATGATCACCGCGGCGACCACGCCTTCGATCGGCAGACGCGGGCGGCGCTGGCGGTCGATGGTGAAGCGCGCCAGATCGCGCACCGCTTCACCCACCCACACCAGGCCCGCGCCCGCGAACGGCAACATCAGGATCGACGATCGCCAGGTGATAGCGGGCCTCGGCGAAGAACAGCGTGTAAAGCGCCGCCAGCGCCAGCGGCATCGGCAGCAGCGACGTCGCGACGCGGTTGCGGCGCGCGAACGCCGCGACGACGCCGACCAGCGACGACGCGACCAGCACGTACCAGAACCAGTCGACCACCCGTTCGACGCCGGTGCGGTGGGCCGTGAACCAGCGTCAGCACGCGGCTGCCGTCGGGCAGCACGCTCTGGCGATACAGCGGCCAGTAGAGCAGCGGCCGCTCGTGCGTCAGCAGGCGATCCGCCTTCGCGGCCAGCAGGCCGGCGGCGTATTTCGGCGACACCAGCCGTCCATTCCTTCGCCAGCTTGAACGCGACGCGATCGCTGTCGCGGTGGGGTGACGCGAACAGCTTGTGGCCGGTCCCCTCCGTGAACATGCGGTTCAGCGAACGCGAATACCTGCCCTCCGAGTTCGGGTTGGCGCCGACCAGCGCCGTGTGGCCGCCGTGGGCGTCGGTGAACATCAGCTCGCCATAACGGAGCTTGTTGCGGATCGCCCACGGCAGCAGCACCAGGAACGCGACCAGGCAGGCGGCGACCGTCCGCGTCAGCACGTGCCCCCACGCGGCGCCGCGGGCGCGGAAGTGCGGCGCCGACAGCAGCGACCAGCGGCAGCGCCACGGCGCGCACGTACGCCGCCAGGCCCAGCACCAGCCCGAACATCACGGGCGCGCCCAGCGGCCGCCGGCCCGCGTCGCGCACCAGCAGCCAGACCGCGACGGCGATGAGCGCGGCCCCCGGCATGTCGGTGGCGGTCACGCTCGCGACGGCGATGCCCCCCGGCCACAACGCGGCCAGCAGGCCGGCGACGATCGCCGCCGCGGACCCGAACAGCAGGCGCGTCGTCGCGAAGACGGCGGCCGCCGCCACGCCGCCGGCGACGACGCCGATCATCTTGATCGCGAGCAGGCCGCCGCCCAGCGCGTGCACGACCGCCACCACCCCGACGTAGCCCGGCATGTAGATGAACTCGGGATCCAGCGACCGGTGTTCGGCGAGGTAGCGCGCCGATTCGATGTACATCGCGAAGTCGCCGACCGGGCGCGTCGGGACCAGCAGGACCCACGCGACGCGGACACCGACGGCCAGAGCGAAGATGATGAGGCCCACGGACGCCCTATTACGCCGCCAGATTCCGCCCGACGGCAAGCGAGGAGTTTCTGCGGCCTAGCGTTCCACGAGCCGCCAGCGGCCAAGGTGGAGCGCACCAGCGGGCCAGTCGGGCAGCGTGCGTGGCCAGCCGCCGGGGCGATCGTAGCCGGCGACGAAGCGCGCGCCCGTCGCGGTCATCGTCTCCGCGACGGTCGCGCGCGGCGTGCGCGTCACGATCAGCGAGATCGATTCGGTCCACGGCACGCCGGCGGCGTGCGCGATGCCGATGTCGGCGAAGGCGAGCGGCTCGAGCATGACGGGGGCGTGCGGCGCCCGGCGCGCGCGCAGCGCGGCGGCCAGCGCGCGGTCTTCGCCGTCGAGGCGGGTGACGGCGCCCAGGGACTCCGCCCCCGCCCAGATGCGCTCCCGCCCGACGGTCGCGACCAGCCAGACGGTGACCGAAAACGCGACGGCCGCAGCCGGCGGTCGCGACCCGGAACGCGCGCCCGCGCGCGGCCGGGACCACGGCCGCCGCCAGCGGCAGCAGCAGCGTCCCCGGCACGAGCGCGAAGCGCGCCAGCGGCTCGAAGCTCTGCAGCACGAGCCCACGCGCCAGGTACAGCGCCGGCGGCGCCAGCGCCGCGATGACGACGATGCGCGCCGGGCGCGGCCAGCTTGCGCCACCCGCGTGCGATCGCGACCGCCGCGAGCACGCGTCGCCGGCAGCGTCATCGCCGCGACGAACGCCAGCACCCAGATGCCGAGCTGGCGGGCGCGGCCGAGCACGGGCCCGAAGCGCCCGGCGACGTCGGCGGCCAGGTCCGCGTGGTCCGTCATGATGTAGTGCGCGAAGAACAACGCGTCGCCGCCGGCGCGCGCCCCCCACACAAGCCACGCGACGGGCAGCGCGCGCCGCGCACAGCGAGAACACCACGAGCCCGCGCACGCGCGCGCGCAGCCCGCCCGGCGCCAGGATCAGCGCGGCCAGGACCATGATCGGCAGCGCCAGCCACGCGTCGTAGCGCGTGACCGCGGCCAGCGACGCCAGCAGCCCGGCGAGCGCGAACGTCCACAGCCGGCCGCCGTCCGCCAGCGCCGCCAGCAGCCGCTCGAGCGCCGCGACCCACAGCAGCAGGTACAGCGCCTCGCTGGCGGCGGTGGTCGACGCCTGGATGTGCAGCGGCGACACCGCCAGCGCGAAGCAGGCGAGCGCGGCAGCCCCCTGCCCGGCCACGCGCCGCGCGAACGCGGCGAACGGGAAGAACACCAGGAGCCCGGCGAGCAGGGACAGCAGGCGTGACGACCGCGACGCCACCGGATCCACGGCGATGAACGGGCGCATCAAGGTGCGTGTGCAGGGGCCCGAACTGGCAGTAGGTGCGCGGATCTCGCGGCGCTCGCCGGCTCCAGCACCATGCGCTCGGCGATCAGCGCGCGCATCGGCGCGTCGCCGTGCTTGTTGTCGGCGATCGGGAACACGGCGGCGCGCAACACGAACGCCAGCGCGAGCGCCGCCAAGGTGCCGCGCGCCACGGTTACCGTCGCGGCAACGCGGCCCGCAGGCGCGGGAAGGCGGCGTCGATCTCGGCCAGCGACACGGCGCCGACCGAGATGCGGAACCAGCCGCTGTCCTCGCGCAGGCCGAACGCCTGGAAGGGGACCACCGCGAAGCCGGCTCTTGTCAGCAGGAGCTGCCGCGTCGCCTCGTTGGTCTGACCTGGAATCGCGACGCGCACCGACAGGTAGATCGCCCCCTGCGGCGCGATCACCTCGACCGGATAGCCTTCCGCGCGCATCGCCGCGAACCCCGCGGCCAGGCGGTCCAGGCGCTCGCGCACGCGCGCGCGCATGCCGGTGACGTAGGCGGACACCGTCGCCTCGTCGTCGAGCAGCGCGGCCATCGCCACCTGCTCGGGCCGCGGCGCCCACGCGCCGACGTGGCCCAGGATGTCGGCCATGCGCTGGCGCGCCGCGGGCGGCATCACCGCCCAGCCCACGCGCAGCCCGGTCGCCGCGTAGCTCTTCGATGCGGCGTCGAGGATGATCGTGTACGGCGCGACATCGGCGCACACCTCGGGCGGCGTGGCGTGCCGGACGGAGCCGTCGCCGGCGAACACGAGCTGCCAGTAGACCTGGTCGTAGCAGAGCCACAGCGCCTTGCCGCCGGCGCGCTCGCGGCGGCGGTTCTCCTCGACGACCATCTCGCAGATCTGGCGCAGCACGTCGGGGTCGATCACCGTGCCGGTCGGGTTCAGCGGCGAGTTGATCATCAGCAGGCGCGCGGCGGCGATGTGCGGGCGCAGGTCGTCGGGCGTCGGGAAGAAGTTGGCGTCGGGGCGCACCGGGATCTCGATGGCGCGCGCGCCGCACAGGTACGCGTAGTGGTTGTTGTTCCACGACGGCACCGGGTAGACGACGGCGTCGCCGGGATCGAGACGGTGCGGTACGAGCCGTACAGCAGCGGCCGCGCGCCGCCCGTGATCAGCACCGATTCGACCGGATACTGCAGGCCCAGGTGGCGGGCGTAGAAGCGGGCGACCGCTTCGCGCAGCCCGATGACACCGTCCGACGGCGGGTAGTTGGTCTGCCCCGCCGCCAGCGCGGCGCGCATGCCGTCGAGCAACGCCGCCGGCGCCGGGAACTGCGCGGGATCGAAGTCGCCCACGGTCAGGTTGCAGATCTCGGCGCCCGCCGCCTTCGCCGCGCGGATCTGGGCGGCGATGCGCAGGATCTCGGAGCCGACCACGCCGCGCGCCAGGTCCGACAGCGACGCGTCGACGCGCGCCGGATCGCCGAGCTTGTTCGCCAGATCCATCGCTGCCGCGCATTTTGACACAAACGCGTCGGGCGCACGCCACGGCGCCAGCGGCGTCCGGTTTTCGGCCGCCCGCGACCCGCTACCTCACGCGTAGCGCGAACTTCGCGTCGATGTGCGTGAACCCGGACTCCAGGCTCTCCGTGAAGCCATAGATCGTGTCGGCGCCGACGATGCACGCCTGCTTGCGCAGCGCATCGACGCACTTGTTGCGCTCCGAGCAGCTGACGCTGGCCGTGGCGACGTCCGTCGACATGAATGGCGGCTTGCCGCCGGGGAACACCTCCAGCGCGCAGCCGGCCGGGCGCGCCGGCAGCTGCGGCCCGAGCATGCGCACCTCGATGTCGGCGCACGCACCCCGCGGTCGCGGCGGCCAACACGACGGCGACCAGCATGAACCCCGCGAACCCCCGCCCCACGGCCCGACTCCCTACCCTTGCGACCTTTACGACCGTTCGAGGTACGTGTAGCCGGCCAGGCCTTCTTCGTACATGCGCAGCATCGACCGCGTCTCTTCCAGGCTCATGCGGTTGGCGCGCACCGCCAGCTCGGCGAACCGGCGCACCTTGGCCACCAGCTCCTCGCGCGAGTAGCTGACGTAGCGGAGCACGTCGGTGACCGTGTCGCCGGTGACGACGTGCTCGATCTGGTAGCCGCCGCCGTTGGCCAGCGACACGTGCACCGTGTTCGTGTTGCCGAACAGGTTGTGAAGGTCGCCCAGGATCTCCTGGTAGGCGCCGATGAGGAAGATGCCCAGGTAGTAGTCGTGGCCGTTGACCGGGTGCAGCTCGAGCACCGACTTCACGTCGCGGCGATCGATGAAGTGATCGATCTTGCCGTCGGAGTCGCAGGTGATGTCGGCCAGCACCGCGCGCCGCGTCGGCTCCTCGTTGAGGCGGTGGATGGGCATGATCGGGAACAGCTGGTCGATCGCCCAGATGTCGGGCAGCGACTGGAACATCGAGAAGTTGCAGAAGTAGGTGTCCGACAGCGCGCGCTCGAGCCCCTCGAGCTCCTCGGGGACCTCGCGCATGTCACGCACCAGCCGCAGCAGCTTCTGGCAGATCGCCCAGAAGATGTCCTCGGCGATGACCCGGTCCGGCAGCGACAGGTTGCCCAGGTTGAAGAGCTGCAGCGCCTCTTCCTTGTACTCGAGCGCGTCGTGGTACGACTCGAGCACGTTCTTGCGCGAGACCTCCTTGTAGGTCTCGAACAGGTTCTTCACGACGCGGTGGGCGTCCTTGGCGACCTTGTCGGGCGCCTTGCCGACGTCGAACTCGCCGACGCCCAGGATGTCGACGACCAGCATCGAGTGGTGCGCGACCACGGCGCGGCCCGATTCGGTGACGATCGTCGGGTGCGTGACGCCAGCCGCGTCGCAGATCTCCTGCAGCGAGAACACGATGTCGTTCGCGTATTCCTGCGTCGTGTAGTTCATCGACGACGCGAAGTTGGTCTGCGAGCCGTCGTAGTCGACGCCCAGGCCGCCGCCGACGTCGAAGTACTTGAGCGGCGCGCCCAGCTTGCAGACCTCGACGTAGAAGCGGCCGGCCTCGCGCAGCGCGTTCTTGACGGTGCGGATGGCCGAGATCTGGCTGCCCAGGTGGAAGTGCAGCAGCTCGAAGCAGCTGAGCAGGTCGTTGGAGCGCAGGAAGTTGATGGCCTCCACCACCTCGCGCGTCGACAGGCCGAACTTCGACCGGTCGCCGCCCGACGCCTCCCACCGCCCCGACCCCTTCGCCGCCAGCTTGACGCGGATGCCGATGCGCGGCCGCACGCCGATCTTCTTGGCGGTCTCGGCGATCAGCGCCAGCTCGGAGAACTTCTCGACGACGATCAGCACCGTGCGCCCGAGCTTCGACGCCATCAGCGCGGTCTCGATGTACTCCTCGTCCTTGTAGCCGTTGCAGATGATGAGCGCGTCTTCGTCGTCGAGCATGGCCATGACGGCCAGCAGCTCGGGCTTCGACCCCGCCTCGAGGCCGTAGTGGTAGGGGCGCCCGAACTGGACGATCTCCTCGACGACGTAGCGGTGCTGGTTGACCTTGATCGGGTAGACGCCCTTGTACTCGCCCTTGTAGCCGTATTCGGCGATCGCGCTCTTGAACGCCTCGTTGAGCTCGACGATGCGGCTGCGGAGCACGTCGGAGAAACGGATCAGCAGCGGCAGGCCGATGCCGCGCCGCGCGACCTCGTCGACCAGCTCCTTGAGGTCGATCTTCGGGCCGTCGGCGCCTGCCGGGTGCGCTGCGACGTTGCCCGATTCCGCGACGGAAAAGTAGTTATGGCCCCAGTACTTGACGCCGTAGACCTCGGACGAATCCGCGACGGTCCACTTGCGGGGGATGCCCGCTTGATTACTCATGGAAGTGGGTAATAAGTTGAAGAACTTCTCGTCGCGAAGCTAGCGAAAACTGCGCGACTATCCCACTCTGCCCACTCCGCGCCACTCCAGCCGCGGTCAGAACTTCAGCGAGAGGCCGGCCATCCCGTAGAGGAAGTGGTCGTTGTCGGCGAGCAGCGCGCTGTTGTACCTGCCCGCGAAGGCCGGCGCTGCTCGTAGGAGAACCGGTCGGGGAACGGCAGGAACTCGAGCTGGAAGAAGAAGGACACGAACCGGTCGATGGCCGCCGTGACGCCGAGGCCGAAGTAGAGCCGCCCGCCGCCGAAGCGCTCGCCGTCCGGCGGGGCTCTCGTCGAACAACGCATCGTGCCCGCCGTCAACCGCGGGGTCAGTGCTCAGAACGCGTCTCCCATGACGCCGTTGCTGATCTGCGTCGGGGTCGGGCAGAACTTGTCCGTCCAGACCGAGTAGCGCATCGTGCCGTTGACGGTGGCGACGCCGCCGAACGCCAGCGAGGCGATCGCCGACGCATCGAAGAAGTAGGTATCGCGGCCGTTGACGCCGGTGCCGCCGCCCAGGTTGGCCGCGCGCGCCGAAGGCGAACGGCCCTGCCTCCAGCCAGCTGTATGCGGCCGAACATCGACAGGTTGGCGATGTCGAAGAAGGTCTGGAACTCGACGCCGACGTCGATCCCCGGCTTGGCCAGCGCGCCGACGGTCAGGCGGACAGTCAGGTAGTAGGGGTAGCCGGCGCCGAAGTCGGCGGTCACGCCGCCGACCGGGTTGACCTTGGCGCCGAACGACGACATCCCCATCTTGCGCTTGGCGACCTGCTCGGGCGTCGGGCCGCTGGGCAGCGGCTTCAGGTCGACCGAAAACACCTTCTCGCGGCCGCCCTCGACCTTGATGGTCTCCTTGTGGTCGAAGTAGCCGGGCAGCTTGAACTGGATGATGTGATCGCCGCTGGTGATGGTGTCGCGCTGCACGGGCGTGCGGCCGATGAGCTCACCGTCGATCTTCACCTCGGCCCCGTCGGGCGTCGACAGGATGCGCACGCCGCCCGACGCTGACAGATCGGCGACCAGCGTCACCGTCTGGTTCTCGATCAGCATGATCTCGCGCTTGAAGGCGGTGAAGCCGTCCTTCTGGACGACGACGTAGTGCTTGCCGGGATCGAGGTCGTTGCGGTCCACCGGCGCCCGCCCCAGGCTGGAGCCGTCCAGGAACACCTCGGCGTTGGGGACCTGCGACTGCACCTTCAGCGTCGAGCGCGGCCGGTCGGGCGGCGCGACCTCCATGCGGAAGCTGACGATGGCGTTTTCGCCCGCCGCGACGCGCACCGTCTGCTCGACCGGCTTGAACCGCTGCTTGCGGCCGCCGACGATGTGCTCGCCGGGCTTGATCGCGTTCATCGTCACCGGCGCCTTGCCCTTGGGCTCGCCGTCGACGAACACCTCGACGTCGGGCTCGTTGGCGATGATGCGCAGGCTGGAGTTCGACGCGGCGCCGAACGTGGCGGCCACCTTGACCTGCTGGCCCGCGGGGATCGTCACCGTCTGCCGCCACGGCGGCAGGCCTTCCTTGCGCACCTCGACGACGTGGTCGCCCGCGGTCAGGCCCGCGATGATCGCCGGCGCGACGTCCTTGCGCTGGCCGTCGACGTAGACCTCGCCGCCGGCGTCCGAGTTGACCAGCAGCGTGCCGGTCGGCGCCTCGGCGCGCTCCAGCACGACGTCGCGCGTGCGCCGCTCGCCCTCCTGCAGCTCGAACCAGTCGGTGAACGGCTTGAAGCCCGCCTTCTTCACCTCGACCTGGTGACGGCCGGCCGGCAGCTCGAACGAGTTCGGGATCGTCCCCTTCGAGGCGCCGTCGATGAACACCTCGGCGCCCGCGCCGTCGGCGCCGGACTGCAGGTCCAGGCGCGCCACGCGCGGCGCGCGCTCGAGCGTCGGTGACAGGGTCTGGTTCTTGCGAACTTCCAGCACCTGTTCGACCGGCTTGAAGCCGGACAGCTCGACGAGGATCTTCACGGTCCCCTTGGGGACCTTGATCGTCACCGGCGTGTATCCCGCGATGCCGTACGTCTTCGGCGTACCGGTCGCGCCCGCGTCCCAGTAGACGGCCGCCTGTTGCGGCGAGCTATCGACCTTCAGCCTGTAGGTCTTCCCCTTGATCTTCGGGCGCGGCTGCATCTGGGCCGCCGCGTCGCCGGAACCAAAGGCTGAAACCACGCCAAAGAGAGCAACCGTTAGGAACGCCGTCAAACGGAGGGTGCGGAGCATGCGCGATGCAGCAGCGTAACGGCCTACGCGCGGTCGCGTCAATGTAGAGCGACATCACAGTTCGTGATCGCCGCTGTGGGCCACGCACCTGCCCCGACGTGTCGCAGGTTTCCGTCGCAAAGTGAGTCGACGCGTCGACGACAAGGTGTGTTTTTGGATCCCGATCACGCTCGCTTTGCTAAGGTGGGTTGGTCGGTTCGCTTCGTCCCCAGCGAGGAGAGCCGCCGGAGGTGACCCATGCATGGACTCCTACGGGAGACTGGGGCGGCGGGTGCGCTCGCGAAAGTCGCGCTGACGCTGGCTCTGACGCTCGGAGCCTGTAACGGCAACATCGGCGATCACGCCAAACCCCCAGTCGTCATCACGCCCCCCAACCCGCTGTGCAACGGCCTCGATCCCGGGCCGTCGTTCATCCGGCGCGTCAACCGCCTGGAGTACGACAACACGGTGCGCGACCTGCTGCAGACGACGCTGACCCCGGCGCGGACCTTCCCGCCGGAGGAGCGCCGCCTCGGCTTCGACGACAACGGCGCCGCGCTGTCCACGTCGCCGGTGCTGACGGAGCAACTGATGCTGGCGGCGGAGCAGCTCGCCGCCGACGCCGTCGACAATCACTGGTCGGCGCTGGTGCCGTGCGCGCTGACCGCCACCAACGTCGACGCGTGCGGCGCGGACTTCATCGCGGCGTTCGGCCGGCGCGCGTATCGCCGGCCGCTGGACGCCGACGACACCGCGATCCTGAAGTCGGTGTTCGACGCCGGCAAGGCGACCGACCTCAAGACCGGCGTGCGCCTGGTGATCACGGCGGTGCTGCAGTCGCCCGACTTCCTGTATCGCGTCGAGTTCGGCCGCCAGCCCGTGGGCAGCGACCCCAAGGTCACGGTCAAGGACGCGACGTCCGGCGTGACGCTGGGCCAGGCGTCCGTGGTGCGCGTCGGCGACTGGGAGATGGCGACGCGGCTGTCTTATCTGTTGTGGCGCAGCATGCCCGACGACGCGCTGTTCGCGGCCGCCGAGGGCGGGCGGCTGTCCAGCGACGCCGACATCGCCGCCGAGGTGCAGCGCATGCTCGCCGACCCGAAGGCGCGCGTGGCGATCGCCGACTTCCACGACCAGTGGCTGCGCATCGGCGAGGTCGACGCCCTGGAGAAGGAGACGAGCCTGTTCGCGGGGTGGAACGCCAACATCCCGGGCCTGATGCGGCAGGAAGCGCGCGCGTTCGTCGACGACGTGATCTGGAACGGCGACGGCACGATGGACGCGCTGTTCACCGCGCCGTACACGTTCGCGAACGCGACGCTGGCGCAGTATTACGGCCTGCCCGCCGTGAGCGGCAGCGCCTTCGTCAAGGTGCCGCTGGACGCCAGCCAGCGCGGCGGCGTGTTGACGCAGGGCGGGCTGATGAGCCTGCTCGCGAAGTCGAACCAGACGTCGCCCGTTCACCGCGGCAAGTTCGTGCGCGAGCAGGTGTTCTGCCAGATCCTGCAGCCGCCGCCGCCCGACGTCGAGATCGTGCCGCCCGAGCTGAGCTCGACGCTGACCACGCGCGAGCGCTTCGCGCAGCACTCGGCCGACGACGCGTGCAGCAGCTGCCACCAGCTGACCGACCCCATCGGCCTCGGCTTCGAGAACTTCGACGGCGCCGGCAAGTTCCGCGCGACGGAGAACGGCAAGACCGTCGACGTGTCCGGCGAGATTGTCGGCACCGACGTCGCCGGCACGTTCAACGGCCCGATCGAGCTGGGGCAGAAGCTGGCGGCCAGCGAGACCGCGCGCGCGTGCGTGACGACGCAGTGGTTCCGCTACGGCTACGGCCGCGCCGAGACCGAGGCCGATGGCTGCAGCATGCAGGCGCTGAACGAGAAGTTCGCGGGCTCCGGCTACCGGGTGCTGGACCTGGTCGCCGCGCTCGCCGCCACGGACGCCTTCCGCTACCGCCGCTTCATCACCGCCGGAGGTGCGCAATGAAACCGTTTCGATCGCGTGCAGTGGAGGCGGGCTCGCCCGCCGTAGCTCATCGCGGAGTTGGGGACCCTCCCAGGGTCCCCATTAGTGAACCGCCGGCGTTCCTGCGCGGCGCGGGGCGCCGCCATCGGTCTGCCGCTGCTGGAGGCGATGACGCCGCTGGGCCGCGCACAGGCGCAGGCGGCCGCGCCGCCCAAGCGCTTCATCGTGTTCTTCAGCCCCGACGGGACGATCAAGCCGGCGTGGACGCCGACCGGATCCGGGTCGACGTTCACGCTGTCGCGCATCCTGGCGCCGCTGGAGGCGAACCGGCAGCACATCGTCGTGCTGGACGGCGTCGACAACGTCGCGGCGACCAAGGGCCTCGGTGACGACCACATGAAGGGCATGGGCGCGATGCTGACCGGCATCGAGCTGCTGCCGGGAACGACCCAGGGCGGCTGCTGCGAGCCGGCCGGCCTCGCGGGCGGGATCTCCGTCGATCAGGAGATCGCCAACAAGATCGGCACGACCACCAAGTTCAAGTCGCTGGAGCTGGGCATCCTGGCGACGGGCAGCGGCACGGTGTGGAACTACACCAGCTACACGGGGGCGAACCAGCCGCTGCCGGCCGACAACAACCCTGCCAACGTGTTCAACCGCGTGTTCGGCCAGCTGGGCACCAACACCAGCGACCTGCTGCGCATCCAGAACGAGCGCAAGTCGGTGCTGGACGCGGTCAAGCGCGGCTACGGCAAGCTGAACCCGAAGCTGGGGTCGTTCGACAAGTCGAGGCTGGACGAGCACCTGACCAACATCCGCGACATGGAGACGCGCATCACCGCCACGGCGGTCACCGGCGCGGGGTGCGTGAAGCCCGCGATGCCGACGATCGACTACCGCGCCAACGCCAACTTCCCGGCGATCGGCAAGCTGCAGATGGACCTGCTGGTGATGGCGATGGCGTGCGATCTGACGCGCGTGGGGACGCTGCAGTGGGAGAAGTCCGTCGGTGACGTGAAGTTCACCTGGGTGGACCCGGCGATCACGCGCGGCCACCACGACTTCTCGCACGACGGCGACAGCGCCGTCGACACCGTCGAGATGTTGACCAAGATCAACGTCTGGTACACCGAGCAGTTCAACTACCTCATCGAGGCGCTGAAGAAGGTGCCCGAGGGGACGGGGACGATGCTCGACAACACGCTCATCCTCTGGTGCAACGAGCTGTCGCGCGGCAACGCGCACTCGCACCCGGACATGCCGTTCGTGCTGGCCGGCCACGCGGGCGGCGCGCTGCCCGGCAACCAGTTCCTGAAGTTCTCGGGCAACGTGCCGCACAACAACCTGCTGGTGTCGTGCCTGAACCTGATGGACGTGCCGGCGACGACGTTCGGCAACCCGGCGTACTGCACGGGGCGGCTGGCCGGGGTCTAACCTGGCGGCTCGGGGGGGATGGTGGGGCGCGGCGCTGGCGGTGGCTGCCGCGAGCTGCGGCGCGCGATCGCTGGACGCCGGCCCGCAGGGTGCCGTCGACGGCGCGGGGCGGGACGACGGGATCGCGGTAGGTGACGTCGTGGCGCGCGATGGCGTGGCGACGATCGATATCGTCGCGAGCACCGCCGATGCCGTGGCGGCTCACGACGGCGGGTCGTGTCCCATCTACAGGTACGAGCGCTACGAGATCGCGTGCTTCGGGTCGGACCCCAGCCCGTACGAGCAGTACCTGCGGCCGCGCGACGGCGGCGTGGCGCCGGGGCAATGTCCCGGCGTCGGCGACTTCGGCGGTTCGATCGGCGAAGCCGAGTGCGCGTGGTTCGCCTGCGGTCCATTGACAGCGGCGGGGGTCGCCGATCTCGCAGACGCCGGGATCACGCGGGGCGACGACGGTGGCAGCGGCAGCGCGGGGGGGTGCTGCTACGTAGTGCGCTACGTGTGCGGCGTGTGAACCCTGGTCGCCCCGGCTAGCGGGGCCGGACGAGCAGCAGATCGGGGACGGCGTAGCCGCCGGCGATGTCGAGGTTGAACGCGGCGAGCTGGGCGGAGAGCTGCGTCGATGGGCCGCCGTCGAGCATGAGCGCGCGGTGGAAGCCCAGGCGTTCGAGCGTGCGGGCGAGCGCGCCGGCTTCCATGCGGGCGCGGGCGACGACGATGGTCAGGAAGCGGCCCGACTGATCGAGCGCGACGGCGGTGCGGCGGGCCGCCTGCGGCTTGAGCGGCGGCGGCTTGCCGTCGACCAGGATGCGGGGGCCGACCTGGATCGCGGCGGTCACTGGCGGATTGGCGGCGGCGGCAGCCGCGAAGTCGCGCGAGTGGACGATGTCCGCGCGGCCGTCGCGGATGACGAGGACGCCCCAGTCAACGACGGCGCGCAGCTTGATGATCTGGCGACCGGACGCGACGCGCAGGCCGAGCGAGCGTCCGTCCGTATCGAAGAAGCCGCCGTTGACGACCAGCGCCGCGCCCGACTCGCGGCGCAGCTCCGCGGCGGTCATCGGGCCACCGGCGCCCGGGACGGCGACGTCGGCGCGGAATCGCGTCAGGTCGAAACGAAACAGATCGATGTTGCCGTCATCGACGTGCAGATGTTCGGCGCCGGGGGCAAGCGCCGCCCAGGCGGGCGGAGGTGGCGGCGAAGCTACCGGCGCCACGGCGGCCACGACCAGCATCGCCACCCAGTTCACGCCGGAGAGCTTAGCTCAGCAGTGAAGGCGACACAGGATTGACCCTTGAGGAAATTCCTTACGGGCCCAACTTCAACTCATGCCAAGCAACGATGGGAAAAACCGGGGGTGGGGGGAGCAATCTACGGACAACCAGGATCCGCGCCGCGCGGAACCTCGCGGGCCGTTCGAGGACGACACGGACGAGGCGTTCACGTTGCCCAAGCCGACGCCCGAGCTCAGCCAGGACGACATTGACGGCGACGAGAAACGGGCCGACAGCGCCATCGACGATCTGGAGATCGAGGTCGACGAGGACGAGCTGAAGGCCGAATCCGAGAGTCCCGGCCGCAAGTACTGAGCGGGGTCGGCGTTCCGCGCCCAACGTGGCTGTATCATCCGGCCATGCTCGCGCGTATCGGCGTCGCCATCGTCCTGTCCGTCGCCTGCGCCCACGGCGGCACTGCGTCAGCGCCAGCACCCGTGCCGGCGTCATCGCCGGCACCGGCTCCGGCGTCACCAGCACCGGTAGCGGCAACGGGCGCTCACCCGTGGGGTCCGTCGATCGCGAGTCAGACCACGGAGGCGGTGGTCAAACTGACGCTGGGGCTGATCGGCTCGGGGCAATTGCAGTCGACCTCGTTTGCGCCGTCGATGACCATCGGCCCGGCGCTGTGGGGGATTCTGCTGAAGCTCGACCCCACGATCGCGTCGTGGGGGACTGCGGTGGTCAACACGCTCCCACACAAGAAGGGCGTGGCGCAGACCATGGAGATGCGAGCGTTCACCGACGAACGCGCGCCGACGTCGCTGCTGCGGTCATCCGGCTTCCGCAAGATCGGACGCGCGTTTTCGCAGGCAAACCTGCGCGCGGCCACCGACGCCGAGCGCGAGCTGTTCTACGACTTCGTGCCGTTCGAGATCGCGGGGAAGCCGGTCACCATCTCGGAGCGCGACGCCGATCGGCTGGTGGTCTACCTGGACGACAACGAACGCATCGTCTGGATGGACGTGATCTCCGGCTATGCGACTGCACCAGCCGCCGCGCCGGCCCCCGCCGCCGCGCCGCCCGCGCCGACCCCCGCTCAGTAGAGCAGGACTTCGACCGCGTCGCCGGCGGCGAGCGCGGGCGTCGCCGCGCCGACGAGCACCAGGCCGTCGGCGAGCACGACGTTCGACAGCGTCGCCGAGCCGCCGGGGAGCGGTTCGGCCCAGGTGGCGCCGTCACGTTCGACCAGCCTGACGCGCAGGTAGTCCTCGCGCCCGACGACCGATCGGTGCTCGCGCGCGATGCGCGCCGCCCGCCGTGACGGCCATGGCTCGCGCGCCGTCTCGCCGCCCAGGCGCCACAACATCGGACGGATGAACGCGTCGAAGACGACCAGCGACGACGTCGGAAACCCGGGCATGCCGATCACCGGCTTCGCGCCGGCGCGCGCGACCAGCGTCGGCTTGCCGGGGCGGATGTCGATGCCGTGGAACAGGATGCCCGGTGGCTCCAGATCCGCGAGCGCGTCGGCGGACAGATCCTTGGTCCCGATCGACGAGCCGCCCGAGAGGATCACCGCATCGTGATCAGCCAGCAGGCGCGCGACCGCGTGGCGCAGCGCCGCCGCGTCGTCGCGCACGATGCCGGCCAGCGTGACGTCGCAGCCGGCGGCAGCGGCCTGCGCGCCCAGCGTCACCCCGTTCGAATCGCGCACCTGGCCGGGGCGAGGCGTTTCGTCCACCTCACACAGCTCGTTGCCGGTGGACAGCACCGCCACGCGCGGGCGGCGAAACACGTCGACGGTGGCGACGCCAAATGTCCCCAGCACCGCCACGTCCTGCGGGCGCAGCCGCCGCCCCGCCTGCAGCAGCCGCCCGCCGCGCGTCACGTCTTCACCCGGCTGCACGACGTTCGCGCCCGCGGTCACCTCGCGCGACACCAACACGCGAGCGCCACCCCCCTCTCCCGCGGCTGGCGCCGTGTGCTCGACCATCACGACCGCGTCGCCGCCTTCGGGCACGACGCCGCCGGTGGCGATCGCCACCGCCTGGCCGGCCGCGATGGCGCCCGTGAAGACCTCGCCCATCGGCACGCTGCCGATCACCGTCAGCACGACCGGCGACGACGCCGACGCCGCGCGCACGTCCGCCGCGCGCACCGCAAACCCGTCCATGACCGACCGCCGCTCGCCCGGCAGGTCGGCCGGCGCGTCGAACGCCGCCGCCAGCACACGCCCGGCGGCCGCCGCCAGCGGCACACGTTCGTGCCCGACCGGCGGCGTCTCCGCCAGAATCCGCCGCGCCTCGTCGGCGGCAAGCAGCGTCAGCGCGCCCGACTTCATATCAGACAGGCAGGACCGGGCGCCGGCGCGCGTAGCCGGTCACGGTCTTACCCTCGGTGGCGGCCAGCCTGCGCACCAGCTCGGCGCGCAGGTCGTCGCCGGGGACGACCGCGTCGACGTGCAGGTTGGCCGCCAGCTTCAGCAGATCGATGTCGGCGCGATACTGCTCGCGCAGCTCGTCGACGTAGGCGGCGCGTTCGGCCTCGGGCTTCTCGGCGATCTTGTTGGCGAACACGGCGTTGACCGCGGCCTCCGCCCCCATCACGGCGATCATCGCCTGCGGCAGCGCGATGGTGACGTCGGGATCGAACCCCGGGCCGCACATCGCGTACAGGCCGGCGCCGTAGGCCTTGCGCAGCACGACGGAGATCTTCGGCACGGTCGCGTCCGCCACCGCCGAGATCATCTTGGCGCCGTGGCGGATGATGCCCTGCCGCTCGACAGCCTTGCCGATCATGAAGCCGGGCACGTCGGCCAGGAAGATGATGGGCAGCCCGAAGGCGTCGCACAGCCAGATGAAGCGCGCCGCCTTGTCGGCCGAATCGACGAACAGCACGCCCCCCTTCCACTTGGGCTGGCTGGCGACGATGCCGACGGCGCGGCCTGCCAGGCGCGCGAAGCCAGTGACGAGCTCGCGCGCGAACAGCTTCTTGAGCTCGAAGAAGCTGCCCTCGTCGGCGATCGCGTCGATCACGGCGCGCACATCGAACGCCTGGTTCTGGTTGGCCGGCAGCAGATCGTCGATGCGCTTGGCGGCGGGCGACGGCTCGCGCGTCGGCGCGGACGGCGCTGGCTCACCCGAGCGTTGCGGCAAGTAGGCGAGGTAATCGCGCGCCGCCGCGAGGCACGCCCGCTCGTCGGCCGCCAGCAGATCGCCGCAGCCCGACACCTCGCAGTGCATGCGCGCGCCGCCCATCTCTTCCAGCGTGACCTTCTCGCCGATCACCATCTCGGCCATGCGCGGCGAGCCGAGGTACATCGACGCGTTCTTGTCGACCATGAACACGACGTCGCAGAACGCCGGGATGTACGCGCCGCCCGCCGCCGATGGGCCGAACAGCAGGCAGATCTGCGGCACCGCGCCCGACAGCCGGACCTGGTTGGAGAAGATGCGCCCCGCGTGGCGGCGGCCCGGGAACATGTCGATCTGATCGGTGATGCGCGCGCCCGCCGAATCGACCAGGTAGAACAGCGGCAGGCGCAGCCGGCCGGCGGTCTCCTGGATGCGGATGATCTTCTCGACCGTGCGCGCGCCCCACGACCCGGCCTTGACGGTCGAATCGTTGGCCATGATCGCGACCGGCCGCCCGTGCACGCGGCCGATGCCGGTCACCACGCCGTCGGACGGCAGGTCGCCGGCCGTCGCGTTCGCCAGCAGGCCGTCTTCGGCGAAGTCCTTGCCGCCGTCGTCGCACAGCAGCGCGATGCGTTCGCGGCAGAACAGCTTGCCGGCGGCGGCGTTGGCGGCGTGGTACTTGGGCGCGCCACCGCCCTTGATCTTGTCGGCGAGCGCCTTGAATTCGTCGCTGCGTGACATTCTATTGGTTTCCTATCGTCCCCTGAAAGCGGGCGGGCGTTTCTCGGCGAACGCGGCCAGCCCTTCGTTGCGGTCTTCGCTGGCCAGCACCTCTTCGTAGCACACCGCCTCAAGCGCCAGCCCCTCGGCCAGCGGCAGCCCCGCGCCACCGTCGATGGCGCGCTTCGCCGCCGCGATCGCCAGCGGCCCCGCGGCGCCGATCTCGCGGGCCAGCGTCGCGGCGGCCGCGGCCAGCTCGGCGCCCGGAACCACCTCGGACACGATGCCGAGCGCCAGCGCGCGCGCCGCGCTGACGCGACGGCCGGTCAGGATCAGCTCCTTGGCGACGGCGACGCTGGTCAGACGCGACAGCCGCTGCGTCCCACCGACACCGGGGATGATGCCCAGGCGGACCTCGGTCAGCCCCAGCTCGGCCGAATCCGCCGCGATGCGCAGGTCGCACGCCAGCGCCAGCTCCAGCCCGCCGCCGAACGCGGCGCCGTTGATCGCCGCGATCACCGGCCGCGGCAGCGCCGCGATCGTGTTGGCGAGCGTGTTGAGCTCGTCGAGGAACGCCCAGGTCTCCGGCAGCGTCATCGCCCGCCGTTCCTTGAGATCCGCCCCCGCGCAGAACGCCCGCCCGACGCCGGTCAGCACCACCGCGCGCAGGTCGCTGTCCTGTTTCGCGTCGCCGGCCAGCTCCTCGAAACACTCCGTCAGCGCCGCCACCAGCCCCTTGGACAGCGCGTTCGCCGCGTCCGGCCGGTTGATCGTCACGAACGCCGCCCGCTCGCGACGCTCGACGAGCACCAGCGGCGGCGACCCAGCACCCGTCGGGCTGTCCATGGCCCTCGACGGTATCACGAATGTAGCGGCCCTCAGGCGGCGTTACGAGGCGGGAAATGCTTCGCGAGCGCGTCCTCGAAGGGACGGCAGTCGATGTCCATCAGGCGCGCAGCTGCGAGACCTCGGAGAATGTCCTTGGCCGCCTTCGCGGAGCCGTCGTAGCGCGCGATCAACCTCTTCAGCTTCCGCGAGATGAGGTTCTTGGATCGAGTCTCGACCTCTTGCTGACTATAGGTGCGCCTCATTTGCCCATCTCTTCGGTGGTCAACCGACTCTTCCATTTTATCCTCAGAACCCGCACGACGCCGGCCTCGAACGAATACAGAACTCGATACGCTCCTACGCGCAGCTGCCAGGTCGCTTCCGGACACCACAAGACTGCAGCGGCAAGCGGGCGACGATTGCGACTGGGCTGGTTCCACTGGTCCGCCAACAGCCGGACTTGTCGATGGATGATCGGGTGGTGGAACGGATCGATTAGCTCGAGATCATCGAACGCCAACTGCTCCCATTCGATGCGATACCGCATGGCCTTGCGGCGTCATCGGCGAGCCCCTTTCGACTGTTGCGGAAGCAGGGGACCAGACGAAGGGCGCTACCCGGTCGCGCTGGAGCGGGAGCGGGCGCCGACGGCGGCGCGGTAGTACTTCGACGGGACTTCGTGGCCGACCAGCGTCGACGCGAGGCGGGCGCAGTCGACCAGGCGATCCAGATCGATGCCGGTGCGGATGCCCATCCCCTCCAGCATGTAGACGACGTCTTCGGTGGCGACGTTGCCGGACGCGCCGGGCGCGTAGGGGCAACCGCCCAGGCCACCCAGCGCGGCGTCGACGGTGGTGATGCCCATGTCGACCGATACCAGGATGTTGGCCAGCGCGGTGCCGCGCGTGTCGTGGAAGTGCACGGCGACCTCGGGCGCCGGGATCTCCGCCAGCACGCGCGTCAGCACGTCGCGCGTCTGGCGCGGGTTGGCGACGCCGATCGTGTCGCCCAGCGAGATCTGGTAGCAGCCGAGCTCGCGCAGCGCGCGCGCCAGCTCCACCGCCTTGCCGGGATCGACGGCGCCCTCGTACGGGCAGCCGTACACCGTCGACACGTACGCGCGCACGCGCATCCCGGCGGCCAGCGCCGGCGGCACGGTGTCGCGGAACGCGTCCAGCGTCTGCGCGATCGTCTTGTTCACGTTCTTCTTGTTGTGGGTCTCGGACGCGGACATGAACACCGCGACCTCTTTCATCCCGGCGGCCACCGCGGCGTCCAGGCCCTGGCGGTTCGGGACCAGCGCCGAATAGATCAGCCCGGGTTTTCGCGCGATGCGCCGCGACACGTCGCCGCCGTCGGCGAGCTGCGGGATCCACTTCGGGTTGACGAAGCTGGTGATCTCGATGGCGCGCAGACCTGTCTCCGACAGCCCGTTGATGAGCTTCACCTTGTCGTCGGTCGGGACCATGCGCGACTCGTTCTGCAGCCCGTCGCGCGGTCCGACCTCGTACAGCGTCACGTCCGGTGGGAGGTGGTCGAACACCGACGCGAATTTTACCACGCGCGTCACGCGCGTTCGGCCACCGGCCCCGCCGCCGGACTATTTGGGCCGCAGCATGTCGAAACGGTCGCGCGTGCGCGTGTAGCCCGCGCCCGACATGCGTCCCACCGCGTCGAGCCGCCCCATGTCCAGGCGGCCGTCGACCAGCAGGTCGTCGTGCACGTGCCACAGCAAGATCTCGCCGATGATGATGGCGGTTCCGCTGCGCCCGACCTCGACGATACGGTCGAGCCGGCACTCCATCGCCACCGGCGCCTCGGCGATGCGCGGCGGCACGATCCTCTCCGACGCGACCTTGCTCAGCCCGACGTGCTCGAACTCGTCGATGCCGTAGGGGAGGTCGCGCGACGTCTCGTTCATCTTGTGCGCCAGCGCGTCGTTGACGACGTGGATGACGTATTCGCCCGTGCGCTCGATGTTCCGCCACGTGTCCTTGGGGACGCGCACCACGCCGCCGTCGCGCACGACCTTGCGGCGCCCGACGCAGATCAGGCAGGTCGGCGGATCCGACGACACGCCCGTGAAGAACGAAAACGGCGCCAGGTTGGCAGAGCCGTCCTCGTTCAGCGTCGACACCCACGCGATCGGCCGCGGGACGATGGTCGCGACCTGCCAGAAGTACGCGGCGTCGGACGACAGCGTCGCGGGATCGAGCTTCACGCCACCAGCCTCGCGGTGAGCTCGTCGGTGACATCGTCCAGCGTGTCGACGACGACGTCGGCCGGCGACAGGTCGTGGCCGGCGAAGTTTCCGGCGCGCACCGCGATGACGCGCGCGCCCGCCGCGCGCGCCGACAGGATGCCCGGCGTCGCGTCTTCGATGGCGATCGACCGGCGCGCGCTCACGCCCAGGCGCTCGATCGCCTGCAGGTACGGCTCGGGCGACGGCTTGCCGTGTACGTAGTCCTCGGCGGCGACCACCACCGGAAAATAGCCCGCGATGCCGGCGCCGACCAGCGCATCGATGGCCTCGGCGGTGCTGGCGCCCGTGACCACCGCCAGCTTCGACCCGCGCGCCAACCGTTCGACCGTCGTCATCACGCCCGGCAACGTGCGAATGCCGGACACCCGGACGATCGCGCGCTTCTCCTCGACCGCCTGCGCGATCAGCGTATTCATGTCGACCGCCAGGCCGTGGTTGCGCACGATCATCGCGTGGATCTCGTTCCACGAGTGACCGACGACGAAGCTGCACTCGTCGACGGTCAGCTCCTTGCCGTAGCGGCGGACGGCGAGCACGACGGACTCGATGTTCGCGCGTTCGCTGTCAACCAACGTGCCGTCGAGGTCGAACAGGAATGCGTCGGGCGGGATAATGACTAGAAGTCCCCGCCGCCGAAGTCGCCGCCGTCGAAGCCGCCGCCGCTGTCGAAATCGCCGCCGTCGTTGTCGTGCGAGGCGTCGGCCATCATGTCGCCGTCATCGCCGCCGCTGTCGCCGTGGTCGGCGTCGCTGTCGTGCGACGAATCGCCCGGGTCTTTCGCCGACGCTTCCACCGCCTCGGGGTGATCCTTGATGGTGTCCGCGGTGCCGATCGGCGCCCCTGACGGGTGCACGACCATGATCGGCGGCGGCATCATCATGTGCATGAACGACGATATCAGCATCACGTCCAGCATCATCCCGAACGGGCTCACCGGGTAATAGACCGCGTACGGATCGTACATCGGGCTGCGCGGATCCTGGGGCTGCTGCGTGGGCTGCGTCGTCGGGCGCACGACCAGCGCGTCGGCGTGCTTCTCCTCGACCACCGCTTCGGGTAGCGCCGCGCGCAGCGCCGCTTCCATGCGGCCGACGAACGACTGGAACTGCATGCGCGCAGTCGCCAGCAGCCCGGAGTCTTGCGACAGCGGCGTGACGCGCGCGCGGTAGGCTTCAGCCTCCTCGCCCTTGCGTGGCTCCAGATCCCTGATGCGGCCGCCGACCGACACGTACGCCGACGGCTCGCCACGCTTGTGCTGCGTCAGCGCGCGAACCTCGATGAGCAGGTGCAGGTTGGCCTCGTCGTGCTCGACCGCCAGCTTCATCTCGCGGAACCCGCGCCCGAACACCGACGCGTGCTCGGACAGCGCCAGGATCAGGTCCGGCAGGTCGCCAGGACGACCGTCGATATCCTGGAAAATGATCGTGTCGTCGACCACGAGCGAAACGGCGTTGTCGATCCCCAGCCGCACCAGCGCCCGCTTGACCTGATCCACGAGCGCGGACGCCTCGAGCGCGACACGAACCTCACCCGTGTCGAGGTCGACCTTGCCCCCCATGCCACGCTTGATCTTGTCCCAGAAGCCCGGCTCACGGTGGACCGTCTCTGCCGTCGCCATGGTGATCTGGATCTGGCCAATCAGCCTCATGATCCGAGTCTACTCTGCCCGCCCTGCTAGCGCCGGCTCACGGCTGTTTCTTGGACTCCGCCTCCGCCTTGGACTTGGCCTCGGCCGCCGCCTGCACGCGCGCGAGGTTCTTGAGGCCCATGCGCAGACCCACCCGCGTCATCGCGTACGTCAGCGCGACCGCGACGGCGAGCACGAGCGCCCACCAGCCGCCCACCGTCGCCGCGGCCTGGGTCAGGGTCGCGGGCGACACCGCGGCCAGGACGCCCGCCGCCAGCGCCGCCAGCACGAGCTGCGCCACGACCGCCCACATCGACAGCCGATGCGCGAATCCGGGCGCCGACACCCGGCCCGGCCGCTTCCTGCCGTCGAGCATCACGAAGCTCTGCGCGCCGATCATCGCGCCCACGGCGCCTACCCAGCTGTTCGAGCCGCCGGTCGACGGCAGCAGCGAGATCACCGCGGTCATCAGCGCGCTCATGCCCACCTGCAGGCCCGCCAGCACGGCCACGTCGCGAAGCGTCGGTTTCACGTCCCCAGCATAAACCCAGATAAGACCGATGTAGGATTGCGGGTCAAAGTGACGATCCGGACGAAGATCTGGCTCATCGCCGTCAGCGTGGCCGTCACGGTCGGCGTCGCGTCGTGGGGGCGCATGTACCTGACGCGCAGCCAGATCATCAAGGACGCGCAGACCGCGGCCGAGGAGCTGGCGCACGACATCGCCGAGGATCTGAAGAGCGTCCAGGCCGACGCCGACGACCGCGATCTGGAAGAGAAGCTGCTCGGTTACCTGAATCGGCACTCGCGCATCGTGCGCCTCGACCTTTACGTCTATCGCGAGGCGTACACGCCTTCGAGCCGCATCGCCGCGCCGCGCGGCGATCGCCCGGAGATCACGCGCTTCGCGCCGTTCGTACGCCAGCCGCTCGGCTTCACCAGGGGGCAGACGGTCGGCTCGGCGCAGGAACAGCCGATCGAGCTGCCCGTCGACCTGCAGGGGCCGTGGAAGGCGACGCTGGTGATGAAGTGGACGCTCGGTCAGGTCGAAGCGATGCTGAAGAAAGAGGAGCAGATCTCGCTCATCTTCGCGGCGGTGTTCGTGGTCGGGCTTGACGCTGGTCTCCGGCCTCATCACGCAGCGGATCATCGGGCGGCCGCTGGAGGCGCTGGCGGCGGCGATGCGCGACGTCGAGGGCGGCGATCTCGGCCGCCGCCTGTCGGTCGACAACGTCGACGAGGTCGGACGGCTGTCGCACGGGTTCAACCGCATGCTGGAACGGCTGTCGCTGGCGGACGCGCAGATTCGCGCGTTCAATCAGCGGCTGGCCGCCGAGATCGAGGCGGCGACCCACAACCTGTCGGAGAAGAACGCGACGCTGGCGCAGCTCAACCGCCTGCTCAACGACATGCGCCTCGATAACGCGTCGAAGGTGCGGCTGGCGACGCTGGGCCAGCTGGCCGCGCAGCTGGCGCACGAGATCGGCACGCCGCTGTCGTCGGTCTCCGGGCACGTACAGCTGGCGCTGCGCGAGCGCGAGCTGCCGCCGGCGCTGCGCGAGCGTCTGGACGTGTCGGCGCGAGAGATCGAACGCATCAGCAAGATCGTGCGCGACTACCTGGATTCGACGCGTCCGCTGGAGCCCGAGCGCCAGGCGACGGCGCTGCCGCGCCTGCTGGAAGAAGCGGTCGAGATCGTTCGCGGCGTCGCGCCGGGCAAACAAGGCTCGCAAGCGTCAATCGTCTGGACGGTGGCGCCCGGCGTCGGCGACGTCGTCACCGATCCGGGCCTGCTGCGCCAGATCGTCGTCAACCTGCTATCGAACGCGCTCGACGCCGTCGACCGCAACGGCAACATCGAGCTGGAGGCCCACCCCGTGGACGACGACATCTTGATCAGGGTCAGCGACACCGGGCACGGCATCGCGCCCGACGACCTGCGCCGCATCTTCGAGCCGTTCTACACGACCAAGGGGCGCGGCAAGGGGACGGGGCTGGGGCTGGCGATCTGCCGGCAGCTCACGGCGGCGCTCGGCGGCACGATCTCCGTCGAGAGCGAGGCGGGCAAGGGGTCGACGTTTTTCGTCCGCATCCCGCGCAAGGGGCCGCCGGTGGCGGCCGGGACGTCGTCGCTGGCGTCTGACACGTGGCCGCCACGCGCCGCCGGAGGACGCGCGTGACCGCACCGACGCAAACGCCAGCGTCGGCGACGACGCGCGTGCTGGTCGCCGAGGATGATCGGGTCGCGCGCGATCTGCTGTGCGAGATCCTGCGCGGCGAGGGCTACGAGGTCGACACCGTCGACGACGGCATGGGCGCCATCGAACGCGCGCAGGCGGGCGACGGCCGCTACGACCTGGTCGTGTCGGACGTGCGCATGGAGCGATCGGGCGGCTTCGACGTGCTGGCGGCGTTCACGGAGAAGGCGCCGGCGACGCCCGTCATCCTGATCACCGCGTTCGGCGACGTGACGGGCGCGATGCAGGCGATCCAGCGTGGCGCCTACGACTACGTCTCGAAGCCGTTCAACATCGAGGAGCTGCGGCTGACGGTCGCGCGCGCGCTGGAGCGCCGGCGCCTGGTGGCGCAGAAGGCCCGCGCCCAGCGAGAGCAAGACGCACCTGCAGGACATCGTCGGCAAGAGCGCGTGTGATGCTGGAGGTGTACAAGCTGGTGGCGCGCGTCGCCGCGTCGACGGCGACCGTGCTGGTCGAGGGCGAATCGGGGACCGGCAAGGAGCTGGTGGCGCGCGCGATCCACACGCACTCGCCGCGTTCGGGAGCGCCGTTCATCCCGGTCAACTGCACGGCGCTGACCGAATCGCTGCTGGAGTCCGAGCTGTTCGGGCACGCGCGCGGCGCGTTCACGGGCGCTATCAGCCGCCAAGCGCGGCCTGTTCGAGACCGCGAACGGCGGCACGCTGTTCCTGGACGAGATCGGCGACATGGGACCGAAGATGCAGGCGCAGCTCCTGCGCACGCTGCAGGACGGCGAGGTCAAGCCGGTCGGCGGCGCCGAGTCGATCCGCGTCGACGTGCGCCTGGTGTGCGCGACCAACAAGGATCTGGACGCGGAGGTGAAGGCCGGGCGTTTCCGCGAGGACCTCTACTTCCGCATCAACGTCGTCACCGTCGGGCTGCCGCCGCTGCGCGATCGCCGCGAGGACGTGCCGATCCTGGTGGCGCACTTCCTGGCCAAGCTGGCGCGCCGCGAGCGGCGCGAGGCGGCGACGCTGTCGCCCGAGGCGCTGAAGCTGCTGGCCACGTATCCGTGGCCCGGCAACGTGCGCGAGCTCGAGAACGCCATCGAGCGCGCGGTGGCCGTCGCCAAGGGGAACGTCGTGTTGCCGTCCGACCTGCCGCCCGAGGTGGGCGGCGGCGTGGGGCCGCCAGCGGCTGCGGCAGCTGCGGCAGCGGGCGGCGGCGGCGAAAGCGGCATCATCGCCGACCGCCCCAACCTGGCCGAGCTCGAACGCCGCTACATCCAGCTCGTGCTGGCCGAGAACGGCGGTAACAAGAAGAAGGCCGCCGAGAAGCTGGGCATCGATCGCCGCACGCTGTACCGCGCGCTCGAACGCACGGGCGACGACGGCGGCGGCGAAGCGGACGACGAGTAAGTGGACCGCCCATGATCGCGGGCCCCTCTCCCTTACCCTCTCCCCGCTGGCGCGGGGCGAGGGCAAACGGTTGCCTCGACGCGAGTGTTCGCCCTCTCCCCGCGCAGCGGGAAGAGGGAGGGGAGAGGGGACGCCTGCCATGAACCTGCGCCTGGCCGGGGTCAGCAAGCGTTACGGCGACGGCGCCGCCGTCGACGGCATCGAGCTGACGTTTGCGTCCGGCAAGACCACGGCGCTGCTCGGGCCTTCGGGCTGTGGCAAGTCGACGGTGCTGCGCCTGCTGGTCGCGCTGGTCGCGCCCGACGCCGGCCGGGTCGAGGTCGACGGGCGGCCGCTGCCGGCGCACGACATCGAGGCGCTGCGCCGCCGCATCGGCTACGTCATTCAGGACGGCGGCCTGTTCCCGCACCTGACAGCGGCTGGCAACGTCACGCTGATGGCGCGCCACCTCGGCTGGGACGCGGCGCGCACCGCCGCGCGCCTGGAGGAGCTGCGCGCGCTCACCCGCTTCCCCGCCGACGGCCTGACGCGCTACCCGAACGAGCTGTCGGGCGGCCAGGTGCAGCGGGTCGCGATCATGCGCGCCCTGCTGCTCGACCCCGAGGTCCTGCTGCTGGACGAGCCGCTGTCCGCGCTCGATCCGCTGGTGCGCGCCGAGCTGCGCGACGATCTGCGCGGCATCTTTCGCTCGCTGGGCAAGACGGTCATCGTCGTCACCCACGACGTCAACGAGGCGGCGCACCTGGCCGACGTCGTCGTGCTGATGCGGGACGGCCGCGTCGTGCAGCAAGGGCCGTTCGCCACCCTGTCGACGGCGCCCGCCGACCCCTTCGTCGCCGCGTTTCTGGCGACCGGCAACGGCATCCCGGCGGTCACCGAGCCGCGGCGATGACCGCGGCGCGCGCCGCGGTCGCCACCCTGGTGTGGCTGTCGGCGTGCGGCGGTGGCGGCGGCGCTGGACCGCGCGTCACCGTGGCGTCGAAGGCGTTCACCGAATCGGTGATCCTGGGCGAGATGACGGCGGCGCTGGCGCGCGGCGCCGGCGCCACCGTCGAACACCGCCGCCAGCTCGGCGGCACCGAGATTGTGTTTCGCGCCCTCGAGACCGGCGCCGTCGACGTCTACCCGGAATACACGGGGACGCTGACGCTCGAGATCCTGCGCGCCGAGATGGCTGGCCGGTCGGACGCCCGGACGCTCGCCGACGTGCTCGCCGTCCACGGCCTGCGCGCGACGCGCCCGCTTGGCTTCCACAACAACTACGGCATCGCGATGACCGAGGCGCGCGCCGCCGCGCTGGGCATCCGCCGCATCTCCGACCTGCGCGCGCACCCCGAGCTGCGCGTCGTCGTGAGCAACGAGGTGATGAGCCGCGCCGACGGCTGGCCCGGCCTGCGCGCCGCCTACGCGCTGCCGCACGAGGCACGCGGCATGGATCACGACCTCGCCTACCGCGCCCTCGCGGGCGGCGCCGCCGACGTCACCGACGTCTACACGACCGACGCCGAGATCCGCGCGCACGGGCTGCGCGTGCTCGACGACGATCGCCGCTTCTTCGCCGCGTACGAGGCGCTGCTCGTCTACCGCGCCGACCTCGCGACGCGCGCGCCCGCCGTGGTCGCGGCGATCGAACGCCTGGAGGGCCGCCTCGACAACGCCGCCATGATCGCGCTCAACGCGCGCGCCAAGCTGGACCACGTCCCCGAGAGCGGGGTCGCCGCCGACTTCCTGACCGCACACGTCGGCGGCGCCGTGACCGCGGCCGCGCGCGAGCGCGTGCTGGCGACCATCGCGAGCCGCGCTATCGAGCACACGGCGATGGTGGCGCTGTCGCTGCTGGCGGCGATCGCCGTCGCCGTGCCGCTGGGCATCGTCGCCGCGCGACGCCCGCGCCTCGGCCGCGTCGTCGTCGGCGTCGCGGGCCTGCTGCAGACCATCCCGTCGCTGGCGCTGCTCGTGCTGCTCATCCCGCTCGTCGGCATCGGCTCGCCGCCCGCGGTCACGGCGCTGTTCCTCTACGGCCTGCTCCCCATCGTCCGCAACACGCACGCCGGCCTGGTCGGCATCCCGGAGTCATTGCGGCTGTCGGCGCGCGCGCTGGGGCTGTCCAGCGCCGCCCGCTTGCGCCTCGTCGAGCTGCCGCTGGCGATGCCGACCATCGTCGCCGGCATCAAGACGTCAGCGGTGATCGCCGTCGGCACCGCGACCGTCGGCGCCCTGGTCGGCGCGGGCGGCTTCGGTCAGCCGATCCTGACCGGCATCCGCCTCAACGACTTCGGGCTCATCCTGCAGGGGGCGCTGCCTGCTGCGGCGATGGCAGTCGGCCTGGAATCGCTTCTGGCAGCGGTGGAACGGCGCGTAGTACCTCGGGGTCTGCGGCCACCCGGGGCTTGAACGCGTGGATCTGCTGCGCGAGGTAGCCGGACGGGAACGGTTCGACGATGCCGTAGCCCGTCGGCTTCGCCGCCGGCAGGTACGCGGTGCCGAGCAGCCAGTCCCAGAACGCGAACTTGGTGGCGAAGTTCACGCCGTCACGGATCTCGATGGCGTGGTGCCAGCGGTGCATCTCCGGGCCGTTGATGATCTTCTGCAGCCAGCCGCTGCGCACGTCGACGTTGGAGTGGATGTACATGCCCCACACCGCGTCGATGGTGACCTTGATGAGCGCGCACCTCGGGCGCCGCGCCCAGCAGCAGGATCGGGCATGAACTCGATGCGTCTGGTTGATCAGGATCTCCAGCGCGTGCGAGCGCGACGCCCGACAGCCAGTCGACGTCGACGGTGGCGTGGTGCGCCTCGTGAATCCGCCACAGGAACGCGAAGCGGTGCTGCATGCGGTGGAACGTGTAGATGTACAGGTCGTGGGTGATGATGAAGAACGCCACCTGCACCCAGACCGGCCAGTCGGTGACCAGGTGCAGCCGCGACAGCCCGGTGGCGCCGTCGATCCACGTCGATATCTGCGCGATCAGCAGCCCGAGCAGGTAGCTCTGGATGAACGTGTAGCCGATCAGATCGTCCCAGAACCCGGCGCGAAAGAACTTCTGGCGCCGGTCATAGGGGAAGCGCCGCTCGAGCGCGATGAGCACCAGCGCCCCGCCGACGATGAGGACGGGCGACAGGACGCTCCAGCAGCGTGGCCGCGCTTGCTCACGTCGGAGCTGCTCAGTTGCTCGAGACCTCGGCGCTCACCACCCGGCGCAGCTTCTTGCGCGCCGCCAGCTCGCCTTCGTAGATGCGCTTGACGCCGTCGCCCAGCGACCGCTCGATGTCGCGGATGTTGGCGACCAGCCGGAACAGGCCGTCGATCTCGACCGACGCCGCCTGATCGCTGCCCCACATCGCGCGGTCGAGCGTGATGTGCCGCTCGATGAACGTCGCGCCCAGCGTGACCGCCGCCCAGGTCGGCGCCAGCCCGGTCTCGTGCCCCGAGTAGCCGATCGGGCACTCCGGGTACTGCGCCTTGAGCGTGCGGATCATGCGCAGGTTCAGGTGCTCGGGCGGGCAGGGATAGGTCGACGTCGCGTGCGCGATGCAGCAGCTTGTCGCGCCCGACGGCCTCGACCGCCGCATCGATCTCCTCGATGGTCGACATGCCGGTCGAGATGATCAGCGGCCTGCCCGTCGACTTCATCTTCTTGAGCAGCGGCGTGGTCGGTCAGCGACGCCGAGGCCACCTTGTAGCAGGGCGGGTCGAACGACTCCATGAAGTCGACCGACTCCTCGTCCCAGCACGAGGCGAACCACAGCATGCCTGCGCTCGCGCGCAGTAGCGGTCGATCTCGCCGTATTCGCGCGGGCCGAACTCGACCTTGCGGCGGTAGTCGATGTACGTCATGCGGCCCCACGGCGTGTCGCGCTCGAGGTTCCACTGGTCGCGCGGCACGCACTGCTCCGGCGTGCGCTTCTGGAACTTCACCGCGTCAGCGCCCGCCAGCAGCGCGCCGTCGATCAGCCGCTTGGCGATGCTCGAGCGAGCCGTTGTGGTTGATGCCGATCTCCGCGATCACGAAGACGGGCTGCCCCCGCTCCCACCGCCTTGTCCCCGATCAGCACGCGCAGCTGTGTCGACTCTCAGTTGCTGCCGTGGATTTCATGTTGACCTCCTCATCCGTTTCCGAAACCCGAGGATCCATTCCGCGAAGTCCCGGAACGCGCCGTGGCCGCCGGGCTGCGCGCAGCGGTAGTGCACGTTGCGCAGCACCGGCGCGAACGCGTCGGCGGGCGCCGCGAGCAGGCCCGCGGGCGCGATCGTGCGCCATGATGCCGCAGTCGTTGACGTCGTCGCCGATGTACGCGACCTCGCCGGCGGTGACGCCCGCCTCCGCGAGCAGCGTCGGCAGCGCCGCCGCCTTGTCGCGCACGCCCAGGTAGCACAGGCGGATCTTCAGCTTCTCCGCGCGGCGCGCGACGATCGGCGAATTCTCGCGGGTGACGAACGCGGTCTCGATGCCGGCGTCGCGCAGGCGCTCCACGCCCATCCCGTCGCGCAGCGAGAACCGCTTCAGCGCCTCGCCGGGTCCGAGTAGTACACGCCCGCGTCGGTGAGCACGCCGTCGACGTCGGTCGCGACCAGCTTGATGCGCGCCGCGCGCACCATCACCTCCGCGTCGGTCAGCGGTGGCAGCAGCGAATGTTCGTCGTCGATGATCATCGGTCTCGGTTTACTTGCGCGGGGCAAGGGCTACCACGCGGTCCAGCCTCCGTCGACGACCAGGTTGGCCCCGGTCATGTAGCTCGAGGCGTCGCTGGCCAGGAACACGATCGCGCCCCGCATCTCGTTCGGCCGCCGCCATGCGCCCGAGCGGCGTGCGCGCGCTGTAGTTGCGCGACGAACGTCGCGTCCTGGCCGTCTTGCCCGACGCCGCCCGGTGACAGCGTGTTGACGCGCACGCCGCGGTCGGCCCAGTACGCCGCGAGAAAGCGCGTGAACGCCAGCACCGCGCCCTTGGTGGTCGGATAGGCCGGCGATCTTCCAGAAGCCCTGCGTGCCGTCGGCGCGCCGTAGATGCGCTGGTCGGGCGCCGACCAGGCCGTAGGTCGAGGCGATGTTGATGATGCTGCCCTGTCCGCGGCGGGCCATCTCGGTGCCCAGCACCTGGCAAGCAAGGAAGGTGCCGGTCACGTTGACCTCCAGCGAGCGCCGAACGCCTCCACCGGGTAGTTCTCGAAGCGCATGACGTCGCCCGCGCCGTCGCCGACCTTGTCGTTGATGGCGGCGTTGTTCACCAGCACGTCGATGCGGTCGCCGATGCGCAACGTCGCGTCGCGCAGCTGCGCCAGCGAGGCCGGGTCGCGTGATGTCGGCGGCGATGCCGTACACCCCGCGCCGCCCCGTGCCTTCCAGCTCCGCGACGACCGAGCGGCACGCGCCCTCGTCGATGTCGGTCGCGACCACGGCCGCGCCCGCGTCGGCCAGCGCCCGGCAGTGCTGGCGGCCCAGCAGGCCCGCCGCGCCGGTGACCACCGCCACCCGCCCGGCGAGCGAAAACGACGTCAGCGTCGCGTCGTCATCAGGTACGGGCACCGCTACCGTCCTTGGACGTCGGGACGGCGGCCGCCGCTGGCTTCGGCTTGATGTTGAAGTTGGTCGTGCGGCGAAACACCGGCTCGACCGGCGCGCCGCGCAGCGATTCGGCCAGGTTCTTCTGCTCCAGCGCCGTGCGCAGCAGCGGCAGCACCTCGCGTAGGCCGCCAGCAGCGCCTTGACGATCGTCGCGCCGTGTGCGCCGCCGACAGGTTGTGGAAGCCCGCCCACAGGAAGCCGCGCTTGATCAGCTCCTGCTGCACGAACGACTTCATCACCAGCGGATCCGCGCCGGCCGCGATCCCCTGCGCCGCGAACGTCACCAGCGTGCGGCAGCCGAAGCCGACGCAGCGCACGAACGGCACGCCCAGCCAGCTCCGCCAGCTGCGTTGTAGCCGTCGCGGAGCTCCGTCCCCAGCCGCTCCAGCGCCGCCGGCACCTGCGCGGTCGCGCAGCTCGCCGAGCGTGGCCCGCGCCGCCGCCAGCGACAGCGCCTCGCCGCCGAACGTCGTGAAGAAGAACACGTCCTTCTCGAGCAGCTTCATCACGTCCGCGCCGCCCGGTCAGCAGCGACAGCGGCATGCCGTTGGCCACCGCCTTGGAGAAGCAGGCGAGATCGGCGGTCACGCCGAAGCGCTCCTGCGCGCCGCCCAGCGCCAGCCGGAAGCCGGTCCACATCTCGTCGAAGATCAGCAGCGCGCCGCGCTCCGCGCACAGCTTCTTCAGCCCCGCCAGGAAGCCGTCCTTCGGCGGCTCGAACGTCACCGGCTCCAGGATCACGCACGCCGTCTGGTCGTCGATCGCGTCGGCGACGGCGGCGAGGTCGTTGTACGGGAAGGTGTAGGTCAGCGCCGCGACGTCCTTGGGCACGCCGCGATCGCGATCGGTGACGCCGATGTACCAGTCGTGCCAGCCGTGGTAGCCGCAGCACAGCACCTTGTCGCGGCCGGTGAACGCGCGCGCCAGCCGCACGGCCGCGCGTCGTGACGTCGCAGCCGGTCTTGCTGAAGCGCACGCTCTCGGCGCCCGGCACGACCTCGCGCACCAGCTCGGCGACCTCGACCTCCAGCGGGTGCATCAGCGAGAACGTGATGCCGTGTTCCAGCTGCGCCGCGATCGCCGCGTCGACCGCCGGCTCGCGCGTAGCCGAGCGCCAGCGGTCCGACCGCCATCGTCAGGTCGAGGTATTCGTTGCCGTCGACGTCCCACGACGCGCGCGCCCCTGCCCCGCTGCAGGAACTTGGGCGCCACGCCGCGCACGTATTGCCCGGCGCCCTTGGCCAGCGTCTGCGTCGCGCTCGGGATCAGGCCGACCGCGCGCGCGTAGAGCGCGTCGGACTCGGCGATCACCGGATAGCCATCCGGCTTGCGCTTGCCATTGGTCGTCGCCGCCGCGCGCGCCGGTGCCGCCACCGGACGCTTGCCGCCGTGCTCGTCCAGCGCGCGCCTGAACCGCGACGTCAGCTTGCCGGCGCTGAAGCCTTCGTGCTCCAGCACGTCGGGCAGGCGCGCGGGCTTGAACCAGCGCCCGTCGAGCCCCATCGGCACCACCGGCACCGACACGCGGTTGCGCACCAGCACCTCGGCCACGATCGAATAGATGCCGCCGACCAGCAAGTGATCCTCGACGGTCACCAGCACGCGGCAGCTCCGCGCCGCGTCCAGGATCGCCGCCTCGTCGACCGGCGACAGCGTCCGCAGGTTGACCAGCCGCGCGCCGATCCCCTCGGCCGCGAGCGCGGTGCACGCCTCCGACCGCCGCCGGGACCAGCAGGCCGCCGCTCAGCACGGCGACGTCGTTGCCGGGCGTCAGCGTCTCGGCCTTGCCGAGCACGAACGGCGTGTGCACGAGCGCCGACGGGCGCGCGTTGTAGCGGATGTACGTCGGCGCCGGCGACGCGACGATCGCCGGCAGCGCGTCGCACAGCTCGGCGTCGTCCGCCGGGCAGACGACGTGCATGCCCGGGATGGCGCGCATCAGCGCGATGTCCTCGATCGCCTGGTGGGTCGGCCCGTTGGCGTCCGACAGGAACCCGGGCACGTAGCCGACCAGCTTCACCGGCAGCTTCGCGATGCCGACGTCGTGCGGATGAACTCGAACGCGCGCAGCGTCAGGAACGTCGCCAGCGCGTGCACCACGGGCACGCGGCCGCGCAGCGCCAGGCCGGCCGCCATGCCGATCATCGTCTGCTCGCAGATGCCGACGTCGATGAAGCGCCCGCCCGAGCTTCGGCGGCAGGTTGCGGATCGCCGCCCGGTTCTCGGCGGTGACCACCAGCACCCGCTCGTCGGCCTCGGCCAGCGCCAGCAGCACGTCTTCGTACGTCCGCGTCGCGCTCATCGCACCACCAGCGGCTGCGACGTGAGCACGGCCTCGCGGCATCGCCGCGCAGCTCTGCCAGCAGCATCTTCACCTCGTCAGCGGTCAGGTCCACGAACCAGCGGTCGGCCCTGTCCTCCAGGCTGGGCAGCCCCTTGCCGCGCACGGTGCGCGCGATGATCGCCGTCGGCTTGCCCGCCTTGCGCGGCAGCGTCGCCGAACGCCTCGCGCCAGCGCCGGGAAGTCGTGGCCGTCGACGTCGGCGACCGCGAACCCGAACGCCGCGAACTTGTCGGCGAGCGGCTCCAGCGGGATCAGCTCCTCGGTCGCGCATGTTGGCCTGGAAGTCGTTGCGGTCGACGATCACCATCAGGTTGTCGAGCTGCTTGGCGCCCGCGACCAGCGCCGCCTCCCACATCGAGCCTTCGTCCAGCTCGCCGTCGCCGAGCGACGACGAACACGCGCGACGGACCCGCCGCGCAGCTTGATGTCCAGCGCGATGCCCATGCCCACCGACAGCAGGTGGCCGAGCGAGCCCGGAGTGGAACTCGACGCCCGGGATGGCGCGGTTCGGGTGCCAGTACATGTGATCGTCGATCGACAGGTGGTTGGCCAGCCGCTCGAGCGGGAAGTAGCCGCGCTCGGCCAGCGTGCCGTACAGCGCCGGGACGTCGTGCCCCTTGGACAGCAGCAGGTAGTCGCGCTCCGGATCGGCCAGCGTCTGCGGCGTCACGCGCAGCACGCGGTCATAGAGGTAGACGATGAGGTCGGTGCACGACAGCGACGCGCCGAGGAAGCAGCCACCGTTGGTGGCCATGCGAATCGCGTGCTCGCGCACCTTCTGCGCCTGCGCCACCAGCCCGGTGAAGTCGCTCATGACGTCGCCTCCGCGCCGTCGTCGTCGTCGCGCCGGCAGCGTGCGCAGCTGGTCCTTGTGCGCCTGCGTCCACGACTTGCCGACGTGCATCGCGTTGAGCGCGCGCACCTCGGGATGCGCCTCCAGGTAGTCGACGATCGCTTCGACCGTGAAGGCCGGCTTGTCGTCGGAACGGTGCAACGCTTCGAACACTGCTTGGATCAACTGCTAGTCCTCCTGATAGTCCAACGTCAGCCGGTGGCTGGCCGACAGGTCGCGCCCGTTCGCCCACGCCACGTTGCCCAGCGCGAAACGTTCGGGCTGGTCCCAGATGAACGGCGTCGTGTGCTCCCGCTGAAACGGCAGCTTGGCCTCGCGCCCCGTGGTCTCGAGCGCGTCGCGGCTCATCACCTCGACGTCGTTGCCGTCGGGCCACGACGGCGGGTAGAGGTTGCTGACGTAGTCGAAGCGCGGGTGGTTGGCGCGATAGAAGCCGATGGTCTGGTCGATGATCGCGGGATCGATCAGCGGGCAGTCCGACGGGATCTTCACCACCGCGTCGGCGTCTGTCGCGCGCGCGGCCGCCAGGTGGCGATCGACCAGGTCGTCCGGGTGGCCGGCGACGCAGCGCACGCCGCACGCCGCCGCCAGCGACGCGATCGACGCGTCCGAGGCGTGCCGCGTGGTGGCGACGATGATCTCGTCGGCCGTCTTGGCCTGGCGCACGCGCGCCAGCATCCGTTCCAGCAGCGGCCGGCCGCCGAGCGGCAACAGCACCTTGCCCGGTAGCCGGGTCGACCCGAGACGCGCCTGAATGACAACTACGACCTTCATGTTTCTACTGCTCCACTTTGCGGCCGACGCCACGGACTCTTCCTAGCGACAAGAAGTAACAATCCGATGGCAATCCAGAGAATCTCCTTCGCCCTTTTGATGACTATGAACGCGGTGCCCGTCGCTATGGGGTCCATCGCCCCCAGGCTGCCGAGCAACATAACCTGAAAGGCATCCTGTATGCCAAGACCGGCCGGGACAAAGAAAACGACCGCGCGCAGCAACGATCCGAGCCCGTCCAATGCCAACGTTTCGCCCAGCCCAATTGGCACACCCAGGCAACGCAAAATGATCAGCGTCTCGATTCCTTCGACCACCCATTCGAGTGCGAACGGAACGACACACGCGAGCCGCGTTCGCACAGGCGCGGCAAAATGTGCGCGCGCCGACCTGTCCAGCTCCTCGAAGTGCGCGAGGCGATCGTCGGCCCACTTGGCCAGCGGAACGCACCGGCAGCCGCGACATCCCGCGCGCGAGCTTGCCGGCGATGCTCGATCGCCGCAGCAGCAGGTACATCACCAGCGTGATCGCCGCCGTGAACACGACGCCGCCGAACGCGAACAGCGCGGGCGTCGACGACGGGATGTGGCTGCTCGCGAGCAACCAGACGCCGATCACCAGCAGGTAGAGCGCGTCGGTACCGACCAGCATCAGCTTGGTCAGCGCCAGGCTCGCGGCGCCGGCGGAGATCGGCACGCCGGCGCGCTGGCGCAGCAGGCCCACCTTCGCCGCCTCGCCCGCGACCGATCCGCCCGGCAACGCCAGCACGATCGCCTCGACGGACAGCCGCAGCTCCACCATCCGCCGCCACGACACCGTGTGCCCGAGTGTCCGCAGGATCGACTTCCAGCCCAGCGAGTCCAGCATCATCGCGACCAGCGTCGGGAGCATGACGAACACCAGCGGCCAGCCGCTGTGCCGGATCTGCGCCCAGGCCCGCTCCAGATCCTCCCTCGTCACCAGCTGGCTGAGGCCGACCAGGACGACGACGACCAGCAGCCAGCGGAGCCATGGACCCAGTCGCCGCATCCGCCGCCCGGACGGTGGTACCACGGCTGCGGGGATTTCGGGGGCTTCGGGGCCTTCACGGACCGCGCCCGCGGTCATGCCGCGCCGCCCGGACCGAGGTGAAGGCTCACCGCGACCGTCAGTAAACGGACGCGCTGCGGGCCTGGGTACGGGTAGTGCATTGCTCGGCGCGGAACCTAGCAAGAATCGGGTGCACTACCAGGATGCGGCGGCTATTTTTTGGCCACTCAGATGACAGAAGACACGCCGGCCGAAGCGGCTTCGAGCGATGCCTCCGGCTGCACGGGCAACCCGAGCAGCTCGCGGCAGACGTTGGCGATCCGCCGCGCGCTGGTGCTGCCGTTCTGGACCGGGCAAAGCCGCCGCAACTCCTCGACGTCGAAATACGAGTGAACCTCTTTCCCCAGCGCCAGGCCCACGTACGCCGTGGACGAAAACTGCGTGATGAGCACGTCGCAGTTGGCGATCATCTCTTCGGCGTTGCCCCTGTCGAACACCAGCGCCCCCGGCGCCAGACGCGCGAACTCGGCGCGCGCCCGCTTCGACGTCTTCGTTCGGGTGCAGCTTCCAGATCACCTGCCGGCCGGCGGCGATCGCCAGCACCTCGCGAATGAACTTGGGGCGGTCCTCGTAGCGCGCGGTCTCGCGGATGTCCGAGCTGCACACCAGGACGTAGCCGCGGTGCGGGAAGTCGTTGCGCAGGAAGCGCGCGCAGTTGTCGAAGTTGGGGATGCCGGTGACGATGATCTTGTCGCGCGCCACGCCCTTGTTGACGAACAGGTCGCGGTAGCCGTCGCTGGCCACGCAGAACTTGTCGTACGCGTGGCTGAGCCCGGTGGCCGACGACGTCGTCGTCAGCCAGGGCGGCAGCCGGAAGCGCCTCACCAGCTGGAAGACCAGGTCTTCGGGGTCGGTCATCCCCTCTTGCACGAGGACCACGGCCCGTCCCCGCATGTTGGCGGGCATCGCCAGATCCGAACAGGTGACGATCAGATCGTAGTCGCCGAGCTTGCCGCCCAGGTCGATGGGCAGCGCGTTCGCCTGCAGGTACGCGAGGCAGCGGGCGCGCAGCTTGTACCCGAGCGCGGTGCTCTCCAGCGTCCGCGCCTGGCGCAGGAGGTCGAGCACGCCGTCGCAGTAGTACCAGGTGTACGCGTGATCGAACTCGGGCAGCTCGGCGGCGATCTGGTGCACCTGCGTGGTGTGATTGATCGTGCCGCCGACGAGCAGCACGCGCGGCCGGCGTGTGCCGCGCGGCGGGCGCGGCGGCGCCGGCCACAGCCGCCACCTGAGCCTGGTGAGCGCGTTGGGCACCACGAACAGGAGCACCAGCCCGATCCTGCCCACGAAGATCACGGACGCGAGCAGACGGCTTGCGGCCAGGCGGATTAAATTCGAGAGCCGCTGCATGCCCGCGTATCCTTCTTCCTCATTTCCTTCTACCACCGAAGCGCTGAGCTAGCCGCCGCTGATCCGTGATGATGACCAATTCGCGCTTCTTCCAAGACTACGTTCGCTGGATCGATCGCCGTCGTCATTGGGTCTTGGTCGTGGGCGGGTTGTTGGCCGTGGTGGGAACGCTGCTGGCCCTGCGGCTGCCGCTGAAGGCCGATCTGTCGAACCTGTTACCACCGAACGAACGCTCCGTCCGTGATCTAGAGCAAATCCAGGGCCGCACGCGCGTATTGGGGATCGCGCTCTGCGCCATCGCCAGCGACGATGCCGCGCTGCGTTCGCGGGCGTCGCGCGCGCTGGCCGCGCGCATCCGGGCGCTGGACCCGTCGCTGGTCGCCGCCGTGGTCGCCGATGACGGCTTCGCCCGGCGCTTCGGCTGGGACAACCGCTTCCTGTTCGCGCCGCTGGCCGATCTGGAAGACGCCGGCGACGCGATCTCCGCGCGCATCCGGCGGGCGAAGCTGGGCGCCAACCCGCTCTACGTGTCGCTGGACGACGACCTGGACGCGGCGCGAACGCACGAGAACGAACGCCTCAGCGATCTGCGCAAGAAGCTGGCCGAAGCCGAAGAGAAGGTGAAGCGCCCCGACGAGCTGGTGTCGAAGGACGGCAAGGTGCAGGTGCTGATCATCCATGGCGCCGTTCCCGTCCGCGTCGGTGACGCAGGGCGAGCGCCTGGTCGCGGCGCTGGAGGCCGCGATCGCGGACACCAAGCGCGAGGTCGGCCCGGGCGTCGACATGGGGATCACCGAAGACATCGTCATCGCCGTGGGCGAGCACCGCGCCATCCTGGAAGGGATGTCGATGGCGGTGCTGCTGACGGTGCTGATCGTCGGCGCGTCGCTGGCGCTGTATTACCGGACAGCGGCCGGGCTGATGGCGCTGTTCATGTCGCTGGCGGCGGGCGCGGTGGTGACGTTCGGCCTCGCCCGCCTGACCATCGGCCACCTCAACAGCGTCAGCGCGTTCCTGTCGTCGATCGTCGTGGGTAACGGCATCAACTTCGGCATGCTGGTGCTGGCGCGCCACCTGGAGGAACGGCGGCGCGCAGAGCCGTGGCAGCAGGCGCTGGCGCGCGCGCTGGGCGGCTCGTTCACCGGCACGCTGACCGCGGCGCTGGCGGCGGGCATCGCGTACCTGTCGCTGATCGTCACCGACTTCCGCGGCTTCCGCGACTTCGGCGCCATCGGCGGGTCGGGCATGGTGCTGTGCTGGATCTCGGCGTACACGCTGCTGCCGGCGCTGCTGGCCGTGTTCGAGCGGCGCGGCATGGTGAGGCCGGAGCGGGGTCCCGCGGTCGAATCGCTGATCGCGCGCCTGCTGCCGCGGCATCCGCGCCGGGTGGTGGCGGGGGCGGCGGTGGTCATCGCGGCGGCGGCGATCGTGACCTGGGGCTACTTCCGCTCGGATCCGTTCGAATACGACTGGCAGCGGATGAGGTCGGATCGCGGGCTGGCGGGCGAGGCGCGCACCTGGATGAACCGCATCGACGCGTCGTTCGGGCGGCAGTTCGTCGGTGGCTTCGTCGTCGCGACGCCCGACGTCCAGCAGGCGGCGGTGGTCGAGGCGGCGTTGCGCGCGCGCGCCGAAGACGAGCCGGGCGCGGACAAGTCGACGGCGCTGTTCCGGAAGGTCGATTCGATCGCCAGCTACGTGCCGCGCGACCAGCCCGAGAAGCTGAAGGTGCTGGCCAAGATCCGCAAGCTGCTGGACGACGAGGCGCTGGCGGCGATGGACCCCGCCGACGCGGCCGACGCGCGCCGCTTCCGGCCGCCGGCGGAGCTGCGCGCGCTGACCCCGGCCGACGTCCCGGAGATCCTGGCGCAGAAGTTCTCCGAGCGCGACGGCAGCGTCGGCCGCATCCTGTTCGCGAACCAGGCGTCGCGCTTCGACGGCTGGAACGGGCGCGACATGATCGCGTTCGCCGACCAGGTGCGCGCCCTGGACCTGCCGGCCGGGACGACGATGGGCGGCGGCGCGTTCGTGTTCGCGGACGTCATCCGCGCCGTCAAGCGGGCGGGGCCGCGGGCGACGCTGGCGGCGCTGCTGGGCGTGTCGCTGTTCGTCATCATCGTCGTGGGCCGCGGACGACACGCCGCGGTGACGTTGATCTGCGTCATCTCCGGCACGGTGTTGATGCTGGCGGGGGCGGCGCTGTTCCGGCTCAAGATCAACTTCCTGGATTTTGTGGCGCTGCCGATCACGCTGGGCATCGGCGTCGACTACGCCGTGAACATCGTGCTGCGCGAGCGCAGCGAGGGCAAAGGCGTGACGCGCCACGCGCTGGCGACCACGGGCAGCGCGGTGGCGTTGTGCTCGTGGACCACCACCGTCGGATATGGGTCGCTGCTGCTGTCCGCGAACGCCGGCATCCGGTCGTTCGGGCTGATGGCGATCATCGGCGAGGTGACCTGCCTGCTGACGGCGCTGACCATCGCGCCCGCCCTGCTGGCCGTCCTGTCGCGCCGCACCCACATCGCGCACGACTGACGACCCGCGCGTAGAGACAGCGGTCGCGGGGCGACGATCAACTCAAGCACCGCTCCCGTCCGTCGATTTCATTACTAAGTATGAAAGTCATGAGCGAGGTCGAGACCTTGCTTGCCGTCGACGCGGGGCGCGTACCGCCCGGAACGGCAGCGTTCTTCGCGCGTGATCCCGAAGCGGCGGGGCGACGGCTGGGCGCGGTGCTGGCCGTGATGGTCGACGCGCTGGCGCTGTGGCTGGCGACGCGCGGCCACGTCGCCGAGGCGGCGCTGCTCGCCTTGCTGGGCGTGCTGCTGGCGCTGGGCGCCATCCCGACGATCCGGGGCGACGAACGCCCGACCAAGCGCCCCACCCTGGTCATCACCCAGACCGGCATGATCGTGCGCGGCGTGCATGGCCTGTCCAACTTCAGCTTCGACGAGATCGCGGACATCCACGCCCTCAACCACGAGCCCCACGTCGGCCTGCTGGTGGTCCGCCGCGACGGCAAGCGCTTCTTCATCGACACCGGCTCGTTCGAGCGCGGCGGCGAGGTCAGCGTCCTGGTCGGCCGCCGCCTGGCCTCGCGCACGGCGTAACCGCCGCGCGTCCTCGCCGCGACGCCTCAGGGCGGCGTGATTTGCACGTCGTCGATGTACATCGTGCCGGCGAACCCCTCGCTGGCCGGATCGGCGATGGGGAACCCCACGGTGATCTCGAGGAGGTAGTTCATCGCGTTGGTTTGAACGATGTTCCCCTGCATGTGCAGCCATTGATTGAGGTTCGACTGGCTCACGGCGACGGGACCGTTCGCGAAGCCGCGCGTGGGCGAGTTCCGGACGGAGAACATTCCCTGCATCAGGTTTGCGGCGTTCATCGGAATGGAGCCGGAAGTCACCGTGTAGTACACCCACGCGGAAAAGCTGTGTCCCGCGAGATTGACCGTGCCGGTCGATGTGCACAATGGGACCTCGATCGCTGCGCCCCGCGCGCCATTCGTCGAATACGCGGAGATGCCAAGCGTGACGGCGAGAGAGCGGCTTCCGCTATGGAAACGAGACGAGCTCACGGTGATGTTCGTGACTCCATTGACCGAATTCGAAGGATTTACCCCCCAGCCCTCGGTCGTGCCCGACTCGAACCCCCAGTTGAGGCAGCTCGCTCCCGATGTGCAACTGGCGGCACTCACACCCTGGTAGCACGCGCATGCGCCGCTCTGGCACGAGCCGTACAGGCTGCTCGTGCACGACGAGTTGTCCGGCGCGTTCGGCGTCGAGCAGACGCCCGTGCCCGTGTTGCACGTCCCCGCCGTGTGACACGCCGTCGGCGACGGGCAGCTGACGGGGTTGCTCCCGGTGCAGGCGCCGCTCTGGCAGGTGTCGGTCTGCGTGCAGGCGTTGCCGTCGCTGCACGGCGTTCCGTTGGTCGCGTTCGTCGGCGCCGAGCACTGCCCCGTCGACGGATTGCACGTCCCCGCCACCTTGCACGTCGCCGCCGCCGGGCACGTCACCGGATTGGAGCCGACGCACGTCCCCGACTGGCAGCTGTCGCTCTGCGTGCAACCGTTGCCGTCGCTGCACGACGCCCCGTTGGTCGCGTTCGTCGGCGCCGAGCACTGCCCCGTCGACGGATTGCACGTCCCCGCCACCTTGCACGTCGCCGCCGCCGGGCACGTCACCGGATTCGAACCGACGCACGTCCCTGACTGGCAGCTGTCGCTCTGCGTGCAGCCGTTACCGTCGTCGCAGCCCGTCCCGCTGGCGGCGTTTGTAGGCGTCGGGCACGTCCCCGTCGTGGGGTTGCACGTCCCCGCGACCTTGCAGGTCGGCGCGGTGCACGTCGTCGTGGCGCCCGGCGTGCACGTCCCGTTCTGACAGCTGTCGCCCACCGTGCAGCCGTTGCTGTCGCTGCAGCTCGTTCCGTTGGTGACGGACGCGCAGGTCCCGGTCGCCGTCGCGCAGGTGGTGCAACCGCCGCACGCCACGCCCGTGTTCTGCCACATGCCGTTCATGTCGCACGTCTGCGGCTGAAGGCCGTTGCACTGCCTGGTGCCCATGGTGCACGCGGCGCAGGTGCCCGCGTTGCAGACGTTCGCGCAGGCGGCGCCGGTGTTCTGCCAGACGCCGTTCGCGTCGCAGGTCTGGGGCTGCAGATTCATGCAGCCTTTCGTGGTCGGCGTGCAGCTACCCGTGCACGTGCCCGTGGCATTGACGCAGACGAACGGGCAAGCCGCGCCGGTGTCCATCCACGCGCTGCCAGTCGCGTCGCACGTCTGGGGCTGCAGCCCGTTGCACTTCTTCGCCTGCGGGGTGCACACGCCGCCACCTCCGCCGGCCGTGCCGCCTGCACCGCCACCCCGGCCGCCAGCGCCACCGGCCGTGCCTCCCGCGCCACCGGCCGTTCCCCCCGCGCCACCGGCCATTCCCGCCGCGCCACCGGCCGTTCCCCCCGCGGCGGCTGCCACCGTCGGTCGTTCCTGCCGCGCCGCCGGCGCCGCTGCCGCCCGCCGCCGCGCCTCCCCGGCCCGAACCACCGCCCGACCCACCGGCATCGGTCGGTCGATCGGCGTCGACGGGACGATCGGAGCTTCCGTCGGCAGCGCCTGCGCCGTCGACGGGCGTCGAACGCGGCGAGGAACAACCCAGGCCGGTCAGGCCGGCAGAGCCCGCCCAGGTGATCGCGACAGCTAGAACCTTAAAGTGAGCGCGCATGAGACTCCCGAGAGTTGGTTTGGAGAACAGGCAGCCGCGACATCGTGTCCGGCGGAGCTCGACGGAGCGGCGAGATAGAAGAGCAGCGCGCCGGTCAGGCTCAGGCCCGCGGCGGCGAATCCGGCGATCGCGAGCTTCTGGCGCTGTTCGGCGGCATCGAGGAGCCCCGGGCAGGGTCCTCCGCCGCTGTCGGCAAGCGTCTTGTTGCACATCCCCTTCGGCGGGACGTCGTTGAACTCGTCGTACTTCGCCGACGTGAGCACCTGGGCGGTGATGCCCGCGCCGAGGAACAGCACGCCCGCCCCCACGGAGACCCACGCCGCCGTGATCTGCCAGGGTTGCTCACGCGCACGCGGCGCCTGCTGGCCACCGGCGTTCACCACCACCACCGTGGGCGGCAGTGGGGCCGGAGCCACGGACGGCGCGGCGGGCGCGAGCGGCGGCGCCGGCGTCGGCGCGGCGGCAGCCATCGGCGCGGCGGGCGCGACGGGCGCCGGCGCGCTCGCGACGACCGCCGTCAGCTTGACCACCACGCGCAGCTTCTGGCCCGCGATGGGCGACACCGACCGCGCGTCGTCGTTCATCCCCGACTTCACCACGCGGACGTCGTGGGTGCCGGGGGCGACGACGACCGGCCGCGACAACGGCGCCGTCCCGATGTCGCGGCCGTCGACGCTGATCATGCTGCCGACGTCGTCGACCTGGATCTCGAGGTACGCCAGCTTCGGCCGCAGGGCCTGGACGGCGCGCTCGGCCTCGACCCGGCTCTCCTTGGGGGCGTAGGGCGCCTCGTCGAGGAAGCGCTCGAAGTCAGCCAGCGCCGCCACATCCTCACCCAGGGCGCGGTGGGCCTTGCCGCGGTTGAACAGGATCTTCGGGCTCTGCACCAACCGAAACGCTTCATCGAACCTCTGCAGAGCGGCGCGGTTATCCCCCTTTTGCAGCAGACCCAACCCCTCCACTTGCAGCGCCTGTGCGCGCTTCTTGGCTGCGTCCGACTGCCCGAGTGCGCTCGCGGAAACCAGCAGCGCGAGAACGAACCCTAACGCGCCCACCAGGGCCTGACGTCCCCCCGCATCACAAGTCGCTGAAGCCACTGAACCCGCGGGACCCATGACTGCGCTCGCTCCTCTGTTTGGTCTTTGCCTTCGGCAGTGCCTCCGGCGGTTTCGCTTTCAACTGAACGGCCAGCGTCCGATCGGACGTGCCATCCACCAATTGTTCCCATCGTTCATGCCCCGCCGCCTCGACCGTGATCAGGTGTTTCTCGCTATCCCGCGGAATGACGAGGGGAGCGGAGACCAGCCGCCCATCGAGGCGAATAATTGCCTCCGCCGGCACCCCGGTCAGCGTGATGGCCGCCGTCGCTGGTAGGGGTGGAGGCGCCGGCGCAGGCGCCTTGTCCTGCACGGCGCCCGCGGGCACGAGCACGTCAGGGGCCGGTCGGCGCAACGCGACGACGGCGATGGCGGCCAGACCCGCCAGCGTCAGCGTGCCCAGTCCGATCATCTTCCTGCGTCTGCGCGCCGCACGCTCGACGACGACTTCGGTCGCCACGCTGCCCAGCGTCGTCGGAGGCGGGGTCATCACGAATGCGCCGATGCCGCCGCCCGGGCGGGCCGCCGCGGCCGGCGAAGGCTCGGCTGCGCGTGGTCGACTGGCTTGCGGTGCCATCGAAGCGATGGGCTGCGGCACGGTCTCCTCGATGGGCGATCTCACCGCTGCCACGGGAGTCGCGGCTCCCGCCGTCTGCACCGGCGCCTTCAGGCGCACGACATCGCGGGCCCCGGCGGCTGCGAGCGTCGCCGACAGCGCGTTGACGGTCGGTCGATCGGCAGGTTCCTTCTCCAGACATTGCAGCAACACCTGCCGGATGGCCCGAGGAAGGCCAGCGGCGAACTCGAGTGGGTCGGGCGGGCGCTGCGTGACGTGAGCGATCATCGAGATCGCCCAGGCCTGGCGCCACGAACGGGGGGCGCCCGCAGAAGATCTCGAACATGATGCAGCCGAGCGCGTAGAGGTCCGTGCGGCTGTCGACCAGCCGCGCGCCGCGACACTGCTCCGGCGACATGTAGAGCGGCGTGCCCAGCAGCTGGCCGGTCCGTGTCTGGTTCGCCGCCTCGCCGTCGCCTTGCAGCTTGGCGATGCCGAAGTCGAGCAGCTTCACGATCGGCTCGGCCGGCGGACGGCCGGCCGCCACGTGCAGGAAGACGTTGTCGGGCTTGAGGTCGCGGTGGACGATGCCTTGCGCGTGCGCCGCCGCCAGCGCGCTCACCATCTGCCGGCAGATCGCCAGCGCGCCCGCCATGTCGCCGTCCAGCTTGCCGTTGCGCTCGATGTAAGCGCGCAGGTTGTCGCCGCGCAGCAGCTCCATCACGATGAAAGCGCGCCCGTCGTCGTGAACCTCGCAGTCCAGGACCTCGACGATGCCGGGGTGCTGGATCAGCGATGCGGCACGCGCCTCGTTGAAGAAGCGCCCCACGACCTCCTTTGATCGGCTGAGCTCGGGCAGCAGGAACTTTATCGCCGCGCGCCGCGCGATGTACTTGTGCTCGGCCAGGTACACCTCTCCCATCCCGCCGACCCCGAGCCGCGCCAGTAACTTGTAACTGCCTACTGTTTCGCCGATCACGATGACAAGCCGGGTCTCAATACCGCCGGGTGCACGGTATCACGTGGCCCCGGGCCCAGGACCCCGCCGCCCGAGGCACCGTCTCAAGGCGGGTCCCGACCGAGCCTTCGTCGACAGATCCCGATGACACGTCGGTTGTGATCGGGTAAGTTCCCGTCCCTCGTTACGAGCGGTCGTGGCGGAACTGGTAGACGCGCCAGATTCAGGTTCTGGTGATAGTAATATTGTGGGAGTTCGACTCTCCCCGACCGCACAACAGATTCTCTAATTCACTCCGGCGCTTGCCGGAGTCGGTCGGGTTGGGAAGCGAAGGTGGTGGGCATTGGGCTGCCAGTTGAGTCCCCCACTTCACTCCCATCGGCCTAGCCCCGGCCTCCAAGTCCTGGCCGCACGCGGATTGCTCTCATCCATCAGCACTGGCATCAGGAACGCCGTCAGAACGACGATCGCCTCGGCGAGGCTTGGAGCCGCGCCCGTCGCGCGGGACCTCGTGATGAACGCGCGCCATTGGATCGCCTTGGCCAGGTCGGTTCCAAACGCCGCGGAGAGCGCGATGGGTGGTTCGGTTGGTAGCGCGGTTTCACGACGCGCAAAGGTCGCTCGGATCGCGGCGCGCAGCGTCGCCTCGTCGAACTCGAACGTCCGTGCGAGGTACCAGATGTCAAAGAAGTCTTTCATTCGGCTGTTGCCGATCCCGAGCGAGACCATCGCTTCGACCTTCTCTGCGATTGCGGTCTCGCGCGCGTAGACGCGGAGCTGCGGTGCAGGCATGTCGGGGAGGAGCACCGGGTACGACGTGTCGAGGGGAGCCGGCGTCACCGCATCACCAAAACCGATGTCGACCTGGAGCGGCAACTTCGCTGCGCCCAAACGTCCTTCGAGCGTAATTCTGATGCCATCGTAGACGGCTTCCTCGCGGATCGCGGCGCCAGCGACCGTGTCGGGAAGGAAGGTCATGCCGTCGTCGCCGGCGACAGTGGCGATCTCGCGGAACACGTCGACGAAACGTGGGATGTCGGGTGGGCCTGATCCCAGGAGGTCCATGTCCTTGGTGGCACGATGAGGGCTACCCGACCAGAGCGGAAAGAGCATGGCCCCTTTGAGGACGAATGTCTCAGCGTGGCGCGACTGTCCGAGGCGGAAGAGCAGCCGCTCAAGGCCATAGCGGAGCAGAACGAAGTTGAAATCGTCGCCACCCTCCTTGGCTAGGTTGAGCAGGCGCTGGCGGACCGACGCTGCGCGATCGCGAGGCGGCTTCGATTTCACGCGAGCACCGCTTCGAGATACGGCCGCATGACGTTGGCGACACGCACGACATGCGCGGCGCGCGCCAGGTCGTCCATCGATCGGCGTCCTCGACGGTACTCACGCAGCGCTTCGAGCGCGACGTCGAGCCCGATCTTGTTCCGGTATTTGAAGCAGTCCGCCACCGTGCGGGCCACGGTCGTCACCCTGACCGGGACGCCTTCGATGGGTCGAGCCTCGACGCCATCGCGGAGCGCGCGATCCGAGAAGCGCACGATTCGGAGGGGCGGATCCGTGACCGTCGGTTTTCGCGCCTTCGTCCCGATCGCGATCCACACCTCGAAGGGCGCCTGCGTCCCGACGCCGTGAAACTGGAGGGCTGAGAGCAGACACACGACGCCCTCGGGAACGAGGGCCGCGGCCGCGGCGAGGCTGTGGTGCTCGGTCGCCTCGAAACCGGCGGGGGCGTAAAGGCCGCGCGCCACCTGTCGGAGCTGGCCGGCGCCGACCATCCGCCGAATCGCGGGACGCGAGGTCCCGCTGGCCTCGAGATCTCGCGACCTGGCGAGGCCGCGGGGCAGGCTCGACCTACGCTCGGGTCGCTTGTTACGTTTCGTCGGCATTTGTATACAACTACCGACTTATTGTTACACACCGATCAGCGTCTTTCCAGCTGCCCGCTCGGCAGACGCTTAAATAACTAAGTGCCTGATATTACTCCTGGTCCTCCGGAGGTCAGCCATCGGACCGGGGAATCGCTTGAATAGGCTGGGCGCGCGCAGTGCCGCGCGGCGGCGCCATCTGTCGTGTCCTAGCTCCTCAGTCCGCGGACATCGTGCGGCAGTCGACCGAGTTGTCGTCTTCGCTCGTGGCGGGCGAGAGCGCACGTGAGCCGCGGACTACGATGCTGGCCTCCGCTCGGTGCCGTCGGGTCGGTTTATCGGTCACCGGTACCACCCGCGTCGTGCCGGGCCTTACGCCATCTGAGCGCAGCCGCCGCTACTCCGTCGAACTGCCGCGACGATCCCCTCGCGGCTACTGCGACGATCTCGTCCACGATCGCCGCCAAGCGAGGCTCAACTGCCGAAATGTCGTCCAATAGGCCGATTGCATCCACACGCAGGTCTTCGCGTTCGGCAGGATCGGCCAGCAGGGTGAGAAGGAGATCGGCTGCCTGCTCAGCGACAGCGACTCGGAACGCCTCGGGCGCGTCCGCAGAGGCATCGTCGTGTGGCCCGAATGTAAACGCGTCGGTCAGGCACTCAAGGGCTGCCCATTTCGCCCACGGCGATCCCGCCCGCACGAACGCGACGAGGAATGAGACCGTAAGGGGCGCGCACGCGTAGAGGGTCCCTCGATGGTTGTTGCCGACGGCAAAGAGAAACTGCTGGTAAGCCGCTTGGGCCTCGGCTTGGTCCGTGGCTCCGCCTAGCGCTCTGAGCGCGACGGGTACCTCCTTTGGGTTGTACTCGGGCGGCCCTGGGTAGGCGGTCCAGTCCACCTCATCTGGGGACATGGACCGAGTCTGCCACGGCGCTCCAATCCACGCTGGATCGCCCAGTGCGTTCGGGTCTACGCGACGCCCCACCGGCGGCGGGCATGGTTCGTGCCACCTCACATATGCTGTCGGCCGATGCTGCTTCGATCAGCTCTCCTGGTGTCGCTGCTCTCTCCGTGGTCGGCGATCGCGTTCGCCGCGACACAACCGGAGGATGCACGGGGGTTCCTCGAGCGCTGGCTCGATGCCCAGAACACGGGCGAGTTCGACGCCTATCAGAAGCTGTACGCAGACGACTTCAGGGGCGTCAGGCGTACCGGGCCGAGAGCGGCTACGTTCGATAGAAGCAGCTGGCTCGAGGATCGTCGGCGGATGTTCCAGAAGAAAATGACCGTCGAGGCCAGAAACGTGCGCGTCTTCGAGAGCCCCGTCAGCGCCCGCATCGTGTTCATCCAGCATTGGTCATCGGGCAGCTACACCGATGTCGGACCGAAGCACCTCGTGCTTCGTCACGAGTTGGACGGTTACCACATCGTCCGCGAGGAGCTGTTCGCGTCCGACACGCGCAAGCCCGCGGCGGTCGACGTCGCCGCGTTCCGCCGGTTCGCCTTCGTGATCGACGGCGAGGTCGTCATCAGTATGAAGCCGGACGAGGGATGGGCCACCGGGCCGGCGAAAGTCGACAAGAACCGCGCCAATCGATTCCTCATTCGCGCGAGGCGGCGGGTCGATCCGAAGAAGCTGCCGCCCGAAGTTGCGGAGCTCGCGGGCTCCCCGGTACGCCTGATGGATGATCGAGGCGTCCGATGTGAGGCGAAGCTGGGCGAGTTCTTCCTGCGCAGCCGCCTCGTGGGGGAGGCGGATGAGGGACCGCCGGTTTGGTCAGAGACCGCGAATTTTCTCGTGGCGAAGGTAGAGGGTGACCGGAAGGCGTGCGCGGGCGCGACGTGGGCGCGCTCCGCCACGCTGCCCACTCCGCCGATCACGACCGCGGAAACACCGAGCGCCGAATTGAAGGCGCGGGCGCTGGCTGCCTTCCGGGCGCTGCCCGAGAGCCAGGCCATCCAGCGCCGATACACCGCCTGGTCCGCGGGTCAGCACCACAAGCCCGCGTCCTCCTGGTTCGCGCATGGAAAGCCTCGGCCCACGATCCGGCTGTTCAGCGTCAAGCCGACCGGACCGACGCTGCTCTCGCTGTCCGCGAGCATCAGCGAGGGAGGCTGCGAGAACGGCGTGTTCGGTTCTGTGTGGGCGCTCTGGCAGGTGGATGGACCGCCGGCAAGCCGGCGACTGACGCTGCGCAACCAGCCCGACGAATCGATGACCATGCGACCGACCGCGGCCGTCGACCTGGATGGTGACGGCCACGTCGAGCTGCTGTTCGACGGGTTCTCCGACTACCAATCGGCGAACGTCTTCGGACAGCCTCAGTTCCTCGAGCACGGTGTCGTCCGCGCACTCGGCGACTCGTATGTCGACATAGAAGGACCCGAGACGCCGATCCTGATCTGTCCCTGCTGAGCGGCCCCGGCCGAGCCCGAGGCGCTCAACCGCGCGTCACCTCGATGTGCGGCGAGATGCTAGGCGTGTCGGCTGACGCATCCATTTGCCCCCGACACCAGGTGGGGCGGAGAATGAATGGGCGGGAATGTCGGAGGTAGTTCATATCTTGCCGGGATTCAACACGGCCGCATCAAAAGCGATCAGGCCTGGCGATCGGATCTTCGTCACGACCGATCGCCTTTCGTGCGGACTCCTGGAGCCCCTGACAGACCCAGCCGACTGGAAGGCACGGCGACTCTCCTTCTGGCGCAGCATCGCCGATTTTGCGCCTGACGAGGTTCTTGATGAACTCCTCGGTGATACCGCCGAACTGGCCTCGGCACGCAAGGTCGCCATCTGGCTTGGCACGTCGCTCGACAATCAACTGGCGCTCGCGTTCCTCGCGGCGCTCTTCCGCGCGGTCGACGCCGCGCCCGAGCGGATCGACTTGATCCAGTTTCGCGGCAATCACCGCGGCATCGAGATACTCGACCTCGGGATGCTGAACGACGAGCAGTTCGCGGCTCACCCACCGGCGGTGACCCTCTCGCGCGACGACCTCAGCGAGTTGGAGCGCGCGTGGCGCGCGATCACGTCGAACGAGCCCGACGCGCTGGTGGCAGCTCTTGAGTCTGCTTATGAACCCCTACCCTTCTTCAAGCGAGGCCTGCGAGCACTGCTGCTCCGCTACCCGGAGAAACGTTCAGGCGTGAACGCGACTGAGTTGCGAATCCTCCACTGGGTTCGCCGCGATCCGCCCAAGGCGGCTCGGATCATCGGGGAGGTACTGGGGGAGAGCTTCGCCGCAGCTCGGGCAGGCACGGGAGGGTTGGACCTGTGCGGTGATGTCTGGTTGTTTCAGCGAATCCTGCGTCTCGGAGATCCATCTCTGCGCGAGCCTGCTATCGAAGTTGGAGGATCTCGCTCCCAGTACCGCGACACGACGCTACGTTTGACCCCGCTCGGCGAGCGGATCCTCGACGGGCACGCAAACTTCGTCGACGTGAATGGCATCGACGACTGGGTCGCCGGCGTCCACCTGCAGTCCGACACCGGTCGAGTCTGGTTTCACGACGAAGGGAAGCTGGTCCGACGATGAGAAGCCCGGGTGATCGGATCGGGTAGGCCGGATGCTCGATCAAGCTACCGCACGCGAAATCGCGCAGGGGCAGGTGCCGGATGGCCTGGCGATCGCTGACGATCGCGTCGTCGAACTGCAGGCGGGGTGGTTCTTTCCGTACCGATCCACACGCGGTCCGATAGCGGGCTCCCAAGGCTTGAGCCCCTGCGCCGCGCTCACGCGGCGTCCTTTCGTTGCGCGGAACCTCCGCGGAACGGGCGTTCCCTCGAACGCGTTCTAGAACGTCGCCGTCAGCATGACGGTGGCGGGTCCGCCGAACGAATCGACGAGCGTGGCGGTGAAGGTTCCGTGCGCACAGTAGTCGGTTCGTTCCGGGAAGACGGGCGTGGGGGTCACCGCTGCGAAGGTGATTGAACAGCTCCCCCGCATGAGGGAGTCGACGAAGGTCGCGTTCCAGGAGCGCGACGTGACGAGATCGTGGAGCTGCGCGAAGCACTTCACGCCGGCCATCGGCGGTGAATAGGTCGCCACCGCCGGCATCCCTGGGAACTCGGTGCTGATGAGGAGATCGAAAGCCGGACCGCCCGACGTGACGAAGGAATAGCCCGGGACGGAGGCGAACCCGGTGTTTATGGAAGGCGACCATTGCACGACCATCCTCGGCACCCCGGTCGTGAGCCTGTACGCGCCCGTGGTGGTCAAGGTCGTCCATGCCGAGCAATCGTCCGGTGCGCCTCCCGTGCCGCCCGCACCTGCGCCGCCGGTTGCGCCCGCCGCACTGCCGCTGCCCGCTGCGCCCACCAATCCGGCCGCGCCACCGGTGCCTGCCGCGCCCACCGATCCGGCCGCGCCACCGCCGCCCGTTGCGCCGCCCCCGCCACTTCGGCCGCCGCTGCCTGCCGCGCCCGCGCTGCCTGTCGCGCCCGCGCTGCCTGTCGCGCCCGCTGCGCCCGCGTCGCCCGGACTCCCACCCGCGCCACCCGCCGCACCCCGGCCACCGGTCACGCCCGCGGCGCCGCCACTGCCGGTCACGCCTGCGGCGCCCCCGGTGCTGCTCACCCCGCCGCCTGCGCCGCCCCCGCCGGCGGTGCCGCCGCAAGCGGCGAAACCAAGCCCCAACCCGACGATCAAGAACCAGCGTGCGCTCATGTCTGACGAATCCAGCGATCAGTATCGGACCGGATCATTGGCTCGTCTAGCGAAGCGTCATGGCGCCAATGCGTCAAGCAGGCGTTGACGGATCGATGCTGCACGATCCCGAGGCCGACTTGGACTTCACGCGAGCACCGCTTCGAGATACGGCCGCATGCGCACGACACGCGCGGCGCACGCCAGGTCGTCCATCGACGGCGTCCTCGACCGTACTCACGCAGTCGACTCTCGGCCCGATCGCCTACCTGACGCGGGAGAAGACCTCCACAGGATCGCCGTCGTCATCGAAGTTGAGCGGAACGACGGCCTCGAGGGGTTCGCCAGGCTTCGGTCTCGAGAACTGAACCGAGATGTGCGGGGCCGAGTCGATGATGGGTTCCAAGCTGAGAAACCGACGTCCGCCCCGATAGACCAGGATGAGACGGAGATCGCGAAACTGCATCGCGAGCCTGTCTCCAATGGCCCGGACCGTGAGCAACCCGTATGCAGGATGCTCATAGCTCCCCGCCACCTCCTCGATCGGAAAGTCGAGCGGGACATCCCGAACGTCCTGCGCCGGTTCCGGCGTCTCCTTGAGCCTCTGCTCCCAGTCCAGCGGCTCGAGCCCGAGGAGCCGATCGTAGGCGCTGTAGGCGATGGCCTTCAGGGCTTCGGCCGCGCGCTCCCGGTTCATGAGGATGATGAGCCCCTGGCCGGTCTCGGGAACAAAGCCCAGGTGCGCGGTGAATCCGTCTATGGCGCCGTCGTGGACCACCAGGGTATGGCCACGGTAGCTCTCATGAATCCAGCCCAGGGCGTAGGAGTGGTGCTGGACCTCGGGTTCGTCCGGCTCCGGCATCTCCACTCGAGGGCGATGCAGGTCCCGCCACGCCTCTTCCCCGAGGACCTCGGGCGATCTCGTCGCGTGAAACACGATCCATCGGGCGAGATCTCGCACGCTCGACTGGACGGCCCCCGCGGGCGCGATGGCGTTCAAGCCCTTCAGCATGGGTATCTCTCGGGCGCTGCCCTCGCGGATCGAATACGGAGAGGCATGGTCGGAGTCGGCCTCCATCGCCTCCGGCGAAAGGACGGTCCGACGCATGTTCAGGGGAAGGAGGACCCGTTCCTGCACGAAGCTCTCCCAGCTCTGTCCCGAGACCTTCTCGGCGATTCGAGCGGCGACCACGAACATCAGGCTGTTGTATCGGTACCGCGCGTGGGGTGGGCCGCCGGGCTCGAGGTAGCGGAGGCGGCGGTAGAGCTCGTCGCGCGAGAAGGGGGCCCCGTACCAGAAGAGATCATGCCTGGGTAGTCCGCTGCGATGCGTGAGCAGATCCCGCGTCGTCACGGTCGCAGACGCCTCGGGGTCCTGGAGGGAAAAATCGGGCAGGTAGGCGCGTACGGGAGCGTCGAGCGCGATCCTTCGCTCGTCCGCGAGCAGCGCGATCGCCGTTGCCGTGAAAGCCTTCGAGCAGGAGCCTATAGGGAAGAGCGTGTCGGGCGTCACCGGCAGACGCCTGTCGACATTGCGGTGACCGAAGCCGCGAGCGAAGACGAGGCGCCCCCCCTCGACGACTCCCACGGCCACGCCCGGGATCTGGTCACGCGCCATGAGACGGCGGACCAAAGGGGCGACGTCGTCCGCGAAGTCGTCCGGGAGCCCCGTGCCGCGTCTGGCCCCGAGCCCGAACGGCAGCAGGCAGAGGGACACGAGGAGCGCTGCCTGGACCGGACGTCGCGTCCTCATGCGACGGCGGGCTCCTGGACTGTTTCGACTTCCTGGACTTCTTCGGGGATCAGAAAGAGGGAGCAGGTCAGGAGAATCATCACGCTCGAAAAGAAGACGAGCCCCATGAACAGGCCGACGCCCAGGTGCAATCCTATCGCCGCGATGGCCCACGCCCTCCGGGTGCGGCGTGGCCAGATGAGAAAGGCGTAGCCGATCTCCACCACCAGCGTGACCCAACCAGCGAGCGTGGGGATCCAGGGATGTCTCGCCAGCGAGCCGAGGTCGAAGGTGCGAAAGGCGGGCTGAGAGACCACTTGCCAGATGGCCTCGCCGTTCCACCACTGTCTCCCCATGGCCTTGAAGAGACCGGCGGCGAGATAGACCACGCAAAGGTGCGCTTGCATCACCCTCAGGCAACCGACGGGGATCGTCTTCTCTCGGCGTGGGGAGGCCGACCGAGACTCGAACGTCCAGGCCCGCCCGGATGGAAAGACGAGGAGATAGAAAAGGAACGTATTGGCCAGCTGATCGACGCCGTAGACAGACGCAGACCCGCTGGTGACCAGGGCGAGGTGAAGGCCCCACGCCAGGAGCGCGGAGACCCGGGTGTGAAATCCCAGGGCGAGCGCGAGCAGGCCTCCCGCGTAGCACGAGAGCAGGAAGGTGATGGCCGTGGGCGCGCTGATCCCGAGGGGCAGCAATGCGCTGGCCAGGGTTGGGAGGCCTGGCACCCAGGGATCGCGTAGAAGGTCGGTGAGCTCCCAGGGAATGATTCCCTTCCCGCCATGAAGAGAGAGGAGATCGCTCGAGACCCAGGCCAGATGAACGAGCAGGAGCAGCGGCAACCCCACCCGGAGCCCCGCGAGCGGGCGAGCCGACACCGCGCGGAAGCACGCGTCGATCGCGAGCGCTGGTGCCTCCCTGAGCCTCAAGGCCGGCTCATCGACGTGCGGACGAACGTGGCCTCGTATGACGTGCGGACGAACGTGGCCTCGTATAACGAGCGCCAGCACGGCCGCGCCCCGAGGCGGTGCTTGGCCATCGTGGGCATCACCCACTCCTCGACGTTCACCTGCACGAGGTTCGCTTCAGGATGTGCACCGAGGCGATTCGCCGCGAGCGCTCCGAGAAACGCCCGTCGCAGGTCGTCGCGTCTGGCAACGATGTAGATCTCTCCGGTCAGGTTCCCCAGCCGGAGGCCCACCTCGCGGCTCTTCCCGGTCTCCAGTGTCTCCTCGGAGCGCGCGCCCTGCGGAGTGGAGAGGGTGAACCGGGCCTGGAACTGGGGACCTACCGATGGAGCAAAGAACGAATAGGAGTCGCCGGCTCCCGAGAGCGCATCATAGAAACGAAGCCCCCTCCCGACAGGCCCGTGCAGGCGAGTGGTGAGCTGAGCGGCCCCTGCGACGACCACTGCCAGGTGGCAACTGAAAGCTGCCACCAGGAGCAAGCGCTTGCCCACAGCGCGGTTCTATTTGGCGGCGAGGGCGACCTGCGGCACCTTGTCAGGCGACACCCGAAGCTCGTAGCCAAGATCGCTGGGACTGACGCGAACGCGCAGGCGTGCCACCGCGTTACTGGGGAGCGAGCGCTCGGAGTTCTTCTTGAGACTGACTTCGTGCAGCCCCAGCGAGGTCTCCGGATGACTCGCGAGCTTCCACCCCACGCCGGCTGCCACGCCGAGAATCGACAACACTGCTGCGATGTAACGTTTCATGGTGACCCCCTCTACAAAGTTGGGGTCGCTCCACCTCTACTGATCGTCAGGCGGAGTCGGATTCGACACCCGTCGAGACTCCATGTGCCACGGGCGTTGCAAGATCTAAGGAGGAGATCGCGGCCCATCCAGGCTGCGAATCAAGAAGGAGAGAAATCATGTCACTCAAAGGCCTCGCACCGATGTTCATGGCCCTCTTTGTCATCGCAAACACCGGAGCGGCGTTCGCCAGCCCCCCAGCCTCAGGTAAGACCGACACCGCCGAGACGGGCAATCTGGGCGAGGCTTTGACGGTCCTGCACGCGGTCGGTCAGTGGTCCATCGATGTCAGCAAGATGGCCGACGAGAGGGCAAAGTCGGATCTCGTGAAGAACTATGCCAGCACGATCGCGACTGCGAATGCGGATACGGACGCCAAGCTCATGGAGATCGCCAAGAAAAATGGGATCGAGGTGGCAGCGCTGGACCCGAAAACCGAGGAGGGCAAGAGCCTGCTCGACCGCATGAAGGCCGAAACGCTGCTGCTCAGCTCTCTCAAGGGAGATGCCTTCGACAAGGAATACATGACCCTCGTGACCAACACGCAGCAAAGCGTCAGCCATTTTCTGGAGGCGCACAAAGCAGCGGCCAAGGATCCGGCCGTCAAGCAATTCATGGGTGACATGAACTCCACTGTCCAGAAACGTCTCAAGACGGCCCAGGACATCCTGGCAAAGGTGTACGGCAATAGCATCTGACGACGGCTGTTACTTCAAGCCGGGAGCCGCCCGGTCACCCGTAGGCCGGCACTGCGTCGGAAGCCGACAACCGTGAGAACCGGCCGCGGGGGAACCCGCGGCATCGCCTGACCGAGCCGGTGAGATCAGAGCGCCTGTGGCTCGGTGGCTCGGTGGCGCTGTCGTGTTCTTCTAGCGCCGCACGATCGTGAGTCCGCGGACCAGGGACTGTCGCACTATAGTGGCGCGATGGGTGACACCAGCGGGGGGGCGCTGGCCGGGGACGCGGGGCTGGCCGCGAAGCTGGCGGAGATTGAGCGGATCACGCGCGAGTCCAATGCGCCGCTGCGCAATCTGCTGATCACCCAGACGTATCACGAGCTGGCGGCGGCCATCGCGGCGGTGATTGGCAGCGGAAACGCCAACTGGTCGTCGTTCGCGACCTGGGCGTCGAAGACCGCGGGGCAATCGATTCGCGGCGAACAGGTCCCGAACGAGGTGGCGCGGGTGTTGCGCGAGGAAGCGGCGATCGAGCCGCTGCTGGCGGCGTTCACGAAGCCGTTTCCGCTGCTCGGGTGGTTGAAGCTGAACTTCGACGTCTTCGACGTCGCGCGCGCGGTGGTCAAGGAGGTCGGTGACCAGATCGCTGCGGGCAACCTGAAGGTGTTCGCCGAGTTGGCGCCGCTGTTCGCCCGGTTCGCGCACACGTTCGCCCAGCCGTCGAGCCGCCAGGCCGGCGTGCTCGACATGTTCGTGGCCGGCCTGCGGCCCGGCCCCGCCGACCACGACGGCCAGGATGCGCTGAAGCTGGCGTTCACCAGCTACGTGGCCGCGGCCAACGCCGCCACGACGAAGGAGCGCGCCGAGCTGACGTTGTACGGGAACGTGCTCATCGGCCTGCACGAGCAGACGCGCCTGCAGGCGCACATCCAGGGTGGTATCGACGCGCCGCTGTCGCCGGGCGTGTATCGGAACCTGCGGGCGGGCACCGTCTGGGGGTTGCCGATCCTGAGCTGGTTGTTCGGACGCCGATTGCGCCTGCTCTACGCCGGCATCCGCGAGGCCTGGGAGCGAATCGCGACCCGCCACTTCATGCGACTGGCGCTGCCGGGCGGCGGCTCGATGGCGCTGGGCGCGGACATCGTCGTGGCCGGCCGCCCGTTCCCCGCCGATCTCGATCCGCTTCATCACCCGGAGCTGCTCGCGCTCGTCAGGACCTACGATCCCCATCTCGACACGCTGAGGGGCAGCGGCGCCCGCAACTGGACCGACCTTCGCAACCGGATGGCGTTCATCGCGGATCTTTTCCGGTCGCACCAATGCGATCCGACGCTGTTCGCGCCGCCCTTCGCTCCCGAGCAGGTCACCGCGATGCGCGCGGGCCGCATGCCCGACGGCGCTCTCTGACCGAGCCTCCGGGCCGACGGGCCGGGCGGCGGTTAGCATTTCCGCCAACGGTTTTCACGACTGTGACGTTTCCATGGGCATGAAGGCGGAATCCACCGCGGATCTGGCGACGCTGCTGGCGCAGGCAGGCTGGCTGCGGCGGTTCGCCCGAGCGCTGGTCGGAGACCCCGCGGCTGCCGAGGATCTGGCGCAGGAGACGATGCTGTCGGCGCTGAGTCGTCCGGCGTCGGGCGGTGGTCGAGCATGGCTGGCGACGGTAGCGCGCAACCTGGCGGTGGATCGCTTCCGCGGCAACGCGCGCCGGCAGCGGCGTGAGCAAGCCGCCCACGCGGACGATGCCTCGGCCGGCCGCGTGGCTTCGCCCGAGGAGCTGATCGGCGACGCGCAGATCCACCGGCACGTGGCCGAGGCGGTTGCTCGGCTTGCGGAGCCTTTCCGGCAGACGGTGGTGCTGCGCTTCTACGAGGGCCTTTCGGCGGCTGAGATCGCGCGGCGCTTGGGGGCGCCCGAGGGGACGATTCGCTGGCGGCTGAAGGAGGCGCTCGATCGCGTGTGCGCGGAGCTCGACGTCCGGTACGGGAACGATCGCTCCGCGTGGCGGGCCGCCCTGGCGCCGCTGCTTCCCGCGCCGCGGGCAGACGCGCCACCCTCGGCACGATCCGGGTCGAGCCTCGCTCGCAAGCCTGCGATGACAGCGGCCACGTCGCCGATGATCGCGATGGTGGCGACGGGGGTGCTTGCGATGGCCATCAGCGTCGTCGTCGGCGGGCGGGCGCTCGGACCTCATGCCCGCATGGCGTTCAATTCCGGCCCATCCCGGAACCCCCCGGATGAAGCCACGCCGCCGTCAGCCGCGCCCATCATGCGCGTCGGCCTGCCGACCATCACCTCGCCACTCCCGGCCACGGAGGCGTCCACTCCGTCGACGCCGGGGCGTCCCGACGCGCAATCGCTGGCCGAAGAGCTGCTAGCGGCGATCGAAGGCAACGACTACGACGCCTTCGTCGCCAAGGGGTCGCCTTCGTTCCGGGCTGCGGCGGGTCAGGACAGGCTGGACGCCGCGAACGCGGCGCTGGCAGGCCGCTTGTCGCGCGGACACCACATCTCCGCATTGGGCAACGTTCACCGCCGTCACAGGGTCGACTGGTTCCTCAAGATCGAATTCGACGACGGCGGTGATGATGCCCTTTGCACCTTGGCTATGGATGGCTGGCAGGTCGCCGGCTTTCTCGTCACCGACGGCATTCCAGAACTCACGGAGAGTCATCATGAATAAGCGCACGTTCCTCCCCCTCGGCCTCGCCATCGCCCTCCTCGCCGTTCACGCCACCCCCGCCCGCGCCGAAGCCGCCGGACCCGCGGACGCCCAGAAGCTCGTCACGAAGATGATCGACGCGGTGATGGCCCAGTCGTACGACGCCTTCCTCGCGGACGCCGACGCCAATCTGAAAACGCACCTCAGCCGGCAACAGTTCGAAGGGCTGTGTGGCCTGTACACGCAGCCACTCAAGAAGGGCTACAAGCTCGACTACTTCGGTCGCCTGAAACAGCGCGGCTACATGGTTCACTTGTGGAAGATCTCGACCAGCGGCGCGCAAGACGAAGCGCTGATCAGGATGGCCATGAAGGACGGCAAGGTCGGCGGCGTCTGGGTGCATTGACCCGTGGCGATGGAGATCGCAACCGCGACATGAGCGGTATCATCTCGCAGCGCTCGAACATGTCCGGCTCTAGCTCGCTGTCGTGTTCTCGCTCCTCGGCGGACATCCAGCCGCGTTCAGTGAGCCGCTCAACGCTGCATCGGGATCGGCCCGCTGCTGCAGAGATCCTTTGTGTACTTCCCCGGCCGCACCTGGAAACGCAAGATCGCTCCCTACGGCATCCGGAAGCCGGCCATCGTCACGTTCGCCTTGCCGTCGCAGGCGGTGGATCCATATGTGGTGAAGTCGCCGTTCGTGAACGAAAGCCAGCCAATCGTCCGCGTCTCTCCGCCGGTCAACGAGACGCTGTTCGATCCGACCGCCACGCCGACCGCGCGACGTTGGACCTTGCAGAGGTCCGTGTATTCGCACGTCACCCCCAGATCGGCGAGGGTGATCCCGAACGCGCCCAGCTGTGGCAGCGGGGGCGTAAAGAACCTCTGCAGGCTCGCGGCGAAGACGACGAGATCTGTCCCGTGCCCCAGAACGACCGTCTGGTTCGTCGTGTGGAACAGGGCATAGTCGACGTTGGCGTCGACGGTCATGTCGAACGTGTCGCCAACCTCGATCATCGCGTCCGGCATGGCGCTGTTCCGGAGATAGAGTGTCCACTGCTCCTGTCCCGCGCCAGTCAAGACGATCCGGCGTGCCGCGCCCATTGCCGGGTACGGGCAGGTCACGGCGGTGCAGCTTGCGATGCTGTCGACCGTGACCGCCGCGGTCACCGCCGCCGCCACCGGCACCCCGTCGGATCCGACGAGCAGCACCTCCACGACGTCACGCGAAGGGCCAGTTGTCGGGCAAGCGGGCAGTCCGCCGGCACCGCCGCCACCGTTGCCGCTGGTGCCCCCGATGCCTCCAACCCCGCCCTCGCCAGTGGTGCCGCCCGCGTTAGACGTTCCCCCGACGCCCGTGGTGCCCGAGCCGCCGCCTGTGCCACCCGAGCCGAGAGATCCGTCGCCGCAGGCGGCCGCCGTCGCCAGGAGCCCGAATATGCACTGTCGCCATCCCATCGCCCGACCTCGCAATGCACCGCGCGTGCCGGCGTCGCCCGCCGCGACAATGCGGTGGAATCGCCGGCGCGATCCTGACATTTGTGTCGTGAGCCAATTGTGGGATGACCGAATCACTGGAGGTTCCGCGCGGTCAGCTCGCGCCACCGCGTCAGCGTCGTTTCCCTTTGCCCACCGCATCCGGATAGCGCAGCCGTTCCCGCGAGCGCCGCTATCGAACGCCCCGAGGCAATGCGCACGCCACGATTATAAGTCGTGCGGATTCTGGTGAGGTGGGCGGGGTGTTGGATTCCCAACCTGTCAGATCGCTGACGCGGTCTGCAACCGCGGCTCTCCGTCGTTGTCAGATGGCACGTGGTCACCAGCGCGAGGCTTCGGGTGAGCGTGGCCGCGAGGCTGCGTCGGATTCCTCGGCTCCTTTGCCTCGTCGCGGGGTTTGCGTGGCTGTTCGCGTGCCGGACGCCGGGCGCCGGATCACCAAGCTCGGGCTCACCCGCGTCGCAGGTCCGCGACGATCGCGCGCTCGTCGTGAGCACCGATCGCGGGCCGCTCGCAGGTAAAGCCCTGGACGGCGGCGTGCGCGCCTTCCTGGGCGTGCCCTTCGCGGCTTCACCCGTCGGCGCGCTTCGTTGGCGCCCTCCCGCGGAGGCGCCTTCGTGGACGGCGCCACGGGACGCGACGGCGGTGGGTCCCGCTTGCCCGCAGCGCGCGATACCAAGTTATGCGCGCGCGGACGAGGACTGCCTCACGCTCAATGTTTGGACGCCTCCGGGCGGCGCCGCTGGCAAGCCCGTCCTCGCCTGGATCCCGGGCGGCGCGTTCGCGGAAGGCAGCGGCGGATATCACCTCTACGATGGCGCGCGACTGGCGGCGCGCGTGGACGCGGTGGTGGTGACGATGAACTACCGCGTGGGGGCGCTGGGCTTCATGGCGCACCCCGACCTCGCACGCGAGCTTGGCCGGACGGCATCACCCTCGTACGGATTGCTCGATCAGCGCGCGGCGCTGACCTGGATCCAGCGCAACATCCGTGCGTTCGGTGGTGACCCCAGCAACGTCACGATCTTCGGGGAGTCAGCGGGCGCGTTCAGCGTCTGCGCTCACCTGGCGATGCCGGCGAGCCGCGGGCTGTTCGCGCGAGCCATCATGCAGAGCGGCGCCTGCGCTGATCCTCTCTACTTCGGACCGCGCGAGGCGGAAGCACAGGGCAAGAAGTTCGCCGAAGCGCTGGGCTGCACCGATATGTCCTGCCTGCGCACCAAGAGCGTCGACGCCGTTCTGCGCGCCCTGCCGCTCAAGCGCGGGTTCATCTTGCCGCCAGGAGTCTGGTGGGGCCCCGTCGTGGACGGGATCGAGCTCCCCGCGGTGCCCCTTCAGGCGATCCGCGCGGGCCGCGCCGCCCATGTGCCCCTCATCGTCGGCTGGAACCGTGACGAAGGCGCCCTCCACACGATTAGCTTCCCCAGCGTGACCCGGCAGGAGCGCGACGCGTTCGTACGCGACGCGTTCGGAGAAGCCGCGGTGGCCCCTGTGGCAGAGCGGTATGCGCGTGCCGACTTCAAGGAGTCGCTCGACAGCGTGATCACGGAAGGCGCCTTCGTGTGCGAGACGCGGCGCGCGGCCCGTGCGCTCGCGGCCCACGGTGCGCCGGTCTATGTCTACGAGCTGACGCACGTGCTCGAGAGCCCGCCATTTCACGCGCTGGGCGCGACCCACCAGGTGGACCTGTGGTTCGTGTTCGGAAACGAAGAGGCCGGCATCGCCCTCGCGCCGAGCGAGCTCCCTCTGTCCCACACGATCATGGACGCCTGGGGCCGGTTCGCCCGAACGGGCAATCCCAACGGTCCGGGGCTTTCCTGGCCGCGCTACACGGCGGAGAGAGACGAGTTGGTCCTGCTCGACAGCGCGCCGACGGTCGCCTCAGGCAGCAAGGCCGAGGTCTGCGCTTTCTGGGATCGGTTCGAACGCCGTATTCAATGACGTACGGACCGGCCCCGGCGGTCCCTCCCCCGCCGACGGATTCCGCGGCGGCGATTCCCAGATATATAGTGATGGTTTGTGGGTGTAGACCTGTTCCCATCGGCGTCCGCACCTGATCCGTTGATTGGTCGGACCCTGAACGGACGCTATGACGTGCTGGCGCGGCTGGGCGTCGGCGGCGTCGGTGTGGTCTACCAGGGCCGGCAGGTGCAGCTCGATCGGCTGGTGGCGATCAAGGTGCTGAAGCAGAGCGCGGCCGCGTCGCCCGAGTGGCGTCGCCGTTTCGAGCGCGAGGCGCGGGTGCTCTCTGCGCTGGCGCACCCCAACCTCGTCCCGATCACCGACTTTGGCATCGACGGCGATGTGGCTTACCTGGTGATGGAGCTGCTGCAGGGGAAGACGCTCGCGGATCTGATCAACGAAGGGCCCGTGTCTCCGGCGCGCGCTCTCGATATCGTCAGCCAGACGCTGCGCGGGCTGGCCTTCGCCCACCGCCAGGCGATCGCTCACCGCGACCTGAAGCCCGCCAACATCTTCTTGCAGGCGCTGCCCGATCACGCCGATCACGTCCGGCTTGTCGACTTCGGGATGGCGAAGTTCCTCGACGGCGCGAGCTTCGGAACGCCTCCTGTACATGGCCCCCGAGCAGGCCAAGGCGGAACGCGTGGACACGAGGGCGGATATCTACGCGGCGGGTGTGATCCTGTTTGAGCTGCTGGCGGGACGGCTGCCGTACGTGGCCGACACCCCCGAGGGCGTCATGGAGGCGCATGTCCGCGAGCCGGTTCCGTCGCTGGCCGAAGTGCGGCCCGACCTTGCGATCGCCCGACTCGTGCAGCCCGTGATCGATCGGGCGATGGCCAAGAAACCGGCGGCGCGATACCCGCAGGCGCTGTGGATGCTGTCGGCGCTGGAAGCCCTCGACGGTGGGCCGCGCGCCCCGGCTGCGAGCGCAGGGCTCGCCCCGACACTGAAGGATCTTCCGCCCGTGCGGAGCGCGCGCCTGGCCGCCGAGCCGCCGACACTGAAGGATCTTCTACCTGTACCCAGCGTGCGCAGCGCCCGCGCGCCGCGCGCGCTGCCGTGGAGAACGGCGATCGTGCTGGTCGGGCTCGCCGCCGCGGTCACCACCGGGGTGACGTTTCTGCGTCGTGACCGTGGCCCGCTCGTCGAGAGCGCCAAGCCTGTTGCTGCGCAATCGCCCGCACCAGATCCGCAAGCAACGCCGACACCGCCAGCCCCTACGCCGGCGCAGCCACCGGCCGCGGCGGCCGCGACGCAAACGCAGACCAAGTCCGCGAGCGCTGTGGCACCGGGGCAACGGGCCCGTGATCCCTGGCAGGAAGCCGTGCCCGAAGCGCTGAAGCCGATCCGCGACAGGCTGGAACGAGGGGAGCGCCTGAACGAGGGGGCCCTCGGCCCGGCGTACGCCTTCGCCCGCCAGAATCCAGGCGATCCACGCCCCTGGCTGCTGATCGCCCACGCCCATGCGCAGCTCGGCTGGCTGAGCGACTCCGTGGAGCGATACCAGCGCGCCTACAGCGCTGATCCGACCTGCCGTGGCGATCCACAGATGCTCGAGGACTTGCTGAAGGCGGTCACGCACCGGGTCGCGGGTCGCAACGCCGCGCGGGCCATCCGCGATATTTACGGGGCCGAGGCCCTTCCCGCGGTGGAGAAGGCGATCGCGCGCAGGGCCGGTGATCGAGACGACGACGACCGCCTGGACCATCTCCGGGATTCGCTGGTGCAGTGATGTCGCGGCGGGAACCGGGTGCGGGCGGTGGTGTCTGCGGGTTGTGGGTCGCTTTCGGTTGCGCGCGGTTGTCTGTGTCTGGCTTGCCAGTTCCCTGACCGGGGCGGGGTGCCGCACACCGTCGGGGGTGCGACCCGAGAGCGGCCGGAACCGAACTTCACCCGCCGCGTCGGCGGCGATCGCGGCCGGATCGGGCCGGCGGCAGGTCGCGATCGACACGCAGAACAGGGTCGGCGCGCTGTCGGTTCAGATGCCGGATGCACGGCCGACCGTGTCGGGCGCGGTCGTCTCGCAGCTCTCCGCCGATGAGACGGCCGCGCTGATCGCGCGGCTCGAGCCGCTGCCCGATCCATCCGCGCACAACGCCGCGGCGCCGGCGATGCGCGCGCCGTCGGCGGCGCCTCCCCGCCCGGGGTCCGTGCAACCGATCGCTTTCGTGGTTCCGAGCGGCAAGCCGGTGGGAGAGGCGCCGCAGTCGCCCGCGCCGATACCGCCGCCCACACCGTCCAAGCACGCGCTCGCGCCACCCCGCATCGCGCCCCAGGGCGAGGTCGCCGCCGCGTCGGAGGTTCAGGTCGTCTTCGATGAGCCGATCGTCCCGCTGGCGGCCGTCGGTATCGCGGCGCGGCCCCCGGCGGCGATCACCCCCGCCGTCGCCGGTTCCTGGCGCTGGCTGGACACGCGCGTTCTGAAGTTCACGGCGGCGAGCGCGCGCCTCCCCGGCGCGACCGACTTCGCCGTCACCGTCCCCGCCGGCACGCGCGCCGTCAGCGGCGCGGCGCTGGCCGTCGATGCGACCGCGCGGCTCAGCACGCGTCCCGTCCAGATCGTGCGCGCGTACCCGGAGACCGGGCTGCGGTCCGATTCGCCGATCGCGATCAAGCTGGACCAGGCGTTCGACCCCGATCGCCTGCTGCCGTTCCTGCGCGTTCAAGACGACAAGGGCAAGCGCCTGCCGTGGCGGCCGATCGCGCTCGCCGAAGCGCAAACCCTGTGGGCGAAGAACCCGGCGACCAAGTTCGACGCGAGCCAGGCCGACAAGCTGCTCGGCACGCACCACCTGATCATCGCGCCATCAGCCGAGTGGCCCGGTGGCGCGTCGATCCACGCGGTGCTCGGGGCACGCGCGCCGTCGAGGGAGGGGCCACGCCTCACCACCGCCGCCAGCGACACTTCAGCGTCGATTGCGCCGCGCTTCAAGGTGAAGGGCATCAGTTGCGGCCCCACGTTCAGGCCGCGCATGACGGGTGCGATCTGCCCGGCCGGGGGCGTCTTCGAGGTGGACTTCAGCACCCCGATCGAACCGAATTCCTATCGCTCGCGCTCGGTGCAGATCGAAGGCACGCCGTTTCAAGACCATCCCGCGCCGGGCACCGGCGTCAGCCTGCAGGCCCCGGACACGGCCGGACGCCCCTACACCGTCACCGTCGACGATAGCCTCATCGACATTCATGGCCAGCCGCTGGTCGGAAACAGACGGCCGTCGTTCACCACGGGCCCCGCGCGCTTCGATCCCTGGCTCGACGCGCCCGCCGGGCTGCAGGTCCTGGATCCGCGCTTCTCGATCCCGCAATGGGTGATCACCGCGCAGGCGGTCACATCGGTGCACGTTCAGCTGTTCCAGGTTCAGCCCAATGACTACTTCGCGTTCCAGGACTACGAAGCGGGCCGGCGCACGAGCCCGCCCGGCCGGCGGGTCATCGATCAGACATACGTGGTCGGCTCGAGCCGCGGGGCGGACATCCGTGTGGATCTGCGCCCGGCCCTGGCAGCGTCCGGCACGGGGCACGTCGTCGCCATCGCGACCGCGTCACCGTCCGATCACGCGCGCCGCGACTGGTTCGATCGCAAGAGCGTCGCCTGGATACAGGTGACCAGGCTCGGCCTGTCGGCGCGCCTCGATTCCGAAAAGATCAGCGGCTGGGTCCACGACATCACGCCCGCCAAGCTGGTCGAGCCACGCGCCGGCGTCGCCGCGTCGCTGCTCGTTGAAGGGCGGTCGGGAGCTGCCGTGTCGGCGGTCAGCGACGAGACCGGGCGCGTCGGATTCGATCTTCTGCCGCCGGTGCCGCGCAAGCCCCTCACGCGCGGCGCCGCCGCGCTGCTGGTGGCTCGTGCGGGCGAGGGCGCGGCGGCCGACACGACATTCATGGCGATCAGTTCGTCCGAGAAGGCGATCCGCAGCGAAAACGCGCTCTGGTACGTGACCGACGATCGCTTCATCTACAAGCCTGGCGAGAAGGTCTACGTCAAAGGCTGGCTGCGCTGGACACACAACGGGATCAATCCGACCCCGCGCCTTCCGGCCGCGGGGGAGCAACTCACGTACACGCTCACCGATCTCCGCGGCACCAAGCTGGCGGAGGGCGCGGCCACCCTGTCTGCCCAGGGGGGATTCGACCTGGCTGTGGCTCTGCCGGCCAACGCCAAGCTGGGCTACGTCCGGTTCGACTTCACCGCTCGCGGCGCCCGCTACATGCACCCGATCCGGGTCCAGGAGTTTCGGACACCCGCCTTCGCGGTCAATTTGAACGACGACGTCAGCCACGCGGGCGGGGCGCCGCTCATCCTCGGCGAGAGCATCGAGATGAACGCGTCCGCGCAGTACTACGCGGGCGGCGGCCTCGGCGGCGCACGCGTGGAGTGGGCGGCGAAGCTCAGCGCGGCGTGGTACCGGCCGCCCGGCTGGGAGCTGTTCGACTTCTCGCCCGCGCGATCGCGCGACGACGACGCCTGGCGCTCGCGCCCGCCGGCCGTCGAACGACGCCAGATTGGCTCGCTCTCGGCCACGTCGTCGGCGGGCATGGTCTTCGACATCACCGCGCTGCCGGCGAGTCGCCCCAGCATGCTGGAGGTCGACGCAACGATCACCGACGTCGACCGCATGAGCATCCGGGCGAGCTCACGCGCGATCCCGGTTCACCCGAGCGCGTACTACGTCGGGCTCCGCCTGCAATCCGACAACGCCGACAACGCCGCCAACGCCGGCAACGCCGGCGTGCTGGAGGTGGTCGTCACCGACATCGACGGGCGGCCCGTGACCGGCGCCCCCGTCGACGTGAAGATCGAAGGCGTCCTGGGGAGCGAACGCTACCGTGACGACGCCAAGGTCGTCGACGCGCAGGCCTGCAACCTTCGGAGCGCGGCGGCCCCCGTGACGTGCCCGTTCAAGCGTGCTGGCGCCGACATCGCCTACAGCGTGCGGGCGTCGGTCGCCGACGGACGCGGGCGCGTCAACACCGCGGGATTCGAGCTGCCCTGGTACACGAGCGCGCGTTCGCGGGTGGGTCTCGAGGTGATCCCGGACCGGAAGCGGTACCGGGTCGGCGACGTCGCCAGGCTGGAGATCCGGTCGGCGGTGCTCCCGGCGCGCGCGGTCGTGACGTTCGCGCGCAACGGCGTGATCGAGCAGAAGCCGGTCGCGCTGACGGCGCCGTCGACGTTCGTCCAGCTGCCCATCCAGCCGGCGTTCACGAAGAACGTGTTCGTCGTCGTCGATCGCTGGGGCAAGCGACAGAGGACGTCGGAGGGCAGCGCGCTGCCGCTGCCCGAGCACGCCGCCGCCGAGGTGAACCTGGAGGTCGACGTCGCGAGCGCGCGGCTATCGGTCGAGGCGCGCCCGACCAGGCCGCTCGTCGAGCCTGGTGAGGCCGCGACGTTCGAGGTCACGGTCAAGCACGCGGGGAAGCCGGCGGCCGGCGCGGAGGTCGCGCTCATCGTGGTCGACGAGGCCGTGCTCGCGCTGGCCGGAAGCTCCCACGAAGATCCGCTGGGGCCTTTCTACCGCGAGGTCGTCCACGGAACGACGCACCAGTCGACCATCGATCTGATTCGTGACGCTGGCAGACAGCTGGACGGCGCGCCTGGCGTCAGGCGCTACGGCCTCGATCTGGAGTCTGTGATCGGCAGCGGCAGCTTCGGGCTCGGGGGCCTGGGGACCATCGGCAAGGGCTCCGCCGGCGGCGCCGGCAACGGCGGTGTGGTCACCGCGCGCAAGGACTTCCGCGCCAACGCGGTGTTTTCGCCGCGGTTGCGGACCGGCGCAGACGGGCGGGTCGCTCTCACCGTGAAGATGCCTGACAGCCTCACCCGCTTCCGCGTCATCGCGCTCGCCGCCGCTGACACGCTCCACTTCGGCAAGGGGGAGGGCACCATCGTCACGCAGCGAAAGATCAACGCCCGTACCATCGCGCCGCGCTTCCTCACCCAGGGCGACGTCTTTTCGCTGCCGGTGCTGGTTCAGAACCTGGACGCGCGGCCGCGCACCGTCGACGTCGCGGTTCGGGCCGCGAACCTCGCCGGCCGCGGCCCCGCGGGCAAGCGCGTCACGATCCCCGGCGGCCAGCGGGCCGAGGTTCGCTTCGATTTCGCCACCCGGTCGCGCGGCAAGGCGGTCGTGCAGACCATCACAACCGCCGGCGACTTCGCCGACGCGTCCAACGTCGAGGTGCCGATCTACGAGCCGGCGACGACCGAGGCGTTCGCGACTTACGGCACCGTCGACGACGCGCCACGCTTCGAGCAGCTCGCCGTCCCGGACAACGTCTTCCGCGACGTCGGCGGCGTCGAGGTGGAGCTCGCGTCCACGCAGCTGCAGTCGCTCACCGACGCGTTCTGGTACGTGTACCGGTACCCGCACGAGTGCGCCGAGCAGCGCTCGTCGCGCATGCTCGCCACCGCGGCGGTCGGCGACATCCTCGAGCTGTTCCAGACGCCCGGCCGCCCGACCCGCAGCGAGGTCGAGGCCACGCGCGCCAAGGACGTCCAGGCGTTGGGCAAGGACCAGCGACCCGACGGCGGCTGGGGCTACTTCCATGGGATGAAGTCCGACCCGTACGTGACCATGCAGGTCCTGCAGGCGCTCGCCGCCCAGGGCACCAGGGGAGACATCACCAGCAAGGCGACCCGGTACGTCGCCAGGGAGGCGGCCAGGCTGCTCGGCGCGCTGGAGCGGAGCGCGGCGACACCGCCCGCGCGGCGCAAGGATGCGGCGGCGCTCCCGTATCACGTATCGCTGGCGGCCACCGCGCTCGCGACGCTGGCGGCGGCCGGCCAGGACGCCCGGCCACGCGCCGAAAGGCTGCACGCGCTCGCCCGCGCGCTCGGTGTCTATCCGATGGACGCGCGCGCGCGGTTGCTGTCGCTCGTGGCGGGACGGGCGCCCCATCAGAAGATGCGCGCCACGCTGCTCGCCGAGCTGCTGGCCGCGACGCACCAGACCGCGTCGTCGGCCACCGTCACTGTCACCCACGAAGAGGCGGAGCGCCTGCTGCTCGTGTCAGCCACGAAGACCGACGCGCTGGTGCTCGACGCGCTCATCCGCGAGAAGCCGGACCTCACGGTCGTCACCAAGCTGGCCCGCGGCGTGCTGGACGGCCGCCGCAACGGCCGGTGGCGCTCGACGCAGGAGAACCTGGTCGCGCTGCAGGCGATCCGCCGCTACTTCGACACGTTCGAGAAGGCCACGCCCGACTACACGGGCAAGCTCTGGCTCGGCGCCGCCGCCTACGCCGAGCAGACCTTCGCCGGTCGCAGCAACGCCCGGGGCACCGCCGGCCTCGACTGGAACACGCTGCTTCCCGGCTCGACCCACGACGTGGCGCTGGCGAAGGTCGGCGCCGGCCGCATGTACTACCGGGTCGGCATCACCTACGCGCCGAAGCAGATCGATCTGCCGGCGCTGGACGCGGGCTTCGTCGTGCGGCGGAGCTACACGGCCGTCGAAGATCCCGCCGACGTCGTCCGGCTGGGTGACGGCCGCGTGAAGATCCGCCTCGGCGCGAAGGTGCTCGTCACGCTGGAGGCGTTCAACACCACCCGCCGCTACAACGTTGCGCTCGTCGATCCGCTGCCCGCCGGCTTCGAGACCGTGAACGAAGAGCTCGCCACCGCCGAGCGCGCGGTCGCCGTCGCCGGCGATGCGTACTGGGACCACCGGAACCTGCGCGACAACCGCAGCGAGGCCTTCGCGATGGACATGGCCGAAGGCAGCCATCGGTTCTCGTACACGGTCCGCGCCACGACGCCCGGCACGTTCATCGCCGCCCCCGCCAAGGCGGAGGAGATGTACAGCCCGGAGACGTTCGGCCGTTCGTCGGGCCAGACCGTCGTGATCGAGTGAGTCGCCGCGCCGCTCGTCCCCTAGAACGCCTTGAAGAAGTTCCAGAACGCGGCAGGGACCCAGTTGTCCTGGCGGTTGTGTCTCTGGCCGCTCGTCGCGCACCACACGACCGGATACGCCGCCGGACATCCCGGGTAGCGGACGCACGGCGACGGGTCGGTGGCCACGGCTGCCATCGACTTGTCGCACCCGTTCTGGGTCAGCTGCCGATCGCGCGCCCTCTCGCTTCCCGAGATCACGTTGTCGGTGTCATCCTTGTCGTGGACGAACATGCGAGCGACCGGGCCCCCGCAGTTTCCGCTCGCCGCCTCGCCTCCCGTCACCGTGGCGGCGCCGCGAAGCGCGCTGGCGCGGATGCAGGTGAGCTGATTGATGAGCCAGGATCCGCTGCTGTAGCCGACGGTGAAGAACCGGCCCTCGTCCGCGCAGAAGCGGGCCTTCACGTCGGCGACCATGGCATCGACGAACGCGACGTCGGCGCCGCTGGCGGTGGTGCTCCAGCAGGTCCCCGACGCCGAGCCCGTGCCGCGCACGAGGATGGCGTTCGCTCCGGTCGCGTTCTCCATCGGCACGTTGTTCGTTCCCCCCCCGCAGCCGTGCAGCAACACGATGACCGGGTAGGCGCGGCTGGGATCGTAGCCGGTCGGCAGCCGCACCGCGGTCGTGCGGCTGCTTCCGCTCACCGTCAACGAGCCTGCGACCCATTGATTGAGCGCCTGCGTGGTGGCCGTGCCGCAACCGGCGCTGGGCTTCGGGGCGGTGGTGGTCCCGCCGCCGGTTCCGGCGACGCCGGAGCCGCCCTGCCCCGCGATCCCGGCACTACCGGCAGCGCCCGACAACGCGCCACCGCCACCTCCCCCGCCGCTCGTGCCGCCCCGGCCGCCCGCGCTCGTCGCTCCCGCCGCGCCTCCTCGTCCACCGCTCCCGCCGCCGGTGGCGCCCGACGATCCACCCACGCCGCCCGTCCCTGGCCCGCCGCCGAGCCCTGCTCCCCCCGCGGCGCTGCCCCCACGTCCCCCATCGCCGGTTGTCGCCCCGCCCCCAGCGCCGCCGGTCGACGCCCCTCCAGTCCCGGCGTTGCCGCTGGTCCCGGCCAAGCCGGTTCCATTGGAAGGTCCGTCGGATCCAGAAGAACAGCCGACGGCGAAGACAGCGAGCGCGCAGAATTGCCGCAGGAGGGCCAGGCGGGAGGTGATCATGATGAGTACTTGTCTCCGCTGGCTCGAATCGTCACAAGAAACGACGCCCGCGTCTCGGTAGCGGCGCCGGAAGGGCCGGCAGACCAGGAATGACGCGGGGCGCCAGCGTCGTACCTGTCCCCAGTTCCCCACGCCGAAGCGCTAGGGTCATGCGATGGACCGTGGTCGCCTGGCCGAGCGCGTGCGTCGTGCGACGGGCGCACACGCTTGCGAGATTGGCTCGCGACTGCAGGCGCTGTGGGGCGGGTACGGTGAGCTGTGGCGCGCCGAGCTTTCCATCAAAGACGAGGTGGCGAGCGTCATCGTCAAAGACGTGAGGCCGCCGCCGGACGACCGCAGCCTCGCTCATCGCCGCAAGCTGCGCTCTTATCGGGTGGAGCAGGCGTTCTACACGCGCTACGCGGCTGCTTGTAGCGAAGCCTGCCGCGTGCCACGCGCGCTGGCACTGCGCGCGGAGGACGGGGGATTCCTCACCGTGCTCGAAGATCTGGACGCCGCCGGATTCGCCGAACGCTGCCGGCGAGTCAGCGAAGGGCAGCTCTCGGGCGCGCTGCGCTGGCTCGCGGCCTTTCACGCCACCTTTCTGGGCCAGGCTCCGGACGACCTGTGGAAGGTCGGTACCTATTGGCACCTCGCCACGCGTCCCGACGAGCTCGCGCGGATGAGGCACGCGCCGTTACGTCGCGCAGCGCCGGCCATCGACGCGCGCTTGAGCGCGGCGCGCTTTCGGACGTTCGTCCACGGTGACGCCAAGCTGGAGAACGTTTGCTTCGCGCGACGCGACAGGGTCGCGCTGGTCGACTTCCAGTACGTGGGCGGCGGCGTTGGGGTCAAGGACGTCGCCTATTTCCTGAGCAGCTGCCTGCACCCCGACGAGTGCGCCGTGCGGGTGCCCCGCTATCTCGACGAGTACTTCGTCGTCCTCCGGGCCGCGCTCGCCGAAAGGCTCGAACCGAGCGCGCTCGACGAGTTGGAACGCGAGTGGCGCGACCTCTTCCCGCTGGCCTGGGTCGATCTCTATCGCTTCCTGCTCGGCTGGGCGCCAGGCCAATACGACCCCGATCCGTTCAGCGACGCGCTCGTCGCGCAGGTGCTAGCCGGATGATTTCGACAGCTTCGCGTGAAACGATCGGTCTCCCCTATCGGCAGGCCGCGGTCCCAGAATCCGCGAAGGATTGCCCGGCGATCGGCTTGAACTCCCAGTCGTAGACATTCTCCCGCAGGGTCAGCTTCAGAACGCCGTGCGCGGTCGAGTTGCGTACGACGCTGTTCGCCGGCCTTGCCCCGGGGAAGCCGCGCAGCCCCGTGCCGCCCGTGCCGACCACGATCTCGACCATCCCGGTGGGAGACGCGTTGCCATTGGCATCCATCGGTGCCCAGCGCTCGTAGTCGTGGTCGTGGCCGTTCAGGACGAGATCCGCGCCGTTGTCGTGCAGCGCCTGCCAGATCGCGGCCATCTGGGGGTTGTGACCGTGAGCGCCGGAGCTCCATCGCGGGTGGTGCCAGTAGGCCAGCGTGCACGCGCGGGGGTTGGCTGCGAGATCCTGACGCAACCACTGCTCCTGCGGGCTCCCCGCCGAGCAGCTGTCACTACTGCAATTGCTGTTGATGACGACGACGTGCCAGCCGCCGACGTCGTAGCTGTAGTAGCCCATGTCGAGCGTTCCGGCCGCCACACCGAAGTACATGAAGTAGCCAAGGGCGCCGGCCGTTCCGTACTCGTGGTTACCGGGCGTGGGACGGATGCGCGGCTTGTGACGGCCCCACGATGGATCGAAGCAATTCGCGAAGTCGCCCAGGCTGCCGTTCGGATACGCGATGTCGCCGAGGACCGCGATCGGATCGCTGGTCCCGTCCAGCAGGAGCCCGGTCGCCGTATCCCCCGCGGAGTTGCAATCACCGATGTCGCCCGCTGCGTACAGCACCGCAGGAACCGACGACGAGCCGCCGGTCCCCGCGCCGCCCGCACCGCCTCCGGACGAACCAGCCTGCCCGGATCCCGCCGCTCCGGCGTCGCTCCCTGACGCCCCCCCGGGCGGCGCAGCCGCTGCGTCCGCGTCGCTCGACCCACCGGAGCCGCCCGCGTCGCTCGCGCCGCCCGATCCGCCCGCGTCGCCCAATCCGCCCGTGCCGGCCACGCCGCCCGCGCCATCCGCCGCGCCGTCCGTCGCGACACCGCCGTCCCCGGTCCCGGGCCGCAGGTAGGTGACGGAGAGCATCGGTCGGCTCGTGACCATCGAGGTCTCGCTCGAGGAGAAACCGAGCTTGTTCGTGTTGCCGGCGTGCGCGATGACGATGCCGAAGTTCGTGGCCGGAGCGTCCACCCACGCCTGCACCTTCGCGATGCCTGCGGCGTTCAACACCACCGCGTGCGGCCCGGTCGCCGTGGGCGCCAGCGAGCCCAGCGCCGTGGGATCGCGGTCATTGGCCCCTTTTGCGCCCGCCGATTGCCATGCGCTGCCGGACCTCGCGGCCGACCAGGTCGCGCCGGTCTCCGTCCAGGTTCGCTTGAGGGCGAAGACCGGATAGCTCTGCGAGCTGGCGTCCGTGATCGCGAGCGCGAGCGTCACCGCCTGCACGGTGCTGCCGGCTGGAATGGCGGAGACGTCCCAGCGAATCAGCGTCGCGACATCCCGCCCCGTCCCCGACGGATCGTCGCCGTCGACCACGAGGGTGGCCGAGGTCCCGAAGTTCGAGCTCGAGTTGTTCTGGACGATCCGCGTATCGATCGTCCCCGCGTAGCCGCTGACGCCGTCCTGGAAGATCGCCGTCTGGCTGATGAGCGCGCTCTGTCTCGTCTCGCTCGTCTCGCCCACCGAAGCGGGCGGGCCTGGCGAGCAGCCAGCGGCGGCGATGAGCGCCGTCAACCCGATCGCCCTCCCGTGACCTCCGCGCCGATCCCACTTCTGTGTCGTTGCAGCCACGTTCCCCTCCTTGCGCCCCTTCGCACCTTCTGCGTGCGACGTTTTGCCAACGCTGGGAACGGAGAGCCGGCGGGGGTATTCCTGGTGCCTCCACGTATTTCGTCTTCCTCGTCGTTTACGACCGGTCGGGATCCGGCGCAGGGTGAGGACGAGCCGCTTTCTTGGGCGGGCGGCGTCACTATCGGTGCCGACCCAAGATCAGTTGGCGTTGCCCCGGGAATAGGGGCCAGTCCAGCTGGCGCCTGCGCTAGCGGCGTGCCCGGAGGCCCTCATGTATATGCGAACGATCGTGTCCTCGCCCATCAGCCTGGCCATTCTGGCGGGCAGTCTCTTGGTTGGTTGCGCTCCAACGGAGGGCGGCGGTTCGCCAGGCGCGGCCGGAAGCAGCGGCGGCGGAACCTCCGGGACGGCCGGCACGACCGGCGCCGCCGGAACGACCGGGCGCCGCCGGAACGACGGGCGTCGCAGGAACGACGGGCGCCGCAGGAACGACGGGCGTCGCCGGGAACGACGGGCGTCGCCGGGGCGACGACGGGTGTCGCAGGAACGACGGGCGTCGCAGGAACGACAGGCGCAGCAGGAACGACGGCGGCCGCCGGACGGGGGGGAACGACGGGGGCCGCGGGAACGACCGGGGCCGCCGGAACGACCGGGGCCGCCGGAACGACCGGGGCCGCTGGCAGCGGCAGCTCGGCCACGTGCACCCTGCCCACTCTGCCTGACGCGAGCGCCCTGCCCGTGAACAAGAAACTTCCCGATCCGTTCACGTTCTTCAACGGCACGAAACTCACCAGGAAGGATCAGTGGGAGTGCCGCCGCCAGGAAATTCTGGCGATGGCAGCCAAGTACATCTACGCCCCAGTTCCGACCAAACCGGATTCAACGACCGGAACCGTGTCGGGCGGGACGGTTTCAATCACCGTCAAGGTCGGCTCGAAAACGGACACCTTTTCGGCAACCATCAGTGGCTCCGGCACTGCGATCGCTCTCGAGTTGTCGGGAGGAATTTATCCCTCGAGCCGCAAGAAGTTGGCTTTTGGGAGCGGCTTTGCAGCCAAGATCAGGACCCTCTATGGCTTCTCTGCCGACGTGAACCCCAACATCGCCAACGGATGGATGCTCGACCGGGTGATGGACGTGTTGGAGCAAAACCCCAGCAGCGGGCACGATCCAACCAAGATGATGGTGTCGGGATGTTCCGGATGCGGAAAGGGTGCCTACCTGGCGGGTGTCTTCAGTCGCGTACCGCTGGTCGTCATCGTGGAATCGGGTGGTGGTGGTGCAGCCAACTTGCGTCAGGCGGAGTGGTTCAGGCACGGCGACGGCAAGGCCATCTGGAAGTGTGCTGATGCGCTACCTCAGAGCATCGACAACCTGGAAGCCACCGGCATCTGCGGGCCATGGGTTACGAGCGCGTCCCAGTGGCTCTCATCAGCCCCCGCAAAAGTGAACAACCTCCCGTTCGATACGCATTTGCTCCTGGCGACCATCGCGCCACGGCATCTGGTGCATTTCTCGAACAACAACGGCACGAACTCGTGGTGTCACCTCGGAGGAACGTGTGAAGCGCTGTCCGCATGGGCGGCGAAACCGGTGTGGAAGGCGCTCGGCATTCCAGAACGCATGGGTTTCCTCATGTACAGCGCACAGCACTGCAGCAATCCGGCCGCGGCAACCTCCCTTGCAGGCGAATTCTTCAAGCGAGTCTTCGACGGCAATACGACTGCAAACACAAACGTCATGACCATCATGGACAACGGTGTTCAACAACCGGTCAGCGAATGGAAAGCCATGTGGGTCGACTGGGATATGGACACAGTTCTGCAGTAGTCCTGTGCTCGCAGGGGGGCATTGGCCCCTTTGACGACTTCCGTCAGCGCCGGCCCGACCGGCGCTGTTTCCCGCCGTCGAGCGAGACCACCTGTGTCTTGGTGTTGGGAACGGGGGCGTTGTCCGATTCGAGGTCGTTCCGCTTCCCCCGGCAGGCCGCCGTCGTCGGAGCGCAGGCCCACCCCACCAGCTTGCCTCGGGTCTCCCTGACCTCCTCGCCCTTGATCATCATCCCATCACGCTGGCGGCCGACCGACTTGACCGTCCAGCCCGACAGCACTGCACGGTCGGCGGGGATCCGTGCGGCCGTGGCGGCGTTCGTCCGATGAAAGTGAACGTGCACGCCGGAGGCCGGGTGCGTGGCCCCGCACATCCTCGGCCCGACCTCGCACGACGGATGGCCGAGGGCCTGGCCCGCCCGCACCGGATCGCCGACCTTGAACCCTAGCCGCTTCACGCTGCTGCGCCGCAGGTGGAAGTAGTTCGTGGTGGTGCCGTCGTCGTGCTGGATCTGCACGCAGGGGCAGCCTTTGCGAAGCACGGCGGTGAAATAACCGTCGGCCGCGGCGCGCACCCAGTACGCGTCGCCGCGCTTACGCGAGCACGGATCGGCGTAAAGCTTGCCAGTGCGTGGGTCCCGGTTGGGTGGCGCGAAGTCCAGCGCCGCGCGCCTGGTCGAGTGCGGTCCGCTGGTGAGGTACCACGTCTCGCCGGCGCTCCAAGGCAGGCGCAGCTCCGTGATTGCGGGCCGCGCCTCCCGGTGCGAGGGCGCCCCCGTCATCGAGATTCCCGGCACCGGCGCCGCCGTCACGCGCGGCGGTGGCCATGCCGCCGCCCGCGTCGGCGCTAGCTGCGGGAGCCGCCGACGCGATGGGCCCGGGCGCCTCGACGTGGGTCCTGGCGCCGCAGGCAGGCAGGCCGCCCACCAGCAAGGCCAGCAACGCGCGCGGGCAGGACCGAGACCTGGGGGGCGGGCGGCGCAGACACGAACCGCGATTGTTTTTCCAAGCGCCAGCCAAAGGCACCCTCCTCCACTCCCCGACACGGGGACGGCAACGCACGCGCAGCGATCCGAACGGGTTGACCGAGATCTATATCCCCTTTTCGGTGAAAATGAGCCGATGCAGCTCATCAGACCTGCTGCCCGAGGAGAGCCTGGCGCTCGTCGCCTTGAGCCGCGCCATCGCACGCGCCGATGGGACGATAACCCCGCTCGAGGGCCGGGCGATCGCGGCGATGGCAGCCGAGCTCGGCGAGGCGACCTACCGCAAGCTGTTCGCCAAGGCCGCCGAGTCGTTTCCGGATCAGGCCGCCCTCGAGACGTTCCTGGCGAGCATCGAGCGGCCCGAGGCCCGCGCCCTCATCTACGAGTCCATCCTGGCGCTGGCCGCGGCCGATTCGATCTCGGCGGAGGAAGAGCCCCTCATCGTCTGGCTCCACGAGACCTGGAAAATCCAGTGACGCCATCCGCGGACGACGCGCGCGGCGGCCGCGCATCGGCCTTCGCGGCGTAACGCATCGCGCGCCGCGCCGGCAACGTCAAAACGCGCAGGCTGGTATCCTTGCGCGCATGCCGGTGACCATCGAAATCAAGAAGGTCGAACCGCGCCTGTACGTCGGCATTCGGCGCACCGTGAAACGCGACGGGCTCGGGCCCGCGTGCGGCGAGATTCTGTCGCGCGTCGCCGGATGGCTCGCGTCGCAAGGAAAGCAGCCCGCCGGGGGACCGATCATGGTCTACCACTCGGTCAACGAAGCCACGGGTGACTTCGACGTGCAGCCAGCGTACTTCGTGGGCACGCCGATCACGGGCGAAGGCGACATCGCCATCGGCGAGACAGCGGGTGGCGATGCGCTGTTTGCGGTGCACGCAGGACCTTACGCCTCGCTCGGCGAGACCTGGGCCCAGCTGTTCATCCACGCCGCGTCGATACGCCGTCCGGTCACGAGGAGCTCGTGGGAGGTTTACCTGAACACACCGGCGGACACGGCGGAGGCCGACCTCCGCACGGAGATCTACGTGCCGATCGACTAGCTGGGCCCGCGCGAAGCGCGGGCCCCCGCTACTGCCCACGGGTCCAGATCCGTCGCGAGCGCGTATCCGACGCGCGCGGGTGCCGAGCACGCTTGTTTGACCTATGCTCTGGAGGGGAGGCGCACGAACATGATGAATCGCATGTCGCGGGTAGTCGCGGGGACGACGTTGCTGGTCGTCACCGCGACGTCGTCGGGTAGCTGTGGCTACCTCCTACACCCCGAGCGTCGCGGCCAGCAGAGCGGCAACATCGACGGGGCGACGATGGTCATGGATCTGCTCTGGCTGCTGCCCGGGATTCTCCCGGGCGTGGTTGCTCTCATCGTCGACTTCTCGAGCGGGGCGATCTATGTCGGCGGGCACCGAGCGCACGTCGCCCCGAACGGGCGGCTCGCCGTCCGGCTGCCCGGCGCCGACAAGTCGCAGCGGATCGAGCTGCGGCTCGTGACTGCCGATCGCGTCGTCGCCCGCCGGACGGCCGTGGTCGGCCCCGCCAACCAGTCGATCGAGCTGGCGATGGCCGATGCCCTCCCGGCGAACGAGCCGGTGTTCCTCGAGGTCCAGGCGGAGGGGGGCACCTCGGCGCGCTTCGCCACCGCGCTCATCGTCGATCGCTGACCGCGACCATCGGACGGGCTTGAGGGCAGCTCAGCCCCGCGTTCGTTCTCTCGGCACTCGCCTATTTCATGCGTTTGCACTGGGAACAGGGCCGGCATGCGAATTCGGCGGGAGGTAATGCGTGGACTTTCCCCCCGCAGTTGGTATCAGGCGTCCATGACGATGCACCACGCGGCGCCCGTTCCACCAGCTGACGGCGGGTTTGCCACGCTCGGCCTGTCCCCCACCCTGTGTCAGGTGGTGGCCGAGCTCGGCTTCGCCACGCCGACGCCCGTTCAGGCGCGCGCCATTCCTCTGTTGTTGGCGGGCCGGGACCTGGTCGGACAGTCCACGACCGGTAGCGGGAAGACGGCGGCCTTCGGCCTGGCGATCTTGCAGAAGCTGAAGCGGGGAGAACGCCACCCCCAGGCCCTGATCCTGTGTCCCACGCGCGAGCTGTGCGCGCAGGTGGCGCGCGACCTCCGCAAGCTGGGCCGGCGTGAAGCGGGCCTTGCCGTCTTGGTCCTCGCGGGCGGGCAACCGATGAATCCGCAGCTGGCGGCGCTGCAACAGGGCGTGCACGTGGTCGTCGGAACGCCAGGCCGGGCGCTGGACCACATCAAGCGCGGCTCGCTGGATCTGAGCGGCGTTGCGACCGTCGTCGTCGACGAGGCCGACCGCATGCTGGACATGGGCTTTGGCGAAGAGATGGAAAGCATCCTGAGCGGCGCGCCGAGGCCGCGGCAGACCGTCTTCTTTTCGGCCACCTATCCGCGATCGATCGACGCGATGACCAAGGCGCATCAGCAGGATCCGGCCCGCCTGACCGTCGGTGACGCGGACACGTCCCGGACGCTGTTGCGCCAGCTGGCCACCGTCGTGGATGACAGCGGTCGTCTCGCCACGCTGCTGGCGATGCTGCGGACGAGCCCGCCCGAGTCGGCCATTGTGTTTTGTAATTTCAAAGCGACCGTCACCCGCGTCGAGCAGGCGCTCGGCGCGGCGGGGATCAGCAGCGCCAGCCTGCACGGCGGCCTGGAGCAGAAGCAGCGCGACTTCGTGATGGCGAGGTTTCGCAATCACAGCATCCGCGTGCTGGTGGCGACGGACGTCGCCGCGCGCGGCCTCGACATCGAAGGGCTGGATCTGGTCGTGAACTTCGAGCTGCCATTTCAGCCGGAGACCTACGTCCATCGCATCGGACGCACGGGCCGCGCGGGCAAGGCGGGAATGGCGGTGTCGCTGGTCGGCCCGCAGGATCGCGCCAAGGTGAAGGCGATCGAGGCCGCGATCGGGTCGCCGCTGGAGCGTCACGTGGTGCCGACGCAAGCGTCAACGAAGACGTCCGAGCAGGCGGAGGCCGATACGCCCACTTCCAGGTCGGCCGTTCTCGGCGACGCGATCATGGAGACGCTGTACATCTCGGGCGGCCGCAAGGACAAGATGCGCGCCGGCGACATCCTGGGCGCGCTCACGGGCGAAGCGGGCGGATTCCAGGGCAGCGACGTCGGCAAGATCGAGATTCACGAGCGGTTCTCCTACGTGGCGATCGCCAGGGGCAACGCGGAGCGCGCGATCCAGCAACTGGGCGCCGGCCGCATCAAGGGCAAGCGGTTCAAGGTGGGGCTGGCGCGCTAGCTGCCGATGACCCACAACGACGTTCTCCGAAGCGTCCGCTATCTGCTGAACGTCAGCGACGCGACGCTCGCCGATATCATCCGGCTGGGTGACGGCGAGGTCAGCAGAGATGACGTCGTCGCGTTCCTCAAGAAGGAGGACGATGACGGTTACCAGGCGTGCGGCGATGTGGTGATGGCGCATTTCCTGAATGGTCTGGTGACCTACAAGCGCGGCAAGGACGACAGCCGGCCGCCCCAACCCGTCGAGGTTCCGGTCACCAACAACACCGTGCTGAAGAAGCTTCGGGTGGCCTTCGAGCTCAAGGACGACGACATCATCGCGCTCTTGCAGAGGACCGGCCTGAGCGTGTCGAAGACAGAGCTGAGCGCTTTCTTTCGCCGGCCTGACCACAGGAACTATCGCGAGTGCGGCGATCAGCTGCTCAGATATCTCCTGAAGGGCCTGGGCTCCAGATCTCAGACACCGTAACGAGCCGGGAGCTCGCCCACCGGTTCAGAAGCGACCGCCGACGGTGAAACCGCCGGCATCCGACGTGACGAAGGGAGTGAGGCCGAGGGAGGTGCGCAGAGCGGTGTTGTAGCGGTCGGCGGCGCTGGCAGCGCTCTGGAGACCGTAGACGCGGCCATAGATTGCGACCGCCGTGCCGCCGATGATGAGAGGAAGCGCGAGCGGGCTGGTCTTCTCCGTCATCGGCGGAGGCGCGGGGCGGTCGGGGCCGTAGATGTGGACCTGCGACACGCCGACGAGCACCGCGGCGAGTCCGCCCGCGACGAGGCCCCAGGTGATGAGCGCTCCCCGCTGGTCTTCGGCGTAGATGCTGCCCAGGCCGGGAAACAGAAGCTCGAGGGCAACCGCCCCCGCCGTGCTCTTCGATCCGTCGTCGTAGATCAGAGCGTTCAGAGCGAGCGCGGGTTCGCGGGCAGCGTCGGTGGTGGGCTCGGCGGCTCGGGCGGCCGCGGTCCGGACCACCAGAGCGGGAAGCAGCACCACCAAGATCCGGACCCGAAGTCTCATGCGCCGCTTCTTGTGCAATCGGGGTTCCAACCCGCGGCCCGCGCCCGGCCGAGCCGGCGCGCGATCCCTTGTTCGATTCTCGACAGCCCAGGCTCATTTCTCGTCGGCCACCGGATCCGCGGCACGCCACCTTCCGAGATCACTTGGCCCCGACCGGGGAATGAACAGCTCACTGTCCATTCTGTCGCTTGGCGCGCTGCGCCAGCGGCGCCCGGGAGGACCTCATGTCGTCAGGAATTCGCGCGTTTTCGTTCACCAAGCTGCCGACAATGGCTGGCATTTTCCTGGTCGGCAGCCTGGTCGGTTGCGGTCCGGGAGAGTCCGGCCCGGCCGGGACCGCCGGAACCAACGGCAGCGCCGGCACCACCGGGATCGCGGGGACGACCGGGCAGGCCGGTACCACCGGCGAGGCGGGCCCCGCGCGGCGGGCACCTCCGGCCCAGGTGCGGCGGGCACCTCCGGCCCCGGTGCGGCGGGCACCTCCGGCCCAGGCGCGGCGGGCACCTCCGGCGGCGCGGGCATCGGGCGCGGGCGGTAGCGCCGCTGGCGCAACGGGTACGGGCGGCCGCGGTGGCGCGGGCAACAGCGCCGGAACGGGTGGCTCTGCGACGGGCGGCGCTGGGGCCGGTGGCGGGGCGACGGGCCGTGGCGGCGCGAGTGGTACTGGGGCTGGTGGTTCGGGCATGGGTGGCGGCTCGACCGGCTCTGGTCCGTGGGGCCAAGTCGAAGACCCCGGCGCTGGATGCACGGTGGGCCCGATGCCGGCCGTCAGCTCGCTCACGGCCAATGCGAAGCTCCCCGATCCCTTCACGAAGATGGATGGCACGCGCATCACCACCAAGGCCGAGTGGCGCTGCCGGCGGGAAGAGATTCTCAAGCAAGCGTTCACGTTCATCTGGGGTGACAAGCCGATCCCTGCCGCAAGCAACGTCACGGGGACCGTGAGCAACACCAGCATCTCGGTCCAGGTGACCGGCGGGATGGCGAATGCCTCGTTCAACGTCACCGTGAACATGAACGGGGCGACCGCGCCTGCGCCGGCCATCATCGGCTACGGCGGCCTCAGCGGCATGCCCGTTCCGAGCGGCGTTGCCACCATCACCTTCACCGCCATCGAGTCCACAGGCGGCAGCGGCGCCAAGAATGGGCCCTTCTTCAGCTACTACGGCTCGAACCATGCGGCGGGCTACCTCACGGCTCAGGCCTGGCAGATCAGTCGTGTCCTCGACGTGCTGGAAAAGAACCCCAACATCATCGATCCCCGTCGGGTCGGCGTGACGGGCTGCTCGCGCTGGGGCAAGGGTGCCTTCGTCGCCGGCATGCTTCGACAACCGCATCGCCCTGACCATCCCCGTCGAGTCGGGTCTCGGAGGAACGGTTGGCCTGCGCCTGGTGGAGGTGTTGGATTCGGTACAGCGGCAGCGAATGGCCCTATCACGGCATCAGCTACGTGCGTTGGATGTCCGAAGTGGCGCTCGGTCAATTCACCACGGGCAACACCGCCAGCGCCGACAACACGGCCAAGCTGCCGGTCGACATGCACGAGATGATGGGTCTCATCGCCCCGCGCGGCCTCTACATCGTCGATAACCCGAGCACCATGTACAACGGGCTCGATCGCAACTCGGCTTGGGTCACCGGCAACGTCGGAAAGATGATCTTCCAAGCGCTCGGCGTGCCGAACAACATTAGCTACCAGGGAGCTTCAGGCACCCACTGCAGCTGGCGGTCGCAATACACCGCTTCGCTGAACGCCATGGTCGACAAGTTCCTGAAGGGCAACGCGTCCGCAACGACGGGCACCTTCGCCACCGATCTTCCGAGCCCTCCCAGCGCCAGCGCCCACATCGACTGGACGGCCCCAACGCTGTCGGGCGACCTCTGATCTAGAGCTGGCGGACTGCGCGCCGGTCCTGTGCGCCTGGCACCGGGCGCCTTGCGACCATACTACCGCGGTAGTATGGTTTCTGCATGCCGCGAGGAAACCCCGCCATCAAGCTCGCCATCAGCGTGGACGCCGACGTCCATTCCGGGGTGATCGAGGCGGCCGAAGCAGAAGGGCTCAGCGTTTCGGCATGGATGACCGCGGCCGCCCGCCACGCGTTGCGCATCCGTGATGGCCTGGCTGCAGTGGCGGAGTGGGAAGAGGAGCACGGCCCGCTGACTTCCCAGGAGCTCGCGGCGGCACGACATCGCCTGGCGCCGCGGAAACACCCGAGGCGCGTGAGAAGGTGAGACCCGTCGTGTATGACGCGGGTGTTCTCGTCGCCGCGGATCGCGGCGACCGCCGCGTTTGGGCCGAGCACCGCGTGCGCCTCGAGACCGGCCAGGTCCCGCTCGTGCCGACTCCCGTGGTCGCGCAGGTGAGCCGTGCCCCCGATCAGGTGCAATTGCGGCGCCTGTTTCGGGGTTGCGAGGTCGTCGCTTTCGCCGAGGCAGACGCGCATGTGGCGGGGGGGCTGCTCGGAAAGTCGCGAACGAAGGACGTGAGTGATGCGGCCGTCGTGGCGCTGGCCATCCGCCGACAGGCAGACGTGGTCACCGGCGACGCTTCCGACATTGCCCGACTGCTTTCCGCCGCGCGCTCCAAGCTCGCAGTCATCGACATCTGAGCTGCGAATGTCGCGCGCTGACACTGGCGGCTTCCGCGGCGTCCCGACAAGCTGAAGTCAGCGAGATCGTTTTTTCGCATATAGCTCAGCGCGCCTGACCGACGAGCGACACCGCGGTCCTTTGTTTTCCCCGTGAAGGCGGGCAGTCTTGGAGGCGTGGGCACGCTCCGCCTCGCCTGGCCAGCACTGCTGACGGTTGGTCTGGCGTCGCTCGCGTGTGGCTCGGGCTCGAGTGCGTCGCCCGGCACGGCTGGCAGCGGTGGTGCGCCTGGCAGCGGCGGTGCGGCTGGCAGCGGTGGTGCGGCTGGCAGCGGCGGGCGCATCACAGCGACCGCCGGCACCGGCGGCGCCACAGCTGGCGCGAGAGGCTACGACATCGTCGTCAACCCCTACGGCGCGAGCCCCCTGGTTGCGGTCGTCAACCCGCGCGCGATTCGAGGCCAGCGAGGTTCAGCGTATCGAGGTGGTAGTCGCCGGGCAAGACGGCGCCCCGGACTTCGCGAGGACCTATTCCCCGACGGACACGAACGTCATGGGCCCGATGGACACGTCGGATCCGACCTTTCCGGAGCCCGGCACCCACGTCCCCGTCGTCGGGCTCTACGCCGATCGTGTGAACGAGGTGCACATCCACATCGACCGGCGCGACCGGACGACGTCGACCTCACGCTGCAGATCGAGACGCCCCTCTCGAACGCCGCGGAGGCCGCCTGGGTGCCGAGCATCCGGGTCAACACCGCCGTTCCCGAGCTGATGGAGCCGGGGTGGACCGTCGCCGAGATCAGCATCGAACCCAACCCCTCCCCCCCCTATCGTGTTCGCCGAGTGGACCCGCTCGGTCGCCTTTGACGAGCGCGGAGCCATCCGTTGGGCGCTGCGGCTCGATGAGCTGCCGAAGGGCGAGACGTTCACGCTGAGGCGTTCGATCACCGGCAACTTCCTGACCGGCTCCCTCGACACGATCGTCGAGGTCACGAAGCTGGGTCGCATCACGGGATCCTTCCGCCTGCCGGAGCACACGCTCAACCACGAGATCTTGCAGATCGGCAGCAAGGACAACAGCGAGGGGGTGTCGAACGGAACGACGAGCGCGTACTTCGGCAACCTCCTGGTCCTGGCGTCGAAGAACGGCGCATCCACCGTCCAGGACCACGTCCTCGAGCTAGACACCGAGACCGGCGCGGTCCGCAAGGACTGGGATCTCGCGGAGGTTTTCGATCGGACCCGAACGACCTTCATCGACCCGGAGCAGTGGGCCCCAGGTGCGGGGGACTGGCTCCACACCAACGGGCTCGCCTACTCCGTGGCGGACGAATCGATCATCGTTTCAGGTCGTCACCAGGGCGTGGCGAAGATCCGTCGCGACGGAACCCTGGCCTGGCTGCTCGCGCCGCACAAAGGATGGAAGGCCCGCAGTCCCAGAAGCTGCTCACGGCGGTGAGCGCCTCCGGGGCGCCGTACGCCGAATCCGTGCAGATTGGGGACGAGGCCGCAGGGACTCCGACGGCACCGGAATTCGACTGGTCCTTTGGTCGACACTCGCCAGCCCTGCTCCCCAACGGCGACCTGCTGCTGTTCGACAACGGCACCAGCCGTTATTGGGGGCCCGCCTACGCGAGCTTCTCTCGTCCGTGGTCTACCGCATCGACGAGGCGGCCATGACCGTCCGCCAGGTGGCGCAGTTCGTCCTCGCGAGGTCGGAGTCGTCCTACTTCGTCTCCAATACCCACCAACTGCCAGTGACGGGCAACATCCTCATCCAGCCCGGAGTCGGCGCCCGCCGCGCCGCCATCGTGAAGGAGGTCGCGACCCAGGTCGCTGGCGATGGAACGGTCGCCTTCGACAGGGTCGTCTTCGATGCGGCCGTGGACTTGAGCTGGGTCGACTCGAGCAGCTGGTACGTCTACTCGTACCGCGGTCACCGGTGGACGTTCTGACGCGCGCCCGAGCAGGTTGATCGCGCACGCACGCTACTCGAGCAGGTTGTCCGGAACCGATTCATGGCCACCCGCCTTCGTTACGCCATCCTGCTTGTGATCGCCGCAACCCCGCTCCTCGACGTCGGCGAGGTCAAGCCGGCTCCGCTCGCGGTCGCGATTGCCCTGTTCGCGGTGCACGGGCTTCTGAGTCTCGTCACCCGCTCGTTCGAGCGCTTCTGGCCGCGCGACGTCCTGTCGGCGGCGTTGTGGCTCGGCGTCTTCGTGGTCGCGGGCATCTTCGTGGTGACGCTTGTCGCGCTCCACCTCGCGCCGCCGGTGACGGCCGACGGGCACCATGTCATGGCCATCGGGCAGGTCCTCGTCGGGATCGTCGCCGGGGGCGCCCTCGGGACGGGCGTCGCTGTCTTCGGCTCACTGCGCAGCCGCACACGTGATCGCCGCCGCGAACGGCTCGTGCTGAACCTGTTTGGAGCGCTGCTCGTCGCGGCGGTCGTCATCCATCGCGTGTGACGAACCAAGGCTCCCAGAGAGAGTGGCATGCCGGCTGCAGTCGAAGGCGCCGATGTCGTCGAGCAGTCGAGATTGCGGCCTCCCGTCGGGGCGGAAGGTGCAACGGCGTTGGCTCAAGAGGGCAACAGGCCTGACATTCTCGTCAGTCGCGCGACAACCAGATCATGGCGACCACGTTCCCCGGACGTCCGACGGATGAAACTGGACAACGACGTGAAA
>CAVSOL010000008.1:0-543429 GCA_963729535.1 uncultured Pseudomonadota bacterium | reverse complement strand
GAGACGCTGGTCGCACCCGGTGCTCGCCAAGACGAGCAACGCCACGCCCAACGTTGCGTGCGGGGCGGTGGGGCGCGCCATGCCGCCAGTTTACCTCGTCGGTTCGAGCGGAACGTTCACGAGCCGCAACGCCGTTGGGCAATTACGTCGTCAACGAATGTCCGGCCGCGTTGAAGAACACGACCAAGACGCCGCACCTGCTCGACGCGTCAGTTCAATGAATCGCACCGGGCCGCCAGCGGCCGTCTGACCGGCTGGCGTGCCGGTACGCTACAATTGCAGCGCGTGGACGCGATTCTGCAGGAGCTGACGTACGACTCGCTGCGCGAAGGCGCGGTGTGGCCGTTCGATCGCCGCTACATCCGGCCCCGCCATTTTCACGGTCAACTCGAATGCCTGCTGGTTCTGCGCGGAACCGCCACGTTGCACCTGGGCACGCGCGCCGAGTCCGTCCGCGCCCGACAGCTGTGCTGGGTGCTTCCCGGTATGCCCCACGTCATGAGCGATTTCTCGCCGGATTTCGATATGTGGGTGGTTCAGCTCGAGTCGGCCCTGGTCGACGCGTGCTGGACCGACGTGGCCGGCGCGGGCGGACGCGACGCGGACGCGCCCTTCGAGGGCTGGTCGGTGGCGCTGGCAGAACGGCTGGCGGGGGCGACGATCGTTGACGTGGCGGGCGAAGACGTCACCAGTCTCGGCGGCCACGCGCGTCGCGTGTGGACCGCCTCTGGATCAGCGGAAGCCGCAGCCCACTTGCGCGCGTTCTGCGAGCTGGCGTTGCGGTTGAGCTTGGCCGGCGGCCGGCGGCCCAAGCAGCAGTCGGTCGCCGAGCTGACGTCCTGTCTCCTGCTGGGGTCGCCCACGACCGATCGACGCGCGGCAGCCGCGGAGCTCGGCGTGAGCGAAGGATTCCTGTCGCGCAGCATCCAGCGCGAGCTTGGCGTCACCTTCGTCGAGCACCGGGCGCGAACGCGGGTCGCGCACTTCCTGGCGAACATCCATGGCGGACACGGCAACCTGCTGACCGCAGCGCTCGACGCGGGCTTCGGGAGCTACTCGCAGTTCCATCGGACATTCACCCGCCTGTCCGGCTCACGGCCGCGCGACTATCTCGACGTCGGGCGCCGGCGCCTGCAGCTTCTGGTCGCCGGCGACGTCGACCAGCCCGATGTCGGGCCGGTGTTGGCGTTGTCCGCCAGCCTGCGTCAGCTCGCGCCGCTGTAGGCCTGCCTCAGGCCGCGGCGGTCACAGGATGCGAAGACGCGCCGCGCGCGACGGAGCACCGTCGCGGGCATGTCTTCAATTAGGTTCGCAATACTCGCCTTGCTTACGGTTGGCTTCGTCGGATGTGGAGGCTCGAGCGCCCAGCCTGCCGACGGCGGCAGCGACACCGGTCCGGTGGTGACGACGGGGACCTTTCAGCTCGCCTGGGAGGACAACTTCGACGCCTTCGACCGAACGCGCTGGCAGCTCATGACGCACAGCTGGGACACGAACCTGGCGATGTTTTCGATGGAGAACACGCGATTCGAAAACGGCATCGCGTCGCTGCTGCTGACCACGGCCGACCCCGCCGATCCCACCAAGCCGTATCGCGGCGTCGAGATGCGATCGCGCGACACGCTGACCTACGGCAAGGTCGAGGCGCGCGCGAAGCTGGCGAAGGGCTCGGGCGTCGTGTCGTCGCTGGTCCTCATCTACACGCCGTGGCCGGCGGACGACTGGAACGAGCTCGACGTCGAATACCTGGGGCGCTACGGCGACCGCGTTCAGTTCAACACGATGGTCTACACCGGGCCTCCGACGCCGCCGCCGGTCACCCAGTCGGTGTCGCCGACGCAATACCCGCGCAGCGTGATGCTGCCGTTCGACCCGTCGGCTGACTTCCACGTCTACACGATGGAGTGGACGCCCGCCGACGCGCGCTTCTACGTCGACGGCGAGCTGCTTCATACGTGGTCGACGCAGATCGCCCGCCTCAAGCTGCCGCAAAACATCCTGCTGACGATCTGGGCGTCATCGTCGGCCGCGTGGGCCGGTCCCATCGACACCACCACCGTGCCGACCAGCGCCGACTACGACTGGATCCGCGTCTATTCGTGGGTCCCCGACGCGCAGTAGCGAAACCCGAAACGGAAACCCGCTTGTATCAAAGGGCGAGGCGCGCGACGTTGTGGGGCATGGGCGCGATGCAGGCGGCGTGGAGACGGGCGTTCGTGGTGGCCAGCGTGGTGCTCTTCGGCTGCGGCGACAGCAACGGTGGCGGCGAACCACCGATGAACTGCCTGCAGGTTCAGCCGTGCGGAGGCGACGTGGTCGGGACCTGGCATTTTGTCGGCGGCTGCGTTGTCGAAGCCTCGGTATTCACCGCCATCGCTCAAACCACCTGCCCGGGCACCGAGGTGAGCCAAGTGGCCTTCGGGGCATCGGGATCGGTCACGTTCAACGCCGATCTCACCTATGTCGGGCAGGGGTGGAACACGACCTACAGCGAGGTGGTGACCAGACCCCTCCGCTGCACGAGCGGCGCCGCGAGCTGTGACGCGCTCGACCTGTCCGTCACCGCGCCGGGCGGGAGTTTCCTCATGGACAACTGCTCGGGCGCCACGACCTGCGTCTGCAACTCGTCCTCGCGCAACGCGATGACGGAGAGTGGTACCTACACCGTGACGGGAACCCAACTGGATCTGACGGCCCCGATCACGACGCGCAGGCGCTCCTTTTGCGTCGAGGGATCCCGGCTGCACATCATCGAGCTCAGTGACACGGCGAAGGATGTGAACGGGCTTCCCATCGTCTTGGCCGACTCGGTGGCCGAACGGTCGTGAGCGCCGCGAAGTAGAAGTCTCGACGATGGAGACGGAGCTCGTCCCGCGGGCGATCGGTTTGCGGTAGCCGAGCGCGACCTCGTCTACGCGAGCATTCCCGGGATCATCCCGGTTGCCGTCCCCTTCCCGAAATTCACGGTCGCGGTGCTCTTGTCGCGGATCGCCGCGGTGATGAGCGTGTTGTGAAGCAGGTTGTTCGTCACCTTGCCGGGGTCGATGTACTGGCCCGTCTTCAGGAACCCGCCGCCGTTGCCCCAGATGATGTGCGGGACGTTGTTCCCGCTGTGGCTCGGCCCGTCGGAGATGTGGAACGTCATCATCACCATCGCGCTGTTCGCCAGGCCGCGCGCGCTGAACGCGTCGAGGCCGCTCGCCAGCGTCTTCATCCGCAGGACGTCGACCTCGGCGTGGGCCTGCTCGGCCGTCGGGTTGTTGCCGGTCGCACCGTCCGACTGGACGCGGTGGGACAGCTGGTGAAACGTCCACCCCAGGCTGGAGTTCGACTGCACGCTGTACTTCGTTCCGTCGGTCCCGTCGCCCCATTGCAGGGTGGCGACGCGGTTGTAGTTGCACGCGAAGGCCAGCGCCACCACCTGCATGTGAAGCAAGGCGACCTTCTCGATCATGCCGTCGGTCTTGAACGAGAACCCGGTCTTGTAGCCGTTGAGGGTTGTCGTGTCGAGCCCGGTCGTCGTGCACATCATGCCCATGTTCCCCATGGTCACCTCGGCGTCGCGAATGCTGTCGAAGTGCAGCTTCAGCCGCTGAACGTCATCCCCGCTCAGGGCCGGGTTGTTCATCAGGCTCATCAGCTGGCCGCGCACCAGGTCGTTCACGCTCTTCCTGGTGGCGACGAGCTCCGCCGCGACGGGGTCGGTCACCGGTGTGCCGGTGCCGGTCATGGTCGTGAGCCCGACCACCCTCGAGAAGAGGTTGTAGGGGTTCTGGTCGCCCGAGCGTACCTGGCCGGAGCCGGCCCCCCGGAACGAAATCCGATCGGCGACGTAGGCGGGCTTCGACGCTGCATAAAGGCACATCGGATCGACACCGACCGGGTTAACCGCCTGGCTGATCACCATGTCCGCCGACGGCCCACCGGAATAGGCGCCGTTGCCGGTTGAGCCTGGCACGATCGCGGTCAGCGACTGACAGAGACCTTCCGCGTGGCCGCAGGTCCTCACGTTCTGCGGCCAATTGATGTTCTTGAGGAACGTCAGGTTTGGCGCATGTGCCGACAATGCGCTGACGGCCTTGGTTGTCATCCCGGCGAGCCCGGACGTGGTCAGCGCGCCGGTCGCGTCGGGTAGAAAACTCTTTCCGACGACGCCGCAGGAGCCGACGATCATCATCGTGAACACCGGTTGGGCCCCGGCGGCCCAGGCCGATCGTTCGGGCAAACCCTCGAGGAAGGGAAGACCGATGGCGACCGTGCCGGCGCCCCGGAGGAACGCCCGGCGGTTGATGGCGTTCTTACGTGCGCCTTGCGGCGCTAGACGGAAGCCTTGCAGCCTCCCCGTCTCGTTGTCGACAACCGGCCGAATGGTCTCTTGCGGCTTGCGCATCGCTAGGGGCCTCCGTGTGTGCGGAACGCGTCGCTTCTGACGAGTTGGATGATCAGTTGCTTCTCGGAGCTGGTGCCTGACGCCATGCTGGCCGACGTCATCGACGTCAGCAACGGCATGTCGTTCACAATCACGTCGCGCTGCAGGCCGAAGCTGGCAAGCTTCTTCGCGTAGCAGGTGTGCGTCTGCGGCGTCGAGGCGAGGACCTGCATCAGGCCCGCGGCGTCGGTCCACGTCTTCGTGGTCCCGTCGGAGAAGGTGTACGACCCGCTCGAGTCGATGGTCAGGCCGCCGTTTTCGGTGTCACGCGCCTGCCCCATGCCGTCGAAGTGCTCGAACGAGAATCCCAGCGGATTGATCATGTCGTTGTGGCAGCTCATGCCACAGGTGCCGGTCAGCTTGTCGATGCGCTGGCGGTTGGTCTGCCCGGGCTCGAGCGGCGGGACCGGCGGGATCACCGTGGCGGGAGGCCCGAGCGTCGCGCACAGGACGTCGAGGTTCAGCGTCACGCCGCGCTTGATCGAGTTGGCGTCGGCGTTGTGCCCGTGCAGCGTCAGGTAGGGAAGCTGGGAGAAGTAGCCAACGCGCTTCGCGCCCAGATCAGCCTGCGCGTAACTGCCGCTCGCCGGTGCCGTCACGCCGTAGAGCGCCGCCATCCCCGGGCCGTAGTAGCCGTTGGTCGACAGGAGTATCTCCTTGAGGCCCAGCCCCTGCGTGAAGATGTTGTCGAAGAAGCGATAGGAAGACTCGAGGTACTCGGGGTTCAGCGACGTCTTGTAGGTCGGAACGTTCACCTTGGAGATGTCGGAGTAGTCGGCGAAGCGCAACCATTCTCCGTGGAACTGGCGCATCACGCTGGTGGCCGTCGCCTCGCCGAGCATCGTGGTGGCCAGCGCCGCGGCGCCGTCCGCGGTGTCCAGCTTGCCGGAGCCGGCCGCCGCATCGAGGGTCTTGTCGTCCGGGCCGGTTCCCCGCAGCAACAGCGACAGCTTCGCCGCCATCTCGTATCCGTTGAGTGGCGCGCCCTTCGCGCCGAGCTCCGTCCGGAACAGGAAGTCGGGCGTCTGCAGCATCGCGCGAATCACCAGGGACGCGCCCTTGGCGAACGTGCTCCGCGTCCCCGTGAGCGTCGAGCCCTTGTTGTAGAGCGCCAGGTAGGCCGACTGCTCCGCCGCTGTCAGGGGCCGACGGTGCGCCCGGCGTCCCAGCGTCGTGATCAACCCCGCCGGATCAGTGCCGCTGTAAACCTTGGCGAGCGCCGCGTCGGTCGCGGTCACCTGCGCGGCGAGCGTCTCCGCCGCCGACTGATAGTCCTGCCAGTTGCGCGAACCGAAGCCGAGGACCAGCTCGTTGTTCGTGAAGGCCGTCATGCCCGAGACGGGACTCTCGAAGTTCTGCTCCAGCCCGCCGCTCGGAATATTCAGCAGCGTTTGAACCGCCTGGGCCCACTGCGAGTTCGTGAGTCGAACGACCCGGAAATACTTCGGCGAGCCGGTGAGATCCAGCTTCCCCGCTACCGACGTGCCGCTCGTCCCGGCGGTGCCGGTCGTGCTCGTGTTGCCGGCGCCTCCGGTGCCCGGGTTGCTCGAACCACCCGCAGTGCCGGTGCCCGAGCCGTTGCCGCCCGATCCCGACGGGACGTTCCCGATGGAGCCGTTGCATCCAGCGAGGGCTGCGATCGCGAAAGTGCCCGCACACGCCCAAACCGTTCTGAATCTCATGAGGCTCCCTGGTCGGAGGTTGTCCTACCCGCCCCGCGCCCGTGAGTGGACCCAATTACGGATGCCCTCGACTCGCGTCGCCGATCCCCCGAAATCGCATAAAAGAGGGGCGGCGACGGCCGGAAATGCAAATTCGCCAGAAATGACAACTAGTTGAGCGACAGCAGAAAATGAGAAATATTCAAAAAGTGAGAACTCGCGGCGTCCCCGACAACGCGCTGAGCCGGCCAAAACCCTGACGTTTGTCGAGGCGAGGTAGCGAACCGGCTGGAACCGGCGGCGGGAACGCGGCGGCCGCTCCACCTGGTTTGTCCCGAGCGCGGTGAAGTTGTTGCGGTCGCATGAGCGACGCGCTGCCGGGAAGATCGAGGCCGGGACGCCGGGGCACCCCGACGCCGTACGCGGTGGCCCTGTCAGGCCGCGTGTCGGCCGACCCGGGCCAGTCTCTCGGCGTCGGCGAGATAGTCCGAGTAGCTCATGCGGAGGTCGTAGTAGCTGTTCCCGCCGGAAAGCTCGATGACCCGGTTGGCCAGCGACTCCACGAACTGCACGTCGTGGCAGGAGAAGATCATCGAGACCTCGCTCTTCAAGAGCCCGTTGTTGAGCGCCGTGATCGATTCGAGATCGAGATGGTTGGTGGGCTGATTCAGCAGGAGGGTGTTCGGGTCCTGCAGCATCAGCCGGGAGAGCATGCAACGCACCCGCTCGCCTCCCGACAAGACCCCGACCTTCTTGTGAACTTCGTCGGAGGTGAACAGCATGCGGCCCAGGAACGAACGGATGAAGGTCTCGTCCAGGCTGTCTGGCGCGTACTGGCGCAGCCAATCGAGCACGCTCTTGCTGGTGGCGAAGTACGTGCTGCTCTCCTTCGGGAAGTAGGCGGTCTGAGCCGAGCGTCCCCAGGTGACGGTGCCGGCGTCGGGCTTGGATTCTCCGGCGAGGATGTCGAACAGGGCCGAGATCACCCGGTCGTCGCCGACGAGCGCGACGCGTTCGCCTCGGCCGATCGAGAAGCTCAAACCGTCGAACAGCACGTCACCGCCGATGGTCTTGCGCAGGCCCTCCACGTTCACGACCTCCTTGCCCTGGGCGCGCTCCGCCTTGAACTGGATGAAGGGGTACTTGCGCGACGACGGCCGGATGTCGTCCAGCGTGATCTTGTCGAGCAGCTTCTTTCGCGATGACGCCTGTCTTGATTTCGAGGCGTTGGCGCTGAACCGCGCGATGAACGTCTTCAGCTCCTCGATCTGTTCTTCCTTCTTCTTGTTCGAGGCCGATCGCTGTCCCAGCGCCATCTGGCTGGTCTCGTACCAGAAGGTGTAGTTGCCGGAGTACAGCGTCACCTTGCCGAAATCGATGTCGGCGATGTGGGTGCACACCTTGTCGAGGAAGTGCCGGTCGTGGGACACGACCACCACGGTGTTCGGGAAGTCGAGCAGGAACTCCTCCAGCCACAGGATCGAGTCGACGTCGAGGTGGTTCGTCGGCTCGTCCAGCAGGAGGATGTCGGGATTGCCGAACAGCGCCTGGGCCATGAGCACGCGGACCTTCTCGGCGTCCGCCAGGTCCTTCATCAGCGAAGCGTGTTTCGCCGCGGCGACCCCCAGCTCGCTGAGCAGCTTGGCGGCCTCGGCTTCGGCGTTCCATCCGTTCAGATCGGCGAACTCGGCCTCCAGCTCGCCGGCACGCTCGCCGTCGGCCGCGCTGAAGTCGGGCTTGGCGTAGAGCGCGTCCTTCTCTTCCATCAGCGCGTGCAAGCGCTTGTGGCCCATGATGACCGCCGTCAGGGCCGGCACCTCGTTGAAGGCGTTGTGATCCTGGGAAAGCATGCTGAGCCGCTTGTTCGGCTCGATGCTCACGGTGCCGGAGGTCGACTCGACCTTGCCCGCCAGGACCTTCAAGAACGTCGACTTTCCCGCGCCGTTGGCGCCGATGAGCCCATAGCAATTGCCGGGCGTGAACTTGACGTCCACCTCTTCGAACAGGCTCTGGGCGCCGAATGCGACGGAAAGGTTCTGCGTGGAGATCATGTTGGACCGGTGGTCTTACGCCAACGGTGCAAGGGGTTCAAGGTGAGGCGGGCAGCAGCGCCAGCGGGCGCCTGCGGTCGCGCCAGGGAAAGCCTCAATGGCGCTCTCCCCCGCCAGGGCGCATGCTGAACCCAACATGGGTGACAAATCTCCGAAGTCGCTGCGCAAGCAGGCCGATCAAAAACAGACGAAAACCACTGAGGACGACCGGAAGAAGCAGGCCGCCGTGACCGCGAAGCAGGTGCAAGTGAAGAAGAAGTAGGGCCCCGCGTTCGTTGTTCCTACCCCTCGACGGTCTCGAGGCTGATCCGCCCGAGCGCGCCGCTGCGAAAATCGTTGAGGAGGGTCGTCGCGGCGCGGGCGATGTCCGGCCCTCCGGCCTTGACCAGGTGTCGGCTCGTGGCGATGAACGCCAGCAGGCCGTGCTCGTCGCAGGGCCGGGGAATCCACCGAACCGCGCCGCGAGCAGCTCGGGATAACGTCGCAGCAGCGTGAGACCGAGGCTGAGGGCCACATCTTCGTCGTCGTACGCCGCCCGCCCGATGCTGTGGGTCGCGGCGAGCTTCGAGGCCGTGTCCTGCTCCATCCCGGGCCACGACATCCCGGGCGTGTCGATGAGGGTCACGTCGGGGCCGAGCTTGTGGAGTATCTGAACCTTGGTGATGGCGGGCTCGTCGCCGACGTGCATGACGCGACGCTTGAGCAGCGCGTTCATGAGGGTGGACTTCCCCACGTTGGGGATGCCGAGGATCATCATGCGCAGCGGCTTGTCGGGTCGGCCGCGGTCGGGTCGCAGCGCGCGACAGGCGGGCAGGATGCGGTCGACGTCGCGCGGTTTCTTCGCAGACAGGGCGAGGCCCTGCATGCCCGGCTGGGCGTTGTAGTGCTGCAGCCACAGGCGCGTCTGCTCCGGATCGGCCATGTCCGATTTGTTGAGCAGCTTGAGCGCGGGCTTCTCCCCCGCGCGGCGCAGCTCCTCGAAGGTCGGGTTGCAGCTGGACCGCGGGACGCGGGCGTCGAGCACCTCGATGACGAGGTCGATCAGGCGCATCGACTCGGCCGCCTTCTTGCGCGCCGTGATCATGTGTCCCGGGAACCACTTGATCGACATGCGCGCTTCCTGGCGTCTCGTCAGCCGAGGGCGTTGGGCGAGTTCGGCGGACGGCGGCCGCGCGCGCCGGCCCGGACGGCCACGGGGACCTCGCCGGCACGCACGCGGTAGCGCCCGGGCGCCGCCGGCAGCGACGTGAAGTCGGCGGTGACGGCGCCGTAGGCCTGGCGCGAGACCTTGCGCGCGACGCGGACCAGATGCTGCCACGCCTCGGCTTCGCGGGAGAGCGCACGGGCGGCGGCGTCGAGATCGAAGCGCGCCGGCACGACCTTGGCGCTGGCCCCGATCACGCCGCCGCGCACGACCGACGCCAGGCGCCGGAACACGTCGCGCCCGTGGCGGTCGTAGTAGAGGACCGTGTGCGCCGTCGACAGCGAGCCGGCCCACGGGTAGCGACGGAGCAGCCAGCTCGACGACAGCGTGTCGAGGGCGTCGTCGAGCTGGGCGGGCTCGCCGTCGCGCATCGGCGGCGTCTCCTCCTCGAAGAACAGCCCTGTGCCCAGCGTGTCGCCCTCGACCTGCCAGACCTCGCGGATGCCGAACCGCTCCGGCGTCTGCGCGACGAGCGCGCCGTGCGTGAGATCGAACTGCCCGACGATGAAGGCGGCGACCTCGTCACGGCGATCGTCGAGGAAGCGCAGCGTCGCGAGCGCGTCGGCGAGCGTCTCGGTGGGAAAGCCGGTGAAGCACATCGCCTCGGCGGCGATGCCCGCCGCCGCGAGGTGACCGATGACGTCGCTGACGACCGCGACGGGCGCGCCCTTGTCGATGAGCTCGAGCACGCGCGGGCTGGCCGATTCCACGCCCAGCGCGCAGGCGACGGCGCCGCCTCGACGCAACGTCTCGGCCCGCGCCGCCGTCAGGTAGCGCTCGGGCTTGAGGTCGGTGGCCCAGCGTAGCTCGAGGCCGGCATCGGCGAGCGCACCGGCCAGCTTGACGATCGTCTTGGGCGCGACCGAGTCCTGCGACAGATAGAAGTGCCGCGTGCCGTGCTTGGCCGACAGCGCCGCCAGGTGCGCGACGCAGGTCTCGACGGCGCGCTCGCGGTAGCTGGCCGTGCCGACCTCGGCGAGCCCGTAGTGACAGAACGTGCACTTGCCCCAGTAGCAGCCGCGCGTCGGATCGTAGGGCAGCGTGAGGACGGGCGAGAAGTACTTGTCGAGCGCCAGTCCGTCGAAGTCGGGCGGCGGCAAGGCCCGCATGTCCTCGCTGGCTTCGCCGGGCGTGAACTTCGCGCCCTGCATGCGATCGCGCTGCACGAGGTTCGGGATGCCGCGGAGCGCGCGCGCGACATCGCCGGGCTCGGCGTGCTCGTCGAGCGCGCGGCACAGGGCCAGCAGCGTGTGCTCGCCCTCGTAGACGACCGCCGTGTCGAACGGCCCGAGCGCCGCCGCGAGCGCGGGCCCGCGCAGGCGGATGAGCAGCTGCGTGATGGCGGGCCCGCCGATCGTGAGGTGCACGCCCGGCAGCTCGCGCCGCAGCTTGAGGCCGAACGCGAAGGCGGGCTGCAGCTGCCCGGGGAAACACAGCGACAGCCCGACGGCGCGGACGCCCGCGGCGCGCAGTCGCGGCGCGAGCACGTTGACGACGTAGGCGTCGAACGGGTCGCGCTCGGGCGTGGCGTCGCGCGCGATCTCCTCGGGCGTCGTGAAGGCGAACGGCGTCCGGTAGCCCGTGAAGTCGAGCTGCAACGGGGCGTGGGCCGCCGAGATCACGCGCAGCCCCGCGTCGATCGTGTCGACGGCGCGCGCGTACTGCTCGCCGTCGAAGAACCGGACGGGATCGCGCAGGATGGCGACGGCCTCATCGATGCCTTCGGGGACGGCGTGCGCGTCGCCGCGGGCCTGCCACAGCGCGAGGTACTCGAGCTGCTCGCCGTGGTCGAGCGACGCGCCGCTCCTCGAGCTGACCGACGCGGCGCTCGATGCGCTCGCGCAGCGCCGCCATGGGCGCGCGCCGCAGCAGGGCGTCGTAGGCCTCGACGTTGGCGTCGACCGGCAGCACCTCGACGCCGTTGGCGCGCAGGAACCCGGTCAGGGCGGGGACCGCCAGGTACGGCGCCGTCGGATCACAGGTCGGCGGGTAGACTAGGGCGATCTTCACGTGCTGCTCCGAGGGTCGCGCAGTATCCCCGGTCGGCGCGGCGTCGTCCACCTCCGGACGCGTGGCCCGCTGGACTCGACCGTGATTCTTCGCTAGTTCGGGTGACGTGAACGGCAGTCCCCGCTCCGACGCCCTGCGGCGGCTGTTGTCAGCTCGGGCGAACCTGGAATCAGGCCACGCGGGCGGCACCGATTGCGTGCGGCTGTGCGCCGGTGCCACCGACGGGTTGCCCGGGCTGATCGTCGACCGCTTTGGGCCGCTCGTCGTGGCGGTCGACTACGCCGGCAGCGCGGCTGACGGCCTGACCGCTCCAGCCCTCCTTCACCTCATCCGGAGCGCCTTCCCTGACCATCACGTCGTCGCGAAGGCGCGCTCATCCACGGACGGCAGCAACAAGTTCGTGGAGGCGGTCGAACCCGCGGCGGCCGCTGTCGCGGGCGCCTCACCCCTGATTGCCACCGAACGTGGTCTGAAGTTCGAGATCGGCATCGACCCGGCGCACGACTTCGGTCTCTACCTCGACGCCGCCAAGGCTCGCCTGTTCGTGCGCGAGGCCGCGCGCGGCCAGCGCGTGCTGAATCTCTTCTCCTATACGGGCGCCTTCGGCGTCGCGGCCGCCGCGGGCGGAGCCGCGGAGGTCACCAACGTCGATCCCAACCGCGACTATCTGGCCTGGTCGCTTCGCAACGCCGCGCTGAACGGCGTGAAGATGCGCGTCTTGCCGGACACGGCGCAGGATCACCTCGCGAAACATCTTCGGCGCCTGGCGCGCAATCCGGAGCAAGCCAGCTACGACCTCGTGATCGTCGATCCGCCGGCTTTCGGCGTGGGGCGCGGCAACGAGCGCGTGCTGCGGCTGCTGTGGCCCGAGCTGTTCGCGAGCCTGCGCACCATGACACCGCGCCAGCTCGTGCTCATGTCCAACGACAAGGCCTTCCGGTCGCGCCAGGACTTTGGCGAGCTGGTCCAGGCGCAGCTCGGGGATCTCTATCGTTTCGACCGCCTCGGCACCCACTTGACGCCTGACGATCTCGCCGCGGACCGGCCGACGTTGCCCTGGAGGCCGGGGGTCGAGGATCCTTACTACGTGGAACCCGTGGTCCTCGCGGGAGCGCTCGTCTAGGATTGCCTCGATGATCTGCCGCACAGCCGCGCTGGCTCTGCTCGTCGCGACCGAGAGCCTTGGCTTGTGCGCGCGTGGGCGGGTCGTCAGGGGGGGCGGCAGGTCGCGGGGCGCAGAGCGGCGAAGGGGGCAGCGGTGGGATAACGGGCTTCGATGCGTTGCCGGATCGTCCGACCGTTCAGCTCGACGCGTTCGTCTTGCCGCCCTCAGACGCCGAGGTCATCTGCGAGCGCGAGCTCCGCGCGGTGGTGCGCGATTTTCGCAGCGGCGACAAAGACGGTCAGCCACAGTGGCCGGACTTCGCGACGAACGTGATCATGCCCGATCCCGGGATCGTCACGGCGATGCTGGGCCCGGGCAGCAAGCCGGTCTACGCGGGCGGAACCAAAGGCAGCACGAAGGGCCAGGCAACCTTCGACCAGTGGTATCGCGACGTCGACGGCGTCAATATCCGATTCGAGAAGACGATTCCGCTGACGCCGGATCCCAATCGGACGGGCGTCTTCGTGTACGACAGCGACGCGTTTTACCCCCTCGGCAACGACGAGGGGTTCGGCAATCAGTATCTTCCCGCGAACCACGCGTTCACGACCGAGCTGCATCTGCGCTTCGCCTACAAAGGTGGCGAGGAGTTCACGTTCCGCGGGGACGACGATCTCTTCCTGTTTGTGAACGGTCGCCTCGCCGTGGATCTGGGTGGGATCCACGACGCGATGACCGGGACAGTGAATCTGGATCAGCGTGCCGGCGAGCTCGGTCTTCAAACGGGCCAGAGCTACGCCATGGACATCTTCCACGCCGAACGGAACTGCTGCAATTCGCGGTTCCATCTCGAGACGACGCTGTCCTGTATCGTCAGCATCATCGTGGAGTGATCTCGCGAGCCGCGGGCCTGTCGGCGTGAGCCCTGACGTCCACTGACGGCGGCGGCAGGAAACCGCCGCCATCGGTTGCAATTTTGCTGCGCACCGTTTTGTCCGCTGGCGCCACTTCATGCCCGGCGATTCGCCAACAACGCACGAGGGAGGCAGAACAGATGAGCAGCGCGGATGTCGTATCTAGGTTTCCATTTATTTGGTCACGCCGGACAACGGTCATGGTTGCCGTGGTCGCGAGCGGGATGTTCTGCTTCGGGACGCGGCGCGCGAGCGCGACGGCCATCAACGTCAGCGGCACGTGCACGTTGCAGGAGGCGGTGACTTCGGTCGAAAGAGCGATCTTCAACCCGACGCCGCCGCCGGTGCCCGAGCCGGGCTGCACGTTCGTGAGCGACGGTCAGTCTGGCTACACCGTCGCCGTTCCGAGCGGCACCACGGTCATCACGGCCGAGATCCTCATTCGCGCGACGATGACCATTGCTGGAGCCGGCACGTCCGCGACGACGCTGGCCACCACCCCGGCCGTCGCGTTCCGGGTCGAGGGCTCGCCGCTGCCCAACCCGACGCTGACGTTGCGGACGCTGACGCTCCGGAAATCGACCACGACGACCAGCGCGACGAGCGGCGTCTTCGTCAACGGCGTGCCAGGGCCGGCGCACCTGGCGCTGGACCGCGTCCGGCTGGCGAACTACACGCGCGACGGCATCGTGCTGCAGGGTTCGCCCCCGGCGTTCAAGGTCGACGCATCGGTCGTCAATTCCACGATCGAGGGCAACACGCTGGCGGGGATCGTGTCCACCGACGGTGGTGTCTTCGTGTCCGGCAGCACCGTGACGAACAACCTGGGCGGCGGGATCCGCGGGACGTTCACCGATGCATCGCTGCGGATGGAGGTCGTGAGCAGCACCATCTCGAACAACCGGGGCGCCGACGGCGGCGGGCTGTACCTGAGCGTGCTCGGCGGCTGGGAGACGTTCGACCCCCAGTTGCTGGTCGTCGGCTCCACGCTCAGTGGCAATCAGGCGACCGGCCACGGTGGCGGCGCGTTCAGCGCGGGCGCGATCGCGCGCTACGAGCGGGTTGTCGCGACCAACAACGTCGCCGCGGGTGACGGCGGCGGCGTGTGCGCCGCCTCGGACGCGGGGGGCCTCAACAGCGCCGACGTCGGTATCGTGGACAGCAGCATGACCGGCAACCGAGCGACCAACGGCGGCGGGATGGCGCTGGTCATGCTCGAACAGCGGGCGTTCGGCAACATCGACCGGTCGCTGTTTGCGACCAACATCGCGACCGGCGACGGCGGCGGCGTGTTCTCGGGCGATCAGTTCGGCGCGATCAACAACAGCACCTTCAGCGGCAACAGCGCGGCGCGCGGCGGCGGCTTCTTCCACGGGCCGTTCGGCGGCGAGAGCCACATGACCAACTGCACCATCGCCGGCAACTCGGCCAGCACGCGCGGCGGCGGCGCGCACATCGAGCGGAGCAACCCGGTGTTCAGGGGAAACATCGTCGCGACGAACACCGCGCCGACGTCACCGGACATCCTGGTCAACGTCGACCTGCCCGACTTCGGGTCCTACAACCTGATCGGCGACAACGCGGGCGCCACGCAGTCGCTGCCGAACGGCGTCAACGGCAACATCGCGGGGAACGCGTCGTCGCCCGTGAATCCGCTGCTCGGGCCGCTGCAGAACCTCGGCGGTCCGACCCAGGTGCGCCCGCTGCTGGTGGGGAGCCGCGCCATCGATGCGGTGCCTGCGCAGGTGGGCGTCGATCAGCGAAACTTCCCGCGCCCGCAGGGGAGCGCCAACGACATGGGCGCCTTCGAGCTGGGCGTCAATGCGAACGCCTCGATCTTCGGCTTCGAGACGACGTCTAGCTGGACGTCGCCGGCGCCGCTGTCGCTGGACGGCACGAGGAAGACGCAGGGATCGTTCGGGATGGCCGTGGGCAGCAGCGGCTATCGCCTGCTGACGAGCGCGGCGCTGACGACGCCGGTGTCACCGCTCGGCTCCACGCTGCTGCTCGACGTCTTCGTGCCCGGCAACCAGCCGAACCCCTTTTGGTTAGGGGGAGTGCAGATGTTCGCGAGCTGCCCCTCGGCGGGCGTGGACAACGTCTACCTCGGTCAGGTGGAGCTGACGGGCAAGCCGACGAACGCGTTCTCGACGCTGTCGTTTTCGGTGCCCACCAACGTCCGCACGGCGCTGGGTCAGAGCCACCCCGACTGCACGCTGGCGATCGGCGTCAACACCAACGCAACGCCCGCGACGCCGGTGCTCGACAACCTGCGCTTCGCGCCGTAGCCGGCAGCAATCACGACGCCGCCCGCCGCCTGGTTGGGGCGGCGTCGTCGGGGTTGGTCTACGAGCGGCTGACGGTGAGCGTTCCCGCGGTGCCAGTCGGCCCTAGGTGCGGATCGTTGAGCGACCCGTCCGCGTTCACCCGAGACAGGATCAGAAAGCGACCGATCGTCAGCTCCAGCGCCCCCGACGCGAACGCCAGCCCGTACACCTTGAAGTTGCCCGACATCGTCGCGGTCGAGAATGAGGCATCACCGGAGACGTACGTGATGGTCAACGGCATCTCGCTGAGGTCGGCGCATGCGGCCGCGCTCTTGACGAGTGTACGGGTGCCGCAAGCGTATGCTGCGCGCACGAACCGGGAGTCCGGTCGGCGCGACGTAGCCCCCGTCGTCGTCGCCTCTTGCTCGATGTGAACGGTGACCTGCATCGCAGCACCCCCATCGGGCGTGATCGTGAACGTCCAATCTCCCTCGATGGCGGCACGCATCTCTTCTGCACCGTACTGAAATTGCGGCTCGTCCGAACCGCACGCGAGGTGCGGATTGAGGAAGAAGAAGGCGATGGCAATGGCCCAAACCAGGCTGCGCATGAACCGTATCGTCCGCTTCCTGGCCCCCAAGAGCAAGGCGACTATGGCGCGACACGACGCCCCTTATCACGTCCCGCGCCGCAGCTCCGGCGGGTGAAAGTGGATCTCGAAGCGGTGGAGGATGCGGTCCTCGCACTGGATCGCGCCGGTCGCGCGGTCGATTGTGCACGGGACAGCGGTGCGCACCTCCTCGTGCAAGGCGTGGTAGCCGCGTTCGGCGAGGGTGTCGAGCGCCATGTCGATCGCCGACGGGTCATCGAGAAGGGGATTCGTGGTCTTGACGACGCAGCGGCCGGATAGAGGGTGGCGGACGATGACGGGGACGACCTCGGCCTCGATGAACGCGGCGACCGTCTTGAACAGGGGCGCGGTGGCGTGCTCGTACGCGTCGAGGCGGCGGACCAGCTCCTGCCGCGCGTGCCGCGTGACCTCGGACGCGAGCGGGATGTTGTGGATGATGTCGTAGGTGGCCTGTCCCAGCTCCAGCGAGCTCTGGTACTGGAACTCCGCGATGATGTTCCTCTCGACCTCGGCCAGCGGCGCGTCGGCGTTGACGAAGTGGTAGTGAAAGTCGCGCCTCAGGCCGGTGAGGGCCTCGAACGTCTCCTCCGTGAAGGTCCGGTACCGTTTTCGGGCCAGCGCCTCGTCGGCGTCGGTGGCGCGCAACTCGAGCAGCTCGCCCACGCCGGTCCGGTGGACTTGCTCGTTGTGGGCGACGATCGCGCGACCGCGGCCCAGTTGCCGTTCGACCGACGTCTTCTCGCCCACGAACAGCACCGAGATCCGAAAGATCGGCCGCCGGAACCGCTTGCCGGTCGGCGTCCCCCAGTACTGCGCGCGGAGCTGCATGATCTGATCGTGCAGCAGCTTGACCGTCGCGGCCTGGACCTTGGTGCGCGGGAACCCGTCGACGACGACGCCCGTCTGGTACTCGGGCTTCAGCAGCTCCCGGAGCAGAGCGTCGACCACGTGCCGATCGCCGATCAGCTGGCCGCGATCCTTGAGGGCGCGCATCTCGGGCGTGTCGAGGAGATCGCTCACGACGATGGGCTTCGCGGTCAATCCGCGCTCGCGCAGGATGAACGGCGTGTTGGTCCCCTTTCCCGCTCCGGGCGCGCCGCCCAGCCACATGATCTCCTTCGGGAACACCATGTCCTCGACGCCTCGCTCGGCGACCAGGCGGTTCCAGACCTGCCCGAAGATCAGCGGCGCGTCTTTGACCTCCAGCTCGGGGCTGCCGATCGGCGACGGTGGTGCAAGCGATGTCTGGTCCATGGTGGGGCCCCACGTTGGAGCATCCACCCGACCACGCGCAAGGGTTGACCCAGCGGGCCGCCAGCCCGGGTGCGCCCCGCCCGAGCGGCGCGACAGGTGGTGTGGGACCGCGGATTGCGGTCTACTGGCGGCATGGGCCCGCGCGCCATCGTGGTCGGTGGGGGGATCGCGGTGATGGCGGCCGCGCTGGCGGGGGCGCCCGTGCTCGCGGCCCCAGCCGCGCCGGCCGAGCGCGCCGAGGTGCTGCTGCTGGGCGGCGCGATCAATCGCTACCTCGCCAAGCAGCTCCCGTCGACGTTCACGCTGCGCGGCGAGCCCGACGCGGGGATCGCCGCGCCGGCGGTGACGCTGGTGGCGGCGCGATCCTGCGGCGCGAAGGACGCGGGCCGCGGGCGCCTGGTCGGGGTCGTTCGGCCCGGCGGCACCGTCGGGCCCGCGGTGGCGCTCGAGGCCGCCGACTGCCGGCGCAAGCCCTCCGAGATCGCGCGCCGGCTGTCCGGCCTGCCGCCGGCGGACGCCGGCGCCGATGCGTCCGCGATCGCGGTCGTCGAGCTCATCGCAACCTGGGCTCCGTCGGAGCTGCGGGTGTCGATCGGTGACGTCGCCGGCGGCGGTGACACGGCCCGGCCCCTGGCGCGGGCGCTCGCGCGCGCGCAGGCCGCCGGGCCCCTCGCGACCATCGATACCGGGGGACTGCGTCTCGACACCGAGCGCGGATCGACGCTGCCGCTCGAGCTCGCGCTGTCGTTCCCGAAGGGTGCCGACGGTGTGCTGGCGACGCTGACCGTCGCGTGTGCGGACTGCGCCGCTTCGCCGCCGCCGTCTGCGCCGTTCGTCACGCCGATCGGGGCGCCGACCGACACCGACGCGATCGCGGGCGCGACGCTCCGTTTCGCGAACCGCGTGGCGGCACTGTTCAGCGGCGACGGTCCGTTGGTGCTCGCGCTCGACGGAAACACGTTCGAGATCCGCGGCGTCCAGCTCGATGGCGGCGACGGTGCGCTGTCGGTTCGCGGGCGGGCGACCGCGCGCGCATTTGCCGAGACCGCGCGCGTCCGCATCGACGCCGCCGGAGCAGATTTGCGCCTGAGCGAGGTCCGCGCGGACCCGGAGCTCGACGATTGCAGCGCCGTCACCGGGACCTCGTACGCCCGCTGCAGCCTGCGCAACGCGGCCCGCGGCCCCGCGGCCGCCGCGCTGGCAGCGGCGATGACCGCCCGCCTGCGCGGCCAGCTGGTGCGCGCACTGATCGCGCCGCCGCCGTTTGCGTTCAACGTGGGAGGCCGTCGTATGACGCTGCGGCTGACGCCCACGCGCGCGGCGGCGGTCGGCGGCGCCGTCATCGTCCACGGCCAAGCCGACGTCGACTGACCGAGCGATCTAGCCCTTACGCCGGCGGAACGGCTGACCAGGTCAAGCGGCTGCGGGCTTGTTGTCGACGCGCGCCAGGTCGCCGCCCGCGAACGCGCACATGACGACGATGAAGAAGATATCGAACGGGATTCGGTAGCGCACCTCGCCCGTCGCGATCGCGACCGTCACGGTCAGCGCCAGCACGGGCGACAAGACGAGGCCCGTGCGGCTGGTCGCCAGAGCGCGCGCGCCGCCGCGCTGGGCGATCGTTCTGCACGCGAACAGTGTCGGCACGAGAAGCAAGGCGATGAACGCGTACTGAGAGAGGTGGGCCCACGGCCAGGACTTGTGATTGAAGCTCGGCCACATCACCGAGCCGAAGAACGTGTCGTAGATGTGATCGAGAGACAGGACGACGCCTTCCAGCGGGTGGGCGAAGATCCAGCGCCACGCTTCCTTGCTGTTGGCCGCGTTGTCCGTCATCGGGAAGGGCACTTGCGCGGTGTGTGTGTAGTGTCGGAGGAACGCCGAGGGGCTGCCGAACTGGAACCCGTTCCCCTCGTCGGGGGCCCAGGCCATGTCGGCGATGCGCCCGTAGTGACCGAGGAGGAAATCCGATCCGACCTTGTTCCCGGTGACGCAAAAATTGCCGCGGTTCGCGGTGGTGCAGACGCGCGTCAGGACGATGAGGAGCGGGGCCGCCGCGACGGCGACGACCACCCCGCGCAGCAACCAAGGCTGCAGGCGCGCGCGCCACGATGGACCGCCTGGCCGGCGCGCAAGCAGGATCGCGAGGGCCTCCACGGCGAAGAAGGTGACCGCCGCCAGGAGGCCGACGGACTTCATCGCGATGGCGATCGAAAGCGCGCCGCCCCCGGCTGCCGCGAGGCCCAGGGAGGCGCCGCGCCGACGGGCGCCGATCGCCGCGAAGAACGCCGCGAAGGCGAGGATGAGCCAGAAGATGAAATGAATCTCGGCGAGAAACAGCGCGCCGTATTCGATGAACGGGAAATAGAAGCTGCCGATGACGATCGCCAGCAGCGCCGTCGTGCGCCCGAAAGCGACCGCGCCCAGCAGGCCGAGCGCGAGCGGCACGAGGCTGCTCACCACGATCTGTAGGTTGGTGACACGCGCCAGCGAGCCACCGTCGGAGATCAAGAACGAGACGAGCGCCGGGTATCCGAGGGGGTGGGTCACGTGCCAGGGCATCAGCGGCTCGTTCGAGCTCGCCAGCCGGCGTGCGAGCGAGACGTAGAGGTTCATGTCCGACTCGACGTACGCCTCCGGACGGTGAAAATGCAGCGTGTACTCCACGCGCAACGCGACCCCGACGACGTAGACCAGGGCGACCACGAAGATAGGGTTCTTCAGGAAGGCGACCAGGCGAGGCGGCAACACGCCTGCACCGTACCATCGTTGCTGTCGTGATTCAGCGGCTCATCCGAGGCTGCGTTCGACGCATTCGCGAGATGTTCCGACCAGCGATCCTCGTTTGAACCGGATCCGATGAAGGTTCGGCGGCCGTCAGGTGAATACGGGCAGTCATGCAACTTCGCGCACGCGATTCCCGCGTTACCCGGGCAGCCAGCTGGCCGTTTCTCCTGGTGTCGTGGCTGCTATTCCTCGTCATCCTGCTCGTGTCCGGACTGTCCTGGGCTGACCCCGGCGTACGGATCGGATCACGAGGCGGCGTCGAGCTCCAGGGCGGAGTGGATCCATACGTTGGTGCGGACCTGCGGCTGTCATTTTCGCGCAGTCCACTGACGATCAATCCCACGTTCGACTACGCCTTCGACGAGAAGGTGACGCTCTACCGGCTGAGCGTCAACGCGCTCTACTATCTCCCCGTTCCGATCCGACGCGTCGATCCCTACGCCGGGATCGGCGTCAACGTGACCAGCTTCTCGTTCAAGGAGACGACGCCGGCTGTCGCCAGCAGTGCCAATCCCGGTGCCGACGACAATGGCACTCGGCTCGGCATGAACCTCGCTGCCGGCGCATGCTTTGACCTTCCGGTCATCTCGCCGTTCGTGGAGGTCGTAAAGGGAATCGGCGAATTCGATCCTCTCTCGCTCGGCGCCGGCCTGCTGGTTGCGCTCGACGGCGACGAGCGGTGGACCGGCTGCGGGAGGCGGGTGCGATGAGGGCCATGATCGTCGTTGTGCTCGTCACCGCTGGGGCGATACCGGCGCGCGCGCAATGGGCCGCCACGGGGTACGTCGACAACAACGTCGCGGGGGACGTCCAGAGCGGCCGCCTCGGCCTGGGCGTATCGGCGGGCTACTACGTTCGCGGCACCATCGGGTTCGAGCTCGACGCAGAGCTGCATGGGCACTTCTTCCGCGACGAGGACGTCGCCGCTCTGATGCCGGCTGGCGTCGACCTCAACACGCGCGCTGTGCTCGCCTCTGGCAACATCATCGTCCCGTATTGCGTTCGCGGCGCGGCCGGGACCTGGTGTCCGTACGCGACGGCCGGCCTCGGCCTCATCCACCCGACGTTCGAAGGAATCGCGCAACAACCGGGCACCGAGAGCTTCGTTCGAACGCAGACAAACCTCGCGCTGAATGGTGGCGTCGGTGTGACGCACGCGTTGACCCGCTGGGTGGGATTTCGCGTCGACGCTCGCTACTTTCGAGCGCTCGTCGACGAGAGCACTACCGGCGGCGGCTACTTCAAGGACTACGGCTATTGCCGCGTCTCGGTCGGTATCACGTTCGGGGGGCCGCAAAGCGGCCAGCCCGCTCCTTAAATCGCCGCCATCCGACGTTGCTCGCCGTACAGCAGGTGTTGTGCGCCAGGCAACTGCGACGCGTTGCACACACCGGAAACACCGCTCTGTGCGGTCAGGAACAGTTGGCATCGTTACTGCTTTTAGGCACGCGTACGGGTCCGGCGATTGCCGGGTCGATGACCGGCGCCCGGCGGACCACGAGTCGACACATGGACAAACAAACGTTGAGACAGCTTGGTTGGATCACGGCGTCCTTCAGCCTGGCGAGTCTGTTTGCAGGCTGCGCGGACATGGGCGCCGACGAGTCGGTCGACTACGTCGCCGCCTATGAGTCGACGAACGGCCTGTCCGCCGTCAACGGCCTGTCCGCCGTCAACGGCCTGTCCGCCGTCAACGGCCTATCCGCCGTCAACGGGTACGCCAACGCGAACGGCCTGTCGATGTGGGCTGGCCTCGGAACGAACAGCGGCCTGTCATCGACGAGCGGGCTCATGACGACCCCCATGGGCCGCCGCGCCGTCTCCTACCTCGCCTCGTGCGCCCTCGGCTCCGGCCAGAGCCTGACCAAGGGAGACCACACCGGCAGGACGCACAAGTTCTCCGGGGCCCTGGGCCTCGCGCCGGGCTGGCTCAACGGCGCGCCGAGCGCGGCGGAGGAGACCAACGTCTCCGCGTGCATGTTGGCGCGCATCAACAGCGCGGGCATGCACGTCCCGATCTGGATGGATTCCGCCTCCCCGGCCATCGGCTGGGGCCAGAGCAGCGCGTACCCCGTCCAGGAAGGCGCGTACTTCGGCAGCGTCATGCGCGCGGCCTCCGACGGCAAGCTCCACGCCTGGTACTGCGAGGGGCGCGACTACAAGAGAGGGCTCGTGCCGGGCCGTCTGGGCGCGCCCGGTGCCAACGGCTTCTTCGTGAACCCCTGGGGCAGCGGCGCCCTGTGCGACGACCACTGCACGAAGTACGGCAGCGACGGCTACACCTCCTGCAACGGCGTGAGCAACCCGATCACCGTCTGGCGGCAGGCGAGCTACAACCCAACGTTCGACGACAACTACATCTACAAGCTGGTCAACGTGAAGTCGAAGATGGTGCTCGACGTCAACGGGGGCTACACCGGCGAGAACGGCTCGATCATCCAGTGGTACGACAACAACGGGTCGAACCAGCACTGGCGGATCATCAAGGTCGCCACCAGCCAGTGGAAGATCATCTCGGTGTCATCGGGGAAGGTTGTCGCCAACCGCAACGGCTCCTGGGCGAACGTGATGACCAACAGCTACAACGGGACGGCCACCGACAACTGGGCCATCGACGACCACAACGGTCACTTCATCATCCGGAACAAGGCGACGAACGCGTACCTCCGCTCGATGGACTGGAACGCAGCCTCGCCCATCAGCGTCACCACGAGCTACAGCGGCGCCGCCGACACCGACTGGGACCTGTTCGCGGTCGACTCGCTCTAGTCCGCTCCCCCTTCCGCCTTCCCGTTCGCACCGCAGCGGTCGGAGATGGCCGCTGCGGTTTCGTACGAGACGCCGCCGGCTTGAGTTCCCTTCGATAAGGGCCTAGAGAGTCACCATGTCGACGACAAGCAAGATCCTGATCGGCGTCGTGTTGCTGGCAATCGTTCCGCTGACCGCGTGCGACAAGGCCGAGCTGGACGCGACCAAGCAACAGCTTCAGATGGTTTCGTTGGAGCGCGACGCGCTCAAAACGCAGCTCGACGCTTCCAAGCAGCAGTCGGCTGCGCTCCAGCAGCAGGTCACTGACTTGCAAGCGAAAGTAACCGCAGCGACGGCGGCGCTGGCCGCTCCCGCGGCGGACGCGAAGCCAGACGGGGTCAAGGGCGACAAGAAGAACGCGACCAAAGCTGACGAGGCGGGCAGGAAGGCGGCCGGTGCCGCCAAACCGCCGGCGCCCGCGCAATAGCGCTTCATCGCCGGCGCTGATGCGGCGCGGGTGGTACCCTGAACCGTGGTTGGCGAAGGTAAGGGATTCGGTCCGGAGCGCGAGCAGACAGACGAGAGCCTGCGCGCCGAACGAGCGAACACCGACCGCGCGCTGGCCGAACGCCAGGCGACCGCCGAAGGGGAGGCGGATCTGGTCGTGCAGCGCGCTCGGCAAGAGGCCGACGCCGTTCTAGCGGCAGCGCGCGACAAGGCTGACGGACGGGTGAGGTCAGGCGCGGGCGAAGCCGGCGCGCGCGCCTCGGTGGCGGACGAACGCGTGCTGGAAGACCAGACGCTCCGTCACGAGCGGACGGTCGCCGACGAGGCCGTGCGCCTGGAGCGTGCGGAGAGCGCCGCGCTGCTCGGCACGCTGCTTCCGCTCGAGCGAGAGAAGACGGACCGTTATCTGCTGACCGAGCGGGGCCGGTCCGACGACGCGCTGTCGCACCGCGACGACTTCCTGGGGATCGTCAGTCACGACCTGCGCAACCTGCTGGGTGGGATCGTGCTGACCGCGACGCGCCTGGCGAAAAGAGCAGCCGGCGATGCGGACAAACAAGACACCGTGACCGGTGCGGCGCGGATTCAGCGCTACGCCGCGCGGATGAACCGGCTGATAGGCGATCTGGTCGACGTCGCCAGCATCGACGCCGGCAAGCTGGCAGTCACCCCCGCCCAGGGCGACTGGGCACTTCTGCTGGCCGAGTCGGTCGAGATGTTCCAAGGCGCCGCCATCGCCAAAAACATTACGCTGGCGGTGGAGGGCGATCGTTCGCCGCTGTTGGCTGCGTTCGATCACGATCGCCTTGTGCAGGTGCTGGCGAACCTGGTCACCAACGCCATGAAGTTCACGCCGGACGGCGGCAATATCTCCCTGCGCGCAGACCGCGTCGGCGACCAGATCGCGTTCGCCGTCACCGATAACGGCTGCGGGGTGCCCACCGGAATGCTGGAGTCGATCTTCCAGCGGTTCTGGCAGGTGGGGACCAACGATCGCAGGGGCCTCGGCCTCGGGCTCTACATCTCCCGGTGCATCATCGAGGCGCACGGCGGGACGATTTGGGCGGAGAGCGAACCTGGCCGGGGCTGCACCGTCCGGTTTACGGTCCCGCTGTCGCGCCTGCCTGACGAAGACTTCTCGTGATGCGTTGCACCGGGGAACGTTGGATCAGAAGCGCTGGAAAAAAGTTCCGATCGCCGCGGACGCGAAGCTAGGAACCGTGTGACCGCCGGTGTGCTCGCACCACACGACCGGGTACCCCGCATCGCAACCGGTGTATTCGACACATGGTGACGGCTCGACAGGTTGCGAGGTCGTCGTGCAGTGGTTGATGCCGATCAGCCAGTCTCGCACTGTGGTTCCGCCGGAGATCGCAACCGTCGAGTCGGCGCTGCCATGGGTGATATGCGCCGCCAGCGGCTGATTCACACACCTACTGGTGCCCGAAAACAGAGCGCCTGCGATCGGCGCGATCGCGCGGAAGGTGCTCCCCATCTGACAGGCGATGGTGTCGGACATCATGCCGCCGTAGCTGAACCCGACTGAGAAGACGCGGCTCTTGTCGACGCAGTAGTTCGTATCGAGCCAGGCGAGCATCGCCTTGAGGAACTCGATGTCCTGTCCGCCGGTGTTCGCCCAACCGGTTTGACCACCCTCGGACAGACCTTCGGCCGAGATGTAGATGGCGTCGACAATGCGCGACTTTAGTCCGTAGTACGCTCCGCCAAATCCTCCATTGCCGGTGATGTTCCGCGCATTGCCACCCCGCCAGTGCCAGGCGAAGACAACGCGGGTTGGCTGACTGGCGTTGTAGGCGGCGGGGACGTTCACGTAGTACTCGCGCATCATTCCGTTGATCGGCAGCGTGTAAGGCGTGCTCCCCGACTGATCGTTGGTCACGGGCCAGGTCGCTTTTCCGCATCCCATCGTCATCGACGATGCGCCGCCAGTTCCTGTCGTGCCGGATGACCCGCCCGCCCCGGCAACGCCCGAACCGCCTGTGGCTCCGGCAGCGCCAGTCGTTCCGGCCGAACCTGTCGTTCCCGCCGAACCGTCGCCGCCGGCACTGCCCGCAACACCGGCTTCGCTACCCCCGCAGCCGATCAGGCACAAAGACAACGCCAGCAAGGACGGTAGTGCGAGGGAGACGTCTCGTCGGATACGCCAGAGACTCAGTGCCTGCATGGTGTGTACCTCGTGCGTGGATGTGGGCCTCATCTAAAGGAGTTCCGTCCCTGTGCGAGAGTGGTCCATCTATTTTCCATCGCAGCACTCTGCAAGGGTTGGCGTGTCGTGTTCGGGGCGACGCTGGCCCGGGGCCGTCAGAAAATTGGAGGATTTCATCAGCCAGAGGCCGAGGCTGATCCGGTGTTGTGCATACAGCGCCGCTAGCCCGACCGCCTGAACCATCTTTTCGTATCCTTCCCTTGCTGCGCCTCCGGCCCGCGCGTCGTGCATGCGGGGGCCCCTATCGACGCCGGCGCGCCTTGATAACGCGCCCTTGTTCACGTCGCTCGACGGCGTGTCGTACGTCCCGAGCCCGAGTGAAAGTCGGTGAGGCAGCCTCGATGGCCCAGGGCCTTCGGCCCGCCGGGCCTGATCCGCGGTTGATATCCGGCCGGCGGGTTGCTCTCCACGAACAGACCACGCCCTCGATTTTCCCGCTTGAGCTGCTCGCCGACGGGAGACCGAAGACGGAGTCGACGGAAGGCAGCTTGTCACAGAGCCGGCGCTAGTTCTGCCAATCGCCTGAAGAGTGAAAGGCCGACCGGCCTATACGTGGAATTGCGGTAGATTCCGCGCGTGAAGGGCTGCCGCACTTGGATGGCCACGGTCGTCGTCGCTCTGGCGCTGACGGCCGTCGCGGCGCGTGCGGCTGCCGCCGACGAGCGCGAGTTGAAGGCGCGGGAGGAGTTCGCAGCCGGACGCTACCAAGAGGCGCTGGATCTCTTCGCCAAGCTCTACGCCGAGAGGCTGCACCCGGTCTATTTGCGCAACATCGGCCGCTGCTACCAGAACCTCGGCGATCCCGACAAAGCGGTGATCAGCTTTCGCGACTACCTGCGGAAGCACAAGACGATCCAGCCGGACGAGCGCGCCGAGATCGAAGGTTTCATCGTCGAGATGGAAGCGCTGAAGAGCCGCAAGGAGGCGGAGGCGCTGCGCGAGGCTCGGACCGGGGCGGCCGCGTCGACGATCACGCCGGTGCCGTCCGCGCCGGTGCCGTCCGCGCCCCAGCCGTCGCGCGCGCCGGAGGCAGTGGTGACCGTCCCCTCCGCTCATCCGAGCGACGAGTCGTCTCCCGTCTACACGCGTTGGTGGTTCTGGACCCTCGTCGGCGCGGTGGCGGTCGGCGCCGCGGCCGGCATCGCCGCAGCGACGGGGGCGTTCACCACGACGCGCGACGGGGTCTGCCTGGACGGATTTCACTGCCAGTGATGCGCGCAGCGCTCGTCGCAGCCGCCGTCCTGTCGCTCCCGTTTGCGTGCACGGAGGATGGACGATCGGTCGTGCACGTCGAAGTCGCCGACGGCACCCCTACCGTGGGCGCGGTCTCGCGCGTTCGAGTTCATGTGATCGACGGGCAGCGATCGCTGCACTCGGCGGAAGGTCCGGGACCGTTGCCCGCTCGCCTCGGCGTCTACCTGTCCAAGGACGTGCGCGGAACGTTCGACTTGGTCGCATGCGCCTTCGGGGGAGGCCGCCTTCTCGGCGCGGCCACGGGTACGACGGGCGCGGTGTTGCCCGGCAAGTCTTCGATTCCGATCCCCCTCACGCTCGACGCCGGAATGACCTCGCCGTTTTGTGACGTTGGCGGTACTGCAGGAGCAGGGGGCGCGCCAGCTGGGACGGGTGGGAATGCGGGATCTGGCGGCGGCGGCGCTTCAGGGGCAGGCGGCATGGCAGGCTCGGCGGGAAGCCGCGGCAGCACCGCGGGCAGCGGCGGAAGCGGCGCCGCCGATGGCGGGAGCGGGGGCAGCAGCGCCGGAATCGGCGGCGGCAGCGCCGGAATTGGCGGCGGCTTGGGCGGCGGCGGCTTGGGCGGAAGCTGCGATCTGTCCAAGCCGTTCGGAGCGCCCGTCCTCGTCCCCGTCATCAACAGCAGCTTCGACGAGTACGCAATTTGGCTCAGCCGAGATGGGCTGTCTGCGGTCATCGCCAGCAACCGCTCCGATCTGGGGGGGCGCGGCGACTACGATCTCTACCGGACGACCCGGTCGGCAACGACCGACGACTTTGGGTTGCCGACCTTGTTGCCCAACGTCAACACCGCCGACGCGGAAACCAAGCCCGTGCTGTCGCCAAACGGATTGAATCTGTTTTTCTCCTCCGATCGTCCAGGCCAGGGCACCGGGTACGACGTCTATGTGGCAAGCCGCTCGAGCTTGTCAGCGAACTTCGGGGCGCCCGCGCTGGTCCCGGCGGCGAGCTCCACGGTCTCCGATCTCCTGCACAGCGTGACCGCCGACGCGCGGTACCTCTACTTCGACCGGCCAGTCACGGGAGCTGGCCGCGACATCTTCGTCATGAACCTCACGACCGGTGGCGCTCCCACGCTGGTCCCGGAGCTCAACTCCCAGTATGACGAAGGGCATGCCATCCTCAGCGACGATCTGCTGACCATCTACTTTGCCTCCACGCGGATCGGCCTTTCGACCTCCGAAGGCAGCGGCCCGGCGAACATCTTGACGGCGCATCGATCGACCCCGACCGGGGCCTTCACCAACCTGGCGCTCGTCTCGGAGTTGAACACCGACAGCGCCGAAATACCGAGCTACCTCTCGCCGGACGGATGCACCCTTTACATCGACAGCGACCGGAGCGGCCGGCTCCACCTCTGGGTCGCCGTCAAGCCGTAGATTGCCCGTCAGACTCGAAGCAGCTCTGCGCGGTCTACAGGGAGGTGAAGAACGACCACACGTCTGCGGGAACCCAGGTACAAGGGCACGTGGTCGAGCAGCTCTTGGGCGGAGTCCTCCTGGGCCGGCGGTCGCGTCACAAACAGCCGATCCGGTCGGTGTTGAGCACGATGTCGTCGTAATAGACGTCAATTGAATAGGGGACCACCGGGCCGTTATTAGGCGGCGAGGCGTAGTACCCGAAGCCGAATGCCGCGAAGCCGCCAAAGGCAGTGTCGTGGTGGCCGGCCCGGATGGCGTAGGAGTCGATCACGACGCCATCAATGAACAGGGTCGTGTGTCCGGGAACGTCGTTCATCTCCCATTCCAAGCACGCCCAACGAGTCTCCGGAATGCGTCGATGCAGCCAGGTCTCCTCTTGAGCGGCGACCGAGTTCGTCAGCACAACCTTCTGCATCCACCCGAGCGAGGAGGCCGCCACGAAGAAGTGATCGAAATCCGGAAAGGTCCCGTTGCCAGCAATGACGAGTTGCTCGTTGCCGACCGGGAGGCTGGGTGTCACGTAGAAGCTCGCTCGTCCGAAATGGTGGGATCGAAGCGCTGCGGGCGCGGCTTTGGTGAAGATGAACCCGTAGGTGCCCACGTCCGGGGGAATGTGAAAATGAACGGAGTGTTTTCCGTGAGCGACGATTTGGTCTTCGATCGCCACCGTTTGCCCCCCACCGGTCTCGAGGCTCCAGATGTTCGGGTCGAGGGTGCCCGTTTCGAAGTCTTCGCAGAACAGACCCACGCATGAGGTCGCCGCATCCGCCTCGTTCGCGTCTGGGCTGGACACATCCTCGCTGTGAGCGTCCGCGACCCCGGCGTCGAGGTTCGCGGCGTCATAGTCGTCGACGCTGCCGTCGTCGCCGTCCCCAGACGGCGCGGCGTCTCTCGGGTTACCTCCGCCCGAGTCCCTCGCAACGCCCGCGTCCCTCGCAACGGCAGACCCCGCCGAACAGCCGCCGACCAGGATCGCATAAGTGGCAATCACCCACGCGGAGGAGAGCCCGTGAGTCAACGACCAACCACCGCCCGGGCCCCCATTCGCGTCATCATCGCCCCCTCAAGCATTGGCCGTCAATGCGGCTCATCGCGGCTCATCGGACGTCCTCCTGCGCCGGTGTGACTGCGGTTGGTCGGCGACGGACCGATCGCGCGGCCGGCCCGCGCGTCGAGCCCCGGCCGGTCGCCTGCTATCGTTCGCCGCCGTGGTCCCGCTCTCCGTCCTCGATCTCGCGCCCATCGTCGAAGGGGGCGACACCGCGCGCGCTCTCGCCAACTCCATCGACCTCGCGCGGCACGCCGAGCGCTGGGGCTACCGCCGCTTCTGGCTCGCCGAGCACCACAACATGCCAGGCATCGCCAGCGCCGCGACCTCGGTTGCGATCGCTCACGTCGCCGCCGGCACGTCGACGATCCGGGTGGGCGCGGGCGGGATCATGCTCCCCAACCACGCGCCGCTGGTCATCGCCGAGCAGTTCGGCACGCTCGACGCGCTCCACCCCGGGCGGATCGACCTCGGGCTCGGGCGCGCGCCCGGGACAGACGCGGCCACCGCCCACGCCCTCCGCCGTACGCTCGTGGGCGACGTCGACCGCTTCCCTGAAGACGTCGTCGAGTTGCTCGGCTACTTCCGCGAGCCGGAGCCGGGTCAGCGGGTGCGCGCCTTCCCGGGCGCTGGCGCCGCCGTCGAGGTCTGGATCCTCGGGTCGAGCCTGTTCGGTGCCGAGCTCGCCGCCGCCCTCGGCCTTCCCTTCGCGTTCGCCTCGCACTTCGCGCCCGCCCTGCTGATGGAGGCGGTCGACGTCTACCGCCGCGGCTTCCGCCCTTCGGCCCGCCTCGATCGCCCCCGCCTCATGCTCGGGGTCAACGCCGTCTGCGCCGACAGCGACGACGAGGCAGACTTCCTGCTCACCTCGCTACAGCAGGCGTTCGTCAACCTGCGTCGCGGCCAGCCGACCCGCCTTCCGCCGCCGCTCGCCGGCTACGCGCAGCGCCTCGCCCCCGAGTACGCCGCGATGCTCGACAGCGTCCTCGCCTGCGCGGCCGTCGGCGCGCCCGACACCGTGCGCGCTCGGCTTCACGAACTGGTCGCGCGCACCGGCGCCGACGAGCTGATCCTCACCTCGCAGATCCACGACCACCGCGCCCGGCTTCGCTCGTACGAGATCGTCGCTGGGCTCTGGCCTAGTTAAAGGAGCGGTCGGCGCCGGTGCCGTCCGTTGCCGCGCAGGCGACGTTGAACGGGGGCGCTGTTGCCGGCGGGTCGGGAAGATGCCGCACAATTGCCGCAGGAGGACCAAGCGGGAGCTGATCATGATTGCCCGGCCGGCCGCCCGCGGACAACCATTCCAGAGCGTTCCGCTTCTAAAAGGACGGCGCCGCCGGCGCGAAATGACAATCCGCTGGCTCTGACGACAGTACCACTCAAAGAACTGGCCCGCGCCAACGATCGCGGCGGGTCGCGGAGCCCGACGTTGGAAGCGGATGAGCGTCTCGCAAATGGACAACGAACGCTTCCCTGGCGCGCGGGCTCGGCATCTCCTGATCCGGCAGTCCGTCTTCATCGCTGCGCTGACGCTGGTTGCGGCGCTGGCCCGGCAGCCATCGGCACATGCCCGCGCGAGCGGGATCGTCGCGGACAGCTGCGACGGGTGTCACGGGTCCGGCGTGGCCACGCCCGATGTGACGGTCACCGCTGATCCCGCCACCCTGAGCCCGGGCGCTTCGGTCACCTTCACGCTGAGCATTCGGTCGCCGACCATCAAGGTCGGCGGCGCCTACGTCACGACCGGCGGCGCCGGCACGCTCCAGGCACTTCCGGGCGAAGGCCTGGCTGTCAACTCACAAGGCCTCACGCACACGGCGCCCAAGGCGGCGTCCAACGGAGCCGTCACGTTCAGGTTCGGTTGGCAGGCGCCGGCAAAGCCGGGCGCGGTGAACGTTCACGTCGCCGTCATGGCGGCAAATGGCAACAACGCGCCCTCGGGAGACTCGCCCGGCATCGGCGACTTTCAGTGGGTCTTTGGCTGCACCGCGACCACCTTCTACGTGGATCTCGACCGCGACGGGTACGGCTCCAAGGTCTGGGGGACCCTGCTCGGCTGCGCGGGCGCCGCACCCCCGCCGGGTTACGCGGCAACCGACGGCGACTGCGACGAGAACGACGAGAAGGTCCACCCGGGCGCGACCGACGTCTGCAACATGAAGGACGACGATTGCAATGGCCAGATCGACGAGAACTCCCCGCCGGTAATGATGTGGCCCGACGGTGACGGCGACGGCTACTACACCTTTCAAACGGGCACGCCCAAGATGGGGTGCGGAAACATCGCCGGATACGCGGCGCGCGGAGGCGACTGCGACGACCGGGACGCCGCGATCCATCCCGGCGCGACGGAGATCTGCAATTTCAAGGACGACGACTGCGACGCCCAGATCGACGAGCGGGTCCGCCCGACCTGTGGGGTCGGCTGGTGTGCGCGCCCCAGCCCGACCTGCGATGCCGCGGATTGCGTTCCCGGACCTCCTGCGCAAGAGACCTGCAACACCTTCGACGACGATTGCGACGGCGAGCTCGACAACGGCGCGTGTCCGGCGGGCATGGTCTGCGCGGGTATCCAGTGCGTCGCGACCGGCGGAAGTGGCCCCGGCGGGACGGGAGGCGTCGCGGGCTCCGCCTCCGGCAGCGGTGGAACAGCGTCGGTCACCCCCGGTGGCGCGGTTGGCTCCGGCGGTGGATCGGGGAGCGGTCGCCAGTCATCCGGAGGCGGCTGCGCGATCGCGATCGCCTCGAATGGCAGACCAGGCGAAGGCACATGGGCCGCGCCGATCCTCGGCATCTGCTTCGCCCTGTTTGCGCTCCGCAGAACCAAGCTTCCCGATTTGGGCGCTGCCCGGGAACGCCCATCGAAACCCGTTCACCGCAGGAGCTGACGATCGGCTACTGCGCGGAACGTTCTTGACGATCGGGTCGACCTTGCCGGACTTGTAGCGGACGCAGAAACCGAAGTTGTGGGTCTTGCCGGGGGCGATCCGAGTCAGAATCGTCGCGCCGCCGCGGGCGGTGTGGACGTTACCCGAGACGGTCTCGCCCGAGACGAACCACTGCGCGATCTGCGTCGACGCGCCGATGTCGTAGGCGACGGACCAGGACGAGACCGTCGTGGTCCTGCTGTTCTTCACGTTCACGTTGGCGCAGTAACCGCCGGACGTGTCGAGGTACTTCGAGATGGTCGCGGTGGCGCCCGCCGAGGCGCCGGCGCCCGCGGCGGTGATGGTGCCGCCCGTCGCCGCCTTGCGATAGGTGGTGAGCACAGCGTGCGCCATTTGATCCGCGAACCGTCAAGCGCTGGACCGGCGACACGGCGGAGCGGGGCCTTCGGGCTCGCGCTGCCCGTCGAGCCGTGGACCGTTCCATCGTGGCGCGCGAGAGCCGTCCCGTGCTAAGCCCGGTTGGCTCGCCGTGCCCGGGCCTCGCTCTTCCTCCTCGACCGCCACCGCGGCCTCCGCGCTCGACGCCGCGCTGCTGCGCGAGCTCGCCAACACCTGGGCCGAGCTTTCGCACAACCTCTTTCGCGGCGCGCTGCGGCCACCGGCCCTCGAGCTCGTCGACACGTCAAAGCGTCTGGGCGCCTGGCACCGCGCGACGCGTACGATCTCGCTATCGCGCACGCTGGTGTACGGGCAGCCGTGGGGCACGGTGCGCGAGGTGTTCAAGCACGAGATAGCGCACCAATACGTCGACGAGGCGATGGGCATCCACGACGAGACGGCGCACGGACCCGCGTTCACTGAGGTGTGCCGAGCGCGCGGCATCGACGCGTCCGCGGCCGGGCTTCCGCCGGCCGGCGCGGACGGCTCGCCCGCGCCGGGTCCGACGCCTATCGTTCGCCGCATCATGAAGCTGCTCGCGCTCGCGTCCAGCGCCAACGTTCATGAGGCCCATGCCGCGACGAACGAGGCGCGACGCCTCATGCTGCTGCACAACATCGACGCGGCGCCGACCGCAGCGGCGGACGGGTTCTCGTTCAGGCACGTCGGCGAGACCAGGGCGCGTTCGGACGCGAGCGCGCGCATCTTGGCGGGGTTGCTCGGGCAGCACTTCTTCGTGAGCGTCATCTGGGTGCCGTCGTACCTCGCGGCGGCCGCGCGGCGCGGGTACGTGCTGGAGCTGTGTGGCACGGCCGCCAACCTGGACGTCGCCATCTACATGCACGGTTTCCTGACCGACACCGCGGAACGCTTGTGGCGCGCACACAAGGTCGAGCACGGCATCCGCTCCGACGTCGAGCGACGGCGCTTCCTGTCGGGCGTCATGATGGGCGTGGGCGAGAAGCTGGCCGCGGGCGAGCGAGAAAGTCGCCGCGAGCGCCTGCGCACCGACCTCGTACGCCGCGCCGACGCCGCGCGTGACGCCTACCTGCGCACGCGCTACCCACGCGTGTCGACGCGCGCCGGGTCGTCGCTCACACGCACCGCCGAGTACGAGCGCGGCCGCGAGGCGGGCCGCAACATCGACCTGCGCCGCCCCGTGAGCTCGAGTGCCGCCGCGCAGCGCCTTCTCCCTCCCGCCGGCTGAGCGGCTACGCCCTCAGCGGACGCGGCCGAGGACTTCGCCGCCCTGGGCCCGCTACTGTGCCGGCTGGTACAACGACGCCCAGCCGCGAGCCGGGATGCTGAAGCGGGCGAGCGTGCCACTGCGCACTTGCAGGGTCACCGTGCGCGCCGAGCCACCGCTGTTGTACATCACGGCGACGACGCTACCGTCGGGGTTCTTGAACGCGAACGCATCATTGCCGCTGATAGCGATACGCCGCGCGCCCGGGTCGACGAACTGCGCGAAATGGCGGAAGACGTAATACGCTGCCGTGACCTTCAGCCGCCGGGCGGACCGGTCCACCACCAGGAGCGCGTTCTGGTTCCATTGCCGTACCCGATCCAGGTTCGTGCCCATGGTGTCGAGCACCATGTTCCACGCGAGGTACGAGCGTACGCCCGTATTGATCCAGTCCCTGATGAGGCCCCAACTCTCAATCCCGTAGGCGTGGTCATTGGGCGCGGGCGTCGAGTTGTAGTTGGCCTGCCCGCTGGGGAAGTTGCCGCACTGATGTTCGGTCTGCATGACCGGCAACCCGTACATCGAAATGAACGACGCGGCCGAGCTGCGCGTGTTCCACTGCATGCCGAAGCCTTTGATGAACGGCTTCGCGCCTGCGTCGGCCATGACCGCCTGAGCGATGCCCGGATCGACGCTCCCGTTCGATAGCGTCCCCATCCAGATTTCAGCGGTGATGTTCCGCTGCATGAAGGTCGGTCCCAGGTGGGTCTTGATGAAGTTCGCCATCTGCGAGCCCGACCATCCACACGACGGATAGTCTTGCAGGTAGCCCGGTTCGTTCTGGGGGTGCACTGCCCAGATGGGGATCCCTTCTTTGCCGTACTCCTCGACGAACTTCGACAGGTAGAGCGCGAACGCCCCCAGCGTCTGCGCGTCGTTCTTCATGTTGCCGCGGTCGTAGGCGTTGTTGTCCTTCATCCACGGCGGCGGCGTCCACGGGCTGCCCCACAATTTGATGTTCGGATTGAGGGCCAGCGCCGCCTTGATGTACGGAATCAGCCGCATCTTGTCGCGCGTGAGCGAAAAGCTGGTCATCTGGTAGTCGCCCGACGTCTCGTTGAGCGTGTAGCGGCTGATCCCGTAATCGCTGGCGCCGATCGGGATGCGCCCATACGTGAACCGCGTTCCGTCCTGGCCGAACAGCAACTGAATCGCGCGATCGCGTTCAGTCGCGTCGAGCACCGACAGGGCGTCCCAGCCGGCCTCGTTGAACGTGCCGCCGAAACCGTCCCACACCTGCTGCATGCTGCTCTCGTTGATCGTCACGTCGGCGGTGCCGCTGGTCATGTCCATGACCGTGCCGGTCTGCCAATAGGCGTTTTCGCCCGACGAGACAAACCGCGGCTTCGTGCCGCCGCCCGAGCTGCCGGCCGTCGCCGTGCCTCCCGCGCCGCCACGGCCCGCCGTGGCGCCACCTCCAACGCCCGTGCCCGCGGCGCCGCTGCCGGCGCTTCCTCCGCCTTGACCCGTTGTCCCCGCCGTCCCCCCGCCACCAGCACCCGAGCCCGCGATGCCGGTCCCCTGACCCGCGACGCCAGTGCCCTGGCCCGCGACGCCGGTGGCGCCGGCCGCCCCTGAGCTGCCCGCGGATCCGGTGGTTCCGGCGCTTCCACCGCCCGTGCCGCCGCCCTGGTTGCCGTCACCGGCGGTCCCGGGGTTGCCGCTGGGCTGCGGCGAGCTACACGCAGCCGAGCAAAGTGCAACAAAAACGCTGACAAGCCAAACGCGTGCCCTGACCATCGACCATATATTCCCGCGGAAACGAGGCGCGATCGCATTCAGCCCGCGGCCAGCGAACAAACCGAGAATCATGGTGCCAAGCGCGCGCCGGGAAGCGCTTTAGCCTACGTCTCGGCCAAACTCGCCACGACTCACGGCACGATGGGAACGATCTTCAGGCGCGCGGGAGGCCCTCGCGAATATGTGGACGTCCTGTCCCGCCCCCCTCACGGGTTGCAGCTGGCCACGCACATGATCACGGCCTCCAAATAACGCCGTTATGGAGCTCTCCCAACAACGGGCGATCCCACGCCATCGCGCCGGGACATCGAGCTCACCGTTCGTCTCCGGGCGGTCGCTTCAAATCGGCGCTCTCAAGATGATGCGCTGCGCGCAATTTGTGAGGGAAGGAAACGATGGTCCTAGTGTTCGGCTGAGCTTGGTGGGTACGCTGGCGTGCTGTTTCTGAAAAAGGAGAGTTCTCCATGCAGAAGAAGATCACTGGTTTGGTTCTGGCTGTCTCCCTGATTGCGCCGCTGGCGGTGGCACGCGCGGCTGAGATTACGCACATCTCGGCGAACAACCTGTTCGCCGGCGCGAACTCGACCGACGAGGCCACGCAGACGACGACGTCGGTGTTCGTGACGCGCGAGAAAGGCACGGGGCAACCCCGCGACAGCATCGCCGTGATTATCTCGGGACCGTCCGGTTTCTCTTTGCTCTCGGGAACGCTGCCGAGCGGCGCGCTGAAGATCGACAAGAAGAAGGCCTCGGTGGACGTCGTCATCGGCAACATCGCGGTGATCGACCAGGTTGGCGACTTCCCGGCTGACGGCGTCGTCAGCGTGGAGTGGGACGCGGGAAACGTGGAACGAACGTCCGGCGACACCGTGATCGATGGCGGTCCGGGGGTAACGATCCACATCCACGGCCACCGTACCTTCGCGGCGGCCGACATTGACGGTTCGGTCCTCGGGACGGCGCTGGTCGCTCCGACGGGCGACATTTCGACGGTCCACGACACCGTCATGATCCACGTCAGCACGCCGTAGCCGCGCCGCTTCCGGAGACGATCAGAACCAGAGGCCGAGGCTGCTCCGCACCTCGCACGCGGTGGCGGCGACGCTCGGTCACGAGTCGTTCAGGACGACGGCCGCTCGGCGTGCTGGCGGGAGGCAAACTCGCCTCCTGCATCCAGCCCCGATGGGGGCCAATCGTTCCCCAGGCGTTCCCTGGAAGGCCCTTTCAACCGAAGCTGAAGAAGAACCGAAATGAAGTTGTGGAGATGAACGGGATCGAACCGTCGGCCTCCTGAGTATTGCTCCGCGACAGGCCCTCACCACAAGGTGCATCGATCGCGCGGCGCCAGAAGCGCCGGCGCCCCAGCGCAGTCTGCGCATCACGTATACGGCGCGAATCGCGTCAGCCGACGCCATCGACGACGGTCTCGACGTTGTGACCGTCGGGATAGTACGCGAACGCGGCGAAGTATGCGGCGCCATAGCTCGGGCGCGGTCCCGGCGCACCGTTGTCGCGACCGGCGGCATCGAGCGCGGGCCTATGAAACGCCGCGACCTGCTACTCGATCCCTGTCCCGCTCTACTTCAGCGCGCGCACGTCGAAGCTCGTGAGGAATCCGGCGTCCGTGCAGTAGAGCGTCCCGCTGTCGCGCGAAAATGCCTGGACCGGGCACGGACCGGGAACCGTGGCGAGCGGCGTCCCGTCGGACACGCGATAAACGCGCGAGGACGACGCAGCGAGGAGACCGTTGGGCGAGACCGAGAGGATGCGGTCCGGCTGCGCATATCGGATCTGGGTCAGGTCGGTGCCGTTCAGGCACTGGCCCGCGTAGAACACGCTCGTGCCGTCGGCCGTCGCGAGCAGCGCCCGCGTGCTCGCGCCGGCCTGGAGGGTGGAGCTGCTCTTGCTCACCTGCTGGAGCTTGCCCGCGGAGACGTCGTAGCGGACGATGACCGGCGACGTCATGGCGGGGTTGTCGGCAACGAACAGCGCCTTTCCGTCGAAAGTTGCCGCCAGCTGGCCTTCGTAGCGGCTCTCGAATTTACTGTCGAGCACCGTCCCCGTCGCGACGTCGATCAGGCTCGGCGTCGTCCACTCCCAGGTATCCATCACCGCGATGCGGTCGACACCGAGGGGCGCTACGTCGAAATCGACGTAGCGCGTGGGGATGAACCGCTTGAACGTGAGGCTCTCGGCGTCGATCTGCGCGAGCCCTTGCGTGCCGGTGTGACCCACGTAGAGAAACGTCCCCGTGGGGTCGATGTCGAGGTCGGTCGGTCCCGACCCGACGAGCACCTGGCGCAAGGCGGTGCCGGTGGCGGGATCGATCTCGACGACGACCCGCTTGAGCGTGTCGAGGCCGTAGAGGCGCGGTCGCTTCGGGTCGGCGACGAGCTTGGCGAAGCCGTGGTTCGTTAGCGGTCCCGGCGCCGACTCGCGAACGCCGAGCGTCTTGCCCCCGACGAGGTCCGTCAGGTTCGCGCAGGTCATCACGCCTGCGTTCTTGTCGAACGTCCAAAGCTCGTGGTCGGAAGCGGTCAGCGCGCCCGCCGCGACCGGCGCCGCGAAGGTGGAGAGGCGCGTGAGCAGCCGGGCATCGATGATGCCGCCGGTCGACGCGGCCACGCTGCCGGAGGCGTCCTCGGCGAGGACGAATCCGCTCGGCCCCCGCACGAACGTGAGCTGGGTCGCGTCCAGCTGGTAGCCGGCGTAGTACACGTTCTTGGCGCTTGGCCCGAGGTACAGGTAACGGGGCGGCAGGGCGAACCCGGAACCGACCCCCTGCCAGTTGCCGGCCCCCACCTGCAGCGCGCCGCCGCCCGAAACGTTCAAGCTGTAGATGTTGCTCGCGGTCGTTCCCTGCCCCCCGTAGTAGAGCAGCCCCCCGTCCGCGGAAAGCTGCAGCGCCGGAGGCTCATAGCTGTACGGCGTCACCAGCTTGAAGTCGCTCGATGACCCAACGGCGAGGTCCATCCGGTGGAGGAGATCGCCCTGGTGATCCCAGTAGTAGATCCTGCCCGTGTTGTCGACCGCGACGGCCCACACCCCGGCGGACGTCGGAACGCTGGTCAGCGCAAACGTGCTCGTGTCGACGACGGCGACCTGCTTGAGCCCGTTGAACCCTGCGACGAGGTACTGTCCGTTCGGCGAGAGGTCGAGGTCGACGGCCGCGCCTCCCAGCGCAACCCGTGTCACCTCTTTCTTCATGGCCGTGTCGAACACGACGATCTCGGAGGACGTCGCCGCGTTGAGACCGAACATGAGGCACGCGGAGGGATGGGCCACGAGCTTGACGATGGTGCCCGAGACGGGGAACGAGCGCGCCGATCCCGGCGCGACCGGCTTGCAGGCGCAACCCTCGTCCGTGCCGCCGTTGCAGTCGTTGTCGACGCCGTCGCCGCAGACCTCGGCGCCGGGAGGGACGTAGCCGGCGCCGCCACAGCTGGACCAAGCGGGCCAGAGGCAGCTCTCGGTGCAGGTTCGCGATTGCGTCCCGGCCTTGCAGGCGCCGACGCTGGAACCGCACGCCTGCGTTTGAGTCGCTCCCGGTTGGCACTCGCTGGTCGGGTCGGAGGCGCACGTCGACGGTGGCCGATCCACCCCGCCGTCCGAGGCGTCGGAAGAGGACGCGTCGGGGCTCGAGCAGCCGGAGGTATCCGACGGGATGTTTGGCTTCGGGACGCTCACGATCGTCCACGGGCCCGCGGGGTAGCTGATCGCGAACGTGAGCCCGGCCGGCGTGACGTCCGCCGCCGAAATGAGGTTGCCGCCCCGGCGGTCCTGGCTGCCCGCGCCAGGCGCGGCGGACCAATCGACCGGGTCGCAGCCGATCCGTGACGCGCGGCCCGTGGCGTCGACCCACCACACCGACACCAGCACGTGATCCGTCTGGGGCTCTTCGGTCGCCGCCAGGTACCAAGCGCCGGACCCCGCCGGCCACGCGGCCAGGGGGACCGCGCGCGGCGGGAGCTTCACGTCGAACGGCACGAGCGCGCCACCGGACGCAGACCCGAGCGCGTAGATGAACGAGCGGTAAGGCGCGCTGCCCATGTCCGTCAGCGTCTGGAAGGGGCGCGTCCACAGGAGAGCGCCATCATCCGAGGCGCCGAGCAACGTCGTGTACCCCGAGGTGGGGGTGGGATCGCCCGGGTTCGGCAGCAAGACCGGCAGGGCGCTGCGCTGGTTCGTCCTCGTCGAGACGGACCAGGCGAACGGGGTGGAGGTGTTCATTTCCCGTCCGTAGACGAGCACGTAGTCGCCCAGTACCTGAATCCCGCTCATCGGCTTTTGGCGCACCTCGGCCTCGGTGAAAGAGAACAACAGCTCCTCGACGCCACCGTTGCGGGCCAATCGCCAGAGCTCGTAGGGTGCGCCGATCGCGACCGGTTGGTGCTGGAACCAGTAGACGAAGTGGGCGTCGAGCGCCCGATTGAAGATGCTCGGCTGGTAGCTATTCGTGGCGTACACGACGCCGGGATCGGGCGGGCCGCCGCTCTGAGGGATCGTGAAGAGCGCGGCGTCCTCCGAGTAGACCACGCTCCCGCCGTCGAGCCAGATCCCGGTTTGAGCGCCCTCGTGAACCACGTTCGGCGTCCCTCCGGGCGTGAGCGACGCGATCGTGAATTTCCCGTTCGAGGCGTAATTGCCCAAGAAGATCCGCCCCCCGCCGGCACGCAGGAAGTCGCGCGACGGCGCGGTCGAGCCCGTGGCTGGCGCCGTGAAGGCGATCTGCCAGTTGCGCGCACACTGACTCCGGTCGAGAACGAACGGGTCGCCGCCGTCCACCGCGCCCGCGTCGGTGGCGCCCGCGTCCCCGAGCCCACCTTGGCAAGATGCAGCGCCGCTTCCGCCGACGCCGCCCCCACCCACTACGCCGGCGCCGCTTCCGCCGACGCTCGCGCCACCGCTTCCACCGCCGCTCGCGACGCCGCTTCCGCTCGCGCCACCGGCGCTCGCGCCCCCTCCGCTCGCGCCGCCGACGGCGGCGGTGCCGCCCGCCATTCCGCCGCTCGTGCCGCCGGTCCTCGACCCCGCCGCTCCAGCGGTTCCCGTGTGATTCCCGCCTCCCGCCGAGCAGGCGACAGACGCCAGAAGCGCCCCGAGAATCCCCCAGTTCACCTTCGCAAATACGTCTCGCATTTCGCAGCTCATCAAGGACACACGAGGACCGTCGTCGGCGAGCGTCGGTAACCCACGCCGGTGGGGGTGCCCCAGCAACGCACCCCGCCCAGATTCGACAGCGCGCAAGAGTGGGTGCTGGCGGCCGTGACCGCCTTCATTCCCGTGAACAAGTCCGTAGACGGCGGTGATCGGAGCCAGGCCGTGGTGGTGCGATCCACCTGCCCGTAGCTGTTCAGGCCCCAGCAGCGGATGCCGCCCGTCTGGGTAACGGCGCAGGCGTGCTCCTCGCCGGCCGCGACCTCGGCAACGTTGGTCAGAATATCGGTCGCCGGCGGTAAGGGCTGCGTCATGTTGCCCCCGTCGCCGAGCTGACCGTAGACGTCGAGCCCCCAGCAGCGCACGCCACCCGCCGTCGTCAGCGCGCACCTGAAGTTCGAGCCGGCCGTGATGGAACGGACACCCTGGATCGCGTCGACCGCGGGGGGCGTCGCGACCACGCTCGCCGTCCCATCCAGGCCGAAGCCCCAGCAGCGCACGCCGCCCGTGTTCATCAGCGCGCACGTGTGCGCTCCACCGGCGGCGATCGCCTGGACGCCCGTGAGCACGTCCGCGCTCGGCGGGCTCGGGCGATTGACCTTCGTGCCATCGCCCAGCTGGCCACCATCGTTGGCGCCCCAGCACCGCACGCCGCCCGCGGTGGTCAGCGCGCAGGTGTGCCGCGTTCCCGCCGCGACGGCCTTGACGCCGGTGAGCACGTCGGTCGCGGGAGGCTCGCTGGTGGCGGTCGTCGTCCCGTCGCCCAGCTGGCCGTAGAAGTTGTCGCCCCAGCACCGCACGCCGCCCGTGGTCGTGACCACGCACGTGGAACGCGCGTGGCCCACGCTCACCTGTTCCACCCCGGACATCAAATCGGTGGTGGGCGGCTCGGTCCCCGCGCTCCAGCAGCGGAGTCCGCCCGCTTGCGTGATCGCGCACGTGTTGCCGTTGGCCGCGTCGACGGCCTTGATCCCGAAGATGACGTCCCGCCGCGCGTCCGATGTGCCGTCGCCGATCTGGCCGACGCTGTTGGCGCCCCAGCAGCGGATCTCACCGGACGTGAGCAACGCACAGGTGTGGGAGCCACCGGGCCCGGCCGCGATCGCACGGACGCCGCTCAGCACGTCGGTCGCCGGTGCCAGGCCTTGCGAGGTCAGCGTGCCGTCGCCGAGCTGGCCAGACTGCGCGCTTCCCCAGCAACGCACGCCGCCGCTCGTCATCAACGCGCAGGTGTGTCGCGATCCCGCCGTGATCGCCTGCACGCCGCTCAGCACGATGCCGGTCGTTTGCGGTACGGTGACGAACCCGGCACCGAGCTGACCGCCGTCGTTGTTCCCCCAGCAATCAACGCCACCCGTCGTCGTCAGAGCGCACGCGTGGTTGCTGCCGGCCACGATGGCCTGGATGTTCGTCAGCACATCCTTGGCAGGCGGCAGCTTGAGGTCGGTCCTGTCACCCGTACCCAGCTGACCGAAGAAGTTGCGTCCCCAACATCGAACGCCCCCTGCCTGGGTCAGGCCGCAGGTGAAGTCGGCGCCAACGGCGATCGCCTTCATGTTCGTCGCCACGTCGACAGTGGGTGGCGTCGCGCGATCCGTCGTCGTGCCGTCGCCCAGCTGCCCGAAGACGTTGTAGCCCCAGCAGCGCACGCCGCCGCTCAGCATCAGCGCGCATGTGTGAAAGCCGCCCGTGGCGATGGCCTTGACGCCGGAGAGCACGGTCGCCGTCGGCACGCGCTGGTTGACCTTCGTTCCATCGCCGAGCGGCCCGTAGCTGTTGGACCCCCAACAGCGAACATCACCCGCCGTCGTCAAGGCGCAGGACACGGGGCCGCCGAGGGCGATCTGCTGAACGCCCGCGAGCACGTCGGGGGTTGCAAACGTCGAGCGCAACACGGTCGTGCCGTCGCCGAGCTCGCCGAAACCGTTCGAACCCCAGCACCGAACCGAGCCGGCGTTCGTGAGCACGCACGTGTGCGTGCTGCCGGCGCTGATGGCCTTGATCGACGACGCGTCCGCCGGCATGCACGGATCGGCGAGAGCACCGCCGACACCGCCGCTCCCACTCGCGCCGCCCTGACCCGCTCCGCCAGCGCTTCCCGAGCCGCCGCCGGCGCTCGCACCTCCACGGCCGGCGTTGCCGAGCGTCCCGGCGACCGCTGACCCGCCAGCACCGCTCCCGCTTTGACCGCCGCTCGGAACGCCGCCGCTGCCCGACGCGCCGCCGCCGGCGACTCCACCGCCAGCCATCGCTCCACCTCTTCCCGCCAAGCCGCCCGAACCACCACCGCCCGCGCACCTCCGCCGATACCGGCGGCGCCTCCGGTTCCGGCAACAGCGTCACCACCTGCTCCGCTCGCGCCTGCGCCACCCTGCGTGCCAGCGCCCGCACCCGCCCCACCTCTGCCGGCAGCGCCATCGGTGGCGTCCGTCCCGCGATCGGACGTGGCGTCCGACTCCATTGCGTCAAGACGCGTGCCTGAGGTACCGCAGCCGACGACGGCGGCGAGTATCGCAACGAGCACACATCCGCTCGCCAGCCGGCTCAGTCCCATCGCCGGGACAAAAGCCCGTTCCTGCTTCTGTGACCCCATCGGGACTCAAACCCGAGTTTGCGCCGTGGGGTAGAGGAAGAACAAGCTTGCAAGGTCCGCGATGAGCAAGGTCCGCGATGAGCAAGGTCCGCGATCAGCCCCCTCGGAAGTCGACTACGGCGCAGGCAGGTTCACGCTGATCGCGAAGCCGATACGACGGAGCCCGTCAGCGCAGCCAGCGGTGGTCGGGCTAAGATGCGCGCATGCGGGCGCGTCCTTCATTCGGACCTCTCGTGGTCGTCTGGGCGCTTGTCTTCCACGCGTGTGGGACGGGCAATCCATCGGTAGATGCGGCGGCTGGCGGCGCGGGCGGCGCCGGAACCGGCGGCAACGGGCCCGCGGGAGGCGCGTCCGGTTCCGGAGCCGGTGGCGCGGGCGGAGGGATCGGCGGAAACGCCGTATGATCGACGTAGCCGTCCAGGGACTGGTTCATTCCGAACACGAGCTTGGCCATGCCACTGGTTCTAGGTCGCGATTGATTCGCGCCCGGCAAGATCGTTTTGCGTCGCTAAATCGATGAGGTCATTCAGCACATCGCGCTGGTTGCTCGCGCTGCTGCTCGCCACTTCGGTGCGGGCCGCCGCGCAGGACGCCGGACAGCTTGACGACGTCACGGTCACGCAGATGGACGGGGTGGGTGGCCTTCGCGTCGACGGTTGTCGCCTGGATGGCGGCGCCGCGGCGGCTGTGTTCGGGCGCGCGGGCCTGGCGGGAACGCGCGAGCTGTGGTTGGCGGACACGCACATGACCCGCGGCGGGCTCGACGCGCTGCTGGCCTCCCCGGTGGCACGCGACGTCGAGGTCGTGTGGTTGAACGACCGGGTGATGCTCGAGCCGGGGGGCATCCGCGGGCTCCTGCGTCTGCCACGTCTGAGGCGACTGCACCCCGCCAGCCAGGTCGACGCCAGTCCGGACGAACTGGTCGACGCGAACGCGCTGGGGCGCAAGGCACCCGCCACCGTCGCGCTCGATCTCGAGCGCTTCTCCGACGACCAACTCGGGCGGATGGCCTGGTCGTCGGCGCGCGCGTTGCGGGTCGCCGTCCAGGCGAGGGGCGACCAACTGGTACGCCTGGAGCGCACTGGCGTGCTGAAGATGGTGTCGGAGCTCGACGGCACCTGTCCCGCGTCCTGCATCCGCCGCCTGGCGCGGTCGGGGCGGCTGGGCGCGCTCGAGAGCCTCGCGCTCAACTGCCACCACACGGTCGAGACCGCCCGCGCTCTGGCGGGCGCCCGACTGCCGCGCCTGCGTTCACTGGCGCTGACGTACGACGCCGAGACCTGCCAGGACGACCAGGGGCGCGCGCGCCGCGGCATCGGTCCCGCCGGCGTCACCGCCCTGCTGGCCGCGCCCTGGGCGGCGCAACTGCGCGAGCTGCGCCTCGTGGGCCAGCAGCTCGGCGAGCCGGGCGCCGGCGCCATCGCGGCCGCGCCCCAGTTGGCGGGGCTGCGCGTCCTGGTCATCGGGACGGATCCGCTCGGCGCCCGCGCCGTGGAGCAGCTCGTGGGTGCGGCGACATTCGCAGCGGGGCTGGAGACGCTGCGCCTCGTCGGCAGCGACGTCGAAGGGGAACCATCGACGTTGGACAGCGCGGCGCTGGCGGCACTGGCCCGGAGCGCGCGGCTGCCCGCACTGCGCACGCTCGAGGTCGGCTTCAACAAGCGCATCGACGAAGCGGCGGTGCGCGCGCTGGGGGCGGCGGCGTGGGTGCGGCGGCTGCGCCGGCTCGAGGTGACGGGGCTTCCGCTCTCCGAATCGCTCGAGCGGAACGCGCCGGCGGCGCGGGGGTGGGCGGTCCGGTGTACGGGGGCGCGGGCATTTGCGCCCCGAGCGCCGTAGTGCGGGTCGAGACCTCCGCCGATCGATGCGGTAAGCTCATCCGGTGCACCGGGATACGGGCTCCGCTGCCATCGATCGCTATCACGAGCTTCTGCGCGCGCAAGCGCCGCACGAGCGTCTCGAACAGGCGAACGCGCTCACGAAGGCGGTGAGAGAGCTGGCAGTCGCAGGCCTGCGGACACGTCATCCCGGCGCGACGCCCGAGGAGATCCGTTTGCGCCTGACGGTGCGCCTCTATGGACGGGACGTTGCCCGGCGCCTGTTCGGCCATGTTCCCGCTGACGCAGTCTGATGGTGGAGGATCGCGCATCGCCGGATGCGATCGCCGTCGCACTGCGGGTGGGCGCCGCCATCGAGTCCGTGGGGGGCGCCTACTTCGTCGGGGGAAGCTTGGCGAGCTCGCTACAGGGCGAACCGCGTGCGACGAACGACATCGATCTGGTGATTGACGTCGCCATCGCCCGGATCGCTGACCTCGTCGCCGCGCTCGGCGATGATTTCGAAGTCGACGTCGACATGCTGCGCGATGCTCTGCTCAACACCCGAAGCTGCAACATCTTCTATGTTCCGGCGGTGGTTAAGCTGGACCTGTTCGCGGTCGGCCGTTCGCCGTTCGACGCCAGCGAATTCGCCCGTCGTTCGCGGGTGCTGGTCCGCCCGCCCGCCGGGACGCTCGTGGTCAAAAGCCCCGAAGACACGGTGCTCAGAAAGCTGCTCTGGTACCGCGATGGGGGAAGCGTCTCCGACAGGCAATGGCGGGACGTCGTCGAAGTGCTTCGGGTGAGCGGTCCTGCGATGGACCGCGCGTACCTCGACGCCTGGGCCGATCGACTGGACCTGAAGGAGCTGCTCGCTCGCGCGATGGCGGAGGCCTCCGGGGGGTCGGCGGTTCCCCCGACGCGCTGACAGCGCGCGATTTCAGGTCACAACTCACGGCAGTCGGTGGGACGGTCGGCGCGACCGATCCCAGGACGATGACGCTCAACAGCTCCGACTACCTCTACCAGTGTCGGTGAGATGGGATTCTCCTGAACGCCTTCGACAGGCGGATGCCCGTGGGTTCAATCGGGCTCTACCAGGACCACAACGAGGGGGCCGCTTCGACAACCTCCAAGTCACGGGCGGGGTGATGCCGTTGCCCGTGCCGTAGGTAGACAAGTTGAGCTAGCGCTGGAGACGACCGGCTGATGGGAGGTATCGGCAACCATGTCCTTTCTGGCGGCGACAGGCAGGACCGATTGTCCGGGGAGGCCGGGAACGACCAGTTGTCTGGCAACGCAGGAGACTTACGCGCCAGTGGCGAGACTCACCAGAGCCGAAATGGGGCGCCTGAGCGGAATTTCGGGGTGAAGTGAAGAAGAACGAGTAGTTAGAAACAGCAATCGTCACGACTAGTGCGAGACGGAGCCGCTCGGATTACACAAGGAACTGCGTTCCCCGATCCCGAAAACTTCAAACGCGATATCGAGGGCATCGCGCAGGGGCTCCGTCAGGGCAAGGTCTACGCAGACCTGATCGCCGTGGAGGCGGGGGACGGCGCTACGTGTTGGTAGAAGGGCACAAGCGGGCAACCGCTCATTGCGTAGTGGAAACCGAGGGACCCATCCGAGTGATGGTCGGAAGATCACCCGCTGTGCGCGGGTGGAAATTCTACTAAGGGCCCCTGACAGGCGAGACTCGGCGTGGGCGGATAAGAAGAACAAGCGCTGGTTTCGCCGATAAGCTCCCTTCCGTTAACCGAGTCGCCCCTCGATTTCCGGGCCTTCGGGCCCCCTTGCCGGGCCATGACGATCGAGCCGATGACGCCGCCGAAAACGCCGGTGACGATGCGCGCGACCAGCAGGAAGTGATAGCTGTTCGCCACGCCGCAAAGGAACGTCCCGAGCAGGAACCCCGCATAAAAGAACAGCAAGAGGCGCTTGCGGTCGAACTTGTCGGCGAAGCCGGCCGCCAGGAGGCCCGAGGCGCCGGCGCTGAAGGCGTAGGCGGAGACGGCCAGCCCGAACTGCCGGGTCGTGATGTGCAGGTCCCGCAGGAGCAGCGCCCCCAGCGGGCTGATGATCATGAAGTCGAGGATGATCGTGAACTGCAGGAACGCGAGAACGGCGACGACGAACTTCTGGTAGCGGGTGAAGACGGGCGGCATGGCGGCGCTAAAGGTAGGGGTCGGTCCGCATCCGTGCCAGGGCGCGTGCTGGCGATCTGCGCGCTAGCGACGCCGCCGCCCCGCGCCCCGGCGCATCGGGCCGAGCGACTGGAGCAGCTCGAGGTAGCCGCCCGAGGCGCGGGCGAGGATCAGGCGGTGCGCGGTCAGAAGGTCGGAGATGATCGCCAGGCGGCGCCCGTTGCGGGCGTCGGGGGGGAGCGCGCGCAGCGCTTCCAGCAGCTCGGGAGCGAGGTCGGCGCCGCGCGAGAGGATGTCCAGGCCCTGCTCGATGCGACGCTCGCCGCCGGCGCGGGAGAGCAGGCTCAGCTTGTGGCGGCGCTGCGCCGTCCGCAGCGCGCGGGTCGCCGCCAGGTAGCGCGCCGGCGTGGGCGCGCGCGCGAAGGCGCGCACGGCCGCGGCGGCCTCGGTCGTCTCGGTCGGCGGAACGTCGCCCAGCACCCGCGCGGCCAGCAGCAGGAGAGGGGCGGCGAGGCGCGCCGACGGTTCGCCGACGGGATGCTCGACGACGACCGCGTTCATCGGGACGCCACCGAGCGAATGGGGACCAGCAGCACCTCGATGCGACGGTTCTTGCTGCGCGCGGCGTCGTCGGTGTTGGCGACGCGCGGGTGCTCGGCGCCGAAGCCGGCGGCGACGATTCGTCCCACGGGGACGCCGGCCCCCGTCAGGGTGCGCGTCACCGCGACCGCGCGCGCGGTCGACAGCTCCCAGTTCGACGCGAAGAGCGCGTTGTTACGCAGCACGCGATCGTCGGTGTGGCCACCGATCAGCAGCATCTGCTCGGACTCGGCCTGCAGCAGCGTCGCCAGCTTCGGCGCGAGGTGCTCGAGGAAAGATCGCCCCTCGACGCGCAGCCGGTCCGAGCCCGAATCGAAGAGGACCTCGCCCTGCAGGATGACCTTGCCCTCGTCGACCTCGATCGTGCCGCTCGGCGCCAGCGCGCGCAGGCGACGCTCGACGCGCTCCTTGGCCGCGCGCAGCGACTGCAGCTCGCTGTCGCCGTCGCGCAGGCGCTTGAGCAGCGTCTGTTGCGCGACCAGAGCCACCAGCGTCAGCAACACGAACGCGGCCAGCGTCAGGATGATGGCGTCGACGAAGGGCGGCCAGACGTTGACCGGGAAGAGCTCCGCGGCCGCGCGCCGCCGTCTCACGCCTCGGACTCGCGGGCGGCGTCGGCGACGGGCTCTGACTCGACGACGGCGACGCTGGCCACGCCGGTGACGCCTTGCTGGCTCAGCGTGACCAGGCGTTCAACGTCCTCGCCCAGCCGGACCAGCTCGTCGAGGACCGCGTTGGGCTGTTCGGGGCTCTCGGCGCGCGCGGCCAGCAGCGCGACCTCGGCGCTCAGCGCGCCCAGCTGCGGCACCAGCGCGGTCAGCGCGGGAGACAGCGTCTTCACCGCGCCGTGGAGATCGCCCGCGGCCGTCGTCAGGGCCTGCGAGGCGCCTTCCAGCTGCGCGCCCAGGCTGCCGCGCACCTCGGCGAGCGCCGCGACCGCGCCGGCCGTCGCCTCCGTGAACGCTTCCGACGTCTGCGACGTGGCTGCCGTCAGGCCCGCGACCGCGCCGGCCGTCGCCTCCGTGAACGCCTCCGACGCGCGCGTCGTCGCGGCGGCCAGGCCCGTGACCGCGCCGGCCGTCGCCTCCGTCAGCGCTTCGGACGTTCGCGTCGTGGCCGCCGTCAGCCCGGCGACCGCGCCGGCCGCCGCCTCCGTGAACGCCTCCGACGTCCGCGTCGTGGCCGCCGTCAGCCCAGCGACCGCGCCGGCCGCCGCCTCCGTGAACGCCTCCGACGTCCGCGTCGTGGCGTCCGCCAGCCCAGCGACCGCCCCGGCCGTCGCCTCCGTGAGGGCCTCCGACGTCCGCGTCGTGGCGGCGGCGAGCCCGGTGACGGCGCCCGCCATCGCCTCCTCGACGGCGCGAACGACCCGCGCGGCGTCCTCGCGCGCCCGCGCGTCGCTCTCGCGCACGGTGGCCGCGATGGTCTCCGCGGCGGACGTCATCGCGGCCCGAGAGGACGCGGCCGCGACTTCGATCGCTTCGCGAGCGGCGGCGGTCGTCGCCTTCGTCGTTTCCTGGGACGAGGCCGCGGCGCCGCGCAGCTCCTCGGCCGCGACGGTCGCGACCTGACGCAGGCTGTCCGTCATGGTGGTGCTGGTCCGCTCCAGCGCGGTCGCCTGCGCCTGCCCGGCCGTGCGCATCGCGCCGCCGACCTGCTCCACCAGCCGCTGCACTTCGACGCGCACGACGGCCGCGACCTTCGCGGCGTTCTCCTCCGCGTTGCGCGTCAGCGTCTCACCGACCAGCGTGCGCAGGTCCAGCACCGCCCGGACCGTCCGCTCGGCGGCGCTCTCCGCGGCCGGCCACAGCTCTGGCAGCAGCACGTGGCGGGTGCGCTCCTGCAGCAGCGCCAGCAGGCGCTCGTGGTGCAGCGTCACGTCACCCTGAATCAGCGCCAGCGCCAGCGTCACCAGGATGGCGACGACGCTGGTGCCGAAGGTGACGTGCAACCCGGCCAGCGGACCGGCGATGAGGCCCAGCGCGCCCGCCGGGCCCGCGTTCGCGAGATCGCCACCCCTCAGCGCCGGCGCGACCCGCGCCAGCGTCTCCATCAGACCGCCGAAGGTCCCGACCAGGCCGATGAGAACCGTCGTCGCGACCAGGTACTTGCCCGTGTACCCGCGCTCGGCCTCCTCGGCGGCGGTCGCGTCGGCGAGCACGTCGAGATCGGGCGTGACGTTCCGGCCCCGCAGCTCGAGGGCCTTGCGCCGGCGTTCGAGGTACAGCGTGCCGCCGGGCGACGCGGCGCCCAGCGCGGCCAGCTCCTGCTCGATGAAGCGACGCGCGCGCACGAGGCTGGCGAGCCCGACGCCCAGCACGCCCATCAGCACGAAGACGGCGACCACGCCGACCGCGAGCCGCCCCGTGACGTACGCCGACAGCGACTGCACCGCGACGATGAGCGCGGCCAGCGCGATGAGCCCGCCGACGATCCAGCGCGGGTGCTTCATCGCCAGGCCTCCGCGACCTCGCGCAGGGCGCGACCGAGGTCCAGGAAGGGACGCCCGTCGGGAAGCAGCTCGGGCGTATTCGAGCGCATCCGCAGGCGCAACAACGTGGCGAAGCGCCGCTCGAAGAGGCGGGTCAACGCCACCGACGCGTCGACGGCCAGCAGCCCCTCGAGCGCGACGGCGCGGCGCGCGGCGAGCGCGGCGGGCGCCGCCGCGGCGGCCAGGCGGCGCCGCATCACCATGATCTCGCCTTCGAGATCGATGTCGATCACCACGAAGGCGTCCGCCTGCTCCCACGCCTCTGTCGCCCGCTTCAGCGAGAGCGCCAGGGCCTCCTCGGCCCGTCGCGCCATGCGCCCCAGCAGCGAGGCGATCGCCGGCCGCAGACTATCGGCGCGTGGCTCGAGGGCGGTCACGACCGCGGTCACGGCCTCCCCCGACCGCGTCGCCGCGACGCGCGCGAGCCCCTCCGCATTTGACAACACCCGTGCTGCTTCGAAGGTCACCTGCTCAGCCTCCGCCGCGAGCGGCAATCCGCGCGCCGTTTCGACCAGATCTCGTAGTGCGTGCAGTCGAATGGCCGCGACAATACGGGCCGGGATCTGGGGTGTCAACGCCGCCGTGCCGCCCCCCTGAGGGGGCGCGGGTCGGGCGCTATCGGCAACGCGCGGGCCGCTACGGGTTCGAAACTGTCACGGACGCGATGGGGAACTCGGCGCTTCCCACGCCGCCGCCGACCTCCAGCAGGATCTGGACCTGATCCATCTTCCCGAGCGGCATGCCCGCCTTGGCCCACGCATCGAAGTGCTGGGTCACGGAGATCTGCCCGCACGTACGGGCCGAGTTCCGGATGCGGATAAGAAGAACAAGCGCGGGTTCGGCCGATAGGTCGCCTTCCGTTAACCGCGCCTGGCCTCGACTTCTCGGGCCTTCGGGCCCCCTTGCCGGGCGACGACACCGAGCTCGCCGTCCTTCAGAACATCAAGGCGGTCGGCTACCGAGAATAGAGGCCATGAGCGGCGTGGCCGAGCGGGATTGACAGCTCGGCGCTACCGGACGCCGCGTTCTTGTTTTCTCGAGCCGGACGAACGATGCGCACGCGCGGGCCGAGGAGCGATGCTTCCGCGATCCATCGGTTGCCTATAAGATCGTGCCGTGAACCAGTCCTACGATCTGCCAAAGAAGAGCCGGTGGAGGCTCGCGTTGTGGGCGGTGCTTGCGACGGGCGCTGCCGGTGCGGGCGGCTACTACGCGTGGAAAGGGCGCGCGTGCATCTCCGGCAAGGCGGTCGCGTGTGAGAAGGAGCGCGACGATCTCAAGACACGCAGCGGCCAGATCGAATCGGCGCTCAACCAGCTGCAGGGGAACCTCAGCACCTCCCGCCAGGAGCTCGAGGCGCTGCGTAAGTGGAAGGGCGACGCGGCCAATCGCATGCAGACCTTCCGTGACATGTCGGCGCGGCTGCAAAAGATGGTGGAAGCCGGAAAGCTCGGTGTGCGTGTGCGAGATGGTCGGCTCGTCATGCGCCTGCCGCAGGACGTGCTGTTCCCGTCGGGCGTCGCGGATCTGTCCCGCGACGGCGAGCTGGCGCTGATGGAGGTGGCGATCATCCTGAGGCAGTTCCCGGACCGTCGGTTCATGGTCGCCGGCCACACCGACAATCAGCCGGTCAAGGAGACGTACAAGGACAACTGGGAGCTATCGATGGCGCGGGCGCTCGTCGTCACACGTTTCCTGGTCGAAGCCAAGATGAAGGCGCAGAGCATCGTGGCGGCCGGCTACGGCGAGCACGACCCGATCGCAAAGAACGCCACCCCCGAGGGCCGCCGCGAGAACCGCCGCATCGAGATCATCTTGCTGCCCGATCTGTCGGAGCTGCCGACGCTGCCGGAGGACATGGCGGCGCAGGTTGGCCAGCCCAAGCCCTAGAGGCTCCCTGAGCCGCTCAAACCGCTGTCGATGAAGGATCCCGATCCCGGCGCTGGCGACCTGCCATGCCAGCCAGGTAGTCGCGGGGTGTCTGGCCGGTCTCCGCCACGAACACGCGGTGAAACTGCGGGTAACTGCCGAACCCGGCGGCCAGGCAGGCCGCGAGCAGTGTCAGCCGCCCGGTCGAAGCCAGCTCGACGAAGCGGCGGAGGCGCAGCCGATTGCGGTACACGACCAGCCCGACACTGAGCTCGCGCTTGAACGCGTGGCTGAGGGCGTCGGGATCAGCGCCCGTCCGGTCGGCGAGATCGTCGCGCGACAGCGCAGGATCCTCGTCGAGCAACGTCATGCAGCGCCGTACCTCGCTGGAAACCGCGGCCCCACGCGCGCCGCCGGGCGCGCGCGCAAACGCCTCCTGGACGCCGGTCATCGCGTAGGCAAGGCCCGCGTGCAGGAAGTCCGGTGAGCCGGTATCCGCGAAGCGACGGATCTCGCGCCCCAGCCAGCGCGCGTCGTCGACAGACAGCAGCCGGGCACAGTCACCTGCGTCGACGGCGCGCAGGAAAGCTGCGCCTGCCGCGCCGGCGCACGTCCGCTCGAGCAGGGCGGGCTTGAGCGCGAGGATCCACATCTCGAAGTCGGGCGTCCGCTCCTCGAGGTAGTGGTCCTTCCCCGGGGCGATGAACAGCGCGGTGCCGGCGGACAGCGCGTGGGTATGCCCGCCGACCTCGTAGTGGCCACGCCCGCCGACGATCACATTGAGCTCCAGCGCGACGTGCCGGTGCCGGGGATGGTCGTGGTGGTTGCCCGCGTGGTGCCAGACGATTCCGTCCCACGACGCCGGGATCGGCTGGACCTCCTCGAATGACGACCAGCGGGACGCCATCCCTCGTTGATACGCCCGCTGCCGGAAAATGAGAAGGCCCGCGGCGCCGGCGAGAAGACTCTTGTCAATCGGGGCGCGAGGCTGGCCGCATGACACCACGGATTCGTTCCTTGTCCGCTATGGCTGCAATCGCGCCGCTGGCGCTCGCCGCGTGCCGTCCGCCCGCGCCGACAGTCCCCGCGACTCAGCCTGCCGTGGCTGCGCCCACGCGCGGGGACCTCCTCAAGCGGTCGCACTTCGGCGATGGCCGCTCGCTTCCGTGGATGCAGCTCTACATCGAGCCGGCAACCGGCGACGCCCGCGTCGACAAGGGGGCGATGTGCCTGAACGTCGCGTCGCCGGGCAAGGCCCCATGGGACGTGCAGCTTCGCCACCGGGAGATGACGATCCAGAAAGGGCACACGTACACGTTCGCGTTCAAGGCCTGGGCCTCCGCGGCCACCCAGGTGCGCGCCAAGGTCGGGATGTCCGGCGCGCCTTATCGCGAATACTTCGCGTACGACGGGATCGACCTGGGTCCGACACCGGTCCGCGTCGAGCATACGTTCGTCGCCGAAGACGAGGACGACCCGACGGCGGAGGTGGCGTTCCACCTCGGCGGTGAGCTGGCGACGACCGTCCCGAACACCGTCTGCTTCGACGACCTGCACCTCGTCGATCCGCAGTACGTGCCGCCGCCGCCGCGTCCCGCGCCGCCAGTGCCGCCCGTGCGCGTGAATCAAGTGGGCCTGTTCGCGGCCGGACCGAAGCGCGCGACCTGGCCGACGGCGCTGACGTCGCCGGCGTCGTTCGAGCTGGTCGACGGCGCAGGACGTGTGCTGTTCCGCGGCCGCACGCAGCCCGCGCCGCGCGACCCGTCCAGCGGCGACGCCGTGCAGCTGCTCGACTTCTCCGCGTATCGCGGCGCGGGACGGCAGCTCAAGCTTCGTGTGGCGGCACCGAGTGGCGCCGCTGACAGCGATTCGTTCGACGTCGCGGAGCGCGGGGTGCTGGCGCCGCTCGCCCGCGCGGCGCTCCGCTACTTCTATCAGAACCGCAGCGGCGTCGCGCTCGCGCAACCGTTCACCGAGGGGGCAGCCTGGGAGCGCGCGGCGGGCCACCCCACCGACACGGAGGTGCCGTGCGCCGCCGACGCGGGCTGCGACTACACGCTGGACGTCAGCGGCGGCTGGTACGACGCGGGCGACTACGGCAAATACGTGGTCAACGCCGGCCTCAGCGTCTGGCTGCTCCTGAACATGTGGGAGCTGTCGCAGGTCGCGAAGGACGGCGTCGCCCTGCCCGGCCTGGGCGACGGCGCGCTCGCCATCCCGGAGAGCGGCAACCGCACGTCCGATGTGCTGGACGAGGCGCGCTGGGAGATCGAGTGGATGCTGAAGATGCAGGTGCCGGACGGGAAGCCCCACGCGGGGATGGCGCACCACAAGATTCACGACGTGGCCTGGACCTCGCTGGCCGTCATGCCGCAGCTGACGCCGGCCGTGAAGCGTGCGCTGCGCCCGGTCAGCACCGCCGCCACGCTGAACCTCGCCGCGGTCGCTGCGCAGGCGGCGCGCGTGTTCGCCCCGATTGACGCCGCATTCGCGCGCCGCTGCCGTCGCGCGGCCGAGCGCGCCTGGCGAGCAGCCCAGGCCGCGCCTGCCCTGCTCGTGCGCGCGTCGGACAAGAAGGGCGGCGGCGCGTACGACGACGACGACGTCAGCGACGAACGCTACTGGGCGGCGGCCGAGCTCTTCGTGACCACCGGCGACGCCCGCTATCGGTCCGCGCTGGACGCGAGCCCGTTTCGCACGCGCATCACGCGCCGTACGATGGGCGTCCCTTCGACCGTCAGCTGGCAGGCAACCGATGCGCTGGGGATGATGTCGCTGCAGCTCGGCGCGAAGGTCCCGGCGGAGATCAAGGACAGCCGCCGCCGGTTGATCCTCGAGGCGGCCGACGCGTACGCGCGCGACGGTGCGGCCGCCGCCTACGGGCAGCCGCTGGCCGGGACAGTCTACCCGTGGGGGTCGAACGCGGTGATCATCGACAACGGGATCGTGCTCGCGTGGGCGCACTGGTTGACGGGCGAGCGCCGGTACCTCGACAGCGCCGCCGGCGCGCTCGATCACGTCCTGGGGCGGAACGCGCTCGGCAAGAGCTACGTCAGCGGATTTGGCGCGCGACCGCTGGAGCAGCCGCACCACCGGTTCTGGTCGCGCGCGCTGGACCCCAAGTTCCCGGGGCCACCGCCCGGCGCGCTGGCGGGCGGACCGAACACCGCGCTCGAGGATCCGTACGCCCGCGCCGGCCTGTCGGGTTGCATCGGCCAGCGCTGCTATGTCGACAACATCGAAGCGCCGAGCCTCAACGAGGTGGCGATCAACTGGAACGCAGCGCTCGCCTGGCTGGCGACATACCTCGAGGCGGCGATGCCTGCGGTGAGCTCGCCGCCGTGACCAGGCGGGAGCACCTGGCGACGATCTCGGTGGTCGCGGCCCACGCCCTGTTCTCCGACGTGCTGGCGGCGTTCGCGCGCGCGGCGGCGGCGCCTGACGTGTGGCGGCCGGAGGCGGTCGCGCCCGAGCAGGGACCGCTGCTGGCCGAGGTGGTCGACACGATCCTGCCCGCGACGGACACCCCCGGCGCCAAGGCGGCGCGCGTGCACATGTTCGTCGATCTGGCGCTGGCGCGCTGCGTGCCGGCGGCCGCACGGGCGGCGGTTGTGTCGGCGCTCCGGCCGCTCGGTGCCGCGTACCTCACCGCCGCGCCCGATGCGCGACGGGCGCGGCTCGCCCAGATCGACGCCGCGCCGCTCGCGCTCCTGCAGGAGCTGACGATTCTCGGCTACTTCACGTCCGAGATCGGCGCCACGCAGGCGCTGGCGTACGACGCCGCGCCGAGCGGCTACCGGGGTTGCGTCCCGCTCGTACCGGGACAGAAGGCGTGGGCGACGTGACGACGGGCGCCGTCCCCGCGACCGCGACCCACTTCGACGCGATCGTCGTCGGCTCCGGGATCAGCGGCGGGTGGGCCGCCAAGGAGCTGACCGAGGCGGGGCTGCGCACGCTGGTGCTGGAGCGTGGCCGCAACGTCGAGCACGTCAAGGACTACCCGACCGCGCAGCTCCACCCCTGGCAGCTGCCGCACGGCAACCGGCCCACGCAGCAGGACCTCGCCGACTACCACGTCCAGAAGGATCTGTATCTCTTCGGACAGGACTCGAAGCACTTCTTCGTCAAGGACGTCGACCACCCGTACAACCAGGTCCGCGACTTCCGGTGGTTCCGCGGCTACCAGGTCGGGCGGGCGGTCGCTGCTCTGGGCGCGTCACTGCTTCCGCTGGAGCGACCTCGACTTCGATGCGAACGCGCGCGAGCGCGTCGGCATCGACTGGCCGATCCGCTACGAGGACCTCGAGCCCTGGTACGACCACGTCGAATCGTTCATCGGCGTCAGCGGCGAAAACGCGGGCCTGCCGCAGCTGCCCGACGGCAAGCTGATGCCGCCGTTCGAGATGAACTGCATCGAGAAGCACCTGCGCGATCGGCTGCAGGCGCGCTTCCCCGACCGGCGCCTCATCAGTAGCCGCGTGGCGGTGCTCACCCGGCCGCACAACGGCCGCGGCCGTTGCCAGGCACGCAACCTCTGCCACCGCGGCTGTCCCTATGGCGCTTACTTCTCCAGCAACTCGTCGACGCTGCCGGCGGCGGCGGCGACCGGGCGCCTGACCCTGCGGCCGGACTCGATCGCGCACAGCATCCTGACGGACGGCGCCACCGGGCGGGCGACCGGCGTGCGCGTGATCGACGCCGAGACCCACCAGCGCATCGACTTCTTCGCGCGTGTCATCTTCCTCAACGCCTCGGCGCTGAACTCCACGGCCCTGATGCTCAACTCCGTCAGCCGCCGGCACCCGCGCGGGTTCGCCAACGGGAGCGGCGTTCTCGGGCGCTACCTCATGGATCACCACGCGGCCGTCGGCGCCACCGCGACCTTCGACGGATTCGCCGACAAGTATTACGTCGGACGGCGCAGCACCAGCGTCTACATCCCGCGCTTCCGCAACGTCGACGTGAGCTCGCGCCAGCGCGGCTTCACGCGCGGATTCGCCTACGAGGTCTACACCGGGCGGCAGGGGTGGCAGGAGTGGAAGGAGCGCACGCGCCAGCCCGACGGTCACGTGCAGATCGGCGCGGCGCTCAAGACGTCGCTGACCCGCCCGGGGCCGTGGTGGGTGTACCTGGAGGCGTTCGGCGAGTGTCTTCCGCGTCGCGAGAACAAGGTGTCGTTGAACCACGACAAGCGTGACAAGTGGGGGATGCCGACGCTGGACATCGACATGAGCTACGGCCCCAACGAGCTCGCCATGCGCGAGGACATGGAACGCTCCGCCGTCGCGATGCTGGACGCCGCCGGCTTGCAGTCGGTGAAGGGCTTCCGCCACACCCCGCACCCCGGCGAGGTGATCCACGAGATGGGGACCGCGCGCATGGGCAAGAGCCCGCGCGACTCCGTCGTCAACGCGTTCAACCAGTGCCACGATTCGCGCAACGTCTTCGTCACCGACGGCGCCTGCATGACCTCTTCCGCCTGCCAGAACCCGTCGCTCACGTACATGGCGCTCACCGCGCGCGCCTGCGCTCACGCGGTCAAGGAGCTGCGCCGCGGCGCCCTGTGAGTGTCGACGATTCGACACCCTCCACCGGCAATGTCCGCGACGGCGCGTCATCCAGCCGCCGGAGCACGCCGGGGACGCCTGGCCCCCGAGTTGCTGCCATCGCGAGCATGGTCAAGCCCAGCTTATGGCGCGGATAAGAAGAACAAGCGCGGGTTCGGCCGATAGGTCGCCTTCCGTTAACCGCGCCTGGCCTCGACTTCTCGGGCCTTCGGGCCCGCTGCGGCCGGGTCGAAAGCCAACCGGAACGGAGGCCGAACGGCACCGTGAGCACCCACTGTCGAACGGGCACGCGGGGCAGGCACGCCTCACGCCACGTCCGACGTGGGGCCCGTGCGCTTACGAAGTGTTCAAGGGCAAGGGACACAGCGTTTCGCGAACGCGATCACCCGTCGGGTGTCAGCACACGAACCGGGGGCGGCTTGAGCTTCGTGTTCAAGCCAGTGCGGCTCGTGTTCAAACCCGTCGAGCGCGGGGTGCAGGGTGCGACGGGTGCGCGCCTGCAAGGGGTTGATATTGCTGTCTGTCACCGCCGGCACGCCGCCTGCTGAAAGACGCGAGCATGCAATCGCTCGCCAGCGCGCGCATCTGTTTTCTGTACGGGGGCTATCGCAGCCGGGTGCTCAAACGAGCGCGCCAGCTCCTCGGCCACGACCAAGAAGCGGAGGACGCGACGCAAGAGGTGTTTCTGCGCCTGATCGACGCCGACGCGGGGATGTTGCGCCATCCCGAACCGTTGGCCTGGCTGCTGCGCGTGACCACCAATTTCTGTCTCAACCGCCTGCGTGACGAAAGGCGGCGCCGGAAGCTGCTGGCGTTGGAGCATCCGGTCAACCACGAGCACGCACCCGACGCCGAGGAGCGGACCACGGTCGGCGAGATCCTTTCCGGCGTCCCCGATCATCTCCAGCGGATTGCCTTCCACTACCATGCCGACGGCATGACCTGCGACGAGATCGCGCCGCTGTTCGGCGTCTCGCGCCGAACGATCGGCAACCGCCTCATCCTGTTTCAGCGTCTGGCGCTAGACAAAGTAGCGGGCGCCTGAACCCTCGGCGCGACGGCTCCGTTGCCGTCAATCACGTGAGAGCTAACGCGGCTCCGGGATGCCGGTGCCGGAGAGCGTCGCGCTCGCCGCCCAACCGCCTGCGCCCGTGATGCTGAACGAGCCGCCAATGGTGCCGGCCGTCGTCGGGAACCACTGGATCGTGACACTGCAGGTCGCGCCCGCGCCCGCAAGGCTGCCGCAGGTGTTGGCCGTCACCCGGAACTGAGAGGGCGACACCGTCGTCGTGAGCGCGCCGGACGGCGCCGTGCTCATGTTCCTGACGGTAATCACCTGGCTGTCTCCGGGGCGGCCGACGAGGATGCCCGGGAAGGTCAACGAGGTTGGCGCGGCGGTGAGCGGCTGGAGCCCGACGCCCGAGAATACGAGGCCCGGGGGATTGCCGCCCGGCGACGCACCGACCGTCAGCGTCCCGCTGCGCGAGCCGAGCGCCGTCGGCCTGAAGCGGATCGTCAGGCTGCAAGTCTGGAGGCCGGACAAGCTCGGCGGGCACGTGTTGTTTGCGATCGTGAAGTCCGGACTGGGCAGCAGGAAGGACATCGGTCCCGAAGGCTGCTCGCCGAGGTTCCGAACCGTCGCCAAGAGCACGCCCGACTCCGTAAGGAGCGGGACGGAACCAAAATTTGTGGTCCCAGAACCCGGCTCGAGCACGAGCTGCGCGGGCCGCCAGGCCAAGCCGTTCATCGGCGCGCTCAGCGAGCTGCCGTCGGACGCGGTCGCGGTGAACATCCCGTGCTTCGGCCCGGGCGGGTTGTTGGCCCGGAAACCGACCTCGACGCTGCACGTGCCACCGGCCGGGACGCTGCCCACGCAGGTGTTCGACACGATCGGAAAGTCCGCGGTCCCGATGGACTGCCCGTCCACGCCTACCGTCAACGTGTTGGCGGTGGCGCCGATGTTACGAATGACGAAGGGGGCCGCGTTCCACTGCTGCGGGATGACGACGCTGCCGAAGCCGAAGCTGCTGGGCGTGATCGTGATCGACGTGCCACTGATCGTGAAGTTGACCTCGCGGGGCGCCCCGTCACCGACATCGGCGCGGAAGCGGTAGACGCCGGGCGTGAGCGCCGCCGTCGACATCGCGAAGCGATAAGTCCCGCTGGGAGCGTCATACACGAAGAGGCTGCCGCTGCCGGACACGGGCGTCGCGGCCACGAAGGTGCCGGGCACGCCCGCCGTGACGGGCGCAACGAAGGCGCTCGCCGCGAGGTTGGTGATGGGCGCGCTCACGCCCGTGAGCGCGAACGCGACGTTGATGGGCGCGTTGCGCGCGTAGAGCGACGAGCCATCGGCGGCGAAACCGCCGGTGAACGTCGACCCGTTGGGCTGTCGGGTGTCGAAGAGGATCGTAACGGTAAAGATCCTCGTGCGGGTGTTGCCGCTGTTGTCGGACGCGGTGCAGGTGACCGTCGTCGCAGCGGGCGCGAACGCTGACCCCGAGGCTGGCGTGCACGAGACCGGACGAGCCCCGTCAAAGGCGTCGTTGGCTGTCGGTGTCGTGTAGGTCACCGTGGCGCCCGCGGTGGTGGTGGCGTAGGCCGTGATGTTCGCGGCTGCGCTGATGACCGGGGCGACTGCGTCGCGAACGACGACGTTGAAGCTCCGGCGCGTCTCGTTGCCCGCCGCATCGCGGGCCACGCAGTTGACCGCCGTCGTGCCGAACAGGAATCGGCTCCCGGTTGGGGGCGTGCAAACGACGGGGACGGGCGCCCCGCGATTGGTCGCCGAAACGGTGAAGCTCACGACCGCGGTTCCGTTCGCCGTCGTCTGAACCGTCCTCGTCGAGGGAACGGTGAGGACGGGCCCGATGGTGTCGTCGACGATGACGTGGAAGCTCGCGCTGGCGCTGTTGAGAGCGGCGTCGGTAGCGACACACGTCACCAGCGTGTCGCCAAAGGGCAAGATGTCGCCGGAGACTACCGTCACAGGAGTCCCTCCGAGGCTGCGCGTGCATACGACGCCGGCGCTGAGGCTGACCGCGTCGAACGCGGATACCGAGAAGGTCGCCGGCGCGCCGCCCGCCTGGGTGGCTTCGAGCCGGATGGTGGCAGGCACACTGATCGTGGGCCCGTCCAGGTCGACGACCCGAACGACGAACGACGCGCGAACGGTGTTGCCCGAGGTATCCACGGTCTCGCAGCTCACGGGCGTATCGCCGAGCGCGAACACGCTACCGGACGGCGGCACACAGTCTACCGGCAGGACGCCATCCTGGGCGTCATTGGCGGATACGTCGTAGCTGACGCGTGCGCCCAAGAAGTCGGTCGCCTCCACCAGCAGGAGCGGCGGCACGGTGAGCACCGGCGGGCTCACGTCTTGAACGACGACGTTGAACTGGCGTTTCGCCATGTTGCCGGCCTTGTCGGTGGCGCGGCAGGTGACGGCGGTCGTGCCGGCGGCGAAGACCGAGCCCGGGGCAGGAACGCAGGCCGCCGGGAAAGGTCCGCCATCGACGATGTCCGACCAGGTCGCGGTGTACGACACGGTCGCGCCCCACGCGCCCTGCGCCGGGACCGTCGGGCCCGGGGAAGGAACCGTCATCGCGGGTGGCTTCGTGTCGACGACCTTCACGATGAACGCGCGTGTCACGGTCAGCCCCCCATCGCTGGCGGAGCAGCTCACGTTGGTCGTGGGCGCCGCGAAGAAGGTGGTCTGCGTTAGCGCCGGCGTGCAGGTCGGCGTCAGCGCCGCGCCGGTCGACCTCGTGGCGGTGACCATCGCGCGCAGGTCGGCGGTGGCGCCCGTCGCTGCCGTCGCCTCGAGCGTCACGCTGGGGGGAACCGTAAGGGTGGGGGGGCTCAAGGGTTGGCCCGTGCGGGTCACGACGACGGGGAACGACGCACGACCCGTGTTGTTCTTGGCGTCGACGGCGGTGCAGGTCACCGTCGTCACGCCGACCCGGAAGCCGCTCCCCGAGGCGGGCGTGCAGGTCGTGGGCAGCGAACCCCCGACGGTGTCGGTCGCCGACGACGTGAACGTCACCGCGACGGTGGCGTTGGGGTCGGTCGACGCGGTGCTGCCTGCCGCCGATGCCGGCACGGTGACGACAGGCGGCGTGGAGTCCTTGACGGTGATCGTGAACGTCCCGGTACTGGCATGGCCGAATACGTCGATCGCGGTGCAGGCGACAGTCGTCGTGCCGATCGGGAAGATGGCGCCGGAGGCCGCGGAGCGGGTGCTGTTCGGGCTCACGCAGGCGACGCGCAGGTCGCCTTCGACGATGGTGGCGCCCGGTTGAATGGCCCCGCGGGTGCGCTTCCAAAGCAGGCTCTGGCTGCCCGTCAATGTCGGCCACCACCACAAATCCTGCAGCTGCCAATCCTGGACTCTGTAGGGCGCGATCGTCACGTAGAGAGAGCCGTCGAGCGGAGACGGCCAAACATGGTCGACGTAGCCCGGCGCGCTCCCGTCCTTGGACCAGGTCGTGCCACCGTCGTGGCTTTCCCACAAGCCATCGTCCCTTCCTGCCGTGTACATGTCCTGGCCGTTGCTGCCGGCGTCGATAGACAACCGTCGGAAGTCGATGCCCGCCTGGCCTCCCCCCACCTGCGCAAAGGTCAGATTGGCGAGCGAGGCCTTGTACAGGCGATCCGGCGTGCTCCCAAGGCCTTCACCGCTCACGAAGATGTCGTTGCGCCCCGCCGAGTTGTCGAACACCAGCTTCGCCGGCGCGAGCAACGGTACCGCCGTGACCTGGGTCGTCGCGGGCGTCGGTTGCGCGTCGCGCGCCGAGAACAGGAGCGTGCCACCCGTGGTGTCACTGCGCTTGTACGACAGCGCAATCGTACGTGCGGGATCCGGAAGCGCCTGGATCGAGATGGGCAGCAAAGGGGCGGTGTTCAGGGCGAAGCTACGATTCTGCACCTGGTCGAAGCGATGGACGATGGTGGCCGCTGGAAGCGGTGTGCTCTGTATGTGCGGGATCGAGAAGACGACGCCCGCGTTCCCCGGGTCCAAGGCGGCGAGGCCTTTGAACGACGTTTGCGTCCATGGGGCGCCATTGTCTCCGCCCGCATCGGTCGAAACGAAGGCGGGGTAGTCGCTCTCGCTAGCGACGTAAATGTTCCGCCCGTTGAACGGGTCGATCGCGATCTGCGAGCCGAGGCCAGGTAGGCTGCGCACCTCCCACCGTCCGCTGGCGTCCTTCGCCTTGTACAGGCCCTGATCGGAGGCGAGGTACGCCACCTTCGGATCGACAGGATCGGGGACGACATCGAAGATGTGGTTCATCCCCGCCACCGGCGTTGCCACCTGGAGCCATGTGGCCCCGCCGTTGGTCGTCTTCGCTATTCCGCCGGAGATCCTTCCAAACATCGTGTTCGGTGTCTGCGGATCTTGGTGGAGCGCCTCGAGACGGAGACTCCGGTTCGTGTTCCAGGGCGACCATGTCCGCCCGTAATCACGCGAAATGTCGGTATTGCTGTAGACGACCCCATCCGTTGCCTGATCGAAAAAGATCAGCTCAACCCCCCCTTCGTGGAGGCCGGGCGGCGGTGTCCACGTTTCACCTCCGTCGGTGGACATCAAGCTGCCGACGAACACGGTCGGAAACGTCGGGCAGGTCTCACCGGGCGAGCAGGGGGTCAACTTGGGGGCCACGCCGACGCCAGGGAATCGCGGCCGACCGAGACGGTACGACTCGAGGGGCGGCACCTTGAGTCGCTCCCAACGGCCACTGCCAACGCGCCGATAGATGAGCTCCGGCTGCGTGATGTCGGTCCGCCTCTCGGGTGCGGCGACCGCGTAGATGCGCCCGGGGTGCAGCCGGTCGAAGGCTACGGCCGCTACACTGGGAAACGATACCTCGGGTCCGTCCTGGGGCAGCCCCTCCGCGGCGTTGGTCCAGGTCTGTCCTCCGTCCGTTGTCTCGAAGAGGAGCAAGGGAGGAAGGTTGGGAGACCTCACCTCGTTCCAGACGAAAACGTGATGGGGATCGTTCGGGTCGACGCTGGTGACGATGAGCCTGTCACCCGCCAACGCAGTCGTCCATGACTGGCCCCCGTTCCTGCTCGCGAGCAGCCCCCTCTTCGACGGGACGTAGAGCGTGGGCGGAGTGGTTGGCGCGACCGTGATCCGCGCAAACAGCGACGCAACGCCGGGCATAGCCAAGGTCGTCCAGGTCGCGCCACGATCGGTGGACTTGAGGAGCTGGGTCTCTCCGGCCTGCAAGTTCCACGGCAGCTCGCCCGCCGTGCTCGCGTACAGCGTGCCGTCCTGCGGATCCATGGCCAGCGCGGTCAGTCTGCCGAGGCCGTCGCTGACGCGGCGCCAGCTCGAGCAGGGAACCACCGTGGTTGCTCCCGGAGGGGCGCAGCTTGCGAGGAAGCCCGTCGCAGCCACCTGATAGGCGACCGCCGCGCCGTCGGCCCCGGTGGCCTCGACGACGATGTTGCTGGTCGCGACGATCGGGGCGGCGCTGCTGGTCACGGTGACGGTCAAGGTGGTGGACGCGACGTTACCGCCGGCGTCTTTGGCGGAGCAGGTCACCGTCGTGTTGCCCAGTCGGAAGAAGGACGGTGAGGCCGGGACGCACGTCACCGGTACGGCGGCTCCGTTGTCGGTGGCGGTGATCCCCGCCTGGGCCCGGTAGTCGAACGTCGTGCCCGTCTCGTTGTCGGTCGCGATCGAGATCTCTCGTTGCGCCACGACGAGGGCTGGGGGCGTCACGTCGCCGATCGAGACGGAGACCGCGACGCTCGCCTCGCTGGTCGCGCCAGCCAGCGTCTGTTTCGCGGCGAGGACGTGCGACCCCTTCGCGATCACGACACTCCTCGAGAAGGTGCCGTTCGCCGCCACCACCAGTGGCGTGGACAGCGTGAGCGGGGCGCCGTCGAGGAACAGCGACACCTGCGCGGTGGGAGCGCCAGTCCCTGCCACGGCCAGCGTCGTCGAGCTCTGGGCATGCGGGCTCATGGGCTTCGTGAGCTTCGGCGCGGCCGGGCGAACCACGACGTTGCGCGTCGCCCCCGGTGCGCTCTCCGCGGCGCCGCCGCCCGAAAGCGATCTCACGATCAGGCTGGCCGTGAGCTGCTGCTGTCCCGCTCCCGTGAGCTGCAGCGGCAGCTCGAAGTTGCCCTGATCGTCGACCGTCGCCTCGCCCCGCTTGGTCGTTCCTTGAAAGATCGCGACGCCGTAGCGCAGTCCCGTGCGTACCGGCGCGCCCGAGCCTTTCACGAGGACGTCGGACGCGACGATTGCGTTCTCGGCGGGCGTGTCGATGCGAAGAGCGCCGAGCGCGGGCGTGATAGTCACGGTGCGTTCGACGGGCTCGCCGTCGAGGTTGACCGTGCCGTCGGGGTTGTTGACGCGCTGAAATATCCTGAGCACGTGACGGCCGGCATCCAGCGTCAGCGGCTTCGCGGCGGCGGGGGGCGGAAGGGGGAAGGCGCCGCTCGTGTGGATGTCGAGGCTTTGGACCTCCGTGAAGTAGCGGCCGTCTCCGTCGGTGACGATGATCTTGCTGTTTGCGATCGCTGTCGCCGTGCCCGTGACGTTGACGCTGCCCGAGAACGCGGTTTCGGTTGCCGGGGGGGTCGTCACCGTGATGGGCGGGAGGGTGTATTGGGCGGCGATGGGCGTGCCGGTGGCGGTGGTCTTGCCACCGACCGTTTGGGTGAATGACAGCGTGTAGGCGCCCGGCGCCGGGAGATTGATCGTCGCGGTCCACGCGCCGGTCGTTGCGTGGGCGGTCACAATCGTCGTCGCGCCACCCGCGATCGTCACATTGACCTTTGCGCCGGGCGCGGCCGTGCCGGTCACGGTGATCTTGCCGTTGGTGGCGACCAGCCCGCCGGCCGGCAGCGTGATGCCGGGCGGAGGCGGCAGGCTCGGGTCGGTGGCGGGGACCACCGTCAGCTCCAGCGGCGCCGAGGCGGCGCTCGCGTTGCCGGCAAGCGCTTGCGCGACGGTGAGCTTGTGTGGGCCGAAAGCCAGCGAGATCGCAGGCGAGGTCATCGGCCCGCCGTTCGCCGGCCGCGCGTACACGAACGTCGTGAGCGGCGTCGACGTGGTCTGGCCGCTCGATGCCGTGGTCAGCTTGGCCACGGTGATCGTGGCGCCCGGCGTCGCGCCGGTCACCTGGAGCGTCACCGTGGGGCCGACCACGCGCGCTTGTGGCGCGGGCGCCACCAAGGCTGGCGGTCCCAGCAGATCGCCCGTGCCGCACGCCGGACCGCCCGCGAAGCCGCACGCGATGCTGCTCGTGCGCGTGGCGGTGGGCGGCGTAGCGTCGGCGAAGTTCAGGGACGGCTCCACGCGCCCGAAGAATTCAGCCTTGAGCTTGTCGTCGGAGAAGTACGCGGCGTTGAGACCGACGCCTTTCCCGGGCGCTGAGCCCGACGGCGCCGCGAACAGGCGCTCGATCGGGATCGAGTCGCGCGCACCGCCCGAAAGCGCCCAGTGCAGCTTCAAACGGGCGCCCCGGCTGCCGGCGCCGCCCGCGTGCGCGAATTCGACTTTGATGTCGTATTTCGTCCCCGCCCGGAGCGAGATCGACAGCGGCGCGGTCCGCCGGCACTCTAGGTGGCAGATCGTGGCCACCTGCTGGACGCAGGCGGCATCCCAGGTGATCGAGCAGCACGACGGATCCTTGAGGCAGATCTGGGCAGCGCAGAAGTATCCCTGGTCGCAGGTCCGGCTGATCGCGGCGCCCGGACGGCAGATGTCCCGTTCGCCGCAGACCTCCGGTTTGCCGGCCGCGGGAGGGGGGCGGCTGGCGTCGGTCACCAGCGTGCCGTTTACCCAGATCTTCGCCGCGCCGTCGGTGTCGGCGGTGAACAAGTAGTCGCCGGAAACCGGCGGCATCACCTGCCCCTCGAAGCGGGCGGTGAAGGCGTCCTCGACCCGGATCCCGGGCGCCGGGCGCACGCAAGTCGGGTCCGCTCCATCGCAGCTCGGCCAAACGAAGTTCACCGCGCCGTACGACTGCGTCGCATTCTGAACACCGGCGGCATTCCAATACGTTGCGAGGAGCCCGTTGCCGGCACCGGGCGCGGCCGGATAGAGCGCGCCCGTCGGGATGTCGGCCGGCGCGCTCGCCCCGGGCGGCGTCCAGCGCAACGTCAGCTTGGATCCGGTCGTGGTCGTGGAGGGCCGGAGGTACTCGACCCGCACCGCGTAGCGGACCCCCTTCTGTAGATACAGGGATGGTGGTGGCGTCGTCGGCGGCGGTGGGGTCGTGAAAGCGCCCGGCACGGTCGCGTCCGCGTCGACCCAGTTGCCCGCGACGTAGGCGCCGTTCACCCAGAGGCGGTACTTGTCGGGACCGACGTCGACCGAGAAGCTGTGCTGCCCCGAGAGCGACGGCTCGACCCATCCCGTCCAGATCGCCGCGAGCGGCTTGGGCATCGCGGGACCACCCGCGGTCGTCTTCCTGCCCCCGCGCAGCAGGGAGAACGGCGCGCCCGGCGTGTTGAGGTCGATGCCGTACACGTAGATGTCCCCCTCGAACCCCGAGGGCAGCGCGAACCGGAAACCGTGGCGGCCGGCGCCGCCGCACTCGGCCGCCACCACCTCGCGCCAGCCCGGCGTCGCCGTGAGCGGCTGGTCGGCGAACGCGGTCGACAGCACCGCCCCCGCTGCGCCCAGCGCGCCGCCCAGCGAGACCTGGATGGGGGAGCTTGCCCCGGGGAAGTCGGGATCGCAGGCCCAGCCTTCCGCGTAGCGGACGCCGTTCGTGGTGACGATACCTTCGAAGGCGCCGATCGCTCCCCGCAGGTAGAGGGCCGGCGTGCTGCCCGCCTGGGGCGCGACCTTGCCCGCGGGCCACTTCGGCTGCGAGGGGGCGCTGCGACACACCTGGTCCCGGATCGCTCGGCAGCGCTGATCCCAGGTGAGGCTGCCCGGGTAGAACGTGTCCCCGGGATCGCCGCAGCAGCTCGGATCGACGCTGCACACGCGCGACACGCACAGGTTGCACAAAGGATCGAGCGGCGCGCCGACGGTGTCCTCGTCGTGGTCGCAGTGGCGGGGCGAGTTGACGGCCAGGAACGCGCCGTACGGTGTCGCCGACATGTTGGCGTCGCGGTAGCAGGCGTAGGGCTCATGTGGATCGCAGCGGTCGACATACGGCGCCGCGAGGCACGACCGCCCCGGATCGAGGTCGTCGTAACGGCTCGACTGCATGCCGGATCGCCGCAGCGCCGCCACCTTCGCCCGATCCTCTGGCGGCAGGCTCATGAGCTCATCGTCGGGGATGATGGCGTAGAAGGGCTTGGCCGGCGGGGCATCAATCGAGGCGAAGTCGAGCGCGGAGATCTGGTACTCCTCGTGCATCATCGGGCCCGGCGATCCCGGGGTGTAGGGAAGCCCGGCGGTCGGATTGATCGACGTGAACCCGTCGAGCGTGTCGAACAGGTCGACGAGCGTGCCGTTCTTCGTATAGCTCTGTCCGTCCTGGCAGTAGTCGGCGCGCGCCGCGATGAGGCAGGCGTCGTAGAACGGCTTGAGCGGGATCGCCTTGGGGGAGAAGCCGGCACCGGTCCAAACGGTTTCGGTGACCGTCTTCCAGGGCTTGTAGCCCCAGTTGCGGGCGCACTTCGCCCCCACGCCCGTCGCCGTGCAGGCGAACGTGAACTTCTTGAGCGACTCCGGGCTCCAGTCGCTCGGATCGAGCGGGATCGCCATCGCCGACGCTTTCCCGGTGTAGGGATCGACCGGGCACAGCGACGTCCACTGCTGCGTCGCCGGATGGCGGTAGTAGACGGTGTAGAGGTAGATGTCGTCGTTCGACGGATACTTCGATTGGTTGGTCTGCGTATCCTTGGCGACCTCCGAAATGTAGAGGCCGATCGCGCCGGTGCCGGTCGAGTCGGCGAGCACCATGTTCCAGAGCGTGCCGCGCAGGTCCTTCGCCCCGCCGCTACCGTCGGGTACATAGATGAAGCTGCCCGGGCCGGTATCAGTCGGACCCGCCTGCAACTGCACGGACGGGACGGGGCTGACGCTGACATAGGCGATCGGCGAGGGCGGAATCGGCTGCAACCCCTGGAAATTGGCGGCTGTCTGTACGTCCGCGTAAGCGAGGCCACGGTATTCCATGGGTCCAGCCAGGCTGCGGACGCGATCGGTACCGAGGAGCTGGAGGGATTGGACGTTCATCCCCTGGACGTTCATCCCCTGGACGTTCATCCCCTGGACGTTCATCCCCTGGACGTTCATCCCCTGGACGTTCATCCCCTGGACGTTCATCCCCTGGACGTTCATCCCCTGGACGTTCATCCCCTGGACGTTCATCCCCTGGACGTTCATCCCCTGGACGTTCATCCCCTGGACGTTCATCCCCTGGACGTTCATCCCCTGGACGTTCATCCCCTGGACGTTCATCCCCTGGACGTTCATCCCCTGCTCGCCAGGTCCCGAGAATGAATCGGAGTCCCAAAAAACCATGCCGACCACGAGAAGCCCGTGGATCCAACCCGTCCGATTCTTCACGACAATTCTCCCGGTGAGTAAAGGCGCACCAGCGCTCAGACCCTAGAACACCCGACGGTCATTTCACGGCAGCGCAGATTCGAACCCCGACGTGGTAGCTCCTTGTCTCTCGATCGATCCCCTCGCGGTTCGTCGCGCGTGCGGATGTCGACGCGTGGTAAAAGGAACCCCCCCGAATCATGTAGGGGCCCCCGTCATCGCGACTTTCGACGACCTCCCAGACGTTTCCGGCCAAGTCGTCAATTCCGAACGGGCTGCGGCCAGCCAAGTGGGCGCCGACCTCGTCGGGGCCGTAGGAACCACGAACACGGCCGTAGGTAGAATCGATGTTTGCCTCGTCGCTCGTGAGCCGGGCCAAGGACGCGGGATAGACTCGTCCATCGGCACCCCGCGCTGCGCGTTCCCATTCGAGCTCGTTGCAGAAACGCGCATTCCGAACCCGCCCGGTCCGCGACAACCAATCGAAATACGCTTGCATGTCCTTCGGCGAGACTCCGACTACGGGCATACGCAGCCAGTCCTGCGACGCACGGACTCGCCGAGTCGGGTACACGACCGAGCTCTTCTCGTCGGCGGTGATCCGCGGACCGGAGATATTGAGGTCGAGGATCCATCCGGTTTCCGCCGACCCGCGTAACGTGACGCTCCCTTGTACGGCGACGCTGGAAGGGGTCCTCGACCGCCGCTCTCCGGCAGGAAGAGCGCGGAGATACTCCAACCACTCTCCGAAGGTCGTCTCGTGCGCCTTCATGAGGAAAGCCGGCGTGGTCCGTTCGTGGATGGGAGCAGCGTTCAGGAATCCGATGCGCCAATCTTCATCCGCGTCGCCATAAAGGAAACTGCCCTCAGGCACGTAGACGAAGTCGGCGGGTACGTCGCCCGCGGGCAGCAAAGCCACGTCGATGCGACTGCGCTCGCCGCGCCGAATGACGAAGGGATAGCGGGTCTCAACGAATCCATCCCGTGTGGCTGTGACGCGATAGGAGCCGGGAGCCAACGGGCGATCGCCGGACGGGCTCGCCAGCGGTTCACCGACCACCGCGGCGCGCAGTCGACTTCCACGTTCGTCTCCGACCACATCGTACCTTTCGATGATGAGCCGCGCGCCAGGGGGCGTCGTCCGGATCTCGACAGAGCCCGGACGGGTCCAGCGAGCCATGAGCACACCGCCGGAATCGATCCTCGCCAACTGGTCGAGATGACGGGCGAGGTCTGATCTTCTGAGCTCCATCTCGGCGAGCAACGCGTGTTCATAGATAGCCTCGCCGAGCGCGGCGCGCGCATTCTCATTGGTCTGGTCCAGCGCCAGCGCCGCCTCCAGTACGTTCTGCGCGCGTTTCACTGTCGCCGCGAGGGTCGTGGCAACAGCGCGGGAATCGCTCCAGATTGCTTCTGCTTCCTCGCGCCGAGCACCATCGAAAGCGGCGAAGGCGCGGGCACTGGTGTCGACGAGCCGGCGTTTGATCGACTCTGCTTCGGCCATCGCCTTGCGGCCGTCTTCCATTTTGCTCGCCACGCGGCGTTCGAACTCGACACGGCGCCGCTCGGATCGCCGGTAGAGGCCCGCGAGCGTCACCACCAAAACGAGCGCAGCCAGGGAAACGGCGACGACTCTCCGGACCCGCGCGACTGGATCGGCCTCGAGCGCCGCCAGCAGGTCCTCCATCGTGGCGTGCCGCTCGGCGGCCTCCGCGCGTAACCCCCGCACGAGACTTCGCCTGATCCAACTCGGCACGTTCGCGTTGTTCGGCGCAGGTTCGACCCGCTCGCGGATCACGGCCTCGGCCAGGTCGAAGACCGTCTCGGCCGCGAATGGCCGCCGACCGTAGAGCGCCTCGTAGAGCGCGACGCAGAAGGCGAACTGATCGGTACGACCGTCGGTGGCTTTGCCGCGAAACTGCTCCGGCGCCATGTACGCGGGCGTCCCGGTCATAGCTCCCGTGCGCGTCACGCGGGCGTCGGTCCGGGGCGTCGCTTGGGGCGAGACCTCTTCGGACGAATCCTCCACCGAAGGTCCGGACAGCCGAGCCAGCCCGAAGTCGGCGACCTTTGGGGTTCCGGTGCGATCGAGCAGCACGTTGTCCGGCTTGAAGTCACGGTGGACGAGCCCCTCGGCGTGCGCCGCGGCGAGGCCCTTTCCCACCGCGACGAACATCTTGACCACGTCGCGCCACGGCCTGCCTTGGGTCGCCATCCAGTCGCGCAGCGTCCCGCCGACGAGGTACTCCATCGCGAGGAACACGCGGTCCCTATCGACGCCGACGTCGAAGATGCCGACGACGTTCGGATGCGCGAGCTTGGCGATCGCCTTGGCCTCGCGTACGAAGCGCGCCTGGCGGCGGCCTTCGCCGGTGTCGCCGTCCGGCCGGCGTAGGATCTTGAGGGCGACCTTGCGATCGAGCTCGGGATCGTAGGCGGCATAGACGACGCCCGTGGCGCCCTCGCCGAGTCGCTCGATGACGATATAGCGCCCGAGCGCCTCGCCGCGCGTGAGCGCCTCGACCGGTCCGTTCGATGTTGCGCTCGCTGAGACTTCCTCCATCGAACCGACTGGCTAAGCGCCCGCGTCCCCTGCACGACCTTCTCTCGCACTCCGGGTGACACGGCAATGCAATAAATTGCCTGACTTCGGCGCCCTCGAGCCCCCACGGCTCGCCCGAGTCTGATCAGTCGTCTGATCCGCCCGTCACCGTTTCGCCGCCCGGGGCCCCGGGATGCCGTAACGCCGCATGCGCGAAAACAGCGTCCCGCGCGACATGCTGAGACGCGCCGCGGCCTGCTTCTGGTTGTAGGCGCACTCGGCCAGCGCGGCGATGATCTGGACGCGCTCGGCCCGCTGGCTGGGGGTCAGGTCGGGCGGCGCGGCGGCGTCGGGCGAGGTCCCGACGCCCGCGCCCGCGGGCACCTCGTGCGCCGGCGCGGGCGCCACCGTCATGCGGGTCGTGCGGATCTTCTCCATGTCGAGGTGCTCGAGGCGGATCTCGGCGCCTTCGCACAGGACGAGGGCGCGATCGATCATATTGCGCAGCTCGCGCACGTTGCCGGGCCAGCAGTACGCACGCAGCACGTCCAGTGCTTCCGGCGACAGCCGGGGCGGACGGCGCCGCGCCCCCGCCGAGGTCGCCGCGCGCGACGCGAACCGGCGCGCCAGCGTCTCGATCTCCTCGGAGCGCTCGCGCAGCGGCGGCACCGTCAAGGTGATCTGATTCAGCCGGTAGTAGAGATCCTCGCGGAACGCACCGCGCGCCACCAGCTCGGGCAGGTCGCGGTTGGTCGCGGCGACGAAGCGTACGTCGATGGGTCGCGCCCGCGCGGCGTCGCCCACCCGCATGATCTTGCGGTTCTGGACCGCGTGCAGGAGGCGCACCTGCAGGTGGAGCGGCATGTCGCCGATCTCGTCGAGGAACACGGTCCCGCCGGCAGCCGCTTCCAGGATGCCTGCCCGTGCCGTCCGGGCGTCGGTGAACGCGCCGCGCTCGTGCCCGAACAGCTCGCTGTTGAGCAGCGTTTCGGTGAACGCGCCGCAATTGACCGTGATGAACGGCTTGTGGGCGCGCGGCGACTTCGCGTGGATCCACTGGGCCAACACGTCTTTGCCGACGCCGCACTCGCCGAGGATGAGGACGCTGATGAGGCCGTCGCTCCCCTCGCCGACCGCCGCCCGCGCCGCCATCTTGTAGAGGGTCCGCATCGCCTCCGACCGAACGATCGGCCCGCCGTCGCCGTCGCGTTCGGCGTCGGCCCCGAGCAGGCCGCTGTTCGCCTTCTCGATGAGCGCGTCCGGCGTGCGCGCGTCGGCGGGGAAGAACGCCACCGTCGCTTGCGCCGGCAGCGAAGCGGCCGCGAGGCGGCGCCCGAGCGCGTCTATGAGCGTGCGCGCGCGGTCTGGGCGTGGTGTCGGGCAGCAAGAGCTCGTAATCCGCAGGCGCGTATTGTGCGAGCACGTCACCCGCGCGGAGACCGCCCGCCAGCACGTCGGCCGCCTGACCTTCGGGGTCGCCGCCGCTGAGCCGGATGCGCGCGACCGCGAACGTCGCGCCGGTCGTCTCACTGGTCTCGCACGTTTCCTGCAGCCGTTCCTCGAACACCGCGTGGCTGCGGTAGCGGCGCGCTTGCGGCGGGAGGCCCCGGCGCTGGATCATGATGATCGTGAACCCGATTCGGATCGCCTCGCCCGCCTGGAAGGGGACGAGCTGGTGGGCCGCGATTGGCGCTTCGCGCAGGAAGGTGCCGTTCTTCGTCCCGAGATCCTCGACGAACAAGCGCCCCGCCCCGTCGACGTGGACTCGGGCGTGCAGGCGGGAGGCGCTGGCGTCGACGACCCGCAGGTCTGCGTCCTCCGAGCGACCAATCGTGAGCGTCCCTTTTGCGGGCAGGGGCGTCAGGCCGAACGAGTTCGGTCCCATGATGGCCACCTGCAGCTCTCCGCCGCCGCTGCGCACCGGAGCCCCAGCGCGGGAGCCGTGAATCGTCGGCGCGGCCAATTCTTGAAATCCCCTCGGCCGCGGCAGTATGGGAGGGGGGATCTGTGGCTGTCAACGGCGATCGCGCCTGCGCGGCAGGCGGAATCGGCTGCGGGGGCGTGGCGCCTCGGCAGGCCCCGGTGCGGCGAGCGCGGCGATGAAGTCTGTCGGCCGCTGGAAGCGACGCGCCGGCTCCGGATCGAGGCAGCGCGCGATGGCCACCTCCCAGGCGGGCTCGACGTTGGGGAGCGCCTGGCGGAGTGGACGCGGCGGCTCATACCGTCGCTTGACGACCGTCGCGATGGGGGTCGCCTCGGGCTCGAACGGGCAGCTCTTTGAAATCATCTCGTACGCGATGAGGCCCAGCGCGTAGATGTCGGTTGCGGGCGTCGCCGTCCCGCGCTTCGTCTGTTCGGGAGCCATGTAATCGGGCGTGCCGATGAGCTCCCAGGTATCCGTCAAGCCAAGGTCGAGCTGATCGACGTTGATGGCGAGGCCGAAGTCGGTGACGACGACGCGGCCTGCCGGCGCGGCGGCAGGGGTCAGCATGACGTTGGCTGGTTTGAGATCGCGGTGGATGACGCCCGAGTCGTGCGCCGCCTGCAGACCCGCAGCAAGCTGGGTCAGCATAGGCAGCGCTTCGGTGAGGGTGAGGGGGGGACGTGGCGCCAGGTACGACGCGAGGCTTTCGCCCGCCAACATCTCCATCGTCACGAAGAAGCGATGCTGATCGCCGGAGCGGTCGATACCGAGGTCAAAGACGCGGCATACGTTCGCGTGCGTGATGCGACGTGCGTTCTGGATTTCGCGACGGAAGCGCTCGAGTGTGACGGGGTCCGTCGACAGGGCCGACTTCAGAACCTTGAGCGCAACGGCGGTCCCCAACGCTTGGTCGATGACCTCATAAACCTCGCCCAGACCGCCCGAGCCGAGCAGGCGTACGACGTCAAACCGTTCGGCGATGAGCTGCCCCGGCGAAAACGCAGCCGGCGACCCCTTCCCCATATTGGTGGTCGATTTGCTTCCCGTGTTCGTCACGCGCGGTGGTCGGAGTCCGAGCCCTCCCTCTCCACGGGGCGGGTGCCGAAGCTTGGCAGCGTCACCCGCTTTGTCAACCGAGGGCGCGCCGGCCATCCTGCCGCGATGTCGAGCTTGGGTGTTTGGGTCTTGGGAGGCACAGATGGACATCTACGAGGGAGGGCATTACTTGATGGCAGCAGCGCTGTTTTCGGTGGGTTGCGCCGGCGCACCCGGTTCACCGGCTCCTTATCGTAGATGCAACCGCTGCAGGTCGTGACCGTCATGGGAGGGTAGGGCGGCGCGCCGTTCGGCGATCGCCCGATCCGCGGCGTCGAGCGCGGGACGTGTTCGTCGCGAACGGCTACTACAACAAGTGGCATCGCGACGCCTCCATCGATTACGACGTGTACATCTACGTCGATCAGGCCGCCGGTGACTCGTACCACTGGTGCTCCTACGGCGATAACTGGTACTAACCCGCAGCAGCCACACGAGCCGATCGCGTAACCCACAAAATGCCGGGCCGCTCTGCCGACCAGGGCGGCGGCCCGGTGTGCGTCATGGGAGGGGAGGGCGGCGAGCCGTTCGGCGATCGCCCGATCCGCGGCGTCAATTGGTCAGCACCCCGGAAGCGGTGCCGTCCGGGGTCGCGCCCTCACTCGGCGCGCATGAGACCGTTCCAGCCATCGAGATTTCACCATCGATCTTGGCGATTGTTTGGCCATCGGTGCCCGGGAGCGTCGCCCAGGTGTTTGTGTTGGTGAGCCGTTCGACACCACCCTCACCTGCAGGAGCGACCAGTGCCCAACTCGATATTGCCCGCAGGACGACGGCTGGCGATGACTTTCAGTCTCTTGCTGCCGGCGCTGTCCCTGGGTTGCCGGGATGAGGCCCAGGGCCCGGTCGAGGAAGCCCTCACCGTCTCCGCGAGCGCTCTGACGGCCGGCGGAGCGCGGATCCTAGGCTTCGAGGACCCGGCCCAGTGGACGGCGACGGCGGGGACGAAGGGGCGGAGCAGCCAACGAATCGAGGGGCTTTACTCGCTGTCACTGTCGAATATCGGCTACGTCGAGGTGAGGAGCGCCTCGCTCGCCACGCTCGGCGGAGTGGCAGACACCATCACGATCGATCTCACCCTGCCGACCGCGCAACCGAATCCCTATTGGCTCGGAACCGTCGGTCTCAAGGTCGACCTTCCATCACAGGGGATCTTCGCGGTCTCGCTGGGCCAACGCGAGCTCACGGGGCAGCCCCTGGGGGCGTTCCGGAGGTTCAGCTTCACCCTCCCGACGGCCGTTCGCGACAAGCTCCGCGCGACCTACTCGGACCTGACCTTCACCGTGATTCTCAACGTGCCCGCCGGCAGCGGCGCGTACCTGCTCGATCGCCTCAACGTGGGCGTTCCGATACCGGGCAGCCCGGGCAGCGACCTCAACGCGCAAAGCTGTGGTCCCGGGGGACGCTGCCTGCTCCAGGTGCGGAGCCCGAAGGGTTTGCCCACGGCATTGGCGCGGTTCGTCGGCGAGGACGGTATTACCCTCGCCGACCGCACGGTCGTCGACGACGCGGCGTCCAAGCTCGCACCCATCGCCACCAGCGTGGGGGCGGTCGAGTTGGGCGTGGAGGCGAAGACAGGCGACATCTACAGCATCGGGGCCGTGACGCTCAGGAACAACGCGCGTGTCGACGGGACGGTCCGAGCCCTCGGTCAGGTGACGGTCGGCAGCGGCGCCACCATCACCGGGACCACGGTGACCACCCCCGACCTGAAACCGCTTGCGGTGCGGCGCTGGGTAGTGACCATCCCGGCGACCTTCAGCAGCGGGCGCACCGTGGACGCCGACCAGACCGCGGCGCTCGGCCCCCCCGGAGCTTACGGCGACGTCCTGGTGAACTCGCGCGGCACCCTGACCCTGTCCAGCGGCACCTATTTCCTGAAGTCACTGGCAATCCAGTCTGGCGCCACCGTCCGCGTCGACCAATCGGGCGGACCGCTCATCCTCTATGTCCTCGATTCGTTCGCCTACCGCGGCTCCGTGGTCTCCACCACCGGTGCATCGGTGAACCTGATGGTCGGCTATCTCGGCACCGCGCCCGTGCTCATCGAGGCGCGATTTGGCGGTACCTTCGTGGCCCCCTACGCCACCCTCACCCTGGGATCGACGATCCCGGCGCAGTACTCGGGCGCCTTCTTCGCAAAGGTTCTCGCCACCGGTCCCGCCGCGCACGTCCGGTTGCTGCCGTCGCTGCTCGACGACGTTTCGGACGGGACCCTGCGTGACTGTACGCAAAGCCTCCAGCTCGATCAGAGTCTCCCGGAGCCGCTGCGGATGAAGCAAGCGCAGCTCGACCTGCTCCGCTTCTGCTTGGCGCCGGGAATCGACGAGTGCGAATTGCGGATGATGGCGATCGCAAACGCCGATCGGCGCGCCCTCGCGCTTCAGTACGTCGCGAAGGCCATCGATGCCCCCACCCACCTGGCGGTGACCCGCGACATCACCCGCAAAGTGCATCGGATGCAACGGGAGCCTGCTCTGCTCTCGAAATACTGCGACGGCGACGACGACGGTGACCGGGTGCCGAACGGCGACGACCAATGCCCCGCTACCCCGCCGCTCACTCCGACCACGGCGGTCGGCTGCACCGACAGCGCCCGGCCGCAGACGGCCCCACGCGCGGTGATCGACCTGCTCCTCGGCCGCAAGGGGATCCTCTACAACCCGAAGTGCGACGGGGCGGCGCCCCCGGCAGTCCCGGTGCCGACGGCGTGTGGGATGGGCATCCCCGTACCGTCCACGGTCTACTCGTTGATGACGTTTCACCAGCTGACCCCACTGCCCGAGATGGTCCCCCAAGGTTGCGACATGTGGTACGAGGTGCAGGTCTTCAGCCCGGCGCTGCGAAAGAGCTACACGATGGCGTTCCGGCTGGGTGAGACGGGATCGTTCATCCCGAACCCGCCGCCATACAAAGGGTTCGTGACGTTCACGACCACGAATGCCGAACCGGATGACCGCGGCAGGTTCGCGCGCGAAGTGGCGATCGCCGCGCTCGGTGGCACGCCCGGCATCGACCCCGAAGAGGCCCGGACGATCGTCGTACAGGCCCGGGCCACCAATGGTAACGGCGCGCAATCCTCGTGGAGCGGCCCCGTCGCCGTGAAGTGCAACTGATGCGCTCCGCACCGCTGCCGATCACGCCTGGCGGCTCGGTCGCCCTGCGGGCGACCTGGCATACGATGCTCCGGGAGCTGCGCATAGCGGCTCTCGGCGGCCGGGGCCGCCTGACCGCGGCTGCGATCGTGATCTGCGGCGTCATCGCCGGCGGCCTCCGGGTTCTCTCCTATCGAGGGGCATCCCCGGCAGCCGTCGAAGCCGCGGGCCGCCAGCAGCTGGCGAGCCTGGCGAAAATCTACGGCCTGGAGGCGGCAAACGGCCTCTCGGCCGAGGTCCCGGCCCTCGTGTCGCTCTGCCTGTTCTTCATGCTCGCGCTCCCGATTATCGTCGTCCTGGCTGGCCATGACTTGGTTGCGCGCGATTTGCGCGATGGGGTGATGCGGCTCGTCCGCCCCCGGGTCTCCGTCGCCGCCATCGTGTTGGGAAAGGTGTTGGGGTTGTGGGCCGCCATCGCGGCGGCAGCTCTCGTGGCCTACCTGGCGGTGGCGTCGCTCGCGATGGGCGCGGGCGGGGCTGTTGTCTCGAGCGCGCTCGCGTCCGCGCTGCGCCTCTGGCTCGTCTGCGCGCTCGCCGCCTTGCCTTACGCGGCCCTGGTGGTGGCCCTCAGCGCCGCTTCGCTTTCGCCGTCACGGACGCTCTTGGTTGGGCTCGGTATCGTGGCCGTCCTGACGATGGTTCGGGCGAAACAGCACGGGGCGGCCGAGATCGGGCGGTGGCTCATTCCAAGCACGAACGAGGCAGCGCTGTTCGCCCGCGATGCCGCAGCGGGGGCGGTGGGTCGGCTCGCGCTTTGGACGGCCTGCTGGCTCGTGATCGCTGGTCTCGTTTTGAGGAGGCGACGGATATGAGCGCTGAGGTCAACACTGCGGCCATCCACGTCGAGGCGCTGTCGAAGCGCGTCGGGGGACGCCTGATTCTCGACGCCGTGACGTTCGTCGTTCCCGCGGGCACGGCGGTCGCGGTCGTCGCCCCGAACGGAGCGGGCAAGTCCCTGCTGCTCGACATCGTCGCCGGGTTCGTGGCGCCGAGCGGCGGGCGCGTTCGGCTCTTCGGACACGATCCGCGCGCGTCGGCGCTGCGTGGTCAAGTGGCCACGCTCCCCCAGCGCGCGCTGGCCGACACCGTCGACCAGGTCGGGAGCTTCCTCCGCCACATCGCCGGGCTCGAGGGCCTCGACGCGACGAGGGTGGTCCCCCCGGTCCTGGAGCGCCTGGCCCTCGCGGATCTCGCGACGATGCGCATCTGCGACCTGTCGGAAGGGGTCCGGCGGCGCGTGGCGTTGGCCGTCGTCCTCCTCGGCCGCCCTCGCATCGTGCTCCTCGACGAGCCCACCCTCGGCCTGGATCCCGCCGGGCAGCAGGCCGTCCGCACCGCCGTTGCCGAGCTCAAGACCAGGGCCACCGTCCTCGTCGCCAGCTCCGATCCCGCTTCCGTCGAATCGCTGTGCGCCGAGGTCGTGGGCCTCGGGGCGCGGCAGGACGAAGCCCGACGCCTCGTCGGCGCGTTCGTCGAACTTCCCCGCATCACTGCGCCGCAGCAAGGAGCCTGCTCATGAAATCCAAGATGGCGAGAAGGTTGGTCACCTGTGTCACGCTCGGCGCATTCATCTGCGGCTCTGGCCTCGCCCAAGCCCACAATCCGTCGGTCCACCAGAAGATCGTCAACCTGGCCTGGCAGTCGATGCGAGCGGCGAACCGCGCCGACCTCATCAGCAAGATCGCCTGGACGGACCCGGCCAATCCCCCATCGGCCGCGCCCCGACTCGACCGCCCCGGCGACTGCTCCCTGTCGCCTTCGGACTCGCGCAATCTCTGCGGCGCAACCGTGACCAACGCCCAGTGGACGTCCTTCCTCGACGAGATCCGTCGGGCGCGCCAGCAGCTGAGCGGCGTTCACACCGAGCTGCCGTTCACCCCCTCCGGTGCGTCGGGGTGTAGCACCTATAACCCGAACGTCTCGTCCGGCTCTTTCCCGCACCCACCGTCGACGGACCACCTCGGGAACGTCGACCTGGACGACACCACGACGGACGACAAAAAGCGCGAGCACCGCTGTGACTTTGCCGGCACACCCCGGAATGGGATCTTCGCCGATTTCAGCGTCCCCGACGACGGCCAGGGGAATCAGGGCCTCATCATGGGCTGGCACGCCCTGCACCGCGATTACGACCAGTCGGATACCTCGGTCGACCTGAGCCTGCCGGTCGTCGCGCAGGTCGTTGCAGAAGCCGCCCACACCTACGAGCTCGTTCTCGGCGCGGTCCTGGTTCCGTTCGTCTGCGCCTGGTCACTCATCTCCGGCGAGAACTGCCTCGACGAGAGCTTTCGGCTGGCCGATGACCTGAATCCAATCGACTACCTCAAGGGGATAGTGCCCGGGTTCAGGATCGACGAGGCGTCCGAAGAAGGTCGATCGCTGTGGCACTTCATCAACGTTCAAGCCGGCGTCGCGAACGAGTATGACGACGTGCAGGGGATGTTGTACGAGGAGGCAGGTCCCAACCGAGTGCCGGCAGGGACCGATCAGGCGATCATCCTGCTGGGCGATCTCGCGGTACTGACCCTCGACGCCAGCAAGAGCGCAGGGACCGAACGCTACGAGCTCACCTCGGACGAGACGAGCACCAACCCCTCGTCAGATCGCGGTGAGGTTCGCTGGCAGATGGAGACGCTGGGCCACATCACGATGTCGCCCATCGACAACTTCGCCTACTACGGCGACATGGGCCGCCCGAACGGGCACCCGGGCGCGCCGAACCGCGGGGAGCCGTCACAGATGGGCTGGCCGCTACACGCGATAGGTGACGTGTCCGTTCCGTTCCATGTCGTGGGGACCACAGGGTGGGGGCACCGTCCCTACGAGGACGTCAATGCGCAGGAATGGTCGAACCTCATGTTCGAAACCTGCCGATCGGGCGACGCCTGTGGCAGCAACGACCTGCTCAAGCTGCGCCAGCTTCAGCAGACCCACCGCATCCTGCAGCGCGCGTACCGCTGGCGGGAGTACCTGCGCGCGAAGAACGACGTTCGTGAGCTCGTCACCCAGCTCGCGCGCGAGACGCTGACGGTCGCCGGTCCCGCCGATTCCGGCAGCGTCTGGTGCGACTCCTGCAGCGCCGGCTGGGCGTCTCAGAACAAGGAGGGCATCAAGGCCGATACGATCGAGGCCTTCACGGTCCCGATCGATAAGGAGGCGGCGGACGATTTCGAGGGCTACTACCGAGGGACCATAGCCAGCTTCCAGACGACCGAAGGGCGTGCCAAATACGACACCCGCATCTGGAAGCCGATGCGGGATCTGATGGAACGCGGTGTGGCCGCAACCTTGGGGTATTTGGTCTTCCGGGGGGCCACCAGCGGCAACTGCCGCGTCGTGGGTCAGACCTGCAGTACGGTTGCCGGCACGGCCCGCTGCTGCGGCGGCAGCTGTGGCACCGCCGCGGGCGCCGCCGTGTGCTGCCGCGACGGCGCCGAGAGCTGCTCCAGCGACAGCGAATGCTGCTCCGGTAGCTGCGTCAACGAAGCCTGCTCCTCGAAGCTGGGCGAGGCCTGCGTCGGCACCGCTTGCACGGCCGGCCAGTGCACGAACGGCGTCTGCTGCCACCCTGGCGTGGCGGCGTGCGCTCGCAACTCCGATTGTTGCTCCGGGATCTGTTCGGCCGGGCAGTGTACGGCGGCCACCTGCAGCACCGTCCCTTGCCCGTCCGGAAAGTCTTGCGTCAACGACAAGTGCTGCGGTCAGGGAGGTACGAGCTGTGGCAGCGCCGGCGACTGCTGCTCCGGCGCCTGCGGCCCGGGCGGCCAATGCCAACGAAACCCCGGCGAGAGCTGCGCCGCGGACAGTGACTGCAACGCCTCCCTCTGCCTCGGCGCCACCTGCTGCCGTAGGTCTGCCGGTGGCTGCACGACCGATGCCGAGTGCTGTTCAGGGAACTGCGACAACGGCGCCTGCGTCGGCAAGACAGACGGCTCCGTCTGCAACAGCTACGCGGAGTGCGCCTCCAACCGGTGCGTCGGCACCACCTGCCAGGCCCAGGTGAAGTAGGGAAGAAGGCGGTGGACCGCGGTCGCCCCACGGCCGGATGAGAATGGTCCCGGCCGAGGGAAAGCTGCCTTTCGCCGAGAATCTCAGCTCACGTCAACGCCACCGCCCTTCGTTCTCTCGGGCCCTGCGGGCCCTGCCGGGCTGCGAGGGCGTCACGGCGGCTCACGGCCAGCCGGTGATGCGGCACGCCGTGTGGGACGTCGCGGGGTCCTCGACGCATTGGCCGTCGTGAAAGGCGGGGCAATCCACGCGGACACGAACGCCCGCGTGGCAGGCCACGCCCGAGGCACCTTCGCACCAACTCAGGTACGGCTCGTCGCGAGGACAGGCCGGATCCCACACCGCCGCCACGCAGTCCACCGCACCCTGCTGATCCCGACAATGGCCGCCCGGGATGGTGACGGAGCAATCGATGCGCGCCTGGATCCTCCCCGACCGGCACGACACCACGGTCTGCCCATCGCATCGATCGCGCTGACACGTGCCCGGCGGGGCGCAGAACGATCCAACGTCGTCGGCGACGCAGCTCTGCCCCCCCGGGGCGCAGTCTGTTCGGAGCTCGACCCCGCCGATGCAAGCGATCGCGACGTCGCCCTCGCAGCGGGCGCCGCGACACGGCCCCGCGTGACACGCGGCGAACGTCCCTTTGCCGGCGTCGTCGAGCACGGCGCAGAGCGTGTTGCCATCGATGCTGGCGCGGCAGTCATCCCGGACCTCGCGGCCAAGACCGTTCGGAAACCGCCGGCAAGAGACCGCGACGCCGTCTTCACAGCGCGGGTCCTGGGCGCAGGGAGCTTCGCCAAGGCCGAGGCACGCGAGGAGGGCTGGGCAGCCGGCGGCAGCTTCGGCGCAGCGCACGTCCTGCTCGAAGACGCCGCTCACCGGCTGGGGGCCGAAGAACGCCACTGCCGAAGAAAGGTCGGCGCCCAGGCAGGCGCTCACCTTGGCGCGCACGCCGTCCGGATCTTCGATGACAGCCGCCGGCGGAGCGGCACCTGCTGCGCATCCCACGAGCGAGGCGAGCAGAAGATGTGCCGCGCCTGGGCGCGCCCTTGCGCGCCTCGCACCCGATCGTCGTTCCGCGTTCAAAGGCAACCCACCACGTCGCGCGCGCCAGTGCCGCAGCGCGCCCCGCACGACGCGCAGTCCTGCCTCACTAGGCGGCCGCTCTCGCAGCGGACAGCCACGTCGTCCTCGCAGTGTCCACGCGCGCCCGCGCCGCGACAAGGATCCGCCTCCACCTGCACACAGCGATAGCCTCGAGCCGCCCGACTCCAACCGCACAGGGTTTTGCCCGTGCAGGTCTCACCGGTCACGAAGAGGCCGGCGCACCAGCTCGGACCTCCCTCCCGGCACTCACCTTCCCAAGTGAGCGCGCCGCAGGGGTTCACCCTCGCTTCGTCGACGGTTTCGGCGATCCAGGGCCGCAATGAATCGGCGCGCTCATACCGATCGACGCCGATGCAGTCGGAAGACCCGCGGCTCAGGACGCCCAGCAACGCGGGCGGCGCGCCGGGGCTGACCGCCAGCAAGGGGCCGCCGGAATCGCCGAGGCAAGCCCCCCGGGTCCCTTGACCGTCGACGACGATCAGCTCGGCCGTCACGTCGACTATTGGCTCCGAAACGAAGCGCCGCTCGCCGGCGGAGCCGGTCTCAGTTTGGCCCAGGCCGCCCAGCGTCGCCTCCCGCCCAATCCATGCGGTGGTGATGGCGGCGGACGTGGGCGCAATTGGCTGGATGCCGAGGCCATCGACGTCGGGGTTCGGCGCCAGCGCCATCAGCATCGCGTCACGCCACGGGTGGGTGAATCGCCGGGACTCGCGCGTTCGCACCTGGCGCTCGCCTTCGCCGGTGCGGAACCACAGCGCCTCTTCTCGCTCGCAGTGACGGGCGGTGAGGACCCAGCCGGGAGCGATTAGCGTGCCGCTGCAGTCGAAATCTCCGGCGGCATTCTCGAGCGCACCGACGGCCATCTCCGCCTCGGGGGCGAGCAGAGATTGGCCACCGTCCGGAGGAGCCCCGACGATCGCCGAGGCGACCGGCGCCGAACAGGCCCGCGTGTCGGGTGCTTCTTGACAGGCGACGCAGAGCACGGCGGCCGCGGCGGCGGCTGCTGCGGCGCACCGACATGGTCCCCGCGACTACTTGACCACCGGGTTACAGGAGGCCGGCGCCATGCACGTGAGGCTGGGACCGCACGCAATCATGCCCACCGGACAGAACCTGCAGCACTCGAACTTGACTCCGTTCAACGCGGTGTCGTCGCCCGCCACGCCTTGATTGCTCTCGACGCGCGTCGTGATGCCGCAGACGGCGGTGCCGGAAGGACAGTCGACCGCCGCCCGCCAGGTCCCGTAGGCCGAGGCGCTCGACACCGGGAGGTCGGTGGTGCCGGTCAGTCCGCAGCGGCCAAACAGCTGGTTCAGCGTGGTCTCGTCCGAGTGGCCCGGCGACTCGTACCGCACCTTGCCGCCGACCATCGGCACATTGGTCCCCCCTGGGCACATGGCGACGTCGAACCATCTGCCCCACGACCCCTGATGGGAAGTGACGTTTCCCGTCCAGGCGCCAGTGACCCGGTCATTGCAGTTCAGCTTCACGCCATTCATGGCTGTCTCGTCGACGAACAGCGCCGAGGTCCAGGGCTCCACTCTCTGGCTGACACCGTACGCGAACGATCCTTCCGGGCAGCTGTTCGGGCACGACGCCCAGCTACCCCAGTCCCCGTTCACGACGGTGATCGTCGACACGCGATCGCTGCGCCTGATACACAGCTCCTTGTCTGTCTCGGAGCCGGGCGCCACCGGCCCGTCGGAAAGCGAAGGCGCACCGGCCGGTGACACCTCGGTCTCGACGACCGCGATCTCCTCCTGCCCTTGGCAGGCGAAGCCGCCGCCCGTCGCCAGCACCGCGGCAACGAGCCAGATGCCCTGCACCCCCCCGCGTCCCCTCCCTTTGTCGTGACAGACGTCGTCTCTTCTGTGGCGCATGGTGTCTCCCTCGCGGCGTGAAATTGCGCCGCGCAAATGGAAACACCCAGGCCGAGATTTTGGGCACCTCGGCCGGCTACGCCACGCGAACGCCCCCGCGAGCGCGCGTGCGCTGGCGGGGGCGTCTGCGGCCGTCGCGGGCGAGCCCGTCACGGCGGGCCGTTACACCGAGCCCGTTACATCGAGTTCCAGGACAGCGGCTTGTTGTAGAACATGCCGCCGAGGTCGTGCGTCTTGGTCGTCGAGCCGGCGATCGCCCAGCGCTTGAACCGCTTCTGCGCCTCGCGGTGCGTCCCGCACGCAAACGGCCACGGGAGGCAACCCGAGTCCCTGACGTCGTGCCACGGGCCCACCCACCAGAAGAAGTGGAACTCGCCCGGGAGGATCGCCTGGGTGAAGGTCGGCGAGGCGCCACCGCCGGCCCCGAAGTTGAGGTTGATCGATCCCGTCCCGCGCGTGAAGGCGCCGTTAACCTGGCTGTGATCCGAGGTCGCCTCGGAGAAGTTCGAGCCGGTCCGGTGGATGAAGCAGAACGACTTCACGTTCCCCGACTTGCAGGCGTTGTCGCGGAACCACTGGTCGTCGGCCGCCGAGTCGGTGATGGCCGAGCTTACCGTCTCGACGTCGTTCTGAAGCTGCGTCGTGCCGACGTCGCCGATCGTGACCGGCGGCCGGTTGGTGAGCGCGGTCGGGATCGAACGTCCCGGCGCGAGCCGCTGGTAGATCGACTCGATCGACTCCGTCGAATTGCCCTTCATGGCCGATGGCACGCCGACCTTCATCCGCTCGCTGACCATCATCTCGCCGTTGGGGAGGGCGAAGAAGGTGATCGAGTGATCCGACGCGACGTCGATGCTGTCGACGCGCCCGGAGAGGGCCTCCAGGCGAGCGCGGATCTGGCGCTCCTGCTGAACGAGCGTGTCCGTCGATCCGCGCTCGGTCATGATGCGGTCGATCTTTTCCAGTTCGGCCCGGCCCTGGACGAGAGACGCGGGCGTCGCGTCGATCGCATCGTCCGCATCGTTGTCGGCGCCGTCCTCCGCTCCGATGCATCCCGTGAGGGCGAGGCCGCCCAGCGCGCCGGCCAGCCAGCCGGCAGATTTCGTGAGTTTCATGTCGAGCTCCTGTTCCAAAGGGAACGACGCACGTGCGCCGCTGGTCCGCGCCGGTGTCGGTCGCGGATCCGCCTCTCAAACCCCCAACCGGCCAAGAATGGCACCTCGAAAAGGCGATCGAGGGCCGTTTCACGCCGAACGTCGGACTGCGGGTCTGCGCAGCCCTCGGGCAGGCGGGCTGTTGGGTCTCACTCGCGGAGGGCGCGCAGCGTCGCCGCGATCCAGTCCAGGTCGGCGTCCGGACGGGCGTGGATCGTACCGCCGGCGCAGGGAGCCTTCTCATCGAGCGCGCGCGAGGCGATGCCGAGCAGGCGACGCTTGCCGCCGAGCGTGACGAACGCCGGTCCTCCCGAGTCGCCGTCGCAGTTCTGGGCGACGGACGGCGCGCCGATGACCCACTCCGAGGGACGGGTCTCGGCCACCTTCGAGCGGCCGTGATTCTTGGCCCCGTCGACCGGCGCGGCGTACGACGTCCGACCGTAGCCGACCAGGTCGACCGGGTCACCGGCGGCGATCCGGTCGGCCTCCACCTTCGAGAGCAGCGTCTCGGGCGCGACGCCTCGGATGGGACGGGCGAGCCGCACGAGCGCCAGATCGTGCAGCGGGGTCTGGTCTTCCGCTCGCACCACGAACTGCGGATGCATGACCGCCCGCGACGTGGGCCGCGTCGTCGTGGGCTTCGCCGCGTCGATCCGGGGCGCGAGCACGAAGGCGGGGAGCCGGCGGCCCAGGTAGAAGAGGCAGTGGGCGGCCGTGAGGACGACATCGGGAGCGATCAGGGTCGCCGTGCAGGACAGCCGCGGACCCTTTCCGTCGTAGACGATCAGCGCGCCCGTCGCGGGGAAGTCGGTCGCCCCCGCGGGAATGCCGGGAGCGACCGCGTGCGCAGACCGGGCGCCCAGCGCGGTCCCGCAGAGGACCATCGAGATGACCAGCGGGGCGCGCAAAGGACAGGCTCGACTCGACTACTGTGAGAAGAAGGACGAGCTGACCAGGGTGTTGGCGCCGCCCCCGCGGAGCTCCCACCGGAAGAACCAGCTACCGTTCCCGCCCTGCGTCTGGACGACGAAGTGTCCGGGCACGATGACCACCTGCCCGTTCTGCATCCAGGCGCAGAACCACCCCGCAAAAATGCCGCCGTAGACGCACTTCCAGAAGAATTGCGTCATGGTTCCGTTCGCCGGTCCCTCCGACCCGATCATGCCGAACGCCTTGACGTTGCTGAGCTTCCCGGCGGACTGCATGTTGGTGAAGTCGAAGCCCTGCATGCACTGCTGGGAGCCGTTGCAGAAGTTCTGTCGGAACCACTCCTGCTCGCCGGCGGTGTAGAAGTGTGGGCCGCTGGCGGCGTTGGGGAGGACGGAGTCGGGGTCCGAGATCGGCTCCGTCGGCTGCGGGAGCCGCTCGGAGCGGGCCAGCGCGCTCTCCATCGCTTTCGAGAACGACGCCTTGGCGCCAGCGAAGTGACGATACTGCTCGCGCCACGAGAGCTTCGCGATCTCGTCGGTGACCCGCGGGACGTCCTGCATCGTGCGCCCCGTCTCGATGAGGCCGACCATGCCGGACGGGTACTCGACGAACTGCACCTGATGATCCTCCCCGAGGCGGACCGTCGCGTGGACGATCGTCTCCGCGTTCGCCTTCGGAACGAGGTTGTCCGTCGAGGCCTGCGGCGTCTTGTCCGCCAGCGTGGTGGTCGTCTCTGGCTCCAGCGAGCCACAGCTCGCGAGCGCCAGGGTCAGCGGTAACACTGCTTTGGCGAGGATGTTCATTGCCCGTCTCCCGGTCAGGTTGTGTTGGCGGCCCGTGCGTGGCTGTGCGCGACGCACGGTTGCAAACACCCGAGACGGGGTTCGGCGGCAATGAAACGGGAGCTCGATCCGGGCGCGGCACGTCCTGGTCGGCGCCCTCGGCGCGCGCCTCCCTCTGAACCGGCCACCACGGCGCTGCCAACGACGGCGCTGCAAAGAACGCCAACGCCGCAACCCAATGCCGTCGGTCATGCGTCCCCTAAACTCAGTTTGCAAAATACCGGATCGTCACCGCGCCGGTGCTCGCGCCTTGGAGGTCGATGAGGGTCGCGCACCCGTTGTTCGTCGGACCGATGATCTGGCTCTGCGAGGGTCCGGTGAAGAGCCCGCTGCCGCCGGCGCCGGTGCACGCGCTCGACCAGGTATAGGGGACCGGGAAGCTTCCCGGGTCCGCCGATTGGAGCTGCATGTTGCGGGTGCCCCAGTCGCTCGGATACCCGTTGCGGACGCGCAGGCAGCCGTTCCTCGGCACGGTGACGTTAGTCCCTGGGGCGCCCAGGTCGATCGCGCTCGACTCCGTACACGCCGGCAACGACTGGCAGGTGCCCGCGGTGCAAACCCCGGTGCCGCAGTCTGCCGCGACGGCGCACGACTGCCCTGTTCGGCAGGTCGCGCCGCATGCCCCGCCGCAGTCGGCGTCGGTCTCGCTGTCGTTCCTGAGGCCGTCGGTGCATGGCGGGGCCAGGACGAAGGGCTCGAGCTCGACCCGCGCTTGCGCGTCCACCTCCACGTATCGTCCGAAGAAAGCTCCCGTGTGCCCGCCCGACACAGCGCGCAGGACCAGCTTGGCGAACGGAGCAACGACCGTACCGCGGAAGGCCGTCTCGAGGAAAGTATCCGCCGCGCCCTGATAGGCGACGAACCCTTTGGGATGCGCGCCGGACACCGTCTGCAATGTGCCCCGCCAGATGAAGGTCGTCCCGACATAGAGCTTGACCGGGCCGGTCCCTTCGTCGAGTCGCAAGCGCGACCCGGTCTCCATGACGAGCGAGGTCATGGTGTAGATCCCGGCGCGCAGACGAAGCTGTGCGCCGTTCTTTACGGTCAGGTTGCCATACGCCCCCGGATTGAGAGAAACCGTACCGCTGCCCACGATCTGGTCGGCTCCCAACGGCACCTGAGACAAGAAACCGTTGAGCGTCGGAAGTTGGACCGTCGCGTGCTCGACGATCGCGCCGTCAACCGTGGTCTGGCTCTGGCTCGCACGGATGAGCGCGCCTCCTGTCTTGACCCGCCCCGCGACTCGCGCCCCCGTCTTGAGCTCGACGTTGCCGACGCTGAACACGTCCCCCGTCTGCGCGCCGGGAAGCAGGACGGCTCCGAGACCGCCGGCCGCTCCGATCGGCGCGTGCCCGGTGCCGTCGGTGACGAACGCGCCGTCGCGCACCGTTACGCCGTCCAAGCCCAGGATGCCGAGCTCGCGCAGCTTCACAGCGGGCGGAGCGATCTTCACCCCCGTCGGACCGTAGCTGACCGCCACCCCGACGTCGTTCACGCAGATCACCACCGACGTGGCCTGGCCGAAGGAGACCGAGCTGCCTTGCTGCACGACGTCCCGCGGATTCTGACGGGCGGGGCAGTCGCGCGGCCCCGGGAGCCCGGGCGCCTGAAACGCGGTCGCCACCGCGGCGGCGATGGCGCTCGCCGATTGTCCCGCGGTGGTCGGCACCACTTGCCGGCAGAGGCCCAGCGGTGACGATTCGATCACCTCTATCGAGCCACCCTTTGCGCCGCCGCCGATGGCGGGGCCAGTGTCGAACGCCAGCTCGCGCGCGCCGATCCGATTGGCGCGGTAAAGGTCTATGTCCGAGGTCCTGAGACAAGCGCCTGGCCCACCTGCGTTCAGACGGTACCCGACCGCCAGCTCCGCGCCGTTGGCGGCGGCCGTCCCCCCCTGAACGCGAACCCGATAGTCCTGCGCATCGTCCTCGACGTCCGGTGCGCCGAGATTGGCTCCATCCGCCACGATCCCGAACCTGGTGCACTCCGGCTCGGTGTTGAGGGCGGTGATCAGCTTGTCGCGAACCGCGCGCAAGCTGTCGCCGGCCGCCACGGAGACGCGCGCCGCGCAGAGTGCGCGGTCGCCTCCTTGGGTCGGGCTCGCCACGATCGCCGGGACCACGTCCAGGCTGAAAGCCGTGGAGAACTGCTTCGCGCTCGCGCCCGGCGTCGTTGGCGGTAGCGGCGCGAGCATGAGCGCCGAGGGTACAGGCGGCGTCGCCGGCGCCGTCACGCAAGTCGGCGTCTGGCCAGTGACGGGTGGGTTGGAGTTGCAGCTCACCCGGACCGAGGCCGCCTGGCAATTGGCCGCCGACACCCCGCCGAGGCATTGTCCGCCCTGGCAGCCTCGGACGACGCCCTGGTTTTGCCAGAGATTGGTCCGGTCGGTCGTGAGAAAGCCGTCGCGCACGAAGATGGTTCCCTGCGCGGCGTCGACGCTGGCCGGCCCGGCGCAAACCGCGCCCGCCGAGCTCAACAGCTCCACCGTACACGGACACGTCGTTCCGGCGGGGCAGGTGAAGCCGGCGCCGTATATCTCGATGTTCTGGCGTTGGGAGTTGGAACAGGACGCGAAGGTATAAACGGTCGGCGCTCCGGCGAGCATGTAGACGCCGCGGCCGTGAGTGGAGGCGAAGATCCGGTTGCGTTGCGCATCGATGGCGACGTCGAAGACCGGGACGCGCGGGAGCGACCCCGGGGCCCCGAGGGGCAGCCAGGTGGTGCCTCCGTTGCTCGTGTGCATGAGGCCCGTGGCCGTGCCCAGATACAGCGCCGAACCGCTCGTATCGTTGGGATCGGCGCGGATGAAGCTGACTGGAAGATCGCTCGGCAGGTTGCCGTCGCGCGGGGACCACGTCATCCCCCGATCGGTGGTCTTCCAAACGTTGGGTCCGGCGAATGAGTTGAACGCCACCCAAAACGTGTCGGGCTGAGTCGGGTGGATCGCGAACGCCGCGACGGGCGCCGCCTTGGGCGACGTGATCTTCTGCCAACATGCGGAGGTCGCGTTGTTGCACGCGCCCGAGATGATGTTGGCTCCGGGCGCGCTGCTGAAGATCGTGCCGTCGTAGAACCCCACGTAGATCCGATTGACATCGCTCGGGGCCGCCGCGAGCGATGTGATGACGTTCCGCGATCGCTCGACGGCCGGATACGCCACGGTGGTCGTGGTGTCGAGATCCGGCGAAAGTTGGACGGGTGACGTTCGCGCCGCGGGTTGAATGACGAAGATGCGGTGGTCGGCAAAAAGGATGTTCCTGGTCGGCGCGTGCTCGAACAGCACGGGTTCGAACGCGCGCGTGGCCAGCGAGTCGTCGAACTGCCTCAGCGTGACGCTCGTCCGGAAGCCCGGGGAGGGCGTGTCTTCCACGGTAATCGAGGCATGGTTCGTGTAAACCCGATCGCCGCTGATGCTCTGGATCTTGCAGTCGCCGCCATCGCCGCCCCCGAAGAACTGCCAAACACGCGAACCCTTGAACAGGGCCAGACCGTTGTCTTGCAGCCCGCCGCACACGGCATTGTCGGTGGGCACGGTGTCGGTCAGGTTCTCGTCAATCTCGTCGACCCCGATGCCGTAGAATTGCATGCTCACGAGGTTGACGTTGCCGCTCCTGAACGTGCTGCCCCCGTCGGTCGAGATATAAAAGCCACCGTCATTCGAGGAGTAGATCAGATCCTGCCCGCCGTCGCCTTCGCCGGGGAAGAGCACGACGTCGTGGTGATCGGGGTGCAGAGTATCGAGGCCGACGTGAGTTGCGACTGCACTGAGCGATCCCGTCGCGTTGAGCTGGTAGAGCATGAGGCCGCCGAACAGGAACCGGCCGTCGGGGAGCAGGTTGAGGGCGTGGGTGTATCGGCTGTAGGTGCCGAAGAGTCCGGCGATGTCATTCACATCCCGCGACGCCCCCGGAAGGCCGAATACCGGCGCGGTGCCGCCCCGGTTGTCGACGCTGAGGGAGGTGAAGGGCTGCCAGGTCGTACCGCCGTCGAGCGAGCGATAGATGACGTGTGGACAAGAGTCCGCCGTGACGCCCTGGGCGTCGGCCGCGGTGCCGGCTGGGCAGCTGGAGAAGGTAGCGACCATCGTCGGGCTGCCGGGTACCACCGCCAGCCCCACATGATCGAAGGTCCCGATATTGGGAAGCGTGTCGGACGGCGGCGGCGGGCAGCCCGGCGGGTCGAGCGCGTCCGCTGACGCGTCCAAGGCGCACCAGGTTTGATCGTTGCCGGGCTGCGATCGGAACAGACCCTGGCCCATGAAGCCCGCGATGTAGCCTCCCGCAGTGACCGGATCTCGCTCGAGGTCGGTGGGCAGACCGGTCAAGTCCCCATTCCCGCTCAGCGGGTTGCCCGAGTGATCCGCGATCTGTGTCCAAACACCGTTTGCGAACCGATGGAGCCCGTAGCCGCCCGGCGGGCGCGGGGCCCAGGTCGTGGCGACGTGTCTGGTCGTCGACATTCCAAGCGAAGCGGCGGCGTACACCCGATCGCCCGGCTCGGGGAGCAGCTTGTACACCGTGGCGTTGTTGAAGCGCCCGGCCGAGTCGCCCACGACGGCGTAGCTCCGTCCCCCCGTCCCGTTGGGCGTGCCGAGGTAGATGCCGTAGCCGCCATAGCTGTGGCGTCTGATCACGTTTTCGCCTGTACCGACCCAGACCCGGCAGGCGCCAGTGCTGCAATTGTCGAGCGCAACCGCTCCGATCGGCCCGTCCAGCTCGACGTTCCATTGTGGTTCCGGAGCCAGGACGTCCGTCGTATGCCAGAGGCCTCCCGCCGCCGTGCCCAGCCAGACCTCACGATGGTTGACGGGATTGACGGCGATGACCGTTGCTCGACCGCTGGCGCTGGACGCGATGTTTCCGTTCGCGCCGAAAGTGATGGTATTGCTCAGGGGCGCCGGACCGATTGGCGTCCATGGCAGGCTTGGGACATCGTCGATCTCGCCGTTGCAGTTGTCGTCTTTGCCGTTGAGCGACTCCGGCTGACCATTGCCGACGGCGACGCACGTGGTCGCGCCCTGAGCGTTGCAACTGGCGACGCCCGGGACGGTCGACGGACACGGGGGTGTGGCGTTGATTGTCGCCGTGCACGACCAGCTCACTTGCGGCGGGCTGCACTCGTCGACCACGCCGTTGCAGTTGTCATCGAGACCGTTGAACGACTCCGGCTGACCGTTGCCGACGGCGACGCACGCGCCCACGGGGCCGCCCTGAGGGTTGCAACTGGCCAGACCCGGGGCCGTCGCCGGACACTGGGGCGTGTTGATTGTCACCGTGCACGGCCAGCCCACTTGTGGCGGGTCGCACTCGTCGGCCAGGCCGTCGCAGTCGTTGTCCATGTTGTCCTGGATCTCGGTGGTCGGTATGCACGCACCGGGCGTCTGGATTTTCCAGCAGATCCTCCAGTGGTCGGGGCCTTCCGCGCACGAATGTTCGTTGTTCACCCCGCTTGTCTTCGCGATGGCGTTGCCTTGCGTCTGGGCCTGTGTGACTGCACCCGTGACGGCATTGACAGTGAAGAACCAATTGAAATTGTTCGGACTCTGTGTCGACTCGACGAACGACACGGTGACGGGAATCTCGCTCATGCCCGGCGGGATGGGGGAGAGCTGGAATACCGTGTGGCTAATGGGGTTGGCCTTACCGATGCTCGATTTCCCGGTCTGGGTGCTTCGCGGAGGACATTGCCCGGTGCCGTCAATGGCCTGCGCCTCGGGATCCTCGGCCGGAGAAACCCAATTGGTGAGCCCGTTTGTCTGCGGGCATTGCCAAATCGGGAGCCCTGAACCCCCAAAGGTGCTGAAGTTGACGTCCGCATTGTAAAATAAGAGGGCGCTCGGGGACGCGGGAGCGGGGTTGTCGCCGATGTAAATGCGCGTGAGCGTCACGGTCAGGCTGGAAAGTAGGCTCGACTGCGCGCTCTCCAGGTTTTCTTCGGTGGGCCGGGAGGCACCGCCACAGCCGACCGCCACGAGCCCCACGAGCACGATCGCGAGGCGGACCGGGGAAGGGCCGGACCACGAGCGGACCCCGGAACTTACGACAAACCGTTGCCTCATGACGCGTCTCCTTGGTGGGCGGGGCTCAGAATCGTGGTCGATCACAGGGGTCGGAGCTCTAAACACCCGGGGCGCCGAAACGGGCAAAGAAATCTGCAGACGGTGATCAGTCCAGGTCGGCGAACCAAAGACAAGATCCTCGATTTCATCGCCGCGCCAAGGCCAGGCTGCGGCTTGAATGCAAGCAGTACGTCGTCGAGGACGGGGACGTGATCCACTTCAAGTTCAACATCTGAACGGCCGCGCTGGTCTCTCAACACACAATTGTCGTTGCCACCCGCCGCGTGTCGGGTGTTTTCCAACTGACGGTCACATTCATGACCGTGGGAGGAACCGATGAGACGAACGATGGTAGCGATGGGGTTGTTGGCCCTGGTTGGCTGCGGAGAGCAAGACGAGGGTGCCGGGTCCCAGCCGGAGACGACGGCCACGGGGGAAGTTCAGGTCGACGGAGAGGGAGTCGCGTTGCGCGTCGACCGCTTCTCGCCCATGCCGGCCAGCTCGATGGCCCGCGGGAGCATCAAGCCGACGGCGTGGCAGCAGGATGAACGGCCCGAGCTGCTCGTCCAGGAACAGGCCTTCGTGGGTCGTTTCGACCCCGAGGCCATGAAAGCGGTTCAGCAGTATCGGGTCACGACGAAGATCAAGGAGGGGGGCCTATGAAACGCGCGATCCTCAGAGCATTGGTGCTGGTCTCGCTGTCCTCCGCAATGGTGGTCGGAGGCGGCGGGACGGCGCACGCCTGGTACAAGATCAAGAACAACACGCCAAGCAATATCTACGTCGTCCACGCCTTCAACGCGATGAGCGGGTTCCTCTGCGGGTGGAGCGACGCCTGTGACGATCGCGTGCTGCAGGGCTGGGAGGTCCAGGGCTGGTACAAGATCGCGCCGGGCGCCGACGTCTCGATCCAAAACAAGGGCTACGGCAACGCCTGGCACGACGTCTACGCGCAAGATGAGCTGGGCCACATCTGGAGCGGGGGCGGCGACAGCTACGGCACGCCCACCACCGCGTTCTCGCGCTGCGAGCCGCTCTTCAAGGATCTGAACATGTGGTACCCCGTGTACATTCGCACTCGTGGCACACGCTGCTGTGGCGGCTCGTGTCCCGGCGACGGTCGGACCACGTTCGTCCTCTAGCACACCTCGGAACCTCGGCGGCCGGGCAGCGCGCCGGCCTCCGAGGCCTCTTTTCAGATTCAGTTCAGGAGCTGCCAATGACGTCGTCCGTGTCTCGATTGTCGAAGAGCCTGCCGGTGTTGGTGCTGTTGCTGACGGGAGCTTGCGGCAAGCGCGCGGCCGTCCCGGAAGGGCGCTCGAAGCCCGTCATCCGAATCGGTGAGGAGGTCGTCACCCTCGCCGAGATCGACGGCCGCATCGGTCCCGAGCTCTTCGATATGCGAAGCTCGGCAATGCGCGCGATGCTCATCGATCACCTGCTGCGCGCCGAGGCACGCAAGCGCGGCGTCACCCTCGACGAGATGAGAAGGCACGAGATCGAGGAGAAGGTTCCCCTGCCCAGCGACGCCGAGGCGACGGCCGCGCTCACGACGTGGGTCGACCAACAGCGCCTCAAGCCGGAGGAGGCCGCGCGCATGACGCCAGCCCTCGCCGCCGATCGCCTGCGCGCGATGCGCTTCAACGACGCCGAGGAGGCCTTCTACGATCGGCTCATGAAGGACTACGAGGTCCACGTCGACTTCGCGGCGCTGGGCAAGCCCAAGCTGAACATGGCGCTGGACGGGCCCACGCTGGGGCCGGACAGCGCGCCCATCAAGATCGTCGAGTTCGCCGATCTGTCGAAGTCCTTCACCTCGATGTGGCAACGCACGCTCGAGCAGCTACTCGAGAAGTATCCATCTCGAGTTCAGCTGCGCTTCAAGCAGAAGCCGAGCGCGCCCGACACCCCGAGCGCCCGGCTCGCCGAAGGCGCGCTCTGTGCGCACGACCAGGGCCACTACTGGGACTTCCGCAAGGCGCTCCTCAAGCAGACAAGCGGCCCGACACCCTCGACGATGGGCGACGCCGCGGTCGCCGCCAAGCTCGACGTCGCGGCGTTCGACCGCTGCGTGAGCTCGGGTGCCAAGAAGCAGACCGTCGCGCAGAACGCCCGGGAAGCCCTGCGCAACCGCCTCGAGGGCGATCCCGTCATCACGCTGAACGGCATGATCCTCTCGGGCGCGCAGGACCTCGCCACGATAGAGCGCCTCATCCGCATCGAGAGCGACGGCGTCTGACGCAACGCCCTTGTGCCGACTCACGCCGAGCCTCCGCGTCCAGAGCACTCTCCCGCCTCGCCGGGCTGCACCACCCCGCCGCTGTTCCACATGGAGCACTGCCTGATGGCGGAGCTGCTCTCCGATATTGGTGGAGGCGCTGGGAGAGGTCGGGTGAGATTCGGTGAGATCCGGTGAATCCGGGTCGTCTGGGCGACAGGTGCCGGTCGTGACCGCGCACGGGATGCGTGGCCTTCACGCCGTGTAGCGAGGGGCGACCACGCACGTCGTGGCGCAGGCGCTCGGCCACGAGTCGGAGACCACTTCTCGTGAGAGCTACATCTCGCGGGAGGCGATCACCGGCGCCGACCAGCGGCGCGTGCTCACCGTGCTGGCGGGCGGGAGGAGCAGGGGCGGTAATGAAACCAAGAATTTCATTACCGCGGAGTTTCGTGTCGAAACAAACTGCCGTACTTTCGTGGAGATGAACGGGATCGAACCGTCGGCCTCCTGAGTGCGATTTCTTAGACTTGCTTGTGGTGTCGGGTAGTTACAAGACGCGATCGTTTCAAGGGTAAGCGAAACGTCAGCAGTTTCATCAACTTGAGTTTGAAACGATTCAGTCTCTCGGGAGGGGCGCAGGGGGCGGGGTGCCGAAGCCTAGGCTTGTGACGAGGTTGCGGACGCAGACCCTCGGTGATCACCCAAAACCGGCCACTGATGGACACCTGAAAGCCGGCCACCAGGAGTAGCGCTCCGAGACGTTGACGAAGGCGAGGGACCTGAGGCCGCATAAATCAAAACACTCATTCGCTGGCACAGGAGGGCAACGGAGGATCTTCGTGCAGTGCCAGGGTCCTTCCAAAATCAGCGACGAGGGCTACTGGGCAGGGCCTGCCTGCTAGGAGCCTTGCTCGCGATAGGCTGCGGGGGGCCGGGAACGCATGGGGCGGCGGGCGGAAGCGGCGGTGGCACGACCGCCTGCGTGGGCACGCCCGTCGTCACCGCCAAGCGCGTCGTGCGCCTGTCCGAGCATCAGCTATGGAACGCGTACACGTCGCTCTTCGGGGCCAGCGCGGCCGCGATGATCACGCGCGACGAGCAACCCCCGTCGCTCGCGCAGCGCGAGTTCCCGCCCATCAGCGGTGACATCGGCGTCAGCGACGGCCTGTTCGGAACAATCGATCGCCTGGCGCAGTCGGCGATGAGCTACGTGTCCCAGCACGCGGCCACGCTCACGCCGTGCGGGGCGGCGCCGACGGACAAGGCGTGCGTGCAGGCGTACCTGCTGTCCTTCGCCGAGAAAGCGTTTCGCCATCCGCTCAGCGCCGACGAACAGAGCGCGATCACCGGGCAGCTGTGGACGGAGATGGCCGCCGCCGGCGCCTCTGTCGCGGAGGCCCTCGGCTATGGGGTCCACGCCGTTCTCAGCTCGCCTAGCTTCCTCTACCGGACCGAGCTCGGCGCCGACGTCGCGGCCGACGGCCCGCTTACGCCCTACGAGCTGGCCACGGCGATCTCCCTGTTCCTCACCGATCGCGCCCCGGATGGCGAGTTGCTCGCCGCCGCATCCTCGAACGCGCTCGCCACGCCCGATCAAATTCGCGCCCAGGCGACGCGCCTGCTCGAGACGCCCGAAGCGCGCGCTAACCTCGAGGTTGCGCTCATCAAGTACTTCTCCCTCACGAAGGCCCGGGGCGTGATCCTGAACGCGGAGGCGACACCGGGACTCACGGTGACGGGCGGCCTGCAGGCTTCGATCTTCCACGAGGGCGAGCTGTTCATGAGGAACCTCCTATGGTCCGGATCGCTCGGCGAGCTTCTGTCGTCGCGGCGGACGTGGACCAGCGCTGCGATCGCGACCCAGATCTACGGCGTCGCTGCGCCGAGCCAGGTCGACGCAGACGGCTTCGGTCTGATCACGCTGCCGGACGATCGCGCGGGTCTGCTCACGCTGTCGACATTCCTGCTCGCGGGCGCGCGCTCGACCGGCAGCTCGCCGGTCACCCGCGGGCTCGCCGTGAACGGCTCGGTGGTATGCCAGGTGAACCCGCCCTTCCCCGAAGCCGATCTCGATGTGGCTGCCGCGATCACCGGGCTCGCCGACAGGAGCGAGCTCGAGAAGGCCGAGTACCGCGCCGCCGCGTCCAGGTGTGCCGTCTGTCACCGACAGTTCGACCCGTTCGGTATGGTGCTGGAGCCCTACGACGCCGTCGGGCGCTTCCGCACGGTTGACCTCGCGAGTCGTCCGATCGACGCCCGCTGGACCACTACGATGCTGCCACAGTCGGTCGGCGGCGCCATGGTGACCAGCGCCGCCGAGACCGCGCGCGCGCTCGCGAGCAGCGGCGCGCTCGATCGCTGCATGGCGATGAACTTTATCAACTACGCACTCACCGAGGTATCGCGCGGCGGGGCAAACAACACCGCGCTCGACCGCGCGCCGCAGACCGGCAGCTGCGCCGTGCAGGACGTGATCGACAACTTCGCCGCCACCGATCGGAGCTTCGCGTCGCTGATGCGCGAGATCGCGGCGTCCGAGACGCTCGTTCTCCGTTCCCGAGGCCAGTGACATGGCGTCGTACCGCTTCGCTCGACGCTCGTTCCTCGCTGGCATCGGTGGCGCCTTCGGCCTCGGCAGCTTGCTGCGCAACATGGAGGCCGCCGCGCAGGGCGCCGGCCCGCCACCTCGCTTTCTAATGATGCACTGGCCGGTGGGCACCGTTCGCAACCAGTTCATTCCCAGCGGCAGCGGCACTTCGTACACGACAGCGAAGACGGCTCAGGGCCCGGGCTACATCATCTCGCCCTTCGACACGCCGGAGCTTCGCCCGCACACGATCATCCTGCACGGCTTCAACATGGACGGCATTCGCGGCGAGGGCGGGGGTCACGAGGACGGTACGCCGTTCGCGACCACTGGCGCCCACTCACCTGGGACGCGCGCCAACGGCGGTGAAGACGACGACGGCTGCGCCGGCGGTCCGTCGTGGGATCAGATCCTGCTCCGGCACGTGCCCGCGCTGTCACGGCGCAACGCCGCGGGCACGATCATCGGCAAGGGGTACTACAACACGATCTGCGACAAGCGCGTCGACTCGTACGAGACGTCGACGCGCTGCCTGTCGTACAGCTACGACAAGCAGTCGATCAATTCGGCGCGCCCCGGCGGCACGATCCGGGAGAACCGGCCGCTGCCGCCGGAGATGAGCCCGCTGACGGCCTACAAGGACCTGTTCGGCGGCTTCACGCCGGGGGCGGCGATCACGAGCCGCGAAGCGCTGCGGACGCTCAAGCTGCGCAAGAGCGTGCTCGACTACTCGCTGCGCGAGCTCGATCGTCTGAAGACGCTCGGCCCGGCCAGCGAGCGGGAAAAGATCGATGGCCACGCCGCCGCCGTGCGCAAGCTCGAGGCTCAGCTCAGCGAGCAGATCGCGGGCCGCGGCACGAAGGCCTGTGCGCTGCCGCCGCTGCCGGACGCCGCACTCACCGGCCAAGACGCGCAGTCGCTGCGGGACGATTACAGCCTGCTCAGGGCCAACACGTCCGACGAGACGACGCACGCGGCCGTGGGGAAGGCGCACGCCGCCATCTTGAGGACCGCGTTCGCCTGCGATGTGATCCGCGTGGCCACCTTCCAGTGGGCGCCCGGGACAAATCACGTCGCCTTCAAGGGCGTCGATCCGAACGACCCCGGCACCATCTGGATGCATCATCCGCTGTCTCACCAGGTCAGCGACGCCGCGTTTTTCAACGGCCCGCGCCCCACCAGCAGCGCCTACATCTGGGACGCCATGGTCAACGTCAACCGCTGGTACTTCCAGCGGACGGCGGAGATCATCAACGAGCTGCGGTTGCAGGTCGATCCGCAGGACCCGGGCGGCGGCAGCCTGCTGGACAGCACCGTGATCCCGTTGATTACGGAGGTGGCCGAGGCCTCCCACACCCGCGAAGGCCACGCCGCGATCGTCTTCGGCGGCGGGAAGCTGGGTATGCAGGGCGGCCAGTACAGGAGCTTGTCCGGCATCCACAACCAGCTCTGGGCGACGGTGGCGCAGGCGTTCCTGGGCGCGGACGCGGCCGGCAAGCTCGCGAACGAGGCGTACGTGAAGACCGGCGCAAGCCCGATCGCCGGGCTGTGGGTCGCGCCGACGTGAGGTTCTTGCGGAGCGGTGATGCAACGTGTCCGCGGATCTCCGACCGGCGGGCGATCGCCAAGCTAGATCGAAACACTCATTGAGGTCCTGCGTGGGCGTGATGGAGTGAGCTGACCGCGGCCGCGCGATGTGGATGATGCGCTGTAACCCGCTTGGAGTCGGCGTGATCGTCGTGGTCGCGGCGGGCTGCTCGCAGCCGCCGTCGTTCACATCGGTCGCGTCGCGGGCGGCGTCGCTGGTGTGGGGCGGCGAGCAGAAGCTCCTGGCGAGCGACGCGGCCGAGCTCGACCAGTTCGGCTGGTCAGTCTCGCTCGCGAGCGATCGAGCTGTGTTGGGCGCATACGGGGAGAGCAACGGTCGCGGCGCGGCCTACCTCTTCGCTAGGGGCGGCGACGCCTGGACCGAGGAGCAGAAGCTGGTCGCGAGCGACGGCGCGGAGCCCGACAAGCTCGGCTCGTCCGTCTCTCTCGGCGTCGATCGCCTTCTCGTGGGGGCCTACGGGGCGGACACGTTTCGCGGTGCGGCCTACGTCTTCGTCAAGAGCGGCGACGTCTGGACCGAGGAGCAGAAGCTGGTCGCGCGCGACGGCATAGCGGGCGAAAACTTCGGCGCCTCCGTATCCCTCGCCGGCGACCGCGCGCTGGTCGGGGCCTACGGAAGCGGCGCTGCGCGCGGCGCCGTCTACGTCTTCGTCAGGAGCAACGGCGCCTGGATCGAGGAACAGAAGCTCGTCGCGCGTGACGGCGCGGCAGATGACACCTTTGGCTGGTCCGTGTCGCTCGCCGGCGACAGCGCGGGCGAGCGAGCGCTGGTGGGGGCACCCGGAGCTGACGGCGCTCGCGGCGCCGCCTACGTCTTCGTCCGGAAAGGCGGCGCCTGGACCGAGGAGCGGAAGCTCGCCGCGAATGACGGGATCGCGTTCGACAACTTCGGCACCGCCGTGTCGCTCGCCGGTGACCGCGCGCTCATCGGAGCCCAGTGGAATGACGACTTTCGCGGCGCCGCCTACGTGTTCGTCCGGAGCGGCAGCTCCTGGACCGCGGAGCAAAAGCTCGTTGCGAGCGACAGCAGCGCCGGCCGGTTTGGCAACGCTGTCTCGCTCGCCACCGACCGCGCGCTCATCGGGGCCTACGCGCACGCGGAAGGTCGTGGCGCGGCCTACGTCTTCTCGCGAACGGGCGCTGGCAACGACAGCTGGACCGAGGAGCAGAGGCTCGCCGCGAGCGACGGGCAAGCCGACTTGTTCGCCTGGTCCGTCTCGCTCGCTGCGGACCGCGCCCTAGTCGGGGCCATGTACAACGACCAGCTTCGCGGCGCGGCCTACGTCTATTCGCTGGGCGTCGACAGCCGCGACGCGGGCTCCGGCGATGCCGACCTCGCCAACGGTCCGGACGGGCAAGATGGACAAGACGGCGGTCCGAGCGACGCTGGAATCTCCGCGCCAGGGTCGTGCGCGCGTGGGGATGACTGCGCGACCGGGAGCTGCGAGGACGGAATCTGTTGCGATCGGACGTGCGCCGCGAACGAGCGCTGTCGCGCGGATCTCAAAGTCTCCGGCGCAGACGGGGTGTGCGGGCCGGCGACCGCGGCTGCGCTAGGGGCGCCGTGCAAGTTCGACGTGCAGTGCACCAGCGGGCACTGTGCCGGCGCGAGCACTGATGGCGTCTGCGCGCATCCGCCACCGATGTACGCGGCGAGCGACGACGACGGTTGTGGGTGCAGCGCGGGCAGCGGGCAGGCGCACGACCCCTCCGCCTGGCTTCCAGTGGCTGTCGTGTTGCTACTGATACGCCGAACAGGGCGGAGGCCCTAACCTCCCTAGGCGTAGACGTCGCGCGGGATAGATCAAAACGCTCATTGGAGCTCGCGCACGGGACTGGTTGAGTGAACCCACGGCAACACACGTTTTTCGCATCGCGTTTGCGCTGAGCGTCGCCAGCGCCGTGTTCGGCGGCTGCGGCAGTAGCCACAACGGGAGCGCGAGCGGGCGCGGCGGCGGGTCCGCGGGCGTCGGCGGCGCGGGCCTCGGGGGAGCGGCCGGCGGCGGTGGCACGGCATCCGATAACCCGCTGCTGCCCGCGCGCGTGCGCCGGCTGACCAACGCAGAATATGCGGCCTCGGTCGCCGTGCTCCTAGGCGTCGACGCCGAGACGCTGGTCGCCGGCTTTCCCCGCGACGCCACCCAGCGGCTCGGCTTCACCGTCAACGACGCGCAGATCGTCTCGTCGGTGCTCGCCGGCAAGCTCGACACCACCGCCCAGGCCATCGTCGCGTCCGCGCACCAGAGCGGACAGTTCGACCTCATCGCGCCGTGCGCCGTCCCCGCCAGCGAAGGCGAGACCTGCGCGCGCGCCTTCATTCAGTCGTTCGGCGCTCAGGCCTACCGGCGTCCGCTCACCGCCGAAGACGTCGAGCCGCTGCTCGGCCTCTACCGCGCCGTGGCGGGCGAGGGCGGTACCTACGATGACGGCATCGACTTCATCACCCGGACGATCTTGCAGGCACCCAGCTTCATCTACCTCAGCGAGCTGGGCGACAGCACCACGGCCAGCCCGGCCGGCAAGACGAGGCTGACCCCGCACGAGATCGCCGGCCTGCTGTCGTACGTGGCGACGGCGAGCCCGCCCGACAAGGTGCTGCTCGACAACATCGACTCGCTGGTCACCGCCGACGGCCGCGAGCGGCAGCTGCGCCGCATGCTGACAACGTTCGACGCGCGCAAACGGTTCGTGCGCGTCGTCCGCGAGTGGCTGGGGATCGACGGCATCGCCGAGATCGACAAGGACAGCAACGTCTATCCGTCGTTCGCCGCCCACCACAACGCCATGGCGGCCGAGTCGCAGAGCTTCATCGAAGCGGCGCTGCTCGACGTCGATGGCGGCAGGCTGCAGGACCTGCTGGGCGCGGAGTGGACGCTCATCGCGACCACCGACGGCGCCACCCAGGAGGAGATCAGCGCCTATTACACCGGCTATTACGGGCTCGCCGCGGGCGGCATCGACGACGAGCGCGCGCTGCTCGGCGGCGCGTGGGGCGGCGCCCGCGTCGGCATCTTGAACCAGGGAGCGTTTCTGTCGCGGTTCGCCACTGCCACCGGATCGAATCCCGTGCAGCGTGGCGTGGCGGTGATGCGCCGGGTGGCGTGCCTCGAGCTCCCCGACCCTGCCGAGCTCGACATCGACGTCATCCCCCCCGTCCCCGATCCCGGTACCCCCAAGACGACGCGCGAGCTCTATGCCGCGCACGCCACCGACGCGCTGTGCAAGACCTGCCACCGCAGCATCGACAACTTCGGCTTCGCGTTCGAGCACTACGACGGCATGGGCGCGTTCCGCGCCGACCGTCAGGAGACCGTCAGGATGCCCGCCGGCACGGTGCTGCTTCCCGTCGACACCGCGACCACCGTGACGGGCACGGGCAGCGACCTCGACGGCGACTACGCCGACAGCAATGCGCTCGCACGCGCCCTGTCCACCAGCGCCACCGTGCGCGCTTGCATGGCTCGCCAGATGTTCCGCGCCTCGACCGGGCGCGGTGACGTCTTAGTGCGAGGCGCCGAGGACACCTTCTTGAACCAGTGGCAGCAGCTGCCCGCCGATCAGCAGGGCAACGTGATCGAGACGCTGGTGGCGTTCGTGAGGAGCGACGTCTTCGTCGAACGGAGCACGGGACCATGACCAGGATGTCCGCCACTCGCCGGTCGTTCCTGCGCGCCGTCGGCGCGGGCTTCGCCGCCAGCCCCTTGCTCCCCTTCCTGCGCATCCTCGAGGACTCGGTGGCGCACGCCGCAGGCGAGACCCCGCCCCTGCGCTTCCTGACCATGTACCACCCCCACGGCGTCGCCGCCGAAACCTGGACGATGCGCGGCGCGGACAGCGAGACCAACTTCGACCTGACCTTCACCGAGCCCGCGTCTGGAGCGATCTGTCCGCTGCAGCCCCTCGATCGGCACAAGTCCAGGCTGCTGATCGTCGAGGGGATCGATCTGCTGTCGAACACGTTCGGGCACAACTCGGCGGGGACCATCCTGACCGGCAGCCGCATCAACGCGTCGCTTCACCGCACCGGCAACTCGTCGCTCGACCAGTTTCTGGCGGTGGAGCATGGGCTCGGCAAGGCCACGCGCGTCACCAGCATCGAGCTGGCGGTGGGGACCGACAACGCCGTCACCGGCGAGACGCTGTCCTACGGCGCGGGTGGCGTGCCGTTGCCGAAGATCATCGACCCGGTGCAGGCGTTCGATCGGCTGTTCGGCGGTCTGGTGCTCAGCGACGATCCGGCGACCCGCGCGGCGGCCCTGCGCGATCAGCGCCTGGGCAAGACCATGGTCGACTTTCTCAACGCCGATGCGCGCCGCCTGAAGGCGCGGCTGGCGCCGCCCGAGCAGCGGAAGCTGGACCAGCACATGACGGCCCTGGCCGATGTGGAGAAGCAACTCGCTCCCATGACCACCGGGACGCGGGCCTGCCCGTCGGGGTTACCGTCTCCTCTGCGCCCCGCGGCGTCCCGCTTCCCGAAGCTCAAACGTTACTTCGGTGGCGAGCCCTACTTCGACGCGATCACGGACGCGCACATCGATCTCATCGCGCTCGCCTTCGCCTGCGACGTCACCCGCTTCGCGACGCTGTTGCTCGGCGACCTGTCGTACGAGGGAAACCTGCTCGGCCTGCCGCCGGACAACCACGGCAACGTGGCGCACGCCTACGACGGCTCACCAACAGGCACGGACGGCATCCCGGCGGGCAGCGGCGCACTGGGCACACCCGCCACGTGGGCGCTGTTGGCGAAGTTCAATCGCTACGCCTACGGCAAGGTGGCGCGGATGATGGACAAGCTCACCGAATATGGTGTCGCCGACAGCACGCTGATCTACGCCAGCAGCGAGATGGGCAACCCCTCGGTGCACAGCACGCGCAACGTCCCCACAGTGCTGGCGGGCGGCGTCAACGGCAAGTTCCGCATGGGGCGCCGCCTCAAGGCGCCGGCCGACTGTGCGGCCGCGAACCTGGCGTGCAAGCCGGGCGACGCCGCGTTCACCGGGACCGCCAACAATCACCTGCTGGTGTCGATCGCGCGGGGCTTCGGCGTGGCCATCGACAGCTTCGGCACGCAGCCAAACGACGCGGACACAAACGGCGCGCTGGCGGGCCTTGCCTGAAGCGACTCACACGATGGCGATTGTGTGATCGAAACGCCCACCCTCCTGCATTTACGTAACGAGCCGACTTCCTCTCCTCGCGGGCGTTGCAACCAGCGATTGCCTGTTCGAGCGCGGGCGGTAATTCAAGCGCCCGTGTTCCGGCCGGAGCCCAGAGCTCGTGTGCCCGTGGATCGGGTGTTGGCCGACGTACGTCCATCGATCGCGCCGCATAGATCAAAACGCTCATTTGAGATCCCCGATGGGGCTGATTGATTCGGCCCGCGGGAAAAACGTTCGCGTCCCCCATCAACCCCGCGGAGGCAGGCCACCATGACAAAGCGTAGTCGTAGATTCTCGATCCTTTCGGTCCTCGGCATCGCGCTCGTTCCCGTGTGGCTGGCGTCCTGCGCCGGTTCCGAATCTCCCGATCCTGGCACGGGCGGCACGACGGGGGCCGCAGGCACGACCGGAGCCGCGGGTACGACGGGCGTCGCGGGCACCACGGGCGCCGCTGGCACCGGCAACACCACCGGCGCCGCTGGCACTGGCAACGTCACCGGCGCCGCTGGCGCCGGCAACACGACGGGCGCCGCTGGCACCGGCAACGTCACCGGCTCCGCAGGCACCGGCAACACGGGCGCCGCAGGCACCACCGGCGTTGCAGGCACGACGGGCAACGCTGGCACGACGGGAGCCGCGGGCACGGGCCCGGGCGGACGCGGCGGCACTACCGGCACCGCGGGCGCGGGCCAGGCGGGACGCGGCGGCACCACCGGCACCGCGGGTACGGGCCAGGCGGGACGCGGCGGCACCACCGGCAGCGCGGGCACAACGGGCACCGGCGGCGGCGCGCCCTGCCCGGATGGAGCCTCGACGGAGTTCGGCTGCGGGCCGATGCGGACGATGGGCTACATGGGCTGCTCGATGTCCGTCAACGTCGCGACCGGCTACAACCGGCGCGGCGGCAAGCGCATGTGGGAGGCTCTCTCCGCGTACGGAGGCCAGGTGGTCCAGAGCTGGACGCCAGCCAGCGGCGGGCCCTGGTCGACCTTCGACAGCAAGGCGACCCAGTACGGCAAGCCGACCGACATCTGGATGATGGTCTGCATCTTCTCCACCAACGGCGTCACAGCGGCCGAGGTGCAGACGATGATCCGAAACGCGCGCGCCCACAGCACGCCGACCACGAGGATCTGGATCACAGGTCAACCGCTCTACAACTCGGGTCATACGTGCACACTCGCCGGTGCCAGCGGCCCGGGGCTCACCGACATGCGCGCCAAAGAAGCGCACAAGCCGGAGGACAACGTGTTCTATGCCGGCCAGTTGCTTCTCGACGCCAGCAAGAGCCAGGTGGCGGGCGACACGTGTCACGCCAGCGCAACGGGTGAAGACGCGCTCGGCGATCAGATGATCGCCAAGTTCGGCAAGTAACGAGGGCGGGGCATCTTCGCAACCTCGCTGTCGTCGCAAACGTCAACAGACAGCGAGGTCTCGGGGGTTGACGCCACGGGTGTGTCCGCGCTCGTCGACCGCGAGCGCGGACCACGCAATCTGACCGCACGGAGGAGTTCAAAAGGAATGGCGCGAACAACGAAGAAGTACACGGGTCTCGTTTCATTGGTGCTGTCTTCGTGTTTGCTTGTGGCGGTCCCGGCGATCGCGGCGGAGGAGGAGGCGGGTGAGTCCGCCGGACCAGCGCGGCCGACGCCGCCGCCGGGGGACGTCGTGGCGCCCACGCCAGCGGCGGAGGCGGCTTCCACGCCCGTCACGTTCCCGCCCGCGCCACCACCCCCGCCACCGGGCACGGTGCTATTCGATCCCAAGATCGGCGTCGGCGCGTGGATGAGGATCGGCGGCCGCATCCAGAACCCGTCGGAGGTCAACAAGCTCAACGACGGCTTCATGGACACGCTCTACCTGGTCGCCGCCTTCCGCGGTCAGTTCACGCCCTGGCTCAAGTGGCAGGCCAGCCTGGCCGCCACCCACTTCACGCCGCCGTCAGACCCCACCCTCGACGCAGAGCTCGTCGTCCCGAACACCGGCGTCCAGGACCTGATCGTCAAGCTCGAGCCGCACGATCTGTTCAACATCTGGGTCGGCAAGATGCTGTTGCCGATCGACCGCGCCAACCTGTCCGGCCCGTGGTTCATCAACTTCTGGTCGATCCGCGGTGGGTTTCCGCGCTCGGGCGCGAATGTTCCGGCGCCGTACGGCATCAAGAGCGGGCCGTTCGGCCGCGACCAGGGCGTCACGGTCTGGGGCCAGGTGGCGGGCGGCATGTTCAAGTACTTCGCGGGCGTGTTCGGCCTCGACAACCAGAGCATGGCCTCCCATCCCATGTTTGTCGGGCGCTTGTGCTTGAACCTCCTCGACCCGGAGCCGGGCTACTACAACCAGAGCGCCTACCACGGCGAGAAGGACATCCTGGCGATCGGCGTCGGCGGCCAGTACCAGAAGGGCGCGTCCGTCACCGTCATCCCGGCGGCGGTGCCCGAGCTGGAGGTGGGTGATCTCAAGATCATCCAGGTCGACGCCCTGTTCGACAAGAAGCTGGGGGGCTCCCAGGCGATCACGCTCGAGGCGAATGCGTACTTCATGGACAAGTTCCAGCCGATCAACCGGCTGTACATCGGCGCCATCGGCTACGTCTCGCCGCCGGTCGGTCCCGTACGGATCGCGCCGGCGGTGCGCGTCCAGATCGGGAGAGTGCCGGAGGTGATGTCCGCCACCAACCCCCTCGGTCGCGAGATCGGCCTCGATCGGGAGTTCACGCAGGTCGACGGCTACGTTCAGTTCCTGATCAAGTCGCACTTCGCGAAGATCCTGGCGGGAGGTTTCTGGACCGAGACCCGGCTCAGGTCGGCGTTGCCCAGCGACCCATCGAGCTATGCCAAGGGCATCCAGCTCGGCGTGCAAGTGATCGGGCTGTGATGCGTTTGCGCGCCGCCATAGTGGTCGCCCTGGCGGCGTCGGCGTCGTTTTCGGCGCCCGCGGCCGCCGAGGAAACGATCAAGGTCGGCGTGCTGGTCGAGATGTCGGGGCCGTTCGCGCCTTACGGGCGGCAGATCACCAACGGCATGAAGGCGTACCTGAAGGCCAAGGGCGACAAGGTCGCCGGCAAGAAGATCGAGCTCGTCGTCAAGGACACGACCGGCCCCGCCCCGGACGTCGCCAAGCGCCTGGCGCAGGAGCTGGTCACGCGCGACAAGGTGCAGTTCCTCGCCGGCTTCGGCCTGACGCCTAACGCGATGGCGGTCGCGTCGGTCGCCACCGAGGCCAAGGTGCCGATGATCGTCATGAACGCCGCGACCAGCGCGATCGCGGCCAGGTCGCCCTACATCGTGCGTGTGTCGTTCACGTTGCCGCAGGTGACAGCGCCGATCGCCGAGTGGGCGGCGAAGAACAAGATCAAGAAGGCATACACACTGGTCAGCGACTACGGCCCGGGGCTGGACGCCGAGGCGACGTTCAAGAAGGTGTTCACGGCGAACGGCGGCCAGGTGACCGGATCGGTGCGCGTCCCGCTCAAGAACCCGGAGTTCGCGCCGTTCATCCAGCGCATCAAGGACGCCAAGCCGGAGGCGGTGTTCATCTTCACGCCCGCCGGAGAAGCCGCGGTGGCGTTCATGAAGGCGTTCGCGGAGCGCGGCCTGGACAAGGCGGGTATCAAGCTGATCGCCACCGGCGATGTCACGGACGACGACGTCATCGACGCCATGGGCGACGCCGCGCTCGGCGTCATCACGACCCACCACTACTCGGCGGCGCACAAGTCGCCCGAAAACGACGCGTTCAAGGCGGCGTACGCCGGCGTCGCGGGTGCGGGCAAGCGGCCCAACTTCATGGCCGTCGGGGGCTGGGACGGCATGCACGTGATCTACGAGATGGTCGGCAAGCTCGGCGGCCGCGCCGACGCCGACGGGGCGGTCGCCGCCGCGAAGGGCATGACCATCCAGAGCCCGCGCGGCGTCATCACGATCGACCCGGCGACGCGCGACGTGGTGCAGGACGTCTACGTCCGCAAGGTTCAGAAGGTCGACGGCAAGTACTTCAACGTCGAGTTCGACAAGCTCGCCAAGGTCAAGGACCCCGGCAAGACGTAACGGCAGGTGATCGAGGTGGCTGGTTTTATCGGAATCCTCTTCGACGGCGTCGCGTACGGGAGCCTGCTGTTCCTCATCAGCCTCGGGCTGTCCGTGACGATGGGGCTGATGAACTTCGTCAACCTGGCCCACGGCGCCTTCGCCATGCTGGGTGGCTTCCTGTGCGTCGAGCTGACCGGCCGCCTGGGCATGCCCTTTCTGCTCACGCTGCCCGCGGTGTTCGTCGCCGTCGGCCTGGTCGGGGTGGCGATGGAGCGGCTGCTCTACCGCCGCCTGTATCGCCGCAGCCATCTCGATCAGGTGCTGCTCACCATCGGCCTCACGTTTATGGCCGGCGCGGCGGCGACCAAGGTGTGGGGACCGTCGCAGCAGCCGGTGCGGCTGCCGGAGTTTCTCCACGGGCAGGTGAGGCTGCTCGGCGTCGATCTCGGCGCGTACAGGCTATTTCTCGTCGCGCTGGTGATCGCCGTGACCGCGGGCCTCGGCCTGCTCGTGACGAAGACGCGGTTCGGTGCGCAGCTCCGCGCCGCCGTCGACAATCAGCAGGCGGCGGTCGGCGTCGGCGTCAACGTCGGCCTGCTGTTCAGCGCCGCGTTTGCGCTCGGCTCTGGCCTGGCGGGGCTGGGTGGCGCGCTGGCGATCGACGTGCTGGGCCTGGATCCGACGTTCGCGCTCAAGTACCTGGTCTACTTCCTGATCGTGGTGGTGGTCGGCGGCGCGGGCTCGATCAAGGGCTCACTCGTCGCCGCCGTGTTGCTCGGCGTCGTCGACGTCGCGGGCAAGTACTACGTGCCGCAGATCGGCAGCTTCATCATCTACGGCGTCATGGTGGCGCTGCTGATCTTCTTCCCTGCAGGACTCCATGGCCGTCGCATCTAGAGCCAGCGCGATCCCCCACAGCGTGGTCGGCATCGCGCGCCCGCGCTGGCAGCCGCTGGAGATGGCGTTCTGGCTGGCGCCGATCGTTGTCTTCTTCGTGCTGCCCGATCGCCGGCCGTTCATCAGCCAGATCTTCGTCTACGGGCTGCTCGCGCTGTCGCTCGATTTGATCCTCGGCTACGCGGGCATCCTGTCGCTCGGGCACGCCGCCTTCTTCGGCGTGGGCGCTTACACCGCCGGCCTGCTCGCGCGCCACGGCTGGCCCGAGCCGCTGTCGGGTCTCGGCGCCGCCGCCGTCGTCGCCGGCGGCTTCGGCTTCGTGGTGAGTTTCCTGGTGGTCCCCGGCGCGGATCTGACGCGCCTGATGGTCACGCTGGGGATCGGGCTGCTCACCGCCGAGGCCGCCAATCAGCTGTCGTCACTCACGGGTGGCGTCGACGGGCTCGCTGACATGCAGGCCGCCACCCTGTTGGGCAGGTTCGGCTTCGGTCTCGATGGCACGACGGCCTTCGTCTACAGCTTCGTGATCCTGGCGGCGATGTTCGCGCTCGCGCGCCGGCTCGTTCACTCGCCCTTCGGTCTGTCCCTGCGCGGCATCCGCGAGAACGCGCGGCGCATGCCCGCGATCGGCACGGACGTCAGCCGCCGTCTGCGGACGGTGTTCGCGATATCCGCCGCGATGGCTGGCGTCGCGGGCGCGGTGCTGGCTCAGACCACTCGCTTCGTGGGCATCGACACGCTCGGCTTTCAGCGCTCCGCCGAGCTGCTCATCATTCTGGCCTTTGGCGGCACGGGACGCCTGTATGGCGCGCTGCTGGGCGCGACCGTGTTCATCCTGGCGCAGGACGTGCTCGCCGGCCTCAGCCCGGAGTACTGGCAGTTCTGGCTGGGGGCAGTGCTCGTGATGCTGGTGCTGCTGGCGCCCGGCGGCCTCATGGGCGGGTTCGAGCGTGGCCAGGCACGCCTGGCGCGAAGGGGGTGGCCATGGCCATTGCGCTGAAGACCGAGCGTCTGCGCTGCAGCTTCGGGGCGTTCGTCGCCGTCGACGACGTGTCGCTGGACATCGAGGTCGGCGCCCGCCACGCGCTCATCGGTCCCAACGGCGCCGGCAAGACGACGCTTGTCAATCTGCTGACGGGCGTGCTGCGGCCCGCCGCAGGCGAGGTGGTGCTCGGCTCCGAACGCGTCACGCACCTGCCGCCGTTCGCGCGCGTCAAGCGGGGGCTGTCGCGGACGTTCCAGCTGAACACGCTGTTCAGCGGTCTCACGGTCCTCGAGTCGGTGGCGCTCGCGGTCTGCGAGCGGCGCGGCGAATGCGGCGACTGGCTGCGTCCCGTGTCTTCGCGCCACACGGCGATGGCGGAGGCGGAGGTCTTGCTCGACTCGTTGCAGCTCGTCGACGACGCGGGATATCTCACGCGTGAGCTCCCGTACGGCAAGCAACGCCTGCTCGAGATCGCGCTGGCGCTGGCCACCAAGCCGCGCGTGCTGCTGCTCGACGAACCAGCCGCCGGCGTGCCCTCGGGGGAAAGCGGCCTGCTGTTCGACACCATCGAGCGTCTGCCCGCGGACATGACCATCCTGCTCATCGAGCACGACATGTCGCTGGTGTTCCGCTTCGCGCGGCGAATCACGGTGATGGCGGGCGGGCGCGTCGTGACGGTGGGCTCGCCGAACGTCGTCGCCACCGACGCGCGCGTGCGCGAGCTCTATCTCGGACAGGAGGCGCAGCATGTCTGAGCTGCTGCGCCTCGACGGCGTCACCGCCGGGTACGGCGACGCCGTGGTGCTGGAGGACATCACGCTGGCCCTCGGCACCGGCGGCAGCGTCGCTGTCCTGGGCCGCAATGGCGCCGGCAAGACGACGCTGTTGCTCACCATCATGGGATTCACCCGGCAGACGGCGGGCGACGTGAAGCTCTACGGCACCGACATCCGCGCCCTTCCCTCGCACCGGCGCGCGCGGGCCGGGATCGGCTGGGTACCTCAGGAACGCTGGGTGTGGCCGTCGCTGACCGTCGACGAGCACCTGACGTCCGTTGCGCGCCCCGGCCACTGGGACACGGGGCGCGTGTTCGAGCTGTTCCCACGTCTGCGCGAGCGGCGCCGTAACCACGGTAACCAGCTGTCGGGGGGCGAGCAGCAGATGCTGTCCATCGGCCGGGCACTGACGCTCAACCCGCGTGTGCTGCTGCTCGACGAGCCGTTCGAGGGGCTCGCGCCTATCCTCGTACAGGAGCTGGGCGTCGCGATCCGGCGCATGGTGGAGGACAGCGGCGTGGCCCTCGTGCTGGTGGAGCAACACGCACACGTGGCGCTCGGGCTGACGTCGCAGGCCGTCGTGCTCGATCGCGGGCGCGTCGTCCACGCCTGTTCCAGCCTGGCCCTGCTCGCTGACAAACCGACGCTGGAACGGCTGGTCACGGTCTCAGCGGCGGGAGCTGCCTGATGGCCGCACTCACGCCGACCACGCAGATCGCCGGGATCTCGTCGATGGCCACCCGCGCCGTGCTCGCCGAGCTGGCTCGCGCCTACGAAGCGGGCTCGGGCACCTGCGTGGCGCTCGAATCGATCGGCGGCGTCGACGTCGCCCAGCGCGTCCAGGCCGGCGAACCCTTCGATGTCGTGGTGCTGGCCCGCGACGCAATCGACAAGCTGCTCGCGGCGGGCCATCTGGTCGCCGGCAGCGACGTGGACCTGGTGCGCTCCGGCGTCGCCGTCGCCGTGCGCGCCCGCGCGCCGCGGCCGCAGGTCGGCGACGAAGATGCGCTCCGGCGCACGGTGCTGGCGGCGCGCAGCATTGGCTACTCGACTGGTCCGAGCGGTGTCCAGCTCGCCCGGTTGTTCGAGCGCTGGGGCATCGGCGAGCAGGTGCGGAATCGTATCGTCGTCGCGCCACCCGGGGTTCCGGTGGGTGCGCTCGTCGCACACGGCGAGGTGGAGCTCGGCTTCCAGCAGCTGTCTGAGCTGATTCACCTCGAAGGCATCGACGTGGTCGGGCCACTGCCGGCCGCCGTCCAGATCGTCACGACGTTTGCGGCGGCCGTTGGCGCGCGCGCGCGCCAGCCCGCCGCAGCGCGCGCGCTGCTCGCCTTCATGGCGTCACCGGCGGCCGCGGACGCCAAGCGCCGCGAAGGGATGGACCCGCCCGGAGTCGAGCCGGCGCCGGAGGACATCGACTTATGACCGCGTCGACGCGAACCCAGGTCGCCATCATCGGCGCGGGGCCGTCGGGCCTGCTGCTCGGCCAGCTGCTCGCCAAGGCCGGCATCAACGCCGTGATCGTCGAGCGGCAGCGGGGCGAGCACGTACTCGGCCGCATCCGCGCCGGCGTGCTCGAGCAGGTCTGCGTCGACCTCCTAGACGAAGCCGGCGTCGGCGCGCGCATGCACCGCGAGGGGCTGATGCACGGCGGCTTCGAGATGTTGTGGCGCGGCCGGCGCCACCGCATCGACATGGCTGGCCTGACGGGCGGCAAGACTGTGATGGTCTACGGCCAGACCGAGCTGACGCGCGATTTGATGGACGCGCGGCGCGCCGCGGACCTGCCGACCGTTTACGAGGCCGCGAACGTCGGAGTGCACGAGTTCGGTGGGCATCGGCCGCGCGTCACATACGACAAGCACGGCGCGCGCCACGACATCACGTGCGACTTCATCGTCGGCTGCGACGGATTCCACGGCGTCTGCCGCGCCAGCGTGCCGGAATCTGCGGTTACAACATACGAGAAGGTCTATCCGTTCGGCTGGCTCGGGCTGTTGTCGGACACGCCGCCGCTGTCCCACGAGCTCATCTATGCCAACAGCGCACGCGGCTTTGCGCTGTGCTCGATGCGAAGCACCACGCGCAGCCGCTACTACCTGCAGGTGCCACTCAGCGAGCGGGTCGAGGACTGGTCCGACGAAGCGTTCTGGCAGGAGCTGCGCCTGCGTCTCGATGACGAGGGGCGGGAGGTGCTCGTCACCGGCGCCTCGCTCGAGAAGAGCATCGCCCCGCTGCGCAGCTTCGTCGCCGAGCCGCTGCGCTTCGGCCGGCTGTTTCTGGCGGGCGACGCGGGCCACATCGTGCCGCCCACTGGCGCCAAGGGTCTGAACCTCGCCGCGACCGACGTGAAATATCTCGCCGGCGCGTTGATCGAGCACTACGCCGAGGGGAGCGACGCAGGCCTCGACGCCTACTCGGAGCGCTGCCTGCGCCGCGTGTGGAGGGCGGAGCGGTTTTCGTGGTGGTTCACCTCGCTCATGCACCACCTCCCCGACGGCGGTCCCATCGCCGCCAAGCTCCAGGACGCCGAGCTCGACTACCTGTTCCACTCGCAGCACGCCGCGCGCGCACTGGCCGAGAACTACGTCGGCTTGCCGCTCGACTTCGGCGATGGAGGCCGCCCTTGATCATCGACATACACGGCCACTACACCACCGCGCCCAAAGCGCTCGAGGCGTGGCGGGCGCAGCAGGTCGCCAGCATCACCAACCCGTCGCTGAAGCCGAAGGTCGCGGAGCTGAACATCACGGACGACGACATCCGCGAGACGATCGAGACCAACCAGCTCACACAGATGAAGCTGCGCGGCTCCGACCTGACAATCTTCAGCCCGCGCGCCAGCTTCATGGCCCACCACATCGGCGACTTTCAGGTGTCGTCGACCTGGGCGGCGATCTGCAACGAGCTGTGCTACCGCGTCAGCCGGCTGTTCCCCGACCACTTCGTCCCCGCGGCCATGCTGCCGCAGAGCCCTGGCCTCGCGCCCGAGACGTCGATCCCGGAGCTGCAAAAGTGCGTCGAGCAATACGGCGCGGTCGCGATCAACCTGAACCCCGATCCGTCGGGCGGCCACTGGACGTCACCGCCGCTGACCGACCGGCACTGGTACCCGATCTACGAGCAGCTGGTCGAATACGACGTCCCGGCGATGATCCACGTGAGCACCAGCTGTAACGCGTGTTTCCACACCACCGGCGCGCACTACATCAATGCCGACACGACGGCGTTCATGCAGCTGATTCAAGGCGACCTGTTCAAGGACTTCCCGTCGCTGCGTTTCGTCATCCCGCATGGCGGCGGTGCGGCGCCCTATCACTGGGGCCGCTACCGGGGCCTGGCGCAGGAGCTGAAGAAGCCGCCATTGCGCGACCACCTGCTCGGCAACGTGTTCTTCGACACCTGCGTCTACCACCAGCCGGGCATCGACCTGCTGACCAAGGTGGTGCCGATCGACAACATCCTGTTCGCCAGCGAGATGATCGGCGCGGTGCGCGGCATCGACCCCGAGACCGGCCACCACTACGACGACACCAGGCGCTACATCGAGGCGTCGACGCAGCTCGGGCCCACGGAGCAGCGCCAGATCTACGAAGGCAACGCCCGCCGCGTCTACCCGCGTCTGGATGCGGCGCTCAGGCAGAACGGCAAATGAGGGAGAAGTGACCATGTACGAGCTAGGAGTCGTTCATCGCAACATCACGCGCACGGAGGCGGCTGTCGCCGACAAGCTAGCCAGCTTCGGCAGCGCGACGGTGCACGAGGCCATGGGACGCGTCGGCCTGATGAAGCCGGTCATGCGGCCGATCTACGCGGGCGCGCAGGTGTCCGGCACGGCTGTGACCGTGCTGCTGCAGCCGGGCGACAACTGGATGCTGCACGTCGCAGCCGAGCAGATCCGAGCCGGGCGACGTCGTGGTCGCCGCGGTGACCGCCGAGAGCAGCGACGGCTTCTTCGGCGAGCTGCTGGCCACCTCGTTCAAGGCGCGCGGCGCGCGCGCGCTGGTCATCGACGGCGGCTGCCGCGACGTCAAGCCGCTGACCGACATGGGCTTCCCGGTGTGGAGCCGGGCCATAAGCGCCAAGGGCACGGTCAAGGCGACGCTCGGCTCGGTCAACATCCCCGTCGTCTGCGCCGGCGCGCTCGTCCACCCGGGCGACGTGATCGTCGCCGACGACGACGGTGTGGTCTGTCGTGCCGCGCGCGCGTCGCCGCCGCGACGCTCGACGCCGCCGCGAAGCGCGAGGCGAACGAGATCGACAAGCGCGCCAAGCTGGCCGCGGGCGTGCTCGGCCTTGACATGTACAAGATGCGCGAGCCGCTGGCGGCCGCGGGGCTCAAGTACATCGACTGATGGACCTCGATGAAGGTCGCGCTGATTGGCTACGGCGAAGTCGGACGCATCCTGGCCGAGGATCTGCGCGCGGCAGGCCACGCGGTGACGCGCGTACGACGTGAAGCTGGGCGTCGCCGCCGGCGGTGCCACTGCGCGCGCACGCGCTCGTGCACGGCGTGACGCTGGCGGACTCGCACGCCGGCGCCGTGCGCCGGACGCGGCCTGGTCGTCTCCGCCGTCACCGCCAGCCAGACGGTGGCGGTGGCCGAGGCCTGCGCGCGCCGCGCTGCCGTCGGGCAGCTTCTTCCTCGACCTCAACTCGGCGTCGCCGGGCGCCAAGATCGCGGCAGCCGAGCACGTGGCGCGCGCCGGCGCCCGCTACGTCGAGGGCGCGGTGATGACCTCGGTGCCCCCCCATCGCATCAAGGTGCCGCTGCTGCTCGGCGGCCCGCACGCGGCGGCGCTCGCGCCGGTGCTGACCGGCCTCGGCTTTGCGCCGACAGGTCGCGAGCAGCCAGCTCGGCGTCGCCAGCGCCGACGAAGATGTGCCGCAGCGTGATCGTCAAGGGCCTCGAGGCGATGGTGATCGAGAGCTTCACCGCCGCCCGGCACTACGGCGTCGAGGACGCGATGATCGCGTCGCTGCGCGAAACCTTTCCCGGCATCGACTGGGAGCAGCAGGCCGCCTACTTCTTCCAGCGCGTCATCGCACACGGCCGCCGGCGCGCGGAGGAGATGCGCGAGGCGGCCGTCACCGTGCGCGAGGCCGGCCTCGAGCCGTGCAGCGCGGCCGCCACCGCCGAGCGCCAGGCCTGGATGGCCGACCTCGACGACGACGGGGTGTTCGGCAAGCGGCGCCGCAAGCGCTCGCGCCGACAGCTCCGACTGGCGCGTCGCGGCCGACCGGATCCTCGACCACCTCAAGGCATCGAAGCGGGGACGCGACGTGATGCCGGCGCCGTTCGAAAAGACCCCGGGCTGGCTCGACTGGTGCGCCGCGCCCGAGCAAGCCGCGCTTCCAGCCGCCGCCGGGCGCGGTGGACGCGCACTGCCATGTCTTCGGCCCGGGCGCCGAGTTCCCGTACGCGCCCGAGCGAAAGTACACGCCCTGCGACGCCGGCAAGGCGCAGCTGTTCGCGCTGCGCGACCACCTCGGCTTCGCGCGCAACGTCATCGTGCAGGCCACCTGCCACGGCGCCGACAACCGCGCGATGGCCGACGCGTGCCGCGCCAGCGGCGGCAAGGCGCGCGGCGTGGCCACCGTCCGCCGCGACGTCACGGACGCGCGAGCTCCGACGATCTGCACGACGCCGGCGTGCGCGGCGTGCGCTTCAACTTCCTCAAGCGCCTGGTCGACTTCACGCCGCGGGACGAGCTGGCCGAGATCGCCGCTCGCATCCAGCCGCTCGGCTGGCATGTCGTCGTCTACTTCGAGGCGCGCGACCTGCCCGAGCTGTTGGACTTCTTCACCGAGCTGCCGACGACCGTGGTCGTCGATCACATGGGCCGGCCCGACGTCACGCAAGCCGATCGACGGCCCCGAGTTCGGGCTGTTCCTGCGATCTCATGCGCCGAGCACGACAACGTCTGGACGCAAGGTCAGCTGCCCCGAGCGCCTCTCGGTCAGCGGGCCGCCGGCGCTCGACGGCGAGCGCGACGCCGTACCGCGACGTCGTGCCGTTCGCCCGCCGCGTGGTCGAGACCTTCCCCGACCGCGTCCTGTGGGGCACCGACTGGCCGCACCCGAACCTCAAACACCACATGCCCGATGACGGGCTGCTCGTCGACTTCATCCCGCACATCGCGACCACGCCCGAGCTGCAGCAGAAGCTGCTGGTCACCAACCCGATGCGCCTCTACTGGCCCGAAGACAGGACGAGACCGCTGATGGCGCTCGACAAGCCGTACCTCGACATCCCCGGCACGACGATCTTCGACGCCGAACAGGCGCGCAAGGGCTACTGGCTGAACCAGTTCTGCATGAGCCTGATGAAGGCCGACAACCGCGCGCGCTTCAAGGCCGACGAGCGCGCCTATCTGGACGAGTGGCCGATGACCGAGGCGCAGAAGCAGGCGGTGCTCGCGCGCGATCTCAACGCGGCGATCGCGGCCGGCGGCAACATCTACTTCCTCGCCAAGATCGGCGCCACCGACGGCAAGAGCTTCCAGCAGATGGCCGCCAGCATGACCGGCATGAGCGAGGAGGAGTACCGCGAGATGATGATCAGCGGCGGCCGCGTCGATCGACGGCAACCGCGTGATCGGCGAGGACGGCGACGCGCAGGCGCACCGCCAGCCGCAGGGCAGTGGCAAGTCACGTCGGGTAGCCGGGATCGCTGACGTGGCGCGCATCACCGCCTCCGTCTACACCAGCCACGTGCCGGCGATCGGCGCCGCGATCGATCACGGCAAGACCGCAGGAGCCCTACTGGCAGCCGCTGTTCGCCGGCTACGACTTCTCGCGGCAGTGGCTCGCGCGAGCACAAGCCCGACGTCATCTTCCTCGTCTACAACGATCACGCCACGGCGTTCAGCCTGGACATGATTCCCGACCTTCGCGATCGGCACCGCCGCCGAGTTCCAGCCCGCCGACGAAGGCTGGGGGCCCCGCCCGGTGCCCAAGGTCGTCGGCCACCCGGAGCTGGCCGCGCACATCGCCCACAGCGTCATCCAGGACGACTTCGATCTGACCATCGTCAACAAGATGGACGTCGACCACGGCCTGACCGTGCCGCTCAGCCTGATGTGCGGCCAGCCGCGAGGCCTGGCCGTGCCCCGTCATCCCGTTCGCCGTCAACGTCGTGCATTACCCGGTGCCCTCGGGCCGGCGCTGCTTCCAGCTCGGCAAGGCGATCCGCAGGGCCGTCGACCAGCTACGACGAGCCGCTCGAACGTGCAGATCTGGGGCACCGGCGGCATGAGCCACCAGCTGCAGGGCCCGCGCGCCGGACTCATCAACAAGCAGTGGGACAACCGCTTTCTCGATCGCCTGATCGATCGACCCGGCGGCGCTGGCGCAGCTGCCGCACGTCGAATACGTGCGCGAGGCGGGCAGCGAGGGCATCGAGCTGGTGATGTGGCTGATCGCGCGCGGCGCGATGGCCGATGTCGCCGGCGGCGCGAAGCCCAGCGTCGCGCACCGCTTCTATCACGTACCTGCCAGCAACACGGCCGTCGGCCATCTCATCCTGGAAGATCGCTGGAGGAGCAACCGTCATGACCATCAACGTCGCCCTCGCCGGCGCCGGCGCGTTCGGCATCAAGCACCTCGACGCCATCAAGCTGATCGAAGGCGTGAAGGTGATCTCGCTCGTCGGGCGCGAGCTCGCCAAGACCGAGGAGGTCGCGCGCAAGTACGGCATCGCCGCACGCCACCACCGACCTCGGCGACAGCTTGAAGATGAAGGACGTCGACGCCGTCATCCTGTGCACGCCGACGCAGATGCACGCGTCGCAGGCGCTCGCCTGCCTCGCGGCCGGCAAACACGTGCAGGTCGAGATCCCGCTGTGCGACAAGCTCGCCGACGGGCAGGCCGGTCGTCGCCGCCGCCGCAGGCCAGCGGCAAGGTCGCGATGTGCGGCCACACGCGCCGCTTCAACCCGAGCCACCAGTGGGTGCGCCAGCGGATCGTCAAAGGCGAGCTCACCATCCAGCACATGAACGTGCAGACGTATTTCTTCCGGCGCACGAACATGAACGCGCTCGGCCAGCCGCGCAGCTGGACCGACCACCTGCTGTGGCACCACGCCGCGCACACCGTCGACCTGTTCGCCTACCAGACGCGCAGCCCGATCGTGAAGGCCAACGCGATCCAGGGCCCGATCCACCCGACGCTGGGCATCGCGATGGACATGAGCATCCAGCTCGAGGCGGCGAGCGGCGCGATCTGCACGCTCAGCCTGTCGTTCAACAACGACGGCCCGCTCGGCACCTTCTTCCGCTACATCGGCGACACGCGGCACCTACATCGCGCGCTACGACGACCTGTTCAACGGCAAGGACGAGAAGATCGACGTGTCGAAGGTCGCCGTGTCGATGAACGGCATCGAGCTGCAGGACCGCGAGTTCTTCGCCGCGATCCGCGAAGGCCGCGAGCCCAACGCCAGCGTCGCGCAGGTGCTGCCCTGCTACCAGGTGCTGCACCAGCTCGAGCAACAGCTGGGTTGAAGACAGATTTTCGCGTCGTCGCGGCATAGATCAAAACGCTCATTGAGCTCCCCGGGCGGGGCGGCTTGACTGGGCGCTGCGGGCCAGCGCGCGTTCCCGTAACCACGCGGAAGGCAGGCGATCATGACCACACGCCGTCGGAGCACCTCCGTCCTCAGTTTAATCGCCGTCGGGCTCGTCCCCGTCTGGTTGGCGTCCTGCGCAGATAACAACATCGGCACGGGCAACGCCGGGGGCGCCGGCAATGGCGCGGCCGGCACGGGTGCAGGCCAGGCGGGCACAACGGGCGCCGCTGGTACCACAGGCGTAGCCGGCACGACGGGCGCCGCCGGCCGCGGCGGCACGACGGGAACGGCCGGCAGCACGACCGGCGCGGCAGGCACCACCGGCGGGGCGGGCACGATCGGCGCGGCGGGTACGACCGGTGCCGCGGGCACCAACGGCGCGGCGGGAACGGGGGGAGGCGGACGTGGCGGCGCCGGCGGACGCGGAGGGGCGTCCGGATCCGGTATCGCCGCGACCGGTGGGGGCGGCGGTGGCGGCGCGGGCGCGAGCGGCGGCAGCGGCACGTGCCCGGCGGCGGCGACCCTGCGCGCGGGGATGACGACGAAGATGCTCACCTTCGGCGGGATGACCCGCTCATATCTCGTGTACGCGCCGGTGAGCTACACCGGTACGGCGCCCGTCCCGGTCGTCTTCGACTTCCATGGGCTGTCCGGAAACAGCATGCAGCAGAAGAACCTGTCGCGCTGGGATCGGCTGGCAGACATGAAAGGGTTCATCATGGTTTATCCGCAGGGGGTGCAGAACTCATGGAACGCGGGCGGCTGCTGCGCCCCGTCGATGGCCATGATGATCGACGACGTCGGCTTCGTGAAAGCCATCGTCACGGCACTGAGCACCGAAGCCTGCATCGACACCAAACGCGTCTACGCCAGCGGCTGCTCGAACGGTGGCGCCATGTCGTACAGGCTTGCGTGTGAAGCGTCCGACGTGATCGCGGGCGTGGCGCCGGTCGACTTCGATTGCGTCGTCGGTAGCAGGTGCGCGACCTGTATGCCCACGAGGCCCATCACGGAAGTTCAGTTCCGCGGCACCGGCGATACGCTGGTCCCGATCGCCGGCGCGCAACCGAACTTCACCAAATGGGGCCAGATCAACATGTGCACCGGCACGGCGCAGAGCCTAGCTGCAAACGCGTCGTGTGAGACGTACCCGATGTGCGGCAGCGGTGCAGAGACGATTCTGTGTACCGTGCAGGGCGGCACGCACTGTGGGAGCTACAACTCATTCATGATTCCGGCCGTCGCCTGGGAGGTCCTGCAGCGCCACCCGCTGCCTTGAGCGCGGCGCTGTCCTCGCCCCTAGCTGACGCCTTCGTGTTCGACGAGCCAGACCGCGACGCCCGAGCGGCTGTGCAGACCGAGCTTGTCGAAGATGTGGGCGACGTGGTTCTGCACTGTGCGCAGCGAGATGCCGAGCACGGCGGCGATCTCCTTGTTCATCTTGCCGTGCGCGATCAGGCGGCAGACCTCCAGCTCCCGCTCGGAGACGCGGTGCGCGTGCCGGGGAACGACATGCATCTTCATGCCGAGCGATGCGAGCACGGCGTCGGCGGCGGACGCGTCGAGTCCACCTGCGCTGGCTTCGACCATGAGCTCGCGCGCGATGGCGGCTGGGCTCAATGCCGGACGGTAGGGCCGATCCTCGCTCATAGCGACCGCCATGTCGGCCGCGGCGAGGATGCGCGCCGCCGGCAACAACGATCTCGCCACGCGACTGCCGGGATAGCCGGAACCGTCGAGCCGCTCGTGCGCGGCGGCGGCGATGTCGGCGACCGGCGCCGAGGACCCGGATCGGCGACAGCACACGTTCGGTGTAGTAGGCGTGCAGCCGGACCCGCTCCATCTCCCCCCAGTCGAGGCGTCCGGGGCGCATCCAGATGCCGTTCGGCACGCCGAGCCGTCCGATGTCGTGCAGCAGCGCCGCGCGTCGCAGCGACCGCGTGTCATCCGCGTTCAGGCCCACCTGCCCGGCGGCTCGCTCCGCAAGCGCCGCCACGCGGGTCGAGTGGCCGAGGAAGATCGGACACCTCGAGATCGGCGAAGGTCGCCAGCGCGCGCGCTGCTTCGTCGACGCGATCGTCGTCGGCGCAAGCGGCGGGGCTCGGCTCGAGCTCGAGGAATCGATCGAAGATCCGCGGGTCCTCGATCGCGGCGAACAGCTCTCGCTGGCCGTCGACAAGAAGGCGGGCCAGGCGTGCATCGAGCTCGCTGCCGGCACGTCGTTGCACGACCGCGACGGCGCCCGCCTGCCCGTGCTGCTGGTGGGCCGTGTCCCCGACGTGGGCGACGCGCAGCAGGCGCATGGGCAGCGCCAGCGCGTTGCTGGCGAGCCGATCCGGTCGGCCGCGCTCGTCCGAGCAGCCGTGATGCAGCTTGAGCGAGGACAGCACGCGCGGGCCGGCACCGACGATGTGCCCAAGCTTGATCGAGGTGTCGCTCAGCTCGCCGTCCTGGGTCACGCCCGTGCAGCCCAGATAGCTAAGCAGCGCTACCCAGAATGTGTCGTGAAGCTCGTCGCTCGTCGCGCCGGCCAGCCTCCCCAGCTCGACCGCAAGCACGACCGAGCGCACGCCCTTGCCATAGGGCGCGTCGTTCGCGATGTCGAACGCGAGCGACAAGCGTCCCAGGAGCTCCGCCAACCTGACACCGGCGGTCGCCGAAACCGGCGCGCGCTCACCGCGCCCGTCGTGTGAAAGATTCGCGTTTGCTAGCAAGGTGCGAACGGATCAGTGGACACACCAACCACGAAACCGCTCGGGTGCATCGCACGCTCGAGCACTTGCTAACCAACTTTCGCGCAGCATCCAGCTTGGACGCCGTCTCGTGGAGGCGGTCGGGTTCGCTATGTAAATGCAGGTGGAGGGGCGATTCGATCACACAATCGTCACTGGGCGATGCACTCGTCTTGCATGATGGCCCACAGCGCGTCGCCGAGGACGATGGCGCCCATTTCATTCGGAAACACGTTGCCCGTGGCGGTGTACTCGGGTTTCCAGATCATCTGCAGGTCGAGGAAGTGACAGGGCACCGTGCTCTGCGCGCAGGCCTGCTGGACGAATGGACGCAGCGCCGCGACACCCGGGATGCCGGACAGCTCGGGCACGAGGAAGTAGACGATGTCCGTGACCGTCCCATCGGCGGCAACCTGGGCGAGGAACTGCGTGAAGGCATTTGCGGCGCTGGTGACGGAGGCGGCCGATCCGTTCCCTACGATCGTGTCCCACGTGCCGCCGTCCATGAGCACGACCTTCACCTTCGTAGCGCCCGCCTCGCGCACGGCGTACTGATCGGCGATGGCGGCCATCGTTGTCCCCGCCACTGCCCCGTTGACGTAATCCTCGGTCTGGCCGAGGGCGTTGGCGATGCGCGCCAGGTCCCTGACCCGCGTGCGCTGGCTGCCCGGCATGAGAATCCAGGAATCGCCGATCCACAGCACCTCTTCGGCGTTCACTTGCCCGCGGATACAACGACCGTCGCCCAGATGGTTCACCTTGCCGTTGCAGGCGGCGACGGCGATGGTGGCAACGATCGCGAAGCGCGCGACGTTCACGACGATCACCGATCGAACCATGGCGCGATGCTACCATCCGCGCGATGACGTCGGGCGGAGCCCTCCTGATCGCGCTCTTGTCCCAGAGCCCGGTCGGCGCGCCCGAAACGGCGCCCGCGGCCGTGGCGGCGCGGGTGCGCCTCGAGGTACGCGCTGCGGAGGACTGCACATCGCGAGGCGACCTGGCAACACGGGTGGCGGCCCGTTCCACACGCATCCAGTTCGCGGACGACGCGACCGTCTCGGTCCGGGTCTCGGTCACGTCCACGCGCCCCGACAACGTCGTCGCCGATCTCGCATTCGCGACCGCCGGCGTCGAGCAGCCACCGCGCCGATTTGTCGCCCGATCGTGCGCGGAGGCGGCCGACGCCGTCGCGCTCATCATCGCCGTGACCCTCGATCCGACGCTGGCACGCAAGTCCGCGACCGGCTCCGCCGATGACGCCGTCGTTGCGCAACCAACCGTCACGCCCGACGATCAAGCGGCGGCCGCAAAGCAGCCGGCACCGCCTGATGTCGTCGAGCCCACGGCGCCACCCACGCAGGATGCTTCGACCGCGAGCCGTCAGTTCGCAGCTTACCTCGCGGGCCAAACCATCTTCGGCCCGGCACCGACCGTCATGCCGGGCCTGGCACTGTATGGCATGGCCGCCCTCGAGCGCGACGGTCCATGGTCGCCCGCGCTGATCATCGGCGCCACTCACGTATGGCGAGCGGACCTGCCCCAGGCGGGCGGCACGGCGTCGTTCACGCTCGACGCCGCCAGCTTGGACGCGTGCCCGCTGCGGCTGCGCTGGTCGTGGTTCGCGGCACGTCCGTGCGGATCGGCGACGCTCGGGCGGATGACCGCGAGCGGCGCCGACACCGACGCCCCTGCGAGTACGCACCGCCCGTTCGCCGCAACGGGCGTCGCGGTGGTTGCCGGCTTCGGCACGACCATCCAGGTGTCGCTGCGTCTGGGTCTCGGCGTCACGTTGATTCGCGAATCGTACGAGTTCGCCACGACCGTCTTTCACCGCGCGAGCGCCATCACCACCTCGGCGAGCTTGGGAATTGGCGCCGGCTGGCACTAACGATCCTCTAGGGTTTGGACAGGCCGGCAATCTCCGCGACGCGAGCAGCAAGCAGAGTGCCGCGATGCTCGGCCACGAACCGCTGCGCCAGCGCGCGCGCGTCGCCGTCTCGGCCGAGATGCATCAGCGCCTCGACCTTGAGCGCGGTTGCTTCGGGGCGGAAGAGCCCGGCCGGATACTTGTCCTGGTAGCTGCGCAGGATGTCCAGCGCACGGCGGTCGGACCGCTCCGCTACTGCGGCACGCGCGGCATCCATGAAGGCGGTCTGTTCGGTCAGAGCTCCCGCAGCCGTGGTGGCTCGGCTTCGGCGGCTCGTGGCCGCGGGCGTCGACTGACGTTGGGCCACGTCTCCCGTCGGCTCGGCGTCGCCGGCCGTCTCTACGGGCGGGGCAGGCTCTGTGGCCGGCGCAGAAGCCGGAGCTGTTTCAGCAGGCGAGCTGTGCTGTGTCCGCGTGGCTACGACCGCACCAGCGACGACCAATCCAAGCACGCCGGCCGAGATCCAGGGCCACACGGCGGCCCCCGCTGCGACGGGCGCTTTCGCCGCTGCTGCAGCGGTGGCCAGCGCCTTCCCGGCGGTCACGGTCATTGTCGCTGTCGCCACCGTCGCGACGGTCACCCCGAGCGCCTTGGCCATCCGCGCCGACGCCGCCGGCGATGGCTTCTTCTCCAGCGCGGCTGCGAGGATCCGCCGTTCGAAGTCGGTCGCGTCACGTTCCAGCAGACGTTCGGGCAAATCAACCTTCGGACGGCTCATGGCTTGTCTTCCTTGCGAACGCTGTTCTCGACGCGTTCCGCCGCTGAGCGGAATTGCTCGCGCGCACGGCGCAGGCGCGATGCCACGCTGCCCAGCGGAATCTCCAGCAGCTCCGCGATTTCGGGTGAGGTCAGGCCTTCAAGCTCGTACAGCACGAATACCTCCACCAAGTCGGGGCCGACCCTGGACAGCACGACATCGCACAGTTGCATGTCCTCACGCCTGTCACCTGCGTTGCGAACGTCGGAGACGCGCTGATCCATGTGGTCATCGAGTTCCCATCGCACGGTCTTGCGGCCGAGGGTGTGTGCGACGCGCACTGCCGTCGCAATCAAAAACGATCGTTCACTTTCTGGCCTGATGTCGTCTAACCGCTCGGCGGCAATCAGGAACGTCTCCTGAGTGGCATCTTCCGCGGCCTCCTCCGCCAGGCCGCGGCGTCGCAACGCGCGCCACACACTTGCGTGGTGAGCGTTGAAGATCCGTTCCAGGCGACCCCTGTCCACCTCAGTGGCTGGTATTCGCTCGGCCGGCGCTGCCGTCGTCACTACTTTGACATCCGTGTTGCCCGAGGATCACCCTGCTGTAGATGGATGCAGTTAGCGGACGCATTCGATCACGGAAAGCGCATGACGCCCACCGTCACGGCCCCCGTCTCGCGACGAAACAGGGAGCTGCCGACCGTCCCTCAGAACTTCTGGAAGAATGTCGCGATCGCCGCCGCGGCGAAGCTCGGGATGGCGTGGGGATCACCTGGCCTCACGCACCAGACCACCGGATAGCCGGGCATGCAGCCCTGGTACTCGACGCACGGGGACGGCTCGACGGGCATCGTCGTCGTCGAGCAGCCGTTGTATCCCACGATCGCGTTGATCATCGGCTGGGCCAGCGTGATCGGCAGCGCGGTGTCTGCGTCGCCGTGGGTGGCCCAGACTGCGACTGGACGTGCGGGCTTCGTGCGGGCGCAGGTGGCGCCGCTGATGGGCGCGCCAGCCATCGGCGCGATGGCGCGGAACACGTCGCTCATGTTGCACCCGGCCGTGAAGGACATGGAGCCGCCGTAGCTGAACCCAGTGGCGTAGTAACGCGCCTTATCGATGCAGTACTTGGCCTCCATCTCGGCGTTGATGGCGCGGGTCATCATTTCATCCTGACCGCTAGTGTTGGGAAAGCCCGCGTTGCCGCCACTCGTGAGCCCCTGAGGACTGACGAAGATGACATTCGTCAGCCTGCTATTGAGCTGATACATCGTCAGCCCTGATCTCGCGTTGCCACCGAGCGGATGGTATTCCCACACGACCGGAACGGGCGTTGTCCCCGTGTAGCCAGTTGGGAGATTGAGGTAGTACTGTCGCGTTGTCCCGTTCACGGAGATCGTGCAGGGCGTCGTCCCCGAACCTGGGCATGATGACGTCGTGGTCGGTGTGGTGCTGCAACCGGCAGACGGGATTCGATCTGAAGGCGGGGTGGTTGACGTTCCGCCCGCGCCTCCGGTCGCGGTGCCGCCGGTTCCGCCGCGCGACGTTCCGCCGGACCCGGTGCCGCCGCGTCCCCCGGTTCCCGCCGTCCCGCTAGTTCCAGCGGTGCCAGTCGTCGCTGCGGTACCGGTGGTTCCCGCCGTCCCACTGGTTCCGGCGTTGCCACTGGTCCCGCTGGTGCCGGTGGTTCCCGCCGTCCCGGTAGTTCCGGCGATGCCGGTGGTTCCCGCCGTCCCGGTAGTTCCGGCGATGCCGGTGGTTCCCGCCGTCCCGATAGTTCCGGCGGTACCGCTCGTTCCGCCCGTCTCGTCATTGCCAGCGCAGCCAAAGACAGCCAGGCACACGAAGGCCATTGCGGCCCGTCCGTAAAATTTCATGGAGCCTCCGTGGATTGGCGAAACCAACCCGTGGGTTAGAGAACGCTGTCTGACATATGCAGGAAAGTGCCTCGATCGATCAGAGGGAGTGATCGGTGGGCGCATCAAGACGCTGACCGGCGCATTCACGGCGGCATCCTGGTCGCGCGATGCCCTCTCACCGTCGCATCAGTGAGCGCGCGGTACCGAGCGCACGGTTCCCTGGACGTTCGGTCGAGTAGATCAAAATGCTCATTGAACCCGGCCGTGTGCACCAGTTGACTGGGAGCTGCGGGCGAACGCGTCCATCCGTAACCCCCGGAGGTAGGCGACCATGTGCCCACGGCGTTCGAGCACCTCGATTCTGTTCATCGCCATAGCGTTGCTGCCGTTCGCGCTCGCAACATGTGGTTCTTCTTCAGGCGGTGGACCGGGCGCAGGCGGTAGCGCTGCGGGAAAAGGTGGCGCGATGGGCGCGGCGGGCATCACGGGCGTCGGCGGCGCCACCTCGTCGGGCGCTGCGGGAAATGGTGCCGCGATGGGGGCCGCGGGCACAACGGGCGACGGCGGCGCCACCCCGTCGGGTGTGGCGGGCCAGAGCGGCGCCGTCGGCGACGGGGGCGTCGCCGGGAACCGAGGCGCGTCGGGGGCCGGGGGGGCTACGGGCGGAGCCGGCGGGCGCGGCGGCGCGACCGGCGTGGGAGGCGCGGCCGGCGGCGGCACGACCGGCGGGCGAGGCGGCGCCGCCGGTACGGCCGGCGCGTCGCAGTGTCCCGCCACGGCGACGGCGATTGCGGGCGAGATGACACGGACGATCACGGTGGGCGGCCGTTCGCGCACGTTCATCCGCCACATCCCGCCCGGCTACACGGGCAAGACGCCGGTGCCGGTGGTGATCGACTTCCACCCGCTCGGCGGCACGGGCTCCAGCCAGAAAGGCGCCAGCGGCTGGGGCGCGCTCGCCGACAGGCAGGGCTTCATCATGATCTGGCCCGACGGCGTCGAGAACTCGTGGAACGCCGGGCGTTGCTGCCGAGCAGCGTACGAGCAGAAGATCGATGACGTCGGGTTCACGAAGGCGATCATCATGACGCTGGCGAGCGAGGCCTGCATCGACACGAAGCGCGTCTACGCCACCGGTTGCTCGAATGGTGGGGGTATGGCGTTCAAGGTTGCCTGCGATGCCGCCGACGTTCTCGCGGGCGTTGCGCCGGTCGACTTCGACTGCGTCACCAGCGCGGCGGCCAGCGATCGGACCTGTGGGGCCGCCTGCACGCCGCCGCGGCCGATCACCGAGGTCCAGTTCCGCGCCACAGGCGACGCCGCGGTCCCCTATGAAGGTGGGTTGCGAGCGGGAGGAACGACGACGTTTCCCGGCGCGCTGCAGACGTTTATGTCATTCGGGTCGATCAACATGTGCACCGGCACGCCCCAGGTGCTGGCGGATCATTCCGCCTGTCAGGCGTATCCGATGTGCGGCGGCAACGTCGACACCGTCCTCTGCACCGTGCAGGGCGGCAGCCACTGCGGCAACTACCAGTCTTTCGGAATCGCGGCCATCGCCTGGGAGATCCTGCAGACAAAGTCGCTGCCGTAGCGAAGGCGACGGCGGACTTGCTCGGTCCTCTCCGTCGGAAATTCCAAATGAGGACTAGCCAGACGCCGACGCTTGATCGGCCGAACGCCACCGCGGAGCCCAAAACGCAGTGCTCTACGCGGTCTTCCGATTCGTGGAGATGAACGGCATCGAACCGTCGGCGTCCTGAGTGCGATTTCTTAGCCTCGCTTGTAGTGTCGGATCGTTACAGGACGCAATCGTCTCAAGGGCAAGCGAAACGTCAGCAGTTTCATCGGCTTGGGTTTGAACGATTGGAAACCGAGGCGTGAACGATCGGCATCGCGCGTTCCAAGGACCCGGTAAGAGATTCGCTACACTCTTTGCGTGGGCACCATGATCGACCTGACCGAGCTAGCTGAGCTGCCCGCGTTGGTGCGCCAGCTCGAAGCCCGCATCGAGCAGCTGGAGGCGAGTCAGGCCCAGCGCCCACCCGACGACTTGGTGGACGTTCGCGGCGCAGCCAAGCTGCTTGGTATGACGCCCACCGCGGTTCGGTCCGCCGCGTACCGCGGATCGCTCCCCTGCGTCCGGGTCGGCACTCGGCTACGCTTCCGCCCGAGCGACCTGCTGCTCTCACTACGCGTCGGGCGCTAGGACTTGCCGCAGCGATCCTAGTAGTCGTACCTGTCCCTCAGGTCTCGTTGATGTAATCGATCGCGTTCTCGAGCACGTCGCTGACGCCTTCGAGGAACTGCGAGACACCCGCCAGTGCCTCGTTCACCTGGCCCACATGAAGCGTTTCCGGAGCTGTTGCCAGACTAGGCTGGCCCTTCCTGTCCTCGTGGTACCTGAATCCCGTGGCGTCAGGATCGAGAGCCGACAACTCGTTGATGATTCTCGTCGTGTCCTCTACCTCGCCATGTCCGGCTCGCGTAGAGCCTCGATCACGCCCTGGGCCATCGTCGTCGAGCGCCTTGGCCAGAGCGAGCCCGCTACGGCGTGTGTATCTGCCTGTTCCAGAGTGACGATTACAGCCGGTGTTCGCGCGCGCCTGCGAGGCGGCGACCCTTGCTAGAGCCCTTGGCTTTGACGAGCTGCTGGACGCGCTGGTGCGAGACACCCAGGACGGCGCCGGCGTCGCGAACGCTCATCGTGGTGATGAGCTTGCGGGCGGCCTGCTCCTTTGCTTTCGCCATGCGCGCGAGGGAGCGCTCGGCGTCGCGGGTTACAGCCTCGACCTTCATGACGAACTTACGCACGACGGGAGGGAGCTTGATGTCGTCGGTGATCTCAGCAGTGTCCGCGTCATCGACGAAGAGCGAGAGCGCTTCGCGCACTCTGTTTCTGGCCTGAGAGATACTCCGCCCCTGAGAATGGACCCCCTGGAGCTCCTTGATGCGGACGGTCCACCACCCATCGTCCTCGTGCGTGTAGGTCGCCGTGTACTTCGCCATTTGGATTACTTCCCTTTCTTCAGCCAATCTTTGCCAAGGCACGGTTCGAGGTCCCTTTCGATGGCCCTCAGCAGACCCTTGCCCAGGTCTTCGCCCGCATGGACGGGCACGGTTGTCCTGCACTCGCCGCACTTCATGCTGACGTGAGAGCCCTTTTGCCTCAGCTCCTCACACCCCAAGCCCTTCAGCATTCGAATGAGGCTTTTCCCGGTCAAGAGATACCTAGATTGTGGGGCGAAAGCCGTGGGCCGTCAAGTCACGCTAGACACTTGCCTGTCTAGCCGTAGTTGACAGCTCTAGGTCTATTCGGACGGAAGAGCTTCTTGAGTCTGGATGCGTCGTGCGGTCATGCGCCCACCTACCGGAGGCCGAACAGGTACAGCAGCGCCGCCCATCCGCTCGGCAGGACGGGCCGGCGGCCGCGTGAGCTCCTTGCCGTAGGAGACGGCCATTTCGAGCATGTATCGGGCGTGGGAGAGCTGCCTTGAGATTCGTGAACAGCGCGACGACTTCGGGCCGATCGTCGTGATCAGGCAGGTCGTCGAGGCCCATCGTCGATACCGTCGGCAGGCGACCAGTTCTCGTGGGCGTCGCACTTCACCGACATCCAGCCGTGCCGATCGGCCATCCGACCCGGTGCGCCGCACACTTCGCATGTGACCATCGCCGCCGCGTGAGCTTCGTCGAGGATCGCCTGCACTTCGGGCGTGGGTACCTTCGATAGATACACGCTCAGCACGCCGAACTTCTCCCTGATCCCTTTGACCTCGAGCCCGCGCCGAAAGGCGGCAGGCTGCTGCGCGACCGCGGCTTCGAGCCGTTCGAGCATACGGGCCAGGATCGGTTGCCAGCCCTTGAAGCATTCGATCCCGGCGGATTTCGCGATCGGGAATCGCGCCCGTAGCGGAGCCTTCCAGTCGTCGCGTCGAGGCTGCTCGGAGATGCTCATCATTGCGCCAGCGATCCTATCAGGTCCGTCGACATGGCGATGTGATCCGGGGCAAGGATTGGCGCTGGATCACAGTCCCCTCGATGGACCACCAAGGCCTCGGAGGAGCTGTCGTTCGTCCTGGCGACCTTCGAGCCGCAGGAGCTTGTCTCGGAGAAGCTCGAGGCGTAACCGGGCTTGCTCGCCGGGAGCACTGAACGCGTGTTGGACGGCGCGCCGGGCGTAGGCCTGCCAGTCGCGATCCTCGTGGGGCCGACGTGCGCGCGCGCCGTCGACGATTGCCTTGGCGATCTGGTCTCGGGAGTGACCGGTCACGGCCATCCGGACAGCGACCTCGGCGTCGAGCCGTGACGCATCGATCCGACGGGCGTCTGGTTGTTCGCGGCGGATTTCGGTGACGTGTCGTTCGTAGATGGAGGCAAGCGTCAGGGACTCTGGGCGAGGGCCCACGCCAGGCGTGTGAGCCCTGGGCCGATCCTGTGGTCGGTGCCGCTGGCGCTCGGCCGCGATCGCCTCCTGAAGCTCGGGATTGGCGATCTTGAAGCCGTGCTCGGCGGCCAGCTCGACGCAGGTGCGCATGAACTCCCGGTTGCCGTGCACCGAGATCGTCCCCCACTTCTGCGCGCTCAATTGCAGGGCGGCGAGGACGCTCTCGCGGGTCCGACTGTCGTAGATATCGATCGTCTTCCCGTGGTCGGTGAACGAGGCACGACGTGATCCTGCGAGATGGTAGTGGACCCTCCGGCCGTCGAGGACGGCGGTGAAGGCGCGAATGTCGCGCACGGTAGGTTGCTCGAACGTCGCGCCCTCGATTGTGGCGGGCCGCCGTTCGCGGTGCCTCCATCGGTCCGCCTGGTCGCGGTCCCGGCGTGCCAGCCAGTCTTCATAGGCGGGGAATGGGCCGGTGTCGCGACGGAGCGCCGCCCGCTCCAGTTGCTGGCGCTCCCGAACTGCCGCCTTCTCCTGGGCCTGGCGAGCGGCGAGCACGCTGCGCGTCGCGTTCAAGAGGTCGCCCTTGCCCCGCCATGACCCGCGGAGGATGTCGGCGCGCTCCTTTCGGTGGCGGTCGCCGAGGTCGTCGCCATTCCCGGCGCTGCTCACTGCTTGCTCGCGCCCGTCTGGCCTGGCGCTCCTGGTAGTGCTTGCGTCGTTCGTCGAGGTAGACGCGCAGCAGTGGGCGCCGATGGATCGAGGGCTCGCGGCGGAGCCGGCGCGCGGACTGGGGTCGACGGACGCCGGCTCGAACTCGCCCAGGCGCTGGCGCAACGCCGCCATCGAACAGTCGCGGCCGGCGGCGCTCGCCTTGACCGGCTGCTCGCCAATCCAGAGCAGCGCGCCGGAACCCTTCTTCTCGTAGCGCATCCCCTGGGCGGCGAGGGCGGCGTGCAGCTCGCGCCAGCTTCGCGCTTGCCGCATGATCGGCGCGGCCTCCTCGATCGCGATCCGCTGGGCGCTGCGTTGGCCGGTTCGCTCCTCCAGGTCCTGGGCTCGACCGGACGGTCGACGTTCGCCCTGATCCCGAGGCCTGAGCCGCTCGGCGCGACCATCCGACGCCAACGACATAGAGCCCACGTGCTTCGCGTTCCCACCCCTGACGCTGCTCGATGCGGGCGATCGCGCGGTGGGCGATCTCGAGGTCGAAGCCGTTGTTGACGGTGACGACCTTCTCCGTCGTGGGATGGACGCGGTTGACGGCGACGTGGACGTGGCAGTTGTGGGTGTCGCGGTGAAGCGCATAGACCGCCTGGTGCTCTCCGAGGCCCATCTCGGCGAGGAACATCCCCACGGCCTCGTCCGCCTGGGCGCGCGTCGGCTGCTCACCCTCGCGCCAGCTCAGGATCCAGTGCTGCACCGGCTGCGGGCTGCGCCGAGCGACCTCGGCGAGATCGATCATCTCTTGCACCTGACCATCGTGATCGATGTTGAGGAGGTTGAAGGCGCCGCGGTGCTCGACCTTCTCGCCGTCGCCGCCGGCTGCCACCCCGGCGATGTAGTCGATCAGCGCACGCACGTTCGAGGCCTTGCTCTTGGGCGCCGCGGTCTTCGACGTGCCGATCTTCTTGACGATCACCGCAGCTCCTCGCCTCCGGCCGCGAGCCGGTCAATCGCCACGCGAAGAGCGGCGAGGGCGGACGCTGTCTCCTTGCTGTAGGCGCCGCCGCTGTCGACGTGGACCTTCTTGAGCAGGCCGCCGAGCCGGCGCAGCTCGCGGATCGTCGTGGCATCCATGCGCGACACGACGGGGCGATCGAGGGCGCGCGCGCGGACCAACTCCGCGACGGCGAGCCCGGCATCTGCGGCGATCCGGCGGAGCTGCTCCTTCTCCACCGGACGCGACGCGGACGTCGAGGCGCTCCGTGAGCGCCTGCCGTCTCCCTTACGCGCGAACGGCATCGCGCCATTCCTCCGTTCTGCTGGGTGCGAGAAGCGAAAGCGCCGAGCACCGTCACGTCTGGCGGAGCCGCGCCTGAGAGAAGCGGAGCGCCGAGCGGGCGGGGCGCAGCGGGGCTTGGGAGGGCACGTGCGGCGGCAGCCGCATGTGTCCGGACAAGCCCCCATCCTGCTATCCGACTCCGACGCTTGGTGAGAGCGGACTCGAGAGATTCGACCGTCATCCATGGAACCAGTCGGCCAGCGGCGTGCAAATCGTTTCTCACCGCCGAGCACGTTTTCTCTGCGACTGGCCGACAGGAACTACGAGGACCGCATGCCGTCGCAAAAAGAACCTGCCCAGGCAGTGCCAGCCATCGAGTACACCGTCGAGAGCGCCAACTGGCTGATCGCGGAGCTGCGCGCGATTCCACCGAAGGACCCGGCCAAACGGAAGCTCGACAAGCAGCGGATGGTGAGCCTGCTCGCGGCCGAGCTCATCGCCCTGCAGCAACGGGGCTACACCATCGAAGAGGTGGCCGAGAGCCTGCGCGGTCGCGGCCTCGCCATCACGACGCCGACGCTCAAGAACTACCTCCAGCGCGCCAAGAGCAAGACGGAGAAGCGAGCGAAGAGCGGGGCCCGGACGGCGTCCAGCCGGTCGGGCAGCGGGACGCCAAAGACGGCGAAGCGCGAGGCGTCGAACGCGCCTGCGCCCGCGACCACTCAGACGCCACCAGCCGCGAAGCAGGCGGCGAGCGCGCCGGAGGCGGGCGCGGCGCCGGAGGGCACCGCGCTCCGGAGCGGCAAGGGAGCGTTTCTCGTGAAGGACAAGGACAGCTACTGAAAGAAAGGATGAATCATGTCGAAAGCGATCTTTCTCGTCGGCGGGGGCAAGGGCGGCGTGGGCAAGTCACTCATGTCGATGGCCCTGCTCGACTTCCTGCAGGCGGGCGGACAGGAGCCGTTTCTCGTCGAGACCGATACGTCGGTCCCGGACGTGTTCAAGACCTATCAGGAGGAGACAGCCGGAGAGCTGGTGAACCTGGACGAGCGGGAGGGATGGATCGAGCTGGTCAATCTGGTCGAGAGCAGGGCGGAGAGCGCGATTGTCATCAACACCGGCGCGCGGAATCAGACCGGCGTCAGCAACTTCGGCCGCACGCTCAGCAAGGCACTCGGAGAGCTGGGGCGAAAGCTGGTCGTCCTTTGGATGATCGACCGGAAGCGGGAGAGCCTCGAGCTGCTGTCGGACTTCATGGCGGCGATCCCGGAAGCCGAGGTGCACGTGGTGCGGAATCTCTATCTCGGCTCCGAGAAGAAGTTCGAGCTCTACAACGGCTCCAAGATGAAATCGGGCATCGAAGGGCGCGGAAGCAGGTCCATCAACCTGCCGGAGCTCGCCGACCGCGTGACCGACGCCATGAACAAAGGGCGGATGACGATCGCGAAAGCAACGGGGGAGCTGTCGCTGGGCGATCGGATGGAGCTGGAACGGTGGCGAGAGGAATGCGCCGCCATGCTGTCGCAGGTCGTCAGTGGCTGATCTCGAGGACGCGTTCAATCAGCTCCTCGATCGCCAGCCGACCGACGGCGACCGGCAACGTCTCTACAGGGCGCGCGACACGCTGAACATCAAGCCTACGGACGCCGTCTGGAGGCTCCTCATGGTCGTTGGAGCACTACCAGACCATGTACGAAGAGATCCCGCGTCAGATCGCTGAGGCAGCGCGCAACGCGACCGAGACCATTCGAGTGACCGCGGAAGCCCAGGCGAAGGCAGCCCGGGAAGAGACGAAGAAGGGGCTCATGAAGGCGGTCACGGAAGCGGTCCGCGCGACGGCGAGGCAACACGCCCGGGCCGAGCACTTCAAGTGGGTGAGCGTTGCCGTGAGCATCGTGTCCATCACGGTGTTGGCGGTAGGGTGGGGAGAGAATCGGCGGGGCCAGGCCCAAGGTTTGGCCGCCGGTGAGAGCAGGGCGAAGGCGGAGTGCGCGTACGCGACGAAGTTGTCCACCTGGGCGCTGACGCCCGACGGTGTGCGTGCATACGAGTTGGAGAAGCTCGGTAGCCTCCACGATCTCGTGAGCTGCTCGGGTCGAGGGCTCGACCGGAAGGGCGATTGGTGCGTCGCCCAACCGGAGCGCGGCAAGTCGTACCGCTGGCGAGTCGCGGCGAGCGACGCAGATCGATAGGGCTCCGCGACGCGCGACGTCGCGCCAAGCGTCGTCGGTAGAGTGGCTAAGTCCCTCCAGACGCTGGCCGATCACCGGCGCCGTCCACACGTATTCAACAAACGCTCCACCAATTCCTGCGCGCCCGCCGATTCTTTCGGCCAGTGCCGACAAGAAGGTCTGAGCCGCCTCTGTCGCGAAGTTAACGGTTCGCCCTCTCGTTGCGAGAACGGATCACGAGGGGCGGTTCGAGCTGGCCGCTGGGCCAGAGCCGCCACTCGCAACCAGACGGGACGAAGGACTTCAAGAACATGCAAGGCACCGGCGACTCCAAGGCGCCTGACACGAGGGCGCGTGACAAGCGGATCAAGGCTCACCTGGACCTGGTCAAGTCGATAGCCGGGGACATCCGCGCCCGGCCATTGGGAAGGGGCATTGATCTCGACGACCTCGTCGCGTACGGCGCGATAGGCCTCGTCGAGGCCGCCACGCGGTTCGAGGAGAGGGGCGTGCCGTTCTCCGCCTTCGCCCGCAGACGGATCTACGGCGCGATCGTCGATGGCATCCGCGCTCAACACTGGTTCGGCCGCCGCGCCGATCGCCGTCTTCGAATCGATCGCGTCGGTCACGACTGGCAGGTCGCGGTCGAGCGCCGGCGATCAGGCCCACAACGACGTTCGGCGGAACGGCCGCCCGATGGTCTGTCCCGACGATCGAGACGGAGGACGTCACCGCGCAGGTGGCCGCCGCGCTACGCGGCTTGCCCGTGCTCGAACGGCGGGTCGTCGAGCTCCATCACTACCAGGAGAAGACGATCACCCAGGCGGCGAAGGAGCTGAGGATCGGCCGCCCCCGGGCGTCACGCCTTCATGCCCGAGCTCTCGTCACCCTCCGGGCCGCAATCGAACAGACCACTTCCTATCCCTACCGCCCAGAGGCGGAAACCGAGAGGTCGCGCCGAGCCGACCTGGTCGCCGTGAGGCCTTCGTCATGAGCGCTCGCGGTGCGCACGTCATCGGCCCGACGAGCATGCCGGCCAACGACGAATCCGACACGCCCTCCGGACTTCGTGACCTCGGTCGCTTCGTGCGGCTGCTCGCGCCGCTCCTGGCGAAGGAGCTGGCTCCCCTTCTACCCGGTCGTGATAGCGTTCCAGGCGCTGACGTTTCGCCGCGCCCAGGAAAGGAGATGGGAACATGGCGCAGCGAAGTAGAGGGGAACGGGTCCTCGGACCCTATCCCATCGGAAGACAGTGGCGAGTCATCGTGGTCGGTCGTGGAGGCGAAAGAGATAGTCGCTTCTATCCGTCGGAGGAAAAAGCGCGGGAAGTGATCCGCGCCGTCCGGCGGGAGTTCGCGAGGAACGGAGACAAGACGGTGAAGGAAGGACTGGAAGCGTACGAGCGGTATCTTCTCGACGACAAGGGCAACAAGCCCGGCTCGGTCGAGGACACCTTGTACCGGCTGGGCGTGTTTTTCCCGAACGGTGAGGTGCTGCTGCGCGATCTCAATGCGAAGACGTGCAGTGGGAACTACGAGGCGCTCCGGACCCGAAAGACCCGTCTCGGGCGCGCGTTCTCCGTGGACAGCCACCGGAACATCCTCGCGGAGGCGAAGTCGTTTCTGCGTTGGTGCACGGTGAAGAAGAAGTGGCTCGCGCGCAACCCGCTGGAAGAGGTCGAAGGGGTCGGGAAGCGGAAGCACGGCAAGAGCCAGTTGCGCGTGGACGAGGCGAGGCGGTGGCTGGAGAGGGCGGTGGCGCTGGCGGACGACGGGGAAGCGGGTGCGGTGGCGGCGTTGCTGGCGCTGGTGATGGGGATGCGGGCGAACGAAATCGTCTCCCGCGTGGTGCGCGATCTGGACGACGACGGGAAGCTGCTCTGGATACCGGACTCGAAGACGGAGGCGGGGCGGAGGACGCTGCAGGTGCCGGAGCTGCTCCGGCCGTTGCTCAAGGCGCTCGCGGAGGGGAAGTCACCCGAGGCGAAGCTCTTCGGGCATCACTGGCGGGACTGGGTCCGGAAGTGGGTGAAGCGCATCTGCGAAGCGGCCGGCGTGCCGAAGGTGACCGCGCACGGGATGCGCGGCCTCCACTCGACGCTGGCCGTGGAGAATGGCGTGTCCGCTCACGTGGTCGCGGCCTCGCTCGGTCACGAGTCGAGCGCCACGACGATCCAGAGCTACGTGAAGCCCGAGGCGGTGGCGGGAGCGCAGCAGCGTCGCGTGATGACCGTGCTGGAGGGTGGCCGACTCGCCTCCTGAGTTTGAAACGATTGGACCGCGAATCGTTTCAAACCGACTTGCCAGAAGAAAAACCCTAGTGAAGTTGTGGAGATGAACGGGATCGAACCGTCGGCCTCCTGAGTGCGATTCAGGCGCTCTCCCAGCTGAGCTACATCCCCATCGCGCCTGACTTACCGTCGAGCGCGGCTGCATTCTACGCAGGGACGTTCGCATTGCAACCGCGGCGTCCCCGAAAGCCGCACTTCTACATATTGCAGGCTATCGACGGGCGAGAGTGGGGGCGGCGGGGGTCGAAACCCGCGCGCGACGGGCAGTTGGGCGCGGGCACGCCCGGTGCACGGTCGGGCGGACGTGTTGCGCGGCATCGCTCACGCCTCCCTGCTGTTCGCCGTGTCCCACGTGCCGGGCGGCCCGCGCGCCTACCACGCCGTGACGCGCGGCGTATTCGGGTCGCAGGGGCGGGTGCTGCGAAAGCTGCAACGCGTATGGCCGGGCTACGCACGGCTGTGGCGCGAGCGGTGCGGGCTAGCCCTGGAAGGCCGCACGATCTGGGTGCACGAGCCGGGCTGGGTCCCGTTCGCGCCCGTCGCGTCGTATCTGCTGACCGGCGGCGGCGGCATGCTGACGTCCTCGGCCGGCGACCGCCCATCGAACCGCTACGCGCGCGCCGCCGTGCGCGCCGTTCTGGACGCGGCGTTCGACGCGGGCGGTCCGCAGGCCGGCGCGCGCCGCGCGCGGCTGGCCGCACTCGCGGACACCGCCCCGGGCGCCGACGAGCTGCTCGCCGCGACCGGGACGACCACGGCGTTCGGCGCCGATCCTGCCCGCCTGCCGCTCGCCTCCGCGGCCGCCGACATCTGTCATTCGGGCGGCGCGCTCGAGCACCTGCCGCCGCCGCTGCTGGCGGCCTTCATCCGCGAATCGTTCCGCGTGTTGCGTCCGGGCGGCGTCGCCTCGCACGTCTACGATCACCGCGACCACCTGCGCCACGTCGATCCGCACTGGCCGTTCTTGCTGCACATGGCGCTGCCCGATGCGGCGTATCGCGCGCTGTTCGGCCACCGCTTGCTGTTTCACAACCGGTTGCCGCCGACTGACGTGATGCGGCTGTTCGAAGCCGCGGGCTTCGAGCGGATCGCGGTGCGGCGTTTCGTCCTGCCGGACAAGCGCTACGTCGACACCAACGCGCGCGACGCGGGCGCCGCCGGCGTCCCCGCGTGGCTCGCGACCGGCCGCCTACCGCGACTGTCGTCCGAAGACCGGCACACGGCGGCGATTCACTACCTCTATCGGAAGCCGGTGGGCGCTTGAGCGCGCGGTCGACGGCGACGCGTGTCCTCGACGTCGCTGGAGCCACCGCGGCGCTGGCGGTCGCGGCGCCGGTGCTGGCGGCGGCCGCGCTCGCGATCCGGCTACGCGACGGGGCGCCGGTGCTGTTTCGCCAGCAACGCCTGGGGCGCGCGCGGCGCCCGTTCACCATCGTCAAGCTGCGCACGATGGACGCCGGGCGCGTCACGCCGCTGGGCGCGGTGCTGCGCGATCTCGGCATCGACGAGCTGCCGCAGCTCTACAACGTGCTCCGCGGTGACATGGCGCTGGTGGGCCCGCGCCCGCTGACGGCGGCCGACGTGCGGCGCGTCGGCTGGGACGCGCCGCGCTTCGACGCGCGCTGGTTGGTTGCACCTGGTCTGACGGGCCCGGCGCAGATCGCGGCCGCACGCCGCTGCGATGTGAAGCTGAGCTGGCGCCTGGACGCCCGCTACGTCCGCCGCCGCAGCCTCGCGCTCGATCTGCGCGTGCTCGCGGCGTCGCTGCTGGTGCCGCTGCTGGGGAAACGTCGCGCGCGCGTCGTCCTGCGCGCCTTGCAAAGGAGATGGCCATGAAGGTCCTCGTCAACGGCGGCGGCAACATCGGTACGACGCTGGCCAACCTGCTGGTCACGCACCGGCGCATGTTGGGTGTCGACGAGGTCGTGCTGCGCAAGCTCCGCGATGTCGCGCCGTTCGACATCCCCGATCTCGCCGCGCTCGAGCGGCGCGGCGTGCGCGTCGCGCGCGCCTCGGGCGGACGCGACGGCGACGATCTGTTCCGCACCGTCGACTACATCTTCGACTGTCGCAGGGAGGGCGCTGCGCTTCGCGACCGCGACCGTTACCTGGCGTATCCCAACCTGCGCGGCGTGTCGGCGCAGGGGAGCGAGACCGGGTTCGGCGTTCCGTTCGTCGGCGGTGTCAACGCCGCCGCCATCGCCGGCGCGCGGCTGGTTCACATCGCGTCGTGCAACACGCACGCGACCACGTCGCTCATGGCGGCGCTGGGCGGTCCATCGCTGGCGGGGCTCGAAGACATCGACCTGGTCTGCGTCCGCCGCTGCGAGGACATCGGCGGACGCGAGCGCCTGGTCGGCGCCAGCGTGGTCAGCCGCCACCGCGACGCCGTGCACGGCACGCACCACGCCGCCGACGCCGCGACCGTGTTCGCCACCATCGGCATCGCGCCGGCGGTCACCAGCTCGGACGTCACCACGCCCAGCCAGCTGATGCACGCCGTCCGCTTCAACGCGCGCCTACGCGTGCCGCGTTCGATCGCCGACCTGGTGGAAGACCTCGCAGCGCGCCCGCGGCTCGCGACGACGGCCAAGTTCGATTCGAACAGGGTGTTCGAGCTCGGCCGCCGCTATGGTTTCCAGGGGCGCCTCTACGCGCACGCCGTCGTCGTCGCGAGCGATCTGCACGCCAGCGGCTCCACGATTAGAGGCTGGGCGTTCGTCCCACAGGAAGGGAACACGCTGCTGTCGACGCTGGAGGCGTTTCTGCTGCAGACGAAACACCCGGAGGCGGACGCGGTCGTGCGCGAGCTGTGCGACCAGCTGGTCGCGCGCCGGCTGTGACCGCGCCCGCGTGCGGGCGCGCTACTTCGGGGGCGTCGGCGCCTTCGGCGCGGGCGCGGGCGCACCTGGCGGCGGGCCGGAGGGCTTGGCGGGCTCGACGACCTTCGGACCAGCCGGCTCCTTGGGGCGCGCGTACACGCCGGTCAGCTTGGCCGGCTTGCCGATCACGTTGGCGTTGACGGTGAAGCCGACGATCGCAGCCGTGGCGCCCGGCGGAACTTCGAGCTTGTCGACCTTCAGCGGGTACAGCACGAAGTTGTAGTGGTGCTTGGGGCTTCCGGGCGGCGGGCAGGGACCGACGTAACCCGGCTTGCCGGTGTCGGTGTTGCCTTGAACGGAGCCCTTGGGCAGGCCCGCGCCGGCCGGGTCACCTGCGCCCTCGACCAGGGACGTCGCGTCCGCGGGGATGTTGTAGACGAGCCAGTGCCAGAAGCCCGAGCCGCCGGTCGGCGCGTCCGGATCGTGGACCAGAAGCGCGAAGCTCTTGGTGCCGGCGGGCGGGTTCTTCCACTCGAGAGCGGGCGACTTGTTGTCGCCCGTGCAGCCCATGATGTTGCCGGCGTTCGTCTGGGCGATGTTGCCGCCGGCCTTGAACGCCGTGCTCGTCAGCGCGAACGGCGCGGCGTGGACCACACCCGCGGTCGCCACCAGGATGACTACCACTCCGAGGATCTTGCGCATGACCGCTCCTTTTGACGAAATCAGTTTTGACGCGCTACGACGGTTGCGGCGCAAAAGGTAACGATTGAACGCTCGGCCGTCAAACGCGCGGAGGAGTAGACTGGGACCATGTCCACGACGTTCAGGACAGCGCGCGAAGACGGGCAGCAGGGGCAACCGCAGCAACAGGGAATCGATTGGCGACGGGAGTTGCCTCCCGTGCTGGCCGTGGCGGGTCTGGCCGCCGACTACCTGTCGCCGGCGGCGCTGTGGACGTTGGCGCTACCAATGCTCGCCGTCGCCGCGCTGCTGGCCCTGCGTAACTTCGGCAAGGCGGCGCTGGTGTTCGTGCTGTCGTCCTGGATTCTCATCCCCACGGCCAGCGGCGTGCTCAGCGCGTTCGATGCGCAGAGCGGCACGCAGCGGCTGCTGGTGATCGGCGGCGGCGCAGACCGTGTGCGCGCCGTGCTCGAGCCCTGTTTCTCCGACCATGTTCGCATCGAGCAGCTTCCGGTCGGCCGCGGACATCTCATCGACCCGCACTGGGTGCTCAAGGACACCATCCGCACCTTCGTGGGCATCCACAACGAACGGGTCCTGGACCAGGCACGCCGCAACGGGTGGGTCACCTGCGGCTATCTCTACGAGTAGATTCGCTCAGCGAGCCACCGCCGCTCGCGTGTTAAGGATCGGCGGATGGCCGCGAACGCGCCTGGCAGCGCCGGCAAACGGCAACGCGCCGATCTCGCGCTGGTCGAGCAGGGGCTGGCGCCGTCGCGCGAGAAGGCGCGCGCGCTGATCCTCGCTGGCGAGGTGCTGGCCGGCGATCGCCCGATCGACAAGGCGGGCGATCTGGTCGACGCGGGCGCCGAGCTGCGGCTGCGCTCGGCGCCGATGCCCTACGTGTCGCGCGGCGGCGTCAAGCTGGCGCACGCGCTCGACACGTTCGGCATCGACGTCAGCGGGCTGGTCGCGCTGGACGTCGGCGCGTCGACGGGCGGCTTCACCGATTGCCTGCTGCAGCGGGGCGCGGCGCGCGTCTACTGCGCCGACGTCGGCCACGGCCAGCTGGCGTGGAAGGTCGCGTCCGATCCGCGCGTGCGCGTGCTCGACGGCGTCAACATGCGCCTGGCGCCGCCCGATCTGCTGCCCGAGCCCGTCGATATCGTCGTCATCGACGTGTCGTTCATCTCGCTGCGCCTGGTGTTGCCGGCGCTGCCGCCGCTGGCGCGGCCGGGCGCGCCCGTCGTCGCGCTGGTCAAGCCGCAGTTCGAGGTCGGCCGCGCCGACGTCGGCAAGGGCGGCATCGTGCGCGACGAGGCGGCGCGCGCCCGCGCGCTGGCCGAGGTGCGCGCCGCCGCCGCCGCGCTCGGCTTCGACGTCGGCGCCGACACCGTCTCGCCGATCACCGGCGGCAAGGGAAACGTCGAGTTCCTGCTGTCGCTGCGCGCGCCGGGCGCGCGCGCTACGGCGTGAGCTTCTTGCCGGTCCCCGCGCACTTGTCGATGAAAGCAGGGGTACCGCTGGCCGAGTCGGGGTCGTACGGATAGGTGAGCACCGGAGGGTCACTGGTCGCCGTGACGTTGTTCGGGCCGCTGTCGACGAACCTGTTGCTCTCGTCTCTGACGCTACCCGTCTCCACGTCCTCGTAGTCGGTCGTTATCGGCGTCCCCACGCGGTCGAACGTGTTCGTTCTCGATGAACGCGATCGACATCGTCTCGGCGGCGACGCCGTTGACGGTGACCTCCTGGAAATGATTGCTGAAGAGGTGAACGGTCGAGTAGCGCATGCGCGGGCCGGAGTTGACCTTCAGGAACAGGTTGTGGTGGTACGTCGCGTGGAGCTTGCCAGCGTCCTCCGCCGCATTGTCCTGCAGGTTTCCGATCAGGCCCGTGTCCCTGTGGTCGTGGAAGCGACACCACGACACCGTGATCCAGTCGGACGCGTGCGTGATCTCGACCAGGCCGTCGTAGCCGGATGTCGTGTCGTCCGGATCGCTGGATAGGTCGCAGTGGTCGATCCAGACGTTGGTCGTTCGCTTCAGGTTGATCGCGTCTCCTTCGCCGACGCCGATCTTCGCGAACACGAGGTTCCTCAAGATGATGTTGTTCACGTCGGTGAGGTGCAGACCCGCTCCGGTGAAGCCGGAGTTGGCGCCCAAACCGATGATGCTCTTGTTCGACGCGATATCGACCGTCTCGGGGAGCGCGATCATGCCATCCACCAAGATCACGTTCGGGTCGGTCGCCGTCGCATGCGCTCACGAAGTCATGCCGCGTTCGTCACGGTCACTTGCGGCACGGAGGCGCTACCGCCGGTGGTGCCGCCGTTGATCAGCCGCATACCCCACCAGTTCGGTCAGGCAAGGGACGTCGGCCAGCGGACGGGCGGTCGATCGGGTACGCCCGCTGGTCGCCGCAGCCGGCCGTCGCCAGCGCGGTAACGGTGGCCGCTGCCGCCACCAGGGTCAGACCACGAATTCGGGGCACCACACGCCAATATTACGGCACGTCACGCCGGGAGCGTTATGCTGCCGGCCACGATGCTGATTTTGGTCACCGGCGCCGCCGGTTTCATCGGATCGCACCTGTGCGAACGGCTGCGCGCGCGCGGCGACGAGGTCATCGGTTTCGACAACTTCGACCCGTTCTATCCGCGCCCGGCCAAGGAGCTGAACCTGGCCCCGCTGCGCGCCGGACCGCGGTTTTCGTTCGTCGAAGGCGACATCCGCGACCCGGAGGCGCTGGACCGCGTGTGCGCCGACCGCCACCCCGAGGTCATCGTCCACCTGGCGGCGCTGGCCGGCGTGCGTCCGTCTCTGGCCGACCCCGCGCGCTACGCCGACGTCAACGTCACCGGCACGCAGCGCGTGATCGACGCGGCGCGCGCGCACGGCGTCGGGCGGTTCGTGTTCGGGTCGTCGTCGTCGGTCTACGGCCGCGACAGCAAGCCGCCGTTCAAGGAATCGGATCCCTGCCTGCAGCCGATGTCGCCGTACGCGGCCAGCAAGCGGGCGGGCGAGCTGCTGCTGCAGACTGCCCACCAGCTCTACAACATGGACGTCACCTGCCTGCGCTTCTTCACCGTCTACGGACCGCGCCAGCGTCCCGACCTGGCGATCCACAAGTTCACGCGTCTGATCTCCACGGCGCAGCCGATCCAGCTCTTCGGCGACGGCACGACGTCGCGCGACTACACGTACATCGACGACATCACCGAAGGCGTCACCGCCGCCATCGACGAGCCGCGCGGCGCGGCGCCCGGCTACCGCATCTACAACCTCGGCGGCTCGCACCCGACGACGCTGCTGCGGCTGGTCGAGCTGGTGTCGAAGGCGCTGGGGATGAAGCCGACGATCGAGTACCAGCCCGATCAGCCGGGCGACATGAAGCAGACGCTGGCCGACGTGACGCTGGCCGCGCGCGCCATCGGCTACGCCCCCAAGGTGTCGATGGAGATGGGTATCCGCCGCTTCGCCGACTGGTGGCGCACGGTCGACACCATCTAGCCGTCCGATCCTGGTCCGGCGTTCACGGCGTGATGCGGGCGAGTCCGGCGGCGCGCGCCCCGTTCGATGAATTGCTGAACACCGTCGTCTGCCGGCCGGTGTCGGCGCGATAGCGTTCGGCGATCGCGTCGATGACCGCGCGGCGACCCGCGGCCGCCAGCACAGCGACCGTGCCGCCGCTGCCGCCGCCCGTGATCTTCGCCCCGTAGATGCCGGCCGCCGGCCCCGCCGCGCGCGCCAGCTCGACCAATCGGTCGGTGCCGTCGGACCCGAGCCCGCACGCCGAATAACTCGCGTGCGACGCGAACATCAGCTCGCCCAGCTCGGCGCGCGCATCGGCGCTGGCGGCGCCCCCCGTAACGATGTCGCGGAAGCGCCCGACGCGCGCGTGTTCGTAGATCGGATGTTCGGTCGCTGCGCGCACGGCGTAGCTGCGCGCCGGGTCGACGGATGTCATCGCGTCGGTCGATCCCTGGTAGCGCTCCAGGAACGCGGCGCCGTCCAGTTGCTCGGGGACCGCGTCGCGGAAGCGGCGGCGCCACACCGCCGGCGGCACGTTCGCCAGGTAGCCGTCGTAGATCTGATCGTCGATCGCCACCCTGCCGGCGGCGACGGGGTGCGCGGCCAGCCCGGCCGCCGCCGCGACGATGCGATAGCCCATGAACGCAGCGGCGCGCACGCTGCCGTAGTCGGCGCCCGTCACCGCGTGCCGGATGCCGGAGTCGATGCCGAACACTTCCAGTCCGGGCGGCAGCGGCAGGTGGCCGACGATCTCCGCCGGCTGGCACAGCAGCGCCAGCAGGTGATCGCGGCGGCCGCACGCCGCGGTCATCTGGTCCATGACGCCACACGGAGCGCCGACCACCAGGTTCTCGACCATCTGCGCCGCCAGGGCCAGCTGTCGATCGTCGACGGCGACGCCGGCCAGCGCCGCCAGCGCCTCGAACGCCGCGACGTCCAGCGCCGCCGACGAGCTGATGCCCTTGCCGATCGGCACCTCGGATCGGATCAGCACGCGCGCGCCACGCCGCAGCGGCCGCCCGTGCAGCCGGTGAAGCACGACCAGCGCGCCCGCGACGTACGCGCTCCAGGCGCGCGCCGGATCGCCGGTCAGCAACGCGCGCGCGCGGGCGTAGTCGAGCGGCTCGGGCGGCAGCAGCTCCGCCAGCGGGATGCTGACGCGGCGGCCGGCGTCGCCGCCGTCCCCGGGAGTGCCGGCGTCGGTCTCGATGACGATCGCGTCCGAAGCATCGTCTGCCTGCGCCGCCACCCAGGTCGCGACGTCGAGCGGCATCTCCAGCACCAGCGATCCCGAGTAGTCGGCGATGCCGCCCATGACGTCGAGTCGGCCGGGCGCGCGCGCGACCAGCACGGGGTGGCCGCTGCCGCGGGCGAAGAAATCACGGCGGCCGGCGATCCAGGCGTGTGGGTCGACGGTCATGGCGCCGCCGCGTAGTGAACCGCGGGCAGCGCCCGCAGCTCGGCGGCCTTCGCCTCGGGCGCGGTGTCCGCCAGGAAGTTGCCGCCGCCGATCTCCGGCCCCGCCAGGTACTTGAGCAGCCGCGGTTGCCGCAGCGGCGGATGGAACGCGATGAAGAAGTGGAACGCGCTGACGTCCGCGCTGGGGCCGACGTTCGTCGGCGCCTGGTGCAGCACCATCACGTAAGGAAACGACATCCGCCACAGGTTGTCGAAGCGGATGGTGACCGCCGACAGCGCGCGCGCCAGCGATTCGACCTCCGCGTCGTCCAGCGCGAACACGTGCGGCACGCGCCGCTTGGGCGCGACGTAGACCTCGTACGCGTAGCGGGCGAAGTAGGGAACGAACGCGATGGCGCGGTCGTCCTCGTGCAGGACGCGCCGGCCGTCGCTCTGCTCGGCGCGGATGATGTCCTCGAACAGGCCGCGCCCGGTGTCGGCGACATGCCGCGCCGACGCCGCCAGCTCGGTCTCCATCGTCTTCCACACGAAGCTGGTCGCGTAGATCTGCCCGTGCGGGTGCGGGTTCGACACGCCGACGACGTCGCCCTTGTTCTCGAAGCACAACACCTGGCGCACGCCCGCCTCCGCCGCCAGGTCGCGCGTCTCGCGCCGCCAGACGCCGATCACGTCGGCGATCGCCGCCGGTGTCATCTCCGCCAGCGTCAGGTCGTGGCGCGGGGAGAAGCAGATGACGCGCGCCCGCCCGGCCGCCGGCTCGACCCGGTACGGCGGTGGCGGCGGTGTCGGCGCGCCGGGCGCCGCCGCGCCGACGCACGGATGATCGTTGTCGAACACGAACGTGCCGTCGTAGTGCGGGTTCACGTGGCCGGCGACGCGCGCGTTGCCGGGACACAGGTAGCAGCCGGGATCGTACGCCGGACGCCGGTCGGTGGCGGGTGCCTGCACGGTCTCACCCGTCCACGGACGACTCTGGCGATGCGCCGCCACCACCACCCACTCTTCCCGCAGGGGGTGGAAGCGTTGCTCCCAGACCGGCATCACCCGCGCTTGCCGCGTTGCCGCCAGCGGAACGCGTGCTCGACGATCACTTCCAGATCCGGATAACGCGTCTTCCAGCCCAGCACCTCGGCCGCCTTGCGCGCGTCAGCGACCAGCGCGGGCGGATCGCCGGCGCGGCGGCCGACCTCGCGGAACGGCACCTGGCGCCCGGCGACCTTGCTCACCGTCGACACCACCTCGCGCACCGACTGGCCGCGTCCGGTGCCCAGGTTGAGGTGCAGCTCCTTGGCGCCGGCGCGCAGCTTGGCCAGCGACAGCACGTGCGCCTCGGCCAGGTCGACGACGTGAATGTAGTCGCGGATCGCGGTGCCGTCGGGTGTCGGATAGTCGGTGCCGAAGACGTCCAGCGCGCCGCGCTCGCCCAGCGCCGCGGCGATCGCCAGCGGGATGAGGTGCGTCTCCGGATCGTGATCCTCGCCGACCTCTCCGTCGGGATCGGCGCCGGCGGCGTTGAAGTAGCGCAGCGCCGCGTAGCGCAGGTCGTACGCCTGCGAATACCAGCGCAGGATCTTCTCGACCGCCAGCTTGGTCTCGCCGTACGGGTTGACCGGGTTCTGCGGGTGGTCTTCCGACATCGGCACGTGCAGCGGCTCGCCGTACGTCGCGCACGTCGACGAGAACACGACGTCACGGACGCCCGCGTCCAGCATCGCGTCCAGCAAGCTCAGCGTCCCCGCGACGTTGTTGCCGAAATACTTGCGCGGGTTGGTGACCGATTCGCCGACGTAGGCGTATGCCGCGAAGTGGATGACCGCGTCGACCTGGTGGCGCTTCATCGTGTCGACCAGCAGCGCGCGGTCGGCCAGGTCGCCGCGGACCAGCGGCCCCCACTTCACGGCCCACTCGTGCCCATACACGAGGTTGTCGAACACCACGGGCTGCAGACCCGCCGCGGCCACGACCTTGGCGGTCTGGCTGCCGATATACCCTGCGCCACCGACGATTAGAACGGACACGAGGGCCGTGAGTTTAACTCACCCCGACCCTCGGGGGGGCCGACTCTAGTCGCCGCCGGGGTTGTAGAAGCCGCCCAGGCGGGGTCCGCGCTCGCGGTCGCGGCTGCGGTGATGACTGTCGCGCTCGGGACGATTGCGCCCCCTCTTGTTGCGACGCTTGTTGCGTCCACCGCCTCCGCCACCGTCCGGTCTGCCGCCATCCGGTCTGCCGCCCGGGCGGCCGTTGCCGTGCCCGTGGCCATGACCGCGCTCTTGCGCGTGATGTCCGTGGTGACCGCCCCCGCCACCATGACCGCCGCCGCCGCTGCTCTGGAGCGGGCGTGCCGCGATCACCGGCAGCGTCACGGGCGCACCGGCCCGCCACTCGACGTACGGGCGAATGTTCGCGTCGCGTACCGTCGCCCAACCCGCGTCGAACCCCTCTGGTGTGGCGGCCGCCGGGACTTCCGCGCCGTCCACACTTGCTGCGGCGTCCACACTGGCTGCCTCCGGCGCCGCCTCTGCGGCCGCGGCCTCCGGCAGCGTCATCCATTCGTCGGTGCCGTCGACGACCGCGTCGCCCGACAGCGGCTCGCCCGCGCCGGCGTCCGCGGCCGCCCACAAGCCCTCGTCGAACGTGCTCTCGCTCTCCGCGGGCGGAGGTACGTCGAACGCGGGCAGCGGCGGCAGCACCTCGCTGGGGATCGCCGTCTCGAACACCGGCGCCGGCGGCAGCGCCGGCGTCGCATGCTGCTGCATCGGCACGTCTTGCGCTCCGCCGCGTCCGCGCCGGCGCCTGCGTGGCCGCGCGTGGAAGTCCGTCGCGGCGTGCAGCCCGTGGCGCTCGTCAGCCGACCCGGGATCGAACACCTCGCTGTCGAGACCCGCGTCCGAATCGCACAGCCCGCACTTGTCGCCCTCGGGCTCGCCGAAGTAGCTGCGCAGCATCTGCACGCGGCACCTCTGCGTATTCATGTACGACAGCAGCGACGCCAGCCGCCGGCGATCCGAGATCCGCCGCGCCTCGAAGATGCTCGCCGCCTTGTCGACCTGCTCGCGCTCCGGGCGGGGCTCCATGCCCTTCCAGCGCGACGCCTTGACCTCCTCCGCGACGCCCATCGCCTCCAGCACCGACAGGATGACGCGCACGCGCCGCTCGGGCAGCGCCATCGACAGCGCCAGGTCGCGCACCGAAACTTCTTTGCCCTCGTCGCTCCACGCGTACAGACCCTCGGCGACCATGCGCGCCTGGGCCTTCGTCGGGTGCGCTTCCTTGAGGAAGTGCTCCTGGATCGCGATGTCGTCTGGTTGAAAAAGCAGCACGCAGCGCGCCGGCTTGCCGTCGCGACCCGCGCGCCCCGCCTCCTGCACGTACGACTCGGGCGACCCGGGCATCTGGTAGTGGATGATGTAGCGGATGTCCGGCTTGTCGATGCCGAGGCCGAACGCGTTGGTGGCCAGCATCACGACCTTGCGCCCCGGCTGCATGAACGACGCCTGCGCCTTCTCGCGCTCGTCGGTCGTCATCTTGCCGTTGTAGCGCTCGACCGGAATCTTGCCGTGGCGAAGCGCGACGTAGAGCTCGTCGACCGCGCGTACGGTCGCGCAATACACGATGCCCGGGCGCCGCAGCCGCTGGATCAACTTGCCGAGCTGCCGCAGCTTGTCCGCCTCGCCCGCCACCTTGCGGACGTCGAACGCCAGGTTGGGCCGGTGGAACGAGACGCGGCAGACCTTCGCGTCTTTCATCCCCAGCTGGACGAGCACGTCGGCGCCGATCTCCGGCGTCGCGGTCGCGGTCAGCCCGAGGATGGGCGGCCGTCCCAGCACCTCCGCGGCGCGCCGCAGGCCCAGGTACGACGGGCGGAAGTCGTGTCCCCACTGGGACACGCAGTGCGCCTCGTCGACGCAGAACAGCGAAAACTTCACGCCCGCCAGCGCCTCTTGCAGGGCCGGTGAATTGACCGACTCGGGCGTCGTCATGATGAGGCGCGCGGTCCCCTCGCGGACCGCCGCCAGATCGGCCGCGCGCTCCTTCGCGGTGCGCGTCGAATCGATGCGTACGATCGCGACGCCCGCCGCCTTCAGCTTCGTGTACTGGTCCTCGATGAGCGCCAGCAGCGGCGATACCACCAGCGTCGGCCCGTCGAGCACCAGCGCCGGAAGCTGGTAGGTCAGCGACTTGCCGCTGCCGGTCGGCATGACCGCCAGCGTGTCGCGGCCAGCCAGTACGGATTCTATGATCTCGGCCTGCCCCGGGCGCAGTTCTCGGATCTTGAACACCTCGCGCATCTTCTCGAGCGCGCGGAGCAGCGCCGGCGAAGGTGGGTCGGCCGGGACGGCTGGCGATTGCTCCTCCGGCGGCGCGGCCGCCGCGGGCGATCGGGCGCCGCTACCGGCGTCGCGGGGTAACCGCAGGTCGCCGTCGTCATCGGCGTCTGATCGGTGGATGACAAGGGTTGGCACCCCGTCGTCTCCGGTCGTCGCCTCAGGTGAATGCGAACCAGAGGAAGATGGTGATGCAGCGCTCGGGGCCGCGGCGCCGGTGGAGCCGGCGGCAGCCCATGCTTCGTCGTCGGAACTCAGGCTCAACTCCTGTGAAATCGCGCACGTACGCCGCGCGGCGTCTACCTACGACCCACTCTACCCACGTGCACTTGTTGCAAAACTGTGATGGGGGTCGCTCAGTAACAACTGCGACCCAACCAGACGCCGGTGCGGGCCCTAAAAAACCCGCGAACCACGAACGTCGACAGCAACCCTAGCACGTCCCACCACCATGTCCAACGTCAATCGTCTTAACCATCTACACCACCTACATTCATTCGGGGAACCCCAGCCGCTCCCCGAATCTTCCCGAATGTTGGGTGTCTGTCCCGAATGTTGGGTGACGGCTCAGGGGAGGGTGCAGTACTCGGTCTCGACGAACGTCGAGATGCACCGGCCGCCCCGGCATCGGTCACTCTGGCACTCGCTGTCCGACGTGCAGGTGGCGCCGAACGGCAGCAGTGAAACGCAGACGTCGGCGGAGCAGCGCGCGCCCGGACTGCACGACCCCGTGCACGTCTGTCCCGGTTCGGGGAGCGCCATGCAGGTGCCCGAAACGCACGCGCCCGCGAACGGGTCGCACGTGAGCATGGTGTCGTTGCACGCGGCCCCGGCCGGCTGGCGCACGACCTGGACGCAGATCGAGTTCACGCAGCTCGCGCCCGCGGACGCGCCACCGGACACCGCCGGCTCGGCGCACGCCGCGTAGGTCTGGCACGCGCCGCCGGGGGGGATGACGCCGCGCCAGGTGTCGTCGCAGCTGTCGACCAGATCGCGGAGCGCGGCGATGTTCCCGGAGCCGCAGTCCGCGCGCGCGATGGCGTCCAGACAGCGTCCGGCTGTCGACGCTTCCCACGTCGCGCCGCCGGCCGCGGCCTGGGCGCCGGTGGTGACGAGGCCGGCGGCGATGTCCGCCTCGCACGCGCCCATGGCGGTGCCGCCCGAAGCCTGACAGCAGCGTTGCATCAGCCCACACCAACCGGCGGCGAACCGGGTCGGAAATTCGTCCGCGGAGACGGACGTGCCGCCGCCCCCGCTCCCTCCTCCACATCCCAGGGCCGCCATCACCGCGGCGATGAGCGATATCCGTCGAGCGCGCATGAGCTTCGTATCGTCAGGCGCGCACGGTCGCCTTAGCCGGTGGCACAGGGGTTGCCGTTGCAGACCCCATGACGACGATCGCGGCCCTGGATCCGGACGCCCGCCCGCGCGAACGGCTCGCGGCCAGCGGCGCCGAGCACCTCACCGATGGCGAGCTGCTGGCGATCGTGCTCGGCAGCGGCACGCGTGGCGCCAGCGCGCTCGACGTCGCCGCCGCGGTGCTTCGCAGCGTCGGCGGCGCCGCGGGCCTGCCGCGCGCGACGCGCGCCGAGCTCGCCGCGCACGCGGGCATGGGCAGCGTGCGTGCGACGCTGGTGCTCGCGGCGATCGAGCTCGGGCGGCGCGCGCTCACCGGCCGCCCGATGCGCGGACAGCGGCTGGCCGGAGCGTCCGAGGTGTGGACGTATCTGGGCAGCCGGTTGGCGTCGCTGGCGGTCGAGGAGTTCTGGGCGCTGGGCCTCGACGCGCGCCACCGCGTTCAGAGCGAACACTGCCTGGCGCGCGGGTCGCTCACCGGCGTCGAGATCCACCCGCGCGACGTGTTCCGCCCGCTGATCCGCCACGGCACGGCGGCCGTGATCTTTTGTCACAACCACCCGTCCGGCGACCCGGCGCCGTCGCGCGCCGATGTCGATCTGACAACGCGCCTGCGCGAGGTCGGCGATCTGTGCGGCATCCCGGTGCTCGATCACGTCGTCGTCGGCTGGGAAGGCTACGTCAGTCTGTGCGAGCGCAACTGGCGCTGAGCGGTGTTCACCCCATAGACTGCGAGCGTGCTTCGCCATCTGAGCCTGCCGCTTGTCGCGATCGCCGCACTGGCCTTCCCCGCGACGGCGGCCGCGTACGAAGAGTTTCCGGGGACGCGGGTGCTGGGGATGGGGGGCGCGTCGCGCGCGTTCGCGATCGGAGACAGCGGCCCGATGCTGAACCCGTCCGGGATGGCGCTGGTCAAGACCTACAACCTCGAGGGCGCATACGGTTACGGCACCCGGCTGAACGATCACTCGCTGCACGCGTCGGCGGTCGACAACACGTCGGCGTTCGGTATCGCCGCGGGCGTCTACTACACGTACCACCTGGCCGAGCCGCCGGTGGTGGCGGGGGCGATGCCGCTCGCCGGCAGCGGCCACGCGGCGGGTGTGGCGCTGGCGTTTCCGGTCACCCCGTTCGCGGCGATCGGCGGGACGGTGAAATACCTGCGGCTCGAAGGCGCCGATGCGCCGGGCGGCAACGACGGCGGCGTGACCTTCGACCTGGGGGCGACCGTGCGGCCTCACCAGTTCTTCTCGCTGGCGCTGGTCGGCAGGAACCTGAGAAGCCTCCACAACAGCTACGCGCCGAAGGGGATCGCGTACGGCGTCGCCCTGCTGCCCATCCCCGGGCTGATCATCGCCGCCGACGGCATCACCCACTTCACGGCCGACAACCTGAACGGGCGCAAGGGGACCAGCGTCATGGCGGGCGGCGAGCTGACGTTCGGCGGCAAGTTCGCCCTGCGCGCGGGCGGGCGGCTACGACGCGATCACCGGCAACGGCTACGCCTCGGCGGGGGCATCCCTGGTTTCAGAGCTTGCCGCCCTGGACGGCGGCCTCCGGCAGGACATCTTCGTAGACGCGGCGAGCCCGCGCGTCACGATCGTCGGCGTCAGTGTGCGTATCTTCGTGCCGGCGACGCAGACCCAACCCCAACAGTGATTCGGAACATTATGGCGGCGCGGGTGTCTGAATCGGTGTGGAGGCAACGCTATCGCGTCTGGGTCGAGTCCGGGCGTCGCAGCGAGCCCCCTTCGAGATGAGCCTGGCCGAGCGGCTCCTGATTGCCCGCTTGCGCGAGCGGGACGAGCAGGCGTTCGAGGAGATCGTCCGCACGTACGGCGACAAGGTCTTCAGCCTGATCTACCGGATGCTCGGCAACCGCCAGGAAGCGGAGGACGTCGCCCAGGACGTGTTCATCACCGTGTTCAAGACCATCGAGAGCTTCCGCGGCGAGGCGAAGTTTTCGACCTGGCTGCTGCGCATCGCCGCCAACCACAGCAAGAACCGGATCAAGCACCTGGCGCGGCGCCCGACCGAAGGGGTCGACCCCGAAGACGTGTCGCAGGTGCGGCAGTCGGCGGACAGGCCGGCGCCGCCGGTGCAGGCGCAAATCGACGCCCCCGACAAGCTGATGGAGGCGGCCGAGATGGAGGCGCATGTGCAGCGGGCGATCGAGGCGCTGGACGAGGATCAGCGGCTGCTCGTCGTGCTACGTGACGTCGAGGAGATGTCGTACCAGGAGATCGGGGAGATTACCGGGTTGCCCGAAGGCACGATAAAATCGCGCCTGCACCGCGCGCGCACGGCGATCAAGGAAGAGCTAGACAAACACACGCGGTAGCGTAGACCCGATCCGATGGACCACGCGCAGGCACAGGAGACGTTCTCCGACTATGTCGACGGCACACTGCCGCCCGGACAGCGCGAAGCGGTCGATCAGCACCTGGCGGCGTGCATCCAGTGCCGCACGGAGCTGGCCGGCTTCCGCAAGACCGTCGGCTCGCTGGGCAGGCTGAAGCAGGCGGCGCCGTCCAACTTCCTCGGCGACATCAAGCAGCAGATCTACAAGCGCTCGCGCGGGCGCTTCTTCGCGCCGCGCTGGAAGCTGTTCGGCCGCATCCCGTTCGAATGGGTGTCGCTGGCGACGATCATCGCGATGCTCGTCTACTACATCGCGATGATGCACGGCTCGCCGGCGGGCGTCCGCCCGGCGCCGTGAGCTAGTGGGCGGCAACACCTTCGGCGCTCGCCTGCTCGATGCCGTCATCGTGTATGGGCGCGGCGCGATTGCGCAGATAGCCGCCGGGGCGGCCCGCGAAGACGGCCTGAATCTCCGCGAGGACGGCCAGCGCGATCTGGTCGGGCGTGTCGGCGCCGATGTCCAGCCCGGCGGGCGCGAACAATCGTGAGCCGTCGCCGGCGGCGCCGCCGGTGGTGCGCAGGATGTGTTCGAGCAGCCGCGCCGTTCTCCGCCGCGGCCCGAGAACGCCGATGTAGCGCGCGCGGCTGGCCAGCAGCTGCGTGAGCGCGCGACCGTCGTACGCGGCGTTGTGGGTGGCGACGATGCACGCCGTGAACGCGTCCACCTCCGCTGGCACCAGCTCGTGGAGGGGGGCCTTGCTGGTTCGCGTCCCTGGCGGAAACTGGCGCGCGCCGAGGGAGCCGGGGCGTTCGTCGACGATCATGACGCGATAGCCGATGGCCGATGCGCAGGCGGCGAGCGGCTCGCTGTCTGGCCCGGCCCCCACCACGAGCAGATGTGGAATCGGCGCCAGGTAGTCGAGCAGCAGGCGCTCGGAGGATGCTACGGCATCGCCCTGGTCCACCTCTTCCGCGCGCCGCTGCTGCAGGACGCCGCTGACGCAGTCCTCGATTCCAGGCAGGAGATGCGCGCGATCGCCGCCGATCCACGCACCGTCGGACGAAAACATCGCGATCGCCCCGACGTCGCCGGTCGGCCCGGCGAAGCGCAGCGCCAGCACGCGCGGCTTGCGCGCGGTCAGCATCGCACGCAGGCAGGCGACGTGGAGCGCGGTCCGCTCCAGCCCGACGGGCTCGATGAGGATGTGAATCTCGCCGCGACCACCCTGACCCTGCCCGAAGCCGCCGTCGTGATCATCCGTCGCGTCGTAAGCGACCAGCGTGGGTCGACCCTCCTGGATCGCGGCCCGCGCTTTCTTGACGACATCGGCTTCGAGACAACCGCCGCTCACGCCGCCTGCGACCACGCCGTCCTCGCGAACGAACAGGCGCGCGCCGGGGCGGCGATAGGCGGAGCCGGAGATCGAGACGACGGTCGCCAGCGCGGCGGGTTTGTCCGCGCGGCCGGCGACGTCCAGCTCCCACACGATGCGCTTCAGTTCGCTGGGCGACAGCATCAGAGCAGGTACTCGATCTGAATCCGGCTGTGATTCGTCACGCAGCGCTGGTTCCCAAGGCGTCATCCATGATCGTCTCCCGTCGGAGTCGCGAATTCGGGACGCAAGCTGGGCATCGCGCGTCGCTTGGCAAGAACGCGGACCGCGGCGCCGCGCGCGCGGCCAAATCGATCGTGGGCGCTCCCTACGGGCGGGACCTCAGCCCGCGCCCGACGAGCGTCGCGTCAGGTCACGCCACGTAGCAGAGCAACACCTTCAGGTATTGCCCTTCACTGAATCCAGGGGGGAGCATGTGGTCGGAGGCGGGGCCGCGGTGCTCGAAGATGCGGACCTCGCGGCCGGCCTGCTTGGCGCCGGCGGCGACGATGCGTTCGAACGTCTCGGCGTCGACGTTCTGCGAGCACGAGCAGGTGACCAGGATGCCGCCCGGCACCACGGCCTGCAGCGCGAGCGCGTTCAGGCGTTCGTAGCCCTTGCGCGCCGCCTCGAGATCCTTGCGCGCGCGCGCGAACTTCGGCGGGTCGACGACGACCAGCTCGAACGAACGCGGCGTCGCCGTCTCCAGGTAGCGAAACGCGTCGGCCTCGACGGCCGTGATCGTCGCGCCATTGGCGGCGGCATGCGCCTCGATGCGGGCGACGGCGCGCGCCGAGCTGTCGACGGCGGTCACGGCGGCGGCGCCACCACGTGCCGCGGCCAGGCCGAAGCCGCCGGCGTACGCGTAGCAATCGAGCACGCGCGCGCCGCGCGCCAGGCCGCCGACGCGCGCGCGCGTCTCGCGCTGGTCGATGAACATTCCGGTCTTCTGCCCGGACAGCGGCTCGACCTCCAGCCGGATGCCGTTTTCGATCACCGGCACGCTGGTGATCGACGCGCCACGCGCGACGCGCGACCCGCCGACGAAACCTTCCAGGTCGGCGTAGGCGGGCGGCGCGATCTCGAAGATCGTGCGCACGCCCAGCTCGGCCTCCAGCGCGTCGTAGACCTCGGCCTTGCGCTGCGCGATCCCCAGCGTGGTGATGTGCGCGACCGCGGTGTCGGCGTAGATGTCGACCACCAGGCCGGGCAGGTCGTCGCCCTCGCTGTTGCACAGGCGGTAGACGTTGGTGTCGGCGGCGGGCAGGCCGAGGCGGGCGCGCGCGGCGCGGGCGCGCGCGATCCGCCCGCGGAAGAACGCGGCGTCGACGGCTTCGTCGGTGCGCGTGCACAGGCGCAGGGGGATCTGCGACCGCGGGTTGTAGAAGCCTCGGCCGATGAAGCGCCCGTCATGGTCGACAAGCGACACGACGTCGCCGGCGGCGGGCTTGCCTTCCACGGATCCCACGGCGTTGGCGTAGACCCAGGGGTGGCCGAACCACAGCGGGCGCGCGCGCCCCTTGCGCAAGACGATACGGTTTTCACTCATGACGGTTGCGAGCCCGGAGTCAGCCGTTGCTGTCGCGGATACTCGCTGGCGTCTATGCCATAACGCTGGATATTCCGCCAGACCACGGCGTACTGGCGGTTCAGGCGGCGGGCGACCTCGGCGACGCTGCCGCGGCACAATTCGAGCATCGACGTCAGCTCCTGGCGCGACGGCGCGCGACGGCGCGTGCGCGCGCCCGGCACCGCGGCGCGCGTCAGGGCGGGATCGTTGAACTCGGGCGGCGGCGTCGGATCGACGTGCGTGTCCTCGGCGTCTTCCTCGGCGTCGAGCTGCAGCGTCGCGGTCACCGCGTCGGGCAGGTGCTCGAGCCCGATGGCGGGGACGCCCAGGCTCAGCGCCTTGGCCTCGTTGATCACCTTGGACAGCTCGCGCACGTTCAGCGGCCAGGCGTGCAGGCACATCGCGTGGAAGGCCTCCGGCTCGAACGCGCGCGTCGGGTCGCCCAGGAAGTAGCGCGGTCAGGCGGCCGACGTCTTCGATGCGGTCGCGCAGCGGCGGCAGCACGATCGGCTGCGCGCCCAGGCGGCCCAGCACCGCCTCCTGAACGTGGGCTCCCTTGGTCAGCGCCGTGCGGCTGGTGGCCGCGACGATGCGGACGTCGGCGTCGACGACGCGCGTGCTGCCCAGCGGCGTGAACCGCCGGTCCTGCAGGAAGCGCAGCAGCTTCGACTGCAGCTCGACGGGCATGTCGCCGATCTCGTCGAGGAACAGCGTCCCGCCGTGCGCCAGCTCGACCAGGCCGACCTTGCGTCCCTGCGCGGTCGAGTGCGCGCCCTTCTCGTAACCGAACAGCTCACTTTCGACCAGCTCGCGCGGGATCGCGGCGCAGTTGATCGCCACCAGCTTGCCCGAGCGCCCCGAACGCACGTGGATGGCGTTGGCGAACACCTCCTTGCCGACGCCGGTCTCGCCGACGAGCAGGATCTCGGTGTCGGTGGCGGCGAGCCGCCGCAGCTTCGCCGCGGTCACCGCCACGCTGGGCGACACGGTGGGCAGCGGCGCCAGCGGCTGCGCGGCGTCCTCCTGCAGGGCGTCCAGCTCGGCGGCGGTGACGATGCGGAACACCACCACCTGCGATCCCAGGAACAGCACGGCGCCATCGCGCAGGGGAGTCGGGCCTGTGGTGCGCCGGCCGTCGACGAACGTGCCGTTGGTGCTGCCCAGATCCTGAATGATGAACAGATCGGCGCCGCTCGACGCCCGCTGCACGCGCGCGTGTGCGCTGGACACCGTGGCGTCGGCGATCGCCAGCGACGATTGCACCCCCGGCTGGCGCGGCGGCGGGCGGCGGCCGATCTCCAGCGCCAGGTCTTCCATCACCACGGCGCGCGGCGCGCGCAGCGTCTCGGGCGCGGCGCCGCTGCCCACGACGATCAGCAGGCCGACGCGCGGCGTTTCGCGAGGCAGTCCGCGGCGTGGAACTGTACGGCTGACGTCGTGTTCGTCTGTCGCCATCTAGGATAGTTCGGCCGGGTCTCTGCTTTCGGAACGCCGGTAACTATACCAATTTGCGCGCCGCCGTTTCCGACGGAGACTCAGCCGGACGAAAGCGGTTCAGACGCGCGGCGTTGCGTGCGGGCCGCGGCGGATGGGCTCGCCGCTGCCGGGCCGGCCCAGGATGTCGCCGCCGTCGAACACGACCTGGCCGCGGCGGATGGTGGTCTGCGGCCAGCCGCGCAGCTCGCGTCCGGCGTAGACGCTGTGGGCGGCGCGCGAAAACATGTCGGCGTCGCGCACGATCCGGCGCTCGCGCGTCTCCCAGATCGCCAGGTCGGCGTCCGAGCCGACGGCGATCGTCCCCTTGCGCGGGTAGAGGCCGAACAGCTTGGCGGCGTTGGTCGCGGTCAGCGCGACGAAGCGCTCCAGCGTCAGCCGCCCGGTGGCGACGCCCTCCGTGTAGAGCAGCGGCAACATCGTGTCCAGCTCGGCCACGCCGGGGCGGCCGCGCGTGATGTCCAGCTTCGGATCGAGCTTGAGCTCGCGCGTCCACGGCGCGTGATCGCTGGCGACCGTGTCGATCGACCCGTCGACCAGGCCGCGCCACAGCGCCTCCTGATCCTCGCGCTCGCGCAGCGGCGGCTGCGCCACGTACAGCGCGCCGTCGTGGTCGTGGTAGCGGTCGGACGTCAGGTACAGGTACAGCGGCCGCGTCTCGACGTAGATCGGCAGCCCCTCGGCCCGCGCCGCCGCGCACGCCGCCAGCGCGCGCGCCGACGACAGGTGCACGACGTAGGTCGGGCATCCCGTGGCGCGGCACATTGCGATTGCTCTTTCGGTTGCGACGGTCTCGGCGACGATCGGCCGGCTGTGCGCGAAGTGGGCCGAGGCCCAGGCGCGCGTGCTCGGCGAGCATGGTCGTGCAGCATTCGATGGTCGGCAGGTCCTCGCAGTGGACCAGCGTGATGCCGCCCGCCTCGCCGGTGGCCTTCATCGCCCGCGTGAAGGCGGGGACGTTGGCCTCGAACGTCGGCATGGTCATGAACATCTTCATGCTCGGCTGGCCGCCGGCCACCGCGTGCCCGACCTCGGCCAGGATGTCCGCGCTCGGCTGCGACGATCACGGTGTGGAAGAACACGTCGGCGATCGCCTGCTGGGCGACCAGCGCGGTCTCGCGGCGCACGCGGTCCGCGATGCTCTCCCACGGCAACACGAAGGCCATGTTGCCGACGCTGGTCACGCCGCCCGCCAGCGCCGCGCGCGAGCCGGTCATGTAGTCGTCGACCCAGTGGGGCTCGCCGGGGTCGAGGCCCTCGACGTTCAGGTGCACGTGCGGGTCGACGCCGCCGGGCAGCACCAGGCGTCCGCTGGCGTCGATGTCGCGCGCCCCGCGCGGGGTGGCGCGGCCGCCTGGCACGCGGTCGTCGATGCGGACGACCTTGCCGCCGGCGATGCCGACGTCGGCCTGCCGCTGTCCCTCCGCTGTGACTACCGTGCCGCCGCGAACCACGAGCTCGAGCTGGTCGTCGCGCATCCGGCGGCTCAATTCATCGGCGGGACCCGGTACGATCCTTGAGGCGTTCAGCCTCGACGGCGCGTCGATTTGCGGCCGCGAGCACCGTGTGCGGGTGGCGGTCGCCGAGCGCCCGGCGAAAGCTGCCGTGCGCGCGCCGGAACAGCGTCGCCGAGCGATCCAGGCGGCCGGCGTCACGCTCGAGCACCGCCAGATTGTTGACGGTCATCGCCACGTCCGCGTGGTCACGGCCGAGCAGCCGCTCCTGGATCGCCAGCGCCCGCGCGTAGAGGCCTCGGGCGCGCGCCCGGCCCCCGCGGCGCTGCTCGACCGCCGCCAGGCTGGCCAGGTTCAGCCCGACCTCCAGGCTGCCCGTCCCCAGCTTGCGCGTGAACACGGCCAGCGCGCGGCGGTAGAGCGTCGCGGCCTCGGGCAGCCGGCCACGGGCGTCGACGATCGCCGCCAGCGCCGCCACGTCGGCGGCGACCGCCGGGTGATCGGCGCCGTGCAGGGCGGCGCGCAGCTGGACCGACCGGCGGGCGTGGGGTTCGGCGCGCGGCGTAGTTGCCGCGCGCGTGCTCGATGCCGCCCAGGTTGTGGGCCAGCGTCGCGCGCGCGTCGCGGTCACTGCGCGGGATGAGCGGCAGGGCGCGCCGGTAGTAGGCGATCGCCTCGTCGTAGCGCCCCTGCGCCTTGCGCAGCACGCCCAGATCGTTGAGCACGCCGCAGACGTAGCGATCGCGGGGGCCGAAGCGGCGGCGAATGGTCGCCAGCGCGGCCTGATAGCCGCGATCCGCGGCGGCGTAGGCGCCGAGCACGCGGTCGATGCCGGCCAGCGCGGTGCGCGCGCGGACCGACAGCCGGGTGATGTCGGGATCGCGCGAGCGGTCGCGCGCCAGGATGTCCAGCGCGCGGCGCTGGCAGCGCGCCGCTTCGCGTAGCTGGTCGCGCGCCTCCAGTATCAGGCCCAGCTCGACCAGCGCGTTGGCGACGTCGGGGTGGCGGGGCCCCTCGACCGCCTCGTAGCCGGCGACGGCGCGGCGGCAGGCGCGCTCGGCGGCGGCGAAGTTGCCCGCGGCGCGCAGCGCGATCGCCTGCTCGTGCGCGCGCACGGTGCCAGCCAGGGGATCGCGGGAGCGGTTTGGGAACCCTTCGAGGGTTCCCATCTCGATGGCCAGGGTTGGGGATGGATGCCTCCGGCGCGGCATTGTACCGTCTCGCCCGACGATGTCGGCAGAGCCAACCTCCGACGACGAAGCCGAGGGACCGCGTCGCTCCCGCCGCCGCTTCCTGGCGCCGGAGGTCATCCAGACGTCGGCGATGGATTGCGGGCCGGCGGCGCTCAAGTGCCTGCTGGAAGGGTTCGGCGTCGGCGTCAGCTACGGCCGGCTGCGCGAGGCGTGCCAGACGTCGGTCGACGGCACGTCGATCGACACCATCGAGACGCTGGCGCAGAGCCTGGGCCTCGACGCGGAGCAGGTGATGATGCCGGTCGATCACCTGCTGCTGCCCGAGGCGGACGCGCTGCCCGCGATCGTGGTCGTGCGGCTGCCGTCGGCGCTGACGCACTTCGTGGTCGTGTGGCGGGCGCACGGCGACTGGGTGCAGGTGATGGATCCGGCGCGCGGGCGGCGCTGGGTCAGGCGCGCGGCGTTCCTGCGCGACGTCTACACGCACGCGCTGGCGCTCCCGGCCGATGCGTTTCGCGACTGGGCGGGCAGCGAAAACTTCACCGCGCCGCTGGCGCGCCGCATGCGCGCCGTCGGTATCGGCGACGCGGACGCGCTGATCGCGCCCGCGCTGGCCGAGCCGGGGTGGTCGCGCATCGCCGCGCTCGACGGCGCCGTCCGCACCGTGACCGAGCTGGCGGCGGCGGGCGCGGTCACGCCGGGCGGCGAGGCGCGCCGGCTGGTCGCCGCGCTGGCGGCGCAGGGCGCCAGCGCGCCCAGCGGGCAATCGCTCCATGCGACCGCGCACCGCGGCGCCGCGCCGCGCCCGACGGCAGCGAGCAGGTGACGGTGCGCGGCGCGGTGCTGGTGCGGGTCGCGGGCGCCGCGCCGCTGGACGACGCGCGGCGGGCGGAGTTGCCGCTGGAGCTGCGCGCCGCCGTCGACGAGCCACGCACGCGCGTGTGGGCCGAGCTTCGCCGGCTGCTCACCAGCGGCGGCGTCCCCGTGCGGACGCTGGCCGTGGGCGTCGTGCTCGCGGCGCTGGGGACGGTGGCGGAGGCGCTGCTGTTCCGCGCGCTGTTCGACGCGGCGGCGGCATCGGCGCGGCGGCGGCGCGGCGCGCTTCCTCGGCCTGCCGGCCACCGGCGGCGCGCTGCTGGCCGCCATCGTGCTGCTGCTGGTGCTGCTGTTGTCGCTGGAGCTGCCGCTGGCGTGGGGGCTGCGGCGCGCGGGCGCGCGCATCGAGGAGCGCTTCCGCCACCTGTTCGCGCGCAAGATCCCGCGCCTCGGCGACCGCTATTTTCAGAGCCGGCCGGTGTCCGACATGGCCGAACGGGCGCACGTGACGCACCGGCTGCGCGCGCTGCCGACGCTGGCGGCGGACGTGGTGCGCATCGCCATCGAGATCGTCGTCGTCGCGGCGGCGCTGATCTGGCTGGATCCGGGCGGCACGGCGCTGGTGCTGGCGCTGGCGGCCGCGATGCTGCTGTTGCCGGCGGCGGTGCAGCCCGCGCTGGCCGAACGCGACCTGCGCATGCGCAACCACGCGGGCGCGCTCGGGCGCTTCTATCTGGATGGCCTGCTGGGGCTGTCGGCCGTGCGCACGCACGCGGCGGAGCCGGCGCTGGCCCGCGAGCACCGCGACCGGCTGCACGAGTGGGTGCGGGCGGCGCGCGCGTCGCTGCGCGCGGCGCTGTCCGCCGAGGCGGCGCAGGCGCTGGTGGGGTTCGGGCTGGCGGTGGTTGTGCTGGCGGGGTTCTTCGGCGCGCGCCGCCGGCGGGCGCGATCCGGGCACCGCGCTGCTCGCGGTCTACTGGGCGCTGTCGCTGCCCATGCTGGGCTACGAGCTGGGGCTGACGCTGCAGCAGATCCCGGCGCAGCGCAGCCTGACGCTGCGCCTGCTGGAGCCGCTGGGCGCGCCGGAGGAGGCGGCGGTCGCGCCGCGCCGGTGACGCGCCGGCCGCCGAAGCCGGCCCGTCCGGCGCGACACCGGGGGCGGCGGCGATCGATCTGGCCGACGTGCGTGTCGTCGCCGCGGGCAACGAGATCCTGGATGTCGCGTCGCTGGCGATCGGCGCCGGCGAACACGTGGCGATCGTCGGCGCTTCGGGCGCGGGGAAATCGAGCCTGGTCGGCCTGCTGCTGGGCTGGCACCGCCCCGCCGCGGGCAGCGTCCGTGTCGGCGGCGCGCCGCTCGACGTCGCGGCGCTGGAGGCGCTGCGCCAGCGGACGGTGTGGGTCGATCCGTCGGTCTACCTGTGGAACCGCCCGCTCGCGCACAACCTCGCGTTCGGGCTGCCGGCCGCCCCCGATCACGACACGCTGGCGCAGGCGCTGGCGGAGGCCGAGCTCGACGACGTGGTGCAACGGCTGCCGCGCGGCGTGGACACGCCGCTCGGGGAGGCGGGGGCGCTGGTGTCGGGCGGGGAGGGGCAGCGCGTCCGTTTCGGGCGCGGCGTGCTGCGCCCGCGCCCGGCGCTGGTGGTGCTCGACGAGCCGTTCCGGGGCCTGGCGCGCGATCAGCGCGGCCGAGCTGCTGGCGCGGGCGCGGCGGCGCTGGGCCGGGGCGACGCTGCTGTGCGTGACCCACGACATCCACGAGACGGAGCAGTTTCCGCGCGTGCTGGTCGTGGCCGACGGCAAGATCATCGAAGACGGCGCGCCCGCCGATCTGCGCGCCGACCCGACGTCGCGCTATGCGGCGCTGCTGGCGGCGGAGGCGCGGGTGCGCGCGGCGTCGTGGTCGGCCACGACCTGGCGGCGGCTGCGGCTGCAGGGCGGGCGCGTCACGGAGGAGCCCAGGTGACGTCGCCGAACGTGCCCAACGCGTCCGTGACGCTCGCGTCGTGCTTGTGGCCGCTCGACAGGCGCGACGAGCTCACCGCCCGGCTGACGGCGGCCGCGGGGATCGCGACGCCCGGCCCCGCGGAGCGCTTCGAGCTGTCGTACGCGGACGTCGCGCCGGCCGGCGGTGTGGGTGCCGGGCTGGGTCCGCGCGCGCGCGCGGCGGCGCCGGCGGTGTTGCGCGTCGGGGCGGGGGCGGGCGCCTTGCTCGCGATCGTCGACATCAGCGGCGACGGCGGACGGCTGCGGCTGATCGCGACCACGGGCGACGTCGTGGCGTGCGACGCCGCGGAGCTGTCGGCGTATCTGCGCGCGCCGCTCGAGGTCGAAGCGCGCGCCGGCATCGAAACCACCGTCGCCGCCGCCGGCTTCGACGCCGCGCGCCGCCCCGCGATCACCGATGCGCTGCTGCGCGCCGCCCTGGGCAGCGAGCGCGCGGCGGAGGGGACGCGGCTTCAACCCGCGCGCGCGTCGATGTGGGCGGCGTTGCGCGCGGCCGGCGTGGCGCGCCGGATGGCGGTGGCGATCGGCGGCTACCTGGTGCAGCTGGCGTTCGTCGCCGGGCTGTGGGGGATCGTCGGCGCGCGCGCGGTCGCCGCCGACGCCCACGCTGGCGGCGGGCTGTCGTCGATCGCGGTCATCGCCGGCGTCATCGCCGCGCTGGTGGCGACGCGCCTGCTGTCGTCGTGGACGGCGGGCAGGCTGGCGATCGACGGCGGGCAGGTGCTGCGCCACCGCCTGATGAACGGTTTGCTGTCGCTCGACACCGAATCGATCCGCGCCGAGGGGATCGGCCAGCTGCTCGGGCGTGTCGTCGAGACCGAGGCGCTGGAATCGCTGGCGCTGGGCGGCGGGCTGATGGCGGCGGCGGGCGCCTTCGAGCTGGCTGCCGGCGCCGTGGTCGTCGCCCTGGGCGTCGCGGCGGGCGCGCAGCTCCTGCTGCTGGCCGTGTGGATCGGCGTGGCGGCGCTGCTGGCGGCGGGCGTGCAGCGCGCGCTCGGCGCGCTGGTCGGCGGGGCGGATCGCGCTGACGCACGATCTGGTCGAGCGGATGGTCGGCCAGCGGACGCTGGTCGCGCAGCAGGCGCCGGCGCTGCGGCATCGCGAGGAGGACGCCGCGCTGGCCGACTACGGCCGGACGGGTCGGACGCTGGATCGCGCGGTCGCGTTGCTGGCGATCGTCGTGCCACGCGGCTGGCTGGTCGCCGCCGTGCTCGCGCTGGCGCCGTCGTTCGCGGCGGCGGGCGCGCGGCCAGGCGCGTTCGCGACCAGCCTGGGCGGAACGCTGCTGATCTACGGCGCGCTCCGCAAGCTGGCCCAGGCGTTCCCCGCGCTGGGCGCGGCCCGCATCGCCTGGCGGCAGGTGGCGCCGATGCTGGCGACGGCCGCCGGTGCCCAGGCTGTCGCCGCGCAGCCGGCCGCGCAGCCGACGCCCGCCGCTGGCGCCGGGGACGCGCCGCTCATCGCCGCGCGCGACGTCGCGTTCCGCTATCCGGGGCGCGCGGCCGCCGTGCTGTCGGCCTGCTCGCTGGACATCCGGCACGGCGATCGCGTGCTGCTCGAAGGTCCGTCAGGCGGCGGCAAGTCGACGCTGGGGGCGCTGCTGTCCGGCCTGCGCGTCCCCGACGCGGGCAGCCTGGCGTTGCGCGGCGTCGAGCAGGCCGCGCTGGGCTTGCCGCGCTGGCGCGGGCACGTCGGCGCCGCGCCGCAGTTCCACGAGAACCACGTCTTCCTGCACAGCCTGTCGTTCAACCTGCTGCTCGGCCGCGCGTGGCCGCCGCGTCGCGAGGACATCGCCGAGGCGGAGGCGGTGCTGCGCGAGCTGGACCTCGGCCCGCTGCTGGCGCGGATGCCGTCCGGCCTCGAGCAGCTGGTCGGCGAAGGCGGCTGGCAGCTGTCGCACGGCGAGCGCAGCCGCCTGTACATCGCGCGCTCGCTGCTGCAACCGCTGGACGTGCGCGTCCTGGACGAGAGCTTCGCCGCCCTGGACCCGGAGACGCTGGAGCGCGCGCTGGCCTGCGTGCTGGCGCGCTCGCCGACGCTGGTCGTGATCGCCCACCCCTAGCCCCGCTCCGCTCGGTTCTCTTGGGGGCGGCGGGGGACGGGGACCTCCTCGGCCTTCGCAGCAAGGCTCGGAATCGTCGGCCGCGAACGACAGAGCGGCCGACTCAGCTCCGGCCGAGGAGGTCCCCGTCCCCCGCCGCGCTCGCGTTTCACCTCGGCTCCGCTACTCGGAGATCCGTATCCGGACGTCGACAGTGAAGCGGAGCCGCTCTGACAGGCGGGCAGGGCGGGGCGGGTGTCCGCTTCGGCCTAAGCTGAGTCGGGCGGCTCTGTCGTTCCGCCCGACGATTCCGAGCCTTGCTGCGAAGGCCGACCGGAGGTCACCCGCCCCGCCCGCCCCCCGCCGAAGAGCAGAGCGGAGCGGCGTAGCTCAGCCCGCCCACCAGGTCGAGAACTTGAGCAGGAACACGTCCGATGAGCCGCCGTGGCCGAACGCGCGGAAGTCGATCATGCCGGGCGGCGTGAAGTTGGTGACGGTCGGGATCTGCGACCGCGCATAGACGAAGTAGATGGTCGATCCGAGGCGATACTCCCAGCGGAACACGACGTTGATGTTCAGCGCCGCGTCCTCGAAGTCGGGTTCGACGAAGCCCGGCGAGTTGATCGGGTTGATCAACGGCGACACGGCCAGGTCGGAGAGGTGGACGATGCCGTCGGTGACGCTGGTGCGCGTGACCAGCCTGATGTCTTCGAAGTGCCCCGACGCCAGGAACGCCTGCGCGTACGCCTGCAGCGTCAGCTGCGGCGTGAACGTGTAGCTGGCGCGCAGCGTGGCGCTGATGCTGTTGGCCCTCAGCTTGCCGAAGTAATACGGATCGAGATCCGTCGTGACCGACTGGCGCGCGTAGCGGTATTCCCCCGCCGACCACGTCACCTGCGGCAGCAGCTCGATGTCGAGCTGGCGCAGGGCGTGAAACAGCAGCGTCGCCTGCGTGTTGGTGACGAAGCCGCCGCCGGAGACGAGCTGCGTCTGGTTGGCCAGCGTCGCGTACAGGAACCCGCGCGGATCGGTCGCGAACTCCAGCTTGCCGCCGATGAAGCGGGCGCGTTGCAACGCGACGCCGTTGCCGACCTCGCGGTCGTCGAAGCGCGACGGTCCCAGATCCGCCGCGACGAAGATCGACGAGAAGTTGCGCAGCCGCACGCGCCCGTTCAGCTCGTAGAGCTGGCCGAGATCCAGCCCCGACAGGTTGCGGTTGTCGGAGATCTCGAGCATCGCGAGCTTCTCGACCGTGTGCGCGTCCGCCTCCAGCGTCCGCCAGCCCAGCGTCCCCTTGAGCGAGTGCAGGTTCTGGCGCGCCATGTAGCCGACGTCGTTGTATTGCAGCGTGCGCCCGGCGCCCGTGTACTCCGCGCTCCACAACAGGTGCGGGCCGCCCTCCTTCGCGATGCGCAGCCAGCCGCCCGGCGACGTGGCGCCCGCGCCGACGGGGGTGCCGTCCGGTTGCACGAACACGGGGCCGCCGTGGATGTACGACTGCACGAACGCGCCGCCGACCATGTACTCCTGCGACGATGACCGCCAGCGCCCGTCGAAGCCGCCCAGGTAGGCGCCGCGGAAGCAGCGGCTGCCTTGCGGCACGATCTGGCCCGCCGGGCACAGCTGCAGTGAGTTCGGGTTGATCGGATCCGGTGGATAGCCGTTCGTGTCCTCGAACCGACTGGCGCCGGTGCCGATGAGGCCGATGTGCCCGGCGCCGCCCAGCTCGCGCTTCAGCCGCAGCACGTTCCACGCGGTGGTCGGCGCCGCCAGCACCGTCGAGCGCGCGCCGGCCATGTTCTCGACGATGACCTCGTTCGCCGCGGTGACCGCGCTCATCGCCCCCAGTCGTCCACCGCGGCCCGAGCCGCCCGACCAGCTTGCCGGCCGAGTAGATTGTGGCCGGCAGGGGCACGTCGACGAAGCGATCGGTCGCCGCGCCCAGCGTCGGCGCCATCGGCGCGCTGCCGATGCGGCGCGAATAGAACACCTGCAGCGGGAACGAAAACGCGTCGATGCCCTCGAGGAAAAACGGCCGCTTCTCGGGCAGGAAGGTCTCGAAGTTGGTCAGGTTCAGGATCACCTGGTCGGCCTCGACCTGGGCGAAGTCGGGGTTGAACGCGGCGTCCAGCGTGACGTCGTTCGCGAGGTGCCACTTGAGGTTCAGGCCCACCGATCCGCCGAACTTGAAGCCGCTGCCCAGCGTGGTCTCATCCGCGTCGCGCCGGCGCGTGAAGCCGACGCCGAACGGCAGCAGCTCCAGCGCGCCGCCCCCCTTGAGCCCGCGCAGATCGTCCAGGCGCCCCAGGTACGCCAGCGGCGTGGCGACGTCGCGCGGAAAATACGCCCACAGGGCAGTCTCCTGGCGCTCCGCGATGAAGCGCGCGGCCTGCAGCCCCCAGCTCTGCACGGGGGCGCTGCCGTCGAAGCGCAGCGTCCGGATCGGGATGCGGATCTCGGCCGACCAGCCGGTCGGCCGCCGGATCGTGCGCGCCTCCCAGTTCTCGTCCCACTCCCACGAGTAGGTCGTCTGGTCGATGATCTGCCCGTCAGCCAGCGTCCCCGAGATGTTGACCGCGAACATGAAGGCGCTCTTGCCTTCGTTGCGCGAATCGATCTGCACCCACACCCATTCGCTCTCGGAGTCGCGATCGCGCCGGGTCAGCCGTTCGACGATGGGCGTGTTCACCTGCTCGCAGTCGAAGCCGAAGTAGATCGCCTCGTCGTCGTAGACGACGCGCATCAGCGTCCGTTCGGACGGCTTCTGACCATCGAACGGGTACTGCTGGGTGAACTCGTCCGTGGGCGTGACGCCTTGCCACGCGCCGTCGTCCAGCCGCCCGTCGATGAGCGGGGGCGCGAACACACGTACTGCCGAAAGGTGCGGTACCGGTCGGGGCGTTCCTGGGTCCAGGCCCGCGGCCAGGAGGGCAGTCAAGATGGGGAACGCGAGCAAGGGTCAGCGCCGTCGCCACGATACCGAGCGCCGCCAGCCCCCGCAAATCAAGTGAATATCTATAGTTGCGCCGCCAAGTGTGGTGCCAGCTCGGCGACGATCGCGGGCCCGATCTCGGCGGTGGGAATGCGCGGTAGCGTGATTATCGGCAGTCCCAAATCGTGCTTGAGTCTTTGCGCGACCTCGTCCGCAGCCTGGCGCTGGCCGCGCACGCTGGCAGCCAGGCGCAGGGTCACGGCCAGCGAATCGTAGGTCGTTGCCTGATTCGATGTCGCCGCTGGTCCTGTTGGCCCTGCCATCGCGCCATCACGGCGTCCAGCGCGGGCGCCGACAGCGCGCCGGTCGGCAGCGCGTTGATCACCAGCGGTCCGAGCGGCAGCCCCAGCGGTCCCCGCGCGGCGGCGGCCAGCTCGGCGGTCTCACGCGCGGGTAGATCTTCGGCCAGCGTGACGATGACCAGCGCCGTGCGCGCCGGGTCGTGCCACAGCTCCAGCATCGATCGCGCGTCGCGCGCGAGCGGACCCATCGGCATCGCGTTCAGGATCGCTTGCGGGATGCGGAACATCAGGCCCGCGTGCCCGCTGGCCGGGCCGTCGAAGATGACCAGGTCGTAGCGCGGCCGCCCGTCCACCATCTCCGTCGTGTGCCACCAGACCTTGCCGAGGATCGCGTACCCGTCCAGCCCGGGGATGGCCGACAGCATGCCGCGTACGGCGCGATTTTCGAACACCGCGCGTGTCACCAGCTCCGACCGCAGGATCTTGACGCCGTACTCCTGCATCGAGCTCGCGGGCGTGACGTTGACCGCGTCGATGCCCGGCGCCAGCGTCGTGATCTTGCTGGGCAGCGGCTCGCTGTGCCCGAACATGCGCGCCAGCCGATCGGTGGTGGTGGATTCGGCGACCAGCACGCGCTTGCCCGCGGCGACGGCGACGCGCGCCAGCGTCGCGGCCACCGTCGTCCGTCCGACCCCGCCCTTGCCTGAAACGATGACGAACTTGAGGTCGATCAAAGCCTTCGTTGGCGGCGATTTGCCTGGCAACGGATTCATGACGTGACCTGTTCGGGGGGCGCGGTGCCGGGCGCCAGCGCGATCGCGGCGAGCACGCCCAGCTCGCCGCCCGACGCCACGGTCAGCGTCGGGTCGTAGCTGAGGAACGGCATCGTGACGCCGACGATCGGCGTCCAGCCGCGACAGACGGCGACGTGCATCGCCGCGGGCGCAATCAACGCGGCCGCGCACGCGGCGGCCGTGGCGCGCAGCCGGGGATCGCGCCCGGCCGCGCGCGCGGCCATCGCCGCGCCCGCCGCCAGCACCGCCCAGGCGCCGACGACGCCCCACATCCCCTTGCGTCCCAGCTCCTCGCCGACGACGGCGAAGACGTAGTCGCTGGCCGGCGACGACAGGTGGCGGCGGGCGCTGCCGTTTCCCAGGCCCGTCGCGCCCGCCGCGGCGCCGGCGTTCGCGCGCGCCAGCGCCAGCACCTCGAACCCCTTGCCGCGCCGGTCGCTCTGCGGCGAGATGAAACCGTCGACGCGCTTGTTGACGTAGCCGAAGCGCGACGCGCCGGCGCCGAGCGCGAGCAGCAGCAGCAGCGCGGCCGGGATCAGGCGGCGGCTGGCGATGCCGCCGCCACCCAGCGCCGCGAACGCGACCGCCAGCACGACGGCGGCGGCGGAGAAGTCGGGCTCGGCGACCAGCACGAGCACCGCGATCAGCGCCAGCGCCAGCGCGGTGGGACGCGACGCGATCATGTGAGAATGTTGGTCGCCTCGGTTGCCCGCGTCGCTCCACGCGGCCACCAGCAGCCCGGTGGCGCCGATCAGGAACGGCGCCGGGCTGCCCGAAAACGGACCCAGCTTCAGCCAGCGGCTGGCGCCCGCGGCGCGCACGCCGACGCCGGGAACGAACACCGCGGCCGTTGCGATCAGCGCGGCGATGAACAACAGCGGCGCGACGCGCAGAATGCGTTCGGCGCCGGCAAGCGCCACGACGACGCCGAGCACGAGGCCTAGCCCCAGCCCGACCAGCTGGCGAACCGCGAAGTGACCGGGGGCGCCCAGCCCGGGCGCTCCGCCCGCGCGCGCCGCGGCGGTCGCGACGATGGCCAGACAGAGCCCCCCGAGCGCCAGCGCGGGCACCACCAGCAGCAGCATCGTGATCCGCGGGCGCGCCATGGTCAGAACCGCGCCGCCATCCCGGCGCCCACGTCCAGCAGGCTGCCGAACAGGGCGAAGCTGCCCGCCGCTTCCGTGTCGAACGTCGGGCTGGAGAACATGTGGGTGTAGCCGGCGCGGACAATCACCGCCGTCGTCGGTGAAAACGCGATGTCGACGCCGGCCATCACGCGCGCCAGCGGCTGCGTCGAGCTGGCGGTCCCCGGACGAAGCTCGACCTCGGGCGTGGAGAAATATCCGAGGCTGACGCCGCCGCCCGCCGCCACGAACGGGCGCACGCCCCCGAGCTGCCACCCCACCGTCTGCAGCAAGGCAAAGCCGGTCTGGGTCAGTGTTCGTGTGGCTCCGTACGCCTCCGCTTGTCCGGGCACGATGACCGGCGAGCCAGCCGTCGAGAACCTGGTGAACGCACCTTCGACGGCGACGCCGAAGTCGGCGCCGCCCGCGAGCTTCAGGTAGCGGCGCTCGAATGAACCGCCGATCGAGAACCCGGCCTGGGTCACGATGCCGCCACCGTCGTCCGGCCGGTACGCGAACGCCCCGAACACGCGGAGCTGATTCGGGCCGGGCGGCGGTGGCGGTTGCGCATCGGGCGGCGCGGGCGGCGGCGCTGGTTGCGCAGGCGCCGGCGCGGGGACCGGAGGCACCAGCGCAGGCTGCGGGGGCGCCGGTGCGGGCAGCGGAGCCGCCTCCGTGGGGGGCGGAGGCGCCGGCGCGAGCTGCAGAGGCGCTGGCACGGGGCGCGGCGGGGGCGCCTGTTCTGCTTGCGCCCACAACGAAGCGAGCACTATGGCCGCGAGCATCTGCGGAGATTAGATCCCCGGACCCCGACTGTCACCCGACGGTGATGAGGTCCTGGCCTGATTCGACGGGGGCGCCCTCCACGCAGCGGGCATCCACATCCACGACGCGGCCGGCGCGCGGCGCGCGCAGCTCGTTCTCCATCTTCATGGCTTCCAGCACCACCAGCGTCTGGCCCGCCGACACGGCGTCGCCGGCCTTGACCAGCAGCTTGACGACCCGCCCCGGGATCGGCGAGCGGACGACGACGGGCGCCCCCCCGGCCGCCGGCCGCGCGGGCGCCACGATCGACGCCCGGCGCGCGTCCGCGACCTCGGCGGCGACGACGACCGCGTCCTGCCCCGGCCGCTTGATCTCGACGGCCAGCTTTGTGGTCGCCGCGGTCGTTCCACCCTGGGCGTCGACCTCCGCGATGGTCTGCTCGTTGCCGCGCCGCAGGCTCCAGATCCCGGGCGACACCTGCGTGAAGCTGACGCCGACGTCACGACCGTCGACGCGAACCACCCCGTCGTCCAGCTCGACGATGCGTTCGCGGTCGCCGGTCTTGACGGCGAACCGTCGCTTCACGATTCCATGAACGACTTGAGGCGCTTCGACCGCGACGGGTGGCGCAGCTTGCGCAGCGCCTTCGCCTCGATCTGCCGGATGCGCTCGCGCGTCACCTCGAAGTCCTGGCCCACCTCTTCCAGCGTGTGGTCGGACTTCTCGCCGATGCCGAAGCGCATGCGCAGCACCTTCTCCTCGCGCGGCGTCAGCGTCGCGAGCACCTTGCGCGTCTGCTCCGCCAGGTTCATCGAGATCACCGCGTCGGCCGGCGAGATGACGCTCTTGTCCTCGATGAAGTCGCCGAGGTGCGAGTCTTCCTCCTCGCCGATCGGCGTCTCCAGCGAGATCGGCTCCTTGGCGATCTTCAGGACCTTCCGCACCTTGTCGAGCGGGAGCTCCATCTTCTCGGCGATCTCTTCCGGCGTCGGCTCGCGCCCGAGCTCCTGCACCAGGTAGCGGCTGGTGCGGATCAGCTTGTTGATCGTCTCGATCATGTGGACCGGGATGCGGATCGTGCGCGCCTGGTCGGCGATGGCGCGCGTGATCGCCTGCCGGATCCACCACGTCGCGTAGGTCGAGAACTTGTAGCCGCGCTTGTACTCGAACTTGTCGACCGCCTTCATGAGGCCGATGTTCCCCTCCTGGATCAGGTCCAGGAACTGCAGGCCGCGGTTCGTGTACTTCTTCGCGATCGACACGACGAGCCGCAGGTTGGCCTCGACGAGCTCGGCCTTCGCCCGCTCCGCCGTCCGCTCGCCGTCCTGGATCTCGTTCACGGTGTCGCGCAGGACGGTCTCGGTCAGCTTCGCCTCTTCCTCGACGCGCTTGATCTTCTTCTGCGCGTTCTGGATGACCCGCGACATCTCCTCGATCTCGTCGGGGCGGATGCCCAGCTTCTTCGCGATCGCGCGCTGGCGCAGCGGCGACGAGCGGATCTCGCGCAGCGTCTTGCGGAACTCCTTCAGCGACAGACCCGACTTGTGCTCGCAGTCGATGATCTCGCGGTTGGCCTGCTCGATGCGCTCGACCAGGTCCTTCAACTTCAGAACGATCTTATCGATCTGTTTCTTGTTGAGGCGCATCTCCTGGAGCGCGTCCAGGATGTTCTGCTTCACATCGCTGATCTGCTTCTTGTATTTCTTGCGCGTCGCCTCCGCGACGGCCTTGCCGACCAGCTTCTCGGCGACCTTCTCCTGGTCCTTCCACAGCCGGCGGACCTTGTCGATCACCTTGCAGACGCGCTCGATGTGCCACTGCTCGTCGAACTCTGCGTCCTCTTCGTCCGCGTCCTTGACGACCTCCTTGACGCGGATCTTCTGCTTCCTGAGCTTGTCGCCCAGCTGCAGGATCTCCTCGATCGCGACCGAAGAGTTGAGCACGACCTGCAGCACGCGCCGCTCGCCGTCCTCGATGCGCTTGGCGATCTCGACCTCGCCCTCGCGCGTGAGCAGCGAAACCGACCCCATCTTGCGCAGGTACATGCGCACCGGGTCGTTGGTCTTGGAGTAGCCGTCAGAGTCTTCCTCCTCCTCGGCCTCCTCCTTCTTGGCCTCGACCTCCTCGGCCTCCTCTTCCTCAGCCGCCTCGGCGTCGGCGCCTTCGCCCTTGCCGGGGACCTTCACCTTCGACGACGAATCGACGATCTCGATGCCCTCACCCGAAAACGCCGACAACCAATCATCCATCTGATCGGACGACACGATGTTCTCGGGCATGTGCTCGTTGACCTCGTCATAGGTCAAGAAGCCCTTCGCCTTACCCATCGTGATGAGCTCGCGCTTCTTGCGCTCGCTCTCCTTGCCGGAGGACGCCTTCTTGGTCGCGGCCGGCTTGGCGGCGCCATTCTTGGGCGGCTTCGGCGTGCGAGGGACTTCCTCGCCGTCGTCGTCATCCATGTCGTTGTCGTTGTCGCTGTCGAAGTCGTGGTTCATTTCTCTCAAGGCCTCTGCAGGGCTGCTCGCAGCCCTTCTTTTGTTTTTCGAAGCTCGATACCGCGGACTGCAAGCGCTCGCAGTGCGGCGTCATCCCCCCGTGCCTGCGCTTCTTTCTGTAAACGTGTGTTCATCGACATCTCGGCGTCCACGCGCAAGATCTCGAGCCGACTCACCAACTTTCCCAGCAATGACGCCGGATTGGTGGAATCCAGCCCGCCATCCATCAGCGCGGCTGCGATGGTCGCCCGTTCACCGGCGCCTGCCGTGTCGAGCCAGGCCGAGACGTCGAGCTTTCCGGCCTCGCTCGTCTGCTCGGCCGCCGCGCGGTGCAGCTGCCGGGACAGAGGATGAATCAGCAGCTCGCCGGCGCGGGTAGCCTCGGCCGTACGCAGCAGCTCGGGATAACGGCCGAGCAGCGCCAGCACCTGGAGCTCTTCGGCGGGAAGCTTCGTGGGCGCCACAACCTCGGGCGCGGCAGCCGCGGGCTGGGCGGGGGCAGGGCGGCTGGCCTTGTTCGCCGCCTCGCGCAGCGCGCGCGTGACCTGATGTGACGCCAGGCCGAGCACGCCGGCCAGCTGCCCGGCGTAGAGCTCACGCTTGGTCTGGTTCCGCACGCGGACGAGCAGCTCCGCCACCCGCTCGAGCGTCGCGACCCGACCATCGATGGTCGCCTCCGAGGCGCTGTCCTGGATGAACTGGTCGAGCATCGGGCGCGCGCCCTCGACCAGGCGCTTGAACGCCGCCGGGCCGTCCGCGTGTGTGCGGACGTAGTCGTCCGGATCCACGCCGGCCGGCATCCGCGCGATGCGACCATCGACGTCCGCGTCCACGAACAGCGGGATCGCCTTGGCAGCGGCGCGCTGGCCGGCGGTGTCGCCGTCGAACACCACGGTGACCGCGCGCGCCAGCTTGCCGATCGCGCCGACCTGCTCGGGCGTCAGCGCGGTCCCCATCGGCGCGACGGCCTCTTCGATGCCCGCCTGGTGCAGCGCGAGGACGTCGAAGTTCCCCTCGACGATCACGGCTGTGTTGCTGCGGCGAATGGCGTCCAGCGCCGCGTGCAGGCCGTAGAGCGACTCCTTCTTGTGGAACAGCGGCGACTCGGGAGAGTTGACGTATTTGCGATCCTTGGCCTCGGGATCCAGCAGCCGCCCGCCGAAGCCGATGACGCGCTTCTGGCGATCGATCACCGGCAGCATCACGCGATCGCGAAAGAAGTCGTAGCGCCCGCGTTCGTTCTGCCCCACCAGGCCCAGCCGCTCGAGGTCGCTGGCCGGAATCTTGTGCGTCTGCAGATGCGACGACAGCGCGTCCCAGCGCGCCGGCGCGTAGCCGACGCGGAAGCGCTCGCGCACCGTCGCACCGATGCCGCGCTTTTCTACGTAGGCGCGGGCAGCGTCGCCGGCCGGCGACGCGTACTGCTCTTCAAAAAAGGAGGCCGCCAGCTCCATCGCGCGAAACATCCGCTCGCGCTCGGACTCCGCGCGCTGCCGCGCCTGCCGCTCCGCCGGTGACAGCGGTTTAACGTCCAAGTCGATGCCGGCCGCCATGGCCAGGTCATGCAGCACGTCCATGAACGGACGCTGCTCGATCTTGGTGAGGAACGTTATGGCGTCACCCTTTTCGTGGCAGCCGAAGCAGTAGAAGAAGCCCTTCTCGTTGACGCTGAAGGAAGGCGTTTTCTCGCCGTGGAATGGGCATAACCCCTTCCAGCTTCCCGCTCCCGCCCGTTTGAGCTCCACATGACGCTTGACGATCTCGACGATGTTGGTGCGATCCAATACGTCGTGGATCTTCTCCCTGGGGACTAACGACAAAGAAGTACCCGCCGCACCGGAAAGGCGCGCATTTTTTAGCCTATAGAGGCCTCAAGTCAAGCAGGCCCAGTCTTTTTTGCTAGCCGCGTCAGTAGGGTGGTTCACAACCCAACCTGTCGCCGTTGATCGCCATTTCAGCTCAGAAAAGCGAGCCGGCCAGGCACCCTACCGCTACTGTCCCGTTTCGCCCAAAACCTTCACTGTGCCGACGGGCCGGAAATGCCCTGCCTGGGCACCCACGGCCATGAAAATCGGGGCGAACGCCTCCTGAGCCTGACATTGCTGTCAGGATGGTCGTCGTCGCTGGACGGCCGGGCTGGCCGAGCCGGGACCGACGCAGGCACCGATTGATGGGCGGCGACCCTCGGGCATGATGGACCCATGGTCGGGAAAATCGCAGTGAGGGCGTTCCTGCTCCTCTCCTTGGGGACCGGGTGTTCGTCGTCGTCGGGCGGTCACGCGGGTGGGCCGGGCGGAGGCGGAGGAGCCGGGCAGTGCGCGACGCAGCCGCCGTCCGCCGCTCCCTTCAACTGCCGCGCGACCTACGCCGAGCAGCTAGAGGCCAACTGCGAGATCCAGGCGAGCTTCGTGTCTGCGACGGCCGGCGACTGTGATGGCTTCCAGGTCGCCGCGTTCAGCGCTGGCTACCACGTGATCAGGTGCGGCTTCGATGCGCAGGGCGCGCTGGCGTGGGCCGAGCGCTGCGAGGACGCCGAGGTCTGGTGCGAGAGCTTCTGCACGCGCAGCGCCACCGGACCGGCGACGCTCCCCAGCTGCCAGATGCCGGCCGCGTGCCCGGGCGACGCCGGCACCGATTGACGGCGCCGGCGCCCGCGGGCGGCCAGCCTACTGGTCTACTGGCCTACTGGCCTTCGCCGCCCTGGAGCTTCGCTTCGTCGCTGCGCTTGAGGATGATGAACTCGACGCGGCGGTTCTTGCTCCAGCAGTCTTCGTTGTGCTGGTTGCAGATCGGCACCGTCTCGCCGTAGCCGCGGCTCTTGAGCCGGCTCGGCAAAACGTTGCGCTCGTTGAGCGCCCGCCGCACTGAGGCGGCGCGCCGTTCCGTCAGATCGAGGTTGTGGGCGTCGTCGCCGCGCTCGTCGGCGTGCCCCTGGATCTCGATCAGCTGGATCTGCTGGTTGTCGTTGATGACGGCCGCGACAGCGTCGAGCAGCGGGAACGAGATCGGCTTGATCTCGTCCTTGTCGGTCTCGAAGTAGATCTTGTCGAGGATCTCGATCTTCCCCTTGCGCAGCTTGACCATGTCCTTGTCGGGGCAGCCGTCGTCGTCCTGGTACTTGTTGTAGTTCTCAGGCTCGTTCGGGCACTTGTCCTGCGCGTCCAGGATGCGGTCGTGATCGTTGTCCGGATCGGGGCAACCGTCGGTGTCCTCGAAGCCGTCCTTGTCTTCGGGATCGTTCGGGCAGACGTCGACGACGTCCTTGATGCCGTCCTTGTCGTTGTCCGGATCGGGGCAACCGTCCTCGTCCTCGAAGTTGTCGAAGTCCTCCGGATCATCCGGGCACTTGTCGACGTCGTCGGGGATGTGGTCGCCGTCGCGATCGAACGTCGTGTTGTCGGGGCAGCCGTCTTCGTCCTGATAGCCGTTGCGGGTCTCGGGATCGTTCGGGCACTTGTCCGCGTCGTCGAGGATGCGATCCTTGTCGTTGTCCGGCTCCGGGCAGCCGTCTTCATCCTCGAAGTCGTCGAAGTCTTCCGGATCATCCGGGCACTGGTCGACGTCGTCCTTGTAGCCGTCGCCGTCGCGGTCGCCGATCGACGGCTCGAAGATGAAGCCGATGAACGCGCGCGGCTGCGCGGAGCCGTAGCCGTTCGACACCTTCCAGCCGGCGCCGATCTCGAAGAACGAGTTGCGCGCCAGGTAGAGCTTGATGGCGCCGATCGCCTCGGCGGACGGCTTCATCTTGGTGGTCGCGCCGGTCGGATCGATCGTGTATCGACGCGAGGCCGTAGTTGCCGTACACCTCGGCGACGACGTCGAACTTCTGCGGCACGATGCCGTACGACACGCCGACGCCGCCGATGACCTCGTTCTTCACCTCGATGCCGGCGTTGGTCACGATCGGCATCGTCATGAACACCGGCTGGGCGTTCGCCGGGAAGCTCATGGTGTTGTTGACGAAGCGCGATGCGTCGGGGCGAATCCGCATGCCGGCGTTGATGGCGGCGCGGAACCGCCCGAGATACCCAAGCTCGGTGTCGAGGACCGCGGTGGGCTGGAAGATCGTCTTGCCCTCGCCCAGGAACGAGTTGGTGTCGCCGGTGCCGAGGATGACCGACGGGATGATCGCGAAGCCGAGCCCCCGGCGTGTCGCGTTCAGGAAACGAAACTTCGGGTGGACCTGGAGGTCGCCCAGCCCCTGGTTCGCGTATGTCCACTCGCGATCGTCGAGGTTGGTCGGACTCGTGCCCGTGTCGGTCGGCAGGCTGCGCCCGGAGACGACGCCCATCGGGAGGATGATGCCGAGCTCGATGCCCAGGTGCGCGAGCTTGGTGAAGCCGACCGCGGCCTGCAGCGACGGGCGGACCAGCGTGTCGACGGAGAAGCTGTTGGTCTGCGCCGGCATGCCAAACTGCTGGTTGCCCTGCAGCTGCAACGGCCGGCGCGCGTACGACGTGACGAGGCCGAACGAAAAGTCCCACTGCCCGAGCACCGCCGACGAATTGACGGTGATGAACCCCTTCGAGTCCATCGCGGGGCGGAAGATCTCGAGATCGACCGGGGCGTTCTGAAGCTGCGCGTGCGCTGAGGTGGCGAGTCCGATGGTGGCGGTTGCAAGGACCGCGGCCTTCACAAGGCCCCGGCGTGGGCGTACGAACATGAGCACCTCCGGTAGACAGGGAGCCCCAAACGTCCCGGCCCCACCTTGTTGCGCAACCGTCGCTGCGAAACGCGGACAAGCATTTATATCAGCGTCGAGATCCCTGTCAAAGCGCTAAGCTGGCCGCGCGAATGGTTTTTCTGGCGTCGGATCTGCGACCACCGCGTGGAAGCACCGACGATCGGCTGCTGCGATTGGCGGCGGACACGGGCGCGGCGGGCGTGCACGTGGCAGGCGGCTGCGATCTTTCGATCGTGCCCGTGTTCACGATGGCGGCCGCGCGGCTTGGTCTGGAGGCGCGGACGATCGCGCTGCCGATGCCTGAACAGCCGCTGGCGAAGGGGCGGCGGTTGCCCTGGCTCTCCGCCGCGGCGGAGGATGAACGCGACGCGGCAGTTGCGCTGGCCGTCGCCGGACTGGAGATGGGCGCGGCGTCGGGCGCGCGCTTCGCGCTGCTCGACTTCGGTCCCGTGCCGCTGGCGGCCCGTGAGGTCGACTTCGCGCGCGCGTTTGCCCGTCGCGAGACCGTCGACGAGGCGGGCGACACCGACTACGCGAGCTTGCCGGTCTGGGCGGCGGCCATCGGCGAGCGCCGCGCCCGCGCGGCGGAGGTCCTCGACGCGTGCGGCTTTGCGCTCGATCGCCTGGCGCGCGTCGCGGAACGGCTGTCGGCGACGCTGGTGTTGCCGGTCGCGGCCACGCCGTGGCAGTCGCCCAGCCCGCGCGAAGCGGGGCTGCTGCTGGACAGGTTCGCGGGCGCGCCGCTGGGCGTCGTCTGGGATCCCGGACGGCTGTCGGCGCTCGCGGCGCTCGGGCTGCCGATCTCCGACGAGCGGCTGGCGTCGCTGGCGGCCTCGGCGGTGCTATCGCTGGATAACGACGCGGTCGGGATGCAGGCCGGCTACCTGCCGGGGCTGGGCGAACGCGACGCGCGCGTCGCGGCGCTGCGGCCACCGTCCGGCGTCGCGCGCATCGTCATGGGCGGGCCCGACGCGACCGACGCCGAAGTCGGGGTGGCAGTCGCCGCGCTCGCCAGCGCGTGAGCCGCGAGTTAGGTCGTCGTCAGGATGCCGGTCAGCTGCTTGGCGATGCCGGCTTTGATGCGTTCCGCAAACGGCGTCAGCAGAAATCCGAGATTGAGATCGATGTGCACGCGCGAGTCTTCCACGGTCACGCGCGCGTCCAGCCCCTTGCGCGACACCGACAGCTCTTGCTCGCTCTTCCAGGTGCAGGCGGCGCCGTAGTCTTTTTCGAGCTTGCTGGTCGCATCCGCGATGCGCTTCTTCGCCTCGTCGGCTGCGAGCGTGTGCGGGATGTCGAGCTGGTACTTGGGCATGAAACTCCTCCGTCAATCCACCTTGTCCGGCTTGGCCACGCCCGACGGGGCGTTGCGGTCGTACACGAGGCGCGCGACCTCCATCTGGTTCATCGCCAGGCGCAGGATCGTCCCGTCGCCCTGCAGCACCGGCTCGCGCTGAAACAGATAGTAGGTGCGCATGCCTTCGCGGCTGGGCGGATCGCCGTGCGACTTCTTGTCGGGCACGCCCGACACCATAAGGATCTTTTCGCCGGGCTGGAGCATGAACCCGGGATCGATGACGCCGAGCACGGAGCCAGGCTTGCCCTTGCGGCCCGAGATGACCTTCAGGCCGGCGGTGCTGACGCTGGTCGCGCCGGAGTTCTCGAGGATGAACCACTCCTCGTTGATCCGCTTCTTGTCGGCGGTGGCGTGCGCTTCACGAAAGATGAGAGCCATCAGACCTCGAGAATCTCGCTTTCTTTCTTACCGGTGATCTCGTCGACCTTTTCGACCGCCTTGTCCGTCGTGTCCTGCACGGTCTTCAGGCCCTTGCGCTCGTCGTCTTCGGTGATCGCCGAATCCTTGAGCGCTTCCTTGAGCATCTCGTTGGCGTCACGGCGCGCGCCGCGCAGAGCGACCTTGCAGTCCTCCGCCATCTTCTTGACGACCTTGACCAGCTCCTGCCGGCGCTCCTGCGTCAGCGCCGGCATCGGCAGCCGCACCAGCTCGCCGTCGGACTGGGGGTTGAGGCCGAGCTGCGCGGCGCGGATCGACTTCTCGATCTCGGGGATGAGCGACCGCTCCCACGGCTTCACCGTGATGAGGCGCGCGTCCGCGACGTTCAGCGACGCGACCTGATTGAGCGGCGTCGGGCGTGCCGTAGTAGTCGACGCGCACGCCGTCGAGGATGGAGAGATTGGCGCGTCCGGTGCGCACCTTGCCGAGCTCACGCCGGTAGGCGTCGATCGCCTTGTCGATGTCACCCTGCAGGCTCTTTACGATGTCGTTGACCATGGTCTCTTGTCTCCCGTCACGTCGTGCGCGCGGCCGGCCCGAGGCGTGGGTCGCGCCGCTCGTCGAGCACCAGTGTGCCCAGCGGTTCGCCCAACATGACCCGACGGATGTTCCCCGGCTTGGTCATGTTGAACACAAGGATAGGGAGGTTGTTGTCCCGGCACAAAGATATCGCCGTCGAGTCCATGACCCCGAGGTTCTGGTTCAGGACGTCGAGGTACGTCAGCCGCCGGTACATGCGCGCGTTCGGGAACTTGTGCGGGTCCTTGTCGTAGACGCCGTCGACGCGCGTCGCCTTCATGACGATCTCGGCGCCGATCTCCATCGCGCGCAGCGACGCCGCCGTGTCGGTCGTGAAGTACGGGTTGCCGGTGCCGGCGGCGAAGATGACCAGACGCCCCTTCTCCAGGTGGCGGATGGCGCGCCGGCGGATGTACGGCTCGGCGATGCGCTCCATCTCGATCGCAGACAGCACGCGCGTGTGCGAGCCGCGCGACTCCAGCGCGTCCTGCAGCGCCAGCGAGTTGATCACCGTCGCCAGCATCCCCATGTAGTCGGCGTGCGCGCGGTCCATGCCCGCCGAGCCGCCACGGAAGATGTTGCCGCCGCCGATGACGAGCGCGATCTCGACGCCCAGGCCGTGCACGTCGATCAGCTCGTCGGCGATGGCGGCCAGGGTCGGCTGGTCGATGCCGAACTTGCTCTGTCCCTGCAGCGCCTCGCCCGACAGCTTGAGCAGGATGCGGCGGTATTTCACCCCCGGCGCCAGGGGCATGCGCCCCGGTCGGTCCGGCGCGCCGGACACGGCGCCATTCCGGCGCCGTGGGGTGTCGTCCGATTCCTTCTCGGCGATGGCCGCGGACGCGACCCCGGCCTTGGCCTTGGCAACGACCTTCGCGCCGTTCTTGCCCTTCGGCTTGGCCATCGATCGGGGTCCGGTCCTCTAGGCCTGGCCCGCCTGCTTCGCGACCTCGGCGGCGAAGTCGTCGGCGCGCTTCTCCAGACCCTCGCCCACCTCGTAACGGAAGAAGCGGCGCACGCGCACGTTTTCTCCCGTCTTGGCGATGAGGTCGGTGAGCAGCGAGCGGATGTCCTTCTTGCCTTCCGGATCCTTGACCCACACCTGATCGAGCAGGCAGATCTCCTTCGCCCACTTGGCCATCTGGCCGTCGACGATCTTGGGGATGACCGCCTCGGGCTTGCCCGACTGCTTGGCCTGCTCCATGCGGATCCCCTTCTCCTTCTCGAGCACCGCGGGCGGGATCTCGTCCTGCGACACGTACGACGGGTTCATCGCCGCCACCTGCATCGCGAGCTCCTTGGCGAAGCCCTGGAAGTCGGGGTTGCGCGCGACGAAGTCGGTCTCGCAGTTGACCTCCACGAGCACGCCGATGCGCGAGCCGTGGAGGTAGTGCGCGATCATCCCCTCGGACGCGATGCGCGTCGCCTTCTTCGCCGCCGACGCGATCCCCTTCTTGCGAAGGTACTCGATCGCCTTTTCCATGTCGGCAGTGCACTCGGTCAGCGCCTTCTTGCAGTCAGCCATCCCGGCGCCGGTGCGCTCGCGCAGGTCCTTGATCATCTGTGGTGTTACATCAGCCATGACTTTGTCGTGTCCTCGTCTATCTATGGGTCGGGTCGAAAAGGTGGAGGCGGGGCGGTTAGCCGCGGCCCGCTTCGTCTTCCGGGGTGGCGGCGGCTTCGGGCGTCGGCAGGTCGCTGCGCCGGCGCGAGACGACCTCGACGCGCGGGCCTTCGCCGCCCGACGAGACACGAATGGTCTGCTGTTCCTGGCCGCCTTCTTCGGCGCGGGCCGCGCGCTGCTGGTTGGCGCGCTCGCGCTGGACCTTCTGTCCCAGGATGCAGGCGTCGGCGATCCTGCCCGAGAACAGCTTCAGCGACCGGATGGCGTCGTCGTTGCCGGGGATCGGGTAGTCGATCAGGTCGGGATCGCAGTTGGTGTCGACGATCGCGACGATCGGAATCTCCAGCTTGCGCGCCTCGGTCACCGCGATGTGCTCCTTGACCACGTCGACGATGAACACCGCGCCCGGCAGCTCGGTCATGCTCTTGATGCCGCCCAGCGCCTTCTCCAGCTTCTCCTGCTCGCGCGTGACGCCGAGGACCTCTTTCTTGGTCATGCGCTCGTAGGTGCCGTCGGTCGACATCTTCTCGATCGCGTGCAGGCGGTCGATCGATCCCTTGACGCTCTGGAAGTTGGTCAGCGTGCCGCCCAGCCAGCGGTTGGTGACGCAGAACTGGTTGGCGCGCTTCGCGTCCTCGCGCATCACTTCCTGCGCCTGCTTCTTGGTGCCGACGAACAGCACCGAGCGGCCCTGCGCGACGTTCTGGACGACGAAGTTGTAGGCGCGGCGGAACGCACGCACCGTCTGCTGCAGGTCGATGATGTGGATGCCGTTGCGGGCGCCGAAGATGTAGCTCTTCATCTTCGGGTTCCAGCGCTTGGTCTGGTGGCCGAAGTGGACGCCGGCTTCCATCATCTCGCGGATGGTGATCGGGGCGTCGGACGGGTTCGGCTGCGCGTCGGGAGAGAACGTGCCGGCGTTGCCCGGCGTGGACGAGGTCGATTCGGTCTGAGTTTCCATGGGGCTCCTTGCGTTGTTTTCCGCCGCTCGTGTCATCGGTGACCGAAACCTGCTCCGGTAGAGCAGGCACGCACGGTCACCTCGACGGGCGTGTGGTTGTTGGTTTGTAAGGGAGTGGCTGACTAGGGGAAGGTGAAGCGGGGGGGTTTTTACCACAAATCTGCCGCCTGGGATGGGCAACCCCCCGCTCCTCCTGTTAAAAGGAAAACCCTCATGCCCCTCAGCGCAAGACCCCAAATCCGGCCCGCAACCGGCAAGCTCGGCATCCTGACCCCAGGGATGGGAGCGGTGGCGACCACCTTCATGGCTGGGGTCGAGGCGATTCGCCGCGGGATCTCCAAGCCCATCGGCTCGCTGACCCAGATGGGGACCATCCGGCTGGGCAAGCGGACGGAAGGGCGATCGCCGCTGATCAAGGAGTTCGTGCCGCTGGCCGGCCTGGACCAGATCGTGTTCGGCGGCTGGGATCTGTTCCCCGACGACGCGTACCTGGCGGCGAGCAAGGCCGGCGTGCTGTCGCGCGAGCACCTCGGCGAGGTGAAGGACTTCCTGTCGACGATCAAGCCGATGACGCCGGTGTTCGACCAGGAGTACGTCAAGAAGCTGACCGCGACGCACGCCAAGACGGGGAAGTCGAAGGCCGACCTGGCCGAGCAGGTCCAGGACGACATCAAGCGCTTCAAGGCCGACAACGGCTGCGACCGCCTGGTGATGGTGTGGTGCGGGTCGACCGAGGTGTATCGCAGCCCCGGCGCCGTGCACGCGACGCTGGCGGCTTTCGAGAAGGGCCTGGCCGAGAGCGATCCGGAGATCGCGCCGTCACAGATCTACGCCTACGCGGCGCTCAAGTGCGGCGTCCCGTACGCGAACGGCGCGCCCAACCTGACCGTCGACACGCCCGCGCTGCTGGAGCTGGCGAAGGCGAACGGCGTGCCGGTGACCGGCAAGGACTTCAAGACCGGCCAGACGTTGATGAAGACGATCCTCGCGCCTGGATTCAAGGCTCGCCTCCTGGGAGTAGAGGGCTGGTATTCGACCAACATCCTCGGCAACCGCGACGGCGAGGTGCTGGACGATCCGGAGTCGTTCAAGTCCAAGGAGGTGTCGAAGCTCGGCTCGCTGGAGCACATCTTCCAGCCGCACCTCTATCCCGATCTCTACGGGCACATGGCCCACGTCGTGCGCATCAATTACTACCCGCCGCGCGGCGACAACAAAGAGGGCTGGGACAACATCGACATCTTCGGGTGGATGGGCTACCCGATGCAGATCAAGGTCAACTTCCTGTGCCGCGATTCGATCCTGGCGGCGCCGATCGTCCTCGACCTGGCGTTGTTCATGGACCTCGCGCAGCGCTGCGGGATGAGCGGCGTGCAGGAATGGCTGTCGTTCTACTGGAAGAGCCCGCAGACGGCGCCCGGCCTCTACCCCGAGCACGACCTGTTCATCCAGCTCATGAAGCTGAAGAACACCCTCCGCCACCTGCGCGGCGAAGAGCTGATCACCCACCTCGGCAACGAGTACTACGACTAGCCCGGCCGCGTCGCTCGGCCGACCGGAGCGCTAGTGGACGAGGACCTGCGCGTTGGCCGGGCGCGGGTGGATGCCGAGCGGGGCGAGGTGCGGGATGATCCAGCGGGGGAGGGTGCAGTCGATCTCGCCCGGGAGCAGGCCCAGCTCCTCCGCCTCGGCGTCGCGCGGGCGCGGGGTGCCGGTCGGTGCGCCGGCGGTCAGGCATTCGGTCCACAGCGCCTGTCGCTGGCGGGTCGACCACTGGCGGATGACCCAGGCGGCGGCGCGCGCGCCGAACGTGGCGTGGCGCGTCTCGTCGTGCAGCAGCTCCGTGTAGGCCCACGCGAACAGCGGCTCGCGAACCAGGGCGCGCGCCGCGGCGAACGCTGACGCCATGACCGGCTTGCCGAGCGCGAACTCGGTCACCAGCGTGCGGGCCAGCGCGGTCTCGTCGGGGGCGGGGCGGGGGCGCGGCAGGGCGTATTCGACGCGCGACTGGAGGTGCGCGTTCGGGTCGACCTCCTCCAGCACGCGGGAACAGACCTCCAGATGGTGGATCTCGTCTTGAACCACGCGGCCCGCCATCGCCAGGAGTGTGGCGGGCGCATCCAGCGTCGCCAGGTCGGCGGCCAGGTGCGCGGCGGTCACCAGGCCGCGGCGTTCGTCATCGCCCAGCACGCGCCAACCCGCGGCGACGCGTTCGAGCAAATGCGCCGAATACTGCGACCGGTCCAGCGTGTGAGACTTCATGCCCGCTGGATCGAGCAATCGCCGTGCCTTTACCGGGCGCGCCGCGACGCCATTTACGTAGGGCAAACCATGCTTCAGCCTCGAATTTCCGTGGCGCTCAGGGGCCACCGTGACAGCGCTGTCACTATGGACAACAGACAATAGGGCAATGCCCGGTTGCTCGGAGCAACGCCCGGTGATCGCGTCGAGCGTAGCGCGGCATAGCCCCACCCCACGCGGGCGGACCCGCGTGGGGACCCCGGGCCGCGCGGAGCTCATCGCGGGGGGCTCGGGACCCTTTGAGGGTCCCGAACTTACTTGGTGCGCAACCGGTGTAGCTCTTCGGCGACTTCGGTGGCGGCGGGGTCGATGGCCAGCAGGCGTTCCAGCTCCTGCACGGCGAGATCCGGTTGCCCGGTCTGGGCGTAGATCTCCGCCAGGTGTTGCGCCGCCGCGCGGTTGCGTTCGTCCAGCTGCAGCGCGCGCCGCAGCTCGGCGACGGCCGCCCGCCCCGCGCGCGCGTCGGCCGGGGCCTGGCGAAACAGCGCCCACCCGAGCGCGGCGCGAAAGTCGGCCTCGTTGGGGACCAGGCGGGCCGCCTGCCGCAGCGCCTCGACGGCCTCGTGGTGGCGCCGCCCCTTGAGGTGCTCGAGCCCGGCTTCGTAGAGCGCGCGCGCCGCGGCGTTCGATGGCGCCGACGTGGCCGTGGCGGGCGCGGCGGGCGGCCGCGGCCTGTCGGTCCGCTCCGCCTCGGCGTCGCCGCCCGCGTCTTCGGGCGTCCGCGTCAGCTTCGCCACGTACGTCTTGCGGCGCGCCGGGTCGCGCAGCGTCCGGTGCGCTTCGGTCAGGCGATCGAAGATCTCCTGCGCCGCCTTGCGGTCGTCCTCGGGGCCCAGCCGGTAGCGGTCCGCGTGGAAGCTGCGGGCGAGCGCTTCGTAGGCGCGGTCCAGCTCGGCGGCGCCGGCGTCCTGGTCGACGCCCAGCGCCCAGAAGTAGTCCTGCGTGCGGACCGTCTGCAACATCATCGCGAGCTGGCCGCTGGCCAGCGGCGCCGTTGCCGGCGGCGCCGAGCCGGAACCAGCCGGCAGCAGCGGCGACGTCAACGGCGGCGGGGGCGTCGGGAGCCTCTTGCGCCGCGACGTCGCCTCGTGGCGTTCGATCATCCCCGCTTCGGACAGCGCGACCAGCAACAGGCGCGCCTTGTCGCGGGCGATCTCGGCGCGGCTAAGGATCACGTGCAGCTGCTTGGTGCCGTCCAGGCTCTGGATGAACGCCTGCTCGGTCGCGTCCGACGTCATCTCCTGCAGGCGCAGCACCGGGTCCTTGCTGAGCGTGACGTATTGTTCGGCGTACTTATCCAGCGCCGCTTCCTGCCGCTTTTCGTCGTAGTGACGGCGAATGCCCTCGAGGATCAGCCCCGCCGGCGAGCGTTCCAGCTGCGGGCGCTCGGCCATCGCGTGCTCGCCGGCCTTGAACATGAACTTGCCGTCGGGCCACGAGAACACCTCGAACAGCTTCGCTTCCACCTGTTCGACCAGCGCGCGTTCCAGGTTGAACGGCGACAGCGCGCCCATCTCGACGAGGATCTCGCCCTGGTGGCGCTTCTCCTTCTGCATGCGGCCGACCGATTCGGCCAGCGCCTCGCTGGTGATGAGACGCTTCTCCAGCAGGATCCGGCCCAGCGTCTCGCCGAGCATGTTGGACCGCACCGACATCGGATAGCCGTCGACGAAGATGACGATCTTCTTCGTCGTGTCGCGCAGCAGCAGCAGCGAGCCGCTGGCGCGACGCGCGTACAGGCGCTGCAGCAGGCGCGCGAACGGCATGCGCTTCAGCGTCCCCTGCAGCTGGGCCTCGCCCGGGTCCGACTCCAGGTGTTTGGCGCTGCGCTCGACGTCGCGCCGCTCGCGCTGCTGGGCGGGATCCTTGAGGCTGTCCTTTGGGGCCGGCGCGGCCGCCAGCGGCACGGGCGTATCGAGATCGACGTCTTCGCCGTCTTCCTCGTCGGCTTGCTCGCCGTCTTGCTCGTCCGCGAGGTGTGGGGCGTCGGCGGGCGGCCGGCGCGCGGCCAGATCGGCGACGCGCGGCGCGAGCGCGGCCAGGTCCAGCGGCGTAGTCAGGTAGTCCGCCGGAGCGAACCGGCGCCGCGCCTCAGCGCGATGGCTGGCCCCGCGGTGTGTGCTGGCGACGAACAGGATCGGCGTCCCGCGCGTCTCCGGGGAACGGCGCAGCTCGTCGGCCAGCGTGAAGCCGTCGCCGTCCGCCAGCTTGGTGTCGACGACGACGACGTCGGGCATGCGCGTCCCGACGCTCTTCTTCGCCCAGCTGGCCTCGGTCTCCGCGGCCAGGTCGAACCCGGCGTCCTTCAGCGCCGCGCCGATCTGCCGCTGCAGCTCGGCATCGCTCTCGACGATCAGGACGTAACCGGCCATTCGCCCCGCGGAGTCTAGCTGCGTCGCTCAATCGTTGGAACCCCGTGGTGGACATTGCGGCTATGCGTGGTTAAAAGTCGGCGGTCGAATGGCCACGGCGTCGCGAACGCGAAAGAAGAAGGCTACCGGTCGCAAGAACGGCGCAGGCAAGCGAGGCGGTGCTCCGCTGGCGGCGATCGTGCTCGCGGCGGGCAAGGGGACGCGCATGCGCTCGTCGCGCGCGAAGGTCTTGCACGAGCTCCTCGGCCAGTCGCTGGTCAGCTATCCCGTCGAGCTGGCGCGCAGCATGGGCGCCGATCCGGTGGTCGCCGTGCTCGGCCACCAGCACGAGGCGGTGGAGGCGGTGCTGCTGGCGCGCTTCGGCACCGGCGCCGTCAAGGTCGTCGAGCAGACCGAGCAGCGCGGCACCGGCCACGCCGTGCGCCTGGCCATGCCGGCGCTGGCGCGCTTCGACGGAAACAGCGGCATGGTGATGGTGCTGTACGGCGACGTTCCGCTGCTGCGCCGCGAGACGCTCGAGGAGCTGGTGGGCACGGCCCGGCGCTACGGCTGCCTGGCGATCGTGACCGCGACGCCGCCCGATCCCACCGGCTACGGCCGCATCCTGCGCGACCAGCGTGGCCACGTCATCGGCGTCGTCGAACAGAAAGACGCGACACCCGAGGAGCAGGCGATCACCGAGATCAACGCGGGCATCTACTGCGGGCCGGCCGGCTTCTTCCGCGAGGCGGTGCTGGGGCTGGGGACGCGCAACGCCCAGGGCGAGTACTACCTGACCGACGTCATCGCGCGCGCCGCCGGCAGCATCGGTGTGTCGGCGATCGAGGCCGACTTCGTCGACGTCGCCGGCATCAACGACCGCCACCAGCTGGCCGAGGCGGAGATGACGCTGCGCGGCCGCATCAACCGCGCGTGGCAGGCGCACGTCACGTACCGCGATCCAGGCTCGACGGTCGTCGAGCCCGGCGTCGACATCGGCGTCGACGTCGAGCTGGGGTGCAACGTCGCGCTGCGCGGCCGCACGCGCATCGGCCACGGCGCCCGCATCGGCGACGGCGTCATCCTGACCGACACCGAGGTGGGCGCGGGCGCCGTGATCCGGCCCTACACCGTCGCCACAGAGGCGGTCATCGGCGTCGGATGCGCCGTGGGGCCGTTCGCGCACCTGCGGCCGGGGACGCGCCTGGGCGCCGACGTTCACGTCGGCAACTTCGTCGAGACCAAGAAGACGGAGATTGGGCGCGGCAGCAAGGCCAACCACCTCAGCTATCTGGGCGACGCGATCATCGGCGAGAAGGTCAACGTCGGCGCCGGCACGATCACGTGCAACTACAACGGCTACGAGAAGTTCCCGACCATCATCGAGGACGGCGCCTTCATCGGCTCGGACACGCAGCTGGTCGCGCCGGTGCGTATCGGCCGCCGCGCCGTCGTCGCCGCCGGCACGACGGTGACCCGCGACGTCCCCGCCGCATCCCTGGCGCTGTCCCGCACCCCTCAGATCGACAAGCCGGGCTACGCGCAGAAGGTGGCGAAACGTTACAGCGGCAAGAAGGGGAGTCATTGACAGCGGGGGTAACGGGCCTCGATGATGTCCGTCGGAGGTAAGTGAGGATGCCGACGTCGGTAAAGACGTTCTTCGACCAGAAGGTGCCGGCTGTGCTTTCGCTCAGCCCGGAGAAGGTGAAGGACGTGGCTGCTGTCTACCTGTTCAAGCTCACCGGCGACGACGGCGGCACGTGGACGGTGGACCTGGTGTCGACGCCGCCGACGTGCAAGCCCGGCGAGCACGGCGCCCCGCAGTGCACGATCGAGGCGTCCGACGCTGACTTCCGCGGCATGATCGACGGCGGCATGCAGGCCGCGATGTCGCTGTTCTTCAGCGGCAAGCTCAAGGTCAGCGGCGACCCGACGCTGGCGACCAAGCTTTCGAAGCTGCTGCAGGCAGCCGGCTAACACCGGCCTCGGTCGTGCGCCGCGCGACGTGGCTGTGGGGGGCGGCGCTGGTCGCGCTCGCGACCGGGCTGCGCGTCGCCTGGGTGCTGGCCGTGCCGACGGTGCCGGTCAGCGACTTCGCGATGTATCGCGAGTCGGCGAACTACCTGTCGGAGTTCGGGTCGCTCGATCCCGGGTTCATCTACATGCCCGGGTTCGTCGCGCTGCTCGCGTGGATGAAGGACCTGGGCGGCGATCTGCTGGCGCAGAAGCTGATCGGCGTCGCGTTCGGCGGCATCGGCGCGGCCGGGCTGTTCGTGCTTTCGTACCGGTTGCTCGACGACGATCGAGACGACCACGGCGAGCCCGGGTGGCGGCGCTGTGCCCGTGCCCGCGCGCCGCGACCGCGACGTTGCTCTACGCGCTGTGGCCGGCGGGCGTCGCGATGTCCAGCGTCGTCGGCACCGACGTGCCCGCGGCGGCGCTGCTGGCGCTGGCGCTGGCGTTGCTCGTGGCGCTGGCGCCCCGCTACCCTGTGCCAGCGGCGATCGCGTTCGGCGTCGCGATGGGGCTGGCGGCCTGGGTGCGCGCGGTGGCGCTGCCGCTGTCGGCGCTGGCGCTGGGCTACTGGCTGGCGCGGCGGACAAAACCGCTGCGCGCGCTGGTGCTCACCGCGATCGGCGTCGCCGCGACGCTGCTGGTGCTGCTGCCGTGGGGCATCCGGCACGTGCGCCACAGCGGCCAGCTCTACTTCACCGACGATCACGGCGGCATCACGGCGCTCATCGGCGCGAACCCGAACTCCGAGGGGACGTACACGCGCGCGCTCAACCGCATGTTCAAGGACGTCGCCGGCCGCAGCGTGCTGGACGAGCCGCACCGCGACACCGATCGCGCCGCGTTCGCCATCGCGCGCGAATGGTTCGCGTTCGAGCCGCGTTACGCGCTGGGGCTGGCGGTGATGAAGGCCGATCGGCTGTTCGATCCCGAACAGCGCCTGCTGTACTGGTCTGCTGCTGCGTCCCGGCGTGCTGGTGGGTCCGCGCGCGCAGTGGCTGGCCGCGCACCGCGGCGGCATCACGGCTGCCGCCGACTGGTTCGGCGCGCTGGTCGCCGGGCTCGGGCTGGCGGGGGTCGCGGCGGCGGTCGCGCGCCGGCGCTGGCCGCTGCTGTCGCTGCTGCCGTTCATGCTCGCGCTGGTCGCGACGTACACGCTGTTCTTCGCCGAGCCGCGCTACCGGCTGCCGATCGAGCTCCTCGCGTTCCCGTTCGTGGCGCTGGCGCTGGCCGAGATCGCGGGCGCCGTGCTCGCCGGCGTGCGCCGCTCACGCGCGGGCGCGATCCACGCCGCGCGGGCGCTGGTGCCGGCGCTGGTGCTGGTCGTCGTCTGGCATGTCGCGTGGCCGGCCGTGATCGACTGGGGCGCGGGCCTGCGCGCCCGCCACCGCTGGGCGATCTCCGAGGCCGAGGTCGACGGGCACAAGCGCCTGCTGCTGTGGGCGCGGCAGGCGCCGGTCACCGGGGGCTCGCCGCTCGCCGGCGCGCCGGAGGGCGTGTCCATACGCCACGGCGGCACGGCGCCCGTCGCGCTGCGCATGCGGCTGGGCGGGGGACCGCTGCCGCCCGGCAAATACACGATCGACTTTCCTCTCGAGGCGGGCGCCGGCGACGGCTACCGCGCCGAGATCGGCGGCGGTCAGGCGACCCTTGCGGCCGAGGCGCGTGCGACGCTGACGGCGGAGATTGCGCATGCCGGCGGGCGGCTCGCGCTTTCGGGCGCTGTCTTCGTCCCTGACGGCGGCAGGCTGTGGCTGGCCGCTCCACGTATCGTCACCCGGCGGTGACCAAATATCCGGACTATCCGACTATCCGACCTGCCGACTATCCGACCTGCCGACCTGGCCGATTCGCTCCGATGGACGAGGTCATGTTAATGGTCTGCCCAGGAGGCAGGCACGGGGAATGACCCTGAGACTGGGACTTCTGGCGGTTTTGCTGGCTTCCGGCTGCCGTGGGCAATACATCCGCCCCGTCAGCGACGAGCCGATCGCAGCCACGCCCGAGCGCCTGCAGCGCGGTAGCTACCTGGTCAATCAGGTCACGTTCTGCGGCGCCTGCCACACCGCGCGCGAACACGGCAACATCCTGACCGAGCCCGAGCGCAAGGACGCGTTCCTGGGCGGCGGCAACGTCTACACCGACAAGGGCTTCGGCACGCTGTGGATCCCGAACATCACACCCGATCCCGACACCGGCATCGGCAAGTGGAAGGACGACGAGATCCTGCGCCTGCTGCGTGACGGCGTCGCGCCCGATCGTGACTTCATGGTCCCGGTGATGCCGTTTGCGTATTACCAGCACCTGTCCGACGAAGACGCGCGCTCGGTGGTCGCGTACCTGCGTTCGGTGCCGCCTTACCGCCAGGGGCGGCCGCGGCAGGAGAGAAAGCTCGGCGTCATGCAGAAGATGATGTTCGGGATGGTCGGCGTGCAGATGCACAAGCCGGTCGCGAACGTCCCCGCCCCCGATCGCAGCAACAAGATCGACTACGGCCACTATCTGGCGCGCATCGCGCTGTGCGGCGATTGTCATTCGCTGTCCGACAAGGGACCGCGCCCTGAAACTGATCCATTGGCCTACGCGGGCAGCGACGTGCCTTTCGAAGACCCGGCATTGGGCAAGGTGTATGCTGCCAACCTGACCGGAGACGTCGAGACCGGACTTGGCCGCCACGACGCTGCCGCGCTCAAGCAGGCGCTGCGTAACGGGACGCGTCTGGACGGCAAGAAGATGGCGCCACCGATGGCGACCTTGATCCCCCACCTGTCCGGGATGACCGATGAAGACCTGGACGCGCTGGTCGCGTATCTGAAGACCGTGGCGCCCGTCAAGCGCCGCGTCCCGGCGCGCGAGCTGGTGGAGCCCCTGCGCGCTCAGCTGGGCGGGTGACCTGAAAAACCGCCGAATGACACTGCATCCAAGCACATGAGCGAGGACACCTTCGACCGTCCGCCTGCCCCTGCCCCTGCACCTGAGCCGCCTCCGGCAGGCGAGGACTGGCCCGCGCGCATCGAGCAGCTCCTGACCGAGGCTGAGGCGGCGCCGTCCGTTGCCGAACGGGCGGAGGTGTTGTGTCGGGTGGCGGAGATCTACGAACGCCGGCTGGGGGATCCCAACGGCGCGCTGGTGACGTTGCAGGCAGCGCTGGAACAGGACCCGACCAGCGGGCGCGTCGTGCAGGAGATGGAGCGCGTGGCGCGCAACGCCAACGTCTGGACCCAGCTGGTCGCGATCACCGCCGAGGTCGCGTCCGGCCTGGAGGATCCCAACCAGTCGGCCGACCTGTGGGTGCAGATAGCGTTCTGGGACGAAAATGGCCTGGGGCTGCCCGACGAGGCGGCGAACGCGGCGCGCGCGGCGCTGGACCTGAACCCGGCGCACGGTGGGGCGCTGGCGTTGCTCGAGAATCTGTACCGGCGGCAGCGGAGCTGGGATCGCTACATCGAGATCCTGGTGCGCAGGCGACGGCCGGACGACGATCCGTACAAGCTGAGCGAGTCGTACCGGGAGGTGCTCAAGTACGAGCCCAACCACGTCGGCGCCCTGGACGGGCTGGCGCGCATCCACGAGGAGACGCACGCCTGGGATCAGGCCGTCGACACGCTGCACAAGCTGATCGCGGCGCTGGCGCGCACGTCGACGCCGGAGGGTGAGGAGGCGAAGCTGGCGGCCAGGCACCGGCTGGGCGCGATCCTGAAGGATCGGCTGGCCGACACGCGTGGCGCCGAGGAGCAGCTGGTCGAAGTGCTGGCCAGTCCGGGCGGCGACCGGCACGTGCCGACGATGTTGACGCTGGTGGCGATCTATCGCGACCGCCGCGACTGGTTGAAGGCGCGCCAGCTGCTCGGCCGCGCGGCCGCCGTCATCGACGACGTCGGCGAGCGGGTACGCCTGCTGACCGAGGCAGCGGACATCTGCGCGCACGAGCTGGACGACGAGGGGCAGGCCGGGGAGATCTATGCCGAGGCGCTGGCGCTGGATCCGCAGCGCCTCGATCTGATCGAGCGGCTGGCGGCGATCCGGTTCAAGCGCAACGACTGGACGGGGCTGTTGCCGCTGGCCGAATTTCTCGTCGCCGAGGGCGACGGCACGGTGGAGGCGGTGGCGCGCACGCCCGAGGACAAGGCGCTGCTGTGGTATCAGCTGGCGCGCGCCGCCGAGGAGACGGGCGATCTCACGCGCGCCAACGAGGCGTATCGGGTGTCCCTGGCGACGCAGCCTGACGGCGACGCGGCGCTGGCGCCGCGCCGTGATCTGGCGGCGTTGATGTTCCGGCAGGAGCGCTGGTCCGAGGCCGCGGCGGCGTACGAAGCGCTGCTGGCGGGCCATGGCGCCGTGCTCAAGCGCAACGACAAGCTGGATTCTCTGGAGCGGCTGGGCATCGCGTATCGCGAGGCGGGCGAGCCGGCGAAGGCGATCGAGCCGCTGGAGAAGGCGTTACAGCTGGAGCCGCGGCGGCGCGTGGTGCTGGAAGCGCTGGTCGAATCAGCGAAGACAGCGGGCAACGACGACGCGGTCGTGCGCCACACGCAGGCGCTGCTGGCGGTGACCGAAGATCGGGAGAAGAAGCGCGAGCTGCTGGAGCACGTCGCCACCATCCATCACGAGCGGCGCAAGGATCCGCAGCGCGCGATCGCGGCGTACATGGCGGCGCTGGACATGTGGCCCGAGGAGCGGTCGATCATGATCCGGCTGCTCGAGCTGCTGACCGAGACCAAGCAGTGGAAGCAGTCGGTGCAGCTGCTGTCGCGGCTGGCGGAGCTGACCGAGCCCGAGAACCGCGCGCCGTATTTCGTCGCTGCCGGCAACATCCTGTCCGAGGAGCTGAACGCGGTGCCCGAGGCGATCGACGCGTTCGAGCGGGCGATGGACGCCGATCCGAACGACCTGGCGACGTTCGAGCGCATCGACAAGCTGGTGACCACGACGCACGACTGGAAGGCGCAGGAGCGAATCTACCGCCGGCAGATCAAGCGCATGGGTCAGGACGTCGCTGCCGACAAGCGCCCTGCGCTGCTGGCGCTGTGGCACGGCCTGGGGGAGATCTACCGCTCGCGGCTCAAGGACTACGCGGCGGCGATAGCGGCGTTCGAGGTCGCGGTCGGCATGGATCCTGGGTCGGTCGAGCGACACCGGATCCTCGGCGAGCTGTATCGCGTGTCCGGCCCGGACACCTACGGCAAGGCGATCGCCGAGCACCGCGCGCTGATCGCTAAGGCCACGACGCCGGCGGAGATGGCCGTCGAGATGAAGACGATGCTGCGCCTGTTCGTCGAGATGGGTGCGCTCGACGAAGCGCACGCGGTGGCGTCGGTGCTGGTGCTGATGAACCAGGCCGACCACGACGAGGCGTCGCTGTACACGCAGTACCGGCCGCGCGGCGTCGTCCGCGCCCACGGGCGGCTGAACGAGGAGCTGTGGCAGCGGCTGCTGTACCACGCCGACGAGGACCGCTTGCTGTCGCAGCTGCTGGCGACGCTGTCGCCGGCGGTATCGGTGGCGCGCGCGAAGCTGGCGAAGGACCTCGGGCTCAAGCGGCGGCAGCAGAAGAACGTGCTCACCGATCCGTCGATGGCGTGCAAGGCGTTCGCGTACGGCATCCAGGTGTTCGGGCTGGCGACGCCTGACGTCTACCTGGCCCCTGAGGCGCCGGGGGACGTCGAGGTCGCCAATGTCCGCGGCGTGGCGCCTGGCGTGGCGACGCTGGTCGTCGGCCGCAAGCTGATGGAGTCCGAGTCCGACGTCGAGGTGGCGTTTGCTGTCGGCAAGACGCTGGCGTCGATCCGGCCCGACCACATCCTCCGCTGGCCGACGTACGTCCCGACGCTGGCCGAGCTGGAGGTGGTGGTGCGCGCGGCGATCCGGCTGGTCGACCCCGAGCGGCCGATTCCGCCCGAGCTCACCGGCGCGGTCGAGCAATACGCCGCGTTCCTGGCCAAGACGCTGCCGCCGCAGGTCGTCGAGCAGCTCACCGTGTTCGTGCGCCGCTTCACCGCCAGCCACGGCGGTGACACCGGCGCCATCAGCGCGGCGCTGCCCCGCTGGGCGCGCGCCGCTTACCTGACGACGATCCGCGCCGGGCTGCTGCTGGCGGGCGATCTGGAGGTCTCGGCGCGGCTGGCGCAGGCCTCCGCGGTCGCGGTGGGCTTCGAGTCCGGTGACGTGCTGCGCGACCTGTGCGCCTGGAGCGTGTCCGAGAGCTACTTCGACCTGCGCTCCAGCTCGGCCTACGCACGGTCAACCTCGGCGGCTACGGCGGCGGGTAGCCGCCGCCGGGGCGCATCGTGAGGAGAGAGAGGGATTCGAACCCTCGGTACCTTTCGGTACACACGATTTCCAATCGTGCCCCTTCGGCCACTCGGGCACCTCTCCAGACTATTAAGAAAGGAACCCTGGGAGGGTTCCTTTAACCTCCCGCGATGGGCTCGGACGAGCAGAGCTCGTCCTCCCCCGACGCGATCAAGATTCATTTACTTCGAGGAGAGGGTGGGAGTCGAACCCACGTTGGACTTGCGCCCAAACCTGATTTCGAATCAGGCGCTTTCGGCCACTCAGCCACCTCTCCGGGGCTTCTGTTCTAAGGCGGGATTGTTTATCACCGGTCGGGGGCCGCGTCGACAGGGGATCGCCCGGGGTGCGGGGCTGGCACTGTCAGGCCGTCTCGAAGTTGACGGGCTGCCCCGTCGCCTCGATCACCGACATCCACAGGTCCTCGTTGACGTCGACCTGCTTGCGGAAGCGCGTCGCCAGCGCCATCGGCACGTGGACGAAGCGGCCGTGCCACCGGCCGATCAGCATCTCGGTGTTGCCGGCCATCGCGGCGTGGACGGCGTTGCGCGCCATGTTCCAGCAGAACACGCTGTCGCCGGGCGCCGCCGGGACGCTGCGGATCTGGTAGCTCGGGTCGATGTACTTGAGCGTGATGTCGACGCCGCGTTCGTGAAAGTGCCGCGTGATGCGGTCGCGCAGCACGACGCCGATGTCCTTGAGGCGCACGTTGCCGCTCGCGTCCGTCACGGCGTCGCCGCCGCCCGCCGGCACGTCGACGCACAGATCCTGCCCGGCGCCCTCGGCGACGACGATGACCGCGTGTTCACGTTCCGCCAGCCGGCGCTCCAGCGCGCGCAGGAAGCCGCCGTCGCCGTCCAGGCGCAGCGGCACCTCCGGGATGAGCACGAAGTTCGCGTCCGTCGACGCCAGCGCCGCGTGGCAAGCGATGAAGCCCGAATGCCGCCCCATCAGCTTGACCAGGCCGATGCCGTTGCGCGCGCCCAGTCGCCTCGACGTGGGCGCTGCGAATCGCCTCGACCGCGGCGGCGAACGCGCTCTCGAAGCCGAAGCTGCGATCGATGAAGTGGATGTCGTTGTCGATGGTCTTCGGGATGCCGATCACCGAGATGAGCAGGCCGCGCCGCTCGATCTCGGCGACGATCTGGATGGCGCCGCGCAGCGTGCCGTCGCCGCCGACGACGAACAGCGCGCCGATGCCCAGCGCCTCCAGCCTGTCGACCATCTCGACGGGATCCTGGCCGCCGCGCGACGTCCCCAGCACGGTCCCGCCCTTCTCGTGAATCTCGCTCACCCACGCCGGGCCAAGCCGCACGGGGTCGTGGCCGTGGCGCGCCACCATGCCTTCGAAGCCGTAGCGAAAGCCGAAGATGTCCTTCACGCCGTAGGAATGCGTGAGCTCCAGGACCAGCCCGCGGATGACGTTGTTGATGCCGGGACACAGGCCGCCGCACGTGACGATCCCGCACCGCAGCGCCGCCGGATCGAAGAAGATGCGATCGCGCGGGCCGGCAACTTCGAAGGTGGGGATGCGCGCGTGTGGGTGGCCGTTGCGCGTCGACAGGCGGTCATCCAGCAGCACCCGCTCGGCCGCGCCCACCCGCTGCATCGCGCTCAGGCCCAGGCGAGCGGTCAGCGGCGATTCCTGCCGGCACGGGCCCAGGATCTTGATCTCGAGGTCCTGGGCCTCGACCCGCTCGGTGCGCTGCGGGACGGTCAGGTTCTGAGCGGGCGTAAGCACTGAAGATCAAGCCTAGCGATGTGCACGTTTCGACGAGATGTCGGTCTCTCCAAGCCCTGGTTAAAACGCGCGTAGGGCGGAACGATGACCAATTCCTGACGGGATGGGAAGCGTAGAGTTGAGCTGTGCCAGAGCGTCGGACCAAGATCGTAGCCACGATTGGACCGGCGCAGGCTCCGCCCGGCGCGCTCGAGCGGCTGCTCGATTCGGGCGTCGACGTGTTGCGCGTCAACCTGTCGCACGCGACGCCGCGCGAGCAGGCGGCTCAGGTGCGCCGGGCGCGCGCCCACCGGCCCAACATCGCCGTGCTGGCCGACCTCGGCGGCCCCAAGCTGCGGCTGGGCGAGCTGCGCGAGGACATCAACGTCGCGGCGGGCGACACGATCGCGATCGGCGCCGGCGGCATACCGCTCGGCGACCCATCGTTGTTCGACAGGGTCCGGGCCGGCGACCCGGTCTTCGTGGCGGACGGGACCATCGCCCTGATCGCCACCGACGTGCGGCGCGATTGCCTCATCTGTTGCGTTCGTGTCGGCGGCACGGTGCGCTCGCGCAAGGGCATCAACCTGCCCAACGACACGTCGTCGCTGCCCGCGCTGACCGACAAGGACCGGGCCGATCTGGCGGACATCAGCGTGCTCGCGCCGGACTTCATCGGCATCTCCTACGTCAGGCACGAGCGTGACCTGGCCATCGCGCGCGAGCTGACCGACCTGCCGCTGGTCGCGAAGATCGAGAAGCAGCAGGCGCTGGAGCGCCTGGACGCGATCGTGGCGTCGGCGGACGCGATCATGGTCGCGCGCGGCGATCTGGGCGTCGAGATCCCGATCGAACGCGTCCCCGCCACGCAGAAGCGCGTCATCCGCGCCGCGAACCGCGCCGGCTGCCCGGTGATCACCGCGACGCAGATGCTGGTGTCGATGGTCACGAGCCCGCTGCCGACGCGCGCCGAGGTCACCGACGTCGCCAACGCCGTGCTCGACGGGACAGACGCCGTCATGCTGTCGGAGGAGACCGCGGTCGGCCACGATCCGGTCGGCGCCGTGCAGATGATGAGCCGCCTGCTCGTCGAGACCGAGCCGCTGCTGCCGGCGCACCAGGGGCCGGACCGCGCGCTCGAAGCCAACGCGCTGGCGCACGCCGCGGCCGCGCTGGCGGACGATCTGGGCGCGGCCGCGGTGATCGTGCCCACCCGCACCGGTGTCAGCGCCCGGCAGCTCGCGGCGTTCCGACCGCGCCGGCCGATCCTCGCCTACAGCCGCGTGCCCGAGACGACGCGCCGGTTGCGCCTGGTGTGGGGCGTCAGCGCCGTGGACGCGCCGCTGCCAGCCGGGATGGATCCGCTGCACGCGGCGCTGGAGGCCGCGCGCCGCGACCTCGGCAAGGGCGCGCGCGTGCTCCTGTTCGACGTCGCCCCCGCGGGCTCGATCGGAGTCCCGTCGGTCATCAACAGCATCACGCTGTGAGCGCGGGGCTGGAGCAGCAGGCGGCTTGCGCGGTGGTCGTCGTCGAGCTCGATTTCGAGCGCAGGCGCGAGACCACCATCCCGCTGGCGGGCGCCGGGCCGGCGATGGCGGCGGGGCGCTTCGTGTGGATCGACCTCGACGCCGGCGATCAGACGGAGGCGCGGCGGCTGCTGTCGGGGCTGGGCCTCGTCGGCGAAGACGTCGTGGACCTCGCGCTGCGCGACGAGCCGTCGACCCAGTACGGCCGCCACGACGGCTACCTGCACCTGGTGGTGTCGGGTTACCGGCAGCACGGCGACGCCTTCGAGCTGGAACGGGTCAGCGTCACGCTCGGCGAACGCTTCCTGATCACGATCCACCGCGGCCACGTGCAGTTCCTCGATGGTGTGCGCCAGGACTACCACGGCGACTTCGTCAGCTTCGCGAAGACCCCGAGCTTCTTGCTCTACGAGATCTGGGATCACCTGATCGCGAACTATCTCGACGCGCAGACGATCATGGGCGAGCGGGTCGAGCGCCTGCAGGACGAGCTGCGCCGCGAAACCGTGGACGACGGCGTGTTTGCCCGCGTCTCGGCGCTGGGCGCCGATCTGCTGCACTTCCGCAAGCTGCTGCTGCCGGTGCGCGCCACGCTCGCCGACATGAGCACCCGCCGCTCCCACGTGCTGAGCGAGGCGACGCAGGCCTTCCTCGCCAACATGGTCGGCACCGTCGATCACCTGCTGCAGGACATGCTGGTCGATCGCGACATCCTCACCGAGGCGCTGAACCTGCACATGTCGATGGTCAGCCACCGCACCAACCAGGTGATGAAGAAGCTGACGGTGGTGAGCGTCGTGTTCCTGCCGCTGACGTTCCTGGTCGGCGTCTACGGCATGAACTTCGAGATCTTCCCCGAGCTGCGCTGGCGCTACGGCTACCTGTACTTCTGGGGCCTGGTCGTCGCCGGCGTCACGACGCTGCTCTACATGTTGCGCCGCAGCCGCTTGCTGTGACGACCTAGGCGAGCTTGGCTTCCAGCTCGGCCCAGCGCGCGTACAGCTGATCGACCTCCGTCTGGCGCTGCGCGACGGCGGCGAGCAGCTCCACCAGGCGGCTGTGGTCGCTCGCGTTGTCGGGCCGCTCGCTGTCGGCGATGGTCTCGCGCAGCGCGGCCTCGGCGGCCGCGATGGATGCCTCGATGCCGTCGTATTCGCGCTGCTCCTTGTAGCTGAGGCGCTTTCGCCCGGCCGCTGCCTGCGGCGCAGGCGTCGTCGCCGTGGTCGCGGCCGCGGCCGCCGCACCGCTGTCGGCTGACGCCGCGGCCCGCTCGGCGCGCCACGCCTCCCACTGTCCGAGGTCCGCGAACGGGGTGACCGTGGCGGTGCCGGCGGCGCGAGCGTCGAACGCGAGGATCGTCGTCGCCACCCGATCGACGAAGTAGCGATCGTGCGACACCAGCAGCACCGCGCCGTCGAACTCGGTCAGCGTCTCCTCCAGCACCGACAGCGTCGCCAGATCCAGATCGTTGGTCGGCTCGTCGAGCACCAGCACCTGCGCCTCGCGCAGCATGAGCTGGGCGAGCAACAGCCGGCTCTGCTCGCCGCCCGACAGCTTGCCCACCGCCATGTCGGACTGCCCGGACTCGAACAGGAAGCGGTCCAGGTAGCCGCGGACGTGGACGCGCGCGCCGCGGAACGACACGTAGTCGCCGTCGGGGCAGACGGTGTCGGCGACGCTGCGCTCCGGATCGAGCGCGTCGCGCGCCTGCGCGAAGTACGCGACCGCGAGGCCGTCGGCGCGGAACACGCTGCCGGCGCTCGGCTGCTCCTCGCCGAGCAGCACGCGCAGCAGCGTCGATTTGCCGCAGCCGTTCGGCCCCAGCAGGGCCAGCCGCGTCCCCGGCGCCACGGTGACGTCGACGCCCGCGAAGATCGTCCGCTCGCCGTAGCGCTTGTCGATGCCGCGCGCCTCGATCAGCCGTCGCGGCCGCCGCTCGGCGGCCTGAAACTCCAGCACGGCGGTGCGCTTGACGTTGCGCGTCCCCAGCTCCTCCACCTCGCCCGCCAGGTCGCCGTGCGCGCGCGATGCGCGCCTGCTGCTTGGTCGACGCGCGCCGCGGCTCCGCGCCGCAGCCATTCGGTCTCGCGGCGAAGCGTGTTGCGCAGGACGACCTCGCGCCGCTCCTGGGCGTGCATGCTCTCCGCCTTCGCGCGCACGTACGCGCCGTAGTCGCCGGCGACGGCCATCAGCCCGCCCGCGTTGCGGCGATCGAGCTCCAGGATGCGCGTCGCGACCCGCTGCAGAAAGAACCTGTCGTGCGTGACGGTGATGGTCGCGAACCGGCTGCGCGCCAGCAGGCGCTCCAGCCATTCGATGCTCTCGACGTCGAGGTGGTTGGTCGGCTCGTCGAGCAGCAGCAGATCCGGCTGCCCCGCCAGCTCCCTGGCCAGCGCCAGCCGCTTTTGCCACCCGCCCGACAGGGCAGCCACCGGCGTCTCCGGCGTGATCCCGGGCCCCGCCGTCGGCCCCGCCAGCGCCAGCCGCGCCATCACCTGCTCGACGTCCCGCACCCGTTCCCAGTCGGCGTGGTCTCCCTCGGGAAGCACGCCCGCCACCACCGACGCGACGGTGGCGCCGGCCGCGAACCGCGGCACCTGCGCCAGGTAGCCGACGCGCAGGCCGCGCCGCCGCGACACCAGGCCCGACTGCGTGTGCTCGCCGCCGGCCGCGTCCGCCATCATCCGCAGCAGCGTCGACTTGCCGGCGCCGTTGGGCCCGATGAGCCCGATGCGGTCGCCTTCCTCGACGGTGAAGCTGACGCCTTCGAACAGCGGACGCGCGCCGTAGGAGGCGGTCAGCCCCTGGGCGCTGAGCAAGATCGACATGTCTCTTCCCGCTACTTGCCGGCGCTATTTGCCGGCGCTATTTACCTTCGTCGGCCGCCCAGGGGTCGTCTCGGCGCTTGCCCATGCGTAGGTGCCTGGGGACGTCGGCGTCGTTGTCCTGATGCGAGGCCTCGAGCGGCGTGCCCGCGTCGATGCGCATCGGCCCCTTTCCGCGCGACTTGCGCGGCTTGGCCGCCTCGTGGCACAGCCGCGCGAGCTTCGACCCCGTCTTGGGCCACAGCTTGTTGCTGACGTCGGCCGCCAGCGCGCTGCGGTCGCCCGAGAAGCGGATCGAAGCGATCCGCCGGCCGGTGACACCGCTGCGTACGTGCACGGTCGCGTGCGACCCGTCGCCGCCGACCGCGCCCTCGATGTAGGCCGCCAGCTGCAGCATCGTCCCCATCTCACGGTACTGCTCGGCGCTGTCGACCGGACGCAGCGTCGTGTTCACCTGCAGGCCGTGCGTGCGCAGCGCGCTGATCACGGCCTGCTGGACGCGTCCCGCGCCGTCGCCCGAGAACCCGAACACCGCGACCTTGCCGTTCACCGTCGACTTCGCCCCGCCGCTGTCCTTGTCGTCCTTCGCGCACCTGATGCCGACCCGGACCCGGATGGCGGCGGCAGGTCGATCCGCGCCTCCGACGCAGGCTCGGGCTTCATCTTGCCCTTGGCCTTCGACCACGCCGCGACGGAAGTCTTTCCGCGCGCGTCAGCGCCCGAAACCGGGACGACCCAGACGGCGGCGAGAACCACCAGCAGCAGCGACAGCCTGAGCAAGCGTCCGGATGATAACCGAACCCGGGCCCTCGGCGGGAAGGCTAGGCGCTTTGCAGCTCTTTCAGTCTTTCGCGCACAGCGTCGGCGTGGCCGGCACTTTTCACGGTCGCCCAGTGGTACGCCACCTTGCCGTTCGGGCCGACAATCACGGTCGAACGGATGACGCCGATGGTCTTCTTGCCGTACAGCACCTTGTCGCCCCACGCGCCGTACGCGGCCATCGCCTTGTGCTCGGGGTCGCTGAGTAGCCGAACCTTGAGCTTGTATTTTGCGATGAACTTCTGGTGGCTCTCGATGGCTGTTGGGGCTGCAGCCGACAACGGCGGCATCCAGCTTCTCGAAGTCCTTGAGCCCGTTCGTGAAGTCGCAGGCCTCGGTGGTGCAGCCCGGCGTGTCGTCGTTCGGGTAGAAGTACAGCACCAGCCACTTGCCCTTGTAGTCGGATAGCTTGACGGTCTTGCCGTCCTGGTCGGGCAGCGAAAACGCGGGCGGCGTGCTGCCGGGCTCCATCTTGCGGTCCTTCTTCTCAGGCATGCCGGTTTCTTACCGGCTGGGCTGACCGAAGTCCACACCGCCGCCACGCCGGCCCCACTGGACGAGGGCGGCGTTATGTGACAGACAGAAGGCGGTCCCGGGCGACGGAACGCCGGCGAACCCCGCCAGGCCAGGAATGGAGCAACGGTAACCAGCCGACCGGGTGCTCGGGGCCATTACCTCTTCAATCCACACTGTATGGCTGACGTCGTCTACCTGATCTCGGACATGTTGTTCTCGTCCAAGCTGCGCGAAGCGGCGAAGGCGAGCGGCATGACCGTCCAGGCGGTGCGCGACCCGGCGGGGTGGGCGGCCGCGGCGCGCACGGCGCGGCTGGCGATCGTCGATCTGCGGCTGCCGGTGGCGCTGGACGCGCTCAAGGCGCTGGCGGCCGAGCCGGCGCCGTCGGTGCGCACCGTCGGCTTCATCGATCACGAGCGCACGGACGTGATGGACGCGGCGCGGGCCGCGGGCTGCGCCGATGTGATGGCGAAGGGGCAGTTCGCGAACGCGCTCCCCAAACTGTTGACGGCGCTCGCGGCCGCTCAGAATCCGACCGACGCCAGCACGTAGATGAACTGCTGGATCAGGCCGGTCTGGTCCAGCGGCATGTCGCGCTCGTAGGCCAGGTGGACTTCGTAGCGATCGAAGCGGGCGATGAGCTCGGGCGTGAAGTCGAGCTCGCTCGGGCGGAACACGTTCGATGCCAGCTTGTCGGTGAAGAAGATCGCGTCCAGGCCGACGGCGAGCCGTCCCTTCCAGAACGACACCTCGGTGTGAACCGCGTAGCGGAACAGCGCCAGGCCGGTGTTGTTCGGGCGCGCGTAGTAGCTGTTGTTGTAGGCGAACCAGCCCAGCGTCAGCCAGCCGTTGACGTCGCCGCCACCTAGCGCCGGCGCCAGCGTCGGGAAGATCGCCGCCAGCGAATACAGATAGCGCGCCCTCACGTCACCGTAGGTCTGGTTGGGCGAGGTATTGGGCGGCGGAGGGTAGCCGCCGCCGTCCATTCGCTGATCACGCTCGATGCGCGCGCCACCCTCGAGGGCGCCGGGGCCCAGGCGCCAGGTGCTGGTGACGCCGGTGATGATATCCAGCTCCGACGGGACGGGCTTGCGCCACCAGCCTATGGCCAGCCTGTCGGTGAACATGTTGATGTCGAGCGGGATCGACAGCCGGCGCCCGATCAGATCGAGATCGAAGTGCGCCGCGTAGCGAAGCAGCGCGAGCCCGGAGTTGTCGGGGCGCGCCGCGTACGTGGGGTTGTATAGCGACACGCCGAACGCTGCGTTGCCGCTGAAGTGGATGCCGGACGTCGCCCCCTCGATCTCGCCGCCGTGGGCGCTTCCCTGCTTGTCGAGCGCGCGGGCTGGCCGCGACGGGAAGCCCGCCGCGGCCAACAGCACGATCACCACCACCAACCGACGCAGAGCCACATCTTAGCCCGCTGGGTTGTCGACAGGGCGTGCGCATCGTCTTACGCTCGCCTTATGACCAACCGATCAAGGAACTGTTTCCTGGTGGTCACTTTCATCGTCGCGGCGGCGGGCTGCGGCTCTAGTGGCGGCAACGCCGACGGCGGTGGTGGTGCCGGGGGTGGGGCCGGTCGTGGAGGAACGACCGGCTTTGGCGGTCGCGGCGGTGCTGCCGGCGGTGCCGCTGGCGCTGCGGGCGGCGCGGCGGGCGCGGCTGGAGGCGCCGCCGGCGGCGCGGCGGGCGGTAGCACGGCGGGGTCGGGTGGCGCAGCAGGCGCGGCTGGTCGCGGCGGCAACGGTGGCGGCACAGCGGGCGCGGCCGGCCGTGGTGGCGCCGGTGGCGGTGCTGGCGCGGTTGCCGGCGCGGGCGGACGCGGCGGCGCCGCGGGCGGCATGGCGGGCGCTGCGGGCGGCACCGCGGGCGGTGGCGGCGGTGGCCAGGCCTGCGGGCCGTCGACGTGTGGTGGTGCGAATCCGATCTGCTGCAACGCGAGCTGTGGCATCTGCACGGCGACGGGGGTGGGCTGCATCCAGATCGCTTGCCCCGCCGACGCCGGCATCACGCTCACCGACGGCGGCGCGTGCTACAGCGTGCCCGCCCGAGACGCCGAGCAATGCAGCGGTGATGCCCATGCCGGTGCTCCCCACTTCTACGTGTGCCTGGGCCCCATGCTGGGCCCGCCGTGTGTGATCCGCTCGATCGGCGACCTCACCAACACCTTCTGCTGTCCGTAGAAGGTCAGGAGTCTGTTGGACAAGGTAGCCGCAAACGCGCGCTTCGCGCGGCAGCGGCTAGCGAAACAGCGGCAATAGCTCGCGCAGCGACTGGATGACCATGTCCGGCGAGCCCCAGTCGGCCAGCTCGGCGTCGGTCAGCCGCTCGCGCCTGACCAGCGCCGTGCGGCAGCCGGCGCTGCGCCCGGCGATGACGTCGAACTTGTAGTCGCCCACCGCCAGCGTGTCCGCGGGCGCGACGCTCATGCTCCGGCACAGCGCCAGCGCACCCGCGGGCGACGGTTTCGGTGGCCCGTCCTCGCGCGTGAACACGGCGTGAAAGCGAAACGCGAACGCGCGCGCGAACGTGTCGACGACCTCACGCACGTTGCGCGTCAGGATCGAGATCGGGACCTCCATCGCCGCCAGGTGCCCGAGCAGGTCGGCGCAGCCGTCAGAAAGTGTCGCGCGCGCGATCGCGTCGCGTTCGTGCCGCACCATGATCTCCTCGGCGCGCGCCCGCTGCGCGGGCTGTAGCGACTCGAGCTGCTCCAGGATCGGCAGGCCCGCGCGCAGGCCGATCTCGGTTCGGATCGCGTCGAAATCCAGGATCGGCTCGGTCAACGTGCCGTCGAGATCGAAGATGACGGCCCGTGGTTGTCTCAACATGCGGGACCCTCAGAGGGTCCCGCGGCCCCCGCGATGAGCTCCGACGGGCGGAGCCCGTCTCCGCTCGACGCGATCATCGATCAGTCCGCGCTCGCCTCGGGCGCGCCGCCCGTGCGCGCCACGTCCTCGCTCTTGATCTTGCTGGCGTCCATGCCGCCGCGCGCTTGGTCATCGACGGCAGCAGCTCCTCGAGCGGCGGCGGCGTCCCCTTGATGAACCGCAGCGGGTTGGTGCGCGCGACGACGAACGCGCGCAGGTAAGGGCTGTTGAACCCGCGCGCCTTCAGCGTCGCGATCGCGGCAGTGACCGCGTCGTCGTACGCGAGCAGCAGCGCGGCGCGCGCCCGCCGCGTCGCAATCGCGGTCTTCAGCTTCCCCTTCACCCAGCTGTCCGCCTTGCGCAGGATCGGGTGGTACGCGCCGCCCGACAGCCGGCCGCGCTCCTCGTACGCGAACCCCAGCGTCGCCAGCGCCGGCTCCTCGAACTCCAGCGCGTACGACTCCTCGTCGTCGCCGACCTCCAGCAGGTCCAGGTACATGCGGCGCACGCCGATCGCCTTTTCGCGCAGGTTGTGCGCCTTCTCGATGTTCAGCGCCAGGATCTGGTACGCGACCGCACGCTCCGGCACCAGCAGCGCCAGCACGCTCTTCGCGCCCAGCTCCTTGAGCGCGGTCAGCCGGTGGTAGCCGTTGGGCGTCCAGTACGCCGCGCCTTCGGTCGGCTCGCGCACGGCGATGATCGGATCGAGGAAGCGCTTGGTCTTGTCCATCGCCTGCGTCAGCCGCCGCACGTGCGCGTCCGAGATGTCGCGCTGGAACGGCGTCGGCACCACCTGGTCGACGGGCAGCGCCACCAGCAACAGCGCGTGGCCGCCCAGCGGCTCGCGGTAGGTGGCCAGCACCGCGCCGCCGTCGGCGCGCACCGTGTCAGCCAGCGCCGCAAGCTCAGCCGGCGGATCGGCCAGCGCCAGCTCGGTCGCCGCCAGCTCGGTCGGCCGCAGCTTCACGCCGCGGCGCTTGCGCGGGGTGCCGCTGGGCTTTTTGCCCCTCGCTTTCGCCTTCGCCTTTTCCACCATGGGCGAAACATGCCATACCTTTAGACCATGGCGAGAATGGTGAACTGCGCAAAGCTGGGCAAGGAACTGCCGGCGATCCCCTACAAGCCGTTCAACAACGACCTCGGCCAGCGCATCTACGACAACATCTCGCTCGAAGCCTGGAGGATGTGGCTCGAGTTCTCGAAGATGATCGTCAACGAGTACCGGCTGGATCTGACGTCGCCGTCGGGACAGAAGCTGCTGCACGAACAGGCCGAGAAGTACTTCTTCGGCGAGGGTGCGCAGCTCCCGCCCGATTTCGTGCCCCAGCAAGCCAAGTAAGGAGCGGGGCGCGTGCAGCAGCCCGGCGACATCGTCCTCGTATCCTGTTACGAGCCGGGCCATCAACCGCAAGGCGTGGCGTCGGCGGTCGCGTTCCTGCGGCGCGCCGGCTTCGTGCCCACCTGCCTGGACCTGGCGGTCGAGGAGCTCGACGCGGCCGCGGAGGCGCGGCTCGCGGCCGCGCGCCTGGTCGCGATCTCGGTGCCGATGCACACGGCGATGGCGCTGGGCCTGCGCGTCGCCGCGCGCGTGCGCGCCGCCAACCCGACGGCCCACGTCTGCTTCTTCGGGCTCTACGCCGTGCTCAATCGCGACCTGGTGGCGAACGTCGCCGACAGCGTGCTCGCCCCCGACGCGGAGGAGCAGCTGGTGTCGATCGCGTCGGGCGGCGCCGCCGTGCTCGCGTCACCCGGCCGGCGCGACGATCTGGTCCCGGCGCGTGACGGACTGCCGGCGCTCGAGCGCTACGCGCGCCTGGCGATCGCCGGCGAGCGCCGCGTGGCAGGACACGCCGAGACCACGCGCGGCTGCAAGCACGTCTGCCGTCACTGTCCGATTCCGCCCGTGTACGGCGGCCGGTTCTTCGCCGTCCCCGCGGACGTCGTGCTGGACGACGTCCGCCGTCAGGTGGCGACAGGCGCCCGACACATCGACTTCGGCGACCCGGACTTCCTCAACGGGCCGAGCCACGCGCTGCGCATCGCGCGCGCCCTGCACGCCGAGCATCCGGGCGTGACCTTCAGCTTCACGGCGAAGGTCGAGCACATCGTCGCGAACGAGGACGTCGTGCGCGAGCTGGCCGGCCTGGGCGCGCTGTTCGTCGTCAGCGCCGTGGAATCGCTGTCCGACAACGTGCTGGCGGCGCTGGCGAAGGGCCACCACGCCGCCGACGTCGGCCGCGCGCTCGCGGTGGTGCGCGCCGCCCGCATGTCGCTCCGCCCGACGTTCGTCGCGTTCACGCCGTGGACCACGCTCGCCGACTATCTCGAGCTGTGCAGCTTCATCCGCGACAACCGCCTGCAGGACGAGGTCGATCCCGTCCAGCTGTCGATCCGCCTGCTGGTCCCGCCCGGTTCATTGCTGCTCGCCGCGCCGGACATCGCTCCCTTCCTCGGTCCGCTGGACCCGGAGGCGCTCACCTACCGCTGGACCCACCCGGACCCACGCATGGATCAGCTCGAGGTCGACGTCTCGGCGCTGGTCGAAGCCGCCGCCGAAGCCAGCGCCCCGGCCGCCGACACGTTCGCGCGCATCCACCACCTGGCCGCGACGGTCGCCGGCATCGCCCTGCCGGCGGAGAAGCCGCGCCTACGGCTGTCAGCCCCGCCGCCGCACCTGACCGAGCCGTGGTTCTGCTGCGCGCAGCCGACACGTCGTCAGCTGCGCGCCGTCTGATCAACTCGGAACCCTCAAAGGGTTCCGAGTCTGGTGCGCTACGGAACGACGCAGATGAAGGTGATGCTGACCCTCTGGACCGTGCCGGCCATGACCGCCTCGCACGCGGGACCGTAGAGCGTCACCGACATCATCGCTCCGTCGGTGAAGTCCCAGCCGTTGGTGTGCGACCTGTCCATCGGGACTACGGTGCCGTCGCCCTTGACGATGATGTTGCTGCGGTTGGTCGTCCCGTCGTTGGTCGGCGGCGGCGGAACCGGGAACACACAGCTCGCGGCGATGGTCACGAGCGCGTTCACCGCCGTGATCAGTTCGCTGGCGCTGGTCACCGGGTAGTACAGCGGGTCCGCCCCTGTTCGTGGCAACCCACCTGCGGTCGCCATCATGTTCATCGCGTCGTTCGCGGCGCCGGCCGGGGCGGAAATGCCGACGACGAAGGTCGGGATACCCGCCGTGCGGGCGTTCGCCACGGCCATGATCGCGCCCGGCGTGTCGTCATTCTGGTTGTTGGTGGTCCCGGTGCAGTTCGGCAACCCGTCGGTGGCGAGCAGGATGTACTTCGGGTTGGGCTCGGTCACGCCGGCGAAATAGGTCACGGCCGCGTCCATCGCGCGCCGCGTGGGGGTCGAGCTGCCCATGAGGACGTTGCCCATCGCATCCGTACGACCCGTGATGACCGTGGTGATCATCGCCCCGGTGCCGGTACCGACGGGGACCGCCACCGTGTTGGCGTTGACGGAGCACTGGCCGCTCCCGTCGGCGAACAGCTTGAGGCCCCAGTTGACCGTCGCCTGCGTCTCCGTGACGACCTGGTTGAGCGCCGGGGTCAACAGCGCCCACTTCGAGTTTGCGCCGCAACCGGTCATCTGCCCCGTGCCGCAGGTCGCGTTGGCCGAGTCCTGGTTCATCGAGCCGGATGCATCGAGCACGATGAGGATGTTGGGCGGCAGCTTGCTCGTCTCCCGAACCGTCTCGCCGCACATCGTGCCGCTGCCGCTGCCGGCGGCGCCCGTCAGGCCGCCAGTGCCTGTACCGGAGGAGCCGGCGAGGGTGAACCCCCCGCGGCCCATGTTGCCCGTCGACCCGCCGCTACCCGTCGCGCCTTGGTTCGGCGAGAAGCCACAGCCGCCGAACGCGATGGCGGCGGCAACCGTCGAAATCTGCAGGATGGTGGATGACCTCATGGAAAACCTCGTTGGGGGGCGAGTGTGGATCGATGATCAGTCGATCAGTTCACGATGCATTTGAAGACGACCTGAACGCTCTGAACGTTGCCGGCCTCGATCGCGTCGCAGTTGGGACCATAGATCTGGACGGCCGTGTGTGCATCGCTCGTGTAGTCCCAGCCGTTCGTGTGGGTAGTGTCCTGCGGGATCTCGTTTCCGTTCACTTTTACGCCGATGTGGTTGCGATCGGTGTCGCTGTTCTGCGGCTCGGGCACGGGGAACACACAAGTCCCTGCAATCGTTACCAGAGTTTGCAGAACTGCCGCGAACTCCGCGGCGCTGGTCACCGGGTAGTACTGGGGGCTGCCTGCGCGCGGGTAGCCGCCCGCGACCGCCATCATGTTGAGCGCATCGTTCGCCGCACCGGCAGGGGCCGAGATGCCGACGACGAAGGTCGGGTAGCCAGCAGCCATCGCGGCCGTCACCGCCGCCACCGAACCGGGTGTGTCGTCGGCTGAGTTGCTGCCGCTCGCCGCGCAGTTCGGCTGGCCGTCGGTCGCCAGCAGGATGAACTTCGGGTTCTGCGACTGCACGGTGTTGAGGTAGTTGACGGCCGCATTTTCGGCCAGCCGCGTCGGCGTGCGGCTGCCCATGGTGACCTGGCCGGTGGCGTCGGTCCGATTGGCGATCTGGCTGGCGATCGCGCCAGCGTTGTTGGTGGCGATCTGCACGGCCACTGTGTTGGGGGCGACGCCGCAGGTGCTATCGGTGTCGGCGAACATCTTGAGGCCCCAGTTCACCTCGCCCTGCGTCTGCATGACGACGTCGTTCAACGCCGGGGTCAGCAGCGCCCATTTGGACATGGCGCCGCAGGACCCGCCACAGTCGCCGTTGTTCACGTCCTGGTTCATCGAGCCTGATGCGTCCAGCACGATGAGGATGTCCGGCGGCAGCTTATTCAGTGGCTGATCTACCGACGCGCAGTTCATGCCGGGGATGCCGCCGTTGCCGTTCTGCGCTGCCCCGCCGCCCACCAGGCCGGCTCCCGTCGAGGCACCCGTTCCCAGCGGTCCACCTCGGTTGGCGCTGCCTTGACCACCGCTTCCCGTGGCTCCGGGCGCGAACCCGCAGCCACCAGCGGCGACAGCAACGACAACGACAACATTACGCAGGGTCGACCAACGCATGGGGACCTCCGAGAACAATAAAATGAGTAATTCCGCGCCCGCACGATCGACCGGATAGGTCGAAGCAGTACGTTTGTTGGTGTCCTAGCTTATCCCCCCCCGTCAAAATTTCCTTCTGAAAAGTGCGTGAATTCACGATAGATGCGCGCTTCGATCCACACTTCGCATACACGACCCGACACTCAGAAACGAGGTGTCAGCGCGTTACGGCGACCAGCGGCGCGACCGTGAAATGGAGTCGTCCCGCTGCGGCGCGCAGCGCCTGTTCGACCCCCGCGGCGGTGTCGCCGGAAGCGAAGATGAATCCGGTGTAGTGCGAGCCTTCGGGAAGCGGGGTCAGGGTCTCGCCGATCCGCGTCGAGATGACGACGTCATCGATGCCGGCCACCGCGCGGGCGTCGTCGACACCATCGATCGCGCGCAGCGCGCTGGGCACGCGGGCGGGGACGGGGATCATCATGACCCCGGACGCGCGATGCTCGCGCGCCGGGACGGCGTCGCCGAGCGCGTGCCGGACCACCACGTCTTCCAGCGACAGCCCCTCGGCAAAGCGCAGGCTGCGCGCGCACAGCCCGCCGATCGACCGCGCGGCCAGCTCGATGAGCACCGGGTGGCCGTGGTTCCAGCGCAGCTCGGCGTGCACGGGGCCGGTCTCGAGGCCCAGCGCCCGCGCGCCGGCTGCCGCCGTGGCGATGATGCGTTGCTGGTCGTCCGCGGACAGGCGCGACGGCGTCACGTAAAGCGTCTCCTCGAACGTCGGACCGTCCAGCGGATCGGGCTTGTCGTAGAGCGCCACCACCTGTAGGTGCCCGCGCGTCAGGATGCCTTCGACGGCGAACTCGGGTCCGGGGACGAACGACTCGATCAAGATCTGATCGGCGGCGGCCGGATCGGGTCTGCGCACCGCCGGATCGGCGAGCAGGCGCGACAGCCGCGCGAGCGCCGTCGCCAGCGTCGCCGGATCGTCGGCGCGCATGACGCCGCGGCTGCCAGACAACATGAGCGGTTTGACCACGCATGGAAATCCGATCCCGCCGCGCGCAGCGATCGCGTCGGCGACGCGGCCCGGATCAGCGCCGCGTTCGGTGGTGATGAAACGCGGCTGCGAGACGTCCGCATCGGCTGACGCCGCCAGCCGCTGGCGCATCGCGAGCTTGTTCGCCGCGGCGGCCATCGCCTCCGGGGCGTTTGCCGCCAGACCCAGCCGGCGCGCCGCCGCCGCGGCCACCTTGGCCGGCAGCTCGCCACCGACGGGGAGCACCGCGCGGATCGGGGCCGTCTCCGAGTGGGCGGCCGCGATCGCCGCCGCGGCGGCGTCGGGATCCGCGAAGTCGATGACCAGCGAATCCGCGGGCCAGTGCCACGAGCGATCCAGCACGTGACAGCGATCCGACGCGAGGACGACGCCCGCGCCCACGCGGCCGCAGGCGCCGACGAATCCGTCAGCGCCGTAGCTGGTTGTATGCATCACCAACGCGATGCGGTTCACGTTCGTCCCTCCGGTATTATAATGGGCCACCCCATGGGCCACGACACCGGCGCGCCGCCGCGCCCGACGGGAACGCGATCGGCCCTCAGCGCCGACGAGGTGCGCGCGTTTACCGAACGCGCCCCGCGCTGCAAGGTTTCGGTCGCCGTGGTCTGCGCGCCCGCCGAGGCGGGCGACGGCCGTGTGGGCGACAACGAGCTGACGGGGGAGCTCGTCAATCTCAGCAGCTCCGGGATGTTGATCGCCAGCGTGCGCTCGCTGGTGGTCGGCGCCGAGGTCGAGTTCAAGTTCCAGCTCGACGACGGTGTGGTGGCGCTCGCCGGCCACGCCGAGGTGGTTCGCATCGTCAGCGATCCGGTGGGGATGGGGCTGCGCTTCATCAGCCTGGAGGGCTCCGGCCGCGAGCTGGTCGACCGCCTCATCGAGGCGGGCTCCGGCGCGCCCGAGGTGCAGACCTCGCCCGGCTACGCGGCGGCGGCGGTCGAGTTCGAGCACGGGTCGGTGCGCGTGCGGCTGTCGGCGGCGACCGCGGTCTACTTCACGTACAACCCGCTCCTGCACATCGGGGTGGGCGGCTGTTTCCTCCCGGCGGACAGCGACGTCCCGCTGGGGACGGGATATCAGATCGACATCCTGGATCAACGTGACCAGCTGCTGGTGCGCTGCCGCGCCAAGGTGGCGGCCAAACAAGATCGCTGGGTGGGTCTACGCTTCATTGGCGTCGACCGGGCCACCCTGCAGCTTCTTCGTGCTGAAATCGCCAAGCTTTCGACCACCAACACACTCTGAACGTCCAAAGATGCTGGTCGAGCTCCCCGCGCGCGGTGTTCGGGTTGGTGGCGTCACGGTCCCGCCGGGAGAGGCGCGCGCCGTAGCCATCGCGCTGGCGCCGCGCGGGCGCGCCGGCAGACAGGCCCTGGTGTCGATCCCCGCGTGGGTCGTCGTCGGCCAGAAGCCGGGGCCGCGGGTCAGCGTCGTGGCTGCCGTTCGCGGCGTGGAGGCGACGGCGGCGCGCGCCGCCGCCAAGCTGGCCGCCAGCCTGGATCCCGCGGCGCTGACCGGCAGCGTGGTCGTCGTGCCCGTGTTGCGGGCGCGCGGTCGCCTGATGCGGTCCGGCGGCCGCGCGGGTCGGCCGTGGCGGTTTCCGGGCGACGCGACCGGCGCGCGCGGGGCCCGGGACGCGTTCACGTTATTTTCGGACGTGGTCATCGGCGCCAATGCCCTGATCGTGCTGGGGGGCCCACGGCGCGCGCGGCGCGGCGCCGTCGTGGCGCGTGGCCGCCTGACCGATCCGCGCGTGCGCCGGCTGGCGCGTCAGAGCGGTGCGGTCGCCATCCTGCCGTCGCCCGCGAAATCGTACGACCTGCTCGGTGCGGCGGCGGCGGCGGGGGTTCCCGGCCTGGAGCTGTCGGCGTCAGCGCTGCCCGACGCGGATGCGGTTTCGGACGCGCTGGCGCAGGCGGCGCGCGCCACCATGGCCGCGGCAGGGGTGCTGGGCAAGGCCAGCGAGCGGCTGGCGGCGCCGGCGGCCGACGCCGAGGTGGGCGAGGGGCCCGTCGTCGCGATCCGCCTGGTGCGCGTGCGCGCCGACAGCGACGGCTTCCTGGAGACGGACGTCGTTCCGGGGGTGGTGACGCGGGCTCGTGCGGCGCTGGGCCGCGTGGTCCCCGCGCTACCCGGCCCGCCCACGCCGGTGCTGGCATCGATCGACGGGCTGGTGATCGAGGCATCACCGGCCGGCCCGGTCCGCGCCGGGGCGACGCTGTTCATGCTGCTGCCGGTGGCGGAGAAAGCGGCGCGGCGGCACGCGCGCGCGAAGGCCAGCGGCGGCGAGCCGGCGGCGGGCAGCGACGGCAAGACGCGCGTCGGCTGGGTCGAATACGTCGCGTTCCCGCGCCTGGGCGTCGATCGCCTGAAGGCAAAGATCGACACGGGCGCGCGGACCAGCGCCCTGCACGTGGCGCGCATGCGGACCGTCGACACCGCCGGTGGGCCACACCGGCGGCCCATCCTGGAGATCACCGTCCCGGGCGGCGGCCGGGGCAAGCGGCCGCACCGCGTGCGCGCGGCGGTGCACGGCTTCGCGATGGTGCGCGACACGTCCGGGCGCACGGAGCGGCGGCCGGTGATCGAGACGGCGCTGAAGCTCGGACCGATCGAGCGGCGCATCGCCGTCACCCTGACCAACCGGGGTGACATGTTGTTCCCGGCGCTGATCGGACGGACCGCTCTGGGGCCCGGCGTCGTCGTGGATCCGTCGCGGCGCTACCTGCTCGGGCGAAGCCAGACTGAACCCCGCCTCGGGCGAAGCCAGACTGAACGCCGCAAAAGTTGACAGCAGCCCAAGCGAGGCCAATGCTCGTCGCACACGAATGCGCGCTCGTCGACGAAAACCCACAGGCGGTTCTCGACAGCGGGCATTGCCGGCGAGGTCGCGGGTGACGGTCCGGCGCGCGGCGCAGCCGCTGCCAAAGCTGGGGTCGCTGGCGCTGGCGTTGCGCCAGAGCCGTGACGCGCTCGGCAAGCTGCAGGGCGAGCTGGACGCGATCCTGGCCGTGCTGCGCGACCCGTCCGCCCGCCCGGACGCCGCCACCGTCGATCGCCTGAGCGGCGCGGCGCGCGCGGCGCTCGACGCGATGTCGCCGCGCTGAGGTAGGCGGATCCCGCGCGCCGCCGCGGCACCGCATACAATGACCCGGTGACCGAGACGCGGGGCAGTCTGCGCGAGCCGCTGCTCGCGTTCGTGGCGGCGACGCTGGCGGCGATGGCCGTGTCGGTCGCCGGGCTGATGGTCCCGTTCGTGGCCGACTACGTTCAGGCGGCGATCGCGATCATCTTCTTCTACACGCCGGCGCTGGCGGCGCGGCGGGCGCGCCGCGACTTCGACTACCGGGACGTCGGGCTGCGCGCCGACCCGATCGGGCTCAACGCGGCGGTGCTGGGTGTCGCGCTGGCGATCGCGTTTCCGCCGTTCATCGTCGGGTTCTTCCAGTTCTACGACCGGGTCTGCGGGCTGCAGCTCGGGCTGGTGTCGCGGTGGCTGGCACCGTACTGCGACAGGTGGCAGGGGTTTTCAGCCGGGAGCCTGCACCTGCCCAACCGGTTCGCGCTGCAGGCGCTGTCCGCGCTGGTCGTCACCGCCATCCCGGAGGAGCTGTTCTTCCGCGGTTACCTCATGGAGCGCCTGGAGCGCGTCTGGCCGCCGCGGCGGCGGCTATTCGGCGCGAAGGTGGGGCTGGCGCTGGTCGTGTCGAGCGTGCTGTTTGCCGTCGCGCACGTCGCCGTGATCCCGAACCCGGTGCGCCTGGCGGTGTTCTTCCCGTCGCTGGTGTTCGGCTGGATGTGGTCACGCACCCGGTCGATCGCCGTCGGCGCGCTGTTTCATGCAGCCTGCAACGTCCTGATGCTGATCCTGCAGGCGAGCTACCTGTCGGGACCCTGACTCCTACTTACTTGGCCGGGCCCTGAGCCTCGACGTATCGCAGGCGCAGGTCGTAGAGCAGGCTCTGGATCAGCTTCTCCTCGGCGGGCGTCAGGTTGCCTTTGGTCTTCTGCTCCAGCATCACGAGGATGTCGATGGTGTGCTTGGCCAGCGGCAGGTCCTTCTGCGTCGCGCCGACGTCCGGGTGCTCGATCTCGCCCAGGTGCAGCAGGGCCGAGCTCCCCAGCGACAGGACAAACGTGTGAAAGTCGACCACCGGCAAGGCCGTGGCACCCGCGGGCGGGGTCACCGACGTGCCACCCGTGGCGGCTGTGGCAGCTGTGGATGGACTGTCGGCCTCGGCGGGCGGCGCGCCGCCCTCGCTGAAACTACGCCGGTCCGTGACCGTGAAGCCCCCCGATTTCGAATCACCGCTCGCCATGCGCGAAGGTTACGCACGGCTCGGGTCGGATTCAATGACCCGACCGTGATTCGGCGGGCCAGGGGCCAGGCGGGGCTAGTGACCTTGGTTGTTCGAGGCGGCGGGCGGCTCGGCCGGCTCGGCCGGCTCAGGCTCGGTGCCGCCGTAGACGCCCTTGTCGGCGACGTCATCCAGCGTCTTGAGGTACTTCTCAAGGTCTTTGCGGGTGATGAGCCCCTTCTTGATGTTCCGCTCGACGGTGCGGCGGTCGAAGAGGCGGGCAGCTTTCGGGTCTACGTCACGCGCCATGGCGTGCCTTAGCTAGCACGGTCAGCGGAAATATCCTAGTGAACCTCTCGGTTGTAAGCTGCGCCGCGATTGGCGGGGGCTCGTCTATGCTCCCGCAACCTAAACCGTAGAAAGCCAAAGGGAGCCATGGACGTCCGGGTCATAAACGAGCTGGTCCAAAAGCAGTCCGCCTTCATCGAGAAGATCAACAACGAGGTCGGCAAGGTCATCATCGGCCAGAAGGCGATGCTCGACCGCATCCTGATCGGCCTGCTCACCGGCGGGCACGTCCTGCTCGAGGGCGTGCCGGGGCTGGCGAAGACGCTGACGGTCAAGACGCTGGCCGACGTGCTGGCGATGAAGTTCCAGCGCATCCAGTTCACGCCCGATCTGCTGCCGGCGGACATCGTCGGCACCGTCATCTACAACCAGGCGCGCGGCGAGTTCGTGTCCAAGCACGGGCCGATCTTCGCCAACCTGGTGCTGGCCGACGAGATCAACCGCGCGCCCGCCAAGGTGCAGTCGGCGCTGCTCGAGGCGATGCAGGAACGGCAGGTGACGATCGGCGACGCAACGCACAAGCTGCCCGATCCGTTCCTGGTCATGGCGACGCAGAACCCGATCGAGCAGGAGGGCACGTACCCGCTGCCCGAAGCGCAGCTCGACCGCTTCATGCTGATGATCAAGGTCGGCTACCCGACGCGCGAGGAGGAGCGGGCGATCATGGACCGCATGACGGCGCCGGTGCGCATGAGCGCCGAGAAGGTCGCGACGCCGCAGGAGATCGCCGAGGCGCGCTCCGTCGTGCAAGAGGTCTACATCGACGAGAAGATCCGGGACTACATCGTCAACATCGTGCACGCGACGCGCGAGCCCAAGGCGCACGGCCTCAGCGAGCTGGCCGACTTCATCGCGTTCGGCGCCAGCCCGCGCGCGTCGATCTACCTGAACATGGCGGCGCGCGCGCACGCGTTCCTGCGCCACCGCGGCTACGTCACGCCCGAGGACATCAAGGCGATCGGCGTCGACGTGCTCCGCCACCGCGTCATCTTGACCTACGAGGCCGAGGCCGAAGACGTCACCGCCGAGACCGTGGTGCGCAAGCTGTTCGAGCACGTCGAAGTCCCGTAGGCCGGAGCGTCACCCGAGATGTTGCCCCGCGAGCTGCTCAAGCGCATTCGCAAGATCGAGATCGTCACCCAGCGACTGGTGCGCGAGCGCATGGCCGGGCAGTACCACTCGGTGTTCAAGGGCCGCGGCATCGCGTTCTCCGAGGTGCGGCAGTACATGCCCGGCGACGACATCCGCCTCATCGACTGGAACGTCACGGCGCGCATGAACGACGCCTTCGTCAAGCTGTTCAGCGAAGAGCGCGAGATGACCGTGCTGCTGTGTGTCGACATGTCGGCGTCGGGGCGGTTCGGATCGCGGCAGCGCGAGAAGCGCGACCTGGCGGCCGAGATCGCGGCGGTGCTCGCGTTCTCGGCGATCAAGAACAACGATCGCGTCGGGCTGATCATCTTCACCGACGAGGTCGAGCGCTTCGTGCCGCCCAAGAAGGGCAAGCGCCACGTGCTGCGCGTGGTCAGCGAGATCCTGTCGTTTTCGGAGAAGAGCAAGAGCACCGCGCTCGCCGTCGGGCTCGATTTTCTGGGGCGCGTCGCGCGCCGTCGCGCCGTCGCGTTCCTGATCTCGGATTTTCTGGCGCCCGTCGCCAGCTACGAACGCGCGCTGCGCATCGCCTCGCGGCGCCACGATCTGGTGCCGGTGTCGGTCAGCGATCCGCTGGAGGAGGCGATCCCCAACGTCGGCTTCATGGAGCTCGTCGACCCGGAGACGGGCGGCACGGTGCTGTTCGACACCAGCGGGCCGGAGGCGGCGGCGTTCAACCGCGCGGCGCGCGAGGCGGTGGCGACGCGCAAGGCGCTGTTCAAGCGGCTGGGCATGGACGCGATCGACGTCAGCACCGACCGCCCCTACCTGCGCGCGCTGACCGCCTTCTTCGAGGCGCGGTCGATGAGGTTGCGGCATTGATGCGGATGCTGGGGTGGCTGGCGGTTTCGGTGGTCGTGCTGTCGGCGGCGGTGCCGCTGCGCAGGGCGCTGGCTCAGGGCGCCGACGCAGGGGCGGGCGCGCGGGACGGCGGCCGCGGCCGCGGCGCCGGTTGATCCGGACGCGCCGACCATCGCGGCGCGCGCGGACAAGACCGAGGCGCACGTCGGCGATCCCATCCGCGTCAGCGTCGTCGCGGTCGCCAAGAGCGCGATCCCCGTCAACCTCCCGGGGGCGCTGGACCTGGGGCCGTTTTCGGTGCTGAGCCGCGAGGAGGGGCCGGTGCAGAACCTGGGCGACGGCCGCGCCAGGCGCGAGTTCACGCTGTCCGTGGCGGCGTACGAGCCGGGCGAGGTCGAGCTGCCGGCGATCGAGGTCACCTACCTGGGCGCGCGCGGCGACGTGAAGACGGTGCGGACGGAGCCGGTGGCGATCAAGATCGCCAGCGTCATCGCCAACGAGCCGGAGCCGGCGTTGAAGGAAGGGACGACGACGGTGTCGGTGCTCGAGGAGAACCGCCTGCCGCTCTACGTCGGGGGCGGCGTGCTGGCCGCGGCGCTCGGCGCGCTGATCTCGTTTTTCATCGTCAGGAAGCTGCGCATGCGTCCCGGCGAACGCCTGGGCCCGCCGCCGCGGCCCGCGCACGAGATCGCGCTGGAGCGCCTGGATCGCCTGGGGGCGTACGGATTCATCGAGAACGCCGACAACCGACCGTTCTACTTCGCGGTGTCGGAGATCATCCGCGACTACCTGGGCGGCCGGTACGGGTTCGATTCGCTGGAGATGACCACCGACGAGCTGGGCGAAGAGCTGCAGCGGCGCGCCGGGCGCGAGCTGCTGCTGAGCGAGGTCAATGGCTGGCTGGCGGCGTGCGACCTGGTCAAGTTCGCCAAGGTGTCGCCGGGCGCCGCCGAGGCGCGCGGCACGCTGGAGAGCGCGATCCGGATCGTGACCACCAGCCGTCCGGTGCCCGAGCCCCTGGCGCCGCACCCGGCCGCACCTGCCCCGGAGGCGCGGCATGCGTAGGATCCCGTGGCTGCTGATCGCCGCCGTGTTCGTGCCGCTGGCGGCGGCGTACGCGCTGCTGCTGCGCAACGTCGGCGGCTTCCGCTTCGCGCACCCGTGGCTGCTGGCGGCGATCCCGCCCGCGGTGGCGCTGGTGTTGTGGACGGGCCTCGCGCGCGCGCCGGCGTGGCGCGCGCTGTTCGTCTACTCGCGCGCCATGGAGCTGGCGGCGCAGCGACCCGGCATCGTGGCGCGGCTGCGCGACCTGCCGACGGTGCTGCGGCTGGCGGTGGTCGTGCTGGTCGCGGTGGCGGCGGCGCGGCCGCAGAGCTCGCGCGCGCACGACGACATCGAGCTGGAAGGCATCGACATCGTCATCACGCTGGATGTGTCGGGATCGATGCAGGAGACCGACCTCGCCCCCAACCGCCTGGAGGCGGCGAAGAGCGTCATCCGCGAGTTCGTGCGCAAGCGGCCGACCGATCGCATCGGCATGGTCGTGTTCGGGCGCGAGGCGTACACCTACGTCCCGCTGACGCTGGACCACGGCACGCTGCTGCGCATGCTGGCCGAGCTGCGGCTCGGCATCGTCGACGGCAACGGTACGGCGATCGGCAACGGCATCGGCGTCGCGCTCAACCGGCTGTGCAGCGAGGAGCTGACCGCGCTGCGCCGCGCGTCCGGACAGGGGGAAGGCGCGACGGCCGCGCAGGCCAAGCCGCCGGCGCCGGTCATGACGGGGCCGGACGGCAAGCCGCGCAGCCGGGTGATCATCGTGCTCACCGACGGCGACAACAACGCGGGCAACGTCTCGCCCGAGGACGCCGCGCGCTGGGCGCAGCTCCTGAACGTGAAGATCTACACGGTGCTGGCCGGGACCAGCGACGGCGAGGCGTCGGGCGCCGCGCCGGGCGCCGGCCGCCACGCCGCCAACCCGAAGCTGCTGGAGCAGATCGCGTCGACCACCGGCGGCACCCCGTACCTGGCGACCGATCGGCGCGCGCTGGACGATCGGTTCCAGAAGATCCTCGAGGACCTGCACAAGTCGCGGCTGCGCGACCGCGGCACGCTGTACGCCGAGCTCTACCCGCGCTTCCTCATCGTCGCGTTCGCGCTGCTGCTGCTGGAGATCGCGCTGCGCCAGACCCGTTTCTTGCGGATTCCCTGACATGCGATTCGCCCACCCACAGATGTTGTGGCTGCTCATCGCCGTTCCGGCGGCGGCGATTGCTTACGGCCTGGCGTTCGGCGTCCGGCGCCGGCGGCTGGCGCGGCTGGGCGACGCGGCGCTGATCGCGAAGATGACCGAGGGGACGTCGGTGGCGCGCAAGCTCGTGCGCGCGGCGCTGGTGGTGGTCGCCGTCGCCGCGCTGGCGCTGGCGCTGGCGCGGCCGCAGTGGCCGGGACAGGCCGTGCCCGCCAAGCAGCTCGGCCTCGACCTGGTGGTCGCGCTCGATTTCTCGCGCTCGATGCTGGCGAAGGACGTCTACCCGTCGCGCCTCGAACGCGCCAAGCGCGAGATCGGCGAGCTGCTCGATCTGTTCGCGGGCGATCGCGTCGGTATCGTCGCGTTCGCGGGCGAGACGCTGACCTACCCGCCGACCACCGACTACGACGCGGTGAAGCTGTTCTGGCGCGACCTCAACCCCTGGGACATGCCGGTGGGCGGCACGGCGATCGGCCGCGCGATCCGCGCCGGGCTGGACCAGCTGGTGCCGCTGCGCGCCAAGGAGGCCACGGGCGGGACGCAGCGCGGGCAGGCGATCCTGTTGCTGACCGACGGCGAGGACACCGACAGCGAGCCGCTGGACGCCGCCGACGAGGCGTCGAAGCTGGGCGTGAAGATCTTCACCGTCGCCGTCGGCTCGCGGTCGGGCGAGCTCATCCCCGAATACGACGACAAGGGGAAGGTGACCGGCTACGTCAAGGACGCGGAGGGGAAATACGTCACCTCGCGGCTGGCCGAGGACACGCTGGCGGAGATCGCGAAGCGCACGGGCGGCGAGCTGTTCCACGCGGACGCCAAGCGGTTCGGCGTCGAGGACGTGGCGCGCGCGCTGGCGTCGCTCAAGCGAACGGAAAACGACGGGCGGCCGGTGCCTCGCTACGACGAGCTGTTTCAGACGCTGGTCATCGCGGCGCTGGTGATCTTGTGCGCGGAGGCGGTGATCGGCGAGCGCCGGCGGCGGCGCAAGGTGGTGTCGGCGTGATCGGGCGCGGCCTGTGGCTGGTGGCGCTGGCGCCGTTGCTGACCGGCGCGGGGCTGTTCCAGACCCGCAACGCCGACGTCGAGAAGGGGAACGCGGCGATGGCGGCGGGCAAGGCGGAGGACGCGCTGGCCCACTACGACAAGGCGGTGGCGAAGCTGCCGGCCGAGGCGGGCGTGCACTTCGATCGCGGCGCCGCGCTGTACGCGCTGTCGCGGTTCGACGAGGCGGGGCAGGAGTTCCTGCGCGCGACGGACAGCGCCGACGTGGCGCTCAAGGCGGAGGCGTTCCGCGGCCTCGGCAACGCGCACTTCAAGAAGGACAAGTTCAAGGACGCGGTCGAGGCCTACAAGCGCGCGCTGGCGCTGCGCCCCGACGACCAGGCGGCGAAGCGAAACCTGGAGCTCGCGCTGCTGAAGAAGAAGGAGGAAGAGAAGAAGGAGCAGGACAACAAGGACAAGGACAAAGACAACAAAGACAAGCAGGACGACAAGGACAAGAAGGACGACCAGAGCAAGAAGGACCAGGACAAGGACAAGCAGGACAAGAAGGACGAGCAAGACAAGAAGGACAAGGACAAGAAGGACGACCAGAAGCAGGGCCAAGACAAGAAAGACGAAAAGGACAAGAAGGAGCCGCAACCGAAGCCTGCTGGTGAAGACAAGGCGCAGCAACTCGAAGCGCTGCTCAAGAATCTCGAGGGAAATCCCAAGGACCTCGAGAAGGAACGGGCGCGGCTGCGCGCGGTTCGCCGCGGTCGCCCGGCGCGGGACTGGTGATGACGACCACCCGCCTCAGCGTCCTGTTGGCCCTGGCCGTCGCCGCGGTCGCGAGCTGGCCGGCCGCCGCGGACGCGGCGTCGTTCACGGCGGCGATCGATCGCGCGGCGGTGGCGCCCGAGCAGCCGTTCCTCTACGAGGCGAAGCTGACGCTGTCCAACGAGACGCACGAGAACTTTCGGCCGCCGGAGTTTCGCGGCCTGCAGGTCGTGCAGGCGCCAGGCGGGCCGAACACGGCGATGAGCGTGCAGATGGGCGGCGGCACCACCGTCGTACAGAACACGCTGACCTGGGTGTGGCAGCTGGCGCTGCCCGCGGGGGCGAAGGGGACGGTGACCATCCCGCCCGCGCGCGTCCGCGTCGGGGGCCGCGAGCTGGCGACGAACTCCGTCGTCGTCCGCGTTGGCGCGGCGGGGTCGGCGCCGCCGGCGCAGCGGTCGCGGCAGCAGGGCGGGATGTTTCCGCGCGGGATGTTCGGTGACATCGACGACGTCGAATCGGGGGGCCAGGCGTCGTCACCGGGCGCTGCGTTCATCCGCGCGGTCGCCGACAAGCACCGCGTGTTCGTCGGCGAGCAGGTGACCGTCACCTGGTACCTCTACCTGACCGAGCCGCAGAACAACTTCCAGCCCGTCACGCAGCCCCGCACCGACGGCTTCTGGTCGGAGGACATCCCGTCGACGAATCCGCAGGGGCGGCTGGCGTTCACGGAGGAGGTGCAAGGCGGCCAGCGCTACCAGGTGGCGACGCTGGTGCAGAAGGCGCTGTTCCCGCTGGCGCCGGGCAAGCTGACCGTGACGCCGATGGAGGCGCAGGTGTCGCAGGTCGACTTCTTCGGCCGGCCGGTGCGCGCGCGCCGGCTCAAGTCGGATCCGCTCGCCATCGAGGCGATCGCGCTCCCCGCCGAGGGGCAGCCGCCAAAATTCCAACCCGCCAACGTCGGGCGTTACACGCTGGAGGCGGTCGCGGACCGGACCATCGTCGCCGTCGGTGACGCCGTCACGATCACCGTGTCGGCGCGCGGTCAGGGCAACGTGCGCAACGTTGTCCTGCCGTCGCTGCCACCGCTGCCGGGGTGGAAGGGCTACGAGCCCAAGACCAACGCCGCGGTCGACGGATCTGCTGCCATCACCGGCAGCAAGACCGTCGAATGGTTGCTGCGACCCGAGCGCGCGGGCAACACCACCGTGCCGCCGCTGACGCTGGTCAGCTTCGACCCGGCCGCGAAACGCTACGTCGAGACCCGCACGCAGCCGATCGAGCTTTCGGTCACGGCCGATCCCACGGCCGCCGTCGTGCCGCCCGGGACCGTCGGCGCGCCACCGGTCGGGACGGGCGGCATCGACAACGTGCTCGCGGCGCAGATTCGCCCGATCCGCGTGCGCGGCACGCCGTCGCGCGCGCTGACGACCTCGTTCCTGCGCGGGCCCGCGTTCACGACGACGCTGGTCGTGCCGCCGCTGGCGTTCATCGCGCTGGTGATCGGCGGGCGCTGGCGCGAGCGGCTGTCGCGCGACGTGCAGCGCACCAGCCGGCGTCGGGTCCGCTCGATCGCGCGCCGGCGGCTGGGGGCGGCGGCGGGTCATCTGGCCGCGGGGCGCGCCTCGGCGTTCTACGTCGAGATCGAGCGCGTGCTGCGCGAGACGCTGTCCGAGCGGCTGCGCGTGCCGGTGGCCGGGCTACGCCTGGACGAGCTCGGTGTGCTGCTGCGCGCGCGTGGCCTGGCGGACGCCGACGCGGCGGCGGTGGTCGCGGCGCTGGAGCGCTGCGACGAGGCGCGCTTCGCCCCCGGCGGAGACAACGCCGAGCGCGCGACGCTGGACAAGGTGATGGACGAGGCGGCGATGCTGCTCGACGTGATCGGCAAGGCGCGCCCCGACGCGGAGGTGAGGGCGTGAGCCGCGCCCTGGCGGCGACGGCGGTGGTCGGTCTGGCGCTGGCGGTGCTCGCGGGCGGCGGCGTCGCGCGCGCCGACCGCACCGACGAAGCCTGGCGTCGCGGCAACGAGGCCTACCTGCGCGGCGACTACGCGACCGCGGTCGCCGCCTACGAGCAGCTCGACGCGCAGGGCGTGCTGTCGCCTGATGTCTACTTCAACCTGGGCAGCGCCCAGTTCCGCAGGAACGCGCTCGGGCCCGCGATCTGGGCGTTCGAGCGCGCGCTCGTGCTCGACCCCGCCGACGAGGACGCGCGCTACAACCTGGACCAGGCGCGCAAGCTCGCCGCGCGCCGCGCCAGCGACCGCATCGAAGGCGAGGAGCGCGAGCCGTTCTGGATCCGCGCCGTCACCGGCGTGGGCCCGGCGACGCAGACCTGGACCTTTGTCGTGCTCTACGTCGGTCTGTTCGTCGTGCTGATCGCGCGCTCGCGCGTGCGCGACGACCTGCGGCCGGCGCTGGGCGCGGTCGCGATGGTGACCGCCGTCGGCGCGCTGCTGTGCGGCCTGCTGCTGGTCGGTCGCGCGCGCCTCGACCGCATCCCGTACGGCGTCATCCTGCCCGACGCGGTCGCGGTGCACGAAGGCGCCGACGCCGCCCACCGCACGAGCTTCGACGTGCACGCCGGCCTGCGCGTCCGCGTCGTCGACCCACGATCAGGACTGGCTGCGCATCCGCCTCGCCAACGGCCTGGAAGGCTGGGTTCGCGCCCAAGAGATCGGTCGCTTGTGAGCAGGGGCGGGTTATAACGAACGCGATGGGCGAGCCGCACTTCGACAAGCACGTCTTCATCTGCACGAACCGGCGCGACCCCACCAACCCCAAGGGGAGCTGCGCCGACAAGGGCAGCGAGGACGTGCGTGACGAGTTCAAGCGCCAGCTGCATGAGCGCGGCGTCAAAGGGAAGATGCGCGCCAACGCGGCGGGCTGCCTGGATCAGTGCGCGCGCGGCGTGACCGTCGTCGTCTATCCCGAGCAGGTCTGGTACGGCGGGGTCAAGGTCGAGGACGTCCGAGAGATCATCGAGGACCACCTGTTCGGCGGCGTGCCCGTCGAACGCCTGCGCATGAAGTGAAGTGAACTGAAGTGACGGCCAAGCTGGCGCATCCGCTACAATCGCCGACAGCTTTGGCCGCCGCTCCGCAGCCCCCCGCTTCATCCCTGCCGGCGACCTGGACCGTGCTCGACGTCGTCCGCTGGACGACCGCCCGCTTCACGGAGCGCGCGCTGTCGTCGCCGCGCCTGGACGCCGAGCTGCTGATCGGGCACGTGCTCGGCCTTCCGCGCATGCAGCTATACGTCCAGTTCGAACGCGTGCTGACGCCCGAGGAGCTCGCGTCGTTGCGCGCTCTGATCAAGCGGCGGCAGGCAGGGGAATCGGTCGCGTACCTGGTCGGGCACAAGGAGTTCTGGAAGTTCGACTTCGCGGTCGACGCGCGCGTGCTGGTGCCGCGCCCCGACACCGAGACGCTGGTCGAGGAGGCGCTCGCCAGGCTAGGCGAGCCGCCATCGCCGCCGGGCGAGCCGCCAGCCGGGCGAGCCGCAGCCGGACGAGTCGCCGCCGCACCCGGATGCTCCAAAGACCGACGCACCCCCGCCGCGCATCGCCGACGTCGGCACCGGCTCGGGGGCGCTGGCGGTGACGCTGGCCAAGCTGCGCGCGGATGCCGCGGTGTTCGCCAGCGACGTGTCGCCGGGCGCGCTCGAGGTCGCGCGCGCGAACGCCGAGCGACACGCGGCGGCGGTGACGTTCGTCGAGGGCGATCTGGACGCGCCGCTGGCGGCGCACGCGCCGTTTTCGCTCATCGTCGCGAACCTGCCCTATATCCCGACCGCCGACCTCGCGTCGCTGCCGGCCGACGTGCGCAGCGAGCCGGCCCTGGCTCTGGACGGCGGCGCCGACGGACTGGACCTGGTGCGCCGGCTGGTGGCGACCGCGCCAGCGCTGCTGTCGCCCGGTGGCGCCCTGGCGCTGGAGATCGGCGCCGGCCAGGCCGAGGCGACGAGCGCGCTGCTGCGCGCCGCCGGCTTCACCGACGTCCAGATTAGAAAAGATCTCGCCAGCATCGAACGCGTGGTATCGGGGGTCAGGCCATGAGCGAAGAAGCCGCAGCCAAGACCGTCGGCAGAGGCGTGCTGTTCATCGGCCTCGCCAAGGTATTTTTCATGTTGAGCGGATCGGTGCAGCGCTTCCTGCTCGCCGCCATCGTGCCCAGCGCCGCCGATCTGGGCGACTTCGGCACCGTCAACAGCTTCCTCAACATCCCCAACAACACGGTCGTGCAGGGGACGATCCAGGGCGTCTCGAAGCTGACGGCCGAGGACGACGCGCGCGCCGGGGCGGTGCAGCGCGCCGGCCTCCGCCTGGGAGCGGGGCTGGGGCTGCTGATCGCGCTGCTGTTGTTCGTCGGCGCGCCGTTCATCGCCGACCTCTACAAGACACCGCGCCTGTCACTGTACTTCCGCATCGCCGCGGTGATCCCGCTCGCGTACGCGATCTACGCCGTGTTCGTGGGCTCGGCCAACGGGCTGCGCCGGTTTCGCACGCAGTCCGGCTTCGACGTCACGTTCTCGTCGATGAAGACGGTCCTGCTGCTCGCGCTGGCGTTCGTGTGGAGCGTCGGCGGCGCCTTCGTCGGTTTCGCCGCGGCGGCGGTCGCCATCGTGCTCATCGCGTCGCGCGTGATGCGGCTGCCGGCCAGCGGCGAGCCGTTCCCGATGCGGCGCATCGCGGCCTTCATGGGGACGGTCGTCGTCTACACCGCGGTGCTCAACTACACGCTGAACGCGGACACGCTGCTGCTCCGGCTGGTCGCGCTGTCAGCGCCGGGTGTGACCGCAACCGCCGCCGCGACCGTCACCGGCATCTACGAGGCGCTGCGGACGTTCGCGCTGCTGCCGTACCAGATGTTGCTGGTCGTGACCTTCGTGATCTTCCCGCTCGTGTCCCGCGCCACGTTCGCGGAAGATCGCGACGCGACCCGCGCGTACGTGTCCCAGACGATGCGCTACGCGATCATCCTCGCGGGCTTGATGGGAATCGTGCTCGCGGCGAGGCCGTCGGCGCTGTTCGGCACCATCTACAAAGCCGAGTACCACGCCGGAGCGGCCGCGCTCCCCATCCTGGCCACCGCGCACTGCTGCCTGGCGTTGCTGTCCGTCGCCTGCTCGATCCTGAACGCGGCCGGCCGCGCCACCTCGTCGCTGGCGCTGATGATCATGACGGCGGCGATCGTCTCGGCGGGGATCGCGATCGGCGTGCCGCGCGCTGAACCCGGAGCGCCGATGCTGGTCGCGGCGGCGACCGCCACCGCTGTCGCGACGGTCACCGGCCTCGTGGCGGCGCTGATCGTCTTGCGTGCCCGGTTGGGCGCCATGCCGCCGCCGGCGACGATGATCAGGGTCGCGCTGGCGCTGCTGGCGGGCGTCATCGCCGCCCGGCTGGTGCCCGGGCACGGGAAGATCGTCGGCTTCGCCGTGATGGCGCTGACCGCCGTCACGTACGTCGCCGTCCTGGTCGTCACGCGCGAGTTCGGGGCGGAAGATCGCGCCAAGCTCGCGCGTATGATCCGCCGCGGCTAGCCGCGGCGGCTAGTTAGTCGGGATCAGGTCCGCACAGGGCGCCTGGCAGCCCTGATTGCTGCACGCCGTGACGGCGGCGTACCACATCGTTATGCCCGCCGGGTTCGCCGTCGCGCAGGTGATGGCGTCCGTGGTGCACATGCGGGAGCACTGGTAGATCGCGTTGCAGCCGGTGTTTGCCTGGCAGGTTGCGAGCGCGGTGGTGCAGTTGGTCATCACGCAGGTGAAGCAGGTCTGACAGCTCGCGGCGGACGATCCACCGCTGCCACCGCTGCCACCGCTGCCACCGCTGCCGCAGCGCCGCCGCCGCGGCCGCCCGCGCCGCCACCTGCGCCCGCCGCGCCGGTCGTCCCCGCTGCGCCGCCGTCCTTGTTGCCCGATTCGTCGCTGCAGCCCAGAAACAGACACACGGCCACGACGGCCATCCCACGCGCGAGGTTGCTCATGCGTGCCAGGGTAAAGTCGTAATCGCGCCCCGGCAAGCCGGTTTCACTCCGGAACCCCGCGGCGCGTCGGCCGCTACCGCGCCCGGGCCTTGGCGTCGGCCTCGCGGAACCGGTCGGCGAGCGCGAGCACGAACCGCCCCAGCCAGGTGCTCGGCCCGAGCCGTTCCTCGATGAGGGCGCGCGTCACGATCTTCACCGTCACCTCGTCGGCCGCCGTCACCGTCGCCGTGCGTGGCGTCCGCGACAGGATCGCGGTCTCGCCGAACACCGCGCCGGGCCCCAGCCGCCCGAGCTCGCGCTGCGTCTTTCCGTCTTGGCCTTCGCGCTTGCTCACGACACACGTGCCGGTCGTGATGATGAACGCCTCCTCGCCCGGATCGCCCTCGCGCACGATGACGGAGCCCGGCTGCGAACGTGCGCGACGGAAAATGCAGCCCGACGTTGAGGAAGCCGCGGACGTCCTCCTGCAGCGCGACGACGCTCGCGTGGCGGTCCGCGGGCGCCGTCGACATCGCCCGGCGCACGATCCGGCACAGCGCCGGCATGCTCTTGCCGCGATCGCTACGCTCCGGATCCGGGTAGAGCCCCGCGCGCGCGCGCGTCAGGGTCTCGCCCGATGTCGTCCCCGCGAACGGCGGGTGGCCGCACAGGATGAAATACAGCAGCGCCCCAAGGCCGAATACGTCGGTGCGCTCGTCGATCGCCTCCAGCACGCCCTTTGCCTGCTCGGGCGCCATGAACGCCGGCGTCCCGCGCACGCCCGACCGCGTGTGGCGCTCGCTGGACAGCGACACGGGCTCCTCGCCCGTCGACGTCGGAATGAGCGAAGCGATGCCCCAGTCGACCAGGTAGACCTCGCCGTACGAGCCGACCATGACGTTGGCCGGCTTGATGTCGCCGTGGATGACGCCGCGGCTGTGCGCGAACGCGACCGCGTCGCAGACGTGCAGGAACACGTTCAGGATGCGGTACAGCGCCTCCGCGTCATCGGGCAGGTTGGACCAGGCGTTGATCGCCTGCAGCAGCGTCTGCCCGCGGATCAGGCGCATGCTGAAGCTGGCGCCCGACGGCCCCACCGCCAGCTCGTGAATCGGGATGATGTTGGGGTGCTCCAGCTGCGCGGTGATCTCCGCCTCCTGGATGAAATCCCGCAGCGCGCGCGGGTTGGCGGCCAGGTCGTCGGACAGCGTCTTCACCGCCACCCGCCGGCGCAGGCTCGGGTCCAGCGCCCGGTGCACCGTCGCGGTGCCGCCACGGCCGATCTCACCCTCGTCGACCAGCATGCCGCCGACCAGCATCCCGCCGACGACGACCTCGACGGGAGGCTCGGCGTCGGTGACCACCTGGTGCACGCCGTGCGCGCGGTGCGTCGGTTCGTCGCCACTGATGCGCGAGCGACCGCCTCCGGTGTCTTTCGAACGCACGTTCGACCCCTACGGCGTGGGCGCCGCCGCCGCGGGCGGCGGAGGCGGCGGGTTGGGCGTCGTATTCGGCTTCTTGGCGATCACGACCGCGACCGCCGCGCCCAGGATGACGATCCCGATCGCCACGCCGATTAGGAAGCTCTTGCCCGCCTTTGCCTTGCCACGCGCTGCCACGCGCGGTTGCGGCGCCGCGGGCTGTACCGGCGCGGGCGCGCGCTGCGGGGCCGGTGTCGGCTCCAGCACCGAGGCCAGCGACTCCGGCCCGGGCGTCGGGCCGCCGTCATCCTCGAGCACGTCGTGGCGGGGGGCGGGCTGCGGCGTCGGCACGCGAACGGCGCCGGATCGGCGCGTCGGCGGCGCGGCCGGCGCCACCGGGGGCAGGTCCTTCGACGTCCTGCGCGCCTCCAGGGCGTCGACCTCGGCGATCCCCATCACCGGCGTCAGTCGCTCTTCAGCCCACGCGCGCGGATCGACAAATCCCCCGTCCGGGGGCACCTGCGGCGCGCTGCTGCGCGGCGACAGCTCGTCGGCGGACAGCGGGCGCGCGCCCGCCTCCTCCTCTTCCGAGTCGACGGACGTGAACTTCGCGATCTCGTCCTGCAGCAGGTGGTCGATGATGCTGGTCTTGGGCCGGCCCTCGCCCGACTGCATGCGCTTGTCTTCCAGGCACTGGCGCACCAGCTCGGCGATGTCGCGCGAGATCACCTTCAGGCCGCGCGAATAGGCGTATTGCGCCAGCGCGTCCTGGATGTCGTTCGCGTTCTGGTAGCGGTCTTCCTTGCGCTTGGCCAGCGCCTTGCGGACGATGTCTTCCAGCTCGGGCTCGACCTGCGGGTTCTGCGGCTTGATCGGCGGGATCTTGGCGTTGCGTACCAGCTCGACGGTCTGGTAGTCGGTCTCGCCGTAAAACAGCCGCTTACCGGTGAGCAGCTCGTAGAGCAGGATGCCGACCGCGAAGATGTCGGCGCGGTGATCGACGTCTTCGCCGCGCGCCGCCTCGGGCGACAGGTAGCTCATCTTCCCCTTCACCACGCCGGGGTCGGTGATCTCGACCTGGCTGGTCGCCTTGGCCAGGCCGAAGTCGACGACCTTGACCTCGCCCTGCTTGGAGATGAGCACGTTGGGCGGCGAGATGTCGCGGTGGACGATGCCCAGCTGCTCGCCCGTGTCGGGGTTGTGAACCTCGTGCGCGTACGCCAGCCCCTTGCAGATCTCCAGGATCAGATAGAGGCCGTGGGCGATGGGGACGCGGCGGTTGATGCGGCGCCGCCACTCGAGCAGCGCCTTCAGGTCGACGCCGTCGACGTACTCCATGACGATGAAGTACGTGTCCTCGCCGTGGCCGATGTCGAACACCTGCACGATGTTCGCGTGCTGCAGCGACAGCGACAGCCGCGCCTCGTCCAGGAACATCGCGACGAACTTCTTGTTCTTCGTCAGCGACGGCAGGATGCGCTTGATGGCGATGTTCTTCTTGAACCCGCGCATCGATTCCGCGACGCCGCGGAACACTTCGGCCATGCCACCGGCCGCGACCCTCTCGGTGATGCGATATCGACTATCGGCCATCGTTCACCGGTACCGCCGGGACGCTATAACGAAAGGGCGGTAGCGGCTACTAAGAACGGGCGGATCGGCAGGAGGTGTGCGTCTCACTCCTCCGCGGGAGCCTTGATTTCGCCTTCGCCCCCTTCGCCCAGGTCGGCGAAGCCGCCGGCACGCCCGGCCGCCTCGGTCACCTGTTCCTCACGCTCGCTCTGCTCCTTGCACTCGATGCACAGCGTCGTCACAGGCCGCGCCAGCAGCCGGCGGAACGAGATTGACTCGCCGCAGTCCTCGCAGACGTCGATCTCGTTCGCTTCCAGGCGGACGATCTGCTTGTTGATCTTGCCCAGCAGGAACTTCTCGCGATCATGCAGCCGCATCTCGGTCGAGAAGAGCTCCTCTTCCATCGACTCGTCGATCGAATCGCGGCCGATATTGCGCTCGTGATTCATCGAATACGACAGCGCGCTCTCGCCCTTCTTGGTGAGGCGTCGAAGCTCGTCGGCGAGTACGCCGCGGATCTGCTCTTTTTCCTTCTGACTCAACATTCGTTCTGACCTCTGGCTTTCGGTAACTCTAACGACGGATCGAAAATCGTAAAGAGCGAGGCTTCGCCGTAACTCGACCACTCGGCCACGAAGCTTGAGCGTGTCGTTACGACGCCTTCTTCTCGCGCACCAGCTGCGGGCGGCTGCGGGAGACCACGACGTCGCGGGTCACCACACATTCGCTCACGCCGCTCAGCGAGGGAATTTCGTACATGACGTCCAGCATGACCTCTTCGAGGATGGCGCGCAGGCCGCGCGCGCCCGACTTGCGGCGCGTCGCCTCTTCGGCGACCCCCTGCAGAGCGTCCTCGGAGAAGCGCAGCTTGACGCCCTCCATCTCGAACAGCCGCTCGTACTGCTTGGCGAGCGCGTTCTTCGGCTTCCACAGGATCTCGACCAGCATGTCGACGTCCAGGTCGTCGGCCGCGACGATGATCGGCAGCCGGCCCATGAACTCGGGGATCATGCCGAACTTGATCATGTCCTCGGTGCGCGCCATCGACCGCAGCGAGTTCTTCGACTCGTCGCCCTTGCCGATGTGGGCGCCGAAGCCCAGACCGCGCTCGCCGACGCGACGGCGGACGATCTCCTCGACGCCGTTGAACGCGCCCGTGCACACGAACAGGATGTCGGTCGTGTCGACCTGGATCAGCTCCTGCTGCGGGCGATTGCGCGCGCCGTCCGGCGTGATCGACGCCTGCTTGCCTTCCAGAATCTTGAGCAGCGCCTGCTGCACGCCTTCGCCCGACACGTCGCGGGTGACGGACGGCCCGCCGCCCTTGCGCGCGATCTTGTCGATCTCGTCGATGCAGACGATGCCGCGGCTCGCCTTCTCGGGGTCGTTACCGGCGTTGCGGTACAGCGCCTTGATGACGCTGTCGACGTCTTCGCCGACGTAGCCAGCTTCGGTCAGCGTGGTCGCGTCGGCCATCGCGAACGGCACGTCGAGCTTCTTGGCCAGCGTCTGGACGAGCAGGGTCTTCCCGCACCCGGTCGGCCCGAGCAGCAGGATGTTCCCCTTCTGAATCTCGACCTCGCCCGCCTTGCCGTGCTGGCCGATGCGCTTGTAGTGGTTGTGCACCGCGACCGACAGCGCCTTCTTCGCGCGGTCCTGCCCGATGACGTACTTGTTGAGCTCGTCGTAGATCTCGCGGGGGCGCGGGTACTTCGGGCGCTCGGCCGCTTCTTCCTTGGCGATGATGTCGTTGCACAGCGCAACGCATTCGTCACAGATGAACACGCGCGGCCCCGAGATCAGCTTGCGCACTTCTCGGCGCCGCTTCCCACAGAACGAGCAGTGGAAATCGTCCATCAGGGAAGAGTATTGCACCAGGTACGCGCGACGCCAAGCACCCAGACGTCGAAACTCGCAACGCTCTTTTCGGAAACCGGCTCTTGATTTCAACCATCCCGGGTGCTCGCCGGGGGCTATCGGTGTTGCAGCAATGAAAGCGGCCGGATAGTGTGGCGCGCTACATGCGGGCTTTGGTCGTCACTTCGAACCCTGCGACGGCGGCTTCCGAGCCCGACTCGCCCGCGGCCGCGCTGTCCGACCTCGGCTGCGAGGTAGTCGCCGTCGGCTACGACGTCGATCAGCTGCCCGAAGACATCGAGCTGCAGCGCCCATCCGTAGTAGTCGTCGACGCCGGGGCGCACCTTGAGGTCGGACGCGCCGCAATCCGTCGCGTGCGTGAGGTCGGGTCGCTGGCCGACGTGCCCGTGCTGCTGTGCGTGGAGGTGTCACGGCTGGCTGGCCTCGATCCTGAGGCGGGCGCCGACGACTTCGTGCTGTCGCCCGTGGTGGCGCCCGAGCTCTACGCGCGTATCCGACAGCTGGACTGGCGCATGTCGTCGTTCCGCGCCGCCGGACGCATCAAGATCGCGGATCTGGTCATCGACGCGGTCGCGGTCGAGGCGTCGTACCGCGGCCGTGCCCTGAAGCTGCCGCGCCAGGAGTTCCAGCTGCTCAAGTTCCTGGCCGAGCGCCCGGGCCGCGTGTTCAGCCGCGAGCAGCTGCTGTCGCGCGTCTGGGGCTACCGCTACGCGGGTGGGACGCGCACCGTCGACATCCATGTCCGCCGCTTGCGCGCCAAGCTGGGGCCCGGCAGCGCGATGATCGAGACCGTGCGTCACGTCGGCTACAAGCTGCGCGCGCCGGCCGGCGCCCCCGCCTGAGCTGTAAGCGCCGTCGCTACATCGGCGATCGCGTCGGGCGCGGACGGGCTGTGCCCGTCGGCGCCCAATCGCGGGAGGGTTTGGGAACCCTGTGAGGGTTCCCATGACAGAGTCGCACCATCGACTTGCCAGCGGGCGCGGAATACGGTAACCCGCCTGCCCAAGAGAGACCCCGCCATGCCCGAGCTGACCCTGGTCCAGGCCGTGAACGATGCGTTGAGGGTCGAGATGCGCCGCGATCCGCGCGTCGTCGTCCTGGGTGAAGACGTCGGCCGCTTCGGCGGCGTCTTCCGCGCCACCCTGGGCTTGCAGGAGGAGTTCGGACCGGATCGCTGCATCGATACGCCGCTGGCCGAGTCGGGGATCATCGGCACGGCGATCGGCATGGCGCTGTACGGCATGCGCCCGGTCCCCGAGATCCAGTTCGGCGACTACGTCTATCCGGCGGTCGATCAGATCATCAACGAGCTGGCCAAGTTTCGTTACCGCTCGGGGGGCGAATACCCGGCGCCGGTCGTCGTGCGCATGCCGGTCGGCGGCGGCATCAAGGGCGGCCACTACCATTCGCAGTCGCCCGAGGCGATGTTCACGCACGTGCCGGGGTTGAAGGTGGTCTGCCCGTCGAACCCCGCCGACGCCAAGGGGCTGCTGACGAGCGCGATCCGCGGCGACGATCCCGTCATCTTCATGGAGCCGAAGTTCTTCTACCGGAAGCCGAAGGCCGAGGTTCCGGCGGGCGAATACCTGGTGCCGCTCGGCGAGGCGAAGGTGGTGCGGCCCGGCAACCAGGTGACGGTCATCGCGTGGAGCGCGATGGTCGCGACCGCGCTGGAGGCGGCGGAGAAGGGCGCGGCGCGCGGCTTCGATCTCGAGGTCATCGACCTGCGCACGCTGGTCCCCTTCGATCAGGAGCGCATCCTGACGTCGGTGAAGAAGACGGGGCGGGTGGTGATCGTGCACGAGGCGCCGCGGACCTCCGGGTTCGGCGGCGAGCTGGCGGCGACCATCCAGGAGAAAGCGATCCTGCACCTGGAGGCGCCGATCCTGCGCGTCACCGGCTTCGACACGCCGTTCCCGTACACCCTCGAGCGCGAGTACCTGCCCGACGCGGACCGCGTTCTGGACGCGGTCGAGCGCGTGGTGAAGTTCTGATGTTGTACGAGTTCAGGCTGCCGGATATCGGCGAGGGGGTGGCGGAGGGGGAGGTCGTGCGCTGGCTGGTCAAGGAAGGCGACGTGCTGCGCGAGGACCAGCCGATGGTCGAGGTCATGACCGACAAGGCGACGGTCGAGATCTCGTCGCCGCGCGCCGGACGCGTCGCGAAGCGCCTGTACGCCGAGGGGCAGACGTGTCCCGTCGGCAAGGTCCTGATCGCGATCGAGCTGGATGAAGGTGGCACAGGCGGAACCGGTGGCGGCTGCTGCTGTCGCGACCGCGGCGCCGTCGGCGGCCGTCGCGCACGAGCACCGTGCCGGACGCGACAACGGCGCCGGCGCGCGCGACGCGGGCGTGCTGGCGATGCCCGCGACGCGCAAGCTCGCGCGCGAGATCGGCGTCGACATCCGCGACGTGACCGGCTCCGGGCCGGCGGGCCGCGTGACGGCCGACGACGTGCGCGCGCACGCCGAGGCGCCCGCCCAGCCGACCACGACCACGCCGGCGCCCAAGCCGGCGGTCGCGTCCGACAGCGACGACGTGCGCCTGCCGTTCCGGGGCGTGCGCAAGAAGATCGCCGAGAACCTCGTGCGGTCGAAGCAGACCGCGGCGCACTACACGTACGTCGAAGAGATCGACTGCACCGACCTGGTGGCGCTGCGCGAGCGCGCGAACCAGCGGCTGTCGGCGCGCGGCATCAAGCTGTCGTTCCTGCCGTTCATCATCAAGGCGACGACCGAGGCGCTGGCGGAGTTCCCGCAGCTCAACGCCACCCTGGACGACGCGGCGAGCGAGATCGTCCAGCGGCGCCATCGCCACATCGGGCTGGCGACCGCGACCGACGCCGGGCTGATCGTGCCCGTGATTCGCGACGCCGATCGGTTCACGGTCGTCGAGCTGTCGGGCGAGATCGAACGGCTGGCGGCGCTGACCCGCGGCGGCAAGGCGGCCCGCGAAGATCTCTCCGGGTCGACGTTCACCATCACCAGCCTGGGGGCGCTGGGCGGCCTGATGGCGACGCCCATCATCAACCATCCCGAGGTCGCGATCCTGGGTGTGCACAAGATCAGCAAGCGCCCCGCTGTCCGCAACGACAAGATCGAGATCCGCGATCTGATGAACCTGTCGATCTCGGTCGATCACCGCGTCGTCGACGGTTACGACGCCGCGCGCTTCGTCGCGGCGATCAAGGCCAGGCTGGAAGCGCCGCACGGGCTCCATCCGGAAGCGGCCTAGACCCGGCGATGGCGACGGCGAAATCGAAGAACGGGGGCTTGCCCATGATCCGGGCGGGCATGGGCGACGTCGATTCCGAGACCGTGGAGGTGTGGAGCGACGACGACCACCGGCGCGCGACGGGGCTGCTGACGATCCTGTCGCCCGACGGCAAGGCGAATGTGGATAAGACGGCGATGCCCGCGCTGTCCCCCGAAGCGGCGCGCGACGCCTACCGGACGATGTTGCGCATCCGCGTGCTGGGCGAGCGTGCGCGGGCGCTGGTGAGCGAAGGGCGGATCGCCGGCTATCCGGACACGCGCGGCGCCGAGGCGGCGATCGTCGGTGCGGCGGCGGCGCTGGCAGCGGACGACGTCATCGTCCCCGGTCCGCGTGAGGCGGCGGTCGCGCTGCACAGGGGACTGCCGGTGGCTGCGCTCGCCGCGCAGCTGTTCGGCAACGCCAACGACATCGGCCGCGGCCACCAGCCTGCCGGCCACGCGGTATCGCCGCGCGCGCTCAACGTCACGCCGGCGTCGTTGCTCCCCGCCACGCAGCTGCCGCACGCGGCTGGCATCGCCTGGGCGATGAAGATGCAGCGCAAGGCGCAGCTGGCGCTCGCGTATCTGGATCGCGTCGCGACCAGCGCCGAGGACTTTCACGCCGGCCTGAACTTCGCCGCCGTGTTCGCGGTGCCGGCCGTGTTCGTGTGCGTGAACGACGCCGCCGCGGGCGCGGCCGCTGCTGTCCCAGAGACGATGTCCGAGACCCTGGCGATCAAGGCGCTGACGTACGGGATGCCGGGCGTGCGTGTCGACGGCGCGGACCTCTTCGCTGTCTACGCGGCCACGGCGGCGGCCGCCGAGCGCGCGCGCAGCGGCGGCGGCCCCACGTTCATCGAAGCGGTGGTGTCCAGCTCCAGCTCCTCCGATCCCCTCGACCGTCTCCGCTTGTGGCTCACGGCGCACAAGGTCGACGTCGCCGCCTGCACGAGGAAGTCGAGGCCGAGGTCGCCGCGGCGTTGGACGCCGAATCAAGGTCGGCCCGCCCGCCACACGATGATCGAAGACGTCTACTCGACGCCCCCCGCGGCGCTGGAAGACGCGCTGCGAAGCGGTCGCTGACGACCTCTGGGTTCCTGCCACTGGCCGCAGGACTCGTCACATCTCTTGGGCCGCGGAGCGCGCGTGCGTCTCCGTGTCCGCGTACGGTTCATGTCCGCGCCCTAGGGATCGAACGGGCGCTCGCATCCGTGCCGTACCGAGTCCGTGATCGAAAGGCGCAGGTGCCTGCGCACACGGATCGAACGCGCACGCGGACCGTCCCGGTCCGGCGCGAGGCCAATCAGCGGCAAGAGGCGGCGGTCGTGCGAGCCTCGCGCCGCCGACGAGTTCGCGTCGCGCCACGAGGTCCGCGTTCCGAGGCCGAGGCCTCGCTACGGCATGATGCAGATGACGCCCATCGTGGCGACGTTCGCGCAGAACAGGCCGGTGCTGCAGGTGCCCGTCGTGACGGTGCCCGAGCCGCAGCAGGGCTGACCGCGCGCGCCGCACGCGGTGCACATGGGCGGCGCGGCGCCGCCCGCATCGATGCACGCGAAACCGGTCGAGCAGGTGCCGTTGCCCCCGCCGCCGGCGCAGCAGCGCTGGTTGGCGCCGCCGCACGGCGCGCACGTCATGCCGGCGTCGCCGCCACCACCCGTGCACACGCCGCCGCTCTGACAGATGTCGCCGGGGCAGCAGGCGGCGTTCACCGCGCCGCAGTTCATGCAGACGTTGGGGCCCGTGCCCGGAGGATTGGCGCAGCCGAGGCCGGCGCTGCACGTGTTGCCGGCGCAGCAGTTCTGACCGTTGGCGCCGCACGGCTGACAGGACTCGGCGTCGCCGCCGTCAGCCACAGTCTGGCACGATAGACCCGTGCCGCAGGCGTTCGCGGCCGCGCCGCCGCAGCACGCCTGCCCCATGCCGCCGCACGGCTCGCACATCGCGGGCGGGGCGCCCGGCGGGTTGTTGCACACCAGTCCCGAGCTGCAGGTCCCCGCGCCACCACCGCCGCCAGCGCAGCACGGTTGCCCGGCGCCGCCACACGCGAGCGCATGTTCCCGCGCCACCGTCGGCGCCCGCCTGGCAGATCGCGGTGCCCTGGCAGATGTCGCCCGGGCAGCAGGCCATGCCGACCGCGCCGCAGTTCATGCAGACGTTTGGGCCCGTGCCGGGCGGATTGGCGCAGCCGAGGCCGGTGTTGCACGTGTTGCCGGGGCAGCAGTCCTGGCCGTCGCCGCCGCACGGCTGGCAGGTCATGCCGCCGTCGCCCGCCTGGCACGAGCGGCCGGCGAGACAGTTGTTCGCGGCGCCGTTGCCCGTGCAGCACGCCTGGCCGGTGGCGCCGCACGCCACGCACATCATCATCGAGCACTGCGCTCCGGCGCCCGTGCACGTCATGCCGGTGCCGGTGCCGCAGCAAGCCTGGCCGACCGCGCCGCACGCCATGCCCCCCATCTGACACGAACCGTTCGTGCACATGCCGGAGGTGCCGCTGCCCATGCAGGTCGCTCCCGCCGCGATGCAGTCGCCGCCCACGCAGCAGCCGCCGCTGTTGCACGTGTTCGCCGCGCAGCAGGCCTGACCCGCGCCACCACACGTCGTCGTCGCGCCGCCCGCGCCGGCGCCGCCGCCAGCCGAACCGCCGCGCCCGCTCGCGCCCGCGCCGCCGCCGGCCGCGCCGCCGCGCCCTCCGGCTCCGGCGACCGCGCCGCCCGTGCCCGCGACCGCGCTGCCGCCCGTGCCCGCAGGTCCGCTGCCGCCCATGCCGGCGACCGCGCTGCCGCCCATGCCCGCGGGTCCGCTGCCACCGGTGCCCGCGACGTTGCCGCCGCCCACGCCCGCAGGTCCGCTGCCGCCTGCGCCCGCTTGCGCGCCGCCGCCGCGTCCGCCGGCGCCACCGGCCACCGCCGTCGCCACCGCCGCACGCCGCGAATCCGACCAGCAGGGCCGCGATTCCCAGACGCCACACCACGCTGACGCGACCTGCGGAGCTGCTTGCCTTGACCATGAGCGGACCTCCAAATCGGGAGTTCGGTTCGCTCGTTAGTGTCCGCTGTCGGCCACAGTCATCATCGATCGACGACGAAAAGCGAAATCACCCGCGATAAAACGTAGAAAGTAGAAAAATAGTTCGAGCCGGTTTGGTTGAGTCCGGTGCGCTATCGGGGTACGAGATCCGAATGACGATCGCAAAGCGTGTGACGCTGGTCGCAGTCGCGGGCCTGCTGGTTTCGAACGGCTCCGGCTGCAAGAAACCGGCGGCGACCGCGCCCGCCGATCCGGCTGCGGGCCCGCCTGCCGCGCCGCAGATCGACGCTGGACCGCCGCCGGTCGTGGGGATGGAGGATCCGTTCGTGCGCCTGACGGGCGACGCGTCGAAGTCATTGAACGCCGGTTACAAGGCGATGTCGGCCAAGAAGTACGACGACGCGCGGGCGGCGTTCGCCGCCGCCGTGGCCGCGCACCCCGATTACACGCCGGGGCGTTTCCAGGAGCTGAAGGCGGCCACGCTGGGCGGGCACGTCGCCGACGTCCCCGCGCTGTGGCGTGAGCTGCTCGCGCGCGATTTCGTCGCCTACGCCGGCCGTCTCGACAAGCCGAAGGATCTGGCGCCGCTGCGCGCGTCGCCGGAGTGGGCGAGCATCAAGGCGCAAGAGGCCAGCATCAAGGCCGCGTACGCGGCGGACCTGGGCAAGGGGCTGTTCTTCGTCGCCCGTGGGCGCGACGTCGCGATGAAGCCGGGCGCGCAAGCGATGTCGAAGATCGATCTGTCGCAGGAGGTGTATCAGGTCGATGTCACGTCGAAGCGCTATCGCCGGCTGACCGATACCGAAGGGCGCGTGTTCGCGTTTTCGCTGTCGCCCGGCAACAAGGCGCTGTCGTTTCTCGTCGTCGCCGGCGTCGCCGAGCCGTCGACCGCCACGCCCCGGTTCGCTGACGTGAGCGCCGGCGTCATCGACCTCGCCACGCTGGAGACCGTCGGCCCGTTGCGCCTGGGTGCGCCCGGCACCAAGGTGGGCGCCGTCGTCCTCGCGTGGTCGAAGGACGGCGACCCGGTGTGGATAACGCGCGCCGGACCGGAGCCGGGTGAAGACGAGACGAGCTACGCGCTCGACGCCACCCGCACCGCCGCCGTCGTCGTCGGCCTGTCGGGCGCGGTGCCCGGCAACCGCACCACCGCGACGCCGTCGTCGGTGACCACGTCCGACGTGGTCGCCGACATGGTGACGGTCAGCGACGATCGCAAGACCCTGCAGATCGTCGACGAGGACCGCACGTTGCGCGCGACGCGCGCGCTGGATCCCACGTCGGTGCGCTGGTCGCCCGCGGGCAAGCGGCTCGTGTACGCAGGCGCGTTCGACGAGTGCAAGGCGACCGCGGCTGGTGGCAAGGCCGAGAAGAACGAGCTCTACCTGTGGGAGCGCGGCAAGAAGTCGGCGGCTCGCGTGGCGGCCGCGCCGGCGCTGTTTCGCAGCGCGTGGATCGACGACGACCGCCTCGTCTATCAGTCGGGCGCGGGCAAGCAGACGCGCATCCACGTCTACCAGCCGGCGACGCGCGCCGACCTCGTCTTGAAGTCGCGCGCGGGTTCGGCGCTGTGGGGCTTCGGTGCCGTCGTCTGTCCGGGAGCCCCCGCCGACGTCGCTGCCGGCGATGGGGCGGGCCCCGAGGACGACGAATACGGCAGTGAGGAGTAGGCGCCGGGAGCGGCTAGTTCGGGGCGCGGACGGCTCCGGGCCAGCGCAGCGCCAGCCGCGTCCCCTGCTCGCGTGAGCTGTCGACGTCCAGGCTCGCGCCCACCGCGACGGCACGCTCGCGCATGACCTCGAGGCCGGTGCGGCCCTGGCGCGTGACCTCGGCGACGTCGAAGCCCGGGCCGTCGTCGGTGATGATCATCGTCGCGGACTCCGGGGTGCAGCGCAGGGTGACCTGTACACGTGCCCTCGCGGCATGTTTGGCGATGTTGCCCAGCGCCGCCTGCGCCACGCGATAGAAGGTCACCTGCACCTCCGCCGGCAGCACCGCCGTGCCGTCGACGGTGACGTCGACCGGCTTCTCGATGCGGCTGCGCAGCGCCCGCGCCAGCTGTTGCAACAGCTCGCCCAGCTCGACCTGCAGCGCCACCGACGGGCGGAGCTCGATGAGCAGCGTGCGCAGTTCGGCCAGCGCGCTGGTCGTCACGTCGCGCAGGTGCGCCAGCATCTGGCGGCCCTGGTCGGGATCGCGATCCCAGGCCGTCGGCAGCGCGAGCCCCAGCATCGACGCGGTGTACAGGCTCTGCGTGACCGAATCGTGCAGCTCGCGCGCCAGCCGTTGCCGTTCTTCGAATGCGGCCAGCTCGCGCCCCTGGTCGTAGAGCCGCACGTTTTCGATCGCGACGGCGGCCTGATTGGCCAGCGCCCACGCCAGCTGGGCTGCGCGCAGGTCGAACTGCCCGGGGCGATCGCTGTCGACGACCAGCACGCCGATCAACCGATCGCGGACCTTGAGCGGAACCAGCAGCAGCGAACGCGCGTAGCCGAACAGCAGCGCCATCGCCGGCGGCGCCGACGCACGGAACGCCTTGGCCGCGGCGCTGTCGTCCCAGACGTTGTCGATGATCAGCGGGCTGTCGCGGCGAAGCTCCGCGTAGTCGATGGCCCACTGCGCCGGGAAGCGCGCGCTGTCAATCTGCTCGGCGGTGAGCGGCCCGCGGTGATCGAGGATGACCAGCTCGCCGCCGTCGACGGACAGGATGGTGGCGCCCGTGCACCCGAGCAGGTTCTGGATCTCGGTCAGCACCACGGCGAGCACGGACTTCAGCTCCAGCGTGGACGCGACGGTGTTCGAGATGTCGAGCAGCGTCGTCAGCTCGCGCGTCCGCTCGACGACCTTCTGTTCGAGCAGGCGCATCGCCTGCTCGCGTTCGGTGACGTCGCGCACCACGGACAGGACGTGCGGCTGGCCGCCGGCGCAGTGGAAGCGCGTGCCGCGCAGCTCGAAGCGCGCCAGTCGTCCATCCGCGCACACGCACATCACCTGCGCGGTGACTGGACTGCCGGGGCCGACCGCGTCCAGATACGTGTCGAGCGGCTGCAGATCGTCGAGGTGCAGGAACGTCCGCGGATGCGCGGCGCGCACCTGCTCGGCGCTGTAGCCGGTCAGCCGGCAGAACGCCGGGTTGACGGCGGCGACGGCGTGCGACGCGTCGGTGACCAGGATGCCGTCGCTGGTCGATTCGAACACGCCGCGGTACCGCGATTCGCTGTCGGCGAGCACCAGCTTCGCCCGGCGCTGCTCGGCGAACATCGCCGCGAGCAGCAAAGACGACGCCGCGGTCATGCGTCAGGAAGATCTGCAGAGACAGCGTGTTCTGCTCGGCGGACGCGCCGGAGAACGGCCCGTGCCCGGCGGCCGCGTTCCAGATCACCAGCGCGGAGAACATCAACAGCGCCGCGCTGACACCGCCGGTTTCGAAGCGGGCGGCGGCCCACAGGAACAGCGGCAGCGGCGCGTACAGCAGCGGCGTCATCGCCGTCGATCCCGCGACGCCGAACACGCCGATGCGCAACCGCCGCGAGCGATAGCGCGAGCGCGGCTGCCTCGGCGTACCGGCGCGGCGAGGCGGTGCGCAGCCAGGCGAGCCCGCGCCTCGCGCTGATCACCACCACGGGTACCCAGACCAGGTTGGTGAGCACGTTCGAACGGAAGCGCGTGTGCCACACCAGCCAGTAGTCGTTCGCCCATCCGCTGGCGGTGACGATGGCGGCGTCCGCGAATGAGACGATGCCGGGCGCGGCGACCGCACACGCGAGGAACACGACGGCGTTGCGGACGCCCGGGGGCGGCGGCTCGCCGGCGGCGAAGCGGCGCATGCCCCACGCCGCCAGCGCGCCATCGCCCAGGTTCGAGGGGAACAGCAGGATCATCGACAGCGTCGGCGCGTCACGTTGTATTTGCGCCGCCAGGTGGGCGGGAAGCACCGCCAGCGCGTACACCCACCAGTGGCGCGGAGGCGCGAGCAGAAACACCGCGAACATCGTCGCGTTCGGCAGCCAGAAGATCGACGTCGGCAGCGACGGGAACGTCAGCGCGAAGCCTGACCCGCGCGCCCGCGTAGTACGCGGCACACACCAGTAGTGCTCGCGCCGCGAGACCCCCAATTTCTCGACGAGGCGACACCGGGGCGGCAGTGTATGTCCGGCCGCCACTCCGACGGAAGCGCTCAAAACCGGCGCGCGGTAAGAAAGTCGGCGAGCGCTGCGCGGCTACTCACAAATTCGTAACTGGGTGGTCCCGCCGCCGGCGCTGACCGGGTTGGAGCGGGCCGGGCCGCCTCCAGGTAGGGCAACTGTGTAGTTGCTCCAGCCGCTGCCGGCCATGCCTCCGCGCGGATCGGGGCGGTAGTAGTCGGTGCTCACGATGTGCGCGCCGGCCGCGAACGCGGCGTTCATACGCGTGCGGTCACCGCTGCGGGCTTCGACGGTGCTGCTGTCCGCCATCGTGCGGACGATGTAGCCGCGCCGCACAAGATCCTGGATGCTGGCGGTATCGCCGGCCGGGTCGTTGCTGAACACGACGGCCGCGTGCGCGTCACCCGGCATCGACTGCGCGAAGATGAGCCGGCCCGCCAGGCCGGGCGCGCCCGTGAGGTAGGGCTCCACCGCCGGTCCTTCCATGAAGAACAGGATGCGGCCCCGGGACGCCTCGACCAGCGGCCAGCCCTGCGTGGTGACCGCTTCGTCCAGCGTCGCGTGTGTGCCGCGCACCTCGTCGGGCGTGATGACGCGAGACCGGGCGAAGACCGACAGGATCTCCGTGTCCAGCGCGTCGGCGGCCGCGGCATCGAACGGCGCCGCGACCGTGAACCCCTGGTTGGTGAGCACGTCGGCGACCGTCGACGCCTTGCTCTCGATCTGGATGAACAGCGGCAAGTGCCGGGGGTGCGCGTCGCTCCAGGTGGCGATCGCGCGCAGCGCGGACACGAACGTCAGGTGATGGGTTTCGTAGTCGAAGTCGGGGACGTGCAGCACCTTCATGCCCGGTTCGTTCAACTCGGGGAGGTTGGACGCCGTGGGCTCGTTGACGAACCGCAGCCCCTGGCGTTCGTAGAACCGCCCGCCGGCCGGATCGTTGAACAGGTCCAGCTCCAGCCCGCGCATGCCGTAGTCGGTGAGCTGCTCCGCCAGCGGCAGGTGGTCATAGTCCCACGACAGGGCGTTGATCTCCTCGGGCGCGGTCGGGCCGAACGACTGGATCAGGTCGAAGATCGGCTTGTAGGTGTGGCGCCGGTAGCTGTTGTGGCTGGCGACGAACTGAAGCTGGTTGAGACGCAGGGTGGCGATGTCCTCGGGTGTCGCGCACGGCGACTCCGGCGGCGAACCGGCCCCGCCGTCGCACCGGCAGGCGGTGGCGAGCGACATGACTGCGAGCGCAGTGACGGCGCGCCGACTCATGCTCGCGGTTATCACGCGACCCGCGTACGCGCGCAAGCGGGGCTCGCGCCGGCTTCGCACGGCCCGGACGCTTCGGGTGCCAAACTGACGTGCCACGCCGCCGGGGACCGCGCGGCGCCGCGGCGCCGCGACTGGCCCGCAGGTTGCTGTTGTGAGCGGACAGAGCGGACGGAGGACGTCGCGATGGAAATGCTGCGCAGGCACCTGTGGGTGATCGATCTGGCCGGAATCGCGCTGGGCGCGGTCGTATCCGGGCAAGCCGCCGCTTCGCTCATGGCGTCGGTGCTGCCACGGCCCCAAGCGCCCCACGTCGCGCACGCACCGCCGCGGCCGAAGCCGGTGATCGACAGCGCGAAGCCAGCGATCGACGGCATCGTCGAACGGAACATCTTCTGCTCGACGTGCGGCGATGCTGCGGCTCCCGCCCCCGTCGCGCAGAGTACGCGCGCGCTGACGCTGCTGGCCGTGATGTTTGCCCCGCCACCCGCGGACAGGCGGTGGTCGGTCGCCGTCATCCGCAACGACGCCGCGGCGACCGCAGGGCCCTACACGGTCGGCGCCCGCCTTGGCGACGCCACGATCGGCGCCATCGACGAAGTGCGCGTGACGCTGGATGTCGACGGCGGTCGCCACGAGTTCCTCGAGCTGCTGCGCGGCGTGGCGCGCAGGACGCCGCCCGCGCCGCCCGTCGACAAGCTCGGCGCCCACCGCTATCGGATCCCACGCGCGACGCTGGATGGTTTCGTGGCTGGCGGGGCGACCACGCCGTGGCCGCGCGTCGTGCCGCAACTGCGCGACGGCAAGCCGATCGGCTTCCGCTTGCACGGCATCCGCGGCCCATTCGCCGCGATCGGCCTCGAAAATGGCGACCTGCTGCTGGAGGTGAACGGCACACCGATCGAGACGCCGGACGCCGCCCTGGCTGCCTACGCGAAGCTGCGGACAGCCAGCCACGTCTGGCTGGCGATCGAGCGCAACGGCCAGCGAACCCGGATGGACTACGACGTTCGCTAGCTCGCGCCTGGACGGCGCCCTGACGCGACCACGCCGTTGCGGTATAAGCCTGCCGCAATGTCGGACGAGAAGAATCGCGTCGAAGCGCTGGTGATCGGCGCCGGCCCTGGCGGCTACGTCGCCGGCATCCGGCTGGGGCAGCTCAAGAAGCGCGCGATGGTGGTCGAGCGCGACAAGCCCGGCGGCATCTGCCTGAACGTCGGCTGCATCCCGTCGAAGGCGCTGATCAACGCCGCGAAGTACTACGACAAGCTCCGCCACGGCGCCGACATCGGCATCCTGGCCGACAACCTGCGCGTCGACATGCCCAAGATGCAGGCGTGGAAGGGGGACGTCGTCTCCAAGCTGACCGGCGGCGTGAAGACGCTGCTCAAGGCCAACGGCTGCGACTACCGCACGGGCAGCGCCCGCCTGCTGTCGCGCAACACGGTCGAGCTGACCGAAGCCGACGGCAGCAAGGTCACCATCCAGGCGGACAACATCGTCGTCGCCACCGGCTCGCGGCCGATCGAGATCCCGGGCTTCAAGTTCGACGGCAACCGCATCGTCGACTCGACGGGCGCGCTCGACTTCGCCGCCGTCCCCGACCGCTTCGTCGTCATCGGCGGCGGCTACATCGGCATCGAGATCGGCACGCTGTACGCCAAGCTGGGCGCGCACGTGACCGTCGTCGAGGCGCTGCCCAGCATCCTGACCGGCAACGACCCGGAGATCGTCCAGGTGGTGGCGCGCAAGCTCAAGAAGCTGGGCGTCGAGGTGATGACCGGCGCCAAGGCCAAGTCGTGGAGCGAGACGGGCGGGCGCGCCAAGGTGGTCGTCGACGTCGGAGGGCAAAGACGTCACGATCGACGCCGACAAGGTGCTGGTCGCCGTCGGCCGCCGCCCGAACTCCGAGGGCCTGGGCCTGGAGGAGGTCGGCGTCAAGATCGAGACGCGGCTTCGTCCCCGTCGACCGGCGCATGCGCACCAACGTCCCCGGCATCTACGCCATCGGCGACGTCGCCGGGCAGCCGATGCTGGCGCACAAGGCGTCGCGCGAGGCGGAGGTGGTCGCCGAGGTTATCGCCGGCCACAAGTCGGAGTTCGACGTGCGCTGCATCCCCGCCGTGATCTTCAGCGATCCCGAGGTGGCGTCGGCCGGCATCACCGCCGAGGAGGCCAAGCAGCGCGGGCGCGAGGTCAAGATCGGCAAGTTCCCGTTCGTCGCGCTCGGGCGCGCCATCGCCAACGCCGACACCGACGGCTTCGTGAAGGTGATCATCGACGCGGGGTCGAAGGAGGTGCTGGGCATCCACGTCGTCGGCAACGGCGCCTCGGACGTCATCGCCGAGGCCGCGCTGGCCATCGAGATGGGGGCGCTGGCCGACGACCTGAGCCTGACCATCCACGCCCACCCGACGCTGCCCGAGGCGATCATGGAGGCGGCGAAGGCGAGCCTGGGCGAAGCGATCCATATTCAGAACCGTTGAAACACGAAGCACGCATCATCGACCTGGGCACGCGCGCGTTCGGCGACGTGTGGACGATGCAGCTCGAGCTGGTCGCGGCGCGGCAGCGCGGCGAGATCCCCGACACGTTGCTGTTCGTCGAGCACCCGCACGTCATCACGGCGGGGCGGAGCACGAAGAAAGACAACCTGGTCGACCTCGGCGACACGCCGCTGTTCGAGATCGAGCGCGGCGGTGACGCCACCTACCACGGCCCTGGCCAGCTCGTCGGCTATCCGATCCTGCTGCTGCGCGACGACGAGCGCGACCTGCACGTCTACCTGCGCAACCTGGAGGAGCTGCTCATCCGCGCGCTGGCGCGCTTCGACATCGTCGGCACGCGCAAGGCGGGGTGGACGGGCGTGTGGAACGCCGTCGCCGAGCGCAAGCTGGCGTCGATCGGCATCGCGGTCAAACGTTGGGTCACGATGCACGGCTTCGCGCTCAACGTCGCCACCGATCTGCGCCGCTTCGCCGCCATCAACCCCTGCGGCCTCGACGCCGCGGTCATGGGCTCGATGTCGGGTGAGCTCGGGCGAACGGTCGACATGCCGGAGGTGAAGCAGGCCGTGCGCGACACCTTCGCCGACGTCTTCGAACGCCGCTTCGCCTAGCCGGCAGGGCTAGCGCCCTTGCCGCTCCGCTCGCTCGGTTCTCCTTGGGGGCGGCGGGGGACGGGGACCTCCTCGGCCTTCGGAGCAAGGCTCGGAATCGTCGGCCGCAACGACAGATGCGGCCGACTCACCTCAGGCCGAGGAGGTCCCCGTCCCCCGCCGCGCTCGCGTTTCACCTCGGCTCCGCTACGCGCGAGATCCGATTCCGGACGTCGACCAGGACCGGAGCGGGGCTCCGAGGCCAGATGCGGCCGACTCACCTCAGGCCGAGGAGGTCCCCGTCCCCCGCCGCGCTCGCGTGTCACCTCGGCTCCGCTACGTGGGAGATCCGATCCGGAAGTCACCGGGAGCGAAGCAGTGCTCTGAGGCAGGCGGGAGGGGCGGTTGGCAGGCGGGTGTCCGGTCGGCCTAACCCGATCCGGAAGTCGACCGGGAGCGGAGCGGTGCTCTGAGGCAGGCGGGAGGGGCGGTTGGCAGGCGGGTGTCCGGTCGGCCTAAGCTGAGTCGGGCGGTTCTGTCGTTCCGCCCGACGATTCCAAGCCTTGCTGCGCAGGCCGACCGGACACCCGCCTGCCGACCGCCCCTCCCGCCCCCCGCCGAAGAGTTGAGCGGAGCGGCGTACGTCAGTCGCAGCCGGCGTCGGTGGTGGCGGGGCCGGTGGTGCTGGTCATGAAGTTGCCGGTGACGGCGGTGGGCAGCGGCCGGCCGAACGCGTCCGGGAAGCCGGCGTCGAAGGTCATCTCGACCAGCACGCCCGCGGGCCACTTGCCGTCGCATGTGGCGGGCGCGACGTACAGCAACATGCGATCGCCGGGGTCGGCGACCAGCGTGAAACCGAGCGGCGTGCCTGCCGCGGCGACGTGGACGAACGGCGCCAGCACCGCGGCCCGGTCGGCGACATCGACGCGCGTCGAGAAGCTCACCGGCGCCAGAAATCCGGTGGGCGCCGTCCGCTTGTCGGTGGGCAAGCTGACGATCGATAGCGGCTCGGTCACCACCGAGATCTCCGTCGGTCCGTCCATGGGCTCGCCGTACGCGCTCGTCAGACCGGCCGGATCCAGCGCGAAGGTGATGGTCGTCGCCGACGGAAAGCCGACCAGCTGTGGGCGCATGAGCACGTACGACGTGTCCGGGCCGAAGGCGCCGAGGCTGTTGTAGAACACCGACGCGGCGAACGGCGGGTCGCTCATCACGGTCGCCGCGTCCGCCCAGCCGACGGTGACCGGCGGGTTCGGCTTGGACACGGGCACGCCGCCGTCGCTGTCTTCGATGCGTTCGCCGTCGAGGCGGCGATCGAAGACGAAGTCGATCTCGACCGCCGCGGCGCGGACAGCCGGGGCGATGGCCGCGTCGGCGTCCCGCGACCAGATCAGCGCGCGCCCCCCCAACGTCTGCCAGAACGCCTCGAGCAGCACGGGGGAGCCGCGCCGCGCCTCGGGACCTTTGCTGCAGCCCGCGGCCGTCGCGACCGCAGCCACGACCAGAAGGCGGCGCAGGAACGCGTACATCGCCGGTGTTTCTAGCACGGGCGCGGCTATGCTCCCCGGCGCCGTGAGCCTGCCGTCGATCGACATCACCGACATCGCCGATCCGGCCGACGAACGTCTGGTCGACTATCGCCAGCTCAAGGAGCGCCACCTCAACGCCGACGGTGGCCGCTTCGTCGCAGAGAGCGAACGCGTGGTGCGCCGGCTGCTGGGCAGCGGCCTGCGCGTGTTGTCGGTGCTGGTGACCGCGCCGCGACTGGCGACGCTGGCCGACGCGCTCGCCGGTTCGAACCCGTTCCCCGTCTATCTGGCGTCGCAGGCGACGATGGACGCGATCGCGGGCTTTCACGTCCATCGCGGCTGCCTGGCCATCGGCGAGCGTCCTCCGCCGGCGTCCGTGCCGCGCGCCGCGCGTGCCGTTGTCGTGCTCGAAGATCTGACCGACGTCGACAACCTGGGGGCGCTGGCCCGCCACGCCGCCGCGTTCGGCGCCGACGCGCTGATGCTGTCCCCGCGCTGCGCGGATCCGTTCTACCGCAAGGCGGTGCGCGTCTCGCTGGGCGCGGTGTTTTCGCTCCCCATCGTGCGCGCCAGCCGCTGGCCCGACGACCTGGCGGCGCTGCGCGGCGACGGCTTCGCGCTCGTCGCCGCCGTCGTCGAGCCGGGCGCGACGCCGCTCGCCAGCTTCCGCCCCCCGGACCGGTTCGCGCTGGTGCTGGGCGCCGAGGGGCCGGGGCTGTCCGCGGCCGCGCGCGACGCCTGCGACCATCGCGTCACCATCCCGATGTCGCCCGGGGCCGATTCGCTCAACGTCGCGACGGCGGGCGCGATCTTCCTGTATGCGCTGACGCGCTCCAGTTGATGAACAGCTTGCGCGTCTCGGGCTGACAGCTGGGGCAGAAGCAGGCGTCGCCGTCGCCGACGCGCACCGCCCGGATGGTCGTGCCGCACACCAGGCACGGCTTGCCGTCACGCCCGCGCACCTTGAGGAAGTCCCGCACCTTGACGTCGATCGGTTCGTCGCGCCGGCGAATCTCGACGATGGCGTCGCGCAACACCTGTCCGATCGCCGTGTACAGCGCGTCCAGCGCCGCCGCGTCCAGCTTGTTGCAGAACGTCTTCGGGTGCAGGCGCGCCGCGAACAGGATCTCGTCGGCGTACGCGTTGCCGACCGACGCCAGCGCGCGCTTGTCCATGACGAACGCGCGCACCTGGTCGCGGCGCCGCGCCGCCACCTTGCCGAATGCTTCGCGGGTGAAGGCGGGCGACATCACGTCCAGGCCCAGCTGGCCGTAGACCGGAATCTTCGCCTCGTCGGCGGCGGCCGCGACGTAGACCTTGCCCATCCGTTTCTCGTCCAGGTACTGCAGCTCGGGCGCGTCGTCGAACGTCAGCGCCAGCCCGAGCGAGCGCGGGTCCTTCCTGGCCTTTTCGGCCGTGGCGCCGGCGGCGATCAGCTTGTAGCGCCCGACCAGCATCGCGTTCACGACGATGACCAGATCGCCTTCGAGCCCGAAGCGCATGAAGTGACCGCGGCGGTCGATGCTGTCCAGCCGGCGTCCGGTCAGCACATCGGGAAACGGCTGCGTGACCATCACGCGCAGGACCGTCGGATCTCCCGTACGCGCGGCAGCGATGCGCTTGCCGGCCAGCGCGGCCCGCAGGCCCGCTTCGACGTGAACCAGATCCGGTAGCTCGGGCATCCCAACCTCGAGTCTGGCATTCCCCGCGGCGCGAGTTCAAACTGGAGTCATGCCGCTGCCCATGATGGTGATCGTCGTGCTGGTGTCGGCGGGCTGCGTGGTGTTCCTCGTCCAGCAGGTCCGCGACCTCCGCCGCAAGAAGCGGAACCTCAAGCACTTCGAGAAGGGTGAGCCGCTCGAAGGCGTCGGCGACTGGGACTAGCCGTGGACGTGCGAAGCGCGGGTGTGCGGCTACTTTTTGAAAGTTAAAGTTAGTGTCCGGGCGTGGCGGCGCGGCCAGCGAGCGCGTCGAAGAAGCGCAGCGTGTCGGCGAGGTGTAGCCGCCAGTAGGGCCAGTCGTGGCCGCCCGCGTACTCTTCGTACTGGTGCTCGACGCCGCGCGCCTCCAGCGCCTGGTGCAGCGCCCGGTTTCCGGGCAGCAGCTGGTCGTCGGTGCCGCAGTCGAAGCGCAGCGGCGGCAGCCGCGCGGCGTTGAACTCCAGCCAGTGCAGGGCGGTGCCGTCGGGCTGCCCGAACCCCGGTAGCGCGTCGAGCCGCTCTTCGATCACCTCGTCCAGGCGCCCGAGCGTCGTCACCGCCGAGTGGGCCGAGATGCCGCGAAAGCGGTCGGGATACTTGGCGCCCAGGCGCAACGCGCCGAATCCGCCCATCGACTTGCCCGCGATGAACAGCGGCGAATCCGGCGTGATGCGATCGTCGCCCAGCGCCGCGGCGGCCGGCGCCTCGTCGACGATCCAGCGTTCGTAGTCGGCGTCGGCGTGCGGCACGTAGCCGGTGCCGTCACCCCACATCCCGTCCGACGGCATCACCAGCGCGACCGGCGCGATCTCCTCCGCCTCGATCAGTCGCGCGACGGTCAGGTGCGCCCCGCCGTTCAGCGGCCATGACCAGGCGTTGCCATATATCCCGTGCAGCAGCATCACGAGCGGCAGCGGCGCCGCCGCGGCCGCGCCGAGCGGCGGCGCCCAGACGCAGACGTCCACGCGGCGCCCGATCGCCCGGCTCTTGATCGTGATGAACCGAAGCCCGTCTCGCTCGAAGCGCGGGTCCGAGATCTCGACCCAGGGGAATCGGCCGTCGCTCACCGGCGCAGCTTACCCCCGCGCGCGCCGGCAACATATTTTCGTGCCGTTTGCCGCTCGGCGCGGCTACACGTGCTGGCGCAGGTAGTCGATGTAGTAGGGCGCCTCGCGGCGCTCTTCGAGCTCGCCGCGCTCGACGGCGTCTTCGCACAGCTTGCGCAGGTCGCCGATACGCTTCGACGGCGGGATGGCGAACGCTTCCATGATCGCGTTGCCCAGGCCCGGCGGCAGCGGCGGCACGCGCGCGTCGAGCGTGCGGATCGCCAGGATCCGCTCGTGCAGCGCGTGGATGTTGCGCACGGCCTCCTCGCGCCGCCCCGGGCGCTTCGACGTCACGTCGGCGCGCGACAGGTGCAGGAGATCGTCCAGGTGCTCGCCCATCTCGTGGTCGAACCGGCGCACGGCCGCGTCGGTCCAGCTCGGTTCGTAGGCGTTCGCGCGCAGGTGGTTCATGATCAGGAACCGGATCTTGTAGCGCTCGGGCTTGTCGAAGCCGAGCCGCCGCGCGATCGGCTCCCACATCCGCGCCCCCACCTCGGCGTGGCGGTGAAACGTGACCTTGCCGTCCGGCAGCATGACGCGCGTGCGCACCTTGCCGATGTCGTGCAGCAACGCCGCCCAGCGCACGATCGGATCGGGCACCGACTGCAGCACGACCTGCTTGGTGTGCTCCCACACGTCCTTGTGGCGCCGCCCCGCCTCCTGCGAGAAGTCGACGGTCGCCTCGACCTCGGGCAGCAGCACCGCCAGCGCGCCCGCGTCGTGCATCCACTGCAGCCCGGCGCCCAGCGAGTGCTTGGACATGATCACGGATTCGATCGCCGCGCGCAGCCGCCCCACCGGGATTGACGTCAGCATCGGCGCCGCCGCGCGCGCCGCGACGGTGACCTCGGGGTCCGGCGGCTGGCCGCCACCGGCGACACCGATGGCGAGGTCGAGTACCGCTGACGGCTCGGCGCCGAACGGCGCGGCCGGATCTACGCGCGACATCGGGTGCTGCCGCCTCCGCCTACGAGGTGATCTTTCGCTTGTCCTGATCGCGCTTGCGCGCCAGATGGTCGACGAACGGCTGGACCTGCTTGACCCGCCCGGCCAGCGACTTCTCGGTGATGGGATAAAGGGTGCCGAAGCGCAGGCCCTCGTCGTAGAGGAAGGTGCCGACCTCCTCGTCGTCGATGAACATCGCGATCTTCTTCTTGGCGTAGACCGCCTTGAGCAGCGCGCCCCATCGGCTGTCGAGCCAGTCGACGGTCTCGTCGCCCAGCGTCTGCCGGAGCAGCTTCAGATCGTCGTCGAGGTGCGCGTAGTCCTCGGCGAACCGCTCGCGGAACGCCGGCGCGCCTTCGCCGCCCCCGGCGACGATCTTCGCCATCGCCAGCCGCAGCTGAACCACGTCCTCGCTGAACCGCAGCGGGGCTTCGACGTTGCCGTCCTTGGGCGTGATGACATGGACCACCGTCGCGGCGGCGATCTCTCGCACCTCACGCTCGAGATCCAGATCGGAAACGGCCTCGAGCAACACCTTGAGGTCGAACGGGAGAGAGACGAGCGCTTTCGAGATCGTCTCCAGAAACGCGCGCTCGATGTCCTTGTCCATGGGGGGTCGAAGAAGCGGAAGTTGTCGAAAGTGTCAGGCTGGGCCCCGCTGGGCCATCGGAGGGTCGAAACGAAGGGGCCAGAAAAGACGACCCAGCGTCCCCTGTCAAGCAGTATAGACGGGAACAGCCCTCACCGCTTCGTCCAACGCGGCTGCCGCGCGGTCGGTGTGGAGGCCCAATTCCCGGGCCGGAAGCTCCAGGGTGAGGACCGGCAAGCCGCGGTCGAGGCCCAGCCAGCTCCCCAGCGAACCGGGGGTCGGATAGCCGATATCCGCCTGGGGAGGCCAGCCGCAGGCCGCCGCCACGGCCTCAGCCCAGGCGGCAGCGGGTCCGTCGTAGTTGACGCAGGCGAAGGGGGCATGGACGGCGACCACCGCGGCCACCCCCTCGCGCGCGATCAGCGCCGCGATCAGCTGCGTCTCGGGCTCCGACAGCGGCGCCGGGCCCGGGAAGTAGCCGGGGCGGTGGTCGGTGGTGAACGATCGGGCGGGGAAGTTTCGGTTCAGATCGACGTCGCGCGCCGAGTTCTTGCTGCCACGCGTGATCCCGTCGGGGTTGGTCACGGGCAGCACCCAGACGGGCGCGGCGAGCGGGGCGCGGGGGCCGGTCCGCGCCTGCGCCAGCATGCGGACCGCAAGCGCCGTGACCGCCTCGACGCTGGAGGGCTCGTCACCGTGAATGCCGCCGATCACGAGCAGCGGCGGCGTGCCCGTACCCCCGAAGCGGTGGCCGCTGATCGGCCTGCCTTCACTCGATCGACCCAGCTCGTCGAACCCGAGGGCGTCGACGGCGTCCAGAAGCGTCCGCACTTTACGGCATTTCACGCTCCGGCTAACGTCCGCGCAATGGCGATCAAGCTCCGCGACCTGAAGACCGAGGCCCGGACCCTGGCCCGGACGGGGCAACACGCCGCAGCGCTGGCCGCGCACGAGCACATGCTGGCGCGCAATCCCCTCGACCTCGACAGCCGGCGCAAGATCCCGGACCTGCTGCTGAAGCTGGGCGACCAGGCGGGGGCGGTCGAGGTCTATCGCACCGTGGCCATGCATGACGTCCGGTCGGGGCACCTGCTGCCGGCGATCGTGGCGTGCAAGATGCTCGAATCGCTCGGCGCCCCAACCGCGGACATCGTGCAGGTCATGGCCGGCAGCTATGGGCACGGTGCGCCGGCGCTGGCCAAGTTCGCGGCGCGGCAGGCGCCCATCGACCTGGAGGCGGGCATCGAACCGGTGGACGCCGACGCCGCCGCCGACCCCGTGGCGCTGGCGCGGCGGGCGCGTGAACGCGCGCTCGATCTGACGGTGTTCGTGCAATACCCCGAGCAGTTCCTGCCTGTGCCGTTCTTCTCTGAGCTGCCGCCGGAGCTGTTCCCGACGGCCGTGCAGTCGTTGCGCCTGGTGCGCGCCGGCGATGGCGAGCTGGTGATCCGCGAGGGCCAGGTCGGCACCGCCTTCTACTTCGTCGCCAGCGGCGAGCTGCGCGTGTTCGCGCGCGCGAGCGGGCCGGCGAAGGCGGTCGAACGCGGGCGCCTGCACGAAGGATCGCTGTTCGGCGAGATGGCGCTGGTCACCGAGCAGGCGCGCACCGCGTCCGTGCAGGTCGTCGACGAGGCCGACCTGCTCGAGATCGAACGCTCCGCCGTGCAGAAGCTGATCGCCGAGGTGCCGGCGCTGGCCGAGCGCCTGGACCGTTTCGCGCGCGAGCGGTTGCTCAAGAACCTGCTGACCACGTCGCCGCTGTTCAAGCCGTTCGATCACACGCAGCAGATGGAGCTCATCAAGCGCTTCGAAGGCATCGATTTCGAACCCGGCACCGTGATCATTCGCGAAGGGGAGGTCGGCCAGGGGCTGTTCGTCATCCTGCTGGGCGAGGTCGAGGTGGTGCGCGCCGACACCACGGGCCGCGAGAAGGCGCTGGCGCGTCTGGGCGCTGGCGAGATCTTCGGCGAGATGTCGCTGCTCGGCGATCGCCCGACCACCGCGACCGTACGCACCGTCGCGGCGGCGAGCATCCTGTTCCTCGGCCGCGACTATTTCCGGCGCCTGGTCGATGCGCTGCCGCCGCTGCGCCAGTATTTCGAGGAGCTGTCGAAGCACCGTCGTCGCGCCCGCGTGTGAGCCCCACGGCGTGGCGGCCGGCCAGCTTGTGATTGCCGCTGCCCCCCGCGCGGCATAGACTTCAGGTCGATCATGTACACGCGACGTCGCTGGACCTCGACTGGCGGCCATTCTCGGCCTGGTTGTGCTGGCGCTGTTCGTCGTGCTGGCGCCTGTGGTCGCGCTGGCCGGGCCTCGTTCGGGCGCCAGCTTTGGCGGTCGGATGGGCTTCCGGTCTTCCCCGTCGAGCAGCATGCCGCGCAGCTACTCGGGCGGCGGCCCGCTCGGCGGCCGGCGTACGGCGGCGGCACGCACTTCTTCTTCCTGCCGGGCTTTGGCGGCTACGGCGGCTACGGCGGCGGCATGGGCCTGTTCGGCACGATCTTCGTGCTCGGGGCCGTGGGCATCGGCGCCGCGATGGTGATCCGCGCCGTCCGCACCCATCGCCGGGCGGTGGCCCAGGGGGAGGGCGGCTACTGGAACGAAGACGACGACGCGGCGGTGGCGCCCGGCCGTGCGTACTTCTACAAGCTGCAGCTCGCGCTTGGCCGTTCGGCGCGCAGCATTCAGGACCGCCTGTCCGAGTTCGCGGCGCGCGGCGACACCACCACCGAGGCGGGGCTGGCGGCGCTGCTGCAGCAGTCGGCGCTGGAGATCCTGCGCCACAAGGATTCGGTGCGTTACGCGGCCGCCGAGGCGCGTGGGCCGTTGACGCTGACCAACGCGGAGACCGCGATGAACGGCGTGTCGCTGGCCGAGCGGTCGCGCTTTCAGGTCGAGCGCATGCGCGCCGCTGACGGCCGCACGGCGCGCTCCGACGCGCCCGCGGAGGAAGGCAAGGAGGCGCTGGAGCTGGTGGTGGTCACGCTGGTGGCGGCGACGCGAACCAAGCTCGAGCGCTTCCGCCCGGTCGGCAACGCCGAGGAGCTGGCGGCGCTGCTCTCCGAGCTGGGCGGCATCCCGCCGACGGGCCTGCTGGGCCTGGAGGTGATCTGGACGCCCGCCGACGAGAACGACTCGATGACCGAGACCGACGTCATGACGACGTATCCCGAGCTGCGAAGCTTGTGACGCGAAGCCTGTGAACTGAATCAGCCCAAGCCACGATGCCCATCCCGCCCATTCCCTCACCGCAAGCGCTCGCACCGGCGGCGCCGCTGTGGCGCCTGATGCTCGACGCGGCGCTGTTCGGCCTGTGCGGCATCGTCCTGCTGATTATCGGCTACTACCTGTGGGAGCTGATTACGCCCTACAACCTTCGCCGAGAAATCCACGAAAATCGTAATACCGCGGTCGCTATTGTGGTTGCTGCGTTCATTATCGGCATGGCCATCGTCATCGCGGCCGCGCTGATCTTGATCAAATAAGCAGCTAACGCATTCAGCCAATTGACCCTTTGCGGTCTGACCGGATAAAGTCGCAAGACTCTCCGGATCTCTGCCGTGTTCAAGCTGACGATCGAGGACGATGAAGGCAAGACGACGGTCGTCCCGCTTGCTCGTGATGAGATCACGATAGGCAGGCTGGAAGGCAATACCATCCGTTTGACCGAGCGCAACGTGTCGCGCCGGCACGCGCGCCTGGTTCGCCAGAACGGCGCGCTCTACATCGAGGATCTCTCCAGCTTCAACGGCGTGCGCGTCAACGGCGCCAAGATCGGATCGGCGACGCCGCTGCGTGAGGGCGACGAGGTTCAGATCGGCGACTACCGGCTAGGGCTGCGCGGCGAGCGCACGACGGCGCCGATCACCGATCGCCCGACGATGCCGTCGATTCCGGCTGTGGCGCCGCCGCCCGCCGCCCCGATGGGCACCGTCGGCGGCTCCGTCGCGATTCCGACGCGCGCGTCCGTAGCGGCCATGGCAGCGCAGCCCGCCGTCGCACCGGCAGCCGCGCCCGCGGCGGCTTCGGGCGGGACCCTGCCGCCGCTACCGGTCGGGCCGGTGCCGGCCCCTGCGTCCGGCCCCAGCTCGCCGTCGGCGACGATAACGCAGCCCGGTCCGGCGGTTCGCAAGAGCCCGCCATCCCCGCAGCCGGTGACGTCGGCATCGCCATCGCCGTCGCCGCAGCCGTTCGCGGCGGTCCCGGCGGTCGCGCAGTCCGCGCCGTCGCCGAAGCCCGCGCCGGCGGCCGTCCAGCCTGCTCCCGCCAAGGCGCCGCAGCAGGCGGCGGCGCCGCGCGCGGCCGCCGCGCCGGAGGTCTCCGACGCACAACCGACGATTCCGATCCGCGCCCTGGGCGACACCGTCCCGGATCCGACGGCGACGGGGGCCGCCGCACGGCTGGTGGTGATCACCACTGACCTGCAGGGGATGGAGTTCGAGCTCGATCGCCCGTCGGTGGTCATCGGCCGCACGGACGAGAACGACATCGTGCTGCCGCACCGATCGATCTCGCGGCATCACGCCAAGGTCGTTCGCGACGGTGAGCACCACACCATCGTCGATCTGCAGAGCGCAAACGGCGTGCGCGTCAACGGCGAGGATTACGAGCGCATCGAGCTGAACCCCGGTGACGTCGTCGAGCTGGGGCACGTCAAGCTGCGCTTCGTCGGCGCGCTCGAGGACTACGTGTTCAAGCCGGGCGCCGTGGGAGGCGGTCCGGTCAAGTTGAAGCTGGGCGCCGTCGGCCTCGGCCTGGTCGGGCCTCGCGACCATCGCGCTCGTGCTCTACCGCAAGGCGCCGTCTTCGTCGGAGTCGGCCGCGCCGCCGCCGATCGCCGCGCACGGCGCCGGGCGCCGCGCCGCCGACTTCACCGCCAGCTCCCGAGGCGCCCACGACGGCGCCGCAGCCCGCGCCCGCTCGCCGCGACCCCGGCCGCGATCCTCGCCGAGGCCAGGCAGGCAGCCGGCGCCGAAGACTGGGAGAAGTCGAAGGCGGCGCTCGACAGGATGTCGCCCACGGTCGATGACCCGGCCATCCGTCGCGACGCGCTTGGACTGCGGCGCCGCGTCGACACCGAGATCGAGGCCTCCGCGCAGTTCGCGCAGTTCGACGAGGCGTCGGGCGCGAAGAACTACGCCGAGGCGATCGCGCGCTACGAGCAGATCCCCGCCGAGAGCATCTACAAGCGCCGCGCGAAGCCCCGCGCCGACGAAGCGCGGACGCTGCTGATCGCCGAGCACATGGCCGCCGCTGACAAGTTGCGCGCCGCGGGCAAGTGCGCCGAGGTGCGCACCGAGGTTCTCGAGGTGATGCGCCTCGAGCCGCGCAACCTGCAGGCGCGGGATCTGGTGCGCCTGTGCAAGCCGAAGCAAGAGGTGGCGGTGGCCAAGCCCGTGAAGGAGGTGGCGCCGCCGCCGCCCGTCGCCGCGCGGCTGGCCCGACCGCGTCCCAGCGCGCCGCTCGCAGCGGCGGAGGCGCCGTCTCGTCCCGAGCCGCCGGCGCCGCGTCCGCGTGCCGAAGCCGCGGCGGCTGATGTCGAGGCAGCCGACGCGGACGTGCTCATGAAGCAGGCGCGCGAGGCGTGGCTGCGGCAGCAGTGCGGCTCGGCCGTCGATCTGTCGCGCAAGGCGCTACACGCGAAGCCGGGGATGACCGACGCGTATCAGATCATCGCCGTCTGCTCGTGCACGCTGAAAGACGCGGACGCCGCCGGCCGCGCCTACGCGAAGCTCGACGACAAGAACCGCAGTCTCGTCCGCCAGCTCTGTCAGAAGAACGGCATCAGCGTCGGGGAGTGACGCGAAGCGCGGGGCCTACCCGCGCTTCTATCCGCCCTTCTATCCGCGCTTTTTGGCTAGCTCGACGTAGGTTCGTTCCGGGGGCGCGGCTGTTTCGACGGGCAGGCCGGACTCGGCCCAACCCGCGCAGGCGACGCGGCCCAGCGCATCGCGCTCGCCGTGGAAGCCGCCCCGCATGTCGACGACGTCTGTGTAGCCGAGGTCGGCCAGCAACCCGGCCGCCCGCAGAGAGCGCGGGCCGGCTTTGCAACCCAGCACCAGCTTCGTGTTCTTCGGGTAGTTGGCGGTGACGACCGCCTCGAAATCAGGGTTGGGGGCCATGCGACCGCCCTGCATGTGCAGGAGCGGCACGTTGGCCGCGCCGGCGGGATGGCCCCCTTCGAATTCAGGTATGGACCGAACATCTAGGTATGTCCACCCCTGCGCGATCAACGCTTCAGCCTCGGGAGGTGTCACCCGTTTGACCATCGAGCAGGTGATACCACAATATGGTGGTTCGACATGGCCAAAGCCCCCCATCTGCGTGTCGTCGCGGCAGTCATCGCGCGCGGCGAGCGATACCTCATCACGCAGCGTAGACCAACGGCGGTGCTTGCCGGACTGTGGGAATTTCCCGGCGGACGCGTCGAGGAAGGCGAGACCGACGCGCAGGCGCTCAAGCGTGAGGTGCTCGAACGCGTTGGCATCGATGTCGAGGTGGGCGCGTGCATCGGGCGGCGCACACACGACTACGACGGCTACTCGGTAGATCTGGCGCTGTATCAGACGAAACCGGTCGGCGATGTCGAGCCGACCGCGGTTCGTGTCGCCGACTGCCGCTGGGTCACCTCGGGCGAGTTCGAGAAGTATCAATTCCCGGCCGCCGATCAGGCGACCATGGATCTCCTGCTCGGCATCAAGCGCGGGTGACGGCGCGTCCTCGCCATAAGGGGAAGGCGCCGGCGCACGCCGAGCTGCCGGCCGCGGCCCCGCCGCTGTGGGGGCTGCACAAGGCTGAGACGCTGCGCGATCCGCTGCGCGTCTCGGAGTGGATCCGTTCGCTCATCCGCATGACGTCGCCGCATCCGGCGATGACCACGGTGCTGGACGTCATGGGGCGGCTGCAGGAGCGTCCGTTTCGCACCAACTTCGTGCTGCTGGGCGAGCCGGGGACCGGCAAGGAGGGGCTGGCGCGGGCGCTGCACCAGCTCACGTGTGCGGACGGATCGCTGGTCCGCTTCGACGTCACCGGGTTCTCCGACGAGGACCAGCTGGCGGCGCTGGCCGGGACCGGCGGCAGCAACGGCGGCGGCGCGGCCGCGGCGGCGCGCGGCGGCACCCTGCTCATCGAGGAGACCGCCGGTATGGGGCCGCGCACGCAAGCGGCGCTGATTCGCCTGCTGAAGACGGGGCGCATCGATCCGCGCGACGATTCGGCGGCGCGCGACCGGCCGCGTGTGTGTGCGATCGCGATGTCCGATCGCGACCTCGCGGGCGAGGTGCGCGCCGGGCCGCTTTCGCCACGATCTCTACTGGCGGCTGGCGCGCGTCGTGCTGACGCTGCCGCCGCTGCGCGAGCGCAAGCAGGACATCGCCCCCGCCGCGATCTGGATGGGCAACCGGATCCTGCGCGCCGCCGGCCTCGGTCTGGAGCTGGTCACGACCGACGAGCTCGGCCGGCTGTCACCCACCGAACGCGCGCGCGCCGTGGAGCTGCGGCGCGACGCCGTCGTGGCGCTGGAGGAGCATGAGTGGCACGGCAACCTGCGCGAGCTGGAGACCGTGCTCGAGCGCGCCCTGCTGCTGTATCGCGAGGGGAGCACCCTGGACGGCAAGGCCGTTCGCGCAGCGCGCTAGTCGCGGGGCAAGGCAGCTCATGCGTTTCCGCGGACGGCCATCCTCCGGCTGCCGACGACGGGGCCGTCCCTGCGTGCTTCCCAGCCCTGTGTCCGAAATGGTAAGTCTCGCAGGCTCTCCCATGGCCATTACCCCTTTTCGTCGCGTACTTGCCGCCAACCGTGGCGAGATCGCGGTGCGCATCTTCCGCGCCAGCACCGAGCTCGGCTTCCGCACGGTCGCCATCTTCTCCGAGGAGGATCGCGTCCACCTGCACCGCTACAAGGCGGATGAAGCCTACCTGGTGGGCAAGGGCCTCGAGCCGGTGGCCGCTTACCTGGCCGAAGACGAGATTGTCGAGCTGGCCAAGCGCAACGACATCGACGCCATCCACCCCGGCTACGGCCTGCTATCCGAGCGCGCGTCGTTCGCGCGCAAGTGCCGCGAAGCCGGCATCATCTTCGTCGGCCCGACGCCCGAGGTGATCGAGGCGCTGGGCGACAAGGTCGAGGCGCGCAAGATCGCGGCCGCGGCGGGCGTGCCCATCGTGCCGGGGACGAAGGATCCGGTGCGCAGCGTCGACGACGCGCGCGCGTTCACGGACAAGGTTGGCTTCCCCGTGATCATCAAGGCCGCGGGCGGCGGCGGCGGCCGCGGCATGCGCGTCGTGCGCGCCGCGTCCGAGCTCCCCGAGCTGCTGGAGCGTGCGCGCTCCGAGGCGCGCAAGGCGTTCGGCGACGATTCGATCTTCCTCGAGAAGCTGGTCGAGCGCCCCAAGCACATCGAGGTGCAGATCCTGGGCGACAACCACGGCAACATCGTCCACCTGTACGAGCGCGACTGCTCGGTGCAGCGCCGGCACCAGAAGGTCGTCGAATACGCCCCCGCGTGGTCGCTGCCCGAGGCGCTGCGCGCGCGCCTGGCTGACGACGCGCTGAAGATCGCGCGTCACGTCCGCTACACCAACGCCGGCACCGTCGAGTTCCTGGTCGCCCAGGACGGCACCCACTACTTCATCGAGGTCAACCCGCGCATCCAGGTCGAGCACACCGTCACCGAGGCGATCACGGGACGTGACCTGGTGCAGGCGCAGCTGCGCATCGCCCAGGGTTATCGCCTGTCCGATCCGGAGATCGGCATCGGCAGTCAGGCCGAGATCCAGCAGCGCGGCGTCGCCATCCAGGTGCGCGTCACCGCCGAGGATCCGCGCAACGGCTTCTTGCCCGACACGGGCAAGATCCAGGTCTACCGGCCGGCGGTCGGCAACGGCATCCGCCTGGACGACGGCTCGGGCTACGTCGGCGCGCGCGTGTCGCAGTACTACGATTCGCTGCTGGTCAAGATCACGGCCAGCGGCCTCGAGTGGAACTACGTGCGGCGCAAGACGGTGCGCGCGCTGCGCGAGTTCCGCATCCGCGGCGTCAAGACCAACCTCGCGTTCCTCGAAAACGTCCTGTCGCACCCGACGTTCGCCGACGGCAAGGCGCACACGACGCTGATCGACGAGACGCCCGAGCTGCTCGAGTACACGGCGCGCCGCGACCGCGCGACCCGCATCCTGCGCTACATCGGCTCGACCATCGTCAACGGCCACCCGACCGTGCGCGGCAAGCCCAAGCCGCCGCTGTCCGTGCTGTCGACGGAGTCGGCGCCGCCGCCCGTGCCGCGCATCGCGCCGCCGCCCGGCACCAAGCAGGTGCTGGAGCAGCGCGGTCCCGAGGGGATCGTGCGCATGCTGCGCGAGGATCGCCGCGTGTGGCTGACCGACACCACCTGGCGCGACGCGCACCAGTCGCTGCTGGCGACGCGGCTGCGCAGCTACGATTTGGCGCGCGTCGCGACGTCGACCGCCCACATCGGCGCCAAGCTGTTCTCGATCGAGAACTGGGGCGGCGCCACGTTCGACGTCGCCTACCGCTTCCTGTCCGAGGATCCGTGGGTGCGGCTGGACGAGCTGCGCCGCAAGGTCCCGAACGTCATGTTCCAGATGCTGGTGCGCGGCGCCAACGCCGTCGGCTACACCAACTACCCGGACGACGTCGTCAGCGCGTTCATCGAGGAGGCGGCCGCCGCTGGCATCGACGTGTTCCGCATCTTCGACGCGCTCAACGACGTCGACAGCATGCAGGTCGCGATCGAGGCGGCGCAGAAGAGCGGCCGCATCGTCGAGACCGCGATCTGCTACACGGGCGACGTCTCGGACCCGCGGCGCAAGAAGTTCGACCTCAAGTATTACGTCGACATGGCCAAGGAGGTCTGCCGCCGCGGCACGCACCTGCTGGCGATCAAGGACATGGCGGGGCTGCTCAAGCCGCGCGCGGCGACGATGCTGGTCAAGGCGCTGAAGGACGCGGTGGACGTGCCGCTGCACCTGCACATGCACGACACGTCGGGCAACGGCATCGCGACGTACATGGCGGCGATCGAAGCCGGCGTCGACGTCGTCGACGGCGCGGTCAGCAGCATGGCCGGCATGACGTCGCAGCCGTCGCTGTCGTCGCTGGCGTTTGCGCTGCAGGGGACGCCGCGCGATCCGGGCATGGACCCCGCCGGCTTCGAGCAGCTGTCGACGTACTGGGAGCCGGTGCGCAAGTTCTACGCGCCGTTCGAGTCGGGGCTTGAACGCGCCCGCCGCCGACGTCTACGAACACGAGATCCCGGGCGGCCAGTACTCGAACCTGCGCGCGCAGGCCGAGGGGCTGGGCATCGGCGACGGCTGGGAGGGCGTCAAGCGCGCCTACGCCGACGTCAACCGGCTGTTCGGCGACATCCCGAAGGTGACGCCGTCGTCGAAGGTTGTCGGCGACATGGCGATCTGGATGGTCAAGCAGGGGCTGGACGCGCGCGCGGTCACCGAACGCGCGCACGAGCTGACGTTCCCCGAGTCGGTCATCGACTACATGCGCGGCATGCTGGGGCAGCCGCCGGGTGGTTTCCCGGAGCCCCTGCGCACCAAGATCCTCAAGGGCGCGGCGGTCATGGAAGGGCGCCCGGGCGCCACGTTGCCGCCGTACGACTGGCAGGCGGCGAAGACCGAGATGGAGACGCTGGCCGGCGTGGAGGTCGCGCGCCGCGACGTCGTGTCGTACGCGCTGTATCCCAAGGTGCTGCGCGAATACATGGAGCACCGCGCGCTGCACGGCGACACGGCCGTGTTGCCCACGCCGACGTTCTTCTACGGCCTGCGCGTCGGCGAGGAGGCCTGGATCGACATCGAGCCGGGCAAGACGCTGATCATCAAGCTGCTGTCGATCGGCGACATCGAGCCCGACGGCGCGCGCGTGTTGACGTTCGAGATCAACGGCCAGTCGCGCCAGCTGCGCGTCGCAGACGAGGCGGCGAAGGTGACGGGGCCGAAGCGGCGCCGCGCCGGCGGCGACAAGAAGGGCGAGATTGGCGCGCCGATGCCGGGCCGTGTCATCGACCTGGTCACCAAGGTCGGCGAGCACGTCAAGGCGGGGCAGAAGCTGCTGGTGACCGAGGCGATGAAGCTGGAGACGGTGATCAAGGCGCCCGTGGATGGGCTGGTGCGCGAGATCGTCGTGGGTGCGGGTGAGAGCGTGGAAGGAGGGGATCTGCTGGTCGTGATAGAAGAGGGATCGGCCCCTGCATGAAGCTGTTTCGTTTCGGAGCGCCGGGGGCGGAGCGACCCGGTGTCGCGCTCGGCGATGGTACCCGCGTCGACGCGTCGGGTTTTGGTTCGGATTGGGATGAGCAGTTCTTCGCCGGCGACGGGTTGACCCGCCTGCCGGGCTGGGTGGCCGCCAACGGCGCCGGGGCGCCGCGGGTCCCCGACGGGACGCGGCTGGGCCCCGCGATCGCGCGGCCGAGCAAGCTGGTGTGCATCGGCCTCAACTACCGAGACCACGCGCGCGAGAGCGGCGCCGCGCTGCCCCCGGAGCCGATCGTGTTCCTGAAGGCCACGAGCGCGATCGCTGGCCCCGGCGACGACCTGACGCTGCCCGTGGGCGGGGTCAAGACTGACTGGGAGGTCGAGCTGGCGCTGGTGATTGGCGCGCGCGCCAAATACGTGGCCGCCGACGTGGCGATGGACCACGTCGCCGGCTTCGTGCTGCACAACGATTACTCCGAGCGCGGCTTTCAGCTGGAGCGGCACGGGCAGTGGACGAAGGGGAAGAGCGCCGACGGCTTCGCGCCGCTGGGCCCGTATCTGGTCACGCGCGACGAGCTGCCGGGGTTCCAGGCGGCGCGGCTGTGGCTGAAGGTGAACGGCGAGCTCAAACAGGACGGCAACACGTCCGACATGATCTTCGACGTACCGACGCTGGTCAGCTACGTGTCGCAGTTCATGACGCTCCTGCCCGGCGACGTCATCAGCACCGGCACGCCGGCCGGCGTTGGCCTCGGGCACAAACCGCCGCACTACCTGCGCGCCGGCGACGTCGTCGAATACGGCATCGACGGGCTGGGGCAGACGCGACAACGCATCGTCGCGGCGGTGGAATGAAGCGCGTCGAGTGGAGCCGGGCTTTGCCCGGCGGAGCTCATCGCGGGGGGCGCGGGACCCTTCGAGGGTCCCGAACAAAATGAAGCCTGCTGTGCGGGCGCTGATCAACCGCCTGCTGCGCTCACAGCAGCTGGGGCTCGTGCTGGTCATCGTCGGGCTGGTCATCGCGCTGGCGGTGCTGGCGGGCTCGCGCGTCGACGAGGCGACCGGCCGGACGATCAACAACTTCTTCAACACCCACACGCTGATCCAGACGGCGACCGACGCCAGCTTCATCGCCATCATGGCGGTCGGCGCCACCATCGTCATCATCTCGGGCGGCATCGACCTGTCGGTGGGCTCGGTGTACGCGCTGTCGGGCGTCACCATGGGCCTCGCGCTTCGGGCAGCGGCGCCGATCGGCGGTGCCAGCGCCGTGCTGCTGGCGTTCCTGGTTTGCGTCGTCGTCGGGCTCGCGGCGGGCGCGCTCAACGGCATGCTGGTCGTCGGACTGCGCGTGCACCCGTTCATCATCACCCTGGGATCGATGTGGATCCTGCGCGGCATCGCGTTCGTCACCAGCAAGGCCGAGAGCATCCTGCTCCCCGAATCGTTAACTCACTTTGCAAAGTCGCCGCTCGGCCTGGGTGCGGCGCTGTACCCCGTGCCAATGCTGGGGATGTTACTGGTCAGCGCGCTGGGCGCTGTTTACCTGCAACGTACGGTGATGGGCCGCCACGTGTTTGCGGTGGGCGGCAATCCAGAGGCCAGCCGGTTCTCGGGCCTTCGCCTGGGACGCATCCACATCGGTGTATACGTGCTCGCGGGCGTGACGGCGGGGCTGGCGGCGTTCCTGGGATCCGGCTTCTACGGCTCGGTCTCTTGTGGAGACGCAACTGGATATGAGCTATACGTCATAGCGTCCGCGGTCGTCGGCGGTGCCCGTTTGAGCGGCGGTCGGGGAAGCGCGATCAACGCGATGCTGGGAGCCGTGCTCATTGTTCTCATCCGCCAATCCATCCGGACTCTGCATCTCGATCAGAATTACGAGTGGATCATCATCGGTTGCGCAATCGTGATCGCGGTGGTCCTGGATCAGGCAAGCGCGCGTTTCGCAGCGCGCCGCCTAGCAGAAGGGCAGGCCGCAACGTGACGAGGCGATGGTTGTGGCGGTCGGCGCTGGTTTGGGTGGCGGCGTGCGCGCTGGGTCAGGGTTGCAAGCCGAACCCGCCGGCGACGCCGTCGGCCGGTGACGGTGGCGTCGGCGCGACGCCGCTGACCGGCAAGCCAATCCGCATCGCGATGATCGCGAAGAGCTCGACGAACCCGGTGTTCCTGTCGGCGCGTCGCGGCGCGGAGACGGCGGCGAAGGACCTGTCGAGCCGCATCGGCGCTCCCATCGAGATCATCTGGCTGACGCCGCCGCAGGAAGACGGACAGATCCAGGCGCAACGGATCACCCAGGCGGTCAACGAAGGCGCCAACGCGATCCTGATCTCGTGCTCGGACGCGGGCAAGGTGACCGGCGCCATCAACGACGCCGTCGCGCGCGGCGTGCCGGTCATGACGTTCGACAGCGACGCCGCGCAATCGAAGCGGTTTTCGTATTACGGCGTCGACGACAAGCAGCTGGGCGGAGACGTGATGAGCGAGCTCGCCAAGCTGATCGGCGGCAAGGGCAAGGTCGCCATCCTCGCCGGCAACCAGAACGCCCCCAACCTGCGACGCCGCGTCGAGGGCGTCAAAGCCGAAGCCGCGAAGAGCCACGGCATTCAGATCATCGGCACCTTCTATCACAACGAAACTCCGCAGGACGCCGCGGCCGAGGTCATCCGCGTCAACAACGCCTACCCCGATATCAAGGGCTGGGCGATGGTTGGCGGCTGGGCGCTGTTCACGAAGACGCTGCTCACCGATCTCGACCCGAAGAAGGTGAAGCTGGTCGCGGTCGACGCGTTGCCGACCGAGCTCCCCTACGTCGAGAAGGGCCTGGCGCCGGTGCTGCTGGCGCAGCAGTCGTATCTGTGGGGCAACGTCGGCGTCACCAAGATCATCGACAAGCTCTTCTACAAGAAGGACGTGCCGGAGATCGTTTCGATGGATCCCGTGCGCGTCACCAGCGAGACCCTCGGCTCCTGGGCGCGGCAGCTGCGGCAGTGGGGCTTCCCCGACGTTCCCGAGGAATACCTCAAGCTCAAGTAGCGACCGCCAACGTTGAACGTGGGACACCGCTCGTGGATGCCGCCCGCCCGCTCGTAAGCTTCCGGCACGTCAGCAAGCGCTTCCCGGGCGCGCGCGCGCTCGTCGACGTGAGCTTCGACGTCCGCCGTGGGTCGTGTCACGCGCTGTGCGGCGAAAACGGCGCTGGCAAGAGCACGCTGGCCAAGCTGCTCGCCGGCATCGAGCAGCCTGACGGCGGCGACATCCTGGTCGACGGCCTGGTGGTGCACTTCGACGATCCGCGTGACGCGCTGGCCGCCGGCATCGGCATGGTTCACCAGGAGCTGGCGTTCTGCGACAACCTGTCGGTCGCCGAGAACCTGTGCCTGGGCAACCTCCCCAGCCGCGCGACGTTCGTGTCGCGCGGCGACATGGAGCGCCGCGCGCGCGACATGCTGGCGGCGATCGAGGCGCCGATCGACGTGCGCCGGCTGGTGGGCGAGCTGACCGTCGCCGAGCAGCAGATGGTGCAGATCGCAGCCGCGGTCGGCGGCGGGGCGCGCGTCATCATCTTCGACGAGCCGACCAGCAGCCTGTCGCAGCACGAGGCCGAACATTTCTACGCGCTGCTCGCCCGGCTGCGCGCGCGCGACGTGACGTGCATCTACGTCTCGCACCGGATGCCCGAGATCTTCCGTCTGTGCGACACGATCACCGTGTTGCGCGACGGCCGCCACGTCGCGACTGGCCCGACCAGCGAGACCGACGAAGCGATGCTGGTGCAACGCATGATCGGACGCCGGCTCGAAGAGTACCTGCCACCCGACAGCGGCCACGCGATCGGCGGCGAGCTCCTGCGCGTGACCGGGCTCGCCAGCCCGCGAAAGTTCGCGGACATCTCGTTTTCGATCAACGCCGGCGAGATCGTTGGCATCGCGGGGCTGGTGGGCGCGGGCCGCACCGACATCGCGCACGCGCTGTTCGGTCTGGACAGAGAAGCGCGCGGCCGTGTCGAGGTCGCCGGCATCCCGCTCAGCCTGCGGTCGCCGGTGGAGGCGATGCGCGCCGGCGTCGGGTTCGTGCCCGAGGATCGTAAGCGCCATGGGCTGGTGCTGGGCATGACGGCGCTGGAAAACGTGACGCTACCGACGCTGCCCGCGCTCGCGCGCGGAGGTTGGTTGCCGGCCGGCTCCGAACGCGCGCTGGCCGACGATGCGTTCGCGCGCCTGCGCGTCCAGACGCCCGACCTCAACGCCGTCACCGCTGGATTGTCGGGCGGCAATCAGCAGAAGCTTGTACTGGCCAAATGGTTAGCTGCTCGTTGTCGGGTGTTGATTCTCGACGAGCCAACCCGTGGCGTCGATGTCGGCGCAAAAGCGGAGATCCACGCGCTGATAGGCAAGCTCGCCGCCGAGGGGACCGGCGTGTTGCTGATCTCCAGCGAGCTCCCCGAGCTGGTCGCGCTGTCGACGAGAATCCTGGTGCTGCGCGACGGACGTCTGGTCGGTGAGCTGCCGCGCGCGTCGGCCGATCCAGAATCCTTGTTACGTTTGATGGCCGGCCTGGATCCTGGAGGTCCGCGCCTGCGCGCGTGATCGTCGACGTTTCCGCGTGATTTCGGGCTGGTTTCGCATGCGCTAAATCTCGCGCGGAAGCCGACAAAGGTTCTTTACCAACCGTCAAGACGCGGATACGGTCCCCCCCGTAAGGCAAAGACCGAACAACAACTGAGGGGGTTTCCTGATGCGACTTCGTTCACTCTTGCTCGCGATTGCTGTCGTCACGCCGCTGCGCGCCTTTGCGCAGACGCCTGCGCCGGCCGAGGCCGCGCCGCCGCCACCGCCGCCGCCGCCGCCCGCGGAAGCACTCCCGCCGCCGCCGCCCCCGCCGCCGCCCGCTGACATCCCGCCGCCGGTTGCCGTCGCCGCGCCGATGGCGCCCGCGCCGGTCGCCGCCGCGCCGGGCTGGAAGGACCTCGTCACCATCGAGGGCCTCGCGGACGCGTACTACCAGTACAACTTCACTGGTCCGTCCCCGAGCGTCACGCCGGTGACGCTGGGTGCGGACGGAGTGTTCTGGGACCCCGCGCAGAGAAGCTTCGACCTCAACGCGAACACCTTCACGCTGAACTACGCCAAGGTCGGTCTCGGCGTGAACGCCGATCCGGTGGGAGTTCGCTTGGACCTGGGCTACGGCGCGACCGGTCTGCTGATCAACGGCGCGAATCCCGCCGATGCGTCCAGCACGCCGTTCCTGGTGCAGCAGGCGTATGCGACGTTTGCGCCGGTCAAGGGGCTCACGATCGACTTCGGTAAGTTCGTGACCACGGCAGGCGCCGAGGTCATCGAGGCCAACAAGAACTGGCTCTACTCGCGCTCGATCGCGTTCTTCAACATCCCGCTGCTCCACAACGGTTTCCGCGCCGGCTACAAGGTCAACGACATGATCGCGTTGCAGCTCAGCGTGGTCAACGGCTGGAACGGCGTGGGCATCAATCCTGACGTCACTGGCGCCAAGACCTACGGCGCGTCCGTGAACGTCACCGTGCCAGGTGGCCTGAACATCATCGGGACGACCTACATCGGCAAGAATGAAGCCTTCATAGCGGACGTGACAACCGGCGCGGGTGCGGTCAGCCCGGATACGCGCATCTTGGGAGACCTGGTGGTTGCGTACGCGATGGGCCCGCTCGGCCTCAACCTGAACTTCGACTACGTCAAGGACGAAGGTGCCGGCTTCTACGACACCATGATCGTGGCGCTGATGGGCCGCTACGCGGTCAGCGACGCGTTCGCGCTGGCTGGCCGTGGTGAGTACTATACAAACAACCTCCCCTCAGGCCGCCAGAACGCGCAGGAGGTCACCATCGGCGGCGCGTTCCCGATGGCCAACCGCCTCGAGGCGCGCCTCGAGGCCCGCGCCGACTTCCGGGACGACGCGTTCCCCAACAAGGACGGGATGCCGACGTCGAACATGGTCACCGGCACCGCCGCGCTGCTCGGCTGGTTCTAAGCTAGACGCGCCCAACGAACACAGCGCCCGCGTCGCCCTCCGGCGGCGCGGGCGTTTTCTTTTTCGGCGTCTGTCGCGCCCGCGCGCTGCCTACGTCAGGCGCAGGATGTCGTTCAGCACGCCGGCGGCCGTGACCGCCGGGCCGGCGCCCGGGCCGGTGATGACCAGCGGGTTCTTGCGGTAACGAGCCGTGGTGAACGCGACCTGGTTGTCGGTCCCCTTCAATCCGAAGAACGGGCTCGAGCGGCTGACGGTCTGCAGCCCGACGGAGATGCGCTCCTTGCCCACCGACGCCACGTAGCGCAGCGTCGCGCCCTTCGCCTTCGCGGCCGCCGCGCGCCGCGTCCAGCCGGCGTCGATGTCCGGCAGCTTGGTCAGGAACGCGTCGCGCGCCAGCTTGCGCATCGCCTCGGGCACGAGGGATTCCACGGCAACGTCGTCCGGCTCGCCCGAGAATCCCAGCAAGCGTCCGAGGATCAACGCCTTGCGGCCGACGTCGGCCCCCGACAGGTCGTCGCGCGGATCGGGCTCCGTGTAGCCGAGCTCCATCGCGCGCCGCAACGCCTGCGAGAACGACTTGCCGCGCTCGACCTCGGTCAACACGAACCCCAGCGTCCCCGACAGGCAACCTTCGATCTTGAGCACGCGGTCGCCGGATTCGACCAGCTTGCGGAACGTGTCGAAGATGGGCAGCCCCGCGCCGACCGTGGCCTCGGTGAGCAGCCGCTGGTGACCACGCTCGACCGCCGCCAGCAGCGCGTCGCTCTGCTGCTTCTGTCCCGACAGCGGGCGCTTGTTGGCGAGCACGACGTCCATGCCGAAGCCCAGCGCGTCGTGCAGCAGCGGCGTCGTGTCGTCCGCGGTCACGTCGACCAGGATCGGGCTCGCCAGCGCGTGCTGCGCCAGGAACGACAGCGATTCGGCGGGCGTCCCGCGGCGCGCCGCGCGCGTGTCGGACAGGCTGCGCCCCGACTGCTTGGCTTCGGCCAGCTCGGCGACCGTGCGCGCCGTCAGGCCGCCGGGCTCGAACACGAAGCCGCTTGTGTCGATCGCCGCCGCCAGCCGCAGCTTCGGCGTGCCGCCGTTCTTGCGCTTGGTCATGATCCCCGCCAGCGCCCGCCCGATCTGTCCGAACCCCAGCAACACGACGTCGCGGTGCGCGGCGCGCGTCGCCGAACCGCCGCCGATCTTCGCCAGCTGGAACGCGGCGTGGACCGCGCGCTGCGCCGGCGCAGCATCCTTGCCCGCGACCACGAACGAGATGTTCAGCTCCGACGATCCCTGCGCGATCGCGACGATGTTGATCTTCGCCTCGGCCAGCGCGCTGAACACGCGCGACGCGATGCCGAGGTGGCCCGCCATCCCCAGCCCGACCACCGCGACCGTCGCCAATCCCGCCTGGACGTCGATGCCGTCGATCTCCTTGCGCGCGATCTCGTCGCGGAACTCGGCCACCAGGCGGGCGCGCGCCCGCTTGCCCGACGCTTCCGGAACCGAAAAACAGATCGACTGCTCCGACGACGACTGCGAGATCAGCGACACGCTGATCCCCTCCTGGTGCAGCGCCTCGAACGTGCGCGCCGCGATGCCCGGCACGCCCAGCATGCCGTTGCCGCCGACCGTGATCAGCGCCTGCCCCGCGGCCGCCGACAGCGCTTTGACCGGATACTTGTCCAGCGTGCGCCGCGCCGAGATCTCGGTCCCGGCGGCGTTGGGGTCGGCGAACGGACGCACGAACACCGGAATCGGGCGCCCCGACACAGGGATCAGCGCGCGCGGGTGCAGCACCTTCGCGCCGTAATACGCCAGCTCCGCCGCCTCGCGCAGGTGCAGCTGCGGAATGACGCGGGCGTCGGAGACCACGCGTGGGTCGGCGGTGAGCAGACCCGGGACGTCCTTCCACAGCGACACCTCGCGCGCCGACAGCGCGCGCCCGAGCAGCGTCGCCGTCAGGTCGGAGCCGCCGCGGCCCAGCGTCGCCACCGCGCGCTCCTCTCCTGGCGCGTCGCCGTCGTCGTCTTGACTATCCACATTGGCGCCGCCGATGAAGCCCGGGACGACCGGCACCTTGCCTGCCGCGACCAGGGGCGCCAACCTCTTGCGCGCCGCCATGTCGGTGAGCGGCAGGTTCGGCGACGCGCTGCCGAACGGTCCGTCCGTGAACACGATCTCGGTGGCGTCGACGTACGTCGACGGGATCCCCGCCGCCGCCAGCCCGGCCGCGAACACCTGCGCCGACAGCCGTTCGCCGCGGCTGACGACGAAGTCGCGCGTGCGCGGCGTCAGCTCCTTGAGCGCGACCAGGCTGCTCAGCAAGCTGCCGAGCTCGTCGAACGAACGATCGATCTCGGCCGCCGCCGCCTTCGCCGCCGCCGCCTTGCCGCCGACGGCTGTGGTCAGGATGTCGCGGTAGCGCGCGCGCAGCGTCGCCACGTCGACAGCCGGGGCGCCCCGACCGGCTCTGTCGCCCGCGACCGCGTGGGTCGCCAGCGCCAGCAACGCATCCGTGACCCCGGCCGGCGCGGACACGACCACCACGCACGGTCCAGGTCGGCCCTTCACGATCGACACCGCGTGCCGGAAGGACGCGCCGTCGCCCAGCGACGCGCCCCCGAACTTGTGCACTTCAACGATTGTCTTCTTGGCGCTCATGACCGGGGGGAAGAGATATCACACGCATCGGGCATAGATGGGTTCGCCCAGCCGAGCCATCGCGGGGGAGGGTGGGGACGGCGGGAGGCAAGGCGAGGTGTTGTAGACTCAGGGCCCATGTCCCGCTCTGTGTTCCGCTGCATCGCCGGTTGCACCGGCGACTACCCGCTCGACGAAGTCATCTACAAGTGCCCGAAATGTGGAGACCTGCTGGAGGTCGTCCACGACATCGAGGCGCTCAAGGCGCGCAGCGCCGCCTCGTGGATCAAGCTGTTCGACGAGCGCTACCAGCGCACGACCTGGCCCTACGGGTCGGGCGTGTGGGGGAAGAAGGAGTGGGTGCAGCCGCACGTCGCCGACGACAACGTCGTGTCGATGATGGAAGGCGGGACGAACCTGCTGTGGGCCGAGCGCTACGGCCGCACCCTCGGGCTGCCCGACCTGTGGGTCAAGCAGTGCGGCGTTTCGCACACCGGGTCGTTCAAGGACCTGGGCATGACGGTGCTGGTGTCGACGGTCAAGCAGATGATCGCCGAGGGCAAGCCGATCCGCGCCGTCGCGTGCGCGTCGACCGGCGACACGTCCGCGGCGCTCGCCGCCTACGGCGCCGCCGCCGGCATCCGGACCATGGTCATCCTGCCGCGCGGCAAGGTGTCGACCGCTCAGCTGGTGCAGCCGCTGGCCAACGGCGCCGTCGTGATGGCGATCGACGGTGACTTCGACGCCTGCATGGCGGTGGTCAAGCGGCTGGCCGAGGAGGAGGGCGTTTACCTGGCCAACAGCATGAACAGCCTGCGCATCGAAGGGCAGAAGACGGTATCGATCGAGATGGTCCAGCAGTTCGACTGGGGCGTGCCCGACTGGGTGGTGATTCCGGGCGGCAACCTGGGCAACGTCAGCGCGCTGGGCGCCGGCTTCTCGATGATGCGCGAGCTGGGCCTCATCCAGAAGCTGCCGCGCATCTGCGTCGCGCAGGCGGAGGCGGCGAACCCGCTCTACCGCGCGTACAAGGCTGGCTGGGACAAGTTCGAGGCGATCGCGGCGCAGCCGACGCTGGCGTCGGCCATCCAGATCGGCAACCCCGTCAGTATCCGCAAGGCGGTGCGGACGTTGACCGCGTTCGACGGCGTGGTCGAACAGGCGTCTGAGGCCGAGCTCGCCGACGCGGCGGCCGCCGCCGACCTCACCGGCCTGTTCAACTGCCCGCACACCGGGGTGGCGCTGGCAGCGCTCGAAAAGCTGGTGAAGCGGGGCGAAATTCGCGGCTCCGATCGCGTCGTCGTGGTCAGCACCGCCAACGGGCTCAAGTTCACGGACTTCAAGGTCCAGTACCACGAGGGGAAGCTGGCCGAAGTCCCGGCGCCCAGACACGCCAACAAGCCGGTCCTGCTCCCCAACGACTACACCGCGATTCGCGACGCCGTCCGCAGGTCGATGGACGCCGTCCCGGCCGCCCCTGGCAAGCAATAGCGGGGCCAGGGGGGACGGCCCTCTGTAAGTCCTTTACAGGCGCGGGGCCAAACCGGTAGCGTACCTACACTTTGCTACAGTGAGCCGTTTGGCTGAATTTTTCGGAAGTCCTCGACATGAATGAGCAGTTCCCCAGCGCGCAAGGCCTCTACGACCCGCAAAACGAGCACGACTCCTGCGGCGTCGGGTTCGTCGTTGATCTGAAGGGACGAAAGTCTCATTCGATCGTCGCGAATGGACTCGAAGTGCTGTCTAACCTGCAGCACCGCGGCGCAACCGGCAGCGAGAAGAACACGGGTGACGGCGCCGGCATCCTGATGCAGGTGCCGCATCGCTTCTTCGCTGACGTGTGTGGCGAGCGCGGCATCAAGCTCCCCGCCGCCGGGCAATACGGCGTGGGCGTCGTTTTCCTCCCCAACGATCCGGGCAGCCGCGCCGCGTGCGAGCACCTGTTCGAGAAGGTGGTCCACGACGAGGGGCAGACGTTCCTGGGCTGGCGAGAGATCCCGACCGACAACAGCATGATCGGTCCCAGCGCGCAGCGGTCGCAGCCGGTGATCAAGCAGCTGTTCGTCGGGCGCGACCCCGCGCTGGTCAACGACGACGCCGCGTTCGAGCGCAAGCTCTACGTCATCCGACGGCGCGCGCGGCACGAGGTCCGGCGCCTGGACGTCCCCGAGAAGGCGAGCTTCTACATCCCCAGCCTGTCGGCCGCGCACCGTCGTCTACAAGGGGATGCTCAGCCCCGATCAGCTGCCCGCGTTCTTCCCCGACCTGCAGGACGACCGGGTGGAGTCGGCGCTGGCGCTGGTGCACTCGCGGTTCTCGACCAACACGTTCCCCAGCTGGCAACGCGCGCATCCCTACCGCCTGGTGGCGCACAACGGCGAGATCAACACGCTGCGCGGCAACGTCAACTGGATGCACGCGCGCGAGAGCATGTTCAAGTCGCGGCTGTTCGGCGACGACCTGGCGAAGTGCATCCCGGTCGTCGACACCGACGGCAGCGACTCGGGGATGTTCGACAACGTGCTCGAGCTGCTGGTGCTCGCGGGGCGGTCGCTGCCGCACGCGATGATGATGATGATCCCCGAACCGTGGTCCAACCACGAGTCGATGTCGCAGGAGCGCAAGGACTTCTACGAGTTCCACGGCTGCCTGATGGAGCCGTGGGACGGCCCGGCGTCGGTCGCGTTCACCGACGGCATTCGCATCGGCGCGACGCTGGACCGCAACGGCCTGCGCCCGTCGCGTTACTACGTGACCAAAGACGACCTGGTGGTGATGGCGTCCGAGGTCGGCGTGCTCGATATCCCGGCTGACCGCATCGTGAAGAAGGGCCGGCTGCAGCCCGGGCGCATGTTCCTGGTCGACACGTCGCAGGGGCGCATCATCGGCGACGACGAGATCAAGCAGGAGATGGCGGCCGCAGCGCCCTACGGCGTGTGGCTGAAGGACAACATGATCTCGATCGCCGACCTGCCCAAGCCGGCGTCGATGATCGCGCCCGATCACGAGACGGTGCTGCGGCGGCAGGAGACGTTCGGCTACACGACCGAAGACTTCAAGGTGCTGGTCGGGCCGATGGCCGCCGACGGCGTCGAGGCCACGGGCTCGATGGGGACCGATACGCCGCTGGCGGTGCTGTCGAACCGGCCGCAGCTGCTCTACAACTACTTCAAGCAGCTGTTCGCCCAGGTCACCAACCCGCCGGTCGACGCGATCCGCGAAGAGATCATCATGGCGGTCGACACGGCGATCGGCCCCGAAGGCAACCTGCTGGAGCCGACGCCGGAGTCGGCGCGCCAGATCAAGCTGCCGACGCCGGTGCTGCGCAACGAAGAGCTGGAGAAGCTTCGCAACCTGGACGGCGGCGCCGGCTCGCACGGGTTCAAGGCCGTCACGCTCAAGGCGCTGTACGACGTCGCCCAGGGCGGCTCGGGCCTGGCGGTCGGCGTCGAGACGCTGCGCGCGGCCGCCAGCAAGGCGATCGCCGACGGCTGCAACATCATCATCCTGTCGGACCGCGGCCACGACGGTGAGCGCGCGCCGATCCCGGCGTTGCTGGCGATCGCGGCGGTGCAGCACCACCTGCTGCGCGAGGGATCGCGCACGCGCGTCGGGCTGGTCGTCGAGAGCGGCGAGCCGCGCGAGGTGCACCACTTCGCGCTGCTGCTCGGCTACGGCGCCAGCGCCATCAACCCCTACCTGGCGTTCGAGAGCCTCGACGACCTCTGCCGCCAGGGGCTGCTACCCGGCGACAGCGGCAAGCTGATAGAAAAATACGTCAAGGCGATCGGCAAAGGCATCGTCAAGGTCTGCTCGAAGATGGGGATCTCGACCATCCAGAGCTATCACGGCGCCCAGGTGTTCGAGGCGATCGGCCTCAATCAGGGGTTCATCGACGAGTACTTCACGTGGACCGCGTCGCGTATCGGCGGCATCGGCATCGACGAGATCGCGACGGACATCGCGCAGCGCCAGGCGCGGGCGTTCCCGGACCGGCCGCTGCCGTCGGACAGCCTGGACCCGGGCGGCCAGTACCAGTACCGCCGCAACGGCGAGTACCACCTGTTCAACCCGCTCACCATCCACAAGCTGCAGCACGCCTGCCGCAGCAACGACTACAAGGTGTTCAAGGAGTACTCGTCGCTGATCGACGACCAGTCCAAGACGCTGTGCACGCTGCGCGGCCTCATGGAGCTGACGTCCGACCGGCCGCCGGTGCCTCTCGACGAGGTCGAGCCGATCGAGGCCATCTTGAAGCGCTTCAAGACCGGCGCGATGTCGTACGGATCGATCAGCAGCGAGGCGCACGAGACGCTGGCGATCGCGATGAACCGCATCGGCGGCAAGAGCAACACCGGCGAGGGCGGCGAAGATCCGGCGCGCTTCATCCCCGACGCCAACGGCGATTCGCGGCGCAGCGCGATCAAGCAGGTCGCGTCGGGCCGGTTCGGCGTCAACAGCTACTACCTGGTCAACGCCGACGAGATCCAGATCAAGATGGCGCAGGGGGCGAAGCCGGGTGAGGGCGGGCAGCTCCCCGGCTCGAAGGTCTACCCGTGGATCGCCAAGGTCCGCTATTCGACGCCGGGCGTGGGGCTGATCTCGCCGCCGCCCCACCACGACATCTATTCGATCGAGGATCTGGCGCAGCTGATCCACGACCTCAAGAACGCGAACCCGCGCGCGCGCATCAGCGTCAAGCTGGTCGCCGAGGTCGGCGTCGGCACGATCGCCGCCGGCGTCGCCAAGGCGCACGCCGACCTGGTGCTGATCAGCGGCCACGACGGCGGCACGGGCGCGTCGCCGCTAACCAGCATCAAGCACGCCGGCATCCCGTGGGAGCTGGGGCTGGCCGAGACGCACCAGGTGCTGGTGCTCAACAACCTGCGCAGCCGCATCGTCGTCGAGACCGACGGGCAGCTGAAGACCGGCCGCGACGTCATCGTCGCCACGCTGCTGGGCGCCGAGGAGTACGGCTTCTCCACCGCGCCGCTGGTGGCGGTGGGCTGCATCATGATGCGCGTCTGCCACCTCAACACCTGTCCGGTCGGCGTCGCGACGCAGAACCCGGAGCTGCGCAAGAAGTTCACGGGCAGCCCGGACCACGCGGTCAACTTCATGCGCTTCGTCGCCGCCGAGGCGCGCGAGCTGATGGCCAAGCTCGGCTTCCGCACCATCAACGAGATGATCGGCCACACCGAGTGCATCGAGATGAAGCCGGCGGTCGATCACTACAAGGCGCAGGGGCTCGACTTCGCGAAGATCCTCTACCAGCCGACGGTGGGGCCGGAGGTCGGCCGCTTCCAGACGGAGACGCAGGACCATGGCCTCGACGCGTCGCTGGACATGACGACGATCCTGCCGCTGTGCAAGCCGGCGATCGAACGCGGCGAGAAGGTCGAGGCGACGCTGCCGATCCGCAACGTCAACCGCGTCGTCGGCACGATCACGGGCAGCGAGGTGACGCGCAAGTACGGCCAGGCCGGGCTCCCCGACGACACCATCCGGCTGCACTTCAACGGCTCGGCCGGGCAGAGCTTCGGCGCGTTCGTGCCGCGCGGCATGACGCTGACGCTGGAGGGCGACGCCAACGACTACCTGGGCAAGGGGCTGTCGGGCGGCAAGCTCGTCGTCTTCCCGCCGCGCGAATCGACGTTCGTCGCCGAGGAGAACATCCTGATCGGCAACGTCGCGCTCTACGGCGCGACCAGCGGCGAGGCCTACATTCGCGGCCTGGCCGGCGAGCGCTTCGCGGTGCGCAACAGCGGCGCCAGCGCGGTCGTCGAGGGCGTGGGTGACCACGGCTGCGAATACATGACCGGCGGCCGCGTCGTCGTGCTCGGCCCGACGGGGCGGAACTTCGCGGCCGGCATGTCGGGCGGCGTCGCTTACGTGCTCGACGACGAGGCGCGCTCGTTCGCGCGCCGCTGCAACATGGAGATGGTCGGCCTGGGCAAGCTCGAGGATCCGGAAGAGGTCGCCGCGGTGAAGGGGCTGATCACGCGCCACGCGCAGCTGACCGGGTCGAAGCGCGCCGAGGAGATCCTGTCGTCGTGGAACCAGCTGGTCGGTTCGTTCGTGCGCGTGATGCCCAACGACTACCGCCGCGTGCTCGAGGCGCAGGCGAAGATGCGGGCCGCCGGCCTGTCGCAGGAAGAGGCGGAGATGGCAGCGTTCGAATCGAACTCCACGAGCGCCGCGCGCCTGGGTGGGAAGTAGGCCGTGGGCAAGCTGACAGGCTTCCTCGAGTACGAGCGGCAGGAGCCGCCGGGCCGCAACCCCAAGCTGCGCGTCAAGGACTGGGCGGAGTTCCACGACCACCTGCCTGAAACGACGCTGAAGGAGCAGGGCGCGCGCTGCATGGACTGCGGCGTCCCGTTCTGTCACACGGGAACCCAGCTGCCGGGCGGCGCGTCGGGCTGCCCGATCAACAACCTGATCCCCGAGTGGAACGACCTCGTGTACCGCGGCCAGTGGCGCGAGGCGCTGGCCCGGCTGCACAAGACCAACAACTTCCCCGAGTTCACCGGGCGCGTCTGTCCGGCGCCGTGTGAGGGGTCGTGTGTGCTCGGCATCAACGAGCCCGCGGTGACGATCAAGAGCATCGAGGCGGCGATCATCGACAGGGGCTTCGCGGAAGGCTGGGTCGTCGCCGAGCCGCCGGAGAAGCGCACCGGCAAGAAGGTCGCGATCGTCGGCTCGGGCCCGGCGGGCCTGGCGGCGGCGCAGCAGCTCAACAGGGCGGGGCACACGGTCACCGTGTTCGAGCGCGACGACCGCATCGGCGGCCTGCTGATGTACGGCATCCCGCCCATGAAGCTGGAGAAGAACATCATCGACCGGCGCGTGAAGCTGATGGCGCAGGAAGGCATCAACTTCGTCACCAGCGCCTGGATCGGCAAGACGCACCCGACGGCGAAGCTGCAGGCGGAGTTCGACGCGATCGTCCTCGCGGGCGGCGCGACCGCGGCGCGCGATCTGCAGGTCGAGGGGCGCAACCTCAAGGGCGTCCACTTCGCCATGGAGTTCCTGCTCAAGAGCTGCAAGAGCCTGCTCGACAGCAACTTCGCCGACCGGCAGTTCATCGACGCCAAGGGGAAGAACGTCATCGTCATCGGCGGCGGCGACACCGGCACCGACTGCGTCGGCACGTCGCTGCGCCACGGCTGCAAGAGCCTGGTGCAGTTCGAGATCCTGGCGCGCCCGCCCGACGCGCGCGCGTCCGACAACCCGTGGCCGCAGTGGCCGCGCGTCTACAAGATGGACTACGGCCAGGAAGAGGCGGCAGCGCTGTTCGGCGGCGACCCGCGCCGCTACGTCACCGTCACCAAGCGGCTGGTCGGCGACGCCGCCGGCAACCTGAAGGAGCTCCAGACCGTCGAGGTCGAGTGGGTGAAGAACGGCGACGGCCGCTTCGCGATGAAGGAGAAGGCGGGGAGCGAGAAGGTGTGGCCCGTCGAGCTGGCGCTGCTGGCGATGGGCTTCGTCGGCCCCGAGAAGGAAGGCATGCTGGCCGACCTGGGTGTCGCGCTCGACGGACGCGGCAACGTCGTCGCCGACGACAACAAGGCGACCAGCGTCAAGGGTGTGTTCGCGGCCGGCGACATGGCGCGCGGCCAGTCGCTGATCGTGTGGGCGATCGAAGAGGGGCGCGCCGCGGCGCGCGGCGTCGATCGCTTCCTGATGGGCGAGACGCTGCTGCCGTAAGTTGCACATCGCGCGGACGGACTCCCGCCGCCGCGATTCCAGGACACTGAGGTATTGTCGTCGCTGTGAGGCGTGACTCGAGACCGAGGGTGGCAGCGTGGATGGCCGCTGTCGTGCTGGCCGCCGCGTTGCTGGCGCCGAGCGCGCGCGCCTACGCCGCCCCTGATGCGCGTGAGCTGACAGCGCGCGAGTACTTCGCGTCCCAGCGCTATCAGGAGGCGCTGGACCTGTTCGCGAAGCTGTACGCGGAGTCGCTGCACCCGAACTACCTGCGCAACATCGGCCGCTGCTACCAGGGCCTGGGTCAGCCGGATCGCGCCATCGTCAGCTTCCAGGACTACCTGCGCAAGGCGAAGGTCTCGCCGGAAGAGCGGATCGAGATCGAAGGCTTCATCAAGGATATGGAGGACCTCAAGCGGCAGCAGCAGGAGGCGGCCGCCAGCGCGCCCGCGCCGGTGACGCCCCTGCCGGCCGCGGATGCGGCCGCCCCCCCACCGCCGCCAGCCACCGACACAGCACCGCCAGCCACGGCGGCGGCGGTTGTAACGACCACGTCGGGGGCGCCCGTTGATGAGGCGCCGCCCGTGTACACGCGCTGGTGGTTCTGGACGCTGGCCGGCGCTGCCGTCGCGCTCGCGCTCGGCGGCGCGGCCGCGGCCGGCGTGTTCACGACGACTGATGACGCGTCTTGCCCGACCAGACGCACGTGTCTATGACGACCGCTGGTCGCGCGCTCGCGCTCGCGGTGCTCGCGCTCGCGTGCACGGAAAAGGGACGCTCGGTGATACCCGTCGACGTCACCACCGACGGAAACGTGACCGAGCTGGCGAAGCTGCGCGTCGTCGTGTTCCAGGGCAGCCGCAAGCTCGCCGATCGGGAGACGGACTGGTCGGAGACCCGCCGACGCTCCAGCTCGGCATCTTCGTCTCCAAGGAGACCACCGGGCTCGTGAGCGTGGTGGCGTGCGGCTTCCATCTTGACGGTTCGGTCAGGGGCGCCGTCGCCGCCGCGCAGACGACCATGGTCCAGCCCGGTGAGGTGGCGGACACCGTCTCGCTGACGCTCGTGCCAAGCGTCTCGTCGGCGATCTGTGACGGGCCCGGGGGCGCCGGAGGCGCGGGCGGAGCGGGCGGAGCAGGCGGGCAGCGGTACCACCGGCGGATCGTCGGGCGGTGGCGGCGCTGCCGGTGCGGCCGGCAACGGGGGAATGGCAGCCGGCGCCGCGGGCGCGGCTGGCGCCGCCGGTGCGGGCGGAGCAGGGGGGACTGCAGGCTCGGCTGGCGGTGGCGCCGGCGGCGTTGCCGGTCGAGGTGGCGGAGGCGGTGGCATGGCGGGAGGCGGCGCGGGGGCGGGCGGGACGACCGTCGTCGGCTGGCGCGGCGCCACCCCGATAGCCAGTGAGTCCGCCATCAGCGAGCGCGTGCCCTCGGTCGCCGCCGACGCTGCCGGCAACGCCGTCGTGGTCTACGAGCGGGACATTCAGAATCTGGGCGGTTCGCTATGACGCGGTCAATGGCGCGTGGCGGACGCCGGTCGCCGTCGACGCGCGCGCAGGTCTCGCCGCCAACGCCGCCCCCAAGATTGCCGTCGATGGCGGCGGCAACTACATCGCGGTGTGGAGCGAAGCGAACTCTTCTTCGTCTGAGAGGCATCTGGCAGAGCACGTCCGCAGACGGCGTCACCTGGTCCGCGCCCGAACAGCTCACGACCACGGTCGCGCAGGCCGCCGCCGTCGCGGTCAACGCCGCCGGCGTCACCGTCGTCGCCTGGAGCGAGATCGCCTCCAACCTTCGTCAGGTTGCCGCGCGCGTGCGGTCGACACCGTCATCGGCCTGGTCCGCCGTTCAGATCATGCGCGCCGGCGACGATGCCAACGATCGCCTTCCCGCCGTCGCCGTTTCGAGCGCCGGCGACAGCTTCGTCGTCTGGGAGCAGGCCGGCGGCACCGCGAACATGACCAGCATCTGGATGAGCCAGTTCACGGGCGGCGCGTGGATGCCGGCGGCGTTGTTCGAAAGCCACGAGACCGGCGCGTCCACGGCGGCGAACATCGCGACCAACAGCACGGGCGGCGCAGTCGTGACCTACCTTCAGCGCGCGGGGGCGACCTCGCAGCTGTGGGCGCGCCGCTTGGCGCCCGGGGGCGGGGGATTTCAGGCGCCGTTGATGGTCGCGGAGGGGTCGAGCATCGACTCGGTGCCGCCGCCGTCGGTCACGCTCGACCCCGCGGGGACAGCCACCGTGTCGTGGGCGTTCGCGATCGCGGGCCGCTACAACGTCCACGTCTCGCGCGCCGCGGCTGCCGACCCGGCGTGGCCCGCGGCGGTGGCGATGGAGACGGACAACCAGGCGCAGGACGACACGCTGACGCGCGGGACGAACTCCACCGCGCGCAGCGATGCCGCCGGCAACGTCGTTGTGGTCTGGCGCAAGCGCACACCGACGAGGTTCGACGTCTGGGCGCGACGTTTCGTGGTCGCGGACGGCGCCTGGGGGACGGCAACGTTGCTCGAGACGGTCGATACGATCGGTGGTGCGGCGGCCAACGTGTTCGCCCCGGCCGTCGCCGTGGCGGGGAACGGAACGGCGTTCGCCGTGTGGAACTACGGCGGCACGGGCGTCCCGCTCGACGTCTACGCAAACGTCTTGCGGTGAGCTGGTCTGTCTACCTCGCTCGCTGCGTCGACGACACATTGTATTGCGGCATCGCGGTCGACGTCGCGGCGCGCATCGCCGCGCACGACGCCGGCCGCGGCGCGCGCTACACGCGCGGGCGCGGTCCGCTGACCGTGATCGCCGTGCGCCGCTGCCGTGACAAGGAGATCGCGCTGCGCATCGAGCACGCGGTCAAGCGCCTGCCGCGCGCGGACAAGCTGGCGCTGGCGGCGGCGCCGCAGCGCCTGGCCGCGATCGCGCGCGCCGCTCACAGAAAACGGGCGCGCGCCTCCCAGCGTGGATCGGCGCGCCAGTCGATGCGCACGTCGCGCGCGTCGTGAGCTGACGCCCACGCCGCCAGCCGCTCCCGCGCCGGGCTGTCGCCGGGCGCGAAGAAGTGCAACACGCGCCGCCCGGCGCGCGTCTCGCGCCCGAAGTAGACGGCGTCGCTGACCAGCGGTTGCAGCTCGTCTTCGATCGCGTCCAGGTCCTTTGCCTCGTCGCTGGTGGCCAGGCCGTTGGTGTCGGGGTTCAGGATCGCCATGTCGATGACGACGTGGTGGTCGCACGCCAGGTGGTCGATGCGCTTGAGCGCCGTGTTGAGCGTGACGAACCGCGGCCGCCCCTCGGCGTCGTTGCCGCGCATCACCGCGAACCGCTCGCCGGTGGCCGATCGCGCCAGCACGTCGACCGCGGCGCGCAGCTCGGCGATCGGCCGCGCGCCGTCGGGCGCCGCCGCCGCGCTCTCGATGTTGCCCAGCCAGCGTTCGACGCCGTCTTCGCCCAGGACGCCGTCCAGCATCAGGGCGGTGGCGGTCCCGCGCCGCTCCTCGGGCAGGCGCGGAAACTCCGGGTGGAAGCAGCGGACGTTGACGACCTCGCGCCCCTCGTCGACCTCGAACGCGGCGACGAAGTCGCTCAGGGCGACCTCGAATCCGGCCATCTCGAGGTTCACGTCGTCCAGCTCCGCGTTGCCGCGCCGGGCCGGGTGGTACTCCCACGTCTGATCGATCGGCGGCGCTGACCGCAACCACTGCTCGGTGAGCCGGCGCAGCTCGGGATTGGCTTTGCCCGACAGGCAGAACGCGTGGCGCGCCTTGGAGCCGGGCGCCAGCTCCCAGTCGAGCTCGGGATTGATCGCCGCGACGCGCGCCGAGATGTCGTCGACGAGCGCGTCGTCGTAGCCGCCGCCCTCGATTGCCGCCTGGATCCGCCCGCGCGCCGCCGGCCACCACCCCCAGAATTCCGCAATCCCGCCGCACCGACGTCCCCATCGGGGAAGACGTTGGCCGAAAGGCCCCCGGGCGTCAACGACGCGATTTTGGACAATTTTTTGACGTCAGCGCGCTGCGCCGGAGAATGGGGCGACCATGGACTCGCCGGCGATTTCCCAGCAGCGCGTGAAGAGTGGTGGTGTGGTGCCGACGGCGGCGTCACCGCCGCGCCGGCCTGCCGCGTTCGATCTCAAGGGGACGATGGCACCGCTCACCGTGCTGCGCCTGCGCAGCTCGGACCTGGCGCTGATCGAACGGCAGCTGCGCGTCAAGATCGCTCAGCTCCCGCACCTGTTCCTGCAGGCGCCCGTGCTGCTCGACCTGGGCGCGCTCGAGGAGGCCAGCCCGCTGACGATCATCGACATCGTCACGGTGCTGAAGATGTGCAAGCTGATCCCCGTCGCCGCCACCAACGTCCCGATTGCGTTGCGCGGCGCCATCGCCGATTCGGGCCTGGGCATCCTGCAGGCGCCGACGGCGCCGGTGCGCCCAAAGGCTCCCGACGGTGCTGGCGCTGGCGCCGTGGCCGCCGCTGCCCCCGCGCAGCCGGTTCCGCCTCCGCCGCCCCCGGCGCGGCAGGCGCCCGCGCCCCAACCCACCCCCTTCGGCGGCCCGATGGTCGTACGTCAGGCCGTTCGTGGCGGCCAGGTCATCTACGCGCAGAACAACGACCTGGTCGTGCTGGCGCCGGTCAACGCGGGCGCGCAGGTCATCGCCGACGGCCACGTCCACATCTACTCGACGCTGCGCGGGCGCGCCGTCGCCGGCGCCAACGGGCTGCCGGGGGCGCGCATCTTCGTCCAGAAGCTGGAGGCCGAGCTGATCGCGGTCTGCGGCTCGTACATCATGGCCGAAGAGATCCCGCCCCAGCTACGCGGTCGCGCCGCGCAAGCCTATCTGGAAGACGGCAACTGCAGGCTCATGCCGCTCTGATGAATCTCTCTCGAGATTCAACAAAAAATTTGGCAGCTCGTTTGATCGCTCGTTCAATGCATTGAGGAGGCCACCAGTGTCCAAAGTCGTCGTCATCACTTCAGGTAAAGGCGGAGTCGGCAAGACAACCACCAGCGCCAACGTCGCCACCGGCCTCGCCCAGCAGGGGCTCAAGACGGTCGCGATCGACTTCGACGTCGGTCTGCGCAACCTGGACTTGGTCATGGGCTGCGAGCGCCGCGTCGTCTACGACTTCGTCAACGTCATCCGCGGCGAGGCGAAGCTGCAGCAAGCGCTGATCCGCGACAAGCGCACGGAGAGCCTGTACGTGCTGCCGGCGTCGCAGACGCGCGACAAGGACGCGCTGGACCCCGAGGGCGTCGGCCGCGTCATCGACGAGCTCAAGCAGCAGGGCTTCGAGTACATCATCTGCGACTCGCCCGCCGGCATCGAGAAGGGCGCCCAGATGGCCATGTACTTCGCCGACGAGGCGATCGTCGTGACCAACCCCGAGGTCTCGTCGGTGCGCGACTCCGACCGCGTGCTCGGCCTGCTCGCCGCCAAGACCAGCCGCGCCGAGCTGGGCGGCAGCCCGATTCACACCCACCTGCTGCTGACCCGCTACTCGCCGATGATGGTCAAGCGGGGCGAGATGCTCAGCGTCGCCGACGTGCTGGAGCTGCTCGGCATCCCGCTGCTGGGCGTCATCCCGGAGTCCAAGGCGGTCCTGCAGTCGTCGAACAAGGGGACGCCCGCGATCCTGGACGAGACCACCGACGTCGCGCAGGCCTACCAGGACGTCGTCACCCGTTTCCTGGGCCAGGAGCTCCAGCACCGTTTCATCGACGAAGAGAAGCGCGGCTTCTTCGGCCGCCTGTTCGGCTAACCGCGAGCGAGGTCAATCATGAAGTTTCTCGACTACTTCCGGAGGGCGCCGAAATCGGCGTCGCTCGCCAAGGATCGGCTGTCGATCATCGTGGCGCGCGAGCGGACAGGGTCCCGCAGCGGGGCCCCCGACTACCTGCCGCAGCTGCAACAGGAGCTGCTCGCCGTCATCGCGCGATACGAGAAGATCGACCTCTCTTGCGTCACCGTGAACGTCGATCGCAGCGGCGGCTGCGAGGTCCTGGAGCTGAACATCGCCCTCCCGGAGCCTCCCGGTGCCGCCGCGCAGGCGTCGCACTAGAGCATCTCTGAGTCTGATTTACTCGTAGTTACGGGCGCTTGGAATCGACCGTCGCTCACGGTCGTTGACCGTCCCCAGCCATGTAGTTTAGTGTCGTGAATCCGCCTACGCAGGCGTGAGGAAGGCACCCCCCATGGCTGGAATTCCGTCCACCGCCAAGTCCCCGAACCCCTACGCGGCGCCGACAGCTGGCCCCACGGCTGGCCAGTCCGGGTACCTCGTTCCGCTGTCGGTCCTCACGACCCTGTTCTTCATGTGGGGAGGGCTGACGTCGCTGAACGACGTCCTCATCCCGCACCTGAAGGGGATCTTTTCGCTCAGCTACTTCGAAGCGATGCTGGTGCAGTTCTGCTTCTTCGGGGCGTACGGCCTGATGTCGATCCCGGCCGGCGCGTTCGTGAAGAAGATCGGCTTCAAGACGGGAATCATGGTGGGGCTCGCGGGCGCGGCGCTCGGCTGCTTGATGTTCTATCCGGCGGCGGCGTCGCGGTCGTACGGCCTGTTCTTGACCGCGTTCTTCGTGCTCGCGACCGGCATCGTCATCCTGCAGGTGGCGGCCAACCCGTTCGTGGCCGTGCTCGGCCCGCCCGAAACGGCGTCGTCTCGCCTGACGCTGACCCAGGCGTTCAATTCGCTGGCGACCTGGGCGTTCCCGACCTTCATCGGTCCGATCATCCTCGCCGTCGCCGGGCTGTCGGCAGCCGAGCTCGCGAAGATGACGCCCATCGCACGTCAGGTGCAGGAGGCGACGGCGGTTCAGCTTCCCTACGTCGGCCTGGCTGTCGCGCTCGCCTTGCTGTCGGTGATCGTCTGGCGATCGAAGCTGCCGAAGATCGACACGTCGGCGGGGACGGACACGGCCGGAAGCGCGAACGCGCTCCCCGATCGTGGCAGCGCGTGGCGCTACCGCCACCTGGTCCTGGGCGCGGTGGGCATCTTCATGTACGTCGGCGCCGAGGTGGCGATCGGCTCGCTGCTGGTCAACTACTTCAAGGAGTCCTACACCCTCGGCCTCGCGGAGAACGAGGGGACCAAGATGATGGCGCGCTACTGGCTGTGCGCGATGGTCGGGCGTTTCATCGGCAGCCTGTTCACGCTGCGCAAGTTCGAGCCCGGCAAGGTGTTGACCGCGCACGCGCTGATTGCGGCGCTGCTGACGGCAACGTCGGTGCTGACCACCGGTTGGACCGCCGTCATCACCATCATTGCTGTCGGGTTCTTCAACTCGGTCATGTTCCCGACCATCTTCACGATCGCGATCGATCGCCTGGGCCGTTACACCGAGCAGGGCTCGGGCATCCTGTGCGCGGCGATCGTGGGCGGCGCGTTCATCCCGGGCCTGCAGGGGCTCATCGCGGACAAGGCCGGCTTGCACATCAGCTTCCTGCTGCCGGCGGTCTGCTACCTCTACATCGCCTGGTACGGCATCAAGGGCCGCGCGGAGTCGGCCCCGGCGCGGGTCGCGTCGTAAGTCGCGTGGTATAAGCGCCGGCTGTGAACAGCGACGCAATCAAGAAGGGCATCTCGCGCGCGCCGGCGCGGGCGATGTTGAAGGCGACCGGGCTCAACGACGCGGACCTCGACAAGCCGCTGATCGCGGTGGCCAACACCTGGACCGACGCGACGCCGTGCAACCTGCATCTGCGTGAGCTGGGCGCCAAGGTCAAGGAAGGCATCCGCGCCGCCGGCGGCACGCCCATCGAGTTCAACACCATCGTCGTCTCCGACGGCATCAGCATGGGGACCGAGGGGATGCGCGCGTCGCTGGTGTCGCGCGAGGTGATCGCCGATTCGATCGAGCTCGCGGTGCGCGGCGCGATGTGCGACGGCGTCGTCGCGCTGTCGGGCTGCGACAAGACCATCCCCGGGACGATGATGGCGCTGGCGCGGCTGGATGTGCCCGGCCTGATGCTGTACGGCGGCTCGATCATGCCCGGCAACTTCCGCGGCAAGGACGTCACCATCCAGGACGTGTTCGAGGCGGTGGGCGCGTGTTCGGCCGGCCGCATCACCGAGAGCGAGCTGCGCGCGCTTGAGGACGTCGCGTGTCCGGGCGCCGGCGCGTGCGGCGGCCAGTTCACGGCCAACACGATGTCGATGGCGGGCGAGATGCTGGGGCTGTCGCCGATGGGGCTCAACGACGTGCCGGCGCTGGATCCGCGCAAGAACGCCGCCGCGATCCGCGCCGGCGAGATCGTCATGAAGCTGGTCGCCGACGATCTGCGGCCGAGCAAGATCCTGACGCGCGCCGCGTTCGACAACGCGATCATCGCGGTCGCCGCGACGGCGGGGTCGACGAACGCCGTGCTCCACCTGCTGGCGATCGCGCGTGAGGCGGGCGTGGCGCTGACCATCGACGACTTCGACGTGCTGTCGGCGAAGACGCCGGTGCTGGCCGATCTGAAGCCGGGCGGCCGCTTCATGGCGACGGACTTCGATCGCGCCGGCGGCGTGCGACTGGTGGGGCAGCGGCTCGCGCAGGCGGGGCTGCTCACCGACAGCATGACGGTGTCCGGGCGCGGCCTGCTGGCCGAGCTCGCCGAGGCGAAGGAGACGCCGGGGCAGGAGGTCGTGCGGCCGCTGACGAAGCCGCTGTCGACGACCGGTGGCCTGGCGATCGTGCGCGGCACGCTGGCTCCCGACGGCGCGGTGGTGAAGCTGGCGGGGCACACGCGCCGCAAGCACACCGGTCCGGCGCGCGTGTTCGACTCGGAGGAGGCGTGTTTCGCCGCCGTCCAGCGCCGCGAGATCAAGGCTGGCGACGTCATCATCATCCGCTACGAGGGGCCGAAGGGCGGCCCCGGCATGCGCGAGATGCTGGGGGTGACCGGCGCGCTGGTCGGCCAGAAGCTGGACGACACGGTGGTGCTGATCACCGACGGGCGATTCTCGGGCGCGACCAAGGGTTTCATGGTCGGCCACGCCGCGCCGGAGGCGCAGGTGGGCGGCCCGATCGCGTTCGTGCGCGACGGCGACATCGTCACGCTCGACGTCGATGCGCGCCGTCTGGACGTGGACGCGGATCTCGATTCGCGGCGCGCCGGCTGGCAGGCGCCGGCGCCTCGTTACAAGACCGGCGTGATGGCGAAGTACGCCGCGTCCGTGTCATCCGCCTCGATCGGCGCGGTCACGTCCCCAATTTCTGGTTAGTCGGCGCAGTCACCGGGCTGCGCGGCACGACGCCGTTCTTCTTGGCCAGCAGCGGATAGACGAAGCCGGCGAGCACTGCCCCCAGGGTGGGCGCCACCCAGAACAGCCATAGCTGCGCCAGCGCCCAGCCGCCGACGAACAGCGCGGGCCCCGTGCTGCGCGCCGGGTTCACCGACGTGTTGGTGACCGGGATCGACACCAGGTGGATCAGCGTCAGGCACAGGCCAATGGCGAGGGGCGCGAAGCCGGCGACCGACGTCTCCTTGTCGGTGGCCCCGAGGATCACGATCAGGAACACGAACGTCATCACCGCTTCGCTCACGAACGCGGCCAGCATCGAGTAGCCGCCGGGCGAGTGTTCGCGCGAAGCCGTTGGCGGCGAAGCCCGACGCGATGGTGAACTCGGCGTTGCCGCTGGCGATCGCGTAGACGATCGCCGCGCCGGCGACCGCGCCCGCGAGCTGTCCGGCGATGTACTGGATGAGCTCGGACGGCGGGTGCCGTCCCGCGACCGTCAGGCCGATGGTCACCGCCGGATTCAGGTGGCAGCCCGAGATCGGGCCGATCGCGTACGCCATGGTCAACACGCTGAGCCCGAACGCCAGCGACACGCCGAGCAGGCCGATGCCCACCGTCGGGAACGTCGCCGCCAGAACGGCGCTGCCGCAGCCGCCCAGCACCAACCACATCGTGCCCAGCATTTCGGCGATGACTCGTCGGTCGAGCGGATTCACGAACTGTGTTGTGGCAATCGATCCCGCCGCGCCCCAGTCAGGCTTTGTCGCAATCGGGACGCGGGAGGCTAGTCCAGACCCTCGCTCGCCATGCACAACATGTCGGCGACGCGCAGCCACGTCCGGTTGGCCGCGTCGCTGTGGGCGACGGCGAAATATCTCCCGTCCGGCATCGCGGCGGCCGCGATCGGAGCCTGCGCGATCCCGTAGCCGTCGAGCCCGGTCTGGGCGATCGGACGCGTGATCGCGCACGCGGCGGGGGCGGCGACGTCGAGCGCGCAGGCGTACAGCTGATGCGACGTGTTGCCCTGCGAGGTGTCGGTGCCGGGGAACACCGTCAACCAGATGCCGACGGGTCGGGCGCCGAGCACGATCGGCGCCACGCGCGGCGCCGATCGATAGAACGTCCCCATCTGCGTGTTGCTTCCGAGCTCGATGCGCGACAGATCGAATCCGATCTGCGTCAGGCGCGGCGGGTTGCCGTCGAACATCAGCAGGCCGCCGCCGAACGGGAGGGTGGTGGTCGTGTCGCCGGCGAAGTTGTCAGCCAGCGCTTGCGCGTCCACGCCCGAGCGGACGACGTTCCCGTCGGTGTCCAGCACCATCAGGCCGAGCGATCGCCCCGTGCCCCCGGCGACGAGGATCTGGTTCCCCTGCGCGGTGGCGCCGTAGACATTCCCGCTGGCGAAGGTCGCGGCGTCGGGGCCCAACGTCGTCGTCCACGCGACGGCCACGTTGGTGAACGTGTTGACGAAACGCTCCGTGGTCAGCAGGACGATCCCCAGCGGCCCGGCCACGACGGCGCGGAGCCGCTCGGTCGCGGTGCTTCCGACCATGAACGTCCGGTCGGCTCCTGTCAGGTCCGGATTCACGTCGGTCCCGCCGAAGTTGCCGCTGACACCGTGCGCGATGAGCAGGAAGTGGTCGCCGCCGTGCGCCAGCAAGTGAACATCGCCGGCGAACTGCCGGCCGCCGAGCAGCGTCCCGTCGCGCCTGTACGTGCGCACGTCGAGCTGCGCGGGCTGTCGATTCAGCACGGCGATCGCGCTGCCATCAGTGCTGACGACCACCTCCAGCGGGGTGACCGTCCCGGGCACCGTGGTCCATGGCAGCTGCACCGACGTGAGCACACACACGGACGCGCCGTAGTCGCCGGGCGCGCCCCCGCTGCCGATGGCGCCGCCAGCTCCGATGGACCCGCCGAAACCGAAACCGGCGAACCCGCCGTCGAAGGCGCCGGTGTGTCCCTGCCGCGCCGGTGTTGCTCGGACCGCCGTCGGGGAAGGGTTTGGTTCCGCCGGTGGGAACGCCGCCTTGCAGGCTGCTCTTCTGGCACGCCGCGAATCCGGCGAGCGCCAGCGTCAAGCAACATGACTGCCCGTACTCCCGACATGCGGATACTCCCTAAGTGCAGCGAAGGGCCCTGATCTAGGTCATCGATGATACGCGCGTGCGGGCGGCGAAGGAATCCCACAGCGCGCGCACCAGCGGGGAGGCCAGCTTCTTGCGCTGCGTGCAGACGCCGACGCGGAATTCGCCCAGCGCGTCACCCTCGCCGTCGACGTTCAACACCGACAGCTTGGCTTGCAGCGGGCTCTCGTCCATCACCAGGCGGGGAACGACGCCGACGCCGCACCCCAGGCTGACCAGCGCCAGGATCGCCTCGTTGCCGGGTACCTCGCCGTAGATGAGCGGTGTGATGCGGCGCCGCCGGAACCAGCGGTCGGCGCTGTCGCGCGCTTGCCCCGACGCCGGCAGAACTACCGGCAGCTCCGCCCACGGCAGCGGCCGCTGGTGACACAGGCGCTCCACCTCGCCCGCCACGCGCGGCGCCGCGAACACCAGCGGCGTGAATATCAACACGCGCGCGACCAGGCCGCGCGGCAGCCGCGGCGGGATGGCGGCGACGCTGACGTCGGCGCGCCCCTCCGCCAGCTCGTCGAGCGCGTCCGCCGCGTAGCCGGTCTCCAGCCGGATGTGGATGTCGGGGTGGCGCTGGCGGAAGTCGCCGAGTAGCTCGGGCAGGAAGCTCTGGCAAGCGGCGACCGAGGCGAACACCGTGATGCTGCCCGACAGCCGATCGCGGGTGCCGCCCAGCTCACGCTGCAGCCGCTGCCAGCGCTCCAGCGTGTCGCGCGCGTGCTCGGCGAAGCGCACGCCGTCCGGGGTCAGTCGGACCGAGCGGCGATCGCGCTCCAGCAACTTGACGCCCGCCTCGCGCTCCAGGCGCTGGACGGCGCGCGACAGCGCCGACGGGCTGACGTGCGCCTGGCGGCTTGTACGCAGGAAGTGCAGCGTGCGCGACAGGTCCAGAAATAGCCGCAAGCCATCGTAATCCATGCGCTATCCGTAGTCTCGTCTGTGTTGCATAAAACGCAACAGAGAAGTGAAAATATGTCATTTGGCGCAACGTCATCCGTCCCCTATGCTCCGGGCCCAAGCGGAGGTTGCCAATGAGCTTTGCGTCCAAGATTTTCCAGGTCGACACGGTCAATATGGGCGATCGCACCGAGCAGATCGTCAAGGGCGGGCGCCACCTGCTCCCGTTGCTGCCCAAGGCGCTTTCGGGCGTCAAGCAGATCGGCGTCATCGGTTGGGGCTCGCAGGGGCCGGCGCAGGCGCAGAACCTGCGCGATTCGCTGGTCGGCACCGGCATCAAGGTGAAGGTCGGCTTGCGCGCCGGCAGCGCTTCGATGGCCGACGCCCGCAAGGTCGACTTCACCGAGGAGAACGGCACGCTGGGCGAGATGTTCGCCGTGATCAAGGAGTCGGACATCTCGCTGCTGCTGATCGCCGACGGCGCTCAGGGCGAGCTCTACTCGAAGGTGTTCGAGAGCCTGCGCCCGGGGACGACGCTGGGGCTGTCGCACGGCTTCCTCATCGGACATTTGAAAAATGTAGGCGCCAAGCTGCCCGCCAACATCAACGTCATCGCCGTGTGTCCGAAGGGGATGGGCCCGTCGGTGCGTCGGCTGTACGTGCAGGGGAAAGAGGTCAACGGCGCCGGCATCAACGCCAGCTTCGCCGTTCACCAGGACATCGACGGCCGCGCCACCGATTACGCGCTGGCCTGGTCGGTCGCGCTCGGCTCGCCCTACACGTTCGAGACGACGCTGGAGTCCGAGTACAAGTCGGACATCTACGGCGAGCGCGGCATCCTGCTGGGCGCCGTGCACGGCGTGATCGAGGCGCTGTTCCGCCGCTACGTCGCGCAGGGGATGACCAAGGACGCCGCGTTCCTGAACTCGGCCGAGTCGATCACCGGCCCGATCTCGAAGACGATCTCGAAGCGCGGCATCCGCGCCGTCTACGACGGCCTGGACGCGGCCGGCAAGAAGGAGTTCGAGGCGGCGTACGCGGCGGCGTATCCCGCGTCGCGCGAGGTGCTGGAAGAGATCTACGACGAGGTGTCGAGCGGCAACGAGATCCGCGGCGTCGTCCTGGCGGGCGAACGGCTGAAGCGCCAGCCGATGGGCAAGATCGACGGCACCGAGACGTGGAAGGTGGGCGCCGCGGTGCGCGCCAAGCGCGTCGAGGACAAGATCCCTGTCAACGCGTTTTCAGCCGGTGTCTACATCGCGACGATGATGGCGCAGATCGACATCCTGCTCGAGCACGGTCACCCGTACTCGGAGGCCGCCAACGAATCGGTGATCGAGTCCGTCGATTCGCTGAACCCGTACATGCACGCGCGCGGCGTCGCTTACATGATCGACAACTGCTCGACGACGGCGCGGCTCGGCGCGCGAAAGTGGGCGCCGCGCTTCGACTACCTGCTGACGCAGATCGCGTTCGTGAACCTCGACGAGGGACGCGCCGGGAATTCGGCGCTCATCGACGCGTTCAAAGGAAATCCGATCCATGAAGTGCTCGCCGTCTGCGCGGAGCTGCGACCCAGCGTCGACATCTCTGTTTCATGACCGTGCCGCGTGAGTTTCGATTCGCAGGAGATTTGAACGACGCAATGTAAAACCTGAACGAGCGCGACTGAATTACTTGCTGACGAGGTCGCGCTCACTCAACCTTTCCGACAGCAGACCGATGCTCGGTCTGCCATGAGGAGACCAAACAAAAAAGAAAGGGCAGGACAGTAGCTATGAGGAGCGTGGTGATGGGGTTGTTCATGTTGGCGGGGTCGGCGGTCAGGGAACCGGGACAGAGCTTGGACGATCAGGACTCGCGGAAGGGCGGCGGCGCGGTGGAAGCAGTCAACGAGGATCGTGGAAATGGAAATGGGGACGGGGACGCGGTGCAGGTGACGGCGGGGCCGGCGTTCGCGGCGATGCCGCTCATGAGCGGCGAGGCGGACGCGGCCGATGACGAGGGCCAGGGGGAAGGCGCGTGGGACGTGGCGTGCGAGCGCAAGCGCGGCAGCCATCTGCTGTTCGACCGGCAGTCGGTGCGCGAGCTGGGCGGCACGACGCTGTTCCGCTGGGCGCCGGCTGAGGGCGAGGCACCGGTGGCGGGAGCGGCGGTTTACACGGCGGTCGCTGACTGCCGTGCGAAATCGATCGAGGCGCGGTGGCCGGGGAAGCGCACGCAGACCCGGGCCGGCACTTGCGGCCGGCATATGGTCGAAGCGGTCTGCGCAGTGTCAGCGTCGGCTAAAGCCGAGCGCTAGGGACTGACGCAGCATCGCGTCGGGTTCGGTCGGGCTGCGCCCGACCGAGCCCAGCGTGGGAGGTGTGGCACCCTCTCAGGGTTCCACATTGCTGCCGGCAGGTTATCCTGCCGCCGATGACCGACGTGGTTGTGACTTTGCTCGGCGCCGATCGGCCCGGGCTTGTGGAGCTGGTCGCAGGTGTCATCGCGGCCAACGGCGGCAACTGGCTCGAGAGCCGGATGTCGCGTCTGGGCGGCAAGTTCGCCGGCATCCTGCGCGCCGAGCTGCCGCCTGACAGGGTACAAGCGGCGCTGGCCGCGCTGTCGGCGCTGGAGGGGCGGGGGCTAAAGGTGGTCGCCGAGGTGGCGCCGCGCGCCGCGGCCGACGCGGGCGACAAGCAGATGCAGCTGGAGCTGGTCGGTCTGGATCGTCCCGGCATCGTCCGCGAGATCTCGCAGCTGCTGGCAGCCAGCGGCGTCAACGTCGAGGAGCTGGTGACCAATCGAACCAGCGCGCCGATGTCGGGCGAGATGTTGTTCGAAGCGCGCGCGCACGTGCGCGTACCGGCAGGGATGAACGTCGCGTCTCTGCGCGCGGGGCTGGAGCGGATCGCCAGCGATCTGGTCGTCGAGGTGAAGCTGGAAGACCGCAAAGCGCCCTAGGCTCCGGCGACACACTTCTTAACAAAAGAGACGCTTGACACTGGCTCACGTGTGAATTAGTTCCAAGCTTGGAAGTAATTCATCTCCGCCATGTCGCCTCGCACTCGCTCACCCTCAGCCCCCGGCCAGCCCGCCGATCTGGCCGTGCTCATCGACGAGATGATGAGCCACATCCACCGTCGCTCGGCTGACGACACGCTGGCGGTGATGAACGAGGCGGGGCTGACCATGGCGCAGATGGTCGCCATGCACCTGCTCATGCACCTCGGGCCGATCTCGGTGTCGTCGATCGCCGCGTGTCTGAAGCTGTCGCCGCCGGCGACCAGCCACCTGGTCGATCGCCTGGTCGTCGCCGGCCTGGTCGGCCGCTCGGAGGATCCGATCGACCGCCGCCACAAGCGCATCGTCATCACCGACGAGGGGCGCGAGCTGATCGAGAGCACGCACGAGGGGCGCACGCGGGAATTCAGCCGCGTGCTCGGTCGTTTGAGCAGCGAGGTGCAGGCCCAGTTCGGGCGTGTGCTCGCGCGTGTCGTCGATGAGCTCAAGGCGCTGCCCGACCGCGAAGAGGTTCGCAACATCGTCGGTAAAGAGCTAGAGAAACGCGGAGCGCAGGGCCGCCTGCAAACAAAGTGAGATGAGAGGTTCGATATGAAGGCAATCGTTTCGGTCCGAGACGCGGTCAAGAATTACACCCTGGGTAACGTCGTCGTTCCAGCGTTGCGCGGTGTCAGCCTGGACGTGATCGAGGGCGACTTCATCGCTATCGCCGGTCCGTCGGGCAGCGGCAAGACCACGCTGCTGAACCTGATCGGCTGCGTCGACGTCCCCACCTCGGGGACCGTCGAGGTGGCGGGCAACGACACGCGGCGGCTGTCCGAGCGGCAGCTCACCAGCTTGCGGCTGCACACCATCGGCTTCATCTTCCAGAGCTTCAACCTGGTGTCGGTGTTGACGCTGTTCCAGAACGTCGAACTGCCGTTGCTGCTGCAGGGGAACCTGTCGGGCCCCGAGCGCGTGAAGCGGGTGACCAGCCTGCTCGACAGGGTCGGACTCCGCGAACACGCCAGCCACAGGCCCAGCGAGCTGTCGGGCGGGCAGCGCCAGCGCGTCGCCATCGCGCGCGCGCTGGTGACGAAGCCGGGCCTGGTGCTCGCCGACGAACCGACGGCGAACCTGGATTCGGTGACCGGCCAGAACATCCTGGACGTCATGAAGGAGCTGAACCGGACCGAGGGCACGACGTTCATCTTCTCCACCCACGATCAGCGCGTGATGTCGAACGCGAACGCGATCGTCCGCCTCGCCGACGGCAAGTTCGTCGATCGCATCGCCCCATCCGCGCTGGCAGACAAGGGCGGTCAGGAGCTCGGCAAGGGGACGCGGGCATGAGAGGCAAGCTCGCCGCGCTCGGCGTCGTCGCGCAGATGGCATTCCGCAATCTGTTCGCGAGCCGGCTCAAGACCATCATCGTTGGCGGCATCATCTTCTTCGGCGGCCTGCTGGTCGTCGCGGGCAACTCGCTGCTCGACAGCCTGGTCGCGTCGATGAGCCGCAGCGTCATCGGCAGCGTCGCCGGCCACATCCAGGTCTACAACGCCGCGTCCAAGGATCCGCTGGAGGTCATGGGGCGGATGATGATGGGCGATCCGGACCTGGCGCAGCTCGACGATTTCGCCAAGGTGCGCGAGTCGCTGCTCAAGGTCCCCAACGTCAAGTCGGTCGTGCCGATGGGGATCAGCGGCGCGCTGGTGACCTCGGGCAACACCATCGACCTCGCGCTCGAGAAGCTGCGCAACGCGGTCAAGGCGCGCGCGAACGCCAAGACCGACGCCCAGCGCGCGAGCGCCGACGCCAAGGCCGCGAGCGAAAAGGGCCACGTTCGTCAGATCGTGTCGGTGCTGCAGAACGATCTCAAGAACGCCAAGACCGTGCTCGACGCGCGCGCCATCGATCAGGACGACGCGGCCGCGGTCGCGCGGGCGGCTTCCGAGGCGTTCTGGCGCGACTTCGACAAGGAGCCGCTCGAGTCGCTCGAGTTCCTCGAGAACCGCATCGCCAGCCAGGCGGCGGACGCCGACCTGCTGTTCCTCAACTACGTCGGCACCGACTTCAAGGCGTTCGAGAAGGCGTTCGACCGCATGAAGATCGTCGAGGGGACGATGGTGCCGCCGGGCAAGCGCGGCTTCCTGTTCTCCAAGCAGGTCTACGAGGAGCAGCTCAAGCTCAAGACGGCGCGCCGTCTGGACAAGATCCGCGAGGGGCTGGAGTCACAGGGCGAGACCATCGCCGCCACGCCGGATCTGACGCGCATGGTGCGCGAGAACGTGTCGCAGGTGCGCGAGATCCTGCTGCAGCTCGACAACGCCAAGACGGCCGACTTCCGCGCCAAGCTGCAACGCGAGCTGGGCAGCAAGGAGGCCGACGTCGGCAAGCTGTTGGCCGCGTTCTTCCAGACCGACGACATCAACTTCCGGCAGCGCTACGACTTCTTCTACAAGGAGCTGGCGCCGTCGCTCGAGCTGTACCGGGTGCGCGTCGGCGACGTGCTGACGATCAAGGCGTTCACGCGATCGGGCTACGTTCAGTCGGTCAACGTGCCGGTCTACGGCACGTTCCAGTTCCAGGGGCTGGAGAAGTCGACGTTGGCCGGGGCGCTCAACTTGATGGACCTGGTGTCGTTCCGCGAGCTCTACGGCTTCATGAGCGGCGAGAAGCTGGCCGAGATCCAGGAGCTGCGCAAGGCATCGGGCGCCCACGACGTCAGCCGCGAGAACGCGGAGGCGGAGCTGTTCGGCAGCAAGCCCGCCGGCGACGACGACGCACCCGCCGTCCGCCGGATCCAGGCCACGACGACGCCCGGCGTCGCGCCCGTCATGCGCGATCTGGGCGAGTCGCTGACCGGCAAGCTGCAGCGCGAGGAGGCCAAGAGCCGGGTATTCCCCACCGACGAGGTCGAGCGCGGCGTCGTGTTGAACGCCGCCGTCATCCTCAAGGATCCGGCCAAGCTCCGCGAGACAATGGCGGCCATCGAGGCCCAGGGCAAGCAGGACGGCCTGGCGCTCAAGGCCATCGACTGGAAGACCGCCGCCGGTCTCATCGGTCAGTTCATCGACGTCGCCCGCCAGGTGCTGTACGTCGCGATCCTGATCATCTTCCTGATCGCGCTGGTCATCATCAACAACGCGCTGGTGATGGCGACGCTGGAGCGGGTGCGCGAGATCGGCACCCTGCGCGCCATCGGCGCCCAGCGGCGGTTCATCCTGGCGATGCTCGTCATCGAAGCCATCGTCGTCGGCTTCGTGTTCGGCGGCCTGGGCGCCGGTGCGGGCGCGCTGCTGGTCAGCGTGGTCGGCAAGATCGGCATCCCCGCCAAGTCCGACGTGTGGTTCTTCTTCTTCTCGGGCCCGCGGCTGCACCCGTTCATCGGCACCAGCAACGTCATCGCCGCGTTCATCATCGTGTTGCTCGTCAGCGCGTTTTCGAGCTTCTATCCCGCGTGGCTGGCGATGCGTGTCACCCCGCGCCAGGCAATGCAGGAGGACGAGTAACCATGTCCAAGCTCGCTGTCGACCTCACCATCGCGTTCCGCAGTCTGGTGCAGCACCGCCGCCGGACCCTGTTCCTGGGCTCGGCGATCGCCGCTGTCACCGCGCTGCTCGTGTTGCTCAACGGCCTGTCGACCGGGGTCCGCGAGACCATGATCGACACCGCCACGACGCTGTCGACCGGCCACGTCAATGTCGGCGGCTTCTTCAAGGTGACGGCGGGGCAGGCCGCGCCGGTCGTCACCGACTACAAGAAGGTGCTGGAGGTCGTGCGCCAGAAGGTGCCGGAGATGGAGTACGCGGTGCAGCGCGGGCGCGGCTGGGCGAAGGTCGTCTCCGATACGGGATCGATGCAGCTCGGCATCACCGGCATCGACGTCGAGAGCGAGCCCAAGTTGCCGTCGGTGTTGCAGCTGGTGAGCGGCAAGCTCGACGACCTCGCGCAGCCCGGCACGATCCTGATCTTCGACAACCAGGCCGAGAAGCTGGGGGTCAAGGTGGGCGACGCGCTGACGATCTCGGCGCCCACCACTCGCGGCACCAACAACACCATCGACGTGCGCGTGGTCGCCATCGCGCACAGCCTGGGCTTGCTCAGCAACTGGAACTGCTTCGTCCCCATCGACAGCCTGCGCGCGCTCTACCAGCTCAATCAGGACTCGACCGGCGTCATCCAGATCATGCTGGACCGCAAGGACCTCGACAAGATTCCGGCGATCTCCGGGCGACTGCGTCAGTCGCTCGAGCAGGCGGGCTACCGGATAATGGAGAACGACCCGCGCGCGTTCTGGATGAAGTTTCAGTCGGTGTCGCGCGAGGACTGGACCGGGCAGAAGCTGGACGTCACGAACTGGGAGGACGAGATCTCGTTCATGACGTGGACGCTGACCGCCCTCAAGGGGTTGTCCTTCGTGCTCATCGTCATCCTGGTCGCGATCATCATCATCGGCATCATGAACACGATGTGGATCGCGATCCGCGAGCGCACGCGCGAGATCGGCACGCTGCGCGCGATCGGCATGCACAGGCTGGGCGTGTTGTGGATGTTCTTGCTCGAGTCGCTCATGCTCGGTCTGCTGTCCACGATAGTCGGCGCCGCCGCCGGCGCCGGCATCGCCGCCGCGCTCAACCGCGCGCACATCCCGGTTCCGCACGGGCTGCAGTTCTTCCTGCTGTCGCCGCACCTGCACATCGCCGTCCACGGGTCGCTACTGGTCTCGGCGGTGGTGGCGATCACCATCGTCACCGCGCTGGCGGCGCTGTACCCGTCGTTGCGGGCGGCGCGCCTGCGGCCCGTCGTCGCCATGTCCCACTTCGGCTGAGCCAAACAACATGACAAACAAAAAACACTGGTTCGCGCTCGCGGCTGCGGCCGTTGCTCTCAACCTGGTCCCCGGCCCGATTCCGGCTCCGCGGGCGTCGGCGGCGTTGTCGCAGGCGCAGATGGTGGAGTTGCTCAAGGTCGTCGACGATCGCCAGCGCAACAACGGCGACTGGCGCGCGAACGCTTACCTGGAACAGAAGGAACGCGACAAGGTCGACGTCGTCTACGAGACCGAGTACTACCGGCGGTCCTCCGACCAGAAGTTCATGATCCTGTTCCTCAAGCCGAAGACGTCGGCCGGGCAGGGTTACCTGCGCATCGACAAGAACCTGTGGTTCTACGACCCCAGCGTCGGCAAGTGGGAGCGGCGCACCGAGCGCGAGCGCATCGGCGGCACCAACTCGCGGCGGTCCGACTTCGACGAATCGCGGCTGGCGGAGGAATACAACCCCACCGATGAGGGCGAGGAGAAGCTGGGCGCGTACACGGCGTCCAAGCTGCTGCTCAAGGGCAAGCCGGGGCTGGACCTGGCGTTCCCGATGATCCGCATCTGGATCGACAAGGACACCAAGAACGTTCTCAAGCGGCAGGAGTACGCGCTGTCGGAGCGCCTGCTGCGCACGTCGTATTACCCGAAGTGGAAGAAGGTCCGCAGCGAATCGAAAGGGAGCGACGTCTGGTACCCGCAGGAGATCCGCTTCTACGACGAGGTCGAGAAGGCAAATCAGACGCTGATCCTGATCAAGGCAGTCGACCTGAAGCCGCTGCCCGCAAACCTGTTCACGAAGGCCTGGCTCGAGAGCAAGAGCCGGTGATGCGCGGCCGAGGCGCCGTTGTCGCGCTGGCGCTCGCGCTGCTCGTGCCCGGCGCTGCGTGGGCGCAAGGCGGCGCCGCGCGTCCCAGCGAACAGGACATCTTCGGCGCGCCGTCGCAGCCGGCGGACAAGCCGGCGCCCGCGGACAAGCCGGCGCCCGCGCCGCCTGCTCCGCCGCCGCTGGCCCCCGGGTCGACCGAGCCGCCGGCCGCCGAAGCCGAGTCACCCGGCCAGGCGCCGCCGTCGCCCGCCGGTACGCAGCGCGATCAGGACGTGCTCGGCGCCGCCGACGACGAGCCGAAGCACCTGTCGGACTACCAGGCGCCTGACAACCCGCTGCAGATCGGCGGCCAGATCTACCTGCGCGCCCAGACCTCCGCGCTGCAGGGGCAGAACCCCGACCAGTGGCGGCTGTCCGCCCCTAGCCTGGTCGATGCGTTCTTCGACGCCCGCCCGAACCCGCGCGTGCGCGCGTTCATCCTCGGGCGCATGAGCTACGACCCGACCGCGCCGCCCGGCTCCATGGTCACGGCCAACTCGATGGACATGATGGGCGCGCTCACCGGCACGTCGGTGACCGGCTTCTCGACGTTCAGCACCCAGCGCGGGCCGACGACGATCCTCGATCAGATGTGGATCCGGTTCGACATCCTCGAGCGCGTGTTCGTGACCGTCGGCAAGCAGCACGTGCGCTGGGGGACGGGGCGCTTCTGGCAGCCGACCGACTACCTGCACCCGGTCAAGCGCAACCCGCTGGACGTGTTCGACGCGCGCCCGGGCGCGTCGATGCTGAAGCTGCACGTGCCGTGGGAGGAACGCGGCTGGAACTTCTACGGCTTCGGCATCTTCGAGGATCCCAACAACGCCAGCTCGCAGTTGAACCAGGTCGCGGGCGGCGCGCGCGCCGAGATCGTCGTCGGCGGCGCCGAGATCGGCATCGATGGCCTGTTCAAGCGCGGCCAGAACCCGCGCCTGGGCATCGACATCTCGACCGGCATCTGGGACTTCGACGTCTACGCCGACGTCGCCGTCCGCTGGGCGGAAGACTTCAACGTCGTCCGCAAGGTCGACCAGCCCGCCGGGGTGATGTGCGTGAACCCTGACGGCACGACCGCCGTCGTCAACGACCTGTCGCAGCAATATCAGGTCGTGCCGCTGGGCACCGGCGTCCGCACGCAGGCCGTCGGCGGCATCAACTGGTCGCGCAAGTACAACGACAACGACCTGCTGACGATCGGCGCCGAATACTTCTACAACCAGCCGGGCTATTCGGACCCGTCGCTGTATCCCGGCCTGCTGTTCAACAACCTGCGCACGCCGATGCTCAACTTCTTCTACACGGGCAAACACTACGCTGCCCTGTTCGCGTCGCTGCCGGCGCCGTATTCGTGGAACTACACGACGTTCACGCTGTCGACGCTGGCCAACCTGTCGGACGCGTCGGCGGTCACGCGCCTCGATTACTCGTTCACCATGTTGACCCACCTGACGTTGCAGGCGTTCGTCGGCGTCCACTACGGCACGCGCGAGGGCGAGTTCCGCCTGGGCTTCGACATCCCGGCGCAGACCGTGCTGCGCCCCGACGGCACCTGCGAGATCGTCGGCGCCATCACCCAGCCCCCCGCGATCCTCGATCTGGGCGTCGCGCTGCGCGTGAAGATCTGAGCGAGTCGCTGCTACGGCACGAAGCGGTAGCCCGACCCGCGGACGGTCAGCAGGTGTTTCGGGCGGTCGGGGTCGGCCTCGAGCTTCGCGCGTAGCTGGGCGACGAAGTTGTCGACGGTGCGCGCCTGGCCGGCGTGTGCCAGGGTCATGCTCCACACCCGGCGCAGCAGCTCCTCGCGCGAGAACACGCGGTTGCGGTTGTGGCAGAAGAAGCTCAGCAGCTCGAACTCCAGGTGAGTCAGCTTGACCGGCTCGCCGCCGCGGATCACCGTCCGCGCCGCCAGGTCGATCACGACATCGGAGAACCGCAGCGCTCCCTTGTCACCGCCGGCGATGTCGTTCACCGGGCGGCTGACACGCGAGCGCCGCAGCACTGCCGCGACCCGCGCCAGCAGCTCGGCCAGCGCGAACGGCTTGGTCACATAATCGTCGGCGCCCAGCCGCAGCGCCGCCACCTTGTCGAACTCGTCCTGGCGCGCCGACAGCACGATGACCGGCACGTGGTTGCCGGCGTTGCGCAGGCGTTCCAGCACGTCGATGCCGCTCAGCTTCGGCAACGAAATGTCGAGCAGCACCAGATCCGGCCCGGTCTCATCGACGCACGCCAGCGCCGCTTCGCCATCGCCGGCCACCTCTGTCTCGTAGCCCTGGAGCTTGAGGTTCATCGCCAGACCCTCGGCGATCGCGGCGTCGTCCTCGACGATGATGACCCGGACGGAGGGCGGAGTGTCGTTCACGCCGCTTCCCGGAAGCGGCGGGGGAGCGTGATCCGGAAGCTCGCGCCGTGATCGACTTCGGAGCGGACGTCGATGCGACCGCGGTGCGCCTTGACGATGGCGCGGACGATCGCCAGCCCGAGGCCGCTGCCCGGGCCGCCGGCCTCGACGGCCGAGGCGCTGCGGTGGAACGTGTCGAAGATGGCTTGCTGCTCGCCGGGCGCGATGCCGACGCCGTTGTCGGTCACCGAGATGAAGACGTGTTTCGCATCGGCGCGCGTCGCGATCTCGATCTCCTTGCCTTCGGGGCGCGTGTATTTCCACGCGTTGGACAGCAAGTTGCCGATCGCCCGTCCCAGCGCCTCGCGGTCGCCGTGAACCAGCAGGCTCCGGTCGACACGCACGTTGACCTTGACGTCGTTGCCGGGCGCCAGGTCCATGGTCTTCAACGTCGCCAGCGCGTCGTCGATGACGTCGCCCACTGCGACCGGCCGCCGGTCGAACACGGTGTGGCGCGACTCCAGCTTCGACAGCTCGATCAGGCGTCCCACGAGGCCGTCCAGCCGGCCCAGCTCGCGGTCGATGATCGACAGGCAGCGCTGCTTCTCGACGGCGTCGGTGACGCGTTCCTCGCGCAGGGTGTCGATGAACATCCGGATCGACGTCAGCGGGGTCCGCAGCTCATGCGACACCTGCGACAGGAAATCGTTCTGCACCGCGGCCAGGCTGGCGCCGCGCGTGACGAAGATGGTCCCCAGCGTGTAGCCCGCCAGCGCCGTCGCGCAGAACGCCAGCAGCAGGATGCCGCCCACCAGCGCGACCGATCGGGAACCCCCGGTGGCGACGATGACGATGCCCAGCGCGGCCATCAGGACCGTGGGGACGAGCGCGGTGAGGGCGAAGACCAGACGCGCGCGGTGAAGGAAGACTGTCGTCGGTGAGCGGTGCTTCACCGATACATATTAACTCGGCGCAATCGTCTCGGCTGGGGGTCGACGCAGATCCCACACCAGGCCCACCGCGGCCAGCATGCGCAGGACGTAGAACGTCACGTCGATCTGCCACCAGCGAAAGCCCTGATTGGCCGAGCTCTGATAGTGGTGGTGGTTGTTGTGCCAGCCCTCGCCGGTCGTGATCAGCGCCAGCGCCCAGTTGTTGCGTGAATCATCCGTCGTCGCATACGGGCGCTTGCCGAACAGGTGCGACAGCGAGTTGATCGAAAACGAGCCGTGCCACAGCAGCACCGTCGACACGAAGAAGCCCCACACCAGCCCGTGCATGCCGCCCACCGCCAGGAAGGCCACGGCCAGCGCGACCGCCGGCAGCATGTTCAGCGCCGGGTGGTTCAGGGCGCGCAGCTCCGGGTACTTGGTCAGGTCGGTGACCATCGACTCGTTGGTCTCCTCATACTCCGCGCCGAGGATCCAGCCGAGGTGCGAATACCAGAAACCCTTGTGGAGGACCGAATGCGGGTCGGCGGGGGTGTCGGAGTACTTGTGGTGCCAGCGGTGATGCCCGGCCCACCAGATCACGCCCTTCTGCGCCGAGCTCTGCGCCGCCAACGCCAGGACGAACTGGAACGCGCGCGACGTCTTGAACGAGCGATGCGAGAAATACCTATGGTAGGCGCCGGTGACGATCACCATGCGTACGAAGTAGACGCCGATCGCCAGCGCGGCGCCCGTCCACGACCAGCCGAAGTGGATGACGAGGGCAAGCGCCGCCAGGTGAAACCCCCAGAACGGTAACGACGTGAGCGGCAGATAGGTCGCCCAGAACGAAGGCGCGGGCGTGGAGGCTGCCTGCGTAGACGAGGACATGCTGCAGCATTGTCGGATGTGTTGTCAGCGCGCTGCAATAACTTCGCAATATTTCTTTTGGTCGAGCGCGTCAGCCCGGTTTCGGCCGGTTTCGGCCGGTTTCAGCCGGTTTCAATCCGACTTTTTGGGGCGCGGGATCTTGTAAGCGTCGAGCTTCGATACGAACGTGCGCCGCGGGATGCCGAGCATCTTCGCGGCGCGGCTCTGGTTGCCGGCGCAAGCCGCCAGCGCGTTGATGATACGGTCGCGCTCGCTGCGGGCGATCCCGGCCGCCGACGTCGTCATCTTCTGGCTCTCGGTGAGCGAGCGCTCCAGCGGCAGGTGCTCCAGGTCCAGCACCGGCCCCTCGCCCAGCAGCACCGCCCGCTCGATGACGTTCTTGAGCTCGCGGATGTTGCCTGGCCAGCCGTATGACTCCAGGTGCGACAGGACCGACGGCGGCACCATGGGCGGCGGCCGCCCCAGGTCGCGGCAGATCTGGCGCACGAACAGCTCGGTCAGCGGCCGAATCTCGTCGACGCGCGTGCGCAGCGGCGGGATCGACAGCGTGATGCCGTTGAGGCGGAAGTAGAGGTCGCGCCTGAACGCGCCGCGCGCGACCTCCGCCTCCAGGTCGCGGTTCGTGGCCGCGATGAAGCGCACGTCGATCCGGCGCGGCCGCACGCTGCCCAGGCGCGCGACCTCGCGCGTCTCGATCACGCGCAGCAGCTTCGCCTGCGTCGCCAGCTGCAGCTCCCCGACCTCGTCGAGGAACAGCGTGCCGCGCGCCGCCGTCTCCAGCAGCCCCGGCTTTGCCTGCACCGCGCCGGTGAACGCGCCGCGCTCGTGGCCGAACAGCTCGCTCTCGAGCAGCGTCTCCGACAGCGCCGCGCAGTTGAGGCAGACGTACGGACCGCCCCGGCGCGGCGACGCGCGGTGCACGGTCTCGGCGAGCAGCTCCTTGCCCACGCCGGTCTCGCCGGTGATGAGCACGTTGATCGTCCCGGCGGCAGCCTTCTCCGCCAGCTCGTGAACCCGCCGCATCGCCTCGCCCGTGCGCGCCGGTGATGACGCCGCGACCGCCATCGAGATGCCTTCGTCGCGCAGCGTCTCCGGCCGGATCAGATCGGGGCGCGCGGTGCGCCGCTGGACGATGAGCACCGACGAACCGATCTGGATGGTCTCGCCCACCGTTATGCGGACCCGCTCGCCGCGCTTGACGACGCGGTCCTTGATCCGCGTGCCGTTCACGCTGCCGACGTCTTCCAGGTAGAGCACCTCGCCCACGTGCAGGCAGGCGTGGTTCCGGGACGCCAGCGGGTCGTCCACGCGCACCGCATTGCTCTCGCCGCGGCCGATGGTCAGCGCGCCCGATGCCGGCAGATCGTAGGTCGCGTAGGCGTCGCGGCCGACCACCAGCAGGAAGGTGCCCGTGGGATCGATCGCGTCCGAGCCCTCGGCCTGCTGCGATTTGACGGTCTCGCGCACGGTGCAGCGCAGTATGAGGACGGAAGGGCGTCCGCGGCAAGAGGGACTGCACAAGTTGTGCAAGCGCAGCGCAAGTCGTGCCATCAGGGCGGATAAATTTCGCGGGAATATCGAGGGCTTGGTCTGGCACAGCCGTTGCTCAGTGAAAGCCTCATGCAAACCGAGGAAAGGGTTTCGGACTACGAAAACGTTTTGTTCGCCCGCGCCATGCGCCTGGCGCGGAGCCACTCCGACGCCTGGGATCTGGTGCAGGACACCTATGAACGGGCGCTGCGTGGTCAGTCCAGCTATCAGCCGGGAACCAACCTGCGGTTGTGGCTGATGACCATCATGTACAACCTGTTCTTGGACCGCTGCCGCCGCCAGGCGCGCGAGCCGCGGGTCATGGCGATTGACGAGGGGGACATTCCGAATCCGGAGGCGAGCTCGCCCGAGCCGTGGGAGGGGATCACGCCCGAGCAGGTCCACGCTGCCGTCGCCGATCTCGAGCGCCCGTTCCGCGAGGTGTACGAGCTGCGCCTGACCAGCAATTGCAGCTACGACGAGATCGCCGACAAGCTGACGATCCCGCGTTCCACCGTCGGCACGCGGCTGTTACGCGCCCGCCAGAAACTGCGCCGCACGCTGCTGGACTCGAACCAGGCCGCGTAGAGTGCGGGACCCTGGGAGGGTCCCGCGCCCCCCGCGATGAGCTCCGCGCGGCAAAGCCGCGCTACGCTCGACGCGATCGATCTCCGGGTCGGCCTAGCCGACCCGGTCGCCGTCGGCGTCGCAGATGACGGGCGCCGGCAGGCCGAGCTCGCGCAGGCCGGGCTCGATCGCGGCGCGGTCACCGACGATGACGATGCTGGCCGCGTCCGGATCGATGTAACGGGCAGCCAGCGCGCGCAGGTCGTCGGCGGTCGTGCGCTCGAGCGCCGCGACGAAGCGTACCGGCTCGTCCAGCGGCAAACCGTACAGCCCCAGCTCGCCAAACGTCGACGCCATCCCACCCGTCGACGCCAGCCCCTCGGCGACGCGCATCAGCAAGGTGGCGCGCCCCTTCGCGTGCTCCTCCGTGGTGATCGGGCGCTCGCGCATGCCTGCGAGCTCGCTCAGCATCTCGCGCACGGCGGCGGCCGTGACGTCGACGAACACCGCGGAGCGTGCCGCGAAGCTGCCGGAGTTGCGCAGGAACGCGAAGCTCGACGCCGCCCCGTAGGTGTAGCCGTGCTTCTCGCGCAGGTTGAAGTTGAGGCGGCTGGTGAAGCTGCCGCCCAGCACGGCGTTCAACATCGACAGCCCCGGGCGATCGGGGGATAGCCGGTTCGTGCCCGAGGCGACCAGACGCACGACACTTTGCGGGGCGGCGGGCCGGTCGACGAGGATCAGGCGCGGCCGCGTGGGCCAGGGCGGGAACTCCGGGGCAGCGGGCACCGGTCCCGGATCCCAGCCGGCCAGCGTCGCTTCCAGCTTGTCGCGCAGCGAGTCACCGTCGAAGTCGCCGGTGACGACCAGCGTCGCCTGCGCGGGATGGTAGTGGGCGCGGTGGAAGGCGCGGACGTCGTCGAGCGTGATCGCGTCGATCGAACGTTCGAGCCCGTCGATCGGTTGACCGTACGGGTGGGCGTCACCGAACAGGACCCGATCGGACACCACGTTGATGACGGCCTCGGGCTGGTCGCGCCGCTGCACGACCCCCGTGCGCCGATCGGCCTGCACGCGACGCCAGTCGGCGTCGGCCATCAGCGGCCGCACGAGGACGTCGGCGGCGATCGCCATCGCCTGGTGGAAGGTCTCGCGCGGTGCCTGCACCGACAGCTGCGAGCCGTCGCGGCCGCTGCCTACCCACAGGTCCGCGCCCAGCTGCTCCAGCTCGGCGGCGATGCCCAGCGCGTCGCGCGCGCCGGCGCCTTCATCCATCATCTCCGCCGTCAGCGACGCCAGCCCGGACCGCCCCGCTGGATCCATGGCGGAGCCGCTGCGGAACATGAACGCCGCCGAGACGATCGGCGCCACGTCGCGGCGCACGGTGGCGACCGGCAGCCCGTTGGCGAGCGCGAACTGCGTCACCTTCGGCACCGCGACCGCGGGCAGCGGACCGACATCAGGCGCCTGATTCATCGCCGCCGGGACGTCGTTCAAGCCGTCACCGGCGCTTCCGGCAGCACGCGCAGGTCCAGCCGCCGCGCGCCGACCACGCGCGCGAAGGCGTCGCGCACCGATTCCCGGGTCGCCTGCTGGTAGCGCGCGACGTCGCGACCGACGCCGTCGGGATTGCCCAGCGCGTGCTGGTAGTGGTTGAGCAGATCCGCGCGCGTCTGCAGATGGTCGAGGCCTTTGTAGAAATCGGCCAGGTGCGTGTTACGCGCGCGCGCCAGCTCGGCGTCCGTCGGCCCTTCCGCGGCCAGCCGGTCGATCTCCGTCTGGACGGCGCGCGCGATGACGTCGAGACCTTTGTCAGGCTTCGCCGTCGCGCCGATCTGGAACAGGCTGCTCAGCATCTGCGAGCCCTGATACGCGAACACGTCCTGCGCGATCCGCTGCTCGAACACCAGCGCCTTGTAGAGGCGGCTCGACTTGCCGCCGCCCAGGACGTGCGCCGCCATGTCGAGATCGGCGTCGCCGGCCGGCGAACAGCGCCGGCGAGTGCCACGCGAGCCGCAGGCGCGGCAGCTGCACCTTGTCGGTCAGCACCAGCTGGATATCACGCGCGAGCTGCGGCTCGCCGGGCCTGGGCGCGCGGGTCGGAGGCGGCAGGTTCGGCTGCCAGCCGAAGAATCGTTCGACGAGATCGCGGGCCACCGCCGGGTCGAAATCGCCGCCGATCACCAGGCTGGCGTTCGACGGCCGGTAGAAGCGCTCGAAGAACGCACGCACGTCGGCGACGGTCGCTGCTTCCAGATCGGCGTGCGAGCCGATGGTCGGCCAGTGGTAGGGGTGCTCGGCCGGGTACATCGCCTCCGGGATCGCCAGCTCGGCGCGCGCGTAGGGGCGGTTTTCGTACGACTGCCGGCGTTCGTTCAGGACGACCTTGCGCTGCCGCTCCAGCTCTTCCTCGGTGATCACGTCGGGCAGCGTCGCCAGCCGGTCCGCTTCCAGCCACAGGAAGGTCTCCAGCAAGTTGCGCGGGCCGATCTCGTAGTAGTTCGTACGATCGTTGCTCGTGGTGCCGTTGTTGTGGCCGCCCCAGCTCTCCATGATCGAATCGAACGCCGGGTAGGGTGCGTTGCGCGACCCCATGAACATCAGGTGCTCGAACAGGTGCGCGAACCCCGTCCGCCCGGGCGATTCGTCCTTGGATCCGACGTGGTACCATAGGTCGACTGCGACGAGCGGGCTCGACCGGTCAACGTGCAAGATGACAGGCAAGCCATTGCCGAGCGTGAACGTGTCGAACGGTATTGTCAGCATCGGCAAGGGGGGGGTGGGAGCCGCGGCATATTGGCATGAAAGTAATGCCGCCCGCAGGTTAAAGCACGGCGTTGGTGCGCTGGTCGTCGCGTTTGCGTCGATTGTCGCGACCGCGAGCAGCGCGCGGGCGAACGGCGCGCTGCCCGGATCGTTCGGAATTCTGCTGCCCGCCGTACGCCAGCACGACGTCGTGCTGGCGACCAACTTCGGCCTCATCATCTCGGAGGACGACGGCGCGACCTGGCAATGGACGTGCGAGCAGGTCGAGACCAACTTCGGGTATCTGTACTCCGTCGGTCCGGCGCCGAACGATCGGTATTACGGACTGTCGCCCGAACAGGGGCTGGCGTATTCGGACGACGGATCGTGCTCGTGGCGCCGATCGGCCGGCGCGCTCACCGACAAGATCGCCAGCGACTTCTTCGTCGATCCGACCGACGCCGCGCGCGTGGTCGCGGTCGCGGCCGGATTGGATGACGAGGGCGGTGTCACGCCACAGGCGGTCTACGAATCGCTGGACGCGGGCGCGACGTTCAACCCGACGCCGCTGTACACGGCGCCGCCCGAAGCGGTGGTGGTCGGGCTCGAGATCGCGCGCAGCAACCCGGACGTTGTCTACATTGCGATGTACACGACGCCCGGTCGCCACCCGAAGCTGCTTCGTTCGGCGGACCGCGGTCGAACGTGGGCCGAACGCGACATCGAGGCGGCGGTCGGTCCCAACGACACCCGTATTCTGACTGTCGACCGCGACGATCCCGATCTGCTGTACCTGCGGGTCATCTCGGCTGGCGTCGAGAAGGTGGCGGTGACGCGCGACGCCGGGGCGACGTTCTCGACGCCGCTGACGGTGCAGGGGGGAGTCCTGAGCGCGTTCGTCAGGATGCCCAGCGGCACCGTGCTGGTGGGGGCGCTGGCGATGCTGACCAGCGGCGGTATGAACGGGCTCGCGTATCGGTCGACCGACAAAGGGATGACCTTCGTCCCCTGGGTGCTGTCTCCGCAGCCGCGGCTGATGGGCCTGGCCGAGCGCAACGGCGTCCTGTACCTGGCTGGCAAGAACTACAGCGACGGCTGGGCGCTGGCGACGTCCCAAGACGAAGGCGTGACCATACAGCCGCTGTCCCGTTACGACGACGTGCGCGGCGTCCGGTCGTGCGCGCAGAGCGTCTGCAGCGGCGCGTGTGATTTCGTCGCGAGCCAGGGTGTATGGGTCAACGACGTGTGCACGGGCGCGCTGCTGGACGGTGGCGTGAGCGTTGATGCGGCGGCGGACGCCGGCAAGCCGCCGCCTCCTCCCGGCGGGTGCGGTTGCGCCGTCGCGAATGCCGCGGCGTGCGGCTGCGGCGCATCGGTGCTGGCGCTAGGGCTCGCGCTCGCGCTCGCGACCCGCCGCCGGCGGCGTTAGTGGTTGGGCCGCTTCCCCGACGGCGATCGCTCGACAGTCGAGGGCGCGCAGTGTAAGTTTAGCGTTCGTTTTGCACACGGTTTTACACACGGCTTACCCGCACTTGGCTGGGCCCATAGCTCAGCGGTCAGAGCTGGCGGCTCATAACCGCCTGGTCCCTGGTTCGAATCCAGGTGGGCCCACCACTCTGACCTGGATACGTGTGATTAAACGAGAACGCGACGGAGGAATCGGAATTGCGCGATCAGCTTAAGCGACTCGAGGAACTTCAGAGCCACGACGCCAAGATTCAGGAACTAGAAGGTTCGCTTAAGGCGATTCCCCAGAAGCTCGCGGCGACGGAAAACGACCTGGCGCGCGTCGAGGGCCTGCTGGCCACTGAACGCCAGGCGCTGGGCGAGACCGAGCGTTACTACGGCGAGCAGAAGGGCCTGATGACCGACGACGAGGTCCAGGTCGCCGGCGCCAAGCACAAGCTGGCGCAGGCCAAGAACTCGAAGGAGTACATGGCGGCGCAGCGCGAGATCGAGCAGCGCCGCGAAGGGCTGGCGGCGCGCGAGGTCGAGATCGCCAAGCTGGTCGAGGCGGTCGACGCGAAGAAGAAGCTGCTGGCCGATCGCGCCGACGACGTCGAGACGCTGAAGGCCTCGATCGCGAAGGACGGCGAGGCCGCCAAGGCGCGCATGGCCGAGATCGAGGCGAAGATCGCCGAGCTGCGCGTCGAGCGCGACAAGGTCGCCGCCCAGGTGAAGCCCGACGTGCTCAAGCGCTACAGCAACATTCGTATGCGGCGCGGGCTGGCTGTCGTCAGCGTCCGCAACGGCACCTGCCAGGGCTGCAACATGAACATTCCGCCGCAGCTCTACAACGTTCTGCAGCGCGGCCAGACCGTCGAGACGTGTCCCTCCTGCCACCGGATCATCTACTGGGAGGAGATCATGAAGGACGATCCGGCGGCGCCGTCCGCGACGACGACGAACGGCTGACGCCCGTTTCAGCGCCAAAGCCCTCACGCGGGCAACCTTACCCTGGTAGACTTACAGCGCTTCTCGCTCGAGTCGGACAGGTGGTCGCGGCGGGCGCCTTCGGGCGGCCGTCGAGGAAAGTCCGGGCTCCGCAGGGCAGGGTGCTGGCTAACGGCCAGTCGAGGTGACTCGAAGGACAGTGCAACAGAAAACAAACCGCCGGCGCCGCAAGGCGTCCGGTAAGGGTGAAACGGTGCGGTAAGAGCGCACCGCCCCCGCGGTGACGCGGGGGGCAAGGTAAACCCCACCTGGAGCAAGACCGGTCCGGGATCGCGAGGTTACCCGCAAGGGTGGCCTCGCCGACGTGGCCCGCGTCGACCCGATCTCGAGTTGGTCGCACGAGCCGTCCGGCAACGGGCGGCCCAGAGGAATGACCACCACCGGCGGCAACGCCGGAACAGAACCCGGCTTACGGCCGGCTCGAGCGAGAAGCGTTTTTGTTAGAATAGGAACTTAGGGAACGAAGTCCCGGCTCAGTCGTCGATCAGGGCGGAGGTGATGAGCATGGACCCGAAGCTCCTGACCGAGGCACGGACGATTGCGGCGCGGCGCGATCCGCGGGCGGCTGACGACCTGACGCAAGAGCTCGCGTGCGCGGCGTTGCGGGCGGGCGCCAGCGTGGCTCGCCCGGGGGCGTGGCTGGAGCGCGTCGCGCGCAACGAGGTCATCGACGCCAGGCGCGCGGAGCAGCGGCGCGAGCAGCTGGCGCCGCGCATCGAACCGCCGGCGGCACCCGCCGATCCGGAGGCGGTGCTGCTGGCGCGCGAGCGCCGCGGCCTGGTGCGCCGCGCGCTGGCGTTGCTGCCGCGCCCGCAGCGGCGGGCGGCGTTGCTGCGCTTCCACGCCGACCTGCCGTTCGAAGGCGTGGCCGAGCGGCTGGGGACGCGCGAGGTCACGGCGCGCACGCGCGTCCACCGCGCGCTCGCCAGCTTGCGCACGCGGCTGGGCGGGCTGCGCGCGATGTTCGTGCTGCCGGGCGCGCAGACCGCGGCGCTGGGCCTGACGCTGATCGCGGCGCAGCAGCTGCCGACCGCGCCCAGCACGCTGGCGATCGCGGACGCCGGGGTGACCGCCGCCGTCCAGCATCCGAAGCGGCGGCCGGTGACGCGGGTGATAGCGGAGGCAAAGCCGGAGGCGAACGAGGCGGCGCCGCGTCCCGACGCGCGCGACGTCCCCTCCGTGCAGCGCTTCGTGTTTGGCGACGAGGACGTGCTCGGTGACGTCCAGGGGCCCGACGGTGAGCGGCTGGTCGCAGTTCCGCGGGTGATTCACCCGTCGCTGATCGAGATCCGCCAGCACTTCGTCCCCGAGATGGTGAAGGGGCTCGAGGATCTGTAGCGCGCGCCTGGTCCCAGGTACCGGGCGCCCCTCACCCTGACGCGCCCGGACCTGCGCAACGCTCGACGTCAAACGCCACCAGCGTGCTTGACTGCTTCGCCCGTCGGCGCGATCGTCTCATCAAGCAACAGCGTCGAAACCGGCCCCCCGGAAAGCGAACTTCATGACAGCGACTGCGGCCGCGGGGATCGTCGATTACACGGAGCACGCGACCGAGTTCCGCCAGCAGGGGTTCACGGTCATCCGCGGGTTCTTCACCCGCGACGTCGCCGCCCAGCTGCTGGCAGAGGTGCAGCGCTGCGCGCGCGAAGACGTGGCGGCGGCGCAAGCCGCCGGACTGACGGACAACGGCATCGTTTACACCGGTCGGATCTTCTTGCGCAGCGAGCTCTTCCGGCAGGTGCTGTCCAGCCAGCCGCTGGTTGACTTCATCAAGGCGGTCGCGGGCACCGGCGATCTCTGGATCACGATGGACCAGGCGGTCACGAAGAACCCGAACGCGGGCGTGTTTCGCTGGCACCAGGACAACGGCTACACGGGCTTCAAGACGGAGCACTTTCAACTGTGGATCGCGCTGACCGAGACCAGGCTGGAGAACGGCGCCCTGCAGCTCGCCCCCGGCAGCCACAATCGCGGACGCCTGCGTCACAAGTACATCGCGAACGGACAGGTGGAGGTGCAGGAGGAGGTCGGTCCCACGGTGCGCGTCGACGCCACCGCGGGCGACATCATTCTGTTTTCATCGCTGATGTTGCACGCGACCGCGCCCAACGTCGCGGACGCGCCGCGCGTCGCGTACGTCGCCGAATACATGCCGCTCGCGCACTTCGCCCCTGGAATTGCGCCGCCGCACTTCGTCGTCGCGCGCGACGGCCGGAGCGGCGCCCAGTTCCTGCAGCGTCAGCCGGGCGCGATGGTGCTGCGCAACCAGCTCATGTACGCCGGGCCGCGCCTGGTGAAGCTGGCCCGCCAGACGCTGCGTCCCGTGAAGCGGCGCCTGATGCGCTTCATCGAGGCCTCGAAGTAGAGGCCGCTCCGTAGCCTACGCGGCGGTCGTGGCGCGGCCGCGGCGGATGCCGAGCAGGGGGGCGAGGAACTGGCCGGTGTAGGAGTTGGTCACGCGCGCGACGTCCTCGGGCGTGCCGGCGGCGATCACCTCGCCGCCGCGCGCGCCGCCCTCGGGGCCCAGGTCGATGACGTAGTCCGCGGTCTTGATGACGTCGAGGTTGTGCTCGATGACGAGCACGGTGTTGCCGGCGACGACCAGGCGGTCGAGCACGCTCAGCAGCTTGCGCACGTCGTCGAAGTGCAGGCCGGTCGTCGGCTCGTCCAGCAGGTAGAACGTCTTGCCGGTGTCGCGCTTGGCGAGCTCGCGTGACAGCTTGATCCGCTGCGCCTCGCCGCCCGACAGCGTCGTCGCCGACTGCCCGAGCGCGATGTAGCCCAGGCCGACGTCGTCCAGCGTCTGCAGGATGCCGCGCAAAGTCCGGTGGTGCTCGAACAGCCCCAGCGCGTCGGAGACCGACGTCTCCAGCACCTCGGCGATGCTGCGGTCCTTCCACTTCACGCGCAGCGTCGCCTCGTTGTAGCGCTTGCCGCGGCAGACTTCGCACGTGACGTAGACGTCGGGCAGGAAGTGCATCTCGACGCACCGGACGCCGTCGCCCTCGCACGCCTCGCAGCGGCCGCCGCGCACGTTGAACGAAAATCGCCCCGGCTGGTAGCCGTAGGTGCGCGCCTCCGGCGTCTGCGCGAACACGTCGCGGATGGTGTCGAACGCCTTGGTGTACGTCGCCGGGTTCGAGCGCGGCGTGCGTCCGATCGGCTTCTGATCGATGTCGATCACCTTGTCGATCGCGTCGATGCCGACGACCGCTGTGTGCTTGCCGATCTGGTCGTAGCTGCCCAGCAGCTTGCGGCGCAGCGCCGGCTGCAGGATGCCGTTGATCAGCGACGACTTGCCCGCGCCCGACACGCCGGTGACCGCGACCAGCACGCCGAGCGGGAACGGCGACGTCGATGTTCTTCAGGTTGTGCTCGCGCGCCCCCTTCACGGTCAGCCAGCCCTGCGGCTGGCGGCGCTGGGTGGGCACCTCGATGCGCTCGGTGCCGACCATGAAGCGGCCGGTCAGCGACGCGGGGTTGGCCTTGAGCTCGTCGGGGTGGCCCTCGGCCACGACGCGGCCGCCCAGCCGCCCGGCGCCCGGGCCGAAGTCGATGACGTGATCGGCGGCTTCGATGGTCTCGGCGTCGTGCTCGACGACGATGACGCTGTTGCCGAGATCGCGCAGCCGCCGCAGCGTCGCGATCAGGCGCAGGTTGTCGCGCTGGTGCAGGCCGATCGACGGCTCGTCGAGCACGTACATCACGCCCGACAGCTCGGAGCCGAGCTGCGACGCCAGCCGGATGCGCTGCGCCTCGCCGCCCGACAGCGACGCGGCGGCGCGATCGAGCGTCAGGTATTCGAGCCCGACGTCGAGCAGGAAGCCGACGCGCGCGTTGACCTCCTTGACGAGCTCGCTCGCGATCTGCGCGCGCGCCCCTTTCAGGCCCAGGGTGGTGAAGTGCTTCGCCGCCTCGGCGACGGTCATCGCGGTGACGGCGACCAGGCTCTTGCCGGCAAGCAACACCGCGCGCGATTCGGGGCGCAGGCGCTGGCCGCTACAGGCGCGGCAGACCTGCTCGCGGAAGAAGCGGCTGTACCACTGGCGCATCTGCTCCGACGACGTCTCCTGCAGGCGCTTCTTGATCGTGTTGACGACGCCGGCGAAGCGCATCGCCCACGAGCCGCCGCCGTGTTTGCCCGCCCACGTGACCTTGACGCGCTTGTCGCCCGCGCCGAACAGCATCACCTCGCGCTGGCGCGGCGTCAGGTTCTTCCACGGCTTGTCCAGCGGGATGCCGAACTCGCGCGACACGGCGGCGGCGACGTTCGCCGTCCAGCCGCTGTCGCGGCCGGCGCGGTCGCCCCACATCTCGATGGCGCCGTCGGCGATCGACAGGCTGGTGTCGGGGACGATCAGGTCGGGATCGATCTCCATGCTCGAGCCGAGGCCGTTGCAGTCGATGCACATGCCGAGCGGGCTGTTGAACGAGAACGATTGCGGCGACAGCTCGGGCAGGCCGACGCCGCAGTCCGGGCAGGCGCGCGCCTCGCTGTAGGAGCGCTCGCGCGTCTCGCCCTCGACGGCGACCAGCACGGACCCGCCGCCGACCTTGACGGCAGTCTCGATGGAGTCGGTCAGCCGGGCGCGATCGCCGGCGTCGATGCTGACGCGGTCGATCACCACCTCGATGGTGTGCTTCTTCTTCTTGTCGAGCGCGGTGACGTCTTCGAGCCGCTGGATGAGGCCGTTGATGCGCACGCGCGTGAAGCCGGCCTTGCGCGCCTCGTCGAACACCTCGCGGAACTCGCCCTTGCGGTTGTCGGCCTTGCGCGCCATCAGCGTCGCGCGCGTCTTCGCCGGCAGCGTCAGCAGCTCGTCGACGATCTCCGCCGCCGAGCGCGCCGTCACCTCGCCGCCGCACAGGTGGCAGCGCTGCTCGCCCGCGCGCGCGTAGAGGACGCGCAGGTAGTCGTAGATCTCGGTGACGGTGCCGACCGTCGAGCGCGGGTTTGACGAGGCCGACTTCTGCTCGATGGCGATGGTCGGGCTGAGGCCGCGAAGCTGCTCGTATTTGGGTTTCTCCATCTGCCCGAGGAACTGGCGGGCATATGACGACAGCGATTCGACGTAGCGGCGCTGGCCCTCGGCGTAAAGCGTGTCGAACGCCAGCGACGATTTGCCCGAGCCCGACACGCCGGTGAACACGACCAGCGATCGCTTCGGGATGCGAAGCTCATCGATACACAGGTTGTGCTCGCGCGCGCCGCGCACGACGATGAAGTCAGGCTCATCCGCGCGCGGGCGCGCGTCTTTCAGAGGCGTTGGTTCTTTCCTGCTCACGGGCGGGCGGAGTCTAGCAGCGCGTGGGGCGAGTGGCTTCGCGATGTCAGATAACGCGGCACACGTCCAGCTCGCTGCCACGACCGTAGGTGACTGCGGAGGTGCGAATGAGCTTCGACCGCATGGCGGCCGCCTTGATATGTGCAGCAGCAGCAGTTTTTGTTCTATCGTGCGAGGGGCAGTCAGGTCCCAGTGCGTTGACGGCTGGAGGAAACGGGGGGACGGGCCGCGGAGGCTCGACCGGAGGTGGCGGAGCCGCGGGGACCTGGGGAGCGGTCGCGGGCCGTGGCGGCAACGCCGCGCACGCGATGGCCGGCGCCAGCGGTAGCTGGGGCGGAGTCGCCGGGACCGGCGGCGCTGCGACCGGCGGTGCGGTCGCGGGCGGTGCGGCGACCGCGATGGCGGGTGCTGCGGGCACCACGCCCGGTAGCGCAGCCGCAGGCGGGGCGGTCGCCACGACAGGCATCGCCGGCGCCGCGATCGCGCCGACCGGCGCAGCCGGCGCGCCCGTCACGACAACCGGCGCGGCGGGGCGGGCCACCACCGGCGCAGCGGGGCAGGCCACCACCGGCGCAGCAGGCACAATGACCGGCATGGCTGGTCGTCCCGCCACGGGTGCGGCCGGCAGCGGCGGAGCGGCTCAGCCGACGTCGTCGCCAGGCGCGACCATCGTCCCGCTCTATACCCGTCCCGACGACGAGTCGTGGCCGGCGCTGATCGCCGCCAAGAAGGCTCATCCGACGGTGGGCATCATCGCTGTCGTCAACCCCGCCAGCGGCCCCGGCTCAGCCGTGGAAGCAGGCTACACAGCCGGCATCGCCAAGCTGATCGCCGCCAACATTCGCGTCCTCGGCTACGTGGGGACAGACTACACGGCCAACACGGCCGCCACCGTGAAGGCGGACATCGATCGCTGGAAGACGTTCTACCCGGGGCTGCACGGGATCTTCTTCGACGAGCAGTCGAACAAGGCGGAGGATGTCGCGTACTACCGCGACCTGTCGCAATACGCGAAGTCGAAAGGGCTGTCGTACACGGTCGGCAACCCGGGCGCCGACACCGCCGAGGCCTTCGTCGGCGCGCTGGACATGATGTTGATCTACGAGAACGACGGCATCCCGGAGCTGTCCCGTCTGCAGGGCTGGCACGCGAAACACCCGCCGTCGAACTTCGGCATCATCCCGTACGGGACGGCGATGGACGCGGCGTTCGTGCGCGAGGCGCGCAAACACGTCGGCTACATCTACCTGCAGAACGACGACATGCCCAACCCGTGGGACAGCCTGCCGAGCTACTTCGACGACCTGCTCGAAGCGCTGGAGTGACGCGGCGACAGCAGCCCCGCGAGGGGCTGCCTAGCTGTTGCCCTTGGGCTCTTCGTCGTCGGACAGGTACGCGAACGTGCGGACCAGGTTGACGATCTGCTCGCGCTGCGCCGGATCCAGATCGACGAACTGCACGCCCATGCCGGGGTTGATGTTGTCGTAGCTGCCGGGGCGATACGGGTTCACCCACATCACGCGCCCCTCCAGGTTCAGCTGCGGGCTGCCCGGCGGCGTGAAGCTCAGGTTCAGCTTGGTCCCCGGCGGCTCGGGCGCGTTGGTGCGGATGAAGATGCCCATCGCGCTGATGTCCGTGATGTACGCGAACAGGAAGTTGTCCGCGCTCTTGTAGTCGACCTCGAGGTCGACCGTCACGCGCGCGTGCACGCGGCGGTCGATGCCGGGGCGGCGCCGTTCCGACGACACGGTCACCTCGCGGCGCCGTCTGTCTTTGCCTCGTCGGGTCACTCGCGTAGCTCACGTCGCGTCATGGAGTCACCAGTCTACTTGATCTCGATCGTGCCGAGGCGGACGCGATCGGCGCCGTCGTTCGGCCCCTGGGTGATCTTGAGGCGCTTCTGCTCGCCGCCCGGCCAGAAACCTATGTAGACGACGTAGGTTCCGGCGGGGGTGGTCATCAGCGGCACGTCGGTTTCGTAGTGATCGCGCACGTATTCGCCCGGCAGCCAGTAGCTGGTGCTGAACGCGCGGTTGACCGGATCGTGGTCGCCGATCACGCGCGGCGCCGCGGGCCCGTCGAAGTGCACGAAGATCTTGTAGCTGCCGGGCGGGCGCGTCTTGACGCGGAAGAAGAGGTCCATCGGGATCTTGCCCGGGCGGCGGATCGACTCGGGGAAGTCCGCGCCCACCAGCTCGATGGAGTCGCTGAACGTCGCCGACACGGGCACCCGCCACTTCCACGGCGGCGCGGCGCTGACGTCGTCGCCGGGCGGCATCCAGACGTTGTTGCGCAGCGGGTTCTGGTCGGTCTGGCCGCCGTCCAGGCGGTTGGTGAGCAGCAGGAAGCGCGACGACGACGCGTCGACCACGTGGTAGGCGACCTTCGCCTGCTTGAACGCCGCGTCCAGCGCCGCCAGATCGTCGGTGGGCACCATCGCGAACACGCGCTCCGGATCGCGCAGGAACGCGACGACGCGATCCTGGTTGGGCAGCTCGACCATGGTCTGCTTGCTGTAGAAGGTCGAGCCGTGCCCCTCGATGCGGTACTTGCCGATCTTGTCGCCGGGGCGCGCGAACTTCGTATACGACTCGAGCACGGGCTTGAACGACAGGTGGGTCGACAGCGTCGGGACCAGCACCTGCGCCAGCACGAAGGCGAACACGACGGTCGTCGCGACCGCCGCGTGTATGCCGAAGCGCCCGGCGTCGATCAGGCGCTGGCGGACGAAACGCCAGAACGGGCGCGCCGCGCTGCAGGTCCTGGGTCGGCGTCTTGCCGACGGCGTAGGTGCGCGCCGCGAGCCCGGCGTAGATCCCCGCCGCGGCGATCAGCCCGACCAGCAGGAACAGCGGGCCGAGTGACACGTTGGACGGCCATTTGACCTTGTCGAGGACGTGGATCGACGCGATCTCCTCGGGCGCCTGGAAGAAGTCGCGGGCGACGACCATCGTCCCGACCGCCATCACCAGGCCGGCCACCGGCTCGGCCGCGTTGCCTTCGAGCGCTTCGTCCAGGAACGCGCCCAGCGCCAGCGCGATGGCGGGGAGCGCGACGTAACGGACGTCGCCGACCACGACGGCGAGGTAGCCCGATAGCGCGAACCCGAGCCCGGCGGTCACCAGCAGGAAGAGCTGCACGAACGCCAGCCGCGTGTTGGTCGCGGGGCCTTCGCCGTCCAGGCGGGTCAGCGGGCGCGCGAGCGCGAAGATCGCGACCGCGCTCCACGGGAACAGGCCGAAGCCGAGCTGGCGCACCAGGAAGTCGAACGTGCGCGTCGGCGCCGCCGCGCGCGGTGCGGCGCCCAGGAACATGCTGTATTTCCCGGCGGTGAGGCCGGTCAGCGCGATCACCAGCGCGACCACCGCCACCACGGCCAGGACGGCGATCGCCCAGAACGCGCGCACGCGTGGGGTCAGCGTCGAGGCGCCCAGCGATCGGTCCACCGGTAGGTCGGGCCCGATGCCCGGGTCGGCGAGCGGTCCGGTGCCGTCGGCGACGGCGGCGGCGTCGATGGGGCGAAGCCCGTGGCCGATGATCAGCGCCAGCACGATCGACAGCACGGGCAGGACGAAGCCCAGCAGGAAGCCGCCTGCCCAGATGCCCAGGCCCAGGCCGGCGAGCGCGATCAGCAGGTCGCGCTCGCGCCGCTTGCCGTCGGGCGGCCACGCAAAGCGGGCCGAGCCCGCCCAGCGCCAGCGCCAGCGTCGCGATCAGGGGCGCGTCGGAGTTGAGCTGCCGCGCTTCGAGCACGAACAGCGGCATCGTCCCCAGCGCCAGCATCGCCAGCAGGGCGGCGCGCTTGCGCAGCAGGCTGCGGCCGGCCCAGTAGACCGCCATCAGCGCGCCAATCGCGGCCAGCGCCAGCGGCAGCCGCGCGCCCAGCTCCTTGGCGCCGAACATGCGGATACCCAGCGCCGACAGCGTCGTCCCCAGCGCCCGGCCGCCCGGGTATTTCCCGTCAGCGGTGGGGTCGAACAGGTGGTCCGAATTGGCGACCGCGCGCGCCTGCTCGGCCAGCTTCAGCTCCCACGGGTCCCAGAAGCCGAACCCCGACAGCCGCGGCAGGCACAGCGCCACCGCGAACAGCAGCGCCCACAGCCATCCCGGTACGCGGCGCAGCTCGTCGCGCAGGCGCGTGGGGCCTGAGGTCGATCTGGGTTGATCGCCGGGTTGATCGGGCACGACGGCGGGAGCTCTTAGCCGCCCGTGCCCGCGGCACCGCCGCCGCGCGCCCGCGGCACCACCGGCCGCGCCCGCGGCCCGCCGGCCGCGCCCGCGGCACCGCCGCCCGTGCCCGCGGTACCGCCGGCCGCGCCCGCGGCACCGCCGCCCGTGCCCGCGGCTCCGCCGCCCGTGCCGGCGGAACCGCCGCCCGTGCCGGCGGAACCGCCGCCCGTGCCCGCGGTACCGCCGCCCGTGCCCGCGCCGCCGCTGCTACCGCCAGCGCCCGTGGTGCCGCCGAAGTCAGCGCACGACGGCGACAACGCCGCGAACGACAGCCCAGGGGTGCAGCGGTTGCCGGCGGAGGGGTCGCAGTACGGCGCCGCCGTGGCGCAGTCGTCGTTGCTGGCGCACGGCATGCCCGCGACGACGCGGTCGGTGCACGTGCCGGCCGAACAGCGCAGCGCCTCGAGACAGGGCACCGTCGGCGCTGCACGTCGCGCCGGTCATCGCCTTCTCGGTGCAGACCAGCAGGCTCGCCGATGTTCGCCGTGCAGTAGTTGCCGGTCGAGCACACCGCGCCCGGATCGCTGCACGGCTGGTCGGCGCCCTTGGTCATCGTGGTGGCGCAGAAGCCCTTGTCGCAGATCACCTTGCCTTCGCAGTCGTATTTGACGTCGCATGCGTCCGTCAGCGTCTCGCCGTCGCCCTGGAACACGTAGTTGCAGAGGTCGAGCATGTCCGCCAGCTCCGTCGGCGTGATCGGCGCCGTCTTGGCGTAGACCGACTTCGTCTTGTTGATGCAGGCGTCGACGTTACCGGGGGTGAACGTGCGCTTGCCGCTGGCCTTGGCGGTGGCCGCGAACTGCGTGCACAGCGTCATGCGCTCGGCTGAGGCACATCGCCATGTCGGACACGCAGCGCGCGCTGACCTGGCACTCCGCCTCCGCCTTGCGCATGCAGAAGCTGGCCTCCGTCGTCGGCGTGCCGCCGCCTCCTCCGCATCCCAACCCCAGGGCAGCCAGGGTCGTCAACACCGCCGCGGGCAACAGCTTCTTGCTGGTCATCATCGGGATCGCCTCCACTCGAAAGAGGGCAGTCTTGCGCCCCGGGATTCGGTCGGTCAAGCGCCGAAGGTCACGGCTGCACCGTCGCGGCCAAAGGTGGCTTGCGAAAGTGCGCGCTTTCTCCGTGATCCAGGATGGTGACGCAGCCGTTTTGGCGCACGGGCGTCGGGCGTCGCGCGGCCGCATTCCGCGATGCCGCGTTCGCGCATGATCCGCCGCAGCCACATCAGCGGCGCGTCCAGCGGCTCGTAGCTGAGCGGGAACGAACCGTAGCTGGTGGGGATGAGCACGCGCGCGCCGAGGTCCTCGAACGCGTACACGGCGTCCAGCGGTGACATGTGCTCGTCGCGGAACCCGGCCGGCTCGTAGCCGGAGATCGGCAGCAGCGCGATGTCGGGCTTGAACCGGCGCCCGATCTCGATGAAGCCCGAGAAGTAGCCGGTGTCGCCGGCGACGTAGATCGAATGTTGCGGCGTGCGCACGACGTAGCCGCAGGCGCCGCGCCGCGTGTAGTTGCCGAACCCGCGCGTGCCCGAGTGGCGCACCGGCACCGCCGTGACCTCGACGTCCGCGTGGCGGAAGCTGCGCCCCGGCTCCAGCTCTTCGACGGTCAGCAGGCCCACGTGCCGCACCAGGCGTTCGCAGTGCGGCGGCACGACCACCGGCGCGGCGCCCGGAAACCGCGCCAGGCTCGCGCGCGACAGGTGGTCGCGGTGCGCGTGCGTCACCAGCACCAGGTCCACGTCTTCGATGTCGCGCGCCGCGAGGCCGGCCGCCTTGGCGCGCGGCACCCCGAACAGGCTGCTCTCCAGCAGCGGGTCGACGATGACGCGCCCGCTGGGGGTCGTGATCATCACGGTCGCGTGGCCGACGAACGTGATCGTCACCGTGCCCGGCGGCGGCCGCGGCACGGGTTCGGTGGGGGCGGGCGCGGTCCCCAGCCGCAACCGCTCGAACGCGGCGCCCAGGTAGCGCATCGACAGCACCATCGACATCGGCCCGCGCAGCTGCTTGCGGTGTTCGTGGTCCAGCTCGCGCGCGCGCTCGGCGAAGCCGACGCCGCTGGTCATCCTGCGGACTCTGGGGGCTCATCCGCGCGCCGCCCGCGCCCGATGCGGCGATTTCCGTGATAAATCAGCGGGAGACGACGTGAGCAGCGAAGCGCAGAGCGCCTCGGCCGTCGATCCGGTCGTCATTTTGGGCGGCGGGTTGACCGGCATCTCCACCGCCATGCACCTGCAGGCGGGTATCCCCTGGCTGCTGTTCGAGCGCGAGGATCGGCTGGGCGGGCACGCGCGCACCGACGAGCGCGACGGATATCGCTTCGACAAGACCGGCCACTGGCTGCACCTGCGCGATGCCGGCGTCAAGCAGATGGTCGACGAGCTGTTGCCCGGGCAGATGGTGGGTATCGCGCGCAGGGCCCGAATCTTCTCCCACGGCGTGCTGACGCGCTACCCCTACCAGGCGAATCTGCACGGACTGCCGCCGGAGGTGATCAAGGAATGCCTGCTGGGCGTCATCGAAGCCAAATTGGCGACGGGGACGGGGCGGCGGCGGGCGACGCCGCGAACTTCGAGGACTACTGCCTGCGCCACTTCGGCGCGGGCATCTCGAAGCACTTCATGATTCCGTACAACGAGAAGATCTGGGGCGTGCCGCCGCGTGAGATCACGTCGGCGTGGTGCTCGCGGTTCGTGCCGCTGCCGAACCTGGAGCAGATCGTCGCGGGCGCGGTGGGCGCCGGGCCACCCGAGATGGGCTACAACCAGAGCTTCCTGTACCCGAAGTCCGGCGGCATCGAGACGTTCACGCGCGCGCTGCAGACCCGGTTGCACGGCGGCCGCGTGTTCACCCGGTCCAGCCCCGACGCCGTCGACTGGCGGCGGCGCGAGGTCGTCGTCGGCGGCGAGCGCATTCACTACCGCGCGCTGGTCGCCACCATCCCGCTGCCCGAGCTGCTGCGGCGCATGCCCGAGCTGCCGCCCGACATCGAACGCCACGCGGGCAACCTGCGCTGCACGACGCTGCGCTACCTGAACATCGGCGCGCGCGGCCAGCCGCCCGCCGACTGGCACTGGATCTACGTGCCCGAGAAGCGCTATCCGTTTTATCGCGTCAACGTATTCTCGACGGCGATGCCAACCATGGCGCCCGCCGGCTGTTCATCGATCTGCGTCGAGATGGCCGATCGCGGGCCGATCACCGACGCCACCGTCCGCGACACCACCGCCGCGCTGGTCGCCGCGGGCGCGCTGCGCGACGCGAACGACGTCGTGTTCGCCGACCCGCAGCTGATCGAATACGCGTACGTCGTCTTCGATCAGAACTACTACGAGGCGACGCGCGCCATCTTCTCGTTCCTGGAGGCGAACGGCATCTACCCGCGCGGCCGCTACGGCGCGTGGACGTACAACGCGATGGAAGACTGCCTGCTCGCCGGGCGCGAGGTCGCGGCCCTGGTAGCGACATGACCGACGACGCGCCTCAGCTGTCGATCGTCATCCCCGTCTACAACGAGGAGGGGATCCTGCGCGGCTCCGTGCTCGAGCTGGAGGAGAAGCTGCGCCGCTTCGGCTGGCGCTACGAGCTCATCCTGAGCGAGAACGGATCGCGCGACCGCACCGTCGAGATCGGCCGCGAGCTGGAGGCGGAGCACCCGCACGTCCGGATGATCTCGATCGGCCAGCCGAACTACGGGCTGGCGATGCGGCAGGGGATCCTGGAAGCCCGGGGGCGCTACGTCATCTGCGACGAGATCGACCTGCTGGATACGGAGTTCTACGCGCGCGCGATGGCGCTGCTCGAACGCAGCGACACCGAGCTGGTCGTGGGATCGAAGGCGATGGTCGGCTCCAACGACCAGCGGCCGCTGTTCCGGCGCATGGCGACGCGCGTCTACAACGGCATGCTGCGCGTCGTCTGCCACTACCCCGGGACCGACACGCACGGCCTCAAGGCGTTCCGGCGCGACGCGCTGCTGGAGACCGCGCGCCGCTGCGTGCTCGACCGGGACGTGTTCGCCAGCGAGTTCGTCATCCGCGCGCACCGCGAGGGGAAGAAGGTCGTCGAGATCCCGTTCGCCGTGCGCGAGAAGCGGCCGCCGTCGATCCGCCTGGTCAAGCGCGTGCCGCACGTCGTGAAGAGCGTCGCGAAGCTGGCGATCTCGGTCCGGCGCAACAGCGGCTGATCGCTGGTTCAGCTTCGGGGCTCGTCGGTGTGGCGATGGCGGGCGACGAAACGCCGTGGCGGCTCGGCGCTACGCGCGGGTAGCAGGCGGCGCGCGTGGTGGCCGATTCTCGCGGCCCCCGTCGCTGGCACGACTGCTGCTTTTGCCAAAGTCGGCTGGCGAGTGGCGAGTGAGCGGGAGCGGGAGCGGGTGGGGAGGTCGGGGATGGCGCGGGTACGGGGGGGGCTGGCGGCGGCGGCGGTAGCGGCGGTTGCCGCCGCCGCCTGTAGCGGGGGTGATGCCCTGTTCGCAGGGGGTGACCTGGATCAGCCACACGATCGGCGTCGGGCTGGCGACCCATCGCATCGACGACCTGGTCGCGCAGGCGGGATTCACCTGCTCGGCGGCCGGCGCCGGCGGCGGTGTCCCGTCGCTGTTGTTCACCGCGCTCGGCCTGGCCGCCCTCGCGCTTCACGTCTCGTCGACCCGACGCCCGCGTCGCTGACGCGCGAATCGACTGGCTCCGCGCGCACCTGTGCAGGGGATTGCACAGGCGGCGTGGCGCCGCCCGCGGCGCGCCGCGGTGGCATGGCGCTTGCCACCACGCGCCGGGTGACGTGTATCCTCATTGGGCGATGAGCACGCAGAGCTGGGTCACGCTGATCGCGTGCGTCGGCGAGCTGGCGGTCGTGGTGCTGGTGGCGCTGCGCGCGTTCGGCAGCTCGCTCGCGATGCCGCTGATGTTGCTCAGCGTCGATCTCGCGGCGTGGAACTTCGCCCAGCTCGCGTATCACCGCTCGGGTGATATCCGCTGGCACCTGCTGGACATGGCGCTGTCGCCCGTCGGCACCGCGCTGGCGTTCCACTTCATGCTCCGGTTCCTGGGGCGGGCGCGGCAGCTGCGCTGGGTGTTGCGCGGCGTGTACGTCTATTGCGGCGTCGTCGCCGGCTCCGCGCTCGCCGGGCTCGTGTCGCCGGCGGCCAGGAGCCTGGCGCTGTCGCACACCTGGAGCTGGCACTGGCTCTCCGCGTTGCTGCCGCTGTCCGGCTTCATCGTCGTGTTGCTGGTGGTGCACCTGCGCCGCGCGAGCTCCGTCGAGGAACGCTATCGGACATGGATGTTGCTGGCGGCGGTCGTCGTGATCTCGCCGCTCGCGTCCAGCGAGGTGTGGGCCGACCTGGGCTTCGGCGTTCCGCGCCTGGGCAGCGTCGGCATCCTGTCGTTCAACGCCATCGTCATGGCGGCGGCGCTGCGCTTCCGGCTGTTCGACCGGGCGCTGTCGCCGTCGACGGCGCTGACCGCGACGATCATCGCGTCGGTCGGCGGCATCGCTTACCTGTCGGTGTTCCACGCCGCGGGGACGAACACGGCGCTGCTGGTGTTCGGGACGTTGTTCGTCACGTTGATCCTGCTCGCGGCGGGGCGGCTGATCATGGGCACGCTGTTCGCGCGCCGCGATCAGCTGGTCAGGCTGGCGACGCTGGGCCGCCTGGCGGCGCAGATGGGGCACGACCTCAAGAACCCGCTGGCGGCGCTGAAGGGCGCGGCGCAGTTCCTGCGCGAGGAGCGATCGCAGGGGCGCACGATCGACGACAAGACGGAGTTCCTCGACCTGCTCGTCGACCAGATCGATCGGCTCGAGGGCGCGGTCGACAAGTACCAGCGCCTGGGGCGCGTCGAGGCGGTGCGCACGCGCATGCAGGTCAACGACCTGGTGCGCGGCCTGGTCGCGCTGCAGCGGTTCAACGCCGACGACATCAAGCTGAAGGCGGAGCTCGCCGACGACCTGCCCGAGTGCGCCGTCGATCGCGATCTGCTGGCGGGCGCGCTGGACAACCTGCTGCGCAACGCGTTCGAGGCGACGCCGCGCGCGATCGGCGGCGGCGCGGTCATGGCGACGGTCACGGTGCGCACCGCGCTGACGCGCACGCGCCAGGCGACCGGCGTGACCTTGTCCGTCGAGGACGCGGGGATGGGGATGAGCGCGCGGACGCGCGAACGCGCGATGGACGACTTCTACACGACCAAGGCGACGGGCAGCGGGCTGGGGCTGGCGTTCGTGCGCCGCGTGGCGGAGGCCCACGGCGGCGACGTGTCGCTGTGGAGCAAAGAAGGCGCGGGGACGACCGTGCGGCTGTTCCTGCCGCTGGAGTCAGGGGAGACATGACGATGGAGATGAGCGACGGCGGCAGCGTGCTGGTGGTCGACGACGATCCGGCGGTGGGCAAGGTGCTGGCGGCGCTGCTCGCGCAGGCGGGCATCGGCTGCAGCCACGTGCCCGACGCGGCGCGCGGCGCTGGAGGCGTTGCGCCGGCAGCCGGTCGACGTGGTCGTCACCGATCTGCGGATGCCCGGGACGACCGGGCTGGAGCTGCTCGACGAGATCGCGCAGCGCTGGCCGGAGATCCCGGTCATCCTGCTGACCGCCCACGGCAGCGTCGGCGTCGCCGTCGACGCGATGAAGCGCGGCGCGGCGGACTTCCTGCTCAAGCCGTTCGACCGCGAGGAGATCCTGTTCACGGTCCGCAAGCAGATCGCGGCCGCGCGCCACGCCGACGGCCAGCCGACGCCGACGCCGACGGAGGCCGCGGCCGGCTCCGTGGGCTCGAGCTCGCAGGACATGCGCGAGGTGCAGGACCTGATCCGGCGCGCGGCGCGCGGCACGGTCACCGTGCTCGTGCGCGGCGAGAGCGGCACCGGCAAGGAGCTGGCGGCGCGCGCGATTCACGACGACGGTCCGCGCCGTGACGGCCCGTTCGTGAAGATCCACTGCGCGGCGCTGCCCGACACGCTGATCGAGAGCGAGCTGTTCGGTTACGAGAAGGGCGCGTTCACGGGCGCGGCGTCGCGCAAGCCGGGGCGGGTCGAGCTGGCGGAGGGCGGCACGCTGTTCCTCGACGAGATCGGCGACGTCAGCCCGTTCATCCAGGTGAAGCTGCTGCGCCTGCTGCAGGACCGGGAGTTCGAGCGGCTGGGGAGCACGCAGACCATGAAGTCGACGGCGCGCATCGTCGCGGCGACGCACCAGCCGCTGGAAGAGCTGATCAAGCAGCGCACGTTTCGCGAGGACCTGTTCTACCGGCTGAACGTGTTGCCGATCTGGATTCCGCCGCTGCGCGCGCGCCTGGGCGACATCGACGCGCTGGCGACGCACTTCAGCCGCCAGTTCGGCGCCGCCAACGGCCGCGGCGAGCTGGCGATCACGCCCGACGCGCTGGCGCGGCTGCGGCAACAGGCGTGGCCCGGCAACGTGCGCCAGCTACAGAACTTCATCGAGCGCCTGGTCGTGCTGTCCGACGGCGATCGCCTGACCGTCGCCGACGTCGATCGCGAGCTGGCGCGGCAGTCGCCGGTCACCGTCGCGCCTGCGGTCGCCGCGGCCGGCGGCGGCGCGGGCGGGTGCGACGCGGCGCCGGCCGGCACGCTGGAGGCCAGCCGCCGCGACGCCGAGAAGGACGCCATCGCCACCGCGCTGGAAAAGTCAGGCAACAACCGCTCGATGGCCGCGCGCCTGCTCGGCATCAGCCGCCGCGGCCTGTACCACAAGCTCGCCGAACACGGGCTGTTGTAGGCGTAAGAGCGGCCCGCCTTTCTTCTTTTTTTGGCGTGAGGTGTCGATAGGGGCGTCATATGCGCAACCCAATCGGCGTCACGTTCCTGACGGTGGTCACGATCTCCTGCGGCGGCGTCAGCGGTCCGCCGATGCCGCGCCTGATTCCCGGCGGCGGCATCGGCGACGGCGCCGTGAGCGGCACGCTGCACGTCCATGTCACGGACGACGACACGCGCGCGGTGATCGGCAGCGCGACCGTTCGCGTCGGCGAGTCGGCGGCGCCGTCGCCCTGTCAGGCGACCACCGACTCCACCGGGCTCGCGTCGTTCGAGCCCGAGAATTGTCCCGTCGCTGAAGGGGCCGGTGACGGTGACCGTGTCGGCGACCGGCTACGCGCCCACGACCTGGATCGGCGCGAACGGCGCCAACCTGACGATCCCCATCCGCGCGACGGCGCGGCCGGCGATCGACACGGCGACGGTCACCGGGACGATCGCGGGTTGGGACGACCTGCCTGCGCCGGCTGACGAACCACCAGACGCTGGCGATCGTCGCCGCATCGCAGGCGCCGGACCTGGGCGATCGCGCCAACGATCTCCCGCAGGGCGAACGCGTGACTCACGGTCGCGGGCGTCCTGCCGCGGCGATCCCGGCCAACGTCTGCGTGCGCAACGCGCTGGCCGACGACTGCAACTGGCGGCTGACGACGCGCACCGGGGCGCAGGCGCACTTCGCGATCATCGTCGACCAGGACACCAAGGGGACGGAGGCAGAGGCCGACGACACGACCACGGTCATCGCGTGGGCGATCAAGACCGGCGTGTCGTTGTCGGCCAACGACACCGCCACCGGCGAGACGCTGACCATCATCGCGGACGCTGACATGGTCGCGCTCAACGCTTCGTTCGCGTCACCGCCCAGCGGCATGGACGTCATCGTCGGCTACCCGGTGCTGGAGCTGGGCGCCGAGGGGCGCATCCCGATCATCGCGCCGGTGCTGGACGCGACGAACACGATGACGCGGGTCCCGAAGACGGTCGGCCCGCTGGCGGGCGCAACCCTGGGCGTCATCGCTCAGGCGCGCGACGCCGCCGACAAGGTCGAGCCGGCGACGCTGCGCTGGCTGCGCAACGTGAACGCCAGTGGCACCGTCGCCGTCAACGACTGGCTGCTGCCGCCGTCGTCGCTCGCGGCGTCATCGGGGACGTTTTCGTTCGCCGCGGTCGCGGGCGCGACGCTGCACGGCGCGGAGATCCGGACGATGGCGGGCGAACGCCTGTGGTCGGTGTCGATCTTCGACGGCTCGACGTCGTTCACGCTCCCGGGGCTGTCGCCGGCGCCGATCCCGGCCGGCATGACGCGGCTGCAGACGTCGGCGCTGCAGATCCCCGGCATCAGCCTGACCGACGTTCGCCTCGACGACGCGCGCGACAAGATCACGGCGCTGTCGATCCGACGAGATCACCTTCACCAACTGAGACTGCGGCGGAGGCGTGCACATGCGACGACGGCTGGGTCTCCTGGTTCTGGTGTCCACGGCGGCGGCGGCGGCGCGTGCGGCGGCGGCGGCGGCATCAGCGGTCCGCCCGTGCCCCGGCTGATCCCGGGGGGCGGCATCGGCGACGGCAAGATCTCCGGCTACCTGAACGTCTTCGTCATCGACGACGAGACCGACGCTGTCGTGTCCAGCGCCGCGGTGCGGGTCGGCGAATCCGCGTCGACCACCGCCTGCGACGCGCTGACCGATTCGACCGGCATCGCCAGCTTCGATCCGCAGAGCTGCCCGTCGCTGGTCGGGCCGGTCAACGTGACCGTGTCGGCGACCGGCTACGCCCCCAGCACCTGGATCGGCGTCAACGGCCGCAACCTGACCGTGGGCGTGCGGTCGATCTCGGCGCCCGCGTTCGGCAGCGCGACCGTGTACGGCACGATCGCGGGCTGGGACGCTCTGCCCGCGCCCGCCGTCAATCACCAGACGCTGGCGATCATCGGCGCGTCGCAGCTGCCCGGTCTCGGCGATCGCGAGAACGACATGGCGCAGGGCAAGCGCACCGTCGACGTCGACATCGGCGGCACGCTCTACCCCGTCGACATCGACGCCAACATCTGCGCGCGCAACGCGCTGGTCAACGACTGCAACTGGCGGCTGATCACGCGCACGGGCGCTCAGGCGCACTTCGGCATCATCGTCGACCACGACACCAGGGGGACCGACGACGATCGACACCGACGACACGTTCACGGTGATCGCCTGGGCGCTGAAGCGGAACCTGTCGTTCGGCAAGGGCGCCACCGCCAGCGGCGAGGTGCTGGACATCATCCGCGACGCCGACATGCAGAGCCTGGCGGCGTCGTTCGCGTCGGCGCCTTCCGGGCTGGACTACGTCGGCGCGCTGCCCGACGCTGGAGCTGGGCGCCGAAGGGCGCATCGCCATCATCCTGCCCGCGCTGGATTCAACCAGCTTGATGACGCGCGTGCCGAAGCCGACCGGCATCCTCGCCGACGCGCACTACGATCTGATCGCGACCGCGCGCGACGCGGTCGACAAGCCGCAGCCGGTCACGCTGAGGTGGCTGCGCAACATCGACATCGCGACGACCGTCGCGGTCAGCGGCTGGCTGCCGCCGCCGACGGGGCTCACGGTGTCGAGCGGGACGTATTCGTTCACGCCCGCCGCCGGCGCCACGCTGCACGGCGCCGAGCTGCAGACGACGACCGGCGAGCGGCGCTGGTCGATCACGATCTTCGACGGCTCGACGTCGTTCACGCTGCCCGGGCTGTCCCCCGATCCGCTGCCGCTGGGGTCGATCGGCTACGCGGTGTCGGCGCTGCGCATCCCCGACGTCGACCTCGCCGACGTCGCCTTCGACGAGCTCAGCGACCGGGTCACCGACATCGCGACCGACCAGATCACCTACTCGCGCTGAGGTTGAGGCCTTCGAGCAGCTCGAGCGCGACGCCGTTGGTCCAGCCGAAGCCGACCTCGTTGCTGATGTAGCCGAACGCCAGCCGGCCGGCGACGTCGGAGGTGCGGCGCTCGACGTCGTACTTCTCGACCAGCGTGCCGCGGCGCTCGAAGTCCTCGATCAGCATCGACACGAACGCGCGCGCGATGCGGTCGGCGTCGTCGCGGAAGCCGTAGCGGCGCAGGCCGTCGACCGCGAACAGCTGCAGCGGCGCCCACCCGAACGGCGCGTCCCACTGCGCGCCGGTCACCGTCGTGCTGGTGACGACGCCGCCGCGGCGCTCGAAGACGGGGAGCTGATCGCGCACGCGGCGCGCGTGCGCGGGTGACGCCAGCCCGGCCCACAGCGGCCAGAACGTCGTGGCGAACGGGTAGGGGCGGCGGCGCCCGCGCTCGAAGTCGTAGTCGAAGTACTGGCCGGCGGCGTCGTCCCACAGCAGCGCCTCGACGCGCGCCTGCCGCTGCCGCGCCAGCTCGCGCCAGCGCGCGGCGTCGGCGTCGCGATTCAGCGCGGTGTCGATGTCGGCCAGGTCCAGCTCCATGCGGTAGAGCAGCGTGTTCAGACAGACCGGCGCGATGCCCAGGATGTCGACGCCGAACGGGCCGAACCGCCCCGTCGGGTCGAAGCCGGATTCGCGCATCGCGCGGTCGGCCTTGTAGAACTGCGGCGTCAGCTCGTCGGGGCCGCCGTGCGCGCGAAAATAGGCGCGCACGCGATCGTAGTGGCTGTGCCCGTGCGCGTCGCGTTCGCCGGCGACGACCTCGGGCGCCGGGCCGTCGCCGTGGTCGAAGTAGCGCGACAGCCCCAGCGCCGGGATCAGGTGGGGCGGCGCCGTCCAGTGCTCGTAGCTGGCGACGATCGCGTCGCGCGCGTCGCGCAGAAACGCCGCGTCCCCGCCGCGGCGGTAGAGCGCCAGCACCATGGCCGACAGCAGCGGCGGCTGCGACCGCGTCAGGTAGTAGGTGCGGTTCGCGTTGAGCACGCCGCCGTAGTGGCGCACCTCGTAGAGGAAGTTCGCGACCATGTCCGCGGCGAGCTGGCGATCGTCGCGCACCAGGCCGAGGACGATGAAGTAGCTGTCCCAGCCGTACATCTCGTTGAAGCGACCGCCCGGGACGACGTACGGGCGTGGCAGATACAGCAGGCCGTGCTCCTGGATCGCCGCCGGCAGCGGGCGCAGGACGATGTCGCGCAGGCCCGCGGGCGGCACGGCACGCGCCACCGCCGCCTCGATGGCGGCGCGATCTTCCGTCGCCGGGAAGATACACGGGCCACGGCGCGCCGGGCGCGTGCGGCATCTTGTCGTCGCGCGCGGCAACCGGCAGGTCGGCCGGCGTACGCGTCAGCCGCGGCCACGCGTCGCGAATGTACGCGCGCAGCCGCGCCACGCGCGCCGGCGCCAGCGCGTCGGCGGTGGCGTCGGGTGCGCGCGCCGGCGCCGAACAGGCGACGAGCGCCAGGACGACGACGAGCGACGCCGTGCGAATCACCGCACCCGTTCGCCCTCGCCCCGCGAAGCGGGGAGCGGGAGGGGAGAGGGGTCCGCGCGTCATCGCTGCGCCGCTCTACTTACCCGGTCGCGAGCCAGCGCGTCCGCACTGCCCGGGCGCCTGCACCGGCCGCCGCATCGGCGGCGACGATCAGCTTGCGGTCGGGGCTGGTGGCCAGCGTGACGACCGCTTCCTGCAGCACGTCGCGGCGGAAGAACGCGACGCGGACGCGCGCGCGCGGGTCATTGTCGCCGACGCGCTTGTCGAACGTCGCCGCCGTCACCCGCGCTCCGCCGACCGCGACGATCTCGTCGCCGAACGTCAGCCCCGCCCGCCACGCGGGCGAGCCGGGGACGACGTTGCGGATCAGCGTGCGCTCGGGCCACAGGGTGATGCCCGTCCACGCGCGCGAGCGCCGCGCGCGCACGCCGTCGCGATCGGCCACCGGGCGATCGCTCTCGTCCCACGCCGCGCGCGCCGTCACCGTCAACCCGGCGCGCCGCCACAGGGCAGGCAGCGGCAGCTCGCGCTTGCCGTGGACGTAGCTGGCGAAGAAGGCGTCGAACCGCCGCCCGCCGATCGCCGCCGCCGCGTCGCGCACGTCGGCCTCGGTGATCGCGCGCGGCCGGCGCCGGTAGCGGTTCCACAGCCAGCGGAACATCTCGGGCAGGCCGCGCCGCCCGCCGGTCGCCAGCCGCAGCGTGATGTCCAGCGCCATCGCCGTCCACAGCCCCTTCTCGTAGTAGCTGACCGCGCGGTTGATGAAGCTCTCGGCCGGCTTGTATTGCTTGATCCACGCCTCGAACGACAGCTCGTCCAGCGACGTCTCGTTGCGCCCGGGCCGCGTCGCGTACTTCGGCCAGTCCTCGGCGATCATGCGCAGGAAGTCGCGCTCCGCCGTCACGCCGGCGCGCAGCATGATGACGTGCGCCATGTAGTCGGTGAAGCCCTCGAACATCCACAACATGCGCGTGTAGTTCTCGCGCGTGTAGTCGAAGCGATCGACGGCGGCGTCGCGCAGGCGCTTGACGTTCCACACGTGGAAGAACTCGTGCGCCGCGAGATCGGCGAAGCGCAGGTAGCCGACCTGGTCCTCGAACGACAGCCCCGCGATGTCCATGGTGACCGACGCGCGGTGCTCCAGGCCGCCGGTGGCCACCGGCAGCGCGTGCACGACGAACAGGTAGCGGCGGAACGGGAAGCCGCCGAACAGCTTGCCCGCGGCGGTGACGATCCGCCGCAGGATGTCGACCAGACGGCGGCGGTCGGCGTTGCAGCGGCCGTACAGCGCCAGGTCGAAGCGCGTGTCGCCGACGCGGAAGTCGTAGACCTCGTGCGTGCCGATCTCGAACGGCGCGTCCACCAGGTCGTCGAAGTCTTCGGCCTGGTAGACGCCGCGGCGGCCCGCCACCGGCGGCAGCGCGGTCGCGACGCGCCAGCCCGATCCCGGCGGCGGCACGACGGTGACGCGGCACGGGCGCGCCAGCTCGCCGTCGACGAAGAAGAACACGCTGGTGCCGTTCCAGTAGCCGTGGCTGTCGTCGAGGAACGACGTCCGCACCGTGGCCTCGAACGCGAACACGCGGTAGCGGACACGGAACGCGCGCCCGCCGGTCGCGATCCGCCAGCGCTGCTTGTCGATGCGTTCGTACGCGAGCGCGTGCCCGCGGCCGTCGTCGATCGCCAGCTGGAACACGTGGCGCGCGAAGTCGCGGACCATGTAGCTGCCCGGCGCCCACGTCGGGAACACGATGTCGGCGGTCGCGCGCTCGGGCATCGCCGGCACGGCCATGTCGACCTCGAACTCGTGCGAGCTCGGCTCGGACATCGCCACCCGGTACGCGATCGGCGTGGACGGTGCGGACGTGGTAACACCCTTCGGCATGGCGGGGCAGGATAGTTCAGTTCCGGCGCGCTTGGTCAGCGTGTCCGTCGATCTGGACGCCGTCGCCTGCTACTACCGGATTCACGCGCTCGCCGGCGCGCCGCCCGAGGCCGCGCGCACCGCCGTGCTGCGGCGCTGCCTGCCGCGCTTCGCCGAGCTGTTCGCGCGCCACGGCGTGCGCGCCACGTTCTTCGTCGTCGGCCAGGATCTGGACGACGACAGCGAAGGCCGGCGGCTGCTCGCCGAGCTGGCGCGCGACGGCCACGAGCTGGCCAGCCACACGCACACGCACCCCTACGACTTCGTGCGCCTGGGACGCCGCGCGCATCGACGACGAGATCGATCGCGCGCACGCCGCCATCGCCGCGTGCGCCGGGACGCCGCCCGTCGGTTTCCGCGCGCCCGGCTACGAGATCGCCCCCGACGTCATCGATGCGCTGCAGGCGCGCGGCTACCGCTACGACTCGTCGGTGTTCCCGTCGGCGACGTATTACGGCGCCAAGGCGCTGGTCATGGGGGCGATGCGCGCCGTCGGGCGGGTGTCGGGCAGCGTGCTCGGCAGCCCGCGCGTGTTGCTCGCGCCGCGCCACCCGTATCGCCCCGCCGCCGCCGCGCCCTACCAGCGCGGGCAACGCGAACATCGTCGAGCTGCCCATCGCCGTGACGCCGCTGGCCCGCCTCCCCGTCATCGGCACCAGCTTGATCCTCGCGCCCGCCCCCGTGCGCCGCCGCCTGGTGGCCGCCGCGCTGCGCGCGCCGTTCTTCAACCTCGAGCTCCACGGCATCGACCTCGCCGACGCCGACGCCGACGGCATGCCCGCCGCACTCATCGCGCGCCAGCCCGACCTGCGCCGCTCGCTGGCGCACAAGCTGGCCGCGCTCGACGACACGCTGGTCGCCGCGCGCGCCGTCGGCGCCCGCTTCGCGCCGCTGGCCGAGGTCGCCGCGACCGTCGCCTGAGCGCCCCGCTACTGCGCGAGGGTCAGCTTCCACATCTGCAAGTCGGTGTAGTAGCCGCTGCCCTTCTGCGGGACGGGCGCGCCGGCGGGAACCCCGGCGGCGTTGAGCAGCAAGCGGCTACGCTCGTTCTCCATGAGGTAGCTGCCCGCCACGACCTGCACCATGTTCCACATCTGGCTGGTGCCGCCGTTGTTGCTCCACTGCATCGCCGTCGCGCCGGACGCGGTCGAACCGCCGTTGATGTCGACGTACAGGCCGCTCGACGCCGAGCGGACGCGGTAGTTGCCGTCATGGCTCGCGACGCTGGCGCGCTCGAAATAGAACTTCTGGTTCCTGGCGCCCGTGGGCGACCACATGACGATCGGCGTGCCGGCGGTGGTCGAGCTGCCGCTGACGTCCAGGCACTTGCCCGTGTACTTGTTGCAGATCGTGTACGGCACGCTGGGATCGAAGTCGCGGTAGACCGTGACGACGTTGTTGCCGAACCCGGCGCAGTTGGCGAACGCCTCGCCGTTCCAGCCCACCGTCGAACAGTTGCTCTTGCACAGCCCGCTGCCCGAGAACGGATTGCGGTACGGGCTGCCGCTGGTGCCCGCGCCGATGCGGCCCGCGACCGGACCGCGATCCCAGTCGTAGCCGTTGCAGAAGTAGGCCTGCGGGGGGCTGACGAAGATGTTGCCGAAGAACGCGCCCTCCTGCATCGGGTACGTGTTGCTGCGCCCGAAGCCGAGCGCCACCGGACTGTCGAGGTAGATCGGGATGCGGCGGCCCGTGGTGTTCACGTGCGCCATCACGCACGCCGACACGATCTGCTGGCAGTTGGTGTCGCACGCGTAGTTCTCCCACTGCGGCGCGACGCCGAGCGCTCCGGCGAACGTGTACGTCGTGCCGTTGTAGGTCTTCTTGATGCTGCGTCCGGCGGGCAGCGCGCAGCGGACGATGTACGAGATCGTGTTGCGGCCGTCGCTGCTGGTGATCAGGCCGTTGACGGCGGACAGGCCGTTGACGGCGGAGAGCCCGTTGACGGCGGACAGGCCGTTGACGGCGGACAGGCCGTTGACGGCGGACAGGCCGTTGACGGCGGACAGCCCGTTGTCGGACGCGATGGCGCCCGCCTGTGACTGCTCGTCGTCGGCGTCAATGTCCTGGCACGACGCTGAGACGAGGGAGCCGGTGGCGAGCGCGAACGCGAGCGAAAGGGTCGAGGTTGATCGCATGGGAACCCACCTCTCCCTGCACTACATGTGCCGTAGAAATAGTAATTAAAGATACATTATATTCGGCTCATTCTTTATTCCGTGGACCTAATTTCGTTGTCCCGGAGGCAACAAGGTGAGGGCCCGCAGGCAACACAAGCACACCCCACCGGCGTCGCGCGCGCTCTACCCGCGTCGATCGACCGCCTGTCGCGCCAGCGCGTCGCAGCGTTCGTTCTCGGGAATGCCGGCGTGGCCCGAGACCTTCACGAACTCGACGTTCGGGTAAGCCGCCAGCCGGCGCTTGATGCGGGCGATCAGCTCCTGGTTCGCTTTCGCCTTCCACCCCTTCGACAGCACGCCGATCGAGTAGGCGGAGTCGGTGTGGATGCGCATGCGGCGGCCACGATCGCTGCCCGGCGCGGTGTCGGCCGTGTCGAGCGCGCGCTCGATCGCGGTCAGCTCTGCGATGTTGTTGGTGCCGACGCCCAGGTATTCGCTCACCTCGCGCCGCTTGGCCCCGTCGATCGCGACCACCCCGATCCCCATCGGCCCCGGATTCCCCGAGCACGCGCCGTCGGTCCACAGCTCCAGCGCCCCGCCCGCGGAGGGCGACGGCGCGGTGCCGTTCGTCGCGGGCGGCTTGCTAGCACTGGCGGCGGGCTTTCTCGCGCGGGTGGCCGCGGGCCTGGCGGCGGCCGGCGCCGCGTCCCCGCCTTCGTCTGGCGACAGGTTTCCCGCAAATGGACGGTAGCTCTTGTCGTCGGTTTCGCGATACTTCATCTCGGCGCGCCCGCTGCCGTCCGTGACCAGCGTTCCGGTGTCGTCTGCGCGAACCCAGACCACCTCTCCTTTGAACCGCATGCGAACCCAGGACATCCGCCGCACTATGACGCGAACGCCGTTGCGCTGGCCATTGCCTTTGTTGATCGTCGTGGCCGTCGGGCTCGCGGCGTCCGCGTCGTGCCGCGGCGGCTGCCGGCGCAGCAAGGAAGCCGACGTCGTCGCCGCGGTCAAAGGACGGCTCGCGCTGTTTCCGATCGCCGCGCGCGTCGTCGTGTCGGTCGAGGTGGCGCGCCTGCGCGACAGCCCCGCCGCCGCGAAGCTGTCGACGCTGGTCTCGGAGTCGCAGGCCGACAAGGACACGCTCGCCTCGTTCCAGCGCCGCACCGGCCTGGATCCCGTCAAGCAGATCTCCAGCCTCACGATCGCGTTCCCGGAGGAGGCGCGCGCGGGCGGCGAGTTCGGCGTCGTCCTGCGCGGCGAGCTGTTCGACGAGACCAAGCTGGTCGCGTACGCGCGCGACGAGCTACAGAAGAGCGGCGACGATCTGGTCGCCACCAAGCGCGGCCGCTTCACGCTGTGGTCGTCGCGTCGCGACCCCGCGGTCTCCGGCTTCTTCATCGACAAGCAGACGTTCGTGCTCGGCGGCGGCAGCTGGGGCCAGCGGATGGCCGAGCTGGCGGACACCGCGCGTCCCGGCGACAGCGCCGCCACCAACCTGGATCTGGTCCACCTCGTCGAACGCGCCGCCGCCTCGCACGCCATCTGGGGCGCAGCGCTGGTCCCCGAGGAGACGCGCCGCACGCTCGCCGCCGACCCGCAGCTAGGGGAAGCGGCCAGCATCGCCACGCTCTACGGCGGCATCGACCTGGGCAAGGGGCTGGAGGCGGAGCTCAAGGCCGACGTCGCCACCGCAGACGGGCGCGAAGTCGCTGGCCAGCAAGGTCACGGAGTCGCTGCGCGACGCCAAGCGCAACCCGCAGGTGCTGATGCTCGGGCTCGGACCCTACCTGGATGGGCTGTCCGCCAGGTCAGCCGATCGCACGTTCGAGCTACACGTCACGCTCAGCGACACGGCCGTGGATGATCTGGTCGGTCGCATCGTGGCCATGCTCCAGCTGGCAAGAAGCCAACCAATTCCCGGGTTTCCGGGGGGTGGTTTGCCTAACGCGCCGCGCTGATCAGCCCCGGCGCTGTACGGCTGAGTGGTTGAAATCAAAGGACAAATCGCGGATGCCCGCGGGTCGTGTCACAATCAGCGAAGTGCTGTTCGCCGAGTACGCCGACCGCTGGCTTTCGTCCGTGCCTTCCCCGGCACAGGCGGTCACGTACGGCTCGGTGACCGAGGCCGGGCACGAGTATCCGCTGGTGGGACTGTCCAGCCCGGGTGAGCGCACCGCGCTGGTGACCGCCGGTTTTCACGGTGACGAGAAGGCCGGGCCGCTGACCTTGCTCGAGCATGCCGCGGAGCTGGTCGACTACGCCGCCTCCCGCGGTGTCGGACTGAACATCTACCCGTGCGTGAACCCGTCCGGGTTCCAGGCCCACACCCGCTACAACGTCACGGGCGAGCGCCCCAACAACGATTTCCTGCGCTACGAGACCACGCCCGGCTGCTGGAAGGGCGAGCTGCGTGATGGCGAGGGGTTCCTGCGCGTGACCCCGGCGTCGGACGGGATTCCCAAGGAGACCGTGGCCTTGGCGCGCGAGCTGGACCGGCAGCCGCAGCCGGTCGCAGCGCTGGACCTGCATCAGGACAACTTCATCCACGGCGCGCAGTTCTACGCCTACGTGTTCGGCGACCGGGCGGCCTACCGGCCGCTGCTGGCGCGGTGCGGGGCGCTGGTCCCCGTGCTTCGCAGCACCATCGTCGATTCCGGCCACGAGCCGGGGAGCGACGTCCACGCCGATGCCGAAGGGTTCATCATCTGCCACGACGGCAGCGTCACCGACCGCTTCCACCGCGCCGGCGTCCCCTACACGGCGGCGATCGAGACCACGACCGAGACCCCCTGGCCGCTGGCCGACGAGATCAACCTGATCTGGATCCGCGGCTTCATCGATCTGGCAGCCGCGGGTTAGCTTCGCCTGAACCGGGCCTAACGCTGGTCAACCGGGCCAACTTGCGGTAAATACGGCCCCCTCGCAGTCAAGCGACGAAGGAGATACGTGTTTCATGTCGACGTCCGCAGCGGCTACTAAGAATCCACTCGCGCGTGTGAAAGAGGAGTTCGGCGGCAAGGACAAGCTGGTCGACAAGATCGTCGGCGTCCTCGAGACGAGCGAGGACGAGAGCAAGGACGAGCTGCGCAAGCGGCTGCTCGGCGTGTCGAACACCAAGCTGATTCGCCTCCACAGCGTCGCGACGCGCACCAAGGAGGCCGGCGGGCACGACAAGCTGGCGGCGACCGCCGCCGAACGCCTGAAGCACGGCAAGGACAAGGACTACGTCCAGATGCTGTCCGGGCTGTCGAACGGCCGGCTGCTCGACATGGCCAAGGCCGCCGGGGGGCGCGGCACTGGCGCCGTCGCCAAGCCGGCGACATCCGCCGACGTCAAAGCGGCGCACGCCGAGCGCAAGGCCACCCGCAAGGGCAAGGTCCAGAAGAAGGCGCCGCCGAAGAAGGCGGCTGCCAAGCCGACGGCGCGCAGCAAGAAATCGGCCCTGGCCAAGAGCAAGAAGCGCCGCTGACGCGCGACCAGGGCGACGGCGATGATCTTGGGCCGGGTGGTGGGGCGGCTCTGGGCGGCGCGGCAGGCCGCCGGCCTCGCGGGTCGCAAGCTGCTGTTGGTTCGCCCCGAGACCGCGACCGGCGAGGTGTCGCCGCGGCTGATCGTCGCGGTTGACGGCCTGGCCGCCGGCCCCGGCGATCGCGTGCTGGTGGCACACGGCAGCCGCGTGCGCGACCTGACCGTCGGCGCCGACGTCGCCGACAAGGACATCGTCGTCGGCATCGTCGACGACAGCGCGCTCACATGATCCTGGGCCGGGTCATCGGGCAGGTGTGGGCCACGCGTCGCGACGCGCGCCTGCAGCGGGCGAAGCTCCTGGTGATTCGGCCGCACGCCATCTACGAGCCCGCGTTCGCCGGCCGCCACCTGGTGGCGATCGACGACGTCGATGCCGGCGTGGGCGACGACGTCATCGTCTGCCTGGGCGCGCCGGCGCGCGCGTCGCTGGGGGGCAACGACATGCCGGTCGACGCGGCCGTGCTGGGCGTCGTCGATCACGTCGAGCTCGCGGCGGACGTCATGACCGCGCCGGGCGCCGCGCCCGGCATCCGCCGCAAGCTGGCGCCGCTGCCGGCCAAGTCGGGGACGACGGCGGCGACGGGGGCTCCGCGTTGATCCGCGGCACCGTCGTCGGTCACGTGTGGGCCACGCGCAAGGCGCGCGGGCTCGACGGGCAGAAGCTGGTGCTGATCGCGGCGCGCGATGCCGACGGGCGGACGACGGGCCGGCTGGTGGTGGCCAGCGACGTGCTCGACGCGCGCGCGGGTGAAGACGTCACGGTCGCGTTCGGCTCGGGGGCGCGCAACGTGCTGCGCCCGGGCGGGGGCGATCGCGACGTGTTGTGTGACGCGGCGGTCGCCGCCATCGTCGAAGGAGCGGACTGATGTTTCTCGGACGCGTCGCGGGCACGGTCTGGTCGACGGTGAAGTGGCCACAGGCGGTCGGCATCAAGCTGCTGCTCGTGCGCCCGTACCGCCTGGGTGACCTTCCTCCTGGCGCCGCCGGCGGACAGGCGGACGCCACCGCATCCGAGCCCGTCGATGATCTGGTCGTCTGCGCCGACACGCTGGACGCCGGGCCGGGTGACGACGTCATCGTGGCGTTCGGGCACGCGGCGCGCGTCGCGGTCAGCGAGAAGCTGGCGCCGGGAAGCAAGCCGATGGTCCCGATCGACGCGGCGGTGGTCGCCGTCGTGGATCGCGTCGACATCCCCGGTGGCGGTGAATGAAAGACGCGGACCTGCGCCGCATCGTCGCCGAGGTGACCCGCGAGGTCGCGGCGGAAGCGCGTCGGTCGTCATCCGCGACGGGGGCGGCGCCGGCGGCGTCCGATCGGCGCGGCGAACGCGCGGTCGTGACCACGACGGGCAAGAACCAGCGCGGCATCGTCGCGAAGATCGCGCAGGCGATCGCTGACGCCGGCGGCGACATCGTCGACATCTCGCAGACGCTGATCTCCGACTACTTCACGATGATCATCATCGTCGACACCAGCGCGCTGGCGGTGTCGTTCGCCGAGTTCAAGTCGCGGCTCGAGCGAACCGTGTCGTCTCTGGGCGCCGAGTGCCTGGTGATGCACGAAGGCGTCGTGAACGCCCTGCAGCGGGTTTAGCGGCAGCGGCCGCCGCTCTCATTTGCGCTAGCACGCCGTCGGACAGGCCGGCGGACACCGCGGCGATCGCGCCGATGCCGACGCGCTCGATCACCGCCTCCAGCGCGACCGCGCCGGCCATGATGATGTCCGCGCGCTCGGCCCCGAAACACGCGCGCCGCTCGGCCGCGGTCATCGTCGCGATCGCGCCGACCGCGGCCACGAGTTGCCGGTGCGTCACGCGGTTGGTTCCGGCCTGGCGCGGCGAAGGCGACCACGGCGCGGATCGTTCCCGAGCTCCCCAGCGCCGTGTCGGGCGGGCCGGCGATGTCACGCGGCAACGCGGCCGCGACGATGTCGCGCGCATGACGGCGCAACGCGCGCAGCTCGTCGGCGCCGCGGTGTTTGCTCACGCGTTCGGTCAGCCGCACCGACCCCAGGTCCACGCTCCACAGCGCCACCGGCCGCGCGCCGCGTGCGCTGATGACCTCCGTCGAGCCGCCGCCGACGTCGATGACCAGCGACCGTGCCTCGGGCGCCTCGTCGCGGAGCACGCCCAGGCAGATCAGGCGCGCCTCGTCGCGGCCCGACAGGATCTCCAGAGCCAGACCGAGCTCGTCCCGCGCGCGCGCCAGCACCGCGTCCCGGTTGTGCGCCTCGCGCAGCGCGCTGGTCGCGACCGCACGCACCTCGGCGCCATGCGCGCGGCAGATCGTCGCGTAGCGCGCCAGCACCGTCAGCAGCCGATCGACGGCCGCGGGCGCGATGTTGCCGGTGCCAAACACCCCCTCGCCCGGGCGCACGGGATCGCGCTGCTCGCACACGACGTCCAGCGAACCGTCGGGCCGCGTGCGCGCGAGCTTCATGCGGACGGAGTTCGTTCCCACGTCTATCGCGGCCAGTGTCGGCGTCCGATCCATGCTCTCAACCCTGGTGACCGACGCCGCGGCCGGGCGGCGCCGGCGCGGGAGTTCACAGAACGTTCACGCGCCGTCAGGGAAATGCTCAGGCGCGCCGCGGATTGCCCCGGGCTATCCCCGGGGCGAACGCGTTACACTTCGCGCGATGCCGGCCGGCCCACTGCGATTCGACGCCTCCGAGGTGCGCGAAGTGTTGCGCATGATCGAGAGCGAGAGCCTGGACGTGCGCGCCGTGACCATGGGCGTGTCACTGCGCGATTGCGCCAGCGAGAGCCTGTCGCGCACCAGCGACCGCATCTACGAGAAGCTCATGCGCATCGCGCAGCGGCTGGTGCCGACGACCGCCGCCGTCCACGCCGACTTCGCCGTGCCGATCACGACGACGCGGCTTTCGGTCACGCCCATCGCGCTGGTCACCGAGGCGTCGCGCGAGGCGCGCGTCGTTCCGGCGGCGCTGGCGCTCGACCGCGCGGCGCGCGAGCTGGGCGTCGACTACGTCGGCGGTTTCTCGGCGCTGGTCGAGAAGGGGAGCACGCCCGGCGATCGCGCGCTCATCGATTCGATCCCGGAGGCGCTGTCCAGCCACGACGCGCGTCTGCTCGTCGGTCAACGTCGCCACCACGCGCGCGGGCATCAACACCGACGCCGTGCTGGACATGGGGCGCGTGGTCAAGGCGGTCGCCGAGGGGACGGCCGCCGCGGGCGGCATCGGCTGCGCGCGGCTGGTGACGTTCGCCAACGTCCCCGACGACAACCCGTTCGTCGCCGGCGCGCTGCACGGCGTGGGCGAAGGTGAATGTGTCATCAACGTCGGCTGCTCCGGCCCGGGCGTCGTGCTGTCCGCGCTGCGCCGCCTGCGCGCCGACGGGGGCATGACCGATCTGACCGCGGTGGCCGAGACCATCAAGCGCATGGCGTTCAAGGTCACGCGCGCCGGCGAGCTCATCGGCCGCGAGGTGGCGCGCCGCCTGGGGCCGCCGGTCCGCTTCGGCGTCGTCGATCTGTCGCTGGCGCCGACGCCCGCGGTCGGCGATTCGGTCGCCGAGATCCTGCAGGAGATGGGGATCGAGGCGGCGGGCGCGCCGGGCTCGGTGGCGGCGCTGGCGCTGCTGACCGACGCGGTCAAGAAGGGGGGCGTGATGGCGTCGTCGTCGGTGGGCGGCCTGTCGGGCGCGTTCATCCCGGTCAGCGAGGACGCCGCCATGGTCGCCGCCGCGCGCGCCGGCGCGCTGTCGATCGATCGCCTGATGAGCATGAGCGCGGTCTGCTCCGTGGGCCTGGACATGGTGGCCGTCCCCGGCGACACGACCGCCGAGACGCTGGCCGCGATCATCGCCGACCAGGTCGCGATCGGCGTGTTCAACAACAAGGCGACCGGGGTGCGCATCATCCCGGTCCCGGGCAAGCAGGCCGGCGAATCGGTCAACTACGGCGGCCTGCTGGGCGAAGCGTTCGTGCAGCCGGTCGGCCGCTTCAAGGGCGACGGCTTCATCCGCCTGGGCGGCCGCATTCCGGCGCCGCTACAAGCCCTCCGTAACTGATAGGAGTGACCGTCGCCGCGGCGAAGAGCTACATGTCACCGCCGGCGTCCACCGGTCCGCCGGCTCCGTCGCCGATCGCCCCGTCTCCGCCGTCAGATCCTTGGTTTCCGCCGGTGCGGCCTCCGTCGGCGAGGTCCCCGCCGGGACAAAAGCGTGTGAAGGCATAACAACCGGGCTGGATGGACGGCTCCCAACCGGCGAGGGTATCGGACACCCCGACGCTCCGGCGACAGGCACCGGCCGGTCCGCTCCCGCAGGGGACTGGGATGGCCTCGCAGCGCTCGGCCATCGTGAGCTGCCCCGTGTAGTTGTAGAAGCAGTTGACCGTATAGGACCCGAAGTGCGTCAGCACCGCCTGAATTGATCCGCAGTGAAAGCCGATCCACGTATCCGGTGAGTTGCTGATCGAGCGGCACGCGGTCTCCAGTTGCGAGGCGGCACTCGGGGCGCAGTCGAATAGCGGGTCGGTCACGGGGAAGCTGCAGCCGCCGGCGCCGCCGGTTGTGCCCGCCTGACCCATCCCTGCGCTGCCGGTGGTCCCCGCCTGGCCCGTCCCTGCGCCACCGCCAGCTCCTCCGCCCTGCCCAGTGCCCGAGCCGCTCAGGGATCCCGAACAAGCGGACACGAATGTCGCAATCAGGACCATCGTTGTGGCGATTTTCGGGGCCATCACGGGTGTGGAAAGCAATTCGGGTGCCTCGCTGCTGCCTCCCACTCAGTCCGAGGCGGCAGCTCCGTAGCTGATATTCTCATCGATCGATGTCTAGCCGAGACATGGTTGAGCCACGCTTCGAAGCGGGCCGCTACGTCCTGGACTGGGGCGCGGGTCGCATCGAGATCGACCCGATCACGGGCGGGCGCGTGACCGCGCTGCACCTCGACTTGGACGGCGGCAACCTGCTGACGGGACCTGACGTCGACGCCGGCAACTACGGGTCGACGTTCTGGCCCGCGCCGCAGACCGCGTGGGGGTGGCCGCCGCTCGCCGAGGTCGACCACGGGCCGTATCAGGTGATCCGCGCGGCGGACGCGCTCGTGCTCAACGGCGCCAGCAACCCGACGCTCAACGTGTCGATCGACAAGCGCATCGCCGCCGACCGCGCGCGCGGCGCGGTGGTGTTCGATTTTGCGATCAACAACCGCGGCGCCGTGCCCGTGCAGCTGGCCCCGTGGCAGATCACGCGCGTGCCGCCCGGCGGGCTCAGCTTCTTCCCGACGGGCAGCGGCAGCTTTCCGCCGTCGAACCTCGCGGTGCGCGAGCAGGGGGGCGTGACCTGGTACGCGTACGACCGCGCCGCGATCACCGATCACCAGAAGCTGTTCGCCGACGGCAGCGAGGGCTGGCTGGCGCACGCCAACGTGGGAGCCGGCACGCTGCTGGTGAAGACGTTCGACATCGTGCCGCGCGCCGAGCAGGCGCCCGGCGAGGCGCAGATCGAGATCTACGCGTCGCCCGCCCACACCTACGTCGAGGTCGAAGTGCAGGGCGCGTACCGGACGATCGCGCCCGGCGCCACGCTGGCGTGGCGCGTGGTCTGGCTGGCCAGGAAGCTGCCGGCGGGGATGGTGCCCGCGGCCGGCAGCGCGGCGTTGCTGGCGTTCGTCCGCGGCGTGGTCGAGGCGGATCGCGCGGCCGCGCGCGGCGTCGGCATAGGGACTGACGCGCGTGGCGTTCGCATTGCGCTTCCAGCGTGATTCGGCGCCCGGCGTGTGCGTCGCGGTGGCGCTGCCCGATGCGCCGGGGCCGGCGCTGCCGTCCGAGCTGCACCCCGACGAGGCCGCGTACGCGCAGCTCATGGCGCCCGCGCGCCGCGTGGGCTTCGTCGGCGGCCGCGTCGCGCTGCGCGCCGCGCTGGCGGCGGTGGGGGCGCGCGACGTCGGTCCCATCCTGTCCACGCCGCGCGGCGCGCCCGCGCTGCCCGCCGGCTTCGTCGGCTCGATCAGCCACAAGAGCGAGGTCGCGGTGGCGATCGCCGCGGCGGCCGACGATCCGGCGCGCACGACCGTGGGGATCGACGTCGAGGTCCCGCGCGCGTTCCGCTACGACGTCAGCGATCGCGTGCTGACGCCCGCCGAGCGGGCGGCGCTCGCGCGGCCTCGACGAGCCGGCGCGCGCCGCCGAGCTGCTGTTCCGCTTCTCGGCGAAGGAGGCGATCTACAAGGCGCTGGATCCGTGGGTCCGGCGCTTCGTCGCGTTCCACGAAGCGGAGATCGCGACCACGCCCGACGGCGGCCGCGCCGCGACGCTGACGCTCGCGCGCGGCGAGGGGCCGTTTTCGGTCAGCCTCCGCGACGCCAGCGCCGATGGCCTGGTGATCGCGGAGGCGTGGATCTCGCGCGCCGCCTGATCAGGTCGTCTACGATTCCCACAGTAGTGGTCGAGCTTGCGGGAGCGACCCGTGACCAGGTCTTGGAGCCACTCGCTCGAGCCCTTCAGATGCCTTCGCATCCGTCGATGTGCAGGGGAACCGAATGCCGTACCCGCTGCCCGAGATCCACACCGGCAGCCGTCGCGGGCTGCGGTTCCAGTGCTGGTGCCTCGTCCTCTCGTCGTTCCTGTTGGGGTGCCAGGCGCCCAGTGGCGAAGGGGACGACTCAGGGGTACCGAACACGAAGCCGCCCGTTGGCGAGCAAATCGCAGCGAAGATGGTCGGCCCGGAGGGCGGTAGCGTCGAGGGCTCGGGCATCACGATCACCGTTCCGCCTGAAGCTCTGGCGGTGGCGACCCAGGTGCGCATTGCGCTGCTCAGCGAGAAGGAAAGCGACGATCTTCCGGTGGCCACGGTTCGCGCCGGCGAGTCCACCTTGTCGCTCGAACGTGTGGGAAGCATCTTCGCCCTCACGCCGCACGGGACGACCTTCGCGAAGCCCATCAGCGTGGTCCTGGAAGACAACGGCCAGGCCGATGTCGTCATGCGGCTGGCGGGCACCGCGCCCCTGGGCGAGTGGGAGCTCCTGCCCGCCACCGTCGCCAGCGACACTTCCGTCGTCGTGGAGACGACTGGCTTCAGCTACTACGGCGCCTTCCGGTATCGAGGGCAGCCGACCCGTTGCGACCTCGCCTATTGCTCGGGAGGGATCAGGTCGTGCACCTCGGACGATGCGGGCTGCTGGAAGCCTACCTCGGGGGTCGTCTCGGCCCCGCCCGCGGACACGGGCGAGTCGTACGAGATCCTTTCGAGGATGGACACGGTCTCGCACGCCGTCGACCTCGCGACTCAGTTCCCGCTTCGCCACCACGTGCTGGTCTGGGCGAACTACAACTTTTTTCGCCCCGAGGACACGGCCGCGAAGCGCTTCGCGCTCAGCTTCTTTCCCGTCGACGAGTCCGCCGCGCCGACCGCCGCGGACGTGGAGGAGACCGAAGCGATCCCCTTGCTGCGCGACAGCCTCCCGCACCGCGGCGAGATGACGTTCGAAGCCTCGGCCGTCATCCCCTTCGATGGCAACTACATCATCCTCGGGGTCGGCCATCCGTTCTCCTACTCGCCACAGCCGATCATCCTGTACGCCTACAAGGACGGCACCAGCGCGCGGTACCACCTGCGTGAGGTGCGGCCCATCCTGAAGGACACGACGGGGCTCCTGGAGGAATTCAAGGCGTGGCCGGACCTGCGCGTTGGGTGGCACAAGAACATCTTCGGCGTCAAGGACGGCAACAACCTCCACGTCCTCGTCGACCTCCAGGACGAGGTCTCGTTCCAGCGGCCACAACCCCTCATCAAGTTGACCATCCCCGTCAACGAGCTGGTCGTCCCGCCCGGCGCCGGGCCGATCTCCGTTCGCACGATCGAGGCCGATCACCTCTTCCGCGTCGATGCGTCCAGCGATCAGGCACGGCTGCTGGCGATCTCTCCGGTGATCAACCAAGGCACGAACTTCATCGCATTGCTCTGGGACGAGTTCAGCAGCGAGGAGCTATCGCCGGACCCTCGCACGACCAGGTCGCAATTCGACTACACCGCCGAGCTGCGCGAGGTGCGCACGGGCGCGGTCCTCGGGCGCCGCGTGCTCAGGACGGCCTCGTACATCAGCGCCTATCGGCGCCGCCGCCGGGACTGCGTCAAGAACGAACCGCTGCAGGAAACCTCCGAGAACTGGCTCTACGCGCGCGATGCCAACGTCGCTTCGAACGCCTTGAACGACGTCGCGGCGCTCTCGGGTGGGTTAGGAGGCGTCTTCGTCTACGCCGCGAGCACCGGTCCCGCGGCCACCTTCTACAACTGCGCGACGCCGCTCGACTTCGACCCCAACATGCAGCACGCCCACCTCATGGACATGAAGTTCGCGCCGGGGGCGGGCCACGAGCTCACGTCTTTCTCGGCGGTCTGGAGCCTGGTCGACTACGAGTACCACACGACCCGCTTCGCCGTGGGGCAGGCGAGCTGGGTGCCCACCCAGAACATCCAGGTGAAGGTCTACGAGAGCCCGGACGGCTCGCTCTCCGTCCTCGGGTCCACACCCACCTTCGGTGGCCACCGCATCCTGGCCCTCGAAAAAGTTTCGGCCGCGCAGCCCTCGTTCCGGCTCCACGCGCTCGACGTCACCGACACCGGAGGCTTCGTCACCTCGGCTCCAGGGCCGCGGCCGGAGTCGTTCCCCCGAATCCAGCGGTGAAACGCACCCGCGGTGTCAGCGGTGCGTGCACGCTGCGATGCGGAATCATCACGCCTCGGACGCGGCGCCTAGGAGCCTTCCACGACCACGTGTTTCAGGGGGCAGCCCTCCACCCCGTGTCGAGCCGGGCGCCGAGCATTGACACCATGGTGACCAGCAGGCCTTCGGTCCCGGTCAGCTTTTGCGTGACGACGACGGCGACGCGCGGCTCCCAGGGGCTGCGCAGGAGGCCTTTCGCCTCGGGCGCCGCCAAGGGGTCGGCACCCGACTCGACGTCGACCTTCCACAAAGTCCCCACCACCTTCGAGCTCCCGTCCCGCGCGTGCAGGACGACGCTGAACGGTGTCTTGGAGGTCTGGCGGTTGCGTTTGCCGGCAGCGAGCTCGACGCTCGTTGGGTCGCGCGTCTCGTCCGGTTGTTCGAGCGCAACCGGCGCGCCCGCTTCGATCGTCTGCTTGTCGAGAACGCGCTTGATCGCTGGCGCGTAGCGCTTGCACATGGCTTCGAGCCTGCTCGTGCGAAGCCTGAACTCGCGCTCGACCAGCACGCGATCGTTCGCGAGGTTGACCACATAAAGGAGCCAGCTGTAGGCATCGTCGTCGAACCCCTGCCGGCGCTCCAGCCACGCGAGGCGGCCGTTCTTCGAAAAGCCGATGGGGTAGAGGTCGAGCGGTCCGACGCCGTTCTTGCCCGCGACATGGATGATGGGCGTCGCGCCGGCGGGCAGGAACGAACACGCGGATCCGGCCGTGGCGGTGGCTGGCGCCGCCCCAGCCGTGACGGCGACGAAAACCAGCAGGTGGGCCACGGCCATCATGCCGCGCCACCTCTCCCGTTTCTTGATCGTCGGGCAGCAGCAGGCGGGGCCATCGATCGACAATATCGGCCAAAAGGCCGCTTGAAAGTCCTATCCGCAGTCGCGAACCCGGCTACGGAGGACTCTCGCAAGCCATGTCCGTCGGGAACAAGACGGCGGCATCCGTCCCCGTACCGGTGCAGGCTGCGGCCTGGACCAGCGGCAGGCACGCGGCGGCATCATTGTATGCGGCCATGTCGCCCATCGAGCAGCCAAAGGTCACGAATAGTCCAACGCAGTCCGCTTGGCTATCGAAGGTCAGCGTGAGCCCCCCCTGCGACATGGCACAGGTAGGGCCCTCCAGGCACGAGCACGCCTTTGCGCAGATCGCGCTACCGATCTGCTGGCACAGTCCCGAGGCGCCACCGCCATCGCCTCCACAGGTCACCATCGAGAGGCACGCCACCATCAACACCACGATCTTGCGCATGACTCATTTCACCTCCGAGCCGGCCGGCGGTCAACAAACGCCCGCTGATGCCCTCTCGCGATCGTGCTTGGCGTGGCTTGGCGATGAAGGCCTCTCATGATTCGTCACATCTCCAGATGGCGGTGCAGGAAGCGCGCGGCCGCATCGACCGTCGGCGCGCGTGAACGGACGCTTCTTCCGCGCGCACCCGGTGACGCCCGACCCGGCAGGGCCCGCAAGGCCTGCGAGAATGGGGGGCGGAGGGGGTGACGTAAGTGAGGTTATCGGCTGCGCGACGCGTGCTGGCGATCACCGAATCGCGCTGGGACGGCGCGTAGTATGGCAGCCATGGCGAAGGCGAGCGGGTGGCGCGCACTGATTCCTATCCTGGCGGCGTGTTTCCCATCGGCGTGCAGCAGTGATGCCGCGAGTCTGACGCCGGCGAACGACGCCGGCGTCGACGGAGACGGTGGCGGCGATACGGGAGGCCTGTCGTCGCCCTGGACGTTGCAAACGCTGCCCTTCGACCCCGCGCGGCTGGGGTTGCTGAACCTCAACGACATGGGAGGGGCCGGGCCGGACCGCTACGTCGTGGGAATGCAGGCCCTCCTCCTGCAGTCCACCGACGAGGGACGGACCTGGACCAACATCGGGGCCCGGACCGGCATCGCCTATCCGCACCCCGAGTTGTATCCGATCTTCTCCTCTGTCTCGGTGAACGCGATCGACGACGTGTGGGTCGTTGCGCTGATGTCGCCGGGGAGCGCCACCACGCCGGGCGAGAGCACGCTGTTCCGTTCGCTCGACCTCGGGTCGTCGTGGCAGCCCGTCCCGGTCGGAAGCGCGCGTCCCATCGACGTGTGGGCGGCGACCCGAACCCGCGTGTTCGTGCTGGGTCTGAACGGGGAAATCTGGCTCACGGCGGATTCGGGCACGACCTGGGCGCGCGTCTTCGCCGATCCCACGATGGCGATGCGGGACATCTGGGGTACCAGCACCACCGACGTCTACGTCGTCGGCGCGGCGGGCACCGGCGGTTTCATGTTGCATTCGGCCGACGCCGGCGTGACCTGGCAGCCCGTGTTCACCGACGCACCCTGCGCGCTCTGGAGCGTTTCGGGAACTCCCGACGGCCGGGTGGTGCACGCCACCGGCGCCTGCGGGTCGCAGGCCCGGACCGAGAACCACGGTGTTTCTTGGTTGAGGACCGGGTCGCGCGTCGCCCTCAGCGATTCGAAATACGCCCTCGGCGGCGTCTGGGTCTCTGCCTCGGGCACGCCGCATTTTCCCGTCGTCGAGGCGCACCCGATGCCCGACTGGAACTTCGCGGTTTGCAACTGGCTTCTCGCTTCGGACACCCAATTCGCGCCACAAGCCTGCACCTACCTTCCGTCGCGGCAGGAGACAAACGGCGTGCGCATGTCGGCACGACCCAACGGAACCTGGGGAACCAGCGACACCGACGTATGGGCGTTTGGCCCGGCCGGCTTGTTGTGGCGCAAGCGCTGATCGCCGATCCGCCCACATGACTTTGCACCAGCGGCGATCGACCGAACGGATGACGATGATCTGCGTTGCGGTCATCGCGCTCGCAAGCGCGGCCAACTGCTGGCAGAGCGACACCGTGCAAGCGCCCGACGACGGCGGCGCGGGGCGCGGCGGTGTGGTCGGGACCGCGGGCGTGGGTGGTAGCGGCGGTATGGCGGGGACCGCGGGCGTGGGTGGTGGCGGCGGCGGGTGCGGGCCCCCTTACAATGTCGTCTGTCTCACCAGTGCTGGCGTCTGCCCGGCCTCCCCGGTGATGCCACTCTGTGTCGCGGGGTGGTTCTGTCCAAGGGGAGGCGTGCCAGGCCCGTGCACATGTTCAGCGTCGCAGGAGCCTCAATGCCCTTGCCCATTCAGCTGGCAGTGTGTGACGGGCGGCGACGGTGGCGGCGGCGGCTCGGGAGGGCGCGGCGGGGATCCCGGATTCGCTGGTCGAGGTGGAGGGGGTGGCACGTCGCCGGCGTGCATCGACGAGCCGACGCTCGCCGCCTGTGACGCCCGCTCCGACTGTCACGCGGTGTTCGAAGATCCGGGGATGTGCAGTTGTGCGTCGCCGGGTTGCTGCGCGCGTTTCTCCCGCTGCGCGGACGGCGAGCTCGCGGCTTGCGCGGGCGTGGCGATCGCGTGCGACACCGTGGCGCCACACTGCGAGCAACCCTACGTCGTCAGCTATACGACGGCCTGCTACGAGGGTTGCGTGCGCGAGACGGAGTGCCTGCCGCCCTGATGGCGGCATGTGCCGGCAACCAGGCCGCCGTTCTTGATATCGCAAAGGCCGGATCGGATTCACCTGTTCCGGGCTCGTATGCCTGAGCAGGTCGCCGCCGACCGACTACAACGGATCGACGCAGATGTTGTTCACGCAGATCTGGCCGGGGACCAGGATGCAGCTCGACGGCCCGCACAGCGGGACGGGCGGGCAACCCGGCGGCGGCGTCGGCAGGCTGCCGCAGCCCTGACCACCCGGCGGGACCGGCGGGCAGGTCGACGGACCGCAGTCGACGGGGGCGCAGAGGTTGTTCATGCAGGCGGCGCCGTTGGGGCAAGTGGAGGCGCCGCACATCGGCGCGGGCCCACAGCCGGGGACTTGCGGGAGCTGGCCGCAAGGGAAGCCGCCCGGCTCGGGCGTCGGGCAGGTGGGGCAGTCGATGGCGACGCAGATGTTGTCCTGGCAGGCCTGGCCGAGCGGGCAGGAGGGTCCGCACATGGGCTTGGGCGGGCAGCCGGGGACGTTGGCGAGCTGGCCGCAAGCCTGACCGCCGGGCGGAACCGGAGGGCAAGTCGTGGGCCCGCAGTCGATGGCGACGCAGATGTTGTCCTGGCAGGCCTGGCCGAGCGGGCAGGAGGGTCCGCACATGGGCTTGGGCGGGCAGCCGGGGACGTTGGCGAGCTGACCACACGCCTGACCGCCGGGCGGAACCGGGGGGCAAGTCGTGGGCCCGCAGTCGACGGGGGGACAGATGTTGTTCACGCAGGCCTGACCGTTGGGACAGGTGGAGGCGCCGCACATCGGCGCGGGTCCACAGCCGGGGATCTGCGGGAGCTGGCCACAGGGGAAGCCACCCGGCGGGACGGGCGGGCAGACCGGGCAGTCCTGGACGCACTGGCCGGCGGCGCTGCACACCTGGCCGGTCGCGCACGTGCCACAGCTCAGCGTCATGCCGCAGCCGTCAGCCAGCGGACCGCACACGCGGCCGGCCGCGGCGCACGTCGTCGGCACGCACACGTCCGGCGCTGCGTCCCTGACGTCGCTGCCGGCGTCAGGCGTGCCCGGGCCGGTGTCGACGGGCGCGTCCTGCGGCGCGCTCGCGTCCTGCGGCGTTCCCGCGTCCTGCGGAACCGACGCGCAGCCCGTGCCCGCGACGAAGTTCTGCACGCGGCTCGCGGCCAGGTTGTTCATGTTCACGACGCCCGGCACGAACGCACACGGGCCTGACGGCTGCACCGAATACGAACCGGCGATGACGCGGAAGCTGTACGTCCCCAGCACGGTCGTCGTGCGCACGCCCTGCGTGCTGCCGTTCAGGAAGATCCTCACGCCGGGGACAGGGTTGCCGACGGCGTTGGCGACGCGCCCGCTGATCGTGAACGGCCCCGCGGTGGCGCCGCTGTTCTGCGCCGGTCCGCCGCAGCTCGGTCCCGAGCCGTCGAAGGTCACCACCTGGCTGGTGTTCATGTTGTTCAGGTTCACGACGCTCGGCACGAACGTGCAGCCGCTCAGCGACGGCTGCACCGAATACGAGCCGGCGCCGATGCCGTTGAATGCGAACGTTCCGGAAACTCCGGTCGTCGCGGTGGCCTGGCCGGAGCCGGCGAGGCGCACGGTCACCCCCGACAGAAGGTTGCCGCTCGCGTTGAAGATCGTGCCCGTGATCGACAGCGATCCTGCGATCGGCTGCACGGTGCGCGTCGAGTCGTCGTCTTTCGAACGGCATCCGGTGATCCCCGCAGCGGTCATCCACAGCGCCGCACCGAACACCACCAACCGCACCTTCGCTACCGGAAATCCACTTGTCATGGCAGGCAATCCCTTCGCTCGAGAACGTGATTCGCGATGTGCGCTTGGAGTAAGCGTCGGCGCCAACCGAGTCAAGCCACGATTCCCGCGTAGAGCGACGGGATCGCTCGTCGGCGATTAATTGTCGGTGTTTGTAGTTTTGTCGGCGATTCGTTGCCGCGTCATCGGCAACCCATCGCGCCGGTGGTGGCAAGGATCACGGATGAAAGAAAATGGTTTGGGTGGCGTCCACATGTTTCAATGTCGGCAAGGAGCCCCTCAATGCGAGCAGTCCGATTCGTCCTGGTGGTCGCTTCGGTCGTGATGGTCGGCCACGGATTTGCGGCCGCCCAGACGACCCCTCCGCCGCAAGAAACGCCTCCCGCTGGCCAGCCGCAGCAGCCGCCCCAGGGTTATCCACCGCCGCCGCAGGGGCAGGAGTACCAGCAGCCGCCACCGGGTTACCCGCAACAGCAGCAGGGCTACCCGCCGCCGCAGCAGGGTTACCCGCCGCCGCAGCAGGGTTACCCGCCGCCGCAGGGCTACCCGCAACAGCAGCAGGGCTACCCGCCGCCGCAGCAAGGCTACCCGCCCGGCTACCAGCCGCCCCCCGGCTACGCACCGCCGCCGGGATACGGGCAGCCGGGATACGCGCCGCCGCCGCCGCCGAACCAGCGGAGCGGCTTCCTCGCGCTGCCGTACATCGGTTTCAAGCGGCATCTCGGTGACACGGGGAACGGCCTTGGGCACCGGATTCAACCTGGGCGCGCTGCTCGGTGGCCGCCTGAACCCGCAGTTCTCAGTCAACGGTGAGCTCTCGTTCAACTTTCTCAACGTCGAGAACTTGGATCTAGGGGAGGACGCCGACGCTGTGGAGATCGACCTCGCCTTCAGCCCTCTGTTCCACGCGCCGATCTCGAACGCCGCTGAATTCGTGATCGGGCCGAAGCTGGGTTTCTTCATTGGCGGGGAAGAGCGGCACTACAACGGCGCCAGCCTCGGGATGGCGAGCGTCACCGGTTTTGCCGCGGGCTTCAACGCAGGCATGTTCTTCGCGGTCAGCCACGGTACCTCGCTGGGCGGCATGTTCAGTTTCACGATTCGCGACCCGTCCACGTACTGCTTCAAGGCGCCCGGCGTCGCCGGAGCAGTGCGAGGACATCGACGCCACCGCCGAGAAGGTCCTCGGCTTCAACTTCGGCGCGCTGTTCTAGGGTGACGCGGCGGCCGCCGCGGCTTCGCGCACGCGAACCCGGCGGCCGATCACCGCGAGCAGCGGCGGCAGCGTCAGCGCCAGCGCCGCCGACAGCGTCGCGACCGTCGTGATGCCTTCGAGGCGTCCGCCGGCCCCCTCGTGCAGCAGGTGCGATCCGACGAACGCGCCGGTCGCGGACGCGATGTGCTGCGCCGTCGACTGCAGCGACATGTAGCCGGCGCGCTGGTCGCCGCGCGGCACGCGCGTCGACAGCGAGCTCATGCTGACGTTGCGGATCGACATCCCGACCATGAACGACACGAACAGCGCCATGATCGCGGCGCCGCCCAGCGCGCCGGGCGCGATGAAGCCCAGGTACAGCACGACGAGCAGGATCGCGGTGCCCACCGTGGCGACCGGCGCGGAGCCCAGGCGATCGATGCCGTGCCCGGCGATGCGCATGACGAAGAAGCTGGTGGCGCCGCCGACGAAATACAGCAGCTCGATGTCGGCGCGCGGGTAGCCGAAGTTCTGCTGCAGGTAGGCGGCGATGTTCGGGATGACCAGGAACGCCGTCGTCATGACCAGCGCGTTCATCACCAGCGACAGGCGGACGGTGCCGTCGCGCAGCAGGGCGCGCATGCGGTCGAGGCGGGGTGTCACCAGCGTCCCGAGGATGAATGTGTCCGCGCATGCTGGGCAGCGCGCGCACCGCGAGCACGCCGATGACGACGCCGGTGCCGGCGACCGCGATGAACGGCAGCCGCCAGCCGCCGAGGCGCGCCATCCGCAGGCCCAGCGGCACGCCGAGCACGGACGCCGCCGAAAACGCGCCCATCACGGCGCCCATGGCGCGGCCGCGGCGCGCCGGCGGGATGACGTCGGCGATGATCGACAGCGCGATCGACGTCGCCGGCCCGCCGAACGCGCCCGCGATCGCGCGCGCCAGCACCAGCGAGGTACAGGCCGCGCGCCAGCGCGCCCGCCGCCGTCCCGATCACCAGCCCGAAGATCGCGACGCCCCAGCGCCTTGCGCCGGTCGAAGCGATCGAGCAGCGGCGCGGCGACCAGCCCCGCCACCGCCGCCGCCGCCGTGTAGCTGCCGCCCACGACGCCCAGGTGCGCGGTCGAGATGCCGAGCGCCTTGGCGAAGTCCGGCCCCAGCGGCATCACCATCATGAAGTCGAGGATGTTGACGAACTGGATCGCGCCGACCAGGAAGACGATCAGCCGTTCGGAGGGACCGGACTCAGGTGTCGCGTGTGGGCGACACGTCAGTCTCAGCCCTTCCGGGGGCGTTCGCGCAGGGCGCGAAATTCCTCGAACGTCCGGCAGCGCAGAAACGGATTCGTCTGCACCTCCTGCCCGATGGTCGACGTCGGCGTCTTGCCGTAGTCGTGCCCCGGATAGACGCGCGTCTCCTCCGGCAGGCGCGTCAGCCGCTGCAGGCTGCGCCACATCTCGGCGGTGTCGCCGCCGCGAAAGTCGGTGCGCCCGCAGCCGCCGACGAACAACAGGTCGCCGGTGACGATGTAGCCGTCGGCCAGGTAGCAGGTGCCGCCCACCGTGTGGCCGGGCGTCACCAGCGCGCGCACGCCGCGGCGCCCGATGGCGATGTCGCCGCCGTCGACCGCGTCGATCAGCTTGCGCGACGCCGCGCCGACCGCGGCGGCCTCGCGCGCGTTGACGACCACCGCGGCGCCCGTCGCCTCCACCAGCTCCGCGACGCCTTCGATGTGATCGTTGTGGGTGTGCGTGATCAGCGCCAGCTCGACGCGCAGGTCCAGCCGCTTCACCTCCTGCAGCAGCCGGTCGACCTCCCACGCCGGATCGACGATCGCCGCCGCGCGCGTCTCCGGGCAATACAGGATCTCGCAGAAGTTCTGCAGCAGCCCGACCTCGATCTGAACGACGTCGGGCGCGGCCGGCAGCCCGGCGGCATCATCGCCGGCGGGCACCACGCTCATTTTGCCGACCTGACCGTGACGCCCCGCGGCGCCGACGTTGTCGGCGCTGTCCCAGACGCGCACCGTGACCGCGTGCGGCCCCGGCGGCAGCGGCGGCAGCTTGATCGTGAACGCCTCGACGACGTCATCGGCGATGCCGTCGTTGGGCGCCAGCACCTGCCAGTCGCCGCCGTCGACCGCGTACTCCATCGCCGACAGCGGGCTCTGATCGTCGCGCGCGCGCCCCGAGACGTACGGCAGCTTGGCCACCAGCCCGACGACCTCCGGCTTGCGGTTGTCGACCAGGATGGACGACGACGTGAACGACGTCTCCAGCGCGCGGTCGCGCGGCTCCGACCGTTCGTCGCTGGCCGTCACGCGCACGACGTAGTTGCCGTCGGGCAGCCCCTCGGTGTTCCAGTCGAGCTCGGTCTTGGTCAGCGGGTCCGGGCCGCCCAGCGGCCGCCACACGGCCTCGTTCTCCTCGCGGAACGCCAGCCGGTACGTCAGCTCGTCGCCGTCCGGGTTCTCGACCTTCCAGCGCAGCTTGAGCACGGTCTGGTGCGCGCGCGGCGCGGCGGACGTCGACGTACCGGCAGCCAGCGCCCCCAGCGCGCCGATCGCCGGCGGCGCCGCCGCGCTTTCGGACGTCCCCAGCTCCGTGATGCGCGCGCGCTGGTTCTGCGGCAGGTACGCGAGCGTCACCGCCCCCAGCCGCGACTCCGGCCCGTCGAACGTCACCCGGTACTGAACGTAGCGTGCGGGCGGGCTCGCGATCTGACCGACGCCGCCCTCCGCCGTCGAGCGCGGCCGCTCGAGCGCCGCGAACCCCGACCAGGTGGCGTCCGGCTTCGCGGTGTTGCCCGACCGGCTCTCGACCGCCAGCCCGTGTGAGCCATGCCAGCGGAACAGCCCCCAGCGCGCGCGGAACTCACCGTCGAGCACGCGCGACAGGTAGCTCGCCTGCTTCGCTGCCGGCGGGCTCGGCGCGGTAGATGCCGCCGACGTCGCCGGTGCCGATCAGGAATCCCTTGCCGGCGGGCAGCAGGGTCAGCGCCTGCCGCTCCGGGACGTCGATCGCCAGCGCCGCGGTGCGATCGGGGGCGATGCGATAGACGCGCCCCTCGCTGCCGGTGCCGACGTACGCGCGCCCGTCGGCGTCGAACGCCAGCGTCGTGAAGTAGCCGTCGGGGATCGAGAACATCTGCTCCATGCGCCCGTCGGCGTCGATGCGGTACAGCGCGGCCTTCGCCTTGCGCTGCCCGGGGCGCGGCAGCGATCCCGCCGACGACGGCGATCCGGACGGGGCCGCGGTGACGCGCGTGCCGCGCGGCGCGGTGGCCGCGGCGCCGACGGCCGACGACGACCGCTCGAAGTCGTTGACGGCGGCGTACACGGACGTGCCGTGACGGGCGATGGCGCGCACCTCCTCGGCGTCGAAGTCGGCCAGCGCCTCGGCGCGGCCGTCGAGGCTGACCTTGTAGAGGATCGCTTCTTCCGACGTGCCCGCGTACAGGTGGCGGTCGCCGGCGGTGATCAGCGAGACGACGTGTTTGTCGCCCGAATCCCACACCGGCCGCGCCTTGCCGGCGGTATCGATGGCGAACACCTTGCCGGGGCCGCCAGTGGCGGCGTAGACGGTGCCGGTCTTGTTGTCGAGCGACAGCGCCCAGACGTGTTCGGCGGGCAGCGTCGCGAACGGCTTCGCGCCCGATGTGCCCGCCTTGTCCGCCTTGCCGCCCTTGTCCGGCTTGACCGCGTAGACGCGCCCGCCGGGCGTCGTGCCCGCGATCAGCGTGCCGTCAGCGCGCACGGCCAGCGCGGTCACCCATGACGCCTCCAGCGTCGCGACCAGCCGCGCGCGCCCGCCGCCGCTGCCGGTATCAACCGCGTAGATGCGCCCCTGATCGCCGGTGCCGAAGTACGACACCTTGCCGTCGGGCGACGTCGCCGCGCACCAGACGAACGCCGCGTCGAGCGTGATCGCCGTCGACTTCATGCCCGGCACGACGTCGCCGGTCGGCATGATCATGCTGCCGGTCGCCTCGCCCTCCTCGAAATCCTTGGCGGTTGTCTGCCGGAACGACTTGGTGACGGCGGCGTCGGCAGACGCGGCAGCCAGCAACAGGAGGGAAATCGCGAGGGCGAGTCTGCGCATGCGGGGGCGGATATTGTAAGGGAGACCGCCCGTTTGCGCTCGCGGCCGGGTTTTTCTCACGCCTGAGCTCACGTATTGGCCGGCGTCAGCGTCGAGCGCGCGACCTACTTGCCGAGCGCGTCGGACTTGACCGGGACTTGCAGCTCTTGCTTGCCGGTCACGAGGTGCTTGGCCGGGAACACGGTGCGGTCGGCGACCGTGTACGAATCGGCGCGCTTGGTCTGGTTGGACGGCCGCAGCGTGTCCATCGCCGACGCCGGCAGGCCCTGGATCAGCCGCCCGCGCAGCGACGCGCCCGCGTCGGTGGTCTGCACGGTCACGACGATGCTCGAGCCGCCGTAGAACTTGCGCATGTTGTCGATGTAGCCGCGCAGCGACTCCGCCTGCGGCACCTCCGGCCTGACCATCGAGCCCGAAGCGGCCTCGAGCTTGATGACCTCGCCGGCGACCGTGCGCGGGATGACCACCGGCACGGTCTCGACGTACTCCGGGCCGGCGTACGGGCGCAGCGTCACCCGCAGCGGCACCGTGTCGCCCGCGTGGACCTCCTGGCCGGGCAGCGACACGCCGACGATCTCGGCGACGTCGCGCCGGTACTCGACGCGCACGTCGACGTCCATGCGGTCGAGCACGATCGGCTCGAACGGGTTGAACAGCAGCTCGCCCATCGCGCGCAGACCGCGCGACATCGACAGCGCCCGGCTGGACACGCCCTCGGGGGAGAACATCTGGTCGCGCAGCTCCAGCGGCGCGTAGCCCTTCACGCCGACCTTCGACGTGACGGTGACCACCATGTCGGTGACGTCGGGCTCGGCGTCGGCGATCGCGTTGCTGACCACCGTCGACGCCAGCATCGGCGTCAGCCGCCGGTTGCGCGCGATCTCGGCGTGGAAGCGGCGCGGCTCGACGCCGGGGCCGCTGACGCGCACGTCGATGGGCAACATCGTGGTGCGCGAATCGAGGTCGCCGATGATGCACGACTGCCGGTCCTGGACCAGCGTGCCGACCTCGTTGAGCGGCGACGACATCTTGAACGACTGCGCCAGGCTGGGGAGGAAGGCGTGAATCTGCGCGTCGACCATCGGCAGGTAGACCTCGCCGATGCCGAACAGCGGGTGGCCGAACGCCAGCACGCTGCTGCCGTCGACGTACGTCACGGTGCCGGTGGCGACCGTGCTCATGTCGCCGCGCACCAGCTCGACGCCGATCGCCGATCCCGGCTCGACGCGGCCAGCGGCCGGCGGCCCGGGCCTGCGCCCGCCGCCCGCCTGCAGCGGCACGAGCCCCGTCGACCGCATCTCCTCCGCCAGCTCGGCGACCGCGCGCGGCGTGAAGCCCGACACCGTCAGCGGCACCGACGCGCGCAGCAAGCGCGGCTCACCGTTGCCGACCGTCGGCGCGATCGGCGGCAGTCCCAGCCCGCGCGCCAGCGAATCGCCGCCCGCGGAGCGCGGCGCCAGCGAGGCGTGCGGACCGGCGGCGACGTTCACCTCGCGTCCGACCTTGGGCGCGGGCCAACCTTCGGCGAGAACTTCCTTGCCCGACCGGCGCGGGCGCTGGCGCTCCGCCAGCATCGTCTCGATCGGCGTCACGCCGCCGAGCGGCTCCTTGGCGAAGCTCCACGCGTACGCGACGGCGCCCACCAGCTTGCCGTCGATGTACACCGGGCTGCCGCTCATGCCGGCGACGATGCCGCTGTGCTCGACGCGCGGATCCTCGGCGCGGATCAAGATGACGTCCTGCTTGGGCAGGAAGTTCCGCATCACGGACACGACGCGCACCTTGAACGGCTCCGGCTTGCTCCCCTGGAACACGGTCATCGCTTGACCGATCATTCCGGGCCGCACGTCCGCGAGCGGCATGATCGGCCGCGGCGGTCCAGACGGCACGATGGCGCGCAGCCGCGTGCCATCGGAGCCGGCGGAAGCAATTGCGGGCAGGGCAGCGGCTGCCAACGTCGTGAGTAGGAAAGCAACAGCGCGACGCACGAAGCTTTGAGGGTAGGGGGCACCTCCGCTCGGAGTCAAACCGGGAGTCGTGGGAAAGAGCGGGCTTTTGCGCTGCAAATGCCGGGTAGGGAGCGCGCGCACACCACATGCTTGACACCCGCGTGGGGAGACGACCATGATCCGCCCACCCCGCATGAAGCTTCGCTGGAAACCGTTCCTGGTCATTTGCGGCATGGTCGCCGCGTTCTCCGGCATGGCCGCCAGCTGCGGGCCAGAAAAGCCCTTCTGCCCGTACGGCACGGACCCGGAGTTCATCTGCCTTCCCGACGCGGGTAGCAGCGTCGGCGGGGCCGGCGGCTCGGGCTCGAGCGGACCGTGCGATGGCGGCTCCGTGTTCGCCTCCTGCGCCGACATCGTGCGTGCACCCCGTGCTGAGCGGTTGGTAGCGCGCGTTCGCTGCCCGGCGGAAGCGGCGCGGATTAATATTGAGGGCATGAAGCGGTTCAAGGCCGTCGTCGTCGGCGGTACGGGCTACGGCGGCGCCGAGCTCATCAGGCGGTTGCTCATCCATCCCGAGGTCGAGCTAGCGCGCGTGCTCGCGGTCGATCACGTCGGCGAGCCGCTGGGCGCCGTGCACCTGCCGCTGGCCGGACGCACCAACCTTCGATTCGAAAATGTGCCCGCGGCCGAGGCGGTGCAGGGCTGCGACGTCGCGCTGCTGGGCTTGCCCCACCGGGTCAGCGCGCAGCACGCGCCCGCCATCCTGGCCGCGGGCGCCAAGGTGGTCGACATGTCGGGCGACTTCCGGCTGCGCGACGCCGCGGTCTACGAGCGGTTCTACGGCGCCCGCCACCCGCACCCGGAGCTGCTGGAGGCGGGGACGTTCGTCTACGGCCTGCCGGAGCTGAACCGCGAGCAGATCCGCGCCGCGCGCGCGGTCGCGTCGCCGGGCTGCTTCGCGACCACGATCGCGCTCGGGCTGCTGCCGCTGGCGCGCGCCGGCAAGCTCGGCGGCGCGGTGGTCCACGTCGTCGGCATGACCGGCTCATCGGGAAGCGGCGTCGCGCCCCAGGCGGGGACGCACCATCCCGTGCGCGCCGTGAACTTGAAGACGTACAAGGTGCTCGACCACCAGCACACGCCCGAGATCGTGGAGACGCTGGCGGCGGCGGGCGCGGCGGACGTCGAGCTGCGCTTCGTGCCGGTGTCGGCGCCGCTGTCGCGCGGCATCCTGGCGACCAGCTTCGTCGAGCTGCCGGCCGGCGACACGCCCGAGGCGATCGCGGCGCTGTACGAAGACGCGTTCGCGCGCGAGCCGTTCGTGCGCTTCGTGCGCGATCGGCTGCCGGAGGTCGCGGCGGTGGCGGGCGGCAACTTCGCCGAGGTCGGCTTCACGTTGGGCACGTCCAGCGGTGGTTCGCCGACGCGGACGCTGGCCGTCGTCAGCGCCACCGACAACCTGATCAAGGGCGGGGCCGGGCAGGCGATCCAGAACATGAACCTGATGCTCGGCCTGCCCGAGACGATGTCGCTCGAGGATTCCGGGCCGTGGCCATAGCGGCCGCGGCCGCCGCCCGGCCGATCGACGCCGTCATCAAGCTGGGCGGGGACGTGCTGGAGGGCGACGCGCTGGCCGCCGTCGCCGCCGACATCGCGCGGGCTGGCGCCAACCGGCGGTTGGTCGTCGTCCACGGCGGCGGGCCGCAGGCGACGGCGCTGGCTTACAAGATGGGGCTGGAGTCGCGCCTGGTCGGCGGGCGGCGTATCACCGACGCCGCCACCCTCGACGTGATGAAGATGGTGGTCGCGGGCCGGCTCAACGTCGATTTGGTGACCGCGCTGCGCGCCGCGGGTGTGCCGGCGATCGGCCTCGCGGGGTCGAGCGGCGTCATCCGCGCGCACCGCCGGCCGCCGCGTGTCGTGTCGGGCGCCGCCGAGGCGGTCGACTTCGGGCTGGTGGGCGACGTCGACGACTTCGACCTCGCGCTGCTCGCCGCGCTGGACGCGGCGGAGGTGGTCCCGGTGATCGCGTGCCTGGCCGCGGGCGCGCCGGGCGAGGTGCTCAACATCAACGCGGACGTCGTCGCCAGTCAGCTCGCGGCTGCGGCGGGCGCAGCGGCGCTGGTGGCGTGCACGGCCGTGGGCGGCGTGCGCGCCGACAAGGACAACCCGGCGACGGTCCTGCGCAAGCTCACCGTCGCCGGCGCACGCGCCGCCATCGCGGACGGCACGGTGCAGGGGGGGATGATCCCGAAGCTGGAGGAGGCGTTCGCCCCGCTCGCAGCCGGCGTGGCGGCGGTGCACATCGTCGCGCCGTCGGAGATCGCGGCGTCGCTGGCATCGCCGGGCAGCGTCGGCACGCTGCTCGTGCCGTAGCGACATCGACGCCTGGCTGGCGTCGCACGGCAAGACGGCCGGCAATTAATCGCCGGCGGCAACTTCCTGGCTGTCGCGCCGTTGTAGTCGTCTAATCTGGCGGCCATGGGACGCATCCAGGTCCACATCCGCAACAAGATGGTGGCCGGCGCGCTGGCGGCGATTCCGATCGCCGTCACGCTGTTCGTGCTCTGGTACGTCGACAACAAGGCGCGCGAGATCCTCGGCGTGACGCACGCCGGTGGTCGGCATCGTCCTCGCGCTCGGCGCCATCTACGTGATGGGCCTGTTCGTCACCAGCATCATCGGCCGGTTCCTGATCGGCAGCGCCGATCGCCTCCTGCGCCGGGTGCCCGGGCTGCGCGACCTCTATCGGTCGTGGAAACACGTCGCGCTCACCGACACGCAGGAGGGGATCTTCGCGCACGTCGTCATGGTGCCGGACGACGCCGGGCGCGGTTGCGTCCTCGGCTTCACCAGCGGCCACTCGATCGAGGGCGATCCGGGGCTGTCGTGCGTGTTCGTGCCCGGCGCGCCCAACCCGACCACCGGCCGCCTGTATTTCGTGCCGACGACCCGCTGCATCCGGCTGGACATGACGCCGCAGGAGGCGCTCAAGCTGATCATCTCGGGCGGCAACTACGTCCCCGCGTCGGTCGGCAAGGGGACCGTCGGCCGCTACCCGATGCCCGGTCAGTGGTGAGGTAACACGACGATCTCGGCGGCGGGGCGCGCCTTGAGCGGCGACAGCGCGACCGTCGGCGTCTTCTCGTGGCGGATATTCACCTTGCCTTCGAGGAACGGCTCCAGCGGCTCCAGCTCCTTGATCGTCACGGCGTCCGTCTTGTAGTGCATCGGCACCACCATCACGCGCGGGCGCAGCTGCTCGACGACGCGCGTCGCCTGCGCGGCCGTCGATGGTGAACTTGCCGCCGACGGGGATCAGCAACACGTCGACCGCGCCGATCGGCCGCGAGCTGCTCGTCGGTCAGCGTGTTGCCCAGGTCGCCGAGGTGCGCGATGCGCAGGCCGCCGACCTCGAAGATGAACACGGTGTTGAGGCCGCGCTCGGCGCCGCGCTTGTCGTCGTGGTAGACGCCGACGGTGCGGATGGCGACGTCCTTGACCTTCTCGTCGACGCGCGCCCACCCCTTGTGGTCGGAGGTCAGGCCGCGGATGACGCGCGGCTTGTTGGCGACCAGCGCGACGTTGTTGTGGTCGGCGTGCTCGTGGCTGATGGTGATCAGGTCGGCGCGCAGCCCGCTCGGCAGCTCGTAGCCGAGCCCCTTGGGGATCGGGTCCATGACGATGCGCGTCCCGGCCGCCGTCTCGAGCACGAAACACGACTGGCCGCAGCCAGGTCAGCTTGCCGACGACGGGGCCGTGCCGCGCGGCGCGCGCAGCGACGGGGGCGACGAGCGCGAGCAGCGGCGGCAGAGCAGACAGCAAGCGGAAGCGCATCGGTGCAATGATACTGCCCCGCGGTACTCTTGTCGGAGTCATGTCCGAGGGTGACCCACGACCGGACGAGCGCCAGCGCTCGAGCCTGCGCGAGGGCGAGGTGACGCCGCCGCGCAAGACGCTGGCCGAGATCCTGGATGGGCTGCCGGCGGCGCCCGGCGTCTACATCATGAAGGACGCGCGCGGCAAACCGATCTACATCGGCAAGGCGGCGATGCTGCGCAACCGCGTGCGGCAGTACTTCCAGCCGGCGTCGCGGCGACAGCCGCGACTTCGTGCCGCTGCTCGACGGCATCGTCGCCGACATCGAGACGGTCATCACGTCGCAACGAGAAGGAGGCGCTGCTGCTGGAGAACACGCTGATCAAGCGCCACCAGCCGCGCTTCAACGTCAACCTCAAGGACGACAAGAACTACCTGGTGCTGAGGCTGGACCCCGAGGCCGAGTGGCCGCGGCTGGAGGTGGTGCGCAAGCTGGGCGACGACGGCGCGTACTACTTCGGGCCGTACCACTCGGCGACGTCGTGCCGCGAGGCGCTGCGGGTGGTGAACCGCCACTTCCAGCTGCGCACGTGCACCGACCACGTGCTGCACAACCGCCGCCGCCCCTGCCTGCAGTACCAGATCAAGCGCTGCCCGGCGCCGTGCGTGCTGCCGGTGCCGCGCGAGGCGTACGCCGAGCAGGTGCGCGACGTGCGGCTGTTCCTCGACGGCAAGAGCGACGAGCTGCTCGACCGGCTGCGCGGGCGCATGAAAGACGCCGCGGCGGCGGACCGAGTTCGAGCAGGCGGCCGAGATCCGCGATCAGGTGCGGGCGCTGGAGGTGACGCTGGAGGAGCAGCGGGTGGTGTCGAGCGACTTCGTCGACCAGGACGTGTTCGGCTTTCACCGCGAGGGGATCGCGCTGGAGATCGTCGGTGATGTCGATCCGCGGCGGCAAGCTGACCGGCAGCCGCGCCTTCTCGTTCACCGGCCAGGAGTTCCCCGACGCCGAGCTGCTGTCGTCGTTCGTCGGCCTCTACTACGACCTGGGGGCGTCGCCGCCCGACGAGGTGCTGCTGCCGATCGACATCGAGGACGCGGCGCTGAAGGCGGAGTGGCTGACGCGAGCGGCGCGCGTGCGCCACGGCGGCGAGCGAAGAAGAAGGTCGAGGTCTCCGTCCCGCAGCGGGGCGATCGCCGCAAGCCTGATCGAGCTGGCGCAGCAAGAACGCGGCGGCCAGCTTCGCCACGCGCCGCAACGCGCGCGCCGACACCGAGCTGGCGCTGGGCAAGCTGCAGCAGCGGCTGAAGCTGCCGCGGCTGCCGCGGGTGATCGAGTGCTACGACGTCTCGCACCTGCAGGGATTCGCGACCGTCGCGTCGATGGTGGTGTTCGTCGACGGGCGGCCCGAGAAGTCGCGCTACCGCACCTACAAGGTGCGCGCGCCCGGCGCGCGGCCGGGACGCCGACCCGACACAACGACGACTTCGCGTCGATGTACGAGGTGCTGTCGCGGCGGTTCCGCCGGGCGCGGCGAGGCGCGGCGGCGGGCGAGGCGGACGCAGCTGGAAGCTGCCCGACCTGATCGTCGTCGACGGCGGCAAGGGGCAGCTGGCGATGGCGCTGGCGGCGGCGCGCGACGTCGGCATCGCGTGGGCGCCGGGCAGCCGACCTGTCGATCGTCGCGCTGGCCAAGGAGCGCGACGAGTCGCCGAACCGGCGGCGGCGGCCGGGCGAAGCGGCGATGGAAGCACCGGCGGCAGATCGAAGCGCCGGCGGCGGGCGAAGCGCCGCGTGGTCGGCGACGGTGGCGCCGGTGGGCGACGCGGCGGCGCGCGATCGAAGCGGCCCGCCCGCGGCAGGCGAAGACCGGTCGGAGCACCAAGACCGCGGCGAAGAAGCCGGATCGCGTCTTCCTGCCGCACGCGAAGGACGCGATCCCCATCCGCGCCAACAGCGCCGAGATGTTCGTGCTGCAGCAGCTGCGCGACGAGGCGCACCGCTTCGCGGTCAGCTTCCACCGCGGCCAGCGGCGCCGGTTGACGCTGCGGTCGGCGCTGGCGGCCATCCCGGGGATCGGCGCCGACCCGCCAGCGCCTGCTGCTCCGCCACTTCGGCAGCGTCAAACGGGTCCGCGAGGCCTCCGGCCGGCGAGCTGGCGGCGGTGCCGGGGATGACCCGCGTCGGCCGCCGAGGCGGTGTTCGCCCACTGGGCCGGCCAGCCCGCCCGCCTCACCGCTGATGCGACCGTAACTCCGCAGAATGACGCGGAAAAGCACGCGGAGGAGCTGGCGATCGACGACGCGTTCGCGGACGTGCCGGAGGGCCCCCGCCCCGACGCCGACCGGGCCCCCGCCGCCCGCCGCCGCGGAGGAAAAGAAGCACGAAATTTGACGGCCTGTCGGTCTAAGTAGTCTGATGTAGGTGTAATCCTACCTCAGCCACCAAGGACAACATGGCCGCCAAGACCCAAGCCGAGTCCACCCGAGGCAAGCCGCCGACCGGACGACGCCCGCCGCCGCGAGATCGGCGGCATCCTGCTGCTGGCCGGCGGACTGTTCGCGGGCCTGTCGCTGCCATCGATGCAGTCGCCGCCGCGCCGGCGATGGGTCCGGGCGGCGACGCGATCGCGTCGGCGCTGTATGGCGTCTGGTGGGATCGCCGGCTATCTGTTCATCGCCGCGTTGCTGGTCGCGTCGGTGCGCTGCTTCCGCGGCCGCGCGCTGGTCGACGGCGTTCGCGAGGCGATGGGCGCGCTGATGCTCCTGGTCTCGGTCTCGGTGCTGCTCTACCTGCCGTTCGCGGACAGCGACATCCGCGAGCACGGGCCGGGTGGGCTGCTCGGCGAGTGGTTGGGCGAGCTGGCGGCCGGGTTCATCGGCAGCGTCGGCGCCGCGCTGGCGGCGACCACCGGCATGGTCATCGCCCTGTTGATGGTCACCGAGATCAGCACGCGCGAGGTCGCGGTCGTGCTCGCGTGGGCGGGCCGCCACGCCGGCGCATGGCATCGTCGCCGGTGCGCGCGCCGCGTGGCGGGTGGCACGCGCGGCGTTCCCCGAGAAGGACGACAACGCCGAGGAGCGGCGCCGCGCGCGAGCGCCGACGAGCCGGAGTCCGACGGCCGACGACGCCGACGAGGCGATCGCGATCGTCGAGCCGGTGCGCGCCGCCGCCCTGATTGCCGCGGTCGAAGACGCCGAAGCCGAGCCGTGCCGGCGCCGGTCGAGCCCGAGGAGAGCGAAGGTGTTCGCGTCGGCGAGGCGCGCACCGTCAGCGAGTCGGCCGATCCGGAGCGCGCGGCGATGGCGGCGATCGTCGCCGAGATCGCCGCGGTCGAGCGCGTCGCCGCCGCTGCACGCCGCGGCCGCCGCCGCGACGACGCCGAGTCCGACGACGACGAGGCCGCCGTCGTCACGCCGCCCCCGCCGCCGCCGCCCGCCGAGGCGCCGATCATCGTCGAGCCGGCGTACATCGCGCGCATGCGCCAGCAGAAGGAGGACGCCGCCGCCAGGGCGGACGCCGCAGCCGAGGCCAAGGCCGAGGCCGAGGAGCGCCCGGCTTCATCAAGCTGGGCGAAGGCGCGTTCAAGCTCCCCGGCGCCGACCTGCTGGAGTACATCCCGCCCACCGAACACGAGACCGACAAGCAGCCGCTGTACGACATGGCCGAGCGCCTGGAGCAGGCGATGTCGAACTACGGCGTGCGCGGCAAGGTGAAGGAGATCCACATGGGTCCCGTCGTCACCATGTACGAGTTCGCGCCCGCGCCCGGCACGCGCACCGGCAAGATCGCCAACCTGGAGAAGGATCTGGCGATGGCGCTGGAGGCGCAGGCGGTGCGCATCGTCGCGCCGATCCCGGGCAAGGCCGTCGTCGGCGTCGAGGTGCCGAACCAGAACCGCGAGACCGTCTACCTGAAGGAGATCCTCCAGGACACCTGCTTCACGACCGCGACGTCGAAGCTGCAGGTCGCGCTGGGCAAGGACATCAAGGGGGCGCCGGTCAGCGTCAACCTGTCGAAGATGCCGCACCTGCTGGTCGCCGGGACCACCGGCTCGGGCAAGTCGGTCGCCGTCAACGGCATGATCACCAGCCTGCTCTACAACGCGACGCCCGAAGAGGTCCGCTTCATCATGGTCGACCCGAAGATGCTGGAGCTCTCGATCTACGAGGGCATCCCGCACCTGCTGCTGCCGGTGGTCACCGATCCGAAGAAGGCGAACCTGGCGCTGCGCTGGGCGGTCGACGAGATGGAGCGGCGCTACGAGCTGCTCGCCAAGACCGGCGTGCGCGACATCGCCAGCTACAACGCCAAGATCGAGGCGCCCGCGGCGCCGCGCGGCCGATGCGAGCGCGGCGCGCTCGCGAGAAGAAGATCCGCGTCGTCATCGCCGGCCCCGACGGCACCGAGCAGGAGGTCGATCTCGACGCCGACGCCGAGATCACGCTGGCGGCGGACGGCGCCGACGGCGACAGCGGCGGCATCGTCGGCTACGAGACGCCGAGCGACGAGGACCTGTCGGACGCGGCCGCCAAAGAACAGGCAGCGCAGGCCGCGCCGCGGCCGAGAAGAAGCCGACCAAGCTGCCCTACATCGTCATCGTCATCGACGAGTTCGCCGACCTGATGATGGTGGCGCCCAAGGACGTCGAGACCAGCGTCGCGCGGCTGGCGCAGAAGGCGCGCGCCGCCGGGCTGCACCTGATCCTGGCGACGCAGCGGCCGTCGGTCGACGTCATCACCGGCCTCATCAAGGCCAACTTCCCCAGCCGCATCGCGCTGCAGGTCGCGTCGCGCATCGACTCGCGCACCATCCTGGACCAGCACGGGGCCGAGACGCTGCTCGGCAACGGCGACATGTTGTTCTCGGATCGCGGCACCAAGCTGCGCCGCATCCACGGCGCCTTCCTGTCGGACGACGAGGTCCACCGTGTCGTCGACTTCCTGAAGCAGCAGGCGAAGCCGGTCTACGACATGGACATCCTCAAGCCGCGCGAGGAAGAGGGCGAAGACGGCGCGCCCGCCAGACGACTTCCACGACGAGCTCTACGATCAGGCGGTGGCGATCGTCTGCGACACGCGCCAGGCCTCGGTCTCGTACATCCAGCGGCGGCTGCAGATCGGCTACAACCGCGCCGCGCGCATGGTCGAGCAGATGGAGCACGACGGCATCGTCGGCCCCACCAACGGCGCCAAGCCGCGCGAAGTCCTGGCGCCCAGCGGCGAGTACCTGACCGCGGCCGGGGCATAAATGCGCGCCTAGCGGCGCGCGTCTCATCAGCTAGAGTTCGACATCATGTGGCTGCTCTCGTCATCTGCTCACTCTTGCCGCGGCCGCGGCGGCTCCCGCGGGCGCCGCGACCGTCCGCGGCGGCGCCGCGCATGGAGGTCAAGGCGGTCGTCGCCGAGGTGCAGAAGCGCTACGACAGCGCGGCCGACTTCCGCGCCCGCTTCACGCAGACGCTGACCAGCGCCGCGATGGGGCGCAAGACCAGCTCGTCGGGCGAGGTGATGTTCAAGAAGCCGGGGCGGATGCGCTGGGACTACGAGAAGCCCGACAAGTCCAGCTACATCAGCGACGGCAACCTGCTGTGGCTGTACGAGCCCGACGACAAGCAGGCGTTCAAGCAGGATCTCAAGACGTCGCAGCTACCGGCGGCGCTGGCGTTCCTGACCGGCAAGGGGAAGCTGGCGACGGAGTTCGACATCACGTTCGCCGCGAAGCCCGGCTACGGGACGCCGGCGGACTACGTGCTGTCGCTGTCGCCGAAGACGGCGCAGCCGCAGGTCAAGACCATCCTGTTCGTCGTCGACCCGAAGACGTTCGACGTGCGCGAGAGCGTCATCACCGACGGGCAGTCGAACGTCAACGACCTCACGTTCTCGGACATTCGCGTCAACACGCGCCTGCCCGACACGCAGTTCAAGTTCACGCCCCCGGCGGGCGTCCGCGTGATCGATACCGGGAAGCTCGGGAAGTAGCAGCGCGTCGAGCCGCCCGAGGCCCGACTCAGAAGCGGAGCGTCGCGGCGGCGCCTGCCATGCCCGGGCCGCCCGTCGGCGTGAAGATCAGCGCCGCCTTCGACTTCTCGCTCGGGCGCAGCACCAGCGGGTAGCCGGCGATGCCGGCGCCCACCAGACCGACCGCCGTGACGACGATGCCGATGTTGGTCAGCAGCGCGTAGTTGCTGCCCCTTGGCGGCGATGTCGTCCATCTGCATCTGGCCGACGGCCTTCTCGTAGTCGCTCTCGGCCTTGAGCTCGAGGATGCCGAACGATATCGCGGCGATGGCCCCAACGCCCGCCGTGACCAGGAAGACCTTGGTCCACGTCAGGCGCCCCGGCGTCATCTCGGCGTCGAACACGCCGGGGCCGCTGTCGCGCTTGAGCGCCTGCGCGCCTTCCAGCTCGAACGCCGTCTCCTCGTTCTCGTTGACCGTCACCGGCCGCGACACCTGCTTGCCGTTGGCGAACACCGCCTCGACGATGTAGTCGCCCTTGGGCACGCTGTAGATGGTGAGCGGCGCCGTCCCGAAGTAGCGGCCCTCCAGGAAGATCTTGATCTTGGACTCGGGCGTCGCCTTCACGGCGACCCGCCCGATCCCGCTCGCGTTCGGGGACCCGAAGTGGACGTGGCCCAGGCTGTCGGTCTTGGGCGCGTCCTGCGACGTGTCCAGGATCGATCTTCGGCTTTTCGGTGTCGCCGACCTGGTCGGCGGTCTTACCCGGAGCCGGGCTCTCATCGGTCGCCTGGACGGCCGGTTCATCGGAGGAGGCCTTCTTCTTCTTGGCGAGCGCGGGCGAGGCGGGAAGCAGGACAACGCCGCCGAACAGCAGCGCGATCGTCAGAGAGGCCACAACTGAACGCGTCATTTCACGGTCCTGGTTGGAGGTTGGCGATCCAGTTTTCCGGTTAGAGGGCGTGAGAATACGCCTATTTCGAAAATTCGATCAACGAGCGAATCGACCCACGAAGGGTTGTCTTCGCGCTCGCCAGCGACGGTGGTTTCGGGTCCGTGGCCCGGGATGACCAGGGTCGCGTCCGGTAGCGTCAACAGCCGATCGCGGATGGAGCGCGTGATGGCCGGCAGCGAGCCGCCCCACAGGTCCGTGCGCCCGACCGACCCCTTGAACAGGGTGTCGCCCGCGAACAGCAGCGGCGTGCCCCCCGTTTCCTCGAAATAGAGACACAGGGACCCCGGCGTGTGCCCGGGCGTGTGCAGCGCGCGGACCTCGCGGCGGCCGAAGCCGATCGCCTCGTCGCCCGTCAGCTCGTGGGTGGGCGCGGGCGGCGGGCGGTCGCCGGGGCGCGCCAGGCCGAACATCTGCGTCTGCATGATGGCGTTGTCGTACAGCCAGCGGTCGTCCTTGTGCAGGAGCACGTCGGCGCCCGTGCGCGCCGCGACGTCGCCGGTCGCCATCACGTGATCGAAGTGGGCGTGCGTGTGGACGATCTTGACGGCGCGCAGGCCGTCGGCGGCCAGGGCGTCCAGGATCGCCGGCGCTTCGTCGCCGGGGTCGATGACCAGCGCCTCCTTGGTGTCGGGGCAGCTGATGATCGTGCAGTTGCAGCCGAGCGCGCCGACCGGAAACGTCTGTCGGAGCAGCGGCATGGCGGCGGCGGCGCGTCCTAGCGAAGGCGGAGCGGGACGCCGCTGACGGTCATCACGACCGACTGGGCGCGCTCGGCGAGGATCTGGTTGGCGATGCCGGCGATGTTGATCAGCCGGCGATCAGGGACGCTGGCGGGCAAGAAGCCGAGGCCGATCTCGGTCGTCACGACGACGATCGGGATGGTCGAGCGATAGAGGCGGTCGGCCAGGGTCTCGACCTCGGCGATCAGGTCGTAGTCGGCGTTGGCTTCGGAGATCGCGAGCCGGTTCGACAGCCAGACCGTGAAGCGATCGAGCACCGCCGCGCCGTGCCCCGCCAGCGTGTCGGCGTCCAGCGCGGAGAGGATCTTGGGCGGCGCTTCCATCAGCTTCCACGCCGCGTCCTGATCGCGCCGGTGGCGGGCCAGCCGCGCCTTCAGCTCGTCGTCGCCTTCGATGTGGGCGGCGACGTAGAGCCACGGGGGCGGGCCCAGCTCCGACGCGCGGCGGAGCGCGTATTCCGATTTCCCCGACCGGAGCCCACCCGTGACGAACGTGAACATGACCATCACGGTACCGCATTTCGACGCGCGCTCCGCCAGCGCGCCGCGCGGCTCAACCGTCGAGAAACGCCAGCGCCGCGCGCACGAACTCGGGGCGCGCCGCACCGAACACGGCGTCGTGGCCGGCGCCCGGGATGACGTACAGCGCCGCACTTCGGGATCGCCCTGTATTGCTCGACGAAGATCTCCACGCGGGTAGAGCTCGTCGCGATCGCCGATCACGATCAGCGTGCGCGCGCGGATCGTCGCCAGGTGGGGCGGCGTGAACGCCATGTCGTCGTCGTAGCTGTCCGCGAAACCGACCGCGATTCGCCACAGCGCGCGGATCTGGTCGTCGCCGTGCGCGTGGCGGGCGCGCATCGCCGCCCACTCCGGCTCGCTGCGCGATTCGACCGTGAACGTGCGCATGATGGCGCGCGCCTGCGCCGGGAAGTAGCTGGGCGCGCCGATCAGCACCATCGCCTCGACCAGGTCGGGGTGCCGCGTCGCCAGGTGCAACAGCGTGTTGCCGCCCATGCTGAGGCCGACCGCCTTGCAGCGCGTGACGCCCAGGTGGTCGCACAGCGCGCGCACGTCGCGCGCGGACTGCCGGTGGGTGAACGTGCCCGACGGGTTCGTCGAGCGGCCGTGGCCGCGCGCGTCCGGGATGATCAGGCGGTAGCGCCGCGCCAGCGCGTCGACGTCGAACAGATGTGGCCAGTCCTGGCCGGAGCCGGTGAATCCGTGCAGCAGCAACAGCGGCTCGCCCGTGCCGCGCACCTCGTAGTGAATGTCAGCGCCTTCGATCGAAACGTTGCTCATGAGTGGAACCCCCTTTCGCCGACCACCTCTACGCGCGCGCCGACGGCGTTGATAGCTGCCGCGATTTTCGATAAAATGAGATCGGTTGGTTGGGGCAAAGGCAGGCCGCAAAAACGCGCCGCCGCCCGCGCCAGGCGCAGCCGCTTCTAGCGGTGGCTGCGTTCGGTCAGCGCGCCGGCCAGTGACTCCTGCACGTAGCGCATCGCCGCCATCGCCTCCGGTTCGCCGGCGCGCTCGGCGAGCTGCTTGTCGGTGACGTCTTCGAGGTGCTGGTGAATCCACCACACGTTGCCCCACGGATCGCGCACGCGGCCGACGCGGTCGCCGAACGGCAGGTTGGTCATCTCCGTCACCCGCGTCGCGCCCGCGGCCAGCGCGCGCTCGAAGGTCGCGTCGCCGTCCTTGACGTACAGGCGCAGGAAGCTGGGCGTCTCCGGCCAGTCGGGCTTGGCGTCGAACGCCAGCACGACCGAATCGCCGATCTCGACCTCGACGTGGGCGATGGTCCCGTCTTCGTTCGTGAGCCGGCTTGCCGGCTTCTCCTTCGCGTCGAACGCCTCTTGCATGAAGTCGAGCAGCTCGGCCGCGCCCTTCGCGATGATCCACGGCGTCACCGCGTGATAGCCCGTCGGAATCGTCTGCATGGTTCCCCCCTCCGTTGTCTCCCCGTCAAGCTAAGGCTGATTTTCGCCAGCCCGCGCGCGCGTCTCACAGGCGGAACGCGCGCATCGGCCAGCGGCCAGACCACCGGGCGTTCGCCCGCGTCCGCGCCGCCCCACGCCCGCTCCAGGCGCGGCAGCGCCAGCTCGAGCGCATCGTGGCCGTGCACCTCACGGTAGCGCTTGCGCGGCGACCACGTGCCCAGGAAGCCGGCGAGCTGCGCGAACGTCCACGTCAGCCGCATCGCGAACGCCGGCGCGGGGATCTCCGTCGAACGGGAAGCTGACGCTGCGCGTAGCCCTCCTCGACCAGCCGCCGCTCCATCTCCCAGTACGGGCCGAGCAGGTCCCGGTAGTAGTACAGGACGGCGGCGTCGACCTCGGGCGTGATGTGCGCGAGGCCATAGCTCCAGACGGCGAGGCACCCGCCCGGGCGGACGACGCGGCGGACCTCGGCGAAGAACGCGTCGTGCTTGAACCAGTGAAACGCCTGCGCCGAGATCACGAGGTCGGCGGCCGCGGCGTCGACGCCGGTCGCCTCCGCCGAGCCGCGCCGGTACTCGACGTTGTCGGCCGGCGTCGCGGCGGCGAGCTGCGCGTCGCTGGGCTCGACGGCGATCACGCGTTCGAAGTGCGCCGCGATCGCGACCGCGGCCTGGCCGTTGCCGGCGCCGACGTCGACCGCCAGCCGCCGCGCCGGCGCCTGCGCCGCCAGCCACGCGAACAGCTCCGGCGGATAGGTAGGGCGGAAGCGCGCGTAGTCGGACGCCTGCGGCGAAAACAGATCCTTGAACGTCACGGGTTCGGGAAGGTCATGGGTTGACCCACGACCCCATGTCGCCCGCGCACTCGCTCATCGCATCGGCGGCAGTCCCTGTGTACGTCCAGTACACCTGACACGCCGTTCCCAGCATCTCGCGACAGCCGCCGACGGCGCCGCTGCGATCGCAGGCGCTGCCCGCCGTCCAGGTTCCGATGTTGTCGTTCCCGCAGGCGAGCTCGATCGTGCCCAGCATCGAGGCGGACAGGTCGGTGTAGTCGGCGCAATCGATGCCGTTGTTACGGCGACACGAGCCGTTGACCGTACCGGCGCAGGCGCTCGGGTTCCCTGAGCCGCCGGTTCCGCCCGAGCCGCCGGTTCCACCCGAGCCGCCGGACCGGCTCCGATCCACCCGAGCCCCCGGTCCCACCCGCGCCGGTCGGATCGTCCGTCCCGCTGCTGCAGCCGGCGATAGCATTCGCGCAAACGACCAGCAGCAGAGCGATCAGCATCAGCGTCGGGTGCGCGCCCCAGGATTCCCTCGTAGACATGCCCGTCAGGTTAATCATCGTCGCGGGGCTCGCCGACTGCGGCGCAGGCATATCCTTGATCGGGGTCAGGCCGCCGCGAGCAGGGTGGGCGAAAGCTCCATCAGCGACGTGACGCGCTGGCATGGCTTGTCCGCATGAAATCCGTGTGGGTCGATCAACACGGCGCGCATACCCGCGGCACGCGCGCCCAGCACGTCGACCTTGAAGACGTCGCCGACATACGCCGCTTCGTCCGCGCGGACGTTCATACCCCTGAGCGCGAGCTCGAACACCCGGACGTCGGGTTTTTCGAAGCCGACCTCGCCCGAATCGATGATGACCTCGAAGAAGCGCGCGATGCCGATGCGGGCAAACGCCTTCTTGACCGTTCCGTTCGCGTTGGAGATCACCCCCAGCCGGTAGCGCGCGCCGAGCTCGGTCAGCGCGGCCTCCGTACCGGCGATCAGCTCCTCCCAGAGATTCTCGCTGTCGTGATACGCGCGCAGCCGTTCGAACGCCGCCAGCGGCGGCCGCTCGATCTCCGCCTTGCGCGCGACGTCGTGCATGTAGCTGAGCCAGATGTCGCCGGGGTGCGAGCGGACGAAGTCCGGCCGTTCGAAATCGAGCCGCGCCAGCGCCTCGGCCCGGGCCAGACGTTCGGGCTCGACGGCCACGCCGTCGCGCGCGTATTCGTCCGCCATGCGCCGGAAGTTGGGCGTGACCAGCGTCCCCCCCGCGTCGAACAGCAGCGTCGAGATCATCACGTATCGGTCGCGTCGGGCGGGTCGACCTTGGGCTTCGGGCGGCGCTTCGCCTTGGCTTCGGTCTGTCGGGCCTGGTTCGCGAGCGCGGTCGCCTCTTCCAGGGAATAGGTTCGCGGCCCGTCCGGCGTCCTGACCACGACGCCGACGACGTCCAGGTGATCCAGCACGACCTTGAGGTGCTTGTTGCTGCCCCGTGACGTCGTGTTGACCTTGATCAGCGGCCGCAGCTCCGGCCGGCGATCTCGCAGCATGCGCGACAGGAACGGCCGCACGGTGTTCGAGAAGCTCAGCTTGTAGCGGCGCTTCATCTCGCCCGTGACGAGGTCGATGTTGAGGCGCGCGTCCCCGCGCCCCGCCCACTCGCGCGCCACGATCTCCGCCGACGGGTACAGCGCCTCCAGCTGGTCGACGGTGAAGCCGTATTCGGACAGCTTGTCCGACACCCACAGCGCATCCACCGAAACGGCGCCGATCTTGTCGTCGATCGTCACGTCCGATTCCTAGCGCTGAACGCCTGTGCAGTCAAAATCTGACGTCAGTCGGTCGCCGGCGTCGGAACGGTCCGGTGACGCACCGGGATCGATGGCGGGAGGAGCCGCGGGGGGCGGCGACGGTGCTGCGCCGGGCCTGCGCCTCTCGTTCGCGCGACTGGCGCAAGTCCCGCAGGTGTAGCCTTCTCGATCGTTTCACGGCACGCTTCGGTTCGGTTGATTCCGACGTTCGCCGACGCCAGGAACGCGCCCGTCAACGCCAATCCAAGCGCAGCGCTCAAGGCCAGCCCGCCTCCGGATAGTTCACCGTTGTCGTGCCGGTAGGCGGACCGCGCCGATCCCGAGCAGAAAACTGATCGCGGCGATGCCGTCCACGCACGACCGGAACCCGCGTGGTGGTACACGAGACGTCCGTTGTCGTGGGTGTCAGCACGGGGGGCTCGTGAATCAAGATTAACGAGCAGCCGCTCCAGCACGGCAACAGTGATGCCAGGACGCCGCCGATGACCGCCCCGCGCATCTCGGCAGGGTACTCTGCGCAACGCGCACCGCTGGAACTATCACTCAGCTCAGCGCGGCACGAGCAGCAACGCCGCCGCGCCGACGGTCAGCGCCATGACCAGCTTGTCGAACGTCGCCTGTGGGATGCGCGCCAGCACCACGCGCCCCACGAGCGCGCCGACCAGCACGGCGGGAACCAGCGCCAGGTCGAAGGTGAGCGAGCGCCGGTCGATGAGCGCGTGGCCGGCGTAGATCGGCAGCTTGGCGAGGTTGACCGCGAAGAAGAACCACGCGCCCGTCGCCACGAACTCGTGTTTGGGCAGCCGCCGCGCGAGCAGGTAGAGGTTCATGACCGGCCCCGCCGCGTTGGCCACCGTCGTCGCGAATCCCGCCGAGGCGCCATAGCCCGCCGCCTGCCACCAGCGATCGGTCGCCGGCTGGGCCGGCGGCAGCGGCGTCAGGTCCGGCCGCGCCGCGCGCGCGCAACCAGCGCAGGCCGATCATCACGATGACGATCGCCGCCACCAGCAGGCGCAGGCTCCGCTCCGGCGCCGCCAGCGTCAGCGCGCCCACGCCCATGCCGGCTAGCACCCACGGCGCCAGGCCGATCAACCGCCGCCCCTGCGCGTGTCGCCGGTACACCGCGATCGCCGCCAGGTCCGCGACGCACAGGAGCGGCAACAACCACCCCGCCGCGTGCCGCGCATCGCCCACCGCCAGCACCATGATCGGCACCGCCAGGATGCCGAACCCCGGCACCCCCGTCTTCGCGACGCCGATGAGCACCGCCGCCAGCGCGGCGAGCGCGAAGCCACCAGCATGAAACCCGTCGAGCAGCACGTCCGCCGGTAACTATCGCCGATTCGAGACGCCAAAAAACGAAACGGCGGGGAGCTCTGGGCTCCCCGCCGCTCGATGATGCTTAAGACGTTACGAGACTTACGAGCAGCCGCTGGTCGTGCCGCAGTTGACGCACTTGTGGCAGCTGCCGTTGGGGATCATGATCGATCCGCATTCGGGGCAGGTCGGCGCGTCGGTGCGGGCGATGAAGCTGTAGTTGCCGTTGCCGGTGTGCGTGCCGGCATCGCCGTTCTTTTGGCCGTTCTTGTGGCCGTTGGCGCCGTTGCGCGGGGTGGCGCGGCGGTCGCCGGCGATGACTTCGATCGCGTCCGCCCTTCTGGGCGGCGGCGACCACCTCGCCGACGCGCTGGATCTCGTCGGCGGCGGGTGGCGCGGCGGCTTCGACGGCCGGCGCGTCCTGCTTGACGAACTTCGACGCCAGCCAGCGGAACAGGTAGTCCATGATCGAGCTGGCGCGCGGGATGTCGGGGTTCTCGGTGAACCCGTAAGGCTCGAAGCGCGTGCGCGCGAACTTGTCGCACAGCAGGCGCAGCGGGACGCCGTGTTGCAGCGCCAGCGAGATGGCCGTCGCGAAGCTGTCCATCAGGCCCGAGATCGTCGAGCCCTCCTTGGCCATCTTCACGAAGATCTCGCCGGGCTCGCCGGTCGCGTAGAGGCCGACGTGCACGTAGCCCTCGTGCCCGGCGACGGCGAACTTGTGCGTGAACGACTGCCGCTCGTCGGGCAGCTTCTTGCGCACGGCCGCGGGCGGCCCGCTCCTCGGCGCTTCCGCGACCGCCCCGGACTTGCCCAGGCCCGGGTCGGTCTTGCTGGTCGACAGCGGCTGCGTGCGCTTGCAGCCGTCGCGGTAGACGGCGACCGCCTTGAGCCCCTGCTTCCACGACTCCATGTACGCGTCCTGCACGTCTTCGATCGTGCACTCCGGCGGCAGGTTCACCGTCTTCGAGATCGCGCCCGAGATGAACGGCTGCGCCGCCGCCATCATGCGGATGTGACCCTGGTAGTGGATCGACCGCGTGCCGTTGGCCGCGCGGAACGCGCAGTCGAACACGGGCAGGTGCTCCGGCTTCAGCCCCGGCGCGCCTTCGATCGTCTCCTCGGTGTCGATGTAGTCGACGATCGCCTTCACCTGGCCGTCGTCGTAGCCGAGCTTCTGCAGCGCCTCGGTGATCGTGTTGTTGACGATCTTGATCATGCCGCCGCCGACCAGCCGCTTGTACTTGATGAGCGCGATGTCGGGCTCGATGCCCGTCGTGTCGCAATCCATCATGAAGCCGATGGTCCCCGTCGGCGCCAGCACGGTCGCCTGACCGTTGCGGTAGCCGAACTCCTTGCCGATCGACAGCGTCTGATCCCACGCGTCGCGCGCCGCGGTCAGCATGTCGGCCGGCACGGCGCTGCTGTCGATCTTGTCGACCTCGCGCCGGTGCTTCTGCATCACGCCGATGAACGGCTCCCGGTTCTCCGGGTAGCCGTCGAACGGCCCGGTCACGTCGCGCGAGATGACGGCGCTGGTGCGGTACGCCCAGCCGGTCATGATCGCGGTGATGGCGCCCGCGTACGCGCGCGCGCCCGGGCTGTCGTACGACAGTCCGCGCGACATCAGCAGCGCACCCAGGTTCGCGTAGCCCAGGCCCAGCGGCCGGAAGCGGAGCGAGTTGTCGCGGATGCGATCGGTCGGGTACTTCGCGTTGCCGACGATGATCTCCTGACCCAGGATGGTGATCTCGACGGCGCGCTTGAACGAGTCGACGTCGAACTCGCCCGGGGTCGCGCTGCCTTCGCCGCCCACGAACTTGCGCAGGTTCAGCGACGCCAGGTTGCACGCCGAATCGTCGAGGTACATGTACTCGCTGCACGGGTTGGACGCGTTGATGCGCGCCGTTCCCGCCGACGTGTGCCACGCGTTGATCGTCGTGTCGTACTGCAGGCCGGGATCGCCGCACTCCCACGCCGCCTGCGCGATGTCACGCCACAGGTCGCGCGCCTTCACCGTGTGCACCGTGCTGCCGTCGCGCACCGCGCGCAGGTTCCAGTCGCGGTCCTTCTGCACCGCCTCCATGAAGTCGTCGGTGACGCGCACCGAGTTGTTCGAGTTCTGGAAGAACACGGACTTGTACGCCTCGCCGTCGAACGAGCCGTCGTAGCCGGCGTCGATCAGCGTCCACGCCTTCTTCTCTTCCTTCGACTTGCACTGGATGAATTCGTCGACGTCGGGGTGGTCGATGTTCAGGATGACCATCTTCGCCGCGCGCCGGGTCTTGCCGCCCGACTTGATGACGCCCGCGAACGCGTCGAAGCCGCGCATGAAGCTGACCGGGCCGCTGGCGGTGCCGCCGCCGTTGAGCAGCTCCTTCGACGACCGGATCGGGGACAGGTTGGTGCCGGTGCCGGAGCCGTACTTGAACAACATGCCTTCGGTCTTCGCCAGCGTCAGGATCGAGCCCATCGTGTCGTCGACGCTGTTGATGAAGCAGGCCGAGCACTGCGGCTCCGCCTCGATGCCGACGTTGAACCAGACCGGCGAGTTGAACGCCATCTTCTGCGACACCAGCAGGTGCTTGAGCTCGGCGTTGAAGATGCGCGACGATTCGTCGTCGGCGAAGTAGCCGTCCTTCTTGCCCCACGCGGTCAGCGTGTCGGCGACGCGCGAGATCAGCTGGCGCACCGACCGCTCGCGCTCGGGCGTGCCGACGATGCCGCGGAAGTATTTCTGGACGACGACGTTGGTCGCCGTCTGGGTCCACGTCTTGGGGACCTCGACGTCGCGCTGCTCGAACACGATCTTGCCGTTTTCGCCGGTGATCGCCGCCGTGCGCAGCTCCCACTCCACGTTGGCGAAGCCGTCGTCGCCCGGGGTGGTGAAGTAGCGCTGAAGCTTGATGCCGTGGGGGGCGATGGCGGGCGTCTCTTCGCATCGCTTGCCCGTCGCTGTCGCGCCCGTATCCCGAGCCTTCCCTGCGTCCCGTCGGCGCAGACCCCTGGCTGGTGCGACCGTTCCGGGTCCTTCTGACGTCGTGCTTATCGAGCATGCGGCCCTCCCCGTAAAGAAACCTTGGCGCCGAAACAGCGCCGACCAGCTATTTAAGCCAGTGGGCCAAAAAACACAAGATATTGTGTTGCGGCTCTGGTTAACCCCACCACCTGTTGTGGATAAGCGGTTGAAAACCCGGTGGGAAGTCTGTGGGCACCGCGGCGAAACCCGTTGAGTTTCGCCAGTCAGGGGCGCGGACCCGTCATTATCCACTGGCTGTGGGCTAGTGCAAGTACATTACGTCACGTGACCATATATAAATGGTCACCGCGAACACATTTTTTCATCTGCCGGTTCATCTGCCCCCGTCTCTTTGAGATGCCGCACGTCGGGTAGAGTCGATGACATGCGCAAGACTCTGCTGCTCGTGGCTGCTGCCTTCGCCGCTGGGCTCGTCGTGTCTCGGCCGCTCGAGGCCGGGCGCTTCAACCCGTACCAGAAGCTCGGCGTGTTCACGAAGGTGCTGTCGTATATCGAGGGCCACTACGTCGAGGATCTGTCGGAGACGGAGCTCATGTACGGCGCCGCGCGCGGCCTCACCGACGTGCTCGATCCGCACTCGCGCTTCATGGACCCGGACGAATACGGCCGCCTCAAGCGCGAGACCGAGGGCAACGAGCAGATCGAAGGCCTCGGCATCGACGTCGAGAAGCGCAAGAACCGCTTCGTCATCATCTCGCCGATCGAGGGCTCGCCCGCCGCGCGCGCCGGCATCGAGCCGGGTGACGTCATCAAGCGCGTCGACGGCGTCGACATCTCGGCGCTGGAGTTCGACGAGGCCGTGGCGCGCATGCAGGGTCCGGGCGGTAGCGAGGTAACGATGGTCGTCGACCGCCGCGGCCGCGAGCTGTCGTTCCGCATCAAGCGCGCGAGATACGAGGTCAAGGCCGTCGAGGGCAAGCTGCTGGAAGACGGCGTCGGCTACATCAAGATTCGCATCTTCGCGTCGAACACCGACGCTGCCCTGGGCGAGCAGCTCGATCAGCTGAACGCCAAGGCGAAGGGCTTGAAGGGGCTGGTGCTCGACATGCGCCGCAATCCGGGCGGGCTGCTCGACCAGGGCATCCGCGTCGCCGATCGCTTCATCGCCGACGGGCTGATCGTCAAGACGGTGGGCAAGGGCGGGCACGTGATGGACGAGGCCAAGGCGTACAGCCGCGGCACGTGGTCCGGGTTCCCGATGGTGGTCGTCGTCGACGGCGCCACCGCGTCGGCCGCCGAGATCGTCGCGGGCGCGCTGCAGGATCACGGGCGCGCCGTCGTGCTCGGCACGCAGACGTTCGGCAAGGGGTCGGTGCAGACGGTGATCGATCTCGACGGCTGCGGCGGCAAGCCGTGTGGCCTCAAGCTGACGGTCGCGCGCTACTACACGCCCAAGGGGCGATCGATCCAGGGGCAGGGGATCACGCCCAACGTCGTCGTCGACGCGACGCCGCCGCCGGCGGACGCGATCGATCCCGACAGCCCGCGCGAGCGCGACCTGCGCAAGCGGCTGCGCAACGAGCAGGGTGAAAAAGCGATCGCGGCCAAGCGGCTGGACGACTACCAGCTACAGATGGCGCTCGACTACCTGCGGTCGTGGTCGGTGTTCTCGCAGCAGGTGGGCAAGAAGTAGTCGCGTCCGAGCTTGACTGCTCTGCACGAGCTTGCTTTTGTTCACGAATTAGGGTTTTCTCGGCGACCGCGCAAGCTCGCGCGTAGGAGGCCCCTCATGTCGTTCGGCGCAGCCCCTCCCGGTATGGACGAGTATCAGCGGCTAATGGCCGAGCGTAACGCGGCCAACAAGCGCAAGCGCCTGATCTTCGGCGTGGTCGCGATCGCGGCCGTGGGCGGCGGCTACCTCTTCTGGAGCAAGGAGGCCGGCAAGAAGAAGCAGGCGCAGGCGATCCTGGACGCCGGCGGCAAGCTGGCGATGGCCGACAAGGCCGACATGGGCCAGTTCTGGAGCTGCGTGTTCGGCACCGACACCGACGTCGGCATGTTCCAGAGCGGCGATCAGATCCAGCAGCGCATCGAGAGCGCCTACTTCACGCAGAAGGCTACCTACTCCGAGCACCTGACCACCGACTGCGTGCCCAAGCTGGAAGGGGCGCGCAGCGCAATCTCGGGCATCGAGAAGGACATGCTGCCGGCGCTCAAGCCGCCGTACGACAAGTACGTGGCGTCGCTGCCGAAGATGCAGGCGGGGATCGAGAGCTACGCGGAGAAGCTGAAGTCGCGCGGCTCGGTCAAGGACGTCGATCAAAGCATTCAGGAGGTCGGCGGCGCGTTCAGCACCGACGTGACGCCGGAGTCAGTGGCGTTCGAGAAGTTCCTGGTCTGCGCTATCCCAGGCCTCGACAAGATGAAAGACGTCCAGTCGATCCTCGAGTTCATCGCCAAGGACTGCAAGAAGGATCCCGTCCCGTTCATGACCAGAATCCGCACCGAGTGCGGCGCGCTGGTGCAGAAGGTCGACAAGGACGCGAAGCCGTCGCCGTCGAAGACGCTTCAAGGCGAACTCGAAGAAGTTCTTCGAAGAGGATCAACGCCAGCTACGAGCGTGGTCCGACTGCGGCAGGTGGTCGCGCAAGGGCAAGAAGCAGCTCGACCTCGAAGAGTTCATGATGGGCGCCAACGACTACATCGAGGCGCGCGGCGAGTTCGTGCGCACCGCGAAGGAAGAGGCGGCGCGTATCAGCGGCGAACCGCTGCCCGCGGAGAAGAAGGCGGGCGCGGCTCCAGGCGCTCCCGCGGCCGAGTAATCGGCAGCGCGCGCGCGGCCGGACGTCCAGAATGTGAATCGGTCCGGTCGCCCAGCCGCTGGGCTGCGCGTTCGTAAAGCGACGTCGTCCGCAACTCCGCCATCCACCAAGCTGCCATTTGTCAGTCCCCCCGGGACGATTGTGGGGCTGGGGTGCGGTTTCACAAGCTGGACGGGGGTTTTGCCGACGCGGCTCTGGTCGCGTTTCCGACGCGGGTGATTAGGTTGTCGTCAACCGGAGTTTGACGACCGCCATGAGAATCGCCCAGGTATCACCACTTCACGAAAGCGTACCCCCGAAGCTCTACGGAGGTACCGAACGGGTCGTTCACTTCCTGACCGAAGCGCTGATCGACCTCGGGCCACGACGTGACGTTGTTCGCGAGCGGCGATTCGAAGACGCGCGCAAAGCTGGTCGCGTGCGCGCCCGAGGCGCTGCGCCTGGATCCGCGCTGCGTCGAACCCACGGCGCACCACGTGCGCATGCTGGAAGAGGTGTTCGCGCGCGCGAGCGACTTCGACGTGATTCACTTTCACATCGACTACGTCCATTTCGGGCTGGTCCGGCGGCACGCCGTGCCGCACGTGACGACGATGCACGGCCGCATGGACATTCCCGATCTGGCGCCGCTGCTCGACACGTTCGCCGACGTGCCGCTGGTGTCGATCTCGGACTCGCAGCGCGAACCGCTGCCCGATGCGGAGTGGCGCGCGACCGTGTATCACGGCCTGCCGCCCGAGCTGTATTCGGCGCGGCCGGGGGCGGGGGGCTACCTGGCGTTTCTGGGCCGCGTGTCGCCCGAGAAGCGCCTCGATCGCGCGATCGACATCGCGATGCGGCTGGGCATGCCGCTGAAGATCGCCGCCAAGGTCGACAAGAAGGATCAGGAATACTTCGAGACGCAGATCAAACCCAAGATGACCGACCCGCGCATCGAGTTCGTGGGCGAGATCGGCGAGGCGCAGAAGAACGACTTCCTGGGCGACGCGGCCGCGCTGCTGTTCCCGGTCGACTGGCCCGAGCCGTTCGGGCTGGTGATGATCGAAGCGATGGCGTGCGGTACGCCGGTGATCGCGTTTCGCTGCGGCTCGGTGCCCGAGGTGATGCGCGACGGGGTTTCGGGCTACGTCGTCGACACGCTGGACGAGGCGGTCGCGGCGACGGAGCGCGTCGTCGAGCTGCCGCGCGCGGGTGTGCGGCGATACTTCGAGGAGCGGTTCCTGGCGCGCCGCATGGCGCTCGGTTACCTGGACGTCTACAAGGAGCTGGTGGCGGACGCGCGCCACCGCAGCGGGCGGGGGCGGACGGCGATCGGGCTCGCGGCCATCGACAGCGAACACGACGCCGATGCCGACGTGGCGACGACGGGTGGCGTCGCCGGGAGCGAGACAGGGCTGGGGATGGACTAGCGCCCATGGCTGCTCCGGTCGCTCACGACGACGAGATCGTCAGTCTGCACGAGCATTTCTACATCCAGGCGACGTCGTCGCGCGCCGACGACCGCACGCGCGTGCTCAAGCACGGCGAGACGTTCGCGGTGTTCGATCGCTTCGGCGACGTGCAGCCGGTGGGGTCGGGCGAGCAGGGCGTCTACCACGACGGGACGCGGTTCCTGTCGCGGCTGGAGCTGCGTCTGGGCGGGCGGCGTCCGATGCTGCTGTCGTCGACGGTGAAGAAAGAGAACGACCTGTTCACCGTCGATCTGACCAACCCGGATCTCAAGGCGCGCACCGGGCAGATCTGCATCCAGCGCGGTTCGTTGCACGTGTTCCGCACCAAGTTCCTGTGGCACGGCACCTGTTACGAGCGGCTGCGCGTGTCGAACTTCGAGATGTCGCCGGTCGAGACCGAGCTGACGCTGGCGTTTGCGGCCGACTACGCGGACATCTTCGAGGTGCGCGGCACCAAGCGCCCGCAGTGCGGCCGGCGCGACGCGCCGATCGTGGACGGGCCGGCGGTGATGCTGGCCTACGAGGGGCTGGACAAGGTCACGCGCGGCGACGCGCATCGCGTTCGAGCCGGCGCCCGACGAGCTGGCGGGGCACCAGGCGACGTTTCGCCTGAAGCTGCCGCCGCGCGAGGGGGTCACGATCCACATCGCCTACGGCTGCGAGACGGCGGGCCGCTCCGTTCGCCCCGCGGTCGGCTACGAACGCGCGTTCGCCGAGCTGCAGGTGGAGACCGCGCGCGGCCACTTCTCGAAGTGCCGCGTGCACTCGCAGAACTCCGACCTCGAAGAGTGGATCGCGCGCTCGGTCTCCGACCTGGAGATGATGATCACCGAGACCCCGCACGGGCCGTATCCGTACGCGGGCGTGCCGTGGTTCAGCACGCCGTTCGGGCGCGACGGCATCATCACGGCGCTCGAGACCTTGTGGCTGGCGCCCGACGTCGCGCGCGGTGTGCTGTCGTACCTGGCGGCGACGCAGGCGACGGAGGTGATACCCGAGCGCGACGCGCAGCCGGGCAAGATCCTGCACGAGGCGCGCGGCGGCGAGATGCCGGCGCTGGGCGAGGTCCCCTTCGGCCGTTACTACGGCAGCGTCGACTCGACGCCGCTGTTCGTGATGCTGGCGGCGGCATACTTCCGGCGCACGGGCGATCTGGAGTTCCTGCGGCGGATCGCGCCCAACATCGGCCTGGCGCTGGGCTGGATCGATCGCTACGGCGACGTCGATGACGACGGGTTCGTCGAGTACGCGCGGCAGACGCCGATCGGCCTCGTGCAACAGGGGTGGAAGGATTCGCACGACTCCGTGTTCCACGACGACGGCACGCTGGCGGAAGGGCCGATCGCGCTGTGTGAGGTGCAAGGCTACGTGTTCGCGGCGTGGCAGTCGGCGGCGGACATCGCCATCGCGCTGGGCAGGCCGGCGGAGGCCGAGGACTACGCGCGCCGCGCGGTGGCGATGCGCACGCGCTTCGCCGAGCGCTTCTGGGACGAGGAGCTGGGGACGTACGTGCTGGCGCTGGACGGCGCCAAGCGGCCGTGCCGGGTGCCGAGCTCCAACGCCGGCCACGCGTTGTGGACGGGGATCGCGGACGCGACGCGCGCGCGCCGCGTGGCGGAGACGCTGATGAGCGACGAGGGGTTCTCCGGCTGGGGCGTGCGCACGCTGGCGGCGACGCAGGCGCGCTACAACCCGATGTCGTATCACAACGGTTCGGTGTGGCCGCACGACACCGCGATCATCGCGGCCGGCTGCGCGCGCTACGGGTTTCGCGACACCGTCATCCGGCTGTTCGAGGGGATGCGCGAGGCCAGCGTGTTCGTCGACCTGCACCGCCTGCCCGAGCTGACGTGCGGGTTCCCGCGCCGGCCGGGCGAGGGACCGACGCTGTACCCGGTCGCGTGCGCGCCGCAGGCGTGGGCGGCGGGCGCGGTGTTCATGCTGCTGTCGTCGACGCTGGGCCTGTCGATCGACGGCAGCGCGCGCGAGCTGACGTTCCTGCGGCCGGTGCTGCCGCCCAGCGTCCCGTCGCTGCGCATCACGGGGCTGCAGGTGGGCAGCGGGCGCGTCGACCTGCTGCTGGAGAACCACCCGCACGACGTCGGCGTCACCGTGCTGCGCCGCGACGGCGACGCGCGCGTCGTCGTGATCAAGTAGTCGCGCTGATCAGGGAGAGCCTGCGAACCACTGCAGCTGTTTGCCCTCGCCCCGCGAAGCGGGGAGAGGGTCAGGGAGAGGGGTCCGCTCTCAGCGGGACCGGCGGCTGAAAGTGAACGCGTCCGGCAGCAAGGCGCGGATGCTCGTTTCGCTGACCAGCGCCTTGGGCGACGCGATCAGCACGGCGGTCGCGGCCGTCGCGAGCTCGGCGATCACCTGGCGACACGCGCCGCACGGGGTGACGGCGCTGGCGCTGACGACGGCGACGGCGCGGATGCGACGCGCGCCCGCGGCCACGGCGGCGGCGATCGCGTTGCGCTCGGCGCACACGGTGAGGCCGTAGGAGGCGTTCTCGACGTTGCAGCCGGCGTGGATGCGGCCGCGCTCGTCGAGCACGGCGGCGCCGACGCGGAACCGCGAATACGGCGCGTGGGCGCGGGCGCGGACGGCGCGCGCCGCGGCGAGCAACTTCTGTCGGGGCAGCGTCGCGGTCACGACGGCAACGCTGCGACGACGGCGACGATGAGCCGGCCCAGCGCGTCCGCGCCCGCGCCGGCGGCGCGCGTGACGTCTTCGTGTCGCAGCGGGCCCGGGCTGACGCCCGCGGCCGGGTTCGCCACCAGCGACAGGCCCAGCACGTCCAGGCCCGCGTGGCGCGCGGTGATCACCTCGTGCACGGTCGACATGCCGACCAGGCCGGCGCCCAGCGTGCGCAGCAGGCGCACCTCGGCCGGCGTCTCGTACGCGGGCCCGGCCATGCCGGCGTAGATCGCCTCGCGCAGCGGCCGGCCGATCGCCGCCTGCGCGGTCGCCGCCGCGATGGCGCGCAGCGCGGGGGCGTACGCGTCGGTCATGTCGACGAAGCGCGGGCCCAGGCGTTCGTCGTTGGGGCCCGACAGCGGCGACGCGGACGTCAGGTTGATATGGTCCGAGATCGCGACGATCTCGCCGGGCTGCAGCGCCGGCTCCACCGCGCCCGACGCGTTGGTCACGATCAACGTGCGCACGCCCATCGCGGCGACGACGCGGACGCCGAAGCCGACCTCGCTGGGTGGGTAACCTTCGTAGCCGTGCACGCGGCCGCACAGCAGCAGCGCCGTCTTGCCCGCGATCGTCCCCGCGACCAGCCGGCCGGGGTGGCCGGCGACCGTGGTCTCGGGGAATCCGGGCAGCGACGCATACGGGATGCTGCGCGCGCCCTCCAGGCGATCGGCGACGCCGCCCAGCCCGGAGCCGAGCACGACGGCGACGTCGGCGCTGTCGATGCCGAGCCCCTGCGCCGCGGCCTGCGCCGCGCCCTGCACGCGTTCGAAGAACCCGGCGCCCAGCTTCATCGTCAACCCGCCCTCGTGCGATCGACGTCCGCGAAGAAACCTGCCAGCGCGCGGCTGAACGCGCCCTCGGCCTCGACGTGAGCGATATGGCCCGCACCGGCAACGGACACGAAGCGCGCGCCCGGGATCGCGGCGGCGACCTGCTGCATCTCGGCGGGCGGCGTCACCTGATCGCCGTCGCCGCACACGACCAGCACCGGGCAGGCGATCGCCGCCAGCTCGCCCGATCGGTCGGGGCGGTCGCGCAGCGCCTCGATGCCGGCGACCAGGCTGGCGGCGCGTGTCTCGGCTCGCGCGCGCAGGTACGCGACCAGCGCGGGGGGCGCGGCGGGGGACAGCAGGCGCGGCAGGCTCGACGCGAGGTACGCCGCCGGCCCGTCACGGTGGATGACCTCGAGCGCGGTCGCGCGCCCGGCGCGTGCCTCGGCGCTGTCGGCGGCGGCGCGCGTGTCGGCGAGGACCAGCGCCGCCAGCCGCTTGCCGTGACGGGCGGCGAACGCGAGCGCGGTGTAGCCGCCCATCGACATGCCCAGCAGCGTCGCGCGCGCGATGTTCAACCGGTCGAGCAGCGCGGCCACGTCGTCGGCGACATCGGTGAGCGCGTAACGTCCGTCGAGCGGCGCGCCGCCGAAGCCGCGCGCGTCGACGGTGATGACGCGCCGGTGCGCGGCCAGCTCGTCCGCGAGCCCGGCCCAGATGTGGCGCGAAAACGGGAACGGGTGCAGCAGCACGAGCGGTGCGCCGCTGCCGCGATCGTCGTAGTCAACTGTCGCCACACGTGAAACGTACCGCAGCGCCCGCGATAAGGAAATCAGGGCGGCCCGTTTAGTGACCGCAGCGTCTACTGGCTGGTCGTGGCGGGCGTCTCGCTTCCGGCTCGCGTCACCGCGCAGTAGCGGGCGCCGCTGCCGCGGTCGCCAGCAGCTTGTCCGCCGTCGGGAAGCGGGGCTCGATGTCCACCGGGACCTTGTCCAGCTTGGCCAGGATGGCGGCGACCTCGGGCCGCAGCTTGGCGCGCGCGCCGACCATCTCCGCGGCCTTGGCGCGGTCGCCGGTCGCCTGCACGTTCATGATCTCGGCGGTCAGCGCGCGCACCGCGGCCTTGACCTTGGCCGTATCGACGGAGAACGTCCCGTCGCGCGCGACGCGCAGCGCGCCGGCGTCGAGCAGCGTGTTCACCTGCAGCGCCATCCCGGTCGCGTGCGCGCCGGCGCCGAAGCGCAGCGACCGGAACGCCGACGCCAGGAACGTCGTGTAGACGGAGCGCTCCAGCGACGGGTCGAGCAGCCCCTTGTCGATGAGGTGCTGCAGCGCGAACAGCCCGGAGATGTCCGCCTTCGCCTCTTCCAGCGCGCCGTAGTGGTCCTGCAGCGCGGCGCGCACGGTCGTCGTCTTGCCGTCGCGGCCGGTCGCGTGGTGCGGTCCCAGGCCGTGCATCAGCTCGTGCATCAGGATGTGCGTGAAGAACGCGTCGAACGACACCTGCTTGCGGTCGGCCGGCGCCAGCGCGATGCGGCTGATGGGCAGCAGCACGTGCTTGAACTTCGCCTCCTGGACGTTCTTGAGCAGCGTGCGCTTGGTGCCGACCTCCTTGGCGATGCGTTCATCGTTGGGGAGGTTGAACGCGGCAGCCTGCACCGACTTGTTGGCGTCGCCGGCGCAGAAGATGACGTTGACGACGCGGATCGGCGCCATGCCGCCCAGCTTCGCGTTGCGCAGCTTGGCGTCGATGGGCAGGTTGTTCTCGATGTCCTGCAGCGCGCCCGCCAGCTTCGTCAGCTTGGCGGTCTCGGCGTCGTCGCGCACGGTGACGTAGGCCTCGAACGCCGCCTTGGCGCTGAACCAGCCGTCTTCGTAGACCTCGTACGGGCCGATGGTCGGCTCGATGCTGGCGTCGAGCTGCATCCACGCCACGTCGCTGTCGTAATAATTGTTGGACAGGAACGCGGCCGCCCGCTTGTCCAGGAACGCGCGCAGCGTCGGCTGCTCGGTGGCGCGCGCCGCCGCGCGCAGCAGCCCGGCCGCCAGCTCCAGCTCGCCCTGGTATTCGACGCTGTAGGGGATCGGGAAGCAGCGCGCCGGTCGGCGTGCGGCGGATGGTGGTGAAGAAGCCCTCGGCGTCGGCGCGCGCCGGCGCGGCGCCAGCGTCTTGAGCCACGCTTCGATCTCGGGCTTGGTCGCGCCCGCGGGATAGAAGTTCGCGGCGGCCGGCTTCGGGCCGATGCCGGGCAGGAACGGCTGGTCCTTGTCGAGGCGCAGCCACGGACCCTTGTTCTGCATGAACGCGTGCAGCCGCGCGCGGCCGAGCGGCGTCTTGTCGCGCTGCAGGTCGATGAGCAGCGCCGGGTTCCCGGCCCACACCTGGCGCAGGAACAGGGCGTCCATCAGCTTCGACGCTTCGATGAGACGGGCCAGCGCCGCGCGCTCGCCCGCGGGCAGCGCGGAGACGTCGGCGGTCAGATCGACGGGAGCGAGGCGGGCGGCCAGGCGTTCGAGCTTCGCGGCGTCGGGGAGGGGCCCTGGCGACGCGGGCGCCGGGGCGGGCGCGGGCGACATCTGCCGGAGCCCGCGCCGGCGCGAGCATGAGCACGAGTACCAGCAACAACCACAGCGACCTTGGCTTCGGCATGGCCGGACTGTAGCGCGGCGGCGGGCGCGATTCAGCCGAGCGACTCGAGCACCAGCGGCCGGGGCCGCGGGCGCTTGCTGCCGATGGCGAACGCCTGCTCGATGTAGGGGCTCGCGGCGATCGCGCGACCGTCGTCGTCGTATTCGACCGTGCACAGCGGATCGCCCCGGTCGACGGACGTGCCCAGCTTGACGTGCAGGATGATCGCCGCGCCGGGCGAGATCCGATCCTCCTTGCGCAGCCGCCCGGCGCCGAGCAGCGTCGCCGCCCGCCCCAGCAGCCCGGCGTCGACGCGCCCGACGACGCCGCGGCGGGGCGCGCGCAGCGTTCGCGCGTGTCGGGCGCGTGGCAGCCGCGACGGATCGTCGACGACGCGCACGTCGCCGCCCTGCAGCTCAACGCCCAGGCGGAACCTATCGAGCCCGGCGCCGCTGGCGATGGCCTCCTCGATGCGCTCGGCACCGTCGCGCAGCGTCGCGCGCCGCGCCGCCGGCGACCAGCATCTCCGCCCCCAGGCGCACGGTCAGCGCGCGCGTGTCGGCCGGTCCACCGCCGCGCAGCACGTCGATCGCCTCGCGCACCTCGGCGGCGTTGCCGATCGCCCTGCCCAGCGGCTGCTCCATGTCGGTCAGCAGCGCGCGCACCGGCAGCCCCAGCTTCTTGCCCAGCGACGCGAGCGTGCGCGCCAGCGCGCGCGCGTCGGTCCGCGCCGGCAGGAACGCGCCGCTGCCGGCCTTGACGTCCATCACCAGCGCGCGCGCCCCCTCGGCCACCTTCTTGGACAGGATCGACGACGCGATCAGCGGGATCGACTCGACCGTGGCCGTCGCGTCGCGCAGCGCGTACAGCGTCCGGTCGGCGGGCACCAGGCGCGCGGTCTGGCCGGCGAGCACGAAGCCGGCGCGCGCCATCACGCGCGCCATCTCGCGCGGCGTCAGCGCGGTGCGGAACCCCGGGATCGCCTCCAGCTTGTCCAGCGTGCCGCCCGTGTGGCCGAGCGCGCGCCCCGCGATCATCGGCACGCTGAGGCCACACGCGGCAGCCAGCGGCGCCAGCGCCAGTGACACCTTGTCGCCGACGCCGCCGGTCGAGTGCTTGTCGACGGCGCGCCGCCCGGCGCCGGGCCAGCGCAGGCGATCGCCCGAATCGATCATCGCCGTCGTCCACGTGACGAGCTCGCGCGTCGTCATGCCGCGGCAGACGATCGCCATCAGCAGCGCCGACAGCTGATAGTCGGGAATCGTCCCGGTGGCCGCGCCCGCGATGATGGCGCGGATGTCACCGTCGTCGAGCTCACCGCCGTCGCGCTTGTGCGCGATGAGCGGCGGCATCGCGGGCGGCGCCGCCCGCTTCACGCCGTGCCGCCGCCGCCGGGCTGCGCGACCAGCGCGGCGAGGAAGCTCTCCCCGGTCGCGAGCGGCGCGACGCCCAGGCCTTCGGCGATCGTCTGGCCGAGGTCGCAGAACGTCGTCCGCGTCCCGAGCCGCGCCGGCCGGATGCCGGGGCCGAACGCCAGCAGCGGCACCTGCTCGCGCGTGTGGTCCGTGCCCGGCGTCGTCGGATCGTTGCCGTGGTCAGCGGTGATGAACACGACGTCGCCGGGGCGCAGGGCCGCCTCCAGCTCGGGCAGCCAGGTGTCGAAGTCGCGCAGCGCGCGCACGAACCCGGGGACGTCGTTGCGGTGCCCGTAGACCATGTCGAAGTCGACCAGGTTCACGAACAGCAGCCCGCGGTTGAGCGTCGCCAGCGCCTCCAGCGTCAGGTGCATGCCGTCGGTGTTCCCCTCGCTGTGAATCGAGTAGCCGACGCCGCGCCCGGCGAAGATGTCGGAGATCTTGCCGATGCCGACCACCGACTGGCCGGCGTCGCGGATGTGGTCGAGCAGCGTCGGCGCCGGCGGCACCAGCGAATAGTCGCGGCGGTTGTAGGTGCGGCGGAAGGCGCCGGGCGCGCCCACGAACGGCCGCGCGATGACGCGCCCGATGCGGTGGCGGTCGGCGATCACGCGCGCCGCCTCGCAGATCCGGTAGCAGCTCGTTCAGCGGCACGGTGTCTTCGTGCGCCGCGATCTGCAGGACGGAATCGGCCGACGTGTACAGGATGAGGTCGCCGGTCGCCATGTGGTCGGCGCCGAGCTCGTCGATGATCGCGGTGCCCGACGCCGCCTTGTTGCCCAGCAGACCGCGGCCGGCCGCCGCGCGCAGCGGCTGCGTGATCGCGGGCGGGAAGCCGTCGGGGAACGTCGCCATCGCATGTTTGGTGACCAGCCCGGCCATCTCCCAGTGGCCGGTGATCGTGTCCTTGCCGGCTGAGGCTTCGCGCATCACGCCCCACGCTGCGCGCGGCGCCGCCGCCTCGCGCACGCCGGCGATCGCGGTCAGGTTGCCGAGGCCCATCGCCTGCAGGTTGGGGAGCCCGAGGCCGCCGGCGGCGCGCGCCGTGTTGCCCAGCGTGTCGGCGCCCGCGTCGCCGTATTCGGCCGCGTCGGGCGCGCCGCCGCAGCCAACCCCGTCGGCGACGATGATGATGACGCGCGTGAAGCTCCCCATGACGCGCAGTCTGCACTTTCCGGTGATGTTTCCGCAATCGTTGCAACTGGGGTGCCGGGTCGGCGATAAGCGACAGGGGACGTGGAATGGAATGAAGACGGGCGATCGTAAGGCGGGGATTTCGCGGCGCACGGTGGTGCAAGGCGCCGCGGCGGCGTCGGCCACTTCGCTGCTGGGGTTCCTGGGCTGCGACAAGGCCGCGCCGCCACCCGCCCGCCCCGGCGACGCGACGGCCGCGCTCGAGCTTGGCTTCACGCCCGTGCCGACGTCGCGCGCCGACACCGTGGTGGTGCCGCGCGGCTACCGCCAGCAGGTGTTGAGCGCGTGGGGCGATCCGGTGGTCGCGGGCGCGGGTGCCTTCAGCCCCGACGCCGACGCGGCGGCGCAGGCGGCGGCCGCCGGCATGGGCCACGACGGCATGGCGTTCTTCCCCTTGCCGCCGTCGCCGAGCGGAGCGGAGCGCGGGTTGCTCGCCGTGAACTACGAGTACACCGACGACGGCCTGCTGCACCCGAACGGCATGGAGCCGTGGACCGCCGACAAGGTCGCCAAGTCGAAGGCCGCGCACGGCGTCGGAATCATCGAGATTGCGGCGGCCGAGGACGGCAGCTGGCGCGTGGTGCCGGGGTCGCTCTATCGGCCGGCGCATCACGGCCGACACGCTGATCGCGCTCGCGGGCCCGGCGGCGGGGCACGAATGGATGAAGACCGCCGACGACCGCGACGGGCGGACCGTGCGCGGCACGTTCAGCAACTGCGCGTTCGGCAAGACGCCGTGGGGGACGTACCTGACCTGCGAGGAGAACGTCGCGGCGTACTTCGTCCAGGACTCCGGCGAGGTCACGCGCCAGCAACGGCGTTACGGCGTCGGCCCCAGCAAGGACGCGTGGGGCTATCCGCTGGGAGGAGTTCGATCCGCGCTTCGACGCCGCCCGCTATCCCAACGAGCCCAACCGCCACGGCTGGGTCGTCGAGATCGATCCCATGGACCCGAAGTCGCCGCCCGTGAAGCGAACCGCGCTGGGGCGGATGTCGCACGAGGGCGCGACGGTGACGCTGGCGCGCGACGGCCGCGTCGTCGTCTACATGGGCGACGACGACTACCGTTCGAAGTTCGAGCACATCTACAAGTTCGTCAGCCGGCGGGCGTACGTGCCGGGGACCGGCGCCGCCGCCAACCGCGATCTGCTCGACGACGGGACGCTGTACGTCGCGCGCTTCGACGCGGGCGGCGCCGGCGTCTGGCTGCCTCTGCGCGCCGGAGAAGGCGTGCTCGACGCGGCGCACGGATTCCCGTCGCAGGCCGAGGTCGTCATCGACGCGCGCACGGCGGCAGATCTGGCGGGCGGCACGTTCATGGACCGGCCCGAGTGGATCGCGGTCCACCCGCAGAGCAAGGAGGTCTACTGCTCGCTGACCAACAACAGCCTGCGCGGCAAGGGTAAGCCCCTGGGCGGCGCCGAGCCGCTGGGCGCCGACGCCGCGAACCCGCGCGCGCCCAACGCGATGGGCCACATCATCCGCTGGCGCGAGCACGACGGCGACGCCGCTGCGACGCGATTTTCGTGGGACATCTTTGTGCTCGCCGGCGATCAGGCGTCACCCGACCCGCTCAGGCGCGGCAACGTCGCCGGCGGCGTCGCGTTCGCGCAGCCCGACGGCATCGTGTTCGACGAGCGCGGGGTGCTGTGGATCGCGACCGACGCGTCGGCGCAGAGCATGGCCGGCGCTGACTGGGATCGCATCGGCAACAATCAGCTACTCGCGGCGAACACGCGCACGGGCGAGATGCGGCGGTTCCTGACCGGCCCGGTCGGCTGCGAGATCACCGGCCTGACGTTCGCGCCCGGCATGCGCGTTCTGTTCGTCAACATCCAGCACCCAGGCGAGCCGGTCGGCTCCCAGTCCCGCACCGATCCGAACAGGCGAAAGGCGGTCAGCTCGTGGCCCGACGGCGCCGCCGGCACCTGCCCGCGCTCCGCCACCATCGTCATCACGCGCGCCGACGGCGGCGTCATCGGAACCTGATCGGCGTCGCGGCGACGGCCGTCAGGAACAGTAGTAGTACGCTCCCCGTTCGCAGATCGCGTAGTCGTAAACCTCGCGGCAACTCGATTGAAACAGACACGACCAGACGGTCGCGGTCGTTCCACTCTGGAGGTCGGCGTCTACACAGCCGTTGTCGACGCAGTCGGCAAAGAACGCGGTCTTGAGGGCGTCATAGCGCGTGGAGCGGGTGTCTTCGTTGCACAGGGTGACCACGCAGTCGACCAGGCGCGTGCAGAGGTCCGTGCAGGTCATGGTGGCGGGCACGGGCTGATTCGCCCCATAGCCGGTGTCGGGCTTTCGTTCTTCGCCGTCACACCCCAACGTGGCCGCGAGCAGGCCGACGGCGATTCGCTGCCGGCCTCTGGCGAATGTCACGCGCTATTCCCAGCCGCCGGGCTCGGGATCGTCGGCGTAGTTCTCGAACCGCGTGTACTCCTTGATGAACGTCATCTTCACGGAGCCGGTGCCGCCGTTGCGGTGCTTGCCGATGATGATCTCGGCGATCGCGGTCGGCGCGCCGCCGTCGGGGGTGTCGCCGCCGGCCATGTCTTCGCGGTGGATGAACAGCACCATGTCGGCGTCCTGTTCGATGCTGCCGGATTCGCGCAGGTCGGACAGCCGCGGCTTCCCCTCGCGCTTCTCGACCTCGCGGTTGAGCTGCGAGATGGCGATGATCGGCACCTTGAGATCCTTCGCCAGCGCCTTGAGGCCGCGCGAGATGTCGGCGATCTCCTGCTGGCGGTTGTCGTCGCGCCGGCCGACGCCGCCGCGCGCGAGCTGCAAGTAGTCGACGACGATCAAACCCAGCGGCGGCGGCGCTGGCCGGCCGTCGGCGGTCGGCGGCGACGGCGGGAAGTAGCGCGGGTCGCCGCGGAAGCGGCGCGCCTTGGCGCGGATCTCCATGATCGAGATCGCCGACGAGTCGTCGATCAGGATCGGCGCCGCCGCCAGGCGCCCCGACGCCGGGTGGATCTTGTTCTTCCAGTCGGCGTATTCGAGGAAGCCGCGCTTGATGCGCGACGAATCGATGCGCGCCTCGCCGGCGAGCATGCGCTCCATCAGCTCGTACTTCGACATCTCCAGCGAGAACAGCAGCACCGGGATCTTGTGGTTCAGCGCCGCGTGCATCGCGACGTTGACCGCCCACGACGTCTTGCCGCCGCCCGGACGCGCCGCGACGATGATCAGGTTCTCGCGCTGCAGGCCCGCGGTGTATTCGTCCAGCTTGGTGAACCCGGTGGGCACCCCGGTCACGGCGCGCCGCTCGGCGGTGCGCACCTCCAGGTTGTGCAGCACCTCCTCCATCAGCTCGCCGGTGGCGGAGTAGGTCTCGCGCCGGTTCTGCTGCGCGACCTTGAAGATCTTGGTCTCGGCCTCGTCGAGGAACGACTCGAACTCGCCGAAGTCGCCGTAGGCGCTCGACTGCACCTCGGCGCACGCCGCGATCAGCCGGCGCAGCGTCGCCTTCTCGCGCACCAGCCGCGCGTAGTGCAGGACGTTCTCCGCCGTCGGGACGCCGTTCGCCAGCTCGTTGAGATAGCTCTGGCCGCCGTCCAGACGCGCCAGCATGCCGTGCGTCTTCAGCTCGTCGGCGACCGCGATGACGTCGATCGCCTGCCGGCGCTTGTCGATCGTGACCATCGCGTCGAAGATCTCGCGATGGGCGGGCAGGAAGAAGTCGTCCACCGCCAGATTGGTGGCGACCTCATCGAACGCGGCCGGCTTGATGAACACCGCGCCGAGAACGGACTTCTCGGCTTCGATGTTGTGCGGTGGGGTTCGCGAAGCCGCCGTTGAATTCGAGCTGACGACTTCGAGCATCCGCAGGAGTCTACGCGCGTGCGCGTGAGCGGACTAGAGTCTGTTGCGCAAGTAGCCGCAAACTCGCGCTCTCGCGCGAGTTTGCGCGAGAGCGGCTAGCTCTCTTGCTTGGCGACCGTGACCTTGATCGTCGCGGTGATGCCGCCGCCCAACTTCACGGGCACCTCGACCAACCCGAGAGCCTTGATCGGCTCGGCGAGCTGAATCTTCTTCGAGTCGACGATCACGCCCTGCGCGCGCAGCGCCTCCGCGATGTCGCGGCTGTTGACCGAGCCGTAGAGCTTGTCGCCTTCGCCGGTGGCGCGTTCGATCGACACCGACACCTGCGACAGCTTGTCCGCCTCGGCCTGCGCGGCCTTCGCCATCTTCGCGGTGCGCGCCGCGATGACGCGCTTCTCGTGCTCGACGCGCTTGATGTCGCCCGCCGTTGCCTTGATCGCATGCCCGCGCGGCAACAGGTAGTTGCGCGCGTAACCCGGCTTGACGTTGACCACCTCGCCCGACTTGCCGAGGTTGTCCATGTCGTCTCTCAGAATGACCTGCATGGCTTACGCTCCCGTCACCGCGAACGGCATCAGGGCGATCATTCGCGCCCGGTTCACCGCCGTCGAGATCTCGCGCTGATGCTTCGCGCAGTTGCCCGTCAGTCGCCGCGGCACCAGCTTGCCGCGGTCGGTGATGAAGTACTTGAGCAGCGACGCGTCCTTGTAGTCGATCTTGATGGTCTCGTCCGCGCAGAACTTGCACATCTTGCGGCGCCCGACCGGACGCTTCTTCGAGTCGCGGTCGCCGCGCTCGGACTTGCCCTCTGACATCGCTTCGCCGGCCATGACTTAGTCCTTCCCCCGGCGCGACGGTTCGTCGACGCCGCCAAAAACTGCTTCCTCGAAATCGAACGCGCCCTCTTCCTCGTCGAACGGCGAGCGGACGTTGGCCTGGCCCGTCGCGATCTCTTCCTCGTCGGGGCCGGGCGTCGCGGCCTTGGTGAACGCTTCCTCGGTGAACTCCGACGTGCGCGCCGCCGGGTCCACGTTCTCGGCGATCTTCACCGAGTAGTAGCGGATGACCGAATCGGTCAGGCGCAGGTTGCGCTCGACCTCTTCGACCAGCCCCGCCGTACCCAGGTACGAGAAGAACAGGTAGATCCCCTTGAGCTGCTTCTTGACCTCATAGGCCAGCTTGCGCTTGCCCCAGTTGTCGATCTTCATCAGCGTGCCGCCGCCCGCCTCGATGACGCCGCGGACCTTCTGGTTCACCTGCGCGATGACGTCGCTGGTGCTGTCCGGGCGCAGGATGTAGATGGTCTCGTAGTCGCGCTTCCGGCCCGCCATGTCGCGGGACGAGCCAACGCGCTGCTGCTTCGAGCCCGCGGCAGGTGCCGGCGGCGTGGCGGCGGGACGTGCCGCCGGTTCATTCACTGGTGTCGTTGTCATGGATCTCCTCGTGGACGTTTAGGCCCGTGTTGCCACGGGCAAGGAGCAGGGGAGGGCAGTGACTATCACGTTCAGCCCCTGTTGTCGTTGTCTTTGGCGCTGTTTTTGCCGCTTTGCGGCTTGGTGTTGAACTTGTTCATCGCGGCCGTGATGCCCAGGGAGGCGATGGCCTCAACCGCGTCCGCGGCCCGCCCGACGACCTCGGGAAGCGCGGCCGCCTCGGCGCGCGTGAAGTTGGCCAGCACATAGTCGGCCGGGTCCCAGCTGGGGGCCGGCCGCCCGACGCCGATGCGGACGCGAGCGAACCCGGGATCACCCAGCGCGCTGATCACCGACCGGACGCCGTTGTGGCCGCCCGGACCGCCGCCCGTCCCCAGCTTGAGCCGCTCGAACGGGATGTCGAGCTCGTCGTGCACGACGATGGTGTGGTCGAGCTCGATCTTCCAGAAGCCGGCGACGCTGGCGACCGCCTGGCCGCTGACGTTCATGAACTGCATCGGCTTGCACACGATGAGGCGCTGGCCCGCCACCGTGACCTGACCGATCGACGCGCCGAACTTGTCGGTTGTGGTCGGTCCGCCACCGCGGCGGAGCAGCTCGTCCGCCACCATGAACCCCAGGTTGTGCCGGTTGTCCTGGTACTTGGCTCCAGGATTCCCGAGCCCGACCACGAGGTGCATGGTGGCCTACCGATAGCCTTCGGGCGCGTTGCCCGACGACTACTTCCCCTTCTTGCCGCCGCCCTCCGCGCCGCCTTCCTTCTTGCCGCCGGCAGCCGGGGCAGCCGCGCCCGCGGCCGGAGCCGCTGCGCCGCCTGCCGCCGCCGCGCCTTCCGCCGGCACCGCACCCTCGACCGGGGCCGCAGCCGCCTCTTCGACCTTCTCGGCCTTCGGCGCGACGACCGACGCGATGCCTTCGCGCGCGTCGAGCAACACGCGCACGCCGTCGCCCAGCTTCAGGTCGCTGACGTGGAGCGCGTCGCCGATGTCGAGCGGCGTGACGTCGACCTCGATCTTGGTCGGGATCGCGGCCGGCTTCGCGGCGATGGGGACGCGGTGCATGCTCTGGTGCAGGTTGCCGCCGTTGGTGGTGCCGATGGCCTTGCCGGTGAGCACCAGCGGCACGGTCACTTCCACCTCTTCGTTCAGGTCGATGCGCAGGAAGTCGACGTGGACCAACCGCCGGCTGAGCGGGTTGATCTGCGCGTCGCGCACCATGGCCGTGACCTGTTCGCCCTGCCCGGACTTGCCCGGCTGGCTGACGTTCAGCGTGAGCACGGTGTTGCGGCGCCGTTCCTTGTCCAGCGACGTCATCAGCTCCTTCTCGTTGAACGAGACCGGGAGCGGCTCACCCTTGCGGCCGTAGAGCACGCCGGGAATCTGCCCCTTGCTGCGAACCTTGCGGGCGCCGCCCTTCTTGGCGGCCGTCCTGACCTCTACGTTGACCTTTGCGAAATCCATGACCTGGGTCCTTTCAGATGAAAAGCGAGCTTATCGAGTCGCCGTGGTGAATCCGTTTGACCGCCTCGCCGAGCAGCCGGGCGACGCTCAGTACCTTGACCTTTGGGCACGCGCGCACGTCGGGACGAACCGCGACCGTGTCGGTGATGATCAGCTCCTCGAGCGGCGACGCCATGATGCGGTCCGTGGCCGGCGGCGACAGCACGCCGTGCGTCGCGCACGCGTAGACGGCGCGTGCCCCCTGCGCCTTCACGGCCTGCGCCGCCGCGCACAGCGTCCCCGCCGTGTCGACCATGTCGTCGACGATGATGGCGTCGCGGCCGCGCACGTCGCCGATGATGTTGACCACCTCGCTGACGTTCGGCGCCGGCCTTCGCTTGTCGATGATGGCCAGGCTGGTGCCCAGGCGCTTCGAAAATGCGCGCGCGCGTTCGACGCCGCCCGCGTCGGGCGACACGATCACCGCTTCGTGATCGAAGCGCGTCTTCAGGTCCTCCATCATCACCGGCATCGCGTACAGATGATCGACGGGGATGTTGAAGAAACCCTGGATCTGACCGGCGTGCAGATCGATCGACAGCACGCGATCGACGCCGGCCGCGGTCAGCAGATCGGCGACCAGGCGCGCCGAGATCGGCGTGCGCGGCTTGCTCTTGCGATCCTGGCGTGCGTAGCCGAAGTAGGGGATGACCGCGATGATCGAGCCGGCCGACGCGCGCTTGAGCGCGTCGATCATGACCAGCAGCTCCATCAGGTTGTCGTTGGCGGGCGCGCACGTCGGCTGAACGACGAAGCAGTTCACGCCGCGGACGTTCTCGTTGATCTCGACGTAGACCTCACCGTCGGCGAAACGGGTCACCTCGGCGCGGCCGAGCGGCGTCTCGACGTAACGGCAGATCGCCGTCGCGAGCTCGCGATTGGCGTTACCACTGAATATTGTTAGCGCTTTCAGCACGACAAACCGGGGCCTCCCGGCCCCAGGGAGCGCGAATCCTGCCACCCGGCTCGAAGCCCGTCAACGACCGAAAAAAGGGGCGGCGCGATGACACGCCGCCCCCTGGCTTGACCTGGCCTGTGCGGGCGCTACAGGGCGTTCGGCAGGGCGATGGGACTAGGGGCAGGTGGCGATCGCCGCACACGCGCCGGTGGCGGTGACGCTCGACGCGCCTACGGTCGAGTAATCGACGTTCGCGGCCGGATTGGCGCTGGTCCAGCTCGTGGCGCGAGCGTCGACGGTGCCGGTCGCGGACGACATGCGAACGCCGACGTTGCCGGTGCCGTAGCAGTAGATCGAGTTCGCGCTCGCGTCGCACGTGTTGGTGCCGATCGTCCACGTCGTACCGCCGTTGGGCAGCGCCGCGAAGCCCAGCTCGTCGCCGTTGTTGGAGTGGATCTTGTTGCCGATGAAGCTGGTCAGCGTGCTCGACGTGCCGAACAGCACGCCGCCGACAGCCGCGCCGGATCCGGCGATGTTGTTGTTGGTGATGTCGTTCGACTGAATCGCGCTCGTCGTCGTGTTGCTGGCCCCCTGCTCGACGCGGACACCGACCGCGCCGTTGCCGCTCACGGTGCAGGCGCGGATCGTCGCCGTGACGGATCCGCTGTTTCCGGCCAGGAACACGCCGCTTCCGCTGTTCGACGTGACCGCGACCTTGTCCAGCACCAGCGAGTTCGCGCCGCTGCCGGTCGCCGGCGATGACGCCGCGTTGACGCCGTGGCGCGTGTTGTTGCGGATGGTGACCGCCGGCGTCGTAGCGCCCGCGGTGCCGATGTTGATCGTCGCGCCGTTGCTGCCGGACGTGAACACGCCGTCCAGCCCGTTGTGATGGATGTCGGCGCTGGTCACCGTCGTCGTGGCGCCCGAGACGTGCAGGCCGAACGTGTCGTTGTCGTTCAGCGCCGCGCCGCCCTGGATGGTCAGCACGCCGCCGCCGGCCAGGATGCCGGCCAGCGTGTTGCCTGCGAACGTGCCGCCGCTGACCGTCACCGTGCCGGCTGACGTCGCCAGGCCGCGACCGGAGTTTTCGTTCAGCGCCGCGCCCGTGAGGTTCACGGTCCCGGCCTCCACGTCGACGCCGCCAGCGCTGTTCTGCGTCGCCGACAGCGCGGTCGAGTTGATGGTGCCGCTGTAGATGAGCACGCCGGGCGACTGCGTGGTGACGCCGTTGGAGCTCGCGTCGACCGTCGTCAGGCCGTGGACGATGCCGCTGCCGCTGTCGATCGAGATGCCCGCGGCCCCGTTGCCGGTGACGGTCACGTTGGTGAGGGCGAGCGCGCCCTTGGTGACGCCGATGCCGTGGAAGCCGCCGCCGGAACGCCCGTTCTGGGTGACGACCGAGGCGGTGTCCATGGTCAGGTTGGGCACGCCGCCCATCATCAGGATGCCCTCCTCGCCGTTGCCTTCCACCATCATGGTGTGCGCGGTCAGCGTGCCCGCGGTCAGGCGCACGCCACGCCGCGAATCGCTGTAGCTGCCGCCGTTGACGGTCGAGCTGCCGGAGCTGGAGGCGTCGAGCGCGGCGGAGGCGAAGCGCTCGGCCGTGACCGCGGTGATGGTCGCCGAGCACGTGCCGCCGATGTCGGCGCCGATCACGGCGGAGTCGCCGCCGGTGAGGAACAGCGACGACAGCGACACGGCGCCCGCGGTGCACGACACGGCGGAGCCCGCCGCGGTGCCCGCCTGCGCCACCCGGAAGCCGGTGATCGACGATCCGCCGGCCAGGCTGACGGCAGTCGCCGCCGCCGCGTCGTCGAACTCGATGGTGTAGTTGGCCGGGGTCGGCGTGGCGTCGGCGGTCGTCAGCGCGACACCCGCCTTGACGACCAGCGGGAACGTCTCACCGGTGAACGCGACCGGCGGGTTGGCGCTCGTCGCGACCACGGTGCCGGGCGATCCGACCCTGTCGATGCCATGGGTCAGCGTCGCGAACCGGCAGACGGCCGGCGTCAGCACGCCCGTCGGGTACGGGTGGGTGCCGTTGGCGACGTCGCTGCCCTGCACCGGGTCGACGTAGACCGACGTGCCGGCGTTGTCGGGGCACTGGCAGGCGGCCGATCCGGCCTTCGTGCCGCAGGTCAGCGGCCCGCCGGCGTTGTTCGCGCACTGAGTGGTCGTCTGCCAGATCTGGCAGCCGAGCGCGCCGCTCGCCGCGTCCGCGACGCAGGTCAGGATGTCCGTTCCCGCGCAGACGGTGCCACCGAGGGTCGCGCAGCCCGTGCCGGCGACGGTCCCGACCACCGGGCAGGCGCACGCGCCGTTGGCGCAGAAGCTGGTGCCGCCGCAGGCGGTGGTTCCCGTGATCTCGCGGCAGCTGCTGGCGTCCGTCGCGCAGGTCGCGACGGTGTCGCTGTTCATGCAGTAGGTGCCGTTGGCCGCGCACTCGTGGTCGCAGCTGCACGCGCCGACCGGGGAGCTCCCCTTGCAGGTCTGGCTTCCCGGGCAGAGCGACAGCGTCGCCGAGACGCAGCCCTGGGCGTCGGCGACGCAGGTCACGAGCGTGGTGGAGGAAGAACAGGACGTGGAGTTGCCGGTCGCGGCACAGCCCGAGGGCTGCGTCGGGCAACCGCACATGCCGCTCGCCGCGGTGCAGATCTGCGCGCCCACGCACGCGGTCTCGGCGCCCCACACGGTGCATCCGGTGGTCGTGCTCAACACGCAGGTCTGCGACCCGCCGCCCGTGCCGCACTGATGTGCCCCCAGCGCGCAGGCGTTGGTGCACGTCGGCCCGTCGGGGCCGCCATCTGTCGCACCGTCGGTCGCGCCGTCGGTCGTGCCGGCATCTGTCGCACCCGCTGCGCCTGCTGCTCCGGCTGCGCCCGCCGCACCGGCTGCGCCCGCCGCACCGGCTGCGCCTGCTGCACCGGCTGCGCCTGCCGCACCGGCTGCGCCTGCCGCTCCGGCTGCGCCTGCCGCACCAGCTGCGCCTGCCGCACCGGCTGCGCCTGCCGCACCCGCCACGCCGCCCGCACCGCCGCGTCCCGCCGCGCCCGCCGTGGCGCCTGTACCGCCCGCACCGCCGCGTCCCGCCGTCGCGCCTCGTACCGCCCGCACCGGCCACGGCGCCGCCGCCGCTGCCTCCGACCGCGCCTCCCAATCCCGTCGCGCTGCCAGCCTGGCCACCTGAACCGCCGCGCCCCGCCGAGCCGCCGCGGCCAGCGCCGCCGTCGGTCGACGGCATGCCGTCACCGCAGCTCGCCGCCACCAGAGAACACAGACCCAGGAACACCACAACCGGCGAACACGACACGCGACGAGCTTTGTGCACGAGAAACCTCCGCAAAAAGGGGCAAAAAAGCCCTCGAATGCTCCGGTTTCGCTACGGGGATGTCAAGCGCTTGATCGACTACACGGCGCTACAGATCGACCGACGCGAGCACGAATTTCATGTTGCTCTCGTCGACCTTCTTCAGCGTGCTGCGTCGCGCTTCCGGCACAGCCGTCTTGAGCGTGTCCCACCGCACATGCTCGACCAGGATGAAGGCGCGCTCCCCGCGGTGGCGTTCCATCCACGCCTTGAGGTTCTCGAAGTTGCGGTCGCCCAGAAACACCGTGCGATTTTCCTTCGCCCCGTCGTAGATCTCGTTCGACGTGTAGAAGTTCTCGCCGCGCCAGTACATTTGCCAGACCAGCAGCCGCTCCGACGGCGAGCGGCGCTGCTTGTAGTAGGTCGCGATGAGACCCTTCTGCGACCAGTACGGCGTGACGCGCATCATGTAGTAGTCGACCAGGAAGAACGTGAATGCGACCGCGGTCACGCACAACGCCGGCGGTGGCGGCGCGCTGGATGCGGCGCCAACCCATCGCCAGCATGGCCAGCGACAGCAGCCCGCCGAACACGATCAGCGGCGCGCGGAAATCCAGCCCCGGCGGCCACGGCCGCCCCTGCGGCGAGTTGATGTAGTCGTACGAGAACAGCCAGATGAACCGCTGCGCGTTCTTGGGCGCGCCCGCCAGATCGACCAGCACCAGCGCCAGCAGCGGGATGCCGATCACCGCGGCGGCGGCGGCGGTGCGGTTGTCCCGCCGCGACAGCAGCTGGTCCAGGAAGCAGCCGATCGCGATCGCCAGCCCCGGGATCGCCGGAAGGATGTAGTGGTGGAACTTGGTGACCGACATCGACACCAGCGCGTACGCCGCGACGAACCAGATGGCGCCGAACCAGAAGATCCCTTGCCGGCGCGTCTCGGCAGCGTCTGGCGCCGCCGCGTCCCGCGCCGCGCGTACGCGCCGCAGCACCGCCGCGCCCAGCGCCGCCGGGGCCAGCGCGATCCACGGCAAGATCGCGTAGCCGAGCTCGCGCACGAAGTAGTCGAAGCTGCCGCGGTCACCGTGGCGCCCGAGCACCAGCCGCCGCCAGTGATTGTCGCCGTAGAGCTCGTCCCAGAACGGGCGCCCGTGCCGGACCAGCATGGCGTGGTGCCACGGGATGGCGACCACCGCGCACGTCAGCAGCGCCAGCAGGATCGCGAACGGCAGCTGCGCGCGATTGAGGCGCTTCCAGTTCCACGTGAACGCCAGGTACGCGATGAACACCAGCACCGGCAGCCCCAGCCCCACCAACCCCTTGGCCAGCATCGCCATCCCGCACAGCGTCGCCGCCAGATTGAGGTAGAGCGGCGCCTTGTAACGGATGCGGCCGGCGAGCGCGAAGAACGCGACGAAGCCCGCGATGTACGGCAGCATCACGACGGCGCCGGGGATGTAGAAGCCGCTCTTGAACGACCAGCGCAGCGCGATCGAATTGAACACCAGCTGCGGCAGCGCGGTGATCGTGAACAGGCCCGCCGCGACGTAGAACAGCGGATGGTGCGGCCACTCCAGCTTGCGGCTGCCGACGCGCATCTCGCGGCGCGGTAGCGGCACGTCGTCGTCGTCGAACAGCGCCAGCGCGCCCAGCGCCAGCGCCATCGTCATCGGCCCGACGAACGCCATGTCGGTCATCGCCTGGCGCGCGACCAGGCTGTAAAGCGGCGACGTCCCGACGACGAGGGCGGCGATGACGCCGGCACGCCGGCTGACGAAGCGCGACACGCACAGGTACACGGCGTACATGCCGAGCACGCCGAGCAGCGCGAACGGCATGCGCACCGCCCACTCGGCGCGCGTCGACAGCGCCAGCGTCCCCGGATCGGCGTGCGCCAGCCCGAACACGCGCATCGACAGGCTCATCAGCCAGAACGACAGCACCGGCTTCGACCAGAAGTGATCGGGATCGATGGGGGCGCCCGGCCACCACAGGCTGATGAAGTCGCCGCGCTCCATCATCTGGCGCGCGACCTCCGCGTAGTGCGTCTCCCACGGATCGTAGAGCCCGTATGAACCCATGAACGGCAGGAACAGGACCAGGCCGAGCAGCACGACGAGCAGGCTCGCCCGGCGCTCGCTCAGGCTGTCCAGGGACGGGATCTTCATCGCGGGGCGCCGATGCTAAGCGGGCGGCCGTTGCCGTGCAACGAGTCCGGCGCGGTGTAACATGCGCGGCGCCAATGTCAGCGCCAGCGAGCCGGAGCGCGAAGCAAGCGCGGCTGTCACACGCGGACGCGCGCGGCCAGGCGCGGATGGTCGACGTCGCCGTCAAGCCGGAGACGCTGCGCGAGGCGGTGGCGTCGGCGGCGGTGCGGATGTTGCCGGCGACGCTGCGCCTGGTCGAACGCGGCGCGGGCGCGCGCGGCAAGGGGGACGTGCTGGCCGTCGCGCGCATCGCGGGCGTCATGGCCGCCAAGCGCACGGCGGAGCTCATCCCGCTCTGCCACCCCGTGCGGCTCGTCCGCTGCACCGTCGACATCGTGGCCGATCGGGCGCTGCCCGGCGTGCGCATCAAGGCGACCGCGCGCGCCGTCGACCGCACGGGCGTCGAGATGGAGGCGATGGTGGCCGCCTCCGTGGCCGCCCTGACCGTCTATGACATGGTCAAGGGCGTGGAGCGCGGCGTCGAGATCGACGCGGTCCGGCTGGAGGCGAAAAGCGGCGGTCGCAGTGGCACCTGGGTGAAATCTGCGGGCAGATCGCGTCGGGCGTAGATGGGCTTTGCCCATCGGATGCCCATCGCGGGAGGTTCGGAGGGGGAGAGGGTGGGGGCCCCCAACCCTCCCCTCCGAATAGAATGAAACCTATTGCTAAGCGTCGGTCATCTAAATAAACAAACCAACCACGGTCGCAAATGCCACTACCCACTCGCACCAAGGTCGCAATCATCGGCTCCGGGCCCGCCGGATACACGGCGGCGATCTACGCCGGACGCGCCAACCTGGAACCCGTGCTGTTCGAGGGCGGCGGCGCCGCGATCGAGCCGATCACGCTGCCCGGCGGGCAGCTGATGATCACGACCGAGGTGGAGAACTACCCCGGGTTTCCGGCGGGGGTGCAGGGGCCGGAGCTGATGGAGCTGTTCAAGGCGCAGGCCGAGCGCTTCGGCACGACCAGCGTCACCGCCGACGTCACGTCGGTCGAGCTCGGTGACCGGCCGTTCCGCGTCGTGTCGACGGAGGGCGAGCTGGTCGCCGATACGCTGATCATCGCCACCGGCGCGTCGGCGAAGTGGCTGGGCATCCCGTCGGAGCAGACGTTCCTCAACCGCGGCGTGTCCGCGTGCGCCACCTGCGACGGCGCGCTGTTCAAGGGCAAGGAGCTGGCGGTGGTCGGCGGCGGCGACACGGCGATGGAGGAGGCGACGTTCCTGACCCGCTTCGCGCCCAAGGTGATGGTCATCCACCGCCGCGAGGAGTTCCGCGCGTCGCGCATCATGCTCGATCGCGCGCGCCGCAACCCGAAGATCGAGCTCGTCACCAACGCCGTCATCGACGAGATCCTGGGCGCGCTGCCCAGGCCCGGCGTCACCGGCCTGCGCCTGCGCGACACGCGCGACGGCTCGACGCGCGAGGTGCCGATCGGCGGCGTGTTCATCGCCATCGGCCACGAGCCGAACTCGAAGCTGTTCCGCGGCGTGCTGGACATGGACGCCGCCGGCTACATCAAGGTGCAGGCGGGATCGACGGCGACCAAGATCCCGGGCGTGTTCGCGTGCGGCGACGTCGCCGACCACGTCTACCGGCAGGCGGTGACCGCGGCCGGCACCGGCTGCATGGCCGCCATCGACGCCGAGCGCTTCCTCGGGCAATAATCAGCCCACCATGAGCGAGCCGCCAAGCCAGCCCCAAGGCGGATCCGACGGGTCCGACGACGACGTCGAGCCCGAGTTCGAGCTGACGGAGGCTTCTGGCGTCGGCGGCATTCCGGTCGCGCACCGACGTGGCCGTGTCGGAGCAGGCCGCGATACCGGCGCGCTCGACGATCCCGCCCGAGAAGGCGGTCGAGCTGCTGTCGAAGATCAGCCTGTTCTCGGCGCTGCAGCCGTCCTACCTGCGCCGCATCGCCAACCTCGGCATCGAAGAGGACTACGCGCTGGGCGACATGATCTTCAAGGAGGGGGCGCAGGGCGACAAGATGTACCTCATCCTGTCGGGCGCGGTGCGCATCAGCCGGACCGTGCCGGGCATGGGCGAGGAGGCGCTGGCTGTGCTGCGCGCCGGCACCCACTTCGGCGAGATGGCGCTGATCGACGACTTCCCGCGCAGCGCCGACGCGCGCGCCCACGAGGCGTGCAAGCTGTTCGTCGTCCGCAAGGAAGACATGGAAGACCTGCTGTTCGTCGACCGCGACCTCGCCTACGATCTGCTGTGGTCGTTCGTCCGCACGCTGTCGGGCCGCCTGCGCGAGACCAACGACAAGATGACGTTCATGGCCGTCACCAGCAAGTTCTGACGAGCATCCCTGAACCAGGCATCGGCGTAGGGGTGAGCGGTCACCCGCGGCACCAGATTGGTGTCGATGATGGCTGCACTTTCGATAGGGTTTGCCCTGGCCTTGTTTGCTGTCCTGCTGGGCCTTGTCGAGCTTGGTCGGCGCGTCGCCGCCGCCCGCGACCCGGCGTCCAGCCGCGGCGCCGCGGCCGTCGAGGGGGCGATCTTCGCGCTCATGGGCCTGCTGATCGCGTTCACGTTTTCGGCGGCACAGAGCCGGCTCGACAAGCGGCGCGCGTTGGTCGTCGACGAGGCCAACGCCATCGGGACGGCCTACCTGCGGATCGACCTGCTGCCGGCCGCGGCGCAACCCGGGCTGCGAGACGCGTTCCGGGCCTACACCGATTCGCGAATCGCGTACTACAAGAAGTTCAAGAACCAACGCGCCGCCGCCGCCGAGCGCGAACGCACCGTCGCCCTGGGGAAGCAGATCTGGCGGGACGCGACGGCCGCGGTCAAGGCCAGCCCCGATCCACGCGTGCCGTCGCTGCTCATGCCGTCGCTGAACGAGGTGATCGATATCGAAGCAACGCGCGTCGCCTACCGGCACATCCACGCGCCGGTGGCGATCTTCTTCCTGCTGATCGTGCTGGCGTTTGCCTGCGCCCTGTTCGCGGGCGTCGGCATGGGCCGCAAGGAGATCTTCAGCCAGCTCTACCGCACGGCCTTCGCGGTCCTGCTGACGGTCACGGTGCTGGTGATCGTCGACATCGAATTCCCGCGCGTCGGCTTCATCAACATCAACGCGCTCGACTACCTGCTGACCGATGTTCGCGCCGGTATGAACTAGCCTAGCCGCCCCCGCGCGACGCGCGGGGAGCGGCTCCTTGAAGTGTCCTAATGGTCCTGCGTCATCTTGCGGCCGCGCCCGAAGGCGTCCATGCGGCCCCAGCGGCCGGGGATGTCGAGCAGCTCGATGCGCCCCAGCACCTCGGGGATGGCGGGATCGACGATCATGTGCTCGCCGTCCGAGTCGAGGCCGAGCAGCGTCCGCAGGATCAGCAGCGGAGCGCCGGTCGCCCACGCCTGCGGGCTGCACGCCGTCGGGTACTCGACGGGGTAGTGGGTCTCGCTGCGCGCGTAACCGCCGAACGCCTCGGGCAGGCGTCCGTTGAACAGGTCGGCGGCCTCGAGGATGCCGAGGCAGATGCGGCCGGCCTCCGCGTCGTAGCCGTAGCGGCGCAGACCCCAGGCGACGAACGAGCTGTCGTGTGGCCAGACGGTGCCGACGTGGTAGCCGATCGGGTTGTACGACCCCGCGCCGGCCGCCATGGTGCGGATCCCCCAACCCGTGAACAGGTCGTCGCTCATCAGGTGCTTGACGCAGCTCTCCGCCTTGTCGTCGTCGGCGATCCCGCTCCACAGCAGGTGGCCGATGTTGGAGGTCAGCGAATCGACCTGGCGTTTCTTGCCGTCGAGGGCGAGCGCGAAGAAGTCGCGATCGTCGACCCAGAAGTCCTTGTTGAACCGCGTCTTGAGATCAGCGGCCTCGCGCTCGAGCTTGGCGGCCCATTGCGGATCGCCCCACACGTCGCGCGCCAGCCGCGCCGTCCTGCGCTTGGCGTCGTAGACGTAGCCCTGCAACTCGCAGGTCGCGCGCGGCGTGGGCGCCAGCGTCCCGTCGTTGAACGCAATCGAGTCCCACGAATCCTTCCAGCACTGGTTGTCGAGGCCGGTCTCCGGGTTGCGCCGTTCGTATTCGACGTAGCCGTCCTTGTCCCGGTCACCCCACTCGTCGATCCAGTTGATCGCCGCCCGGCACTCGCGTTCGATGTCGCGCGCCAGCGCCGTGTCGCCGGTCCAGCGCACGTACTCCTCGAGCACGATGAGGAACAACATCGTCGCGTCGGCGGCGCCGTAGTAGGGCGAGTGCGGGCGTTCTTCGAAGGCGGTCAGCTCGCCCAGCCGGATCTCATGCAGGATCTTGCCCGGCTCCTCGTCGCGGAACGGATCGTCGCGTCGCCCCTGCAGCAGCGCCAGCGTCCGCAACGTCGACGCGGCCAGCTCGGGCGCGAAGGTCAGCGCCTGGTAGCTCGTGAACAGGCTGTCGCGCCCGAACACGGCCATGAACCACGGCAGGCCCGCTGCCGGCAACATGCCCGGCGAGACCCCGGTCGAGAAGCGCAGCGCGGCCAGGTCGATGAGGCTGCGTTTGTAGATGCGATTGAGCGGGTCCCACGATGCAACCAGGGAGGGGGCGGCGCCGACGAACGCGCTGACGGCGTGGTCCGACAGCGCCAGGCCGCTGTGGTGGCCGTTGCCCTGCTTCTTCTTCGGCTTGTCCAGGTCATCGATGTCGGCGCGCCGGCCGCGCGCCGCGACGTCGAACGTCACCGCCCACTCGCTCTGCGGCTGCAGCTTGATGTTGAACACGAAGCCGTCCTCGTGCAGCGTCCCCTTCCTGTCGGCGGAGATGACGGTCTCGCGCACGAAGCTGTCGCGCTTGTAGCCGAGCGTCAGCTTGCCGCCGTCCACCTTGCTGTAGAGGCTGCCCTTCTTCGCCAGTTTGTCCTTGACCTCGAACAGGTCGGCGAAGTCGGCGGCGACCTCCAGCTTGACCTCGAGGTCGATCGGCTCCTTGGCGTGGTTCTTGATTTCGATGCGCTCCTCGAACCCGGTGGTCACGTGCCGCTGCCGCGTCACCGACAGATGGGAATCGACATAGACGGTTCCCGTCGTCACCGCCTCGAAGAACTGGACCTTGAAGTAGGCCTGCTCGTCGACGGACAGCGTCTTCGGCCGGATGCCGCCGACAGTGAGGATCCACTTCGACAGGAACCGCGTGTCCTCCAGAAACAGGCCGTGGTTTTCGGTCGGCGTCGCGTCGAGATCGCCGCGCCGGTCGCTGACCACGAATGTGCTGCCGTCGAGGATGCTCACTGTGTCGAGCGACATATCAGGCCCCCTTTTCCATCTGGTTGGTGAACGGCGACCCGGCGCGCAGGCCGAGCATCACCTTGGTGCCGAAGTTGCGGTCACCTTTGATCCGCGCCAACCCGCGCATCGAAGCGACGAACGGATTGAGCTCGCCCTTGAGCAACGTGCGAAACGATTCGTCGTCCGCGCACAAGATGCACGCGTCGGAGGGACCGGTCGTGTCAGGCGTCAGCGCGACGCGCGGACCGTCGATGACCAGCGTTCCGACCGGCTTGCCGGCGACCTCGATGCGCAGGCGTCCATAGACGCCGACCAGCCCGGGGGCCGGTCCGCCCACGACCCGCGACTCACCACCGACCTCGATGCTCTCATTGGCCATGTTCGTTCCTCCGACGATGTGCGGAGGAACGTGGGGCTCATGCGCGATCGGGCAATGTGCGGCTGACCCTGATTAGCAGTCGTACTTACGTGCGCCCAACCTCGGTGTTGCCCTGACTTGCATCCGGATCGGGAGACGCCACCATCGTTGACTCGGAAAGGACGGCCAGGATGAACCTTCGCGCGTTGACGAGCCTGGGGTTGCTGGTTGCAGCTACGGTAGCGACCGTGGCGATCGCCGCTCCCGGGGATAGCCCGGATAAGAAGGTGCAGATGCTGTTCGTGCAGAGCGCGAAGGGGGCATCGCTCGACGGCGGCAAGTTGACGTTGAAGGGGGTCAGCCCGACGACGATCTACTTCTCCGATCGTCCCAACCGCATAGCCGGCCACCTCGCGACGGCGGAGATGATCCCGCTGTGGAGCGAAGGCAAGGACAGCTTCACCAAGGATCCGCCCAACGCGACGCTGTCCGCGTTCGGCAAGGACGGCGCGGTGGCCAACGTCGTCGTCGAGCTGAGGAATCCCAAGCTCACGGGCGATCAGATGACCTATGACGTCAAGGTGCTGGAGGGCAAGCTCCCGGCCGGCACCGACGCCGCGTCGCTGTTCATCGACGTCATCGGCATGCCGCTCACGCCGCTGTCGTACGCGGGCGCCGCCCGGCGCGCGCGCCGCGCCGCCATCTTTGGATATTGAGACCACAACCACGAACCGTGGCTTGCGCCTCGGACCGCGGGAGCGTAATACGGGTGCACAGTAGCCGGTTGCGGAGTGGGCTGCTGGACGATCGGCCAGCGTAGCGACCTGGTGGACCCCGCCGAGGGAGGACACCATGGAACGGGCGACTGGGCGCGGCGCGCTGGGAGCAGACCTTCGGATAGCGTTCATCGGGACCTATCCGCCGCGCCGTTGCGGCATCGCGACGTTCACCCGCGATCTCGCGGCCGGCATCCACGCCGCCAGCCCGCGCGTCAAGCCGATGGCGGTCGCGGTGACGGACGCCGCCGGCGACTACGAGTACCCGGACGAGGTCGGCTACGAGATACGGCAAGGAACGAAGGGCGACTACGCGCGCGCCGCCGAGCTGGTCAACTACAAGGACGTGCGCTGGGTGTCGTTGCAACACGAATACGGCATCTTCGGCGGCGACGACGGCGCGTACATCCTCGACTTCTTGAGCGCGCTGCGCGTCCCGGCGGTCGTCACCTTGCACACGGTGCTCGACAATCCCTCGGACTCGCAACGAAGCATCGTGCAGAAGATGGCCAAGGCCGCGCGGCTCGTCGTCATGAGCAAGGTGGCCTCCGATCTGCTCGCGCGCCGCTATGCGCTGACGGGCGCGAAGATCGACATCATCCCGCACGGCATCCCCGACATGGCGCCGCGCGACCAGGACGCGCTCAAGGCCGAGTTCGGCGTCGCCGGTCACCGCATGTTGTTGACGTTCGGGCTGCTCGGACCAAGCAAGGGCATCGAGACGGTGATCCGGGCGCTGCCGGCGGCTGTCGCGGCCTGTCCCGACCTCGTCTACTTCGTCGTCGGGGCGACGCACCCGGCCGTCATTCGCGAAAACGGCGAGGCCTACCGCACGACGCTGGAGCGCGAGGCCGAGCGGCTCGGCGTTCGCGACCATGTCGTGTTTCGCGACCAGTACGTCACCACCGACGAGCTGTGCAACTACCTGCAGGCGGCCGACGTGTTCGTCAGCCCGTACCTGAACGAGGCGCAGGTGACGAGCGGCGCGCTGTCGTACGCGATGGGCGCCGGCGCCGCCGTGGTGTCGACGCCTTACTGGCACGCCAAGGAGCTGCTGGCCGACGGGCGTGGACGGCTATTCCCGTTCGGAGACAGCGCCGCGCTCGCGACGGAGCTCATCACGCTCCTGCAGGCGCCGGCGGAGCTGGCCCGGCTCAGGAGCCAGGGCTACGCGTACACGCGGGCGTTCACGTGGCCCAGCGTCGGCGCTCAGTATCTGAGCCTCGCGGCTGACCTGCCCGGGCCGACACGCGCGCGGTCTCGCCGCCCGGAGTCGCCACGCGCCAGCAGCCTCCCGGAGCTGCGGCTCGATCACCTCGCGCGCTTGACCGACGACACCGGCATCATCCAGCACGCCACGTTCAGCGTCCCGGCGCGCGAGTCCGGCTACTGCGTCGACGACAACGCCCGCGCCCTGATTGTCGCCCTGCACGCCGATCGGCTGAGCGGCACGCGCGAGACGAGCCGGCTGGTGTCGACGTACCTCGGCTTCCTCCACGTGGCGCAGACCGCCGACGGGCGGTTCAGGAATCTTCATGAACTACGACCGCTCGTTCGTCGCGGGCTCGGCGTCGGAGGACTGCACGGGCCGCGCGCTGTGGGCGCTGGGCGCGGCGGTGCAGCTGGCGAGGGACGAAGGCCAGCGCATGCTGTCGCGTCAGATGTTCGAGCGCGGCCTCCGTTTCGCGACCGAGCTCGGCCCACGCGGCACCGCGCTGACCATGCTCGGGCTCACCAGCTTCCTGACCGCGCATCCGGAGGTGGCGCCCGCCGCGACCCTGCTGCGCGAGCTGTCGCAGCGGATGTGCCGGCAATACCGCGAGCGCGCGACGCCCGACTGGCGCTGGTTCGAGCCGAAGCTGACCTACGACAACGCGCTGCTGCCGCTCGCGCTGTGGCGCGCGCAGCTGATCGCGCCCGATGCGGCCAGCCGCGACGTCGCCCGGGACAGCCTGGAGTTCCTCGAACAGGTCTGCTTCAAGGGCGATCGCTTGGTGTTGATCGGCAACGACGGCTGGCTGTCGCGCAGCGGCGCGAAGGCCGACGCCGACGAGCAGCCGATCGACGCCGCGGCGTTCGTGCTCGCGTTCCGGTGCGCTTACCTGGTGACCGGCGATCATCACCATCTGCGCCGCATGCGTGAATCGTTCGCGTGGTTCCTGGGCGCCAATCGGCTAGGGGCGTCCGTCTACGACTCGGCCACCGCGGGTTGCCGGGACGGGCTCGGCGTGACCGTGCCGAACTTGAACCAGGGGGCCGAGAGCACGGTGTCTTTCCTGCTGTCGCTCATCACCATGTTGGAGCTGGCGGGCGAAGGCCTCGAATACGCGGTCGAAGCCGCGTCGGTGGCCTAATTGCCGCCGTCGATGCTCAGGCGGACGTCTCATATCCTGCGACACGACGCGAGCCGCGTCATCGCCAAGCCGTACCTGCCCGGAGAGGAGATCGCCGCCGCCGAAGCCGGCGCGCGCGCCGGCCTGCTCATGGCGCGGATCCTCGCGATCCCGGAGGTGGAGGTGGCCGCCGTGCTGGAGCACGTGCTGCGCCGGTTCAGCAAGCGTCATAAACAGTTCGAGGAGCTCCTCGAGCGCCACTTCGCGCTGGTCGCCCATCGCGTCGGCGATGACCCCTTGTCGCGGCAGCGCAAGCTGCTCATCGGCGCCTACTTCACCAACGAGTACTCGGTCGAAGGGGCGGCGCTGTTCAATCCGTCGCTGGTCCTGGCCCCCGATCAGACCGGGACGGCGAGCGGCGACAAGCGGTTCGTGATGAGCCTGCGCGCGGTCGGTGAAGGCCACATCTCGTCGATCGAGTTTCGCACCGGCGTCATCGACGCGAGCAGCGCGATGACCTTCGATCCGCTGGGCGGGTTCCTCGTCACTGGTGACCGCTCGCCGCCCGCCCACTACGACCAGCCGCAGTTCAGGGCCAAGCTGATCGAGCTCGGAGCGGGCAGCGAGCTGGCGTGGGCGGTTCTCGATCGGTTGCCGGACCGCTTCACGCTCGCCGCGCTGGAGCAATCGCTCGCCAGCCTGGAGCGTGACGGGCCGCCGCACGCGATCAGCTTCGAAACCGCGAAGATCATGCGCGTGCTCGCGGCATCGAGCTACGTCACGACGTTCCCCGCCGACTCGACGCTGTCCGAGCGCGTGATCTTCCCCGCCGGTCCGCACGAGACCCATGGCATGGAGGACGCGCGCTTCGTCCGCTTCACGGAAGACGACGGCGCCGTGACCTACTACGCGACGTACACCGCCTTCGACGGCTACGAGATCATGCCGCAGCTGATCCAGACGGACGACTTCGTGACGTTCCGGATCGGCACGCTCAACGGCGCGGCGGCGCAGAACAAGGGCATGGCCTTGTTCCCGCGGCGCGTCGGGGGGAAATACGTGATGCTGTCGCGCCGCGACCGCGAGAACCTGCACCTGGCGACGTCGCAGGACGACGTCCGGCGCTGGACCGAGATCACGGAGCTACACCGTCCCACGCGATCCTGGGAGCTTCTGCAGATCGGCAACTGCGGCTCGCCCATCGAAACACCGGCCGGCTGGCTCGTCATCACACACGGCGTCGGACCGATGCGGCGATATGTGCTCGGCGCGCTGCTGCTGGATCTCGACGATCCGCGGCGGGTGATCGGCCAGCTGCGCGACCCTCTGCTCGTGCCCGAAGGCATGGAAGCCGAAGGTTATGTGCCGAACGTCGTCTACTCCTGTGGCGCGATGCTGAACGGAAACGATCTGGTGCTGCCCTACGGCCTGTCCGACGCGGCCGTCGGCGTCGCCGTCATCGCCTTGCCGGAGCTGCTCGCGGAGCTGCAGGCCTCGGGGCCGACTGTCTAGACGTTGAACTTGAAGTGGATGACGTCGCCGTCGCGGACGACGTAGTCCTTGCCTTCGAGGGCCAGCTTGGCGTTGGCGCGGCAGGCGGCCTCCGAGCCCAGCTTGACGAGGTCCTCCCACCAGATCACCTCGGCCTTGATGAAGCCGCGCTCGAAGTCGGTGTGAATCACGCCCGCGGCCTGCGGGGCCTTGGCGCCGCGCTTCACCGTCCAGGCGCGGCACTCGTCGGGGCCGGCGGTGAGGAAGGTGATGAGGTCGAGGATCTTGTACGCGGTGTGCGCGACCGCGTTCAGGCCCGGCTCCTTGAGCCCCAGGCTGTCGAGGAACGCTGGGCGATCGGCGGCGTCGAGCGCGGCGATCTCGGACTCGGCCGCCGCGCAGATCGACGACCACCGGCGCGCCTTCGGACTCGGCGTGCGCGCGCAGCGCGCTGACATACTTGTCGCTGGCGGCGCTGGCCAGCTGCTTCTCGGCGACGTTCGCGACGTAGAACACCTTCTTCAGCGTCAGCAGGCCCTGGTCGCGGAGCAGCGCCTGCTCTTCGGGCGTTAGCCCCTGCGCGCGCACCGGCTTGCCCGCGTCCAGCGCCGCCTTCACCCGTTCGCACAGGTCGAGGATCTGCTTCTCATCCTTCAGTGCCTGCCCCTTGAGCGCCTTCTTCGCGCGCTCGATCCGCTTGTCCACCGTCTCCAGATCCTTGAGGCAAAGCTCGGTGTCGATCGTCCCGACGTCGGCGACCGGATCGACGCGCCCCTCGACGTGGATGACGTTGTCGTCCTCGAAGCAGCGCACGACGTGCGCGATCGCGTCGGTCTCGCGGATGTTGGCGAGGAACTGGTTGCCGAGCCCCTCGCCCTTGGACGCCCCGCGCACGAGGCCGGCGATGTCCACGAAGTTGACCGTCGCCGCGACGACGGACTTGGGGCTGTAGAGCGCGACCAGCGCGTCGAGCCGCGGATCGGGGACCGGGACGACGCCGACGTTGGGCTCGATGGTGCAGAAGGGATAGTTCGCGACCGCGGCCCCGGCCGACGACAACGCGTTGAACAACGTCGACTTACCGACGTTCGGGAGACCGACGATGCCGCACGAAATGGCCATGGGCGGCGGAATCTACTACCAAAAGATCAATTTTGCCCCGACATGCGGAGACATGCGGTATTGGTATGGGGTCCGTGATTCCCCCGACTTGCAGGACGAAGCCGAAGTCTAGGACCTGGGGACGCGCGTGGGTCGCGTTCATCGTCGCGTTGCTCGTGCTGGCGCTCGCCGCGCCCGCCGACGCGAAGAAGAAGAAGAAGAAGAGCGGCGGCAAGAAGGGCAAGACGCCGTCGGGCAAGACGACCGGCGGTGCCAAGGCGCCAGTCGAGGCCGACGACGAGACCGACGAGGCGGGCAGCGACGAGAAGGCAGCCGACGCCGTCGAAGCCGTCCAGCGACAGCAGCACGGGCGGCGACGACAAGCCGCCGGCGCCGTCCGACGCGGATGAGGTTCCCAAGAAGCCCGCCAAGGCCGAGAAGCCGGCCGCGGAGCCTGATGACGGCGAGGGGAGCGGCCTGCCCGCGATGCAGTTTGGCATCGGCGGCAAGGCGCTGTTCCGCACGCTCAGCTGGACTGACGACAACGGCGCGCTCGCGCCGTATTCGCTGTCTCCGGGGCCCGAGGTCGGCGGCTGGCTCGAGGTCTACCCGGGCGCGTTCATGACCACCGGCTTCGCCGCCAACATCGGCATCTTCGGCAGCTTCAACTACGGCATCGGCGCCAAGTCGAAGACGCCGGCCGGGAAGCATCGACCTGACGACGAAATACCAGGATTTCCTGGTCGGCCTGAAGGTGCGGATCCCGCTCGGCATGTTCAACCCGTACGTTTCGGGCGCCTACGGCGTGCAGACGTTCAAGCTCGATCCTCCGGGCAACGATCGGCCGAACTTCAGCTACTCGTTCATCCGTCCGGGCGCCGGCGTCCGCATCCAGGCGACGCCGATGGTCGACATCGAGGTCGGCGCAGGGTTCCTGCTCGTCAACGGCATGGGTACGGCCGCGAACGAGGTGAAGTCGGCGGCGTTCTTCCCGCGCGCCACCGCGACCGGCATCGACGCCGGCCTGTCCATCGGCGTGCGCTTCAGCAACCTGCTTGGCGTCCGCGCGGGGGCCGACTTCCGGCAGTACGGCATCGTGAGCGGCTATCAGGCAGGCGACCCGGTCGTCGCCGGGGGCGCCACCGACCGCTACATCACGGCCTGGGGCGGCGTGGAGCTGCTCCTGGACGGCGTCGGCGGTGGGCCTGCGGGGGGCGGCGAAGAGGAAGCGGCGCCTGCCAAGAAGGCACCGGCCAAGAAGGCCGCGCCGCCCGACGAGCCCGACGAAGAAAAAACCCGAAAAAGAGTAGTACGGGTCTCGGCGGCATCCGGCAATTGCATCATTGCCATGACCGCACTCTTCATTCGTCGTCGTCGCTCTGCGTCGTTGTTCCTCGCTCTTACGCTGGTCGTTCCGCTCATCAGGGGCGGCAGAGGCCGCCGTGACCACCGGTCCCCGGACCGCGGCGCACGCGACGGCGAAGGCTGTAGACGGCGGCGCCCTGCTGGCGCGCGCCAAGCGCTCCAAGGCCCGGCCCGCGAGCGGCAGGGGAGGCGGGAAGGCGAAACCAGCGGACGACGATGCGGCGGATGACGCCGCCGACCAGGCGACCAGCAGCCGGACCGGCAAGGCGGCGGCCTCGGAGGACGCCGCCGACACAGTCCGAGGACGCGCCCGCCACGCCCGTCAAGGCGGACAAGGTCAGGAAGCGTCCCAAGATGGAGTCCGAATCGTCCGGCCAGGGGGACGATGACGGGGACGGGGACACGACCGTCAGCAAGAAGGGAAGCAGCGACGACGCCGACGACGCGAGCACGTCCCCCAGCGCGCTGACCGCGCTGGAGATTGGCTTCGGCGCCAAGGCGCTGTTCCGCCAGCTGTCGTGGACCGCCGACGCCAACGCCGCGGGGCTGGGTCCGTATTCGCTGACGCCCGGCCCGCAAACCGGCGGCTGGCTCGAGTTCTACCCCGCCGCGTTCGGCAGCAGCGGCTTCGGCGCCAACATCGGCATCTACGGCAGCCTCAACTACGGCTTCGGCGTCAGCACCAACACGACGGCCGGCATGGACATCCCGACCGCCTTCCGGGATTTCATGGGCGGGCTCAAGGTCAGGATCCCGTTCGGCTCGGTCATCCCCAACGTTTCGATTGGCTACGGCCAGCAGGCGTTCCAGATCTCCGCGACCGGGAACAACACCGATCTCCCCCACCTCAACTACCAGTTCGTGCGCATGGGCGCCGGAACGCGCATTCAGGTCACGCCCGCGGTCAGCATCGACCTGGGCGCGGCGTACCTGCTGGTGCTGGACGCCGGGTCGGGGGCTGGTCAGATCAAGTCGTCGGCGTTTTTCCCGTCGACCAAGGCGCTCGGCGTCGACCTGGGCGCTTCGGTCGCTTTCCGGCTGACCACCATGATCGGCGTGCGCGGCGGCATCGACGCCCGGCTGTATTCGATGTCGTTCAACCCGCAGACCGACTCGCGCGCGGTCACCGGCGCCGTCGATCGCTACCTGGTCACCTACGCCGGCCTGGAGATCATCCTCGACGGCCAGGGCGCGTCGCGCGCGAGTGACGACAGCGGCGACGGCGAAGAGGCGCCCAAACCGTCGAAACGGAAGAAGGCGCCGAAGCCGGACGACGAAGAAGAATCCGAAGAGGGCTGAGCAGCTCGCTGCAAGTAGCGCGCCGAAGCGCGCCGCGAGCCGTTCGCTCAGCCGATCTTGCCGTAGAGCAAGAAGGCGATGACGAGGCCGTAGATGACCAGCGACTCGATGAGCGCGAGGCCGAGGATCATCGGCGTGAAGATCTTGCCCGACGCCTGCGGGTTGCGCGAGATGCCCTCGACCGCGGAGCCGGCGGCGCGGCCCTGACCGATGCCGCCGCCCAGCGCGGACAGCCCGATCGCCAGCGCAGCGCCGATGCCCAGCCACTTGTCGCGATCGGCGCGAACGGCGTCCATCGCCTGAGCGAAGGCGGGGTTCGCGAAGAGGAAGACGCCGACGGCGGTAGCGAAGGTGACGAAGGGCGAGAACAGCTTGCGGGTGCGGGACATTGGAAGGCTCCTGCTCGGTTTTGTGTTGGGTCGGGAAATTAGCGGCAAATTGATCCGGTTGCTAGCGCTTAGTGCGCTCGATCTAGTGCTCTTCGTGCGCGACCGCCTGAGAGATGTAAACGGTGGTCAGCAGCGAGAACACGACGGCCTGAACGACACACACCAACACGCCCATGACCATGAAGGGCAGGGGTAGCGCGTAGGCGAAGATGCCGAAGAACACCAGCACCAGCTTGTGGTCGCCGACGATGTTGCCCATGAGACGCATCGCCAACGACACGGGGCGCGCGATGTGGCTGATGACCTCGATCGGCAACATCAGCGGGATGAGCCACCAGATCGGCCCCAGGAAGTGCTTGAAGTACTTGAGGCCGTGCTCGCGCACGCCGATCAGGTGGCTCAGGACAAAGACCAGGATCGACAGCGCCAGATTGGTCTTCAGCGTCTCGGTGGGCGGCTGGAACCCGGGGATGAGCCCCAGCAGGTTCGAGAACAGGATGAACATGAACAGCGTCCCGACCAGCGGCAGGTAACGCTTGGCCGCCTTTTCGCCCATGACGCCGGCCATCAGCCCCAGCACGGTGTCGGCCAGGACCTCGAGCAGGTTCCGCATCCCGAAGTTGGCCGGCGGCACCAGCCCGGTGTCACCGGAGCCGCTGACCGCGCGCGCATAGCGGAACGCGCCCACGGTCAGGAACACCAGCACCAGCAGCGCGCAAAAGATGTGCGCGATCTGGAAGTGCGTCGCCTGGAACACCTGCCATTCCCAGGTTCGCCCCAGCGAGTGGTGCAGGCTTTCGCGCAGCGCGCCGTAGCCGGGGATGTAGTCGAACCATGTCGCGTGCGGATCCATCAGCGCTCCATCTGGGCATTGGCTTCGCCGGTCTTCGTCCGCGCCGGCCTGCAGGCCGAGCAGGAAGATCGACACCACGAACACCGAAAACCCGAGCGCGAACGCGACCGCGTCCAGCTTCGCCACGCGGATGGCGACGAACACCAGGCCGAACAGGATCATGGTCTTGGTCAGCAGCAGGAACGACAGCACGCGCGACGGCACTCCCGTGCGCGCCTGGGCCACCATGCGCGTCCCCAGCCGGACCAGGAGGAAGAAGTCCACGCAGGCGAGCACCGCGCCGACGCCCGCGGCGACGGCGCCGCTCTTGCCCCACAGCAGCGCGGCCAGGCCGGTGACCGCGACGGCGAGCGCGAGGTTCACGCGCTCAATTCGACCGACCACCGCTGCCTCCCTGCTGGTCTGGTTTGGCCTTCGCGTCCTCAGCCGCGGATTCGCGCTTGTACGCCTTCGTGACCCGGAGGATCCCCTTGATGGCGGCGCCGATACCGAAGAGCAGGCCGAGGTACATGATCCAGTGTGTGTTGAGTTTGCGATCGAGCCAGTATCCGCCGCCGGCCCCGATGACGATGCACAGAGCAATCTCGATTCCGAGTGCGCCGGCCGTTCCCGCCGACCGCCACATTTTTTTGCTATCTGGGTCGATGGCGCGGCGTTCCCGTAACATGGCGCGCCCGTAAGATCAACCCGGATCAGGGCTTCGACGCCAGGGCGTCGAGGACCTCGCGCGCCGCGGAGGCGAAGGTCTGCAGATCCTCCATCGTGTGCGCCAGCGACAGGAAGGCGGCCTCGAACTGGGCGGGCGGCAACATGAAGCCGCGTTCCAGCATGCCGTGGAAGAACTTGGCGTAGAGCTCGGTGTCCGACTGCTTGGCGGTGGTCAGATCGACCACCTCCTCGGGCGCGAAGAACAGCGTGAACGCGGAGCCGATGCGCTGCAGGCGGGCCTTGACCCCCGAGCGGCGGATGGCACGGCCGAGGTCGTCTTCCAGCACGCGCCCGAGCATCTCCAGCGTGATGTAGGCGTGTTCGTCCAGACGCTTGAGGGTCGCCAGCCCCGCCGCCACCGCCAGCGGGTTTCCGGACAGCGTCCCCGCCTGGTAGACGGGGCCGACAGGCGCAACCACATCCATGACGTCGGCGCGCCCGCCGTAGATCCCCAGCGGCAGGCCGCCGCCCGCGATCTTGCCCAGGCAGGTGAGATCCGGGCGCACGCCGTACAGCTCCTGGGCGCCGCCGCGGCCGACGCGGAAGCCGGTGATCACCTCGTCGAAGATCAGCAGCGCGCCGTATTCGTCGCACAGGCTGCGCAGCAGCGGCAGGTAGGCGGGGCGCGGCAGCACGACGCCCATGTTGGCGGGGATCGGCTCGACGATCAGCGCGGCGATCTCTTCGCGGTTCTCCTCGAACGCGGCGCGCATCGCGTCGAGGTCGTTGAACGGCACGACGACCGTGTCGGCGACCGCGGCGGGCGGCACGCCACCCGAGCTGGTCAGCCCCAGCGTCACGACGCCCGATCCCGCCTTGGCCAGCAACAGGTCGGCGTGGCCGTGGTAGCCGCCCTCGACCTTGATGATGCGGCGCCGTCCCGTGAAGCCGCGCGCGGCGCGCAGCGCCGACATCGTCGCCTCCGTGCCCGACGACACCAGGCGCATCTTCTCCAGCGACGGAATCATGAAGCGCACCAGCTCGCCGAACTCGACCTCGCGCGCCGTCGGGGCGCCGAACGACGTACCCGACGCGGCGGTATGGACGATGGCGACCAGCACGTCGGGGTCGGCGTGGCCCAGGATCATCGGGCCCCACGAACCGACGAAGTCCATGTAACGGTTGCCGTCGACGTCGAACACGTACTGGCCGACGCCGCGTTCGATGAACACCGGCGTGCCGCCCACGGCCTTGAAGGCGCGCACCGGCGAGTTGACGCCGCCCGGGAACAGCGACTGCGCCCGTTCGTACAGGCTCGAGGAACGCGGGCGTTTGGCGCCGGGATTCGTGGCCATCGTCAGTCTTTGGCGTCGGGGCCGTTGTCGTCGCCGCCGTCGTCGTCTTCACCTTCGCCATCGGCGTCGTCGGCGTCGCTCTCGTCACCGAGGTCCTCCGCCGCCAGCGGTTCGGCCGCCAGCTCGGCGCGCGCGGCCGCCACCTCGGGCGACACCTCGGTCTCGCCTTCTTCCTTCTCGGCGATGCGCTCCATCGCGACGACCTTCTCCGCCTCTTCCAGCCGGATGAGGCGCACGCCCTGCGTGTTGCGGCCGATGGTCGGGATGCCGGCGACCGGCATGCGGATCAACTTGCCGCCGTCGGTGATCAGCATCAGGTCGTCGTCGTCGGTCACCAGCCGCAGGCCGACGACCTTGCCGTTGCGCTCGGTGGTCTTGATGGTGATGACCCCCTTGCCGCCGCGGTTCTTGGTCGGGTAGTCCGACGTCGGCGTGCGCTTGCCGTAGCCCTTCTCGCACACGGTGAGCAGCGTCGCCGGCTCCTCGCGCGGGATGACCGCCATGCCGACCACCTGGTCGGACTCTTTCGACTCGTCCTGCCGCAGCCGGATGCCGCGCACGCCACGCGCCGAGCGTCCCATCGGCCGCACGTTCTCCTCGCGGAAGCGGATCGCCCAGCCGTTGCGCGTCCCGAGCAGCAGGTCCGACGACCCCTCGGTGATGCGCACCGCGACCAGATCGTCGTCGTCGGCGATGGTCAGCGCGATGATGCCGGAGACGCGGATGTTGCCGAACGCGTCCAGCGACGTCTTCTTGATCTGCCCGAGGCGCGTCGCCATGACGACGAACGCCCCCTCGGAGAACTCGCGCACGGGCAGCAGCGCGACCACGCGCTCGCCCTCCTGCAGCGGGATCAGGTTGACGAACGCCTTGCCCTTGGCGGTGCGGCCCGCCTGCGGCACCTCCCACACCTTCTTGGAGTAGGCGCGCCCCTTGTTGGTGAGCATCAGCAGCGTGTCGTGCGTCGACGCGACGAACAGCTGCGCGACGAAGTCTTCCTCGTGCGTCGCGGCGCCGGTGATGCCGCGGCCGCCGCGCCGCTGCGCGCGGTACAGCGTCTTGGGGCTGCGCTTGACGTAGCCGCCGTGGGTGACGGTGACCACCATCTCCTCGGGCGCGATCATGTCCTCGACGTCGATGGCGCCGATGTCGTCGTCGCGGATCTCGGTCCGGCGCTCGTCGCCGTACTCGTTCTTGATCTCCTCGAGCTCGCTGACCACGACCCCCATCAGCTTCTGGTCGCTGCTCAGGATGTCCTCGAGCCGCGCGATCAGCGCGCCGACCTCTGTGATCTCCGCGATCAGCGCGTCGCGCTCGAGGCCGGTCAGCTTCGCCAGCCGCATGTCGAGGATCGCCTGCGCCTGCCGCGCCGACAGATCGAAGCCCTGCATCAGGCCCGACTTCGCGGCCTCGGTGTCCTTCGACGATCGGATGAGGTCGATGACCGCGTCGATGTTGTCGACGGCGATCTTGAGCCCCTCGAGGATGTGCATCCGGTCGCGGGCCTGGCGCAGATCGAACATCGTCCGGCGCTCGACGACGTCGCGGCGGTGGGCGATGTAGTGAACGAGCGCGCGCTTGAGCGACAGGATCTGCGGCCGCCCGTCGACGATCGCCAGCATGTTGACGCCGAACGACTCCTGCAGCTGCGTCATCTTCCACAGGTTGTTCTGGACGATCTCGGGGACCGCGTCCTTCTTCAGGTCGATGACGATGCGCATCCCCTCGCGATCCGACTCGTCGCGCATGTCGGAGATGCCTTCGATCTTCTTGTCGCGCACCAGCTCGGCGATCTTCTCGATCAGCCTGGCCTTGTTGACCTGGTACGGGATCTCCGTCGCGACGAGCGACTTGCGCCCGGTCTTCGGGTGCTCCTCGACGTCCACCACCCCGCGCATCAGGACCGCGCCGCGGCCGTGCTCGTACGCGTTGCGGATGCCGTTGCGCCCGTAGATGCGGCCGCCGGTCGGGAAGTCCGGCCCCGGGACGATCTCCACCAGCTCCTCGGTGGTGATGTCGGGCTTCTTGATGATCGCGATGGTCGCGTCGATCACCTCGCGCAGGTTGTGCGGCGGGATGTTGGTCGCCATGCCGACCGCGATGCCGGCGGCGCCGTTGACCAGCAGGTTCGGGAAGCGCGCCGGCAACACCGTCGGCTCCGTCTCCTTGTCGTCGTAGTTCGGCTGGAAGTTGACGGTCTCCTTGTCGATGTCGGCCAGCAGCTCGCCGCCGATCTTGTCCATCCGGCACTCGGTGTACCGGTACGCGGCCGGCGGATCGCCGTCGATCGAGCCGAAGTTTCCCTGCCCGTCGATGAGCGGGTAGCGCATCGCGAAGTCCTGGGCCAGGCGCACCAGCGCGTCGTACGCCGCCGAGTCGCCGTGCGGGTGGAACTTACCGAGGACGTCGCCGACCACGCGCGCGCACTTGATGTACGGGCGGTTCCAGTAGTTGCTCATCTGCTGCTGCGTGTAGAGGATGCGGCGGTGGACGGGCTTGAGGCCGTCGCGGGCGTCGGGCAGCGCGCGCGAGACGATGACGCTCATGGCGTAATCCATGAACGCCGACTTCATCTCCTCCTCGATCGCGATCGGGATGCGGTTGCCGGCCGAAGGTGGTGGGGGGGCGCCGTCAGCGCTCATTGCGGTCTCTCCTCGAAGAAAATGGGGCGGCTAGTTCTTCATCACCGGGCCGCTGAAGGTCGCGGTGCACGAGCCGGTGCCCGCCGTGCTCGTGTAGTTGTACGGAATCGACGCCTCGATTGTGCCCGTCCTGCCGTCGCTGGTGGTGAGCGTGAACGACTCACCCCTCCAGGTGTATGTGTACGGCGGAACCGAGGTGTCCACGTCGCTGCATGTTTGTCCGGGGCGAATCACGGTCGCGGTCCCTGCCGCGTTCAGGTCGACGTTCCAGTCGCAGTAATAGTAGGCGGAGAGCGGACTGACGCTGCCAGCCTCGATGGTGATGAAGTCCGCGGCGTCCACGGGCAAATTCACCGTTTCGTTGACGCCCGGGCAGACGCGCACGCGTCTGGCCGGCGATACGAAATTCCACTGCCCGATGAATTTGGCCTTGGGGTCGCTGCTGCCTCCCGTGCCGCCGCTGCCCCCTCTGCCGCCGCCGCCGCCCGTGCCGCTACCACCGCCGCCACTCCCCCCCTCGCCGTCCCGGTAACAGTAGCTCGCCGTGCAGTGGTAGTTCTCGGGACAGCTCGACGCCGGGCCGCACATCAGCGTCCCCGACTCGGGGTTCGGGGCGTAGCTGCAGGCCGCGATCGCGGCGGAGACCGCAACCGTCGCGGCGAACAGAGCTCGTGCGATGCCGGTGCGCATGGTCAGAACGTGATCCGCAGCGTCGCGCCGTTGATGCTCGGCGCCACCACCGGCGCCAGTGACACGCGCCAGGTCGTCGTCTCGGCCGCGGCGGTCACCCGCTTGCCGTAGTACCACAGCGCCGCGCCGCCAGCGCCGGCGACCAGGCCGAGGCCCAGGCACCACCACTGCGCATTTTCGGCCGACTGGCCGCGCCGCTCGACCTCCGGATCGAACGGCATGCCGGTCTTGGCCGCGTCTTCGACGTCGTTTGCCGCCCCGACCGCGCGGGCGCCCTGGATCAGGCCGACGAGGATCAGCGCAGCGCCCACGCCGCCCGTCGCGATGCCGGCGATGCGGAACTTGCGTCCCGGGTCGGGCGCTCCCGGCGGCGTCGTGTTGATCGGCGGCGGCGGCGCCGTCATGTCGCCCGGAGGCGGGTAGGTCGGCGGCGGCAGCGTGTTCGGTGGCGGCGGCGTCACCGTGACGGTCGGCGGCGTCGCGTCGGGTGGCGGCGTCGTGCCAGCAGGCGGCGGCGTCGTGCCGGTGGGCGGGGGCGTCGTCCCTGCGGGCGGCGGGGTCGTCGTCGCCTTCGACTCGGTCGCCATCTGCCGCTCCAGCGCCGCGATCCGGTCCTCGATCTCCGCGCGCTTGGGCGCCTTGGGCACGTAACGCAGGTACGTCTTGTAGAAGTGCAGCGCGCGTTCCTCGTTGCCGGCCAGCCGGTACGATTGCGCCAGGTTGTAGAGAAACGCCGGGTCGTTCTTCAGCTGATAGGCGGCCTCGAACTCCTTGATCGCGTCGTCGTACCTGCCGAGATCGTAGTACGACGTGCCGCGCGCGTAGTGCTCCTTGGCGGCCGTCTTGCTGTCGGGTTTCGCCTGCGCCCACGCGGCGGACGCCACGAGCAAGGACAGCGTCGCGATCAGCAGCGGCAGGCGGCGAAGCGAGGCGGACATGAGGCCGGCATTATCCCTCAAACCGCCGGCTGCGCGAAGCGGAAGCAGTCACAATCAGCGCGGCCAGATCAGCGTTTGCAGGTCACTTCCTGCACGTAACTTCCTGGGCGGGAATCCAGCGACCGTCCGGCAGCCGCAGCTCCAGTGCGTGTGTCCATTCCCGGACCGCGGGTTTGTCGGGTCGATCCACATCGGACTTCTTGGTGAAGGTGTGCCTGTAGGGGATGCGGCCGAACTGGCTGGACAGCTCGCCCGTCCACACCAGCTTGTTGCCTTCCCAGCCCGTGGAGCTGCCCGTGTCCCATTCGCCGTGGTTGCCGACCGCCGCGCGCACGAATCGCTTCACGCCCTGGTCGAATCCCCAGAGGCCTTTGAGCTTCAGTCCGGGGTGCTCCTTGGTCTTCTTCTCTTCGTAGGCAAACGATTGCCAGAAGCCGTCGGCCTCGGGTTTCCCTTCGGCGGTCCCGGTGACGCCGTGTTCGGTCAGCGCCAGCGGGCTCGCGAACATCTTGCCGTCGCACCTCCAGCGGCCCAGGAAGACCTTGAACGCTTCCAGCTCGGGTGCCGGCTTCGGCACCGGCGGCTTGGCGTCGGCGGGAGCGGGCAGGGCGGCCGGCGGCGGCGGTGGCGGCGCGCTGGGCGGTGGCGGCGGAGGCGCACTAGGCGATGGCGGCGGCGCGGCAGCGGCCGATGGTTGCGCCGCGGCGACGTGCGGGACGACGAACAGAGCAATGACCATCAACGCGGGCGCCGACTTCGTCATGGCCCGCGAGCTTATCGCATGGGCCGCGACCTACCGCGGGATGAAGCGGCCGGCGGTGGCTTCGATCTTCCGGAACTCCTCGATCTGCGCGAGGAACACCGGGACGATCTCCGGGTCGAACTGCGAGCCCACGCAGCGTTCCAGCTCGCCGCACGCGATCTCGTGCGGCAGCGCCTTGCGGTACGCGCGGTCGGACGTCATCGCGTCGTAGGCGTCCGCGACCGCGACGACGCGGCCGATGAGCGGGATGTGATCGCCCATCAGCCCCTGCGGGTAGCCCGAGCCGTCCCACGCCTCGTGGTGGCAATAGCAGCCGGGGACGATGTCGCGCATGAACGGGATCGGTTCGAGGATCCGCTTCCCCTTGGCCGGGTGCGAGCGGAACATCGCCAGCTCCTCGGGGGTCAGCTTGCCCGGCTTGTTCAGCTTGTCGTTGCGCACGCCGATCTTGCCGACGTCGTGCATCAGGCCGACCTTGACCACCGTGTCGATCTCCGGCCCGCTCATGCGCAGCCCGACGGCGATCAACCGCGCGTACATCGCGACGCGCTCCGAGTGGCCGCGCGTGTAGCGGTCCGACTCCTCCAGCGCGTGCGCGAAGCCGATGATCGTCTGCTTGAAGTTCTCTTCCAGCGAGACGTTGGCGCGCGTCAGGTCCTTGTTGGCGTCGACCAGGTTCTCGTACAGCCGCGCGTTTTCGATCGACACGGCGGCGCGGCTGGCCAGCACGTACAACATCTTGCGCTGGCCTTCGCTGAACTTGCTGCCGCGCGTGTAGCCGTACGCGTTCAGCATGCCGATGATGCGCTGGTTGAGCTTGAGCGGGATGCTGCAGAAGCTGACCAGCCGGCGCTCGAGGTCGTGCGGCGGCGACGCGATGTAGCGGTACGCGCGGCTGCCGCTGACGATCAGCGGGCGGTCCTCGCGAAACAGCGGCAGCACCTCGTCGAGGTTGAGCGCCGGCGCCTCCATGCCGGGATCGGCGCGCTCGGACACCTTGCGCATCCGCTCGGTGAAATGCCCTTCCTTCTTCGGGTCCTCGAGCAGCAGGCTGACGACGTCGGCGTCGACGGTGTCGATGGTGGCGTCGAGCACCAGGTCCAGGACCTTCTCGACGGACAGCGAGCTGGCGATGGCCTCGCTGATCTTGTAGATGGACAGCGCGTCCTTGAGGCGGATGTTCTCGTGCTGCAGCCGCTGCCGATCCAGGCCGCGCTGGACGATGTGAATGACCTCCTCGACCTTGAACGGCTTGAGGATGTAGTCGTAGGCGCCCTTCTTCATCGCCTCGATCGCGGTCTCGACGGTGCCGAAGCCGGTCATGATCACCGTCAGCACCGGGATGCTCTCCTCGGTGACCTTGGCGATCAGCTCGAGGCCGCCCATGTTGGGCATCTTGAGGTCGGAGATGACCAGGTTGTAGCTACGCTGCTTGAGCTCCTCGAGCGCCAGCGCGCCGTCCTCGACGGCGTGCACGACGTAGCCTTCCATGCTGAGGAAGTCGGCCAGGATTTCGCGGATCACCTTCTCGTCGTCGACGACGAGAATGCGCGCCGTGTCTCCCGTGACCACGTAGTCTGACGACTCTGACGACGCCGCTTCCACCCGGGCGGCGGACGCGCTGGCGAGGAGGGTCTCTCGGTCGCTCGTGCTCAAGACTTGCCCGAGGAATCAAGCCTAGTCCAGGCCGCGGAAGATGGCTAGAGGATTAGACTCCCCGCGGCTTTCCGCCGGCGATGCCGGCCGCCGGAAAGCGGCTCGCGACGCGTGGAGCGTCAGCCCTTCATTTTGGCGTGCTGCGCGACCACTTCCTTCCACTTCTGTTCGCGCTCGTTTGCCTTCTTGTCTTCCGACTCGGCGTCCTTCTTGGCCGACTGCCAGTCGCTGTTCTTGTCCTTCCACTGGCTCTCGTAGTCGCCGACGGCGAAGTCTTCACCCGGCTTGATGTTCTTCTGCTTGGCGAGCTTCGCCTTCTCGAACTCCACCTTGGCCTCGGCGGCCTTCTGGTGCGCCTCGGCCGCGGCGCGCGTCGCCTTCAGCGCGTCGCGCTTCTGGTCGAGCCACTCCAGCTTGGCCTCCGTCGCCTTCAATCCAACCGCCGCGATCTCCTTGCCGTGCTTGGCGGCGTTGTGGCGGTTCTCGTCGCGCGACGCGACCGCCGACTCCTCCTCCGCCGCGGCCTTCTCGACCTCGAGCTCGGCCTGCTGCTTCTCCTTCTTGGCGATGTCCTCGTCGCGGTCCAGCGCCTCCAGCCGGCTCTCGGCGGTGCGCAGCTCGCTGCGCGACACCTCGATCTCGTTCTGGGCCGCGAACACGCCCTGCTTCTCGCCAGCGCTGACCTGGTCCAGCGCCGCGTCGTCGACCTTGTATTTCATGCCGCCGCCGCAATTTACGAGCTGCGCGGCGAGCCAGACGCCACCAACAACGGCGATCGATCGTTTCATGCGCACCATGGTGAGCCGCGACGGGCGACGGCGTCAAGATGACCGACGAGCAGTGTCAAGGCTATGGCGTTGATTTTGCCCACGAAGTAAAGTTGAAAACCGAACTTTGGAGCCAAGCTATGCAAGCACTTAAGCGTTCCTTCCTATCCGGTTTGTCCGGTCCATCTGTCCGTTTTGGTTGCGACACTGGCCTGCGGTTTGACGGCTGCCGGGTGCGCCGGCACCAAGGAGAAGCCGACCGACCCGACCGGCACGGGCGGCTTCGGCGGCATCGGCGGCCTGCCAGCGATCGACGGGCTCGAGTCGCTGACCGTCAACCCGCCGACCGCGGCCGTCATGTTGATGCCCAGCGGCACCGGCAGTGCGCTGCGCGCGACGCAGCAGTTCACGGCGACCGGCGTGATCAACGGCGCGAGCCAGGACGTCACGACGCGGGTCACCTGGTCGACCAACCTCATGGGCGTCACGTTCACGGGCGGGATGGCGAACGTCACCTCGCCGGGCATCTACACGATCTCGGCCAAGAGCGGCGGCATCACGGCGTCAGCGACGCTGACCGCCACGTACAACGGCGACCAGTTCGACCCCGGCTTCAACCAGACCAACGGCAACAAGACGGCGCTCGACGGCACGCCCGGCGGGTCGACGCAGCTCATGTACCCGGTCGACAAGTCGCTGTTCCCGGCGAACCTGACGCCGATCTACGCGCAGATGATGGCCAGCGGCGCCAACTCGGTCGCCCGCCTCAACTTCCAGGCCAGCGGCCTCAGCGTGAACTACTACGCCAACTGCACGGCGATCGACGACACCAACGCCAACGATCCGCTGCCCGGCGGCGGTTGCTACGTGAAGTTGCCGCTGTCGCTGACGGCGCTGTTCATCGCGACCAGCGAAAAAGAAGACATCAAGATGACGGCGCGCGTGACCAACGGCAGCACGCTGGTCGAATCGCAGACCATCAACGTCGCGTGGGCCAACGTCGGCCTGTCGGGCGGTCTCTACTACTGGTCGGTCGTGTCGGGTGTGACGGTGTGCCCGAACAGCATCTCGACGCCGGGGACGTATTGCCGGCTGGACCCGCGGCGCACGGACGAGCGGGATCCGCTGCTCGGCACCGCCATCTACCGCTACGATCTCAGCACAGGCACGCCGGCGCCGACCATCACCTGGACGGACGACGGCGGCCCGAAGGGCACCAGCCCGTACAGCGGGGCGCCGCAGGCGATCGTCAACGGGACCGCCGGCGGACACTGCATCGGCTGTCACGCGATCTCCAACGACGGCAAGTACATGGCGCTGACCCTGGGAGGCTCGTCGTCGATGGACGGGGCGAACTTCTCGCTGCTCGACATCGGCATGCAGCAGCTGATCTCGATCAACCCGTCGGCGCGCACCGATCCGAACAGCTCGCCGACCAGCAATCCCGACGGACTACTGGAAGCAGTTCCGCCACGAAGGCCTGGCGGCCGAGAACGCCTGGGGGCCGAACGGCGACATGCTGGTCAGCATGTTCCAGTCGAAGCTCTACAAGACGGCGATCACCATCACCGGCACGACCGGGACGGCGACACGCATGGGGCAGGTGATCCCGTCGTGGCCCGAATACGCGTCGGATCCGTTCTGGAGCCACGACGGATCGCTGTTCGTGTTCACGTCGTTCGCCACGCCGAGCATCGGCCTCTACAACCCGACCGGCCTCAACGGCGACATGAAGAAGGGCGGCGCGATCGGCATCGCCAACGCGGACGCCACGGGCGTGATGGACAACGCGCGGTTCCTCGTCACGCGCGGCAACAACGTCACCAGCTTCTATCCGAGCGTCAGCAACGACAGCAAGATGGTGGTCTTCAACCAGAGCACCTGCGGCGCCGAGCCTGACGGCAACAAGACGTCGACCGACTACGGCAACCAGTAGCTGCGACGGCTACGACGACAACAGCACGACGCTGTGGGTCGTCAGCCCGACGGGTGGTCCGACGACGCGGCTCGACGCGGCCAACGGACCCGCCGAACAGCGCCAACTCGTGGCCGCGCTGGAGCCCGGACAAGGGGACCTTCCGCGGCGAGACGCTGTACTGGGTCGCGTTCTCGTCGCGGCGCCCGTACGGAATGCAGGTCAACCACACGATGACTCGGCGCGGCGGGCAAGCCGCAGCTGTGGATCGCCGGGGTGCGCACCGGCGAGGTCATCGTGGGGGATCCCTCGTACGGCGCGGTCTGGTTGCCGACGCAGAACACGCGGCAGGCTTCGCCGCAAGGTAACCACGTCCCGCAGTGGGTCAAATTCGCCGTTGTGATTGACGGCTAGCGGGTCAGGCGGTCTCTAACCGCGCGTACAATCGCGGCGGGACCGTCTTGCACGCCTTCAAGATCCCAGCGGCATGCGCGGGTAGTCTCGCGCTGGCCCTCATCGTTGTCGTCGGCTGTCAGGTCGATAAATCCGGCCTGTCCCCGGCGGGCGGGCCGTCGTCCGGGCTCGGCGGGAGCGTCGTGTCCGGCGCCGGCGGAGCCGCCGGCGGTCTCGGCCAAGCAGGGCCGACGGGCTCGGCGGGATCGGGTACGGCGGCGACCGGTACGGCCGGCGGGCCGGCGCGGGACCGGTGCGGGCACCAGCGGTAGCGGCAGCGGCGGCAACGTGGGCACGGGCGGGACGGTGGGACCCGGCGGCGGCGGGACGTCCGGCAGCGGCGCCCAGGGCGAGGCGGGTGGCGGGGGCACCGGCAGCGCGATCACCGGCGGGGGCGGCGACGGGAGCGGCGGCACCGCCGGCTGCCGAGCCGGCGGCGCGGCGGCGTCGTCGGCGCGGCCGGATCCGGCGGCAATACCGGCGGGCGTGGCGGCGGCCCGGGCGCGGGCGGCCGGGGCGGCGGGATGGGCGGCATGTGCGGCACGCCGGTGCCGACCACCGCGTGCGAGGCCTGCATGGCCGCGGGCGGAACGTGCTCGAACGGCGTCTGCCTGTTCATGTGCGGGACCGCCTGCAACCCCTGCCCAGGCGCCATCAAGTGTCCCGAAGGCATCGCCTGCCAGATCGAGTGTCCGGCCTCGGGCTGCAACTTCCCCATCGACTGCCGGATGGGGACGGGCTGCACGGTCCGCTGCGGCGACAACGCGTGCACCGGGCTCATTCAGTGCGGCGGCAGCGTCTGCTCGGTGATGTGCACGGGTAGCAATTCTTGCCGCGGGGGCGTCACCGCCGTCGGCAACATGAACACGATCACGTGCGGTGGCGCGGACTCGTGCGAGGGGCGCGTCAGCTGCTCGGGGATGAACTGCCAGACGAGCTGTTCGGGGCCGCGCTCGTGCGAAAGCGGCGTGCAGAGCAACGCCGGCAGCAACGGCATCACCTGCCGCGGCAACAACTCGTGCGACGACGGTCTCGACTGCAGCGGCAACAGCTGCATGCTCGATTGCCTCGGCGATCGGCGCCTGCTCGGGCGGCGTGTGTTGCTCGGCTGCCAGCTGCCAGCGGACGCCGCAGACGCCTCAGTGCCGCCGCTGAAACGCTCGGCCGAGCGTCAGTGCTAGTCGGTGCCGCCGTCGAGGCCGGGGCCCAGCGTGAACTCGATGCACGCGCCGCCAGGCAGGCACGCGTTCGGCGAGCAGTAGTAGCCCGCGTTCACGTACGGGCAGCAGGTCGCCTCGGTGCCGCAGATGCTGGCAAGCTGCGGCTGCGTGCACGCGTTCGGGATGTTGGCCGGATCCGGGTTGAGGCCGACGATCGTGCACACGCAGGGGACGCCGTAGAGCTGGATGCCGAAGTACGGATCGCAGGTGCAGCGCAGTCCGGACGGCACGCCCGACGCCGTGCACTGGCCGCCGCCCATCGTGCACGGGATGCCGACGCCCTTCTCGTTGGGCTGCACAGGTGGGCAACCGTCGGGCAGCTCGATCGACACGTCGAACACGGCGGCGTCTCTCGGCGGCTGCGGATCCTCCTTGCAGCCGGCCGCGACGCCCCCGGCGACGATCGCCAGCGTGGCGACGGCGATCATGTCCGTGCAGCGCATCTGAAATGCAGGATATCGCTAAACTCGCGTCGAGCGTAGCTCCGCTTTGCCGGCCGTTCGCTGGCTTTGAACTTTGGGCTGTTGCTCAGCTCGGACGGTCCTGGCCGCGCGAGACTTCGTTCAGCACGCGGAACAGCGCGTTAGGCTCGATCGGCTTCAGGATGTGACGATCGAAGCCCGCGTCCGCGGCGCGCGCGCGGTCCTGCGGCAGACCGTAGCCGGTGAGCGCGACCAGGCGAACCACCCCCGCCGCGGCCTCGCGCACCTTGCTCGCGACGCCGAAGCCGTCCATGCCCGGCAGCCCGACGTCCACCAGCGCCACGTCGGGGCGTTCGGCCAGGATCAGCTCGGTGCCGGTGATGCCGTTGTCGGTGGCCCACACGCGGTGGCCTTCGCTGCGCAGCAGCTCCACCAGCATCTCGCGGTTGTCGTCGTTGTCCTCGACGATGACGATGCGCAGCTTGGGTGGCTGCGTGTCCGGGGGAGGCGCTACCGGCGCCTCCGTCGCGAACGGCAGCTTGACCGTGAACAGGCTCCCCTTGCCGCGCCCGTCGCTGTGGACGGCGATGGCGCCGTCGTGCAGGTTCACCAGCCGCTGCGCGAGGCTGAGACCGACGCCCAGCCCGCCGCGCGGCCGATCGAGCGGCTGCGGCGCCTGATAGAACAGCTCGAACACGCGCGCGAGCTCGTCGGGGCGCAGGCCGACGCCGGTGTCGCGCACCGACAGGCTCACGCTGGCCGTTCGACCGGCTGGCGTCGACGTGGACAGAGCCCGCGTTCGTGTAGCTGACCGCGTTGACGACCAGGTTGGTCGCGATCTGCCGCAGCCGCACGGGATCGCCGCTGACGGTCAGCGCCTCGCTGGGGAGCGTGCAGCAAAGCTCGAGCTGCTTGCGGTCGGCGTCGCGACGCACGATCTCGACGGCGTCCCGGATCACGTCGCGGAAGTCGACGATCTGCGACTGCAACACCAGCTGCTGGCGGGTGATGCGGCCGACGTCCAGCAGGTCGTCGATCAGCCGCCCCATGTGGCGCACCTGCCGCCGGATCACGTCGTGCGCCGCGCTGGTGGGGCCGCCGTCGCCGCCCTTGCGTTCGAGCAGCTCGGTCGCGTTCAGGATCGCGCCCAGCGGCGTGCGCAGCTCGTGCGACAGCATGGCCAGGAATTGATCGCGCCGCTGAACGTCGCGCCGCGCCTCGTCCGACGCGCGCTTCTGCTCGGTGATGTCGGTCGAGATGCCGGCCACCGCGTAGGGCGTGCTGTGCGCGTCGCGCAGCGGGAACACGACGGTCAGAAACGTGCGCTGCTCGCCGCGCACCAGCAGCTGCTCCTCGAGCTCCTCGGTCTTGCAGCTGGCGAGCACGCTGCGCTCACACGCCGCGCGCGCGCTGGCGATCGCGGCGGGCAACAGCAGGTCGTCGGTCTTGCCGACGATCTGCTCGCACGGCATCCCCAGCACCTCCTCGCACTGCCGCCCCGCCAGCAGGTAACGGCCGCTCGGCGTCCTTGAGATAGATGAACGCCGGCGAGTGCTCCAGCACGCCGACCAGATCGCGCTGCGCGCGCTTCAACGCCGACAGATCGATCAGCGTCAGCACGACGCCGTCGATCTTGCCGGAGTTGCGGTAGGGCAGGATGCGCAGGAAATACGCGTTGTCGCTGCGATCGCGCACCTCGCGTTCGATGGTGACCCCCGACGCCAGCACGGCCTCCAGGTCGGGCAGCAGGCGGTCGTCCTCGATGTCGTGCGCGAACGAATCCAGGCGCCGCCCCACGTCCTGCGGCAGCAGGTGGAACGCCTCGCCGATCTTGGGCGTGAACTTGCGCAGCCGCAGTTCCTTGTCGACGAACAGGGTGTGGACCTCCGTCGCCTCGAGCAGGTGCGTCATGTCCGCGGTCAGCTCGGTCAGCTCCGCGATCTTCGTCTGATATTCGGCGTTGACCGTGTACAGCTCCTCGTTGACCGAGTGCAGCTCCTCGTTGGTGCTCTGCAGCTCCTCGTTCGACGCGATCAGCTCCTCGTTGGTGGCCTGCAGCTCCTCGTTGCTGGTCTCCATCTCCTCGATGGTCGCCTGCAGGTTCTCCTTGGCGTAGCGCAGCTCGCCCTCGAGGGTCGACACGCGTTCGGTCATCAGGTCGCCGCGATCGGAGCTGTCGGACGCGGTCGCCGCGACGTGCTCGGCGATCGCGCTCGGCTCGAACGAGATCGACCACGCGTCATCGCCGCGCCCGCTGCCCGGGACCGCCCGCACCACGACGCGCACCTGCCGGTGCCCCTTCGCCGTGGTGACGTTGATGCCGTCGAGGCTGACCGGCGCGCGATCGCGCTGCGCGCGCCGGATCGACGCGGACAGCACGGCGCGCAGCTCGCCGTCGACGCAGATCGAGCAGGTTGAGCGACGGGCGCCCGTCCTTGGGGACCAGGAACTCGCTGGCGCCGCTGAACGCGTGCACCAGGCGCAGCTCGTCGTCGACCAGCAGCGACGGCGGACCGTATTGCTCGAGCAGCAGCTCGCGGCAGCGCGACACGCGCGCGTCTTCGGCCGGCCGCCGGTGCGTCGGTATGCGCGGGCCGGGGTCGAACTGCACCGGCGAGCTCGTGCGCACGTCCGCGGCGATCCGCCCGTCGCGCAACTTGCGGAACAGCTTCCAGCGCGTGTCGATGACGCCGAACTCTTCGGCGACCAGGGCCGGCGATTCGCTGGGTCCCAGCAGCAGGACGCCGTTCATCTTCAGCGCGAAATGGAACGACGCCAGCGCCTTGCGCTGCATGTTCGCCGACAGGTAGATGAGGACGTTGCGGCAGCTCACCAGGTCCAGGCGGGTGAACGGCGCGTCCTTGAGCATGTTGTGGTGGGCGAACACGACGTGGCTGCGCAGGTCGGGCGACACCTGCATGCCGTCGCGGTGCGGGCGAAAATAGACCTCGCGCAGCGCGGGCGGCACCCGCTCCATGCTGTCGGCCGAATACACGCCGACGCTCGCGGCCTCCAGCGACGCGCCGTGGACGTCGGTCGCGAACACGCGGAACGCCGGGACGCGGTTGCGCCCGCGGAACGCCTCGCTGATCTCGATCGCCATGCTGTACGCCTCTTCGCCGGTCGCGCAGCCGACGACCCACATGCGCAGCTCCTCGTCCCCGTCGATGCCGTCGACCAGCGCGGGCAACACGTCGGTGCGCAACCGGTCGAACGCCTCTTCGTCGCGGAAGAAGCGGGTGACGCCGATCAGCAGATCGCAGTACAGCGAGCGCAGCTCCACCGGATCCTTCGCGATCCGATCCAGGTAGTCGCCCATGTCGCCGCTGCGGGTCAGCAGCAGCCGCCGCTGGATGCGCCGGCCGACCGTGCTCGCCTTGTAGCCGGCGAAGTCGATCCCCGATTCGCGGCGCAGCAGCTCGAAGATGCGCGCCAGCACGTCGGGGTTCGACTCGCGCCACCTCGTCGAGCCGCCCGTCGTGCTCCTGATAGCGGGCCAGGGCCTCGCCCATCAGCTCGGGCGCCAGCACCAGATCCACGGTGCCGGTGTCGACGGCGCTGCGCGGCATGCCGTCGAACTTGGCGCTGTCGTCCTGCGCGATCACCAGGCCGCCGGCTTCGTGGATGGCCCGCACGCCACGCGATCCGTCGCTGCCGGTCCCCGACAGCACGATGCCCACCGCGCGCGGGCCGGCGTCCTCGGCCAGCGAGCGAAAGAAGACGTCGATGGGCAGGAACAGCCCCTTGCCGGGGTCGCGTTCGGTCAGGCGCAGCTGCCCGTCCTGCACCGCCATCTCGTGGCGCGGCGGCATCAGATAGATGTGGTCGGCCTCCAGCTTCATGCCGTGCTGGGCGCGCGTGACGGTCAGCGGCGTGTGCGGGGCCAGCAGCTCCCCCATCACGCTCTCGAAGTCGGGCGACAGGTGCTGGATCACCACGAACGCCAGCGCGCCCGTCGGCTTGGTCTTCTCGAACAAGCGCTGCAGCGCTTCCAGCCCGCCGGCTGACGCGCCGACCCCGACCACGAACGGTGGCCGGCCGGACTGCGCTTCTTCGACGTTGGTGGTTCCGCCCATGGTTCTCCGCGGTTGCCTGCGTATCGGCGTCCTCCAACAAGTAAGTTTTCCGCGACGGGAGGCAAGGGGCCGCCCGTACGGCAACCACGTGCGGCGCGCGCTGACAGGTAGTTCCAATAATGGAGGTCGTGTTAGGCTTGGCCGCACCTTGGCCGCTTTCGGCGGCCGTTTGCTTAGGAGGATCCATGCGCTCTCTCGTCGCCCCCCTGTCCGCAGCCTTCCTGTTGGTCGTCGTTGGCTGCGCCACGCCCCAACCTTCCGGCGGAAACCCCGGTAGCGCCGGCACCACGGGCGCTGGCAACACCACCGGCGCCGGTAACACCACCGGCGCGGGGAACACGACGGGGGCTGGCAACACCACCGGCGCCGGTAACACCACCGGCGCGGGGAACACGACGGGGGCTGGCAACACCACGGGTGCCGGCAACACGACGGGCGCGGGCAACACCACCGGCGCGGGCAATACCACCGGCGCCGGGGGCGGCACCGGCGCGTGCACCACCTCCAGCATCACGAACCTCGTGAACGCCGAAGGCTGGGTCTGCGCCCTCGACACGCCGATCATGATGCAGGGCGCGTTTTACGGGTACGGCGACGGCACCTCGTGCCCGGCCAGCATGCCCAAGCCCTGCACGGCGGCCGGATGCAACATGAAGGGCACGACCACCATCTCGGACGCGACCACGATGTACAAGAATTGGGGCTGCGGCCTCGGCCTCGAGCTGCGCTCGTCGGGCGGCACGGCGGCGGTCAAGAGCGTCTACCCGGGGCCGGTGAAGTGCTTCAACATCACGCTCACCGGCTCGAGTGGCGGCAACATCGTCCGCATCGGCTTCACGCAGAGCGCGATGCCTGCCGCAACTGCGGTGGCGCCGTTCAAGGAGCTCCCGTCGTTCACCAGCGGCTGGATGGGCCAGGTCTGCTTCGCCGACGTCACCTGTCCGAGCTGGGCGGTCACGGCCGGTACCTGCACCAAGGCGCGCTGGCGACGGTACGCCGTTCGACATGCAGATCCAGGTCTCGGCTGGCACCACCGCGGCGACCGTCGGCGCGTTCGACCTCACGCTCACCAAGGTCGAACCGGTGCAGTCGGGCAGCACGGGCTCGGGTGGTTCGAGCGGCGGCGGCACGGCCAGCTGCATGCAGCCGAGCGGCGCGGGCACGATCACGCAGCAGTTCGGCGACGCGCACGTGATGTGCCCGAAGGACTACATCGTCCAGAACAACGCCTGGGGTTCGTCGGCGGGCCAGACGGTGACGTTCGGCCCCGGCGCCAAGTTCAAGGTCACGGCCCAGAACGGCACCGGCGCGAACGGCGCGCCCGCGTCGTACCCCTCGATCTGGACGGGCGCGTACAACAACCGCAGCACGACGGGCAGCGGCCTGCCGCGCGCGGTCAGCCAGATCACCGCCGGTAGCGTCCAGACCAGCTGGACCTTCGCCGACAACGGCGCGTCGGGCAGCTGGAACGCCGCCTACGACGTGTGGTTCAGCACCGGCTCGGGCGGCGATCCGGCCGCGTCGGCGCCGAGCGGCGGCTACCTGATGGTCTGGTACTCCGATCCGCCGAACAATCAGCCGATCGGCGCCACCATCCCGAACGGCACCGTCACCATCGGTGGCAAGCAGTTCAACATCTGGTACGGAATGAACGGCAGCAAGCCGGTCGTGTCGTACGTCGCGGCGCAGAACTTCACGTCGTGGACTTACAGCCTCGGTGACTTCATCCGCGATGCGGTCAACGCGGGACTGCCAGGGCTCGACCAAGTGCGTGAACCCGAGCTGGTACCTCACCGCCGTGTTCGCCGGCTTCGAGATCTGGAGCGGCGGCGTCGGCCTCGAGACCAAGGACTTCGGGGTCACGGTACCGTAGCCGAGCAACCGGCCGCTCCCGCGCGAAGGTGCGCGGGGGTGGAGCGGTGCGGCTGCTTTTCCTATCCGACCTGCCGACCTGCCGACCTGCCTGCCGACCTGGCGCTACGCCAGGACGGGGGTCACTCGGTTGGCGTCGGTGGCTTGGGGGGCAGGCCCCGCGGCCGGCCGCCGAGCCAGCTGGTTCGGGGCTTGCGCGCCGGCTTGCTGGGGCCAGCCAGCTTGCGTGCCTCGTTCTCGGCCGCCTCGCGCGCCGCCTGCGCGGCCACGATGGCCGCCCGCCTGTCTTCCGCTTTTCCCATGGCTTCCTCCTGTCGTTGAACGCGCGCCTACGCTTGCCGCGCCCGCCTGGGCGTACGGGTGGTCCTCGACCACGCGCAGGGGCTTGCAAATCAGACGTTCGACGGCGCGCAACGCCGTGCGCTCATCGGCGGCGCAGAACGTCAGCGCCACGCCCGTTGCACCCGCGCGGCCGGTGCGGCCGATGCGGTGCACGTAGGTCTCGGGCTCGTTCGGGATCTCGAAGTTGATGACGTGGCTGATGCCGTCGACGTCGATGCCGCGCGCCGCGATGTCGGTCGCGACCAGCACGCGCGTGCGGCCGGTCTTGAATGCGTTCAGCGCCGACTGGCGCGCGCCCTGCGACTTGTTGCCGTGGATCGCGTCGGCCGGAACGCCACGCTTGTCCAGGTGTTCGGCCAGGTGGTTCGCGCCGCGCTTGGTGCGCGCGAACAGCAGCACCCGCTTCATCGTCGGGTCACGCAGCACCTCGCTGAGCAGCGCGCGCTTGTCGTTCTGGGGGACGTGCAGCACCCACTGCACCACCGCGTCCACGGTGCTCGACACCGGAGCGACCGCGACCTCGGCGGGCTTGACCAGGATGGTATCGGCCAGCTTGCGAATCTCGGGGGGCATGGTCGCCGAGAACATAAGGTTCTGGCGGACGCGCGGCAGCGCCGCGACGACGCGCCGGATCGGATCGATGAACCCCATGTCCAGCATGCGATCGGCCTCGTCGAGCACCAGCACCTCGACGGCCTCCAGCGGCGCGTGCCGCTGCGCCATCAGGTCGAGAAGTCGGCCCGGCGTCGCGACGATGATGTCGACGTTGCGCCGGAACGCGTCCACCTGGGGCCCCTGACCAACGCCGCCGAACACAGCGACGCACGGGATATTGAGGTAGCGGCCGTAGGTCTTGAAGCCATCGGCGATCTGCACGGCGAGCTCACGCGTCGGCGCGAGCACCAGCGCGCGCGGACCGCGGCGGCCCGGGGTACGTGGCGTGCGCGCCAGACGATCGAGGATGGGCAGCGCGAACGCGGCCGTCTTGCCGGTCCCGGTCTGCGCGCAGCCGAGCACGTCGCGCCCGGTTCTAAGAAGTGGAATGGCCTGCGCCTGGATGGGCGTAGGGGCCGGATAGCCGGCGGCGGCTACCGCGCGCTCTAGCTGATCGACGAGGCCAAGGGTGGAAAACGTGGGAGTCATGCGGTTGAGCGGTCCTTTCGGTTGACCGATCGCCGTCGACCCACTTCGGGCCGATCCAGGCGGTCGATCCAGACGATCCCGACCGTGCGCTTCCGCCATGCTTCAGCGGGAGCCGGGAGCCGTCTGTTGTTGTTTCTGCTGCTGTCCGTGCGAAACCCGTTCAGACAGCAGCGCCGCCAACCGGTCCCTCAGCGCGCTTCACGCCAGTGCGCGAAGGCAGGACAAATTCCTTATTACCCAAGCACAGTGCGGTACGCGATCCCTAAAGTCAAGCTAGCGTTGGCTGAGCCGCCCTCGCGGGCAGCTCCAGCGCAACACGAAAATAGGGGCGAAACTGCGCTTATTGTTCAGAGCTCGGACGTTCAGCGCCCGCACGCTCAGAGGCCGCGCGGTCGCGGTCAGCGATGCGCCGTCTCCGGCCGCCTCGGGTGTTCTCACCGTCGAGCCGCTGCTTCTCGGCGACGTAGATGCGGACGGTCTCGGCGACGTTCTCCTTGAAGGCGACCCGGCCGGCGCCAATCTCCCGCAGCGCGGTGACGGCTGACTTGTTGTCGCACGCGATGAGCGGCACAGCGCCCGCGGCGATCTGGCGCGCGCGCTCGGCGCCCAGGATGACGAGGGCGAAATGGTTATTCACCCGCTTCAGACAGTCCTCTACTGTTACTCGCGCCACTCGTAACCTCCTTCGCTGACTTCGGCGTCTACCCGCCGATGTGCAACGGGGGATTGGTGAGACTTCCGCTCGCGCCACGGCGCCGAAGTCGCAGGGCCCGTCATGAGCGCGCCCAGCGGGACGGAACCTAGCACTTCGCGGGCTCCCGCACCGTGTCTATCTTCGCGGCGCGCTTGAGCCGCGGCGATACGCCGGTTCGTGGCTCGTCCACGATGGGCCACGATCGGGACAGCCCCCGGACATCAAGTACGTGGTGGTCCCTGCGTTCGCGACGCTACGTGTTGTGCCGGGGATGGTGGTCTCGGCCGCGGCGCTGACCGCCGCCGGAGCGACGGGCTGCGTGCGCCTGGTGGACGCGGTCGTCGCCCCGGACTGCGCGACCGATCCGACCACGACCGGCTGCGGTCCGACGTCGTGGCCGATCGCCGGCCACAGCGCGAACTCCGATCCCTGGATAGTCGGCCACCGCACCGTGATCACCGAGATGCGGCCGCGCGTGCTCGTGCTGAACTTTTTCAACGGCACCACGGTTGCCGACTCGATGCAGACGGCGATGCGACAGGCCGCCGCGCTGGCCGAGGGCTCGCGGTATCACGGCTACGCCGACGCGGCCGCGCCAGTGTTTCTGCGCTACGAGATCGCGGCGGTCGTCGACCTCACGGACAAACCACCGCCGGCGGGCTGGCAGCACCCGTCCAGCACGTTGCTGCCGACCACGCCGTCGGGCGAGTTCGACGTCATGGCGCTGTTCTCGGCGCAGTTCGGCGAGCGCTTCGGCTTCACCGACCCGTCGGCTCCGTCGCGCGCGCTGTCGCTGTGCGAGCTGTTCGAGCGCGGCACGATCAACGAGGTGTGGATCGAGGACGGCGAGCCGGAGCTGCGCCGCGCGCCGCTGAACCTGGAACGTAAACAGGTCTACGACGCGACCGAGACGGCGATCCCCGGCCGCTTCGACCCCTGTCTGGGCGGCAACGACGGCTGCCTCGATCAGATCATCTGCGGCGTCACCGTGCGGCTGGCGCACCTGGACGCCGCACGCGGCCCGGGCTGCGACCTGCAGGTCCGCGGCTGGGGGATCGAACGCATGTGGGACGCGCTGCCGTCGCTGCGTCCCGACGCGCTCGCGTTCCTCAATCGCGACTTCGACAGCCGATTCGGCGTGCGCTTCGACGGCTGGCCCGCGATCTGCGATCAGAGGGGCGCACGCTGTGTCACCTACCTGACGCCGACCAGCGCGACGGGCAGCTACGCCGACGGTACGCCGTGGACGATCAACCAGTTTCGGCAGGGCTGCGGTAGCACCCTGTTTCCGCCGAACGCCAGCGCGCGCTGGGATCTGGCCAGCACGACGGCGGTCGACTCGCGCTGCGAACACTTCGGGCTCCGCGATGGCACCGACGGCGGCGACGCGTACGAGCCGTACACCGCGGTGAAGGTCGTTGCCGCCGAGCAAGCGTTCCCCGACTGCGGCGGTGGTTGGCAAGTCTACTGGCGTCAGAGCATGCCCGGCCTCGCCAACCGCGCCCGAAATTCGGACGGCACAGCAACGAAGAATTGGTGGCCTCTGCTGTTCTATTGAGAGGTGATATCAACGTCCCATGCGAAACGAACCAACACTCAGCGACAGCGACGCCCAGACTGCCGTCGCCGCCATTCGCGATCAGTTGAAGGCGGAGGGCAAAGCCGCTGTCATCGCGGTCGCCGATGCGCAGGGCGAGCTGCTCGCCTTCCTGCGCACCGACGGAGCCAAGCGCGCGCCCATCCAGATCGCCATGAACAAGGCGTTCACCGCAGCGCGCGAGCATCGGCCCAGCTTCGAGATCGGCCGGGAGGCCCGCCATCCGGAGCACGGGTTCGATATCGCCTACTACGGCGACTCGCGTTACGTGGGCTGGGGCGGCGGCGTGCCGGTCGTCCATGCCGGGCAGGTGGTGGGCGCTGTGGGCGTCAGCGGCCTGCCGGAACAGGAGGACATGCGCTTCGCGGCGCTCGGCGTGGCCGCGATAAACCAGGCTCTTGGTGATTCGGGCTTGAGCCCGGCGTCACAAGCTAGTAAACATTCCTAACAATAGAGCTGGGCGGTAATGCGACTCCGCGCGTCGACAGTTTTTTGAGCCAGATGTAGGCGCTGTCGTCACCTCACGGCAAACGACGGGCTCACACATTTTCGATCGCACGGTCCGGACTTTTTCCCGCGGAAGGGGTTTCAAAATGAAGCGTGTTCTCCTTGTTTCTATGGGTCTGATTTTCGTTGCTGGCTACGTCGGTTGTTTGCCGGCTGACATGGGCACGCCCACGGGCGTCGCTGGAAACAACGGAAATGCGGGCAGCGGACCCGCGGGCACGACGGGCGCCGCGGGCACGCAAGGGAACGCTGGCACGACGGGCGCCGCGGGCACGCAAGGGAACGCTGGCACGACGGGCGCCGCGGGCGATTCCGGAGCGGCCGGCACGACCGGCGTTGCGGGCACGCAAGGCTCGGCCGGCTCGGCGGCGGCCGGGACGACCGGCCAGGCCGGCGGCGGCGGCAGCGCGGCGGCTGGACGCGGTGGCGCGGCCGGTACAGGCGCGGGCGGCGGCGCGGCTGGACGCGGTGGCGCGGCTGGTACCGCGGCCGGTGGCACTGGCGGCAGCGGCCCCGCAGGAGCGAGCGGCGGTCTTCCTACCATCCCCGAGTTGTTCCCGACCTCCGGTTCGATCGGCTCGTTCGACGGACGCTTGGTCGTCATGCCGTGTGGCGACGCCAACGCGTCAGGGACTGACTGCGGCGGCGGCGGCGCGTATTACTCGACCGCTGGTAGCAGCACCGCCACGCGCATCGCCTGCTCGGGCCCGCTCACCGTCAACCAGGTGTTCTACGTCGGCGGCGAGACCGGGAAGCTGTACGACGTCACCGTTCACTTCTACGGCATCGCCGAGCCCAAGGTCTACGGCAGCGGCATTACGCGCGAGGCGGGAACCGGGCGACCGGCGACGACGACCTCGACGACCGGCGCCGGCGCGACGCCGACCCCTTGGGCGACGGCCCCCGGTGGCCACACGTTCTCAGTATCGGACTACAACACCAACGAGATTCGCGTCTGCAAGACCCGCGCGTGTGCGGCCGCCGACGAGACCAACGTCTATTACCTCAACGCCGACACCGGCCAGGGTCACTGGACGTTCGTCCTCAACTACGAGAAGCACATCACCGTCGTCGGTGGCGGCTCGATACGCGTGCGCAACTTCGACCAGAACTGCCGGCAGATCAAGAACTGTGGACCGGACGGTACGCCGGCGAACCAGTGCGCCACGATGTCGAACAGGCGCGTCATCGACCTCAGCGCCGCGAGCCCGCGGCCATCGACCATGCCGGCGGCGATGGGCGGGCTCCTGCAGCCGCAGCTAGTCACCGAGCGCGATGCAGCCTCGGCGGGTCAGTGGCTGCTCATCGACGTCGTCAGTGTCAATTCCGTGCAGTAGCTGCAGTGGCAGTTTACCCGCTTAATTAGCTTCGGCCCCTGGTACCCGCGGCGACCGCGCCTTCAGCTCGGCGGTCGCCTGCGGAAGCGAGATGCTGTATAGACGCGCTGGCTCGCCAGCCGTGGGGCCCGTTGGACCAGACCACCAAGAAAGGGGTGCCTCTTTGACGGACAGGATTGCGTGGCTCTCGAAGTGGGTTGCGGCAGCGGCGCTGGCGGCCCCCTTGCTCTTGGCGCGGCCAGCGGTAGCAGACGTGACGCTGATGGAGAAGGACGGCTGGGAAGTGTTCATGAACGGCCGCATCCAGACGTTCATGAACCACAACGAAGGCCAGGGGCGGCCCGCCGCTGGGGAGACCTCCACTGCGGTTGATGCCAACGGCAAGAATTTCACTCTACTCGGCGGCGGTCTCGATTCGTCCGAGGGCGCTGTGCCCGAGTACCGGAACGGCACTGTGGCAACCGCAGACGACCAGGGCCTCATCCGCGAGATGCGTATCCGCAGCGGCTTCACAGGCAACGTCCTCGGCTTCGGCATCAAGAAGAAGATCTCCGAGCAGACCGAGATCCTCGGCTACACGGCCGTCACCGTCGGTCTCGATTCCGAGCAACGGCGCAAGTTCAATATCGTCCGCCCCGACTGGCGCGAGAGCTTCGTTCGCGTGAACTCCTTCTGGGGCAGCTTGACGGCCGGTCGCCAGCTGACGCTGTACTCGCGCGGCGCCACCGAGATCACCTACCTCTATGGTTACCGGTACGGTCTCGGCTTCCCCGGCTCGGTTTCGAACTACAGCCAGAGCACGGCAGGCAGCGTCGGATTCGGCGTCATGGGCGCCGGCTTCGGCGCGGCGTTCGTGTACGCGACGCCGGTCATGGGCGGGCTCCAGATCTCCATCGGCGCTTTCGACGCAAACAACGTCCCCCAGCGAACGCTGCTCAACCGTTCGCGCTGGCCCCAGGCTCAGGGTGAGATCACGTTCACGCGCAACTTCGGCGCCACCGGCCTCATCAAGCTGTTCGCAAACGGCGCGTTCCAGAAGCTGTACGATATCCAGGGCAGGCCTCTGAGTACCGATGTCTACGGCGCCGGCTTCGGTGGACGCATCGAGTTCGGGCCCGTCCGTCTCGGCGTCGCAGGCCACTGGGGCAAGGGCATCGGCATCACGTATTCGCTCGAGCCCAACACCTCGCTGTACTTCACCGATCGGACCGAGCAAGCATTCGGCGATGGCTCGCCCTGCGCCATGGGCGTGTCCTCGGCCTGCCCGCCCGTCAAGGTCCGGACCGTCGACGGCGGCTACGCCCAGCTGCAGATCGCCGCGCACAAGAAGCTGGACCTGAGGGCGGGCGCCGGCGTCACGCGCGTGCACCAGTTGCCCGAGGACCAGGTGCAGAACTGGAGAACCATCGATGACCCCGCCAACCCCGGTACGAGAATTCTCGATCCAAGTACCTCCGTTGGTTACGTCACGATCCGGCAGCAGCTCGGCATCGGCGCCGGCTTGACCTACCACGCGGACGACAACTTCCACATCACGGTCGAATACTTCCGCGCGTTCTTCGAGTGGTGGAAGCCGTCTCCGGCGGCCGCCGGCACGGCCAACCCGTCGCAGACGCTCAACTCCGATCAACGCCGGCGTCACCTACGACTTCTAGTCACACGCACTCGGGTCGGTGCAGCGGTCGCGAAGATAGCGGTCGATGCGCGCGATCGCCCAGGGCGGCAGCTCACCGATGCGCAGCGGGGGCATGAGCTCGGGCGACGTCCTGGGCAACGACAGGCGTCGGCGAATCGCGTTCGCGGTGACGGGATCGATATGGTCGATCGCTTCGGCGTTGAACCGGGCGCGGCGGAGCTGAGGAGCCGTCGCGGCGGCGTGACAGCGGACGCACATCGCGCGCAAGATCTCGGGCGCCGTGTCTCCCTGCCGCGGGACGAAGCCCACGGCGGCGGCGACGTCCGCGGCGATGAACGACGCCGCGACCGCGAACGCATCGTCGGCCGCGTGCCGTCGTAGGAACGCGGTCCGATCGGCCGCAACCTCGACGCGGCGCTGGGCGTCCACGACGTCGGGACCATAAAACGGGACCGGCAGGCCCTGCGCGAAAGCTTCGCGCCGGAGCCGATCCCAGGTCGGGCTCGTCCCGGTGTGAAAGCGCTCGCACAACACTTCCCGCGTCGCGAAGCCGGCCTGCTCATAGCGATAGTCGGAAGGGCGATAGGGACTGTTGCGAATCATCGCCTCGGCATCCACGACGTACGTGGCGAAGACCTTGCCACTTTCCGCGGCGTGCAGCTCGGCCACTGGCACGCCGGCGTAGCGGCCGGCGGCGCCCTCGACCGCGCGCAGCAGATCGAGGCCGTCGGCGACGGCGACGATCTTGCCGACGGTCCCGTCGAAGTCAGCCGTGCGGCAGAGCGTGCGCTCGTCGCCGCCCCGGAAGTCGCTCCAGTGCATCCAGGGATCGAACTCCTGACGCATCAGCAGCATCTTGTGCGTGCCCGCGCCGAACGGCATGTGGCACGACGCGCAGTCGAGCGGCGTGTCCTCGAGGTCACGCTCGGAGTAGAGCGTCCAGTCGGTCCAGCCGCTCTCGATCTTCTCGGTCAGCAGGTCTTCGGGCGTGCACCGCGTGCGATTGCAGGCCTGCGCAAATCGCAGCAGGTAGAAGTTGTACTCGTAGTTGGCGGGATCGAGCGCGGCCAGCTCGACCAGCTGCTCACCGCGCGTGAAGCTCGTGACGACGACCTCCTCGTACGTCACGGGCCTGCGCTTGTGGCTGATGTTCTGGTAGACCATGACGCGCGGATTGAGCCCGGACACGGTCCGCGCGGACAATCCGAGCGAATGGGTCGTCACCGCGACGAGACGGTCGGCCGTCTGGTCGAGCCGCAGGGAGCGATAGAGATCGTCGAGGCCGCGGATGACCGGTGTGGCCTTGGCACACAGCGAGGTCGCCACGCGATCGGTCGCGCCGCGGCCACAGACGCGCGCGGTCTGCGCCGGGCCGCCGCCGATGCGCGACAGCCAGACCTCCTCGGGAGTTTGCGGCAAGGTGCCCCTGCCGCCGCGCGAACAACCGAACGCAGCGCCGACGCTTGCAGCGACGACGAGACCAAGCAGCGCTCGCCACTTCCGCATCCGCAAACCAGCATACGCAAAAACCGCGCTGCTGGCTCACGCCCGATACGGACGTGGCGCTCGGCTCAAAGCCCGTGCTGCGCGTCAGCGCGGCAATTCATTGGCGCGGCGCAGGATCTCTTTGCCCGGCCGATCGTCGTGGGTCCCCATCCGATAGTTGGTGTTCTTCACCCTCACGACGAAATCTTCGCCCATCGGCAACACCTCGACCGACAGGACAGCGGTGCCGAGGCCGAACTGGCAGATGCCCGCCGTGACCTGGCCTTCGAGCTGCCGTTCCAGCCACTCTGCGGTCAGCCCAGGCTGGGCCGGGATGCGGATATCGGCGCCGCGAAGGACCGGCTGGTAGCCGTCGCCATACCCGCCCGTGTTCTTATTCGTCCGATACGGCTCAACCGAGCTCACCGGGTATTTCGACCCCAGCAGGCATTGCTCCTCCGCAAAAGCGCTCGAGCTCGCCGATACCGCCACCGCGCCCGAAACTACCGCCGCCATCACAAGCCTTGAAACGCCCATCCTCGCCCTCCTTTTTCCAACCTAGCGCTCGAATGGGGATCGTCCATCTGGAGCGGATTGATGAGCTTCCAAACGGCCGGCTGGGCACTTCAACGCCGTCATGACCAAATCCCCCCGCTTGGATCTCTGCCCTGTCGTTCTCTGCCGTTGCGGCGCTGTCCTGCTTCGGCTGCAAGTCTGCTCCCGCGACGCCGCCCGCTGCGACGCCGCCTGCGTTGTCGGCGCCGGTGGCATTGTTCAACGGTCGCGATACGTCGGGCTGGGTTCAGGTGCTCGATTCGAAGTGGACCGTCGAGGACGGTGTGTTGCTCGCGCGCCAGGACCCGAAGGGGAGGCGCGACGGTGAGAGCTGGCTGATCACGGAGAAGGACTACACGGACTTCCTGCTGGCGGTGAAGTTCCGCGTCACGCCGGGCGGCAACAGCGGCGTGTTCCTGCGCGATCCGATCTCGCGGGCGGATCGCATGGCGGCTGCCGACGGCGGCAACCCGGGGCCGTGGGAGTCGGGCTTCGAGGCGAACATCAACGCCACCGATCCCGAATATCCGACGGGATCGATCTGGGCGATCGCCAAGGGCACCAAGGGCGTCGAGCGCGCCGGCGACTGGAACGACATGGTTGTCGAGGTCCGCGGCGACAGCATCTCGACCTGGGTCAACGGACAGCCCGCCGTTGCGGGCGCGACGCAGACCCGGTCGAAGCGCGGCGGCATCGGCCTGCAGCGCCACGGCAAGGCGGAGTTCGCCGACAAGCTGGTCGAGTTCAAAGAGATTTCAATCCAGGAGCTGTAGGTCCAGGTCACGTTGCCCCGCGCCAAAGCGGGTAAGCTGTGCAGGTGAATCGCTTCGGGGCCGGAGCTGTGTTGTGCGCGCTGCTTGCGACTGCTTGCAGCCACATGTCGCGGATCGAGCCGCGGAAGCAGGAAGACGGAAGTTATCGCGTCGACTGCAAGGAGCCGCTCGCGCGCTGCGTGACCGCGTTCGAAGGCACCTGTCCCCACGGATACGAGCTCTTACAAGGCCACGAGTACAAACAGTTCTACGGGCCCGACGCGTTCAACCAACCGGTCGTGACGAGCGAGGCGGTCGCGCGCTGTCGCAAGCCCGGCAAATCGACCGCTGAGGCTACCGCGAGCGGCTCGGGTGGCGCCGCGCTCAAGTCGAGCGCATCGGCATGTGTTCCCGGCGCGACGCAGACCTGTGTCGGTCCCGGCGCTTGTCGCGGCGGGCAGCAGTGTCTCGCCGACGGCACGGCGTTCGGTCCGTGCGACTGCGGCCCGCCGGCGCCTGCGGCTCCCACGTCCCCCGCGGCGGCAGCCGACGCGGGCGTCACGGCGCCCGCGCAATGACGGCGCCGGGGCTACAGCATGGCGAGCAGGCCGGCCGATAACAGCAGCGGCCGGCCAGCCGGTGCTTCCGATCTCAGCGCCGCCCAGGCGAACGACCGTGTACGGCCAGGTCACCAGCGCCTGGACCTCGGCGACCAGCGCGACGTGCGGCACGACCGTGACGATCACGCCGCCGCCGCCGACCGTGAGCAGCGACCACTCGTCGCTGTCGCGTCCCTCGTAGGGCGCGACGCCGGTGCCGGCGATGCGCGCGCGATAGCCGCCGGCACCCAGCGTCGCGACCAGCTGGACACGGCTGCCGGCGCGAAAGCCACGCACGATCTCCAGCGCGCCCAGCTGTTGCCCGATGCTGGCGCTGCCGACGTTGCCGGCGCTCAGGCTCGTGTCGGAGCCGAGGCCGCCCAACGTCAGTCGCGCCGCCCAGCCGCCGACGCCTCCGTACGACGCGCGAACGATCGGCTGCCACACGGGACCAACGGCGCCCGCGCTGTCGAGCCATCCGATTCCCGCCTGGAGGCCGACGCCCGCGGTCGCGTACGTGGCGACCTCCGGCGCGACCGGGACAACAGGCCCGCGTGGTTCGGGGGGAGGTGGCGGCTGTGGCGGCCGCCGCGCCGCCGCCGCTGCCGCCGCCATCAGCCAGTACTGCGCCAGGCTGGCCTTGAGCAGCTCGACAGCCTGCACCGCCAGCACCGCCGACCGGGCCTGCTCGCCGGTCGAGACGGGCGCGTCGAGGCGCACGTTCTGGATCACCGACTTGCCGGCGATGCGGTCGCAGACCCAGATCTCGGCGGTGGCTCCGCCGGGCACGATCGCGAACGTGGCGACGGGCTCGAGCTCCCGGCCCGAGGTCTCGAGCGCCGTGCGGACATCGACGCCGGGGTCCCGGCCCAGGATGCTGACCTCGAAGCCGGCCGCGGTCAGCTCGCCGTGCACGCGCACCAGCGCGTCGGTCGTGACGTCGTCGGTGACCGGGGGGCGGAGCAGCACGACGCGGTAGCGCACGTCGGCGCGCGCCGGCGCCGAGGGCAGGGCAGCGGCCGCCACCAGCAACGGCAGGAGGACGCAAAGCGTCGCGCGCGCGGGGCGAACCACGGATGTCTATGTCCGCGGCGCGCCGCGGGCGTGGACATTGGACGCCGGGCGCTACTCGGCTTCGGTCAGCTTGCGCGCGGACGTCGCGTACGGGCCGTCGGGGAAACGCGCCAGGTATTCCGACGCCAGCGGCCGCGCCGCGGCGATGCCGCGCAGCTTGTGCACCAGCACCATCTGCCGGCCGAGCGCCTGCGGGACGTAGCTACCGTGCGGGCTCTCGGCCAGGTAGCGCTCGTACCATTCGAGCGCCGTCTTCCGCGCGGTGACGCCCGATTCGTCTTCGGAGAGCCCGCCCAGGAAGAACGCGGCCTCGCGACCTGCCGAGCGGGGAAACCGCTCGCGTTCGGCCAGGTACGCGCGCCGCGCCAGCTCCCCCCGGCGCAGATAGCGCGCGGCGTCGGCCAGCGCCGTCAGGTCGGCAGCCGAGCCGGCCGTCAGTGTACGTTCGAGCCCCCGCCGTTCGGCGTCGGACAGCACGCCGCGGAAATTACCCTGTGCGATCAGCTTGCTCCAGCTCGCCTCGTCCACGGTCGCGGCCGGTGCGACATGAAGCGCGCCCGCCCGCGATCGTGACGTGTGGTGTGCCGGAGCCGGCGCCGCCGCCGGTGGCTCGATCTTCGATGGCTGCACGGGCTGCGGCGCCTCGCCAGGCTCCGCCAGCAGCTCCGCGGCCGACTCGCCGGGGCGCGCCGGGCTCGCGTCGAGGAAGATCTCCCCTTCCTTGACGTTCGCCACCAGCCGCTGTCCGGCCTCCATCGCAAGCCCACCGCTGGCCAGCGGCCCGCGCACGATGACGGCGCCGCGGTGCAGGTGGACGTCCAGAACCTCTTCGCTGCCCGACCAGCGCACGTCGAACTCGGTGCCGACGACGTGCACGGAGTACGGACCCGCGTCGACGACCCACTTGGCCGCCGGGCGATGCGTGACACGCACGTGCGCGCGCCCGCTCTCCAGCAGCACGCGGCCACCGTGCGCGTCGACGTCTGTCACACGCGTGCTCGTTCCCGGATCCAGGGCCAGGCTCGACCCGTCGGAGAAACGCACCTCGGTGTCGCCGCTGACCGCCGCGCGTACGTAGCCGCCGTCGCTCACCCGGCCGTTGACGACGTTGAAGGTCAGCGCCGAGTCGTGCGCGCTCTTGTTGACGGCGTAGAGCGCGATGCCGGCGGCGACCGCGCCGAACCCCAGCGCCCAGACCACGGGCCGGCGGTCCGCGCGCAGCGTACGCCGCGCCACCGCCTGCTCGAATCGCATCAGTCCGGCGTTCTCTTTCGCCGACGTCTCGCCGCCCAGCTGGTCACGCGCCGAGGCGATGAGCCCCGTCAGCGCTCGGTGCGCATCGGCGATGTGGGATCTGTGTTCCACCTTGCTCACGACTTCCCCCCAAGATTCCCGCGGCTGCCGAAAAGGATCCTCATGGCTTGTCCTCCGGCGTCGGCGCGGGGACGGCAAGCTTGGGGCCGTATTCAACGAGGACCGGGTCGCGCTCGACCAGCAAGATAACCCGCGCCCAGACGCGCGCCAGGCGCCGCTTGGTCGTGGCCAACGACAGCCCCAGGGCGGTCGCGACCTCCGCCAGTTCCAGGCCTTCCATGAAACGCAGGACGAACGCGGTCCGGTCGGTGGTGTTGACGCGGTCCAGTATCTTGTAGAAGCGGGCGAGCGCCTCGCGCGCGTCGGTATCGGGCGTGACCGTTTCCAGCTCGGCGGCGTCGGTCTTGCCCGACAGCTTCACCCAGCGGCGAACCCAGCGACGGCGAAGCTCGTGGCGTGTGGTCAGCACTGTCACCGAGATGACGAACGCCTTGAGCGCCTTCGGCTCGCGCAGCGTGCGCACCTTGTCGAACACGCAGAGGAAGACTTCCTGGGCCAGATCGTCGAGATCGTGGTCGGCGCCCAGCGTCCGCCGCAGCATGCGGAAGACCATCGGCGCGAACCGCTGCCACAGCACCCGGGGCGCGTGCGGGTCGCGGGCAATCAGCGCACGCGCCAGCGTCGCGTCGTCCGCTTCGGACAGCGCCGCGCCTGGCAACACGATCAGGCGGGCGCCGCGTTCGACGTCACGCATCAAGGCACCCCCTGGTCGAGGCGTCAGTGGGACTATGGCCGGCAAGCCCATTCACCATGAAAGCGTCGCCGCGGGACCTCCGCAGCTCACAATTCTGACTGGTAAATCGACTCTTCGGCGACGCGCTGAAGGTAGCGAAGTCGCTGGATTATTTCTTTTCGAACAAGTGGTCGACGGTGACGGCGATGAGGATTACCGCACCTGCTACCACGTTCTGCCACAGCGAGTTCAGCACCAGGTTCACGGAGTTGAACGTCAGGTGCCAGACGCCGGCGCCGACGAGCACGCCGAACACCGAGCCGCGCCCGCCCTGCAGCGAGCAGCCGCCCAGCACGGCCGCGGCGACCGCGTAGAGCTCCCAGGAGTTACCCAGAGCCGGCGACGCGGCAGGCAGATACGCGACCCACAGGATGCCGGCGATGCCCGCGAGCAGCGCGCTGGCGACGTACGTCGCCAGCTTTATCGCGGTCACCGGGACGCCCGACAGCCGCGCCGCCTCGGCGTTGGAGCCGATCGCGTAGCAGTAGCGGCCGAAGATGGTCCGGTGCATGACGAAGGCTGTCGCCACGACGGCCACCAGCGCAAACCAGAATGGCATCGGTAAGCCGAGGCCGTTGCCCTCGCCGAGGAAGCGGAGCCCCGGGAACTTGCCCTGGAAGCCGATCTCCGAGCCCTGCGTCAGCACTTCGGCGACGCCGCGCAAGAACAACATCGAGCCGAGCGTGATGACGAACGGCGCCACCCCCAGGCGGGCGATGAGCGCCCCTTGCAGCAGGCCGATGACGACGGCGAGCAGCAGCGCCAGCACCACGGCCGGCACGATGCCGAACCCCTGCACCATCGTCAGATAGCTGGTGGTGCACGCGGTCAGGCAGATGATCGAGCCCACCGACAGATCGATGCCACCGGCGATGATGACCACCGCCTCGCCGAGCGCGAACAGCGCGATCAGCGAGATGTGGCGGACGTTGTTGTTGAGGTTGTCGGCGTTGAGGAAGCTACTGGGGTTGATGATCGCCGTGATGATCGCCAGCGCGAGCATCACCCCCAGCATCGTCAGCTCTTTCTTAAAGGCGCGCATGTTCCCTTCTCGTTCTCAGAGTCCCACGTTCCCGGCTATCCACACTGCCACACTCCGCCACACTGCCACCCCGCACTAGGCCGCCAGCTTCAGAATGTTGGCGTCGGTCAACTCGGCGCGCGCCAGCTCGCCCGCGATGGCGCCGCGGCTCATCACGAGCGCGCGGTGGCACAGCGCCGCGATCTCGTCCGCTTCCGAGCTGGAGACGATGACGCCCTTGCCCTCCGCCGCGAGCTTGCGCGCGACGTCGTGCACGTCGCGCTTGGCTTTGATGTCGAGGCCGCGCGTCGGTTCGTCGAGCAGCAGCACGGTGGGCGATCGCGCCATCCACTTCGCGAGCACGATCTTCTGCTGGTTGCCGCCCGACAGCATCCTGGCGGGGCCTCCGCCCCGGATGCCGAACAGCTCCATGAACGGACGCGCGATCGCGTTTTCGTCCTCGAGCAGGAAGCGCCGCAGGTTGGGCAGCGCGATGTTGCGTTCGACCAGCATGTCGAGGATCAACCCCTGCGACGCGCGCTCCTCGGGGACCAGCGCGATGCCGGCGCGGATCGCGTCGATGGGCGTCGCGACCGACACGGCCTGGCCGCGGACCTTGACCTGCAGGTCGTCACGACGGCCCGGGCGGCCGCCGAACAGGCCGCGCAGCACGCTGGTGCGCCCGGCGCCGACCAGTCCGGCCAGGCCCAGGATCTCGCCCGCGTGCAGATCGAACGACACGCGGCCGCGCACCTCCATCACCACGTCGGCCCCCGGCGGCGGCAGCGGCTCCGCGTCGGTCGAATACACGCCGCCCGCGCCGGCGAGGAACTCGACCAGGCTTTCGCGCGTCGCCTGTTTCGTCGACACCTCGGCGACCTTCTGGCCGTCGCGAAGGCAAACGATGCGATCGGTGATCTCGAGGACCTCGGCCAGCCGGTGCGAGATGTAGACCATCCCCAGCCCCTGCTTGCGGAGCTCGCGCAGCAGGTCGAACAGCCGGGCGGCGTCGTTTTCGGTCAGCGTCGCGGTCGGCTCGTCGAGCAGCAGGATCTTCGCGTTCAGCGACAGCGCGCGCGCGATCTCCACGCGCTGCTTCTGCCCGGGCGACAGGTCGCCGAGCGGCGTGCGCGGATCGATGCCGCCGCCCACGCGCTCCAGCACGGTGGACGCGCGGCGGTAGAGCGCGCCGCGGTCGATGACGCCGTAGCGGTGCGGCTCGTGGCCGAGCATGACGTTGGCGCCGACGTCGAGGTCGGTCGCCTGGATCAGCTCCTGCCGCACCAGCGACACGCCGAGCGCGATGGCGTCGGCGGGGCTGGTCGGCGACTGGCCACCCATGTCGATGACGCCCTCGTCGGGCAGATAGGCGCCCGCGGCGATCTTCATCAGCGTCGACTTGCCGGCGCCGTTGCCGCCGACCAGGCCGACGATCTCACCCGCACCGACGGCGAAGTCGACGCCCCGTAGCGCCTTGACCCCACCGAAGGATTTCTTGATCCCTCGTAGTTCGAGCATCGATCCCTACTCCCTACTTGCTGCGTCCTGACGTTCTACTTCGACAGCTCTTTGAGCTTGGTCCAGAACGCGGTCAGGTTTTCCTTGGTGATGGTGTCGATGCCCGGATTGACGGTGGTGGGGACCTGCTTGCCGTCCTTGATGTCCTTGAGCAGCTTCATCGACTGATAGCCGAACTCGAACGGCTTCTGGACGATGGTCGCGTAGACCAGCCCGTCCTCGATGCCCTTCAGCGTCTCCTCGTCCTCGTCGAACGCGACGATCGCCGGCTTCTCCTTGCGCGACGACGCGCGGACGGCGCCCGCCAGCGTCGGGCCGTTGTACGACCACAGGCCGATGGCCAGCACCAGGTCGGGGTAACGCGCCAGCGCGTCCTCGACGTTCTTCTTCGCCTTGGCGCGGTCGGTGCCGTCGAGGAAGACGGGGAGGATCTCGAGGCCCGTCCCCTTGAGCGCCTCCTCGACGCCCTGCCGGCGCTCGATCGCGTTCTGCATGTCGATGCGGCCGACGAATATCGCCACCTTCCCCTTGCGCTTGTCGCCCAGCGCCTTGAGCGCCGCGGCGCCCGCGGCGCGGCCCGCCTCGACGTTGTTGGTGCCGACGTAGGCGCTGCGCTTCGACTTCGGCGCGTCCGAGTCGTGGGTGATGACCGGCATCTTGGCAGCGACCTTGTCGAGCATCGGCGTCATCGAGTCCGGGTTGACCGGGCTGACCGCCAGGCCCTGGAAGCCCATGACCATGACGTCTTCCAGGTAGCGCTGCTGCTCGGCGAGCTCGCCCTTGAGCGGGCGAAGGACCTCCGCCTTGATGCCGAAATCCTGTTCGGCCTTCTGGATGCCCTTGACGGCGATGTTCCAGAAGCCCGCCGAGTTGTTGGTGACGAACGCGAACTTGTACTTGGCGCCACCGCCCGCCGCGGGATCCGTCGCCGACGTGCCGCTACCCGGCTCCGCCTTCTTGGTGCAGCCAATCGACACCGCTGCCGCCAGTACCCCAACCGCCACCAGTCCGATTCGGATCGTCTTCATCAGTAGGTCACCCGTTCCGTTTGTCTGCCTTGGTCAGCGCGGCGCGCCACGCATCGAGGACGCGCATATTACCCAAGCTGTCGGCCCAGGTCATTGCCGGCCAGCGTGCTTCTTGCGCCGGCAGGCTGTCGGCCACCAGCTCAGCCTCGATGGCGTAGGTCGCCTTTTCCGTCCGTACGGTCACCGGCTCGGGCGCCGCGTCGTCGCGAAATATCGTGAATCCTGATTCCAGGGCGTGGCGCTTGCCGCCCGGAATCCACGGGTCGGGCAGCACGATCTTGCCTTTCTCCCCGAATACCACCGTGCTCGTGCCCACCTCGTGGAACACGCCGCTGGTACAGGTGGCAGTGAATCCGGAGGAAAAGGTGAGCAGGGCGGTTGCCACCTCGTCCGCACCGCTGGGGCCGATGACGCCGGCCGCCGACAGCGACACGGGCTCGGCGAACGGTTTGTCCTCGACCAGGCCGGCGACCAGGCGCGAGAACGATGCCGGGTACCCGCCGACGTCCAGAATGCCGCCGCCACCCAGCTCCGGATCGAACAGCCGGCCCTTTGGATCACGCGGAACCCGGAACGCGAAGTCGGCGCGCACGTGACGGACGGCCCCGATGACACCATCCTGCAGACGCGAGATCAGCGCCTTGGTCAGGGGGTGGCAGCGGTACATGAAGGCCTCCATCAAGAACACATTCCCTCTCCGCGCCGCATCGATCACGCGTTCAGTCGTGGCGGCCGCGATCGTCATCGGTTTTTCGCACAGGACGTGTTTGCCCGCGGCGATCGCGGCCAGCGCCTGCGCCTCGTGCGCCGGGTGCGGCGTCGCGATGTAGACCGCGTCGACGGCGCGATCGGCCAGCAGCGACGCCACATCCGGCGCCCACGCCGGAAGCGCGAAGCGGCTCGCGAACGCCTGTGCCTTGGCGGGCGACGAGCCGACAACGTTGACGACACGGCAGCGATCGGAACGCGTCAGCGCTTGCGCGAAGTCCGACGCGATGCCGCCCGTGCCGATTACTCCCCACTGCAGGCGGCCCGATTTCGACATTGGCATTACTCCGTCGTGAATTTGTGGACCATCGTGTGCTTGTAGGTCTGCCCGGGTTTGAGCACGACCTCCGCGCGCCACGCGGGGACGTTGACTGAATTGGGGCTCTTCTGCGATTCGAGGCACAGGCCCGCGTACTGGACGTGGGTGACGCCTTTGCCCTTGGTCTTGCCGTCCATGAAGTTACCCGAATAGAACTGCAGCGCGGGCTGGTCGGCCGAGATCGTCAACACGCGGCCCGACTTGGGATCCTTCAGCGTCGCGACGACGCGCAGCGCCTTCGGATCGCCATTGACCACCCAGTTGTGGTCGTAGCCGACCGGCTTGCCGCCGGCGGCGTTCAGGTCCTTGCCGATCGGCTTGGCGACCGTGAAGTCGAACGGCGTGCCCTTCACCGGTACGACCTTGCCGTCGGGAACCGCGACCTTGCCGTCGGGATTCGCCGGGCCGGGCGTGTACTTGTCGGCGGGCATGGTCAGAACGTGGTCGAGGATCGTGCCGCCGCCCGCGAGGTTCCAGTAGCTGTGGTGGGCCATGTTGATCAGCGTCGTCTTGTCGGTGGTCGCCGTCATGTCGACCTTGAGCTCGTTGTCGTTGGTCAGGGTGTAGATGGCGGTCGCGGTCACCGTGCCGGGATAGCTCTCCTCGCCGTCGGGCGACACGTGCGTCAGCACCAGCGACGGGCCGGCGGGCGTCTCCTTGCCCTCCGCCTTCCAGATCACCTTGTCCCAGCCCTTCTTGCCGCCGTGCAGGTGGTGAGGCGCGTCGTTCGCGTTCAACTTGTACGTCTTGCCGTCGAGCTCGAACGTCGCGTCCTTGATCCGGTTCGCGACCCGGCCGACGATGGCGCCGAAGTACGGGCTCTTCTTCACGTAGTCGTCGACGCCGTCGAAGCCGAGCACGACGTCGCCCAGCTTCCCCGCTTTATCGGGCACGTGCAGCTCGGTGATGATCGCGCCGTAGTTCGTGATCCTGGCGAAGGCGCCGTTGGCGTTGGTCAGCGTGTACAGATCGACCGGCTTGCCGTCCACCTTGCCGTAGCTGGCCTTGACGATCGCCTTCGCGGGGGGGGCGGCCTTGCCCGTGTTGTCCTTCTTGGCCTTCGCCTGAACGTCCGCAGCTGCGCCCGAGGCGACTGCAAACGCGAGCATCAGAACCGGTGCGCGCATGGATCTCTCCTATCCTGGATTTACGGTCACTTGTAGTGACCAGTTCGTAGGCGCGAGGCTCACAAATGTGGGTGGGGGTGGGCAATTTCGTGAGCCGCGGCGGGGCTCCAGCGCGGCTTAGGCCTACAAAGGAGACCCTATGAGAAATCGTCCGTGGACCCGTCTTGTCGTCGCGACCGGCGGCTTGCTCGCGCTTTCGTCGCTCACCTGTGGTGGCGGCGACTCCGCCAGCAAGTGCGACGAGTTGCAAGGCTACCAGGCGTCGACGACCACCCCGCTGTCGTACGCGACCGACATCCACCCCATCATGGCCAACTCAACCCTGCAGATCGGCTGCTCCCAGACGACGATTTGCCACGGAACGCCGCCCTGGCCGGTCGACGCCGCGATGACCAAGACGTTTTCGCTCATCGATCCGCCGGCGACGGTGAAGACGGCGCTGTTGCAGCAGGTGCCGGTCAACGCGCCGAGCATGAAGTTCGTGGTGCCGAACAACGTCGGCGCCAGCTTCCTGGCGTACAAGATTTCGGGCTCCGACGGGCTCGCATGCGTGAAATCCATGTGTGCGTCCGGGGCAAGCAACAGCCTCACGACGCCGTGTGGCGACGCCATGCCGATGGGCGGCATCCTGACGGCGGCCGAGCGGGTGAAGATCCTCGACTGGATCGCGCAGGGCGCCGCCGACTGACAGGTGTCGGCGCTACCAGGTAGCGCCGACCTAGATCGATCGTCCGCCGACAGGGCGGCGATCGCGGCGGGATGTGATCGGTTCGACGCTGAGCGCGTCATGGGCGCTGCCGGACTCGGGATAGTCGACGACCTCGGGCGCGTTGGCGATCAGCGCCTCGCTCGACAGCAGCAGACCGGCGATCGACGCCGCGTGCTGCAGCGCCAGCCGCACGACCATCGTCGGATCGACGACGCCGGCTTCGATCAGGTTCTCGAACACGTGGCGCCCGGCGTTGTACCCGTGCGCGCCCTTGCGCTGGCGAATCCGCCCGATGATGGACGACGCATCCTGACCGGCGTTTTCGGCGATCTGGCGGCACGGCTCGTCGCACGCCCGCCGCACGATCGCGACGCCCGCCTGCTGCTCCTCGCCGATCCCCTTGAGCGGGCGGGCGAGCGTGTCGGCCGCGCGCAGCAGCGCGACGCCACCGCCCGGCACGATGCCTTCCTCGATGGCCGCGCGCGTGGCGAACAAGGCGTCTTCGACGCGCAGCTTGCGTTCGCGCGCCTCCGGCTCGGTCGTCCCGCCGACTTTGATCAGCGCCGCGCCGCCGACCAGGCGGCGTAGCCGCCCCTCGAGCTGCTGGTGCCTGAACGTGGAGTTCGTGTCGGTGTAGAGCGCGCGGATCTCGTGGACGCGCGCGTCGAGCGCCGCCTTGTCGGTCGCCCCGCCGACGATGGTCGTCTTCTCCTTGTCGACGACGACCTTCTTCGCGCGCCCCAGGTCGGCGAGCGTCGCCTCCGTCAGGCTGACGCCCGGATCCTCGCCGACGAGGCGGCCACCCGTCTGGGCGGCGATGTCGAGCAGCGCGGTCTTGCGTGACTCTCCGTAGTAGGGCGCCATGATCGCGCACACCTTCACCGTGCCGCGCAGCTTGTTGACGACCAGCAGCGACAGCGCCTCACCGACGATCTCCGCGACGATCAGCAGCGACCGTCCTGCCTTCGCCACCTTGTCGAGGATCGGCAGCAGGTCGGAGACGCCGCCGATCTTGTTCGGGCACAGGAGGATGTACGGGTCGTCGAGGCGCGCGACCAGGCGCTCCATGTCGGTGACGAAGTAGGCGGAGCTGTATCCGCACTCGATCTCGGCACCGTCGGCCACCTCCAGGATGGTCTCCAGGGTCATGCCGTCGTCGACGTGAATGATCCCCTCGAGGCCGACCTTGCCGATCGCCTCCGCGACCAGCTTGCCGATCGTGCTGTCGCCGTTGGCGCTGATCGTCGCGACCTTCGCGACGTCGCGCTTCCCCTTCACGGGCTTGGACATCTTGGCCAGCGCCTCGACCATGCGCTCGACGCCGAGGTCGATGCCGCGCTTGAGCTCGAGCGGGTGGTACCCCGCCGCGACCAGCTTCGCCCCCTCGCGGTAGATGGCGTGCGCGAGCACCGTCGCCGTCGTCGTGCCGTCACCGGCCGTGTTGCCGGTCTTCACCGCGCTCTCGAGCACGAGCTGCGCGCCCATGTTGGCGAACGACTCCGCGAGCTCGATGTGCTCGGCGACGGTGACGCCGTCCTTGGTCACCAGCGGCGCGCCGTGCATCGGGCGCTCGAGGAAGATGTTGCGCCCACCGGGCCCCAGCGTCGGCTTGACCGCGCTGGCCAGGATGCGCGCCCCCTCGAGCAGGCGCGCGCGCCCTGCGTGGCCAAACAGAAATCTCTTTGCCGCCATCTAGCTCAGCGATCCTCTACGTTCGACTGAAAGCGGCGTGTGTGTGGCGGGCCAGCTCAAGAATCGGAGCGCGTGCATCGAAATCATATCGTATCGGCCCCGTCGGGCGCGAGCATCAACTCAAGGTGCGCACGACCAGCTCGTGCCATCGCAAGCGCAGATGGCGCTACCGTACGCGCACGTGCTCACTCTGACGGAGCAGCCGGCTCCTGCGCTGGGCTGACTCGCCGGGCAGGGGTTGGGTGGGGTGGTGCTCTCGCACCGCCACGTCCCGGCGCAGGTGCAGGAGACGTCGCCATAACTACAGCTCGGTGGCGCCGACAGGCAGGCGTTGCCCTCGACTGGACGGTTGGCCGGGCACGAACAGATCGATGTCAAAACACCGGAAGAGTCCGGCAGGCAGATGCAGTCCTGGTCAGCGTACGTGCAGGTGTAGGCGCTGTGTGGTGACGTGCAAGAGGTCCGACTCGTCGTGAACAGCGGATTCGCCGGACACGTCGCCGTCGCGCAGGACCATGTCCCGTTGCTCAGACACGTGCACGTGTCGGCGCCGTAGCGGCATTCGCCCGCGGGCACGTTGCCGCAAAGGTCACCCGTCAGTGGCTCGGAGGGTGGGCAAATCCCGCAGCGCCACGCCGTGCTCGAGCGTCTTTCGCACCCGCACGTCACGTTCCCGTAGCTGCAGCTCAGCGATACGCGATAAAGGAGGTTGCCGCAGCTGTCGGCAGCGGTCGGTTGAGTCGCTGGGCAGTCGTTGCGACTGCCAGACCTTGCTGTAGCACGCGCAGCTCTTCTTGCTGGGGTACGTGCAGGTTACGTTGTCATTCGGGCACGCATCGCCGGGATTCGGAGGAGGATCCGGACACGCGTAGAGCACCCCCGCCGGAACGCCGCCGCCAGCGCCCGATGCCGCCGATGATCCGAGGCCACCTGTCCCGCCGCCACCAGAGCCTCCAGCCATCATGCGCGCCGGCGGAGCCAATTCCACCGGCAGCGCCGCCCGTTCCCTGCATCCGTCCCGTCCACGCCGCCTCGCCCTGCGCCGTCGGTGGTGGGTAGCGCGCGCCGAGCCGTTGTCGTCGCACGCTGCCGGGACCAGTGCGAGCAGTACCGAAAAGCCAATGTGCTGGGCTCGCATCGATCCTCCACCGACGGGAGTGGCGATTGCGCTCAACCGCGGCTCTATTTTCGAGCGCTCCGCGGTTGCGACGCGTCAGCTACCTGGCAGGCGCGCGAGGAACGCGCGCAGCTCGTCCTGTAGCCGCGCCGGCGCGATGCCCCAGGCCTTGCCGAGCTCGCGCGCCACGTCGACGATCGAACGCTGGCCGTCGATCATGCCGAGCACGCCGGTCGTGAACATCGACGTGCGGCCGAGCGCGATCAGCGCCTGCGTGATCGGGATCGGCTGGAACGGGTCGACGACCCAGGGCGGCGCCGGGTCGGCGATGTCGACCGCCGGCGCTTCGCCGGTCTTGCGCGCCGCGAAGGCGAACACCTTGTCGGTGCGGCGCGAGCCGCTGATCGGCGAATCGAAGTAGGGCAGGTCGTGGCTGTCGTGGGCCGTCAGCTCGAACGCGCTGCGGCCGACGATCTCGTGGACCTCCTCGATCGTGTACGCGCGCGACAGCACGGTGTGAAAGCGCAGCGGCCCCAGGTTCACCCACACGCCTCCGGGGCGCAGCACGCGGTTGATCGCGGCCGCCGTCTGGCGGAGGTCGGCGCGCGCGACGTCGATGAACCACGACGTCACGACGGCGTCGAGCGAAGCCGCGGGGAACGGCGGGCGCAGCCCGTCCGCGAGCAGCAGCGAGAACCCGTCGCGCACGGCGAACGGCCGCTCGATGTGGCGCGCGACGACGACGACGTCGTCGGAGTTCGGGTCGAGGGGGAACTCCGGCAGATCGATCGCCTCGCCGGCGAGCAGCTTGTCCGCGATCAGGAACGGCAGCGGATTGACGTCGAGGGCGAACGTCCGCTCCGGCCCGCACGCCTGGTGAACGTCGACCGCGAGCCGACCGGCGCCGGCGCCGTAGATCGCGACGCGGCCGAGCCCCGGCGGCACCATCGGCTTGACGAAGTCCAGCGTCAGCGCGCACTCGCGCTCGCCCCACGCCCAGTCGCGGAACACGTGCTCGTAACATTCGAGGATCGCCGCCTGCGATCCCGGCTCGGGCCGGCTCGGGATCACGGCCGCGACCTGTTCGTCCGAGCCCGCGTCGAGCGGCTCGAACAGCGCCGCGACCGCCTCGACCTGATTCGCGAACCCGTTCGCGATCCGCAACAGCCGCTGCTTCGTCCGCGGCAGCAGGTCGGGCGCCTCCGCCTCGCGCTGCAGCTCCTGGACGCGCGACTCGATGCTCGCCGTGTAGTCGTCCAGCCGACGCAGCCACATCGTCTGCCAGAGCGCCGGATCATCGACCAGACAGGGAATGCGACCGAAGATCGGGTAGCGACCCGCGCAGCGCCCGCAGCGGTAGCCGCCGTCCGCGTCGGCGAGCGCCCCGCCGCAACGGGGACAGCAGAAGACGTCCGTAGGCAACCGATCTCTACCTACGGCATCGCCAGCTGGCTGTCGAGCTTCGAGCGTGGAGCGTGGAGCGTGGAGCGAAAAGGTGCGCCGCGTGACCCACCTGGCGGCACTTCGGTTTTCGCTATGCGCACAGACCTGGTAAATTCCCCTCTAACTTCGACGGAGATCGCCATGACCTTGCTGCCCGCCCGCATGAACTGGATGTTGCTCGCCGGATTGCTGTGCCTGTTCACGGCTGGGACAGCGGTGGCTCAGAGCAACCCCGCGACCTGCGTCAACGACGACGATTGCGTGGCGACGCCCGCCTGCGGAGGCGACGTGTGCGACTGGAGCGACATCTCGAATCGACGCTGTGCAAGCCGGCGGGCACCGTAGCCGAAAGGTATGGACGGCTGGTGCACGACCAACGATGACTGCAAGTGCAAAGCCATGGGCGCGACGTGTGTGCTCGCCTATTGCACGTTTACCCGCCCGTGTGACGCGCCGGGCGCGGCCGGCTGCGCCACGGGTGGCGCCAGCGGCACCGGCGCGGCGGCAGCACAGGCACGGCCGGGACCAGCGGCGGGGGCAGCAGCGATGGCGGCGGCTGCTCCGTCGGGGCGACAGCTCCGCTTGGCGCGTCGACGTTGCTCGTCGACGCTGGGTCTGCTGTTCGTCGCGCGTCGCCGCCGTCGGTAGAACCGCCGCAGCGGTAGACGAGCGCGCCGTCGCAGCGCGCCAGGGGAGGGTAGGAGATCGGCCTACCCGCGCCCGGACACGGGTGCCTCCGTCGGCAGAAATAACTGAGCTTCCGACCAGGCGTCACGTCACCCTACACACCAGAAATGGGCGGGCCGGCTGTTGTGCCGGCGGGGTTGGTTCCCGCTTCCTGGCTGCGTGTCCCCTTCCGTCGGAGGTTCCTCGATGCGGCATGTAAGGCGCTTGTCAGTTCCCTCGCAGTGGCGCGCCGCGGTGCTTCCGTTATGCGCCGCGCTCGCGTTCGGCTGCCACGGCGTGGTCGGGGACACCGGGGGCGGCAGCACCACCACGCCGCTGTGTAGTGCGGGCGACCCGACCCACGTCATCGCGGACCAGCGGATTGGGTTGGTGACGAGCACGCAGCTCATCAACATGGTCAAGCTGGTCTCGATCGAAGAGGCCCAGTCGGTCGTCGACAACAACGTGTTCAGCGTGACGTCGGACATCGTTGCCCGGTTCCCGCCGCCCGCCGCCGAGCAGTTCAGGAGCATCCCGGACTCGACCGTCCTCATCTACTTCAACACCCTGGCGCAGCACGTCGGCAACTACGTGCGCGACCACTTCGCGGCCGTGACCAAGTGCGCTACGCCCGGGACCGACGAGTGCGCGCTCGCCTATCTCAATAGCCTCGCGGTGAAGGCCTATCGCCGGCAGCTCACCACCGAGGAAAAGGACCGCTTCACGGGCCCCACCGGCCTCTATCACACGCTGCGAAGCCAGCTCGTGAACGGATACCAGGTCACGACGACCGTCGAGGAGGCCACTGGCAACTCGGTCTACGGTCTTTTCATGACACCGCAGCTGCTGTGGCGCTGGGAGCTGGGCGCCGGCGTGGCGTCGACGTCACCGGCCGGCGTCTACCTCACGGACGCCGAGCTGGCGTCGAACCTGTCCTACTACCTCACCGACGAGCCCCCCGACGACATGCTGATCGCGGCCGCGCAGGCCGGCAATCTGCGCGCCAATCTCGCCGCGCACGTCGATCGAATCATCGCGACGCCGGCGTCGCGCGCCTGGCTGACGAAGGTGATGTCGATGTACTTCCTCCTCAATCAGCTTCCAGGGACCAGAGTTGACGAGACCAAGTTCCCGATCGTGGCCGGCGGCGCGGTTTACGCCGACCTCGAGGAAGAGTCTCGGCTGTTCCTCAACGACGTCATGTGGAAGCGGCAAGGTTTCGGACCTGCTCACGTCGACAAAGGCGTTCCTCAACACCAATCTCGCGACGATGATCTACGACGTCCCGGTGCCCCCGGGCGCGACGGCGACGAACTTCGTCGAGACGACGCTTCCGGCCGACAAGCGGGCGGGCATGTTGACCAGCGCGGCGTTCATCACGACGCGCGCGCGGGCGGACGGAGTGGGCGTCGTGCCACGCGGCCTGGGCGTCAAGGGGCTGTTCTTGTGCTTCGACACGCCGCCGCCGCCGGCAGCCATCATGGGTGAAGGCGGGCCGATCGACACGCAGCTGAAGATGCTGGACATGATGACCGCGCAGCAGCAGGTGGCGGCCCGCGCGGCGGTGCCGCTGTGCGCCCAGTGTCACCCGACGTTCGACCCCTACGGCCTCGTGCTCGACTGGTACGACGTCGTCGGCAAGTTCCGCACCGTGGACCATACCGGCGCGCCCATCGACGGGACCACGAAGCTGCCGGACGAGATCGGCGGGGAGACCGTCGCGAGCGCGGTCGACCTCGCGAAGGTACTGTCGAAGAGAGACCTGTTCGTGAACTGCATGTCGCGGCAGTTCCTCAACTATGCCTTGCAAGGCAGCGCGGTCGAGCTGCCGTTGGAGGGCAAGCAGCCGGGCTGCGCGGTGGCCGACGTCGCGCACAAGGTGCGGAAGAGCAGCACGCAGTCGTTCACCGATCTCACGCGAGCGATCGCGACCTCGCCGGCGTTCACCACGCGCAGGCAGGTCCAGTAGCCCCGCACCACACGACCGCAGTCCATTCGGAGGTAAGCGAAAATGATCTCGTATCGGTTCAAGCGGCGCGCGTTTCTGACCGCCATGGCTGGCGGCGGTGTGGGCCTCAAGATCCTGCTGCGCAACAACGAGGCCGCGGCGCAGGGGATGAAGTCACCTGGGCGGCTGCTCGTCAGCCACTGGCCGGTCGGCATCGTCGCGGGCTCGGGCGACTCGCTGTTTGCGGCGACGTCCGGGAGTGTCGGCGGATCGGCGGGCATGCAGCCGTTCGCCGACGCCGGCCTCGGCGCCGACATGACCGTGATCAAGGGGATCTCGTCGCCCAACGGCGCGGGCGGCAGCCACGAAGGCGGGACCCCCGCGCTCATCACGGGCGTCGGGTGTCCGGGAACGCGCGCGGGCCAGGCGGAGTCCGACGACGGCTACGCGGGGGGGCCGTCGTTCGAGCAGCTCCTGCTCGCGAACGCCGCGACGAACCTCAAGGCGCCGAACTCGTTGCTGAACTACCAGAACGCCGGTTGCGATACGCGGACGGACTTCGGCGAGGTTTCGACCAAGTGCCTGTCCTATTCGACGATGAAGCAGGCGGTCCCCGCTGGCGCGCTGTCGGGGAGCGGGCAGGAGAACATCCCGCTCATGCCGACGCTGAGCCCGGTGACGGTCTACACCAACGTGTTCGCGAACTTCGCCGCGTCGGCCAATGAGCCCGAAGCGGCGGCGTGCACGGCCGACACGATGCTCACGAACCTCGCGTCGCGCCGGAGCGTCCTCGACTTCGCGAAGGTCGAGATCGACAAGCTCCGCCAGATGGCGCCCAGCGAGGCGCGGATGAAGCTCGACAACCACTTCGAAGCCATCAAGCAGATGGAGGACAGCATCACGGCCTCCATCAACACCAGCTATCCGGAGAGCAGCTGCACGGGCACGGGCGGGGCCGGCGGCAACATGGGGATGGGTGGCATGGGTGCGGCCGGCGGCCGGGGCGGTGCGGGCGCGGCAGGCGGCGCGGGTGGCCGGGCTGGTGCGGGCGGCGCTGGCGGCGGTGCGGGCGGCGCCGGCGGCAGCGGCCCACGCCCCATGGGTTGCATGAACAACATGGTGATGCCGCCCAACGTGATGGGTACGACGGATCCGATGCGCGGCGCCGGCAACAGCTACGGCAATCCGACCTCGGGTGCCAAGGAGGATGCGCCCAATCTCGCGGCAGTCGGCAAGGCGCACTTCTCCGTGCTCAAGGCGGCGTTCATCTGCGACATCATCCGCTGCGGCACGATGCTGTGGGCGCCGGGCACGAACCACGTCGGCTTCAAGGGGCTGTTCCCCAACCAGCCGGACACCGTCTACATGCACCACCCGCAGAGCCACAAGATCGCGACGAGCAATACGACCGCCTCATCAACGGTGGGCGGGCTCGACGGCAGCTCGCAGTTCCTGTTCCAGGTCCAGCTGTGGTTCTTCAAGCAGCAGGCCGAGGCCATGAAGGATTGGAAGAACTCGGTCGACGGGTTCGGCAACCCGCTGCTCGACTACACCGCCGTCCCCTACGTGACCGAGGTGCTGGCGACCTCGCACGAGCGAAGCCGGATGCCGGCCATGATCATCGGCGGCAAGTCGCTCGGCTTCGCACACAACAAGTATCAGGCGGGCCAGTACACGGTTGGCCAGTTCTGGGGCACGATCGCGCAGGCCTTCAACCACACGTCGACGGCGGCGCCCTTCGCGGCGCCCATCGGCGGGCTGTGGACCAGGCCGGCATAACGCGGTCATTGTCGGGTGCGGTGTTCCTGTCCGCCGTCGGGGGGACAAGGTACGCTTTGAAGCATGGCCGATCCCGGAAAGTCGCCGTGATCGCAACGCAGCATGGCCGCAGGTCGGTTCTCGCCGGGGTAGCGCTGATGTCGGCCCTTGCCGGTTGCGGCGGCGGCCACTCCGCGCCGGACGGTGGCGATGGGATGATCGACGTGGGCGTTGACGGCGGAGGAGACGCGACGGGCGGGGGCGGCGGTACGGCCATCCTCGTCGACACGCCGTCGGGCGTGATGGCCACGGAGACCCGGGACGGCCACTGCGACATCCTCGAAGCCGTCGCCGCGGCGACAGCGGGCCATTCGGTCGGCGACTGCGCCAACTCGAACAGCGTCTCGCGCGTCGCCCTGCAACCGGGCAGCACCTACCCGGTGCGCAAGACGCTGCGGCTCACGGGCGGCGTCGAGATCGGCATCGCCGACGGGACGACCGGGCGGGCGACCATAACGGCGGCCGAGGGGTTCGCGGTCGATCCGCGCTACCCGGCGACCTCGTGTCTGGTCTTCGCGGCCGACGCCAAGCCACAGGTGTGGCTCCGCGACGTGACGCTGACACAGGACCCGAGCCTGACGTTATCCGGCGTCTGCGTCACGAAGGGCACGCTCAGCCTTCGCCGCACGCGCGTCACCGGCTTTCAGGCGAGCGGCGTGGTGGCGACGTGCCTGCCGGCGTCGGGCTGCGATCACGAGGCGGACGCCGGCGAGGCGACGACGGTCAACGTGCTCGCGTCGGTCGTCGACGGCAACCGCAGCGCGGGCAAGGGAGGCGGGATCTCCTCCGAGGGCTCGGGGGCCTCCATGCTGGTCGCGCACTCCGCGATCGTGAACAACGCCGCCGACAACGACGGCGGCGGCATCTACCTCGGCGGCGGCTGGGGGACCGACATCATCGCCAGCACCACGATCAGCGGCAACACCACGAGCGGCGTGGGCGGCGGCCTTCTCGTGCGCTTCGCAGAGGAGACGAACACCTACGTCCACATCTTGACCAGCACGATCGCCAACAACATCGCAGCCGGCACGGGCGGCGGCATCGAGTTCCAGCCCCCCCAGGTCGGCGTGCACGACGTGACCGTGTTCTCGAGCGTCGTCGCGGGAAACTTCACCACGTCGACGACGCTGGAATGGAACATCAACACGGGCTGGAGCGCGGCCGGCGGTATCTTCAACTGCGTCCAGGGCTCGTTCATCTACGTCGCGCCGGGGCATCCGCGGCCGACCGACATGGGATCGTGTACGTTCGACGTTCGCAACCCGTTCCTGGGCCCGCTCATGCCGCTGGGCGGCGAAGGCGACCTGCCGCTGCGCCCGCTGCTGGCCGGCAGCCCGGCCGTCGACGGAGCGATCGGGGAGGCTGGGCGCGACGACCAGCGCAACAGCTGGATCGACAACCTCGATCCCGGCCAGCCGGCAGCGTGGACCGTGTTCGACACGCTCGTCGACGGCGACGGTGACGGAACGGCGGTGCGCGACCTCGGCGCTTACGAGCGAAACGATCGCTGGCAGACCGAGTTGCTCGCCGTGCGCGCGCAGGGCCCCGCCTCGCACAGCATCGTGACGATTCCGGGCGGGTACGACCGGGGCGCCGGCACCGCGTACGCGGCGGCGAGCGCGACCAACGAGCTCGTGACCTACGCGCTCCCCGTCGCCGAGGCCGGGCGCTACGACGTGAGCATCGGCGCACGCTTGGACCCGGACGCGGGGAAGTTCCAGGTCGCGATCGCGAATGATCCGGCGGGGCCGTGGATACCACTCGGCGGCGAGCAGGACGGTTACGCCTCGGTGTCGGGGTTCGCTTCGCTGGGGCCTTTCCCGACGCCGCTGTTCGCGTCGCCCGGCGAGAAGCTCGTGCGGTTTTCGGTGACGGGCAAGAACCCCGCGAGCGCAGGTCACAAGCTGTACCTCGACTTCATCCAGGTGAAGAGGAGCACCGCGGCTTGTCCTGTCGCGGACATCGCCGCCGGCGGATCTCACACATGCGCGCTCATGTCCCGGGGCGGCGTCCGCTGCTGGGGCGGCAACCTCAATGGCCAGCTCGGCGACGGCGGTGGCGCGGATCGACCCAGCCCACCCGCTGTCGACGTCGTTTCGAACGTCGCGGCCGTGGCGGCCGGCGCCACGCACACCTGCGCGCTGTCTACCGGAGGCGACGTCCGTTGCTGGGGGCTCAACGGCAACGGCCAGCTCGGCGACGGCACGACGACCAAGCGAGCGACGCCGCCCGCCGAACCGGTTCTGTCGGGAGTCAAGGCCATCGCGGCGGGCCGCGCGCACACGTGTGCGCTGATGCTGGCCGGCGGCGTTCGTTGCTGGGGCGCCAACAGCGGCGGCCAGCTCGGCGACGGGTCGACCACCGACCGTCTGCGGCCGCCGACCACCGACGCGCTGTCGGGCGTCCAGTCGATCACCGCCGGTGGCGCACACACGTGTGCGCTGACCAGCGCGGGCGGCGTGCGCTGCTGGGGCGCGAACAGCCACGGCCAGCTTGGCGACGGCACGATGGACGACCGGTCGCTGCCGCCCACTTCGGATATCGCCGGCGGCCTCGCCGCCGTGCACGCCGGCGACCTGCACACGTGCGCGCTGACCAGCGCGGGCGGCGTGCGCTGCTGGGGGCGCAACGCCGACTGGGAGCTCGGAGACGGCACCAGCGATACGGCTCTGTCGCCCCCGACCACCGACGTGCTCGCTGGTGCCACGCAGGTCGTCGCCAGCAACGCGTTCACGTGCGCCCTGCTGGCGAGCGGCGGCGTGCGCTGCTGGGGCTTCAACAGCGTCGGCGCGATCGGCGATGAAACGGAGCTACAGGCCGAGCGCCGGAGCCCGGCGAGCGTCGACGTCATCGGCGGCGTGGCGAGCCTCGCGGCCGGGACCACGCACGTGTGCGCGCGCATGAGGACCGGCGGCGTTCGTTGCTGGGGAGGCAACGACGTCGGGCAGCTCGGCGATGGCCTGGCTCCCGGCTTCGCCTTCACGCCGCCCACGCTGGACACCCGTGGATTCGACGGAACGTGCGAATGAGCGCCGACGACATTGGAGCGGCGGTTTGCGCTTCACAGCCCAATCCGATAGTGAGGAAGACACGATGCGAACAGTAACTTTTTCCGTGATCGCTCTCGCCGCAGTGGCGACTGCCGGGTGCCTCCCCGAGTCGGGGGCACTCACCGACGGCGGCGCCGGTGGTAGTGGCGGCGGCAGCGGCGGCGTGACGTACACGAAGAACGTGAAGCCGATCTTCATGGCCAAGTGCGCGCCCTGCCATACGACGGACGGGTTGGGCGGGCACAACCTCGGCACGACCTACGCCGACGTGCGCAAGCCCGCCGTGAGCCTCGACGCGCCGCCCGGCTGCTACTTCGACGGCTTCGACAGGACGATGCCGAAGACGATGGGTGAATGTGCCCTGGCCTCGATCATGGACGGCTGGATGCCCATGGCGTCGGGGTGCTTCAACACGCCGAGACCCGCTGGCTGTGTGACGCTCGCCGAGCAAGAAATCGTCGCCGCCTGGGTGGCGGCCGGGATGCCGGAATAGCGGCTCCGCGCAATGTCGACGTCCACACGTGTCGCCTCGAGGACCCTGTTTGTCGCGTGGCTCGCGGCCACCATCGCCGCGCCGAATGACGCGCACGCCGCACCGCTGCTCATCGTCAGCGCCGACGCGGGTGGCGAGGTGGTCTTCGTCGATCCGGTGAAGGCGCAGGTCGTCGACCGCATAAAGGTCGGCGCCCGCCCGCGGGGCCTCAAGCTGGCGCGGAATCGCAAGCAGCTGTTCGTGGCGGTGTCCGGTCCGCCCAGATCCGCCGCGCCAGCAGCAGCGCCGCCGGCCGGCACGCCATCGGGCGGTCTCGCCGTCATCGACATCGCCGCCCGCAAGGTGACGAAGATGATCGCCACGCCGCCGTCCCCGCTGGCCGTCGATGTCTCGCCCGACGGCCAGACCGCGTACGTCGTGAACAACGAAACCGACGAGCTCCTCGTCGTCGACGTCGCGGCCGGCGTGGTCAACAAGAAGGTGCCCGTTGGCACCGAACCTGTGGCTGTCGCCACCCGCCCCGACGGCAAGGTCCTCTATATCGCGACCCGCACCGCCAACGAGCTGGCCGCGATTGATCTCAAGACGCTGAGCCCGCTCGCGCGCGTCGACGCCGGCATGCGCCCACAGGCGATCGCGTTCTCGGCGAAGGACAGCCTGGCCTTCGCCCCGAACGAGGGGATCGCGAGCGTCACCATCGTCGACCTCAAGCAGCACGTGTCCAAGGCGTATTTCATGGTGCAGCCGCTCCCCAAGACCACGCCGCCCGCGGCGCTGCAGTCCGCCGTGTTGTCTCCCGACGGCAAGCGCCTGTACGTGACGACCGGCTTCGGGCAGTCGGTCGCGATCCTCGATCCGATCAAGAAGGTGACAGTGGGGACCATCGACGGCGTCGGCGCGTTTCCGCGCGGCATCGCCATCAGCGCCGACGGCAAGAAGCTGTACACGGCGAACGGGCCTTCGAACGACGTCGCGATCATCGATGTCGCGTCGAAGAAGGTGGAGGCGCGCGTCGCCGTACCGGGCGCGCCATGGAGCGTCGTGTTCGTGCCCTAGCCGTGAGGCTGTGGCGCGCTGAAGCTGCTATCCTGCTGGTGTTCTCGTGTCAGCCATCGTCATCGCGGGCGCTGTCTCTGCCGAGGTCGTCGCCCGGATCCGCGCCTGCATGGAGAGCGGGCCGCTGATCTCGGGCAAGCTCTCGGCCATCGGCCGCGCGCAAGCGATCAAGGACAACCTCGTGCTCGCGCCCGATTCACCCGCAGGGACGTCGGCAGTCGAGCTGCTCGTCGGCGCGCTGAAGGCGAACCAGTCATTTCAGGCGGCGGCGTGGCCAGACGCGATGCTGCGCCCGATGTTCTGCCGCTACGGCGTCGGCATGAAGTATGGCGACCACGTCGACGGCGCGATCATGGGCGAAGGGTCGTCGCAGGTGCGCTGCGACGTGGCCATGACCGTGTGCCTCAGCGACGCCGACGAATACGACGGCGGCGAGCTGGTCATCGACGCGGTCGGCGCGCCGGCCAACTTCCGCGGCAATGCCGGCGACGTGATCGTTTACCCGGCAAGCACGCTTCACCGGGTCGCCGAGGTCACGCGCGGGACACGCGACGTCGCGATCTCGTGGATCCAGAGCATGGTGCGCGACGGCGAGCGCCGCCGCATCCTCTACGATCTCAGGACCGCGCTCGACGCCTTCGACCGTCTGCCGTCGCCGCCGGCCGAAGCCGAAGCGATCCGGCGCAGCTATTTCAACCTGATCAGGATGTGGGCATAGCCTTTTCGCCGCCGGGCGTCGACCTTGGGACAGCAAGACAAACTCGCGGTCGCCGTCGCCGAGCAAGTGGCGGCGAACCGCAGCGGCAGTCGGCCAGGCTGACTCGTTCGCGGAGCACCGCACCCGGCTGACGCGGGAGATCGTGGCGCGCGCGCCGGCCGACGGACGCGGCCGGCTTTGCCTGCTGGGCGCCGGCAACGCCCACGACGTGGACCTCGCCGCGCTCGCGGCGCGCTTCGCGCAGATTCACCTCGTCGACATCGACGCCGAAGCCGTCGAACGCGCGCTGTCCCGCGTCCCGGAAGACGCGCGCGCGCAGCTCACGGTCCAGCGCGCCGCTCGATGTTTCGGGCGTGTTCGATCAATTCGAAGGCTGGAGCCGCAAGCCGCCGCGCCCGGAGGACCTGCGTGACCTCGTGCCGGCGACGCCCGCGCGCGTGCTCGCCGCCCTGCCGGCGCCCTTCGACGTCGTCGTCTCGTGCTGCTTGCTCACCCAGCTTCAGCTCGTGTTGCTTCAGGTCGTCGGCGACCACAACCCGCGCTTCGAAGGCCTGCGCACCGCCGTGAATAACATCCACGTCAGAACCCTCGCCGGTGCCCTCGCGCCGCGCGGCGTCGCCTTGCTGGTGACCGATGTCACGTCGAACGACATCTATCCCCCGCTGAGCTGGGTGGCGCCCGACGTCGATCTCGCTTCGCTCATGGGCGATCTGTTGCATGCGGGCCACGTGATCCATGCCGCCCACCCCGGGTTGCTGTCGTCGGAGATCCGCCGCGATCCCGAGCTGAAGCAGACGTACGGCGTCCACTTTCCGGTTGGGCCCTGGCTCTGGCACAACGGCGCCACGCAGACGTATCTCGTGTACGGCCTCGAAATCACGCGAAGAGAATTAACAAAGGAGACAGGCTAATGAATCTGCACCGCAACTTCCCTTCTCTGTTGGTGCTGTCGACGACGCTGGCTGGTGTTTCGTGTGGGGGAGACGGGCCGACGACGCCGCCGGTGTCGATCTGCGACATGCTCGAGGACTACACGCCTTCGACGACGACGCCGCTGACGTTCACGACCGACATCCAGCCGATCATCATGAGCTCGCTGACGTGTGGCCTCGTGTCCCAGTGCCACGGCAACACGCCCGTCACCATCGACGCGGCGATGATGAAGACGTTTTCGTACGTCGGCGATCCGATGACGGTGCGGACGGCGATGCTGGCGCCGTCCGTGAACGCGCCGACCATGGCCAACGTCGTCCCCAATCAGGTGTCGCAGAGCTTGCTGGCCTACAAGCTGTCGGGCACCGATGGGCTGCGCTGCCTGTCCAGCCGTACGCCTTCGTTGTGCGCCGACGGCGCGTCGACGGGGACGGAGACCGACTGCGGCGACGACATGCCGTCGATGCCGGGCGGCACGCTCAGCGCCACCGACCGGACGAAGATCCTCGACTGGATCGCCCAGGGCGCCGCGCTCTAACGCCGCGACCGTCAAGGGTGGGGAGTGGCCCCACCGCGATCCCCAGTTGTCGCGATCGCGTGGGCTGTTAATCAGGGGTGATGCGGAACAACACGCCTTGGTTCGCAGTAGTATTTTCGTTTTGCTATCTGGCGCCGCCTGTCTGGACGCGGCGAGTGACGTCGATCAGTCGTCGGACGAAGCCGTGTCGGGCGGCGGTCCGGCGGCTGGCGCGATCCCGGCCGGCCTGCCGGCCCGCGAGCTGGTCGGCCTGTTCGAGGACACCGGCGCGACGTGGATGCGGTCGAGCGGCGTCCCGTGGGACGTCCGCTACCGCTACTTCACCAAGGGCTGGGTCAACAACTGGGGCTGGGGCGCGTACGACGGGTCGTGGGGACTCGGCTACATGCGCGAGTGCGACGGACAGCGCTTCATCCCGGCCGTGCAGTACTACCAGATGAACGGTGAGGCGGGCGGCGGCGAATCCGCGTTCCTGCAGAAGGTGCAGAACGCGACGACGATGAAGAGTTACTTCGGCGACTTCAAGCTGCTCATGCAGCGGGCCAAGGACTTCGGCAAACCGGTGATCATCCTGATCGAAGCGGACGGCTTCGGGTTCCTGCAGCAACAGACGGCGGGCAACAGCAGCGCCTACGCGGCGATCAAGGACAGCGGCATGGCGGAGCTCGCGGGGCTGCCGAACACCGTCGCGGGCTGGGGGCTCGCGTTCCTCCAGATCCGCAAGGCGGTGGGCGCGAACAATGCCGTGCTCGGCATCCACATCTCCGGCTGGGCGAGCGGCAAGGACGTCGCGTACGGCTCGGTCACCGATCCGCTGTCGCCCGAGGTGGACAAGGTCTACGCCTTCCTCGCGCCGTTCGGCCTCGCCGCCAATGTCACCGGCGCGACCTAGGACGTGCTGGTCGGGGATCCGCTGGATCGCGACTCCGACTACTACGTGCTGGTGCAGGGGCAGAACCGCTGGTGGGACGCCAGCGACAGCGCGTCGATCAACAGCAAGAGCTTCAACCGTTACGCCGAGTGGCTCCGGCTGTGGAATCGCAAGGCGAGCCGGCGCTGGATCCTGTGGCAGATCCCGCTCGGCAACTCCAATCACCGCAACGTCGCCAACGACGGCAGCGCGCGCGCCGGCTACAAGGACAACCGTCCCGAATATTTCTTCGGCAACGGCACCGCGCACCTGGTCAAGTTCGCCGACGCCGGCGTGATCGGTCTTCTGTTCGGGGCCGGTGCGGGCGGCCAGAGCTCGTACCAGAACGATACGTACACCGACGGCCAGCTGTTCATGAAGAGCCGCGCCGGCGCCGTCCTGTCGGCGGGCGGCGTGACGCTGGCGACCGGCGGCGGCACGGGCGCGGCGGGGACGACGGGCGCGGGCGGCGCAAGCGGCAGCGGCGGGCGCGGCGGCACGACAGGTACGGGCGGCACGACAGGCACGGGCGGCGGTGCCGGCGCCGGTATGCCGCCGTCGGACCCGGCGCAATACAACTTCGAAGCGGGGACGCAGGGCTGGGCGCCGAGCGCGGCCCCGGTGACCAGCGTGGCGAGCTCGACGACGCGCGCGTTTGCGGGCACCCGCTCGCTGGCCGTCAACGTCGCGGGGAGCGGCGCCGGGCGGGTCGCGGTCGGCTCCCCCACCACGCCCGCAGGCCGGGTGGTGAGCTTCCGCGTCTGGATCCCGTCCGGCAGCGGGCTGTCATCGATCCAGCCGTTCGTATTGCAGGGCGCTTCGGGCAACTGGACGTGGACCGGCAACTGGCGCGCGGTGTCGTCGCTGACGGCGAACGCGTGGAACACGATCACCGTCACGGTGCCGTCGAACGCGGCGGCGCTGTCCCAGCTCGGCGTGGAGATCAGCCCCGCGACGAGCTGGACGGGGACGATCTTCGTCGACAGCGTCGGCTGGTGAGCCGCGAGCGAACGAGGAAGACGACGGAGACGCAGGCGAAGGCAGCGAGGGAGAGCACGGGATCGGCGGACGACGTCACGGAGCAGTTGCCGTCGCTGGGGCGGTAGGGCCCGCGTGAGCCGCCCACGCCGCCACGTGCGCCCGCGCCGCCGGCGCCGCCCGCGCCGCCGACTCCGGAGCTGCCGGCCGCGCCCATCATCGTGGGGACCGTCGCCGCGCACACCTGCTGCGGCCACAGGCCGAGGTCGACCTCCGTCTGACACGTCGCCTGGCAGCGGCTCATCAGGCACGGGATGATGGCGCGCACCTGCTCGTAGCGCAGCAACGGCTGCCAGGTGTCGCCCTCGTCGGCGGACGTGCCGGCCGCGTAACCGTCGCCGAAGTTGTCGGTGGCGGCGTAGACGATCCCGTCGCGCTGCGACAGCGCGCGGATGGAAGGCGGCGTCGGCAGCCGCTCGAAGCTCTCACCGCGGTCGCGCGAACGATACAGCCCGGGCACGACCGCGTAGTCGACCATGCCGCCGACCAGCAGCGTCCCCGACGGCAGGCGCACGAACGACGTGAAGTTGCCGTTGACCACCACCGGCTTGGTGGCGGTGGCGCCCCCGTCGGTGGTCAGCGCGATCGCTTGCTCGTTGGCGCCGTTGAACCGCAGCAGCACGCGATCCGGATCCACGGGATCGATGGAGATGATGCGCAGCAAGCCCTTCCCCAGCGACGGCTCGAGGTCCTTGACGTCGAAGTGCGCGCCACCGTCGCGCGACCGCGCCAGCAGCGGCGCGGTCGTCGGTGACGTCATCGCCATGTACATCGTCATCGGGTCGCTGCGGGCGTTCTCGACGCTGTTGATGGTGTGGCTGGCCGGCGCGGTGAACAGCGCCGGCGAGAACGCCATGCCGCCGCTCCTCGATTCGTAGACGGAATAGATCGAGCTGGCGATGCCGATCGCCAGCACGTGGTTGGCGACGTCGGGATCGACGTACGCGTCGGTGACCGACTGCCCGTCGAGGGCGCCGCGCGCCGTCGTCCACGTGCAGGTGTTGTTGTCGGAGAACGCCAGCCCCTGATCGGCCACCGTGAACAGCCGCGTGCTCGGCAGCGGCGACTGCTGGTACAGCATGCCGAACGCGTTGCCCTCCGTCTCGCACGACCACAACCACGACGCGCCCGCGTCCACCGACATGATGACGCCGAAGTTGGTGACCAGCAGGATCTGCGCCGGCCGATCGACGGGCGTCAGGATGCTCTGCGCATCGGGGAACGCGCCGTTCGCGTGCGCGAGCGCGGGGACGGCGACGGCGATCGCGGCGGCGAGGGCGCGCACCGCCGCCGAGCGCTCACGCAGGCGGTGACGCACGCCTCGACCTCCGGCGCGCGATCGACCCCATCACGAACAGCAGGGCGAGACCAGCCGGCGTCGACCCGGTGGTCGCGACGCCGCACTCGCAGCCGCCGTCGACCGCGCCCGGCCCGCCGGCGCCGGCCGCGCCCGAGCCGCTGCCGGCCGTGCCGACGATGGTCGCCGTGCCGCCCGTGCCGGTGCCGCTGCCGCCGATGCCCGTCATGATGGTGCCTCCGGTGCCGGTGGCAATCGTACCACCGGCACCGGTGCCGCTGCCGGCGGTCCCCGTGACGCCGCTGCTGCTCCCCCCGCTACCGTTACCGGCAGCGCCGGTCGTTCCTACGCTGCCCGCGCTGCCGCTGCCCACGCCGGCGGCGCCGCCGACTCCCGTACCGGCCGCGCCGCCTCTGCCGCCCGCGCCTGCCGCTGAGCCTCCTCTTCCTCCGCTAGCCGTAGAACCTGCCGCGCCGCCGGCGCCGCCGCGTCCACCAGCGCCGCCACGCCCGCCGCCGCCCATACCGGCGACGCCCGTCGACGTGCCGCCACCGGCGAGCGGACCGCAGCTGCTGGCGCCCGGGCCGGGCGCGGTGAACTCCATGTTGTTGCCGCACGTCAGAGCGCCAGTGCCGTTGGTGGTGATCGTGACGTTGGCGCCCATGGCGTCGATGGTGTTGACGGTGACCGTGAACCCGCCTGACGGATCGCTGTAGCTGCCGCCGGCGCGCAGCCCGGCGTCGGTGTGTGTCGACGTCGCGGCGTTCATGTCCAGCATGTAGACGTAGGGCGCGCTCTGCGTGGCGGAGCGCAGCTCGGGACCGATCGACACCAGCACCATCGGGCCGAGGCCGCTGTCGAAGCCGTGCGGGCCGCGCATCTCGAGGTAGTAGTGCGTGAGCATCGGGCCCGAGCCCTGGCGGTCGCCGGCGGCCGGCGCGGGGCGCGTCTTGGGCGCCGGGATCTGCAGCAGCTGCGCCCCGTCACACGGCAGCTCCTGCGGCAGCAGCGTGATGGTGGTGCTGGCGCCGACCTTCACGAGGTTGCAGCCGCTCATCCAGCCCTGATGATACTTGTGCACCGCCGACGGGTGGCGCGCGCCGTTGCCCATGAAGCTGAGCGTGTTGCCGTACTCCTTGTGCGTGCACTGGGACGTGTCGTCCAGGAACGACGCCTGGCCGCTGCACGTCAGCGTCGGCTCGTGCGTCATGCCGAAGTTGTGGCCGATCTCCTGCGCGTAGCCGACGAGGCTGTGGAACGAATAGCTCGTGTACTTGGCGATGCGATTGGGTGAGCCTTCGTCGCCCCACGTGCCGCAGTTCGCGCCCGCCGGGATGCCGCCGTAGACCCAGAAGTAGTGGTCGAAGGTCTTGCCCAGCGCATCCATGTGCATCTGCACGGTCGCGCCGTTGCCGGTCTGGTCCGACGACGGACCGCAACACGCGATGGTCAGGCAGTTGTTGACCGGCAGCTTGAACGGTCCGAAGTACTCGGGCGCGGTGTCCTGGATGCCGTACGAGATCTCCTGGAACATGTGACGCTGCGACGAGCCGGTACCGCCGACGACGTTCATGATGTTGGTCGCGTTGGGCACGCCGCCACCGATGTCGAACATCATCGCGGCGATCCTGCGCGGCGCCTTGGTCGGCGCGGTCATCAGGCCGCCCTGCGTCTGCCAGTCCATCGTGTTGTCGACGCCGCTCGGCGTCTCGTCGCTGGGCGCCTCTTCGATCCCGTCGCAACTTCCGGCGGCCATCACTGCTGCGACGGACAGCAGTACAGCCTTGACCGCAGACGAGCTAACGCGATTGGGCATGCGGGTCTCCCATGGAGGTGAATGACCGCATGGGGAGATATCGGTTGGCAAAAAAGCCACGGGGGCGACCGGGCGCGAACATTCACCGGCATGATCCTCTGCCGTCGCCCCCTATCTCTGGTGTTTTCGGCTTGCCTTCTCGCTCTCGGTGCCTGCGCCGGTAGCGAGATCATCCCCCCCACGACGGGCGGCGGGGGCACCGGCGACTCTGGCAGCGCGGGAACGACGGGGAACACCGGCGGCGCGGGCACCACAGGCGTGGCGGGCACCACCGGCGGCGCCGGCACAACGGGTGGCGCGGGGACCACCGGCGTCGCGGGCATGGGCCAGGCGGGGCGAGGTGGCGCGGGCGCGACCACGGGCGGCGCGGGGACCACCGGCGTCGCGGGCGCGGGCCAGGCGGGGCGTGGCGGCGCGGCGGGTGGCGCAACCGCGGGACGCGGCGGCGCTGCAGGCGGCGCGGCGGGCCGCGGCGGCGCCACGGGACTGGCGGGAGCCGCGGGCATGAGCTCGCCCACCGGCACCGGCGGCACCATCCCGTCGGCGACGCCGCTCGATTGCGGGCCGATGGGCTGGGCCGTCGAGAACCACGGACCACCGGCCAACCGCGTGAACTACGCCGTGCTGGGTGACGGCTACACCGCCGCCGACAACGCCGCGGGCGGCAAGTTCGAGCAGCACCTGAACACCGCGAACGCGAAGCGCTTCAGCGCCGTCATCGGCCAGGTCTATGGACGCTACCGGAACTTCGTGAACATCTGCGGCGATCAAGATCAACAGCACCGGCGCCATCTGCGCCTCGAGCGCGCTCGGTTGCTGCGGCGACGATTCGAGCCGGCTCGCCAACTGCAACATGACGTCGGTGAACAACGCGTTCAACGCGCTGCCGGCGAGCTTCAGCCTCGACTGGCGCGCCGTCATGCTCAACGGCAACAGCTGGTGGAACACCGGATCGACGACGATGTTGTGGTCCGGCGGCCACGGCGACGCGCCGGGCGCGGCGCTGCACGAAGGCGGCCACGGCTTCCATCAGCTCGCCGACGAATACGGCACGTGCACGGGCGCCAGCTGCGGCTCGAACACCATGGGTTCCGGCGTCCAGGGGACGGCACCGCCGAGGCCGAGGTGAACTCGTGCGGCAACCCGATGACCACCGACGGCAAATGGGACAAGTGGATCGGCTTCAACCAGACGGGCGCGACCGGCCTGCAGGGGACGTGGAACGGCAGCCGCTACGTCGCCAGCCAGTACCGTCCGTCGGCGAACTCGATGATGAACAGCCTGTTCGGCAGCAACGTCAACACCAGCTTCAACGCGCCGTCGCGCGAGCAGATGGTCATGTCGATCTGGCGCGTCGTGAAGCCGATCGATTCGACCGAGCCGGCAGCCGGCGCCGTCAACAATCCGCCGATGCTGAAGGTCAACGTCGTCGATCCAGCGGTCATCAACGTCGACTGGTCGGTGGATGGAACCATGATGGTCAACGGCGGCACGACGCTGAACACGTCGACGCTCGCGGCGGGCTCGCACACCATCACCGCGACGGCTTACGACAACGCCGGCATGGACCTGGTCCGCTACCGAGACTCGACCTGCCCGACCGCGGTGAGGGGCAATTACTGCCATCGCACGGCGTGGAAGAACTCGATTCAGACCGTGACGTGGACGGTGACCAAGTAAAGTAGTTGGCCTTGACCCCGCCTGCACGTCGGGCCGCCACCGCGTTCACGCTCCTCGTCGCCGCCGGAATCGCGGCCTGGTTTGTCCTCCGCCCCGAGCCGCGGCCCGAGGCGGTCGAGCCGCCGGCTGAGGTCGCGGAGGTTCCGCCGCCGCCGATGGCGGAAGCGCCACGCCCGCGCCTGCCGCTGCCGCCCGCGCCGCCAGCCCGTCACGCGCACGCCGGACGAGGTGACCACCTCCGACGGGCTGCCGATCATGCCGCCGGGCGCGAACGACCCGCGCCCCGACGGCCCGGTTCACCCGCACCCGATCACGCCGCAGCACCAGCGCATCTATCGCGAGAACCGCCTGGTCGGCGAGCTCAATGGCGCCATGGACGTCAAGGACGTGCCGGCGCTGCGGAAGCTGCTCGAGGAGTACCGGCGCGACTACCCGGAAGACGACAACATGTTGCAGGACGGCTATGCGGTGATCGCCGACTGCCTGGAACACCCGGGCGAAGCCACCCGCGCCGCGGCCACGCAGTGGGCGGAGACCCACCGCGGCTCCACGCTACGCCGGTTCGTGAATCGCCACTGCCTCGAGTAGGCCGCTCAAGGACACTTCGGGCGCCAGGCGTCGTCCGGCATCACTTCGCCGATCAGCGCCGCGAGCGTCGGATCGTAGCTGCGCAGCTCCTCGCGCGTGTTGATGTCGTTGCGATTGCCGTCGGGCGGAGAGACGTTTGGCCTCGCGTCGAACCAGACCTGAGTGCCGACCGCGAAGTACTCGATCGCGTTGGTCCGCGCGTAGGTGTCTCGCCACTTGTCCGCGTCGACCGCCGCGCGGTAGGCGGCGTTCAGGCGCGCGTCGAACGTGGAGTCGGTGGCCTCCAGGCCGAGCAGCACGGAGGTGGCGAACGTCTGCACCAGGATGTTTTCGCCAGCGAACCAGTCGTCCGCGAGGCACGCCAGGTTTTCCTCGCCGGCCGACGCGACCGGGATGAGCAGTGTCGCGCCCACGCCACGCAGGGCGTCCCACTCCTGACCCTGAAACATCTGATAGAGGTTGCGGTACTCGGGTACGTCAGTCGTGACCTCGCCGTCACCGATCACCGCGACGCGCATCTGCTGCTCGATCATCGTTTGCCGCACGTCGGCGCGCACCGACACCATGTGCGCGACGATGGTGCACGCGGAGGCGAGCGCCGTGTTCGAGACCGCCGCCGACGACATGACCGGGATGCCGTTGACGTCGTAGTACTTCGCGTAAAACGCGTCGGTGCCGGCTGGCGGCGCCGCTGGTGCAGCCGAGCACATGGCGTAGGCGGCGTGCGAGCCGATGATCTTCGTCTCACCGGCGTCGCACGCGCCGAGCGCGAAAGCCGCGGCCAGCGCGTACGCGGGCGGCCGAGCTAGAGCTTGCCGGCGCATGAGCCGTCGACCCGCGCCGCCAGCGGCGAACGCGGCCAGCGCGCGCGGAAGCGCTGCGCCCCCGCGCGGGCGGCGTCGAGGCGCCCAGCGGCGCACGACGCGAGGATTCCCGTGACCGCGCGTTCCTCGGCGAGCACGCCGGATCCGGGCCGCCGATCGTAGTCGTCGAGCAGCGCCAGCGCGCGCTTCACGTCACCGCGGCCGAGCGCGGCGTTGGCCCCTCCCAGCAGCGCCGTCTCCTCCTTCAAGGCGGACGCGCTCTCGATGACGGGAGCCGGCGCCACGGCGACGCGCCGCTTGCTCGGCGCCCGCGCTGGCGCCACCGCCGGCGCGTCGATGACGACGGCCGGGGCATCCACGGGGGGCAGCGGCCGGGCCGCTGGGGCGTGCGGCGCGCTGTGCGTCGCGGGCCGCGACACATCCTGCTTCGCGATGTAGCGCGGATAGACGTAGACACCGGTGCCGACGACGGCGCCGACCGTCACCACCGCGACCGTCACCTTCGCGACGGCGGCCAGCGCGGTCGACGCAGGCGCCGACGGCCAGCGCGATTCCGGCGGCCAGCTTGTACTCGACACCGCGGCGCACGCGCGCACGGTTGAGCTCGTTCGGCTCGTGCCCGACGCGCGCGGCGTCGATCACCGCGCGCATCTCGGCATCGAGCTCCGTTGGCTCACGCGACCTCATGCGTTTCCTCCTCCTCCTGCCCCCGAACGCGTCTCTGCCGCCTTGATGCGCACCAGCGCCTTGCGCAGCTGCGTGCGCGCGGTTCGCAGCCGCCAGTAAGCCGTGTTCAAGTTCACGTCCAGCGCCTCGGCGGCTTGCGGCACCGACATCTGTTCGACATCGACGAGCACGACGATGGCGCGCTTGTCATCGTCCAGGGCGTCGAGCAGGCGGTCGAGCAGCACCACCGCCTCGCGGCGCGCGACGAGCTCGGCGGGGCCGGCCTGCGTCGACGGCACGACCTCCACGAGCTCGCCGGTCGACGGGACCACCCAGGCGCGGCGGCGCAGCGAACGCCGGTGATTGCGGGCGACGCGCATGAGGATGCCGAACAGCCACGTTTCGACCGACGACCAGCGCGCGTCGAACGAGTCCCAGCGGCGATGCACGACCAGGAACACGTCCTGCGCGGCGTCTTCCAGGATCGAATCTGGCACGCCGAGTCGCCGCAGGTTGCGCCAGACGAACGGGAAGTGGGAGTCGTAAAGCTGGCGGGGCGTGAGGTCGGACTCTGTAGGTAGACCGCCGCCCGCATTCAGATCCACATTCCCGGGCGCGCCCGAACCGATCGCGTCGGTCTTGGCGCGGGCGTTTGCGGCTCCCGATAGCATCGTCGGTGAATGGCCGCGGGGAACATCACCCATGGTCAAAAGTGTAGCTCCCATCCCAGTGTCGCACGTGCCCAAAAAGCGTCGGGTCGAAACACGGTGCCCACTCCGGCCAGCGCGAAGGTGGGACGTCCCAGGGGGGCGACGCCCTGCAAGCCCAGGCGTAGCGCGTTCATGGCCGTGATGCGGACGCGCAGGCTCCCTTCGATGAACGCAGTGCTCCAGAACGCCGCGGCGTCGCTGGGATCGGACACACCGTAGCCGGCCCCCGTGACGCGCACCGCCGAGCCACCGGCGCAGGCGCGCGGCGACACTCGCTGCGTGCGCCGCGCGCTGACGCACCCCGCGAGCCCCGCGTCGACGAGATCGAACGAGCCGCCGGTCGTCGGGTCGGCCGGGCTCGCGGTGGTTTGCGACGGCCAGATGCTGACGCGCGCCTCGAGCGACAGCGCACCCGCGGCCGCGCCGAAGCGCACGCCGATTCCCGGGGCAACGCCCGGCAACGCGCCGGTGCCGACGAGCACATCGACGCCCGCCGCGAAGCGACTCTCTGGTGGTGGCGGTGGCGGCGGTGGCGGCGGCGGTGGTGGGGGAGGCGGCGGTGGCGGCGGCGGTTCGGCGGCGCCCGCGTTCGGGTTGATCATCAGCCCCATCACCAGGGCGGCCGCGTGCATCAGCTCGGTGCAGTCACCGGCGGACAGCCGACGTTCGCCCGTGCGGTCACCGACCCGCGTCGTCAGCGTGAGCTGCCAGCTGGTGGCGGAGACGCGCCGCACGTTGGCCTCCGCCTCCAGCCGCTCGGGCGGAGGCGCGACCTGACCGGCGACGCGCCGGATCTCCGCCTTGAGCGCATCCACCCCCGGGCAGCCTTCCGGCGCAATCCAGGTCACGGCGATGGGCGGATCGTCGCGCGGCGCTTCGACGACGACGGCGGGTGCTTCGGCAGCGGCGGGGGCCGCGAGCACGGCGACGAGGATCGACAGGGCGGCGGTCACGGGCGGGGGCAGTTTCCCACGATACCGCGGCGGTCAGAACACCCCGTGCACCAGCAGCGACAGCCCGCCCGCGGCCGGCGCCGGCGCGACCGACACCTGACGTGGGCCGTGGAAGAAGTACGGCACCGCGGCCCCGGTCAGCGACCCCACGACAGCCCCGACGGCGACGTCGCTGGCATAGTGGCTATCTGCGGCGATGCGCAGATAGCCGGTCACGGTGGCCATGGCGATCCCCGCCGTCCAGATCCACGGGGCCAGGCGATAGCGGCGCATCGACGCGATCGTCCCGGCCGACGTGGCGAGCGCAAACGTCAGCGCCGTGTGCCCCGAATAGAACGACAGGTTGTTGTCGGACGGGCGCGCGGTGAACGGCTTGTCCGCTTCGGGCAACGCGTGCACGAACGGCCGTTCGCGGCCGACGGCGAACTTCACGATCTGGTTCAAGGCCATCGCGACCGACGTCGCCTCGGAGATCAGCAGCGCGTCTACCCACGCGTCCCCCGGCTGTCCGTCCTTGCCCGCGGCGATCACGTCCAGAGTGACGATCATCAACGGCTGCGCGACGGCCAGGACGTAGCTGGCCGTGTCGGCCGCGCCGGTGTTCTGCCAGCGCAGCTGGTTGCGCACGCTGGTGTCGAAGCCGGGCGGGTCGCACCAGCGGCACGTCGCGGGCGCAAGCTCGTCGCGCGCGAGCTCACTTCCCAGCCACCAACCGAGCGCGACGCCGGTCACCGTCGCGTCCAGCCACACCGTGTAACGCACCTCCGGACCGCGCGACTTCGCTGGCGGCGACTGCGCCGCCGTGGGCAACTGCGTCGCCACGGGCGATTCCGCCGCCACGGGCGCGCTTGCCAGCGCGACCGTCAGGAGCGAAGCGCACGCCGCGGCGTTCACGCGGCGTGGTGGCGACATGTCAGCGTCGGCGAACTGCCGACGGACGACGGCGGCGCGCGCCGGCGACGGCGAACGTCGCCAGCAGCAGCACGACCCCGGCGGTGCCGGGGCCCTCGGCCGTCTCGCACTGGCACGTGTCGATCTTGGGGGGCGGGTTGCTGGTCGTGCCGCCGGTGCCCGTCCCCGAGCCGCCGATGCCCGTGCCGGTGCTGCCGGCGACGCCGGTGCCAGTGCCGGTGCTGCCGCCGCGGCCAGTGATGATGATGATGCCGGTGCCGCCGGTCCCCGTCACGCCGCCATCGGGGAGCGGGATCGCCGTGCACGCCCCCATCTTGCATTCCTGGCCGCCGGGACAGGTGACGCCGTCGCAGCCGTCGACGCAGTTGCCCGGCGGCTTGCACACCTGGCCCGCGGCGCAGGTCTTGTTCTGGCAGCCGTCCTCGAAGCAGATGCCCATGGTCGGTGTTGCACGTGAACCCCGTGGCGCAGCTGCGGCACCCGCCGCATGGGGGCTGGCAGGCGCCACCCTCGCAGACGCGATCGGCCGGACACATGACGCCTTCGCAAGGCTTCACACAGTTGCCCAGACGGCAGACCTCGCCGTGCGGGCAGACGACGCCGTCGCAGCCGCCGACGCACGTGCCGGCGATGCAGACCTGGCCGGCGGCGCACGCCTTGCCGATGCAACGCGGATCCTTGCACAGACCGTCGGCGTCGCAGGTCAGCCCGACGAAACACTTGAACTCGCTGTCGTCGCACGGGTGGACGCACTTGCCCTCGGCGCAGACCTCGCCCGCCGGACACAGGTTGTCGCCCTCGTCGACCACGCCGTTGCAGTCGTTGTCGACCGCGTCGCACTTCTCGGCCACGGGCATGACCGCCTGGCGACAGGTGGTGGTGGTCCCGCCCGCGGCGCACTCGGTGACGCCGTTGGCGCAGATCCCCATCTGGCCCTCGACCGTGCACGGCTTGCCGCCGAGGTTGCACGACAGACCGGTGACGTAGAAGACGAAGTCGTTGAAGTCACCGTCGTTGGTCGCTCGAACCGTTGCAGCCCTTCCAGCTCGTCGCGCAGGTCGGCAGGTCCTCGAACGCGATGTAGTACGGACTGCGGATCGGCGACCGACTGGTAGATCAGCGTCGCGATCCAGGGCATGCCCGACGGCGACTTGTCGTTGAGCTTCGCCTGCGAGTATTTCGTCTGCGTGCACTGGCTGCCGCGGCACGCCGATCATCGCCAGGCCGATCAGCCCGCCTGCCCAGCGCGTGTCCATGCGGATGTTGGAGGCGAAATCGTAGTCGACCCACGTGTGCTGCCCGACCTGCGTCGTGATGCGCGTGGCCAGCGGACAGAAATCGCCGTCCATGCACATCAGGCCGTTGGGCGGCGCCGCCATCAGGTTGGCCGGCACCAGCGGGTAGATCTGGTTGGCGGGAGGCGGCGTCGTCGCGTTCTCGGTCGTGTTGTACCAGCCGAGCGCGTTCTTGCAGCCGCCGCCGCGCAGCACGATGGTGCCGCTGCAGCCCGCACTGCGGCGAGAACGCGCCCGGCGTCGTGTGCGCGTCGCGCACGGGATCGATCGTGATGTCGCCGCCGGCGACGCCGTTGATCGCGTGGTACTTGAACAGGCCGGCCAGCGTCCCCGCGTCCATCGGGAAGCCGCGCGCGACCCAGATCGAATATTCGTTCATGCCGGTCGGCACCGGCATCGGCTCGTTGCCGGGCGGCGGCTGGTTGACCGCGGCGCGCGCGTCGTCCGCGAGCAGCACGGCGGAGGCCAGGAAACACAGACGGAGGGCAAAAGCTAGGCGTCTAGGTGAAACCATGGGGGCAATGTTGCAGCTTTTCCCGCCCCCCGGCAAATCAGAATTTTCTCAAATGGGAACCACCTGTTGCGGCATTGGCCGGGTTCGGGGTACACCGGATGGAGCTTTGCCGGGCAAGCTTTTCGCCACCGTCGGTCTGCTGGTGATGTTGTGCACGACGTCGGCGGTGGCTGCGGACGAAGCCGATGAAGCGGCCGCCGCAGGCAAGGCGGCCGCCCCGGCAAGGCCGCCGTCCCCGCCGCTGCTCCCGCCGCCGTCGACGATGCGGTGACGACGACGCCGGCAACGAGGCGAGCTTCGTCGCCGGCCACCTCTATCCGCCGCCGGTCGACGGCCCGGCGCTGCGGCTGCCGGCCGCCGCCACGCGCGTCTATCTGGACGGCAGCTACGCCGAGAGCCGCGACCTGTCGGCGCTGCCGTACATCGCCGGCAAGGCGCACAACTTTCGCGTCGCGCTGGGCGGCGCCTGGCGCTGGCGGCGGCTGACGCTGGAGGGGGAGCTGCCGTTCGGCAACATCACCACGCTGGACGTGACGCAGGTGCCGGGCGGCGTGCCGATGCCGCAGGACATGCACCAGACGACGCTGTCGGTCGGCGATCTGCGTCTGGGGGCCGTGATCGCGGGCGCGCCGGTCGCCGCGTGGGGCGACGCCTTCATGATCGGCTTCGGCCTGCGCAGCCGGCTGGCGACCCACTCGACGCGGTTCACGTTTCACCTGCTCGACGGGTCGCTGGCGCTCTACAGCTTCCCCTACTACTTCCACGTCGAGCCGACGGTGATCGTGCTCCGCGATCTTCGGCCGCTTCACGTTCGTGATGAACCAGGGGACGCTGACGCTGATCGGCCCCGACGGCCAGTTCGGCGACCAGCTGATCACGGTGCCGACCATCCACTTCTGGGACGCGCACTACGCCATCGCGTACGCGCCGTTTCGCCACCTCGGCGCCTCGGTCGAGCTGGCGACGACGTTCCAGCTCAACAGCATCGGCGGGCTGGACTTCGCCAAGTTCAACGACATGCGCGCCGCGTGGGTCGCGCCGGCGTTGCAGATGTACCTCGGCGCGTATCGCATCGACATGATCGCGCGCCTGGGGCTGACGCGCGGCCAGGAGATGCTGGGCGTGCTGGCGTACGTCGGGACCAACTCGTTCACGCTGCGCGTGACGCGGTCATTCGACTAGGGGCAGGCGTATAACCAGGCGATGCGGCTGCGTCCCGGCGAGCTCGCAGTTCGTCCTCGCGCAGGGGCTGCCCGCGGTCGTCGAGGTCCGCGGCGCGAGCATGACGCCCACGCTCGCCGTGGGCGAGCGGCTGAACATTCAGCCGACGCCCGCCGCCGCGGGCGCGCGCGACGATATCGAGGTCGGCGACATCGTCCTGGTGATCACGACGGACGCGGCGGAGCTGCTCACCCACCGGGTGATGCACCTGTTCACGGAGGAGGGACGGCGCTTCGTCGTGCACCAGGGCGACATTGCGGGGGCGAGCTTCGCGATCTGCGCGCGCGAGTCGGTGATCGGCAAGGCGGTGGGCTTCGAGGCCGACGCGACGCGGCCGCTGCCCACCGTCGCGCGCCTGAGCGCCGCCGACCGCGCCAGGTTTCGCCGTCGTGCCGCCGCCGCCGCCTGGTATTGCCGCGCGCGTGGCGCCGCGCGCGCGTTGCGCGTGCACGACAGCAAGCTGACCCGCGCCGCCGCCCGGCTGTACCGCAAGCTGACCGGCGCGCTCGGCCGCTGACGGGTCACCCGCCGCGGCCGAGGGGCGTTGCAGCGTTACAGCTTGCCGTCCGGAAAGCCGCAGCCGACGAGCGCCGCGATCGGATCGAACGTCGCGCACGACATGGCCGGTCCGGGTTTCATGACAGCGCCTGCGATGCACGTGCAAGCGCCGGTCGCGCCGTCGCAACGCACGCGGTAGCTGCTGCCGTCGGGGCAGTATTCGTTCACGCTGCACGGCAGGCCGACGTCGGGCGCGGGCATCGACATCACCTCGCACGGGCCGGTGGCGCCGCCGCCCATGCCGGCGGTGCCGGTGGTGGCGCCGGTGCCGCCGCCGGTGGTGCCGCCCATGCCCGTGGGGCAGGGCATGCAGACGTAGTGACCGCTGGGGTCGCAGGTGCACTCCGTGCAGCCGTCGGCGGGCGATCCGCAGCGCTGGCCGGGCTGGCAGGTCGCGCCCGCGACGCACATCGTGCCGCCGCCGGTCATGCCGGCGGTGCCGGTGGTCGCGCCGGTGCCGCCGCCGTCGGGCTTGTCGGGGCAGGGCACGCAGACGAGGTGGCCGCCGCCGTCGCAGGTGCACTCCATGCAGGCGCCGGTCGGCGAGCCGTAGCCGCAGCGCTGGCCGGGCTGGCAGGTCGCGCCGTCGACGCACATCATGCCGCCGCCGGTGGTGCCGGCGGTGCCGGTGGTGGCGCCGGCGCCGCCGCCGTCGGGCTTGTCGGGGCAGGGCACGCAGACGAGGTGGCCGCCGCCGTCGCAGGTGCACTCCATGCAGGCGCCGGTCGGCGAGCCGAAGCCGCAGCGCTGGCCGGGATGGCAAGTCGCGCCGTTCACGCACATCGTCCGCCGCCGGTGGTGCCGCCGGTGCCTGTGGTGGCGCCGCCGCCGCCGCCGGTCATGCCGCCGGTGCCTGTGGTGGCGCCGGCGCCGCCGCCGTCGGGCTTGTCGGGGCAGGGCGCGCAGACGAGGTGGCCGCCGCCGTCGCAGGTGCACTCCATGCAGGCGCCGGTCGGCGAGCCGATGCCGCAGCGCTGGCCGGGCTGGCAGGCCGCGCCGGGCTCGCACATCATGCCGCCGCCGGTCGCGCCGCCGGTGCCGGTGGTCGCGCCGGTGCCGCCGCCGCTGGTGCCGCCCATCGCGCCCGCGTCACTCAGCGGGAACGCCGCCGTCGGCGTCAGCCCGGATTCGGGTCCGCCGCCCGAGCCGCCCGCGCTCAGGCCGGCAGCGAGCCGACCGCGAAGCAGCAGGTCGCCTTGTAGCCGTTCTCCGTGTCGGTGCACGACTGCACGGTCGCGCCCGCGAAACGCGCGCATGCCGGACCTTCTGCGCAGCGCGGCGGCGGCGACGAGCAGCCGCTGGTTCCGCCGCTCGTGCTGCCAGAACACAGGCGCTCGATCGTGATGCCGACACACACCGGCGCCTCGGGCGGGAAGCAGCAGCCACCCGCGTAGCCGGTCGCGGTGTCCGCGCACCCCTGCAGCGTCGCGCCCGGATAGCCGGCGCACGCGTCGGACGCGGTCGCGCAGCGGGGCGCGGGCGGGCAGGTCGCGGCGCCGCCGCCTCCGGTGCCCGTGCCCGGATCGCTGCAACCGAAGCCGGCGGCGACGCCGAAGCAGATCGGCGCGCTGGGCGCGAAGCAACACGAAGCGGTGTAGCCCTTCGCGCCGTCGATGCAGCTGTCCATCGCCGAGCCCGGATATTGGCCGCAGGCGTTGGTCGCGCCGGCGCAGGTCGGCGGCGTGCACATCGGCGCGCCCACCGCCGCCGACGCCGGGATCGGCGCAGGGATAGTTGGCCTGCACGGTCGCGCACGTCTTGCCCGCCGCCTCGGTGACGATCGCGTACGGCGACAGGTGCGTGGTCACGCCCGACACCGTCTTGTCCTGCGTATCGACGACCGCGCCGGGCAGGATCTGCCACGACCCGCCGGCGAACGTCGCGACGCGCAATGACGACTCGGTCATGCCGGCCACGTCGGCGGCGGCGTAATGCAGGGTCAGCGTCACGGGCATGGCGAACTGCGTGCCGGACGGACCGATCTCGTAGACGGTGCCGACGGCGCCGGCCGCGGGAGGCGTGGCGGGCTCTGTCGTGATCGTGACGTTGCCGCCGACGGCGCCGGCCGGGATCGCCAGCGCCAGCTTTCCGTCAGACGACGTCACGGCGCCGCCGGTCATGCCGACGACGGTCGCGGTCGGCATGCCGCCGGGCGGGTGCCCGCCCGCTCCGCCGCCGCCACCACCACCGCCGCCCCCGCCGCAGCCGGCGAGCACAACCATTGGTAAGGCAGCCCACGTAAAAAAAGACGTCCGCATGGCCATACCCCATCGGTCGCTCCGACGGAGAGTTGAGAGTTTTCTCACGCGACAGAAACGCGGCGCGATATGAGGGTGGCGATAGCCACCACGACGCTCGTCATCTTCGCGCTCGTCTACGTCGGGATGATCATCGGCGAGATTCCCGGTCTCGCGCTTGATCGCACCGGGGTGGCGCTGCTGGGCGCGATCGCCGTCGTCGCGATCGGCGGACAACCGGTCGAGCGCGCGTGGTCGGGCGTCGACGTGCCGACGCTGCTGCTGCTGTTCGCGATGATGGTCGTGTCGGCGCAGTTCCGGCTGGCCGGGCTTCTACACGCACGTGTCGCGGCAGCTGGTGGCGCTGAAGGTTTCGCCGCCGCGCCTGCTGGCGCTGGTCGTCGGCCTGGCGGGGCTGCTGAGCGCGGTGCTGACCAACGACATCGTCTGCCTGGCGATGGCGCCGGTGCTGATCGAAGGCTGCACGCGGCGCAAGCTCGACCCGCTGCCGTTCTTGCTCGCGCTGGCGTGCGCGGCGAACGTCGGCTCGGCGGCGACGCTGATCGGCAACCCGCAGAACATCCTCATCGGCCAGGCGCTGAAGCTGTCGTTCACGGGCTACCTGGCGGATGCGGGCGTCCCGGCGCTGCTCGGCCTGGCGGCGACGTGGGCCGTGATCGCGTTCCAGTACCGCGGCAAATGGCAGCGCGACATGCCGGAGCCGACGCTGCACGCGCCGCCCTTCAATCGCTGGCAGAGCCTGAAGGGTTTGACCATCACCACCGCGCTGATCATCGCGTTCGTGTTTTTTCCGCAGCTGCCGCGCGAGTGGGTGGCGCTGGTGGGCGCCGGCGTCCTGCTGCTGTCGCGGCGGATGGCGTCGCGCGAGATCATGTCGCTGGTCGACTGGCAGCTGCTGGTGCTGTTCATCGGGCTGTTCGTCGTGAACGACGCCTTCCAGCGCACGGGCGCGATGGACAGCGCCGTCGCGCACCTGCAGTCGTGGGGCGTCGACCCGGGTCGGCCGGCGGCGCTGTTCGGGCTCGGCGTCGTGCTGTCCAACCTGGTGTCGAACGTTCCGGCGACGATGTTGCTGTTGCCGAGCGCGACGCACCCGCAGGCCGGCGCGGTGCTCGCCCTGGCGAGCACGCTGGCGGGCAACCTGATGGTCGTCGGATCGATCGCGAACATCATCGTCGTGATGGCGGCGCGTCCGCTGGGCGTGACGATCGACTTCCGCACGCACCTGCGCACGGGCGTGCCGGTGACGCTCGCGACGCTCGCGATCGCGGCGGCGTGGCTGGCGCTCGGGTTGACGCGCTGACGGCGCTCGCAACGATTTCGTGATCGGGGCGGCGGCGCTCCGGCATTGAGCCGGGAGGTCGCGTTTCCTCAGGAGGCCTATCCCTATGCGTCATGTCCTTGTCCCGGCCCCGGTCCTGGCCCCGGCCCGAAGCCGCGTCGTCCCTTCGTTGTTCCTGGCGGCCTTGCTGGCCGTCGCGTGCGCGGATCCGACCGCCGATCCGGGACCGGGGACGGGCGGCGCCGGCGGCACCGCGGGTGTCGCGGGCGGTGGCGTGGCAGGGAGCGGCGTCGCCGGTAGTGGCGCGGCGGGAAGTGGCGCGGCCGGAACCGGCGCCGCGGGGAGCGGCGTCGCAGGCTCAGGTGTGGCCGGCGTCGTCGGGACGGCGGGCGCCGCGGGGACTGGCAGCGCGGGTCGCGGCGGCGCGGCGGGAACAGGCACCGGCGGCGCGGCGGGGACGGGCGCCGCGGGTCGTGGCGGCGCGGCCGGAACAGGCAGCGCGGGTCGCGGCGGCGCGGCGGGAACTGGCGCGGCGGGCGCGGCGGGAACGGGCAGCGCGGGGCGCGGCGGCGCGGCGGGGACAGGCACGGCCGGCGCTGCCGGTACGGGCACCGCGGGCGCGGGCGGCTGCATGAACCCGCCGGAGGCCAGCCCGCTGGTCGGCTGGGCCGCCACGAGCGGGATGGGAACGACGACGACGACCGGCGGCGGCAACGCGACGCCGATGGTCGTCACCACGCAGGCCGCGTTCACGAGCGCCATCGCCGGCACCACGGCGCGCGTGATTCACGTCAACGGCAAGTTCACCGGCAACTTCGGCATCGGGTCGAACAAGACGATCATCGGCGTGTGCGGCGCCGAGCTGCACGGCCACATCGGCGTCAGCAACGCGTCCAACGTCATCGTCCGCAACATCAAGATCGTCGGCTACGGCGTCGGCAACTGCGCGCTGGATCCCGACTACGACTCGAGCGTCGGCTGCTCGTCGGGCGCCGACGCGGTCACCGTCGGCAACAACTCGCACCACGTCTGGTTCGATCACTGCGACGTTTCCGACGGCACCGACGGCAACCTGGACATCACCAGCGGCGCCGACTTCATCACCATCTCGTGGACCAAGTTCCACTACACGCCGCGCACCGACAACGTCGGCAACGACTCGACCGGCGCCAACGGCCATCGCTTCTCCAACCTGATCGGCTCCGACGACGACGTCCCCGGCGACGTCGGTCACCTGAACGTCACGTGGCACCACGACTGGTGGGCAGAGAACGTCAACCAGCGCATGCCGCGCTCGCGCAACGGCAAGATCCACATGTACAACAACCTGTTCACGTCGGTGGGCAACAGCTACTGCACCAACTCGGGCTTCCAGACGCACCTGCTGGTCGAGAACAACGTCTACAACGGCGTGCGCAACCCGCTGCAGCCCGACGCGAACGGCGACATGCTGGCGCGCGGGAACCAGTTCACCGGCACCACCGGCACGACCACGGCGAACGGCACCGGCTTCACGCCGCCGTACCAGGTCACGCTGGAGGCCGTGTCCGGCGTGCAGGCGGCGGTGATGGCGGGCGCCGGACCGAAGTGACATGAGGTGAATCGTGAGGTCGCCGCTAGCGCGGCTTCACGGCGGCGGTGTAGATGCTGAGCACGCCGCCGCGATCGGACGTGAAGTAGAGCGTGCGGCCGTCGGGCGTCAGCCAGGGATCGCGCTCGTCGGCGGGCGTGTTGAGATCGCCGAGCGGCCGCGTGACCGAAAACGCCTCGCTCGTCGATCGTCGCCACGCGACGTATAGATCGGACGTGATCCCGACGCCGCCGTCGGGCGGTGTCACGGTGGGCGCCGACGAGTAGAACAGCGTCAGACCGTCGTCGGTCAGGAACGCGTCGACGGTGCTGCGGTCGCCGAACGCCAGCTCGGCGACCACCGCCGGATCACCGAACGGCGCGCCCGGTCCGGGGCGCGCGGACAGGTACGTCTGGTAGTTGAGCGGCGACGCGAACGTCGACGCGAGCGGCATCACCAGCCCGTGCTGTCCGGGCGGGCGAGGGATGTCCTCGGCGATCGTGTTCAGCGCGACGACGTTGCCTGGCGCCGACCACGCCGACGTGCGCGTCGCGCGTCCCGATACCCAGATGTCCGTCAAGCCGACGCTGCCCGGGCGGTCGGACCCGAACCAGAGCGTGAGGCCGTCGGCGGAGATCGCCGCGCTGGTCTCGAACGAGGCCTGGTTCAGCTCGTCGATCGGTGTCGGTGGATCGAACGGCAGGCTCGGGTGCGAGCGCCGCGCCGTCCAGATGTCGGTGTTGCCGCTCACGCGATCGGTCGTGAAGACGATCTCGAGCAGGTCGGCGGTCAGCGTCGGGTTGTCGGACTTCGTGTCCGCCATCAGCTCCACGACTGGCCGGGGAACGTCGAAGTCGTAGGGCGGCGGGTCCATCTCGCCCAGCACAACTGTCCTGCCGCCGCACGCGGGCGCGATCAGCGCCAGCAGCAACGGGCAGGCGCGCGACCCGGATCGCATCACCCGATGCTAGCATCGGATGCCGTTGCGTTCGGAACCGGTCACGCTGGCGAAGGGCGCGATGATGCGCGCGGCGATCGCCCTTGCGATCGTCGGCGGAGCCGCGGCGGCGACGGCCGCCGACGTCGCGCCCGTCGCGGCGAGCCTGGACGTCGTCGCGCCCGCGGCCTGCACCACCCGCGAAGAGGTGGTGGCGCGGATCGCGGCGCGCTCGAGCCGGATCCGGTTGCACGCCGGTCCTGGCGCCGGCGACGCGCCCGCGTACCGCGCCGCGATCGCCCCCGGACCTGCCGGCACGGTCACCGCCGAGCTGACCGTCGCGCAGCCGGGGGAGGGCGCTCGACCCGCAAGCTCACCGCGCGCTCGTGCGCCGACGCCGCCGACGCGGTGGCGCTGGTGATCGTCATCGCGCTCGATCCGTCATCGCTGGCGGCTGGCGACGCCGCGGCGACCGGCGCCGCCGGCAAGGGTGCGGGCACCGACGCCGTCGCAGCGCCGCCCGTGGCTACGGCCACGCCCACGGCCACGCCGAAGCCGACACCCACGCTTGTTCCGACACCTCAACCGCCGTCGCCGCCGTCGTCCGCCGCGACCACCCGCGGAGACGCCAGTCGACGTCGCCGAGCCCGAGCCGGAGGTTCCACCGGGACGTCCGCGCTACGGACTGGGCGCGTTCGCCGCGGTGCTGTTCGGCCCGGCACCTGGCCCGATGCCGGGGTTCGGCGTCGAGGCTCGCCGCCGCGCTGGAGCGCGAATCGATCTGGTCACCGGTGCTCGTGTTGCGCGGGGTGCACGCCTGGAAAGACGATGTCCTGGCGCTGGGTGGGCTAGCCGCCTTCACGCTCGACGCGCTCGCCCTCGACGCCTGCCCGTTGCGACTGCGCGCCGCGATCCTGGAAGCGCGGGCGTGTGGCGCCGGGCTGGTCGGCCGGCTGTCGGCCAGCGGGTCCTCCACGTATTCGCCGCGCTCCGAGGACCGGCCATTTGCGACGCTGGGCGGCGCCGCATTCCTGACGCTGGAGCTCGGACGCCACGTCACGTCTGTCGAGCCGTTTTGGGCTCGGCGCGTCACTCGTTCGAGATGCGTTCGCCTTCGGCCCGAGGCAGTTCCACTACGTTCCCGCCGTCGTCGCGGAGTGGGACGTCGGGTTGGGGGTGCGGTTTCCGTGATCGACCGGGCCCCCTGGGAGCATGATGAATAGCGATGTTCGGTAGGCCAACCCTGGTGACGAAGCGCGGCGCGGAGGCAGCCGAGGCGCCTGCCGTCGCCGCGCCCCCGCGCCCCGCCGATCGCGAGCGGCTGGAGCGGATGTTCGTCGCCCATCACGCCCTGGTGTGGCGGACGCTGCGCCGCCGCGGCATGGCGCCCGACGCCGCCGCCGACGCCACCCAGCAGACATTCCTGGTCGCCGCCGAGCGCCTCGCGGACATCAACCCCGACAGCGAGCGCGCGTTCCTGGTCGGGACTGCCCTGCGCATGCAGATGGCGATGGGGCGCAAGGCGGGGCGCATGACTCTCGAGCAGGACATGGACGTGCACGCCGCGCAGACGCCCAGCGCGATCGACGAACAGGCAGCCGTCCAGCTTTGTGACCTGGCGCTGGCCAAGGTCGACGACGACACGCGCGAGGTGTTCGTGCTGTTCGAGCTGGAAGGGCTGTCGTCGCCCGAGATCGCGGCGCTGCTGGAGATTCCGCTCGGCACCGTGGCGTCGCGCCTGCGACGCGCGCGCGCCCAGTTCCGGACCGTGGTCGCGCGCCTCGAGCGCGTGATGCGGCGCGAGGGGAGCGCATGAACGGCGATCGCAATCGAACGACGAGCGCCGGCGATCCGACGCCGCTGGCCGTGGTCGGCGCGACGGATCTGGAGCGCCGCCTGCTGTCGGCGGCGGCGGCGGAGCGCCCGTCGGATGAGATGACGCGCCGGATGGGGCTGGCGCTCGGTTTCACCGCCGTCGCGGCGCCGGCGACCGCGGTGGTCGCGACCAAGGTCGCCGCCGCGAAGTCGATCACCGGCTGGGTGGCCGCGTGCACGCTGGCGGCCGCGATGACCGGAGGCGCGGTCGCGATCTGGCGCCTGAGCGCGTCGCCGACCCCGCCGCCCGCGCACGTGCCCGCCGCGGCGGCCGCGACGCCCGTCGCGAGCGCGCCGGAGGTTGCTCCGCAGGCGCCGGCGCGCACGTCGCATCACGCGTCGTCGCGACGGCGGGCCAGCGCGCAGCCGGTGTCGAACGATCTGCGCGACGAGATCGCGCTCGTCGACGCCGCGCGCACGGCGCTGGAAGGTGGTGCGCCCGCGCGCGCGCTGGTCTTGCTGCAGCGGTATGCGACGACCTATCCGGACGGGACGTTCCGGCCCGAGGTGACGGTGCTGCGTATCGAAGCGCTCGCGGCGACCGGCCGCCGTGACGAGGCACGCGCGCAGGCGCGCGCCTTCGTCGCCCGGCACCCCGACGGCCCGCTGTCCGAACGCATGGCGCGCCTGGCCGCCACGCGCTGACCTGACGCCGCGGAGGTCGATTTCGTGATCTGATCGCGGGGGTTGCCGCATTCGCAGCGAGGCCAACCAATGCTGCGCAAGCTGTCGATCGTCATGGGTGCGTTGATTGCCGTGGCCGGATGTTCGGAGTCGGGCGGGTCGGCGACAGGCACTGCCGGCACGACAGGCGGCGCGGGCACGACCGGCGCGGCCGGCACGACGGGCGGCGCGGGCACGATGGGCAGCGCCGGCACGACAGGCGCCGCGGGTACGACCGGAGTCGCGGGCACGACGGGAGCCTCCGGCACGACGGGAGCCGCCGGTACGACGGGCGCGGCGGGGACGACGGGCGGCGCGGGCACGACCGGCGCGGCGGGCACGGCCGGAACCGGCGGGAGAGGTGGCGGAAGCGCCGGCGCATCGGGTGGGGCGGGCGCGAGCGGCAGCAGCGGGCGCGGCGGTGGTGGCGGAGGCGGAACAGCCGGCGCGGGGATCGGCGGTGCGGGAGCTGGCGGTCGCGGCGGAGCCAGCGGCGGAGCTGGTGGCACGAGCGGCTGCCCGCTGGCGCTGGTCGGCTTCGCGACGCGCGACGGCGGCACCACGGGTGGCGGCACGACGGCGCCGACGACGGTCACCACGCAAGCCGACCTGCGCGCGTGCGCGACCGCCACCGGGCCGCGCGTCTGCCGCGTGCAGGGGACGATCACCTTCAACCCGTTCGAGGAGATCCGCGTCACCTCGGACAAGACGATCATCGGCGCCGGCGCCACGGGGACGATCGTGATGGGCGGCTTCTTCCTGAACGTCGGCGTCAACAACGTCATCATCCGGAACCTGACCATCCGCGACAGCCGCATCGCGGGCCAGGACGACGCGGGGGGCGACGAAGGCGGTGATCGCGACGGCGTCCAGATGGACACCGCGCATCACGTCTGGATCGACCACGTCCGCTTCATCAACCTCGGCGACGGGATGATCGACAGCCGCAAGGACACGACCTTCCTCACCGTGTCGTGGAACATCCTCGAGAACCACAACAAGGCGTTTGGCATCGGCTGGACCGAAAACGTCACCGCCGAGATGACGATCCACCACAACTGGATCCACGACACCACGCAGCGCAACCCCAGCACCGACAACGTCCTGCGCGCTCACCTGTTCAACAACCTGATGGAGAACTGCACCAGCTACGGCAACTACGCGCGCGGCGGGACCAACATGGTGCTGCAGAACAGCACGTTCGTCAGCGTCAACGACCCGCATTACTACGACACGGGCACGCTGGTCGCGACCGGCAACGTCTACCGCAGCACGACCGGCATGCGCGAATCGACGGGGACGACGTTCTCGTTCTTCGATCCCGCGACCTACTACTCGTACACGCTCGATTCGGCCGCCGACGCCGAGGCGCTGGTCAAACGCTGCGCCGGACCGCGCGCCGAGCTCGGAAACTAGGAGACGCCCGGCGCGTCGCGCCAGATCGATTTCGTGATCGTTGGCAGGGGCGAGCGCGCATTAGCGGTATGCGCTCAGCCACCCTTGTTCTGCGAGTCGTGCTCGTCATGTCATCGACCGTGATTGCTTGCGCGCCGGCCGATGACACCGACACATCCGGGGCGGGCGGCACGTCCGGGGTCGCCGGCGCGGGCGGAGACGCGACGGGAGCCGCTGGGAGCGGCGTTGGCGGCGCGTCGGGGTCGTCGGCGACGGGCGCGGCTGGTGTCACAGGCGCCGCTGGCGTGACGGGCGCGGCCGGCGTGACGGGCGCGGCCGGGGTCACTGGCACGGGTGGCACCGGCGTCGTGGTCGCCGACGGTGGCGTCGCGGGCGCGGACGGCGGCGTCGCGGGCGCCGGTGGTGCAGCGGCCGCGGGCGGTCGCGGCGGTGCAAGCGTGGCCGGTGCAGGTGGCCGGGGCGGTGCCGGCGGCGCCGCGGGCAGCGCTGCGGGTGGTCGCGGCGGCGGTGGCGCGGGCGGCGCGGCAGCGAGCGGGGGCGCGGGTGGCAGAGGCGGTGCGGGTGGTGCCGCCGGCGGCGGCAATCCGGCGCTGTGCCCCGCGGGCATCACGCAGACGATCACCGTCGCAAAGGACGGCAGCGGTCAGTTCACGACGGTGCAGGCGGCCGTCAACTCGATCGCCAGCGGCAGCACCGCGCGCATTCGCATCGACATCAAGGCGGGCACGTACACGGAGAAGCTGACCATCGCCAGCCGCAGCAACCTGTGCCTGGTCGGCGCCAGCGCGACGACGACGATCCTCAGCTACGGGGACAACAACGCCAGCGTCGGGAGCACGAGCGGCAGCGCGAGCGTGCTGATCAGCGCGAATGACTTCTCGGCCGCGAATCTCACCATCCAGAACAGCTATGGCTCGGGTTCGCAGGCGGTTGCGTTGCGCACGACGGGCCAGCGCCAGCAGTTCTTGAACTGCCGCTTCGTGGGCTATCAGGACACGCTGTACACGCACAACGGCACCCAGTACTTCCGGAACTGCTACGTGCAGGGCAACACCGACTACGTCTTCGGCGGCGCGACGGCGGTGCTCGAGAACTGCGAGGTGCGCAACGTCGAGGGAGGAAGCGCGGTGTCCGCGCCCAACACCGACATCGCCTCGTCCTACGGCATCGTTTTCCTCGGTGGACGATTCACCGCGGCGTCGGGCGTCAGCGCAAACTCCGTCGGTCTCGGGCGGCCGTGGGGCGCCGACGGCGCCGGTGCGTTCCTGCGCGCCGAGCTGGGCGCGCACATCATCGCCGCCGGCTTCGTACCGATGTCGAGCAATCAGCCGCAGAACGCCCGCTTCCGCGAGTACCAGAGCACGGGCAGCGGCGCGAACGCCTCGGCGCGCTCGTCGTATCAGCTCAGCGCCAGCCAGGCCGCGAGCTACACGGTCGCGAACATTCTGCCGGGCTGGACGCCGAGCTACAGCCAGTAGCCGCGTCGCGCGCGTGCGGTCAGGCGCGCACGACGCGGTACGACCGCACGTGGCGGCGCTCGTCGCGCCGCTCGGGTTGCAGGCGGCGCACGCTTTCGGCGGCGGCGACCAGATCGTTGGCGGCGAGCGGGCCCTCGGCGCGGCGCGCGACCGTGTCGCACAACCACCCCGCGGCCGCCGGCAGCGACGAAAAGAAGTGCATCGGGAAGCGCGGCCGCGCCAGCAGAGCCAGCCCCTCGAGGATCGGTTGATTGATGCGCGCGCTGTCGCCCAGCAGCACGACGGCGAAGGCGCGGAAGTAGGGCCCGATCACCTCCAGCGCATCGACGATCCTCTGGCGGACGTCGAGCGCCGGCGGCTGCAGCGTCGGCTCGATCAGCGCCAGGTAGGCGATCTCCCCGCCGCACTTCTCCAGCGTGTACGGCGCCTGCGCCATCACGGAGTCGAGCATGTCGACGCCGATGTGAGGCCCGCGCCAGTCGGACACGGTGACGTTCCCGAGCGCGCCGCTGCAGTGCTCGGGCGATACGCGCAGGACCTGGAGCTCGCTCGCCGAGCAGCCGGCGACGCGACCGCGCGCCGCCTGATCGCGCATGAACGGCGACGCGGCCGGCGTGATCCGCGGCGCCGACGCCGGAGCGAACGCCGGTGCCCGGTGCCGCCCCGCCGCTCACCCAGTGCGACACCCGACGGCGCGCGCGTACCAGCCGGCTGCGCACCGTCTTGCGATCGTGCGCGACCAGCCTGGCGAGCTCGCTGAGCGGCATCTCACCGACGTCGTGCAGCGCCAGCAGATCGCGCGACTCGTCGTCGAGGTGATTGAGGGCCCGCCGCAGCAGGGCCAGCATGGGACCGTGGTCGGGCTCGTCGGCGCGCTCCGCCGCGCCGGGGTCGGGGCGCTCGGTGTCGTCCCATCCCAGAACCTCCAGCCGGTGCCCGGCGCGGCGCCGGTATCCGGCGGCGACGCGGCGGCAGATCTCGCGCAGCCACAGGTCCATCCGATCGACCGACGCCATGGCGCTTCCCTTGCCGTGGACGACCATGAAGACCTCCTGACAGAGGTCGGGCAGATCGGCTTCGCGTACACCGAGCGCAGCCAGGCGGCTGCGGACGAACGGGGCGAAGCGCGCGTATGTCGAAGTAGGCGTCATCATCGCCAGATGACTCTTCCACCGCGCGTGCCCCGGAAGAAGGCGCCGCGTCGCACGACACTCGTGACGGGCCGTCACGAATCCCATAAATCAGCCGGATCATTGGGCTAAGCTCGGGTCGTTCGGCGCCATGGTCACCGAAACACAAGAGTTGGTGGTCTTTCACTGCGTGGTCAAACACGCCAGTTACGCGCGCGCCGCCGAGGAGCTGTCGCTCAGCGCCTCGGGCGTCAGCCGGATCGTCACGCGTCTGGAGGAGCGCCTGGGGGCGCGGCTGGTTCAGCGGACGACCCGCAAGCTGGCGCTGACCGAGGTGGGCGCCGCGTTCCACGCCCGCACCAGCCAGATCATGGTCGACCTGGCCGACGCGGAGGCCGAGGTGCAGAAGACCGCGCTGCACCCGAAGGGGACGCTGCGCGTGACCGCGCCGGTGGTGTTCGGCCATCTCTACCTGGCGCCGATGCTGGGCGAGCTGCTGCACCAGTTCCCGCTGCTGTCGCTCGATCTCGCGCTGACCAATCGCTTCGTCGACCTGATCGAAGAGGGGATGGACCTGGCGATCCGCATCGGGCAGCTCGCCGATTCACGGCTCATCGCGCGCCGCCTGTGCACCAACCACCGCGTGCTGGTCGCGTCGCCCAGCTACATCGAGCGCTGGGGCCTGCCCGAGCGCCCCGAGGATCTGGCCCGCCACCAGTGCGTGTTGTTCAACGGCTTCCCGAAGCCCGCCGAATGGAAGCTGGTCGGGCCGGACGGCCTGGTCACCGTCGCCGTCGCGGGGCGCGTCGCCACGAACAACGTCGAGACGCTGACCAGCGCCGCCAAGCAGGGGCTGGGCATCACCGTCGGGGCGACGCTGTCGGTCGGGCCGGCGCTGCTGTCCGGCGAGCTGGTGCGCGTGCTCAGCGACTACGAGTTCGAGCCGACGGCCGTGTTCGCCGTCTACACGTCCGCGCGCCAGCTATCGACCAAGATCCGCGCCACCGTCGACTTCCTGGTCGACAAGCTGTCGGACCCGCCGATCTGGGACCAGCTCCTGCGCGGCAAGGTCGCGGGGTTCTAGCGCCCGTCATCCCTTGCGTCACCGTCAGGCCGCCGCGGCGCGCCGGCCGCGCGGCGAGGCCTGAGGTCCTGGTTCCAGCATCCGTCGCAGTCGCAAGGCGTCGTGGGGCGCGTGCCCGTGGGCGTCGTTGTCGAAGTAGACGAAGACGGCGGCGCCCGTCTGCGCCCAGGCGCGGACGCGCCTGGCCCATGGCGCCAGCTCGGTCGCGCCGTAGCGGCTGGCGTAAAGCTCGGTTGCGCCGTGCAGGCGGACGTAGGCAAAACTGGCGGTCCGCGCCGTGCTCAACGGGTGGCGGCCGGCGGTGTCCGCGGCAACGAGCGCGACGTCGAAGTCACGCATGACCGCCAGCGCGTCATCGTCGAGCCAGGTGGGATGGCGAACCTCGACGGCGTGTCGGAGCGGGCGGTTGCCGCCGCCCGCCACGGTCAGCGCCGCGCGGCCGGTGGTACGCGCATCGTGTCGCCGCGCCCAGCGCTCGGCGCCCGCGACGTCGCGGGGCAGCGCCGCGAAGAAGTCGCGCGCCCGCTCGCGATCGAATGGCAGCTGCGGTGGCAGCTGCCACAAGATCGGTCCCAGGGTCGGACCGAGGCGCAAGATTCCGGAGGCGAAGAAGTTCGCGAGCGCGGGTTCGAAGCGCCTCAGCTTGAGCATGTGCGTGATGTAGCGGCTGCCCTTGATCGCGAACACGAAGTCGGGCGGAACCTGGCGCCGCCACGCCTCGCACGCCGACGGGCGGGTGAGGGAGTAGAACGTTCCGTTGACCTCCACGGTGTCGAGCTGCGTCGCCAGGTACGCGAGCTCGCGCGCGTGCGTCACACCGGCGGGATAGAAGTCGCCGCGCCAGCTCGGGTATTGCCAGCCGCTGGTGCCGATCAGGATGCGCCCGGGAGAACGCAACCCAGTCAGCGGGCGCTCGGCCGCGCCCCGTTGCGCGACGGGCCGCTGCCGCGCGTCTGTCCGCTCTCGCCAGGCTTGTCCAGCGTCCCCTCGGGATCGCGCGGTGGTTCGTCGTATTGCTGGCGGCCCGCCTGCATAGCTTCGAGCTTCTTTGCCAGGCCGGGCGCCAGCTTCGCGATCGTCGCGTTCAGCTTGGCCATCACGCCGACCTTGCGCTCGATGGTCGGCTCGACGGCCGCCTCGAGGATGGCTGCCGCGACCTTCTCCGGCGCGATCATCGGTGACGGCAGCTTCGGCTCCCTGTCCATGTAGTTCTTGCCGTGCTGCGGGAACGGCGTGTCGACGGCCGTCGGCTGGATCAACGTGATGGCGACCGGCGCCCTGTCGACTTCCTGGACCTCGACGCGCAGCGCGTCCGTGAAGCCCTTCACCGCGTGCTTCGACGCCGAGTAATAGCCCTGCAGCGGCACGATCGCATCCGACACCTCGCTGCCGACGTTGATGATGGCGCCGCCGCGGCTGCGCAGGTACGCGAGCGCGGTCAACGAGCCGTGGACGACGCCCCAGAAGTTGACGTCGAATAGTCGGCGCGCGTCTTCCTCGGACACCTCGTCGAGGCGGCCATAGATCGACACGGCCGCGTCGTTCACCCAGGTGTCGATGCCGCCGAAGCGGGTCAGCGCCGCCTGCGCGATCTGCTGCACGGCATCGGGCTCGGCGACGTCCGCGGTCACGTGCACGACCTCGGCGCCGGACGCGCTGAGCCGGGCCACGATGTCGGCCAGGGTGTCGCTGCTGCGCGCGGCAAGCACGAGCTTCGCCCCCGCTTCGGCGGCAGCCGCGGCCGTCGCGAGACCGATGCCGCTCGACGCGCCGGTGATGACGATGACCTGCTCGTTCAAAGGCTTGAGGTTGATGGCCATGGTGACCTCCTTGTCACTCCGTCCTAGCCTGCGCACGATCGAAACGCGGTCCATCCCCTCGGCCAGCGGCTCGTCAAGGGCTCGACAGACTGCGCTCGCGCTTGTCAGGCAGCGCACTCGTTCACAGGTTCGACGTCATGCCCCATACCGTCGACGGCAAACGCGCGCATCCTGGCGTTAACCAGATCGTCGCCGATTCCCGGCGGCGAGAGGTGCTGGCTGCCAATCCCGGACAACGCGGAAGAGGCGGCCGAGCGCCAGCTGCCGCAGCGCCGGTCGCGGCGCTGCGCGGAGCGAAGCGCTGGGCGCCAATCCCGATCTCGACGACGAAGAAGCAGCTCGTCGATTTGCCGCCGACCGGATATGGCGCTCGTCGCGCCGAGGCGCTGGCGACGAACCCGGACACCGACGCCGAGGAAGCCAGGCGGTTGCTCGGCAAACCAGGAGGAGAACCATGAGCGCGATAGATCTTCTCGAGGGTCAACATCGTGAAGTTGACGCCCTGTTCGAAGCGCTGGACGAGGCGACCAGCACGGAGCAAAAGGCGGGTCTGTTCGATGAGCTCGCCGACAAGCTGGCCATCCACGCGGCCATCGAAGAGCATCACTTCTATCCGGCGGTGAGGGCGCGGCGCACCGAGGACATCTTGCTCGAGTCGCTGGAAGAGCACCTCAGCATCAAGCGCGTGCTCGCCGACCTGCTGGACACCGACGTCGGCGACGAGACGTTCGACGCGAAGATCAAGGTCCTCCAGGAACAGGTGGAGCACCATGTCGGCGAAGAAGAAGGTGATCTGTTTCCGAAGGTGAGGAAGCTCCTCGACGCGACGGAGCTCGACGCGCTCGAACAGGAGATGGTGGCCGAGCAGGAACAACTCCTGGAAGAAGGGCGAGCCGCGCGCCGCGGTCTCGCAGCAGACCGAAGAACCCGCATCCCTCTGACGGAAGGGGAGTACAGCGCCGCGGCGGATGCCGCGGCGCTGTGGTGTTGCACCGTCAGATCGCGGTGGGCGCTACAGCGACAGCACCTCGGCCCACGTCGTGACCGTCCACGTGGTGGTGAACAGGTTGTTGATCGCCGGTTCGGCGGCCGCGCGGATCGCCGCGGCGTCCGGGGTCACCGTGATCATGCCGCGCCCCTGCAGCTCGGTGAGCAGCGACGCCTCGCGGGAGGTCATCTGGTCGGTGCCCCAGCCCGTCGCCGACTGCATCTCGTGAACGACCGTGTTCTGATCGCCCGAGCCGAGGCCGTTCATGAAGCAGGCGTTCGCCGTCGCCATGCCGAACCCGACGAGGTGATTGGTCAGACTGAGGTGTGACTGCACCTCGTACAGCTTGAGCGCGAGGATCTGCGTCAGGTCGCCTTCGGAAGCATCGGCGGCGCCGGTCCGCAGGGCCTCGTAGATGCCGCCCAGCGGAACCGTCACCGGGATGACCCCCAGCGACGACCACACCGCGATCCAGTCAGGCACGCCCGGCAACCGCAGCTTCAGGCCGACGAAATTGGCCGGGCCGTTGATCGGCGCGTTCGACGTGAACTGGCGGAAGCCACGGTAGACGGTGCCCAGCGACGACCTGATTGCCGTTCTGGCCCAGCAGGACGCGCAGCTCGTCGCCCAGGTGGCTGAACCAGACGCGTTGAAAATGAGCGTAATCCACGATCACGTACGGGCCGTTGAAAAAGAAATACTGCGGCGCCCAGTCCTGAATCGGCTGGCCACCGGTGATCAGGACATCGCCGACGCGGCCATTGGCATTGCAGGCGGTCATCTGCGCGCCGATCGTCTGTTCGGTGAGCACCGACGTCGCGACGTTCACGACGATCTTGCCCTTGGTCTTGAATTCCACCTGTTGCTTGAACTTGAAGGCCGTATCCGCGAGCACGTGGCCCACCGGAAACGGCGTGACCACGCGGATGGTGATGGGCTCCGCCTTGGCCTGCGCCTGATTGAGTAATCCGAAACACGCCAATCCGATCGCCGTAGCAAATAGTCGTCTCTCCATGACCGCTCCCTTTCTAGCGCCTGCGCCGGGGGTTAGCTGCGCGCCCGACCCGCGTTCGTACCGGTCGGCGTATCAGTAGCGCCGGACGGGCGTAACGGCTCTCGTTGAACGATGATGTTTATGAAATGTCGCCGCGCGTGACCGCCATCGGCGGACGGACGCAGCTCGAGCTCGGGCGTCGGAAACTGGATTCCCCGTTGCGCGAACGCGTGAGCGATCGCGAACCGCAGGTTGGAGGAGACGCGCATGGTGGCGACCGGATCCTTCACCCAGACGATCAGCGTGAAGTGGAAGTGCGTGTCCAGGATCTCCTCGAAGCGGACCATCGGCGCCGGGTCAGACAAGATCTGATCCTGGCTGTCGGCGACGCCCAGCAGCGTCTCCCTGACGTGGTCCACGCTTTCGCGGAAGCCGACCGGGACCTTCACGTGCAGGCGCGCCCGCTCATGGGGATTGGAGTGGTTGGACACCTCGCTCGACGTCAGCAGGTGGTTGGGCACGAACAGCGCCGTTCCGTCGCGGGTGAGGAGCTGCGTCGAGCGCAAGCCAATCTGGACCACCGTCCCCTTGGTGTCGCCGAAGGTGACGAAGTCGTTCCTCCGGATCGATTGCTCGACCAGGATGACGATCCCCGCGACGAAGTCTTGCGCCACGTGCTGCAGGCTGAAGCCGAGGCCGATGAGCAGCGCGCTGGACGTCAGCAGCATCGTGCCCGTGGGAACGCCGAGAAAACCGAGAGCGGCCAGCGCGCCGGCGAACACCAGGCAGTAGGTGAGCAGCTTGCTGAGCGCGAAGGTGGCGCCGCCGCCCCTGCCTTGCCTGGCGAGGCTCTTGCGAAGCAGATGACCGATGAGCTTCGCGACGAGGATGAATCCCACCAGCACGGCGAGGGCGATGAGTCCCTTCTCCCAGGTGAAGGAACGCAGCACGCCGGTCTGCAGCGCCTTGTAGGCCTCCTTGTCCATCGTCCTTCTCCCCTGTGCATGCTTCGGCCGACTGCGCGTAGGGGAGGGTCAGGAAACGCCTGCCGGGGGCGCTGAACGAGCCGCGTCCGAAACCCTGCGGGACGCCCCCGCGCAAGGCGCTTGCCTCTCCGGCAAGACGGCCACACCTTGATTTGCTACGCAGCGGGCACTTGGCGGCGAGGCTTACGTGTCGACATGGTGTGGTCGAGGTGGGTAGCGGTGGTGGTGGTGGCGGCCGGAGCGGGTTGTGGTGGCCGCCTGGGGAATGACTTCGGCGCGGCAGATGCGGGCGCGACGCTGTCGCCGCGGCAGACAGACGCTGGACTGTCAGCGTCGGCGTCAGACGCGAACGACGGTGGCGCGTCGGACGCCGCGTGGCCGCTCGCGCGGACACATCGTCTGACCACCGAATCCGTGGAGGCCGTCCAGCTCGCGACAAATGGCAGCGCGGTGTTCGGGATAACCGATCACAACGGCGTTTGGAGCCTGCCGCCGGGTGACACCGCGGTCCGCATGCTCGTCGCCCCAGGTGATCGAGCGGCCCCCTCCGGTGAGTGGGGCAGCCGGCTGGTTGCGGCAGGGAATGACCTCTACTGGGTCGACCGCGCGGCGGGCGCCCTCCACCGCACGCGCGCGGACGCATCCGCTGACGAAGTTCTTGCCGACGGGTTGAACGGGGTCGACACGTTGGCCGTCGATGACACGCGCGTTTACTGGAGCGAGGTCACCTATATCCGCCAAGGGGGCGGGATCATCCGATCGCTCCCTCGCGACGCGGCGCCGCGCGATCCACCGGCGACGCTGGTCTCGGTCGACATGATGAGCGCGATCTCCATCGCTCGCGGCGTCGGGAGGGACACTCTACTGGACGTCATTCAAATCCATCGGAACCACCATGTATGGCGCCGGTCTGTTCTCGGGCTCGGTCGAAACCCTGCTCCTCGGCGGCAGCGGTGCTCCACTCGAAGGCAACAATCCCTATGGCGTCACCGCGACCGGTGGCGCTGTCTTCTACGGCTACCATCGCGATCTCTGGACCACCGCGCTGGTGGACCTGCCGCTTACCGGTCGCGCCGGAGACCTGCTATCCATCTTGCCGATCAACGTCCGCCTTGCCGGGGTAGCCGTGACGCAGAGCTGGTTGATCGTCACCGCCAAGTCGAACGTCGGCACCGAGATCTACATCGCGCCGCGAAACGGGGCTGGCCTGGTGCGCATCGCGCAGGGGCTTCGAACCGCTGCCATCGTCGGACCGGCGGGTGTGACCTTCATCGACGCGTCAGGAGCGCTGGTCTTCATCGACACCGACGACCTGGGCTACATCGGCTTCGGTCACCCCGCGCCCTGACACAGTCACTGCACGCGCAGGTCACGTCACGTGCTGCCGAAGCTCAGCTTGAGGCAGGGAGGCAGGCCGATCTCGACGGCCAGGGTGGAGGCAGGCAAGCGACCGACGTTCATCGCCCTCTGCAGGCGAGCACCGGTCGCGAGCGCCTTGAGGATGGCGCACGCCAACGTCTTGTCTGGGTGTTGGGCCGTGATGCGTGCGATCGCCTCTTCCGAGACATCGCTGGTCGCGAAATACGCCACGACCTTCGGTGGCAGCGTGATTTCGACCTCGACACCCGAAGGCCTGCAACCTGCCTCTTCCAGCAGCGGCAGCGCTGCGTTGAACAGGCCGAGCATCTCGCGCACCTTCGCGACCCCTGCATCGGCCAGCTCGCCTTCCGTGAACGCGAGCGCCTTGTCTTTGGCCTTCTGAAGTAGCCCCACGACCGCCCCCCCTGGCTGTGGTTTGCGACAGCCCCGCCCAGTTTGATCTTAACGATTGTTCGAGCGGCTGGGCCCGCGATCACAGCAGCCGAAATCAAGCAACTCGGCCGTGGGTGCACTCTCGCTCTGCCAGCGTGAGGGCGGCAACACGAAGGAGGTAGGAATGACTCCGGAGCGACGTCGAGGAGAGAGCGCTGACCTGTTCGGGCAAGCTTGAACTGACGCTGCAGCGGCGGACGGACGGCGTCGGCGTTGCGACTGCTAGTCGGCGCCGGCGTCTCTCACGCCGCCGGGGAACAGCGCGCCCGCGGCGAGCTGGCTAATCTCGTCGGCGCTCAGCGCGCGGTCGTACAGCATGAGCTCGTCGATGCGGCCGGGGAACAGCTCGGTCGGGACGCCGCTCGCGTCGTTGCTGTTGCCGCCCAGGATGACGGGCGTCGTGGTGGCCGCGAAGGTCCCGGTCAGGGGCGCGCTCGCGACCTCGGCGCCGTTGACGTAGAGGCGGACGATGGCGCCGTCGTAGGTGGTCGCCAGGTGGGTCCACGTGCCGCGCGAGACGGGATTCGGCGCGCTGGGCGCCACGTACCCGACGTCGGTGGTGATGAACAGGGTCGGCCGCCCGTCGAACAGCAGCGACAGGTGATAGTTCTGGTCTTCGCTCGTGCCGATCTGGCGCGACAGCGCCGTCGCAAACGTGTCGCGGGGTGATCGTGCCTTCCAGGTTGATCCAGGCGGCGACGGTCACGCGAGTCCACGATCGCGTCGATCGACGGCGACGGCGCGACCTGCACCCAACCGGCGTGCGCCATGTCGAGCGCGCCCTGCGAGCGTCCGGCGACCCAGGCGGTGTTCGGATCCAGATCGTGCAAGACGCCGTCGTTCCCGAGCCCGGACGAATCGATGGCGACGGTGCTGCCCGCGCCGTCGTCGACACGCCAGTGCCCGACCAAGCCGTCGAGCAGGGTCGGCGGGCAGGCGGGTGGGGCGGCGTCACTGTTCGGGCAGGCGTCGGGCGGGTTGTTGCGCCCGGCGTTGAGCGTCCCGCCGCCGCACGCGCCGGCGACCACGGCCAGGCTGACGGCGCCCGCGCAGCGCGCGAATGCGGTGGCGGGCGGACGCGTGCGGCTCACCACCGAATCATAACGCTGACTGCGGCGCCGAGCCGAACCGAGACACCCGCCGACGTGTCCCACCCTGTATTGTGTGGTCGTGAAGCAGCCCGGCTCCATCCACGCGTTGATGGCCGGACTGCTCGCGTTGACCTCATCCGCGTGCCAGCCGCCGCCCGCGACCGCGCCCGCAGACCGTCAACGTGTCGGTCGACGCGACCGCGGCCGGAACGCCGCTCGAGCGCGTGTGGCCGTTCTACGGCTACGACGAGATCAACTACACGACCGAGCCCGAAGGCAGCGCGTTGCTCGCCACCATCGCCGCCGCGCACACCGCGCCGGTGCACGTGCGCAGTCACTTCCTGCTCAACAACGGTGACGGCGCGCCGGCGATGAAGTGGGGATCGACCGACGTCTACAGCGAGGACGCCGCCGGCAACCCGGTCTATAGCTGGACGCTGACCGACGGGATCATGGACACCATCACCGCGGCGGGTGCGTTTCCGTTCGTCGAGATCGGCTTCATGCCCCAGGCGCTGTCCACGCACCCGACGCCTTACCGCAACACCGACGCCAGGATGCTCGACGGCGGGTGCTTCTATCCCCCGACCGACTACACGAAGTGGGCGGGTCTCATCCGCGCGTGGGCGACGCACGCGAATGAAAGGTACCCGAACGTCGCGGCGAGCTGGCTGTGGGAGCTGTGGAACGAACCCGACATCGGTTACTGGCAGCGGCACGTTCGACGAGTACGCGAAGCTCTACGACTACACGGAAGCGGCGCTGCACGAGGTGATGCCGGACGCAGTGTTCGGCGGCCCCGCGGTGGCGGGCCCGGGCGGCGTCTTCCTGCGGCAATTCCTCCGCCACTGCGCGACGGGCACCAACGCCGTCACGGGCAACACCGGGACGCGCCTGGACCTCGTGAGCTTCCACGCGAAAGGCGGCGTCGTCATCAGCGAGGGCCACGTCCAGATGAACCTCGGCAACCAGCTCCGGCTTCACCGTGCCGGCTTCGAGGCGGTCTCGGCGTACTCACAGTTCAGGCAGACGCCGATCTACATCACCGAGGCCGATCCCGACGGCTGCGCCGCCTGTCCGGCGAGCGACGCGCCCGCCAATGCGTACCGCAACTCCACCGCCTACGGCGCGTACGAGATCGCGATGATGAAGCACTCCCTCGAGCTAGCGGGGGAGGTGGGCGTCAAGCTGGGCGGCGTGCTGACGTGGGCGTTCACGTTCCCGGGCACGCCCTACTTCGCGGGGTATCGCACGCTCGCCACCAACGGCATCAACCTGCCCGTCATGAGCGCGTTCAAGCTGCTTGGTCGCCTGGCCGGGACGCGCGTGCCGCTGACCAGCAGCGGGGCACGCTCGCTGGACGACGTGCTCGCGAACGGTGTGCGCGCGCAGCCGGAGGTCGACGGCATGGCCACGCTGGACGGCGCCGCGGTCCAGGTTCTGGTGTGGAACTATCACGATGACATCGTCACGGCCGCGGCGACGCCGGTGCACCTGGCGATCAAAGTGCCGGCGGACTTCGGCGCCAGCGTGCGCGTCTCGCACCTGCGCGTCGACCACTCGCACGGCGACGCGTACACCGTCTGGGTGTCGCAGGGCATGCCGGCGAGCCCGTCGTCGGCGCAGGTCGCCGCCCTGCGGCAGGCGATGGATCCGTCGTCGCTGGTCCCGGACCGAACCGCCGCGGTGGCGGCGGACGGCGCCGTCGCCGTCGACTTCGACCTGCCGCGGTTCGGCGTGTCGCTGGTGACGCTTACGCCTGCGGGACCAGGATGAGCATGGTGACGCTCTTCGACGGCAGCGTGACCCTGATCGACTTTCCGGACGCGCCGCAGCTGGCGGCTGGCAACGGCTGGATGTTGACCCGCTCTGCCATGGCGAAGTCGTTGTAGGTGTCCTTCGCCGCGCCGGTGATGACCTGTGCGCTCGCGACCGAGTACGACGCCTTGCTGCTGGTCAGCGTGATCTGAACCGTCCTGGTGGCGGTCAGATCGACGTTCGCCAGGCTGATGTTGACGCGTCCCTGATCGTCCACGGTCGTGCCCGCCGAGATCACCGGAATGCTGGTGTTGTTGCCGGTGACATTTTCGGTGACGAGCGTGTTGGGCGCCCACTTGGCGTTCGCCGTGTGGTGCGGCAGGAACATCTTCCACAGGTAGAACACCGGCGTCTTGACCAGCACGCCGTCGCTCTGCCGGGTCAGGAACATCGAGTGGATGACGTTGATGGGCTGGGCCATGCCGGCCATCTTGATGCGGTCGGCGTGTTGCATGAACAGGTGGAAGTGCTCCGCCGACGAGATCGCGTCCATGACGGTGATCTGCTGCATCCACGTGTCCTGGGCGTTGTTGAACGCATCCAGCCAGTCGCCCCACTCACCCTCGTAGATCTTGATGCGGTTGCCCGGGTCGAGGCGGTTCAGGATGGCCTTGATCTGCTCGATGCGCGGACCAATCTGGCCGCGGTTGGCGCGATGGACGATGTTGTAGTACTGCGCGTCGGTGAAGCCGACTGATGGGATCTCGTCCGGGAAATAGATGTAGTCGTGAACCTCGATGCCGTCGAACTGGGTCGGGATGTTCGTGAGCATGGTCTCGAGCCACGCGTTGTTCCCGATCAGATCGGTGCCGATGACGAGGGCCGGCCGCTTGCCGTTGATGGGCGCGTTCAGCACGTTGTAGTTCGCCGTGTAGTCCGCCTGGTACGTGGGCTGCGTCTTGTTGCCGCCGCACCCCCAGACCTCGTTGCCGACCTTGAAGTACTTCACGTTCCATTCCGGATGGGCCGTGTTGTTGTTCAGGTACGTGAGCCACTGCAGGTTGCTGGCGGCGTTGGAGGCGTTCGGCCGGCCGGTGATGTAGGGCTCGGCGCCGACCAGCGTGCACAGCTCCATGAACCGATCGGTACCCATGTCGTTCGCCGGATTCGGCGGATTCCAGTTGTAGTTGTTGGCGGCGCAGCCGCCGGGCCACTGGATGGTGCCCACGCCGGCGTCCTTGAATCCCTGGATGATGTCGTTACGCATGCCGTTGGTGTTCGGAATGGTCGAACTCGGACCGACGTAGATACCGCCCGTGATGCCGCGGCCGAGCCGCTCGAGCAGCACGCCATAGATCTCCTTGTGGATGACCTGCTGGGCGGAGTCGACGTTGACGGCGAGCGTGTTCGCGGCGGTGCCGGTCGCCGTGCCCGAACAGGCGTTGCCTGCGCCTGCTGTTCCGGTCGTGCCCGCGTTGCCGGTCGTCCCGGCGACGCCGGTCCCGGCGCTGCCGCCGCGTCCTGCCGCGGAACCGGCCGTTCCAGTCGTGCCGCCGGCGGCGCCTGCCGTGCCGGTCGTGCCCGCGTTGCCGGTCGTGCCCGCGACGCCGGTCGTCCCAGCGCTGCCGGTCGTGCCCGCGCTGCCGGTCGTCCCGGCGTTGCCGGTCGTGCCCGCGACGCCGGTCGTCCCAGCGCTGCCGGTCGTGCCCGCGCTGCCGGTCGTCCCGGCGCTGGCGGCCCCTGACCCACCGGCGCCCGTGGTCGAACCACCGGGCGAACAGGCAGCGCTCACCATCGCGAGCGCCGCGAACATTCCACGTAACGAAGCTGCGTATTTCATGCGCCTCTCAGTTCGCAATAGGGAAAACCAAGTCGGGGCACACCTCCATCAGCGACTCGCAGCCCGGGACGTGATACAGCGCCTCGACAGCGCTGAAGATCGGGCTGATGTCCGCGAGCCTGACCGCGGAGCAACTGGGCAACGTGGTCGCGCTCTGAGTGAGCGCCGCGGCTCCGTCTGTGATGCAGGCGGAATACTGCGCCACGGTTGCGGTGCACGTTGGTGGAGGCGGCAAGCAGGACGTAGCGGCGCCCGCGCCCATGGCGTCGGACGAGTTGCAGCTCGTCTCCATCGACGTGCAGTTGGTCCGCAGCACGGCGTCCGAGGGGGCGCTGGTTGACGCCGCGTTGCTCAGCGCCGAGAACTTGCAGCTGTTCGCCTTGCTGATCGACCTCATGAAGTAGGTCTTCGTGTCGTCGCAGAGCTGGGCGCTCTCCGACGGCGTCAGCGTGCCGAGCGCCTTGCTGCCGCTGATGCTCGTGACCGAGCTTCCGCCGCCGGTCCCGGCGCTGCCGGTGGTCCCGGCGCTGCCGGTGGTCCCGGCGCTGCCGGTGGTCCCGGCGCTGCCGGTGGTTCCGGCGCTGCCGGTGGTCCCGGCCTGCCGTTGTTGCCTTCGCTGCAGCCAGCCGTTGCCAGCGTCGAAACGAGCACCAGCGCGATAGCGAGTTCGATCAGCCCAGTCCGCATGTGACCTCCGGGGTGGGTTGTCGCTGCCGGCGCGCTTTTGTCAATAAAACTAACTAATGCGTGGCCACGCGTCGCCGCGGGGGCAAAACCGCCACGCCCGCGCCGCAGCCGTAACACTCAGTCGTGTGACATCTATCTCGGCGGCGGCAATCCTTGCGTCGTCGCGCACACCACGGTGAGCGCCGTTCGGAGCGTACAGCGGCAAGCTCTATGGGCAGCATGGCCAACGCGACCAAGGACATCAACACCGTCACCGCCGGAGGCGTCGCGGACGCCGCCGCGCGGGACACGTTCTGCGCGAGCACGACGTGCGTCATCTACGATCAGAGCGGCAAGGGCAACGACCTCTGGTACCAGCGCGCGTCGGTCAAGCTCGGCGGAGCCAAGGTCCATTTCCGGTAATCCCTCGGATCGCGACCGAAGACGCGGCTACACCAAGTAGGTCCGCCGACGGGCTCGGGGGCGGCCGCAGGCGTGCCTGCGGCCAAGTGCGCAATTTCCCAGGGTAACGTCGATTTAGTGACAACACCTTACCTCGACCGACAAAAGCGAGAGTGCTGATCACACCTGCTCTGACTCTTGCCATCGCGCGGCGGCACGGACGCGTCGCGATGGACGGGTCGATGTGATCGTAAGGAGCGTTTCCGGGAATCGTCATCCGGTCGCAACGACACAAAATGAGAGGTCGCCGAAAATGAGCAAGTGCGACCAGCGAAGGTTCCCCTTGGAAGGAGATCGTTTCATGCAGCTCCGATCTGCGTTTCTCACGATGGCAATTGCAGCCGGAATGCTTTCAGGCGCATGCGGCAGCGGCTCGAACCTGACGGGCGCCGCCGGAAGCTCCAGCGGCACAGCGGGCGCGGGCGGCAGCACCGGAGCGGGGGGAGGGTGCCCGAACGTGGCGGCCTGCGGGGGCAGCGTGGTCGGAACGTGGACCGTGAGCTCGTCCTGTTTGACGTTGAGCGCGACCAACCTCGACATCTCGGCGGCGGGGCTCGATCCCGCCATGTGCACGAACGTCAAGCTCACCGGCACCATCAACGTCAGCGGAACGTGGACCGCCAACGCCGACGGGACGTACACGGATAATACGGTCACGTCGGGGACCACGCAGGCCGAGCTGCCGGCCGGGTGCTTGAACCTGTCCGGGACCAAGGTGAGCTGCGATGGGATCAGCCGACCCTTTGAAGGGCTGGGCTTCAGCGCCGTCACCTGCGTACCCGCTGCGACTGGCGGCGGGTGCACGTGCACGGGGACCATTCAACACCCTGGCTCGATGGGGCTGCTGTCCGTCGACCCGCAGATGGCCGGTGGATACACGACGTCGGGCAACATGCTCACGACCGACAGCGTCCCGGAGGCCAAGTACTCGTACTGCGTGTCCGGAAACACGTTGACCATGACGCCGCAGAGCACCAACCCGCTGCAGTCGGGGACGATCGTGTTCACGAAGACCACACGACCGGCACCGGCGGCATCACCGGCACCGCCGGCACCACCGGGACAGCGGGCACCACGGGCAACGCGGGCACGACCGGGAACGCCGGCACCACCGGGACGGCGGGGACCACGGGCGGGGCAGGAACGACCGGCAACGCAGGACGCGGCGGCACGACCGGCGCGGCGGGCGCGGCCGGACGCGGCGGCAGCGGCGGCAGTGGCGCCGCCGGAACGACAGGCAGCGCGGGAACTGGTGGCGGCAGCGCCGGCCGCACTGACGGACCGTGCGATATCTACGCGGCCGCCAACACGCCGTGCGCGTCGGCGTACAGCATGGTGCGCGCGCTGTCGAAGAACTACACGGGCCCGATGTACCAGGTCAGGAGCGGGAGCTCGGCCATGAACACCGGCTCGGGCGGCACGACGAGGGACATCCCGATGCTGGCGGACGGCTTCCCCGACACGGCGATGCAGGATGCGTTCTGCAGCGGCACGACATGCACGGTCTCGCTGCTCTACGACCACTCCGGGAACGGAAACCACCTGCCGGTGGCGAAGGCGGGGCTCTCCGCCGGGGGCGCCTTCTCGGCCATGGACGACTTCGAGTCAGCCGCCAACAAGGGGATGATGACGATCCGCGGCCACAAGGTCTACTCCCTGTACATGAATGCCCGCGAAGGGTACCGGATCATGCGCGTGGGAACCAAGATGCCGGTCGGCAGCGCGTCCCAGGGCATCTACATGCTCGCGGACGGCACGCACTCCGGCACCGCCTGCTGCTGGGACTTCGGCAACGTCACCACCAATCCCAAGACCGTACGCCGACATGAACACCTTGTTCTTCGGCGTTGCGTTCTGGGGCAAGGGCGCCGGCACCGGCCCGTGGATGATGGCCGACTTCGAGGCCGGCGTGTGGTCCGGTGGCTCCAAGGTTGGCGATCCCGGCTGGGGCGCGCTCAACGACGCCCAGAATCGGGTGAACCCGGCCAACCCGTCGCTGAAGGTGCCCTTTGCCTTCGGCATCCTCAGGACGCAATCGAGTCCGAGTCAGTGGACGCTCAGGGGCGCCGATCTACAGACGGCCACCACCATCACGACGTCCTACCAGGGCGCGATGCCCAAGCCGATAAGCAACATCGGCGCGGTCGTGCTGGGTGTCGGCGGTGACAACAGCAACAACTCGTGGGGCACGTTCTACGAAGGCGCCATCGTCGCGGGCTACCCGACGGACGCGACCGAGCTCGCCGTCTTCAACAACATCAAGGCGGTGGGGTACGCGAGATAGGCCGCCCCGCCACCGCATCAAGCCGTGTCAATTCTCATCGTCGGCGGCGCTGGCTACATAGGTAGCCAGACCGCCAAGCGCGTGGCCCAGGCCGGGCTCACGCCCGTGGTGTTCGACAACCTCGTCTACGGGCACAAGTGGGCGGTCAAGTGGGGGCCGTTCGTCGAGGGCGACCTCGCCGACGGCCCGCTGCTCAAGCGCGTCCTCGCGCAGCACGACGTGACGGCGGTCGTGCACTTCGCCGCTTTCGCCTACGTGGGCGAGTCGGTGACCAACCCGCGCAAGTACTTCCGCAACAACGTCGCCGGCACGCTCAACCTGCTCGACGCCATGATCGACGCGGGCGTGCGCGACATCGTGTTCTCGTCGACGTGCGCCACCTACGGTGAGCCGGTGCGCGTGCCCATCGACGAGCAGCACCCCCAGCGACCGGTCAACCCGTACGGCGAGACCAAGCTGGCGATCGAACGGGCGCTGTACTGGTATCAGCGCGCGTTCCCCCTCAGGTTCGCGGCGCTGCGCTACTTCAACGCCGCCGGCGCCGATCCCGACGGCGAGGTCGGCGAGGACCACGATCCCGAGACGCACCTCATCCCGCTCGCGATCGAGGCGGCGCTGGGCGGCAAGGGGCTCGACATCTACGGCACCGACTACGAGACGCCCGACGGAACCGCGGTTCGCGACTACATCCACGTGCAGGATCTGGCCGACGCGCACGTCGCGGCGCTGGACGCGCTGCGCAGTGGGGCGACCAGCCTGTTCGTCAACCTGGGCACCGGCCGCGGGCACACGGTGCGCGAGGTGATCGCGGCCGTCGAGAAGGTGAGCGGCAACAAGGTCCCGGCGCGTGAGGCCGGCCGCCGCGCCGGCGATCCACCGGAGCTGGTCGCTGACGCGCGGCTCGCCGCCGAGGTCCTGGGCTGGAAGGCCCGCATTCCGAACATCGAAACCATCGTCGAGCACGCTTGGCGCTGGAGGCAGAAGAGGAGCGAACGCTAAGTGACAGACGCAGGACCGGCCGAGTCCGGGAGCTGGGAGCAGCGGTGGCACCCGCTGCGCGAGGAATGGGTGATCGTGGCTGGGCACCGCCAGCAGCGGCCGTGGACGGGCAAGACCGTGGCGGCGGCTGCGGCCGAGATCCCGGCGTTCGACCCCGGTTGCTATCTCTGTCCGGGGAACGCCCGCGTCTCGGGCGCGGTCAACGCCCGCTACGCGACCACGTTCGTGTTCGACAACGATCACCCGTGCGTGGGTGTGGACGCGCCGCGCGAGGTCGCCGTCCCGCCGCCGCCCTACCGCGCGTCGCCCGCCGTCGGCGTCGCGCGCGTCGTGTGCTTCTCGCCGCGCCACGATCTGACGCTGGCCGAGATGCCGGTGTCGGCGATCGCCGAGGTCGCCGACGTGTGGCGCAACCAGACGCGCGAGCTGGGCGCGCGCCCGGAAGTTCGCCACGTGTTGTGCTTCGAGAACAAGGGCGACGTCGTCGGCGTCTCCAACCCGCACCCGCATGGCCAGATCTACGCGACGTCGGTCGTGTTCAAGACGATCGAGATCGAGCTCGGCGCGTCGCAACGCCACCTGCGTGACACCGGCCGCGGGCTGATGGCGGACATCATCCGCGCCGAACAGCAGGACGGCCGCCGCGTGCTGTTCGAGGACGAGCACGTCATCGCGTTCGTCCCCTATTTCGCCCGCTACGCCTACGAGGTCTACGTCGTCCCCAAGCGGCGCGTCGCGCACGTGTTCGATCTGAACGACGCCGAGGTGGCGGCGCTCGCGGGCGCGCTGTCCGCCGTGACCGTCCGCTTCGACAACCTGTGGCGCATGTCGTTCCCCTACGTGCAGGTGCTGCACCAGGCGCCGACTGACGGCGGCGACTACAGCGCGTTCCATTTCTTCATCGCGTTTCATCCGCCGCTGCGCCAGCCGCACCTGCTCAAGTACCTGGCGGGACCCGAGGTGGGCGGCGGCAACTTCGTGTCCGACACGTCACCCGAGGCCAAGGCCGCCGAGCTGCGCGCGCAGGCGCCTCTGCACTACAAGCACACATGACCGGCATACGCGATGCCCAGGCGCTGGTCGCCCACATTCGCCGCGTGCACGAGGCCATCCGTGACGAGGTGGTCGCCACGTGCGAGCGCCAGTCGATCGACGAGCTGTCGGCGGTGGTGGGCGACGACGCGGGCGACACGGTGTTCGCCGTCGACCGCGTGTCCGAGGCCGTGCTGCTCACGCGCTTCGAGGAGCTCGCCCAGCAGTGGCCGTGCCTGCTCGTGGCCGAAGGGCTGGGCCAGGACGGGCGCCGCGTGTTGCCCGCCGGCACGCGCGAGCAGGACGTCGAGATCGTCGTCATCGTCGACCCCATCGACGGCACGCGCGGCCTGATGATGCAGAAGCGCCCGGCGTGGGTGCTGACCGGCGTCGCGCCCTACCGAGACGGACGCGAGACGCTGGCCGACATCGGGCTCGCCGTGCAGACCGAGATCCCGCTGGTAAAGCAACACCTGTGCGACACGCTGTGGGCGATCGCGGGCGGCGGCGTCCACGGCGAACGCTTCGATCGCATCACCGGCGAGCGCCGCCCGCTGGTGCCGCGGCCATCGCGCGCCACGACCATCGACCAGGGCTTCGGCGGCGTGACGCGCTTCTTCCCAGGCGCGCGCGCCGAGCTCGCCGCCATCGACGACGAGGTGGTGGAGGCGGTGCTGGGCCCGACGGTCAAGGGACGCGCGCAGGCGTTCGAGGACCAGTACATCTCGAACGCTGGCCAGCTCTACGAGCTCGCCATGGGCCACGACCGCTGGGTGGCCGAGCTGCGGCCGCTGATCGAGCCGATGCTGGCCAGGCGCGGTCGCGCGCTCGGCATCTGCAGCCACCCCTACGACCTGTCGACCGAGCTCATCGCGCGCGAGGCCGGCGTCATCGTCACCGACCCGCTGGGCCGGCCGCTGGCCGCGCCGCTCGACGTGTTCACCGACGTCGCGTTCGTGGCCTACGCCAACGAAGCCATCCAATCACAAGTCGATCCCGCGTTGCGCGCGGCGCTGCGGGCGCGCGAGCTGCTGCCCGCGTCATGACGACGACGCCGATGTGGATGCCGGAGACCAGGTGGCCCGCCGAGCAGGACGACGACTATCGCCGCGCGCTGGCCTGGGTCGCCGTTCACACCGAGTACTTCGACGCCCGGCGTCCCGTCACGCTCACGCGCGCGCCGGGAAGGCTCGACGTCATGGGCGGCATCGCCGATTACTCCGGCGCGCTGGTGCTCGAGATGCCGATCGCCGCCGCGACCTGGGTGGCGGCGCAGCCGACCGACGAGCCGTACGTCGTGATCCGAAGCGACGCCATGGGCGCCGCTGACGAAAGTGCGGACGACTCCACGGTGACGCTGCCGCTCGCCGACATCGTCCCGGACCTGCCGCTGACGTACGAGCGCGCCCACGCCCTGCTGACCGCCGACCCGCGACGCGCGTGGGCAGCCTACGCCGCCGGCGCGCTCGTCGTTCTCCACGCCGAGCTCGGCAAACCGCTGCGGCATGGGCTGCGGCTGCTGGTGTGGTCGGAGGTGCCGGTCGGCAAGGGACTGAGCTCGTCCGCTGCGCTGGAGGTGGCCACGCTGGAAGCGGTGGCGCCTCTGGTCGGCGCGACGCTGAACGATCGCGACACCGCGCTGCTCGCGCAGAAGGTGGAGAACTTCATCGTCGGCGCGCCCTGCGGCGTGATGGATCAGATGACGTCCGCGCTGGGCCGGCGCGAGCACTTGCTCGAGCTCCTGTGTCAGCCCGCGGAGGTGGTTGGGCAGCTGCCGGTTCCCGACGACATCGAGTTCGTCGGCGTCGACTCCGGGATCCGTCACGCGGTGTCCGGCGCCGACTACGGAACGGTCCGCGCCGCGGCGTTCATGGGCTACCGCATGATCACCGCCGCCGCGGGTGTCGAGGCCCGACCGCTGTCTTCGGGGCGCGTCGTGATCGACGATGCGTTGTTCAAGGGTTACCTGGCCAACGTCCCCACCGACGACTGGCGCGGCCGCTATCGCGCGCAGGTCCCCGAACAGATGCTGGGGTCTGAGTTCCTGGCGCGTTTTCAAGGCACCACCGACACGACCACGACGATCGATCCGGCACGCAGCTATCCCGTGCGGGCAGCGACCGGACACGCGATCGAGGAGCACCTGCGCGTCCGCGAGTTTCGCGCGCTGCTCGCCGTCAAGCGGCACGTGCACGAGCACACGCGCGTGCGGCTGGGCGAGCTCATGTATGCGTCGCACGCGAGCTACTCGGCCTGCGGGCTGGGCTCCGACGGGACCGATCGGCTGGTGGCGCTGGTGCGCGAGGCGGGGCCCGCTGCCGGGCTCTACGGGGCGAAGATCACGGGCGGCGGCAGCGGTGGCACGGTCGCCGTCCTGGCCGAGCGCGGAAAGCATCGCGCCGTCGGTCGAATCGCGGATCGCTATGGACGCGAGTCGGGTCACGGGTCGGCGGTGTACGTCGGATCGTCCGATGGGTCGCGGGCATTCGGCGTGCGCACGTTGACGTGCGCCGCCGGTTCCCAATTGAGCAACGGAGGACATTCGTCATGACAAGAAGAACGGTGTGGAATTCGATCGCGATCGTCGCGATCGTCGGCGTCTGGGCGTGGAGCTGCACAGTCACCTCGGGCACGGCGATGGACTCTGGCACGGCGGTGGACGTTGGAGCGCCCACAAACGTCTGCGAAGGCGTAACGCCCGGGCCCCCGCCTCCGGCCGGCGCCACCCAAGGACCGTGCGACATCTATGCAGCCGACGGTGGCCCCTGTGTAGCGGCGCACAGCACCGTCCGGGCCCTCTACGGCGGCTACAACGGGCCCCTCTATCAGGTCAAGAAAGCGGACGGCACGACCAAGGACATCGGCGTCCTCGCAGCGGGCGGCCTCGCAAACGCGGCTGACCAGGACGCGTTCTGCGGCACCGCGGCGTGCACGATCTCGAAGATCTATGACCAGTCCGGCTGGGCCAACCATCTCACCCGAGGTCCCCCGAGCATGATCAAGCCGACAGAGACCAACGAATCAAACGCGAAGGCGCTGCCGGTCATGTTTGGCAGCAACAAGGCCTACGGCGTTCGCATCGTCCCCGGCGGCGGCTATCGCAACAACGGCGCCTGCGGCACGGCGACGGGCGACAACCCGGAGACGGAATACATGATCGTCGCCGGCGACTTCTTCAACAGCGGCTGCTGCTTCGACTACGGAAACATGGAGCGCAACAGCCGCAACAACCACGAGGGGACGATGGAAGCCGTCTACTTCGGAACCTGCATCATCTGGGGCAAGGGCGACGGCGCCGGCCCGTGGGTGATGGGTGACCTCGAAGACGGTCTGTGGGCCGGAAGCTCGAGCCCCTGGGCGGACAACAAGCCGGTGACTCACAAATACGTCATGGGCCTGGTGAAAGGTGATTCGATGAGCGCCACCTTTCCCGAGGGCCACTGGGCGATCAAGAGTGGGCAACGCGCAGTCGGGCACGTTGTCGGTGCCGTTCAACGGGAAGCGCCCGAACAACAGGTACAACCCGATGCGGAAGGAAGGCGCCATCGGCCTCGGTACCGGCGGCGACGGCAGCAGCGGCGCGCAAGGCAACTGGTTCGAAGGCGTGATGACCTCCCACTTCTCGTCGGACGCGGCCGACGAGGCCGTGCAGGCCAACATCGTCTCCGTCTATTCGCAGCTGCCGTAACCCATGCGAGGGAAACCACAGCTGTTGGGCCTGTCGGCTCTGTTGGTGGCGGGCATCCTGTCGATGCCCGCCTTCGCGCAAGGACTGACGGACGCCGAGGAAGATCCGCGACAGAGCACCGAAAAACCCAAAGAGGCCGAGCAGCCGACCGCTGTGTTGCCGGCCGAACCCGTCCCGCCGCCCGCCGCCCCCGGTTGTTGTTGTCCCTCCGAAACCGAAGTTTGGCGACGTTTCGGTGAGCGGATATTTCCGGGGCATCTTCGGCGCGAGCAACCTGAAGGGCCGCATGACCTGCTTCGCGCTCGCCCTGCCAGGCGAGCTGCGGTCCAAGTACAGGCTCGGCAACGAGTGTGAGGTGTGGTCCGAAACGCATTTCACGGTGGTGACGTACGCGGGCGAAGGCAGGGCAAACGGCGTGGTCGCGACGGCACACTTCATGCCCACCCTGTTCATCCCGACGACGGACATTGGCTATTCGCCGACCGCCACCGTCAATTCGCCGCTCAGGTTCACGACGTCGACGGGCGCGACGCTGTCCTTTCCCAACCTCTACGCCGACATCTCGGGCATCCCGTGGCTGTTCGGGGGGACGGCTTGGGCGGGGACGCGGTACTACAAACGGGAATCGGTCTACATCAGCGACTTCTTCTATTGGAACCCCTCGGGCGTCGGCGCGGGCATCGAGGACATCAACCTCGGCAAAGACCTGCGGTTCAGCTATGCCGCCTTCGCCGTCGACGGACGGCTGGCGCCGCCGCCCCTGATGTTCGCGCCGCCGCTGGCGATGCAGTCCGACTTCGGGCTGCGAAACGATCTGCAGCTTCGCGGCATCAAGTTCTGGAACAGCGGGGAATTCCAGCTCGGGTTCCAGTACATCGCGAACTACAGCAACAACCCCGCCACGAATGGCGGGTGGGGCGTCACCTTCCGATTTGTGCAGAAGATGCTCGGCGGCGACAACAAGTTCGTCGTCCAGTATGGCCGGGGTGCGGGAACGGGCTTCGGCACGCTCGCGCGCTACTACTACCCCGACTTCTCGCTCTACAACGCGCCCAATGAGTCCCGGATCCGCTTCGTCGATGTGCTCACCATTCAGCCCACGGACTGGCTGGGCGCCCAGCTGGGCCTGGTATTCCAACGTGACGATCTGGGTAACCCCGGGACGAGGCAGGACTGGTACTCCGCGGGCACCCGCGTGAGCGTCGCGTTCACCGAGAACTTCAAGGTGCTCGGCGAGGTCGGCGTCGATCGCGTGGTGAAGAACAACGGGTCGCCCGAGCAATATCTGAGCAAGTTCACCATTGCCCCCACGATCTCCTCCGGCCGCGGATTGTTGACGCGCCCGGAGCTGCGCCTGTTCTACACCTATGCGCTGTGGAACGAGGCTGCCCGCATCGCCACCATCGACTCGGGCATGCTGTTCACCAACACCATCTACCTGAGCGGCTCCACCTTCGGCGTGCAGGCCGAGACCTGGTGGTAGCGCGTCAATAGGGTGACGCAGGTGACGTGACGGGGGTAGTAAAATGAGCCAGTCCGGGGGCTGGTCGCGACTGCTGGTTGTAGCCCCGGCCCAATTTCATGTCGACGCGTCGCACGCACTTGCCCGTCTCGCTGGTGGTCGCCCCCGACCGGCGCGATAGCAGCGACGCAGAGCTAGGCCGCGCCCTGAGGGCGGGGAGCGCCTGGGCGACCACGGAGACGTGGCACCGCTTTGCGCCTGGCGTCATCATGTTCGCGAAGCGCGCGCTCGGCTCGGAGTCGGAGGCGCAAGACATCGCGCAGGAGGTCTTCCAGCGGGTGTTCGCCAAGGCCAGGACGCTGCGCGAGCCCGAGCGGTTGCGCAGCTTCGTGTTCTCGTTCGCGATTCGCGTGCTCAAGACCGAGCTGCGCGCCCGGAAAACGCGGGCCTGGCTGTCGTTCCATCGACCGGAGACGCTGGTCGACCTGGGCGGCGAGCTCACGGACATGGAGTCGCGCGAGGCGCTGCGCAGGTTCTATGTGTTGCTCGATCGGCTGGCGCCGCGGCATCGGCTGGTGTTCGCGCTTCGCCATCTCGAGTCCATGACCCTGGAAGAGGTCGCCGCCCACATGGAGCTGTCGCTTTCCACTGTGAAACGGCTGCAGGAGCGAGCCACGAGCAAGGTGTCGCGGTGGATTGAAGCCGATGCCGGGCTGGCCGGATTTCTCGACGACAAGGGGTTCCTGCGATGACGACCACGGGCGAGGGTAGGGGACGGCAAGCGCTGGCGGTGCTGGCGGAGCTGGCGCGCGTGAGCGCGCGGCCGCCCACCCCCGCGGAGCTCGACGGCGGCCTCGACGCGCTGCGCGCGCGCAGCGACGCAGGTCAAGCGCCGGGCCGGGCGTCACCGCGGGCGACCCGATTTTGGCTTCGCCTGTCCCTGGTCGGAATGCTGGCGGCGACGTCAGCGGTCGTCGCCGTGAGCGTCGTTCGTTCCGGGCGTGCGCCGTGGCCGCCCGCAGCGGCGCCCGCGCTGACCTACCGGGTCGAGGGGGGCAGCCTGGTCGAGGGGGGATACCTGCGCGAGTCGGGCCGTGAGGGGATCAAGCTGTCCTTCGTCGAGGGGACGGAGTTCATCCTGACGCCGGGGACGCGCAGCCGCCTGCGCTCCGTCGACGCTTCGGGCGCGCGCATCGCCATCGAGCACGGTACGGCGTCGTTCCAGGTCACGCCGGCGCCCGCGGGTGATCGCCGCTGGCAGGTCGACGTCGGCCCGTTCCTGGTGACGGTCAAGGGCACCGTGTTCACGGTGTCGTGGGACGCCGCGACCGAGAAGTTCGAGCTCAAGCTGCGGCATGGCCGCGTCACGGTGAGCGGTCCCGTGACCGGCGGCGAGATCGCGCTGCGGGCTGGCCAGCGCCTGCTCATCGACTTGCCGCATGGCGAGACGGTGATCAGCGAGCCGAAGCCGGACGAGGCAGTCGAATTCTCGGCTGGCCCCCCGTCGCCCGCGGCTTCTGACAGACCTGCGGGGGCGGCGGGCAAGGCCGCGCCGACCTCGCCGGCAGGCAAGCTCGCCGGCGAGCGCCGGTGGGCGGTGGCGCTGGCCGCCGGGCAGCTGGACCGCATCCTCGCCGAAGCCGAGCGTGCCGGCGTCAAAGCGACGCTGGACAGGGCGTCGGGCGAGGACCTGCTCGCGCTCGCCGATGCGGCGCGCTACCGCCGCCGCATGGAGCTGGCGCGCGAGGCGTTGCTCGCCGCGCGCCGTCGTTTTCCCGATTCGCCGCGCTCGCTCGACGCGGCGTTTCGACTCGGCCGCGTCGAAGAGGCGAGCGACCGTGGACTGGCCCCGGCGATTGAATGGTACGATGAATACCTCACGCGGGCGCCGACGGGCACCTACGCGTCGGAGGCGCTGGGACGGAAGATGACCTTGATGAGCAAGCTGGGAGGGACCTCGCGGGCGCGCCCGATCGCGGAGGAGTATCTCCGTCGTTTTCCGGCGGGCACCTATGCGGGGCCGGCGCGGGCGTTCGTGCGCGCCCCTTAGACGGCACCACGCGTGGGCCGACTCGCGCTCGCCGTACTCGCGTCGACCTGGTTGTTCGGGGCGACGGCTGCGCGTGCGGCCAGCGTCCTCATCGTACGGCCCGCGAACACGCCGCCGGTCATGATCGAGACCCTCGTGCGCCTCAGGGGCGAGCTGATCTCGGCGGGCTTTGAAACCGAGATCGTCGACGGCGGGGCGACAGCGGGCGCGGGCGGCGAATCGCGCGCCGGCCTCGAACAGCTGGCGGCCCGGCGCGGGGCCGACGCGGTGGTCGCCATCGTCGGCGACGTGTCGCCGGATTCCGTCGAGGTCTGGGTCATCGACAAGGTGACGGGAAAGTCAGTGGTGCGGCGCGTGCCGTTCGAACCCGGCGCCACGCGCGCGTCGGAGACCCTCGCGCTGCGCGCCATCGAGCTTTTGCGGTCGAGCTTTCTCGAGATCGATCTGGCGGCGCACGACCGGCGCAATCGGCCCGGCGCCGCGCCGCCGCCCGCCGTCGTCAACTTCGTGGAGACGGAACGGCTGGCGCGGCACCCCGAGAGGTTCGCTGTCGAGGTCGGCGGCGCCGCGCTCATCAGCCTCGACGGCGTCGGGCCCGCGCTGTTGCCGCTCGTGCGGGTCGACTGGTCGTTGCGGTCATGGTTTGTCGTCCAGGCGGCGCTGGCAGGACTGGGAACGCGCGCGACCGTCGACGGCCAGGCGGGCAGCGCGCAGGTGGCGCAAGCGTATGGCTTGCTCGGCGGCAGCTTTCGCTTTCGCGCGGGCGCGCGGCTGCGTCCGTTCGCGACGCTGTCGGGTGGCGTCCTGCGCACGGCGGTCGAAGGACGCGCCGACGCACCCAATCACGGCAACGTCGTCGAGCAATGGTCGTTTCTCGTCGACGCGGGAATCGGTGCGTTGCTGCGCCTACCCGATCGCTTCACCCTGTCGCTGGCAGCCCACGCGCAGCTGGCCGAGCCCTATGTCGCCGTCCGCTTCGTCGACTCCGTCGTCGCGACGTCGGCGCGGCCCAACGTGTTGCTCACCCTCACGGTCGGAGCGTGGCTGTGAAGCGCCGGCGGCGGCGCGCGTCGCTGGCGCTCGCGGGTGTCTGCCTGACGGTGGTCGCCTGCTCGCGCGCGAACCTCGACGCCATCACACGCACGCCGGCCGCCGACGGCGGGGGCGGCGCTGGCGGCGGGGGCGGCGCTGGCGGCGCTGGCGGCGCGCCGCCCGTGACGTGTCCGTCGCCCGCGCTGCAGCCTGGCGACAGCATGCAGACGGTGCAGGTGGGGGGCATGAGTCGCAGCTACCTCCTGCACGTGCCGCCGCTCTACGCCGGCAGCAGGCCCGTGCCCCTGATCGTCGACTTCCACGGCATGGGCACCTCGGGCGCGCAGTACCTGTCCATGTCGCCCTTTCCGGACGAGACCGATCCGGAAGGCGTCGTCATGGCGTTTCCGTCGGGCCTTACGGGTCCGGGGGGCCGGTCGTGGAACGTCGGCCCTTGCTGCGTGGCGAACGTCGACGACGTCGCCTTCGCCCGCGCGCTGGTCGTCCAGGTCAGCATGATGGCGTGCGTCGATCCCAAGCGGGTCTATGCCGCCGGCTTCGCGACGGGCGGCGGCATGGCGCACTACCTCGCGTGCCACGCGGCCGACGTATTCGCGGCGGTGGCGCCCTCGGCTTTCGATCTTCTCGAAGAGAATGTCGGTGACTGCCAGCCACCCCGTCCGATCACGGTGATCTCCTTCCGCGGCACCGCGGACACACTGGTGCCGTACGACGGTGGACCGTCTGCGGTGGTTCCCACCATGCCGGTGACGTTCCTCGGTGCGCAGGCGACCTTCCAGAAGTGGGCCGAGATCGATCAGTGCACCGGATCGCCGTCTGCGCCCGACAGCAACGGATGTTCGACCTACGCCAATTGCGCTGGCGGCGTCGAGGTCGTGCTGTGCACGGACCAGGGCGGCGGCACGGCGGTGGGCGATGCCAGCGTCGCCTGGCCCGTGCTCAAGCGGCATCCCATGCCGTAACGCCGCGTCCCGGCATGTCTAAGAAAATTGTTGGACAGGTTTCGGGGATCGCTGCGACTGCGAACTGATCGGCGTCGATGTACGGGGAGGTGCTTCGCATGCCGCTTGTAGCCGACATTTGTCCATGATATCAGGCAACCTGATACCACTGTGTTGTGACGCCGGAGGAGAGCTACCTGCTCGCGGCGCCTGACGACAGTCCCTGCCATCGCTGTCTCGACAGCCGTTAGCACGTTTTCTGGGCTCTCACGTTTAGGAGGCATCTATGCGATCGACACGAATCACATCTATCGGCTGTCTGAGTCTGGCCGTCGTCTTGAACCTCGGTGGTGGGGCCTGCCTGAGCCCTGAGGACGGCGGCACTGGCGCTGGCGGTACCACCGGCAGCGCCGGCACGACGGGCGCGGCTGGTACCAGCGGTGGTGCCGGCACCGTGGGCTCCGCCGGTTCCACCGGCAACGCCGGCACGACGGGCGCGGCTGGCGTCACGGGTAACGCTGGCACGACCGGTTCCGCGGGCGACGGCGGCGTGGCTGGATCCAGTGGCAGCGCCGGTAGCGGGGGAGGCACCACCGCTGGTGAAGGCGGGCGCGGTGGGGTGACGGGCTCCGGAGGAACCGGGGCCGGTGCGGGCGGCCGGGGAGGAGGCAGCGCCGGGCGTGGTGGCACAACGGGAAGCGCCGGGACGACCGGAAGCGCCGGGACGACCGGAAGCGCCGGGACGACCGGAAGCGCGGGATCGACGGGCGCCTGCGTCAAGGGCCAGACCAAGGGCAAGGACGTCGCCATCCTCGGCGAGTCCTTCATCGCAGCGACGCACCAGATCACCACCAACCTCGAGTCCTTGGCCAAGGCGGCAGGGTCCCTGCCCCAGAATGAGAGATATGTCGACAATTCCGTCAGCGGAACGACCATCGCCGGCGCGAACGGAAACGTAGATCAGTACAACAAAGCCGTCACAAGCTCGGGGACCATCAAGTACGTCATCATGAACGGCGGCGGCAACGATTGCCTCCAGGCGAACAATCCTTCCCAAGCCCTGACGGGCGCCGACAAACTGTTCACGTTGATGGCTCAGAAAGGGACGGAGAAGGTTGTCTACTTCTTCTATCCTGATCCCATCGGGAGCACTTTCGCGAATCTCAAGTCGTGCCTCGATACGTTGCGACCGCAGATGAAAGCAAAGTGCGACGGTCTGACGGCGCCCAAGTGCTACTGGCTGGATCTGCGTACCGCCTGGGCCGGACACAACGAATACACGAATGACGGCATCCACCCCACCGCCGCGGGAAGCAAGGCGACCGCAGAAGCCATCTGGCCGGTCGCCGTGGCCAACTGCGTCGCCCAGTAGCGGCCGAGGGCCGGAGACGGCGAGCCGGGGGTGATTCGGGGCGCGATTCGTGGGAGACCTTCCTCGAATCGCGCCCTCGCTTTGTTGAGGGTCCTGGAGATTGCCGCGATTCGGCGGACATCTGGTTCATGTCGCCAGCGCACGCATCGCGAGGCAGCTTCGGCTCTCGTTCGCGTCTTGTAGCGGGTTGACTGTACGACAGCCCTGATTCCGGTTGTCGTAACGCACGAAGCTCCTCGATCCTTCATGTTTGTGGACGGGGGTCATTTCATGTTATCAGGTAGCCTGAAACTGACGGCCACGCGCTTTACTTGAGGAGACAGCATTCATGAAATGCGGCGCAATTCTTGTGACCCTGGTCGGGATCGCACTGCCCCTGTCTGCATCCGCGCAGGACGCCCAGTTCAGTGTCTATGGCACGCTGCTACCCTTCGTGGACAACTGGCGCACGACTGGAGCCACACCACCCGGCCTCTCGCCCGAGACCGGCGGCGCGAGTCAGGTCATTGCGAGTGATTACACGGGCGAGAACCTGCCCCAACGGTTCCGTGTCACCTCCGGCACATCCAACATCGGCTTTCGCGGGGAAAATCGGTTCAACGAGAGCATCAAGGCCTGGTTCCAGGTCGAGTGCATGGCGAACCCTGACGGCGACGTTTCCGTCTACGCGTCTCCATGGGCCTCGCGCAACAGCGCCGTCGGCTTGGCGGGCAAATTCGGCACGGTCTTCTATGGCCAATGGGACACACCGTATTACTACGCAGCCCAGTTCGTCGGTCCGATCCGGGGCCTCAGCCCTTTCGATAATGCTGTGACCGGCAATCCCGGCTTCAACATCCCGGTCGTCACGACACAAGGTGGACGAGCGACCGCGAGAGCGGATGCGGTGTTCATCCGCCGCCAGGGCAACAGCATTCAATACTGGACGCCCACGTGGCACGGGCTCTCTGCCCGGTTCGTGGCCGGACTGAACGAGAGCCGCACGAGAGCAAGCGCCACCGAGCCAGGGACTAACCCTTGGGTATTGGGGGCGCTTGCGAGCTATGACGTCGGACCGCTGAGCATTCGCTATGCGTACCAGACGCACCTCGATTACTTCGGCCTGTCTTGGCTCGGCGGATCGCCAGGAGGTACGTTTACGAACCCGAGATCGAGGGATGACGGCCACGAAATCGTAGCGTGGGTCAGGCTCCCCACCGGCACCCGGCTGGCGGGAATCGCGGAACGCTTGACGTATCGGACAGACGAGATGACGGCCGGGTTGGTGAACAGCTACCAGCGCGACGCGATCCTGGGGGCCGTCCAGCAGCGCATTGGCGCGCACACGCTGTGGGGCTCATTCGGCTATGCCGCGGCTGGCCGGTGCACGATGGCGGGGGGGCTGCCCTGCTCGACGAATGGCCTCGACGGGCGCCTGTGGTCGGTCGGCTACACTTACAGCCCGGCGAAGACCGTCGACATTTACGCCTCGGTCTACGAGCTTGCCAACGGCCGCTCCGGAACGCATGGGCTCTTCCCGCAGGTGGTTCCGGTCACGCCGGGCTCGACCACGTTCGCAGGCGGCGTGGGCATTCTTTACATCTTCGACTTCACCACGCAGATCGGAGGGCCCAAGCCGCCACCTGCGGCGCCCGCCGCGCCTCCCGAACCGCCAGCCGCGCCTCCGGCACAACCGCCGGCGCCGCCGCCCGGTGCCTCACAACCTCCGCCGCCGGCGCCCCCAGCGTAATAGTTCAGCCACTCTCTCGGCGGCGCACCATGATCACATGCGCGCCGTCGAGCACGACCTCGTCACGCTGGTTGTAGACGAGGGTTTGAAACTTCACCACGCCGCGGTCGGCGTCGGAGCGGGAGGCACGGGTCTCGGTGACGGTGCCCTCGACGCGCAGGGCGTCGCCAGGGTGAACCGGTCGAAGCCAGCGCATCGACTCGATGGCGACGCCCGCTGCCTGCCCGGACAGACCGAGATCGCTGTCGACGATCAGCCGCATGGCCACCGCGGCGGTATGCCAACCACTGGCGACCAGGCCGCCGAACAGGGTTTCGCGCGCCGCGCCTTCGTCCAGGTGGGACGGTTGTGGGTCGAACTCGCCAGCGAAGGATTTGATTCGTTCGGCGGTCATGGCGATCGCCCCCGGTGACCTGAAGCGCAGGCCCACGGTGAAGTCTTCGAAGTATCGACCAGGCGAAGGCATCGCCACGCTCACGCGAGCTGCTGCTCGAGCTGGTGCAACACGTGGTAGCAGGGCAGCACCTGCTCCACGCTGGCGTTGGGCTCGCGGCCGTCGCGGATCGCGGCGAAGAACTCGCGATCCTGCAGCTCGATGCCGTTCATCGACACGGCGACTTTCGACACATCGATCTTTTCATCCTTGCCGTTGAACAGGTCGTCGTAGCGCGCGATGTACGTGCCGGTGTCGCCGATGTAACGGAAGAAGGTGCCCAGCGGGCCGTCGTTGTTGAACGACAGGCTCAGCGTGCAGATGGCGCCGCTCGCCGCCTCGAGCTGGATGCTCATGTCCATCGCGATGCCCAGCTTAGGATGGATCGGGCCCTGGATCGCGTTGGCCTTCACGATCGGGCTGCGCGTCTGGTAGGCGAACAGGTCGACGGTGTGCGCCGCGTGGTGCCACAGCAGGTGGTCGGTCCAGCTGCGCGGCTGGCCGAGCGCGTTCATGTTCGTGCGCCGGAAGAAGTATGTCTGCACGTTCATGTGCTGGATGGTGAGCTCGCCTTTGACGATCCGGTCGCGCACCCAAAGGTGGCTCGGGTTGAACCGCCGCGTGTGGCCGCACATCGCGACCTTGCCGCTGGCCTTGGCGGCGGCGAGCACGGCCCGTCCGTCCTCCAGCTTGTCGCACAGCGGGATCTCGATCTGCACGTGTTTGCCGGCCGCGAGGCAGGCGAGCGCCTGCGACGCGTGCATTTGCGTCGGCGTGCACAGGATGACCGCGTCGACGTCTTTCATCTTCAAGCTGTCGCCGAGGTCGGTGGTGGCGTGCGGGATGCCGTACTTGCGCGCGACCTCCTCGGTCTTGGCGAGCTCGCGCCCGATGAGCGAGATCACGTTGACGCCTTCGATCAGCTTGATGGCGTCGAGGTGCTTGATGCCGAACGCGCCGGCGCCGGCGAGGGCGACGTTGGTGGTCATGACGGTTGCTCCTCCAGAATCAGATGGCCGACGGCCGTGTTGCTGGCGGGTAC
>CAVSOL010000007.1:0-290701 GCA_963729535.1 uncultured Pseudomonadota bacterium | reverse complement strand
AGCGGGCCGCTTCGCCGAACCACTTGACGCGCAGCGCCGTCAGGGTGCCATCGGCTTCCAGGGCACTCAGGGCCTGTTCAAGCCGGTTTAGCAGTTCCGGGGCCTCGATGCTGACGGCGATGACATACGGCTCCGGCTCCAGCGGCGGGCCGGCCAGCCGCAGGGCCGGGTGACTCAGCAAGAAGTCGTAAGCGGAGACGGCGTCTACCAGCGCGGCGTCGGCCTGGCCGTTTTCGACGGCCAGCAGGGCGTCGGCCGCCGTCGTCAGGGGCAGCACCTCCACCCCGGCCACGCGGCGGGCCCACTGCCGCGCCAGCGCGTCGCCCCCCGCCCCATATTCCACCGCCAGCCGTTTGCCCGCCGCCCAGGCAAGTGGGTCGCCGGCGAGCGCCGCGCCATCGGCTGCCCCAATCACCGCCACCGTTCCCGCGACAAAATAGGAGCGGGTGTAGGCCACCTCGCGGGTGCGCTCAGGCTGCGGCACAAAGGCCGAAATCACCGCATCGTCACGGCGCGACACGACCGCGCCCAGCAGCGCATCGTACGTGATGTTCTCGAACGACACGCGCACCCCCCACTCGCGGCCGATGGCCTCGGCCAGCTCGATGTCGAAGCCAAACAACGCGCCATTGCCGTCCACGGCCGAGAAGGGCACGTAGCTGGCGTCGGTGGCGACCACGAACTCACCGCGCGCCTGAATACGCTGCCAGAACTCGTCCTCCCGCGGGCGCAGCAGTTCCAGGCCGCCCAAGCCCGCTGCGACCAGTAGCGCGGCGACGAGCAGTGCCAGCACCAACGGCCGCGCCCGCACCCAGGCCGCGGCGTCGTGCAGACGGCGCAGGGTCGTCATTCGGTGGCCCAGGCGCGCACGGCGTCGTAGATGGGCTTGGCCACAAACTCGGGCGACACCAGGGTGAAGTAGTCGCCGTAGGCGCGCTGAGGCGCCGGATAGCGAAAGGCCCAGGTACACACGCCCTCCATCCAGGGCCAGTGCTGCTCCGCCCAGGCGTAGCCGTTAAGCGTGTAGTCGATGCGGGCGCCCGGGCTGACGGCGCGGGTCCAGCGCGGCGAGTTGTTCCAGCCGGACTCGGTCAGCAGCATAGTCTTGTGTCCGTCGCCGTGCGCGACCATGAGGTCGCGCAGCAGCTCCACGCGGCGGAAGTTGAGGGCGTCCGGGGCCGGGGGCTCCTCAGGGGGGAACTTGAGGCCGTAGGCGTGCACCGCGAGCATGTCCATGTAGGCGCCGGCGCCGGCGGCGTACATGCGCTCCAGGTAGATCAAGTCGTTCAGGGCCAGCTCGTGGCCCTCAGGTTCCAGAGTTGGCGCGAGCGCGCCGCCCAGCACGATGATGTTGGGGTCGGCTTGCTTGGCGCGGGTGTAGGCGATTTGCAGGAGGGCGGTGTACCTTCCGGGTCGACCGGCCGGAACCCCCATTCCAGGGTCACGTTCGGCTCATTCCAGATGATGATGTGGCGGACGCGGCCCTTGAAGTGCGACACAAACTGGTAGACATACTCGCCGAACTCGTCGAAGCGGTCCTCGGGCAGGTAGGTGTTGACGGTGGGCGGGTCGCCGGGCGCTTCACGCGCCCAATCGGGCACCAGGCCGCCCAGCCGCGCGACCACCGCCAGGCCCTGGTTGGCGGCGTAGTCCACCACCATATCGGCGTGGCCCCAGCCGAACTCACCCTGAACGCCTTCGTGATAGGCCCACGGAAAATACTCGACGATGGTCGGCGCGCCCATTTGGCGGACCATCTCAAGCGTCCGGAGCACCTTCCAGGCTTCCACTTCGTCGGTCAGGCGCGTGTGCGAGCAGACGATGGGGTGGTTGGTCTGGACCGTTTGCGGCGGGCCGAGGTCCACCCGCACGGCCGGCGGGCGCGGCCAGGAGAAGATGGCCAGCACCAGCGCCAGGCGCAGCAGCCAGGCTGGGCGGCGCAGGACGCCCACGATAGTTTGGCGGAGGGACATGGGGGCATTATAACCGTGACGTCTTCTGATAATTGGCGCGCCGCCGCATTCATGTTAGAGTGAGGGTGCTCGCTCCGCACAACCTAACCGCACATTCTACTAAGGGGGGAAGATGCCTTTTTCTCGTTCAACTCAGCTCGCACGAGTGCTGGTGGTTGGCCTGGCCGTCTTGATGGCCGCCTGCGCCGCGCCGCCGCCCACACCCAATGCGGCGGCCACCGAGGCCGCCGCTGAAGCCCGCCTGGCCGCGGACGCCACCGCCGAGGCCGGCCACGCGACCAGCGCGGCCAACCAGGCGGCCACCGATACGGCGGCCACCCTGACCGCGCAGCCAACCAGCACGGCCACCGCCTCGATCACACCCAGCCCCGAACCAACGGCCACGAACACGCCGGTGCCCACGGACACGGATACGCCCGAGCCGACCGCCACCGACACGCCCGCGGCCACGCCAACGACCGCCTCGACACCGCGGCCGACGGTGCCGCCGGCGACTGTGGCCCCCACCTCTCCGCCTGTGCCAGCCTCGGTCTACAGCACGGTTGGTGGGCCGGCCAACTTCTACACTGCCATCGAGTGCACGCGCGGTGGCGCGCCCTGCACGCCGCAGATGCCGCTGGGTGACATCAGCTTTGAGTTCACACTCGGCAGCGACGCGAGCGCGCCGTGGGCGGTCTTCTTGCCATATGGCCTCTCGGTGGAGCGGGACGGCGTGAACATTGCCGACATGTTTATGTTTGTCGATGCCGGGTACCTGCCGCCAGAATTGATCGTCTGGTTCGGCGCCAGCCGCAACTTCACCGCGCCCGGCCGCTACGTCATCCGGTCGTCGGGCTGCATGGCCGTCACTGCGGCGCCCTGCGGCTGGACCACCATGGCCGGCACGGCAGTGACGTTTGTGATCAAGTAAACTCAGGTAACACGACCAACCGCGAGCAAGCAAAATCAAAGCACCATGCATACGCACGGTGCTTTGATTATTTAAGGGCCAGAAGTCGGCGGGCTAGGGCGTCGCGGTTGCCGGGAGGGGCAGCGGCGCGGCGCCGGCGATGGTGCTGGTCGCGGTGGGCGTAAAGGGCGGCTGGGTCGGCGGGCGGGTGTTGGTGGCGGTGGGTGACAGCGTGCGGGTGGCCGTCGGCCGGCGAGTGGGCGTGTCGGAGGCCGTTGCGGTGGGCGTGGGGCTGGGCGTCAAGGTGGCGCTCGGCGTGGACGTCGGCGTGCTGGTCGGAACCGGAGTCGGGGTAAAGGTGGCGGTGGCCGTGGCGGTCGCGGTCGACGTGGGCGTGGGGGGCAGGCCCCAGCCGCCCAGGTTCATCCAGCGCGCCAGCGCCAGCAGCAGAATGACCAGGGCCAGGCCGCCGCCGCCCAGGCCAACGGTCAGCATGGACAGGCGCGGCGGCGCAGGCGGTGAGTAGGTCGGCCCGGCGCGCAGGATGGTGGCCGGCTCGCGGCCGGTCGGCTCGAAAGCCACCAGGGTTGGCGGGGGCGGTGGAATGGTGGCGGCCGCGGGGTCAGGCGCTTCGTCCTCGGGCAAGGCCGGCACGGTCGGGATGGATGCCGGCGCCGTGGGCGCCTCGAGGAACATCGACCGCATCGCGTCGGCCAGAACACCGGCGGTGGGATAGCGCCGGCCCGGGTCCTTGGAGAGCGCGCGGGCCATGACCTGATTGAACTCTTCGGGCAGCACGAGCTGGGTGAGGGCTGCTGCGCTCAACTGCGGCACGGGCGCCTCCCGCTGCTGGCGCACGAGGTCGGCCGCCGTTCCGGCCACGAAGGGCTGGCGGCCGGTGAGCATCTCGAACAGGATCACGCCCAGGGCGTACACATCGCCGCGCGCGTCGACGGCTTCGCCGGCGGCTTGCTCGGGGCTCATGTAAGCCGGAAGTCACCAGGCGTTCCCAGCCGGCCGTCTCCGGCAAGCCGGGGAGGGCCGGCTGCGCCGCCCCGCCCTCGCTTTGCAGCAGCGGCGCGAGCCCCAGGTCGGTGATGAAGGCCCGGCCATTGATATCGAACAGCACGTGCGCGGGATTGAGGTCGCCGTGGAAGACGCCGGCCGTGTGAGCGGCGTCAAGCGCGCCGGACAGGCGCTCGAGGATGATCAGCACCTCCGACAGCAGCATGGGGCGGCCGTCCAGGCGGTCGGCCAGCGTCCCGCCGGGCAGGTAGCGCTGTACCACGAAGAACTGGTCTGCCTCGTGCCCAAAGTCCAGCAGCGGAACAAGGCAGGGGTGGTCGAGGCCGGTCAGGCGCTTGAGCGCGCTCTCGAAGCGGTCGGCGAAATCAGGACCGGCCGCATATTCGGGCGCCAGCAGCTTGATAGCCACCTGCCGGCCAGAGGTGGGGTCGCGGGCCAGGTAAACGTGGGCGGCCGCGCCCTGCCCCAGGTCGCGGAGCAGCCGGTAGCGGCCAATCATGACGGTGGACATACACCCCATTGTAGCGGAGTCACCCAGCGGGGCAACTTGGACAATGGGGCTATTGCCTGAGGCCGAGGCAGTGCCGCGCGGGCCACCGCCGGCCGTCAACTGCGGCGGGCCAGGGCCACAAAGACATCCTCCAGGGTCACCTCGGCCGGCTCGACTTCGGCCGCGGTGAAGCCGGCGCCCGCCAGTGCCGCGCTCAGGCTGGCCGCGGAGTGAGCGCCGCGGTCGGTCAGCGCGTGGAGATGGTCGCCCAGCAGACCGGCGTAGCTGACGCCCGGCACGGTGCCAAGGGCGTCCAGGGCGTTGATCAGCGGTTCGGCCACGATGTCCCAGGCGTCGGCCTGCACCTCGGTGCGTTTGAGCGCGCTGGGCGAGTCGAGCGCCAGCAGCCGCCCGCGGTTCATGATGCCCAGCCGGCCGCAGTGCTCGGCCTCGTCCATGTAGTGGGTGCTGACGAAGACCGTCGCGCCGTCTTCGGCCAGGGTGTAAATCATGTCCCAGAAGGCGCGCCGCGCCTCCGGGTCGACCCCGGACGTGGGCTCATCGAGGAAGAGCAGCTGCGGGCGGTGGACGATGGCGATACCCAGCGCCAGCCGCTGGCGCCAGCCGCCGGCCAGCGCCCCGGCGCGCTCGGCCTCGCGCCCAGTCAGGCCGATGAGCTCAATCACCTCGCGCACCCGCGGCCGGTAGGCGGCCGGCGCCAGCCCGTACACCCCGGCATAGAACACCAGGTTCTCGCGCACGGTGAGGTCTTCGTACAGCGCGAACTTCTGGCTCATGTAGCCCAGGCGCGGCCGGACGAGTTCGGCCGCGCGTGTGATGTCCTGGCCGAGCACGCGCACGCTGCCGCTCGTGGGCCGCAGCAGTCCCAGCAGCACCCGCATCGTGGTGGTCTTGCCGCTGCCGTTGGGGCCCAGGTAGCCGACCACCTCGCCGCGCGCCACGTCGAAGCTGACGTGGTCGACGGCGGCGAAGTCGCCGAAGCGCTTGACCAGGTCGTGGACTTCGATGACATTATCCATGCGGCCATCCCTGAACAAAGAGTACAGGGGGCGGGGAAAGAACAAAGTTCTTTCCCCGCCCCGTATTATTCCTTTACAGCCTGTGCCTGTAGGAGAGAAATAAAAACGTCCTCCAGCGACGGCGCCGCCGGGTGCAGCCGGTCGAGCTGAGCGCCGGCCGCGGCGAGGGCCGCCGGCAAGCGCGCGAGCGGCCCTGCGGGCGCGCGCACCCGCAGGTGGAAACGATCGCCAAAGGTCGTGACGTCCTCCACGTCGGGGTCGGCCTGGGCCACGGCGCGGGCCGTGTCCTTGGGCCGGGCGGCCAGCTCCAGCACGTGGCCGGCCAGCGGCTGGGTCAGGGCGCGCGGCGCGCCCTCGAGCAGCAGGCGCCCGTTGTGCATGAAGCCCAGCCGGCCGCAGCGCGCCGCTTCGTCCATATAGGGTGTGGTGACGACCACGGCCGCGCCTTCCGCCAGCACCCGGATGATGAGCTGCCAGAAGTCCTGACGAGTCACCGGGTCCACGCCGCCGGTCGGCTCGTCCAGCAGCAGCACCGGGGGCTGGTGGACCAGCGCGCAGGCCAGGCCCAGCTTCTGCTTCATGCCGCCCGAGAGCAGGTCGGCCCGGCGCTGCTCGAAGCCCCCCAATCCCACAAAGGTCAACAATTCCGCTGCGCGCCGGCGCAGAGGCTCGCCCTGCACGCCGCGCACCTGGCCGAAGAAGCGCAGGTTCTCCTCCACGGTCAGGTCGCCGTACAGGCTGAAACGCTGGGCCAGGTAACCGACCTTGGCGCGCGCCTGCTCGACCTGGCGGCGCAGGTCGAAACCGGCAATGCGCACCGTGCCCTGATCGGGCGTCAGCGCGCCCACCAGCAGCCGCAGGGTGGTGGTCTTGCCGGCACCGTCGGGACCCACGAGGCCGTAGGCCTCGCCGGCGCGCACGGTCAGGCTGACATCGTCCACCGCGCGCGTGGCGCCAAAGGCCTTATGCAGCCCGGCGGCGCTCACAAGTTCGGGTAGCGGGCTAGAGGCCATCGTCAAAGGTCACGTCGGCGGGCATGCCCGGCTTGAGCCGCCCGTCGGGGTTGGCCAGAGTGAGCTTGATGGCAAAGACGGTGGTCTTGCGGCCCTCGGCCGTCTGGACATTGCGCGGCGTGAACTCAGCCTGGTCGGCGATGTGCGTGACGGTCGCCGCGAAGGTCTGGCCAGGGTACGAGTTGACCGAGACGAGCGCGGACTGGCCCAGGTGCAGTTGGCCGTAGCGCGTCTCGGGCACATAGACAGTGATGTTCAGGTCGTCGAGCTGGCCGACCACCAGCAGCACCGCGCCCGGGCTGGCGACTTCGCCCGGCTGGATCGCGCGGGCCACCACCACCCCATCGGCCGGCGCGCTGACACTCAGCCGCGCAATCTGCACGTCGAGCGCATCCAGGGTAGCCTGCGCCGCCACCGCCTGGGCGCCCGCCGCCGTGGCCTGCCACTCGGCGGCGGCGGCCTGGGCTTCAGCAGCCGAACGCTGCTCGGCGCGCGGGCCAGCCGCCAGCAGGTCGTACTGTGCCTGGGCATTCTCCAGGCCCGCCTGGGCCTGGTCGAGCTGCGCCGCCAGGCCGCGGCCGTCGGGCGTGTCGAGCGCGGCTTCCGGCAGGGCATCATAGGCGTCCTGCGCGGCGCCGGCCGCCAACCGCGCCCGGTCCACCATGGTCTGGGCGACGGCCAATTGCTCGGGGCTGGGGCCGGCGTCGAGCAAGGCCAGGTTCGCCAGCGCGGCGGCGTGGGCGGCCTGGGCCGCGCGCTGGGCGGCCTGGAGCGCCGCGAGCCCGGCGGCGGCCTGCGCCCGCTGCGCCTGGAGCAGGCTGGTGTCGAACTGCACCAGCACCTCGCCGGCCCGCACCGTCTGTCCCTCGGCCGCGTTGACGGCCACCACGCGCCCGGCCGCTTCGGGGCTGATGTTGATCGTCAGCGCCTCGATGGTGCCCGAAGCGGTCAGCCCGGTGTCGGCCGCGGCGGCCGGCCTGACAAAGAAATACCAGTAGCCGGCCGCGGCCAGGACCACCAGCAGAATAATGGGCGCGACACGACGGGGATTCGGGTGCATGGCAAACTCCTTCTAGTCGAGGCGCTTCTTGAAGCGCAGCGCGGCGCCGCCCATGATGAGCACGGCAAAAAGGCTGAGCGCGATGACTTCGGGCCACAGCGCCTCGAGGCCGATGCCCTTCAGGATGATGCCGCGGACGACAATGAGAAAGTAGCGCAGGGGCACGGCGTAGCTGAGCACCTGGAGCGGCGCGGGCATGGCGGCCAGCGGAAAGAAGAAGCCCGACAGGAAGATGCTGGGCAGCATGGTGAACATGGCCGACAGCATCGCCTCCTGTTGGGTGTTGGAGATGGTGGAGATGAACAGGCCCAGGCCGAGCGTGGTCACCAGGAACAGCGCGCTGAGGGCCAGCAGCAGCGGCAGGCTGCCGTTGATGGGCACGCCAAAGATGAGGACCCCCGCCAGCAGGATTTCGACCATGTCGATGAAGGCGATGATGACGTAGGGCGAGAGCTTGCCGACCACCAGCTCCCACGAACGCAGCGGCGTGACGATGAGCTGCTCGATCGTGCCGCGCTCGCGCTCGCGCACGATGGCGGTGGCGGTGAGGATGGTGGTCAGGAACTGGAGGATCAGTCCGATCATGGCCGGGACCATAAAGTAGGCGCTGACCAGGTCGGGGTTGTACCAGACTTGCGTGCGCACCTCGATGGCCGGCTGCACGGCGGCGGCCTGGCCGCGCGCCGCCAGGCGCTGCACCACCAGCTCCGTGGCCCGTGCCTGCCCCACCAGGTTGGCCGTAGCCAGGGCGGTATTGGCCAGGGTCGGGTCCGAGCCGTCGATGATGAAGGCCACCTGCGCCGTGCGGCCCGCGGCGAGGCGGGTCGCGTAATCGGGCGGGATGATGATGCCGGCCCGCGCCTGGCCGCCATCGATCAGCGCTTGCAGATCGTCTTCCGCGCCCACGACGTAGTCCACCCGGAAGTAGTCGGCCGCGCGATAGGCGTCCAGCAGCGCGCGCGACGCCGGCGACTGGTCGCGGTCGAGCACCGCCAGCGAGACGTTGCGGACGTCGTTCGTGGCGGCGTAGCCCAGCAGCACCAACTGCATCACCGGCATGACGAAGACCAGCGCCAAGGTGCGCGGGTCGCGCAGGATCTGGATGAACTCTTTGCGAATGAGCGACAACAGGCGCGAGTTGAACATCAGGCCTCCCCCAGAACGCTGGCCTGGGCGGCGCTGGGTTGCAGGATGCCGTGCAGGTAGATGTCGAGCATGCTGCCGTACCAGTCGTAGGGCAGCTGTTGAAAGGGCGCCGCGTTCTTGAGAATCATTTCGGCCAGGACGTGGCCGATGGTCATGGCGGCCAGCGTGCGCATGAGCACCGGCAGCGGCAGGTCGCGCACCGGGCCGGGCCGGTCGGCCAGGCGCTGCGCGAACCCCATGAGGGTGGGAAACAGCCGCTCCACCAGGTCCTTGAGGTGCCGGCCCTGGAATTCGACCAGTTCGATAAAGACGATGGGGAGTAGTTGGTCTTCTATGCCCTTGACCGCCGCCTGGATGCGCAGGCCGGCGTCGAACAGGAAGGCCTCGAGCGTCTCGCCTTCGGCGGCCTCCAGCGCCGGCACAAGGGCATGATAGGGGTGGCGGGCATCGAGCACCGCGGCAAAAATCTCTTCCTTGCTGTGAAAGTGGTTGTAGATACCGCCCACCGCCAGCCCGGCTGCCTGGGCGATCTGGCGCATGCTGGTGCCGTGAAAGCCGTTGCGGCGGAACTCGTCGTAGGCGGCGTCGAGCAGGCGGGTGCGGGTTTCGGCGCCGCGCTCGGTGACCGGCGCGGGGGTGATCCGGACGGCTGGCTTCCGGGCGGGTTTTTTGTTAGTTGTCTTGGCGGTGGATTTGGCCACACTTTACTCGAGTGATATGAACGAACGTTCATTCATATTGTAGGACGAACGATGGGCCTGTCAAGAGGCCCGTACAGCGGCGCCGGTTATCTCAAGGGCAGTTGACCCACGGCACGCGGTGCCGTGACACCGCCCACAACCTACCCATCGCCAATCGCTATGTGTGACTTTGTGTGCTATTCTGTGCGGCCTTCAGCCAGAAATATGCGCGCATCAATAGGCCTATTCGACCTGTGTCCAGGCAGAACCCGTCGCTCCTAAGCTTAGGTTGGGCGCTGCTGCAGATTGCGCTCGGGCTCAGTCTCGGTGGGCTGCTGTTGGAAGCCGTACTCCAACTCAACCCGCGGCTGCTACTCCGAGGCATGGGTACGCCCAACCCCATCGATGCTCCGTTGCAGATTCTGGACTATGCCGTCTACCGCTCCGAGGCCGACCTGTTTTTTTCGGCACAGCGCCCTCATTCGGCCGATCGCGCCTCAAGAGGACACTATTGAGGCGCAGGTACACTTCGCCACGGACGAATTTGGCTTTGCGAACCCTGCGCCCAGCGCACCGCGCAGCGACGTCATTGTCCTGGGTCGTTCGTTCTCGTTAGGGGCTCAGGCCGCGGACCCCTGGGCCAGGCGTCTCGCCACAACCACTGGACTGCGAGTTACCAATTTGTCACAGGCGGCCAGCGGCATCGAAGCCAAGCTGAGTTACCTCAAGCGCTTTGGCCTGGCCCGCCAACCCAAGTGGGTGGTCCTCGAAGTGCTGCCCAGCATGGACATACTGGGCTATTCCCCGCCCGCCGCCATTTATTGTGCCGCAGCTGCCCGTGCCTTTGCTGCAAACGTTCGCGCGGCAAGCACTGCCCCCCGCCCTACCCGACACATTGTCGCAGCCGATCTACCCGTTGGCGGTGAGCCTGGGAAACCGCACCGTGCCGCTGGTTTTCTTTTCCTACTACTTATCCGCGCTCACCGCGGACAGTGCTGAGTTAGCCGCCAGCCAGCAGTGGTCCACCTACCAGGCCGAGGCACTCAGGCTGGTGGCCGAGGCCAGGGCCGGCGGGGCGTGCGTGGCCCTCTTGTACGCGCCCACGAAAGAAGAAGTCTATGTGCCCTTGGCGGTCGATGCCCAGCAGCTAGCGCCTGTTTTGCGCGCCGGTTGGTCGGCCTGGGGGCTTGACGCAAGCGCCCAGTTGCGCCAACAGCCGGACCTCAAGCCGAGCGTGGTAGAGATGCAGTCGCAGGCATCGGCCGCGCGCCGGCTTCTAAGTGCTTTTGCCGAAGAGCACGGGCTGCCGTTGATTGACCCCAGCGAAGCCATGCAGGTTGCGGCGGTCAGCGGTACCGATCCCTTCATGCAGTACGACTTGCATTGGAGTGCCGCCGGCCACGCCCTCGTGGCGGAGCAGGTCGCCGCGGCGCTGCGCCGTACGCGCTGCCCATGATTGCGGCCGTCTGAGCGAGCCGCATGCTCCTTCACACCCCCCTGTACCTGCTGTTCTTGTTGGCGGCTGCCGGCGTCTTCTGGGCACTGCCGCGGCCGGCCTGGCGCCGGCTGTGGCTACTGGCGGCCAGCTACACTTTCTATGCCGCCTTCGATTATCGTTTTGCACTGGTGCTCTTCGCCCTCAGCCTGGCGGTCCACTGGCTGGGCCGGGCCATCCCACATAGCCGAAATCCACGCGCCTTGGCCTGGCTCAGCGTCGGCCTCAACTTGGGCGTGCTCGGCCTGTTCAAATATGCCAACTTCTTCCTCGCCAGCGCCGGCGCGGTGTTCGAGAGCTTTGGCCTGCCCGGAATAACCCCCGGCCTGGCGTTGCTGCTGCCGCTCGGCCTTTCGTTCTACACCTTTCAGGGCATCGCCTACACCACGGAGATCTATCGACAGAAGATGGCGCCGGCCAGCAGCTTTGTGGAGCTGGCCGCCTCCCTGGCCTACTTCCCCAAGCTCATTGCCGGTCCCCTTGTGCGGCCCCAGGTCATGCTGGAGCAGCTTCACGCCGCAGCCAACCGCCCTACCGCGGCCCGGGTCGGCGAGGCGGCGGGTCTCCTGCTGCTGGGTTTCTTCAAGAAGCGCCTGGTGGCCGACAGCCTGGCCGTGATGGCCGATACGGCTTTTCAAGCAGCCGGGTGGCCGGCGGGGGGCGTCTTTGCGACGCCACTCTATGTCCAGGGTTTTTACCTCTACGCCTTTCAGATCTATATGGACTTCGCGGGCTACACGGACATCGCACGCGGGTCGGCGCTGCTCCTGGGGGTCGATCTGCCCCTGAACTTCCGGCAGCCCTATCTGGCCGCGACCGTGACCGATTTCTGGAACCGGTGGCACATGTCGCTCACGGCCTGGTTCCGCGAATACGTCTACTTTCCGCTCACGCGGGGGCTGCTCGGTCTCACCGGGCGGCGATACCCGGCCGTGGTGCAGGTTACCGCCAATCTCATCACCATGGCCGTGATTGGTCTCTGGCATGGCGGCGCTCTGACGTTCTTGGTGTGGGGTCTCTGGCACGGCCTGGGCCTGACCGTAGAGCGCTGGGCGCAGTATCGACCTACCGGCCGCTGGCAAAGGCTGATCGCCGGCGTGATCACGTTTCACGTCGTGGGTGTGGGCTGGGTGTTCTTTCGAGCCGGGTCAATGGCCGAGGCCAGGCGCTTTATCACCGGGCTGTTCGCCTTCGAGCAGATGCAGTGGCTGGGCTACTTCGCGCCGCCCGTGCTGCTGGTGGCGAGCCTGATCCTGGCGCTGGACCTGGCCGCGCTGGGCGCGGTGAAGCTGGTTGGGCCGCCCTGGGAGCGCGCCAAACCCGTCTTGGTCGTAGCCGCGATCGTGGCCTTAGTGGGGCTGGGCTTGCTCGACCTGGCCCAAGGCGCAAACTCGCGGCCTTTTATCTACGGACAATTTTGAAGGTGGGCCGAGAGTATCGGCGGCGCCGCCCAGGAATCAAAAAGGGCTGCCGCGCATTCACGCGGCAGCCCATTACGACCCAGTGGACGAAGCTTACTTCTTCCGTTCGCCGCCTTCGCCGATAGCGGCCACCTGCCGCAGCAAGGCCAGCAGCGACAGGCCGATGGTCACGGCCGTGCCGGGCGTCAGCTCGGGGGTTTCGCCCAACTCTTCGGCCGCGTTAATGTAAATGTACGCGGCCCCCAGACCCAGCAGGGCGCCCACCACCCCGCCAATCACAAAGGCTCTGCGCCGCCAGTCAAGTTCCATTAGCTGCTCCTCTTCGCCGGTAAGTACGCCCGCACGTCCGCCGCCGCCTTGCGCGCGCCAGCCCAGAACGAGCGAATGGACAGGATCACGTTGGTAATCTTCGTCGCGATCGCCGTCGCCGCTGACGTGAACAGTCAGGTTGCCCTGCCAGCCGGCGGTGCCGGCCACCGCGTCCTGGATGCAGCCGGGGTTCGGCGAGCCGATCGGGCACAGGACCTGGCCGGCGGTCGGGGCGTTGAACGTCACCACCGGGCGCTGAACCGACCGTCACGGTGCAGGGGTCTGGCACCATCGCGGTCACGTTGCCGGCGGGGTCGCTCGCGTTTGCCGTGACGTTGCTCTGGCCCGGATCGAAATCGACCGGGGTGAAGGTGGCGACGCCGCTCGCGAATGCGGGCGGGGTGTACGTATCGGTCGTCGCGCCGTTCGCGACCTGCAGGACGACGCGGTCGCTCTCGGCGTTGAACGTCAGGGTCTGCATCACCGTCGTGGCCGACTGCTGGAAGCTGCCGCACAGGTTCGCGGGCGACATCAGGGTGAGGGTGGGAGCAACGGGATCGACCCACACGTCGACGTTCGAGCTCTGGCCGATCGATGAAGGGTTGATGGCGTCGGCGACTCGGACCTGCAGTCGCGTCGCGGTCAGCAGCGTGCCGTCAGCGTTCTGCGCGCTGTTGGGCAACGTGACGCCGGCGAAGCGCGCCACGAAGCCGAGGCCGGGGGGGCAGTTGTCGGTCACGACCGCGACGGCGTTCGTCACGTTGGCGCCGACCTGGGTCAGCGTGCCACCCGCCTGGCCGGAGAGCAGGGTCGCGGTCCCCGCGCGGTCGGAGCAGGCGACGACGTCGGCCTGAGCGCCCGGCGTTGCCGCGCTCTGGTCGCGGATACCGACGGGCGCGTTCGCCGACAGGATGTGCAGCGCGGGATTGGTGAACGCGGGCGCGTCGGAGACGGGGGTGATGATCTGGACCGACGGCAGCGTCGATGCGCACGAGACGCCCTGAATGGTGTTCGTCGTCGGGTTGCCGGCGGCATCCCGGATCGTCACGTTGATGTTGAACGGAGCGCCACCGGGGCAGGTGACGGGAACGCACGCGTCGGTGTTGATCGCTGCGACCGCGGTGGTGGCGACACAGGTGGCGGAACCGCCCAGGGCCACGCAGAGGTTATTGGCCGCCGCGCCGAGCGACGCGGGGAGGCCGGCGGCGTCCGCAGACGTCGTCCGTGCGCAGACGTTGAACGTGCCGTTCGTGAGCGCGCTGGGGGGGAAGAACTGCCCGTCCGTCGGCTGGCTCACCGACAGGTTCGGCGCGGTCGTGTCGACGGGGTAGCTGGTCAGCATCGACATGCCGGTGATGCCGGCCATGTTGCGGCAGCTGGCGCGCACGTCGAACGTTCCGTCGGGCGTCAGCGGGACGCCGAAGGTTGCGACGCCGCCGGTCGCGGTGCCGGTCAACGTCGTCGGCGTCGTCGACCCGGCCGGGCCGTAGGTCAGCGTGACGGGCTGGCCGTCTTCGGCGCTGGTCGTCACGTTGAACGTCACCTGGTAGGGCGAACCGATCTGGCTCGCGCGGTCGCCCGCCGGGGCCAGCACGCCGTTGAGCGCGGGGTGGGTCGGTGAAATCGTCGGCGCCGAGATGGTGCACGTGGGCGCGGTGCTCGGACAGCTGACGGTCACGGTCGACTTCGTCGTCGGGTCGGTGCACATCGCGGTGCTGGGGAACTGGATCGACAGCGCGGACATGCCCGTCGACTGGAGTTGAATGTCGGAGAACACGGCCGCCCCCGCCGCAACCTGCACGGTGCGCAGCAAGGCGTTGCTGTTGTACAGGCTCACGTCCGTGCCGGCTGGCGCGTTGGTCGTGATGCGAACGTCGTACTGGAAACCATCCGCGCAGGTCGACGTCTTGTCGTTGGTGACGTTCAGCGTGCTGCCGCTGATCGGCGCTGCGAACGCCACCGTGTAACAGGGGGTCACTCCGCCGCCGGTCCCACCACCACCAATACCGCCACCGCCGGTCCCACCGCCGCCCGCGCCGCCACGACCCGCGCTGCCGCCGATGCCGCCGCCGCCCGAACCGCCGCCCGCGGTGCCGCCGCCGCCGGTCCCACCGATGTTGCCGCCGGTGCCGCCACCAGCGTCGCCACCGATGCCTCCGTCGCCGCCGCTACCACCGCCACCGCCCGCGTCGCCACCCATACCACCACCCCCGTCTTGCCTGGGCATGTCGTCGCCGCAGCCGGTAAGCAACCCGACACACGCAAACAACGTTAGCGAAGCAAGACGAACCCGGATAGCGAGCATGAAACCTCCGTGACTTGTAGCGTCTGAGCGCCGAAAAACTTAAGGGTTTCCAGGATAAATGTTTTTGCGCGGCGCGGCCAGCCCTGACTTTGGTCGCGACGCCGGGATGTTATTATTGCGTCGGCAATGAGCACGACCGCACTGCCCCGGGAACGGCCAACGACGCCCGTCGACCGGATCGCGGCGCTCGAGGCGAACGTCGCCAAGGTGCTGCTGGGGAAACCGGGGGCGATCCGGCACGCTGTGGTCGCGCTCATCGCGCGCGGCCACCTGCTGATCGAAGACGTGCCCGGCGTCGGAAAAACCACGCTCGCGCGCGCGCTGGCGCGGTCGATCGGCGGCACGTTCCATCGCATCCAGTTCACCAGCGACCTGCTGCCCACGGATGTGATTGGCGTTTCGCTGCTCGACCCAAAATCGGGCGAATTCGAGTTCAGGCCCGGACCTGTGTTTGCGAACCTCGTCCTTGCTGACGAGATCAACCGAACGCCGCCGCGCACGCAAAGCGCATTGCTGGAAGCCATGAATGAAGGCCAGGTCACGGTCGACGGCAGGACCTACCTGCTCGACGCCCCGTTCCTCGTGATGGCGACGCAGAACACCGACGAGCGCTACGGTACCTACCCGCTCCCCGAATCGCAGATGGACCGCTTCCTGCTGCGCGTTCGCATCGATTACCCGTCCGCCGAGGACGAACGCCGCATTCTGCTCGAGTCAGTCGGCCGGCCGGAGGACGCCCTCGCCGCGCTCGACACCGTGCTGTCCATCGCCGACGTGCGCGCGCTGCAGGCCGCCGCCGAACGCGTGCACCTGTCGGCCGAGCTCGCGGACTACATCGTCGCGGTCGGGCGCGAGACGCGGCGCTCGCCGCACCTGGCGCTGGGTGTGTCGCCGCGCGGACAGCTCGCGTGGCGGAACGCGGCGCGCGCCGCGGCGCTGGCCGACGGGCGCGACTACGTGCTGCCGGACGACCTCAAGCAGCTGGTCGGCCCCGTGCTCGCGCATCGCGTGCTGCCTGCGTCGCCCGTCGAAGCGCTGGCGCGCTCGCGCGCCGACACGGAGCGCGTGCTGGCCGACATCGTCGACCGGCTGCCCGCACCCGGATGAGCTCGCAGCCACGCCGCGCGCTGCCGACCCGCGAAGGTTGGTGGTTCCTGGGGGCCACGCTGCTGCTCGGCGCCGCCGCTGTCGACGCCGGCATCAACCTCTATTTCCTGACGTTCGGCATGATGGTCTGCCTGCTGATCGCGGGCATCGCGCTGTCGGAGATCGGCCTCGCCGGCCTGCGCGTCAAGCGCGTGCTGCCGCCCGCCGTGCACGCGGGCACGCCCTACCTGATGGGCATCACGCTCGAGAACACGAAGCGCCGCCTGCCGGCGTTCTCGATCGAGGTCGAAGATCTGATCGAAGGCCGGCCGATCGAGAAGCGGTGCTACTTCCTAAAGCTGCCCGCCGGCCGCCAGCAGGAGACCGCGTACCGGCACACGATGGCGCGGCGCGGGCGTTACAGACTGTCGGGATTTCGGCTGGCGACGAAGTTCCCCTTCGGGCTCGTGCAGCGGGCGCGCGCCGTCGCCGACGACGACGATCTCTGGGTCTACCCTGCCCTGGCGCCGGTGTCGCCGGCGCTGCTGCGCGGCTTGCCGGGGCGCGCGGCGGCGGGCCCGGACGTCGCGCCCAGCCGGCAGGGTGAGTTCCGCGAGCTGCGTGCGTACCGCCCCGGCGATGAGCCGCGCGACATCCACTGGCGATCGAGCGCGCGGCGCGGCGTCCTGCTGGTTCGTGAGATGGAAGACGAGCAATCCCGGCAGGCGACGGTCGTGCTGGACAACGACCCAGCGCTCGCGGGCGACGCCGCCGCGTTCGAACGCGCGGTGTCGCAAGCGGCAGGGCTGTGCGTGGAGCTGTCGCGGCGCGGCTTCAGCGTCGCGCTCGCGGTGCGCGGCGGCGACGTCCCCCCCAACGTCGGGCCGGCGCACATCGGACGCATCATGCGCGTGCTGGCGGTGATCGCGCCCGACGCCGGCCGCATGCCCGGCCCGCTGCGCGGCATCGTCGTGCGCGTGCGGCCGGGCGCGGCGCCCGAGCTGGACGTCGCGGCGCGCGACGCCGCGCGGAGGATGGCGTGAGGTTCCAGGTCGCGCACAAGCTGGTGACGTACCTGCTCATGCTGGCGGCGCTGGCGGTCGTGGCGACGACACGCGCGCTGCCCGCGACCAGCGCGGCCGTGTTCCTGGCCGCGTGCGCGCTGTCGTTCCGCATCGATCCGGGGAGCCGCGCCGCGCTGGCGCTGGATCGCGCCGCGAAACCGCTGCGCGTCGCCGCCGGCGCGCTGTTCGCGGTCATCCTGTGGCGCGTCTGGCGGCGGCTGCCCGATCCCGACATCGCGCCCGCGTTCGACCTGGTGCTGGCGGTCCTGGGTTACAAGCTGTTCTTCCGCCGCGCCCACCGCGATCACATCCACATCGCCGCGCTCACGTTCCTGATGGTGCTGATCGCGGCGACCATCGCCAGCACGTTCTTGTTCGTCGCCGCGTTCGCGGTCTACGTCGTGCTCGCCGTCTGGGCGCTCATCCTGTTTCACCTGCGCCGCGAGATGGAAGAGAACTACCTCATCAAACATTCGGCGCAGGCGCCCAGCCAGAAGGTCGGCGTCGGCAGGATCCTGGGTTCGCGCCGCGTGGTCGGGGGGAGCTTCTTCGTCGCGACCGCGGGCATGGCGGCGGCCGTGTTCGTCGGCGCCGTCGCCATCTTCATGCTGGTGCCGCGTGTCGGCGCCGGCTTCTCGCTGGGGGTGGCGCGGATGTCGGGCAGCGCCGTCGGCTTCGCGGACGAGATCGCCGTCGGCCGCTATGGCACGCGCGCAGCGCACCGCTCCGGCGTCACGCTGCGCGCGACGCTGCCGCACATCGCCGCGCTCGACGAGGCGGCGCGCGGGCCGGCGGCCGAACAGCTCTACTTCCGCGGCGCCGTCTACGACAGCTACGAACGCGGGCGGTGGCGGCACGGCCGCGGCGCCGAGCTGCGCACCCTGGTCGAGTTCGACGGCACACGCTTCTGGGTCGGCGAGCCGGGCGGCGACGTGGGTGACGGCCGCGGGCGGTCGCTGGACGGCGCCGTCCGCCAGGAGATCGAGGCCATCGGCATCCCGGCGTCGGTGCTGCTCGCGGTCGATCGCGCGCGCGCGCTCGAGCTGCCGGCGGCCAGCCTCGGCGCCGCGGGGACGCTGCGCGTGTTCCCGCGCTGGTCGGGCGAAGCCGCGCTGCGCGTCGGCGAAGGCGACGGCAACACGTTCATCACGCTGTCGCACGCCCACTACGCCGCGTACTCGGACCTGGCGCCCACCACGCCGGTGTCACCAGGGAGCGCGGCCGTGCTGTCGCCCGCCGCGCGCACCGCCTACCTGGCAGTGCCCGTGGACGTCGCGTCGCGCATCACCGCGCTGGGCGCCAAGCTGTCCGCGAACGCCGCCGACGACGCCGGCAGGGTCGCCGCGATCAGGCAGGCGCTGCGCGCCGGACACAGCTACACCCGCGATCCGGCGGCGCCGCCGCCCGGCGTCGACCCGGTCGAACACTTCCTGCTCGGCGAGCGCGCCGGCCACTGCGAGCTGTTCGCGTCAGCGACCGTGCTCCTGCTGCGCGTGATGGGCGTACCGGCGCGCTACGTGACCGGCTTTCGCGGCGGCGACTGGAACAGCGTCGGTGGCTACGTCGCCGTCCGCGACGATCGCGCGCACGCCTGGGCCGAGGCCTTCGTTCCCGACGCCGGCTGGGTGCGCGTCGACGCCACGCCGGCAGGTCCGGCGCCGGCGGGCCCCGGGCGCGTCGCGCAGGTCATGGACGCGCTGGACTACTTCTGGAACCGCTGGGTCGTTGGTTACGATCTCGGGCGCCAGCTCGAGCTGGCGCGCCGCGCGGGCCGACACCTCGGCCCCGTCGGCGCCGCGCGGGCCGTCGCTCGCTACCGTGTTGCTGGCGATCGCCGGCGTCGCGGCGGTGGTGGCGATCGCCGTGATGGCGCGGCGGCTGCTGCGGCGGCGCGGTCGGGCGACACGCGCCGTCGGCGCGGCGCCGGCGGGCAAGACCTGGACGGCGCCCCCGATCGGTCCCGTCGATCGCCTGTACCGCAAGACGCTGGGTCGGCTCGCGCGCGCGGGCTGGCCGCGCCAGCCGAACGAGACGCCGCGCGAATACGCGGAGCGCGTGCGCGCCGCCGGCCTGGTCCCGGGCGACGGCTTCGATCTGCTGACCGACCGCTACGCCGCTGCGCGCTTCGGAGGCCACGTGGTGGCGCCCGACGACGTCGCTGAGCTCGCTGCCAAATTGGCAATCAGGCCCTCGCCCGCCGGCCATCCAGGCAGCAGCGGCGCCGCCGAACGCCGCTGACGACGACCGGCCGTCGCCACGAGCCGGGGCACCGACCTTGCAGTAATATGCCGCCCGATGCTTCGCCGCTTGCTCTGTCTTGCCGCACTCGCCGTCCCCCTGCTGGCGGGGGCGAGCGCGTTCGCGCAGGACGGCGGCGTCGCCACGTGGACCGCCGACGACTTCGCCATCCGTATCCAGTCAAGCGACGGTGCCGCGCTCTCCGCTTTCGACTTCGCCGCGGTTCTTCAACAAGCAGCGCTGCGACTGCGATGAAACCGTCAAGGTGTTCGTCGGCCTCACGGCGAGCGGCTTCGCCAAGAAGATGGCGGGCGCGACGAACGCGGGCAGCATGCAAATCGGCGTGGGACCCGGCTGCGCGTCGACCATATTCGTTCGACAGGCAGAAGCAACTGCCTGATGCTGGACAACGTCCTGTTCTCCTCGTTCCTGGCCATGGGAACCATCACCAGAGATGTCTCGGCGCGGGTCATCAGCACCGACCCGACGGAAGCAGGTACGCCGCCTCGTCTTCACCCCCAACCCGACGTGCACGCTGGCGAAGCAAGAGCACTCCCAGACCATCTCGGTGATGCTCGACACCAACAATGACGGCGTACCAGACTCGCCGTTCACGACGTCGGTCAGGGTCGATCTGAGCGCACCGCCTCGCCCGGTGGTCCCGGAAGGCCCCGCCGGCGTCTCGGGTGGCAACCAGGCGGTGATCATCAACTGGGAAGGTATCGACATAAAGACCTACGGTGACCTGATCGGCTACCAGGTCCTGTGTCACCGCGCCGAGGGCCTGCAGGTATTCAACGACGGAACATTCGAACCCTCGTTCAGGACCTGCATCAACGACGAGATGAGGCCCGAGGGCGTGATGGACCTGAATCCCAACTTTGCGTGCTCGCCGCTGCTGGCGGCGTCGACGCGTTCGTTCCGGGTCAACATCCTGCAGAACGAGATTCCCTACGGCGTCGCGGTGGTTGCCGTCGACAAGTCCGGCAACGCGAGCTCGCCGGAGATCATCTACGGGACGCCGATCAAGACCAGCAGCTTCTACGACATCTATCGTGACGGCTATGAAGGGTCGTCGAACGGCGAATACACCCCGGGCCAGGCTACGGGCGGCTTCTGCACACTGGTTCCCGGCCGAGCCACGACCGGCACGGCATTTGGCGTCGCCGGCGCTATCGTCGCTGCTGCCGCGGTCATAGCTCGCCGCCGGAGGCGGCGTTGATCAGCTCGCGCCGCGTGCTGGCGCTCATCGCGCTGGTGACGGGCGTCGTCGCCGCCGTGGGGGGAGTGGCACGCGCGCAACCTCTCGACGAGCCGCTGGAGCCGCAGATCGGCTCGCAGGCAACAGTCCTCCCCCCGGAGCAGACCGCTTCAAGTCGCCGCAGCGCTTCGCGGTCGAGGTCCGTTTCGGCCCGTACCTACCTGACGTCGACAGCGAGTTCGACGGCGCCCGCCACCCCTACCGGGACTTCTTCGGAACTTCGCAGCAGCTGCTGTCGCAGATCGAGTTCGACTACGAGCTCTTCCACCGGTTCGGCACGGTCGCAGTCGGCGCGGGCTACGGCTACTTCAGCGTCTCCGGCAAAGCCCCCGTCGCGAACGGCGGTGGCGCGACGAGCAACGACCAGTCGACGATGACGGTGATGCCGCTCAGCCTGTCGGCGATCTACCGCTTCGACGTCTTCCTGGAGCGAAACAGGTTTCCGCTGGTGCCGTTCGCCAAGGTCGGGCTCGACTGGGCGTACTGGTCGATCACCGACGGCAACGACCAGATCGCGACCGACGCCGCCGGTGGCAAGGGACGCGGCGCCACGCTGGGGTGGCACGGCGCGGTCGGCCTGCAGCTGGTGCTCGACTTCTTCGACTGGGAATCCGCGCGCTCGTTCGACGCTGACATGGGCGTCAACCACACGTCGCTGGTGTTCCAGTACACGTACGCGGACATCTCGGGCCTGGGCATGTCGAACCGGATGCACCTCGGCGACGCCAACTGGTCGCTGGGCATCATGTTCCAGTTTTGAGCCGCAGGTGGCGCATCGCCGTCGAGTACGACGGCACGGACTTCTCGGGCTGGCAGCGACAGATAGGGCAGCGGACCGTCCAGGCGACGGTTGAAGACGCCATCCGCGACATGACCGGCGAGACGGTGTTCGTCCGCTGCGCCGGTCGCACCGACGCGGGCGTGCACGCCGACGCCCAGGTCGCCAGCTTCGATCTGGAGCTGACCATCCCGCCGCACGGCTTGCTGCGCGGCCTCAACTCGATCTTGCCGGCCGACGTCGCGATCGTCGACGCGGCCGAGGCGGCGCCCGACTTCGACGCGCGCTTCTCGGCGCGCGGCAAGGTCTACCGCTACACCGTGTGGAATCACTCCGTGCGCTCGCCGCGGCGGGCGCGCAACGCGTGGTACGTGCGTGAGGCGGTCGACACCGACGCCGTCCGGCGCGCGGCCGCGGTGGTGGTGGGCGAGCACGACTTCCGCGCGTTCCGCGCGTCGGACTGCGACCGCCGCACGACGATCCGCATCGTGCGCCGCCTGGACGTCGAGCGGCAGGGGCCGGTGCTGACGTTCGACATCGAGGCGACCGCCTTCCTCAAGAACATGGTGCGCATCGTCGTCGGCACGCTGGTCGACGTCGGCCGCGGCCGCCTCGAAGACGCGGCGATCGCGGACATGCTCGCGACCGGCGCCCGCAGCGCCGGCGGCATGACCGCCCCGCCGCAGGGCCTGACGCTACTTCGCGTGATTTACTGAATCGGCCGCCGGCGGGGCGCCCGCAGGTGCTTCGCCGAGCATCTCCGCGATGCGCGCGTGAACCGCGTCGATCAGCTTGTTGCGATCGTCGGTCTTCAAGCCCGCGGTCGGCATCGGCTCGCCGATGTCGACGGTCACGGTGCCGGCGCGGATCAGCGCCGCGCCCCGCGGCATCAGCTCGCGCGATCCCTTGATCGCGATCGGGACGATGGCGGCGCCCGAATCGATCGCCAGCCGGAAGCCACCCTTCTTGAACGGTCCCAGCCGCCCGTCGCGCGTGCGCGTCCCCTCCGGGAAGATGACGACCGACTGACCCGCCCGGATGCGGCGCGCGGCCTCGTCGATGCTCCGCCGCGCCGCCAGCGGGTTCTGGCGATCGATGAAGATGAAGCGCCCGGCGCTCATCGCCCAGCCGAACAGCGGGATGAACGACAGCTGCTTCTTGGCGATGAAACGAAATGACACCGGCACGGCGATGAACACGGCCCAGATGTCGATCATCGACGCGTGATTGGCGACGAACACGTAGGGCCGTCGCAGATCCAGCGGAACGCGCGACGACACCTGCACGCGGACGCCAGGCGCGCCGAGTATCACCCGCGACCACACCCGGGCCAGCGCCAGCACGGCGTCGCCAGTGCGGTCGAAGACGCCGAAAAGCAGGGCGAGAACCGACCCAACGATCGTCGCGACGACGAACGAAACCGAGGCGAGCAGGGCGCGAATCACGTGGGTGGGGTCATGCTATTCTGGGTCCGTGGACTTCCGGAAGACCTATTACATTCTTCCGAATCTGTTCACGCTCTCGAGCGTCTTTTGCGGGTTCGTTTCGATCTCGCTGTCGGCGTTCGGACAGGGCGGCGCCGATCTCTACCAGGCGGCGCTGGCCATCTGCTTCGGGTTCTTCTTCGACACCGCCGACGGCAAGGTGGCGCGGCTGACCAAGACGCAGACCGAGCTCGGGCGTGACCTCGATTCGCTGGCCGACGTGATCACGTTCGGCGTCGCGCCGGCGCTGATGGTCTACAAGTGGGGCCTGACCAGCTTCGGGCGCATGGGTATCTTCATCGCCGGGCTGTTCGTGTGCGCGGGGGCGATGCGCCTGGCGCGCTTCAACGTGCTGTCGCGCCGCGAGGAGGCCGCCGGCAAGAAGGAGCCCGGCAAATACACGCTGGGGCTTTCGATCCCCGCCGCCGCCAGCGTGCTGGTGCTGCTGGTGCTGGTCGCGCACCACGCCGGCCCCTACAAGCTGGTCAGCGAGAGCGTCGTCGCGGGCGTCGTGCTGATGCTGTCGTACCTGATGGTGTCGCGCGTCCGCTTCCGTTCGTTCAAGGACCTGCGCCTGACCCGGCGCACCGTGGAGCTGGCGTTGATCATCGGCGGCGTGTGGATCGTCGTCGTGATGAACGGCGTGTCCAAGGCGCTCATCTTCCTGGTCCTCATCACGGCGTACATCCTGCTCGGCCTGGCCGAGACGATGCTGTTCATGAAGCGCCGCTTCGTCGAGTACCGCCAGGAGAAGCTGGCGCAGAGCCAGGCCGCCGCTGCACCCGAGCCGCCGCGCGACGAAGAGGTGCTGCGCGAGCTCGGCGCGTTCGACGCTACGGACGAGGCTTAGCGGGGGGCGCGGCGCCGGCCGCGCTGGCTTCCTTCGCCTTGCCGCCGCCGTCGTCGAGCTCGATCAGCATGCCCCAGACGGCGCCGATGACCGGTCCCAGCAGCAGCGGCACCTCGGCGAGCGATCGCTCGGGCGCAACCCCCAGGCTGGCGGGCAGCGCGATGTGCAGACCCCCGAGCACCTTGCGGCCGAGCAGGTAGAGGCCGATACCGACCCCGAGGCCGACGATCCCCTTGATCGCGGGTGTCCAGATCGTGTCCTGGCGCCAGGGTGGCTTGCCACAGAGGATTCCGACCAGCGCGCCGATCACGGCGTAAGTGGCGAATGCGCCCGCCCCTCCACCGACTCCCAGCTTGAGAGCCGCCCAGCCAATCGCGCCGCCGACCACGGCGCCCTTCAGGAGACCCAGTACGACGCGAAGCATGTCTCAACTATAGCGCGCAATGTGGAGCTGAGCCCGGCCGCTTGTGATTCGCGCGAGCGACGCTAAGCTCATCGCGACACACCCCGATGCCCGCCGAACGCTTGCCGAGGCTGACCGACCGCGCAAGCGGGGTCCTCCTGCACCCGACTAGCCTGCCCGGAGGCCAATCCGGCGGCGATCTGGGCCACGCCGCCCGCCACTTCGTGGACTTTCTGGCAGCGGCCGGCCAGAGCTGGTGGCAGATGTTGCCTGTCGGTCCGACCGGATACGGCAATTCCCCTTACAGCGCGCTGTCGGCGTTTGCGGGCAGCCCTGCCCTGGTCAGCGCCGATCGGCTGCAGGACGACGGCCTGCTGTCGCGCGGCGACCGCCCAAAGCCGCGCGACCTGCAGCTGCAGGCGGCGTTCGCCGCGTTCCGCGCGGGCGGCGGCCACGCCGATCACGACGCGTTTGCGGCCGGCGCGGCCGGCTGGCTGGACGACTTCGCGCTCTTTGACGCCATCAAGCACGCACATGGCGGCGTGCAGTGGACGCGGTGGCCAGCCGGGGTCCGTGACCGGGACCCAGGCGCGCTGGCCGAGGCGCGCGCCGAGCTCGCCGACGGCATCGCGTTCGCGCGCTTCGTGCAGTGGCGCTTCGATCGCGACTGGCGCCTGCTGCGCAGCTACGCGCACGAACGCGGCATCGGCCTCATCGGCGACATCCCGATCTTCATGGCCCACGACAGCGCCGACGTGTGGCGCGATCGCGATATGTACACGCTGGGGCACGCGGGCGAGGCGGCGTACGTCGCCGGCGTGCCGCCCGACTACTTCAGCAGCACCGGGCAGCGCTGGGGCAATCCCCTCTACCGCTGGGCCCGCATGCGCAAGACGGGATATGCTTGGTGGATCGAGCGCTTTCGCTCCACCCTCGCCGCCTTCGACGTCGTCCGCCTGGACCACTTCATCGGCTTTTGCCGCTACTGGATGATCCCTGGCAGCGAGCCGACGGCGGTGCGCGGGCGATGGCGCCCCGGCCCGGGCGCCGGTTTCTTCACGGCGCTGCGGGCGGCGCTGGGCGGCGAGCTGCCGCTCATCGCCGAGGATCTGGGCGTGGTCACGCCGGCGGTGCGCGCGCTGCGCGACGACTTCGGGCTGCCCGGCATCAAGATCTTCCAGTTCGCGTTCGGCACCGACCCGAACGCCCCCGATTTCCTGCCGCACAACTACACGCGCAACGCCGTCGTCTACACGGGGACGCACGACAACGACACGGTGGTCGGCTGGTTCAACGACCCGGGCAGCGGGACGCGCAGCGCCGAACAGACCGAGACCGAACGGAGGACCGTGCTGCGCTACCTGGGACACGAACACCCGTCGCACGCCGACGCGCGCGACATCCACTGGCAGATGATTCGCGCCGTGCTGGCGTCGGTCGCCAACGTCGCCATCCTGCCGGCGCAGGATCTGCTGGGACTTGGCTCCGACGCGCGGATGAACAGCCCGGGAACCGCCGAGGGGAACTGGGCGTTCCGGGTCGCGCCGGGCGCGCTGTCGGACGCGGTCGCGCATCGGCTGCGCGGCCTGTGTGAAACCTACGACCGCGTGAGGACATCGGCATGAAGCGCCACTTGATCACGCCGGCACGGCGGCCGGCGCCGCTGGCCGGGAACCCGCTCTGGTACAAGGACGCGATCATCTACGAGGCGCGCGTGCGGTCGTTCTACGACAGCAACAGCGACGGCTACGGCGACTTCCGCGGCCTGGCGTCGAAGCTGGACTACCTGCAGGACCTGGGGGTCACGGCGATCTGGCTGCTGCCGTTCTATCCGTCGCCGATGCGCGACGACGGCTACGACATTGCCGACTACACCGACGTGCACCCGGAGGTCGGCACGCTCGCCGACTTCGAGTACCTGCTGGCCGAGGCGCACGCGCGCGGCCTGCGCATCATCACCGAGCTGGTCCTGAACCACACGTCCGACCAGCACCCGTGGTTCAAGCGCGCGCGCCGCGCCCCCGTCGGGTCGGTCGAGCGCGACTTCTACGTGTGGAGCGACACCATCGAGCGCTACCGCGAGGCGCGCATCATCTTCAAGGACTTCGAGCCGTCGAACTGGGCGTGGGATCCGGTGGCGCGCGCGCACTTCTGGCACCGGTTCTACGCCCACCAGCCCGACCTCAACTTCGAGAACCCGGCGGTGCAGGAGGCGCTGCTGGGCGTCGTCGACTTCTGGTTCGGCAAGGGCGTCGACGGGCTGCGCCTGGACGCGGTCCCGTACCTCTACGAAGCGGAGGGCACCAACTGCGAGAACCTGGCGCCGACGCACAAGTTCCTGAAGAAGCTGCGCGCGCACATCGACGAGCGGTTCTCGGACCGCATGTTGCTGGCGGAGGCGAACCAGTGGCCCGAAGACGCCGCCGCGTACTTCGGCGCCGGCGACGAGTGCCACATGAACTTCCACTTCCCGATCATGCCGCGGATGTTCATGTCGATTCACATGGAGGATCGCTTCCCGATCCTCGACATCCTGGCGCAGACGCCGCAGATCCCGCAGAGCTGCCAGTGGGCGCTGTTCCTGCGCAACCACGACGAGCTGACGCTGGAGATGGTGACCGACGAAGAGCGCGACTACATGTACCGCGCCTACGCGCACGACAGCGAGATGCGCATCAACCTGGGCATCCGCAGGCGGCTGGCGCCGCTGGTCGGCAACGACCGGCGCAAGATGGAGCTGCTGCACGGCCTGCTGTTCTCGCTGCCGGGGACGCCGGTGCTGTATTACGGCGACGAGATCGGCATGGGCGACAACGTCTTCCTGGGCGATCGCAACGGCGTGCGCACGCCGATGCAGTGGAGCTCCGATCGCAACGGCGGGTTCTCGCGCGCCAACCCGCAGCGGCTGATCCTGCCGATCATCATCGATCCCGAATACCACTACGAGGCGATCAACGTCGAAGCGCAGCAGAACAACCCGAACTCGCTGCTGTGGTGGACCAAGCGGCTGATCGCGCTGCGCAAGCAGTTCCAGGCGTTCGGCCGCGGCACGATTGAGTTCCTGACGCCGCAGAACTATCGCGTGCTGTCGTTCGTGCGCAAACACGGCGACGAGACCGTCCTGGTGGTCGCCAACCTGTCGCGGTTTCCGCAATACGTCGAGCTGGACCTGGCGGCGTACAAGGGGATGCGGCCGCTGGAGCTGTTCGGCCACAGCGAATTTCCGGCGATCGGCGAGCTGCCTTACCTGCTGACGCTGCCCGGCTACGCGTTCTACTGGTTTTCGATCGAGCCGCCGCCGGCCGCCGCGGGCGAGGAAGAGGCCGCCGGCTACGTTCCCCCGACGCTGGCGTGCCGCGACGTCAACAGCCTGCTGGCGGGCAGCGAACGCATCGTGCTGGAGGACGCGTTGTCCGCGTTCATGGCGACGCGCCGCTGGTTCGGCGGGCGCGGCTACCGCGTCACCGGCACGCACATCGAAGATACCGTGGCGCTGGGCGGCGTACACGTGCTGGTAGCGCGCGTCGAATACGCGCAGCGCGAGGCGGAGCGTTACGTGTTGCCGCTGGCCGTCGTACCGGCGACGCAGACGGTGGCGCCGCACGCGCTGGCCGCGCTGCTGCACATGCCGGGCGGCGACGCACAGCTGGTCGACGCCATGGAGCACGGCGAGGCGGCGCGCGCGGTGCTGAACGCGCTGGCCGCGCACGCGCATGCCTCGGGCACCAGCGGCAGCATCGAAGCCAAGCCGTTCACCGAGCTGCTGCCTCCCGACGCGGAGCCGCGCAACATCAGCGCGCAGCACGCGGCAGCCGCGGTCCGCTATGGCGACAAGTACCTGCTCAAGATGTTCCGCCGGCTCGAGGAAGGCACCAGCCCGGAGCTGGAGCTGACCCGCTTCCTGAACGCGCGCGCCCCCGGGCTGGCGCCCACCATCGTCGGCGCGATCGAATACCGACGCAACCGCGTGGAACCGAGCACGCTCGCGGTGCTGCAGGCGTACGTCGCCAACGAGGGGACGGCGTGGGCGCACGCGCGCGAGGAGCTGCGCCGTTTCTTCGAGCGCGTGCTGACCCGGCATCGCGAAGACGCCGTGCCCGCCACGGCGCCGCGCGCGCTGCACGAGCTGGCCGCGGCCGAGCCGCCCGCCGCCGTGCGCGACGTCATCGGCGCGTACCTCGATCTCGCGGCGCTGCTCGGCAAGCGCACGGCGGAGATGCACGTCGCGCTGGCGTCGAACATCGACGACGCCAGCTTCGCGCCCGAGCCATACAGCACGCTCGACAGGCGGTCCAAGTACCAGTCGGTGCGCAACCTGGTCGGCAAGACGGTGCGCCTGCTGCGCGACAACATCGCCCGCCTGCCCGCCGAGGTGGTCGACGCGGGGCGCCGGCTGGTCGGCGGCCAGGACCAGGTGCTGAAGGTGTTCGAGCCGTATCTCGGCCAGCGCCTCAGCGGCATGCGCATGCGCACCCACGGCGACTATCACCTGGAACAGGTGCTCTACACGGGCAAGGACTTCGTGATCATCGACTTCGACGGGCCGCCCACGGAGACGCTGGCCGATCGGCGGCGCAAGCACCTCTGCCTGCACGACGTCGCCGGCATGATCCGTTCGTTCCACTATGCGGCGCTGACCGCGCTGCTGGAGGGAACGGTCGTCCGCGTCGAGGATCGGCCGATCGCCACGCCGTGGGCCGACATCTGGTATCGCTGGGTGTCGGCCGCGTTCCTGCGTTCGTACCTGGACACGACGGTCGGGACCACGTTCGTGCCCGCGCCCGAGGACCTGCCGATGATCCTGGACGCGCAGGTGCTGCAGAAGGCGTTCCACGAGCTGCGCGACGAGCTCGATCGCTGCGCCGAGACGACCGCGATCCCGATGGCATCGATCGTCGAGATCGCGGGGCTATAGAAAATTCCGTTCCGGCGCTTGCGCGACGTCGTCTGTCCCAACGCGCGGGTGCTGCTGGTCGGGATCAATCCCGGCATGCGATCAGGGACCGTCGGGCATCACTTCGCCGGCAACGGCAATCCGTTCTGGCGCCTGCTGCACGCGGCGAAGCTGACGCCGGTTCTGCTCGAATATCGCGGACGATCAACGGCTGGCGGCGTTCGGCATCGGGCTGACCAACCTGTGCCCGCGCACGACGCGCACCGCCGCCGAGCTGACGCGCGCCGAGATCGCGCGCGGCCGCGCGACGCTGGCGCGCAAGATCGCGCGCTGGAAGCCGCGCGTCGTCGCGTTCGTCGGCGTCAGCCTGTACGCCATGTATTTCGGCCGCGCGGCGCGGCGGCGGCGCGGGCGCGAAGCCCGAGGTGATCGCGTGGACGAAGCGCGGCTCCGCCGCGCGTAGTCCGTCGCGGGGGGGTTTGGGGACCCTTCCAGGGTCCCCATCTCAACTGGGCGCACGCGTGTTCGTCGTGCCCAATCCGAGCGGGCTCAACGCCAGCTACCCGGGCTTCGCTCACAAGCTGGTGTGGTTCGTGAAGCTGCGGCGTTTCGTCGACCACCGCCGCACTCATCGAATTGCGCAATCCGCCGATAACTAGGGCGTGAGGCGTGGCTTCGCGGTGGACAGCACGGTCGTCTCGAGCTCGAAAGGCGGCGACGGTAGTGGAAGGTGCGTGCCGCGGCGCCTCATGGTCGGCACCGGTCAGACGGTGATCACCCACATGCTCCCCGAAGAGGGGATGTTGACGATCGGCCGCGGGCCTGATGCATCGATCCGGGTCGAAGACGCGTCCGTGTCGCGACTGCACGCGCGATTGCACGTCGGACCGGTGCTGCGCGTGGAGGACCTCGGCAGCGCGAACGGCACGCGCATCGGCGGCACCCGCCTGCCGCCCAACCAGGCGACGCCGGTGCCGCCAGGTCAGGTCGTCGAGGTCGGCAGCAGCTGGATGATGGTCGCCAACGCGCCGCTGTCGGGCTCGACGGTTCGCCAAGGAGACAGCCCGGAGCCCGACGCGCCGGCGAGCGACGCCGGCGAAGCGACCGGCGACAAGAGCGGGCTCGTCATCGTGGATGACGCGATGCGGAGCCTGCACCGCCTGATCGAGCGCGCCGCGATCAGCGACATCAGCATCCTGCTGCTGGGCGAGACGGGCGTCGGCAAGGAGGTGTTCGCGCGCCGGATCCACGCGCTGTCGCCGCGCGCGAGCAAGCCGTTCCTGGGGCTCAACTGCGCGGCGCTGGCGGCGACCCTGCTCGAGAGCGAGCTGTTCGGCTACGAACGCGGGGCGTTCACCGGCGCCGCGCAAGCCAAGCCCGGTCTGCTGGAGACGGCTGAAGGCGGCAGCCTGCTGCTGGACGAGGTCGGCGACATGCCCGTCGCGGTGCAGGTCAAGCTGCTACGCGTCCTGGAGGAGCGGCAGGTGCTTCGCCTGGGCGGCACCCGGCCGCGCCCGATCGACGTGCGCGTGCTCGCGGCGACGAACCGAAACCTCGAGGCGGACGTCGACGCGGGCGCGCTTCCGGCGCGACCTCTACTTCCGGCTCAACGGCATCACCGTCCACATCCCCGCGCTGCGCGACCGGCCGTCGGAGATCGAAGCGCTCGCGCGGCGCTTCGCGGCGCTTGCGGCGGAGCGCCTCAAGGTGCCGACGCCCGACATCGACGCGGGTGTGTGGGATCGCCTGCGTCGCTACCAGTGGCCGGGCAACATCCGCCAGCTCCGCAACGTCATGGAACGCGCGGTCGTGCTCGCCGAGGGTGGCCACATCACGATCGACCTGTTCCCGGCCGACACGTACGTTGGCCCGGCGCCGAAAGCGCCGAAGCCGACGGCCGCGACTCCCATCGTGGCCCCCCCCGACGGGGACGCCGGCAACGCCGATGCCGCCGAAGCCGACGCGGAGCGCCGCCAGATCCTGCAGGCGCTCGAACGCTGCGCCGGCAACCAGACGCGCGCCGCTGCGCTGCTGGGAATCTCCCGGCGCACGCTCGTGAGCCGGCTCGCGGACTACAACCTGCCCCGCCCGCGCAAACGCGACGTCGGTTAGCCACGGCACCCTAGGGTCGCGCACCGCCCCGATCACCTGAACCATTCCGCGCTTTTGCGCTCCTGGCTGACGCCGGATCAGGGTCGAACGCGCGCGTCGCGGACCCATGTTTCTCGACAGAGTTGCGACGTGTGCGGTGTTGCACGCGCGCGGAACCCGAACAGGAGATGAACGATGAAGAGCAACGCACACAAGATCTGGATCGGTTGCGGCGCGCTGGCGCTCACGCTGGTGGCGCCGGTGGCGCTCGCGGCTCCTCCGCCCGCCATGGAGGGCAAGACCGTGACGGAGACCGGCAGCGGCTCGATGCCGTCGCGCACCCAGACGACGCACGCGACGGTCGTCGTCACGGCGGTCGACAAGGCCGAGCGCAAGCTGACGATCAAGAACGTCTCCGGCGAGAAGATGACGGTCCAGGTCCCCGTTGATGTGAAGTCGTTCGAGAAGCTGAAGGTCGGCGACCGCGTCGACATCGACTACACGGAGTCGCTCGCGCTGTCGATGCTGCCGCCGGGCAGCAAGCCGGCGATCACGGAGCGGGCGGCCTCGATTCCGGGCGCCGCGGGCCGCGAGCTGTCGGTGTCGGCCGAGATCGTCAGCGTCGACGCTGCCAACAACAAGGTGACGTTCAAGGGGCCGAAGGGCCAGCTCAAGACGATCACCGCGCAGGATCCCGAGGTGCAGGCGAAGCTGCCCAGCCTCAAGCCGGGCCAGGTGATGCAGCTGACCTACACCGAGGCGGTCGCGACCGCGGTGCAGCCCGTCCCCGCGAAGTAATCGACGTTCGAAGCGCCGCGCGCGTCGGTTTCGCGCCGCGCGCGCGCCGCTTTGAAACCTAGAACCCGAACGCGACGCCGACGTTGCCGTCGAGGTGGACGCTGAAGTCGGGGAACGCGAGCACAGTGTTCACCTGCGCCAGCAGCGATATGTTGTCGGCGAGCGCGTACATGACGCCGCCGCCCGGGCCGGCCAGGATGGGCCCGGCGCCGATCGTGTCGATGCAGGTCTCCATGCGCGACTCGCCCGCAGTTGGTCAGCATCTGGCGCTTGAAGCTGACGACGTGGCGGATGCGGCCGGCGCCCGCCGACAGCGAGAAGAACGGATGGAACTTGCTTTCGCTGCCGCCGAACTTCCACGTCGCCTTGGCGAACGCCGCGAGCGCGTAGTTGGCCGTGTGATAGACCTTGTTGTTGGCCGCGTAGATGTCGGTCGTGCCGGTGATGTACTGGTAGCGGATCTGGAGTGACAGCATCAGCGACGAGTCCATCCAGTAGCCGAACTCGGGCGACACCTGGACCAGCCCCGCGGGCGCCACGCCGGACGGGCTGATCATGACGTCGGCGTTGGTGTCGCCGGTTCCCGTCGCCCAGCCCATCCCCATCCCCGCCATCAGCCCGACGAACAGGCGCTTTTCCGGCCCCTCGTCGTCGCCGTCGCCGTCGTCGTCGTCGTCGTCGTCATCGTCGTTCTTGGTGATGCCGACGCCCAGCAGGTGAATGACGATCGGATTGTCGACGGAGCCACGGGCGGCGATCGGACCGCCGTCCTTGTCCTCGGCCTCGATGTAATAGGCCACCGTGCCGCCTGACGTGGCGCTGTTGGGGATCTCGGCGCCGTATTTCCCGTCGGCGACCTCTTTCATCTCGCGCCCGAGGAAGTCGGACGCCCCCTCGGGGCGGTACGCGAGGATCAGCTTCTCGAACTCCATCTCGTCGGCCACTTCGACGGTGATCGAGATGGCGCTCCCCTGCTTGCCCTCCGCGACGGGCTCGTGGGTCAGGCCGGTGCCGAGCTTTTCTGGCTCCGCCGGCTTGGGCGGAGGTGTCTTCACCATCGGCTCAGGTGGTGGGGGCTGTGGCGGCGGCGTCGCGTCCGGGCCCTTCTTCGCCTCAGCGAAAGCCTCCGTCAGTTCGGGCGTCACCAGCGACTTCGTCAGCGCGATGTCGGCCTGGATCTCGATCGCCTTCTTGAACTGCTTGATGCCGAGATCGCGCTGATTGAAGCCGCCGATGATCACGACGCCGAAGTGGATGTGCGTGCGGGCCTTGATCGCGTGCTTGTCGAGCCCGGCCGCGCTGGCCAGATCCAGCGCCTGCTTCAGACAGCTTGCGCGCTTCATCGAACTTCTTGGCCTGGTACGCCGTGATGGCGTCGCGATTGAGTTGCGTGATCTGATCCACTGCCTCGTCGGGATCAGGCGCTGCGTCGGCGCTGGCGCGCGCCGGTAACAACAGCAGCGCGCAAAGCGCGATCGTGACGCGTGACAGCGCGGTAGCGGGGTGCCTCATGCGGTGCTTGCCTCGGGAAATCAAAGGGAAGAGCAAGGCTCTAGTCCCCTGGCGGGGGATGGGGGAAGTCACTTTTTAACATGGAATGTCCGAATTCGGGACGCGGAGGGACTGTCCCCCCCACCCAGGTCCCTAAACCCCCCACCTCCCTTATGCCCGCCTCCCAGGTCCCAGATCCCCTCCGGGCGGTCCCTGAATTTCCTGGATCCCCCCCTGGCGCCGTCCTGGCCAGTGATTACGAGGGGAGGTTGCCGTCTCAAAACCGCTTCCAGGAACGAGGAATCCTCCATGAACACACAACACAATCCCGATGATCTTCTCACGCCCAGCGACGCAGCCCGTGTTCTGGGTCTGTCTGCGGACTCCGTCCGCGTCCTGTCCGACAACGGTCGCCTACCGTCGATGCGAACGGTCAGCGGCCGCAGGCTGTTTCGACGCAGCGACGTCGACCGGCTGGCCATCGCACGCGCCCAAGGCATGATCGGGGCGCCGACGAACGGAGGGGGGGAAACCGCGGCGCACGCTGAGGAATAGCGTGGAGCCTCAGCGCCCCCAAACACCCCCCCAAAAGCAACCCACGACAACCGGGCGGGCGAAGCCAAAGCGCAATGTGCGCAATGGTACGCCCGACGGAGGCCCTCTTGGCCGCCTACTGGCGGCCCTGAGGGCGGCGCGACAGGGGGACTTCACGGTCCGCCTGAGCGCCGAACCACCCCAACAGGCTGCACCCGGAAACGGCAACGGGAACGGCCTCGGGAACGAAAGCCACGCGGCGAGCCCGGCAGTCATGCGGGCCATCGCCGCGGAGTTCAACGCGATGGTCGGCCTGAACGAGGCGCTGGCCAGCGAGATCGTGCGCGTCGAGCGCGTCGTCGGCCGCGAAGGCCGCATGACGGAGCGCGTCGCGCTGAAGGAGATGAACGGCGGCTGGGCCGCCAGCGTTGGCTCGGTCAACGCGCTGATCGGCGACCTGGTGCAGCCGACCACGGAGGTCGCGCGCGTCATCAGCGCCGTCGCCGAGGGCGACTTCACGCAGAAGATGGCGCTTCAGATCGAAGGCCAGCAGGTCAAAGGCGAGTTCCTGCGCATCGGCACGACGGTCAACAGCATGGTCGATCAGCTGTCGTCGTTCGCAGCCGAGGTCACGCGCGTCGCGAAGGAGGTCGGCACCGACGGCAAGCTGGGCGGTCAGGCGGAGGTCCCCGAGGCGGCCGGCATCTGGCGCGACCTGACCGACAACGTCAACCTGCTCGCGAACAACCTCACCGCGCAGGTGCGTAACATCGCCGAGGTGACGACCGCGGTCGCCAAGCGGCGACCTGTCGAAGAAGATCACCGTCGACGCGAAGGGCGAGGTCCTCGAGCTCAAGAACACCGTCAACACGATGGTCGATCAGCTCAACTCGTTCGCCGCCGAGGTCACCCGCGTCGCGAAGGAGGTCGGCACCGAAGGCAAGCTGGGCGGCCAGGCCGACGTCAAGGGCGTCAGCGGCACCTGGAAGGACCTCACCGACAACGTCAACTCGATGGCGTCGAACCTGACCGGCCAGGTGCGCAACATCGCCGAGGTGACGACGGCGGTCGCCAACGGCGACCTGTCGAAGAAGATCACCGTCGACGTCAAGGGCGAGATGCTCGAGCTGAAGAACACCATCAACACGATGGTCGATCAGCTCAACACCTTCGCCGCCGAGGTCACGCGCGTCGCGCGCGAGGTCGGCACCGAAGGCAAGCTGGGCGGCCAGGCCGAGGTGAAGGGCGTCGCCGGCACGTGGAAGGACCTCACCGACAACGTCAACTTCATGGCCTCCAACCTGACGACCCAGGTGCGCGGCATCGCGCGCGTCGTCACCGCGGTCGCCAACGGCGACCTGTCGCAGCGGCTGAAGGTCGAGGCGAAGGGCGAGATCGCCGCGCTGGCCGACACGATCAACAACATGACCGACACGCTCGGCATCTTCGCCGAGCAGGTCACCGACGTCGCCCGCACCGTCGGCGTCGAAGGCAAGCTGGGCGCGCAGGCGGACGTGCCGGGCGTCGCCGGCACGTGGAAGGACCTGACCGACAACGTCAACCTGCTGGCCAACAACCTCACCGCGCAGGTGCGCAACATCGCCGAGGTCACGACCGTCGGTCGCCAAGGGCGACCTGTCGAAGAAGATCACCGTCGACGCCAAGGGCGAGGTGCTCGAGCTGAAGAACACCATCAACACGATGGTCGATCAGCTCAACTCCTTCGCCGCCGAAGTCACCCGCGTCGCGAAGGAGGTCGGCACCGAAGGCAAGCTGGGCGGCCAGGCCGACGTCAAGGGCGTCTCGCGGCGTCTGGAAGGACCTGACCGACAACGTCAACTTCATGGCGTCGAACCTGACGACCCAGGTGCGCGGCATCGTCAAGGTCGTCACCGCGGTCGCCAACGGCGACCTGTCGCAGAAGCTGGTCGGCGTCGAGGCCAAGGGCGAGATCGCGGCGCTCGCCGACACGCTCAACAGCATGACCAAGACGCTCGGCATCTTCGCCGCAGCAGGTCACCAGCGTCGCCCGCACCGTCGGTGTCGAAGGCAAGCTGGGCGCGCAGGCGGAGGTGCCCGGCGTCGCCGGCACCTGGAAGGACCTGACCGACAACGTGAACCTGCTGGCCAACAACCTCACCGCGCAGGTGCGCAACATCGCCGAGGTGACGACCGCGGTCGCGAACGGCGACCTGTCGAAGAAGATCACCGTCGACGCAAGGGCGAGATGCTCGAGCTCAAGAACACCATCAACACGATGGTCGATCAGCTGCGCGCCGTTCGCCGGCGAGGTCACCCGCGTCGCGCAAGCGAAGTCGGCACCGAAGGCAAGCTGGGCGGCCAGGCCGACGTGCACGGCGTCACCGGCACGTGGAAGGACCTCACCGACAACGTCAACGTCCTGGCCGGCAACCTGACCGACCAGGTGCGCAACATCGCCAAGGTCGTCGACCGCGGTCGCCAACGGCGACCTGTCGCAGAAGATCACGGTCGAGCGTCCGGGGCGAGATCCTGGAGCTGAAGAACACGCATCAACACGATGGTCGATCAGCTGCGCGCCTTCGCCAGCGAGGTCACCCGCGTCGCGAGGAGGTCGGCACCGAAGGCAAGCTGGGCGGCCAGGCGCGAGGTGCCGGGCGTCAGCGGCACCTGGAAGGACCTCACCGACAACGTCAACGTGCTGGCCGGCAACCTGACCGACCAGGTGCGCAACATCGCCAAGGTCACGACCGCGGTCGCCAACGGCGACCTGTCGCAGAAGATCACCGTCGACGTCAAGGGCGAGATCCTCGAGCTGAAGAACACCATCAACACGATGGTCGATCAGCTGCGCTCGTTCGCGGCGCGAGGTCACGCGCGTCGCGAAGGAAGTCGGCACCGAGGGCAAGCTGGGCGGCCAGGCCGAGGTCAAGGGCGTCAGCGGCATGTGGAAGGACCTCACCGACAACGTCAACTTCATGGCGTCGAACCTGACCGGCCAGGTGCGCAACATCGCGCTGGTCACGACCGCGGTCGCCAACGGCGACCTGTCGAAGAAGATCACCGTCGACGTCAAGGGCGAGATCCTCGAGCTGAAGAACACCATCAACACGATGGTCGATCAGCTCAACTCCTTCGCCGCGAAGTGACCCGCGTCGCGAAGGAGGTCGGCACCGAAGGCAAGCTCGGCGGCCAGGCCGAGGTGCCGGCGGTCGCCGGCATCTGGAAGGACCTCACCGACAACGTCAACTTCATGGCCCGCAACCTGACCACGCAGGTGCGCGGCATCGTCAAGGTCGTCACCGCGGTCGCCAACGGCGACCTGAAGCAGAAGCTGGTCGTCGAGGCGAAGGGCGAGGTCGCCGCGCTCGCCGACACCATCAACAACATGACCGACACGCTGTCGACGTTCGCCGAGCAGGTGTCGCACGGTCGCCCGCGAGGTCGGCGTCGAGGGCAAGCTGGGCGGCCAGGCGCGCGTGCCCGGCGTCGCCGGCACCTGGAAGGACCTCACCGACAACGTGAACTTCATGGCGTCGAACCTCACGACCCAGGTGCGCGGCATCGTCAAGGTCGTCACCGCGGTCGCCAACGGCGACCTGACGCAGAAGCTGATCGGCGTCGAGGCCAAGGGCGAGATCGCCGCGCTCGCCGACACCATCAACAACATGACCGACACGCTGGGCACGTTCGCCGAGCAGGTGACGCACGGTCGCGCGCGAGGTCGGCATCGAGGGGAAGCTGGGCGGCCAGGCGAAGGTGCCGGGCGCCGTCGGCACCTGGCGGCAGCTGACCGACAACGTGAACCAGCTGGCCGGCAACCTGACCACGCAGGTGCGCGCCATCTCCGAGGTCGCCACCGCCGTGACCAAGGGCGACCTGACCCGATCGATCGACGGTCGAGGCGCAGGGCGAGGTCGCGTCGCTGAAGGACAACATCAACCAGATGATCGTCAACCTGCGTGAGACGACGCAGAAGAACACGGAGCAGGACTGGCTGAAGACCAACCTCGCCAAGTTCAGCTCGATGATGCAGGGGCAGAAGAACCTGGAGACGGTGTCGCGCCTGATCATGAGCGAGCTGACGCCGCTGGTCTCGCGCGCACCACGGCGCGTTCTTCATGATGGACTGGGAGGGCAACGGCCCGATCCTCAAGCTGACGTCGCACGTACGCCTACCGCGAGCGCAAGAGCGTCGCGCAACCGCTTCCGGCTGGGCGAGGGCCTGGTCGGCCAGTGCGCGCTGGAGAAGAAGACCATCCTGCTCACGCGCGTGCCGCACGACTACATCCAGATCAGCTCGGGGCTGGGCGAGGCGCCGCCGCTCAACATCATCGTGCTGCCGGTGCTGTTCGAGGGCGAGGTCAAGGCGGTGATCGAGCTGGCGTCGTTCCACGCCGTTCAGCCCGATCCACCAGCTGTTCCTCGATCAGCTGATGGAGTCGATCGGCGTCGTGCTCAACATGATCGGCGCCAACATGCGCACCGAGGAGCTGCTGCAGCAGTCGCAGTCGCTGACGCAGGAGCTGCAGACGCAGTCGAAGGAGCTGACGCAGCAGCAGGACGAGCTCAAGCGCACCAACTCGGAGCTGGAGAAGCAGGCGCTCGAGCTGGAGGAGAAGGCGCGGCTGCTCGACGAGCAGAACACGAAGGTCGAGGTCAAGAACCGCGAGGTCGAGCAGGCGCGGGTTCGCTGGAGGAGAAGGCGGAGCAGCTCTCGCTGATCTCCAAGTACAAGTCCGAGTTCCTCGCGAACATGTCGCACGAGCTGCGCACGCCGCTCAACAGCCTGCTCATCCTGGCCAAGCTGCTGTCCGACAACCAGGAGACGAACCTCACCGCCAAGCAGGTCGAGTACGCCAAGACCATCTACGCGTCGGGCGGCGACCTGCTGACGCTGATCAACGAGATCCTCGACCTGTCCAAGGTCGAGGCCGGCAAGATGCAGGTCGAGCCGCGCGACGTCGCGCTGGACGAGGTGTCGGACTTCGTCGACCGCAGCGTTCCGCCCCGTCGCCGAGCAGAAGGACCTGGCGTTCAGCACCGAGGTCGACCCCGACGCCGACCTGCCCGGCCGCATCCGCACCGACCCGCAGCGGCTGCAGCAGATCCTGAAGAACCTGCTCGCCAACGCGTTCAAGTTCACCGACGCGCGGATCGGTGCGGCTGCGCATGCACCGGCCCAAGCCGGGGACGCGGTTCTCGAACGAGGCGCTGCGTGAACGGCGGCGTCATCGCGTTCGCCGTCGCCGACACCGGCATCGGCATCGCGCGCAACAAGCAGCAGCTGATCTTCGAGGCCTTCCAGCAGGCCGACGGCACCACCAGCCGCAAGTACGGCGGCACGGGCCTCGGCCTGTCGATCAGCCGCGAGATCGCCCGCCTGCTCGGCGGCGAGATCCACGTCGAGAGCGAGCTCGGCAAGGGCAGCACGTTCACGCTGTTCCTCCCCGAGCGCTACGTCCCGGCGACCGAAGACACGGCGATCGCCGAGCGAGTGGACGCCCCGCGGGTCCAGCTTCGCCCAGGTGGTCAGCGTCCCGGCGCTCGCCGAGCCCGATCCGATCGTCACCCGCCCGATCGACGACGATCGCGACGACATCGCGCAGGGCGACCGCGTGCTGCTCATCATCGAGGACGACCTCAAGTTCGCGCGCATCATGCTGCAGATGGCGCACGACAAGGGCTTCAAGGTCATCGTCGCCACGCGCGGCGACGTCGGCCTGGCGCTGGCCAACGAGTACCGGCCGGACGCCATCACGCTGGACATCCAGCTGCCCGGCCTCGACGGCTGGACCGTGCTCGATCGCCTCAAGCGCAACCCGCGACGCGCCACATCCCGGTGCACGTCATCTCGGTCGACGAGATGAGCCGCCGCGGCGCCGCGCTGGGCGCGTTCGCCTACCTCGAGAAGCCGGTCAGCCGCGAAGCGCTGGAGGGCGCGTTCGAGCACATGACGACCTTCCTCGACCGCGGCGTGCGGCGCCTGTTGCTGGTCGAGGACGACGACACCCAGCGCGACAGCATCGTCGAGCTGGTCGGCGAAGGCGACGACGTGCAGGTCACCGCGGTGCGCTCCGCCGAGGAGGCGCTGTCGGCGCTCGACAGCGGAGAGTTCGACTGCATGGTCGTCGACCTGGTGCTGCCCGGCGACGACGGCATCCAGCTGATCGAGAAGGTGCGGGCCCGCTCCAAGGAGCGACCTGCGCGAGCTGCCGATCATCGTCTACACCGGCAAGGACCTGACGCCGGAAGACGAGGATGCGCTGAAGAAATACGCGCAGTCGGTGATCCTCAAGAGCACGGTGCACTCGCCCGAGCGGCTGCTCAGCGAGACGGCGCTGTTCCTCCACCGCGTCGAGAGCCGGCTGCCCGAACGATCCAAGGCGGTGCTGGAGGCCAGCCGGCACAGCGAAGCATCGGTCGCGGGGCGGAAGGTGCTGGTCGTCGACGACGACGTCCGCAACATCTTCGCGATGACCAGCGTCCTCGAGGCCAGCGGCCTGGAGGTGATCTACGCCGAGAACGGCCAGGCCGGCATCGAAGCGCTGACGCGCGACCCCGGCATCGACGTCGTGCTGATGGACGTGATGATGCCGGAGATGGACGGCTACGAGACGATGCGCGCGATCCGCGCCAACCCGGTGTTCCGCGGCAAGCCGATCGTCGCCATCACCGCCAAGGCGCTGAAGGACGACCGCGACAAGTGCCTCGAGGCCGGCGCGTCGGACTACCTGCCCAAGCCGGTCGACACCGAACGCTGCTCGACCTGATCCGGTTGTGGACGGGAAGCGGAGAAAACCCGACGGCCTAACGTGAAAGACGACGTCGTGAAAGCCCCCATCCTGCTCGTCGACGACCACCCGGCCAACCTGGTGGCGCTGGAGGCGATCCTGTCGCCGCTGGGGCACGACCTGGTCATGGCGCGCTCGGGGGAGGAGGCGCTGCGCCACATCCTGCAGCGGGACTTCGCGCTCATCCTGCTCGACGTGCAGATGCCGGGCATGAACGGCTTCGAGACCGCGGGGCTCATCAAGCAGCACCCGCGCAGCCGCCACATCCCGATCATCTTCATCACCGCGGTCAACCGCGACGCGGCGCACGTGTTCCGCGGCTACTCGCAGGGCGCGGTCGACTACCTGCTCAAGCCGTTCGACGCCGAGATCCTGCGCTCGAAGGTCTCGGTGTTCGTCGAGCTCTACATCAGGGGCGAGAAGCTGAAGGCGCAGGAGCAGCTGCTGCGCGAGCGCGAGCGCGAGGTGATGGAGCGCAAGAGCCAGGAGCGCTACCGCCACCTGCTCGACGCCATGCCCGGGTGTGTGTGGGCCGCCGACGCCAGCGGCCGCGTCAACTACTGGAACCAGCCCGGGCTCGCCTACTGCGGCTTCGACGCGAGCGCGATCGCCGACGAGTCGTTCTGGGAGTGCCTGCACCCGGACGACCGCGTCGAGGCGCGCACCGACTGGGAGACGGGGCTGCGCGGCGGCGTCCCCTTCGAACGCCAGGTCCGCATCAAGCGCGCCGCCGACGGCAGCTACCGGTGGCACCTCGCGCGCGCCGTGCCGGAGCGCGACGATCACGGCGACATCGTCGGCTGGATCGCGTCCGCCACCGACATCGACGACCAGAAGCGCGCGGAGGAAGCGCTGCGCAAGGCGATCGTGCTGCGCGACGACTTCCTGTCGGTCGCGTCGCACGAGCTGCGCACGCCGCTGACGTCGCTGAAGCTGGAGGTCGCGAACCTGGCGCGCATCGCGCGCCGCGGACTCCGCCGACGGGGCGCCGAAGGTCATCGCCAAGGTCGAGAAGATCGATTCGCAGGCGGCGCGCCTGCATCGGCTGATCGACGAGCTGCTCGACGTGTCGCGCATCGCGGCCGGCCGGCTGGAGCTGCACATGGAGCAGGTCGACATCGCCCAGGTCGTCAACGAGGTGGGCACGCGGTTCAGCGAGGAAGCCCTGCGCGTCGGCTGCACGCTGACCGTGCGCGCGCCCGTCGCGGTGGTCGGCAACTGGGACAAGAGCCGCCTGGACCAGGTGGTCACCAACCTGGTGTCGAACGCGATCAAATACGGCGACTGCAAGCCGATCGACGTCGACCTGGGCGCCGACGACGACCGCGCCGTGCTGGTCATCCGCGATCACGGCGTCGGCATCGCCCCGCACGATCACGAGCGCATCTTCGGCCGCTTCGAGCGCGCCGCCTCCAGCCGCAACTACGGCGGCATCGGCCTGGGGCTGTGGATCGTCAAGCAGATCGTCGACGCGCTGGGCGGCACGGTCAACGTCGAGAGCACGCAGGGATCGGGCTCGACGTTCACCGTCGAGCTGCCGCGCGGGCGCGTCGGCGCGGCGCGTACGGCCACGCCGGCGAACGGGCACGGGCTGACCACCCCGGTCCCGCCCAGCTGACGGTGAGGTCACCCGTGTGACGGGTGTTTCTTGCGCGGCGGCGCCGATGGCGCGACGGTTGAAGCATGACAAGACTATCTGTGTTCGGGGTGGCAGGTGCGGTTTCACTTTCGTGGCTCGCGCTGGCGGGATGCGGCGGCGGTGACGGCAGTGGCGCCGCCTGTGGCGTGACGCCGTGTGGGGGCGATATCGCCGGCGCGTGGAACGCCGCCGACGTGTGCATCGACAAAGCGCTGCTCACCGGCGACTTCATGGTCGACGGTTGCCCGCAGGCCAGCGTCGGTGACATCACCTTCACGCCCACGGGCAACTTCATGTTCAACACCGACGGGACTTACAACCTCGGCCTCGCGCTCAACGGGACGATAGGCTTGAACTACCCGGTGTCGTGTCTGGAGGGGGCGACGTGCGTCGAGCTCGACGCCGCGGTCAGACTGGCGATGACCCTCGAGCCCAACCCCGCCATTCAGTCGGTGTCGTGCGCCGGAACCACCACCTGCGTCTGCACGTTCGTCGCGACGCCCGAAACGCTGGCCGAGGCGGGCACCTATACGACGTCGGGCAACAACTTGGTCACGACGCCGACGAGCGGCGAGCCGGCGGAAACGGTCGAGTACTGCGTGAAGGGGACGACCGCGACCTTGCGCGAGCCCGACGACGGCACGTCTTCCGAAGTCACCGCCTTCATCCTCGAAAGGTAGTAGAGCGCTCTGGCGCGGCAGCGGCGTCAGCCGCGGCGGAACGCGAGCCACCAGCACGCCGCCAGCGCGGCCAGGGTGGCGGCGCCGATCAGCGCCTGCAGCCACGGGCGCATGGGACGCCAGCCGCGCCGCAGGTGCATCACCGCCCAGCCGACGCCGACGGCGGCGCCGACGCCCAGCCCGGACAGGTGGGCTTCGTAGTCGGTGCCTTCGCCGACGCCCGTCATCGCGAACAGCGCCAGGGCCGCGCCCAGCGGCACCCAGGCGTAGCCGCGGCGCGTGCGCAGCCGTAACCGGCGCGCGACCTGGAGCCCGGCCACCATCCCCAGCGCCGCGAACGTCGCCGTCGACGCGCCGACCGACACGACGTTGGGCTTGTGGAGCACGGCCGCCAGCAGGTTCGCCAGCGACGCCGACACGACGATGGCCAGCGCGCCCAGGCCGGCGCCCATCCAGCGCCCGACCGCCGAGAAGAACACCAGCGCCGCGACGCCGTTCAGCACCGCGTGAGCCATGTCTTCGTGCAGGGTGAGCGCGGTGACCGCGCGCCACCACTCGCCGTGTTTGACCAGCGCCGCCGCCGCCGAGCCGACCTCGAACCAGCGCGAGCCGCCGGCGCGGACGCCGGTGACGAGCAGCATCGCCGCGAACGCGATCGCGCCCAGCAGGCCCAGCGGGCTCCAGCCGGCGTCGGGCGCCGGCGGCTGCTGCTCGGGCTCGCCCTCGGCGTCGAACCCGGCCAGCGCCTCGGACGCCGTCGCCTCGTCTTCGGCGCGGACGTAGAGCTCGAAGCGGCCGTCCCGCTCGCCGACGCGGTGCTCGATGCTGGCAGAGGCCAGCACCAGCGCCCAGTCGCCGGCCTGCGTCGGCGACGTCGTGGTGCGCAAAACGTGGTCCATTGCCCTAATCGTACGCGACGGATGCCGGCTTGCTTGACGCAAGCTCGACCGATCTATAGCGTCGGATTCCGCTGTGCGCGCTGGGCGCTGACGCCGCGACGGTCTTCTGGGAGGTGACACATGATCGGCTCAATCGATCACTTCGTGGACCAGCAGATTTCTCTCTGGCAGGAAGAACGCCGGATCGCCGAACGCAAGGGCATCCACGCGCACACGCAGCGGCCGATGATCTGCATCTCGCGCCAGTACGGCGCCCGCGGCGCCGCGATGGGGCGGATGATCGCCGACCGGCTGGGCTTTCGTTACTACTCGCAGGAGCTGGTCCACGACATCGCCGAGCAGGCGCACGTCCGCCAGCAGGTGATCGAATCGCTGGATGAACGCGTGCAGGACGGCATCGCGGAGTGGGTCGCCGGCCTGGTCAAGCGCAGCGGGTTCGCGCCGCCCGACTACCTGCGCAACCTGTCGCGCGTCGTGCTGACGCTGGGCCGCCACGGCAAGGGCGTGATCATCGGCCGCGGCGCGCACTTCCTGCTCGACCCCAAGGCGACGCTGCGCGTGCGCGTCATCGCGCCGCTCGAGCAGCGCGTCGCGCGCGTCGCGCAGCGCGACGAGCTGTCCGAGGCGGACGCGCAAGCCAAGGTCGTCCGCATCGACGGCGAGCGCATCGCGTTCAACCGCCAGCACTACAACGCCGACCTCGCCGATCCGATCCACTACGACCTCGTCGTCAATGCCGGGACGCTGGGCGTGGAAGGGGCGGCCGAACAGACGATCAACGCATTCCGGTTCCGTTTCGGCGACGGGTGACCGCGCCGGCACTGACGCTGGCGTTCGTCGGCGGAACCATCGAGCTGCGCGGCCTGGCCGCCGACGCGGCGAAGCTTCCCGGCTGCCTGTGGGACGCGCGCACGGCGTGCTTCCGCGCCCCGGCCGCCGCCTACGCCGACCTGCGGCGCGCGCTGGCCGCCGGCGAGGCGCGGCGTCCCCGTCGACGATCGGGCGCGCGGCTACTCGGAGCTGGAACGGGGCGCGCTGGTGCGCCGCGAGCCGCGCCCCTACCAGTCCGAGGCGCTGGCGGCGTGGCAGGCGCGCCGCCACCGCGGCGTCGTCGTGTTGCCGACCGGCGCGGGCAAGACGTGGGTCGCGTGCCTGGCGATCGACGACCGCCGCCGCAGCACGCTGGTCGTCGCGCCGACGCTCGATCTCGTGCGCCAGTGGTACGACGTGCTGCGCACGACGTTCGGCGTCCCGGTCGGCGTCATCGGCGGCGGCGAATACCAGGTGCTGCCGCTGACCGTGTCGACGTACGACTCGGCGCACCTGCACATGCACCACCTGGGCGACAAGTTCGGGCTGGTCGTGTTCGACGAGTGCCACCACCTGCCCGGCCCCGCGTACGCGCTGGCGGCGCGCGCGTGCGTCGCGCCGTTCCGGCTGGGGCTGACCGCGACGCCCGAGCGCGCCGACGGCCGCGACGCGGATCTGGACGAGCTGGTCGGGCCGATCGTCTACCGCAAGGACATCGTCGACCTGTCGGGCGGCTACCTGGCGCCGTACGAGACCGTGCGGCTGACGGTCGACCTGGGCCCGGAGGACCGGCGCGCCCACGACGAGGCGCGCGGCGTGTATCGCGACTTCATCGCCCGCAACGGCATCCGCATGTCCAGCCCGACCGGCTGGTCCGACTTCATCATCCGCTCCGCGCGCAGCGACGAGGGCCGGCGCGCGATGGCCGCGTACCGGCGGCAGCGCGAGATCGCGTTCGCGGCGCCGGCGAAGCTGGACTACGTCGGCCTGCTGCTGGCGCGCCACGCGCGACGATCGCATGTTGCTGTTCACGCAGGACAACGCGACCGCGTACGAGATCTCGCGGCGGTTCCTGCTGCCGATCATCACGCACGAGACGCAGGTGCGCGAGCGCAGCGAGATCCTGGCCGGGCTGGCCGACGGCAGCTACGGCGCCGTCGTCACGTCGAAGGTGCTGAACGAAGGCGTCGACATCCCGGAGGCGAGCGTCGCGGTCGTCGTGTCGGGCAGCGCGTCCGTGCGCGAGCACGTGCAGCGGCTGGGGCGCATGCTGCGCGCGCGCGACGGCAAGCGCGCGCTGCTCTACGAGCTGGTCACCGCGGGGACGACCGAGACCTTCACCAGCGCGCGGCGGCGGGACCACAGTGCTTACCGCTGATCTGGTGGGCGTGCGGCGCCGCGGCGACGAGCTGCGGCTGGTGCCTGTGGACGACCGGCGGCGCGCGCACATCGAGGCGCTGGCGGCGGCGCTGGCGCGCGTGGCGCGCGAGCACGTCGGCAAGACGCGCGACGAGGTGGACGACGCGCTCGACGGCGCCGCGCGCGGCACGCGACGGCTGCGCGGTGGCGCGGGCGGCGACCAGCGGCTGACCAACGCCGTGCTCAAGCTGGTGCGCGACGGCTGCCGCTTCGACGAGACCGATCCCGAGCCCGCGCAGGCGCTGCGCCGCGACGTGTTCCGGCGCGCCGCCGCCGCCAGGCGCGCCGCGACGGCGATCGCCCCGTTCGATCGCGACGCGCTGCTGGCCGCGGTCGGCGGCGAACGCGGCGTCAGCGCCGCCGACATCGAAGCGGGCCTGTACGCCGACCGGCCCGCGCGCCAGCGCCTGCTCGCGTTCGAGGGCCGGCCGGCCGCGGCGGTGGCGGCGGGCTTCACGCTGTCGCAGGCGCAGGCCGTGCTGCTGCGCGCGACCAAGGTGACCGCCGTCGTGCGCGCCGCCGACGCCGGGACGTACCGCCAGCTGTTCCGCACGCTCAAGTTCCTGCGCCTGCTGCCCGTCGTCACGCCCGCGCCCGGCCCCGGCGGCGGCTTCCGCATCGAGCTCGACGGCCCGTTCAGCCTGTTCCAGGGCGGAACGCGCTACGGCCTGCAGCTCGGGCTGGCGCTCCCCGCGATCGCCGCGTGCGACGCGTGGTCGGTGGAAGCCGACGTCGCGTGGGGCGCCGACCGCCGCGCGCTGAAGTTCCGCCTCGAAGGCAAGGCCGCCGCGCTCGCTCGATGCGCCGCCCTGCCCTCCCCGACGACCTCGCCGCGTTCGTCGCCGCGTTCGACGCGCTGGCCAGCGACTGGCGCGTCGACACCGAGCCCGCCGTCCTGGACATCCCCGGCGCCGGCCTGTGCGTCCCCGACCTGGCGTTCGTGCGCGCGGCCGACGGCGCGCGCGTCTACTTCGAGCTGCTCGGCTTCTGGAGCCGCGAAGCCGTCTGGCGCCGCATCGACCTGGTCCGCGCCGGCCTCCCCCACCGCATCCTGTTCGCCGTCAGCAAGAGCCTGCGCGTCGGCGAAGCCGCCCTCGACGACACGACCCCCACCGCCGCCCTCTACGTCTTCACCCGCGTCATCAACGCCAAGCAGGTGCTGGCGCGCATCGAGGCGCTCGCCCCGCCGACTTGATCACGGCCGGTCCACGCGAACGGCGGCGTCCTCGACATCTGTCGCGTGCGGTGCCGCCTCGACGAGCAGGGACAACTGGGCTTATTGTCGCCGTGCCTCGCACCCTCGCGTTCGGAGATCCATGCTTCGCCGACCTGATGCCGTGGTCTCTCACCAGCTCGAGCCCGAAATGAGCGACGGCGACGACCACACCGGCCGCGGGCTGCGTGATCGGCTCGGACGGATCGGCGATCCGCTGGCGCTGTTCGAGCGCATGTTCGCGCACTCCCCGGTCGCGCATCTGATCTTCGGCGCGGACGGTCGCCCGGTCGCGTGCAACACGGCGTATCGGGAGCTGTTCGGTCAGGCGCCGCCACCCGAATACAACGTGCTGGACGACGACAGCAGCGCGCTGCCCGGGATCGCAGGCGCCGCCCGGCGCGCGCTCCTGGGTGAGATCGTGCGGACGCCGCAGGTCTGGTACCAGCGCGACGCCCCGCACGCCGACGGGAACCGCGGCAAGCGCGTCGCGGTCGAGTGCTGCCTGTTTCCACTCGATGACGGCGACAGCGGCGTTGCGCACGTCGCCGTCGCGTACAAAGACGTGACGGCCGAGACGGACCTGCGCGCGAGCGAGCGGCAGCTGCGGCTGATCACCGACGCGCTGCCCGCGCTCGTCACGTACATGGGCCCCGACCGGCGCTTCCGCTTCGCGAACAACGCGTACATGACCTGGTTCGGCGTCGAGCCCGCAGTCGCTGATCGGAAAGCACGCGCGCGACCTGGTGGGCGACACCGGCTACCGGCAGATCGAGCCCGTACATGGAGCGGGCGCTGGCCGGCGAGACGCGTGCAGTACGAGCGCGAGGTGACGCTCGCCGGACGGCCGCACCATCTACACGCAGATGAACTACGTGCCCGACAAGGACGAGCACGGGCGACACGCTGGGCTACGTCGCGCTGATCCACGACATGACCGACCGGCATCGCGCCGAGCTCGCGCTGCAGGCCGAGCGCAAACGCCTGCACGACATCCTGATGCACGCGCCGGCCGCGATCAGCCTGCGCTCGGGGCCCGACGGCGTGTTCACGTTCGTCAACGCGAACTCCGAGCGCCTCGCTGGAGGGCCGCGCGCTGCTGGGCAAGACGACGCGCGAGGTCCATCCGGAACCGACGGCGGATCGCTTCATGGAGCTGATCGAGCGCGTGTACGCGACGGGCGAGCCCGTCACCGGCACCGAAGTCCCGGCGCTGCGCCGCACGCCGGACGGCGGCAGCGAGGAGCTGTTCTTCAACATCACCTATCAGCCGCTGCTCGACGCGCGAGGGGCGGATCGACTCGGTGGTCAGCTTCGCCGTCGACGTCACCGAGCAGGTCAACGCCCGCAAGCGCGCCGAGCGCCTGACCGCCGCGCTGCGCGAGAGCGAGGCGCGCTACCGCAGCTTCGTCAACCAGAGCACCGAGGGCATCTGGCGCATCGAGCTCGGCGAGCCCGATCGCGATCGACGCGCCCGCGGACGAGCAGCTCGCGGCGTTCTACCGCGGCGCGCACCTGGCCGAGTGCAACGACGCGATGGCGCGGATGTACGGCTACGCGCGCGGCGACGAGCTCGTCGGCAGGCGCCTGCGCGAGCTGCTCGTTCCGGAGGACCCGCGGAACACCGAGTACCTGCGCGCGTTCATCGCGAACGGCTATCGGCTGGAGGCGGTCGAGTCCCACCAGCGCGGGCCGCGACGGCCGGCCGCGCGTCTTCCGCAACAGCCTCGTCGGCGTGGTCGAGGACGGCCGGCTGCGGCGCGCGTGGGGCACGCAGCGCGACGTCACCGCGGAGGTCGAGGCCCGCGAGCAGGCGGAGGCCGGCAACCGCGCCAAGGACGAGTTCCTGGCCCTGCTCGGCCACGAGCTGCGCAATCCGCTCTCGCCGATCCTCACCGCGCTCGAGCTGATGAAGCTGCGCGACGCCGAGGCGCTTCGCGAAGGAGCGCGCGATCATCGAGCGGCAGGTCGAGCACGTGGTCCGCCTGGTGGACGACCTGCTCGACGTCTCGCGCATCACCCGCGGGAAGGTGTCGCTCGAGCGCCGCCGGGTCGACCTCGCCAAGGTGGTCGCAAGCGCGATCGAGCTGGCGAGCCCGCTGCTCGAGCAGCGCGCGCACCGCCTCGTCGGTCGACGTGCCCGCCAGGCCTGGTCGTCGACGGCGATCCGCTGCGCCTGTCGCAGGTGTTCGCGAACCTGCTGACCAACGCGGCGAAGTACACGCCGCGCGACGGGCGCCATCACGATCGCGGGCGAGCGCGCGAGGGCGACCGCGCGCGCGTCTGCGGTGCGCGACACGGGCATCGGCATTCGCCCCGCGATGCTGCCCAGGGTCTTCGACCTGTTCGTCCAGGAGCGGCAGGCGCTCGACCGCTCGGAGGGCGGTCTCGGCCTCGGCCTGTCGATCGTGCGGTCGCTGGTCGAGCTGCACGGCGGCAAGGTCGAAGCGCACAGCGAAGGCCTGGGCCGGGGCAGCGAGTTCCGCGTGTTCCTGCCGCTGTCCGCCGAGCTCGCACGTGCCCGCGCCGCAGCGGTCGCAGCGCGCGCAGCAGCGCGCGTCCCAGCGGCATGCGCGTCCTGGTCGTGGACGACAACGAAGACGCCGCCGAGTCTGCTCGCGAAGGCGCTGAGCGTCTGGGGCCAAGTCGTTCGCGTCGCGCACGACGGGCCTGTCGGCGCTGCAAGCGTCGTCGAGACGTTCACGCCCGACGTGGCGCTGCTCGACATCGGCCTGCCGGCGATGGACGGCTACGAGCTCGCGCGCCGGCTGCGCGCCATGCCCGCGCTCGCCGGCGTGCGCCTGGTCGCGGTGACCGGCTACGGCCAGGCCCGCGATCGCGAGGCCGCCGAGCAGGCCGGCTTCCACGAGCACGTGGTCAAGCCCGTCAGCCTCGCCATGCTCGACCGCGTGCTGTTCGCTCGTCCGCTCCCCAGCCCCCGGTGATATCGCTCGGGTCCGTCGACGCGGTCCATGAACGCGGACAGCGCGGTCCAGGCGTCGCGGGGGTCGGTGACGAGGGCGAGGTGGGGGCCTTCCGACCCGCCGCCCCGCGCGCGGCTACTTCTTCTTCGCCGTTATCCGTGGGCTCGGGCGTTGGCGCTGCCGCTTCGGGCTTCGAGTCTTCGGGCTGCGCGGGCTCGGGCTGACGCGGAGGGCGTCGCGCCGGAGCGGGCGGGGCCAGATCGGCGTTGACCGGCTCGGCGATGGGCCAGCCCATCGCGTCGCGCTTGGGACCTTCGCGTCCGGGACCGCCCCCGCCGCCGGGGCCACCGGGGCCCCCGCCGCCAGGACCACGACCGCGACCGAAATCGCGACGAGGACCGTGATCGCGACGAGGACCGCCGCCACCAGGACCACCGCCGCCACCAGGGCCACCGCCGCCACCGGGACCACCACGGCCACGACCGCCGCCGCCAGGACCACCGCCGCCGGGACCACCACCGGGCGCCGCTCCAGGACCGGGTCCCCGGCCGCGACCGCCGCCGAACGAGGCTCCGGGACCGCCAGGTCCCTGGCCGCGACCACCGCCGAACGAGGCTCCGGGACCGCCAGGGCCTTGTCCGCGACCGCCGCCGAACGAAGCACCGGGACCACCAGGACCCTGGCCGCGACCACCGCCGCCGAAACCACCACCACCGGGACCACCGGCGCCACGACCGCCGCCCGGGCCGCCAGGGCCGCCGGACCGCGACCACGCTCGGGGAAGGCGGGCCGTGAGGGGGTGCGCGGGCGTCGCTCGCCGCCGGTAGCGCCACCGCCACCGGGACGATCAGGGCCGGTTCGCGGCGCACGCGTCACCATCCAGCCGGGCCCAGCCGCCGGGCCGTCGGGGCCACGATCTCGGCCGCCGAAACCGCCGAAGCCTCTGTCGCCGCCGGGACCACCGGGACCACCAGGACCGCCAGGGCCGCCGGGACGCCGTCCCTTGCCACCGCCAGGACCGCCGCCGCCGGGACCACCACCGGGACCGCCAGGACCGCGACCACCACCGCCGAAACCACCACCGCCGCCGGGGCCGCCGCGATCGCGTCCGCCCGGTCGACCGCCACGATCGCCGTCCGCCCGGTCGCTCGCGTGCCTCGGCCCGCGGCTGGAGATCGACGACGTAGAAGAAGTCGCCCTGCTTCTTGGCGCTGGGCGGCGGGTCTTCGCCCGTCATCACGCGCACGAGGCGGACGTTGTCGGCGCGGTCGCGCACGACCTCGAGCGCCTCCATCAGGCGCTCCAGGCGATCGCCTTTGATCGCGAGCTTCTCCTCGATCTCGGCCGCGGCACGCGCGCGGCTCTCGTCCGGCGGCGCAGGCGCCGCGGGCGCCGCTTCACCTTCGACGGGGGCCGCCGCTGCTTCGCCGTCGGCAGACGCTTCTTCGGCCGGCGCAGCCGCTTCCGCTTCCGCGGGTGCGGCCGCTTCCGCTTCGGCGGGCGCTTCCACAGGTGCCGCTGCTTCCGCTTCGGCGGGCGCAGCCGCTTCCGCTTCGGCCGGAGCTTCGCCCTCGGCGGGCGCAGCCGCTTCCGCTTCGGCCGGAGCTTCGCCTTCGGCGGGCGCAGTCGCTTCGGCTTCGGCCGGAGCTTCGCCTTCGGCGGGCGCGGCCGCTTCCGTTTCGGCCTCGGGCGGCGCGGCCGCCGGGGCCTCTTCGGCCTCCGACTTCGCGTCCGCCTCGACAGGCGGCTTTGCAGGACGGTGGGCGCGGCGAATGACAGCCGCCTCGCGCAAGACGGTGCCGGAGAACTCGGTGATTGTTTTCATGGGGGGTGCCGCGAACAGGGACGGACGTGCGCGCTACTTCTTGTAGAGCGCTTCGAGCTTCTTGAAGTCCTCGGCCCCGTTCTTCGTGAGCTCGTAGTTGTCGAGGTCCTTGTGGCAACCGTCGCAGGTGAACTTCTGGCCCGCGGTCTTCGCCTGCTTGACCATGTCTTTCATTACTTTCTTGGCCTCGGCCCGACCGCCCTTGGCGCACGCCTTGGCGGTGGTCGAGTCACCCTTGACGGCGATCGTGCATTTCCCATCTTTCCCCTCATCCGCGCCGGCCGTCCCTGAAAGCGTGGTCAGCGTCAGAAACGCGGCAACGAGAAAACGCGCGGCGAAACGGGTCATGAACACTCTCCTGGATTACGGGAAAATCGGGTCGTCGTTCGAGCGGCAAAGCTTATAGCTTGGACCCCCCCCTCCTAACAACTATTCAGGCGCGCGGAACGGTCCCCGCGTCGGCAACGTGACGGTCCATCGCCCGTCACGAATTCACGACTGGCTTCAAACCGGATATAGTGACGGTCCATGTCAAAGACCCTCCGGAGGAGATCGCTCGCCGCGATGGTGGCTTTCATCGGCGTCGGCTTGGTTGCGGGCGCCAACAGCGCGGTCGCGCAGGGTAAACGCGAGGGAGTCCAATTCGAAGTCGGCGTCTCCGGCGGCGCGCACATCTTCGCCGACGACGTCGAGCTGGGCGTCGCCGACGATCCGACGCTGACCAGCCCCAAGAACGGGCCGCTCGGCGCGCTGCGCATCGGCCTCTTCCCGATCCCGATGTTCGGCATCGAGCTCGAAGGCGTCGGCATCCCCACCTCCGATCGCCAGAACGACCTGAGCGCGTTCCTCGTCGGCGGCCGCGGATCGCTGGTCTACAACATCATGCCGGGCCAGATCGCGGACGGTAAGCTGACGCCGTTCGTGCTCGCCGGCGCCGGCCTGCTGTGGGTCGCGTCGACCGACGGCGGCACCGCGTACAACGCGATCAAGAAGGACACCGACTTCACCTTCCAGGGCGGCGTGGGCGCCAAGTACGCGTTCACGGACGTGGTCCACCTGCGCCTCGACGCGCGCGCGCTGGGCGTCCCGAACACCCAGAAGGAGAGCTTCTCGCTCGACTGGGAGTTCATGGCCGGCGTGGGCTTCACCTTCGGCGGACACGCGCCACCGCCGCCGCCGCCCGTCACGCTGGTCAAGGACTCCGACGGCGACGGCATCCCCGACAACAGGGACAAGTGCCCGAACGAGGCCGGCCCGCGCGAAAACGACGGCTGCCCGGACAAGGACACCGACGGCGACGGCGTCGCTCGATCGCAACGACAAGTGCCCGGACAAGGCCGGCCCGGTCGAGCGCGAGGGCTGCCCCGACGAGGACCCTGACAACGACGGCATCGTCGGCGACAAGGACAAGTGCCCCGAAGAGGCCGAGGACAAGGACCAGTTCGAGGACGAGGACGGCTGCCCCGACCCGGACAACGACAAGGACACCGTCCTCGACGCCCAGGACAAGTGCCCGAACGAGCCCGAGACCAAGAACGGCTACCAGGACGACGACGGCTGCCCGGACGAGGTTCCGGTGGCCGTCAAGAAGTTCACCGGCGTCGTCAAGGGCATCACCTTCCGGCGCAACTCGGCCGACATCAAGGCGTCGTCGTTCCCGCTGCTGAAGGAGGCGGTGGTCGTGTTCAAGGAGTACCCGGCCCTGCGGGTCGAGATCTCCGGCCACACGTCCGACGAGGGCAAGCGCGACTTCAACATGAAGCTGTCGCGCAAGCGCGCCGAGGCTGTGAAGGGCTTCCTGACGTCGGCCGGTATCGACGAGGGCCGCATCGGCACCATCGGCTACGGCCCCGACAAGCCGATCGCCGACAACGAGACCAAGGAAGGCAAGGAGAAGAACCGGCGCATCGAGTTCCGCCTGCTGTCGACCGAAGAGAAGGTCCAGACGCAGCCCGAGCCCGAGGACATCAACCCGTCGCCGGATCGCTCGGGTGGCGGCGCCGTCAAGACCAAGACCAAGGCCAAGGCCAAGGAGACGCCGGCGAAGCCGGCCGGCGAGCCCGCGGAGACGAAGCCGAAGGCCGAGAAGAAGCCGAAGGCCGACAAGAAGGGCGCCCCGCCGCCCCCCGAAGGCGATCCGACGCCGAGCAGCAAGCCCGCCGGCAAGGACAAGGCGAAGGACAAGGCCGCCCCCAAGGGCGAGCTCTAGAAAAATGGGAACCCTGGGAGGGTTCCCAAACCCTCCCGCGATGAGCTCCGCGCGGCAAAGCCGCGCTGCGCTCGACGCGATCGTCCTTACTTAGCCAGCGACGGGAAGACGGGGCAGCCGCGCGGGTACGGGCGCTCGTGTTCGTTGCGCTCGCTCGCGGGCGCAGGGTCGCGGCACAGGTTGCTGTCGGAGCACGCCACCAGGCGATCGATCGCCTCGTTGCGCGTCGCGGTCACCGACCGATCGAAGTGCGGACAGTGAACGACGACCTTGAGGAGGACCGAGCGGCGCATCTGCTAACCCAAGTCTACGCCCAAGCGCGCGCTAAGCCGACTCGGACAGGCCGACGTCGGTTTCGACCGGCGCCGCGTAGTCGATCCCCGGAACCTCGAAGCCGAACAGCACGCGGAAGTCGCGCTTGAAGCTCGCGTAGTCGGTGAGCTGGAACAGGTTCTCGGTCGTCACCTGATCCCACAGCTCGACCACGCGCGCCTGGACGTCGGGCGCCATCTCGAGGTCGTCGATGCGGATGCGGCCGGCAGCGTCGGTGGCCGGCGTGCGTCCGGGCGCCAGGTGGTCGCGAAACAGGCGCGCGATCTGCTCCGCCGTCCCCTCGTGCGTCCCCGCCGCCTTCATCACCTTGAACAGCGCGCTGATGTACAGCGGCACCACCGGAATCGCCGACGACGCCTGCGTCACCAGCGCCTTGTTGACGCTGACGTAGGCGGCGCCGCCCAGGCGCGCCTTCAGCGTCGACGACAGCGCGGTGACGGTCGCCTCCAGGTCCTGCTTGGCGGCGCCGATCGTCCCCGAGCGATAGATCGGGAACGTCAGCTCGGGCCCGATGTAGCTGTACGCGACGACGCGGCAGCCGGGCGCCAGCAGGTCGGCTTCCAGCAGCGCGTTGGTCCACGCCGCCAGGTCTTCGCCCCCCATCACCTTGCGCGTCGCCGCGATGTCGGCGTCGTTGGCCGGCGCGATCTCGATCGCGGTCACCTGATCGTTCCCCAGGCTGATGGTCTTGCTGCGGAACGGTGCGCCGATCGGCTTCAGCGTCGACGCGTAGCTGACGCCGGCCGCGTCGGTCCGCTTCGGGGCCGCCAGGCTGTAGACGAACAGGTCGAGCTTCTTCCCCGACGCCGCCAGCTCGCGCCAGCGTCGCGCGCTTGATGTCGTCCGAGAACGCATCGCCGTTGATCACCGACACCGAGCGCCCGCGCGCCGCCGCGGCCCGCTGGACCGCGACCAGGTTGTACCAGCCGGCCGAGGCGGTCTTGTCCCCCTGGGGTGGCCGCTCCAGGCAGACGGCGGTGGCGCGCGCGCCGTAGCCGAACATGGCGCTCACCAGGCTCGACAGTCCGTAGCCGGTGCTGGCGCCGACGACCAGCGCGGCACCCAGGCCCGTCCCCGGGGCGCCGGCCGTCGCGGTGGCAATCTCGGCGTCGACGTTGGCGGCACAGCCCGCCGGATGGGCATTGAGGCAGATGAACCCGCGGATACGGGGGGCGACGACTTGGCTGGGCATGGCCTTTCCTGCCGCATGCCCCGGGGGCGCGTCAAGCCGGCAGGCGTAACCAGGGGTTGTACGGACGTGGTGACGTGGCTAGCTTCAAGGCGTGGATCTGCGAAACGTCAAGCGCATCCTGGTGCCGACGGACTTCTCCGATCCGTCGGCCGAGGCGCTGGGGACGCGCGATCGCGCTGGCGCAGCAGTCGAGCGCGGTCGTGGATCTCGTGCACGTGGCGGTCGAAGCGTCGTTTGCCTTGCCGCCGCCGGTCGATGTCGCGTCGGTGCCGGTCGACGTGGGCAAGATGATGGAGCAGGCGGCGAAGATCCTCGCCGTGGAAGAGGAGCGCGTGATCGCCGCCGGGTTGCGCTGCGAGACCGCGATGCTGGTCGGCCGCCCCGACGCCGAGATCGTCGCGCGCGCCAGCGCGACCGCCGCCGAGCTGATCATCATGGGCACGCACGGCCGCAGCGGCTTCGCGCACGCCCTGCTGGGCAGCGTCGCCGAGCGCGTCGTCCAGCACTCGCCCTGCCCCGTCCTGATCGTCCCCAAACGGCCGGAAAAGACCTAGCCTAGCGAAGCTCGGCGACGCTGGCGCCGTCGCCGCCCTGGCGCGGGGTGCCGGGCGCCCAGCGCGCGACGTACGGTGACTCGTCGAGGTGGGCGCGCACGCGCTTGCGCAGGGCGCCCGTGCCGTGGCCGTGGACGACGACGATGTGGCTCTCGCCCGACAGCGCGGCGCGGTCCAGAAACGCGTCCAGCGCCGCGAGCGCCTCGTCGCCGGTCTGGCCGCGAAGGTCCAGCGTCCGTCCCGATCCGGGCGACACCAGCGCCAGCGAATCCTCGCCGCCGCTGACGACCGCCTGCCCGGTCTCGGCGCGCGCCTCGGCGCGCCGGGCGCGCTCCACGCGCCGCGCCGGCGCCGCCGACGGCCGCAGCTCGTCGGCCGCGACGTCGACGGTCAGCTTGCCCAGCGTGACCCGGGCGCGGCCGCGCGCATCGGGCACGTCGGCGAGCACGCCTTCGGCGCCCATCCGCTCGACGAACACGCGCATGCCCGGCTTCCAGCTCTCCGCCGCCGCCTGCGGCGCGGCCTCGGCCGCCGGCATGCTGTCGTGCACGCCCGCGGCGACGCGATCGATCTCGGCGCGTGCGGCCTCGGCGGCGCGCCCCGTCCCCGCCTCCTGCGCCTGCCGCACGATCGCCTTCAACGCCGCGCGCGCGTCCGCGATGGCCGCGTCCGCGGCGGCGCGCGCGTTGACCCTCAGCTCGCGCTCGCGCGCGGCCAGCGCCGCCGCCGCCTGCCGCTGCGCCGCCGCGGCGGCCGTCGCCTCGGCCTCCGCCGCGGCCAGCCGCTCCGCCTCCGCGACCAGCGCCGCCTCGCGCGCTTCCAGCTTGCGCCAGCAGCGCCTCCAGCCCGACGCTGGACGACCCCGCCAGCGCGCGCGCCCGCTCCAGCAGAGGCGCCGGCAGGCCCATGCGCGCCGCGATGTCGAACGCGTACGATCGCCCGGGCGCGCCGATCACCAGCCGGAACGTCGGCCGCAGCTCGGCCAGGTCGTATTGCATGCCGGCGTTCGCGAACTGCGCGTCGCTCTCGCCCAGCGCCTTCAGGCTGTCGTAGTGCGTGGTGATGACGGCCAGCGCCCTGCGCGCCGCCAGCGCCTCCGCCGTCGCGCGCGCCAGCGCCGCGCCCTGATCCGGGTTGGTGCCGGCCATCAGCTCGTCCAGCAGGACCAGCGCCGGCCCCGGCCCCGACGCCGGCCGCAGGATCTCGGCGACGTTCGCCAGGTGCCCCGAAAACGTCGACAGGTCACCGACCACCGACTGGCGATCGCCGATGTCGGCGCGCACGTCGTCGAAGAAGCCGACGCGGCTGCGCGGGTCGGCGGCCACCAGCAGCCCGGCGCGCGCCATCAGCGCCGCCAGCCCGACGGTCTTCATCAGCACCGTCTTGCCGCCGGCGTTCGGTCCGCTGACCACCAGGATGGACGGCTGCGTGCCGCCCAGCGCGACGTCGTTGGCGATGATGTCGCCGGCCGCCTGGTGTGACAGCGCGAGGATCGGGTGGCGCGCGTCGTGAAGCTCGACGATCGGCTCGTCGACGATGGCGATGGCGTTGCCGCCGTACGCCAGCCCCAGCCGCGCGCCCGCCAGGCGCACGTCCAGCGCCGCCAGCACGGCGGCCGTCCGGCGCAGCGGATCGGCCAGCGCCGCGACGTCGGCGGTCAGCGCCTCCAGGATGCGGCGCGACTCGCGGCGGATGTCCAGCTCGGTGACCTTGAGCCGGTTGTTGACCGCGACCAGCGCCGTCGGCTCGACGAACACCGTCTCGCCGGTGCGCGACGTGTCGTGGACGATGCCCAGCCCCAGCGACTTCGCGCTGGCCTTCAGCGGCAGCACGTAACGCTCGGCGCGGATGGTGAAGAACTGGTCCTGCATCACCGACGCGTACTCGTCCGCGCGCATCAGCTCCTCGATCGCGCCGCGCGCCCGCTCCTGCAGGCTGTTGCGCTCGCCGCGCAGCCGCTCGAGCTCGGGCGACGCGGAATCGCGGATCTCGCCGGCGGCGTCGAACGTGTCGTCGACCGCGCGCGCCAGCGCCCAGCGGCGGGTCCAGATCGCGCGCCAGCGCCGCGACCTCGGGAGCCGGCACCGGCCAGTCGCGCAGAAAGAATCGCCGCGCCTGTTCGGCCAGCGTGACCAGCACGCCGATCGGGCGTAGCTCCTCGGCGCCCAGCACCACCGCCTTTTCGGCCGACGCCAGCGCCGCGTCGATCTGCGGCGCCTCCAGCCGCGGCGGCACCTCACCGGTGCGCAAGATCGTCGCCAGCTCCGCCACCGCCGCCATGCGCTTGCGCGCCTCGCGCGCGTCGGCGGCCAGCGGCAACGCCAGACACAGCGCGCGCCCCGCGGGCGAATCAGCCGCCGCCGCGAGTCGCGCGGTGAGCTCGTTCCAGTCCAGGGCGGCCAGCGTGGCCGCGGAGGTCGTCATGACCGGGACGTTCTACATCAGCGCATCCCGAACGTCTTGCGGTGCTTGCCCACCCGGCACGCCAGCGCGCACTCGATCGTCCACAGCAGATCCTCCAGGTTGATCGGCTTGATCAAGCACGCGACCGCGCCATAGCCCTCCGCCGCGGTCTCCAGGTCCATGTTATCCACACCTGTCGTCAGCACCGCAGGAACGCCCTCCTGAATCTGCTTCGCCCTGTGGATCAGGTCGACACCGTGCATGCCGGGCATTCGCATGTCGGTGAGCATCAGATCCGGAACCAGCCGGGCCAACTTGTCCAGTGCGACGAAGCCATCTTCCGCCACGTCCACCTTGTACCCGGCCTGGGTCAATACCTGCTCCATCAAGTCGCGGGCGTCGGCGTCGTCTTCGACGACGAGGATCCGATCCCGCCGCTTGTTGACCAGCTTCACCACGTTTTCGTCAGACATGACGTATCGGGTAATGAGCAAGATCGGAACCAACCCTATGGGGCCGTAGGGGGCGGTCGGGAGTGTTACGCGCGAGTAACTTCGCTCGCTCCACGTCGTGTAGATTTGGGACGTACATGCCCGGCCCCATGATCGACGTCAGCGAGCTGTCGAAGAGCTACCGGGTCCACAAGCGCGCGCCAGGGATTGCGGCCGCGCTGCGCTCGGTGTTCCGGCGGCGCTACGAGACCGTCAAGGCCGTCGAGGAGCTTTCGTTCCGAATTGCCGCGGGGGAGCGCGTCGGCTTCCTGGGCCCCAACGGCGCCGGCAAGACGACGACGCTCAAGGTGCTCTCCGGCCTGCTGCACCCGACGTCGGGCAAGGTCCAGGTCGACGGCCACGTGCCGCACACGCGCGACCCGCGCTTCCTCAAGCACATCACGCTGGTGATGGGGCAGAAGCAGCAGCTGCTGTGGGACCTGCCGCCGTCCGAGACCTTCGCGCTGAACCGCGCCATCTACGACATCCCGCGCGCGCAGGCGGAGGACACGATCCGCGAGCTGACCGAGCTGCTGGAGCTCGGCGAGCTCATCAGCAAGCCGACGCGCCAGCTGTCGCTGGGCGAGCGGATGAAGTGCGAGCTGGCGGCGGCGCTGCTGCACCGCCCGCGCGTGCTGTTCCTCGACGAGCCGACCATCGGCCTCGACGTGTCGATGCAGGCGACGATGCGCGACTTCATCCGCGACTACAACGAGCGCTTCGGCGCCACGGTGCTCCTGACCAGCCACTACATGGACGACGTCGCGGCGCTGTGCCCGCGCGTCATCGTCATCGACACGGGCGGCTGATCTACGACGGCGACCTGCGCGAGCTGGTGCGCCGCGTGCGCCCCGACAAGCGCGTCACCATCCGGCTGTCCGCGCCCGTCGCCGCCGAGGACCTCGCGCGCCTGGGCAAGGTGGTCTCCGCCGACGCCGCGCAGGCGGTGCTGGCGGTCCCCGCCGCGCAGGCGAGCGCCGTGGTGCGCGACGCGCTCGCCACGCTGCCGATCGTCGACCTGACGGTCGAGAGCCGCCGCTGGAGGAGGTCATGCGCGAGCTGTTCGTCACGCGAGCGCCCGATCCGACACGGGCCGAAGGCGTGAGCCGCGCCGTGAGCCGATCTGGCGCGCGCCGCGAGGCGTTCCCGGCGCTGCTGCGCGTCGGCGTCGCCGAGGCGGTCGCCTACCGCGCCGAGTTCCTGGTCTGGATCCTGACCACCAACATGCCGCTGGTCATGCTGGCGCTGTGGCACGCGGTGGCGGCCGACGGCGCCGTCGGCCGCTTCGATCAGCGGCAGTTCACCGCGTATTACCTCGGCGTGCTGGCCGTGCGCCTGGTGACCAGCAACTGGATGGCGTGGCAGATGTCGATGGAGGTGCGCGACGGCACGCTGTCGGCCAAGCTGCTGCGCCCGATCCACCCGCTGTACGCCTACGCCGCGGATCACATCTCGGCGATGCCGATGCGCATCATCGTCGTGTCGCCGATCGTCGTGCTGCTGTTCACGACGTCGTGGGATCGCCTGGCCGTCCACGATGCGCGGCTGCTGCCCATCCTGGGCGCGTCGCTGGTCGGCGCCTGGCTGCTGACGTTCTTCTCGATGGTGCTGCTGGGAACGATCGCGTTCTACGTCGACAGCGCGATGGGCGCCTTCGAGCTGTGGATCGGCGTGCACGCGATCTTCTCGGGCTACCTCATCCCGCTCGAGGTGCTGCCGGGCTGGGTGCGCGTCGCCGCCGACGTGTTGCCGTTCCGCTTCATGCTCGCCTTCCCGGTCGAGACCCTGGTCGGGCTGCTGACGCCCGGGGCGGCCCTGCGCCAGCTCGCGGCGCAGTGGATCTACGTCATCGCGACGGGCATCGCCGCGCGCGCCGCGTGGCGCGCGGGCGTCCGGCGCTACGCGGCGTTCGGGGGCTGACACGATGGCGGCGCCCGCGGTCAAACCCTGGTCGTTGCTCCCCCGCTACGCGCGCCTGCTGCGCGTCCAGGTCGGCATGTCGACGGTGGCGGCGATGCAGTACCGCGTCGACTTCGTCGTGCGCGGCCTGATCGCGTTCCTGTGGTCCGCGCTGACGCTGATCCCGCTGTTCGTCGTGTTCGGCGTGCGCGAGCAGGTCGTCGGCTGGTCGTTCCCCGAGGCGCTGATCGTCGTCGCGTGGTTCTCGCTGCTGCGCTCCGTGCTGGAGGGCGCGGTCAGCCCCAGCCTGACCGCCGTCGTCGAGCACGTCCGCAAGGGGACGCTGGACTTCGTGCTGCTCAAGCCCGCCGACGCGCAGTTCCTGGTGTCGACCGCCAAGTTCGAGCCGTGGCGCGTCGTCGACGCGTTCGGCGCGCTGGCCGTGTTCGTCTACGCGTTCGCGAAGCTCGGCCGCTGGCCGGCGCTGCCGCATGTGCTGCTGTCGCTCGTGTTCCTGGCGCTGGCGGTGCTCATCCTCTACTCGATCTGGATCCTGGTCGTCAGCGCCGCGTTCTGGGTGGTCAAGGTGGACAACCTGTCCTACCTGTTCGGCTCGCTGTTCGACGTCGGCCGGTGGCCGATCTCGGTGTTCAAGGGGGCGCTGCGGATGGTGTTCACGTTCGTGTTCCCTGTCGCGCTGATGACCACATACCCGGCGCTGGCGCTGCTCGGCCGCATGGACGCACAGACGGCCCTGCTGGCGCTGCTGGGCGGCGTCGTGTTCGCCGCCGTCGCCCGCCGCGTCTGGAAGCGCGCCCTCGGGATGTACACGTCCGCGAGCAGCTAGGCTCGAGCCCGGCCTACGTCAGCGCCGACGCGCGGACCGGCAGGCGCAGCCGGCGTTCGAGGCTGTAGGGCCACGGCCGAGGTATGGCCGCGAACATCAGCGTCGAGCCCAGCAGCCCGAAGTTCTTCGCGAAGTGGACGATGTTCAGGCTGCGCCTCGCCGCGTCGTGGTCCGCCCAGAAGGCGTGCATGATCAGCGTCACCGGCAGCAGGAACATGCACGACCGCCACCACGCCGATGCGCGGGAACACGCCCAGCAGCAACGACAGCCCGCCTACCAGCAGCAACACGCCGCCGAACACCACGAACACCTCAGGCGCCGGCACCCCATGCGCCCCGGCGGCGCGCGCCAGCGGGCCGACGTTCGTGAAGTGCTTGAACGCGTTGTAGAGCCAGTAGCAGCCCACCAGACACCCGCCCGACCAGAAATGCCTGAGCCATCCGACCCTCCTCCCTAGCCTGAAGTTGAAGCTAACGGTGGGCTGGACCGGGGCAACGACCTCCCAGATGTCGCCGGCGATGATCACATTGAGGACGCCGGAGCCAACCGTTGTCGCCGACCGTCGAACGTGACCTCAGCCTGAGCACCCTGAATACGTTCCTCCGCGGCGAGATCGCCGCCGTGCAGACCTACGCCCGGACGCTGAAGCGGCTGGGAGGGCATGCCTGCTGCGGCGACCTGGGGCAGTGCCTGGCGTCGCACGAGCGGCGCGTCGCGCTGCTGCGGCGGCGCATCATCGACCTGGGTGGCGTACCCGCGCAGACACCGGGGGCGTGGGATCCGTTCCCGCGACACGGGGAATCGGGGTCGGTGCCGCTGCGCGACGACGCCGTCATCGCCGCCCTCGAAGAGGGCGAAGATCGCGGGCTGAAGCTGTATCTCGACGCCGTCGGCAAGCTGGATCGCGACACGCGCCGCCTGATCGGCGACTGCGTCCTGCCCGAGCAGGTGTGGACACACGATTCGCTGTCCGATTTGAATTCCAACGTCCGAAGAAGCGTCAGCTCCGGCGGGTGAGGCGAATCACGCGCCCCGCCGCGTGGCCACAGCGCGACCGGCCGGACATCGGGTTATGCTGGCGCCATGGCCGCGCTCCGGGCGCCGGCGTTCCTCATCGCGTTGTCGCTGTTCGCCGCCCTGCGGGCGTCCCCGGCGCGCGCCGCTGACGACGAGCCCGCGCGACGTCGCGTCGACGGCGGCGATCTTCCAGGACGCGCGCTTCGGGCCCCGCTACGTCATCGACGACGTGGTCGTGCGCGGCAATCACAAGACGCAGAAGTCGATCATCGTCGCCGAGGTCGCCGCGCTGGGGCTGTCCCAGGGCGCCGTCGTCGACGCGTCCGACCCGCGCGTCGAGACCGCGCGCTACCGGCTGCTCACGCTGGGATATTTCCTCGACGTGCGGCTGTCGGTCACCCGCGGCGTCAGCCGCGGCGGCGTCGTGCTGGTCGTCGACGTCGAGGAGCGCGGCACCATCGTCATCAACGAGCTGTTCCCCAGCACCAGCGCCGCGACGGCGTTCTGGGGCGGCGCCGACGTCTCCGAGACCAACCTGCTCGGCCGCGGCATCAACCTGGGCGCCGGCTTCGTCGCGTCGACGACGCCGGTGGTGCCGGGCGCGCACAGCGGCCTGGGCTTGCGCCTGCGCGCGGTCGTCCCGCCGATCGGCGGCCCCTACGGGCTCAGCCTGTCGGCGACCGGCCTGTACAACAACGGCAGTGAATTCCAGCGCGTGATGGGCGCGGCCGACGACCCCGACCCGCGCAACTTCATCGGCGCGCCCGTCCAGCGCGCGGGCGGCGTGCTGGGTGTGGGCAAGGACTTCCGCTCCGGACTGCACGCCACGCTCCAGGTCCGCGAGGAGGTGATCTCGGCGGAGCTGCCCATCGTGGTCCCGCCGGTCAACTTCATGGTCTACGACGGGTTCAGCCGGCTGGGCAGCGTCACCGCCGGCCTCGACGTCGATACGCGCTCCGATCCGATCCTGCCGCGCTCGGGGATGCGGCTGGCGCTGACGGCGGAAGCGGGCACCGGCCTGCTCGGGTCCAGCTACGACTTCTTCAAGGTCGTGACCGAAGCCTCGTTCTACCGGCCGATGCCGCGCGGGCACGCGCTCGGCTTTCACTTCTTCGCCGGCGCGATCGCCGGCGACGCGCCGTTCTTCGACCGCTTCTTCGTCGGCGACCTCAACCTGCTGCTGCCGCGCCGCGCCCTCGGCATCAACTTCTCGACGCAGCCGTCGCGCAACTTGCTGGGCACCAGCATCGACCACCACCGCTACGACAACTACGCCGGCCGCGTGCTGGTCGAATACGCGATCCCGATCTGGCGCCGCCGCGGCTTCGTCTACGGCGGCGACGCGTTCATTGCCGCCGGCCTGTTCGGCATGGCGTCGAACGGTGACGCCCTCGGCCCCGGCCCGTTCACGTGGCGCTCGCTGCCCATCGATCTGACCGGCGATATCGGGCTGCGGCTCGACACCTACGTCGGCATCTTCACGATCTCGATCGCCAACGCGCTCAGCCGCAGCTCGTTCTGATGTGTGGCGGTGTGGATAGTCTGGTGGTGAAAGCGTTCGTACGCACTGGCTGCTTTCGTCGCGTTCGCGGTGACGCTGGCGGCCGCGGCGCCCGCGCTGGCGGACGAGCCGCTGCCGCAACGAACGACCGGTCTGGTGGTGAAGGACGGCCAGCTGCTGATCAGCGTCGGCCTCGGCGATCTGTTCGGGCCCGCCGAGCGCAAGCGCCTGACGTCGGGATTTTCGACCCGCGTCCTCATCCGCGTCGCGCTGCAGGAGGCGTCCGGCGACGAGGTGGTGTCGCTGGCCGTCCAGCGCGCCGAGATCGTCTACGACATCTGGGACGAGAAGTTCAGCGTGCGCGTCACGCGCGGCCTGGGCGCCGAGCTGCGCGCCATCGTGCAGACCGCCGACGAGTCGATCTGGCGCGCCACCGCGCTGTGGCAGGTGCCGATCGCCGACGCCAGGCGCATGCGCCCCAACGTGCGCTACGTGGTGATGGCGCGCGGCGATCTGAATCCGATCTCCGAGGATCTCATGGCCGACGTGCGCCGCTGGCTGGTGCTGCCCGCGCACGGCCAGCGCAAGCTGGGCGCCGGCGACAGCTTCTTCGGCTCGTTCGTCAGCATCTTCGTCAACCCGCACATCGAAGACAGCGAACGCCAGGTCCGCTTCCAGTCGCAGCAGTTCATGCTGCCCACCCCGCCGGCACCGCTGCCGGCGTCCCCTCGCCTGCCGCCGCCCGGCCGCGCGGGCGCCGCCGGAAGGGCGGGAAAGGCAAACCCGTGAAGCTGCGACTACCCGGCCGGTTCGAATGGAAGATCCTGGGCGCGATGTTCATCGTCGCGGTGCTGCCGCTGGGCGCGGCGGCGTACTCCGTGCGGGCGACGCTGACGCGCGTCCAGATCCTGACCGAACAGCACCAGGAGTCGGTGCACGGATCGCTGAGCGGGGCGCTGGAGGTCTACCGGTCCTACTTCACCGAGATGAAGGACAACTTCCGCGACCGCGCCGCCGAGATCGCCGCCGAGCCGTTCACGCGCGCCTCCGATCTGGCGAGCATCCCCGACCTGCTGCGCGCCCGCATCATCCAGGGGAGCGACGTGGTCGACGAATGGGAGCAGCCGCAGGAGGTGCAACAGCGCGCGCAGGCGGCGCCCCCCAGCCTGGTGGCGCTGCCGGTCGGCAGCGGCGGCGGCGAGCCACGCCTGCTCGAGCTCACGTTCGGCATCTCGCGCGAGATCTATTCGAGTCACCAGGCGCTGCTCGAGGCGGCCGAGCGCGAGCAGGGGATGGACCGCGTCCTGCCCGTCATCCTCAAGCGCTACTTCGGCGGCGTGTTGCTGGCGCTGGTCGTCGTGCTCGGCATCGCGACCGTGGTCGGCATGCTGGTCGCCCGCCGCGCCACCGGGCGCGTGGCGACGTTGCGCGACGCCGCCCGCCGCGTCGGCGAGGGCGACCTGGACGTGCGCGTCGCGCCCCGCGGCTCGGACGAGCTGGACGAGCTGGGACGCGCCTTCGATCGCATGGTCGCCGAGCTGGGCGACGCGCGTTCGCGCCTCGGCTACCTGCAGAAGGTGTCGGCGTGGCAGGAGGTGGCGCGCCGGCTGGCGCACGAGATCAAGAACCCGCTGACGCCGATCCAGCTCGCCGTGCAGGAGCTGGCGTCGAAGTACGCCGGCGGCGACCCGGCCTACACGCGCCTGCTGGCGACGGCGCAGGAGATCATGAACGAAGAGGTCGGCTCCATCCGCCGCCTGGTCGACGACTTCTCCGCGTTCGCCAAGTTGCCCAAGGTGGAACCGGCGCCGCTGGATCTGGCGCAGGTCGTCGAGGACTTCGCGCGTGCCCACCCGGAGTGGCAGCAGGGGCTCGAGCTCGCGACCAGCGAGCACGTCGGCGCGCTGTGCGACCGGATGATGCTGGGACGCGTGCTCGCGAACCTGGTCGAGAACGCGTCGCAGGCGGCGACGGCCGCCGGTCGGAAGCCGCAGATCCGCATCACCGTGGCGTCCAGCGCCGCCGAACACGCGGCGCAGCTGCTGGTCGACGACAACGGACCGGGCGTGACCGACAAGGTCCGCGACCGGATCTTCGACCCCTACTTCACCAGCAAGGAACAGGGGACCGGGCTGGGGCTGGCGATCGTCCGCAAGATCATGCTCGACCACGGCGGCGACATCCGCCTGGACGACAAGCCGTCGCCGCTCGGCGGCGCGCGCTTCGTGGTCACGTTGCCGACCGCGGACGGAGAACGTATGACCGGCCCGCGAACCGCAGCTGTGGAACTGTGGATGTCCGCCGGCCTCGCTGAGCAGATCAGCGAGCGCGGCCGCGGCGGAGCTCGCGAGGCGCGCCTCCAGCTTGCCGCCGCGCACCCAGGCGTAGAGCACGCCCGCGGCGTCGATGGTCAGCGTCTCAGGGGCCAGCGGCTCCTCGCTGCCGTCGGACAGCGCCAGGAACGGGCGCCCGGCGGCGTCGACGCGCGCCGCGCGCGCCACCAGCGGCGTGTCGTCGACGTCCAGGTACGCGAACCGCTGGTCATCCAGGCGCAACACGTAGCGCCCGTCGGGCGGCGGCAGCCGGTCTAGCCAGCGGTAGAGCGCGCGCTTGAGCCCAGCGTGCGCGAACTCGGCGCCGTCGTGAACGAAGCGCCCTTCGCGATCGACGCGAATCCCCGACTGCCGGATCTTCTCCAGCCAGGCCGCTTCGTCGCCTGGCCTCGTCGGCCATCCGTCTCAGTCTACGGTGCGCGAATCGCCGACAGCCGCGTGAGCTCGTCTTTGGTGCGCAGCTTCTCCTTCTTGAGTCGGATCCGCTCCACCTGCTCGTCGGGCGTCAGCGACAGGTGCCGCTCGAGCTCCGAGAGGCGCCGTTCCAACTCGTCGTGCCGTTCCTTCAGCTGCACCATCCTCACCGCCGCCGACCCGGGTTCCACGCGGATGTTCTGCATGCGCGACCGACCTCCAGGCTTGATGATACTCCAAGTCTTCGGAGCCGAAACGTGGTTCAGCTGCGGCGCGATTCGAAGGCGGCGATGGCGTCTTCCTGCGACAGCAGGAACTGCAGCTCATCCACGCCGTTGAGCAGGCAGTAGCGCGCGAACGGCTCGATCGCGAACGCGGCGCTGCTGCCGTCCGCCAGCGTTATCGTGCGGTCTTCGATCGACACCGTGACCTCCGCCCCAGGCGTCGCCAGCAGTTTGGCGTGCATCCCTGCGTCGACGACCACCGGGATCAGCCCGTTCTTGAGCGAGTTGTTTCGAAAGATGTCGGCGATCGACGTGCTGACCACCGCGCGGAAGCCGTAGTCGACCAGCGCCCACGGCGCGTGCTCGCGCGACGATCCGCAGCCGAAGTTGTCGCCCGCGACCAGCACCGACGCCCCCTTGGCGGCGGGTTGGTTCAGGACGAAATCAGGCTTTGCCGTACCGTCGGCGGCGAACCGCCAGTCGGCGAACAGCTTGGTCCCCAGGCCGGCCTTGCTGGTCGCCTTGAGGAACCGCGCCGGGATGATCTGGTCGGTGTCGACGTTTTCGACCGGCAACACGACGGTGCGCGACTTGATGACAGTGAACTTTTCCATTTAGACCAGCTCCCGTGCGTCGGTGATGCGGCCGGTGACCGCGGCGGCGGCGGCCGTCAGCGGGCTGGCCAGGAACGTGCGCCCCCCTGCCCCCTGCCGCCCTTCGAAGTTGCGATTGCTCGTGCTGACCGCGTATTGCCCGGGCTTGAGCTGATCGCCGTTCATCGCGATGCACATCGAGCAGCCCGCCTCGCGCCACTCGGCGCCCGCGTCCAGGAACACGCGGTCCAGCCCCTCGGCCTCCGCCGCCTTCTTGATCGCCTGCGAGCCCGGCACCACCAGCACGCGCACGCCGTCGGCGACCTTGCGCCCCTTGAACACGCCGGCGGCGGCGCGCAGGTCGGACAGCCGCGAGTTGGTGCAGCTGCCGATGAACACGACGTCGACCTTGCGGCCCAGCAGCGGCTGCTGGGCGTCGAGGCCCATGTACGCCAGCGCCTTCGCCGCGGTGGCGTTGGCCGGCGCGGGGACCAGACCGCTGATCGGGATGCCCATGCCCGGGTTGGTGCCGTACGTGATCATCGGCTCGATGGCCGCGGCGTCGAACTTCTCCTCGCGGTCGAACACGGCGCCTTCGTCGGACGGCAGCTGCCGCCACGCGGCCACCGCCGCGTCCCACGCGGCGCCCGTCGGCACGCGCGGGCGCCCCTTCAGGTAGGCGAACGTCGTCTCGTCGGGCGCGATCATGCCGGCGCGCGCGCCCGCCTCGATCGACATGTTGCAGACGGTCATCCGCTCTTCCATCGACATGGCGCGGAACACCGAGCCCCGGTATTCGATGACCTGACCGGTGCCGCCGCCGATGCCCAGGCGCGCGATCACGGCCAGCACGACGTCCTTGGCCGTGACGCCCGGGCTCAGCTTGCCCTCGACGGTCACCGCCAGCGTCTTCGACGTGTTCTGCAGCAGGCGTCTGCGTCGCGAGCACGTGCGACACCTCGCTGGTGCCGATGCCGAACGCCAGCGCGCCGAACGCGCCGTGCGTGCTGGTGTGGCTGTCGCCGCAGACGACGACCATCCCCGGCTGCGTCAGCCCCAGCTCGGGGCCGATGACGTGGACGATCCCCTGCTGCTCGCTGCCCAGCGCGTGCAGCTCGACGCCGAAGTCGGCGCAGTTCTTCTCCAGCGCCGCGATCTGCGTCGCGGCGGCGGAGTCGAGGATCGGAATGCGCCCGTCGCGGCCGCGCGGCGTTGTCGGCGTCGAGTGATCCATGGTCGCCACCGTGCGGGCCGGGCGCCGGACCTTGAGCCCGCGCTCGCGCAGCCAGGTGAACGCCTGCGGCGACGTGACCTCGTGGACCAGGTGCAGGTCGACGTAGACGATCGCCGGCGTGTCCGCCGACGGCGGGCGCACGATGTGCGCGTCCCAGATCTTCTCGAACATCGTTTGCGGTTTCTTCGAGGCCGCCGCTGTCGTCATGCCGTCACTCTGGCGCCTGGGCGGGCAGCCCGTCCAGTGACAACACCGGGGGCATCCGTTAAGTTTAGCTAAACTATGGACGCCGCCCTGATCCCCGCCCTGCACGACGCGCTGGTGGTCGCGCAGACCGGGTCCGTGGGCGGCGCCGCGCGCCGGCTGAACAAGACCGCCTCGGCCGTGTCGCAGCAGCTCCGGCGCGTCGAGGCGCACTTCGGCGTCGCGCTGTTCGAGAAGGTCGGCCGCGGCGTCCGCCTCAGCCCGGCGGGCGAGGCGGCGCTGGCCAGCCTGACCCGCCTGTTCGACGAGGCGTCGTCGCTGCAGGGGCTGCTGGCGGAGCTGGCGAGCGAGCGCGTGACCACGCTGCGCGTCGCCGCCAGCGACTACCTGGGCGAAGCGCTGCTGCTGCCGGTGCTGCGGCGGCTGTTCGCGGAGGCGCTGCCGCTGCGCTTCGAGATCACGACCACCAACTCAATCGAGGCGGCGCGCCTGGTCGCGGACGGGCTGGTCGACGTCGCGCTGGTCAGCACGCACCGCCCGCCCGGCCCGGACGACGTTCAGCTGTGCCGCCAGAGCTTCTTCTGGGTCGCGCCCAAGGTGCCGGTGGCCGCGCGCAGCCAATCCGGACGCGGCTGGGGCGCGAGCCGCTGCTGCGCCTGGGTCCGGGCAGCCAGGGGCGGCGCCTCCTGGACGAGGTCCTCGGCCGCCTGCGCGTCCGCCCGCTATCCACCATCGACGTCCCCAGCGTATCGCTGATGCTGTCGTACGCGCGCCAGGGGCTGGGCGTCGGGCTGGTGCCTGAGCTAGCTCTGGGGCGCGGAGACCGGCGCTTGACGATCGAGCAGGCTGACCTGCCCGCGATCGACGTCCGGCTGACCTGCCGTCCCACGCTCAAGCGAACTCGCCCCGTCGCGCGCTTTCTGGCGGGCCTGGTCGACGAGGCCCGGCGCGTTGGCGCTCACTCCTCGGTGGCGTAGAACAGCGTGATGGTCAGACAGTGAAACTGATCGTCCGAGCTTTGCGTGACGATCTTGTCCACGATGCGAGCGCGCGGATTTTCGCGCAACCACGCCGTGACCATCTCGCCGAGCGATTCTCGTTCCTTCGCCTTCGTCGCCGTGAAAACCTTTACCCCAGCAAACATGTCAGCCAATTGTTGCAAGCGATATGCCCACGCGCAGCCGCACGCGCGCGCCGCATGAGATACGACTGTGCCTCCGACGCCCACGAACCTTCGTGGCCAGCCCACGGTGGGCCGAGGGCGCGCGATGAATGACGTGGCCACGAACATCACGCGCGTCAGCTTCGTCGCTTCGGACGTCGTAAGTGATTGGCGCATCGAACGCGTGCACGCGGTTCGCGGTGAATCGCTGGCGACAGCAGCGGGTCTCGCGCGCCTCGAAGGTCATGCGTTTTCCGACGCCGACACTACCGCCACGTGGGCGCTTCACGGCGTGCGCAGCAACGAACGCTACCTCGAGCGGGAAGAAAAGCAGCGGCTGGCGTCCATCCAGCAAGGGCTCGGGCGCACGGGCAGCAACCTCGGCGCGCTCATCCCGATCCGCAAGGCGGACGCCTGGTGGGACCTTTCCCAGGATGAACGTCGCGCCGTGTTCGAGGCGCGCTCGCGCCACATCGCCATCGGCGCGCACTATCTCCCCGCCGTCGCGCGCCGCCTCTACCACGCCAGAGATCTGGGGGGGCCTTTCGATTTTCTGACGTGGTTCGAGTTCGGCGACGCCGACGCCGGCGCGTTCGACGAGCTGCTCGGCCGCCTGCGCGAGACCGAAGAGTGGCAATACGTGGTTCGCGAGGTCGAAGTTCGCGTCCGACGCTGATGCTGCGCTGCGCTCCGTGGCGCGACACCGTAACCGCCGCAGCCGGCAGGCGTAACACTGGCGAGGGGACCACTTTGCCGATTTGGGCCATATTGACCTGCCAGGATGGAATCGGAGGCACAGGAAGCGGCGGCCGCGATGGAGCGCTATTGCCGGGGCGAGCCGGCGGCGTTCCACCAGCTCTACGCGTTGCTGGCGCCGCGCATCCTCGCTTACCTGCACGGCCTGCTGGGTGACCGGGCCGCGGCGGAGGACGCATTGCAGCTCACCTTCCTCAAGGTGCACGAGGCGCGCGCGACGTACCTGCGCGGCGCCAACCCGATCCCGTGGATCTATACGATCGCCCACCGCACGTCGCTGGACGAGATCCGCAAGCGCAAGCGCAGCCGCGTGCGTCTGAGCCCGCACGGGACGCCGGGCGCGCCCGACACCGAGCCCACGGCGCACATCACCGGCGTCGCCGCCGACCAGCATCCCGACCCGGCAGAGCGGCACGAGGCGAGCAACGCCGCCGCCGGGGCGCTGGCCGCGCTGGCCGAGCTGCCGGAGAACCAGCGCCAGGCGCTGTTGCTGACCAAGGTTCACGGGCGATCGATCGCCGAGGCGGCGATGATCACCGGCAGCACCCAGGGCGCGATCAAGCAGCGCGCCCACCGCGCCTACGTGACGCTGCGGCGGTTGCTGGGCAAGGGCGACGACGACGCCTCCCGGGCTGATACGCCGGAAGCCGCGCCGCCGCCGCGCAAGGAGATGGCATGACCACCGGACGCGACGGCGACGAGCGCGCGCTGGCGGACGCGACCGGCCTGGGCGCGACGCCGCCCGCGCCGGCGCCCGACCTGGCGCGCGCGATCGCGGGCATGCGCCCCGTGCGCACGCGCCACCGCTTCGGCGCTGTCGCGGCGGTCGCGCTGGCGGGGATGGTGTGGCCGGTGATCGCGCTCGTCCACCTGCCGCACCGGCGCGACCTCGGAGCGCTGCCGCTCGCCTGGGTGATCGCGGCGGCCGCGCTGTGGGCGGCCGCGTTCACCGTGTCGCTGACGGCCGCGCTGGTCCCACGGCGCGGCGACGTGCTGCCGGCGGCCGGGCGCGCGTCGCGCATCGCCGCCGCGGCGATGCTCATCGTGGCGGCGTTCGCGCTGTTCGCGAGCGTCGACGCCCCCGGGACCAGCATGCACCCGGAGGAACGCGGCTGGTCGCCGCTGCGCGCCTGTCTTCACTGCATCGGCTTCGTGTTCGAGACCGCGGCGGTGTTCCTGGTCGCCGGCCTGTTCGCGCTGCGCCGCCTGGTGCCGGTCGGCGGCGCGCGTGCGGGTCTGGCGCTTGGTGCCGCGGCCGGCGCGATGGGCGGCTTCGTGCTGCACTTCATCTGCCCGTTCGCCAGCACGGCGCACGTCCTGCTGGGTCACGTCGGCGGCATGGCGCTGGCGGCGGCGGCGGGCGCGCTGCTGGCGGCGGCGATCATCCGCCGCTAGGGCGCAAACGGATTCATCGGTAAAACGCGGCCCACCGCGACACGATTGTCCGGGGCGCCGGCAGGCACGACCGCCGATGCCCGCGTCGCGCGCGGCCGTCGCGGCGGCATATCGGTTGCACCAACGGGGAGTCATGAAGTTCAGGCTGTTGCTGCGGGCCGCCGGCGATCACCGCCATGTTGGTGACGATCGCCACACGCACGTCACAGGCCAATTCGCCCTGCCCGCCGGACACCGCGATCCCGCAGACGGGGACGCTGCTGGAGGTCAGAGCGGGAGCGACCGCCGTCGCTGGCGACGCGGCGATCCTGAATCAGGTGCCCCAGCACGTGTGCGTTTCCCCCGACGTCAACGTCGACGACGCGCGCGCGGTGAAGTTGAACGATTGCTGGTTCCCCGACGTCGCCGCGCGCGCGGCGGTGCAGCCGTGACCGGCTTCCCGCGTGCTGGCCGTCTGCCTCGTCGTCGTCGCCGGCTGTCACGACGACGAGCCCGCCGGGTCCTGCGTCGGCGCCCGTTCACGAAGTCGCGACCGGCGGCGGCGACGTCACGTCCGGCGAGCTGACGGCGGGCGCGCAGCAGCAACACGTCACGATCTCGCCCGACCGCAGCCGGATGGAATACGTGTTCGTGCGCGACGGCGTGACCTACACGGCCGTGTACGCGCTCGACGAGGCGCCACCGCCGCCTGCCGTCCGCTTCGTCTCCATCCGGCGGCCACCGCCGCTCGCGGCGTGCGCCCAGCTCGCCGCGCGCGGGCCGTCGATCGACGCCATCGAGGTGCGCCGAGCGCGGCGTGGTGATCAGCACAGGCGTCGCCCCCTTCCTGTCAGCCGCCCGCTGCATCACCGGCGGTCCACCGACAAGGCGCCCCCCAGCCTGGGCGGGGCGCCCGACGGCGTCGGCGTCGGGCTCGGCGGCAACGAATTTGCATGGTCCCTCGGCGAAGAGGTGGCGCTGCGCGAGGGCGACGAGGTCGTCGTCACCGTGGTCGGACGGCGCGAACGAGCCCTTTCAGGTCTTCGCCGGCGCGGACCGCTGGCCACTCGATGCAGCTCGGCACCGAGCGGTACCGGCACCTGCCGTCCGGCGCGGCAGCGTCGCCGTGCGCTGGGTCAGTCTCCGGGCCACGGGGCCCGGGCCGTGAGCGTCAGCGAGTCGTGTTCGAGTTCGGGTCGTGTTCGGGTTCGTGTTCGTGTTCGTGAGGGGCTAGCGCCTCTCGTGTCGCGTGCGCGCTCGACCACACGCGATACGAACACGCTCACGCTCGACTCCCTCGAACACGAACTCGAATCCGCCCACGGACCGCGCCCTCGCGCACAATCGACGGCAGCCCGGCGGGCGAGGCGCGACGAATCACGCGCGCGTTCCGCTGCGCGCGCGCACGAGCGGCAGCTCCATCGCGTCGGCGAGCGCCGTCGCGCTGGCCTCGATGATGTTCGACGACACGCCGATCGTGCTCCAGCGCTCCTGGCTCTCGCCGTGGCCGCGCGCGGCCTCCAGCAGCACGCGCGTCTTGGCGCCCGTCGCGTTCTCGGGGTCCAGGATGCGGACCTTGTAGTCGACCAGGTGGACGTCGCGCACCAGCGGGAAGTGCGGGTTGAGCGCCTTGTGAAACGCGCCGTCGAGCGCGTGCACGGGGCCGTCGCCCTCGGCGACGGTGTGGACGGTCTCGTCGCCGATGCGGATCTTGACGGTCGCCTCGGCGAACATCGAGTTGCCGCGCCGCCGCTCGGAGATGACGACGACGTCCAGCACCTCGAACGGCGCCTGGTAGCCGGGCGCGCTGCGCCGGCCGAGCAGCTCGAACGACCCGTCGGCCGCCTCGAACTGGTAGCCCTGGCTCTCGAGGTCCTTGATGCGCTCGAGCAGGGCGCGCTCGTTCCCCTGCACGTCGACGCCGAGCTCGATCGAGCGCATGCGGACGTTGCCGCGGCCGGCCAGCTCGGACACGACGATGTGGCGGCGGTTGCCGACGCGCTCCGGCGGCACGTGTTCGTAGCTGTGGGTCACCTTCTCGACCGCCGCGACGTGCATGCCGCCCTTGTGCGCGAACGCCGAGCGCCCGACGTAGGGCGCGTGCGCGCGCGGGCGGATGTTGGCGATCTCGCTGACCGCGCGCGACAGCTCGGTCAGCTTGGCCAGGTTCTCGTCGGGGACGCAGCGGCGCTCCATCTTGAGCTGCAGCGCCGGGATGATCGAGATCAGGTTGGCGTTGCCGCAGCGTTCGCCCCAGCCGTTGATCGTCCCCTGCACCATCGTGCAGCCGGCCTCGACGCCGGCCAGCGCGTTGGCGACCGCGAGGTCGCTGTCGTTGTGCGTGTGGACGCCGAGACGCGTCGGCACCGCCTGGCGCACCGCCGCGATGACGTCGCGGATGGTGCTCGGCAGGCTGCCGCCGTTGGTGTCACACAGCGTGATCCAGTCGGCGCCGGCCTCGGCGGCCGCGCGGATCGACGCCAGCGCGTAGCTGCGATCGGCGCGGAAGCCGTCGAAGAAATGCTCCGCGTCGTAGACGATCTCTTTCCCCTGCTTCTTGAGGAAAGCGACGCTGTCCGAGATCATCGCCAGGTTCTCTTCCAGCGTCGTGCCGAGCACGGCGGTGACGTGCAGGTTCCACGACTTGCCGACGATGCACACGACCGGCGTCCGCGCTTCGATCAGCGCGCGCAGCACCGGATCGCTGTCCGCCTTGCCGCCCGCCTTGCGCGTCATGCCGAACGCGGTCAGCTTGGCGTGCTTGAGCGTGAGCGACTTGGCGCGCTCGAAGAACTCGACGTCTTTCGGGTTCGATCCCGGGTAGCCGCCCTCGATGAAATGGATGCCGAAGCCGTCGAGCAGGCGCGTGATCTTCAGCTTGTCCTCGACCGAGAGCGAGAGATCCCTCGCTCTGTGTTCCGTCGCGCAGCGTCGTGTCGAAGAGTTGAACGTCCATGGTTGGCTTGGCTCCAGCGTGAATCGAAGCCCGCAAGCCTACATCATGGACCCTTGCGCTTCACGGTAATGTCGGGCGGCCGGCCGTAGAGCGGCACGGCGCTGGCCAGATCGGCGGCCGCGCCGCGCGCCATCTGCAGCAGGGCCAGGCGGCCGATCGACGCGGCGCTGGGCCCCGCGACGGCGACCCTGCCCGGGACGACATGCCGCTCCGCACCATTGCCCGCGACGCGGGCCCTGGGGACGTCGGCCAGCCACGCGGCGATGTCGGCGGCGGCAAGGCGGCAGGCGCCCGCCGTCTCGCGCACCAGCGCTGCCGGGTCGGCGACGTAGCCGGCGACGTGAACCTCCCCCTTGCCGGCGTCCAGGCAAGGGACGGCGGTGACGCCCGCATCCGCAGGTCCGGCGGTGAGGATGTCCAGCGCCAGCGCCTCCAGCGACGATACGACGTGGAACGGGACACGCGTCGGCAGCGCCAGCCCCTTGGCGACCGCCATGCCGACGCGCAGGCCGGTGAAGCTCCCCGGCCCGCCGCCGCACGCCACCGCGGCGAGCGCCGACGGCGTGATGCCGACCGCGCGCAGCGCCTCCGCGCACAGGGGCAACACGTGGCTGGAGTGCCGCTCGGCGGTCGCCTCGACGGCGAAGCGCACCTCGCCGCCGCGATCGACGATCGCGACCCGCGCCGTGGGCGTCGAGGTATCCAGGCAGAGCAGAAGGTCGCGACTGGGCGTCATCTGGGGAGCAGGAAGCGAACCACGTCGTTGCGCAGCGCGAATAACATCAACGTCACCACGACGACAAGCCCGACGTAGGTGGCGATTTCGCGCGCGCGCGGCGACGGCGGCCGCCGCTTGAACAGCTCCAGCGTGAAGAACACCAGCAGGCCGCCGTCCAGGATCGGCACGGGCAGGAAGTTGAGCAGGCCCAGGTTGATGCTGATCAGCGCCATCAGCCACAGGTACTGGTCGACGCCCTGCTCCGCCGCGATGCCGGCGGCGTAGCCGATCATGATCGGCCCGCCCAGCGTCGTCAGCGGCACGCGCCCGCGGATGATCTCGCCGAAGCCGTAGACCATCGTCGCGATGATCTGCCCGGTGCGCTCGAACGCGTGTCCCACCGAGTAGCCGAAGCGGTTGGTGATCGGCACCGGCGCGTCGGTCTTCCACGCCAGCCGGTTGAGCGCGCCGAACACCAGGTGCTGCTCCTCCTGGCGATAGGCGTCCATCTCGTTGCGGACGTCCTGGCGGAACGTCGCCTCGTGTTTGATGCCCGCCGACGAGATCCAGCCCAGGCGGAAATCCTTGTTGGGCTGCGCGGCCAGCCGCTCGCGCAGCACGTCCCAGTGGGGCAGCGCTTCACCGTCCAGCGACAGGATCTGATCACCGCGGCGCAGGCCGATCTTGTCGGCCGGGCTACCCGGCTCGACCGAAAACACGAACAGCTCGGCCGACAGCAGGCCGGTCTCGTAGTGGCGCTTGCCGACGGCGTCGAACACCGCCACCGGGATGACCACCGCCGACCCGGGCTCCTCGATCTCGATGTGCGCGAACGGCACCGCCGAGTAGCCGCCGCGCACGTAGTTCAAGCGCAGCGGCGACGCGCCGGCGCGTTCGACCGCCTTGGCGAACTCCGTCCACGTCGCCACCGGCACGCCGTTGACCGCGGAGATGAAGTCGAACGTCCGCAGGCCGGCGTGGGCTGCCGGCGACGAAGGGTCGAGCACGCCGACCTCGGGCAGGTGGAAGCGGGGCGACACGCCGATCCAGCCGACGCGCTCCTTGATGCGGAACGGGCCCGAACGCTCGATCTGGATTGGCGTGACGTCGCGCTCCTCGGCGTCGGGGCCGCGGCGGATGGAAAACCGTATGGTCTTGCCCGCCGACTCCGAGATGACCTCTTCCAGCTCTTCCCAGTAGCGGACACGGTGACCGTCGACCGCCTCGACCTTGTCGCCGGGCAGCAGGCCCGCGGTGGCGGCGGGGAGATTGGGCAGCACGGTGCCGATGGTCGGCGGCAGCAACGTGCGCTGGCCGGCGTAGTGAAAGACGTAGATGAACAGCGGCAGGATCAGGTTGAACGCCGGGCCGGCGATGACGACCGTGTAGCGTTGCCACAGCGGCTTCGCGGCCAGCGCGCGCGGCCGATCTTTGGGCGGGATCGGCTCGCCGGGATCTTCGCCGAGCAGCCGCACGTAGCCGCCGAGCGGGATCAAAGACAGCCGGTATTCGGTCTCGCCCCACGTGAAGCCGAACAGCTTCGGGCCGAAGCCCAGCGAGAACCGCAGCACCTTGACGTCGAACAGCTTCGCGAACGCGAAGTGACCGAGCTCGTGGACCAGGATGAGCACGCCCAGCAGCACCGCAACGGCGGCGATCCAAGACAACAAACTCATGTCAGCAGACTCATGACGGCGAGCTCTCCGCGCCGCCGTCGCCGGCGAGGTGCGGGGTCACGATGCCGGCGCTGTACAGGGCGGCTTCGATCGCCTCCAGCAGCGGCGTCGTCGTGGTGCCGTCCTGCGCTGAGATCGCGACGACCGGCAGACCGGCGTCCGTGCCGCCGATGCGCGCCCGTTCGTCCTCGGGCAGCAGGTCGACCTTGTTCATCACCAGGATGCGCCGGGTCTCGCCGAGGCCCAGGTCCGCCAGGATCGCCTCGACCGCGGTCGTCTGCTGCTCGCGCGCCGGGTCGGCGGCGTCGACGACGTGCAGCAGCAGGTCCGCTTCGTCCAGCTCCTCCAGCGTCGCGCGGAACGCGCGCGCCAGATCGAGCGGCAGATCGCGGATGAAGCCGACGGTGTCCGCGATGATGATGTCCTGCTCGCGCGGCAGCCGCAGCCGGCGCGTCGTCGGGTCCAGCGTCGCGAACAGCTTGTCCTCGGCCAGCACGTCGCTGCGCGTGAGCGTGTTGAGCAGCGTCGACTTGCCCGCGTTGGTGTAGCCGACGATGGCGACGATGGGCAGGCCGCGCCGCGTGCGCTCGGAGCGGCGCCCGGCGCGCTGCTGCCCGAAGCGATCGATCTCCTTCTCCAGCCGGTGGATCCGCTCGCGCGCGCGCCGCCGGTTCTCCTCCAGCTTGGTCTCGCCCGGGCCGCGGCCGCCGATGCCGCCGGTCAACCGGCTCATCATCGTGTTCTTCTCGTGCAGGCGCGGCAGCCGGTAGCGCAGCTGCGCCAGCTCGACCTGCAGCTTGCCGTCGCGGCTCTTCGCGCGCTGCGCGAAGATGTCCAGGATCAACATCGTGCGGTCGATGACCTTGAGGTCGGTGAAGTCGGCGATCGCGTGCGCCTGCACCGGCGTCAGGTCGGGATCGAAGATCAGCACGTTGGCGTCCAGCTGCATGGCGCGGATCAACACCTCTTCGAGCTTGCCGCGCCCGATCAGGTACTTGGGGTCGGCGTCGGGGCGGCGCTGCTCCATGACGCCCATGACGCGCACCCCGGCCGTGCGGCACAGCTCGCGCAGCTCGGCGACGCGCCCCGGCTGATCGGACACCGCCACGCGCGGCGCCCCGGGGGTGCGCGACTGGCCGGCGCACGTCGACGACGACCAGCAGCGCGCGGTCGCGCCGATCGGTCGCGACCGCCGCCGGGGCGACGCGCTCGAACTCCTCCTCCAGCGCCTCGATCATCGCGGCGGCGTCCAGCGTGCTGCGGAAGAACGGCTCGCTGGGCAGCAGGCGCCACGGCGGCTGCCCCTCGACCGGCGGCAGCAGGTGAGCGACGTGCAGGTCGGCGGGGCGCCCGTCGGGCCACACGCCGATCGCCGCGACCAGGTCCAGGCGCAGCAGCGCCAGGTCGACCAGGTCGTCGCGGGTCAGCGGCTCGTTGCGCAGGTGCGTGTGCACCAGGCGCAGGCCGCGGAAGCGCCCGCGCCCGGCGCGGATACGGCCGATCTCGGGCAGGTTGATGCGCGACGCGTCTCCGACGAAGACGTGCTCGATCTCGCCGCGCCGGCCCACCAGGATGCCGACCTGGCGTTCGATCTCGCGCGACACCTGGCAGAGGTAGGCCGCCAGCTCGGCCGACGCCACCTCGGCGGGACGGAGCCGCCGCCGGTAGACCCGCTCGAGCGCGTGCTTCTGGCTCGGCTTGAGCCCGGTCGTATTCCCCGTGACGGCGTTCAGGGGCCCGAGGTTAGCACCGGTCTCGTGACCGGGTGCCGATTCCGTGTTACGAGCGCCGGCATGCGGACGCTCGCGGCGTTGGTGCTGGTCGGGGGGGTGGCAGTGGTCGCCCGACCGGCCTTTGCAGGCGACGAAGACGGTCCGTGTGAGCCCGCCTGTGGCGCCGGCGAGACCTGCTTCAAAGGAACGTGCATGGTGCCCGCGCCGCCGCCCGTCCGCCAACCACAGCCGGCGCCCGCCTCCCCACCGCAGGCCTACCCGTACCCGCCACAGGCGTATCCGTACCCGCCGCAGCCGTACGCGTACCCACCACCCGCCCCATACGGTTACCCGCCGCCCGGCTATTACCCGCCGCCACCGCCGGCGGCGCGGCGCGGCTTCCTGGCGATGCCCTATGTGGGCATCAACTCATTCCGCAGCGACGGCACGAGCGGGCTCGATCCGGGACTGCGGTTGGGCGCGATCCTGGGCGGTCGCGTCTCCGACACCTTCTCGGCGAATGGCGAGCTCACCATCGACATCATGAATCCCGATGTTCCCGAGGGTACCAGCGTGTCCGAAGCGATGGTCCACATGACCTTCAGTCCCCTGTTTCACGCGCGCACCCCGAACGCCGAGATCGTCCTCGGCCCCAAGCTGGGTCTTTGGGCGCTATCGGGTCACGCGTCGACGTACGGCACGTCCTTCGACTTCGAGCAGCAGGGGTGGACGATCGGAGCCAACGCCGGCGCGTTCTTCCCCGTCGGCGCCGGCACCACATCGCTGGGCATGTTGCTGAGCTACGCCAACCTGCAGCTGACCCGCAGCTGCGTGACAACCGGCAGCTACGGCCAGGAGTGCTTGGAGGCGGACGGCAGCGCCGACGTCTTCGGCCTGACGTTCGCCGCGCTGTTCTAGTATCCCGCCGATGGGTCAGGCGGTAGCGGCCGTGATCGTGATCGGGATGGTGGCGGTAGCCGGGCCCGCGCGCGCCGCTGGCGAGGACGTGAGACCGTGCGAGCCACCGTGTGACGTGGGCGCGATCTGCCTGAACGGCACGTGCATGATGCCCGCGCAGCCCGCGACGGAAGCCGCCGACTCCGCCTCCCCGCCCGCGTATGCCGAGCATCCATCGCTGCCCCCGCCACCAGCCGCTCACCCGCAGCTCACGACGCCGCGAACGCCGCGCAGCAGTGGATTTCAGCCGGTGCTGTACGCGGGCGTGCACTCGCTCAGCGGCGACGGCACCAGCACCACGGACCCGGGCCTGCGGCTCGGCGCGATTCTGGGAGGCCGCGCCACCGAAGTCGTGTCGGCGAACGGCGAGATCACCGTCGACGTCTTCAACTTCGACACCAGCGCCGGTGGCAGCGCCTCCGGATCCATGTTCCAGATGACGCTCAGCCCGCTATTTCACGCGGCCACGGCCAGGGCCGACATCGTCATCGGACCCAAGCTCGGCGCGTGGGCGCTGTCGAGTCGCGCCTCGGTCGGCGGCGTCTCCACCAGCGTCGAGGAGCGGGGGTGGACGGTCGGCGCCAACGCCGGCGTGTTCTTGCCCGTCGGACAGGGCAGCACCGCGCTGGGCCTGTTATTCAGCGCCGACAGCCTGCACGTCACCCGCGCCTGCCGGTCCATCAGCGCATCCGCTGAACAGTGCTCCGGGGATGTGGACGGCGACTTCAACATCTTCAGCCTGACGTTCGCGGCGATGCTGTGATGGCCCATCATCCGGTCTGGAAGGCGATCAACGCGTTTTCGCTGCCGGCGGTGAAGGCGGTGCTGGGCGGCGCCATCGACCTCGCGATCAAGCAGAGGGGGGGCGTCAGCTACATCGTTGGCCGCGACGCCGACCTGGAGCTGCCGCTGACCGACGAACAGCTGCGCGACATCGCGCGCGTGTCGCCGGTGCGCTACTGGACGGACGGCCGACACCTGTGGTGGTACGACGCCGGCCTTCCCGATGGCGCAAAGCTGCAGGACATCAGCGCCGCCGACGCCCTGGAGCGCTTCGGCCTGGATGCGCTCGACGAGGCCTACGAGAAGGGGAGCTGGGGCTGGGGAAGCCTCAACTAGCCACCTTTACTGACACATCAGTCCAGTTGAGATAAGTAGCTTTATTTACTGGAGTTTTAGCCTCCATGGCCCCCATGCGGGTCGGGGCCACCCCCCAAGGATTGCGGCCCATGGCGTCCCTGGGCTAGAGTCCCCGCCCCGATGTCGCTCGCTGGATTGCCCGTCGCCGAGCCCTTCCGGCAACCGCATACAACCTTCCATTTACTGGCCGGAGGCGAGGTGGCCTTCGCCCGCATCCTGGAGCGGATCGCGGACGCCGAGCGCAGCATCGAGATGCGCTGCTTCGAGTGGCGGGACGACGAGACCGGCGATCTGCTGGGCCGCGCCCTGCTGGCCGCCGCCGAACGGGGCGTGAACGTCACCATCCTCAAGGATCGGGTTGGTGCCGCCTACGAGCACCTGGAAGGGACCAAGCAGAGCTTTTTCCACAAGCGCATCGGCCTGATCCCGCGGCTGCAAACCTGGTCGCTCATGGTCTGCTACGGGCGCTGGGGCTCGCTGCGGCAGAAGCCGAGCCCGGTCGCCGATGCGCTGCTGGCTCACCCCAACGTGACCATCGCCCGCGACACCAAGCGCTTCGACCACGCCAAGCTGTACGTCTTCGACGAGGAGACTGTGATCCTGGGCGGCATGGGCATCGGCGACGACTTCCGGCACCACAACGTCGACTTCATGGTGGAGGTGTCGGGTGGCGAGGCGGCCGAGCGGCTCACCGACCGCTACGAGGGGCGGGCGCTGTTCGACCGCAGCCGCCCCTACGACTACCTGCTGCATTCGTTCCGCGGCAGCGCGCGCAGCGGCGGCTCGCTGGCCGAGGACCGCCTGGGGCTGATCGCCAGCGCGCGCGAGCGGCTGACGATCGCGATGGCGTACCTCGGCGATCCGGTGTGCACCGACGCGCTGGTCGACGCCGTCCGGCGGGGCGTCCAGGTCACCGTGCTGACCGCGGCGCGCGCCAACATCATCGGCGACCTGAACCTGTGGACGTGCGCGCAGCTCCTGCAGCGCACGGGCAGCGCCGATAACCTGCGCATCGTGCTGCACCCGCGCATGGTCCACGGCAAGGCGATCGTCGGCGACGGCACGTGGGTGGACATCGGCTCGACCAACTTCACGCCGCCGTCCCACGGCGGTTACGAGGAGGTCGACCTGTATTGCCACGACCCCGCCTTCGCGCAGCAGGTCGAGCAGGCCATCGAACGCGACATCCAGGACGGCACGCGCGCGCGTCTGCCGATCCGGTACCGCAGCGTCTACGTCGCGGTCGAACGCCTGCTGTCGACCGTTCACGGGCGCAGCAAGACGTCGAAGTTCCGCGACGCGGACTGAAGGTCGGGGCGCGTCGGGCGTAGACGGGCTTCGCCCGTCGGAGCCCATCGCGGGAGGTTCGGAACCCTTTCAGGGTTCCGAGCTTGCGCTGGGCGCCTCGCGCTTGTCGCACCGCCAGCGCACGTCGCTCACCGACCAGCCGTGTGGCGCGCAGGCGCTGGCGTTGGCGCCCGCCGACCCGGTGCCATTCGGCGCCAGCTCCAGCTGGCTCGATCGCCCGCCCGGGCTGCCCCGCCCGCCCGCGCAGCGGACCTCCCACGACAGCGAGCAGGTCAGCGGGTAGCTGCAGGTGTTGCGCAGCTCGAACCGCAAGCCGTCGTTCACCTTCTCCTGGCTGTACTCCGCACAGTCGGACGCAAACCCGGACTGGTTCCCTCGCACAGACTTCTTCCCACGCGCGGCCCACCCGGGGTGCTCGATACACAGCACCGCCATGGCGAGCAGCGCTGCCATCGGCAGTCGCTGCATTGCATTCCTCCTGCGATCGGCGGGCGCCGAGAAAACAGCGCCGCGATCGTCTGATCCGAGGACAACGCCCGAATGCTTCGGGTTCCCTAAATCAGTTGACGGGGAGCGCGGCCTCCGCCAGCGTCACCGCGATGGCCGCTTCCACCCGTCGCCACGGCTTCGTCGCCGATCTGTCCACGGCCCCGAACATCATCACGCTGTCCCGCATCGTGCTGATCCTGGCCGGGGCCGGGCTGTTGTTCGGGGGCTACGTCCGCTCCGGCATGGCGGTCGCCATCGTGGGCGGCATCACCGACTACCTGGACGGCTGGTGGGCGCGGCGCACCGGGCAGGTCACGTGGCTGGGCGAGATCCTCGATCAGTTCTGCGACTTCTTCTTCGAATCGATCGTGGTCTTCATCGTGGTGGCGCACTTCCACTTCCTGCCCATGTGGGTGATGATCGCCTACCTGGCGCGCGAGATGTGGTCGACCACCATCCGGCGCTTCATGGCCGGGCACCAGCTCAACATCACGAGCAACCTGCTCGGCAAGATGAAGACCAACTTCCTGCTGTGGGGAATGTTTCCGAGCTTCCTGGCGGTCCTCGGTTACTTCCCGTCGCTCGAGCCGGCGCTGGGGTACGTCGGCAAGGGATCGATCCTGCTCGGCATCACGCTGGGCTACGCCAGCGCGGTCGACTACACGCGCCAGCTCATCACCGGCTACAACCAGATCGCGGCCGCGCGCGCGGCCGGCGCAGCGCCCGCAGCCGGCAGCGGTCCGGACCACTAGTAAGCTGCTCAGGCGGGTAGCGGGATGAACTCGCGCTCGTCGCCGGGGACGAGCGGGAACGGGCCGTCGACATCGCCGCGCCGCTCGCGCCAGTCGCGCTTGGCCTGCTCGATGCGTTCGGGCGAGCTGGACGCGAAGTTCCAGTAGAGGTGGCGTGGCTCCGGGAACGGGTCACCGGACAGCAGCACGAAGCGGCTGGCAGCGTCCGCGTGCAGTTGAACGCGCTGGCCGACATGGAACAGCAGCAGGTGCGCCGCGGAGAACCGCTTGCCGTCAGTCGTGATGCCGCCCTCGACCACGTAGATGCCGCGCTGGCCAGCGTCGGCGGGGATGTCCAGCGACGCGCCCGCGGCGAGCCGCACGTCGGCGTAGGCCAGCCGCGAAAACGTGCGCACCGGCGAACGCTGGCCGAACACCTCGCCGACCAGGACGCGAATCTCGACGCCGGCCTCGCGCACCACCGGCAGCGTCGACCCGGGGTGATGATGAAAGGCCGGGGGCGCCTCCTCGTCGGCGCGCGGCAGCCCGACCCACAGCTGGATGCCGTGCACCGACGAACCCGACGCGCGCAGCTCCGGGCTGGTTCGCTCCGAGTGGACGATGCCGCGCCCTGCCGTCATCCAGTTGATGTCGCCCGGGCGGATCGCCTGCAGCGAGCCCAGGCTGTCGCGGTGAACGATCTCGCCGTCGAACAGGTAGGTCACCGTCGCCAGGTTGATGTGTGGGTGTGGCCGCACATCCAGCCCCTGTCCGGGCGCGAACGTCGTCGGCCCGAAGTGATCGAAGAACACGTACGGCCCCAGCGCGCGGTGCTCCGCCGCCGGTAGCAGCCGCCTGACGATGAAGCCGCCCAGGTCGCGCTCGCGGGGCTCGATGACCGCCGCGACCTTGGGCTCGACAGCCCGCGACACGTCCAGCGTCGACAGGTCCTCCGGCTCAGCGGTGGGGCGCCAGCTCATCGGCTGGAAGCATTGCCACGATCGCGGCCGCGGTCAATCGACCCTGCCCACGTGCCGCGCCAGCACCTTGCGCGCCTCGACGAGCGGATCGGCCTCGCTGCGCGGCATCAGGCGGTAGCCGACCCTGAGCGACAGCTCCGCGCCGGGTGACAGGTCGGCCAGCTGTCCGAGCAGCTCCAGCTCCACGTACGGCTGATCGCCGTCGGGGTTCGTGTAGACCTGGGCATGTGCGCCGCCGGGCCATTCGGCGCGGGCGGACGGCGGCGGCCCCAGCTTGTGCACCAGCAGCACGCAGTCCTTGCCGACCCAGAGCAGCGCATCCGCGTCGCTCGCGATCATCGTCTTCTCCTGGCGATCGCGCGCCAGCGACAGCAGCCGGCCGTCGACCGCAACGTCCGCGGGCGGCGCGGTCGACACGTTGCGACGGCCTCCGGGGAACGTCGAACGCTCGGGCAGCAACAGGAAGATCCGCTCGGGCGAGGTCAGCTGGGTTATCGACCACACCGCCACCCGCACCGGCGGCCCCGACACCTTCTGGTAGGTCGTGTCGATGGTCATCCCGTCAGCGGTGAGCTGGACGTCCCGCCGAACCCGCATCCCGTAGCGCGCGTCGACCTCCGACTGCATCCGCACGGTCCCAGCGACGACGGAGGCGGCGTAGGGACGCGCGTCGAACGTGGCGGGCGGCGGCCACGAGCGCCCTGCGATGCGCTCCCACTCTGATTGCGGCGCCGGCCACGCCTTGTCGCCGCCGAAGTTGATCCAGCCGTTGTCGTCGGGCGCCAGGGTCGTTGCCAGCGCCGGGTGACGCCAGAACGGATCGGAGGGTGCGCCGGCGCCCGGCATCCGCAGAGCGACGACGCGCCCGATCGCTGGAACCACCACGGCCTCCAGCCGATTGCGCAGCACCAGCGCCTTCCAGCCGTGAAAATCGACGTCCTGCTCGACGGTCGTCGCGCTGTCGCGCGCGACGACAGCCGACGCCCCGCCGTGCCGGCACGCGGGCGCGAGCGTGATCATGACAATCAGGCCGGCCGCGGCGCGAAGCACCGCGGGATGGTACCGCAGCGGGCGCGGGGTTAGGTCTTGAGCTCGGTCTCGTCGGCCGCGGAGCGGGGTGCCTGCGCTGGCGCGTTCGCGCGCTCGTCGAGCAGCGCGAGCGCGACGGCCAGCGCGCGCCGGGTCTTCTCGGTGGTCTTGTCGTCGGCGCGGATGCGCTGGAAGGCCCGGACAATCTGGTCTTCGTAGTCGGCGACCTTGGCCTCGAGCTCGGCGATGCGATCGCGCGTCTGCGCCAGCCGGACGTCGCGGTTGCCCAGCTCGGCGCGCGCCGCGTCGAGGTCGGCTTCCAGCCCCGACAGCCGCCGGTACGCCTGCTCGATCTCCTGCACGCGCGCCGCCAGCTCGCCTTCGGCGCGGGCCGCGCGCCCCAGCGCCTGGTCGTAGTCGTTGCGGTGCTTTTCGGTCAGCTCCGTCTTCTCGGTCAGGTGGCGCCGTTCGAGGTCGGTGACGCGCGTATGCTGCTCCGCCTCGCGCGCCTGCAGCTCGCTGCGGCGGCGCGTCTCGGCCGCCTCCAGCTCCCCGACCCGCCGCCCTTCCTGCTCGGCGATGTCACGCTGCCTGCGCTCCTCGGCGCCCGCCAGCTCCTCTTCCTGCCGGCGACGCATCGCCAGGATCTCGTTGCGGTGATCGCGCTCCTTCTGCTCGGTCAGCGCCTCGTACGCCTGGCGCTCGGAACCCAGCTGCAGCGCCTGCTCCTCGCGCGCCGCCGCGATCGCCTTCTCGTGCTCCTTGCGCAGCTTGCCGATCTCGTTCGACAGCCGCTCGGCTGCGACCGCCTGCTCCTCGGCGAGGCGCCGCTGCAGTCCGTCGACCTCGGCGCGGTGCGCGACGTCGATGCGGGTCAGCTCCAGCTGGCGCGCCGCCTCGGCCTGCGCCGTCGCCTGCCCGTGCTCGTCGTTCAGCCGCGCCAGCTCGACGCGGTGGGCGTCCTCCGCCTCGGCCAGCCGGAACTCGGCGTCAGCACGCAGCCGCTCGTTTTCAGAGCGGGCGCGCGCCTCTTCCTGCGCCATCCGCTTCTTGAGCGCGTCGATCTCTTCGCGCGTCTTGCGCAGCTCCTCGTGCGCGTCGTCGAGCCGCGCCTTCAACACCTTCTCGCGCTCGGCCGACTTGTCGCGATCCTGATTCAGCTCCGCCACGCGTTCGTTGGCGGCGACCAGGTTGCGCTCGAAGCCCAGCGAGCTCTCGTCCAGGTCGCGCCGCGCGCGATCCAGCTCGCGAATCCTGTCCTTGTGATCGAGGATCTGGCGGTCCTTCGCGTCCAGCGCGTCGCGCAGATCGAGGATGTCTTTCTCTTTCTTGTTGATGATCTCGCGCAGCCCGAGGAACTCGCGCTCCTTGGAGAACGTCGCCGACTGCGTGAAGCGCTCGCGCGCCTCCTCGATCTCCTTGCGCAGCGTCTGCCGCTCGTTCTCCAGCGAATGGATGCGCGTCTCCAGCTCGGAGTTGCGCGCCTCCGCTTCCTTGACCCGGCTGTCGTCGACAGGCGCGGCGAACGCCTCGTGCAGTATCGCGCCGCCGGTCTCGGTCGCTATGTCGCTGAACTCGAAGTCGTCGGGAGCGGGCGGCGTTTCGTCCATGAGCGGCACCGGCACCGCTGACGGCGCGGTCGTCGGCGCTGCATCGATCAGCTCCGGTCCCAGCGTCTCGCCGGTACGATATTGATCCTCGTCGCTGGCGGCTTCGACCTTGCCGTCATTGACCTGGAGCTGGACCTGGCCCTGGTTGGCGGGCCCCTGCTCCCAGCCGAGATTCGGCGGCAGATCGTCGTCCGACCACAGGTTGCGCAGATCGACCATGTCGTTGCTCTGCGACGACTGCTCGGGCGACCCGGCCTCCAGCGCCGCAAACGCCGCCTGCGTCTCCGGATCGAACTTTTCGCCCTCGAACGGCACCGGCGTGCCGTCGGACTCGAGCAACTTCTGCTCGGACGTGTCGCCGACGCGCTCGCCGTCGCCGCCCATCAGCGCCGTCGGCTCTTCGTCGTCGTCGCTGCTGCTGACGATGATGTCGTCGTCTTCGGCCAGCACGATGTCGGAATCGGCGTCCAGCTCGTGGACATCGTCATCGCCGTCGCCGCCCCCTCCGCCGCCGGACGGCGCGAGGCCCGCCACCTTGGCGATAAACACGCTCTCCTCGAGCGGCTTCAGCAGGTATTCGTCGGCGCGCGACTTCAGCTTCTTGTGCTGCTCGAACGTCGCCAGCGTCTCCTCCGACGAGATCATCACCAGCGGCACCTCGCGCAGGCTGGGGCTCCGCCGCAGCTTGTTCGAGATCGCGTAGCCGACCTTGCGCGGCTCGACGCTCAGGATGATGACGGACGGTTTGTTCGTCCGTCCCCACTCCATTGCGTCGTCGCCGTTGGGGATGTTGTGGACCCTGAAACCACGCGGCTCGAGCAACTTCTTGATCTGGTCCGCTGTGCCGGTGTCGGGTTCGATGCTGAGCGCGATTCGATCGGCCATCTCGTCTCCCTGGGGTAATCCCGTGCGACAGAGACCGAGTATCCTATCAGAACTGCTTTGGCTTTTGCTGCGTTCCGGCGCGATTAACGCGTGAACGAAGTCATTACCAGCCGAGCCAGCGTGTCCTCATCCATGTCGGATGTGACGACGTAGCCGAGGCCACGGTCGCGGTAGGCAGCGGTCGAGATGCCGGGCGCGCTGCCGAAGTAGATCTCGCGGCCGTTGACCACACGGCGTTCGCGCGACTCGATTGGCTGGTCGCGCGGGTCGAACACCAGGAACGTCACCCGGTGCCCGTCAGAAACCCGATACACGAGATACGCGGCCGGGCGTTCGCCGACGTTCACCAGCCGGCCTCCCTGGCAGGTGGCGCCGCCGCCCAGCGCGGGCGCGTGCACTGGAAACTCGAGACGGCCGCGGAACCACGACGCGATCGAACCGCAGTCCGACCCGGTGATGTCCATGGGCAGCTCGCTGTGGTAGGTGCGTTCCGCCTGTTGGCGCACCATCGAATTCTGGCGGCGAACGGTCCCGGTTATCGCAACGATGAGGAACACCGCGGCCGCCGCCGGGACCACGCGCGACATCGACAGCCAGACCGGCCAGCGGCGCGGCGCGATCGGCTGCGACGCGAGCGACTCTTCCACGCGCCGGCGCAGCGTGAACGGGACCTCCGGCCGGTGCAGATGCGCGCGCACGGCCGCCCGGAACCGCGTCTGCAAGCGGACGCGGCCCGAACAGCTGGAGCACGCGACCAGATGCCGTTCCACCGATTCGCGATCGACGCCGTCGAGCTCACCGTCGACGTACGCCTGCACCGTCGAGCTGGCTTCGGCGCAGTTCATTCGCGCTCGCCCTCGACGGCGCGCTTGCGCCGATAGGCATCGAGGTCGACCGTGGCGGCGGCGCCCTCGGAACCCTTGCTCGCCGGCTGCGCCGCGGGCGGGGTGATGATCCCCTGCTCGACGGCGTATTCGTACAGCAGCCCCTGCAGGATCTTGCGGCCGCGATACAGGCGGCTCATCACGGTGCCCGCCGGGCAGTCCATGATCTCGGCGATCTCCTTGTAGGAGAAGTCTTCCAGGTCGGCGAGCACCACCGCCATCCTGAAGTCGGGGGGCACTGCCGCCAGCGCCCGCTCGACATCGGCGGACACCATCCGGCCGAGCAGCGCCGTCTCGGTCTCGTTGCCGTCGGCGCCGGCGCCGCTCAGGAACTGTTCGAGGTTGGCCGACGACGACTCCGCCTCGGTCATGACGACGTTCTCGCGTTCGCGCTCGCGGTACTGGTTGCAGAAGACGTTGGTCAGGATGCGGAACAACCAGGCCTTGCAGTTGGTCCCCGCTTCGAACGTGTCGAAGAAGCGATAGGCGCGCAGCAGCGCTTCCTGGACCAGATCCTCGGCGTCCTTCTCGTTGCGCGTCATGCGCAGCGCCGCGGCGTAGAGCGGCCCGAGGTGGGGGAGCGCTTCTTTCTCGAAATCAGACCTGATGGGACGTCGTTTCATCGGTGCTCGGGAAGCAACCAGTTGGATCTTAGCTGCTTGTAGTCACGAACCCGGTCGGGTCTCGTCTTATTCCAGGCTAATAACACTGTGCGTCGACAATGAGCCGGCGCCCGGCCGAGGCGCCGGTGAAGTCCGCGTAAGTCGAGGTCAGGCGCCCGGATCGCGTCACGGATGAGACGCGGCCGAGGTCACCCGCCGCCGACGGGTACACCAGCGCCCCGTCCCGCCGCCTGCCGCCGCCGTCGATGCGCCACAGCTCGACCGAGCGCGTGCGCTCCACAACGACGCTGTAGTCGGTCCCGAAGGTCGCCAGGCCCCGGAGCGGGGGCTGCAGGTTGGGGCCACCGAAATCGGTCGAAGAGGCAAACGGATAGCTCAGCACCTGGTTGGCGGGAGGACCGTAGTAGACCGACAGCCAGCTGCCGGAGAAGTCCTGCCAGGCCATCGCGTAACCCCCGGCGAACGCCGTCGGGATGGTCAGCGCGCAGCCGATCATGTCGGCGCCCGGCTGCCCGACCGTCAGCTTGAGCGTGGACGCGCCGGTACCGGGACCGTAGTCGGCGATGACCCAGGTCGGCAGCGCCAGCGCCTGGGCCGGGTGGCGCAGATAGCTGAGCGTGGCCTCCCCTTCGCCGGCGGTGAAGCCCAGGCAGTCGTATCGGGCGGCGGGGTCGGTGTCGACCGGGTTCATCGCCTGATCGACGATGCCACCCTGGCCATCGACCAGCGCGTACATCGGCACGCCGGTGTCGGGGTCCAGCCAGCCGAGGCCCGCAACCTTCGCTGACTTCGTCGTCCCCATCGCCACCACCGGGTCCGCGCCGTTGTCGAACGTGAGCACCGCCGGCCCGGGGAGAGGCGCCGGCGTCCCGTCGATCGGCGCGGCGATGAAGTGAAGCTCGGTGGCCGTGCCGGAAGTGGCCGGGGTCAGGACGCCGACGATCAGGCGATCGCCGGCAACGGACGCCTCTGCGAGCGCGTAATGAACCGCCGTCGTGTCGGCGGGCAGCTGCAGCGATTGCTCGGTGCCTGCGACGCCGTTTTCGTCGATCACCAACCAGCGGACGGGGCCGGCGTCGGAGTCGGCGCCGATCAGCACGAGGCCGTCGCCGACGCGGTCGGCGCGCACGTCGGGGAGCAACGACAGCGGCGTCGTGCCGGGGAGCGCGACCTCGCGCGCCACCTCGCACCCCACGTCGCCCGGCTCGGGCTGACAGCCGCTGCCTATCGCGAGCGCCAGCGATCCGACCGCGATCACGGCGACCCGCGTACTACCGATCACGCAGCGACGGCTCCGTGGCACTTCTTGTACTTCTTGCCGCTACCGCACGGGCATGGATCGTTGCGGCCGACCTTGGGCTGGTCGCGACGCACGGTCTTGCCTTCTTCTTGCTCCGGCTGGCCACCGCTGGCCGAGCGCGGCTCGGCGCCGCCACCCGACTCGATCGTCTTGCGCGCGCGCCGCTGCGACGCCGCCGGGGCCACGGTCTGCTGCGGGGCCTCGTCGCGCTGAATCTGCACGTGGAACAGCTTCTCGCAGACGTTCTTGCCGATGGCGCCCATCATCTCGCCGAAGATCGTGAAGCCTTCCTTCTTGTACTCCTGCTTCGGATCCTTCTGGCCGTAGCCGCGCAGGTGGATGCCCTCGCGCAGCGCTTCCATCCCCTTGAGGTGCTCGATCCAGCGCGCGTCGATCTCCTCGAGATAGAAGTAGCGCGCCAGGTAGAGCAGGTGCGGCAGCGAGAACTCGGACTCGCGCGCCTCGATCACCTTCTCGATCTCGGCCCACAACATCTCTTCCAGGTTCTCGCGCTCGAGCGCCTTGCGCGCGTCGATGTCGGGCTCGAAGCCGAAGCGCTCCTTGATCGCCGCGGTCAGCGCGTCCAGGTCCCAGTCCTCGGCGTGGACGTTGGCCGGGCAGTGCGTTTCCAGCACGGTCTGCAGGATCTCCTCGCACAGGTCCAGCAGCCGCTCGCGCTGCTGGATCATCGACGACCCGATCTCGTCGGCCAGGCGGTCGAGCGTCCCCGTGCGGTCGGCGACGACGCTGCCGGTGTCGGGATAGGCGCCGAACTGGCGATAGATCAGCGAACGCAGACGCGCCGGATCCAGCTCGACGGCCGCTGGCGCCGGCGCGGCGGCCGGCGCAGTCGGGTCATTTGGAGTTTGGGGCGGCGCCTCGGTCAGCGCTTCGCACATGCGCGCCAGCATCGGTCGCGCGACCTTCGCCAGGGCGTCGGCCGTGTGTTTGCCGGACGCGGTCGGCGCGACGACGTCGGCGACGGTCTTGCCCTTCTTCTTGTCCTCTTCCGACGGCTCCGGGACGTAGCGCCCCTCGAGGATCTGCCGGCGCAGCGCATAGATCGTCTTGCGCTGCTGGTTCATCACGTCGTCGTACTCGAGCAGGTTCTTGCGGATGTCGAAGTTGTGCCCTTCGACCTTCTTCTGCGCGTTCTCGATGGCGCGGTTGATGAGGCCGTGCTCGATGGGCACGTCCTCCTCCATGCCCAGCCGCTCCATGATGCCGGTGATGCGCTCGGCGCCGAAGATGCGCATCAGGTCGTCTTCCAGCGACAGGAAGAACCGCGAGCTGCCCGGGTCGCCCTGGCGTCCGGAACGGCCGCGCAGCTGGTTGTCGATGCGCCGCGATTCGTGGCGCTCGGTGCCGAGGATGTGCAGCCCGCCCGACGTGCCTTCGCGGCTGCCTGCCGCCAGGACCTCTTTCTTCTCGGCGTCGCACTGGGCCTTGAACCGCGCCAGCGCGGCCTGGTATCCGGCCTCTAGCTCCGGCGACAGCTCGTGCCCGGGCTTGCCGGCGTTTTCGGGGTCGACCTCGGCGCGCGCCATGAACTCGGCGTTGCCGCCCAGGATGATGTCGGTGCCGCGGCCGGCCATGTTGGTCGAGATGGTGACCGCGCCCTTGCGCCCCGCCTGCGCGACGATGTGCGCTTCCTTCTCGTGCTGCTTGGCGTTCAGCACGTTGTGCGGGATGCCCTTCTTGCGCAGCAGCGACGCGACGACCTCGGACTTCTCGACGCTGACCGTACCGACCAGCACCGGCTGGCCACGCTCGTGGCAGTCGACGATCTCGTCGACGACGGCGCGGAACTTGCCCCGCTCGTTCTTGTAGACGGTGTCGTCGGCGTCTTTACGCGCCATCGGCTTGTTGGTCGGGACGACCGTGACCGACAGCTTGTAGATCTTGTGGAACTCCTCGGCCTCGGTGTCGGCGGTGCCGGTCATGCCGGCCAGCTTCTTGTAGAGGCGGAAGTAGTTCTGGTAGCTGATGGTGGCCATCGTCTGGTTCTCTTCCTGAACCTCGACGCCTTCCTTCGCTTCGATCGCCTGGTGCAGGCCGTCCGACCAGCGCCGCCCCGGCATCTTCCGGCCGGTGAACTCGTCGACGATGATGATCTTGCCTTCGTCGACCAGGTAGTTGACGTCGCGCTTGTACAGCGTGTGCGCGCGCAGCGCCTGCGACACGTGGTGCAGCCACGCGATGTTGGCCGGGTTGTACAGGTTGCCGACGTTCAGCCGCTGCTCGACGCGTTCGATGCCGGCGTCGGTCAGGATGGCGGAGTGCGCCTTCTCGTCGACGGTGTAGTCGATGTCCTTGCGCAGCCCGGGGATGATGACGTCGACCTTCTGATAGAGGTCGACGGACTGCTCGGCCGAGCCCGAGATGATGAGCGGCGTGCGCGCCTCGTCGATCAGGATCGAGTCGACCTCGTCGACGATCGCGAAGTTCAGGTCGCGCTGGACGTAGCGCTCGATCGACTCCTTCATGTTGTCGCGCAGGTAGTCGAAGCCGAACTCGGAGTTCGTGCCGTACGCGACATCGGAGCGGTAGCTCACCTGGCGTTCGGCGTCGCTGAGGCCGTGGACGACGATGCCGACCGACATGCCGAGGTACTTGTAGATGCGGCCCATCCACTCCGAGTCGCGGCGCGCCAGGTAGTCGTTGACGGTGATGACGTGGACGCCCTTGCCGCCCAGCGCGTTCAGGTAGACGGGCAGCGTCGCGACCAGCGTCTTGCCCTCGCCGGTCTTCATCTCGGCGATGCCGCCGCGGTGCAGGACCATGCCGCCCATGAGCTGGACGTCGAAGTGCCGCATCGACAGCACGCGGCGGCCGGCCTCGCGGCAGACCGCGAACGCTTCGGGCAGCAGATCGTCCAGCGACGCCCCCTGATCGATGCGCTGGCGAAACTCAGCGGTCATCGCGCGAAGCTCGTCCTCGGACTTGGCCTGCATCGCCGGCTCGAGCGAGTTGATGTGCTCCACGATCGGCCGCATCCCTTTGATGACGCGGGCGTTCTTGGTACCGAAGATCTTCTTGGCGACGAAGCTGATCATTGTCTGGGCGCGTCGGGCGCAGGCCGACGTGGAACCTTATTGTGCGACCCGTCGGTCTGCAAGGGGTGGGCGGCGTGGGAAGTGGAGTGTGGGCGATTACCGGCTTGCGGGCGGGGCCGGCCTGACCACCAGCTGGACGAGCGCGGCCACAAACCAGGCGAGCGCGATGATGAAGGCCATGATCAGGATCAACACCGGCACGCCGGCCACCGCGAACAGCAGCCACAGGGCGATGGCGGTGTCGCGCCGGCCCATCACGAACAGCACGCTGCCGATGCTGGCCTTGCCGGCGGTCGAGGGCATCTCCGCCAGCTTCCGCCCGCCCGAGAACCACCAGACCATGTCCATGAGGTCGCCGCTGGCCCCCTGCCGGCGCATGTCACGCATGATGATGAGGTTGGACGCGACCAGCATCGCGCTGCCGCCGAGGCCGGCCGCCAGCGTCCAGGTCCCGCCGCCGGCGCGCCACAGGCCGAAGCCCACCGCGGCCGTCATCAACACGTTGAGCACGTCGTCGACGAAGGTGTCGAGCCAGGCGCCCAGCTTCGACTGCTGAAAGCGGACGCGCGCGAGCTCGCCGTCGCAGCCGTCGAGGACCGATTGCACGTGGGCGCAGAGCATGCCGCCGACGGTGGCGATGTAGCCGCCGAGCGCGAGCAGCGCGCAGCCGACGAGGCCGATCGCCGCCGCCACCAGCGTTATCTGGTTGGGGGTGATCGACGTGCCGACCAGCCAGTGACGGGTGAGGCGCACCGACAGCGGCTTGTTGAAGCGGCGCGCGACGAAGCCCAGGTCGGCCCTGTAGAGCGCGGCGAACACCGCGTCCTCGGCGGCGCTGCGGCTGGCCTCGTCGGTGATGCGGGTGCCGGGGTCGGCGCGGCCGACGCGCACGATGTCCGCCGCCACGACCGGCGCGCCGATGCCGCTCGCCAGTGACGTCACGGCGTCGCCGCCGGCATCGGTGTCGAGCATCTGGACGTGGACGTTGCCGGGCAGCGACGGCGGCAACGCCACCGACCCGTCGCTGGCGACCACGACCTCGGCGCCCGACGGCTGCGCCAGCTGCTTGATCGCGCGTTCGACGACGGTCAGCCCGGCGATGCGCATGCCCGCGCCCGGCTGTTCGGAGCGGGTGGCCGCGACGACAACGGTCGCCGCCATGCTCAGCGCGCCCCTTTGTCGGGCTTGGCGTCGGACCTATCTTCAGACCTATCTTCGGCGAGATCGTCGAGCTTGGGCGGTCGCCCGAGCCAGCGGCGGCGGCGGAAGTACACCAGGATCGACGCCGGTCGTCACCGCCATCGCGATGAGCACGCTCGGATAGCCGAACCACCATTTGAGCTCTGGCATGTGCTCGAAGTTCATACCGTAGATACCAGTGATCACGGTGAGCGGCATCATCGTCGTCGTGAACAGCGTCAGGAACTTCATTATTTCGTTGGTCCTGTTCGACACCGCCGACAGGTACGCCTCCTGGATCGACGTCAACATGTCGCGGAACCCTTCCAGCAGATCGTTGACGCGTACCAGGTGATCGTGGACGTCGCGGAACAGCAGCGCGTCCGCGGCTGAGATCAGCTCGAACTCGCGGCGGCCGAGGCGCAGCAGCACCTCGCGCTGCCGGGCCGTCCATCGGCGCAGCTCCAGGATGTTGCGCTTCACCGACAGCACCGAAGCGACGTGGGTGTTGCGCGGGCTGGCGAACACCGCGTCCTCCAGCTCGTCGATGCGGCTTTCGATGTTGTCGAGCGCCACTTCCAGGCCGTCCGCCTGGCGATCGAGGATGGCGTGCAGCACCGCGGTCGCGCTGTGACGCAGCGGCAGTCCGGTGCGCTCGATGAAACCCAGCACGGTGGCGACGCTGCGCGACGGCGCCGAGTGGTGCGTGACGAGAAAGTTTTCGCCCAGGAACGCGTCCAGCTCGACGATCTCGGAGCTGTCCGCCGTCGCTCCCGCCGTCAGGCCGTGGGTGATGATGTACAGGTAGCCGTCGTATTCGTCGATCTTCGGGTGCGTGCGCTCCTCGAAGCAGTCCTCGATCGCCAGCGGGTGGAACTTGAAGACATCGCGCACGATCGCCAGCTCGGCGTCGCTGACCGGATTGCCCATGTCGACCCAGACGCGGGTGCCGCGCTCGGCCAGCAGCGGCGCCAGCCGCTCCATCGGCGCGTCGACGATCAGCTCGTCGTTGTGTTTGGTGCGGACAGCGAGGATCCGAAACACGGACCGAGCATCAAATCATGCCCACCGCATGCCGTCGAGGACGCGCTCGATGGGCGCCGGCAGGCTGCCGGGCGCGCGGCGCACGATGCGGGGCTGGCGCCAGTCGTCGTTGTCGATGACGACGGACGCGCGCGACATCGGATCGTGTTCGGCGTGGTAGCGCCACTGGCCGGGGAAGTATCGCCGGTCGATGCGCCGGTTGATCTCCTGGTCGGTGCGCCCCTTGCTGCGATCGCGCTCGAGGATGCGGCGCTGCGCCTCCTGGGCGCTGACGGTCAGCACGATCAGCCCGGCCGAAGCGGCGACGGTGGGAACCCGCAAGCAGAACACCCCTTCGACGATCGCGATCCCCTGCTCGAACGACGCCAGCCGCCGTTCGACGGCGTCGAAGTCGTAGTAGCGGTCGTAATACAGCGCCCCCTCGGCCTGTTCGTCGAGGCCGGTGAAGTCCAGCTCGCGCTTGCCGTCGTCGACGTGCAGGAGCAGCGACGGCGTGCCGGCGGCGACGCACGCCTCGGCCAGCGCTTCCCCCAACCTCGACTTACCGCTTCCGTCGAGCCCGTCGACGGCCACGATGTGCCGGCCCGGGTCGCTCACATCACATCTGGGGGCGGATGCGCCAGTCGGGCGTCACCAGCTGCACGCAGCGCAGCCCCGGCGCGCGTGACCGCGATGATCAACATCAGCAGCAGAACGACCCACAGCTGGTCGAAGGCCGCCAGGCCCAGGCTGACGAACACGATGACGTCGCGTCGCCCGAGCGCCATCAACGTCTTGATCGTCTGGCTGCCCGACCCGGTGACCGTGCGCAGCGGCTGGCCGTAGGTGAACCACCAGCGCAGCTTGGTGATGTCCCCTTCGCCCTGCCGGATCAGCTCCCGGTACGTGATCACCGAGAAGACCAGCAGCATGGCCGCGGCCGCCAGCGCCATCTTCATGTCGAGGAAGGTGCCGCCGTGTCCCCACAGCGCGCGCCCGACGGCGAGCACGCTCACCACCGCGACGAAGTCGCCGACCACGGTCTCCAGCCAGGCGGCCAGCGCCGACTGGTGCAGCCGCAGCCGCGACAGCGACCCCGCGCAGGCCTCGATGATGACGTAGCCCTGCAAGGCCGCGAACCCCAGCATGACGTTGGGCGACGTCCCGCTCGCGATCAGCAGCGCCCCGTAGACGCCCGCGAATCCCCCGGCCAGCGTCAGCAGCGCCGGCGAGATCGGCAGGTTCACCAGCAGCACGCGCGCCAGCACGGTCGCGATCTTCAGGTTGAGCAGCCGGTCGACGATGCCGATGGCGTCGCGCTGGAGGTCCTGAAACACGGCGTCGGTGGCGGCGCGGCGTGACGCCGCGTCCTCCACCCGGATGCCCTTGTCGAAGCGGCCGGGGATCAGCCAGACGGTATCCGCGCCGACCACGGTGGTCTCGGCGCCGAGCTCCGTCTCCAGCGCGGCCAGCGCCGTCTCGACGTCGCCGCTGATCTCGCGGCGCTCGATGTGCTTGGGCAGACGGCGGGGCAGCGGGATGCTGCCGTCGGTCGCTATCACCACGTCCGCGTCGCGCAGTCGCCCGAGCTGCCTGATGGCACGGTCGACGACGCGCAGGCCACCGACGTGCATGCGCGCCCCGAAGGCCTCCGCTTCGGTCGCCCGCAGGATGACCGGGACAGCCCCACGAGCGGGCGAGCTCAGACACCCGCGGCCGGACGACCGGAGCTTGGACGACGGGGTTCACCTCACTCGCACCGTCTGGCATCACACTAAGTCCTTCCAAGCTTTGCCCGCCTCGGGCGCATGAGAATGCCATCCCACCCCCGCCCACACAAGGGCTAAAGCTCAGCCAGAATGTTGTGTTCGACGTTACGGAAACGTGACGCGTCAGTGCCTGTGGCGCTCTTACAGTCACCGGGGGACGCGAACCGGTTGAACCCAGGCGCGGCGACCACGCGAATCCTCCACGACGACGCGGACGTAGCCGCCACGCGCGTCGCCCAGACGAAAGCTGGCGCTGCGTCCCTGACTGCGGGCGAGCACCCGCCCGCCCGCGCCGATGAACGTGAAGGCGTGCGGGCCCGGGGAGCGCGCGTCGACCGCGATGTCGAGTTTGTCGGCGGGCCGGCCGTTGTTGCCACGCGCGCGAGCAACACGCCGGTGGACGCGTAGAAGTCGCCGCGCGCCAGCGCGTCGCGGATCGCGGCGGGCTGCTTCGCGGCCCGGACCATGACGAAGCCGAGGTCGCCGGGGAACACGGCCTCGCCGCGCGCGCCGGCGGCGGCCGCGTCGAAGTAGTGGTGCGCGTCGTCGGTCGCGGTGCCGAACACGTTCGCGCCGGCGGTCAGCGCCTGATCCCAGATCGCTTCCGTTGACGGCCGCCCGCGCTCGGCCGGGACGTCGTTCGAATCCCTGGAGCTGTTGGCGATCTCCATCAGCGCCAGCCCTTCGCCCGCCAGGGTCGCCACCAGGGCGGCGTCGGCCGCGTAGTGAAAGTTGGGGTGATTGAGCTGCGCGATGCCGCCCAGCGCCCGCGTCGTCGCCAGCGCGCGCCGGTAGATCTGCAGGCGGGCTGGGCCGGCGGCGGGGCCCGCCCACGTCAGCTTGCCGTCGCGCGGCGGCGTCACGAACAGCGCGTTGACGTGCAGCAGGCACTGCATCCCGGGCGGCGGCGGTGGCGCGCAGCGGTCGACGTTCTGCGTGAGCTCGACGCCCGGGATGACGAGCATCGTGGGCGGCGAGGCAGACGCGGTGACGTGATTGTGGTCGGTGACGACGATGAAGTCGTAGCCGCGGGCCGCGTACCAGCGGACCACGTCGGCGGGCGGCGTGGCGCTGTCGCCCGAGTTTCCCGTGTGCAGGTGAAGCTGCCCCTTGAGGAACTCCGGCGACCCGGCGACGAGCGCGACCAATGCCAGCCAGGCGTTCATCAACGGCCCGTCGACGAGCGTAGCACTCCGGCAACCTTCGCAGCAGAATCCGGTCGTGGACGGTTTGACATTCGCGCGCGCGCAGATGGGGATCTCGCTGGCGTTCCACATCGTGTTCGCGGCGGCCGGCGTCGCGCTGCCGGCGTTGATGGTGCTGGCTGATGTGCGCCACCGGCGAACGCGCGATCCCGAGTACCTGCTGCTGTCGAAGCGGCTGGCCAAGGGGACGGGGATCCTGTTCGCGGTCGGCGCCGTGTCGGGGACGGTGCTGTCGTTCGAGCTCGGCCTGCTGTGGCCGCGGTTCATGGGGAAGTTCGGCGAATCGATCGGGCTGGCGTTCGCGCTGGAGGGGTTCGCGTTCTTCACCGAGGCGATCTTCCTGGGCATCTATCTCTACGGCCGCGACCGCGTGTCGCCGCGCCTGCACCTGGCGTCCGGCATCGCGGTGGCGGTCAGCGGCGCGGCGTCGGCGGCGTTCGTGACGCTGGTCAGCGCGTTCATGAACGGGCCGGGACCGGGCGGCGCCGATCCGGTGGCGGCGATGTGGAGCCCGTCGTGGTCGCACCAGGTGGTGCACGTGCTCATCTCCTGTTACCAGGCGACGGCGTGGGCGATGGTGGGGATCAGCGGCTTCATCCTGCTGCGCAACCCGGCGCGCACGCTGCACCGCAAGGCGCTGGCGCTGGCGTTGCCGGTCGCGTGCGTGACCGCGATCGTGCAGCCGGTGTCGGGCGATCGGTCGGCGAAGCACCTGGCGGTCGCGCAGCCGCTGAAGCTGGCGGCGGCCGAGGCGCACCTGCGCACGGGGAGCCGCGCCGCGCTCCACGTCGGAGGGATTCCGGATCTCGACACCGGCGAGTTCCACGGCGCCATCCCGGTGCCGTGGGCGCTGTCGATCCTGGCGTTCGGCGATCGCGACGCGACCGTGGTCGGCCTGGAGGCGTTTCCGCGCGACGAATGGCCGCCCGTGCTGGCGGTGCGGACGGCGTTTCAGGTGATGGTGGGGACCGGCAGCGCGATGGCGCTGGCGGCGATCGCCGTCGCGGTGGCGGCGCTGCGCCGCAGGCGGCTCCCCGACGGGCGGCGCTGGCTGCTGGCGTTCGCGCTGCTGGGCCCGCTGGGGTTCGTGGCGCTGGAGGCGGGCTGGCTGGTCACCGAGTGGGGACGCCAGCCGTGGATCGTGCGCGGCCTGATGCGGACGGCGGACGCCGTCACCGACTTCCCTTACAAGGGGGCGGCGTTCTGGCTGTTCACGGTCGTCTACCTGCTGCTGGGGGTGGCCGTGGTCTATCTGCTGGCGCGCCAGATCGCGGGCGCCGACAAGACCGGGGGATCCGACGCCGATGCGACGCGGCGCGGGCACGGCGGTACATGCCGCCTGAGCTGGCGCTGGCCGGCGTCATCGGCGCGGCGCTGTGTCTGTATTTTCTGTTCGGCGGGGCGGACTTCGGCGGCGGCGTCTGGGACCTGCTGGCGTCGGGCCCGCGCCGGGACGCGCAGCGGCGGGCGGTCGAGGCCGCCATCGGACCGGTGTGGGAGGCGAACCACGTCTGGCTGATCCTGGTCATCGTCGTGCTGTTCACGGGCTTCCCGGCGGCGTTCGCGGCGATCTCGGTCGCGCTGCACGTGCCGCTGACGCTGTTCCTGGTCGGCGTCGTGTTGCGCGGATCGGCGTTCGCGTTCCGCGGCGTCGATACGGGCGGCGGCCGCGGCCGCATGGGGCTCGTGTTCTCGATGGCCAGCACGATCGCGCCGCTGCTGCTCGGCATGATCGTGGGCGCGCTGGTCTCCGGCCGCATCCGCGTCGCGGGCGGCGTCGTGCAGAGCGGATTCTTCGCCGCGTGGCTGGCGCCGTTTCCGCTCGCGGTCGGCGTGTTCGCGCTGGCGCTGTGCGCGCTGCTCGCCGCCAGCTACCTGACCGTCGAGACGACCGATCCGGCGCTGCGCGAAGACTTCCGCCGGCGCGCGCTGGCGGCGGGCATCGCGGTCGGCGTCGCGGCGCTCGCCGCCTTCGTCCTCGCCGGCGACGGCGCGCCGCGCGTGCGCGAGGCGCTGGCGGCGCGGCGCTGGAGCTGGCCGTTCCACGCGCTCACGGGCGCGGCGGCCGTGACGGCGCTGGTCGCCCTCTACCGGCGCCGCTTCCGGCTGGCGCGCGCCGCCGCGGCGGCCCAGACGGTGCTCATCCTGCTCGGCTGGGCGCTGGCGCAGTACCCGTATCTCGTCGTCCCGGACATCACGCTCGCGGGCGCCGCCGCCAGCCCGCGCACGCAGCGCCTGCTGCTGATCGTGCTCGCGGCGGGCGTGCCCGTGCTGGTGCCGAGCCTGTTGCTGCTGTTTCGCGTGTTCAAGCGGCCACGCCCGGCCGCGTGAGCGCGGCCGCTATTCGGACGGAGGCGGCGCCGGCTCGGGCAGACACGGGGCCATGACCCGCAACATCAGCGAGTGGCACTTGCCGTTGCTGGCGACGCTGCCCCGCCGCCGGTTCAGATCCTTCTGGTTGTAGCGGAACGGGCGGCCGTCGCCGTCGGTGACGGTGCAGCCGGATTCGGTCAGCACCACCTCGGGCGCGCAGGTGTCCCATTCCATCTCGGCGGGCGACAGGTTCAGCACGGCGTCGATCTCGCCGCGCGCCAGCGCCATGTGCTTCGCGGACGCGCCCATCTGCACGGCGCGCGGCGCCAGCCCCGCCGCCGCCAGGCACTTGCCCAGCCCTTCGTCGGGGTTGAGGCGCGAGATGCCGACGCGCACGTCGCCCGGCTCCTGCAGGCGCGACGCGCCCAGCTTGCGCGTCGCCCCGTCGGCTTCGACGAACGCGCCGCCGCCGCGCAGCGGCGAAGTACAGCTCGTTCTTCACCGGCTGATACACGACGCCCAGCACCGGCGCGCCGTCGATCGTCAGACCGACGAGCACGCAGAAGTCGCCGGTCTGCGCCAGGAAGTCGCGCGTGCCGTCGAGCGGGTCGATGATCCACACGCGCCGCTTGCCGAACCGCGTGCCGTCGTCCGGGGACTCCTCGCTCAGGAACCCGTCGTCGGGGAACGCGGCGCGAATCCGCTTCTCCAGGCATTCGTTGGCCGCCTCGTCGGCGGCGGTCACCGGCGACTGGTCGGGCTTGGTGCGCTGCGCGACGTCTTCCTGACCGTAGAAAGGCATGATTGCCGCACCCGCCTCACGCGCGGCGGTGCGCGCAACCTCGAGCTCATGGTCCAAGGCGTCGCCGTCCACGACGCTAGGCTATCACTATCATCGCGTCCGTGACGTCGCCAGTGTCGCGGTGGAAGAAGGTGGTGGTCTGGGCCGCGGTTGTGGTCGCGCTTGGATGCGGGCCGTCGTCGAGCTCCCCGCACGGCGACGCCGGCGGCCAGGGCGACGGACGCGCCGCCGACGTCGGCGCCGACGCGCCGGGAGAGGCATCCGCCGACACCGGCGCGGAAACATCGATCGACGCGGGGGGGCTGCCCGCGTGCATGGGAATGACGCCCGCGGCCGTCGCAGGCCTGTGCGTGCTCGACCCGACAGGAGCGCGCGCCATCGATCCGACACCCTTCGACTCAGGTGCCGGTCACGGTGGTCAGCGTCGGCAGCGGCCTGCCCGCGGCGGCGTGCGCCGTGGCGGTCCCAACGGCCTCGATCCCACACGTACGTGACGCGGATCGTGCTGCGCACGGCAGCCAGGGGCGAGTGGACGGTTTACGTCCTCGGGGTCGGCCCGGGCGTCATTTCGCCGGGAGACGCTCTCGAGATGTGGCTGACGAGCAGAGACGTGGTCGGATGGATCACGCAAATGCTGACCCTGACCCGGGGGACGGAGGGCCAGCTGGCGGTTTTTGCGGCGGCGATGAACGACGTTCCAGGCGGGCCGCTGATGCCGCAGCAGCCTGGCGGCGTCTTCTTCCAGATCCTCGACCTGATCTGCAGGGACGACATCGACGTCCCCTGCGCGCGGCGCCGGCGTCGCATGCAGATCAACGTCGGTGACGATGCCATGGGCTTCATCGAGCCCGGGCAGGTGGTCCAGGTCGGCGGCCTGCATCTCTCGCTCGCGATGCTGGATCAGGTCGTCGACAACGGAAACTGCGACCAGCCCACGACCACGCTCATCACCGGCTACATGGCGCCGTGAAACGGCGGCGCTACGACGCCAGCTCTTCAATCAGCGCCTTGTAACGGTCGGCGACGTACGCGAGCGAATACGCCGCCTCGACGCGCGCCCGCCCGGCGGTCCCGACACGCTGCCGCTCGGACGGGTCGTCGATGAGACGCGACAGCGCCGCGTCCCAGCCGTCATCGTCGGCCGGCAGAAAGCCGTTGTCGCCGTCGCTGACGACGTCGGCGTTGGCGCCGACCGGCGACGCGACGCCCGGACGCGCGAGCGCCATGTACTGCAGCAGCTTGAACGCGCACTTGCCGCGGGCGTAGGCGTCGTCGGGCAGCGGCATCACACCGATGTCGATGCGCGCCAGGTCTTCGACCTCCGCTCCGGGCGCCACGGCACGAACTCGGGACGCAGCGCCGCCAGCGACTTCGGCGGCGGCCGATCGGAGATCGTCACGAACCGCGCCCCGGTCCGATCGAGCGCGCGCGCGATCCCGCCCGCCGCGTGCGCGAGCTGCCGGTAGTTGCCCGACAGCCCCGTCCAGCCGACGACGACGTCACGGCCGCGCGCCGGCCGCGTCGGCTGCGCCGCGAAGCGGTCGGTGTCGATGGCCGTCGGGATGATGACCGTCTTCGCGGGCGCCTCGGTCGCGGCCGCCAGGAACCGGTTGCCCGCGACCACACGATCCGCCAGCCCGACGATGCGCCGGAACTTGCCGCGCACGCCGCGGCGTTCATAGATGGCGTCGTCGAAGTCGAAGATCGATCGGCGCCCGCGTGCCGCCCAACGCTCGAACACGTCGTCGGCAGCTCCGTCATCGGACGCTGGAAGATCACGACGTCGTCCGACCGCAGCCCCGCCATCTGCGGCAGCCGCGCCAGCGCGCCGAACGGGACATACAGCGGCCGCGGGCGGTTCAGCGGCCACGGCAGCCGCGTGTCGCCGTAGACGCTGGGCCGCGGGACGCGCACGCTACACGTCACGCCGCGCGCCTCGAGCGCACGCGCCACCGCGAAGCCGCGGACGCGGGCCGCCGGCACGTCCGTCCCCTGCACGAAGAACACCGCCCTCATGCCGCCGCCCCGGCCGCGATCCCGCGCGCGCGCGCGCGCACATCGGCGGCGAACGCAGCCCGTCCGTCGACCATCTCGCGGTGCCAGGTCTCGAGGACGATCAGGTTCCACAGCCGTTCACCGTGGTCCTCGCCGGCGCGGTGGCGATCGAGCAGCGCCGCGACCGCGTCCGGTTCGAAGAACCCGCGGCCACGCGCCTCCGGCGACAGCAACATGTCGCGCGCGAAGCCGTGCAGCCGCCCCGCCAGCCAGCGCGCCGTCGGCAGCGCGAACCCCTTCTTGCGCCGGTCGACGATCTCCGCCGGCACGAGGTCGGCGAACGCGCGCTTGAGGATGTGTTTGCCCGTCAACCCGCGCAGCTTCAGCCGCCCGGGCAGCGCCGCGCCCAGCTCGACGACGTGGTGATCGACCAGCGGCGCGCGCGCCTCCAGGCTGTGCGTCATGCTCGCGATGTCGACCTTGGTCAGGATGTCGTCGGGCAGGTAGGTGTCGGCGTCCAGATCCTGCAGCCGGCTGACCGTGTCGGTCGCCGCGCTGGCGGACAGCCGCGCCGCGAACGCCTCCGCGGTCCGATCGCGCGCGAACCGCGCCGCGCAGCTCGGGCGTGTAGATGTCCGCCTTCTCGGCGGCGGAGAAGTGGCAAACGAAGCGCAGGTAGCGCGTCGCCTCGTCGTCGCTCAGGCGCGCGCCGTATTCGCGCAGCCAGCGCGCCTTGCCCCCGGGCACCACGCCCATCGCCGCCGCCGCCACCGCCGGCAGCGGCCCGGGCAGCCGGCGCAGCAGGTTGGCGACGTGCGCCCAGACGTAGCGGCGGTAGCCGCCGAACGCCTCGTCGCCGGCGTCGCCCGACAGCGCGACCGTCACGTGCCGCCGGGTCATCTCGCACAGGTACCGGGTCGGCACCGCCGACGTGTCGGCGAACGGCTCGCCGTGGTGGCGCACGATGCTGGGCAGCAGGCCGACCATGTCCGGATCGACGACCAGCTCGTGGTGTTCGGTGTGGTAGCGCTCGGCCATCAGGCGCGCGAACGGCAGCTCGTTGTCGGCGCGCCCCCCCTCGCTGAAGCCGACCGAAAACGTCTTCACCTGCCGCCCCGTCGCGCGCGCCATGCACGCCACGACGATCGACGAATCGATGCCGCCCGACAGGAACGCGCCCAGCGGCACATCCGACATCAGCCGCGACTGCACCGCTTCCTCGACCGTCGCGCGCACGCGGCGCGTCGCCTCCTCCTCGCCGACCGCCGCCAGCTCGGGCGCGAACCGACGCCGCGTAGTACCGGCGCACGACCGGCCGCTGCCCGCACCGGATCTGCAGCGTGTGCCCCGGCGGCAGCTTCTTCACCGCGCTGTAGATCGTGTCGGGCGCCGGGACGTATTGCAGCGCCAGGTACGAATCCAGCGCCTCCAGCGATATGTCCGTCGGCGTCCGCTCGTCCGCGACCAGCGCCGCGATCTCCGACGCGAACACGAATCCGTCAGCGCGGTCGCAGTAATACAGCGGCTTCTCGCCGAAGCGGTCGCGCGCCAGCAGCAGCGTCGCGGTGCGCGCGTCCCAGACCGCAAACGCGAACATGCCGCGCAGGAGCTCGGGCGTGCGCGCCCCGACCTCTTCGTACAGGTGCGCGACGACCTCCGAATCGCTGCCGCTACGGAAGCGGTGCCCCTTGGCTTCCAGATCGGCGCGCAGCTCGGCGTGGTTGTAGATCTCGCCGTTGACGACGATGGCGATCTGGCCGTCCTCGTTGGTCATCGGCTGCCGGCCCGCCTCCGACAGGTCGATGATCGACAGCCGCCGGTGCGCCAGCGCCACCGGCCCCTGGTGAAAGAAGCCGAATCCGTCGGGGCCACGGTGGACCATCGCGGCCGCCGCCAGCTCCGCCGCGCCCTCCGGCGGACGCCCGTCAGGCTCGCGCGCGAGCGCCCCGGCGATGCCGCACATCAGCGCCTCCCGTCGGGCGCTACCACCACTCGCCCTGGCGCAGCGCTGCCTCCGCGCGCTCGCGCTCCTCCGGCAGATCGACCTCCAGCCAGCCGTGGCCGCTGATGTCGCGGCACACGGGCGGCGCGCCGCGCACGGCCAGCCGGGCCAGGATGCGCTCGACGTGGATGGCGCGCCCCTCGTCGGCCAGCGCCGCGTCGCCCTCCGCCCAGTAGCGCTCCTGCGCGGCCGCCGGAACCTTGGTCATGCCGACGTAGCCGGCGTCCCACGTCATCAGCGTCTTGGCGATGTGGCGCACGCGTCCGGCGTCGTCACGCTGGACCTTCATGTCGTCGTCACCCAGCGTCCGGTCGGTGTCGACGAACGCGGTCACGTCGTCGGCGGCCACGGCGGCCAGCGCCGCGATGGCCGGGCGGTAGATGTGATCGATGTTCATGAGCAGCAGATCGCGGGCACCGTCGACGTGCGGGCGCGCGCACTGCAGCGACACCAGGTTGCCGTCGCGGAACGCGGTGTTCTCCAGTAACCGCACCGGCAGCGCGCGGCTCTCCACCTCGGCGGCGACCAGGTCGTAGCCGTAGCCGCCGACCACGATGACGTCACGCGCGCCGGCCGCGAGCGCGAAGCGCACGGCGTACGCCAGCAACGGCTGGCCACCGACCGGAATCAGCGCCTTCGGCAGCCGCTCAGTCAGCGACCCCAGCCGGCTACCGAGACCGGCCGCCAACAACACGGCCTGCATCGACATTTGGCGGCGAAGCTTACTGGAACAATTCGGGCAGCGCCGCGAAACGGCGCAGCACCGGGACGTGCGGGAAGCGCAGCGCGAACCGCTCGGGCGAAAACGTCGTCGCCAGCGCGACGAACGGAACACCTTCGCGCTCCGCGATCTCGCCGTCGTGCAGCGAATCGCCGACGAACAGCATCTGCTGGCGGTCGACCGAATAGGCCCGCTCGCTGGCTTCCAGGTGCGGCTTGCCCTTGGCCAGCCCGTCGCCGTAACCCAGCAGCATGTCGAAGTCGAAGCGCGCGAGGCGCGCGAACGCGTTGACGTTGTCGATGCCGTTGTTCGACGACACCGCGATCCGCACGCCGGCGCGCTTGAGCTCCTCGAGCGCGCCCCGCGTCTCGCCCGACATCTCGATCGCCGCGCAGCGGGCCGGCTTCGCCCCCTCGAACGTCGCCACCGCGGCGGCGTTGCGGGGATCGCCGGGGAAGATCTCTTCCAGCTGCTGGACGAACGGCAGCCCGCACGTCGCGAGGTAGAGCTCGCGGGCCAGCGCGCCCGGCATCGCGAACACCTCTTCCATCACCTCGGTCGCCAGCTCGGCCAGCGCCGGCATGCTGTCAATCAGCGTCCCGTCCAGGTCGCACAGCAGCACCTTGGGCAGCGGCAGCGGCGCCGCAAACGGCACGCGGGCGACGCCAGACGAGACGGGAGACCGCTTGGCCGCCGCACGGACCCGGGCGGCAACAGGTGAAGCAACGACAGTAGAGCCGGACATGGTGAGCCCTTACAGGCAAGCCGGACGCCACGCGTTGCACCCCTGTTAACTAACCGTAATCATTGCAACAGCTGCGTGACAGCCCCCGCGCGCTGTTCAATCTTCACCACTCAAACAGGTAGCTTTCCGACAGTGGGACCACTGGGAGCCAGGGTCAGGGCGCCGAAGTCCTGCCGGATCTGCGCGGCGACCCGCAGCGCATTCGCGGTGATGGTCAGGCTGGGGTTCACGCCCCCGGACGTCGGCATGAAGCTGCCGTCGACGACGAACAGATTGGGGTAGGCCCAGACGCGGCACTCGGGAGACAGCGCGCCGGTCTCGGGCGTGGCGCCCATGCGGACCGTGCCGACTGCGTGCGAGAAGCTGTCGATGAGCCGCTTCTTGCCGATCACCCCCCCTGCCCGTCTCAGCACCCGGCGCGCCGTCCGGACGAGCGCGTCGCGCCGTCGGGTATCGGCCTCCGTGTATTCGTGGCGCACGTTCGCGACCGGCAGGTCGAACGCGTCCTTGCGGTCGGCCGACAGCGTGACGGCGTTGTCGGCCTGCGCGTCGTCCTCCGCGATGCACAGCAAGGTCTGGATGCGCTCGGCCGACACGGCCGCCGCCCAGCGAAAGCCGCGCGGGCCCAGCGCGCGCACGACCTCGCGCGGCGGCATGCACATGTCCTGGATGACGCCCAGGGCGGTGCCATCGGCGTCACGCACCGATTCGTAGTCATCCGTGATGCAGATCTGCTTGTGGTTGACGTGTTCGGGGTTGGTCCGAAACGGGAACACGTAGCCCATCATCGCGTTGCAGTGACGCATCAGGTAGCGCCCCAGCGTCCCGGACGCGTCGCGCGCCGCCAGGCCCGAACGCAGCATCAGCGCCGGCGAGCCGATGGCGCCGCCCGACAGCACGAACAGGCGCGCGCGCAACGTCAGCCGCCGCCCGCCGTCGCGGTCGATGGTCTCGAGCGCGACGATGCGCCCGTCGCGTTCGACGACGCGCGTGGCGAGCACGCGCGCGACGACGGCCAGGTTGGCCGGATCGGCCTTCGCCAGCGCCGTCTGCGTGACGTCGTTCTTGGCGCCGATGCGGCACGGAAAACCGTCGCAGGTGAAGCAATTGATGCACTTGGGCTCGCGGGCGCCAGCGTGGTTGATCGCGATCGGGATGTGGAACGGGTGCATCCCCAGCGCGCGCGCCGCTTCTGCGATCCGGCGCGCGGGGGCCGACAGCGGCGCCGGGGCGTACGGGTAGTCGCCGGAGCGCGGCGGCTCGCACGGGTCGTCGCCGGCGCGACCGTGCACCTCGAGCAGCGACTCCGCCTGTGCGTAGTGAGGCTCGAGATCGGCGTACGTGATCGGCCAGCGCGCGAAGTCGGTCGCGCGCAGGCGCAGCGCTGCGCCGCCGAAGAAGATCGAGTTGCCACCGACGACCTCGTTCGGAAACGTGTCGACCTCCGTCGCGGCGCCGGACTGGCGCACGCCGATCGGCGTTTCGCCGCGATAGCGGCCGTCGAGCAGGATGGCGCGCCCGTTCCAGTCGGTGTCGTCGCGCGCCGGCCAGCCGCCACGTTCGACCAGCAACACCTTGAGCCCGGCGCGCGACAGCGCGTAGGCGACCGTGCCGCCGCCGAACCCGGACCCGACGATGAGCACGTCGAACTCGGTGCGCTCCAGGTCCAGGTGGGGCGCCGCCTCCGCCTCCGCCTCCGCCTCCGGACGCCGGCCGGTCACGCGTGCGTCGCTCCCGGGGACGCGCCGTTCGATGATGCGAGCAGCTCGTCGTAGACGGCGACCATCTGATCGAGCACGTAGTGGGCGTGCGGCGCGAAGCGCGCGGCGACGTGGGCCCGGCCGGCGCGTCCCATCGCCGCCAGCCCGTCGGCGGGCAGCGCCAGCGCCGCCTGCAACGCGCGCACGAGCGGCGCGTGGCTCAGCGTCGGCACCTCCCAGCCCGTGGCGCCGTCGACGATGATGCTGTCGACGTTCGCGGCGTGCGACAGGATCGCCGGCAGACCCGAGGCGCAGCCTTCAAGCGCGGCGTTGGCCAGGCCTTCGTACAGCGACGGCATCACCAGCAGATCCGAGGCCCAGTACAGCGAGCGGATGTCCTTCACGGCGCCGACGAAACGCACGTGCGGCGCGAGCTGCGGGCTGTTCGCGAGCTTGCGCACCAGCGCGCTGACGCCGCGATCGCGCTCGCGCCCGGCGAACAGCACGACCGCGTCCGCGGGCCAGGCGCCGCGCCGCACGAGCGACCGCATCGCCCACAGCAGGCCGAGCTGGTGCTTCTGCAGACCGATGCGCCCGGGCAACAGCAGCGCGCGCGTCCCGGGCGACAGCTGCCAGCGCGCGCGCGCCTCGCTGCGCTCGTCGGGCGTCGGCGGACGGAAGAAGTCGACGTCGAGCAGGTTGTGGATGACGCGGATCTTGTCCGGATCCACCAGCGCCCAGCGCACCAGCTCGTCCTTCACGCCGGCGGAGTTGGCGAGGATGACGCGCGAGAAGCGCGACAGATACCACTCCGTGGCCAGGTAGCGCAGCCCCATCATCCGGTTGCGGCAGCCGGTGATCGTCACCGGCACGCCGGCGCGCGCCGCCGCCCACCGCGCCCAGAAGTTCGCCTTGTCGCGGTACGAGTGGACGATAGCCGGCTGCTCGCGGCGCAGGATGTCGGTCAGGCGATTGAGCGCCCCCAGGTTCATCTTGCGGACGCCGAGCTCGTGCGCCGGCTGACCGGGCGGGCAGCGCCCATCGAAGAAGATCTCGTCGCCGTGATACACGCACAGCACCGGCTCGAAGCGCGGCGGCAGGTGGTTGATGAGTTGCAGGATCTGTCCCTCGGGCCCTCCCTGCTGGAGGTTGGGGATGAAATAAAAAACCTTTGTTCGCGTCATGCTGGCTTGCGGGCTGACCACCGGACGGCGATTCTAGCCTGCGAATGCCAGACGTCTCGGTCTGCTTTCTGGGCACCGGCCGCATCAACGTCCGGCACATCCAGACGCTCAAACAGCTGCGCCCACAGGCCCGCATCGCGGTCGCCAGCCGGGACAAGCACCGCGCGCGCGCGTTCGGGGATCGCCACGGCGCCCGCGACAGCTATGGCAGCTACGAGGACGCGATCGCGTCCGATTACGAGACCATCGTCATCGGCGTGCCGCCGAGCGCCCACCGGTCGCTGGTCGAGCTGGCGCTGGCCGCCGGCAAACACCTGCTGATTGAAAAGCCCGTGTTCGCCAGCTTCGACGAGCTGGAGGCGCTGTGGCCGCGCCTCATCAGCCACCGCGCGGACGGTCATGGTGGCGGAGAACCTGCACTACGCGCCGTTTCACCGCCGGCTCAAGCACTTGCTCGGGCAGAAGGGGCTGGGCCAGCCGCTACTGCTCGACCTCACGCGGTTGGGGCGCGCGCGTCCCACTGGCTGGCGCGCCGACCCGGCCGAGATGCCGCTGGGCGCCCTGCACGAAGGTGGCGTCCACTGGATCCGGCGCCTCATGGACCTGGCGTCGGTGTTCGACAGCGGGCGCGCCGACCACGTCGTCGAGCTGCACGCGATGGCGCCGCCCGCGCCCGTCACCGCCACGCCCGGCGAGGACACGATGATGATCGTCGCGCGTCACCGCTCGGGGCTGATGTCGCGGCTGTTCCATAGCTGGGCGGTGCCGTGGCGGTTCTGGCCGTTCGACGCGTCCAAGCTGCTGCTGGAGCACGGCGCGCTGTACTTCGACGCGCGCGGGATCGTCGGACGCTTCTACGGCCCGCGCGGGCGGCAGTGGGTGTTGCCGCACGTGCGCGACGCCGGCGGCTTCGAGACCATGTGGCGCGATCTGCTGGCCTGCATCGAAAACGGCCACCGGCCCGAGCTGACGCTCGAGGAGGTATTCGCCGACTTCGCCTACATGGACGCCGCCTACCGCTCGTTGAAGAGCGGCCGCCCGGAAGCGCCGGTCAGGCCTCCCCGACGATCAGAATGAAGCGCCACGTGCGCGCTTCGATACCGTAGCCGGCGTCGAAGCCCACCAGGGGCACGGCGACCGACCGCAAAAAGAATCGCAGGCCGCCACCGACCGCCGTGTGCACGCTGCGGTCGAAGGAGAACCCGCTCGGCGTGAGTGGAGTCGCACAGCTCCCCGTACTCACCGAGCACAGTGGATACGTGCGTCTATCGAGCGTTTCTCTCACGTAATAGGTGAAGTCGCCGCGATCGGGTCCAGTGATCATCGCAGGCAAATTGCGGAACCACGTCGCGTCGGCGTCGTAGAAGCCGAGCCCGCGGAAATCGAGCGGGCCAATCGAAAACAGCGGGAAGTGATACTCGACCTCCGCGTGCACCTGCGTGTCGCCCCGGAACTGCTGGTAGAGGTAGCCGCGCAGGTTGGTTCCGCCCGCCATCATCTCCTGCGTGAACGGCAAGTTATTCCCGACTCCCGTGAAGGCGGAGTAGACGAAGTTGTGGGACTTGAACACTTTGATGCCGTGTTCCCAGCTCGCGAATGCGCGCCAGTATTTGAAGTCGCCGCCGAAGCTCGGCCCCCCGGCCTCGACCGTCCCGACTGAGCGCGACGCCACGCATGACCGCGAACTCCCGCGCCCGGAAATCGAACGACAGCGTCGCCTTGCCCGTCCCGATCGTCCCGGAAGCCAACGCGGGCTCCAACACCAGGTTCGTGTCGGTCGGCGCATTTGACTGGTCGAACTTGATCTTTTCGAACCGCCACGCCACCTGCGTCCGAACCCGGCGAAACCAGGCGATGCCGAACGTGGGTTCGACCCCGTACGAAACCAGGCGGCTCTCGCGGATCGAGACCGGCTCGCGCAGGTTGGTATTGTTGAACTCGGGGAACAGGCCGCGCTGGATCGACGACTGCAGCTGCCAGTACATCCACGTCCCGAACAGCGACGGGTCTCGGTAGCCGAGGACGGCGCCCGAATCGATGGTGGCCAGGCGTCCGCCGAGCAGTAGCTGCTTGCCACGCCCGAACAGGTTGCCGTGCACGAACAGCAGACCGAACGCCTTGTTGTTCGCCGACCACGAGCCGGTCGGCACCGGCGCCCACGGGAACTTGTCCTTGACCGAGATATTGATGCGCACGCCGGAGCCCTGTGGCTCCCACCAGACGTTCACGTCGGCGAACAGGCCGGTCGTGTTGAGCCGCTCGCGCACGGTGTCCAGCGTGTCGATGTCCATCGTGTCGCCGATCGACACTCCGGCGATCGAACGCACGGTCGACTCCTCCGTGCGCACATTGCCCATCACGCGAACATCGGTGATCTCCTCACCGACCGCGAACGCCGGTCGTTCAAGCAATGCCAGGCAGAGCCCGATAACTGCGGTGATAGACGCGGCCCGCAGTGCGGCGCGAGTCGACGACATGTCTCAAGCATATCGGCAGCGACGGGATTCGTAAATGTCCTTCGCTGAACTATCGCGCGCGACCCCGTAAACCCTGATACTTTTGCAAGGCTATGGTGCCTCCGTCACACAGCAGGATCAGTCGCTTACCACGGCTGGTTGGCCAGGACATCCCTGGAGAGTCGTGGCGGCCGCGACGCTGGTTTTCATCGTCATGGCGGCGCTGGCCTGGCGACTGAAGCTGCGTACCGCCTTCACCGAGCTGCTCCCCAGCAACGATCCGGGTGTGGTGGCGCTCACACGTATGCAGAAACGGATAGGCGATCTGTCGCTGTTGCTGATCGGCATCCGTTCGCCGGACTACCAGGCCAACCTGCGCTACGCCGAGGCGCTGACCCAGAAGCTGCGCGCGCAACCGCCGAACGTCGTCAACCTGGCGACGTACCACGTCAGGGACGTGCGCGACTTCTTCGAACGCAACAAGTGGCTGTACGTGTCGGAGGACGAACCTCGAAGCGATCCGCGACCGGCTGCGCAGCGAGATCAGCAAGCGCAAGAACCCGCTATACGTTTCGCTGGGCGACGAAGAGTCGATCGACGCGATGCGGGCGCGGATGTCAGGCAAGAGCGGCCTCGACGACCGCTTCCCAGGAGGCGTGTTCACCACCAAGGGGGGCGAATACGTCTGGATCGCGGCGTTGCCGCCCGGCGGACTGTTCGTCGAAAACGCGGGCGAGGCGCTGCTCAACGCCGCCAATCAGCTCATCGCGCAGGACCCGCCGTACCAACTATCACCCGGACATGCGCGCCGAGGTGGCGGGGCCGATCGTCACCGGCATCGCCAGCCGCCACGCCGATCGAAGCGCGACATCAAGCTGGTCACCGCGACCTGTCTGGTCATCGTCGCGATCTCCATCGGCCTCTACTTCCGCCGCCTGCGCGTCGATACCGCTGACGGGCGTCCCGGCCGTGCTCGGCACCGTCGCCGCCTTCGCGGTCGCGGAGCTGGCGTTTGGCTATCTCAGCTCGTCGACCGCGTTCCTTGGGCTCGATCATCATCGGCAACGGCATCAACTACGCCATCGTACTGATGTCGCGCTACGAGGAGCACCGCGCGCGCGGCGAAGACCCGGACGAGGCGCTGCGCAACGCGCTGGGCGGCACCTGGCGCGCGACCCTGGTGGCGTCGTTCGCCGCGTCCGCCGCGTACGCGTCGTTGATGGTCACCAGCTTCCGCGGCTTCTATCAGTTCGGCGTGATGGGCGCCGCCGGCGCGCTGTCCTGCTGGATCGCGACCTACACGGTCCTGCCGGCGATGCTGTTCATCCTCGACCGGCGACAAGCAGGCCGCGACGGTCGTCCCAGTCCGCGCGCCGCTCGAGTTCGGGTGGCTGGCGCGCTTCCTGCGGCGGTACGCGGCGCTGCTCACCGATCGCGTTCAGCTTGCTCGGCGTCGCAGCTGTGGTGGGCATGAAGCACTTTCTCGAGGACCCGTTCGAATACAACTTCAGCAAGCTGAACACGAAGGTGGCGACGACCCCGGAGGCGCAGCAGTTCAACGCAGAACCTGAACAAGCTGTTCGGACGCTGGCCGTCGCCGACGATCATCCTGGCCGACACGGTCGACCAGGTTGAGCCGCTCAAGAAGGCGATTCGCCGTCAGGACAAGGAACTGCCGGGCGACGACGTGATCGGGCAGATCGTGACGATCTTCGACCTGTTGCCGGGCCCGCCCGAGGTGCAGCGGCGCAAGCTGGAGACGATGGCGCAGATCCGCAAGCTGACGCACGACCCGGCGCTGGTGGTGCTGACCGAACAGGAACGCGCCGAGCTGGCCAAGCTCGATCCGCCCGCGGACCTGCGCGAGCTCGGCGCCCATGGACCTGCCCGCCATCGCGCGCCGCCCGTTCACCGAGGTCGACGGCAGCGTCGGCAAGGTGGTGCTGGTCTACCCGCCACGAGACCGGGGTTTCGGTCTGGAACGGCCGCCACCTGCTGCAGATCGCGTCCGTGTTGCAGAACATCAAGCTCGACGACGGCAAGGTGATCGAGACATCGGGTTCCGCGGTGCGTGTTCGGCTCGATGATCCGGTCGATCCTGAAGGATGGTCCGATCGCGACCGCCGCGTCGCTGATCGCCGTGCTGATCATCATCTCGTTCTCCATGCGGCCTGCGGCGGCGGCGTTGATGTCGCTGGGCACGCTGATTTTCGGCGTGCTGCTGATGATGGGCGGCGCAGGCTGGGCGAAGGTCCACGTCACGTTCCTGAACTTCATCGCGCTGCCGATCACGTTCGGCATAGGCGCCGAATACGCGCTGAACGTCGTCGCGCGCTTCCGCGAGGAACGCGACATCGGCAAGGCCGTGGTGTCGACCGGCGCAGCGGTCGCGCTGTGCTCGTGGACGACGATCGTCGGCTACGGCTCGCTGCTCGCGGCGCAGAACCAGGCGCTACAGGGGTTCGGTCTGATGGCGATCATCGGCGAGGCCGCGTGCCTGTCGGCCGCCATCGTCGCGCTGCCCGCCTTCCTGATCTGGCGCCGCGTCCGCCCGCTTGAAGGCGGCGGCGGCGGCCACTGAGCCGTGCAGGCCGACGCTCAGCGCCACCGCGTGTGACCAAGCCGTAGCGTGCGCATGCGGGTCATCCTGCGCGCGCGGCGGCGCCGCCGCCGACGAGCGTGGCGCCCGCCAGCAGTCAGCGCAGCGCCCGCGCACGCATGGCCGCTAGTGGCGCGGGCCGACCAGACCAGCCGCGGAGGCGATGAAGAACAGCCCGACGCCGACCCAGACAACGCCAAAGAGCAGGTGCTGCCGCCGCTGCTTGGCGCGCTGGGGCGAGTCGTCCTGCAGCTCGCGATCGTCGCGCCGCCGGGCGAGCACGATGACGCGCAGGACGCCGAACACGACGAACAGCGTGCCCAGCACGTAGAAGAAGATGGGCGGCAGCGTGATCATGACCAGGCGACCTGGAGGGTTTTACCCCTGCCCGATCTGCATGCCAAGGTGCTCGCGCAGCCCGAAGTATTCGTCCGAGACTGACCAGAGCACGAGATCCCGGATCTTCTCCTTGGGATCAGCGACGCCGATCGAGACCGGCTCGCCCTGAACCAGCCGCGTCGCCACCTCGAGATCGCCGCAGATCAGGAAGCCGGCGCGGGTGGCCGTCATGTCGACGGCGTTCGACCACTTGTGGATGTCGGCCTCGCCCTTGGCGGTGATGAACCGCTGCACGACGGCCGCCAGCTGTTCGATCATCTGCGGCGGCACCGCGCGGTGAAGGTGCTGCAGGTACTGCGCGACCGCCGGCGCGATGTCGGCCCTGACCTCGAACTTCGGCTGCACCAGCTTCAGCGCCGCCAGGAAGACGATCTTCAGCTCCGCCACCGTCGGCACGACGTGCGGCCAGCGCACGAAGTGATCCGGGCGCATGAACGTCAGACGCTTGCCGATGACGTAGGCCAGCTCCTTCTCGGGACGGCCTTGCAGCAGGCCCGAGAACACCACGAACGACGGCAACAGCAGCGCCTTCTCGCGCGCGTTGGCCAGATCCAGCTCGCCCGGCGATTCCGGGCGCAGGTACAGCTCGGGCGCCGGAACGCCCAGCACCTGATTGACGTAGTTGAACACCTTGCTGAACAGCAGCTGGTCGTTCGCGACGTCGCGCTTGTCCTTGCGCTTGAGGCCCCAGTCCTTGAGGTCCTTGGCGCGCGCACCGGCGACCGCCTGGCTCACCGCCGCGAACACCGCCGAGATGTAGCGGTCCTCGTCGGCGTGATAGATGAGCTTCCACATGTCCTCGGTCAGCCGCGCCTTGGCGCGCGTGAACGCCTTCGGCTTGTACTGCTCGTAGAACTGCGTCTCTTCGGCGTCGCCCTTGCGCAGGAACACCGCCGCTGCCGCCACGCACCAGGCGCGATCGTACTGGCGCAGCTCCATGAACAGCTTGCGCAGCGTCTTGAGGTGCGCCGCCATCTGCCCGAAGTCCTGCGTCGCCTTGATGATGTGGCGGTATTCCTTGATCGCCTGCTCGTACGAGTCCGGGCCCGACAGCTGGTACAGCTCGGCGAGGATCTGGTGGCGCACGACTGCGTCCGGATCGAGCTGCACGCAGACCTCGAACGCCGCGATCGCCGCCTTGTTGTCCTTGAGGCGGGAGCGGTAGATCTCACCGAGCGCGTGCCACAGCGCGATCACCGTCGCCTTCTTGTCGGGCTCCGGATCGCTGCCCAGGCGCTTGATCATCTTGCGGTAGTTGCGCTCCTGGTTCTTCCAGTCCTTCTTCGAGGTCATGACCTTGTCGATCCGCTCGAAGGCCTTCAGGTCGTCGGGGTCCTCGTCCAGGCCCTGGTTGTAGAGGTCCACGGCCTCGTCGGTGGAGTGGAGCTCGTAGTTGGCGATGTTGCCCGCCGCGATCAGGAAGCGCGCCTTGCCCTTGCCGCTGTCCAGCTCGGCGAGCTTCATGAGGATCTCCATCGCCTTCTTCCACTGCTTGGTCTCGCTGAACAGCTCCAGCAGGTCGTGCAGCAGCTGGCGATCGGTGGGCTTGATGTTCAGCGCTTCCAGGTGCGCCGCGATCGCCTTCTGCGGGTTGGACAGCTTGTCCTTGTAGAGCTGCGCGATCTCCTCGCACAGCGCGAACTTCTCGTCGGACGTCGTCGCCGACGCGGACGACAGCGATCGCTTCTGCTTGATCACCGCCTCGAAATCGCCGGCGTCGGTGTAGAGGTCGATCAGCGCTTGCAGCGTGGCGCGATGGCCCGGCTGAATCTCCAGCGCCTTCTCGAACATGTTGACCGCTTTTGTCCGCTCCCCCAGCTTCAGCTTGATGCGCCCGAGCCGGAAGAAGATGTCGACAATCTGGTCGTCCTTCTGCGTGTCGCGGTGGTGGACCAGGATGGTCTGGTAGATGCGGAACGCATCGTCCCAGTGCTCGAGGCGGTAGAGCAGGCCCGCGCGATCAACCAGCGTCGGCAGGTACGTCGAATCCAGGTCGTACGACTGCTTGTAGTATTTGAGCGCCTTCTCGTTTTCGCCCAGCTTGTCGGCCGCCTTGGCCAGGCGGTGATACAGCAGCGTCAGCTCGCGGTTGGTCTTGCGATCCGCCTTGCGCGCCAGCATCTCCAGGATGGGAACCAGCGGCCCCCACTCCTCGCGCTTGAAGTAGAGCTGCGACAGCGGCTCGGCGGCGTCGACGTGCTCCGGATCGAGCTGCAGCACGCGGGCGAACAGGTCGGTCGCCTGCGCCTCGTCGCCCAGCTTGTCGGCGAAGATCTTGCCGCCTTCGTACAGCAGCCGCGTCTTCTCGAGCGGGTTGTTGGTCGCGGCTTCCGCCCTGACCATCAGCTGCGCCGCCTTCAACCAGTCGCCGCGGCGCTTGTAGATGCCGAGCAACGACAGCATCGACGGGACGTGTGACGGATCCTGCGACAGCGCCTCGACCAGGTACTCCTGGGCGGGCTCCGGATCCTTCATCTGCTCGTCGAAGATCTTGCCGAGGCGGTAGTTGAGGTCGACCTTCTGCTTCGGCTCGCTGCTGATGCGGATCAACCGCCGCATCATCTCGACGGCGCGATCCCACTGCTCGGTCTCCTCGTACAGGCGCCCCAGGCCCGCCAGCGCGTCGGCGTGGTCTTCTTCCACGCTGAGCACGTCGTTGTACGAATCGATGGCGCGATCGAGGTCGCGCAGCTCCTGCTCGTAGACCTGGCCGGTCTTGGTGAACAGGTCGATGCGCTCGGTCGTATCGGTCGTCACCGCGAGGTGCTTGCGATACGTGTCGACCAGCGAGTCCCACTTGCGCTCCTGGCGATACAGCCGCTCCAGATCGCGGTACGCCTTCGCGTTGCGCTCGTCGATGAGCAGGATCTTCTCCAGCACCTCGGTCGCGCGTTCGGGCTTGGCGAAGTTCTCTTCCCACATCGCCGCCATGCGCTGATAGATCGCGACGCGATCCTCCTCGGGCGGGGCGACCTCCAGGCGGTGCTCGAGGTTTTCGAGCTGCTCTTCGATGCGGCCGGTCTTGCCGTACAGCTGATCGAGCGCTTCGAGCGCCGGCAGGTTGCGCGGATCGACCGACAGGACCTCCTTGTAGGCGTCGACGGCGCGGTCGTTGTCGCCCAGCCGATCCTCCCACAGCTCGCCGACCTGCAGGCGCAGCCGGATCGCCTGATCCGTGTCGCTGACCACCTGCGACTTCTTCGACAGCACGTCGACCAGGCGGTCCCACGCCTGCGTGCGCCGGTACAGACGCTCCAGCGCGTTGATCGCGTCGATGCAGTGTTCGTCGGTGTCCAGCGCGCGCTGGTAGGCGTTCATCGCCTGCGTCGCGTCGCCCAGCTGGGTCTCGTGCGTGTCCGCGAGCCGCAGCAGGATCTCGACCCGCGCCGTCGGCTCCGTCTCACACTCCGCGTGGCGCGCGAGCGACGCCGACCAGGTCGCTCCACCGCTTCTGCTTGCGGAAGAAGTCCTCCAGCGCCTGCAGCGCGCCGATGTGCGTCGCATCCAGGGTCAGCGCCTGCTGCGCCGACGCGATGGCGTAGTCGACGTGCCGCAGCGCCGAGTCGTACCAGCGCGCGATCTTCACCCACAGATCGGCGGCCTGCTTGGGATCCGAGATCCCCTGCACGACCTGCGTGTATTCGCCGATGAGCTCGTTCCACTTGTCGGCGGCCGTGGCCAGCCGCTCCAGCTCCTTGGCGACGTGATCGTTCGAGTAGTCCTCGCGGAACGCCGCCTGCAGCGTCACGAACGCGCTGTCGCGGTCGTTCAGCTTCTGTTCATAGACCTCGGCGACCTGGACGAGCAGCACGATGCGCGCCGCCACGTCGGGCGCGAAGTCCGTGCGCGTGAGCAGCAGGTTGACCAGTCGGTCCCAGCTCATGCGGTGGCGGTACAGCTGCTCGAGCTCCAGCGAAGCCGCCTGGTGGCCGGCATCGATCTGCAGCACGCGCTCGTACACGTCGGCCGCCGAACCGCCGTCGCCGATCTTGTCCGCCCACAGCGACGCCGCCTGCATCAACACGTCGACCCGATCGGTCGGGTTGGCCAGCGCCTGCGCGCGGCGCTCCAGGATGTCGACCGCCTCTTCCCAGCGGGCCTCCTGCATGAACAACCGCTCCAGCGCCGCCAGGGCGCGGAAGTCGGCCGGCTCCAGCTCCAGCACCTCGCGCCACGCATCGATCGAATCCTGCGTGCGCATCAGCGTCTCGCCTTCGAGCTCGCCGAGCTGCGAGAACAGATCCTTCAACTCGTCGCGCTCGATGCCGCTGCCACCGAGCTGGCCGGCCTGGATCAAGCGGCGCAACGCCTGCGATAGCTCCTCCCAGGCACCGGCGCTGCGGTAGTTCGCCGCGATCGCGCGCAGCGCATCGACGTCCTGCGGATCGATCTCCAGGACCTTCTGCCAGCTCTCGAGCGAGTTGCGCTCGCGCGACAGCTTCTCGCCCCAGATGCGCCCCAGGCGCTTGTAGATCGGAATACGGGCTTCCGGATCGGGCGTCGCGACGACCTGCTTCTCCAGGACCTCGGTCACCTCTTTCCACTCGCCCGCCATCTCGTGCAGGTCGGCCAGTCCCGACAGCGCGATCGCGTCTTCGCCGCGAATGTCGACGACGCGGCCCCACAGCTCGACGGCCTTGTCGCGATTGTCGAGCGCGTCGGCCGCCAGCTTCGCCATGCGCGCGTAGCAATCGGCCATGCCGGTCTCGTCGTCCATGACGTCGACCAGCTTCTCGTAGACGCCGTACAGCTCCGGCCAGCGCTCGCTGCGGAAGTACAGCTGCTCGAGCGCGTCCAGCGCCTCACGCGACCGCGACTGCTGCTCCAGCACCGCCAGGTAGCTGGCGATCGCGGGATCGATCTCCTCCAGCGCCTCGGCGTAGACGCGCCCGAGCCGCAGATTGAGCTGCGTCAGCTCCTCGCTGTCGTCCGTCGTCGAGATCCGCTGGCGCAGGACACCCGCCAGGTTCTCGTACATGCGCTGGCTCTCGTAGATGCGATCCAGCGACGCCAGCGCCGCCGGGTCCTTGTCGTGCTCCGCCAGCACCTGGACGAGCGCCGCCTCGGCGCGTTCGAGGTTGCCCAGGTCGTTCTCGAAGCTGGCCGCGAGGCGCAGCAGCACGTCGCGCCGCACCGACGGGGCGCGCTCGGGCCCCGCCGTCTCCAGCATCGTGTTGACGTACGCGTCCCACTGGTGCGTCGCGCGCGCCAGTCGCAGCAGCTCGTCGAGCGCCTGCGCCGAAGACGGGTCTTCCTTGACCGCCAGCGCCCACCACTCGAACGCCGCCACCTGGTCGACCAGCTTCTGCTCGGCGATCTCGGCCAGCCGGCGCAGCAGCGCCTGCCGCTCGGTGACGTCGGTCAGTCGGCCGAGCTGCACCTCGTAGATGCGGTGCAGCTTCTCCCACTCCTCGCCGGTCCGGTACAGCGGCTCCAGCACATCGGCGATCTCGAGCTCCATCGTGCCGCCGATGAACATCCGCTCGAGCGCCGCTCGCGTCTCCGCGTGCGTCGGCTCGGTGGACAGGACCTCGCGGTACGCCTCCACCGCCTTGGGCATATCCATGAGCGCGAGCTCGTAGATCTGCGCCAGCCGGAACGTCAGCGCGACGCGGTCCTCATCCGACGGCGCGACCTTGATCTCGCGCCGGACGATATCGGCGAGGTCGTCCCACTGCTGCGCGCGCACGTACAGCCGGTCGAGCGCGATCAGCGCATCCTTGCTGTCGGCGTCGGCGGTCACCGCGCGTCGGAACGTCGCGATGGCCTCTTCGACCTGGCCGGTCTCTTCCTCGTAGATGCGCGCCAGGCGCAGCAGCATGTCGATCGCGCGCCGGGGCTCGTCGACCTTCTCGATCTCGCTCGCGAACAGGTTCGTCAGCTTCGCCCAGTGGCCGGTCTCGCTCGCCAGCCGTTCCAGGTGCGCGATGACGTCGGGGTTGGTCGGATCGATGCGTAGCGCGCGGCCGTAGACGTCGAACGCCGCGTTCTGGTGCGACAGGCGCCGCTCCTCGATCTCGGCGATACGGCACAGCAGCTCCACGGTGCGGGGAACATCATCGCTGTTCGCCGCCATCACCTCGTAGACGGCGATGACGCGATCCCATTCGCCCGCGCTCTCGTAGATCGGTTCGAGCACCGCGGCGGCCAGCACGGGTTCGTCCTTGCCGGTCATCAACATTTCCAGCGCCCGGATCGTCGGCTCGTGCGCCGGATCCATCGCCAGGACCTGGCGATAGGCCTCCACCGCGCGCCCCAGATCCTTCAGGTGCTCGCGCCACAGCTCGCCGATGCGGTAACGCAGCGACACGACCTCGGCGGGCGACGGCGCCATCTCGGTCTGCCGCTCAAGAACGGCGAGCAGGTCGTACCAGCGTTCCAGCTGCTGATACAGGCGATCGAGCGCCTGCGCCGCGTCGTAGTCCTCCGGATCCAGGTCCATGATCGAGCTGTAGGTCTCGACCGCCCGCTCCGGATCACCCAGCTCGCGGTCGTAGACCTGCCCGAGCACGAACAGCATCTGCTTCTTCTCGACCGGCGACGTCGCCAGCTCCGCCTTCTTGGCGTAGACGTTCTTGAGCTCGAGCCAGCGCCCGAGCCGGATGTACAGGCGCTCGAGCTGATCGAGCGCCGCCTTGTCGCCGTCGTCGACCGACAGCACGTGCTGGAACACGCCCACCGCGCTGTCGAGGTCTTCGATCACCTCTTCGTAGAGCTGCGCGGCACGGAAATACAGCGTCTTCTTGTCGGCGATGTCGTCGACGATCTCCGCCTTGCGCAGCAGCAGCTTCACCAGGTTGGGATAGTCGGCGCGTCGCAGATACAGCTGCTCCAGCGCGTTCGCCGCGTCCAGATCGCGCGGCCACACGTCCAGCGCTGCGACGTAAGCCGCCGCCGCCTGCGCGTCGTCACCCAGCTCCAGCTCCGCGAGGCGCGCGATCTTATGGTACAGCGCGTTCTTGCGCTCCGGATCGGCGACCGACGCCACCAGGCGCCCGTAACGCGCGGTCAGATCGTCCAGCTTGCGCAGCGCGCGCGCCAGTCTCTCGACGCTGGCCTGCACGTCCGGATTCTGCGGCTCCTCGGCCAGCGCCCGCGCCAGCGCCTCGTAGGCGCGCGCCGGATCGTCCAGGCCGATCTCGTAGCCCTCCGCGATCTGCTTGTAGAGCGCGATCTTCTGCTCCGGATCGACGGCGTGTCGCGCCTCGACCTCGTAGACCGCGATCAGCTGCGGCCAGTCGGCGCGGCCCTTGTAGATCGGCTCCAGCAGCAGCGCGACGTCCAGCTCGTGCTCCGGCTTGGGGAAGATGCGTTCGAGCGCCACGATGGTCTCGGAGTGTTCGGGCTCGATCTGCAGGATCTTGGCGTAGCTGTCGACAGCGGCGCCCGGCTGACCGAGGTACTGCTCGCGCAGCGCGCCCAGCCGCCCCAGCAACGCGACGGTCTCCGCCGGCTCGCCCGCGACCAGATTGAGCTGCCGCTGCAGGTTGTCGGCCAGCTCGCGGTGTTCGCCCCGCTGCATGTACAGCCGGTCGAGCGCGCGCAACGCCTGAACGTTGGCCGGGTTGTCCTGCAGAACGACGTTCCAGGCGACGATCGCCTGCTCGGCGTTCCCCAGCATCTCCTCCCACACCCGTGCGGTGCGGATGCGAATCTCTTCGCGCTCGGCGTCGTCGGTGACCAGCTGCGCCTTCTTGAGCAGCGTGTCGACCAGATCGCTCCAGCGCTCGGTGCGGGTATAGAGCCGCTCCAGCGCCACCAGCGCCGACGCGTCTTCGGGCTGGATGCTCTGCGCGCGTCTGAAGTACTCGACGGCGCGGTCCGACTGCGCCAGCTTCTCGTCGTAGGCGACCGCGACGACCAGCAGCAGCTCGCGCTCCAGATCGGGCGCCAGGCGCTCCTTGCCCTTCGCCGACAGCGCCTTCTCGTAGAGCGTGATCAGCGGCTGCCAGTTGTCGAGGATGTTCGCCAGGTTCTCCAGCGCCTCGCGCGCGGGCGACGACGCCGGGCTCTCGGCCACGGCGCGCGTGTACGCTTCCCACGCCTGGTCGGTGTTACCGAGCTGGCCTTCCAGCTGGCCGATGCGCAGCAGCAGGTCGACGCGCTTGTCGGTCTTCTTCTCGTGCGCCAGCTTGATGCGCTGGACCTCGACCAACCGGGCGATGTCATTGTTCGCCTCGTAGATCGGCTCCAGCACCTTGACGGCCGCGCGCTGCAGATCAGAGTCCGCGTTCGACAGGTACGCCTGCAGCGCGGTCCTCGCACCGACGTGCGACGTGTCGAGCTGCAGCGCCTCGCGGTAAGAGGCCACCGCTCCGGCCCCGTCGCTGAGATACTGCTCCAGCACTGCGCCACGACGGAACTTCAGCTCCGCGACGGCGGCCATGTCGGTCGACAGATCGATCTCCTTGACGATCGTCTCCGACAGCTCCTGCCAGCGGCCAAGCTGCTGATACAGTCGATCGAGCGCCGCGAGCGCCCCGAGCTGCTCGGGATCCTGCTTCAGGATGGCGGTGTAGAGCTCGATCGCCTTGTCCGGCTGCTTGATCTCCTCTTCGTACAGGCTGGCGAGCTTGAAGCGGATCTCCAGCTCCTCCGCCTTGGTCTTCGCCAGCGACAGCTTCTTGTCGTAGACCGCCAGCAAGTCGGGGAAACGGCCGGTCGCGATGTACAACCGTTCCAGCGCAGCGACCGCGCCGGGATCCTTGTCGGAGATCTCGAGGATCTTCTGGTTGCGCGCGATCGCCGCCTCGGGATTCGCCAGCTCGCCCTCGTACGCCGCCGCGAGCGTCGACAGCAACGCCAGCGCCGCGCTCTCGTCGCGAACACGTGGCACCACCGCCTCGTAAGCTTCGACCAGCTCGGGCCAGTTGCCGCTCTCAGCGGCCAGCCGCCGCGACGTCGTGATCGCCCATTCTTCGGTCGGCGTCTCGCCCAGCGCCTGCAGCGCGATGGTCAGCGCGCCGCGCTTGTCGCCGGCGCCCATGTCGAGCAGGTCCGCGAGGCGCTGCATCCGCGGCCGCCGTTCGTCCGGGTCCTTCGTGTAGCCGAGCTCGATCAGCAACACGTCGGCGAGCCGCTTGATCTCCTTCGCCTTCTCGTACAGCGGGATCAGCGCCAGCGCCGCCGGCAAGTTCTGTCCGTCGAACGACAACGTCTTCTCGAACGCCTTCTGAGCGCGATCCGCCTTGGTCAGGCGATCGCGATACAGCTCGCCGATCTTGTTCCACAGACCGACGCGGCCGCTGTCGTCTTCGCTCTCAGCCTGGCGCTCCAGGACGCGCACCAGCTCGTCCCACTTGTTCTGCGACGCATAGAACGCTTCCAGCGCGTTCCAGTCCTTCTGCTGCAGGTAAAGCTTCTTCAGCGCGTCCTGGGCGCGGCGATTCTCCGGCTCCAGCGCCAGCAGCGCCTGCCACGCGGCCGTGGCCTGCGTGGGGTTCTGCACCTTCTCGGTGAACAGGATGCCGAGCTTGACGTAGAGCGCCGATTTCCGCGTGGCGTCGTTGGTCGCGGACACCTGCCGCTCCAGCACTGCGCCCAGCTCGTTCCACGCCTTCTCACGCTCGTAGAGTTTCTCGAGCTCGCCCAGCGCTTCGAGGTTCTCGGCATCGTCCGCCAGCACCTTCTGCCAGAGGTCGATCGACACCGACGCCTTCTTCATCTTCTCGGACGCGAGCTTCGCGACCTCGATCCGCCGCGCCTTGCGCTCGTCGGGATCGCTCAGCTTGTCGATCTCGCGCTGATTGACCGAGATCAACTTGTCCCAGTCGCGGCGCTTCTCGTACATCTGCTTGACGAACGCCAGCGCCTCGCTGTTGTCCGGATCCAGCTCGAGGATCGTCTCGTATGCCTTGATCGCCTCCGCCTGGTTGGAGAACTTCTCCAGGAACAGATTCGCGACACGCAGGTGCAGGGCGATCTTGTCCTCGGGCGCCTCGACGACCTGGGCCTTCTTGCGCAGCAGCGCGATCAGATCGGGCCAGCGCTTCATCGTCTCGAACTGCGCCGCCAGCGAATCCGCTGCTTCGAAGTTGTCGGGCTGGATGCTCAGGATCTGGTTGAACGCGTTGACGACCATCACGTCCAACTTCAGACGATCGCGATAGACCTCGATCATCTCCTGCAGCACCGGGATCTTGTCCTCGGGCGACTGCCAGGTCCCCTTCTCGATCGCTTCCTTCAGCGTCTCGATGAAGTTGTTCCAGCGCTCCGCCTTCTTGTACACACGCGCCAGCTCGCGACGTGGTGCCCACTCCTTGGGCGCGGACGCGACAATCTTCTTCCAGGCCTCGATGCCCTTGTCGACCGACTGCTTCTCCGCCGCAGCGGCAGCCTCGGCTTTCTCTACGAGCTCAGATGGAAACCCGCTCGTCCCGTTGCCGTTCGAAGCCGATGCCTCATCGGACTTCTTTCGTTTCCCGTGGCCCTGGCCCTGGCCCTGCTTGGACTGGTGATCCACTGCGCTCCTCCAAATTCGGATCCGTGCCGCTGTAGCGTGTCGCGGGTAAGTACGCGTAACACACTAGAAAACAGGAGGTTTTTTATAACACGACGGAGCGCGGCTAAAAACAGGAAAGCGACCGGGAACGCCGTCGTTTCGACGGGTTCGCGGTCGCTTTGCTGTTCGGTTCCTATCCAGCGCTTGAGCAGCGCGGGGGGTAGGAGTTCTGACTACGGTCCGGAGAGCGCGTACAGCTTGTCGTTGGCCGCCTTGACGTAGTTCCCGTCGGCGGTCTTGGCAGCCGTCGTAACGAACTTCTGCAGGTAGTTGCGGGCGCCTTCCTTCTGATCGTTGCCGTGCGCCTCGTCGTACCAGTCGGAGTACGCCATACCCGCGTTGTAGAGAGCGTCGAACAGCTCGGGATCGAGGTCGATCGCCTTCTTGAACTCGTTGGTCGCCTGCTCGTACTGCTTGAGGTTCTTGAGCGCGAGCCCATAGCCATTGTGGCACTCGCCGTCGTCCTCTTTCGCCGTCACGCAGCCCTGGAACACCTGAGCGGCTTCCTTGTTGAAGTCGTAATCAAGGTAGAGGTAACCGAGCGCAACGTACGACTTCGAGAACCGGGTGTTGGCCTCGATGGCGTGGCGAAGCGCGTCGTCCGCCTCTTTGGGACGGTCGAGCATCTTGTAGACCAAGCCCAACCGCCACCACGCCTTGAACAGCTTGGTGTCGGCGGCGGTCGCGGCCTTGAGCGCCTTTTCGGCCATGTCGATCTTCTTCGACTCCAGGTAGGCCTCACCGAGGTCGTACTGGTAGTTGCCGTTGTCCGGCTTGCGCTGGACGGCACCCTCGAAGTACTCGATCGCTTTGTCCCACTTCCTCTGCTTCTGGTAGACCTTGCCGAGGTTGTAGTACGCGATCTCGTATGACGGGTCGGTCTGGATCGCTTGCTTCAGATCCTTCTCCGCCGAGTCATAGAGGTTGTTCTTGAACTGCTCGGCGCCGCGGTTGGCGAGCTCGATCGCCTTGATGCGCTCCTGACTGCAGACGAAACCGTCGCAGGCAGGCAATACGACCGCGATACCGAGGATGACCTTGAGGGCTGACTTCATCTTCACTCTCCACCGCCAGCGGGCGTGAGCACGAACGGGTACGACACGATGACGATACCGCCGCCGAGGGGTTTGGGGAACTCCCAACGCCGCACGGCCTGGACGGTGCAGTTCTCGACGCGGGCGTTACCCATGGTCGAGTTCTGCAGAACCGACGCGATGACCTGGCCCGACGCCGCGATGGTGAACTGCACCATGATGCGGCCGCCGAGGTCCGGCTTCTTCGTCAGCTCCTGCTCGTAGCAGTACTTCACCTCGTTGATGTGGCGCCGGATGATGCGGCGGATGATTTCCTTGTCCAGCGACCCGCGCACGTTGGCCTGACCCGGGATGACGTCCGGGGCCTTCGCGCGGCGACCGCCGAGGCCGCCGGCGCCGCGGCCGTAGCCGGAGCCGTTGCCACCGCCGCCACCCTTGCCGATGGTGCCGAGGTTACCGAGGCCGATGGTCCCTTCACCGGTGCCGCCACCGCCCGAGCCGGTGCCGACCAGACCCAGGCCGCCGACGCCGTAGGCCTCGCCGATCTGGTTGCCGATGAGACCGCCGAGGACGTCCGCAGCGTCGCTGCCGAGCGCGGTGTCGCGGCCGAAGATCGAGGCGATGTGCGAGCCCTCGGTCTGCTTCAGGACGCCGAGGATGCCGGCGTTCTTGGCCTGCTCTTCCGCCAGCTTCTTCGCCAGGTGCGGATCCGGGTTGTCCTTCGGACCCTTGAGGCCGTACAGACCCTCCTTGTTCTTGGAGGTCTTCTTGCCCATCTTGCCTTCTTCGCCCTTGTGGCGCTTCCCTTTGCCGCCCTGGGCGTCGTCCTTCTTGGACTTCAGCCACTCCGGAATCTCCTCTTCCTTCTCCTCCGGCGGCTTGATCAGGAACTTAACGAACCGGTTGTCGGAGTTGAAGAGGTCGAGCGACAGCGACTTCGGATCCGGCGGAACCGAGAAGATCATCAGCAGGAACAGACCCAGCGCGACCGCGGAGCCGACCGTATAGACCTGCTCGTCCCAGCGCCAGGTCAGGAACGGCACGTCGAGCGTACGCGGACGCGGCGTGGCCGTGACCACGAACGTCGTCTCGCCGCAGTCGAGCCGCGCCGAGCTGCCCTGCGACAGCGAGAAGCTGGCGCCGCGCTGCTGGATGAACTGTTGCAACTGGTAGCTCTGACCATCGACGTAGACCTCGCCGCCCATGCGCGGCGTGACGTTGACGACGTAGTCGGCGCCGGTCGCGGACACCAGCTGGTGCGTCGATGACGGGCTGAAGTCCGGCGAAACCGGCGCGTCGACATGGGCGTCCGAGCCGATGGTGAAGTTGGCGTTGGTCTTGCCGCGCCGCTTGAGGCCCATGTACGACAGCACCACGCTGCCCAGCAGGCCTGCCAGGACGATGCCGGCGCTGGCCGGCGAGCGATCCTTCCAAATGAAGGTCTTCGCTTCCTTGCCATCGGCCGTGTGCTTCTCGAACGCTTCCTTTTCGTGGCCAACGTCGAGGGCGGTGACGACGAACAGACCCAGGCCAACCGCCGCGGCAGCGAGACCGGCGTAGAGCAGCGACGTCCCCTGGGCGTGGGTGGTCTTGCCCTCCGGGTTGTAGAGGTGGCGCGTTCCGGTAACGACGCCGCGGAAGATGGTCTGGACCTCCATCGCTCGCGAACCGTCGTGCACCTCGACCTCGGCACCCGCGCCCGGCGCGCCGGCAAACGACGGCGCCGAGTAGCTGGGCGCCGCGTAGCTGGGCTGCGCGTAAGCCTGCTGAGGAGGAGGCGCGGCAGCGTAGCCGACCGGCGGAGGCGGCGCGTAGCCGCCCGGGGCCGCCTGGCCGCCGCCCCACGCCTGCGGCGCTGGGGTGGCCTGCTGCTGCACGTCACCGAAGGTGACGATCACGCGGCAGTCGCCGAACATGACTTCGTCACCCGACTGCAGCCGTGCCTTCGTGATCCGTTCGCCGTTGACCGTCGTGCCGCGCGTCGAACCGAGGTCGGTGACATGGATGTCGCCACCAGCGGCCTCGATCACGCCGTGCATGCGCGATACGGTCTCGTCGTCGAGGCGCAGGTCCGAGGACCCGAGCTTCCCGATCCGGATGGGGCTCTGCGTGAGGACTTCCTCACGCACCAGGTTGTCCCCTTTGTAGATCTCGAACTTGATGGGGACCTTCACATCGGCCATGGCTGCTCTCCTCTTGGTGTTTCTTGGAAGGCGCTTTGGGATCTAGTCGGCCGACGTGAGCATCAAGCTCGGAGTCGGGTGGCTAGACGTCCTCCAGCGACTTCAGCATTTCGGGGATGAAATCCTTACGAATCTCGATGAGGCTCGAGTGCTGCGCCTTCTTCTGCGAGCTCACGAGCTCGCCGTCCGGTCGCTGCAGATCGCCTTCGACGGTGTCGTCTTCGAAGTCGTAGACGGTCTTGGCCTTGTATGTCGTTCCGCTGTCGTCGCCCGCCGGCGCGGCGGCGCCGCCGGCTTCCGCCTTCGCCTGCGCGAACGCGGTTCCCTGCAGAGCGAGCGCAGCCATTCCCCCGGCGAGAGCGAGACGGATGATGATGTTCTTCATATTCCGGTTCTCCTTGGTGCTACGGGAGGCGGGCTGGCTGTGTGTCAGACAACCAGATCGCCTCCTGGTTCCCGTCGATTGTTGTTTTTACTGCCTCGCTTGACTTTACCGCGTCCCTAATAGGCGAGGGCGCTTACTTTTTCTTCTTGCCGCCCTTTTTCGCACCCGCGGCGGGCTTTTCCTCGCCCTCGGCAGGGGGAGCAGCGCCGGCAGCGGCGGGCGTCGCACCGGCCTTGTCGCCGCCGGCAGCCCCGGCGGCCTTGCCGTCTGCGGCGGCCTTGGCGTCAGCAGCAGCCTTCTCGTTGGCGGCCTTCTCCTGGGCCTCCATCTTCTTCATCTCTTCTTCCATCTTCTTCTGCTGCTCTTCGGCCTTCTTCTGCATGGCCTCGGCTTCGGCCTGCATCTTGGCCGCCTCTTCGAGCGCGACGTAGATTTCGTCGATGTCCTTGATGCGCTTCTCGGCCTCGCGCTTGAGCGAGTCGGACGCGTTCGCGGCGTGGCCCAGGAACTGGCGGTAGTACTTCTGCGCCTCCTGGAGCGACGGCTTCTGGCCGTCCTTGTATTCCTGGTACAGGAGCCCGAGGTTGAAGTACGTCCCGCCCTGCGAGCCGTCGAGGTCCATGGCCTTCTTGTACTGCGCCTCGGCCTCGTCGATCTTCTTGTTGCCGCGCAGCGCGACGCCGAGGCCGATCGCGGCCTCGAAGTTGCGGGGCTGCATCTTCAGCACGGAGCGGAAGTTCTCCTCGGCCGTGACGTAGTCGCGGTTGTTCAGCGACAGCGCCGCCAGATTGAGGCGCGCCTCGGCCAGGCTCGGATTGAGGGACACCGCCTCCTTGAACTGCTTGATCGCGGGGCTGATGTTCTTCTTCTTGAGCTCGACGAGGCCCATCGTGTTGTGGACGACCGCCAGCTGCTTCTTCATGTCCGCGGTGACGCCGGTGCCGGCCTCGCGAACGTCGACCTCTTTGGCCTTCTTGCCGCCGTCGTCGTCGTCGTCCTTCTTCTCGGCCTTCTCCTTCTTGCCGCCCTTCTTACCAGCGGCCTTGCCGGCCTTGCCTTCCTGCTGCTCCTCGACCTTCTCTTCCTCGAACTTGCCGGTCGCGATTTCTTCGGCCTTCTTGATCGCCTGATTGCCGACCAGCTTGGCCATCTCCAGCATGTTCATGTCGTAGTAGATGAACGCGAGCGTCGAGAACGCCTGCAGGTTGTTGCTGTCGAGCGCGAGCACGGTGCGCAGGTTGCTGACCGCCTCGCTGACGTAGCGCTTCTTCTCCTCGGGGCTGCCCGCCTTGCGGGCGCGATCGCGCAGGATCTGCGCGATGTTGTTGCGCGCCTCGACGCTGTGCAGAGGATCGTCCTTGATCGCGCTCGTGAACAGAGACTCGGCGCGGCCGGTGTCGTTGTTCTTCCAGGCGATGTAGCCGAGGTTGGTGATCGCGGGGCCGTACTTCAGCCCTTTCCACACGCTCGCCGCATCGTCCTCGCGGCCGCACTCATAGAGCACGGCGCCCTGGTTGAAGCGGGCTTCCATCAGCCCGGGGTTGTCGTCGGCGACGCGCTTGAACGCGTCCGAGACGCCGGAGCACTCACCGCCCGAGACGGCGCCGTCTTTCCTGGCGTCGGCGTAGCGCTTCATGGCCTTGTCGAAGTCGGCGCGCTGGTCAGCCGAGATGTTGCGCTTCTTCTCCTTGGGAATGATCTGCTCGGCTCCCGCCTTGCTGATCGTTTCCCGTTCGGTGGCGCCCGCCATCGAGCCGGTGTCTTCGCTCTCGGTGCCGCTACCGGCGGTCTTGGTGGTCTTGGTCGTTCCCGCGCAGGCGGCGAGCAAGCCCGCCGCCAGGGCACAAGCCATCAGATTTCGCATGTCGTTCACCTTCTTGTTCTGCGTCGTCGTCATGACTCGGGTCCTCACTTGTCGCCACTTTGGGCCTGGGCCGAGCCCGCGGTGACCGATTCGCTCAGCTCCGTCACCACCGGCGACGGCGTCATCATCGTCGACACGTAGCCGGCCTCCGGCTTGATCTCCGACGACAGCGGATACTCGGACGGCTTCATCTGATTGAGCTCGCGCTCGCAAAGCCGGGACCACTCGTTGTACCAGGAGTAGTCCGTGGCAGCCTTGAGGCAGGTGTCGAAGCCCTCGACGGCCTTGAGCTCGATCGGCTCCGCCTTGTCGACCAGCGCGTCGCAGAAGATTTCCTGCGGGCGGTTACCCCACTCGTCCTGGACCTTGAGGTCCTTGGGGATTTCCGCGGTGTAGAGCTGGCCGACGAAGTCGGCGTACAGCTGGCCGATGCGCGCGCTGGAGGCGATCGCCCACTGCGCCTGCTTCATCTTGAAGACCTCGAGGTACTGGTCGCGGGCCTTGCCCAGCGCCTTCGACTTCTCGTCGAGGTAGCTGCTGAACTTCTTGACCGAGTCCTCGGCCTTCTTCTTCTTAGCCTCGGCCTTCCTCTTGTTGTCGTACTGGCTCGGCTGCTGGAAGTCGAGGCCATCGGGGAACTTGATGCGCAGGAACGCCTCGTAGTGCGTCTCCGCCAAGTGGAACGCCGACGCGGCGACCGCGTACTGCGCCAGGCCGGCACGCGCGTCGACGTCTTTGCCCGTGATCTTCGAGGCGGCTGCCCCCTTGTTCCAGATCTTCAACACGGCCTGGAAGTGCTCCTGACCCTTCGCGGCCGACTGCTTGTTGCGGTCGAACACGATGATCTTCGAGCTGGTGGGCGGTCCGCACTGCGTGCGCTTCGCCTCCTTGATCTTCTGGCCCTTCTTGCGCTTCTTGTTGAGGTCGTAGAAGACCTTCTGGCGGCCGGTGGCGGCGAGGCGCTTGACCTCGAGGCAGGCGCCGTCCTCGGACGCCTTCGGGCACGACTGCTTCCAGGCAATCTCGCCCAGACGGTTGTGCGCGACGACCTGGCGATCGGGACCGCCCTGCGCGCCCCACTTCTTGAGGTAGTTGTCCAGGTGGCGGGCGAGCTCGTCGTACTTCTTGTCCTTCTCGTAGACCTCGCCCATCTGGAAGAACACGCCGGCGGCGTCCTGCGGCTTGCGCTGGCCGTAGAACTTCACGAACGCGTCCATGTCGGCGATCGCCTTGTCGCTCTCGCCGAGGCCGATGCGGAACGTCGTCGCGTTACCGAGCGCGTCCGTCGCCTTCTTCTCACCCGGGAACTTGTTGGCGAAGTCCTCGTAGAATTCCGCCGCCTTCGAGTAGTAGGCCAGCTGGTGGTAGCCGGCGGCGACGCGGAACAGCGCCTTGAGCGCGAGCCCATCTTTCGGGTGCTCCTTGATCAGCTGCAGCCGCGCCTTCAGAGCCTGGCCGACCAGGTGCGCGTTCTGGAAGCACTGCGCCGCGTCCCACAGACGCTCCGCGTGCTTGGGATGGTCAGGCAGCGCCTCGGCGGCGGCCAGCTTCGAGCGGCCGCACTCTTTGAAGTTGCGCTGCTTCTCGTAGACCATGCCCTCCATGTCGTAGGTGTCGCTCTTCAGCGAGATCATCTGCTTGCCGAACTCCGGATCCTTCATGAGCTCCGGCATCTCGAGGAACTTGTCGACGTACTTGACGACGTCTTTCGTCCGGCCCTGAGCGTTGAGGGAGTCGAGGAGCAGGTTCGCCGAGTACACCGCCAGCTCGTGCTTCGGGTGCTTGTTGACGATGTCCTCGAACAGCTTCGACGCCTCTTCGAAGTGGTTGTACTCGTAGTAGATGCGCGCCTTGCGGTACTTGATCGTCACCAGCTCGGGCGCGTCGGGGACGTACTTGATGTACGTGTCGAACGCCCCGATCATCTTCTTCTGGTACTCGGGGATGGTCAGCGGCTCCATCTTCTTCTTGGCGTTCTTCTCGTCGAACTTCTCGCGGTCCTTCTCGACCAGCTCCTTCTGCTCGTGGTCGTCGACGTTGAGCGCGTTCTTCCACGCCAGGACGGCGGCGTAGGCGGCTTCCTTGACGTACTTGCCGTCGGGCTTCATCTCGACGACCTTCGTGTACTGCTCGGCCGCGTCCTTCCAGTTCTCCAGCGTCCACAGCAGCTCGCCGTAGTAGAAGCCCATCTCGTAGGCGTCTTTGTCCTTCGGGAAGTGGTCGAGGAAGACCTTGTACACGTACTTGTCGAGCTCGTACGTGTCCTTGTTCTTCGTGCGCTGCGCTTCCTTGTGCCAGATCAGCGCCAGCTCCTTCGACGTGTCGTGGAAGGCGTTGCGGCACTCCTCCTGCTGATCCTTCTTGGCCGTCTTCATCTCGCCGACCTTGTCGTAGACGGCGCCTAGACGTTCGATCTCCTGGACCTGGTCGCGCTTGGTGCCGGCCGACAGCGTGTTGCGGACGATCTTGTTCTGCCACTCGCAGATGCGCGGCGAGTCCATGTTCTGCGCGATGACCTTCTTGTAGACGCGGCTCGACTCGACGAACTTACCTTCCTGCCAGTAGAGCTCGGCGAGCGACTCCATCATCTTCGGGGCGTAGTCACCGCCGGTCTTCTGGAAGAACTCCCAGGCCTTGTCCGGACCGCCGACGTGCGAGTACGCCTTGACGATGTCCTTCTTGGCCTCTTTGGCCAGGACCTCGAGCTGCTTCTTGGGGACGTTGACCTTCCCCTCCTGGGTCATGCGGACCACGCCGACGAACGTCTCGAGCGCGTCCTTGTACTGAGTCAGGTTGATGTAGCACCACCCCTTCTTGTAGACGGCGTAGGGGTAGACGCTGGACTTCGGGAACTGCTCGACCTTCTCGTAGAACTTGAGGGCGTTCTCCATCTCGCCCTTCTCGAAGTAGTACTCGGCGAACGACAGGTACGCGTCCGGGATGTACTTCGAGTTCGGGAAGTCCTTGATCAGGCGGTGGAAGAACTCACGCGCCTGGTCTTCCTTCTTGACGCTGGTGAGCAGGAACGCGAGGCGGAACAGCACCTCGTCCATCCGGTCGTACTTGCGGAACTTGGTCGCGGAGATGAACGCCTTGACCGCCTCGAGCAGCCACTTCTTCTCCTGCTCTTCGTAGGTCTTCTGCTGCGCCAGCAGCGGGCCGCGCTGGTTGGGCTGCATCTCGTAGATCTTCTGATCCAGGGCGCGCGCGTTGTTGAAGTTGTGGCGCTGCTTCTCGGCGTAGAGCTCGCCGAGCCGGAAGAAGAAGTCCGGCTTCTGCGGATCGTCTTCTGCCGTGACCGTCAACAGACGCCGCATCTTGCTGATCTGCGCGTCGACGATCTTCTGAATCTCCTGGGTCTTCTGCTCGCGGAACTGGTCCACGGTCAGGGTCGGCCCCGTCTGCTTCTTGGCAGGGGGCGGAGCCTGCGGCTTGGTCAAGTTGGTCTGCGTCGCCTTGACCTCGGCCTCTTGCTTCGAGTACCGCCCCTTGCCGCTGTTTGCGGGCTTCGGCGCGTCCGCCGCGGACGCCACGATGGGCGCCGCTGCGAACAGCGAGAGCGTTGCTACGAAGATGCCCCTAGAAAACCGGAACTGGCTGCTCATGGTTTCTCCACTATTCGTTTTGCTTCCACCGAACGTTGAGAAGCTCGTCGACTACTGCTGCTAAGGCGTTGGCGCTGGTTCGCCGCCGCCGCCTTCTGCACCACCTGCGGGAGCGGCACCCTCGGCGGGTGCCGGAGTCTCGCCCGTTGCCGGAGCGCCTTCGGGAGCGCTCCGCTGACACTTGTTCCTGATCTTGACGCGGTAATAGCCGAGCTCGTCGCGCCAGTACTCACCAACGAACGGCCAGATGATGTGCTCGTCGTCGGCGCGGATGTCCTCGAGGGGCTTGTTGCCGGCTGCGGCGGCGCCGCGGTCGCGCTCCTCGACGATCTCGGTCTCGAGAACACCCTTCTCGCCCTGGAGAATTTCGAACTCGATCTTGATGACGCGCTTGATCAGCTGCGACAGCTCCTCGGTGAGGCGCTTGATACGGCGGCGCGCCAGGTCACCGGCCTCGTTGACCGCCAGCGACCGCTGCAGCGTCAGGTCGGCGAACACCGTCTGCGCGATGTTGGTCGCCTTCCACGACGTGTCCGCCTTGTCGTGCTGCTTGAGCTCGCGATCCAGCTCCTCGACGTACTGGAAGCGCTTGAGCAAGCTCATGTCGCCGAGGACGCCGCGCGCCGCGCGCTCGACCTGCTCCGGCAGGCCCGACGTCTCCTTGCGAATCTTGACCGCCACCTCGAACAACTTGTCGTTCTCGTTGGTGGCGGTGATCAGCTTCTTGAGCTCGGTGAACACCGTCGGGTAGGTGGCGTTGAACTCGTCGATCGCCTCCTGCGCGCGGTCGTAGAGGCAGTTGTAGAAGTAGATCGTCGCCTTGACGGTCAGCGCCTCGCCGACCGATTCGGGCTTGATGTAGTTCTCGAAGTACGGCGCCTGGATGGTGTGGATGTTGCCCAGCGCCTTCGAGTAGCCCTTCTGCTTGAGCATGAAGTTGGCCCACGACGATTCGAACAGGCTGTTGGCCCAGTCGTAGGACTCCTGCGAGACGCGGTCGAAGTACTTGGTCGCGAGCTCGAACTGGCCGGTCGAGTAGAACGTGCGCGCGAGCGACAGGTTCGCGAGATCCTCGAACGGCTTGATGCGTGGGTCGGTGCTCTCGGCGGCGGTGCGGAGCACCTCCTTGAACGCCTCGACGGCCGGCTTCGCCTGGTACTCGCGGACGTGGGTGGCGCCCTCGAACAGCTTCGCCTGGACGTAGAACTCGCTGGACGTCGGCACGGCCGAGAACAGCTCGACGGCCTGCTTGAAGCTGTTCTTCTGGTAGTAGAACTTGCCGAGCAGGAAGTAGAGCTCGTCGCGCACCTTCTCCAGCGCGGGCTGATCGAGCTCGGCGCGGTTGTACTTACCGATCTTCTCCAGGATGCCGGTCGAATCGGGGAGCTGCCGCGACAGCGACGCCAGCCACTTGAGCGTGGCGTTGTAGTACGCGTGCGACGAGCCCTTCGTGACGATGCGGTCGAAATACGACAGCGACGCCGAGTAGAACTTCATGTTGTAGAGGGCCTTGCCCATCCAGAACTCGGCCTTCTGCTTGTTCGGCTCGCTGTCGCCCGATTCGCCTTCGATCGCTTTGTTGAGCTCGATCGACGCCGAGTAGTAGTCCTCGCCGTCGTACAGCTTGAACGCGCGCTCGAGCACCTTCGACGGCTGATCGCCGGAGGGGGCTTCGCCTTCAGGCTGAAAGTCTGCGGCCTTCTTCTTCTTGGCCAGCGCCATCGGGCTGGCCAACACCAACGAACTCATCAACAGAAGACCGACTACGCGGTTTCGGGTCATGCGGAGGCCTCGCTGGTTGTGCGTGAGAGCACGTGACAGGGAATGGGGGGCCACTCTTTTACGACGGATTCCGGAAGAAAGGGATCGAAGTCGCAACACTCAATGCCGTACACCGACCTTCAACACTCCACACGCGCGTGCGCACGCGTGGATCTCCTCACCCAAAACCCGGCCATGCTACGTAAACAGGAGATTTCGTGTCAAGGAGTTTCAGGGCCGAAATCAAGAGATTAGCGCCGGATTATCGTCGAGTTAGCGCGTCGGAAGGGGCCGCGGCCGAATGCGATTGCTGACCACCTTTGCGCATATCGCGGGCACCCAAAAACGTGTGCGGGTTGCGTCAACGTCGAATGAAAACGTCGGTTGAGCCGCTGCTTGACAGCTACGGTCATGTAGGTAACATGGCGCCGCCTTTCGGGGCTTTGGCATTTGCTCCGACGGAGAACGAGGCACGCGTGACCCCCACCGGCCGCAGAGGAGTCCCCATGAGGTTGCCTTCCAGTCCCCGATTCGAGCTTCTAGCATCACGTTTCGCGGTGCTCGCGTTTGCGCTGGCGGTGGTGGCGGGCGGTGCCGGCTGCGAGGATAAACACGTCGGGCGCCCGTGCGACCTCGGCATCTCGTCCGACGGTGGCACCGGATCGGTCGCGACCATCACGTCGCCCGCGCTGCAGTGCCCGAGCCGCATTTGCCTGCTGCCGGGCGCCGAGAAGGATCCGAAGGGGACCGGGTCGCTGTGCACCGCCGGTTGCGAATCGAACAGTGACTGCGAGGACGGCGAGGTCGGCGACAAGACCGACCCCAACGACCACCGCTGCAAGAACGGCTTCGTCTGCATGTGGCCGACGACGGTCGGCAACTTCTGCTGCCAGCGGTTCTGCGTTTGCCGCGACTTCACGAGCGACCTGGGCACTTCACAGCCGCCCGAGGTCTGCAAGTCACCTTCGAGCGGCGGCCCGAGCCCGCCCACCTGCGTGAACGTTCACTAGCCGCTGCCGCTGGGCCGCGAGCGAAGCTAGCCGCCGACGCGAAACGCGTCGGCGACGTGGACGATGTCGGGTGATCGCCCGTCGTCCCAGAAGGTGACGGCGACGACGTCGAAGCGATACGCCTTGGCCGCCGGTACCTCTGCGTCGAGGTAGAGGCGCGCCGCGCGAATCACGCGCGCTTGCTTGCGGGGGGTGATGGCTTCCAGCGGGTGTCCGCGGTCGAGCCCGGTGCGCGACCGAACTTCGACGAACACGCACGTTCCGGCGTCGTCGGCCACGATGTCGATCTCAGCCTCGGGGCGTCGCCAGTTGCGCGCCACGATGCGCAGGCCACCCGACTCCAGGCGTGCGGCAGCCAGCTCCTCCGCGCGCCGCCCGGTCGCCGCGCCCGCGGACCGAGGCACTCGTCCCCCGGTTAGGAGACGGCTTCCGTCGCCGGCGTGCCGGCGGCGGGGGCGGTCTTGTCGGCGGCCGCCGAGCCAGCCGAGCTACCGCCGGCGTCGGCCGCCACGGTGCTCTTCTCGCCCTTGATGCGGGCGGCCTTGCCTTCCAGCTCGCGCAGGTAATTGAGACGCGCGCGCCGGACCTCGCCGCGGCTGATCACCTCGATCTTCTCGATTCGCGACGTGTGCAGCGGAAAGATTCTCTCGACGCCGACGCCGTAGGAGACCTTGCGCACCGTGAACGAGGCGCGAGAGCCACCGCGGTGCTGCCCGATCACGACGCCCTCGAACACCTGGACGCGTTCTTTGTCGCCTTCTTTGATCAGGGTGTGAACGCGCACGCTATCGCCGGAGCGGAGCTCCGGCAGATCGGTACGCCGGAAGCTACTTTCGATCTCTCGCAACAACGGGTGCATGCCCATGGAAAGGCGCATATCTAGACGGCCGGCGGCCGAGAGTCAAGTCAGTCGTCGGAATCGAGGAGGGCTTGCTCCTCTGCCGTGAGGGGGTGGGCGGCGATCAGGTCGGGGCGCAGCGCCCGGGTCAGCCGGACCGATTCCCGTCGCCGCCAGCGCTCTATCTTCTTGTGATCGCCCGATTGCAGCACGGCCGGGACGGCCTGCCCGTTCCAGACCGCCGGCCGCGTCCACTGCGGGTATTCGAGGCGTCCGTCCGAAAATGACTCGTCGTGAGCCGACAGGCCGCAGCCGAGGACGCCAGGGACATGGCGGGCGGTCGCCTCGAGCACGACGGCCGCGGCCAGCTCGCCGCCGGCCAGGACGAAGTCGCCGATGCTGAGCTGGTCGTCGACCAGCGCCGCGACGCGCTCGTCTGTGCCCTCGTAGCGGCCACACACGAGCGTGATGCGGGGATGTGCCGCCAGCGCGAGCGCGGCCGCCTGATCGAACACCCGGCCGCGCGGTGTGAGCAGGATGCGGTGTGACGGGCCGCGTGCCGCGGCGATCGCGTCCAGGGCGGCGGCGATGGGCTCGATACGCATGATCATGCCGGGCCCTCCGCCGTAGGGCGTATCGTCGACCTGGCGGTAGTTTCCGAGGCCGAAGTCGCGCGGACTCGTCCGCTCCACGGCGATGACGCCGGCGGCGATGGCCTTGCCGATGATGGTCGACGCGAACAGCCCGTCGAACAGGTCCGGGAACAGGGTGACGAGCTCGAACGTGATGCGCGGCGGGTCGGTATCAGGCGTCGTCGTCATCGTCCAGGCCGTCGATTCGAACCTGCATCTTACGGCCGGGCGCGTCGACGCCGATGACGAAGTCGGCAACCAGCGGGACCAGGCGCTCGCGACCGTTGTCGTCGATGACGGTCGCCACGTCATGCGCCCCGTTCCACAACGTGCCGCGCACGGTCCCCAGCGGGCGGCCTTGCTCGTCCTCGACGGCGCAGCCGACGACGTCCTCGACGAAGTATTCGCCGGGCGCCAGGGCCGGTAGCGCCGAACGCGGCACGCGAACCTCCGACAGCGTCAGCGCGGCGACGGCTTGGGGGCCGTCGACGCCGTGGAAGCAGACCAGATAGCCTTCGCGTACCGGGCGGAGCGACTCGACCTGATACAAGGCCGAAACGCCGTTCTTGACGAGGATGACGGAGTCGATGTCATCCAGCGCGTGGGTCCCGGCGTTGTGCGGCCGCAGGTACATCTCGCCGCGGACACCGTGCGGACGGCCGATGACACCGACCGACAGGGTCGCGGAGTCGTAGCCCGCCACGGCGGTAGGGCCGTTACTCGAGGATCTCGAGGATCACGCGGCGGCGCGTCTTTGCGGACGCGGCCGACAGGATCGTGCGCAGGGCCTTGGCGGTGCGGCCCTGCTTGCCGATCACCTTGCCCAGATCCTGTTCGGCGACCTTGAGCTCGAACACCAGCGCGTCGGGCTCGGAGATCTCCTCGACCTCGACCTCTTCCGGGTGGTCGACCAGGCCGCGGGCCAGGTAGTCGACGAGATCGCGCAACGCCGGCTCTCCCGGCTTCGCGCGGCGCTCACCCTCGGAGGAGCCCTTGTCGACGGCGTCGCTCATCGAAGCGAGCGCGCTATGCGGGAGCGGTCGCCGTCGAGCTACGGCCTTTGCGCCGCAACAGCTCGCCTACCGTCTGGCTCGGGAGCGCGCCCACCTTCAGCCAGTACTCGAGGCGATCCTCTTTGACCCGGAACTCGACCGGGTCGCGCAGCGGGTCGTAGACGCCGAGCTGCTCGATGAAACGGCCATCGCGCGGGCTGCGGCGATCGGCCGCGACAACGCGATAGAAGGGGACCTTCTTGCTACCAGCTCGGGTCAGTCTGATGGTGACGGCCATGAACTCCTCGGGGAACGCGAAGTGGCGGACGTTAGCGGCAGGCTTGCCACCTGTCAAGGCAGACCGTCGGGAATTGCCAGGGGCGGCGCGGGATTGCCATAGTGCACCCCAATGCTGTCCTTTCTGCGCGCCCTCGTCGCCATCGCGCTGACCGCCGCCGTGGCCGTGGCGGGTCCGGGCAAACCCTCGGTGCCGGACAAGCGGCTGACCATCTTCTACACGGCCGAGACGCACGGAACGCTGGAGCCCTGTGGCTGCACCAGCGATCCGCTGGGTGACATCGCGCGCTACGCGACCGTCGTGCGCGAGGCGCGCAAGCAGGGGAATCCGGTGCTGCTGCTGGACGCCGGCGGGCTGTCGTACCCGGAGAGCAGCACGAAGAAAGAAAAGGCGACCGACGCGCTGCGAGCGAAGTTCCTGGCCACCGAGCTCGGCAAGCTGGGGACGTTCGCAGCGGGACTGGCGGAGACGGACATTGGTTCGGGGGCGGCGGACGTCGTGCCGCGCCGGCTGGCGGTGAACATGGGCGCGTCACCGGCGGTGGCGCCGTCGCTGCTCGAGACGTTCGGCGGCATCAAGGTCGGCGTGTTCGGCGTCGCGGATCCGGCGCTGGACAAGCGTCTGGGCGTCGTGGCGCAGGATCCGGTCGCGGCGGCGCGGCGCGAGGTCGAGCGGCTACGCGCCGCGGGCGCCGACCTGGTCGTCGCGCTGGCCCCTGTCGACAAACCGCTGGCGCGGCGGGTGGCGCGCGATGCGGCGCCCGATCTGGTCATTCAGGGGCGGCAGGTCCTGCACGGGCAGCCGCGCGCAGAACGCGTCGGCAACGCGTACGTCGTCACGCCTGCCGACGAGCTGCAGCGGGTCGGGCGCATCGACGTCGTGTGGCGCGGCCGAGGGACGCTGGTCGACGCCGGTGGACCTGACGCGGCGGCGCTCCGGCGCGTCGAGATCGACAAGGCCGTCGCGCGGCTCGACGAGCAGCTCGCGGCGTGGAGCAAGGACGGTGGCGACGCCGCGTTCATCGCCAGCAAGCGTGGCGAGCGTGAGGCGCTGCTGGCGGAGCGCAAGGGTCTGGATGCGCCGTGGGCGCCGCCGGCGACGGGAAACTATTTCCAGAACCGGCTGATCCCGCTGCGTCGAAGCCTGGCGCGCGATCAGGGGATCGCGGCGGCGATGCGGAAGCTGGACAAGGAGGTGGCGGCGGTCAACCTGCGCACGGCGGCGCCGCCGGCGCCGAAGGAGCCCGACCGTCCCTACTACGTCGGCGACGCCAAGTGCGCGAGCTGCCACAAGTCGGCGCTCGCGTTCTGGAAGAAGACGGTGCACGCCGGCGCGTGGCGCACGCTGGTCGACGGCGGCAAGCAGCACGACTACAAGTGCGTCGGCTGCCACGTCACGGGGTACGGCGAGGTCGGCGGGACCAGCCTGGGGCACACCGACAAGCTGCGTGACGTGCAGTGCGAGGTCTGCCACGGACCGGGATCGAAACACGTGGCGGAGGAGGGGCTAGAGGACCCGCTGGCCGTGCACAAGCAGACGCCGGTCAGCACGTGCACGACGTGCCACAACGAGCAGCACTCGGACACGTTCCAGTACGAGGCGTATCTGCGCGACATCCTGGGACCGGGCCACGGAGGCAACGCGCGCAAGCAGCTGGGCAGCGGACCGACGGGCCACGAGCTGCGCACCGCCGCGCTCGCGCGCGCGAAGCAGGCCGGCAAGGCGCAGACGAAGGCGCCGAAGGCGAACTAGCCGCTCCCGCGCGAAAGCGCGGGTGTGCGGCTACTTCTCACCGAAGTGTCCTAGACGCCGACGGCGGCGCCGCCGGTCAGCAGCTGGTCGAGCAGATCGGGTTCGATGTTGCCGCCGCTGATGACGATCACGGTGCGCCGGCCGCGGATCGGGCTGGCATCGTCGAGCAGCACGGCGAGCGCGGGCGCGGCCGACGCTTCGCACATGATGCCGAGCGTGCGGTACGCGTAGACGATCGCCTCGCGGATCTGCAGCTCGGTGGCCAGCGCGATGTCAGGGAAGTAGTCGCGCGCCATCGCGAACGTGCGCTCGCTGACCGCACCTTCCAGGCCTTCGGCCAGCGTCGGACCGCCTTCGTACGTCGTGTACGCGCGGCCATCGTCCAGCGACTTGCGCATCGCGCAGTTCGCGGTGGGCGACGCGCCCAGCAGCTTGATGCCGCGCGGGACGACCTCGACGCCGATGCCGCCGGCCAGCCCGCCGCCACCGACGGGGACGACGATCGACTGCACGTCGGGCAGCTGGGCGAGGATCTCGCGCGCCAGCAGGCCGCCGTTGCCGGCGATCACGTGGTCGTCGTCGAACGCCGACACGAACACCAGGTCGGGGTTTTCGGCGGCGCGGCGGCGCGCGACCGCTTCGGCCTCGTCATAGGTGGCGCCCGCGACCTCGACGGACGCGCCCAGCGCGGCGATGCCGGCGCGCTTGACGTCGGGCGTCTGCGCCGACACCAGCACGGTGGCTTCGACCTCGAACATGCGCGCCGCCAGGGCGACGCCCAGCCCGTGATTGCCGGCGGAGGCGGCGATCACCTTGCGCTTGGAGCCCCCACCCGCCTGCAGCGCCAGCGCGGCGATGCGGGCGGCCGCGCCGCGGAACTTGAACGAACCCGTACGCTGCAGGTTCTCGAGCTTCAACCAGACGTCGGCGCCGGTGCGCCGGCCAAGCGCGGGCGCGGGAACCAGCGGCGTGACGCGGATGAGGCGCCGAATGCGCTCCGCGACCTCGCCTCCCGTCACGTTGCGCCAGACATCGGCGTCGAACATCCGCTCCATCGACGCCGAACCTATCACGCGGTAGACAATCCGTATGTCGTTCGTGTCCCTGGATCGGCTGGTCAAAGGCGGGCACGTCGCCGAGGCTGACGCCGGCCGTGTCGAGGAGCTGTGGGCCGAGATAAAGCGGCTCAAGCGGGACAAGCGCGCTTACATTCCGGCGCACAACTATCAGGTGCCCGAGGTGCAGGCGATCGCCGACACCGTCGGTGACAGCTTCGAGCTGGCGGTGCGCGCGCGCGACGTGGACGCGAACCTGGTCGTGTTTTGCGGGGTTCGCTTCATGGCCGAGGGCTGCCACACGCTGGCGCCCGAGCGCCCCGTCTACCTGCCCAACCTGCAGGCGCTGTGCTCGCTGGCCGAGGTGGACGCGGACGACGTCGCCGAGCGCCAGGAGTTCCTGCGCGCGGCCGGACGGCGGTTCGCGACGATGACGTACGTCAACACGTACGCGGACGTCAAAGCGCTGTCGGACACGTGCTGCACCAGCTCGAACGCGGCGCGCATCGCAGAGAAGCTCGGGATGCCGGACCTGCTGTTCGTCCCCGATCAGAACCTGGCGTACCAGGTGGCGCTGAAGACGAAGCGCATGTACCTGCCGCCGCCGCAGCCGACACGCGTTTCACCCGCGTGAATACGCCGAGATGGTCGAACCGCTGATCCGCGAGGGCGAACGCCAGGGCCTCGTCGGCAACGTGTTCGCGTGGGAAGGCGCCTGCCACGTCCACCACCAGATGACCGTCGACGACATCGCGCGCATCCGCCGCGACGATCCGGGCGCCGTCGTCATCGTCCACGGCGAGGTGCGGCCGGAGCTGCAGCGCGCCGCCGACGCCGTGCTGTCGACGTCGCAGATGGGCGCCTACGTCGCCAACCACCCCGAGACCTCGCGCTACGCCATCCTGACCGAGTGTGGGCTGGTCGTGCGCATGGAGCTCGAGCACCCCGAGAAGCAGTTCTACAAGCCGTGCCGCCTGTGCCAGTTCATGAAGGCGACCGACCTGGAGAGCGTCTACCGGACGCTGCGCGACGAGCCGGCCGAGCAGCGCATCACCGTCCCCGACGACGTCCGCGAGGGCGCAGCTCGCGCCATGTTGCGCATGATCGAGCTCGCGAGCTGACGCTAAGTCTGTTGGAAAAGTAGCCGCAAACTCGCGCTTCGCGCGAGAGCGGCTAGCTGACGCGCGGGCGCGGGATGTTGTAGGCCTTGAGGCGCGCGCAGAACGTGCGCCGGGGCATGCCGAGCAGCTTCGCGGCGCGCGTCTGGTTGCCGTTGCACAGCGCCAGGCTCTCGACGATGCGTTCGTAGTCGAGGCGGGACTCCTCGTCCAGCAGCGGCGGCGGCGCGGTCATGATCTTGGGCGCGGGCGGCGGCGCCTCGGGCACGCGTTCCATCGCCACCGGCGTGCCGCGCATCTTGTCGAGCGGCAGATCCTCCGGCGTTATCGCGTCGCCCGAACACAGCAGCAGCGCGCGTTCGATGGTGTTGCGCAGCTCGCGGATGTTTCCCGGCCACGCGTACGACCTGAGCAGCTTCATCGCCGCCGGCGACAGCGTCGGCGCCGGCCGCCCGGCCAGCTTCGCGGCGCTGTCCAGGAACGATCGCGCCAGCGGCTCGATCTCGTCGGCGCGCGCGCGCAGCGGCGGAATGAGCAGCGAGATGCCGTTCAGGCGGTAGTAGAGGTCCTGCCTGAACGCACCGTTGGCGACCTCGTCTTCGAGCACCCGGTTGGTCGCCGCCAGGAAGCGGACGTCGATCGTGCGTGGCTTGATGGCGCCGACGCGCATCACCTGGTGAGTCTCGATGACGCGCAGGAGCTTCGCCTGCAGCGGCAGCGGCAGCTCGCCGATCTCGTCGAGCAGCACGGTGCCGCCCTCGGCCGTCTCCAGCAGGCCCGGCTTCGCCTCGTGCGCGTCGGTGAACGCGGCCTTCTCGTGGCCGAACAGCTCGGCCTCGAACAGCGACGGCGTCAGCGTGGCGCAGTTGACCCGCACCAGCGGCTTCGGGGCGCGCGCCGACAAGCCGTGAATGATCTCGGACAGCACCTCCTTGCCGACGCCGGTCTCGCCCAGGATCAGAACGTTGATGTTGGCCGTCGAGGCGCGCTTCGCCAGCAGATACACGCGCCGCATCTCGGGACCGCAGCGGATGTCATCGGACGACGGGGCGACCGACACGTTGCGCCCCTGCACGCGCTCGCACGCGCGCGCGATGAGGCCGTCGGCGGAGCGCGCGTCGGCGGGAAAAAACGCGATTCCGGTGCGCGCGGCGATGCCCTGGTAGCCGAGGTTGCTGACAATCTTGTCGGCGAGATCCGACACCTTTTTGCTGTCGTGCTCGAACACGATGAGCTCGTATTCGTCGGGGCCGTACGACGCGAGCAGGTCGCCCGATCGCACCAGCGGCGACACGATGTCGCTGGTCGTCTCCGACGACGTGCCCGGCGCGACGTGCAGCCGCACGACGGCGAACACGCGACCCGACGTGGCCGCCTTTTCGCACTCTTCTTCCAGGCGGCCTTCGAAGTACGCGTGCGTGGGCAGCCTGCGCACCCGCACGGTGGGCCGGCGGCGCTGGATCATCAACGTCGCCCAGCCGATCGATATCGCCTCGCCCGGCAGCACGGCCGTGCGCTGCCCGGGGGCCAGCAGGCCGCCGCGCAGCCGCGTGCCGTTGGTGCTGCCGAGGTCTTCGATCTCCAGCACCGGGCCGACGTGCAGGCGGGCGTGGTGGCGGGACGCGTTCGGTTCGTCGATGCGCACGTCGTCGGTCTCGTCGCGCCCGATCGAGACGGCGCCCTGCTCGGGCAGGCGGTGCATCGAGAACAGGTTCGCCCCCATCACGATGAGGTGCAGCACGCCGTCCTCGACGGGACGCTCGTCGGCTTCGCGCACCGTCGGTGCGCCGGATGCCGTCTCGAACGCCGCTTCGTCGACCGTGGACATCGGTTGTGTTGTTCCCGTCACCAGCGTAGCAACGTGATGCGGTCCGTGTGGACCTCACCGTCTCCGAGGTCCACGCGGAGCTGCCACGCGCCCGCGCTCATCGGACGCGTATCCAGCAACATCGCGTATTGGTTGATGATCGGCAAGAAGTAGAACAGGTTCCCCGCCCCCGGCGGCAGCCCAGCCGCCGGGCGCTCGGCGCCGACGACCCCAGCCGCGTTGATCGGCGCGATGAACAGCTTCGCGGTCAGATCCGAGATGTTGGCGCTCGCCCCGGCCAGCTCGAAGCGCAACGGCAGCGCCAGCCCGACCTTGAAGCGCGAGCTGCCGTCGTCGGCGATCGGCGGCAGCAGCCCCTTGAACTTCACGATGACGCGCACCGTGAACGTCCCCTGGGCGACGTTGCCGGCGTCGTCGGTCGCCTTGCACTTGACCGTGGTTGCGCCGAGCGGGAACAGCGCGCCCGACGGTGGCGAGCACGCGACGACCGGATCGGGATCGACGTTGTCGGTGGCGGTGACCTCGTATTTGACGCGCGCGCCGTTGCGGCTGGTCGCGAACGCGGTGATCGTCCCGGGCAGCTTCAGCTTGGGCGGGATGGCGTCGCCGACGGTGACGGTGAACGTCGACTGCGGCGACGCGTTGCCGTGGCGATCGATCGACGAACAGCTGACCAGCGTCTTGCCGATGGGGAAGAACGAGCCCGACGCGTGATCGCAGCTGACGCCGGTGGCGCCGTCGACCAGATCGGTCGCGCACGTCGCGAACGACACGAACGCCCCGGTGGCCGACGTGCTCGGCACCATGAGGTCAGGCAGGCCGCACAGCACAGGCGGCGTCGTGTCGACGACACGGACCTTGAACGCTTCGACCCTCGTCTGCATCAACGTGTCGGTCGCGCGGCAGACCACCTCGCTGGTCTCATCGAGCGCGAACAGCGCCGGCGACGCCGGCACGCACTCGACCGGCAGCGGGCCATCGACCGCATCTACGGCCTTCACCTCGAAGCTGACTAGCGCGCCCAGCGCGCTCTGCGCCTCGGCGAGGATGGCGGGCGGCACCTTGACCACCGGCGGACCGTCGATGACCGTGACGGCGAATCCCGCCAGCCCGGCGGCTCCGGTGTCCTTGTCGACCGCCTGGCAGCGGACGAACGTCGTGCCGATCGGGAACACCGAGCCCGACGGAGGGACGCAGGTGACCGGGACCTGCTCGCCGCCTGCTGTTCTGCGCGGTGACGTCGTAGAAGCCTTTCGCGCCCTGGGGGCTGGTCGCCTCCAGCGTCAGGTTGCCCGGGACCTTGATGTCGGGGCCGCCCGGCGTGAACACGCCGACCGCCACCGTGTTCGACCGGCAGCTCTCCGTCCAGGCGCCGCCGACGAACGAATCGGTGACCTGCGCCAGCGAGACTTCGCTCCATCCCGGCGGCATGTCGACGCTGAGGCTCCAGTTGCCGAAGGCGTCGGCGCGCTTGGTGTAGACGCGCTCGCCGATGCGCAGGTTGACGTCTGCGTTCGGTTCGGCGCACTGCGACCCGGTCGGTTTCTGTCCGGGGACGCAGTTGCCGACGTTGAGGTTGAGCTCCGACGTGCGCAGGATCGTGGAGCTGCCCGCGTCTATTTCGAAGCGCGGCGGGGGCTGCTTGATGACGATCCGGCTGGTGGGCGTGTCGGCGATCGCGGCGAGGCCCCGGAAGTAGGCGTCGCGCTCGGCGTCCGTCGAGTTCGCCGGCGGTTCGGGCGCCTGGACGAAGTAGAGGACGTGGTCGCCCTGGCTGAGGCCGAACAGCTGCGCGCGGAATCGGATCGGCTCGCCCTGTTGCTGCGGCGGGATCACCTGCGATCTCGGTTGCGACCGGGCGAAGCGCGCTGCGGCCGGTCTCCTCGAAGATCTGCAGCCGGCCGAACCGCTCCTCGGTGTAAGGGAGGATTCCGATCGCGGTTCATCGGTCCCGGTGCTCGGGTCCGGCTTCTTGCAGTCCAGTTCCGCGCCCGTGCGCGGGAACTCGACGGTCGGCGGCTGGATACCGACGCTGACGAACACGGGTGATGCTGGACGCGCCCGCCCTGATTGAACATCAGCTTGTGCCAGCCCTTGTTCGGATCGCTGGCGCCGTTCGACAGCTTGATCTGCTTCGAGAACGTGCCGTCTTGCGTTGGCGCCGAAGCTCAGCGGACGTGCGCGGTCGGCGCCCAGCCCGCCCTGATCGGCGACGTGCACCGTGCCCGACGTTCCGCGGCCGACGACCGTGAACAGGCCGGCGCTGGGCGACGGATCGTGCGCGGGATCGGTCGGCGAGAGGATGATCGGCGCCTTGGGCGACGCCGTCTCCAGCGTGACCGTCAGCGGCCAGAACAACGGGTCGCTCTCGGCGCAGAACGCGGGCGGCCGTGCAGCTTCCGCCCGGGAAGGTCTGCTGCACCAACTTCAACTTCTGCGGCCCGGTCGCGATCGGAACCGCAGCGTCCCACTCGCCGTCGGCGCTGACGGGCACCAGCATGTCGGCGCCACCGCCTTCGACGGTGAGGTGAATCCAGCCGCCTGTGATGCCGCCGACGCCGCGCACCTTGATCTGGCCGCTGCCGCCGACGAACACCTCGTCCCCGTACCGCGGACGCACCAGGATCGGCGGCAGCGGTCTGCCGGCGGTCGTGTCGGATCGTGACGCGAGCAAGTCGACGATCGGCGTGCCGCTGGGGCCGAGCGGCGGCGCCAGCGACAGATCGACGACGGAGCCTGCGGCGACCACCGTGTCCAGGTCGGGCACGAGCGCTTCGGTCGCCGACACCTTGTTTGCGAACAGCGTGACGTTGAGCCCTGTGCCGAGCCCCACCGGCGACATCGCCTTCGGATACAGCGCGAACTGCGGTATCACCTGCTTGGCGACGCGGGCGCTGGACCACATCAGGCTCATCGTCTTGTCCGTGGTCGGATTGCTGTATTCGACGCGAATCGTGTAGTGCACGCCTGCCTGCAGCGCGACCGGGTCCGACTTCTTGTGCGGCGACCCTGGAGTCGGCAGCGGTGTCGTGCACTTGGCCGGCGCGCAATACGTCGCGACCTCGGCGATGCAGCGCGCGTCCCACACCGGCTCGAGCGAGTAGTACGAGAGATAGCCGCCGTTGCAGCAATAGGGATCAACCTGGCAGATGTCGTGGACGCAGCTGTTGCACGTCGGATCGAGCTTGTCGCCCAGCGAGCACAGATCATGGCCGCAGCCGCCGGGCGCGCTGCTCGCGGGCGGCGGCGGGAACGTAACCGCCGCGCCGTTGATGTACAGCGTCGTGGCGCCGCTGCCAGCGACGTAGAAGTTGTGCGGCTCGGTGAACGAGGGCACGACCTCGCCTTCCCAGACCGCGGAGTACGACGGGCCGAAGCCGAGCGGCAGGTCCATCTTGGGCTGCGACGGCGGCGACACGCCGGTGTTGATGTCGATGAACGGATCGGGTTTGCCGGGGGTCAGCGAAAATCCGCCAAAGCCGGGAGCCGTGAAGTAGGTCGCCGTCAAGCCGGTGCCCGTGCCGGGCGCCAGCATGTACAGCTGTGTCGTGCGGGATCGGCACCTGGCCGGCAGCCCCCGGCGGCTGCCAGGTCAATCCCGGCCCGGGCGTGCCGAGTGGGGGCTCTGCCTGAAAGCGATCCCAACGCAAGTGGTAGCGCTGCCCGGCGGCCAGCGTGATCGAGCCTTGCGTCGTCCCCGGCGACGTCTCGAACCAGTCGAGCACCTTGGTGCCATTTATGAACAGCCGGCTCGCCTGCTGCGAAGAATCGAAGATGTAGTTACCGTCGGACGGCGCCTCGATCCATCCGGTCGCAACCGCACTGTACGAAAGCAAGTTGAGCGGCGCCGAGGTGGTCGCCGGCGTGCACGCACCATCGGCGGCAGCCACGCATGACTCGGTCCATTCCGACGAGCAACACGTCGCGTGCGCCCCATCGTTGCAGATACTCGTCGCGCATGCGCTGCACGAAGCGTCGAGCGCCGCGCCCACGACGTATTCACTGTGCGCGCAGCGCGGCGACGGGTACGACGCCGTTGCGGATCAACGTCGGCGGCGCCGCCGGTCCATCTTCGGTCGCCTGGTCGATCGCGTACACGAAGACGTTGCCGCTGTGGTCCACGGGCAATGTGAACGAAAACCCATGTCGCGAATAGGCCGCGTCGGGACCGTCGCAGGCCAGCGCCACCTCGCGCGCGATCGGCGCGGCCAGCGCCTGGTCGGCGCGCACCTCGGCGAGCAGCGTGCTCGCCCATCTGGTCGCGCGGCGCGCCGCCGTAGATGCGGACGCCGACCGTCGCGCCCGGCCACTCGGGATCACACGCCCAGCCGGAGATCGTCGACCAGCCGAGGCGCTGCTGCTGTGGCCGTCGACGCGCACGCACGGCGCCGTTGGGGCCCATGAGGAACTTGGGCAGGATGGGGTTGGTCGTCGCCGGGCAGATCGCGCGGCCACGACCGCGCCCTTCGGCCAGGCCACGCCGCTGGTCTGGCAGACGCTGCCTGCCTTGCGCGATGCAAGCCGCCGTCCAGCCAGGCGTGGCCCCGGCGCCGCAGCACTCCGGCATCGTCTGGCACACCTTGGTGGTGCACGGGCTGCAGTCCCACGGCAACGCGTCGCCCGGTTCGTATTCGTTGTGCGTGCAGTGGGTCGGCGAGAACACCTGGATGCGCGGCATGTTGGTGAGCGGTGCTGGCCCAGCGGCCATCTTCGATGTGATCGTGCTCGAGACGATCGATGTACGCGAAGTTGCCGCACTCGCTCCCTGGCGCGAGCTCGCGATAGCGCGTGCGCTGTAACGCGGAGTCTTTCAGCGACGGCTGGTACGGACTGGCGCCCGTCGACGAGAAGTACTCCTGCGACATCATCCACAGCGAATCGAGATTGGCCTGATTGAACGGATTCTCGACCCAGTTAGGCCAGATGATCTGGCTTGGTGTCGAACGCGTCGACCAGCGTGTCGTGCTTCGTGTAGCTGCGCCCGTCCTGGCAATACGCGGCCATCGCCGCCGTCTTGCACGCGCCGTAGTAGTCGCTCGAGCGGAAGCGACTGCAGCTGCCAGGCGCCCAGTCCGCCGTTGGCGGTCGCGTCGAACTGCCACGCCTGGGTCTCCGCCCACGGCCGGTAGCCCCAGTTGCGCGCGCACTTGGACGCGACGCCGGTCGCCGTGCAAGCGAAGATGAACTTGTTCGGGATCGACGGATGCCGCTTCCGGGATCGCCATCGCCGACGCGCTCCGCGTGGCAGGGTTGTACGGACACAGCGACATCCACTGCCCGCTCCACTTGTGAAACAGTAGACGACGTAGAGCTCGTCCTGGTTGTCCTGTTCCCGGCGTTGTGGAACAGGTTGGGCATCGGATCCTTCTGCTCGGCCGCGATGTAGAGATCGAGGTCCTCTGCCGGATTGCCGGCGCGCGTCGGCGAGGTGCGCCACCGCGTAGTGTCCGACCGCCGAACCGCCGCCGACCGAAATGTAGTTGCCCGGGCCGGCGCTCATGGTCGGGATGTTCGTGAGCACGTGGGCACTCGACGTCGCTCGTCGACGTCGTGCCGCGGATCTCGACGTGGCTCATGATCACGCCCTTTAAGTCCGGCGTGAGCACGTCGGTGCCCATCAGCGCCACCCCCTGCGCCGTCAGACCCTGCGCCGTCAGGCCCTGCGCCGTCAGGCCCTGCGCCGGTCAGCCCCTGCGCCGTCAGCCCCTGCGCCTGTCAGCCCCTGCGCCGTCATCCCTGCGCGGTCAGCCCCTGCGCCGTCAGGCCTTGCGCTGTCAGACCCTGCGCCGTCAATCCCTGGGCGGTCAGACCCTGCGCCGTCAGGCCCTGCGCTGTCAGACCGGCGATGACGGGAATCGGCGCGGCCATCACCAGGATGCTCGCGATCACAAGAATGGCTTGTCGTCGGGTCTTCACGCTCTTCATCACATTCCCTCGCTGCTGGCGGCACAAACCCGGATGCCGGTCGTCACGTCGCGATAGCTCGACGGAACCTGCTCCCGGTTGGTGACACGACTATTGATGGTCCGAAAGAAATAGGCTCCGCCTCGGATCACGAGCTGGTCAGCCTTCACCGAGGACGTCACCAGGTCGAACACGTTGCCCGACATATCGTCGACGCCGAACGGGCTACGCGACGCGGGGTACGATCCCACCTCGTCGGGCCCGTACGCGGCATCGACGCGTCCGTAGGTGGCATCGACGTTGGCGTCATCGGCGGTCAGCTCGTCGCCGATGCGGGTAAAGGCGATCATCGCCGCCGCGAGCGGCCCGCTCCCACTCGAGCTCCGTGCATAGACCGCGCCCCCGGCACGCGCCCGGTGCTCCTGAGCCAGCGCATGTAGTTGTCGGCTTCCGCTGGGGGAAATTCCGGCCACCGGAAAGCGCAGCCAGTCCTGGCGCGCGCGCCGCTGTCGTCCCGCGTAGACAACCGGCTCGCCGCTGCTGGCGGAAGTACCGCTTCGTCGTGGGCTGAAAGTCCAGCTGCCAGCCTGCTGCGGTCTCCCGTCAGCCGCAACGAGCCTCGTCTGGCAACGTTCACGTCGGGGAGGTTCTGCGCCCGCTGCTCCTTCGGCAGCGCTTCAAGAAATCCGATCCAGTCCGCGTAGGTCGTCTCGTGGCGCGCGATCAGGAACGCATCCGTGCGGCGGCGGTGCAACGGAACCGCGCCGAGGAACTGAGTGCGAAGCAGCTCGTCGCCGTCGCCGAACCAGAACTCGCCGGCAGATACGTAGACGAACCCGTGCGGAATAGCGGCGGCCTTGGGCAACGACAAGTCGGCGGTCACCTGCTCGCCGCGCCTGACTTCGAACGGATACAGGACGTGCGCGAGTCCCGGCCCATCAAGCGTCAGCCGGTAGGAACCCGGGCGTCAGCTGACGTCGTCGATCGCTGCACCGTCGATGGCCGCGACCAGCTTGGCGTTCGCGCCGACCCGTGAGTCGGATCGCGTTCGTAACGCTCCAGTACGACGCGACTGGCGATCGGCGTGGTGCGCAGCGACAACCGTGCCTGGCACCGTCAGCTTCTTGCGCCGGCTGCCATCGACGTCCACCGACGCGAGCCGCTCCTCGAGCACGCTCGGCTTGTTGGCTCATGCGGAAGTCTTCCGCGAACAGAAGGTGCTCGTAATCGAACGTCAGCGAGGCTGCGCCTGATGTTCGGTGCGCGCCCCGTCCACCATCAGCGCCGTCTCCAAGCTTCGCTCGGCCTGATCGAACGCCGCGTCCATCGCGGGCAAGAGCGCCCGTGTCTGGCGCCACAGGTCTTCGCCGGTCTGGTTTGTCGAACGCGTCGAACGCCTTGAGGGCCCGCTCACGCAGGCCGCGGGCCTCGGCCAGCTTGTCGTGGGCGATGCCGACCGCGACGTCCGCTTGCTTGATGTGCCGCGCAATCTCGCGATCCGCTTCGGCGCGGCGGCGCGACACCATCTGCCACGCGATCAGCAAGCTGACGGCGCCGACCGCGATCGTCCCACCGGCGATGAAGCGCCGGCGCAGCTTGATGTCGGGATCGTCGCCCAGCGCGCGGATCAGCGCCGCCATCGACTCCCAGCGCGCCGCCGGATCCGCCTTCAGGCCGCGCAGGATGAGGCGCCGGATCCACGCCGGCACGTCGCGATCCTTGGGCAGCGGGCGCAGCTGCTCGGTCGTGACGTTGACGGAGATGCTGAGGAAATCGTTGCCCGCGAACGGCCGCACGCCGTACAGCGCCTCGTACAGCGCGACGCAGAAGCTGAACTGATCGCTGCGCTCGTCGCCGCGTTCGCCCAGGAACTGCTCGGGCGCCATGTACGCGGGCGTGCCCACCAGCGTCCCGGTCTTGGTCAGCGTCAGCAGCGGCGCGACGTTGCCGCTCGATTCGTCGCAGCGTCGCCGCGGCGATCGGGCTCGGCGATCGGCGGCGTCGCGGATCGTCGTCGGTCGCCGGCCGCCTGTCGCGCGATGCCGAAGTCGACGACGCGCGGCCGCCCCTCCTTGTCGAGCAGCACGTTGTCCGGCTTGAAGTCGCGGTGCACGAGCCCGGCCGCGTGCGCCGCGACCAGCCCGCGTCCCGGCCGCGATGAACACGTCGAGCACCTCGCGCCACGTCCGCGGCTTGTCGTCGAGCCAGCTCTTGATCGTTCCGCCGGCGACGAACTCCATCGCCAGGAACACCTGGTCTTCCAGCACGCCGGCGTCGTGGACGGCGACGACGTTCGGGTGGGCGAGGCGCGCGATCGCCTTCGCCTCGCGCAGCAGGCGCGCCTGCGCCGTGTCCTTGATCCCGTGCCCCGGCTTGATCAGCTTGAGGGCGATCTTTCGATCCAGCTCGGGATCGTACGCGCCGTAGACGACACCCATCGCGCCGGTGCCGACTTTTTCGATGATGACGTAACGGCCGATTCGAGCGCCGGTCCCGAGATCGCCGGTTGTCACGCTCGATGGTCGCGCGCTGGCCCGACCGTCCTGCACGTATTCCCCCTTATCAATTTCATCCGAACCTGGGAGGGTTCCGGCCCTCCCGCGATGGGCTCGGTCGGGCAAAAGCCCAACCTCCCCCACGCGAACTGCAGGGCGAGGGTCGCCCTTTCCCGCAGAGCAAACGGAACTTCACCGCGATATTCCGTGCTCCGACCCACACGACGCCCGTTTCTACCCACGATGAAGATGCCGGACGGTCGCATTTCTGGAACAGCTAGACAACGGCGCCAAAAAGAGTGGCTGAGCTTACGTTCGACGCTTCGCGCCGCGATCCTTCGACTACACGCGCGCCATTCGTCCTGCCTCCGCGTCATGGCTGATCGAGGCTCCAGAACGGAGAGCGCGGCTGATGACGACGACGAGACTGAAGGTGAAGACGGGCGTGCGGGTCGGTGGGATCGCCAGTCAGCACAATAGGGGCGTCAAGGTGAAGTCCGGGGTGCGGGCCGACCTCAAGAGGGCCTGAACGGCGGCGGGGAATCGCCCGTTTGCCGCGCGTCCCGGCATTTGGGGAGCGCGTCGGCAAGCGGGCGACGCGTTGCCCGCCTGCGCTCTACGCGTCAGGCCTTGCGCTTGCGGCCGAACCAGCCGCGCTTCTCGGTCGGGTCGGGCTCGGGCGGCAGCGGGGGCGGCGGCAGGTCGCCGATCAGCGCCGCCTGCACCTCGCCGGCGGTCTGAAAGCGGCGCGCGGGCGATCGTTCGAGGCAGCGCATGATCGTGGCCTCCCAGCGCGCGTCCAGATCGGGGACAAACTCGCGCGGCGACACCGGCTTTTCCTTGATGCGCTTCAGCGCCATCACCGTCGTCGAGTTGCCCTTGAACGGCATCTCGTCGGTGACCAGCTCGTAGAGCACGATGCCGAGCGCGTAGATGTCGGTCGCGGGCGAGATCGGCTCGACGCCCGAGTGCACCTGCTCGGGCGCCATGTACAGCGGCGTCCCGAGCGATTCGCCCGTGCTGGTGATGGTCTCCTCGCCCAGGCCGTGGCGCCGGGCGAGCCCGAAGTCGCTGATCACGAGCCGCGGCGGATCGTCGGGCGCCGCGCCCGCCTCGGGCACCAGCACCAGGTTCCCGGGCTTGAAGTCGCGATGGATGACGCCGACGTCGTGCGCCGCCGCCAGTCCTGCGGTCATCTGCGTGACGAACGGCAGCGCCTCCGCGATCGTCAGGCGTCCGCGATCGCGCATGTAGCGGTCCATGCTGATGCCGCGCAGCAGCTCCATGGTCAGGAACGTCACGACCGTGCCGTCGGGCAGCTCGTGGCGTCCGAGATCGTAGGTGCGGCAGACGTTGCGGTGGGTGACCTTGCGGGCCAGCTGGATCTCGCGCCGGAACCGCTCGACCGTCACCGCCTGCGACGCCACCTGCGCCCGCAGCGTCTTCAGCGCCAGCGGCTCCGCCAGCGCCTCGTCGAACGCCTCGTACACCTCGCCGATGGCGCCTTCGCCGATCAGGTGAACGATGCGATACCGGCCGGCTAGCTTGTCCCCGGGGGCAAACCTGTGGTCCAGACTCGCGGTCGGGGGCACGTCGGTTACTCTCGTCATTCCAGCAAAACGCCCCCTATGACGATGCGCCCGCGCGGGCCGTGCTGTCAACGATAACGGCTGCCGCTACGAGCGCGAACCCAGCGTGATCTCGACGGTTCCCGTCGCAGAGACGCCGCCTGCGGCGCCAGCGCCAGAACGCGCCACGGTGGCCGACGACAGCCCCGCGAGGGCCTTTTGCAAGCAACCCTCCGCCGTCTTGTCGCCGGCGACCAGCTCGACGCGCACGATGCGCGCCGCGCGCATCGACGGTGAGCCGAAGCTTGATGTGCTTGCCGCCGCGCACCCCGGCCAGCGCGCAGGCGCCACGGCCGCCGGCGAGCGCGGCGCGCACCGCCTCCACGAGCGGCGCGGTCGCGCCGACTCCGGACGAGCCGCCGGCGGTGACCACGAACGTCGACCTTGGTCGCCGGTTGCTGGCGGTCGCTCTCCTCGTCGGCGGCCGCGTGCTCGCTTCGCTTGAGCTTGCCGGCATCGGCCGGGCGGCTGCGGGTCGCGTCGCCGCGCGGCGGCGGGGGCGGCGGCGCCAGCGACGGCATGGGAGCCGCTGCGGGCTCGGCGGGCGCCGCCGATTCTCGTGCGGCCGCCACCACCGACGCCGACGCCGGAGCCGTATCCCCTCGCGAGCCGCGCATGCGCGCCGGGCCGCCCAATCCGACCCGTACGAGGCGCCGGCCTTCGCTTGTCTTTCGCCGACGGCGTTGTTCGACACGCCTTCGGGCATCGGCAGCGGCTGGCGGACGTTTTGCCCCTGGCCGCCGGCGTTGACCACCTGCGAATCGATGGCGACGAACGACGTGAACGCCGTCAGCAGCCGGTAGTCGAGCCCGAGCGCCGTGATGCCTTCTTCGGCCGCTGGCCCCGCCCCCATCGAGCGCTCGTCGTCCAGCGTCTGCGACCCAGCGCCGCGCCCACAGCCAGCGCAGCGCCGCGTTCTCGGCGCGCACGGCCGACGGCTTGACCTCGACCACCTGGCGCAGCGGGCCGCCGCCGGTCGTGCCGCTGACCTCGATGCTGCCGCCGGGCGTGCCGCGGTACTTGCCGAACAGCACCAGCGGCCGGCGCGCCATCAGGTCGGGCAGCTTCTGCGGCGCGACTTCGTACGCGTCGAACCCCGAGAAGCGCGACGTTGACGTGCGTCAGCACCGGCTGCTCGATGTACGCGCGCAGCTTGTCGGCCTCGGCGGCCGCCTTGTCCGGACGCAACACGACGAACGGCTCGCCCTGCCCGGCGCGCGCCATGCCTTCGATGAGGCCGCGGTTGACGCTGCTGCCGATGCCGAACGCGAACAGGTTCGCCTCCGACAGGCGCTGGCGGATGAAGCGGAACGCCTGCGCCTCGACGCCGACGTAGCCGTCGGTGACGACGACGACGTTGCGCGACATCTGCTGGTCGCGGCGCGGGATCTTGTAGCAGAGCTCGAGGCCGCCCATCAGCTCGGTGCCGCCGCCCGCGTGCGCGCGCTCGACGTCGGCGATGGCGGCGGCGACCTCGTCCTTGCTCGCGCGCAGCGAGCCCGACGGGCTGCGCACGTGCGCGGCGCCCGAGAACAGCACGATGTTGAACAGGTCGTTGGGGCGCAGCTTGCCCAGCAGGTTGCGCATCAGCGTCTTCGCCGTGTCGAGCGGGAAGCCGTGCATCGACCCCGACACGTCGAGCAGGAAGATGTACTCGCGCGGCGGGATCTGCGCCTGCGTCGGACGCCGCGGCGGCTCCATCATCAGCGCGAAGAACTTCTCGGGCCGGCCGCCGCCCCCCTCGCCCTCCCACAGCAGCAGGCCGCTTTCGATCTTGTCGCCCGACAGCCGGTAGCGCAGCACGAAGTCGCGGTTGCCGCCGCCGGGCTGCGCGAGCGTCACGTCGGCGCGCGCCGGCCCCGCGTAGTTGACGGCCACCGGGTGCGACGGCGACGCCAGCTCCTTGAGCGCGATGCCGGTCTCCAGGTGGACGCGGATGTCGAAGCGGTACGGCTCGGGCGTCCCGGCCGGCAGGTGCGGGTTCGCCATCCACTTGTCCTTGCCGGGGTCGGCGCCGCCCGCGTAGCGCGGCCCGACGACGGTCGGGTAGACGAACTCGTAGACCGCCTCGTCGGGGACCAGCATCTCGGAGTAGTCCATGTCCACCGCGATGCGGTCGCCGGGCATGATGTTGGCGACGTTCATCGTGAACACGTTGGGGCGCTCCTGCTCCAGCAGCGACGCGCGCTTGCCTTCGCGCCGCGCGGCCTCGTAGCTCTCGCGCGCGGCCTGCCGCCTGTCGATCTTCGCCTCGATGACGCGGTTGCCGATCTTCATGCGCACGCCGTGAACGGCGGCGCGGGTCGACGCCGGGAACACGTACACGGCCTCGATCGGGACCTGGCCGGTGTTCTCGAACACCTGGTGGACCTGCACGCGCGCGATCACGCCGGCGATCGACACGTCGGCGCTGGTCTCCTTCAGCGGCACGCGCTCGGTGCCGCCACCGCCCTCCGCCCAGCACCGTCAGGTACGGCGCCAGACTGCGATCGTTTTCGGGGTGAGCCTCCTGCTGGCGCGACCACGCGTAGCCGACGTTCCCCGTCTTCCCCGACAGCTCCGCCAGCACCTTCGACGGGCTGGGCGCCGCGACCGTGGCCGCCTGCTCGGCTGCCGCCGCCTCACCGGCTGCCGCCATCGCAGCCAAAGCCAACAGGATCTTCGTCTGACGCGCGCGCACCATGATCATTGCCTCCTGGTGCTGGAGACGCGCCGCGCGCGCGAAAGATCTACGTCAGGATGCGTCAGGACTTTGGCGGTTCGTAGCGGTAGAAGTTCGTCTCGCGCAGCTTGAAGCCGAGCGCTGATACAGGCGGTTGGCGGCCTCGCGCGACGGACGCGACGTCAGATCGACGGTGCGCGCGCCGCGCTCGATCGCCGACGCCACGGCAGCGCGCGTCAGCGCCTCGCCCGCGCCCTTGCCGCGCGCCTCGCCGTCGACGACGACGTCTTCGATCCAGGCGCGCAGCCCGGTCGGGATGCGGAACAGCACCAGCATCAGCATGCCGATGATCTTGCCGTCGCTGCGCGCGACCAGCAGCTGCGTCGCCGGCGACATGATCATCTCTTCCATGTCGGCGCGCGGCGGCAGCTTGCCCGACGAAGACAGCTGCGGCAGCAACTTCGCGAAGGCCTCCTCCAGCTCCGGGGTCACGCGATCGGCGACCTCGACGACGACGTTCGACTGCGGTTGCGACATGGCCGCTCCTCTAGTGATCAGGTTCCTGGCGATTTTAATCGAAACCTTGGCGACGTCGCGAGTCGTCGCCTCCAGCAGGTCGTGCAGGTCGACGCCTTCGCCGCGATCGTCCAGCCAGGTCGCCCGCGTGTCGTCCCAGTCGAAGTGCCAGGCGCGGTCGCGGAACGCGACCCACAGCTGCCGCGGCGACGGCTGCGGCGTCAGCATCAGCCGCTGTTTCTCGAGGTACGTGATGGTCAGCGTCCCCTGCGACACCGACACCTCGGCGAGGTCCGGATCGACGTCTTCGAACGCGCGATCGACGCGCGCGAAGGTGTCATCGAGCAGGTGGCGGTAGCGCTTCTCGTCGATTGCGGAGGCCATCGCGAATCGTTCTCCGATCAACGGCGCGAAAACGCCATCCAAAAGTCGAACCCCGCGCGGCGGACGAGCATCGGCATCGTGTCGCCGGTCTTGAAGCTCGCGAGCGCGGCCGTCACGTCGGCCGGCGTCCGCACCGCCCCCTTGCCGATGCGCAGCACGATGTCGCCCAGCTTCAGCCCCGCCTGGTCGGCCGCGCCGTGGTCGGTCACGCGGCTGACCGCGACGCCGCGCCCGCCCGGCAACCCGGTGGCGCGTGGCGACGGCAGCTCCTGCACGTCGAAGTCCTCGACCGCCGCCTGCGCCGAATCGCGCCGCCGCGTGCAGCTCGACGGATGCGGCGGGGCGACGGTCTTGATCGGCGCCGCGCGCAGCGCCACCTCGCGCTCCATCTTCTTGCCGTCGCGGATGATCGTCATCTTGGCGCGCGATCCCGGGATGCTGAGCTGCGCGTTGATCTTGAGATCCTCGCTGGTCGAGACGACGCCGCCGTTCCACGTCAGCACCACGTCGCCCGGCTCCAGCCCCGCCGCCTCCGCGGGCGATCCCTTCTCGATGCTGGCGATCAGCGCGCCGCGCCCCGACGTCAGCTTGAGCGCCGCTTCCAGCGCCGGATCGATCGGCTGCGCGTCGACGCCCAGGAACGCGCGCCGCGCGCTGCCATCGCGCGCCAGCCGCGGCAGCAGCGCCTTCGCCATGTTGATCGGGATCGCGAAGCCGATGCCCTGCGCCGGCTGCAACGGGTGACCGGCCCAGAACGCGGCGCTGACGCCGATCACCGCGCCGCCGGCGTCAATCAGCGGTCCCCCCGAGTTGCCGAGGTTGATCGACGCGTCGGTCTGGATGAAGAACGAATAGATGTCCTGCTGCCGCGGCTCGCGCAGCGTCGAGCGGTCGACCACCCGTTCCTTGGCCGAGATGATCCCGGACGTGACGCTGTGGTTGAAGCCGTACGGGTTGCCGATCGCGATCACGGGCTCGCCGACGCGCACGGCGTTCGAATCCCCGAGCGGCAGCACCGGCAGCGTCCCCTTCGAATCGATCTTGACCAGCGCGATGTCGGTCGGGGGATCGGCGCCCGCCACGCATCCCGGAAGCTCGCGCCCGTCGTAGAGGCGCACGCGCAGGTCGGCGACGTTGCGCACCACGTGTTCGTTGGTGATCACGTAGCCGTCCCGGCTGATGATGAACCCAGTCCCGATCGAGGTCCGGCTGCTCTCAGCGTCGGATTCCGACGCGTTGCCTTCCGTCACCTCGCCGCGCACGTGGACGACCGAGGCGCGCGCCCGCTCGGCCAGATCCGCGAAGGCGGCCTGTGACGCGGCGGGCTTGTGCCGGGGCGCGACGGTCCACAGCGTTGCCTCGCGTTGAGCGGTGGCGTCCTGGACGAACGTCACCGCCACGACGCCCACGGCGACCACGGCCATAGAACGCATCCCGCGAAAGCTTACGCCATTCGGGGTCCGTGGCTACCCGGATGGGAACCCTGAAAGGGTGCCCACGCGCGCGCGACTACTCGCGCGCCGCTTTTTCCAGCAGCTTGCGCAGCTGGCGCTGCTCGGCGGACGACAGCCGTTCGTGCGGGGCGCCGGCGTCGGGTGACATCGCCGGGGGTGCGTCTTCGTTCTGGCCGATGCGCCGGCGCACGTCGCCGACCAGAGGCCCGGCGGCCTGCTTGGTGCCGTCGACCAGCTCCTGCGATTCCTTGGTCTGGCCGATGGCGCGCAGGTGCTGGAACAGACTGCGCGACCCCAGCTGGTACGTGATGCCGAACCAGCAGAACGCCAGCAAGCCGACCAGGGCGATGCCCAGCTTGATGAGGCGAAACATGCGCGCGCCTAGCGCAAGATTTGGCTCGCCGCCCGGATGACGATCTGTCCCCACGCGGGCACTTCGTCGCGGCTGCGCTGCCTGCGCTGCAGGCTCGCCACGACATTTCGCCGCGCGCCGGCGGGGCTCAGCACGGAGACCCGCGGGACAGTTCGAATTCGGTCAGCGTTGGAAAATTCTCCCAGCATGGAATGAGCGTCCGTATTGCCATCTTGGCCGCTCCGCCAATGCCGTCAAATTTTCGAACGATTTTTTTCGACGCTCACTCGGGCGGCGTCGGCATCAGGTCGGCGCCGGTCTCTTTCTCCAGCGCCGCGATCCGCTTCTTGCGCGCGCGTTCGATCATCCAGACGATCACGATCGACAGGTTGAACAGACCGTAGAGCGGACCCGCCATGAGCAGCTGCGACAGCACGTCGGGGCTGGGCGTGATGATTCCGCCGACGACGGCACACAGGATCAGCGCGAACCGGTTGAACCGCCACAACTGGCGCGCGCTCACCAGCCCCATCCAGCCGAGCACGCCCATGATGACCGGCAGCTCGAACGCCACGCCCGTCCCCAGCAGCATGGAGACCATGAAGCCGACCATCTCGTCCATCATGATGGTCGGCTGGATGTTGACGCTCGTCGGGCCGCTGCCAATCGTCTCGGCGAACGAAAACAGGTAGGTGAGCGCCGGCTTGCTGAGCATGATGTAGCCGAACACGGCGCCGCCCATGAAGCAGAAGGCGGTCGAAGCCGTGACGACCAGCGCCAGCCGCTTTTCCCGGCGATACAGGCCCGGCGCCACGAACTTCCACACCTCCCAGATGATGAACGGGCTCGAGATCAGCAGCGCGCCGTACATCGCCAGCTTGGTGTAGACCCAGAACGGCTCGGTCGGACCCTTGAAGTGGAACACCGCCGGGGTTCCCAGCGCGGTCTGGTACGCGTCGCGGGCCGGCCGGGTCAGGATGTCGAAGTACTTCTTGAACAGGAAGAACGACACGATGACCATCGCCAGGAAGATCAGGGCGGCGTTGCGCAGGCGAAACCGGAGCTCCGACAGGTGCTCCAGGAAAGACATGCGTGCTTCGTCGTTGGGAGCGTTCGGATCCTGCTCCTGCTCCGTAATCGGCGCTGTTTCAGTCGACACTGAGGGTTAGCTCTTCTTGGGTGCGGGTGGGGGCGGCGGGGCGACACCGGGAAGCGGCGGCGGACGCGGCGGCGGCGCGGTCCGGTTCGGAGGCATCAGGTCCTCCTCGGCCAGCACCTGCGTGATGTTGGCGCGGTCGCCGTCCTGACTGGAGACAGGCGGCGTCACGCGTCCGCCGAAGCGGGGCGGCGCCGGCGGAATCGGGGCGGGCGTCGGCCGACGTGCCACCGTGCCGGATGGCGGCGCGGACGGGCGGAACGACGGCGGCGGTGGCGGGATCGCAGGCGACGCCAAGCGGCGGCGTGACGACCGGGGGCGGGGGGATCGGCGGTGGCGGAGCGTCGGGCGCGGGCCCCTCGGCCATGGCTGCCGGGTCGATCGTCCCGTCGGCGTTTTCGTCCGGATTCGCGGGGGCCGCGTTCGCGGCGGCGGCATCGGCCTCCAGGCGGAGGCGCGTCTCCTCGATCGCTTTCCTGATGTCGTCTCGGCGTTTCAGCTCGTCGGGGTGCAGCGTGACGGCGTCGCGCAACTCCTCGAATGGCTTACGGATCGCGTCATCGAGCACGATCTCGTTCTTCACGTCCGACGTGATCTTCCGGAACTGCCGGATCATGCGGCCGAGGCCCGAGGCCATCTCCGGCAGCTTCTTGGGTCCTAGGAAGATGAGGGCGAGGAGCAGGATGACGGTGATCTCGCCCATCCCGAGATTGAACACGGGGGAAACCTTAACATGGGAGAGTCGGCGGGTCAGGCCGCGTCTGCCGCGAACATGTCGGTCTGCCGGGGCGGGCCCACGGTGTAGGCGTCGATGCCGCGCGCGGCGAGCGCGTGGTGGATGTCCTGCCCCGGGGGATTGACCAGAGCCACCTCGGACGCCCCGACCTCGGCCACGTAGCTCAGCAGCGCGGCGAGGTCGGCGCCCGTCGGAAACGCGATGTGGATGCCGGCAGGGTCCGCCGCCGGGCCGCCGGTTCGGCCGATACGGAGATCAGCCGGTGCGGGCGCGCCCCGGCGCGCCGGGCTGGGGGCGGGTTGCGCGCCGGCCACAGCAGAGCTTCACCGGGCGCGACCCGCCCCGCCGCGAACCTCTGCAGCGGCGGCACCGTCAGCCCGGCGTCGCGGTAGGTGGCAGCCGCCAGCATGACATCCCGGTGCGCGGCGAGGCCGACCCGATCCGCAGCCAGCGCGGCCGCGACGTCCAGCGCGGTCGCGACCGGGTCGACCAGCAGGACGGGCGAATCGCCGGCCGCGAACGCGTCGCGGACGGCCGCGCCCACCGAGGCGAGCGCCGCGGCGCGCGCCGGGAGCTGGACGTCGGCGCGCGCGTAGCTGGCGTCGACACACAGCGCGTCGGCGGCGCGCACCTCGCGCGCGCCTGGCGCGATCGGCCCGGCGTAGACGATGCGCCGGCCGTCGGATTCGCACAGAAGTGACGCCGAGCCCGGCATGAAGCCGGAGGAGAAAATTTCCAGGCGCAGCTTGCCGAGGTGGAACGGCCGGCCGTAGGCGGCGGCGAGCGCGTGTGGCCTCAGCCGCTCGCCCGCCGGGCCCAGCAGCGCGAGCGTCTGCTCGGTCGCCAGGATCTGGCGACGGCCGCCGCCGAGCGCACGCGACGTCCGGCGGTCGCGCGCCCCAGGCGACGGCGCGTGCGACAGGAACACGAGGTCGCCGCCGGTCGACGCGTCGCAGGCGAGCACGGTGCCCGCGACGCGCACACCGCCGCGATACACGAACGCACGTTTGCTCACTGCCTGATCGGCCATCGCTTCAAAAAGGGACTATATGTTGCTCCGAGCCGATCGGGACCTGTAAGCTCGCGATTCGAATGGACGAGGCCAGTCCCCGTTTTCGGCAGGATCTGGTAGCGGCGGCCACGGAGGCAGAAGGCGTCCCGTGCGTCGACGTGAGCGACCCTGGCACCGGCACCAGCTTCCGCTTCTACGACTTCGAGTACCAGCTGGCGTTGCAGCTCAACGGTCAGCCGCTGCGGGCCGTGACGGCATGGGCGTCGGAGGCGTACGGCGTCGACCTGACCGCCGAGGGGGTCGGCGAGTTTGCGGGCCGGCTTGCCGAGCTCGGCTTCCTCGAACCAGCCGCTTCGGCCCGCCGCCCCCGCTCCTGCTCCTGCTGCCGCGCCCGCCGAAGCCACGCCGTCGCCGGCGGCCGTCACGCCGCCGCCCGAAGCGGCCGCGCCTGCCGCCGACTCGCTGGAGAACGCCGAGGCGGAGTGGATGACGACCGAGGGGGCGCAGACCGCGACGTTCATCCCCGACCCCGCGATGTTCGATTCGCCCGGCGAGCCGACGCCCGTCGCGCCCGACCTGCCGCGGGTGGAGGCGGAGCTCGCCGCCGCGAAGAACGGCAAGCTGTTCGATATCCCCACCGCGGCGAACAAGGTCCCGACGCGCGAAGTTCCGATTCCGGTCGTCCCCGATGCCGCCCGGAAATCCATGCCCCCCGCGCCCGCGCCTTTTCCGCTCGCGGCACCGCAGCCCGCGGCCCGGGCCGCCGCGAAGCCCGCCTCCAGCTGGGCGACGGAGCTCGACGACAACTTGCAGGCCGGGCATCCGGGCGCGCCGACAGCGCCGCCGATGCCGAGCGCCACGGTGGGGGCGGAGCAGCTGACGCCGCCGCCGGTCCCGCCGCCGCCGGGAGTGCCCGCGCCGCCGCTGCCCGGGTTGCCCGCCGCCGCGCAACACGGGTACGCATCCGGTTCCGGCGGGCCGTGGCGAACGGCGGCAACCGCCCGCGCCGGACAGCGTCCAGATGACACCGTTCGCGGACGACGCCGCCGCGGCAGCCAAGCCGCGCGCGCGGCAGACGCGCACCATCATCTGGGTCGTGCTGCTGCTGGCGGCCGCGGGCATCGGCTACCTGGCCTGGAGCCGCATGCAGGCGCGGACACCGGAGGTCGTCAGCGTGCGCGTGATGTCGCCGCGGCCCGCCGCCATCTACCGCTGGTTCTCCGGGCAAGGCACCGTCACCGACTACGACACGCGAACGCTGTCGTTCCCGAGCCCCGGCACGCTGGCCGAGCTGCTGCCGTCCGGCTCCACGTTCGCGGGCGGCGAGCTCCTGGGCAAGCTGCGCGGCGCGACGCCGCTGGAGGGGCTGCTCGCGCGCGCGCGGGCGCGCGTCTCCTTCTATCAACAGATGCGCGAGAGCATGCGCATCGCCGGCAACCACCCCGAGCTGCGCCAGGCGGAGATCAAGCTGACCGAGAAGCAACGGCTGGTCGACGAGGCGGCCGCCGCGCTGGCGAAGCTGACCGTGCGCGCGAGCGAGCCGGGCGAGATTGTCGAGACGATGGCCAAGGTGGGCGGCTACGTGCGCGCCGGGGCGCCGCTCGTGCGCGTCAAGGGGCGCGTGCTTCACGGCGAGTTCGCGCTGGATCAAGACGACGCGGCGATCGCGCGCGATCTCGCGTTCTGCCGTGTCGAGGTCGTCGGCCTCGGCCCGCGCGCATCGAACGCGGAGGCGCGCGGCGCCAGCGACACCGCCGCGGACACCGGCTCGCCCGACGCGCAGGCCGGCCCGCGCTTCATCGACTGCACGCTGGCGAAGGACGGCGGCCGCGACAAGCTGCGCGTCGTGCTGCCGGCCAACGTCGGCCTGGTCCCCGGGCAACCGCTGCGGCTCGCGCGCCAGCGCTTCGACGCCGTGTTCCCGATCCCGGCGGCGCTGGTCACCGACAGCGGCGAGACAGAAATCGTCTGGGTCGCCGGCCGCGCCGGCGTCGCGGAGCGGCGCGACGTCACGGTGGCCGAGGCTCGGCGACGAAGCGCTGATCGCGAGCGGCCTGCAGGTCGGCGACGAGCTGATCGTCGACGCGCCCGCCAGCCTGCTCCCGGGCGCGGCGATCGTCGTCAAGCGCTGACTCATCACGGGCTGGTGCCCGCGTCCGGGCACGGGGCGGAACCGAGATCGTTCCGGAACGTGAGCGGGACGGCATCGCCGTAGAGCGAGACCGCATCGCCGTAGAGGATGTCGAACGACGTCCCGTCGCAGTAGCTGGCCACGTCGCTCCAGCGCCACTGGCCAGCGAGCGTGAAGGTCACGGCATCGTAGAAGCACGCGTTACCGCCACCGCCGCCGCCGAAGTTCCGCACCAGGTAACCGCCGGCATGACCAAGCGTCACCACGATACCCGGCGCCGGCGAACAGTAGGGTTCCGACTCAGCTTGTTGCCACGTGGCCGGGCAGCGCGCCTCGGACAGAGGGCCGTGACATTGCCCCCAGCCAGGGCACTTCGGCCCCGAACCGAGGGCAGAATCGATGGCGAAGCTCCAGTCGGGCTGCGCGACGCCGTAGTAGATGGAGGTCGCTGTCTCGTTGCAGAAGTCGGCGATCGTGACCTTCTCCACCCTCCTGCGAGATCGTGGTTGCTCGGGTCGTAGAGGCAATACGAAATCTGATTTCCTGTGCTCGCCTCGCGCGCGAGGAAGCTGTCGCTATGGCCGAGCTGGAGCTGGTGGGGACCGCCGCCTGCGCATTCGATTTGAGTCTGGGCCAGTTCCCAGGTCGACGGGCAGGTCGGTGACGGGCCGCTGCCTCGGCAGATCATGGCGGCGTCCGGCAGATCGTTCGTCCCGATGCGATTGTCGACCGTACAGGCGGAGGAGAGCGCACCCAAGAATCCCAGCGCCTTGACCAAACCAGTCATTGTGCGCCTCCCATGCCCGCGTCCGGACAGGGGGGAACCACACCGAGGTCAGGCCGGAACGGTAGCCTGGCGTTCACATCGCCGAAGTGGATGTCAAACGATGTGTCGTCGCAGAACGTGTGTATGTCGCTGCCGCTCCACGCACCGACGAGCGCAAAGGTCACGGGGTCGTAGTAGCAGGCTGCGCCGGTGAACCCGCCGCTGTAACTGAGCGCCAGGTAGCCGGCGGCATGGCCCAGCTCGACCGATATGCCCGGGGGCAGCCAGCAGATCGGTTCCAACTGGGCTTGTTGCCACGTGGCCGGACACGCCGACTCGGAAGCGGGTGCGTGACATTGACCCCACCCAGGGCACGTCGGTCCCTCACCGAGGGCGGGATCGACGACGAACTCCGCGCCGACCTCTGCGACGCCGTAATAGATGATCTGCGCCGTCTCGTTGCAGAAGTCCGCGACCGTGGACCATCGCCAACCGCCCACCAGGGCGTGGATCGATGGGTCGTAAAGGCAATGCGAACCCTGATCTCCAATCACGGCCTGGCGCGCAAGGAAGTCGCCGCTATTGCCCAGCGAAATCGAGTACCGCGCGCCGACGATGCAGTCGATCTGCGTCTGTGCCAGTTCCCAGGTCGACGGGCAGGCCGGCGAGGGACCAGCGCCCCGGCAGACCAGCGCGCTGGCGTCCGGTGAATCATTGCTCCCGACGCGATTGTCGACCGAGCAGGCTGCTGCGAGCGCAGCCAGAAATCCGACTGTCTTAAGCGAACGAATCATTGTTTACCTCTCGCCCAACTCGTGTCCGGAACGAGGCGGGTTGTTTCAACGGATCCTGATCAACGCGCCAGGCGTTCGAGGGCCCGTGCCACGTCGACCCAGTGGCGTCCCTTGGGAAACTGTCGCTGGTAGCGCTCGAGGTCGGCGCGGGCGCCGAGGAGATCGCCGCCATGCAGCCGGCAGACTCCGCGCCCGTAGAGCGCGCGTTCGGCGATTTCATCGGTGCCGGCGCCAGCGATCGCGATCGAGAAATCGCCGGTGGCCTCGGCGCAACGCTGAGCCGCCGCGCGCAATTCTGCGCGCAGCAGGGCCACGCCGCGATCGAGCTCGCCGCCCTCCACGTTCATGGCGTCGAGCGCCTTCAGCGCGTCGGACCGGCGGCCGAGCGCGGCCAGCGCCTCCACGCGCGCCAGTGTCGCCTCGCGATGAAGCGCGCCAGCCGGGAAGCGCGCGCCGTGATCTTCGAGGATCGCCAGGGCGCGGCGCGCATCGCCGTCCGCGCGAAGCGCGCGCAACGCGTCGCCCAGCTGCGAGGCTTCGCCGCGCGCGCTGTCACCGGGCGCCGGGGTCAACGCAGGAGGCTGCGTCTCCGCAAGAGCCGACTCGGATTCGGGTTGCTCCGCCGCGCGCGCCGCCGGCCTCACCCGCGGCACGGACCGCGGACCGGACGGCGCAGTCGCGGGCTCGGGCGGTTCGGCTCGCATCTCGGTCGGAGCTACGGGCCCGGTCACGACGGCGCCCGGCGCCTCCTTCCCCACCAGCTGCGACGTCACCTTCGGCGCGGCCGCGCGCTGGTAGCGGAGGTAGGCGATCCCGGCGATCGCCGTCGCCACGCTGCCCAGCAAGATGCAGCATGCGGCCAGCACCCAGGGCGACACGCGTCGATAGAACGCGTGACCGGCGGCGCCGCCGTGCTCCTCCCGGCCGCGATGCGCGAGGATCTCGGCGCGGATGTGTGCGAGACGCACGTCGTCCGGGAGCGCAGGGTTCGACACCAGCCGGGTGGCGCGGCCGATCTCCGCCTCGACGGTCAGCGCACCGCCGGCCGCTTCGCGCCAACGTCGTGGTTCGTTTCGATCGGTTGGCTTCACGGCAACTCCTCCTGCTCGCGCCGGCTTTGCTGCCAGCGCTTCGTGAACTCGGCGCGGGCGCGGTGCAACCACACGCGAACCGTGGCCGGCGGACGGTCCAGCGTTCGCGCGATGTCGTCTGTCGTCATCTCGTCCAGCTCGAACAGCACCAGCACCTGCCGGAAATGTTCAGGCAGCTCGTCGAGCACCCGGTAGAAACGCTCGGCGGCCTGGCGCTCCTCGACCACGTCGACGGGCGTGGGTTGGTTCGACGGGGCCGTGTTCAGCAGCCGTTGCGTCAGGCGGGCCCACAGGCCCCGGCGCCGCGTCGCGCGACGATGATTCGCGACGACGCGGGCTGTGATGCGGAACAGCCAGGTCGTGAGCTTCGCCTCGCCGCGAAACTCGGGCAGACGGCGGCTCACCGTCAGGAACACCTCCTGGAGGACCTCGTCCACGTCGACGCGAGGGCCGCCGAGACGTCCGACCCAGCCGGCCACGCGCAACGCGTGCTGGCGATAGACATCGTCGAACGAAAGCCCGAGCGAAGTCTGATCTCGATCCGTACGCGCCAGCGGTAAGGAACGCATGTTCCGGCGCTCCTCCAGTGTCAGCGGATCAGGGATTGTTTCAGGGACCTCGGGCGCCATCGGCTTCCGGGGTCCACGACAGGCCACCTGCCAGGACGGCTTCCATGCGAGGCAAGGCGGTCGTCGCGGGTAAGCCGTCCACCCGCACGCGTTGCTCGCGTAGCCAAAACAGCGACCCGGCGCCCAGCCACAGCGTCACGGGAAACGCGGCCAGCCGTGCGCCAACCCGGACCGAGGGCGCTGCGCCCAGGTCCAGGTTGGCCACGTGTTCGTCCTGGCTGAATCCCGCGCCCGCTCACGAACGACACGCCGGCCAGCGCGCCCAATCCCACCTGCGCGAACGCCGAGGGTGTCCCCCAGGTCCACGCCACCTCCGGCGACGCCGTCAGGCGGTTCCAGGCGACCACGCCCGGCGACAACGCGAGCGTCCGTTCGCCGACGGCGGCGAACGACAGGCGAACTGCCCACGGTCGTCCCGCGCCGCGCCCTTCGACGGCGATGGCGGCGAACGGCGCCGAGCCGCCGCGCGACGCCGTGACGATGCCGGCCGACGCGCCCATCGACACGATCACCGACGGTGCCGCCGGGCGCGCGGCGCGCACCAGCACGGGAGGCGGCGCCGGCACTTGCGGTTCGAGGAGCGGCGGTGCGCCCGGCGAGACCGCGTGGTAGCGGGCGGCCCATGTCGCGGCGACGACCGCCAGCCCCTCGGCGGCCTCTGCGCACGAGCTCGGCTTCTGCAGGCGCCGGCTGGCAAGCGCCACGGCCGAGGCCCCGTCAACCAGGCGGATCTCGATCTCGGCCTCGGCCCCCACGGTGGCCGGCACATCGGCGACCTCGATGTGAGCGCCGGCCGGCAACTTGGCATCGGCCGGCAACAACGGCCGCAAGTGCTCCGCCACGAGCTCCGGTCCCGGGCACGTCGTCGACCCTCGCACATCGAACGCCGCCGGCGCCGATGACGGCGCAGCCGCAAGCGCGATCGCGAACGCAAGCAAGCTCATTGAACCCGTCATTCGTCCGACCTCGTGGCTGCAACGATAGCCCAGGCGGACGACGATTGAGCTGTGCGCTCGCGCACTCAGACGCCGATGCGCGTCAGCGCGAGGCGGGGCGGACCGCCGGGGGCGACGTCGACGACGCAGTCGAGCGACCAGTCCTCGTCGCCCTCGGGATCGATCATCGCCTGCTGCGCGCGCAGGCGCCCGGCGTCGAGGTCGTCGATGCGCGTGCGGTCGGGGCGGCGCGCGTCGGGTGTCGTGAGCAGCTCGGTGTGTGCGGCGAAGAACGGCGCCATCGCCGCCTCGAGCCGCTCGGGGGTCCAGGCCTCACCATCATCCCCCGGCTGCACCAGCCGCGCCGCCGTGGCGTAGTCGCGGCGCGCGAGCGCGCGCACCAGCTTGTGCAGCTCGGCGCGGACGGCGGCCAGCAGCGCCCGCCGCTCGGCGACCGGATCGACGGGCGCTCGCGCCGCGCGCGCCGCCTTCGCGGTCGCGAACGCCAGCTCGGGATGTGCCAGCAGCTCCCACTCGTCGAGCAGGCTGGTGTCGACGTCGCGCAGCAACGTGCGCAAGTGCGCGGCGATGTCCATCACCGCCTCGGTGCGCGCCGCCATCGGCACCGTGTCGTTCAGCGTCTTGTAGACCTCCGACAGGTAGCGCAGCAGCACGCCCTCGCTGCGCTGCAGGCCGTAGCTCGCGCACGTAGTCGTCGAAGCTGGCGAAGCGCTCGAACATTTCGCGCGCCATCGACTTGGGCCGGATGTTTTCGTGCGCGACCCACGGATGCTTGTCCGCGAAGGCGTTGAACGTGTCGTAGATGAAGTCGCGGTTCGGCTTCGGCCACTCCAGCTTCTCGAGCTCCGCCATGCGCTGGTCGTACTCCATGCCCTCCGCCTTCATCTCCGCCATCTTCTCGGCCTTGAGCTGGTCGAGCTGCTTGCGCAGCACCGCGTCCGGGTTCTCGAGGATCGACTCGACCAGCGTCAGCACGTCCAGCGCGTAGGTCGGCGACTCGCGATCGAGCAGCGCGGTCGCGTCGAGCAGGTACAGCGACAGCGTGTGGTGCAGCGAGAAGTCGCGCTGCAGCAGGCCGCTGACCTCCACCACGCGCCCGCGCAGCGCCTCGTACGGGACGACGTTGACGATGCCGGCGTGGCGCAGCGTCCGGAAGCACGTCGCGGCCCGCCGCCGCTGCTCGCGCTTCTGCCGCGGGCCGCTGTGCGAACGCCCGATCACCGACACCAGCCGCCGGTAGCCGCCGCCGCGCGCCGGCTCGCCGGCATGGCGACCGCGCTGCAGGCACGACAGCAACATGCCGTGCGTGACGTCGAAGCGCGACTCCAGCGGCTCGGGCGTGCCGTCGCGCAGGCGCTCGAAGGTGCCGCGTCCCAGTGGACGTAGCCCTTGGTCGGCGGCTTGTGCATCACCACCTTCTTGCCCTGCGTCTTCTTGGCGGCGAGCTGCAGGTTCTCGATCACGTGCTCGGGCGCCTGCGCCACCACGCAGCCGCGGTCGTCGAAGCCCTTGCGTCCGGCGCGCCCGGCGATCTGCTGGAAGTCGCGCACGCCCAGGATGGCCGTCTTCTCGCCGTCGAACTTGCACAGCTGCGTGAAGAGCACGGTGCGGATCGGGATGTTGACGCCCACGCCCAGCGTGTCGGTGCCGCTGATGACCTTGAGCAGCCCCTTCTGCGCCAGCCGCTCGACCAGCAGCCGGTACTTGGGCAGCAGGCCGGCGTGGTGCATGCCGATGCCGTGGCGCAGGAAGCGCTGGAAGTCCTTGCCGTAGGGCGTGTCGAACGACGCGCCGTCCAGCGCCGCGCGGATCGCCTCCTTCTCCTCCTTCGAGGAGAAGTCGACGCTCATCAGGTTCTGCGCCTGCTCCGCCGCCGCGCGCTGCGTGAAGTTGACCAGGTAGATGGGGGCGCGGCCGGTCTTGACCAGCTCGTCGATCGTCTCGTGCAGCGGCGTCTCGCGGTACTCGAACTCCAGCGGCACCGGCCGCTGCCGGCCGCGCACGATCGCGACCTCCCTGCCCGTCGTCGCCTGCAGCCCCTCGGCGATCACCTTCATGTCGCCCAGCGTCGCCGACATCAGCAGGAACGTCGTCGCGTCCAGCGCCAGCAGCGGCACCTGCCACGCCATGCCGCGCTCGCGATCGGCGTAGTAGTGGAACTCGTCCATCACCACGTACGCCGGCTGCACCGATCCGTCGCGCAGCGCCATGTTGGCGAGGATCTCCGCCGTGCAGCAGATGATGGGCGCGTCGCGGTTGATGCTCGCGTCGCCGGTCAACATGCCGACGTGCTCGGCGCCGAACGCCGCGCACAGGTCGAAGAACTTCTCGTTCACCAGCGCCTTGATCGGGCAGGTGTAGAACGACGTCTTGCCTTCCGCCAGCGCCTTGAAGTGCAGCGCCGTCGCCACCAGCGACTTGCCCGAGCCCGTGGGCGTGTTGAGCACCACGTGCTTGTCGGCCAGCAGCTCGAGCATCGCCTCTTCCTGCGCCGGGTACAGCTCCAGGCCGGTCGCGGCGACAAACGACACGAACCGCGACAACACTTCATCGGCCCCTGCTCCGGGCGGCGGCAACAACGCCGCGAGCGAGGGTGCGGGCGAGGGTGCGGCTGCCGCGGGTTCAGGGATCGGGGAAGCGGAGGTCGTCGACATTGAGGCGGCGCTGCTGCGCCGCCGTGAGTGTGCCTCAGATTCCGCCGTCAGGTCGCGCGCAACTGCCGTCGGGCTCGCCCGGCGTACCGAAATCGCCGGCGGTCCCGAACGGCAGCGCCGCGGCACAGGTCGTGACGGCGGCGCGATCCAGCACCAGCGCATGGCCGTCGTAGGCGGCGCCCAGGTCGCCCCACGTCGCGCGATCGAGCACCACACCGTCGGCGCAGGGGCCGAGGCAGAGCGACAGGTCCTCGCCGTCGTTGTTGAGCGCCAGACGCGTGCCGTACGCGACGCTCACCGGCGCGCCGCCGTTCGTCGCCGCGTCGGCGGACTGCCCGAGCACGACGCGACCGCCGGGCGCCAAGAGCGCTACCGGCGCCGCAACGTCGACCGCCGCGTCCGCGATGTGCAGCGCAGCAAGGTCGAGCGGCTCGGCCGCGAGGCTGACGATCTCGATCCATTCGCGGCCCACATCCTGGCCGGTGGGGTTGACCAGCACTTCGACGATCGCGATGTCGCCGGCGCGTGGCACGCGGGCGACGGTGTCGGCGGCGGCGGCGTCCGGCGTGGGCACGTCCTCCCGCGGCGCCGCTGCGTCCACCCTTGTGCCCGCATCGGCCGGCAGTGCGCAGCCCGTGCCACCGTCGGGCGTGGAGACCTCGCGCGCGGGGGTCGGTGTCTCGGCGCCGGCCGGCAGGACCGGCTGGCTGCCGCCGTCAGGCGATCCCACCGGTCGCGCGGGTGTGGGCGCGCTGTCTTCGGGGCGAGCAACGATCGGCTCCGGACCGCAGGCACCGGAAGACACGACCACCAAGAGGAGCATCGGGACGGCTGTTGTTCGCATGCCGGCCGTTGTCGGCGGGCCGCGCGTTCGGTTGCGGCGGACCGCTTCCTTCGGCACCGCGGCGGTCAGATCCGTTCGACGATCGTCACGCACTCACCGCAGGAGACGGAGTAGCGAATTGCGTCGGTCGGGAGCGCCTGGATCGTGCACAGCCGCAGTTGTCCGCCCACGCTCTGCGCCCCCCTGTGACCCCAGCAACTCCACGTCGCGAAGTCGAGCGGTGGCAACGACGTGCAGTTGATCCGCGTCGCCCGCCAGGTTCGCGTCCGATCGATCGCGCACGCATCGCCGATGCAGCTGGACGGCACGCCACCGCTGCTGCTGCAGCTCAGACAACCGGAGCTGGGCGCCTCGGTGCAGGTGCGGCCGCCCATGCACTCCGAGGTGCAGCTGCCATCGACGCAACTCCACGACGGGCTGCTGCAATACCACGGCCCGGCGACGGGTGTGCCGGTGCAGCTCGCCGGCGCGGTGCACGTCATGATCGGGGCGGCGCCGTCGCCCCCGGACGCACCGCCCCGCCCCGCGCTGCCACCGAAGCCGCCACCACCGCCGGAGGTGCCGCCCGCGCCGCCACCGCCCAGGCCGCCACCGCCACCACCACCGCGTCCAGCGACAGCGCCGCCGCCGCTACCCGACGCGCCGCCTCGGCCGCCATCACCGCCAGAGCCCGAGGCTCCCGCGGCGGCGCCGCCACCGCCGCCGTTGCCCGCAACCCCGCCGCCGTTGCCCGCAACCCCGCCACCGACGCCGGCGACGCCACTGCCCGAACTGCCGCCGCCGGCGACGCCGCTGCCCGAGCCAGCGCCACCCCCTGCGCCGCCACGGCCGCCCGTAGCGCCGCCCGAGCCGCCACCGCCGCCGTCCTGGATCGCCCCGCTCCCTCCACATCCCAGCAAGACCAGCCCCAGTACGGCACCCAGGTATTCGCGTTTGCGCATTGGTGGCAGTCGGCGCAGCAACATGCGGTCCAACGTCGGAGGGCCCACGTTCAAGGGCCAACCCGCCGTACGGTCTCAGATTTTCGAGGTGGGCACGACGAAAGATCCCTGGCGGCCGTCGCGCGTCGAATCCTTCCGGAGGATCGAACGATGCCCAAGCTGCCCGCCCGCATCACCACGCTTCTGATCGGAACGCTGTCCGCGTCGCAAGCCGCCGCGTGGCCGCACACGCCCCCTCGGCCGACACCCGCCGCCAGCGACCCGGGGCGGCAATACGCGACGGTGGTGCGCAAGGTGGCCGCGATGCCCGAGAACGATCGCGCCGTCGACATGGTCAGCCGCGCCGGGCTGTCGCTGCTCAACGTGCTGTGGGAGGACACGGGACGCTGGGAGGGATCGTCGCTGGGTCCCAACATCAGCGACGTCACCATCGAGGTCGAGCTGCGCGAGGGCCAGGGGCCGACGCGCACCGCGCTGATGCCGGTGATGCGGCACGAGAACTTCACCGACAAGACCGGTGACGTGAAGCTGGACAAGCTGATGGTGCCGGTCGGCAACCAAGGACAGGCAGGCGCGCTCAGCTACGTCAGCCTGCGCGAGCTGCTCGCCGACCCGACGCGCTACATGACGCTGCCGGCGAAGGGGAAGATCAAGGGCGGCACGTTGCTGGCGCAGCGCGATCGGCACGCGCTGGTCAGCGCGCAGGCGACGTTCCTGCCCGTCCCGCGCGAGGGGCAGGCGACGTTCTGGCCGGTGATCTTCAATTACCAGTCGACGCGCAAGAACCCGGCGGTGCTGACCCTGCTGGTGACGCGGCAGGGGACGAGCATGACGATCGTCGACAACGTGCGCGACACGGTGAGGCTGGGCAGCTGGGGGCAGCGGCTGTTCTTCAACAAGAGCGGCCAGCGCACGCCGCTGACCGCCGAGCGGCTGTCCGACGTGCGCGCGTCGGGCGTGACCATGAACGGCGAGTCGGCCGATTCGCTGGGCGCTGACGCCAACCTGATGATGATCATCCAGGTGCCGCTCAAGTACCGGCAGCCACCCGTGCGCGCAACAGGCGTGAAGTACAAGGCGGCGGAATCGGCCGACAAGTCGGTGGCCTCGCTGGCGGCGGAGCCGAAGCCAGCCAGCCGGCGCGCCGGCGGAGGCGGTCGCTCCGACGTCGAGACGGCCGTGCTCGGCCACGGTCCGGAGCTGGGCCCGTACACGGAGCTCGACGGGCTGACCATCGAGCGCGACCCGCGCTTCCCGGTGCGCGTGACCGTGCAGTTCTACCAGGCGACGTCGAACGGCGTGCTCGCGGCGGCCGACGTGCGCAACCTGCGCGCGCAGATCAAGAAGGTGTACGCGATGGCCGACTACGTCGGCTCGCTGGTCGTGCCGACGGCGGCCGACCGGCAGCGCCCCACCAACTGGGACGGCGTCACGACGCGGCCCCCGGGCGTGACCGTCCAGGACTTCCCGGGCCTCATGCAACGCCGCGAGGACGCCGCGAAGACCATCACGAACTAGAACTAGCGCCGGCGCCTACCGCGCCTGCGTGCGGCCACCGCGGCGGCCGCCAGCAACCAGACGCCCGCGACGCCCGCCCTGGAGTCGATCGGCACCGCGCAGTCACAGCTGCCGGTGATGCCGCGCGCAGCGGGCGTCCCTGGGGCGCCGGTCGGGCCGGTGCCTGCGCTTCCGACGATCGTTCCAGCGCCAGCGGCGCCGGTCGTCGTGCCGGTGGTGCCCGCGGCGCCCGTGCCTGTGGTGCCCGCGACGCCGGCCCCGGTCGTGCCGGCCGCGCCGGTCCCGCTCGTGCCAGCGGTCCCGGTGGGCGTCGCCTCGACCGTACAGGTCGCCGAGCAGCCGTCGCCGCTGGTGGTGTTGGCGTCGTCGCACTGCTCGCTGCCTTCGCGCGCCCCATTGCCGCACACGGCGGCCACACCACCCGTGCGCGGGCCGTAGTGCGGAGGCGTGCTGCCGAGCTCGTAAGCGCCGAGGTCAGGCGCTGCGCCGGCGAAGCCGTCGTTGATGGCCGGCAGCGCGACGCCCTTGTCGACCGCGGCCGAGCCAGCCGCCAGCCGCATGTCGGCCGGCTGGCGCTGCGGGAACGGGCCGCTCGACGGATGCGCGACCGCCGCCGCGAACACCGACATGTCGACCTGGACCGCGTGGGCCTCGGTCGTCGCCGACTTCAGCGTCGCCAGGCTGCTGAAGCTGGAGTCGCCGATCTGCCCGCGGAAGTTGCTGACGCCGATCGAGCCGAAGCCGTCGTAGTCGAAGGTGCACGTCTCATCGGCGTCTCTCATCTGCGCGATGAGGCCGCTGCCGTTGGCGTAGCCGCCGTACGAGCCGCCGCCAGAGCCGCCGATGAAGATGTTGTTGCGGAAGAACGCCCGCGACCACGTCGCGCCCGCGTAGATCCCCAGCGCGTCGCCGCACTTGACCACCGTGTTGTGGAGCGCGATGTCGCCGACCGAGCCGCGGTGTAGCTTGAACGGGCTGTAGATGATGTTGTACATGACGTTGCGGATCGAATACGCCGGTCCGCCCAGCGTCGGCTGACCGCTGATGCCGACGAAGCAGTTGGTCAGGCGGTTGCGCATGACGCGCGTGTTGCCCTGCGTGAAGTCGGCCTCGATGCAGTCATCCATCCCCAGCGCGAGGTCGTTGCCGTAGATGTCGATCGACTGCTGGTCGACGACCTCGCTGTCCTCCAGCGTCGAGATGCAATCGCGGAAGCCGCTGACGAAGTTGTAACAGATGACGTTGCCGGCGCCGGTCAGCTCGATGCCCTCGCCCATGTTGTCGCCTTCGGCGCCCAGCGACGCGTCGACCCACCCCGTGTTCGGGCCGGTGACGACGTTGTCGCAGATGTATGAATCGTTCGTCCCGTCGCCGTACGCGATGATCCCCCAGCCGGGCGTCGTGATCGTGCAGCCGCGCACCACGATCCCCGTGCTGTCGTCCAACCTGACACGCTCGCGGATCGCGAGCCCGTCCAGCCACACGTACGAACGACCCTGCAGACTGACCTGGCCGCTGATGATCGCGCCTCCCGGCGTCTGCGATTTGATCACGATCGGCATCTGCGCGGTGCCGTTGCGCGACACCGTGAACCCTTGGTACGTCCCCGACGCCAGCACCAGCACGTCACCCGGCATCGCGCTGGACAGCGACGAGCTGAAGTTCGACGTCGTCACCGCGACCATGCGCGCGTTCGCAGGGATGGTCGGCTCGGGGCGCGTCGTCGCGCTCAACATCGTGACCACCGAGCCGCCGTCGGGATCGGCCAGCGACAGCTCGATCTCGTAGGTCGTGCCCGGCACCAGATCGAACAGGCTGCCCGCGTGTTTGTTCACCCACGAAAAGCCCTCCGCCGATCCGGCGGGGATGCGGCGTAACGGAAAGCCGGTGCGGTACGTCGCCGCTCCCATGGCGCGATAGCGCACGGTGACAGTAGCGTCGTTGTCGGTGTCGCCGGTCACGGGCCAGACGATCGAGATGTTCTCGAGCGTGGGATGGGGGGCAGTCGGCGTGCCAGGGGTCGTCGATGCTTGCGCCCACACGGTCGTGGGCAACAACAACGCGGCGCCAGCGAGCACGACCGTCAATACAACGGAGCGGAGAGCTCGTGCGGGCATGTTGAACCTACCTTCGCAAGTGTCGATCTAGGGTCTTGTAGGCCTCGGTCAAGCGCTGCGTCAGGTCGGTGGCAGCGCGGTGTTTTTCGGGCGTGCTGTTGTGCAGATCAGGGTGAAACTTGCGCATCAAGCGCCGGTAGGCCTTGCGCACCGCTTCGAAGTCGGAGCCGGGCGGCACCTCCAGCGCGGCGTACGCCTTGCGGATCGCCTCGTCCGTGGCCGCGGTTCGGCGCGGCGGCGGCGCCGACGATCGACGCGTGTCTGATCGCGGCGGCGGCGGTGATCGCCGCCCGTGCACCGCGTCTTCGACCTCCTGACGCGCCTGGCGGCGGCGTTCGATCTCGGCGGCGAGCTCCGTGTCCGACAGCTTCGACGGGTCGCCACCATCCCAGTGACTGCGCCCGCGATCGTTGTCGTCGTCATCGTCCTCGCGCGCCGCGCGATCGAGCAGTGAGTTCAGCTCGGCGCGCGCGAGGTCGATGAGACGCTTGCCTATGCTCACTCGAACAAGCTCCGCCCGTCCATCTCCGACGGCTGCGCGATCTTCATGTACGCCAGCAAGGTCGGCGCCACGTCGGCGAGCCGGCCGCCGGCGCGCAGCTTGCGCCCGATCAGGTCGCGCGCGATGGCGATGAACGGAATCGGGTTCATCGTGTGCGCCGTGTGCGGCTGCCCGGTCACCGGATCGACCATCGTCTCGCAGTTGCCGTGATCGGCGGTGATGAACACGGCCGCGTCCGCCGCGGCCGCGGCGTCGACGATGCGCCCCACGCACGCGTCGATGGTCTCCAGCGCGCTGACCGCGGGCTTCAGCATGCCGGTGTGACCGACCATGTCCGGGTTGGCGAAGTTGACCAGGATGAACGCGGGACCGCCGGGCTTGAGCGCGTCGACGACGCTGTCGGCGACGGGCGCCGCCGACATCTCGGGCGCCAGATCGTAGGTCGCGACCTCGCGGTTCGACGGTATCAGCCGCCGCTCTTCACCGGCGAACGCCTGCTCGACGCCGCCGTTGAAGAAGTAGGTGACGTGGGCGTACTTCTCGGTCTCGGCGGTGCGCAGCTGCGACACGCCGTGCTGCGACAGCACCTCGCCCAGGATCATCGCCAAGCTCTGGGGAGGGAACGCCGCCGGCACGTCCAACTTCCCGTCGTACTTGGTCATCGTCGCGAACGCGGCGAGTTTGGGACGCGGCGCGCGATCGAAGTGCGCGAAGTCCGCGTCGCTGACATGGAACGTCTGTGTCAGCTGGCGCGCGCGGTCGGCGCGGAAGTTGAAGAAGAAACACGCGTCGCCGTCCTTGATGACGGCGCCGTCCTTCTTGCTGACCAGCGGCGTGATGAATTCGTCGGTGAGCTTGTCGTAGCCGCGCTCGACGGCGTCGGCCAGATCGTCGACGGCCTGGCCATCACCGCGGGTCAACATCCGCCACGCCACCTGGACGCGGTCCCAGCGCTTGTCGCGGTCCATCGCGTAATAACGGCCGACGGCCGACGCCAGCCGCCCGACGCCGATCTCGCCCAGGCGCTTGCCGACGTCGCGCAGGTAACCCGCGGCCGACTTGGGCGGCGTGTCACGTCCGTCCAGAAATGCGTGCCACGCGACGCGCGACAGGCCGCGCCGCTTCGCCATCTCGCACACCGCGTACGCGTGATCCAGCGAGGCGTGGACGTTGCCGGGGCTGGTCAGGCCGAACAGGTGCAGGGTGCCGCCGCTCGCCTTGGCGGCGTCGATCGTCGCGGCTAGCGTCGCGTTCGAGTAGAACGCATCTTCCTTGATCGCCTTGTCGATGCGAACGATGTCCTGATACACGATGCGTCCGGCGCCGAGGTTGAGGTGGCCGACCTCGCTGTTGCCCATCTGACCGTCGGGCAGCCCGACGTCATAACCCGATGCGCCGATGAGGACGTGCGGGTAAGTCCCGTACAGCTTGGTGAAGGTCGGCATGCGCGCGAGACGCACGGCATTTCCGTCGGTCTCGGGGCGTTCGCCGAAACCATCAAGTACGACAAGTACGACACGCGGCACGCTGCTCATGGTGGTCAATCTACCATTAGTGCACCGGACGTTGCCGGCACCGTCGGACGAAATTTGGCGTGAAAATCAGCAAGAAAAGTCGCCGCACGCCCACGTTGCACGTTGCGCGCTTCGCGCGGGAGCGGCTGGTGAACGGCTAGTGATGATACGGCTCGCCGCGAACGACAGTGAGCGCGCGATAGATCTGTTCGACCAGCACCAGCCGCGCCAGCCGGTGCGGCAGCGTCATCGCCGACAACGACAGGCGGCGGTTCGCGCGCGCGACCAGCGCGGCGGGCAGGCCGTCGGCGCCGCCGATCGCGAACGTGATGCCGCGGCCACCGTGCAGCATCTGGTCACCGATGTACGCGGCGAAGCGCTCCGTTGACCAGCTTTCGCCGCCGACCTCGAGCGCGATCGTCTCGCCCGCGGTCGGCCACCGCCGAGCCAGCGCCTTGTCGTCGTCGACCTCGACGACCTCGACGCCGACGTGATGACTCGCACGGGCGACGTAGTCATCGCACAGCGCGGCGAGATGCCGGTCGCGCAGCTTGCCGACCGCGAGCACGACGATCTTCATCGCCGTGCTCCTGGACTAAAGCGCGCCGTACAGGGCGTCGGGCTGCTGCAGCGTCGCCTCGGGCGGCACGTCCAGCTTCACGCGCGGCGCTTCGATCCACAGGCTCTCGAGGTCGTAGAACTCGCGCACCGGGTGATAGAAGATGTGGACGACGAAGCTGCCGAAATCGAGCAGCGTCCAGCGTCCGCTCCCCGTCCCCTCCTGACCCAGCGGGTACAGGCCGCGCGCCTTCAGCGCCATGCTGATGCTCTCGGCGATCGCGTCGACCTGACGGTCGCTGCGGCCGCTGACGATGCCGATGAAGTCGGTGTAGCTGCCCATCGACGACACGTCGATCAGCACGGGCTGCAGCGCCTGTTTGTCCAGCGCCGCATCCATGGCGGCGATCGCCAGCTCGCGCGTCTCGGCCAGGTCGGCCTGACTGCGCGGCCTGCCCATGGCCGCCGTGTCAGCCGCTGCTCGCGGCTTGACCTTCGACCGTTTCGCCCCCCGCACCGGGATTCGCCCCGGCTTGCGGGCCGCTCCCTTCTTATCGCTTGCTGCCTTGCGTTTGACTTTGCTTTTCGTCAACGAACGCTGCGACTTTTTCACCTGCCCCCAATCTAGCAAAGCCATCCACGGCTGGCCAGAATGCCGTGCGATTTCACCAGGTCGTCACGTGTGGAAGAGCGGCGCGTCGAGTGTAGCCGAGCTTTGCCCGTCGGAGCTCATCGCGGGAGGTTCGGAGCCCTTTGTTCCGAAGTTAGACGGGTGGCGGCGGTGCGCCATTTGCAGAGCCGTCCGCGCCCGCGGCGGCGCGGCGTTCCTCGGCCGCGCGCCAGCGCCGCTCGAACACCTGAACGAGACGCGTCAGGTAGCCCTGCTCGACGCGGCCGATGCGCGACTCGACGGCGGCGGCGGCCCGATCGATCCAGCGCGCCTCGGCCATTTCGCCGTCCTTGTCGGTCACGTCACTGTCGCCGGGGTCGGCGCTCTTGCCGCCGCTCTCAGCCCAGCGCTGGGCAGCGCGGTTGACGCGCTCGCCAACCCAGTCGGGCGCTTCCAGGAACGAACGGCCGAGCACCTTGCCGCCGTCGCGGAACGCCCCGACGAACACGGCGCGTTCGGACTCAGCCAGCGCGCCGAAGATCGCTTCGCGCAGCGCCATCGCCTGTGCGCGGTCGACGCCGGCGCCGACGTGCAGCTTCGCGCAGTAGTGATCGAACAGCATCCCCAGCTGAAAGCTGGTGGCCATATCCTCCGCGCGCCGGCCGATCGCGAGCAGCGCGAAGAACTTCTTCCACGCGAGCTTGAGCGCCAGCAGCGTCGCCGCGGTGAGCGTCGCGTTGCGCACCGCGGTCCCCTCGCGCGGGTCGCCCAGCAGCTCCGCGGACGACGGCGCCAGATCGACGCGCCGGCGCTCGGCGATCTTCAACAACATCCCGGCGCGCACGCGGCCGGCGAAGTAGTCGTCCAGCACGGGCAGCGGCACCGCGCCGCCGACCGCCGACGCCAGCAGCGACCGGCGCACGATCATCCTGCGATTCTCCGCCAGGTGCTCGAGCCCCCCGCGCGTCTCGTCCGGCGATACGCGGGTCGCGGGGACCATCTCCGGAGGATTACCGTCGTCGCTGGTCATTTCTTGCCGCCCCCTTTTTCACCCTTGCCGCCGCCCACGTTGCCCATCTTGCGTGGAATTTCGGCGGCGGCGCGCGTCTGGCCGAGCCCGCGCAGCAGCTCGCGCTGCTCGGGCAGCGTCCGCTGTCGCATCACCAGATCTTCCGCCACAGGCTTGTCGATCGTCGGCACGCTCGCGACGTCCGTCAGCACCGTATGCACGTCGATCGCGCCCTGGACGGCGCCCGACGCCACCTTGGCGGTGAACTTCGCCGATATGTCGCAGCGCACGAGCGCGCCGCTCGCGTCGTCGACGACCACGCGGCCCGACAGCGATTCGATCGTCGCCTCCGCGCGCCACTCGCGCAGGCCGACGAAAGGCGTCGATCCCGCGTGAGCCTTTTGGGACGCGGACGCCGCGGCCGGCTTGCCGTCGCCGAGCTGGAGATCGAACACCGTCGCCTTGACGCCGCCGACCAGCTCGCTGCCCGTCTTCGCGACGCGCGCGCTGGGGGCCACCAGATCGAACGCCGCGCCCGGAGCACCCAGCGCTTCCTCGAGTAGCCGCGTCGGCTCCGGTTCCTCGGCGATGCGTCGGATCATCTTTCCATAGCGTAGCGCAACGGCCAGCTCGCGGCCGGTGAGGACGACGTCGCGGCCACCGTCGCGGTCGTTCTCCTCCTTGATACGGTAGTTCCCGGCGCGATCGACCCACACGTCGGTGGTGGTGGTGACGGCGTTCGGGGCCGACCCCGCCTGCGCGATCGCGAAGCGCGCCGTGCTGTGATAGCGGGCGCCGCCGATGCGTCGCATCGCGGGCGCGAAGACATCGGGGCGCACCGCGTCCGCCAGCGCGGTCACCTTCTGCGCCGGCGAGCCACTGTTCGAACCACGCCCGCATCCGGCCACCATGGTTGCGACGGCCGCGACCGCGGTTAGAGACAAGATTCGCTTCAAATCGTCCGGAACCTTAGCATTGGGGAGCATGGATGAGGGCGCCGCACTGCTATCGTCGCCGCTGGCCACGGGCGCGGCGGCGCTGCTCGGCGCCATCTGGGGCAGCTTCTTCAACGTCTGCATCGCGCGAATCCCAGCCGGTCAATCGATCGTGCGTCCCGGCTCGCGTTGCGCAAGCTGCGGCACGCCGATCCGCGCGTGGGACAACGTCCCGCTCGTGTCGTACTTCGTGCTGCGCGGGCGGTGCCGCGCGTGCAAGGCGCCGTTCTCGGCGCGTTATCCGCTGGTCGAAGCGCTGGCGGCGGCGCTGGCGGCGGCGCTGTGGCTCAGGTTCGTGGCCGACGACGCGGGTGAGCCGGTCGCGATCAGGCTGGCGCGGTTCGCGGTCTACTTCGCGTTCGGCGGCGTGCTGATGGTGCTGTCGTTCATCGATCTGGCCACGCACAAGCTACCGAACGTCATCACGCTGCCCGCGATACCGATCCTGTTCCTGTCGGCGTTCGGGGCGCACGACGTCGCGTGGCTCGACCGTCTGATCGGCGCCGTCGCCGGTTACCTGTTCTTCAGGATCGTCGCCGACTTCTGCTACTACGTGCTCAAGCGCGAGGGGCTGGGGCTGGGCGACACCAAGCTGCTCGCGCTCATCGGGGCGGTGCTGGGGTGGAAGGCGCTGTTCTTCGTCGTGTTCGTCGGCTCGCTGGGCGGGGCGCTGATCAGCGTTCCGTTCCTGCTCCACGCGCGCCGGCAACAGGCAGCGGCGAACCCGACGGCGGCGGCCGAGCCGCTGCGCCAGACCCTGATCCCGTACGGTCCGTTTCTGGCGGGCGCGGCGCTGCTCTACCTGTTCACGGGGCCCGCGCTGTTCCGGATGCTGCTGGGCGAATGAGCGTGTGAGGGCGCGTCCGCGTCGAGCGCAGCCGGGTTTCGCCCGCCGGAGCTCATCGCGGGAGGTTCGGAACCCTTTGAGGGTTCTGAGGTCAGTGCGCGGTCGTCGCGTCGCGGCGGCCGGCGTCGACGGCGTCGGCGCGGGCGCCGCCGTCCTGGCTTCCGCCGTCGGTGGCCGGCGTAGTGGTGGCCGCCGCGCCAGTCCCCGGCAGCGGCAGGCCCCACATGACGCGACGTTGCCGGTACAGGGGCTCGCCGTACAGCAGCTCCGACAGGCAGACGTGGTACGGCAGGGACACGGTCTCGCTTCCGACCTGCAGAGCGACGGGCTCGTCGGTGGTGACGCGCTTGCTGCTGGCCTTCTCGGCCCACTTCACTTCGATCTCTATCTTGCTGGCGGTGGCGACGCTCTCGGGCAAGCGCTGCCAGTTCTCGTTCAGCACGCGCCGCACGTGTTTCAGCTGGAAGTCGTTCTCGAAGGCGAAGCGTTCGCGGCCGCCACGGGTGGACTTGCCGCCGCTGGCACCTCCGCTGGAGGCGCCTTCCAGATCGAGCGCGCTCACCACGCGCGGCGGCGGCGACGTCCCGATCTGGAGCGCGTCGAAATAGCCCTGCAGTCCGCACATGTCATCGAACCCGACCTGGCCCGCCGGCAGCGCTGTCAGATCGCGGCGAATCGCTATGCCACACGCGACCGGTAGCACGACCAGCCCCAGAACCACGGCGATGCGGCGACACTGCGTCATGAAGTTGGGCCGCAGCTTACAGGTTGTTTCTGGCCCTCTCCAGCCAGCTGAGCCCTAGACGCGCGAATGTCACGAGTGACGCAAAGAAAACTTCCTGAACACACTGGCGGTTCCACGAAGGCCGACCCACATTCTGGCAACAACCGTAAGCCAATGTTGTACGAGATTTGCATCTGAACCGGACACACGCAGGCCGAGTGCGGGGGGTACGGATCGCGTTGCGACGGGGACAAATGGCTACTGAGGTTTCGCTCATTTACGTGGTTTTTCCGGGGTATTTGCGTGTGTTTCCACGCGGTTTGCAATCGATACCGCATTGCCTAACAGTGTCCCAGCCGTAACGAGCAAACCCATGAAAGCACTCAGACATCCTCCTTCTAAGGAGCTCTGGAAGTTCTGCATGGACCGCCTCCGCGAGCTTCGCGGACCCGATACACGCGAACGAGACCTGGCAAATATTTTGGGTTTCGAGCATTCGCGGGCGGTTCGGTGGAAAGAAGGCCAGATGTACGTCGACCGCGCCGAGTACCTGGTGCGGCTGGCCGATCAGCTGGACGTGGAGCCCATGCTACTGGTCGCAATGGCGTCCGGAACCCTGACCGTCGATCAGGCGCACCGCCAGATCTCGGGCATGGCCCGAACGGATGACAAACGGCGCAAGGGCGGCCCGCGAGCCGAGCCGCTCGAGGTCGCGTCGGATGCGTCGCTGTTCGCCCTGGACCCGAACCGGTTCGAAGCCGGGCGCGGCGTCGTGTTGCTGGTGGCCGCCAACGGCGAAGGCCGGGTGGAGCTGGGCGAGGCGCTGAGCCGACATCCCGACCTGGGGGGCATGGTGGCGGCGACGCTTTCGATGGGGCTGTGCCTCGCCGAGCGTTACCGTCCCGAGCTGGCGTTCGTCGATCTGGGGGCGGCGAGCGTGCACGGCTTCGATGCGTGTCGCGTGCTGTCCAGCCTGCCGACCAGGTCGCAGCGGCGCTGTCGTGTCATCGCGGGCACGGCCACCGTCACCGACGGCATCGAGAAGCCGGCGCTGATGGCCGGCGCCGCCAACGTCACGCTGTTCCCGTTCCCGCTCGGCCTGTTCGAATCCGAGCTGGACCGCCTGGAAGAACGCCTGGGGCCCCGAAAAGCCGTTCGGCGGGCCTGACAAGCCCGTATCGCGGCGAGCGTTGCGCGGCGAGCCGCGCGGAGCTCATCGCGGGAGGCCTGGAACCCTGTTAGGGTTCCAGATCGAATGCCAGGTGAGTCGCCGATCAGGCGCCACGCCGCGTGGGCACTTGCTTGCCTCGCATTGCTGGTCGTTTCGCCGTATCTGGAACGGCTCAACGACCCGAATGAAAACGTGCGCGTTTGGGCGACGAGCGCAGTGGTTCGGTACCACGTCCTGAACATCGACCAGCTCCAGCGCGACTGGGGCTCCGTCAACGACACGGCGAAGAACGAGCACCACGTCTATTCCGGCAAGGCGCCGGGCGTGAGCTTCCTCGGCGTTCCGGTGTCTTGGGCGCACACGAAGCTGCGCAACGTGGTCGGCTGGCCGGCGCCGGGCAAACACGCGACGACGTTCTGGCTGCGGCTGTTCGCGGTGAAGCTGCCGCTGTGTCTGTTCCTGCTGTTCTTCGCGCGTTACGTCGAGCGCACGACCGGGGCGGCGTACGCGCGCGATCTGCTGGTGGTGGCGCTGGGGCTGGGGACGCTGCTGTATCCGTACGGCGGCATGTTCGTCGGTCACGCGCTGGCCGCGGCGACGGCGTTCACGGCGTTCATGTTGCTGGACGACGAGCGCGACGCGCGCTTGTCGTTACGGCTGGCGGCGGCGGGGCTGTTCGCGGGGCTGACCGTGATGTTCGAATACCAGGCGGCGCTGGTATCGGTGGCGCTGGCGGTCTACGCGGGCGTGCGCTACCGGGGCAAGCTGGCGGCGCTGGCGGCGTTCGTCGCGGGGGCGGTGCCGCCGGCGGTGGCGCTGGGGGCTTACCACACGGCGCTGTTCGGCCGGCCGTGGCGGTTTCCTTTCGGCCTGGCAGCGCCACGGCCGGCAGCAGTTGTGCGCGCGTTCTTGTTTTCGCCCGCGTACGGCCTGTTCGCGTTTTCGCCGGTGCTGCTCCTGGGCGTCGCGGGCGTGGCCGTGTTGTTCGCGCGCGGGCGGCAGATCGGCAGCGAGCGCCGCGATGGCGCGCTGGTGACGGCCGTTCTTGATGTTCCGTGCTGACGTGGGTCGCGGTGACGAATGGGCCGCGCTCGCGTCGGTGCGCCGTTCCTGGTGTTGCCGCTCATCAAGCTGTGGCCGCGCTTCGGGCAGAAGTGGTGGGCGACCGCGATCGTCGTCGGGCTCACCATCCCGTCGGTGGTGCTGAACGTCGTGTCGGGCGCGCTCTACCCGCACTACCCGGAGCAGTACGACAACCCCGTCTTCGACCTCGCGTTTCCGTTGCTGGGCGCGGGTCATGCGCCCTATGGGCTCGGTCATGCGCTGCACCTGCCGGGGGCGTGGGCGATGGCGCCGCTGGCGCTGGTGGTCGTCGCGGCGCTGGCGCTGATCACGGCGGGCGACGACCCGCGCCCGCGGCGCGCCGCCGGCCACGTCGCGCTGGCGCTGGCGATCGCCGCGGCGTTTCTGCTCGGCCTGTCGGCGTACGGGCGCACGCCACGCGCCGACGAGACCCAGCGCGACCGGCACCGTGCGCCAGCTGTGGGAACCGGCGCCGCGAGCGATCAAAAACTAGGGAAGAAGCTGACGCGCACGAGGTAGGACGGGCGCGGCACCTCGGCGTAGGGCGCGCCCAGGCAGGTGGCGTAGGGGGCGTGGCGGTTGAGCGGGACGGCGACGTCGATCGACAGCAGCTGGTGGTGGACGCCGAACGCGTCGTGCAGCACGCGGAAGCTGTAGCCGACGTCGGCGAAGATGCGATCGCGCGAGAACTGATAGTCGTCGCACGTCGTGATCGCCGCGACGTCGGCGAACAGCGTGCCGGCGATGCCGCGGACGGTGGTGAAGTGCAGCATGTTCCAGTCGAGGCCGGTGACGTAGTCGTTGCGCAGCTGCAGGCGGCCGATGACGCGCGAGCGCGCGAGCAGCTCGTCGGTTGAATAGCCGCGCAGGCCCAGCGGGCCGCCGGCGCCGGTGAGCTGGCTGGCCAGGCGGATGTCGCCGAACGTCGCGGCGCCCTCGACGGCGGCGGCGAGCACGTGGCCGGGCGCCAGCTCGAACAGGCGCAGCGCCTCGACGCCGGTCGACCCTTGCGACAGGCGTGAGCCGCTCTCGAGCGCGGTGAGCGCGTAGCCGACGCCGGCCGACAGGCCAACCGCGGTCCACGGATCGAACAGGTAGTCGCGCGTGTCGTGATTGAAGCCGAGGCGGCCGGTCGCGCGCCAGCCGGGCTGCGGCGCTTCGCCGATGCGCTCGCCGAACGACGGATCCAGGCGCGCGCCGGTGACGCCGGCGAGCACGGTGCTGACCAGGTTGTTGCGATCGGCCTGCCGGCCGAAGTTGACGCCACCCGTGGCGCCGACGCCGATCTGGCTGACGTCGGTGTGAAACGCGGTGGCCAGCACGTGCCGGCGCAGATCGTGCTGCGGCTTGGCGAGCACGCCCAGCGCGACGTTCGCGGTGAGCTGCGAGACGTCGAGCACCGTGCCGAGGCCCTGGTAGATGAAACGCCAGCGCGGCGGCGTGCGGTTGTCCATGCGCGGATCGTCCGACCAGCGCAGCGAGCCGACCGGCGACTCCGCGAGGCGGCGGCGCGGGTCGAGCTCGACGGCGCGCAGGCGCGCGGGGAGCTCGACGTCGAAGCGGTGCGCGTCGGCGGCGTCGTCCCAGCGCAGCGTGCGCGCGCCGCCGGCGCGATCTTCGACCAGCACCTCGACGGGCTCGCGCACCGATCTGGCCTTCGCGGCGGACGTCGATGCTGACGTGGCTGCCGGACGGCGTCGGCGTCTCCGTCACCGATTGCACGCGGTAGTTGACCGATGGCCAGGAGTAGCCGAGGTACCAGTTCAGCCACTGCTGCCCAGAACCAGGTGAGGTCGGCGGCGTAGGCGCGTGCGGCGGCGGGGCGCAGCGGCGTGCCGTCGCGGAGCATGGCGCGCGCGGCGGCGGCGAAGCGCTCCGGGCCGAGCAGATCGGCGAGCTTGCTGTAGACGAACGCGGGCGTCGGTCCCACCGCCACCCAGGCGCGCACGCCGTCGCGGACGGTGTCGCGATCGTCGACGTCGCCGAAGTAGCTGTGCGACGAAGCGAGCAGCGGCGCGTACAGCAGCTGATCGACGGCGGGGACGAAGTCGAACGGGCGCAGGATGTCGGACGCGTACTCCAGCCGATCGAAGCGCGCGCGCGCGAACAGCTCGGTGAGGTGCGCGGCCAGCACGCCGGCGGCGCGCGCGCGGTCGGTCGGCGTCTCGTGGGCGCGGACGGCGGCGTCGGCGACGACGGTGAAGATGGCGCGCGCGATCTGCAGGTGGTGGTACTTGCGCAGCCGGTTGAACGGGAAGATGCCGAAGATCTGATCGGAGACCAGGATGACGTCGCCGTGCTCCTGCACCAGCTCGTGGCGCAGCGGCGCCTCGACCAGCGTCAGCGGCAGCGCGCGCGCGGGCGAGCCGGGCGGCAGGACCGCGTCGGCGAACGCGAGCGCGCGGCGGGCTGTGTCGAGCACCAGCCCCGCGATGTCCTCGCGCACGTATGGCAGCGGCTTGTCGTCGCTGCTGGGCGGGCGCGGGCGGCGGTGCAGGTAATGCACCACGTGTTCGCCCTGGCGGGCGGTGGCGGAGCGCAGCACGCGATCGGTGACGATGGTGGGATAGAGCGCGTCGTCGCTGTCGACGGTGACGGGCTCGGCGCCGCCGCGCCCGATGGTCCAGCCGTTCGCGACCAGCGCGAACCCGGCGGGCAGCCGCAGCGTCATGCGTGTCCGGCCGGCGCGCGCGAATTGCGGCTCGTCCGGATTGCGCGTGATGCCCGGCCCGCCGCCGCGCGCCGGCACCGGATAGAAGCCGCCCATCAGCCGGCAGCGCGCGCCGTCGCAGCCGAACGCGCCGTAACGCGCCGGGATGCGCGTGTCGAAGTCGACATCGACGGTCACGGCGCCGCCGGGCGGCAGCGGCGCGGGCAGCGACAGCGTCAGGATCGTCTTGCCGCCGGGCTTCAGGCCACCTTCGATCTCCCGCATCTCGACGTCGCGCGCCGGCGCGCCGTCGACGGCGACGTTGCTGACGTCGATGGACGGCGGGCGAAAACCCGCCCGGGTAGAGCCAGTGGAAGCTGACGTCGGTCAGCGCGGGCGAGCGCTTGCCGAGCGCGTTGGGGTACAGCCAGAAGCCGAGGCTCGTGATCGGCGTCGGGGCGGTCGTTGACGACGCGCAGGCGCGCGTGGCCCCAGATGCGGCGCGCGTCGGGATCGAGCGTGACGTCCAGCTCGGTCGCCGGCGCCGTGGCGCGGCGCGGGCGCAGGCGCGGGCGTGCCCGCTTGCGCGACGACGACTGCGAGCAGCGCCGCCGCCGCGGAGATCACGGCGTGGGCGTTGCGATCGCCGTCGACGTGGCGGCGTCGCCCGCCGCCGGATCTTCCGTGTACTGGACGCCGGGCTTGCGCACGTACGCCGTGATCGGCTTCTTCACGTCGCCCATGACCTTCCCCTCCAGCACGTCGATCTTGATCGGGGACGCCAGCTGGTAATAGTAGCCGCGCGTCTTGATCGCGTACTTGTAGACCTCGCCGTCGACCTCGAGGCGCTTCTTGAGGTTCATCGGCACGTCGCCGACGCGGTCGAACTTGTTGTGGCGCAGGACGAAGTCGAACAGGCGGACGGCGCGGTTGTTCACCAGGCGGTGGCAGCCGTGCGAGAACCGGCGCGCGATCGACGTGTAGTCGACCGAGCCGTGCGTGCGGATCTGGTTGTCGAAGCCGCCGCGCTTCGGATCGACGTGGATGCCCATCACCAGGCCGTACGCCGACTGGTAGCCGGGGCCCATCACGCCCGTGTTGACCAGCGTCACCGGCCCGACCTTGCGGTCCAGCACCTTGGTCGTCAGCAGATCCTTGGCGGGCGTGCCGTCGGGCGGGATCCACACCGGCGTCGCGACGATGGTCTTCCAGACGCGCGGGCCGATGTCCGAGTTCTTGTACTTCATGTACACCTGCCCGTCGGCGTGCATCTCGCTGCGCCACGAGCCGATGGTCGTGCGCCAGCGGACGAGCGGGATCTTCTGCCCGTTGTGGTGCACGAACAGCGTCAGGTGCGGGAAGTGGTCGCGGCGCTGGACGATCGGCTTGCCGCGCGCGTCGAACGGCAGGTCGTACCAGATGTCGCCGCGATCGATCTGGACCGACATCTCCATGCCCGAGGCGGCCGCGGCCGTGTAGTACTCGGGCAGCGGCGGCGCCTTGATGGCGACGTGCAGCCCGGCGGACGCGTCCTTGTGCGACGCGCAGGAACGCGACCATGTCTTCCGGCGTCGCGACGCCGATCGCGGCGAGCAGCGCGGTGACGTGGTCGCCGATCAGATCGGGGACGGGCTGCGTGGCGCCGGCGGCGTCGCGCCAGGTGGGCGGGTTCTTGCGGCGCGCGGCGTTGATCGAGCCGTCCTCGACGATGCCGGCGGCGTCGGCGACGCGTTCGGCCAGCGTGCGCTTGAACGTCTCGAACGCCAGCTCGCGCGTCGGCCGCAGCAACACCTCCAGCGTCTCGCCGCCCAGGAACCCCCAGCCGAAGATGTCGTGCTTGCGCTCCCAGGTGGCCAGCGCCTCGTGCGTCTGCAGATCGTACATGCCCGGCGTGTAGCGGCTGCGCGCCGACAGCAGGCCCTCGCACACCAGGCGCGCCTGCACCGCGCGCACGGCGCGCAGGCGCGCCTGCCCGCGCGCGTAAGCGGTCGACGCGGCCGCGCAGCTTGGGGTCCTCGCGCAGCTTGGCGATGGCCGCCTCGCGCGGCAGCGGCGCGGGCGCGGCGGCAGCGGCCAGCATCATGCCGCCGTCAGCGCCGGCGGCGGCACTGGCGACGAGCGCGGCGGCGGCGGCGGCGAGCGTCTTGTCGATCCACTGCGCGTCCTGCAGCGCCTGGTCGTACTCGCGGCGCGCGCGATCGCGATCCAGGTAGATGACGTCGCCCGTCCACTGCTCCAGCCCCTGGCGATCGACCGCGTCGATGCACGCCTCGCGCGCCGGCGCGATCTCGGCCTCGGTGCGCGTCACCAGCACGGACAGCGTCGGCGGGATGCCGAACACCTCCAGGTAGTTGTGCTCGCCGGGACGCGCCGGATCGCCGTCCGCGTCCAGCGTGTCGTTGGCGAGGCCGACGAACGTCTCGCGATACGCGTTCGGCTTGGCGTCGGCGCCGTCGCCGTCCTGCAGGATGAACGGCGCCCACACGTCCGACAGGTCGACGTCCAGCAGGCCGGCCTCGCGCGCCGCCGCGATGGTCTCCTTGCGGGCGGCGCCGCGTTCGTAGACGTAGGTCTCGCCCGCCGCCAGGGCGGGCGCCGGCTTGCGCTCCGGGATCGGCGGCCGCGTGGGCTTGGCGGCGGCCGGCGCCGGAGCGGGCCCGGTAGCAGCGGTCTCCTGCGTCTGCTGCTTGTGACAGCAGGCGAGCGTGAGCGCGGCGACCAGGAAAAGACTGCGTTTCACCACGCCGACAGTCTAGCGCCCGCGTCAACGAAGCGCGCATTTCTCCTGGCGTGAGCGGCGAACGCGCCCGCGGCCGAGTTGCCCAGGTAACCCTACTCGCGGAAGTTCACGAACTGCAGGTCCACGCCGTAGTCGCCGCGGCGCAAGAGCGCGATCGCCGCCTGCAAGTCGTCGCGGTTCTTGCCGGACAGACGCAGCTCATCCCCCTGGATCTGCGCCTGAACCTTGATCTTGCTGTCCTTGACCGCCTTCACCATCTTCTTGGCGGTCTCCATCTCGATGCCCTGCTTGATGATGACGAGCTGGCGCACCGTCTGCCCGCCGGCAGGCTCGACCGCCTGGGGGTCCAGACACCGCTGCGACACGGCGCGCTTCGCGATCCGCTCGCGCAGCACGGTCAGCGCCGCGGCGGCGTGAGGCTCATCCGAAGAACGGATGATGATCCCCTCCGGCGTGCGCTCCATGTCGGTGTTGGTGCCCCGGAAGTCGTAGCGCTGGGAGATCTCCTTGCGGGCCGTGTTGAGCCCGTTGTCCAGCTCCATCAAGTTGACCTTGGAGACGACGTCGAACGACGGCATGGCGGCAAGTGTAGGTGTGAAAGTGGATGAGATGAAGTGTTACGCAAACAAACCCAGCCACGACTGGCCCCTGATCCAGTCGGGGCCATAATCAAATCATGTCGCAGGTGAACGTCACGGTCGCCGACCCAGCGCCGGCGGCAGAGCTGGCGGCGCCGACTTCCCCCGGCGCCGCGGCGCGCTTCGTGCGCGCCGACCACATCGAGGCCGGCTATTCGCCGTGGCGTCACATCGCACGGACGCTGTCGATCGCCGCCGTGCTGACGGCGGGCGGCATCGCGCTGGCGGTGCGCGCGCGCGTGACCGACTGGCTGCTGTTGCCCGTGTTCCTGGTGATCGCGAACTTGATCGAATGGACCGTGCACAAGTTCCCGATGCACCACCCGCTCCCGCCGCGCTTCATGTACAAGAACCACACGCTGCTGCACCACGTGGCGTTCACCGACCGCAACATGCCGATCACCGCGGCGCCGGAGCTGGGTCTCATCATGATGCCCTGGTACACGATGCTCGGCCTGTTCGTGGTCGCGTCACCGGTGATGATCGCCGCCGGCTTCCTGCGCGGCCCGGGCCTGGCGGGCGTGTTCCTGCTGGGCGCGGTCGGCTACTTCCTCAGCTACGAGCTGCTGCACGCGCTCTATCACCAGCCCGACGCGACGCTGAACCGCGCCGGGATCGGCAGGTCGCGCCTGTTCCGCTGGCTACAGGCGCACCACCGCCACCATCACATCCTGTCGCGGATGGCGCACGTCAACTTCAACGTGACCTTCCCGCTGATGGATCGGGTGCTGGGAACGTTCGAGCGCTGAGCGCGCCGCCGTCGCTACTTCATCGACGGGGCGAGCTTCGCGGCTTCCTGCTTGGTGCAGACCTTCGTCGAAGCGTTGATGCTGACCGAGTAGCCCTTGCCCGGCATGTAGAGCCCGGTCGCGGCCGCCGCCATCGGCGCCGCCTTGGGCGACTTCGCCTTGTCGGTGATGTACGCCTTGCCGACCTTCTTCCACGAGAAGAACGGATCGTTCGGCGACGGCATCACCTCTTTCTGAACCGGCGCGTAGACCTGCACGAAGGTGTCGTCTTCCTTCGCGTCCGCCACCTTGAAGAAGTACTTGCAGGTCTCCTTCGAGCCGCCGTCCTCGCCGAGGTACGTCGCGTCGGACTCGCCACACGCCTTGAACACGGCGTCCTTGGGCAGGTGGGCCGCGATGGCCGGATCGCAGCACTTCTTGCCGCGCAGCTTGCAGTTGGTCGGCGCGGCGGCCCCGCCGGCGGCACCACCGGCGCCCGCGGCAGCGGCAGGTGCAGCGGCCGGTTTCGGCGCCTGCGCGCGTGCTACCTGCCCCGGAACGTAAGCCGCCAAAAACGCGACTGCCCCCGACATTGCCAAGCCGATCAGGATCTTCCGCTGCGACATGGACCTGCCTCCTTTTAGGGGCGCACCGTACCACAGCCGTCGGTGAATCGTCGTGGCGCACCACCTTGACACGGGCTGGGCCGTAAAAACCTTACACGAGAGAAAGGGAGGAAAATGGACACACACCAGCTGGCCGATGTCCGTGTGAGTCACCGCTTCAACGCGCCGCCCGCGCGCGTCTTCGACGCCTGGCTCGATCCTGACGCCATCGGCAGGTGGCTGCTGGCCAGCTCGCCCGATGACGACATCATCCACATCGACCGCGACCCGCACATTGGGGGAAAGTTCTCGTTCAAGGTCCGGCGCGCCGGCCTGGAGATCGACCATGTCGGCGAATACCGCGAGCTGGCGCGCCCGCGGCGGCTGGCATTCACGTTCGACGTCGTCGGTGGCGGCGCGCCCGTGCCCGGCGGAGCGGCCGCCGACCTGCACGCGACCACGCCCAGCGTCGTCAGCATCGACCTGGCGGCTTCAGGCAGCGGCACCGAGCTCGTCCTGTCACACGAGGGCGTGCCGCCCGAGATGCGCGACAAGACCCGCAACGGCTGGAAGACCATCCTGGATGAGATCGCCGGCATGCTCGACGCCGCCGACGCCCGCGCCCGGGGAATACCACTGCCCAGGCCCGTTCCCGCCAAGGTCGCGCGATCGAGCCGTTGACACACCCCCCGCCCCCAGGTAGATCCACCGGCCACACCTGGGGTGGTAGTTAAGCTTGGTTATAACGCCGGCCTGTCACGCCGGAGGCCGCGGGTTCAAGTCCCGTCCACCCCGCTGAAATTGATCGGTTTTTCGGTACGCGCTTCGAGATCGCTCCGAGCCGTACCGCCCCGTGCCGCCGAATCCCGAAAACCGGGTGTAATTGATTTGCTAGCCATCCTGCGAAGGAGCTAGCGCGCCGTTACTCGATCGAATAGACCGCGCCAGCGGTCCTGCGATGCAGCCGGTCAGCCGGTCAGGCGCGGCAGCGAGCCGCTCATGCTGATGGTCTTGCGCACGGGGAAGGTGCCGTCGATGCTCGGCTTGTGGATGAAGTCGATGTCCATCCCCATCGACTTGCACAGGTGCACCAGCACGCGATTGTGCGGGGCACCCACGTAGGCGTTGCGGTAGTTGCGGCTCCAGGGGTTGGGGTTGTTCTGGGCGTATTTGAGGTATCGCCCCTGCTTCAACGCCCCAGTTGCGCTGCCGCCGAACAGCATCATCGGCCAGTGCTCGTGGCCGTGGTTGCCGTGAGACAGCTCGGACACGTACATCACGAGGGTGTGGTCCAGCAGGGTGCCGGTCCCCTCGGGGATGGCGTCGAGCCGATCGAGGATCTGCGCCACCATGTCGGCCTGCGTGACGTTGCGCTTGACCATCATGTCGACCAGGTCACCGTACACCGAGCCCTCGCCGTCGCCTGCGCCCACCACCGCGCTCCGGTTGCCCTTGTAGGTCCCCAGCAGCGCGAAGGGATCGGACGGGTGCTCGTAGGCGTGGTGGATCGACACGCCCGTCGCCAGCCCGTAGAGCTCGTTGGGGGCGGTCATCGACCCGATGGTTGCCACGCGGCTGATGTTGCACGCGAACGTCATGGCGACGATGTCCGCGAACGAGAACAGGTCCTTCCGCCAGATGTCGGCGATCTCGGCGCCGCTCAGGCCGTTCGGGATGGTGACCGTCGCGGGTGGCGTGCGGCGGTCGCACGTGCGAATCACGCCCAGCGAGGACTGCAGGTCCTCGATCATCTGGCGGTGCTTGTCCAGCTTGACCCGGCCGGCGGCCCCCACTTGGTCCCCCACCGCGCGGTACTGATCGCGGATCAAGGACAGCAGGTTGCGGCGCGCGGCGCTGCGCGGATCGACCACGGTGGTCGGCGTCGGGAACAGGCGGCGGTAGGCTGTCTCGGGGTTCACCTCGACCGGCAACCGCGTCACCTGTCCCGTGCTGTCGGCCTTGAAAAGCCACTCGTGGAAGTACTCGTCGCGGACGCGGCGGGCGGACGGGCGAAAATCGAGCGACTGGTGGGCAGGATCGGTCCGGCGCAAAAAGTCGCTGATGACCTGATCGATCGACGGCGTCACCGCGACGGCCTTGACGCCGTCGTACTTCACGCCGGCCGAGCCGCACAGCGCGGCCACGTGCCCCTGGGCGTGGCCATCGCCCCCCTCGGTGTCCCAGGCCGTGCTGAGCATGTTCAGGCCCTCGAGCACCATCATCTTCTTGCGGTGGCGAAACAGCGGCTTGAGGACAGCGCTGAAGTGGTCCTGCGTGAGCCGGCTGTCGGTGAGGTCGAACTCCCATTCGAGGTCGTCGGCCTTGTTGCTCTGGGCAGGATCCCAGGGGTTGTAGCTGCTCCACTCGGCGGGCGCCCAAGGGGGCCGCATGAATGTCTCCGGGGCGCGGGTGCCGCCTTCGGCGTAGAGGATCAGCAGGCGCAGCGGGGGCGTCGCGCCAGCGGTCTGGGCGCGCGCGTGGGCGGGCAGGAGCGAGGCGGTGGCGGCGCCCAGACCAGAAAGCTGCAAGAAACGGCGGCGCTGGACCTTCATGGCTTGGCTCCTAGAAGGAACTTGGGGTGGCTGGCGAGGGTCAGGACCAGATCGCGGATCGAGCCCCCGTCGAGCATCAGCGCCAGCTCGTCGCGCAGGCAGGTGTCCTGCACCAGGTTGCTGCCGCCCCCGGCGTAGGCGAGCCACTTCGTCGCCACGCAGGCGCGCACGCCGGGGTCGGTCGCGAAGGCCGCCGACAGCTCGATGCCGTCGCGGAAGGTGAAGCGTCCCACGGCGCCGCTGGTGTCGACCGTCTCGCCGTTGTCGACGGCGCGGAAGCGCCCCATGGTGTCGAAGCTCTCAAAGGCGTAGCCGTACGGGTTGATCTGGACGTGGCACGCGGCGCAGGTGCCGCCCTGGCCGACGGTGGCGCGCTCGTACGCGGCGCGGTTGGTGCGGCCGCTGCCCGCGGCTGGCGGGGTCAGATCGACGCCGGCCGGCGGGGGCGTCGGCGGAGTGCACAGAAGCTGCGACCGGATGAACACGCCGCGCAACACGGGCGAGGGGTACTCGGCGTAGCCGCGCCCGGCCAGCAGCGCCGGATGCGTGAGCAGCCCCGCGCGCTCGGTCCCGTCGAGCTCGACCCAGGTCCAGTCGGCCGGCGGCGGCGCGACGCCCAGCACGGGAGCGAGCCGGGCGTCGACGTACGCGCCGGTTGCGGTGAACATCTGCCGGAGCGAGTCCCCCGCCGAGAAGACGCGGTCCCACAGGAAGCGCTCGGCGCTCTCGCGCATCGAGACGCGCATGGCGTCGTCGAACCCGTCGGCCGGGCTCTTGGTGGCCCGGTCGAGCGCGTGGAAGTCGAGCCACTCCCCGAAGAAGCGCAGCGTCCCGCGCCGCGCCCTGGGGTCGGCGAGCAGGCGATCGATCTCGGACCGCACGCCGGCGGCGTCGGCCAGCCTGCCGTCGCGCGCGGCATCGAGCATCTTCGCGTCGGGGATGCTCGACCAGACCAGGTAGCTGATGCGCGTCGCCAGCTCGTACGGCGACAGCTGGCCGTCGCCCGACTCATTGAGTTCGGGGCGATAGAGGAACTGCGGCGTCTGCAGCATCGCCTGGACGGCGAACTCCACCGCCAGCGTCATGTCCTGACCGGCGTCGGCGGTGTAGAGGCCGGCGAACACGTCGACCTCGGGCGTGGTGAGCGGGCGGCGAAACGCCAGCCGACCGAAGTCGGTGACGAACGAGCGAAAGCAAGCCTGGTTGGCGCTGGCGCAACCGAGCTTCGAGACCAGCCGGGGCGCGACCATGTTGGCGATGGCCACGGCGCTCTCGTTGTACTCGGTCACCAGCAGGCTAGACGGGCTCTGCGTGCCGGCGTTGTTGGTGAAGCCGTCCTTGGTGGGGTCGGCCGACAGTGCGATGGGTGGCAGCGGCAGCCCGCTGAAAAGATCCTGCACCGAGTACTGGTACTCGGCGCGCGTGAGACGACGTAGCGGCGCGTCGGGGACCGCGACCGGCGTGCACCCTGACGGGCCGCTGCCACCGCTGCCACTGTTGTTGGCGCTGCCGCCGCCGCCGCTCAGGTCACCGTTTCCCGCCCCGCCCGGCCTGCCCTGACCGCCGATGGCGCCGGTGCACGCGCCGAGGCAGGCGACGAGACCAAAGCTGCAGACACGCCGGGCCCAGGTGGGAGGCAACGGCTGATGCTGCGTGTGCATCCGGGGAGTACGAACCGCGACCCCCGACGGACGGTCCAATTCGACGCCGCGCCTCGTCATGGACCGGCGTTGGCCGCGCGTTTGGGATCATGCGCCACAAGGGTGTCTGGTGCTAACGAGAGCGTGGCGCCGCATCCCATCCCCAACAACCGGATTGCTTAATACTCCGCTAATACGGCAGGAACGTTTCCGGTCGGCCTTGGCCGTAAGCCCAGTATTTCTGGCGGCGATCCCGGCCGGAGGCCGCGGGTTCAAGGCCCGTCCCCCCGACGATCTAGGGAGACGCGCAAACGAAGGCGAGCGAAAGCTGCGTGCACGAGTCCGCGCTCAACGTCAGCCCGCCGGACTCGAGATGGAGCGCGGTGATGCGGGGCGAAACGGTGCAGACCTCGTCGCTGGTGTTGTCCTCGTCGATGATCGCGACTCGCAATCGGTCGTCGCTGGACAGGAGCACGCTCGACGTGATTGCCGCGCCGACGGGCGCGACGGATGCGCTCCAGACCGGCGTCAGCGAATCCATGACTACCGTCGTAGAGAGGGATCGACCGTCGATGGTGAGCCGGCACAAGGGATCCGGCAAGGTTCCAGGGAGCATCGACGATGTCGAATCCCAAACCGCGCCATTCGGTTTGAGGGGCGCGATGACAGCGGACTCACAGATGACGTCCCACAATGCGCTCGGCTCCGGCTCACATCCGGTCGTGCCGCAGCGGAAGCAGGGTCGACAACCTCCACAGGCCCGCGTACCGGCGCCTCCGCCCCCCCCGGTTGTTCCCCCGGTGCCCGCGAGCCCGGCGCCAATCGTCCCGGCCATCCCCGCGCTCGCGCCACCCTCACCATTGTCCCCGGCCGCACCGCCCCCGCCCCGACCGCCTTCGGTCATTCCACCCGATCCGCCGGCTCCCGCCCCACCTGTGTGCGCACCCGCCACGCCAGCAGAGCCGGTCACGTTGCCGATTCCTCGCGTGGTCCCCCCGGTTCCAGCTGAACCGGCTGCGTCGCCTGGGCCCCCTCCGCGCGATCCGCTGGCCCCAGCGGTTCCCTGACGATCGCTGCCGAGCCCTCGCCTATCCACCGAGCAAGCGGCGAGTACCGAGCAAGTGCCCAGCAATACGAGCGCTAGAAGGACTCCGACGTTTCGGCCGCTAATGATCATCAGGGCTCCTTAACGTGGTTCGCCCTAGACGCCCCCAACAGAAACCCGCTGAGTCTACCGCCGCCAGCACCTCTTTCCCCGATATTCGAGGCCGCCTGGACCATGAGTAGGCGCCTCTCCCACCCAAATGCACATCAGTTGCGTGCTTCCACGCGGGCCCACGGGGCGGACGCCCGGAGCATCAGCCCTGCGTGAACATCGGGAACGACGAGCTCACCGAAGCGAAGGCGGACGACGGCTACGTCGAACGCACGTAACCCGACGGCCCGCGCGCCGCGGCCGGCCGGCTGGCGCTTATCGCGCGCGGAACGTGCGCGACGGGCTCAATTCGCCGTCAACGTGACGTTGTCGAAGCAGACGCTGCTGTTGTTCGTTCCCGAGAACATCATGAACGCCAGGCCCATGTTCGGATCCGCGCCGTTCATCGGCGTGAACGTGTGCGTGAATGTCTGCGATTGGGTGTTCAGCGAGTCGGTGACTTCGTAGTCGCTGGTGAAGGGATCGACAGCGCGGCCGACCTTGAGGCGCACCATTTTCGATCCTCCCCCCGACGCCGACGCGTCATAGGAGATGCGATAGGTCGTTCCGCCGGCCAGCATCACCGGCGCTCCTGCGGAAGGTTCCCAGGCGAGCAGCGTCCCGCTGCCAGGGTTTGTCAGACAGAACCGGCCATTGTTGACGTTGCCGTTGCCGGAGTCGATACGCCAGTTGGCCATGCCGGCCGCGAAGTCACCGTTGGTGATCAGATTTGCTGACGAGTTGCCGCCGCCGGAGCCGCCGCCACCCGAGCCGCCGCTGCCGCCACCGCTGCCACCGGCGCCGGCACCGCCGCCATCAGACGGCGTTCCCGCATCCGGCTGCGGCGGAGGCGGAATCTTCAGTTCCACCCGCGCCGCCACCGCGCCCTTGGCGACCAGCTCGGCGGTGGTCATCGCGCTGAGGTAGGCAGTGCCGGAGGCATCGAGCGCGTCGACTGTGACGCTGACCTCGCCGGTGAGCCCGTTCAGCGTGATGCGACGAAAGAACGACGCGATGATTGCCCCATCAATCAGATCGGGCGCGAACGTCTCAATCACCGGCGCTCCCGAACTGGGCGTGACGGTGACGCGGAGGTTGGCCGGCCCGCCAACGTCCATCTGGGTCGAATTGATAGTCAGTGCGAGCACCGTGTCGCCATTCGAGCAAGCCGGTGTCTGCAAGATCGCGGCGGCGAGCACCGCGGAGACCAACGAGGTGACTTTCACGCTGCGGTGGGGGCGCATGGGGCGGATAGTAGCGGTGGCCGGGCGTGACGCCAACCGATCTTGCGTCGTTGCCGCTCGATGTGTCATGAAGGCCGGAGCGTCGCGGCACCCATCGATGCCCGCAAATTGTGCGGTGCCCGGAGTACCCGAAATGACGGCCCGCCTTGCGCTCCTAGGTATCCTCGTGGTCTGCGCGAGCTGCGCCGATCTGCGTGGCCGGCGCCGCGTCCGCGAGGGAAATCGCCTGTTTCGCGAAGGCCTCTACGCGCAGGCGCTCGAGCATTATCGCGTTGCGGAAACGCTGGTTCCCGAATTTCCTCTATTGTGGCTGAACGAAGGGCTGACCTGCCGCCAGCTGATGATTCCCGGAGCCAAAACTCCGGAAAATGATCGGGCGGCCGATTGCGCAATCCAGGCTTTCGAACGATTGCAGGGACTCGGCGACGCGCGCGGCGAGCAGCTCCAGGTTCAGACGTTGCTGGACGCGGACCGCTTCGAGATCCTGGAGCGCATGTATGGCGAGCGGCTGCGCGCGAACCCCGCCGACCTCGCGGCGATGAACGGGCTCATTCACGTCCAGTCGCGCGCCGGCAAGATGGACGAAGCGCTCCGCATGTACGAGCGCCGGGCGGCGCTGCAGGCAAACGACGCCGAGGCCCAGTATGCGGTCGGCGTGTTCGTGTGGCAGGAGCTGTTCCGGCGCGGCGGCGGCCCGGAGCAGGCCGCGTTCGATCCGCGCCCTGACCCGGCCGCGCAGCAGGCGGTGCAGAAAGGGGCGAAGAGAGGGGCCAAGAAAGGGGCCAAGACAAACGAGCCGCAGAAGAAGCAGCCGCCGGCGACTCGCCTCGGCGACATCGGCGGGCAGAAGCGGGCCGCGCTGGCCGATCTCGGGATCAAGTACCTCGAGCGGGCGGTGGCGCTGCAGCCCAAGTATCGCGAAGCGATGGCGTACCTCGCCCTGCTTCACCGGCAGAAGGCGATCGCGTTCTTCGCCGAGCCCGACAAGTGGCAAGCCACGATCGACGCGGCGGAGCGGTGGTCGCGCGCCGCCGCGCAACTGGGCAACGGCGCCGCGAGCGCCGCAAACAAGCGACAAGAGGAGCCGGCGCCGCGCTGAGCGCGCGCGTGGAGCGAGCGATGGCTTTCGAAGCGGTGCTTGCCCCCGATGCCGCGTCGCCCAGGCGATGGCGGCGTATCACCGTCATCGTGTCGGTGGCTGCTCACGTCGCCGCGCTGGCGGTCGGCGTGGCGTATTCGTTCTGGTACGTCGATGAGCTGCCGCTGCCGGCGGTGTCGGTGACGCTTGCGGGCGCGCCGCCGCCCCCGCCGCCGCCGCCCGCGCGGCGCCGCTCGAGCGGCAAGGTCCGCCCGAAGACCGTCGAGACGCCAAAGCCGCAGCTGGTTCAGCCGAAGGAGCAGGTGAAGCCCGCCGAGGAGAAGCCCGCGCCCGACGAGAAGGATGATCCGCATGGGCAAGAGGGCGGCGAGAAGGGCGGCGTCGCGGGCGGCGTCCAGGGTGGCGTCGTGGGCGCCCCGCCCGCCGCGCCCAAGATGCTGGGCGCGAAGGTCGCGCACCTGCAGCTGCTCATCAACCCGAACGTCGACCCCTACAAGGTGCAGCTGCCCCCCGCCCTCGAGCGGCTCACCCGCGCGGGCGCGCAGGTGTCCGCGATTGTGCGGGTCTGCGTCTCGGCGCAAGGTGAGGTCACCGACGTGAAGGTCCTGCGCGGCGCCGATCCCGCCATCGATCCCCAGATCCCCGTCGTCCTCCGCCGCTGGCGGTACCGGCCCTACCAGGTCGACGGGCGCGCGGAGCCTTTCTGTTACAACTTCCGCTACGAGATCACGCAGAGGTGATCGCCGCCGCGGGCATTCAAACGTAGAGGAGACGAAACGACATGGACTTCACGCTCGTCGGCCTGTGGCACCAGATGGGCCCCGTCGCCAAGGCGGTGGTCGTCATCCTGCTCGCGATGTCGGTGTACGCGATCGGGATCGCGCTCGAACGCTTCCTGACCTACCGCCGCAGTCGCGAGCGTTCGCTCCGCTACATCGCCGCCCTGCAGCCGCTGGTATCCAGCCCGGAGCGGCTTCGCCAGGCGGCCGAGCTGCACAAGACGTTCAACGACGCGCCCGCGGCCCGGGTGATCGGCCCCGCGATCACCGAGTTCCTCGACGGGCTGGACAGCCTGGGTGAGCGGCGCTCCGACCCGATCGACGTCGAGCTGCTGGTCCACGAGGTGACGAGGTCGATGGATCGGGCGAAGAAGCGCGAGGTGTCTAGCTTGCAGCGCGGGCTGCCAGTGCTGGCCACGATCTCGTCGTCGGCGCCGTTCGTGGGCCTGTTCGGCACCGTGTTCGGCATCATCACCGCCTTCCAGCAGATGGCCGATCCGTCCAAGGGCGGGGGCGGCGGGCTCGCCTCCGTCTCCGCCGGCATCGCGGAGGCGCTGCTCACGACGGCAGTCGGCCTCGGCGTCGCGATCGCGGTGGTCTGGTTCTACAACTTCTTCGTCACCAAGCAGGAGCAGCTCGGGACATTGCTCGATGATACGGCCGGCGAGCTGGCCGACCGGCTCGTCAAGAGCACGCGCGCACCGCGGCCGGGCGCACCGGGCCGTCGCGTCGAGGCGACGGTCACCCCATGATCGACCGGGCCGGGCGGCTGCGCGCGTTGCGCGCCGTTTACGGCGAGGCGCCTGCGGCCGCGCGCCCGCAGGTGCGGGCCGACATCAACGTGACGCCGCTCGTCGACGTGGTGCTGGTCCTGCTCATCATCTTCATGGTCGTCACGCCGCTGATCGCGAGCGGCGTGGCGGTCGACCTGCCGCGCACCGCACACCATTCGCGCAAGCCCGACGACGGCAAGGACATCATCGTCTCCATCACCGCGGACAAGCGCTTCTACATCGGCACCGTGCGCCTCAACCAGGTGGAGGAGCTGGTCCAGAAACTGATCGCCGAGAAACGCCGCAAGCCCGACAAGAACATCTTCCTGAAGGCCGACGCCAAGGCCCCGTACGGCGCGGTTCGCACCGTCATGCAAGCGCTCCACGAAGGCGAGCTGCAGGACGTCATCCTCGGCACCGAAGAAATGGAGAAGCGGTAGCCATGGCGATGGACGCCGGAAACAAGAAGGGACCGCGCGGCGACATCAACGTCACGCCGCTCGTCGACGTCGTGCTCGTGCTGCTGATCATCTTCATGGTGCTGACGCCGTCGACGCTGAAGCACCTGACCGCGACCGTCCCCAAGAAGGCGGAGGACGACACGCCCCAGCCGCCGGGCGAGACGATCCTGGTCGAGTACACCGCCAAACGCGAGCTATCGATCAACGGCGAGCCCGTCGCGCCCGATGCGCTCGCCGAGCGCTTGGCCGACCGGCTCCGCCACGACCGCCAGAAGGTCGTGTTCTTCCGCGCCGAAGACGAAGCGCCGTACGGCGAGGTCGTGCGCCTCATGGACCTGGCGCGGGGCTCGGGCGCCAGGACGCTGGCCGTCGTCACCACCAAGTAGTGAGGCGACGGCCGCCTCACCAGTAGAGCGACAGACGGGCGCCGATCTGACGCGGCGGATTGAACCAGCGGAGGTTCAGGCCCGGCGTGTTGATCAGCGTGGTCATGTAGGTCGTGTCGGTCAGGTTGGTCGCGAACGCGTCGATGCGGACCTTGCCGTCGGGGCGCGTGTAACCCGTACCGACGTCGATCCGCGTGTATCCCGGCACCACGTCGCTGAGGTTCGGCGCCACGGTGCCGGCCGGATCCCGGCCCTCGCCGTTGAAGATCGTCATGTAGGACTTCGTCCGGGACTGGACCGAGACGATCCAGTCGAACCAGCCGATCGACGTGCGGAGCTGTTGCGCCAGCGAGTAGTTGACGGTCCACGTCGGGGCGCGCGGCAGCGTGTTGCCCGAGATGTCGACCTCGTCGACGCCGGTGCCGCCCGTCGGGCCGAACGCGACCCGGTTGTCGAACAGGGCGCCGGAGACCGCGCGCGCGTGCAGGTAAGTGCCGTTCACGCTCGCGACCAGGCCGCGGGGGAGGACCGCGGTGGCAGACGCCTCGACGCCGATGATGCGCGCCTCCGCGACGTTGCTGCGGACCGCCGAGCTGGCGGCCATCCCGGGATCCGAGACGCCCGCCGGGCTGATCTGGCGCACCGACTGGAGCACCATGTCCCGGTACTCGTACCAGAAGGCCGCGCCGTTCAGCCGCAGCTTGCGAGCGAAGAGCTCGTTCTTGGTCCCTATCTCGGTCGCGTAGAGCGCCTCGGGCTTGTACGTCGGGGCGATCGAGCCAGCGCCCATCGGCAGCACGACGTTGTCGTTGAAGCCGCCCGACGAGTGCCCGGTGGTGAAGCTCGCGTAGACCAGGCTCAGGGGCCTGATGTTCGCGTCGACCCCGAGCCGGAAGTCGATGAAGTTGTCCTTGTACGACCCGCGCTGGTTGTTGAACGACGCCCACGACGCCGCGGCGCTGGTCGGGTCGCTGAGCAGCGTGCCGAGCGTGTCGCGCGCGCCGTAGCTGGCGATCCCCTGCCGAAACACGTCGACGCCGTTCATCCCCGTGAGGTCGTAGCTGGGGCGGTTCTCCGCGAACCGGAACCCTTCCGTCCCGAACCGGAAGTTGTTCCCCATCCCCGCCGGGATGTCGAAGCCGTAGACGTTGCCGATACCGTTCCGCGACTTCGTCTCTTGGGTGAAACGGACCCCGGCCGTGGCGCGCAAGATCTGCGTGATGTCGAAGGTGCCGTCGGCATAGCCGGCGCCGGACTGGCCCTTGATGTCGGGCATGTTGAACTCGACGCCGCCGAACGCGTTCGACTGGTCCGCGGTCTGGCCGAGGAAGGCGGTCTGGCTCTCCCGGAAGAAGAAGCCGCCCGCCGTCCAGCGGAAGCGCGCGGTGTCCGGCGCGTACAGGCGCAGCTCGTGGACGTGCGACTTCGATGTGGTGTGCCAGTAAGACGTCGACCAGTTGTCGATGTCCGGAGCGGGCATGCCCGGGAAGACGACGCCGGCGTTGCCGCTCGACGTCTGGCGGTAGTTGAGATTGCGGAAGCTGCCGAGGTACTGGAGCTGGACGGGACCGAGGTCGACGCGGAGATCGCCGCGAAGGCCCCAGTGTTTGAGGTCCGCCGCGCCTTGCGGACCGCGGTAGATCACGCTGCGCGGGTTGGGGACCTCATTGGGCAGGAGGCCGGCGGCGAGCGCGTTGGCGAAGTTGCTGCCGCTGTAGCCGGTCCCCTTCTCCGACAGGTAGTCGTGGCCCAGAACGAACGTGACGCGATCGGTGAGCACCGCCTTGGCGCTCACCCGATACGCCATGGTGTCCGCGCTCTCGGACGGCTGCAGCGTGTGCACGGGTCCGCCGTTCACGTAGAACGGCGCGCGGTTCTCCGAGAACGACGCGAAGCGCAGGGCGAGGCGCTCGTGGACGGGGATGTTCACCATCGTCCGCGTCAGCCGCTGGTTGTAGTTGCCGTACTGGACGGAGCCCTCGGCCCCGAACAGCGAAAGCTTCGGCGCGACGCTGACGAGGTTGACGGTCCCGGCCAGCGCGTTACGGCCGCGCAGCGTTCCCTGCGGCCCGCGGTTCACCTCGACGCGCTCGAGATCGTAGAACATCGACCCGACGCCGCGCGGGCGCGGGATGTAGATGCCGTCGATGTAGGTGGAGGCCGTGGGATCGCCGATCTCGGTGTTGTTCGTCGAGCCGACGCCGCGGATGAAGATCTCGGTGTTGCCTTCCTGGGTTCCAATCTCCATCGACGGCGAGACATGCGACAGCTCGCGGGTCGAGTTGACCCCGACCCGCTGCAGGTCGTCCTGGGTGTAGGCGCTCGCGGAGCCCGCGTAATCCTGCAGGCTCTTCTCGCGGCGATCGACGGTGACCTTGACGACCTCGAGATCCTCGACGTCCAGGCTTTCCCCCGCGCTGGCCTCCGGGATGCTGCCGCTTCCCGTCGCGCCGGGAGACGCGGGAGGCTCGGGGGGCGTGGGCTGCACCAGCACCGGCGCAGGGATCACGACCGGCGGCGGCGGCGGGGGCAGGGGCGGCGCCGCGGCCGCAGGCGGCGGGGGCGCGGGTGGCGGCGGCGGGGGCGGCGCGGCCGCAGGCTTCGGAGGCGCGCCAGCGGGTGGCGGCGGCGCGGCCACAGGCTTCGGCGACGTTGTCACCGCGGGCGCGGGTGCGGCCGCCGGCTTCGGCGACTTGGTCGCTGGCTTCGGCGATGCGGTCGCCGGCTTCGGGGGCGCGGTCGCCGGCGGCGGGGGCACGGCCGCCGGCGGCGGCGGTGGTGGCGGCGCCATGTTCGCCGGCTGCGCCCACGCGGGCGACGACATCGCGGAAGCGTGCAGCGCCTGCGCGAACAGCGTCGAGAGCAGCAGAGCAGCTCGACGACGAGCACCTTTGTCCAACGTCATGGGGGCCTCCAGAGCGGGTGGCAGCGGGAACGACGTACGGGACGTGAGCCTCGCGACGTATACACTCGGGTGAATAGGAAGTGAACACTTTCCCGAGGGCTTTCCCCGATCGCGAGCACCCGCCGTCGTCGGAATTCGGGCGCTCCGAAAACACGCCTTTCCCGAGGGCTTTCCCGATCGCGAGCGCCCGCCGTCGTCGAAATTCGGGCGCTCCGAAAACACGTCCCCGACAAGACCGCCTGCTGACGGAAGCGAACGGTTGGACTCGGCGACGACGTCGACATCGTTCGCGGGCTCGGTGGGGAACGACGACGCGCTCATTCCGACTTGCCGTGCGAGATCCGGGATCGCGATCGACGAACGTTTTGGCTGGCGCTTGGAAAAGAAATCGCGCGTCGTGTTTTGCGATCGCCCCTCCCTCTACGTCCGGAGTTCAGGGCACGCGACACCCGATCCGCGACGTCGCGATGACCACGTCGTCATAAAGGATCACCTGCGCCGCCGGCGCCGAGGTGGGCAGGGTGTCGACCTGGTAGTAGGCGTCGAGCGTGACGCGCCTGAGCAGCACGTTGGCGTCGGAGCGGAAGTCGAAGCCCTCGAACGCCTGCTCGTCGATGTAGTACTGGCCCCAGCTATAGAAGTTGTCGCGCAGCCAGCGCCCGCGCGGCGTGCCGGGCTTGTATTCGCCGACCAGCGCGTCGTCCTTCCAGAGCGTCAGCTCGCCGTCGGACTGGCCGACGGTGTTCGCCTTGGCGCGGATCTCCAGGCAGAACCAGCTATCCGCCGCGAACGCCGTCTGGCCGGCCGGGTTGAAGTTGTTGCCGTAGTAGTAGGTGGTGCCCTGATCGCCCGCGCAGCCCGGCGTGGCGCTGCCGTCGTTGCAGCGGCCCGAGCGCATCTTGTACCAGTAGGCGTAGAACGCGAACGTCTTGCCCTGGCTCGCGTCGAGGTCGAACCAGAACCCCTGGTTGCCGGGCGGCACGGTGTTGGCCAGCCCGTCGGACTGAAAGCTCGGCGTCCCGGCGGCGACGCGGACCCAGTGGTGCGGCGACGCGGTCTGGCCGACGAAGCGGGTGTGGAACCGCCAGTAGACCTCGGGGACGCGCGTGGCGAAGTCGTATTGCGCGTTGGCCGAGATGTTCGCGGTGGCGGCGAGCTGCGTGCGCGTCACCTGCGCGCGCAGGAATCGGCTGCCGGCGTGGGCCAGCATCGCGTCCGTCAGTACCGAGATGTGATCGGCGTTGTTCGTGTAGCGGGTCCAGCCGGTGAGGCCGTTCTCGAAGTCGGACGCGAACAGCACGCGCGGATCCGCGGCGATGCCGACGTCACGCGGATACTGCGCGCTGATGAAGCCGCTCGCGCCGCCGGCGCCGCCGCCACCCGTACCGGGCATGCCGCCGCTCGCTCCCGCGGTGCCGGCACTGCCACCCGTGCCGCCCGCCGTGCTGCCGCCCGCGCCCCCGCGTCCCGGGCCCCCGGTCCCGGCGCCGCCGCCGTTCCCGCCCGCGGGTCCGTTCGCGTTCGAGCCGCAGGCCGCGGCGACCGCGAGGACCAGCGTGGGAAGTGCGCGACGAATCATCATGGCGCCAGCGTCCCCATGATCGCTCAGCCCAGCGCGAGTTGGTAGCGACACGGCCAGGGACGCCACTTCAAGCCCCGTTCACCCCACCGAAGTGAAGTACAGTCATAATCCCTTCGTGCAAGTCGCCCTGCAGGAAGGACGAGGGCGCTCGAAGCCGATGTCGTTCACGCGCGCGTTGCTGCTGGTCCTCTGCGCCGCCGTCGCCTGCACCGATACGAGCGGCGACCGCTTCGTGTGTCACGACCCGCTCGCCGGCGACCCAGACGGCGGCGGCGATCCCGACGGCGGCAGCGACGACCTCGATGGCGGTTTGGGCGGCTCGCGGACGTGCCAGCGCAGCGAGCCGGTGTTCGTGTGCGCGGTCCCCAACGCGCGCGACCTCGTTGGTACACCGATCGCGAACGGTCAGTCGGTCGCGTGCGGCGCGCTCTACCGCGGCGCGCCCCTCGCCGGCCTCTCCGACGAGGGTTGTCGCGTGTTCGCGCGCCTCGGGATCAAGACCGTCATCGACCTGCGGGAGGACAGCGAGCGCGTCGCGCGGCCCGAGGCCGCCTGCGTGACCGCCGCCGTCAATGTCGTCTCGGCGCCGATGCCGATTCCGTACAACGTCAGCCCCGCCGACTACGTCGCGGACCTGAACGCGAGCGCGTCGATCGCCGCGGCGTTCACCGCGCTCGGCGACCCCGCCGCCTATCCCGTGTACTTCCACTGTACGTACGGCCGCGATCGCACCGGCGTGCTCGCCGCCGTCATCCTGTCAGCACTGGGCGCCACGCGCGCCGACATCTTGCAGGAGTACCTGATCTCGCAACAGACGGTGGGCGCCGCCCCCGCCAGCCTGGCCGCAACGCTCGATGAGATCGAGCTGCGCGGCGGCATCGAAGCCGTGCTGACCGCGGCCGGGGTGCCCTCCTCCGCGCTCGCGGCGCTGCGGGCGCGCGCCGTCGCTCCGTGAGAGCCGACTTCCCGGCGAGCAGCGCCGCGCGACGCGTGCGGAACGCGCTGCTGTCCTGCGCCGGGCGCTAGCGCGAAACGAAACCCGCGAGGGGTGGCGTCGGGTTCGACGCGCGGCGGTTGACTTTGTCCGCGCTGTAAACAGGTTACCGGCGTCGTGGGGAGCGCGCGCGCTGGGCATCCGGGCCGTGCCGCCGAACGGGCGGTACGGCGGGCTGCGCGGAAAGGCGAGCCGTGGACCGATCGGATCGCGCGGGCGGGTTACCTCGCCCGCGGCGCGGTCTACCTGTTCGTCGGCGGGCTGGCGCTGGCGGCGGCTGCGGGCGTCGGCGGCAAGCCAACCGATCCGTCAGGCGCCCTGTTGACGCTCGGGCGTATGCCCGCCGGCCGAGGGATGCTGGCGCTGGCGGCGCTCGGGTTGCTCGTCCACGCGGCGTTCCGGGCCGCGCTGGTGGTGATGGGCGAGCCTTACGTCAAGCAGGGGTGGTGGCAACGGGTCGCCACGCGCGTGCGCCACGGCTTCAGCGCCTGCGTCTATGTCGGCCTGGCGTTCACGGCGGCGATGCTGGCCGCGGGCCGGTACCGACAAGCGCACGCCGACAAGGACGCGCAGACGCGGGGGCTTTCGGCGTGGGTGCTCAGCGCGCCGTTCGGACGGACGCTGCTCATCGCGATCGCCGCCGGGATCGCCATCGCCGCCGCCGTGCAGATCGTGCGTGCCTTCGGTCCGAACCACGCCCGCGAACGCCTGCGCGTCGAGGAGATGAGCGAGCGGCAGTGCAAGGTCATGACGTCGCTCGGGCGGATCGCGTACGTCGCGCGCGCGACGGTGCTCGCGGCGTGCGCGTATTTTCTCGTGCGCGGCGCGATCAATCGCGCGCCGCGAGAGGCACGTGGCCCGGCGGGCGCGCTCCGGGCGGTATGGCAGCTGCCACACGGCGGCATCTGGCTCGCCCTGATCGCGACGGGGCTGGTCGCGTTCGGCGCCTACTGCGTTCTCGAGGCCAGGTGGCGCCGCGTATTCGTCCGCTGAGCCTAAGCAGCCGGGGCGTTCACCCGACCGCTGACCGTTCACCTTCGACCGCCCGCTCACCTGCCGCGGGCTCGTGAGTGTCGTCGCGAACAGGCAAGGGTGGAAGCGTGTCGCGTCGCGCCTTCGCCGCCCAGTAGCGCTCGATGTAGTCGACGATCGCGATCTGGTGCGCGAGCCCGAGGTCGCGCAGTCTTCGGCTGAGGCGGTCGTTCCCGCTCACGGCGCCGAGGAGATGGGCCCAGCGCGCGCGGGCGTTTATGTCGGTCTGGCCATCCCAGGACTTGCCGGCGGCGACCAGCACGCTCCACTCCGCGTCCGCCAGGTCGGGGGCATCGCGGCAGATCTCGTCGTAGCGACGGATCAACTCGCGGAAGAGCAGCGAACGTCGGCCGTACCGCTTGACCCCCGAAACGGCGCCGTCCCGGGCCGCCAGGATGGCATCGCCAGCCGAATCCACGTAGAGGCTGGTTTTTCGCCCGACGATGCTGGCTTTGGGGCCCACCGGCTTCTTATAACTGAATTGGTATATTGCAGTCGATCCTGATGGCGCGGGTGGGCGGCCCCCCCCGCCCGGCATGTTTCGCGTCTGTTAAAGCGTCATGCCATGCGACTCAGCCACGCAGTTCCGGCAACGTTTCACGTAAGATGGGCGGCTTCCATGCACCGACAGCTCGACATCGATTCTCTGGAAACCACGGAGTGGCTCGACGCTCTCGAGAGCGTCCTCGCAGTGGAGGGTCCCGAACGGGCCCACTACCTGCTCGAGCAGCTCGTCGCCAAGGCACGGCGCGAAGGGGCGTATCTGCCGTACAGCCCCAACACGGCCTACCTCAACACGATCCCGCCTCACCTCGAGGAGCGCTCCCCGGGTGACTACGAGCTCGAGCATCGCCTGCGCTCGGTGGTCCGGTGGAACGCGGTCGCGATGGTTCTGCGTGCCGGCAAGCGCAACCTGGATCTCGGCGGCCACATCGCCAGCTTCGCCTCCGCCGCGACGCTGTACGACGTGGGGTTCAACCACTTCTGGCGGGCGCCCACCAAGGACTTCGGCGGCGACCTCATCTACTTCCAGGGGCACTCGGCCCCCGGCATCTACGCCCGCGCCTTCACCGAAGGGCGGCTGACGGAAGATCAGCTCGACAACTTCCGTCAGGAGGTCGATGGCAAGGGGGTCTCGTCTTATCCGCACCCCTGGCTCATGCCGGACTTCTGGCAGTTCCCGACGGTGTCGATGGGGCTCGGGCCGCTGCAGGCGATCTACCAGGCGCGCTTCCTCCACTACCTGCACGACCGGGGGCTCGCCAACACCGAGGGCCGCAAGGTCTGGGCGTTCATGGGCGACGGCGAGATGGACGAGCCCGAGTCGCGGGGCGCCATAAGCCTCGGGCCACGCGAGGGGCTCGACAACCTGATCTTCGTCATCAACTGCAACCTGCAGCGCCTCGACGGGCCGGTGCGCGGCAACGGCAAGATCATCCAGGAGCTCGAGGCGGAGTTCAGCGGCGCCGGCTGGAACGTCATCAAGGTCGTCTGGGGCGCCTACTGGGATCCGCTGATCGCCCAGGACAAGAACAGTCTGCTGCTCAAGCGGATGGAAGAGGCCGTCGACGGCGAGTACCAGAAGTTCAAGAGCCGGGACGGCGCCTACGTGCGCGAGAACTTCTTCGGCAAGTATCCCGAGCTGCGCGAGATGGTGGCGAAGATGTCCGACGCGGACATCTGGCGCCTGAACCGCGGCGGCCACGACCCGCACAAGGTCTACGCCGCCTACGCGTCGGCGATGAAGCACGAGGGGCGGCCGACGGTCATCCTCGCGAAGACGGTCAAGGGCTACGGCATGGGCACGGTGGGCGAGGGCAAGAACATCGCCCACCAGCAGAAGAAGATGCCGATCGAGGCGCTGCGCCAGTTCCGCGACCGGTTCCAGATCCCGATCGCCGACGACAAGCTGGAGGAGCTGCCGTACTACCGGCCGACGCCTGACTCGCCCGAGGGGAAGTACATCCGCGAGGTGCGCGAGAAGCTGGGCGGGCCGCTGCCGCAGCGCCGGCGCAAGAGCGCCAGCCTCGAGCTGGCCAAGCTCGACCTGTTCAAGCCGCTGCTCGAGGCGACGGCCGAGGGGCGCGAGATCTCGACGACGATGGCGTTCGTCCGGCTGCTGACCGGGCTCGTCAAGGACCCGATCATCGGCAAGCGGGTCGTCCCCATCGTCCCGGACGAGTCGCGGACCTTCGGCATGGAGGGGCTGTTCCGCCAGATCGGCATCTACTCCCAGGCCGGCCAGCTCTACGAGCCCGAGGACTCGGACCAGCTGATGTTCTACAAGGAGGACAAGAACGGCCAGATCCTGCAGGAGGGGATCAACGAGGCGGGCGCGACGGCGTCGTTCATCGCCGCGGGGACGTCGTACGCCAACAGCGACGTGGCGATGATCCCGTTCTACATCTTCTATTCCATGTTCGGCATGCAGAGGGTCGGGGACCTGATCTGGGCGGCCGGCGATCTGCGCACCCGCGGCTTCTTGCTCGGGGCGACCTCGGGGCGTACCACGCTCAACGGCGAGGGGCTGCAGCACGAGGACGGCCACAGCCATGTCCTGGCCAGCACCGTCCCCAACTGCGTCGCCTACGATCCGACGTTCGCCTACGAGGTGGCGGTCATCATCCAGGACGGCCTGCGCCGGATGGTCAAGGAGCAGGAGGACGTCTTCTATTACATCACCCTCATGAACGAGAACTACGCGCACCCGGCCCTGCCCGCGGGGGACGGCGCGCGCGAGGGGATCGTCAAGGGGATGTACAAGCTCACCGACGGCGGCGAGAGCAAAAAAGGTGACAAGGCGCCGCGCGTCCAGCTCCTGGGCAGCGGCGTCATCCTGCGCGAGGTGATCGCGGCGGCCGAGCTGCTCAAGACCGACTGGGGCGTGACCTCCGACATCTGGAGCTGCCCGAGCTTCAACGAGCTGGGGCGCGAGGGGCGCGCGGTCACGCGCTGGAACATGCTGCACCCGACGGAGAAGCAGCGGGTGTCATGGGTGTCCCAGCAGCTCGCGGGCACGAAGGGTCCGATCATCGCCTCCACCGACTACGTCCGGGAGTTCGCCGATCAGATCCGCGAGCTGGTGCCGCGGCGCTACACGGTGCTCGGCACCGACGGGTTCGGGCGCAGCGATTCGCGCAAGAACCTGCGGCGCTTCTTCGAGATCAACCGCTTCTACGTCGCGGTGGCGGCGCTCAAGGCGCTCGCCGACGAGGGCGAGGTGCCGGCCGCGAAGGTCGCCGAGGCGATCAAGAAATACGACATCGACGCCGAGAAGCCGGCGCCCTGGACTGTCTGATCAATCAACACTGCAACACTGCAACACTGCATCACTCGAGGAGAGACGCTTGGCCGCTACCGAGGTAAAGGTCCCCGACATCGGGGACTTCAAGAACATTCCTGTCATCGAGTTGCTGGTCAAGCCGGGCGACGCGGTCAAGAAGGACGACTCGCTGCTCGTTCTGGAGAGTGACAAGGCGACGCTGGAGGTGCCCTCCCCTGGCGCGGGCGTGATCGCCGAGCTGAAGGTCAAGGTCGGCGACAAGGTGAGCGCGGGGACGCTGGTCGCGTTGCTCGAGGGGAGCGCCGCGCCCGCGGTGACCAACGGCAACGGCCATGCGAAGGCATCGGCGGCGCCCGCAGCAGTGGCGCCGCCCGCGCCCGCGCCCGCTCCGCAGAAGGCGCAGGCGCCGGCGCCGGCCGCCGCACCCGCCGTTGCAGCGCCCTCGGCGGAGGCGTCGACAGGTGCCGTCGCCCACGCGAGCCCCGGCGTGCGCCGGTTCGCGCGTGAGCTGGGCGTGCCGCTCGCCGAGGTCACGGGATCCGGGACGAAGGGGCGCATCCTCAAGGAGGACGTCCAGTCGTTCGTGAAGCAGGCGCTGTCCGCCCGGGCGGCGCCAGCGCGCGCGGCGGCGGGCTCGCCGACCTTCGGTCTGCCGCCGTGGCCCAAGGTGGACTTCGCCAAGTTCGGCCCTGTCGAGACGCTGGCCCGCACGCGCATCCAGAAGATCTCGGCGCCCGGGCTGGCGCGCAACTGGGTGATGATCCCGCACGTCACGCAGTTCGACGAAGCGGACATCACCGAGCTCGAGACCTTCCGCGCGCGCGTCAACGAGGAGAACGCCAAGGCCGGGGTCAAGGTGTCGCCGCTCGCCTTCCTGATGAAGGCGGTGGTGGCGGCGCTGAAGAAATACCCGACGGTCAACAGCTCCCTCGACGGCGACAACCTGATTCTCAAGCACTACTGGCACATCGGCTTCGCCGCCGACACGCCCCAGGGGCTCGTGGTGCCGGTGATCAAGGACGTCGACAAGAAAGGCATCCTCGACATCGCCAAGGAGACCGGCGAGCTGGCCGCGAAGGCGCGCGACGGGAAGCTGGGCCCGAACGACATCCAGGGCGCGACGTTCACGATCTCGTCGCTGGGGGGATCGGCGGCACCGCTTTCACGCCGATCATCAACGCGCCGGAGGTCGCCATCCTGGGCGTCTCCCGGTCCGCGGTGAAGCCGGTCTGGAACGGCAAGGAGTTCGCGCCGCGCACGATGCTGCCGCTGTCGCTGTCCTACGACCATCGCGTCGTCGACGGCGCGCTTGCGGCGCGCTTCACCAGCACCCTCGCGCAGGTGATCGCCGACATCCGCCGGGTCATGCTCTAGGCCATGGCCACCCGCGAGATCCCGGTCCCCGACATCGGGGACTTCAAGAACATTCCGGTCATCGAGATCCACGTCAAGCCGGGCGACGTCGTCGCAAAGGACGCGCCGCTCGTGACGCTGGAGTCCGACAAGGCGACCGTCGAGGTTCCCTCACCGCAGCCGGGGACGATCAAAGAGCTGAAGGTGAAGATCGGGGATCGGGTGTCGAAGGGCTCGATCATCCTGTTGCTCGACGCCGCGGAAGGCGCCGCCGCGCCGGCTTCGGCGGGCAAGAGCGACGCGAAGCCCGAAGCGAAGGCCGAAGCAAGACAGAAGCGCCGGCGCCCGCCGCCGAGCAGAAGCCCGCCCCGGCAGGCGGGCACGCCGCGGCCGTACGCCCGCTGCCCCGGCCGTGGCGCCAGGGACGGGCGCCGCGCGGCACCCCGACGCGACCTTCCACGCCGAGGTGTTGGTGCTCGGCTCCGGGCCCGGCGGCTACACCGCGGCGTTTCGGGCGGCCGACCTCGGCAAGAAGGTGGTCCTGGTCGAGCGCTACCCGCGTATCGGCGGCGTCTGCCTGAACGTCGGCTGCATTCCGTCCAAGGCCTTGCTCCACGCCGCGAAGGTGATCACCGACGCGGAAGAGGGGCCACACCTCGGGCTGTCGTTCGGAAAGCCCAAGATCGATCTCGACGGCCTGCGCAAGTTCAAGGACGGGGTGGTGAACAAGCTGACGGGCGGCCTCGGCGTCCTGGCCAAGGCCCGCAAGGTGACCGTGGTCGAGGGACGGGGCCAGTTCGCCTCGCCGCACCTGCTGGCGGTGGAGACCAAAGACGGTCGTCAAGACCGTCTCCTTCGACCACTGCATCATCGCCGCCGGGTCGCAGTCGGCCCGCATCCCGGGCTTCCCGTACGACGACAAGCGGCTCATGGGGTCGACGGAGGCGCTCGACCTGGCCGACGTCCCGAAGCGGTTGCTGATCATCGGTGGCGGCATCATCGGGCTCGAGATGGCCACGGTGTACGACGCGCTCGGGTCCAAGGTGACGGTGGTCGAGTTCCTCGACCGCCTGATCGCCGCCGCCGATGCCGACATCGTGCGTCCGCTCGCGCGCCGCATCGAGAAGCGCTACGAGAAGATCCTGCTCAAGACCAAGGTCTCGAAGCTGGAGGCGTTGCCCGAGGGGCTGCGCGCCACGTTCGAGAGCGCCGACGGGCAGTCACCCGCGCCGGCGCCCGAGGTCTACGATCGCGTGCTGCTGGCCGTGGGGCGCCGCCCGAACGGCAAGAACATCGCCGCCGACAAGGCGGGCGTGACCGTCAACGAGCGCGGCTTCATCCCCGTCGACAACCAGATGCGCACCAACGTGCCGCACATCTTCGCCATCGGCGACATCGTCGGCGAGCCGATGTTGGCCCACAAGGCGACCCACGAGGCGAAGCTGGCCGCCGAAGTGATCGCCGGGATGAGCCACCACGTCTGGGACGCCCGCACGATCCCGAGCGTCGCCTACACCGATCCCGAGGTCGCCTGGATGGGCCTGACCGAGACCGAGGCCAAGGCGAAGGGCGTCGAGTACGAGAAGGCGGTGTTCAACTGGGGCGCCAGCGGCCGCGCGCTCGGGATGGGGCGCGAGGAAGGCCTCACCAAGGTCCTGTTCGCCAAGGGGAGCAAGAAGGTCCTGGGCGCCGGCATCGTCGGCATCAATGCGGGCGAGCTGATCGCGGAGACCGTGCTGGCGCTGGAGATGGGCGCCGACGCCGAGGACCTCAGCCTCACGATCCACGCCCACCCGACCCTGTCCGAGACGATCTTCTTCGCGGCCGAGATCGCCGACGGCACGATCACCGATCTGCTCCCAGCCAAGCGGTAGCAACGCGCCGCCTCCCGTCGTGTCAGCGCTTCGTCGCGTAGTGAGCGGCGATGACACCCGAGGCGAACGTCTTCGACGAGCGCAGCTCGAGCTTCGTGCGGTCCTCGCGCTTCTCGAACAGCGGCAGTCCGCCACCGAGGATCACCGGCTGCAACGTGAGCCGCCACTCGTCGACGAGATCCGCCGCCGCAAGCGCGCGCGTGAGGGTCGGGCTACCGAAGATCATGATTTCGCCACCTGCCTTCTGCTTCTCGGCGCGCAGCGCGCCGACGATGTCATCGCCGACCACGCGCACGTTCGGATTCTTCGATGCCGCCAGCGTGCGAGACGCGACGATCTTCTTCACGCCTTTGTACCAACGCGCGTGACTCTTCGTGTGTGCGCTGGCATCGGGCGCGTCACCCGCGGTGGGCCAGTAGCCCTCCATCATTTCGTACGTGACCCGTCCATAAACGGCGAGGTCGACGCTGGCGATGAGCGGATAGGTGTGATCGGCGAGCTCGTCGTTGAAGACGACGAAGTCGATGTTCCCACCGGGACCCGCCATGAAGCCGTCCAGAGAGATGTGAGCGAGAGAGATGATGTTGCGCATGTTCGAGTTCGTCCTTTCACTGAGGGCGACGAATGGCCCGGCGAGCGATCGACTAACCGATCGCGAAAAACATTTCGAGGCTAACCCCTCGAAATTGCGCCGCATCAGAGGTCGCCGTCGAGTAGCGCGAGGACCCGGTCGGGCGGGCGGCCCACGACGGCGCCGTCCGGAAGGATCAGGATGGGCCGTTCGATGAGCACGGGGAACCGCGCCATGGCGGCCAGGATCGCCTCGTCGCCGGCTTCCGACGTGAGCCCGGCCTGGCGGTACTCGGGCTCCCCCGCGCGCACCCAGTCGCGCGCCGGTAGCCCGAGACGCTTGCGCAGCACCGCCAGCTCCGCGCCCGACAGCGGCTGGTCCAGGTACCGTCGCTCCTCGTAGGCGACCTTGCGCTCGTCGAGCAGCGCCTTCGCCGCTCGGCTCTTCGAGCAGCGCGGGTTGTGCAGCAAGGTCGGCGATTCGAAGTGGGCCATGGCGTCTGCTTAGCACATCAGCAAATCACTCCGCGGTAGTCTCGTTTCGAGGAGGGCAGCCGGATGCTTCGACGAATGGTGGTGATAGGGCTTGTTGCCATGGGGGTGACGGCGTGGGCTGCGGAGTCGTCGCCGCCACCGTCCAGGCCTCGAGGACCGAAGGCTTCACGCGCTGGCTATCTGCCCATCAACGGCTTGAAGCTCTACTACGAAGTCTACGGCCCGCTGGGTAAATCCAAGACAGCGCCGTTGCTGTTGATCCCCGGGGCTTTCCTGTCCACCGACTCGATGACGCCCTGGGTGGCGGCCTTCGCCGCCAAGCGCGCGGTGATTGTCTTCGATCAACAAGGCCACGGTCGAACCGCGGACACGCCGCGGAAGATGTCTTACGAGCAGTTCGGCGATGACGCTGCAGCATTGCTGCGGGCCCTGAACGTGGAGCGCGCCGATGTGATGGGCTACTCCCAGGGTGGCGGGGTGGCACTGCAGCTGGCGTTGCGCCACCCCACGCTCGTCAACAAGCTCGTCTCCCTGTCAGCCACCTATCGCAGAGACGGCTGGTACCCCGCGGTGCCCAAGGCGATCGAAGGCCTGAACGCCAAGGTGTTTGCAGGTTCGCCGGTCGAAGGCGCGTTCAAGCAGCACACGCCAGATCCCAAGGCGTTCGAGGCCTACATCGAGAAGATGAAGGTACTGAACGCCAACGACCAGAACATCACCGACGCTCAGATGCGCGGCATTTCAGCCAAGACGATGGTCATCGTCGGCGATGCGGATGGCGTGAAGCTGGAACACGCGGTGGCGATGTTCAAGCTGCGCGGCGGCGGCGATGAGGAAGCGGCCGTGACTGGGATGCTCACGAAGGTTCCTGCTGCGCCCTTGTGATCCTCCCGGCGACCTCTCACATCGCGATGTCAGGGGAGGCGAAGCTAGTCGGATCGATGCTGACGTCTTTCCCGGACGACGCACCTCCCGCCAATCCCCCTCTCTGGTAGTCCGCGCGCCAATCAGGCGCGTTCTTTTTTGCGGGAACGATTAACGAGCCGGTTGGGCGTCGTCGAAACCGTGCGCGCTGTCACGGGTGGCGGCAACTCGTCAGTCCCGGCTTTCCCGTTCGAGTTGAGCGCGTTCGCAACCAGGACTGGGTTTTGTTGTCGATTACGACAAAAAGCACCGCTCGACGTTGTTGGTATCCATGCGGACCGTGGGTTGCGCTTATCGCTGCAACGAGCGCCACCGACGTAAACGAAAACCACGACACGGTTGTCGTGTCGACTGATAGGTTTTCGGCTCCTCGCGCCATCTTGTTCGGGACGGGCGCGAGGTTAGGTGATGCGCCGTCGTCGGTACGCGTCTTGCTATCCAGGACGCCGTTTCGCTCAACGAGGATTCCTGACCTTTCTCTCCGCCCGACTCGACTTCTAAACGAGGACAATCGCGCAGTCGCCCAACGCAGTCTGTTCGTTCTGTGTTTGCCGTTGCCCAACCGACACAAGGAGACCCCAATGAAGCCGAAACAAGAATGTCACGGAGCGAGGCGCCGGCTGCACAGCCGCGCACTCCTCAGCTCACTCGTGCTCGCATCGGCGAGCCTCGCCGCTTGCGGTGACGATCACGGCGATAGACAGCGCCGACCTGCAGGCCATCCTCCACGACGGCGATCTCACGCAGATCATGCGCAGCATGCTCATGCCGCCGCCGGCACAGGCACGGCGGGCACCGGCGGCGCAGCGGGCGGCGGCGGGCACGGGCGCGGCGCGGGCGGCGCGGCCGGCACGGCCGGCATGGGCGGGACGGGCATCCGGGCACGGGCATCGGCGGGCTCGGTCGGCGTCGGCCGGCACGGGCATCCCGGGCACGGGCATCGCGGGCTCGGCGGGCACGGGCGGCAGCGGCATGGACGGCCGGGCCCGACCCGCAGCTTCCCTGGGGAGGCCCAGGGCTTCTGGCGCTTCGACGACTGCAACATGGACCGCACGGAGCTCTTCGACAGCAGCTTCTTCGGCAACCACACGGCGTTCCGCTCGGTGACGGCCTTCTGCCGTCCGGGCGTCTTGAATACGGGCATCGGCTTCGACGAGGACGACGACCTCGTCCTCGTGCCTGACCAGCCGAACTTCGTGTTCTCCGAGGGCTTCACTGTCGCGGCGTGGGTCAAGCCGACTGGCGCTCGGCGGCGTCCGCACGATCTTCCGCAAGCGTCAGGACGGCACGAGCACGTTCGTGCTCGTCGAGAACGGCAAGAACTTCCAGATCGTCATCAGCCTCGCCAACGGCAAGGCGGCCGACGTGCAGGCCCCGGCGACGCTCGACAAGTTCACGCACGTCGCCGCGACCTACGACGGCATCTTCCTCAAGCTCTACCTCGACGGGGCGGAGGCCGCCTCGAAGCGCGTCGTCGGCCGGCTCAGCGACGGCGTGGGCCCGCTGCTCATGGGCAACGACGCCAACCTCCGCCGCATCGACGGCATCATCGACAACGTCGTCTTCGACACGCTCCCGGCGACGCCCGCCGAGATCGCGAAGCTGACGTGCCTCCCGCAGCCCTCGGTGATGAGCGTGACGCCGGTCGATCCCGCGGCCGTGCCGCCGGGAACGCCCGTCAACTACGACGTGCAGATCACGAACAACTCGTGCGAGGACGCGTCCTTCAACTTCAACGCGTTCCCGTTCAACTTCAACCCCGACATCATCGTGAGCCCGAACTTCGGGAACGCTTTCGTTCCGGCGGCCAGCACCGCGCACCTCCCGTTCGCCGCGAGCGCCTCGCCGGACATCGAGCAGTTCGGAACGTCGCAGATCGTCGTGAACGCCCAGCTGTTCTCGTCCACCTTCGAGTCGTTCAGCCAGATCGTGAACTTCTCGGTCCTCGACAACTCGACGCCGTGCACGGTCAAGCCCCGGCGGGAGCTCGCGATCCGCGACGTCAGCGTCGTCGACGATCCGGTCCGCACCGGCCCGGGCGGCGCGTGGACGTTCGGCAAGCTCATGGAGAACATGGCGCCGACGCCGGCGGACGCGCCCGCGATGGTCGAGGCGATGCTCTCGTCGTTCCTCAGCCAGCAGACGGTCAACAGCTTCACGCTCCCCCCGCGCGCCGGCGCCCAGCAGGTTCTGGACAGCATGCGGGGCCCGGACGGGAAGCTCGATCTGTCGCGGCAGGCGTTCCGCCTGCTCGCGATCGTCAACCGCATCGACCTCCACGACGTCTCGGCGTCCACGGCCGGCGAGGGTCGCTTCGTGTTCGGCTTCGCGCCGTTCGGCCAGACGCTGCAGGCGACGCTGATCCTCGAGTACAACATCCCCGCGGCCTCGCAGGCGGAGATCGTCGACGCTCGCAAACGCGTGGCACGCCCTCCGCGCGCTTCCCTTCCCGTCCGAGGAGTACAACGCGGCCCTGCAGGCGGTCACGGAGCGCTTCACGGCGCGCAACGCGGCGCCGGGACGCCCGAACGGGAGCGCCCTCGGGCAGATCCGCACGAACGACTTCTTCGCGCTCTCCTTCGCGTGGGAGTTCCGTGAGTTCCACCTCGACGCCACGAGCGGCATGCTCGTGCCGGCGCCGGTGGCGCAGACGCCGGATCGGAGCTTCAACTTCTCCGATCGGCTCGGGCGGTTCGTCCTCGCCAACGAGCCGGCGATCCTCACCGAGAAGCACGCGGTGCCGCTGATGTTCGAAGGCGCGCCGTTCCAGGGCGGCAACGTCGATGCCTCGGACTTCTTCACGTGGCAGGTGCCGGGAGTGAGCCCGGAGACGCGTCATCGCTTTGCGCGCAACACCTGCAACGGGTGCCACACGTTGAGCGAGACGGGCGGCGCCGAGTTCCAGGTCAGGCCGCGCTTCCCGTTCCAGGAGTCGCAGCTGTCGGGGTTCCTCCTCGGCGCGGACGTGACCGACTTCCCGGCCGGCGTGATCCGCCACTTCAACGAGCTCGGCCGGCGCGGGCGCATCCTGCACGACCTCGTCTGCCCGGAGGAGGTGCTCCCGCCCCCGCCGCCTGAGACGACGCCCATCGGCGGCGGCATGGGCGGCCCGGTGGCGGCGGCTCCCGCCGCCGAGGTTCGACGGTGGCGTCGCGGCGCCCCGGCACGGGCGCATCGGCGGCGTAGACGCGGCATCCCGACAGGCGCCGGGGGCGCGCCCGGAAAGTAGACCCCAGCAAAGAGTGACCGGCGATTGGCCGGCGAGGCGCCGAACCCCTTCGAGCGCCTCGCCGGCCTTTCGCTTTGTGATAGCTTCGACGCTCAGAAGCTGCAGTTGTCGCCGCAGGTGCCGGTCGGCGCCTTGCCGGTCATCGCGCGGTAGTGGGCGGTGATCTGGGCCTGGCGACAGCAGCTTGTCGTAGATCGCGACCTTGCCGATGGCGCCCGGAAACCAGGCGTCCATCGCCATCGTGCCGATGTTCAGCGGGCTGTTGTTGGCCGCCGGCACGACGTTGTACTGGCTCATGCAGCCGGTCGGGCTGTGGCTGCGCCTGGCTCCATCTTCACGCCGTTGACCCAGATGTCGATCGAGCCCGGGATACTCGCCGTGTTCTGGCAGCCCGACGGCTGGCTCGCGTCGTGTACTCGCCGACGACGTGGTACCAGCTGCGCCGGCCTGGATGAGGCCGCAGGTCGGCTGCCAGTCGGCGCGCCGAGCCGAGGCCCGCCGCGGGGTTGAACACGTAGGCCGACATCCGGTTGCAGCGGTTCTCGCGTGTTGGTCGCGCCGTACATGCGCGCCTCCCACTCGCAGGTCGGCCCGTACTCCTCGCACTTGCCCATCCAGTCGACGTAGCCGTTGCTGTCGTTCGGGAACTGCAGCACGTCGGGGCGGATCCACGCCTCCCAGGTCAGGTTGCCGCGTGGTCGGGATCGAGAACGCCGCGCTCGAGGGCACGGTCAGGTACTGGCTCGAGCCGTTGAAGTCGGCGGCCGCGTCGCCGTTGGGCATGCGTCGCGCGCGTCGGCCGTGCCGCCGCGGTAGCGTGCCGGTGTGGCCGTTGCCGGTCAGATCGGGCTCGCTGCCCGCGCGCTTGTTCATCGCCCAGTACGCGACCGGCCCGTCGGCGAGCATCGCCTGGTCGTACGTGCTCGCAGTCGCGCCGCCCGTGCCGGCCGCGCCGCCTGCGCCACCAGCGCCGCCCCGCACCGGCCGCGCCGGCCGCTCCCGCGGCGCCACCCGCGCCGCCCCGCCCGGCGCCGCCGCCGGCCCCACCGCCCGCCGACCGCCGCGGCCGCCCGCGCCCGCCCCGCCCTGCCGCCACGACCCGCCGTCCCGCCGCCGCCCGCCGTCCCGCCGCCGCGCCCCCGCGCCGCCGCCCGTGCCGGCGCTGCCGCCGGCGCCCGTTCCCGCACTGCCGGTCGCACCCGCGCTGCCGGTGGTACCGGCGTTGCCGCCCGCGCCCGTCGTGCCGCTCGTCCCGCGCTGCCACGCTGCCCCGCTGCCGAGCCGGCGCCGCCCCCGCGCCCGCTGCCGGTCGTTCCGCCGCGACCGCCGGTGCCAGCGCCGCCGCTGGTGCCTGCGGCCCCGGCGCCCGAGGGCCCGCCGTCACCTCCGCATCCGACGAGCGCGAGGGCGGTGAACAGGGCGACGGTGCGGGTCATTCGGCCTCCAGTTGCCGGATCGGCGCCCTGTATGACCCCCGACCCGCGCCAAGCGGGTCAGCCCGCGGCCCGCGGTAGCGTCGCGGTGAAGGTGGCGCCCTCGCCGGGCTCGCTCTCGACGCGCAGGTCGCCGCCGTGGGCCTGGACGATCCTGCGGGCGATGTAGAGCCCGAGGCCGAGGCCGCCATAGTTCTTCGACGACACCGCCCGCTCGAAGCGATCGAACACGAACGGCTGCCGGTCGGGCTCGATGCCCAGGCCGTAATCTCGGACCGTGAGCTCGGCGGCGTCGCCTGCGGCGCGGACACGAATCTCGATCGGGCGGCCGGGACCGAACTTCAGGGCGTTCGACAGCAGGTTGGTGACCACCTGGTCGAGGCGGGAGGGATCCCACACCCCTGCGACCCGCGCGTCGGCGTCGACGCGCACCGGACAGCCGGCGGCGGTGAGCTCGAACTTCAGGTCCTCGACCACCTGGCGCACGAGGGCTCCGAGCTCGACGTCCACGGCGTTCAAATCCAGGCGCCCGCTCTCAATCCGCGTAACATCCAGCAGCTCTTCGGTCAGCCGCCTGAGCCGCTCGGCGCTGTGTTCCGCCCGCCTGAGGATGTTGTCCACGTGACTCGGGGGAGGACTTTTGCCGGCCGACCGCGCGCGCAGCAGGCGCTCGACGCCCAGCATGAGGGTGGTCATCGGCGTGCGGAGCTCGTGGGACGCCACCGCAGGAACTCCTCGCGCAGCCACAGCGCCTGCCGGGTCTTGCGAGCAGCCGGGCGTTGTCGACCGCCAGCGCCATGCGACGGCCGAGCTCGATCGCGAGATCGACGTCGGCGCGGCCGAAGTGTTCGGGGTCACCGACGCGAGCGTCAGCGCCCCCATCGCGCGTCCGCGCGGTGAGCGGCACGACGACCGCGCTCCGGCACCGAGCCGGCGGACGAGCTCGACGTGGTGCTCGTCGACGCAGCCGGCCGCTGTTCCTCGGCTGAGCGCGAGCCAGCGGCTCGCCGCGCCTCGGCGCGGGCCCCGGCGACGCGAGCGGGCGTCGGGGGCAGCGCTCCTCCAGCTCGCGCAGCAGCGGCTCCTTGTCGGGATCGCGGTGCGCGCCGGCGAGGCGGACGCTTCGCGCCCTCCACGAGATCGATCACCGCCCAGTCCACGAACGCGCGCACGCACAGCCGGGTCAGCACGCCGAACACGCCCTCGTAGTCGAGGGTCGGCGTCATCACGGCGGTCGCCTCGCCGAGCAGGAGGGCGCGCCGCTCGGCCGCCTCCGCCTCGACGCGGCCGGCACGCTCGCGCTCGAGGAGCAGCGCGTTCTCCAGCGAGATCGCGGCCTGCGCGGCGAGGAGCTCCAGGGCCAGCAGGCGCTCGGGGGTGAACGCGCCCGGGACGAGATCGTTCTCGAGGTAGAGCAGGCCGACGACCTCGGCCTGCCGGCGGATGGGCAGGCAGAGGACCGAGCGGGGACGGGCCCGCGCCAAGTACTCGTCGCCGGAGAACCGGCCGGCGTCGGCGGCCGCATCGTCGAGGATGACGCGCTCCTGCGTCCGCTGCACGTACCCGAGCAGCGACATCGGGGAGGTTCGCGCCGCGGCCGGCCGGGGCGCGGGCGGCGGCCTCTCGCTCGTGCCGCCTCCGCCGCGACGTCGAGGCCGCCGTCGCGCGCGACAGGACCAGGCCCGGCGCGCCGCCGCCCTCCTCGAGCACGACCCGCAGCAGCGTGCGCAGCAGCTCCTCGCGGATCATCACACCCGAGATGGTCTGCGACGCCTTGATCACCGAGAGCAAGATCGAGCTGCTCGGCGGGCACGGCGATGGTCGTCGCTGGCCGGGCGGCCTGCGCTCGACGAGCTGCGGGTGGCGCCGCTCGAGCTCGCGCACCTTGCCGTCGGCGCCCCAGCGCAGTAGCGGTCGCGGGCCTCGCGCAGGTAGGCGTCGGCGATCAGCGCGAAGCCGCGCGCCGCGGTAGAAGCGCGCGGCCGTCTCGTAGGCGATCGCCTCGTTCTGGACGAAGCCGTTGTCGCGCGCCGAGCGGATCGCCTCCTCGTACAGCCGCGCGGCCTCTCCGCTCGTCGCCGTCGATGCCGCGCGATCTCGGCCGCCGACCAGCGCGGCGCGGTTCCCGAAGTTCTCGGGGCAGTGTCTGCGCCCAGAGCTGCAGCTGCCCGTGGTGCGCGGCGAGCGCCCGCAGATGCCCGCGGCCGCTCGTCGGACCGGCGCGGCGTCGTGCGCCGCCGCGTGCGCGAGCGCCGCAAAGAAATGGTACTCGGCGACCTCGGGGAACGACGGCGACGTCCACAGCAGGGTCCGCGCCTTCGCCGCGGCCTCGACGGCGGCGCCATAGTCGCCGCGCGAAGAAGCGCGCCTGCAGCTTGCGGATCCAGTACCAGCCGGGGCGATCGCCAGGCGCGGGTCGCCCTCGCAGGTGCTGCTCGAACTGGCCCTCGTCGAACTCGTCGCCGTCGAACGACGAGAACCGCGCGGTCAGGCCCCGCAGCATCCGGATCAGCCTGAGCTGTGCGGTGACGATGTCGACGACCAGGCCGAACTTCGCCTTGCGCGCGAACTCGAGCGCCGTCCTCGGCCTCGCGCTGCACCTCGCGCGAGCGGCTCGCCCGGCGGCGAGCAGGAGCGTGATCAGGCCGTTGCGCGTGTAGGACGCGATCGGGAGGTCGCCGGTCTCCTGCGCCGCGTCGAAGGCGCGCCGCAGCAGCTCGATGCTGGTGCGCACGTGTTCGGCCCAGTGATTGACCATGCTGCGCGAAGCAGAAGTAGACGCGCGCCTTGAAGCGGAGCGGCCCGCGCTTCTCCACCAGATCGAAGCCGAGCTTGCCGAAGCGGAACCCCGCCCGGTAGTCGCCGAAGCGACGGCCCCAGCATCTCGCCGAGCGAGCACGTAGGCCTGGGCACGATCCGTCGCTGTTGCCATGCTCGAGGCTGAGGTTCACCATGCGCGCGACGACGAGGCAGCAGCAGGTTCTCGTCGGTGAACAGCGCGGGCGCCGGGATCGCCGTGAGGACATCCATGGTCGCGCGCCACGCCGGATCGGTCATCGGCGGCAGGTCGACCAGCTCCTCGATCGGGCGGCTCCCGAGCTGCTGCCACATGCGCTCGTACTCTTCGCGCACCTCCTCGTGCGTCGGGTGCGGCGACCACTCGATGCCGACGCGCCGCAGGTAGTCGAGGCACGCCTCGACCGCGCGGTCGGACTGACCGCGGGTCGTGTACAGAGCCACCTGCAGGCACGCGACGGCCGCCGCGTCGACGACGTTCGCCGCGCGCCGGTCAGAGCGGCGAGCCGCTGCTCCGCCGCCGTCGAGCGCGCCGGTCAGGAACTCGCACTCGGCCCGGTGGAGCTCGAGCGCGAAGCTGAGCGTCGTACCGCGCGGTCCCAGCGCTGTCCTCGGCCAGCAGCGCGGCGCCGGCGGCGAAATACCTGAGCGCCGACGCGTAGGCCGTCGATCTGCGGGCGCGCTTGCCGGCGATCAGGTTGAGCTCGGCGACCCGCTCGCGCTCCTCGCCCGACGTGATCAGCGCGGCGCCCCGATCGAGCTGGTTGACGATGTCGAAGATCGTCTCCTCGAGCTGCCGCGGGCGGCGTGCGCGCCAGCAGCAGCCGGCCGATGCTGCAGGTGCACCGCCGCCCGCTCGCTCTCGGGGATGAGCGAGTAGGCCGCCTCCTGGACGCGATCGTGCGGGAACCGATAGGCTGCCGTTCATGCTGCAGCAGCAGGTCCGCCTCGACCGCCGGCGCGCAGCGCGGCGTCGGCTTCGCGCCTCGAAGACGACGCCGAGCGCGTCGGCGTCCATGCTGGCGCCGAGGCAGGCGGCCAGCTTGAGCGCCTCCTGCGTCTCCGCCGGCAGGTCATGCAGCTTGCCCACCATCAGCTCGACGACGTTGTCGGTGTAGCCCTGCGCGCGGATGCGCGCGACGTCCCAGCGCCAGCGCGCGCGTCGCGGTCGAACGCGATCAGCCCGTGCTGGTGCAGCGCGGTCAGGAACTGGATGACGAAGAACGGGTTGCCGCCCGTCTTCTCGCGCACCAGGTCGGCCAGCGGCGCCGCCTCCGCGGCGCGAGCAGTGCACCGTGTCGGCGACGAGCTCGCCGACGTGCGCTTCGGGCAGCGGCCCGAGCACGATGTCTCGGATCGCCGCCCCCTGCGCGCGCGCCTCGTCGAGCGCGCGCATCAGCGGGTGCGACGGGACCGACCTCGTTGTCCCGGTAGGCGCCGATGACGAGCAGGTGGCGCGTGTTCGGGTGCGCGACCAGGTCGACCAGCAGCTTCAGGCTGGCCGGGTCCGCCCACTGCAGGTCGTCGAGGAACAGCGCCAGCGGGTGCTCCTGCGTCGCGAACGCGCCCACGAACTGCGCAGGACCCTGCGCAGCCGGTTCTCGCGCCTCGCCGAGCGACAGCTCCGGCACCGGCGGCTGCGGGCCGATGACCAGCTCGACCTGCGGGATGAGGTCGACGATGAGCTGGCCGTTCTGCCCCAGCGCCGCCTGGATGCGCCGCCGCCAGGCCGCGACGCTGTCCGCGCTCTCGGCGAGGATGTCGAGCACGAGCTCGCGGAACGCCTGGACGATGGTGAAGTAGGGGATGTCGCGCTTGTACTGCTCGAACTTGCCCGCGACGAAGATGCCTCGCTTCGCGACGATCGGCCGGTCGCAGCTCGTGGACCAGCGACGACTTGCCGATGCCCGAGTAGCCGGAGACCAGCACGAGCTCCGGCGCACCGCTGGCGACCACGCGCTCGAACGCCTCGCGCAAGACGGCGGACTCGGCGTCGCGGCCGTAGAGCTTCTGCGGGATCAGGAAGCGATCGGAGACGTCGCCGCTCGCCGAGCGGGAAGGGCGCGATCGCGCCGGCTCGCGCGCCACTGCTGCAGGCAGCGCTCCAGATCGTGCGCGAGGCCGGACGCGCTCTGGTAGCGCTCGTCGGGCAGCTTGGCGAGCAGCTTGAGCACGATGTCCGAGACCACGGCGGGGATCGACGGCCGCAGCGCTTCGGCGGCGCGCGGCTTGCGCGCCACGTGGCAGTGCACCCAGCCGATGGCGTCGCTGGCCTCGAAGGGCAAGCCGCCCGGTGAGCAGCTGGTAGAAGGTGACGCCCAGCGAGTAGAGATCCGAGCGGCTGTCGACGGCGCGGTTCATCCGCCCGGTCTGCTCGGGCGAGACGTAGGGCAGCGAGCCCTCGATCAGCCGCGCCGGCCGCGCGGTGGTCTGCTCGCGGGCGATGCGCGAGGCGATGCAGAAGTCGGCGATCTTGATCTCGTCGGTCTCGTGGTTGACGAGGATGTTGTTGGGCTTGAGGTCCTTGTGGATCAGGCCGCGGCCGTGGATGTCGGCGACGACGCGCGGCGACCTGAACCGCCAGCCGCGAGGAAGGCGCCGATCGGCATCGGCTTGCCCGCGAGCCGATCGAGCGAGTCGCCGTGGAAGTCCTCCAGCTCGAGGGCCGGCAGCCCCTGAAAGCTAGAGACCGCGAGCGGCTCGACGACCGCCAGGCCCTTGAGCAGCCGGCCGAGCTCGTATTCGTTTCGCAGCCGATCCACGTCTCGCGGACGGGTGTGTTTGGGGTCGAGCACCTTGAGGACAACCGGGCTCCCGTCGGCCACCCTCACCGCTCGATACACGGCCGCTCGGTGCCCTTCGTGCAGCCGCTCTGTCAGCGCGTATGCCTGCGACGTTGTGGCTCACCCTCTCCCTGGTCCTGGGCCTCGCTGTGCCCACTCTCCGTCTTGATCGTGGGTCCGCGGATACCCGAAATCCAAACCGATCTCGCGGCTGGGATCGCTGGGGAGCCCAGCCCCCAGAACCCGCGTCCGGCGTGCGGTCCGGCGTTGTTCGCCAGCCAACGATGTGTTGCTGCGCAGGCTACAGAGGGCGCCAAGACGTCTGCGGTCAAGTCAGTTGTAACTATCTGCATATACAGATAGTTCATATATGAAATAGTTGGCTCGCTTACTGCTTTATGTACGCGTAGAAACGCAACCTGTGACAAACGCAAACCCCGAGCGATCGGGTGACGCAAAGCCAACGGGACTCACTGAGTCGGCTGGGCCGCCGAAAGGGAAAAAGGGATGGAACGCTCTAACAAAGATCAACTCTGAAGATCGGGATCAAGGTGGGCATCACGCTCGGCGCCATCGTCGGGCTCGTCGGCTGCGCCGAGATGGACGAGGACGTCGAGGGCTCGCAGAACTTCGCCAAGGAGAGCATCAACGGCCTCTACGGCGTCAACGGGCTCAACGGCGTCAACGGCCTCTATGCCGCGAACGGCATGTCGGCCGTCAACGGCCTCAGCGCCGTCAACGGCCTCAGCGCCGTCAACGGCCTGATGGGCGTCAACGGCCTCAGCGCCGTCAACGGCCTCAGCGCCGTCAACGGCCTGGCGGAGACCACCGGCCTCATGACCACAGACGCCGGCCGCAAGACCATCGCCTACCTGATCCGGTGCGCGCTGGACTCCAACGACACGCTGGTCAAGCGCGACCAGACCGGCACGCAGTACACCTTCAACGGCGGTTACGGCCTCTGCCCGCAGTGGAAGTGCGGCGGCGTCGCCAACAACCGGAGCTGCCAGAACATGGTGTCCGCCTGCATGATGGCGCACATCAACACCTCGGGCGTTCACGTCCCGCTGTGGATGGACTCCGAGTCGTCGAAGATCGGCTGGGGCGTGAGCACGGCCTACCCGATGCAGGAGGGTACGTTCTTCGGCAACATCATCATGACCGGCCCCCTGACGTCCCTCGCCATGCCGGCCGTCAACGCGCCGGCAGCGTACTTCTGCGAGGGCGCCGGCATCAACGCCGGCGTCGTCGCCGGTCGCCTCGACGTCGGGTGTCACCAACGTCCCCTACAAGAACCCGTACGGCACCAACGTCAAGTGCATCAATGCGTACGGCCAGACCAACGCCGGCCCCACCAGCCCCGGCATGACCGCGCCTGACGGCTTCAAGCAGGCGTGCGCGAACGGCTACTGCTTCCAGAGCGGCGAGCCGATCACCGTCTGGCGCAACCCGTCGTACATCGCCGACGTTCGACGCGGCCTACCGCTACAGCCTGGCGCCGATGTCGACGACCGGCAAGGCGATCGACATCGCGGGCGGTTCGGCCACCACCGGCGCGACGATCCAGCAGTACGCGGCGCTGAACAGCGACGCCCAGAAGTTCACCATCCAGAAGGCAATGCCAACTGGAAGATCGCGCTGCAAGGCGAACACCAGCAAGTGCTTCGGCCCGAAGGGCAAGGCCATAGGTGAACGCCACGCGGATCGAGGTCCAGGACTGCGACAACAGCCCGGAGCAGGAGTGGAACATCACGGCGGACGCGAACAACGGCGCCTTCCAGATCAAGAACGTCGCCGCCAGCCGCTGCCTCGACGTATCGGGCGCCAGCACGGCCGACGGCGCCCCGATGCAGATCTACGACTGCACGGGCCAGAACAACCAGAAGTTCAAGCTCGCTTCTGGCTACTAACCACCACCACCACAACCCGAAACCACGGCGCCGGTTCGCGAAAGCGGACCGGCCGTTTTGGTTTTGCGGCAATCGCGTGGGGAGCTCAGCCCCCAGCCCCCGGCCGGCGTGCGGTCTGGCGTTGTTCGCCAGCCAACGACTGTGTTGCTGCGCAGGCTACACGGCAGCCGGCGACGTCACGGGAATGTCATCGTAAGTAACTATATTTATTGTATGTTGCATATTTGAAACGTTGGCTCGGTTACTGCTTTATATAGCTGTAGAAACGCAACCTGTGACAAACGCAAACCCCGAGCGATCGGGGGACGCAAAGCCAACGGGACTCTCTGAGTCGGCTGGGCCGCCGAAAGGAACAAGGGTATGGACGCTCTAACAAAATCAACTCTGAAGGTCGGGATCAAGGTGGGCATCACGCTCGGCGCCATAGTCGGTCTCGTCGGCTGCGCCGAGATGGACGAGGACGCCGAGGGCGCGCAGAACTACGCCAAGGAGGGCATCAACGGCCTCAGCGGCGTCAACGGCCTCAGCGGCGTCAACGGCCTGTACGCCGCGAACGGCATGTCGGCCGTTAACGGCCTCAGCGCCGTCAACGGCCTCAGCGCCGTCAACGGCCTGATGGGCGTCAACGGCCTCAGCGCCGTCAACGGCCTCAGCGCCGTCAACGGCCTGGCGGAGAACACCGGCCTCATGACCACGGACGCCGGCCGCAAGACCATCGCCTACCTGATCAGGTGCGCGCTGGACGCCAACGACACGCTGGTGAAGAAGGACCAGAACGGCACGGAGTACACCTTCAACGGCGGTTACGGCCTGTGCCCGCAGTGGAAGGGGAGCGGCATCGGCAACGACCGGAGCTGCCAGAACATGGTGTCCGCCTGCATGATGGCGCACATCAACACCTCGGGCGTTCACGTCCCGCTGTGGATGGACTCCGAGTCGCCGAAGATCGGCTGGGGCGTGAGCTCGGCCTACCCGAAGCAGGAGGGTACGTTCTTCGGCAACATCATCATGACCGGCCCCCTGACATCCCTCGCCATGCCGGCCGTCAACGGCCCGGCAGCGTACTTCTGCGAGGGCGCCGGCATCAGCGCCGGTGTCGTCGCGGGCCGCCTCACGTCGGGTGTCAGCAACATCCCCTACAAGAACCCCTACGGCGCCAACGTCAAGTGCATCGATCGGATGTATGGCGGTTCCGGCGGCATCACCAACGCCGGCCCGACCAGCCCCGGCATGACCGCGCCTGACGGCTTCAAGCAGGCGTGCGCGAACAACTACTGCTTCCAGAGCGGCGAGCCGATCACCGTCTGGCGCAACCCGTCGTACGTCCCGACGTTCGACGCGGCCTACCGCTACAGCCTGGCGCCGATGTCGGCGACCGGCAAGGCGATCGACGTCGCGGGGGGTTCAACCACCACCGGCACGACGATCCAGCAGTACGCGAAACTGAACATCGACGCCCAGAAGTTCACCATCCAGAAGCAAGGGGCGAACTGGAAGATCGCGCTCAAGGCGAACACCAGCAAGTGCTTCGGCCCGAAGGCCAAGGCCAAGGTGAACGCCACGCGGATCGAGGTCCAGGACTGCGACAACAGCCCGGAGCAGGAGTGGAACATCACGGCGGACGCGAACAACGGCGCCTTCCAGATCAAGAACATCGCCGCCAGCCGCTGCCTCGAGGTGCCGGGGAGCACCACGGCCGACGGTGCCCCGATGCAGATCTACGACTGCACGGGCCAGAACAACCAGAAGTTCAAGCTCGCCTCCAGCTACTAACCACCACCACTACCCGAAACCACGGCGGCCGGTTCGCGAAAGCGGACCGGCCGTTTTGGTTTTGCGGGAAGCCCTTAGCGTTGGTGTCCCGGGTTTCGGCCCCACGATGGTCGGACCGGAACCGCAATGGGGATCCCTGTCGCCGCACTCTGCGCCGCGTTGCTGGCGGCCACCCAGCCGTCGCAAGCCAAGGAGACGGCGGAACAGGCGGCGGAGCAGCCGGCGGCGGAGGAGGTGTCCGACGACACCACCCACGGCGGCGCCGGCGTCGCGCCCGTGGAGTTGATTCCGAGGATCGAGCTCAGGCATTCGTTCGCGCAGCTTCCTGGTGGCGCCTCGGCCAACGCCACGACCGCCAGGATCGACGTCGATTTCCTGCGCCGGGTGCTGTTCCGCTACGAGTTGCCGTTCATGCGCCTGTCCAACGCCGCCGGCGAACAGATCTCAGGGCTGGGCGACATCACGCTGCAGGCGATCGGCGTGGTGACGAGCACCCCGCGCCGGGTGGCGGTGCTGATAGCAGGCGCGCAGTTCAACACCGCCAGCCAGCCCGCGCTGGGACAAGGCAAGCAGGTCATGCTGTTCGGCGCGGCCGCCGGGTTCAGGGTGCGGCGCTGGTGGCTCCCCTACGGGATCGCCCAGGAACAGATCTCGGTCGCCGGCGACGACGCGCGGCCCGACATCAACCAGCTGCTGCTGCGCGCCGGCAACATCGTGTTCGGCCCGGGGTTCTCCTGGATGAAGCTGGACGTCGACGCGACGATCGACTTTCGCGACGACGCGACGACCCGCCTGTTCGTGTCGGCCGAAGCAGGCCGCCTGTTGATTGGCCGCGTCGGCCTGTTCATCCGCGGCGGCACCCAGGCCTTCGGCCCCCGCCAGCTCGACTACACCCTCGAGGCCGGCGTCCGCTACCTGTTCCGCCTGGGCACCAAGGCCCCCCCACCCCCGTCGCCGTCCCAGTCCCCATAGCCCCCGCTCCGCTCAACCCTTCGGCGGGGGGCGGGAGGGGCGGTCGGCAGGCGGGTGTCCGGTCGTCCTGCGCAGCAAGGCTTGGAATCGTCGGGCGGAACGACAGAGCCGCCCGACTCAGCTTAGGCCGACCGGACACCCGCCTGCCAACCGCCCCTCCCTCCTGCCTCAGAGCACCGCTCCGCTCCCGGTCGACTTCCAGCGAACCGGAGCGCACGTAGCGGAGCCGAGGTGAAACGCGAGCGCGGCGGGGGACGGGGACCTCCTCGGACTGAGGTGAGTCGGCCGCATCTGTCGTTGCGGCCGACGATTCCGAGCCTTGCTCCGAAGGCCGAGGAGGTCCCCGTCCCCCGTCGCCCCCAAGGTGAACCGAGCGCAGCGGGTCTAAGCGAGAGCGAGCTACAGGGAAGCGGAGGCGGCCGCTTCGTCGACGCGGCGGGCGGCTTCCACCAGCAGCAACGTCGTCGGGGCGTTGATCTCGTCGACGGCGGTCAGGAGGTTGGCTTGCGTGAACGCGAACAGCCCGCGCTCCCAGGTCAGCAGCTCGTAGATCGCGGCGCGATTCACGCGGCGCGATCCCTCGATGCGGGCGGAGACGACGTGGCCGGCGCGCAGCCAGCATCTGCCCACCCCCCTTTCGCCGACGAGCAGCAGCTCGCCCGAGCGCCGCTCGAGGTCGAGGAAGGTGAGAATCGTCGCAAGACCGAACTGCTCGAGTCGGCCGCGCAACCCGGCGTCATTTCCGGAAGTCGTGTTAGATCCGCGGGCGTTCGCTGGTGCCATACGGCGAGTTGACCTCGGTCCCGCGCTCACCGCAAAAAAACCGACCCCAACTACGGGCTCGGGCTCCGGGCGGTTTGGATGAGGCTAGTGAGCAACTGCACATCGACCGGCTTGGTCAGGTGGTGGTCGAAGCCGGCGGCCGCGGTGCGGGCGCGGTCCTCGTCCTGTCCGAAGCCGGTCATCGCCACCAGCAGGGGGCGCCGTCCCTCTGGCCGCTCGCGCAGGCGGCGCGCGACCTCCAGGCCATCGAGCTGGGGCAGGCCGATGTCCAGCAGGACGACGTCGGGGTTCATCTGGCTCGCGGCCGCGAGCGCCGCCACCCCGTCGTGCGCCATCAACACTTCGTGCGCCTGCAGTCGCAACACGCGCGACAGGCTCTCGGCGGCATCGACGTTGTCGTCGACCACCAGGACGCGCTCGCGCCGCGGCTCGGGCGGCGCAGCCGGCGCGTCCGCAGCGCGCGCGAGCCCGTCGTGGGTGGCCTGCTCCACCACCATCGGCACCCGCACGATGAATTCGCTGCCGCGCCCCGGCCCTTCGCTGCGCGCTTCGATCTCCCCGTTGTGCATCTCGACCAGCCGCTTGACCAGCGCCAGCCCGATGCCGAGGCCATCCTGGGCGTGCTCGCGCGTGCGATCGCGCGGCCCCTCCAGCTGCGTGAACATGGCGAACACGCGCTCGAGCATGTGGGTCGGGATGCCGTCGCCGTTGTCGGCGACGCTGAGCACGAGGTGCGGCGCCGCCTGCCAGACGCGCAGCGTGATGTGACCGCCCTCGCCGGTGAACTTGGCGGCGTTGTTGAGCAGGTTGGAGACGACCTGCGTCAGGCGCGCGCCGTCGCCGCGGACGGGCAGCGGCCCATCGGCCACCTCGAGCGTCAGGAGGTGGCGGCGGCTGGTGAACAGCGTCTGCGTCGCCTCCACGGCCTGCGCGACGATGGGGCGGAGATCGAGCGGCGCCATGTTCAACTTGATCTTGCCCAGCGTGATGCGCGAGACGTCGAGCAGATCGTCGACCAGCCGCGTGAGCTGCGCCGCCTGACGGGCGATGACCTCGCGGGCCCAGTTGACGGAGTCGTCGGCCGACTCGCTCATCCGGATGATCTCGGCCGCCAGCACGATGGGCGCCAGCGGGTTGCGCAGCTCGTGCGCCAGCATGGCCAGGAACTCGTCCTTGCGGCGGTCGACCTCCTGCAGCACCTCGGCGACGTGTTTCTGGGCGACGAGCTGACGATGCTCTTCCTCCGCGCGCTTCCGCTCGGTGATGACCTCGGTGAACATCATGATGCCGCCGATGTCGCCACGTACGTCGTGCCACGGGCGCACCTCCCAGCGCAGCCAGTCCGTGGATCCGTCGCCTCTGACGAATGAATCGTCTTCGCTGGTTTCGACCGCGCCCGCGAGGCAGCGACGGTGGATCTCCTTCCAGTGCTCCGGAATCTCGGGGAACACGTCGTAGTGGCTGCGACCGACGATGTCCTGATATCCCAGCTTGTAGTCGATCATCCAGCGGCGGCTGCAGATGATGTACTTCATGTCGCGGTCGAACATCGCGACCGCCGCGGGCGAGTGCAGCACGAACAGACGCAGCTGCTTGTCGCTCTGCCGGATCGCCTCCTCGCCGCGTTTTTGTTCGGTGATGTCGCGCCCGACCGCCTGGTACTCGACGATGCGCCCGTCCCCGTCGAAGAAACCGCGGTTGGTCCACAGCTGCCAGCGCACCTGGCCTCCCTCCGCGACCAGGCGGTTTTCCATCGCGACCGCCGGCTGATCGGGCGTGATGGTTGCGAGCCCCGCCCACGCCTGCGCCTGCTCGTGCGCCGGGAATGAACTGCCACAACGTCTGGCCGACGAGCTCGCGGGCTGAACGCTGGAAATACCGGCAATAGGCCCCGTTCACGAACGTGTAGGTGCCGTCGGCCTTGAAGCGGCAGATGAGCTCGCTCTGGTCTTCGACCACCGATCGATACTGCGCCTGGCTGCGGCGCAAGCTGGCGGTCGCCCGCGCATGTTGCCGCACCAGCGCCGCCAGCAGCATCAGCGGGATGGAGATGGCGAAGAAGAAGCCCTGCAGCGCCAGCACGACCTGGGCGGGAGAGCCGGCGACGAACGGGCCGCGGCCGGCCCTGGTCGCCAGCAGGGTCACGAGCGCGAGCGCCAGCAGGTGCAGGCCTAGCCCGCCCGCGCCGAAGCGAACGGCGGCCCACAGCAGCAAGGGCAGCGGCGCGAACATCAGCCACTGGTAGTGCAAGCGCGCGGGCTCCCAGCCGAACGTCGCCAGCAGCGCGACGATCAAGCCGGCGGTCAGCGCCAGCAGCTCGGCGAGCTGTCGCGGGGCGCGGCGGATCGTCGCCAACCCGCCCTCGACCAGGTAGACGATCGGCGCGGCGATGATGACCGCCCCGCACGCCGCGGCGAACAGCCGCCGTTGCCACGCGATCCAGAAATGATCCACCCAGCCGACGGCGACGAACAGCCACGCCACCACGGCCGAGAACACACACGGCATCAGGAACGCCGCCACCGCGATGAAGGCACCCATGCGCGGCAGGCTGTCCAACCTCGCCGGCGGGCCGACCACTCGCCGCATGACAGCCGCGGCCGCGACCGCTTGCGCGATGTTGCCGCCGAACTGGATGAGCATGACCACCGGCGGCACGTGTCCCTGAAACGTCGCCGCCATGAGGAGGTGCGTCGGCAGCAGCGCCGCCGCGTAGAGCCACCACCGGCGCAGCGGGGACGTCAGCAGCGCGGCCACCAGGATGCCGTGCGGAAGCCACATGCCGGCGATCCCACCGGGCTCGAAGCGCAACGTGATGCCGATGGCGCCGCCAGCGAAATAGCCGGCGCACACCAGCAACGTGGCGATCGTCGTCGCGCGAACAGCGGTGGTTTTGCGCATGGGAGCGGTTGCGCGGAGCGTACAACCGTCGATGTAACGGCAAACCCAAGAAATGCGTACAAGCGTCGTTGAGGGCAGTGCCTGACAATCGCACCCCTGAAACCGCGGCCGCCCCGACGGGACCGTCCCCGGCCCCGGTGCCCTTTCGGGGAGCACGGCGGCCGGCGCCGGCTCGCATATACCCCGTTACTACAACGTCTGATTGCTTCGCCAGAGGTCGGACGCAGAGTCAACCGAGGCAGTGGTGACGGAACCGGGGGCGACGTCGGCGCAAGCGTGGACGGCCAGCGTGGGGCGCTGGTTGTGTCTGGCGGGCGGGTTGATCGGTGCCGCCGGGCTGCTCGACGCGATCGGCAGGACCGGCCTGCTCACCTCGCTGGTGCCCGCGGAGCCGTCCATGACGGCGAACACGGGGTTGGCTCTGCTGTTGCTCGGCGGCGCCGGCGTGCTGCGCGATCAGCAGGACGACGCAGACCGTGCGCAAGACGCTGTCGCTGTTCGCCACGCTCATCGTCCTGGCGATCGGGCTCGCGACCATCGTGGAGCACGCGGTCGACATCGATCTGCACATCGATCAGCTCATCGCTCGCGGCACCGATCCGGTTCCCCATCCCGGGCGGCCGGCGCCTGCGACGGCGCTGGCGCTGGCGTGTCTGGCCGGCGCGCTCGTCGTGTTCGACTTCCGCATCCGCGCCCGCGCGCGCCCGTCCGAATGGCTGATCGTGGCCGGCGGGCTCGTCGCCCTGACCGTGCTGCTGGGATACGTGTTCGGCGCGGTGCTGGGGCATCGCCTGGCCCGCGCCCCCCTCATCGGCGCGGCGTTTCCGACGGCGATCGCGCTTGCTGCTGATGTCGGCGGGCTTGCTGCTCGAACGTCCCGCGGCCGGGCTGATGTGCGTGGCGACGTCGTGTGGTCCGGGTGGCATGCAGTTCCGCCGCCTCGTGCTGCCGGCGATGCTGGTGCCCGTCACCGTCGGCATCCTGGTCGCGTTCTCACTGCGCGAAGTGGCGACGCCAGGCGCTCGTGGTCGCGCTGGCGATCCTGGCGGCGGCGATGGGAATCATGGGGCTGCTCGTGCTCCTCGGCCTGGCGATGTCGCTGAACCGCACCTACGAGGCGCTCGAAGCGAGCCGCGCGGGCGCCCGGACGCTGGTCGAGCAGGCTCCCGATGCGGTGTTCGTGGCCGACATCGCGGGCCGATACACCGACGTCAACGCCGCCGCCTGTCGGATGCTCGGCTACACGCGCGACGAGATCCTCGCGATGACGATCGTCGATCTGCTCCCGCCCGAAGATGTCGGGCGCCTTTCCCAGCAGCGAGAGCAGCTGCTCGAGGGCGACATCAAGGTCGGCGAGTGGACGCTGTGCCGAAAGGACGGAGGGCGCGTTCCCGTCGAGATCAGCACGAAGATCTTCCCCGACGGGCGATGGCAAGCTCTGGTGCGCGACATCAGCCAGCGCAAGCGCCTGGAGAGCGAGCTGCGCGCGGCGGAGGCCGAGCAGAAGTTCCTGGCCGACTTCGGATCGGCGCTGATGTCGACGATCGACGATCGAGAGACGGTTGAGGTCATCGCCACGCACATCGCCCGCGAACTGGCGGACGTGTGTGTGATCGAGACCGTCGAAGAAGGAGGACAGCAGCCTCAGCGCAGGGTGGCCTACCGCGATGCCGCCGCCCGGCCCTGATCGATCCCGAGCTGGAGCAGATGCAGATCGAGCGTTCCCGTCACATCGGCACCGCGGTCATCGAATGGAAGCAGCCGCTGCTGATTCATGACGTGACGGCCGCGCATATCGACGGCATCGCCCAGAGCGACGAGCACCGGCGGCTGTTGCGCGAGCTCGGCCCGACGTCGCTGATGGCGCTGCCGCTGCTGGCTCACGGCGGCGTGTTTGGTTCGCTGCTGGTCGTCAGCACGAACCCGGAGCGCCATTACACGGAGCGGGATCTGTCGCTGGCCCAGAAGGTGGCGTCGCGCGCGGCGCTGGCGATCGAGAAGGCGCGCCTGTACCGCATCGCGCAGGAAGCCGTCCGCATGCGGGAAGACGTGCTCAACATCGTCGCCCACGATCTGCGCAACCCGCTGGGGACGATCCTGCTGCAGGCGGCGATGCTCCGCCGCGGCGGCAGCAGTCACGACCGCCCGCCGCGAAAACCGGCCGACGTGATCGAGCGGTCAGCGATCCGGATGAACCACCTCATCCAGGACCTGCTCGACGTCGCGCGCATGGGCGGGGGCCGCCTGTCGATCGCGCAGGGGCGTGTGCCCGCGGGCCTCGTGATCTCGGACGCCGTGCAGGCGCAGGAGCCGCGCGCCGCTTCGGCGTCGCTGGAGCTGCGCCTCGAAGCGGAGTCGCAACTCCCCGAGCTATGGGCCGATCGCGACCGGCTGTTGCAGATCTTCGAGAACCTGATCGGCAACGCCATCAAGTTCACCGCGGCGGGGGGGCACATCACCGTCGGCGCGGCGCGCGCGGACGAACACGTCCTGTTCTGGGTGGCGGACACCGGCTGCGGCATCGCCGCCGATCACCTGCCGCACGTGTTCGAACGCCTGTGGCAGGCGAGCAAGACCGGACAACACGGCGCGGGCCTGGGCCTGCCGATCGTCAAGGGGATCGTCGAAGCGCACGGAGGCCGCGTCTGGGTCGAGAGCCAGCTCGGCGAAGGCAGCATCTTCTTCTTCACCATCCCGACGGCGCGTGGCGCCGAGGCGTGGCGGCCGGAGCAACCCCCGGCCTACGGGTGACTCACTTCGTCGCGACGACCAGCGCCCGCCGCGAAAAAACCGTCAGCGGCGCCTCACTCGCTCCGTCGACGAATCGCACCGAGGTGAATCCGGCGCGCCGCAGCAGGTCCGAGAGCTCGTGGGCCGAATACAGGCGCATGGTGGTGTGCTTGCGCTCCTCGACCCCCGCGCGGATGAACGTCCAGTCCGACTCGATGCGCGAGGTCGTGAAATCGAATACGCGGTCCTCGAGGACCGTGACATCGCCAGCCTGGAACCACCCCTTGGGCTGGAAGATCGGGATCAGCGTCTCGATCAGGTTGACGTCGATCGCGAAGCGGCCGCCGGGCACCAGCGCCTTGCACACGCCCGCCGCGACCGCCTCGTCACCGGCGTCGTCGAAGTAGCCGAACGACCCCCAGTAGTTGAAGGCGGCGTCGAATCCCACCAGTCCCTCCAGCCGGCGCATGTCGCGTTCGATGAAACTGATCGGCAGCTCGCCCGCCGCCGCGCGCGCCTCGTCGAGGAACACCGGCGTGAAGTCGACGCCGGTCATCAGGTGACCGCGGCGCGCGAGCGCGATCGTCAACCGGCCGTTGCCACACGGGACGTCGATGACGCGCGAGCCGCGGCGAAGCGTCAACACGCCGCTCGAGCAAGGTCGCCTGCTTTTCGGAGCTCTCCGCCGGCCAGAAGCTGCGCTGAACGTCCAGCCACGCGCCGGCGAAGAATGCGTCAAACCAGTTCGGCATCGCTCACACCTCCATCACGGTATCAAAACCGGTAGTTCGCGCCGAGCGTCGCGTAGAACGGCAGGTCCAGATTGTTGAGCGCCTGGGTCTTGTTGACGCCTGCGCGCAGCACCACCTCGACGGGGCCGACAGTGACGCCGCCCTTGGCGCCCGGCGACGACGGTCAGCAATGCTGCGGTGACGTGCGGCCTCATCGAACCTCCCTCGGGAGGGACAAACACCGCCCGGGCGCAAAGGTGTCACCGTCGCGCGCAATGCCAGCAATTTGCTGCTAAGGTCCGCGGCCATGAGCAAGCGCCACCGACCCACCACGGCTGCCCAGGCCGCGCACCGAACCCGCCGCCACGCCTTTCGCAGCGCCATGAACTCGCCCGAGGGCAAGGCGGCGCGCGCCGCAGGCAAGACGGTCGACAAGACGCTGGCCGGAACGCTCGCCAAGATCCTGGTGCCCCCGGCGAAGTCGACCGCGCCCGTCGCCGCGAAGGCGCCCGCCGCCGCCGCGAAGGCGCCCGCCCGCGCCGCGACCAAGCCGTCCACGCAAGGCTGAGCGACGCCGCGCGGGCGTCGTCATGGCAGACGAAAACTGGGCAGACAAGCTCCGCGAGACCGAGGAGCTGTTCCGGACGACGGTCGAGAACCTGCCGATCAACCTGGTTCTGTACGACCGCGCCTACCGGATTCTCTACATGAACCCGGCGCTCGCGACGATCTGCGCCGTGAGCTGCAATCGCACCGCGGCCGAGCTGGTGGGGATGCGTGGTGCCGAGCTGTGGCCGAAGGCGATCTGGGATCCCCTGTACCTGCACACCGAGCGCGCCGTCGCGACCCGGGAGCGCCAGAGCTACGAGCTCGCCACCGACCTCCCCGGCCGCGGGAGCGTCGGTCCGCGAGTGGACGGTGGTGCCGCTGGTCGGACCGACGGGCGAGGTCGATCGCATCGTGACCATGAGCCACGACGTCACCGCGCAGCGGCAGATGCTCGAGGCCCTGCGCGAGGCCGATGAGCGCAAGAGCGAGTTCATCGCGGTGCTGTCGCACGAGCTGCGCAATCCGCTGGCCGCGATCCGGCTGAGCCTGCACGTGCTGGAGTACGGCCAGCCGGGCAGCAAGGAGACGGCGGACTCACGCATGATCATCGACCGCCAGGTCGGCCAGCTGGTCCGCCTGGTGGATGATCTGCTCGACGTCACGCGCATGACGCGGAACAAGATCCAGCTCAAGCCCGAGCGGCTCGAGCTGAATGCGCTCGTGCGCGCGACCCTCGATGACAACCGACGCCACTTCGAACAGTGCGGCATCCGTGTCGACGTGGGGTTGGCGAGCGCGCCCATCCACGTCAACGCCGACAGCGTGCGCATCGCGCAGGTGCTGACCAACCTGCTGATCAACGCGATGAAGTTCACGCCGGCCGGCGGCACCGCCACGGTGTCACTGACGTCAGAGCCCGGCGGCAACGCCGTGCTGCGCGTCGCCGACAACGGCGCCGGCATCGACGCGGCGCTGCTTCCCAGGTTGTTCCAGCCGTTCATGCAGGCCGACCGCACGCTGGCGCGGTCGGGGGGCGGTCTGGGTCTGGGGCTGGTGCTGGTCAAGGGACTGGTCGAGCTGCACGGCGGTACGGTGACCGCGCGCAGCGAGGGGACGGGCCGGGGCGCCGAGTTCGTCGTCCGCCTGCCCATCGCCCGCGCCAGCTCTGACCATGCGGGCGATGCGCCTGCGGTGAGCGTCGCGGGCACGCAACGACGCGTGCTCGTGATCGACGACGACCGCGACGTGGCCGAAGCCCTGTGCGCCGCGCTGTCGGTTGGAGGGCATGTCATCGAGGTCGCGCACAGCGGCCCGATCGGCGTCGCCAAGGCGCGCACGTTCATGCCCGACGTCGTGCTGTGCGACATCGGCCTGCCGGGGATGGACGGCTACGATGTCGCGCGCGTCATCCGCGCGGACACGGCGCTGCGCGCGACCCGCCTCGTGGCGCTATCCGGCTACGCCCAGTCAGCCGACGTGGGCAAGGCGCGCGACGCCGGCTTCGACGACCACCTGGCGAAACCGCCCAGCATCGACAAGGTGCTGGCGATCCTGATGCCGCGCAACTGAGCGGCAACTGACGACTCACGCCGGCGGCGCGGTCTCCGGCCCGGTGCGATCGGCGGCGACGGCGCCAGGCGCGGCCGCGAAGATGCGGCCGACGTTGGCCGGGGCGAAGAACTCGGGCGGCGACAGCGTGCCGGCGTTGACGCGGCAGAATTGATCCATCGCGTCCTGGTTGCCGCGCACGGCGCCGAGCAACCGCGCCATGTCGGGCGGCGGTGGCTCCAGCGTCGCGATCTGGCAGGTGAAGTCGTACATCGGCAGCGACTGCGCGTCGCGCGTCGTCTGGAATTCGGTCATCGCCGCCTCGTACGACGAGCTGCCGGAGCGCCAGGCGTCGACCGCGGCGGTCACCAGCTCGGCGTCGCGGAACGCGTCCGCGATCCCCTGCGCGGTGATCGGGTCCTTGATGTAGCCGGCATCGCCGACCAGCGCCCAGCCCTTGCCGAACGGCTTGCGGAAGAAGTTCGGCGTCGCGGCGCCGAACACCTTCGATTCGCGGCGCGCGCCGCGCAGGCGATCGCGAAACGCCGGCGCCTGGTCGAACATCGCCAGGTAGTGCCGCTCGTGATCGCGCTTGTTGGTCTCGAACTCGGCGAACGGCCAGCCGCCGACGACCATGGTGAGACCGTCGTTGGTGTCCGCCGCCGCGAAGCCACGGTGGTCACCCATGTAGATGTCGAAGCGGCCGTTCATCGGCAGCCCGCTCCAGTACGCGTAGTACCCCACCTGCAACGTCCCCCGCTCGTTGTAGACCGCTGGTGACACCGCGCGCGCGACCAGCGAGTGGCGTCCGTCGGCGCCGACGACCAGCGGCGCGTTTTCGATCACGTTCGCCCCGTCCTTGCCGTGTCCGCGGATGCCGGTGACGACGCCGTCGGAGACCAGCACCTCGTCGACCGCGAAGCCTTCGCGCAGCTCGGCGCCCGCCGCGACCGCGGCGTCGACCAGCAGCTTGTCCAGCACCGTGCGCCGCGGGCAATACGCGACGGGCGCGTCGGCGGTCCCCGGCGATCCGCTGATCACGAGCGGGCCGAAGTTGAACGTGTAGGTGTGCGTCGGCGGACAACCGGACGCGACCAGGCGATCCAGCAGGCCCCAGCGCGCCAGCCTGGCGACGGCCTGCGGCTGGACGATGTGCGTCGACAGCGTGTCGCTGGGAAACGTCGCGCGATCGACCAGCAGCACCTTGTAGCCCTTGCGCGCCAGCAACATCGCGGTCGGCGAGCCGGCACAGCGCGCGCCAATGATGATGACGTCATACGTATTCGCCTTCCCCATGGTTGCTCCTCCCTTTCGTCTCGTTGATACGTCAGCCGCAACGATCGGTTACGCTGCGCCTGGTGGCGAAGAAGGAACATCCGACCGACCCCCTGTTTCACCCGCAGGAGGACGACGATCTGTCGACCCATCGGCACCGCGTGGTCATCGGCGTGCTGGGCGCGGCGCTGCCGGTGCTGGTTGGTGTGATCGGCTGGCTGCGGCCCGTCGACCCGACGCTGTCCGTGCCCCTGAGCTCGATCAGCGCCTACTACTATTCCGGCGCCGTCGCGGTCTTTGCCGGAATCCTGGCGTGTCTGGCCGTGTACTTCATCACGTACGGTGGCTACGACAATCCGGATCGCTGGAAGGACCGCCTCGCGGCGCTGACCGCCGCTGCCGCGGCGATCTGTGTCGCGCTGTTCCCCACGGACGCGCCGTCCAAACCGCTGGCGCTGCCCTGGTGGACAAAGGGACTGGGAATCGTGCACTTCATCTCCGCCGGCGCCCTGTTCGGCGCCTTCATCTTCTTCGCCCTGGTTCTGTTCCCGAAATCCGCGAAGAGCAGCGAGAGGCTCCCTCCCGACAAGAAGCTGCGCAACCTGACCTACCGCACCTGCGGCGTGGTCATGCTGGTCTGCGTGGCATGGGCCGCGGTCAGGGCGTTGCAGCGCAAGGAGATCTTCTGGCTCGAGGCCATCGCCCTGGAGGCGTTCGCCGTCTCGTGGCTGGTGAAGGGGCGCGCCGCGGTCGCGGCGGCGCGCGTCCTGGACGCCGGACGCCATCCCATGAAGCTCGCCGCTCAGATCCTGGACATCGCGCCCCGCAACGAAACGAAGCGTCCGCAACGCTAGGTCAGGTTGCTGCGATAGATCGTCGAGGTCTGACGCCTCCGGCGCCAGCGGCGTGAGCCAGTCGCATGGCGGCAGCGGCAGGTCGACGCAGCAGACGCGGATCGTCCGCGTGCGGGCGAGCGTCGCGAGCGTCGCGAGCAGCGCGGCGAGGCGTTCGCCGCTGAACGGGCAGTAGAGGAGGAACACCGACCCGGCCGACAGCGCGGCGGTCAGCTGCGGGGCGTCGCCCTCGACGAACGCGACGTCGGGCAGGCGCAAGCGCGCCGTCATGTCGCGTGCGGCAGCGACCAGCGCGGGCTGGACCTCGAGCCCGATCACCCGCGCCCCTGTCATCAGGTGCACGAGCGCGGCGGCCCGTCCCGGACCGGACCCGACGTCGACGAACACATCCGGACGCCTGCACGCGCGCCTGGTCCACGAGCCGCAGCAGCGCGTCGACCGGACACGGCAGGTAGGGAACGCAGCCGCGCGGCAGCTCGGGCCCGTCGTCCGGGAATGGGTCCGAGCCCGAGCGCCCGGTCGACACAAGCGTCGCGCGCGGTCGGCGCGACGCGCGCGAGCGTGGCGCGGAACGCCGACGGATCGCGCGGCGCGGCCGCGATCAGCGACCGGAGCTGTTCGACGCCGTCACGATCAGGATCGTCCACCTACGTCCCGCGTATCAGTTTGCCATGAGGCGCTTGATGCGGCGGGCGTGCAGCGAGCCGGCGTGGGCGGCTTCGAAGGTGCGGGCGCGGGCCGTGGCGTCGGCGCGGCGGCCGAGGCGCAGCAGCGCGTCGATGGCGACGACCTCGGCTTCTTGATCGAGCGCACCGGTCGGGAAACGTCGCCGGCGTTCGTCCGTCAGACGGAGGGCGGCGGCGGGATCGGCGTCGAGCAGACGTTCGGCGCGCTGCACGAGCGCCGCCTCCTCGCGCAGGCGTGAGGCGGCGTCCGACGGCGCTTCGGGCGGCGCGGCGGCGGCGGCGGGCGACGCAGGCGCGGGACGCGTGTGGTGGCGGCGGCGCGACGGCGGCGCGGCGACGGGCGCCGGCGCGGCAGCCTCGTCGATCAGCAGGGGCAGCGCGGTGTCGTCGAGCGGCTCGGGCGCGCGCGCTTCGATCTTCTCGAACTTCTCGACGACCGCGGGGATCGGCCGCGACGCCGGCGGCGACGGCGAGCGGCCGACGCCGAAGCCAGCGACGGCGACCGCCGCGACGGCGCCCACGGCGGCGATGCCTGTGATCGCCAGCTTCGCGGCGCCCGCGCTCGCGACAACCGCCGCCGGTGGCGGCAACGGCGGCACCGCGGGCGGCGGCACCAGCACCGGCGGGAGGGGAAGACCCAGCGCCACGCCCAGCCGCGCCAGGCGGTCCGGATCGGGCGCGGTGCCGCGCGCGGCGCGCAACGCCTCGGCGAGCGGCGCCGGTGCGCTCGGGTCGTCGGCCAGCCGGGCGGGATCGTCAGGGTGTTTCATCGTCATCTTCCTCGTGCGCCGCGTCCGGGGCGGTACCCCACACGACGCCGAATCGTGCCGCGACCTCGCGGCGGGCTGCGTACAGGCGCTTGTACGCCGTCTTCAGCGGGCAGCCGGCCGCGCGCGCGACGTCGTGCATCGACTGCTCGGCGATCTCGAAGCCGATGAACACGTCGCGCCGCCGCGGCTCCATCTCGGCCAGCGCGGCGTCGAGCTGCGTGAGCAGGCGCGTGCGATCGATCGCCCCCGCCGGATCGGGCGTCACCGTCACCTGCGGCACCTGACCCGGCGTCTCGCGGCGCACGTGCGCCAGCCGGCGGTGGTTGGCGGCGACGCGGATCGCGATCGCGTACAGCCAGCTCGCGGCGGACGAGCGCGCCGGGTCCCAGTCGGCGAGCTTGCGAAACGCGATCAGGAACACCTCCTGCGTCACGTCCTGAACGTCGGACGCCGGGACGCCGTGCCCGGCGACGACGCGCCACACGAAGCTGGCGTGGTCGCGGAACAGCTCGGCGACGGTGGGCCGCGGCGACGGCGGCGCGCTGCCGGCGGCCGCCTCGCGGCCAGGCTCGGGGTCGCGCCTGGTGGTCACGGCGAGGTCCACACGCATGAATGTGGGCTCGGGCCCGGTTTTCTCCCCGCCGGCGGCATCTTTCATCGCGCCCGTAACGCCAGGCCCGCCGCGACGATCCCCATGACGGGCTGCGGCTGAAACAGCGTCTCGACCGTGCCGTCGGCGTTGCGGACCTCGAAGCTCGGGCGGATCGGCAGCCACCCGACCTCCCCGCCGATGTGGCACCCACAGCGGCCCCGCGATGCGCACGCCCACCTGCACGCCGACGCGGCCGTCGACGACGAGCCGAGTCTGCGAGAACACCTGCGCGAACCCCGACGCGCTGGCCCACATCGGCCCCGCGCCCGCCGACAAGCGCAGGCGCACATCGACGCGCTGGCGGCCCGACGCGAAGATGACCGGCGCGACCACCAGCCGCGCCGACGCGGCCTGCACGCGGATCCGCCCCTCGGCCGCGGGCGCGTCACCGGCCCAGTCCCACGCGAAGTCGATGCCGGGCTCCAGGCGGCCGCCGCGCATCACGCCCGCGCTGACGATGGTCTCGATGCCGGGTGCCGGCAGCAGCCCCAGCACCACGCCGGCGCCCGCCCCGGCGCGCGGCCGCCAGCGCGGCGCGGGCGGCGGCGCCTCGCGCGCCAGCGCCGGCACGTCGGCGCGGCGCACGTTGAGCATGATCGCCAGCATCACGGCCAGCGCGTCGTCCAGGCTGTGGCAGTCGCTGTTGTCGGAATCGAGCGTGCGTACGCCCAGCGGCTCGCCCCCGCGCGTCGACAGCACGACCTCGGCGCGGTGCCGCCCGCTGTCGGTGATCTCGACGCGCCCGCGCGCGACCAGCTCGGCGTCGGCGCCGGGCGCGAACGCGGGCCGCCCGAGCTGACCGCCCACCGCGGCTGCCAGCGCGGCGCCGTCGACGCACTCCGCGGGCGCCGTCCACTCGAGGCGCACCGACGGCGCGTCGTCTGCTGGCGCGGCGGTCGCCGGCGCCGCGCGCGCGAGCGCCGTGCCGATCAGCACGGCCACGACCACCGCCGCAGACGCACGTCCCATCTTCCGCTTTTGCGCTTTTGCGCTTTTGCCGCTTTGCCGCCCAGCGCCTTACGACAATAGACGAGCCAGCAGGATGCTGAAAGCATTACGAAACCTGGCTGGCCCGGATCGCATGGCCCGGGGTTCATACCTCGTAGCAGCCCATGCCCTGCCCCCCGGCTCGCCTGCGCTCGATCGTGCCCGCCCCCCTGGCGGTGGGCTGCGGCGCAGCGCTGCTGCTCGCGTCATGCACCGGCAACATCGGACGCCAGGGCGCGGATCCAGGCGCAGGCGGTCAGGGCCAGATCGGGAGCGCCGGAATCACGGGCATCGGCGGCGGCGGCGGCGTCACGGGTGCAGCCGGCGCTGTCCCTGCTGTGCCCGGCGTCCTGCAATCCGGCTTCGCGCGCCTGACGCGCGCCGAGTATCGCGCGACCATCAAGGACGCGTTCGGCGTCGATGCCGACGTGTCGGGCATCCCCGAGGACGGCCGCGTGGGGCCGTTCACGTCGAACGTCGCGTTCGCCAGCGATCCGGTGCAACCGTTCCTGCTCGCCAGCGAGGATCTGGCGGCGCTGATCGTGCCCAGCCGGCTGCCGACCTGCGCCGCGGCCACCGCGAGCACCTGCATCTCGACGAGCTATCAGCAGCCATTCGAACGTCTGTTTCGCCGCCCGGTCGCGGCGACCGAGCTGGCGGCGTGGTCGACGATGCTCGGCAACCTCGAGAAGGCCGGCCTGACCGCCGAGAGCGCGACGCGCGCCATGGTGACGTCGGCGCTGCTGCATCCCGATGCGATGTTCCGCACGACGCCGCTCGCCGGCGACGCCGCGCGTGCGCGCCGCCTGGCCGAGCACCTCAGCTACGCGCTGTGGGACGCGCCGCCCGACACCGAGCTGGCCGCGATCGGCACCGGCGCGGCCAGCGATCTCGGCGCCCGCCTGCGCAGCCAGGCCGAGCGCCTGGGCAGGGACGCGCGGGCGGTGCCGGTGCTGGCGCGCTTCATGGCGCAGTGGCTGCACGTCGACCTCGACCTCAAGCTGGCCGCCGACGCGGCGCTACGCGACGTCGCCGCTGTATCTCGAGCTGCTCGCGTTCGTGCAGGACGCGCTGTCGAGCGGCGCTCCGGTGACCTCGTTCGTCAACGGCACGCGTGGCTTCGTGCACAAGAACAACCTCGCGCCCGTACGGCCTGACGTCGGCGCCGGGGACGGCGGACGTGGCCAGCGTGACCTGGCCGGCGACCTCGCCGCGTCGCGGGGTCATCGGCGAGGAGGCGATCGTGGATCCGACGCGCCATCCGGACGTCAGCCGGCGCGCGATCTTCCGCGGCCTGCTGGTGCGGTCGTCGCTGCTGTGCCAGACGATTCCGCCGCCCAGCGCGGAGCTGGTGGCGCTGGCCGGCGAGGTGACCGACCGGACGAAAGACGCGCGCTGCATGGGGTGCCACCAGCTGCTCGAGCCGGTCGGCGCGGCGTTCGCCGCGCTGGATCGCGACTTCACCGGCACGCCGCCGGCCGTCCAGCTCAACGGCCACGCCGAGCTCGCCGGCAGCTACCCGGCGCTGCCGGCGTTCCTCGACGCCGTCGCGGGGAGCCAGCGCGTTCGCCGACTGCTTCGCCCGCCAGATGTGGGCGTTCTTCCTCGAGCAGCCGCCCGCCGAGGTCGACGCGGCGTCGATCGCCGAGCTCGTCGACCGTCGTCCGATCGGGCGGCAGCCTGGGCGACGTCGTGAGCCAGATGGCGGTCAGCCTGGAGGCGCGTTCGCGGACGGCCGTGCCGTGGTGCGAGGGCCCATGAAGATGAAGACGACGGGTAACAACAAGGCGACGCCGGTTCCTCTCGTGTCGCGGCGGACGCTTCGTGCGGGGCCTGCCGGCGGGCCTCGCGGGCCTGACGATCGTGACGCCGTTCTGGGACCGCCTGATCCGGCGCGCGGTCGCGCAGACGGTGTCGCAGCAGCGCCTGCTGGTCTGGTACGTGCCGGACGGGCTGGTGCCGGAGTGGTTCTGGCCGGCGCAGGCGGGCGCGCTCAGCATCCGCTCGGACCGCACCAACGATCTCAGCGGCACCACGTTCAACACCGCCGTCCCGTCCGCGGACGTGCCGACGTTCCTGCTGCAGCCGATCGCCGGCTACGCCGGCCCGGACGCTGATGGTGAAGGGGCTCAACAACCCCGGCGCCGCCGACCACACCTACTCGACGCAGAGCTGCCTGACCGGCGACGCGGTCAAGAGCGGCGCCGCGGGGACGTCCGTGTCGCTGGACGTGCTGATGTCCGAGGCGAACCTGACCAAGAACCACGCGCTGCCCGTCCTGCGCACGGGCGTGTACGGCTCGCGCACGTCGTACACCGGCACGCGCGATCTCTGCCGCCCGCGCAACAACGGCAACAAGTGGATCGAGCCGTCCTGGCAGCCGACCACCGACGCGCGCGCGTTGCTGGACGCCGTCGCCGGCACCGGCACCGGCAGCACGCCGAACGCGGCGGCGCTGCGCAGCGCCAGCCGCCTGGCCGTGCTCGGCTCGGTGAAGTCGCGCGTCGAGGCGTTGCGCTGCACGGCCGGCACGCCGGCGGCCCAGCGCCTGGAGGCGTACGTCGCGGAGGTGGCCCGCCTCGAGACGCCTCGAGAACCAGATGCGGCCGACGATGCCGATGCCGTTTTCGCCGACCATCGACCCGAACAACGCCACCGTGAAGGCCGCCCAGGCAGACATCGCGCGCATCGCCGACGTCGCGCCGTTCCTGCGCGAGCTGGTCGTGACGGCGTTCGCGCTCGACTACGCCCCCGCCGTCACGCTGCAGTGGGGCGCGTCGGGCACCAACCAGATCTCGGGCAACAAGCTGGTCGACTACCGCTACGACTTCCTGGCCAACATCGAATACAAGGGCGCCGGCGAGCACGGCCTGGCCCATCCCGAAGACGGCGCGTTCATCGACGCCGGCCACCGCATCAGCGCCGCCGTGTCGACGCGCGACCGCGTGCGCATCCGGCGCTGGTACTTCGAGCAGATGAAGCTGCTGCTCGATCGTCTGGCCGCCGTCCCCGACGGCAGCGGCACGCTGCTCGACCACACGACGATCCTCCACGTCTCGGAGTTCGGCGGCCCGCGCGCCAACAGCACCGCCGAGCAGCACTCCAACAAGAACCTCCCCTACATGCTGGTCGCCGGCGCGCAGACCCCGTTCAAGACCGGCGAGGCGCTGTTCGTGAACAACCGCACCCACGGCGACTTCCTGCTCACGCTGGCCCAAGGCTTCGGCAGCACCGCGACCACCATGGGCGTCGGCACGTCGCGCATCGACGGCACCAACAACCGCACCCACGCGACTTCCTGCTCACCTGGGCAAGGCTTCGGCAGCACGGCGACGAGCATGGGTGTCGGCACGTCGCGCATCGACGGCATCCTGCGCTGACGCTAAAAATTCACCACCTGACGCCGCGGGCTGACATCACGCGCGCGGCCGTCGTCGCCGGCTGCGATCCAGATCACCTGGCAACCTCAGTCGATTCGCGGCCATAGAGACCACAGCTCCCCGACCGCGGATGAAGGCGCGGCTGGCACATACGTTGCCCCTCAAGCCGGCATGCGAATAATCAGCCTTGGCTTTGTCCCTCTGATCACATTGACGTGCCTGGCGGCAGGCTGCTGGCAGGAGGTGGAGTCGACCGACGTGCGCACCTCCGGCGTCTATCCCGTGATCGACGTGACGGCGGACGGCTCCGGCAGCACCCGCGTCGAGGTGAAGTTGAAGGTTGCCGGACGGGCCTCGACCACGTTCCTCGAGCTGACCGGGGAAGACCGGTTCACCGCAACGGCGGGCGGGAAAACCAAAGATCTGATCGAGTCGGGAAGTGTCAGCTACGCCGCAGCGTTCCCGGACGATGTCGCGGGACCGTACACGATCGCGTTTCTTCGCGGCCCGGCCGACACCAGCGCGCCCAGCACCACGGTCGACTGCCGGCTCCATAGCCTGCGCTGGGCGGCGGCCGAGGTTTCGCGGGCGACCGGGACGCTGCCGCTGACCTGGACCCCGGCGGGAGCTGACGACCTCGACGTGAGCCTCCTCGGGACATGTGTCGGTCTCACCCTGAAGACGATCCCGGACGACGGCGCCGCCACGATCGCGGGCGACGAGCTCATAGCGCAAAGAGCCGACGACGCGTGCACCGTCACCCTGACGCTCGCGCGTCGGCGGAGCGGCGACGTCGACCCCGCGTTCACCGAGGGCGGCCACGTCGAGGCCCGCCAGGTCCGCGACGCCACCTTCACCACCGCTCCGTGACTCCACGCCGTGGTATAAGCAGTGGGTTCGATGAACACGTCGCGCCGCGCCCTGATTGCTCCCATGATGATTATCGGCATTCGCCGACGAGGTGGGGGCACGCGACGCTGACCTGAAACGGAACGAGTCGACCCAAGGCCCCGCACCTCTCGAGGTGGCGGGGCCTTTCGTTTTTTGGTCGCCGCTGCCAAAGGGGAATGATGGGACTTCGGGCGGCTCCACGAAGGAGCCAGTCCATGTATCCAAAACCGCTCGCGCCCAGTCTTTCGGTCCCACCGCAGGGGCGGCCCTCGATCGCCGACGTCGCGCGTTCGATCGGTCCGGACGGCCTCCTCCGCGCGGACCTGATTGACGCGGCCGTGGCCCGCGTCGCGAGCGTGCTTCCGCCGACCCCGCTGGTGCGATCGGAACGCCTCGGGGCCTGGCTGAAGCTCGAGAACCTCCAGGTGACCGGCGCCTACAAGGTGCGGGGCGCGCTGAACGCGCTCGCGGCGCAGGTCGCGCGCGGCGATCGGCGGCCCGTGCTGGCCGCCTCCGCCGGCAACCACGGCCTCGGCGTCGCCTGGGCCGCGCGGCGCCTGGGGCTCGCGGCGACCATCGTCGTGCCGGACGACGCGCCCGCGACCAAGGTGCGTGGCTGCCGTGCGCTCGGCGCGCGCGTGGTGCACGCGGGCCGCGGCTTCGAGGACTGCCTGGCGCACGCGCAGGTGCTGGCGCGCGCGCAAGGCGCCCGCCTGCTTCACGCCTTCGACGATCCGGAGGTGATCGCCGGGCAAGCAACCGTCGCGGCCGAGATCCTGCACCTCGATCCCGACGTGGTCGTCGTTCCCGTCGGCGGCGGAGGGTTGGTCGCCGGCATGGCGAGCCTGCTACGGCGACGAGGCATCCGCATCGTCGGCGCGCAGGTCGCCGGCGTCGACGGACTCCGGCGCGCGTTGCGCGGGGACGCGCCGCTGCCGGGACCGCCGCCCGCGACGCTCGCGGACGGGCTGCGTGTGACGTCGCCCGGCGTCCTGCCGCTTCACATCGCGTCGCGGTCGCTCGACGACGTCGTGCTCGTCAGCGAGGACGAGGTCGCGGCCGCGGTAGGCGATTCTCGCGCACGCCGAACGTATCGTCGTCGAAGGCGCCGCCGCTGTCGCCGCCGCCGCGCTGGCGCGGGTCTCCGGTCGGCGGCGCGTCGCGGTCATGACCGGCGGCAACATCGACGCGCCGGTCCTCGCCGCGCTGCTGGCGCGCGCGGCCTGATTCACTGCCGCGCTACCTGTTCGTGGTCGTCGCGGCGCCCGCCACGACGGGTGTGTCGAACATGCCGTTCGTCACGACGACGCCGTCGTCGAAGGTCGCCGAGAATGTTCCCGTCGCGTTCGCGCCGCCGACGACGCCACCGTTCGTGATGGTGACGCTGCAATCCCGCATCCTGCTGGACTGGAGGAAGGCGACGTAGACGGTCCCCGGCGCGCCGGGCAGCCCGCCGTCCGTGCGCTGAGGATGGTGCAGGCGTGCGTCCCCTCGAGGGCCCTGCCGAACGTGATGACATCGAACCCCACGCTGGCGCCCGAGCCGTCGAAGGTGAGGGCCTGAAGGCCGAGCAGCTCGCTCGTTCCCTCCGTCGAGCGCTGCGCGATGATGGCGACGGCGCACCTGGGAACCCCGTCTTCTGCCCAGCTCACCGAGGCCCCCACCGGCGAGTCCGCGCGACAGACGCCAGCCCCACCGTCGCCCGGCGCTCCCCCGATGCCACCGTCGCTGCCAGCCCCAGTCGAGCCGCACCCGACGGCCAGCATGACCGCCGCGGCAATCACGCTCTTCATCCGCGAGAACGTACACCACTCCCGCAGCCGTCAGCCACTGTCGGGGGCTAGTCGTAGAGACGGCGGGAAGGGTCCGTTCGCCGCGTCTGATCCTCTCGCAACGGCTCTTCGCCCTGCTCCGTCTCGCCCTCCTCGAACCAGCGCTCGATCATTTCGTCGGCCCAGCCGCCGTCGTCGCCTGCGTTCATCTCCAGATTGCCCCCGGCGTTCATCACTTTCCCCCCTGTTGGCTTCGTCCTGTTATCGCAGTGCAGCGGACGTGCCAGCCCAGCCGCCCGAAAACAAGCTCCGCGCCCCGCGGCAGCCAGCGCCAGCGGCGCGAGTTGTGCTCGCCGCGTTGCACAAGTTGCTGTGCACCTCGTCCAGCCGCCACCGCTCAAGCGCTTCGACTGGCCGATGGCTGGAAATACGCGCGGACCGCCGCGGTCAGGACCGGACGTGCCCGCAGCAAGGCCGTCATCAGCCAGCGGCCTACGCGGCCGCCGGGGAAGGCGACATCGTGGGCACGGCCGTCACGGTCGACGCTGACGACACGTCCGACGAAGTCAAGCGCCTCTACCGGGCGATCATTTTCCAGCGAGGCGTGCCGCGCAGCGTGAACTGCAGCGGCCGAGCACCGAGTTGTTGAGCGCCGATGCTCGCCACGCGGTGCGCGACCGGCCCGCGCGGCGTACGGCAAAGCAACACGTCACCCACCGCAACCGCGCGCGCGTCGACGGGGGCGACCGTGACGCAGTCGCCGTCGCGAACAGTCGGCAACATGCTGCGGCCGCCGGCGCGAAACCGCACGCTCAACCCCTCTGCCAGCAGGCTGTCGACGACGGCGGTGAAGACTTCTGAATTCGTGGCCAAGGGTGCGCGCTCCGACTGCTCCAGATCGCATCGGCGCCTGTCCCGGCCGCTTTATGTGCGTGTTACGTCGCCATCACGAACTCGACCGCGCTGCGATCGGGAATGAAGCTCAGCTCTTCGCAGCGACAGTGTCGGGCGACCTCGCTCAGAATCCCCAGGCTGTAGTCGAGGCCGTCCGCGTCGTGAAACGGCGTGAAGCCGCACGCGAACAGCCGCGCGACAGATGGCGGCAGGCAGCGCGCCGCGATCTGAGTTGCGCGGCCCGTGGCGCAAGAAGTACACGCGCTCGAGCGGCGCTCGCCCCTGGTTCGCGATGTAACCGTCGCCGTGCCAGGGCGTGCCGTACATCCACAATCCGTCACCTTCTTGGCGCAGGATGATGCGTTCGTCGCTCAGCAACGTCGCGCCCGGTCGCTGAGCCAGAGCTTCGACAGCGTCGTCTTGCCCGCGCCGGACTGACCCACGAACAGCGTAGCCGCGCCCGTCGGCGGTGATGACGCCGCTCCCGTGTAGCTCGACGCCGCAGCCCGCGCGCGAGCAGGTGGACCATGAACACTTCGTCGAGCGGATAGTGCAGCGGGTAGATCGTCGGGTGGCCGCGCGAACGATGTCGTGCCGCAAGCGTCGACCTCGCCGCGCCGGAAGTCGTTGCTGAACGCGCCGCCTGGTACGGGCAGCGCGCCGAGCGCCGGCGACGTGAACACGAACGTCGGCCCGTCAGCCGATCGATACATGCGCCATAGCCCCTTGCCCGAATCGAACGTCGTCGTTGCGCCGTCGGGAACTCGCGGGTCGCCCCAGCTCGCGCGAATGTCCACGCGAACGGCGGCGTCGCGACGCCGATCGGCTTCGGATGTCGCCATCACGAACTTGCGCGCCGAGCCCTCGGGCGCGATCGGCAGACGTCGACGTCGCTGGTCACCGCGATCGCCAGGCCGGCGATGTCGAGCGTGAACCAGCCGCTCACGATCCCAGCCGAGGAGCAGCCGTCATAACGCTGCAGTCGGGCATCGCGGGTCCCGAGATCGCGGCCGCCTTGCAGTTGCCGAGCACCGCCTCCTCGGGGCGCAGCGCGACCTCAGACAGCGTCGGCTTCTCGTAAGGCTTGCGCGCTGTCCGACCGGCTGCTCTCGGGTTCATGGCGTTCCCTCCGTCGACTGCGCTTGCGCACGAGCCGCAACCGCCGCCGCTGCCGCACGCGGTGCGCGCCGGCTTGTCGACCAGCGCCAGCGACGGCGGCGCCGCTGCGCGGGCTCGCTGCGCCGCATCTCCGCCAGGCCTTCCAGCAGGCGCGCATGTTTGTCGCCGCCCGCACAGAACGCGCAGTCCCCGTGCGCCGGCGGCTCATACCCCAACGCCTGGGCGCGCAGGTGGGCGACCTCGCAGAAGTAATCCACCGGCGCCTCCGCGTCGCCGTTCTCGAGCTCGGCGGTCGCGGCGCACTTCGAGCACAGCGCCCGCATCTTGCAGCTCGTGCACTTGCTCGGCCGCGTGACCTTCTTTGCCCGCGTCTCGCGCATGAACCCGTCCCAGCCGTCCTGGAAATTGCCCGCGCGGACGTCGTAGCTGTCCTGTGCGAGAGCACGCAGATGCTCATCTTGCCTTCGGGATCGATCGCGAACGCACTGACGCCGCCGCCGCAGTGGTACATCTGGTCGCTCGTCCGGCGGCGTCGCGGCGCGCGCGGATCGCTCGGCAACAGCTTCGCCCACTCGGCTCGCGCGCGCCGGATCTTCGCTGTCCAGCCTCACCATGTCAGCGGGCGTCAGGCGCACGCTCGAGCGGGCTGTGCGAGCAGTCGATGCGCGCGTTGATCATGCCGTCGAACTTGAAGGCGACGCCGAGCTCCTCCTCGGCGAAGCGCTGCATGTCCGCATCTCGTGCCGGTTGATCGTCACCGCGACCGTCTTGAGCTTGAGCGGCAAGCCGCGCTCCTTGAGCAGGCGGATGCCGCGCATGCAGCGATCGAACGAGCCGGGGACGCGCGTCAGGCGCTCGTAGGTCTCGCGCGTGCGCCCGTACAGCGTGATCTCGATGGCGAACGGCCGCCAGTCGGCCAGGTAGTCGGCGATGGCCGGGGTGATCTGCGTGCCGTTGGTGAACAGCGTGATGAGCAAGCCGCGCTTCTTCGCGTGCGTGTAGATGTCGAGGAAGTCCTTGCGCGCGAAGATCTCGCCGCCGGTGAACAGCAGCCACAATCCGCCGGCGTCGGCGATCTCGTCGATGACGCCGGTAATTCTCGGCGGTGCTGAGCTCGCGTGCGCGCGCGCCGCGCGTCGCCGACGGGAAGATTGTTGTAGCAGTGGGCGCACGCCAGCGGGCAGCGGTGGGTCACCTCGATGGTGCCGTTCACCGGCAGGCGCCGGCCGCGGGCGCGACCGTGCAGCGCCGAGCTGAACTCGGTGTAGCTGCGCTGCGACCGTGCTCACGGTGTGGCGGCCTCCACCGCGACGACCAGTCCCCGCGTCGACAGCAAGGCGATGAACTCGGCGACATCCTGGCTGGCGACCGCCGGCTCGACGGCGAACTCGCGCACGACCGCGTGCGCCAGATCGTCGACCGAGGCCGCACCGTCGATACCCTTCCAGATCACGGCGCCGACGGCGTTCATGGTGAAGATGGCCTCCAGGTTGCCCACGCCGGCACTCACCGGGACCACGATCGTCTCATCGCCGATACCTCGACTCACAAACCCGGGCGCCCTGCGGACGGTCGTGGTCATCACTCTGGTCCTACATATCGCCGGTCTGCGTCGAAACCTGAGCCTCAGCGCACAAGCTACCGTCGGTGGCGACTGCGGCGGCCGCGGCGGCAGGCGGCGAGCGCGATGGCAAACATGGCTGCTGCCGCCCCGACCCCCGTGGGCGTCGCTCGGCCGCCGGCCAGCGCGCAGCCGCCCATCCCGTCGTCGGCGAAGCCGGGATCTCGGTCGTTCGACGGCGCGGCCCCTGGGCCGCCCGTGGCGACCGGGCTGGGCAGCGGCCGGTCGCCGGACCCGCACACGGGCGTCGTCGCCGCGGTCACCGGACCGAACCACTCGCTGCTGAGATCGAAGTGCACCTCCTCGATCCAATACGCCGCCGCGCCGACCGCGCCAAGGTCCGCTATCTGGTAGTCGTGGCGCCCGCCACCGCTGAGGCCCGCGCCTGGAATCAGCGTCGCGTTGATGACGTCGCGGCTGCCGCCGCGCGCGCGCGCGACGTTGAAACCCAGTGTGTCGATCTCGAACGCGGTCTGCCAGCTGATGATGTTGCCCTGGCAGGTCGCGTCGACATCCAGCGCCGTCAACCGGGTGTTGGTCGTGGAGTTGGTCGTCACCTCGCCGGCGGCGCCCAACGTGTAAGCGTAGAACGTGGATGGCGACGACTGGTTGTTGTAGTCGGTGGTGATCCAGTCGATCGATCGTACGGCGTTCGAATAGCGGAGCTCGTCGAAGGTCGCGTCCAGGAACGCGTTGGTGGTCGGAGTCGTGTAGTTGTCCTGGATCCACCGCCCCTCACGCCCGATGTCGCGCAGGTTGGTGGTGAACGAGCCGGCAGCGCCCGCGCTGGTGTTCGTCCCTTGCGACGTCGTGTCCATGTAGAGCTGGATGGTCCCCGCGTTGCGCGTGAGCGTGACGTAGTGCCAGTTGTTGTCGTTGATGGCCCCGCCGACGACCTGGGCGTACATGCCGTTGGAGTCGTCGCGGACCAGCACCATCAGCAGTCCCGCGCTCGTCGTGGCGCCGTTCATGCCGACCATCAGGTCGATGACGACGTTGCCGCCATCTGTGCTGCTGCGGGATGACATGATCGCGCCCAGCGTCTCTGCCGTCGGGACGCGGATCCACGTCGAATAGGTGAACGCGCCGCCCGAACCGCTGTTCAGCGACAGGCCGGAGTTGAAGCTCATGTAGCTCGACGTGCCGTTGGTCGACACGCCCGACGCCATCTGGCCGGCCACCGACGTCAAGCTGTTCGACGTGCCGTTGTTGCCGTTGCCGGATGCGTCGCTCATCTGCGGGGCCGCGCCGCTGGGGTTCTGGTTGAGGTGCCAGACGCCGCGGAAGTTGGAGTTCCAGGTCGATGCCACCTGCTCAGTCGACGTCGAGATCGCCACGTTGCCGAACATGATCCGGATGACGGTGTCGGCGGTGTTGGTCCGCGCCCGCAACGTGGGGATGTTGACCCAGGCGACGAGCTGACCTGTCACGGGGTTGTAGCTCTCGATCTCGTGCGCCATCGTGCACGCCACGGGGCCACCGCAGGTCGTGGTGTCGACGGCGCGGAAGATGAGGTCGTGCGCGTTGGCGTCGCGCACGCGGCCGCCGTTCGCGATCGTGCGCAAGCTGGTGTCGGTGACGCTGAACAACATCGGGTAGCTCGATAGCGTCGTGGGTGACGATGCGGTGCCCACCTTGGTGCGGTCGATGGTGATGGTCTTGTAGTAGTCGAAGTGCCCGAGCGTGCAGACGCTGGGCATCGTGCCCGTGCAACCGTAGGCGGCGTCGACCGTGCACGCGCTGCAGCCGTCGCCGCTGGTGCCGTTGCCGTCGTCGCACGCTTCGGCGCCCGGCCTTGATGCCGTCGCCGCACGTGGTGCGTGCACACGCTGGGCATCGTGCCGACGCAGCGTGTAGCCGGTCTCGATGGTGCAGGTCGCCGAGCAGCCGTCGCCGCTGACGGAGTTGCCGTCGTCGCACGCCTCGGCGACTGCTTGGTGCCGTCGCCGCACGTGACCACCGCCTCGCCACCCAGGACGAAGGTCGACGCCGGGGCGCTCTGCGTGTTGTAGTCGGTGGTGATCCAGTCGGCGCTGCGGATGGTGCGCGAGATGCGCAGCTCGTCGAGGGTGCCGGCCAGGTACTGCTGGTCGGCGCTGCCGTAGTTCGCCAGGATCCAGTTGCCGTCGCGGCCGGTGTTGCGCAGGGTGGTGGTGATCGCGGCCGCGGCGTTGGCGCTGGTGTTGCTGCCCTGCGATGCACCGTCCATGTAGAGCTGCACGGTGCCGCCGGTCCTGGTCACCGTGAACAGGTGCCAGTTGTTGTCGTTGCACGTTCCGCCGATCACCTCGGCGAAGCCGGCGCCGCTGGGGTCATCGCGCACCAGCACCATCAGCCGACCCGGGTTACTGGTCGCGCCGTCATAGCCGACGTGAATGTCGATGACCGGATTGCCGTTGCTGAGGTTTCCGCGCTGCGACACGATGGGCCCGTTCGGGTCCGATGTCCTGAACCACCCTGAATACGTGAACGTGTCGGACGCCGACCAGTTGAACGCCCCGTTGGTGGTGTAGTCGAAGTAGTCGTTGACGCCGTCCATGGTCACGCCGGCGCCGATACGGGCGGTCATCGCCGCGGTCGGACCGTTGTTGGCCGTGGCGTGGGCGGCGGTCGACGTGGAGTCGGTCATCTGCGGCGCGGCGCCGCCAGGGCTCTGCTTGCAGGTGCCAGACGCCGCGAAAGTTCGTCTCCCAGGTGGCGTTCACGTTCTGCGTCGGGGACGAGATCGTGCCGTCGCCGTACTGGACGTAGATGACGGTGTCCGACGTCGCGGACACGGTGCGCAGCGCGGGGATGTTGACCCAGGCGATGACCTCGCCGGTCGCCGCGTCATAGCGCTCGATCTCGTAGTTGAACGTGCACGTGGCGGGGCCGCCGCAGGTGGTGGTGTCCGCGCCCGTGAAGGCGATGTCGTAGCCGCTGGCGTGCTGGACGTTGCCGGCGTGGGACGGGGCGCAGGCTGGTGCTCGTCAGGCTGATGAGCAGCGGATAGTTGGTCAGCGTGGTGGGCGCGCCCGTGTTGCCGATCCGCGTCCGATCGATGGTGATGCTCCGGCGGTAGCCGTAGGCGGCGTGGGCGGCCGGCGCGGCAGCCAGGCAGGCGGCGACCAGGGCTAGCAAGGCGAGCGGCCAGCGCGCGGAGCGGCGGCGGCGGCCACGGCCCCGCCTGCCGACTGCCACCAACGCGAGCACGCCGCAAACCGCGACGCCGCCGGGGCTTGAACCGCCGCTGACCTGGCAGTCACAGCCTTCTCGCGGCGGCAGCGCTCCGCCCGCGTCGTCGCCTTCGGCGTCACGGCCGCCGGCGTTGGCATCGACGGTGCCGCCCGCGTCGGCCACGGACGCTGGCATCGGTCGCGCCGCTCGCGTCGAAGCCGGTGTTGGCATCGACAGCAGCGCCGGCGTCAGCGGCAGCGCCCGCGTCCATGCCGCCCCGGCGTCCGGGACAACGCCCGCGTCAGGCGCAGCCGCGTCTGCCTGGCCCATGCCGCCGTCGCCGCCAGTCATGCCGCCGTCGGTCATGTCGCCGCCGTCCGTGGACGCGTCGGGCGCGCCCGCGTCGGGGAGCGGCCGCGGCGTGCCGAACAGCGTCGGGTCGCCAAACAGGTGCCAGGTGCGGCGGGTCTCGAGATTGGTGATCGATTGCTTGGCGGTCACGGCCGTTTCTCCTAGTGACGTGCGGGTCAAACGCGCGAGGAATTCCTGATTGAGGGCCGGCTGGGGCGCGTATTCGGCCAACGTCGACGACGCCCACACGGCGATCGCGCCCCCGGCGGGTGCCTTGAGCAGCGCCTCCGCCAGGCTCTCCGTGTAGAGGTCGTGAAAGAATCCGTTGAGGCAGTTCATCACCACGTAGATCGACGGGTGGGGGTTGGCCAGCGTGTAGGCCCGGTCGCTGTCGAGCAGACCGTCCCAGACCTCGACCGATCCGTGACCGAGGTAGTTGACCATGAAGGGTCCCTGTCCCAGCTCCGCCGCCAGCGTGTCGGCGGTCGCGCCCGCCATCCCGCGCGTGAACCGTTCGACCGGCATGATGTCCGCGACCTTGGCCTCGCCGAGCGCGCTCGCGCCCTCGAAGTCCAGCTCTCCTACACCGTTGCGGTCGGTCACGAACAGCCCGCCGCGGCCGAGGGCCGCGGTGCCCGCGTAGGCCAGCAACTTGCCGACAATCGCCGTCGCCTCGTCGACCGTGCGCACCGGCAGGCGTCCGATTGCAATCTCCGGCACGCCGTCGAGGTTGGCGTCGACGAACCAATCGTCGGACGCGGTCTCCATGGGCGCCGTATCGATCAGCTTGGTCGGCGCGAAATCGAAGTCACCTAGGCCGAGAAAGTTGCGCGGATCGAACGAAGCGTCGCCCACCAGCAACGCGAAACGCGGCGGAACCCGCCAGCGGCTGCGGGCGTCGTGAAAAAATGCCCGGATGGCCGCGGCATCCTTGTCGCCACCCGAATACTCGTCGTAGATGTCCTGCAGGTCGATCGGTTTGCACCGACCAACCCTCCTGCGCGCGCCGCGCCGCCAGCGGCGCCAGCGCGCCCAGGAACCGAGCGTGCGACAAGATCACGAGCTCGCCGTCGTGCGAGTCGCCCCAGCTCGACGGCACGTCGGCGGTCACGGCGGCGGGCATGGCGGCGCGAGCGCCGGTGAAGGCGTAGAGCGCGCGCGGCATGGCGGCGGCCGGCGTGTCGAACGTCGCCGTGCTCACCCCGGCCTGCGTGGTCACGGACACCGCCAGCGCGACCGGATGCGCGGGATCGCTGACGTCGACGACGCGAACGTCCGCCGCCGAGAAGCCGCCGATCGATAACCGCGTCGCCGCAGCGGGCGCGGTCAGCGCCAGCACGTCGTTGTCGGCGGTGAAGCTGCGCTGGTAGTCGAGCTCCACACTCTTGACCATCGAGTAGTCAGACGCCGACGCGCGCGCGGCGATGGTGAAGGTGTTGTCGCCCTCTGCGATGCCGGGGACGGCCAAGCTGCAGCTGGCCGTGTCTCGTCCCGACAGCGCGCACGTGCCGAGCAACCCGCCGCTGTATGACACGTCCACCAGGTGCTCGGTGGCCGTCACACCTTGCAGGTTCACGCGCAGCGTGGCGGCGCCTGCGCCGCTGTCCAGGCGGCGGACCGCGACGGTCTGCTGATATCGGCGCAGTTGGTCCGACCGTCGCGCCGAAGAAGTTGGTGGTGTCGCCGTTGCGGATCGTCGACAGGTAGACCGCGCGCTGAACCAGCCGCGCCGTGGCACTTGAAGTTGGCCGGCCCCGCCGCCCCGGCCGGCGCCGTCAGCTGCGACACGCGCGCGCCCCGCGCTCCCGCGATCAGCCAGTAGCTGCGCGTGTCGGTCCACAACGTGTCCCGCCCGATGCCGTAAAACTCGACGGCCTCGTCGGCCGAAAACGTCGCGTCGCCGTTGCCGGTGACGACGATGCTCTGTTCGATGCCGTCCGCGTACAGCTGCAGCCGCGCCGGATCGACGCCGGCAGGCAAACCGGCGGCGACGAGCGCCGGCTGGCCGACGCGCACCCAACCGGTCCTCGCACGGCGATCTTGACGGCGCCTGCCGCCGCGAGCGCGCGCTGCTGTGCCGCTGATGGGGCGGCCGCGCCGGCCGGCGACGCTGCGACGAAGACGCCCAGCGCCACGATTGTGGCGAGCCGATGTCCGCGCCACGAGCGCGAGGTGACAAACATTCCCCGCTATATCGGCGGACACCCACATTTGCTGCACCCTGCGGCCGTCGAAATATTCGCTGGGCGGCGAACGCTCGAGACGGCGTCAAAACCCTTGCCGCTGACGCACTTACGCCGGCTGCCCCGCGACGACGCCGAGCAGATTGCTCGGAATGCAGCGTCGGTAGCGCGGCCGTTGCGCAATCGAGAATCGGCCATAGTAAATGGCGTGCTTTACCACCTGCACGAGTACAACCGTGCGCTGCTGTCGCCCGTGATCACCCTTGCGAGGGCGGGCGCGGACATGTTCTCGGCTCCGGGAAGCTGGCTCGCTCAGCTGCCGGGCGCGAACCGCGTCGCCGCCGCGTACGAGCTGCTCTACCGCGTCGGCAAGGACTACGAGAAGCCCGCCTGGGACATCCACGACGTGAACATCGGCCGTCGGCTCGACGGCATCAAGGTTCCCGTGGTCGAGCAGACTGGTGCTGGCCAAGCCGTTCTGCCGGCTACTGCACTTCGAACGCCACAGCAATGACGCGGCGGTCGTCGCCGAGCTGAAGCGCGACCCGGTCGTGCTGGTGGTCGCGCCGCTGTCCGGCCACCACGCCACCCTGCTGCGCGACACCGTGCGCACGATGCTGGCCGATCACGACGTCTACGTGACCGACTGGATCGACGCGCGCATGGTGCCGGCGGCCGAAGGCCCGTTCACGCTCGACGACTACGTCGGTTACGTGCGCGAGCAGATTCGCCACATCGGCGCCGAGCGCGTGCACGTGATCGCGGTGTGCCAGCCCGCGGTGCCGGTGCTCGCGGCGGCGGCGCTGATGGCCGCGGCGGGCGAGGTGGAGCCGCGCAGCCTGACGTTGATGGGCGGTTCGATCGACGCCCGCTGCAGCCGGACCCCGGTCACCGATTTCGCCAGCAACCATTCGCTGCGATGGTTCCAGACCCACCTGATCCACGAGGTCCCGGCGATCTTACCCGGGGCACGGCCGCAAGGTCTATCCCGGATTCATGCAGCACGCGGGGTTCATGGCCATGAACCCGGTCCGGCACTGGAGCTCGCACTGGGATTTCTACATGCACCTGGTCGACGGCGATCTCGACGGCGCCGAGGAGCACCGGCGGTTCTACGACGAATACAACGCCGTGCTCGACATGCCCGGCGAGTACTACCTCGACTGCATCCGCGTCGTGTTCCACGAACACCTGTTGCCGCGCGGGCTGTGGACGATCGCCGGCACGCGCGTCGCGCCCGAGGCGATCACGCGCCCCGCGCTGCTGACCATCGAAGGCGAACACGATGACATCTCGGGCCTCGAGCAGACCCGCGCGGCGCACGATCTGTGTCGCGGCATCCCAGGCGTGCGCAAACACCACATGACCGTCGAAGGCGCCGGCCACTACGGCATCTTCAGCGGCCGCCGCTGGCGCCAGTCCGTCTACCCGCGCCTGCGCGACTTCATCGCCGAGGCCGACGCGCCCTAGCCGCGTCGGCCGGATCGGGACGCAGGCCGTGACCCTCGTCGGCGGACGACAGCAACACGGCGCCGGGCGCGGCTTCGTCGTGCGAGGCGAGCGCGCGGGCGGTGCGGACGGCGGCGTGCTCGCGCGCGAGATTGTCGAAGGTGTAGACCAGCTTGCCGTCGTGGTCGATGTCGACGGAGCCGCCCAGCGCGCGCACGGCCCGCTCGATGTCCGCCTCGCCGGGGCGACGGCCGCCGATCGCGCAGGCGTCGGCCAGCTCGGATCGCGTGAACTGGAAGCGCCGCTCCTGCTCCGATCCTGCGAGCAGGCGCTTGAGCAGCAGCCGCGCATGGTTGTCGCGCGCCACCCGCGCCGCCGTGGCGCGCCGGCCGAGCGCGCGCAACACAGGCAGCGCGAACAGCGCCGCCGAAAACACGAACGGCACCAGCCCCAGCGCCAGCGGGACGCCGTCGGGCGGCGGTAGCGGCGGCGCGTCTTCGACGCCCATGCCCGCCACCAGCGCGATCAGCCGCTCGATCGTGAGACCCTGCGCGAGCACGACGCCGCTCGCCGCCAGGTTGAAGCCGTTGATGAAGGTGAACAGCGTGTTGAAGGCGGCGCTGTTGCCGGTCAGCGGCGGCGGCACGGCGAGCTTGTCCCAGATGGATGCGCTGACGGCGGTCCCTGCCGCGTGCGTGTCATCGACGGTCGACCGCAGCCCGGGGAACTCGTACAGGATCGCGCCTTCGTCGCTGACCGTGATCTCACCCTCGTGGTCGGCGACCAGCCGCAACAGCGTGCGCTCGGCCGCCTCGCGGCTGCCGCCGGTCACGCGCATGATGTCGGCCGGCGCCACCCGCCCCTGCTGGCGTCGGATCTCGACCAGCGCCTTCTTCGCGTCGAGCAGCGGATCGATGACTGCCGGCGGCGGCCCGAACACGAATCGATTCACGCGCTCGTAGAACGGGACCTTGGCGACCTGCTTGCGGCGCCCGTGGACCCAGCCCGGCTCGCTCCGCGAGGTACATCGGCGAAAACGGATGGAACGTCCAGTAGACCGCCTCGGCCACCACCCGCAGCAGCAGCACGAAGACGTCGCCGATGCCGCCGTCCTCGCTCTTCGCGGCCAGCGCGAGGAGCACGCCCGCGAACAGCACCACGTAGCCGATCAGCACCACCGACAGCCACGCCCGCACCACGAACCGCACCGTCCCGAAGACGACCTTGGCGATCCCGCGCCCGATGCGGCGCAAGAGCCCGGGCCTGTCGCTGCGCACGAGCCCGCGCGAGAACTCGTAGATGAGCTCGCCCTTGTCGGTGACGGCGAGGTGCCCGGAGTATTCCGCCGCGAGCGCCGTCAACCCTTCCGCCGCGTCGCGCGTCGGAAGCCCGCTGCGCGCCGCCGCGTCCGCCACGGTGAGCCGCCCGCGGAACCCCGCCAGCGATTGCTCGAGCACGTGGACCTGACTTCGGTCGTTCACACCATGAGCTTACCAGGCGATCCGGGTTTGCCCGGAGGCCGCGCGGTTGCCGCGGCCCGTTAAGGACCGGTCACGATGAGGTCGATGCCGACGACGCCGATCCGGTACGAGCCCGTCCACACGTTGGCGCCCGCCAGCTCCAGCGTGTTGCCCCCCTCGCGCAGCTCGGCGAGGTCGAGCTCGATGATCTGGCTGAGCAGGCCGGCGCCCACCGCGCCGCTGTCGCCCGAGAAGCTCTGGAAGGCGTTGGCCTCGACGTCGTTGACGTGGCGGTCGTGCCACGGGCCGCCGTTGAGGCGATAGCGCAGGTTGAACGTCGTCGGCGGGTGGTGCACGCCGTTCCATTCGAACCACGGGTACTGCGCCGACAGCGCCAGCCGCGCCGACGTCGCGCCCGCCAGGCTGACGGCCGGGATGTCCAGGCGCACGGACTCGCCGTTCTCGGCGGCGGGCACCGTGTAGCCGGTGCGCAGCCCTTCGCCGTCGGCGGTCGGCTCGAGCGCGTCGGGGACGCTGACCTCGCGCCAGCCGCCGACCACAGGGCCGTCGAAGCCGACGTTGTCCCAGCGCTGGATCCACGCCAGGCCGCCGTCGTACTTGATCGTCGCGTGGTTGCGCCCGATCAGGCTGACGTAGCCGCGCGAAAACGGCAGATCGACATCGCCGGCGTACAGGCGCTGGAAGTTGGGAAACGTCACGCCGTCGGGCGACGCGTCCGACGCCCACACCTCGACGTGCGTCTGGGTCAGGTAGATCTCGACGTGATTGAGCGACCCCTTCGCCACCGTCGCGTGCGGCAGCCCGCAGTCGTACGACGCCGGCGGCACCGTCTCGGGCGCGGGTGATTCGATGTAGTCGCGATAGCGGTAGATGACCGGCATGACCGTGTTGGGCGTGTTGCACCAGCCGCCCATGAATTCGATCTCGAAGCCGTTGCGCGGGCCCGAGCCGCGCTCGGGAAAATCGAAGCTGGGCGTCGGCGACGGATCGCCCGCGATCGCGATCGCCGGCCAGCCGTGCAGGCCGCCGTTGGTGAGATCGACGTCGAGCTTGATCGTGCCGGTGCGCCCGGCGAAGTCGAACGGCTGGCGGATGCGGTAGGTGTTGAGGCCGTAGTTCTGCGCGGCCGTGGCGGTCAGCAGGTGGCGCGTCGGGATCGTCGCCGTCGGATCGCAGATCACCGTGTCGCCGTCGGGGAGCACGAGCGCGCCGGTCAGCCCGGGCCGGCATTGCGGCAGCTCGGCCTTGCCGATGCCGCCGCCGAACGCGGTGTCGATCCCGGCCGAGCGCACCGCGCTCCAGCGCGCCGGGTCCAGCTCGCCGGCGCGGCCGCCCGCCATCGGCCCCAGCTCGAACGTGTCGCAGAACGCGGGCGCGGGATCGAAGCCGCAGTTGCCCGGGACGGGGACGTACGTGCCCGCGTCCAGGCCGACCTCGGGCGGATCGAACGAGACATCCGGGCGGCCGCCGTCCTGCGTGCCGGCCGCGCCGCCGCCGCAACCAACGACGGTCGCCGCCAGCGTCAGCGCGAGCGCTCGCAGCGACGATGTGCGCGCGGGCGGTCATGGCGACGACAGCAGCGCCGTCTCCGGCCCCGCCCCCTCCAGCGTCGCCAGGAACGCGACCAGGTCGGCGCGCTCGCGCGCGTCGAGGCCGAGCCGCGCGAGCTCGCTCTTCCCCGGGTAGCCGCCGGGCGCGTCGCCGCCGCGATCGAAGAATGACGACGACCTGGTCCAGCGACGTCATGTGCCCGGTGTGCATGAAGCTGGGCTGCCCGGACACGCAGCGCAGCGTCGGCGTGCGAAACGCGCCCTCCATGTCAGCCGTGACCGCCGCCGGCAGGCGCCCGTCGTCGCCGTCGCTGAACGCGCCGCGCACGTTCAGCGGATCCGCCAGCGCCTCCGCGATGCCTTCGCCCGCGCCGCGATCGTTCGTGTCGATGAACGCCACCGCCACCACGCGCGGCTGCAGGCCGACGTTGTGGAACGCGTGGTCGGTCAGGTTGGGCCCGCCGTGGCAGCCGACACAGCCCGCCTTGCCGACGAACAGCGCCGCGCCGCGCTGCTCGGCGCGTCCCAGCGCCGCCGCGTCGCCGTCCAGCCACGCGTCGAACCGGCCCGGGCCACAGCGCAGCTGGCGCACGTAGGCGGCGATCGCCTTGGCGGCGTTGACCGTCACCTGCGTCGCCAGCGCCTGATCCCCCGGCGCCATGCCGTCGTAGTCGGCGCCGTCGCCCGGCCGCCCGCGGCAGTCGTAGACCTCGCCGGTCGGCGTCGCGCGCGCGCGGCAACCGGCGTCGGCCGGCGCGATCGCCGGGAAGCGGGCCGCATCATCCAGCGGCGGCATCGCGCCGAAGATCGCCTCGTACTCCGCCCGGTGCAGCGCGAAGATCTGGTGCGCGACGAACAGCCGGCCGGCGTTGAGCTCGCGCTCGCTCTCCATCACGCCGATCGCCTGCCGCCAGATCGAATCGCGCCGCCCGTCCCAGTTCAGGAGCGGCGCGAACGCGACCTCCAGCACCGTCGGCGTCCGGCGCGTCGTCCACTGCGCCGCCAGCGAGATCTGCTGGCCGCGGCTGCGCGTGTCGACGAAGCCGCTCTCCGGCAGGTGGCAGCCAGCGCAGCTCACCTTGCCCGCCTCGCCCCGCCGCCCCAGCGTCCCCGTGCTGCCGTCGTTGTCGCCTTCGATGAGCGGCCCCGACAGCGCCTTGTCGAAGAACAGCCGCCGCCCGAACACGCGCGCCGCCGGATCGTCGGCGACGCGGTTGCTCACGTCCGGCGGGCGGCGCGCGCTCGTCGTAGCGCAACGCCGCCAGCGCCGCGCGCTCGTCGGTGGTGAACACCGGATCGGGATCGTCGATCGTCGACGGCCCGCCGCCCCCGGGCTCCGATCCACACCCAAGGGTCGCCCCCACCGCGACCGCCGCAGCGAACAGCCGCGGCCGCATCATGGCCCCCAGTCAGACCCGCAGGGGAACTTCGTCTCGTCCCAGGCCGGCGCCGCCACCGAATTCGAGATGCCGAGATCGTCGAAGTGACGGTCGGTGCGCATGAAGCTGTAGTTGCGCAGGTACTGGAACGACGTCGTCGGCTCCGCCGGGTCGTCGATCGCCAGGTGATAACCGACCGCGTGGAACAGCACCGTGACCGGACCGGCCGGCATGCGCCCCGCCGGCAGCCGCCCGCAGCCCGCAGGCTGCCCGTCCTGGAACATGAAGATCTTGTCGGTCGACGCGTAGAAGTCGAACTGCACCGGGCGGTCCTCGCCGGCCACCTGCCCCAGCACCGGCACCGGCAGCCACGGCTGGCCGAGGTTCTCCCAGTGCGTACGCCGCCCCTTCGTGTTCGCCTTCTTGCACTGGTCGCCGACGCCCCAGCCGCGGCGATCGCAGAACTGCAACTGCAGGTCGGAATATCCCAGCGGGTGGACGAGGACGGTCGACTCGTTGCCCGTCCCCTCGGCGTCGAGCGGTCCCAGCCGCGACGTCACTGGCAGGTCGTAGACGTGCGCGATCGTCGGGTCGTCGACCTCCTTGAACGGCGTCGTCGTGATCATCACGCCCGGATAGCGCCGCAGCGTCGAAGGCACGGTGACGGTCATGCGCACGTGCAGGTAGCGGCCTGCCTCGAGGCGCGTCGTCACGCCGCGCGGGATGATCGAGTAGCCACACGACGATCCCCAGTCGATGCAGCCGATGTGGAACTGCCCGAGGATCGGCCCCAGGCTGTGATTCGGCGGCGAGCCGGCGAAGTCGACCGCCCACTTCGCATTGCGATAGATGTGGTAGCCGTTGTTGGCGTCGTTGGCGACCTCCGGCGGCTGCTCCCACCCCTTCGACGGGTTGAACGATTCGTAGAAGTCCATCTGCGGCTCGGGCTGCGGCGTCACGTCGACGAACGAACGCGCGATCGGCTTCGGGCGGTTGCTGGGATCGTGCTGGCCGTTGATGAACACCTCGCCTGACATCGGCAAGCGCGCCTCGTCCAGCGTGATCGATGAGTAGTGCCCCTCGTCCGGGATCCCGTCGGCGTGTGTGTAGCCGACGTAGCCGCCCGGGAACGGGCAGCCGGCGTCGAGCGCCTCGATGACCAGCGTCGTCCGCTCGGTCAGGCCCGACCACGCCAGCGAGCGGATCGGGCGGTTGCCCTGGTACATGATGCGCTGGAAGTTCTCGTCGCCGGGCGCCAGCACGTCGAACGTGTGGCCGTAGCTGTAGAGCACGCGCGTCAGCGGCACGCTGCCCGCCTCCTGCGTCGCAAGGACCCGGAAGCGCTCGCCGAAGTCCTTCACCGACGCGGCCGCATCGTCCGCGCGCGCCGTCGCCTCTTCACCGTCGGTGAAGAACAGCGTCGGCCCGGGCTGCCAGTCGTCGACGTACGACTTGCGGTAGACGGGCCGCGTGCCCGCGTCGGAGACGTAGAACGCGATGCCGTCGTCACGGAGACCGGCGGCGAGCAAGCGATCGCGCTCCGCGGTCCCGACGACGTAGTCGGCCGCGCTGTAGTCGTTGGTGTACGGCGCCAGGTAGTCGGCGTTGAAGAAGCCGCCGGTCCCGTTCGGATCGCCCATGCGGTACACCGGCTGCCGCCCCGCGCCCGGCGTCAGGAAGACGTAGCCGAGCACGGCGTCCGCCGCCTTGCGCCGGTAGCCGGCCAGGCTGACGTCGGGCGTCGCGTTCTCCATCCCCAGCGAGAAGCCGAAGCCAGATGCCACGTCGTCCTCACGCTTGCCCAGCGGCATGTCGCCGCCGCAGCGGTAGATGGCGTTGCGGATCGTCACCTCGCCCGCCTGCCCCGACCAGCACGTCGTCGACGTTCGGGTACGGATAGATGCGGTAGTCGCGCGCGCCCGCCGTCGCGTCGAACTCCACCAGCGCGGTGTCGACGCGCACGGTGACGCGAACGCCGTCGACGGGCGGCAGCGGCGGCAGATCGCCGGGGCGCACGCAGCCGCCGGCCATGCACTGGTAGCCGGCGACGGTGCCGCACGTCTGTCCCGTGCAGTCGGGATCCAGGCAGTCGGGCTGGCCGTCGCAGTCGTCGTCGACGCCGTCGGAGCACGACAGCTCGGTGGCACCGGCGGGCGTGCACTTCGGCCCGCCGTCGCGTTGCGCGACGACGGCGGCGTCCGAGCAGGCGACGCCCACCACCAGTAGCGGAGCGAGGAGCGCGACGGTTGCTGCTTGCCTCATTCAAAACCTCCGCCCGTGAATGTGGGGCGGAGCCCGATTTTCTCCCCGCGGCGAATCGACGCCCAGCGCGAACCGACTGTGGGCGGAACGCACACACTCCATGTCGACGCGCTATCGCGCTGGCACCAGACCGACGCGGCGACCGAGGTCGGAGGTGAACACGTTGCTCGGGTCGTACCTGGCCTTGAGCTCGAGCCAGCGCGCGAGCGCGGGATACATCGCGCGAAAGCTGGCGGCCTCGACGTAAGAGTCCTTGCCCAGATAGATGCGCCCCCCCGCGTCCAGCACCATGGCGTCGAGACGCCGCAGCAGCGTCACGGTGTTGGCGCGAATCGGGAAGTCGATGGCCAGCGTGTAGCCTTCGCTGGGGAACGACAGCAGGCCGCCGCTCGGCTTGCCCATGCGCTTGAGGACGTTGAGGAACGGCAGGTCACCCGACGACAGGATCGCCGTCAGGATGTCGCGCAGCTGCCGCGCGCCGTCGGCAAACGGGATCACGAACTGGTACTGGGCGAAGCCGCGGCGTCCGTAGCCGCGGTTCCAGTGCGCGATCTTGTCGAGCGGATAGAAGAAGCCCTCGTAGTGACCAAACGGCGGCGCGCGCCTCAGCATGCGCTGGATGATCGCGTTGACCGCGCGGATGCTGACGCGGTTCAGCGTCAGCTCGGGCAGCGTGAAGGGGACCGTGAGCCGCGGCGGTCCCGAGACGCGCAGCGGATGCGCGGCCAGGCGTGCCGGCAGCTCGTCGCGGCGCGCGTGGTCGCCCACGGTGACGACGCCGCGGCCCAGGCGCGCGCCTGTGGCGAACACGTCCAGCGTCGCGACGGAGTAAGGGTACGTCTTGTCGTTGTCGTCGAGCGCCGCCAGCATGGCGTCGAGGTCGCGGACCGGAATCGACCGCTGTCGGAAGTACGTCGATTCGATCCGGCGCAGGCGGATGGTGGCCGAGATGACGACGCCCAGCAGACCCATGCCGCCGAAGGTCGCCCAGAACAGGTCCGCGTTCTCCGTGCGCGACGCGCGCACGATGTCGCCGCTGGCGAGCAACAGGCGCATGTCGTCGACGCAGGCGCTGAAGCTCCCCTGCGCGTGGTGGGCCTTGCCGTGCACGTCGTTGGCGATGCAGCCGCCGACGGTGACGAACTTGGTGCCGGGCGTGATCGACGGAAACCAGCCGCGCGGCGTGAAGTCGTCGATGATCTGCGCCAGGCTCACCCCGGCCTCGCAGGTCAACGCGCCGCTCGGCTCGTCGAAGGCGAGATAGCGATCGACGCGGCGGAGGCCCAGCACCTGGCCGCCGGCGTTGAGGGCGGCGTCTCCGTAGCTGCGGCCGAGCCCGCGCGCGATGGTGCCCGATCGATCCAATCGCCGCTCGATGTCGGCCGGCGTCTCCGGCTCGACCAGCACGCAGTCGGCGTGCACGTTCGCGCCCCAGCCCGCGAGGCGCGTCTTTGCGGCGGGGGTGACGACCGGGTCGGGAGGCAGTCGCATGTACGCGGCAAAGCTACCGCGTGCTACGGTCCGCCGCCCAAGGAGTCGCGCATGGCCGGACGCTACGGAAAGAGCTTCGCCGCGAAGCTGAACGAAGAAGGCAAATACGCCGAAGCGATCGAAGAGGCGACGCGCGCCGCGGCGCGCGACGACGAGGACCCCACGCCGCTGTTCGAGCGGGCGGCCGCCCATGCCTGGCTGGAGCAATATCCAGAAGCGGTGGCTGATCTCGAGGCGGCGATGGAGCTCGACAAGACGGCCGACGCGCTCGAGGTCGACGTCGTGGACGACGCGTATTTCAGCGCCCTGCTCGGCGCTGCGAAAGCCGAGGCGGCGACGTCGATCGACGCCGCCGTCAAGACACTGGCGCGTTACAAGACGGTCCTGCCCAAGGGTCGCCACCTGGCCGACGCCGTTGCCTGGCCCGACCGGCTGCGCGCCGCCTCCACCGGGAAGATTTGAGCCGCACGTGCGTGGTACCCTGACGGAGGTTCAGTGACCTCCCTGGATGAGCCCTTGAAAGTCGACGGCCGTGTTTCACGAGCGCGACGGTTACGTGAGTCGCGACGCGCTGCCGTGCTGGCGGTGGCGCGGCGGATCTTCTCCGAGAAGGGGTACCACGCGACCAGCATCGACCTCCTGATCGAGTCCGCCGACATCGCGCGCGGCACGTTCTATCTGTACTTCGAATCCAAGCGCGCGATCTTCGACGAGCTGCTCGACGGCCTGGTGACGACGCTGCAGGCGCAGGTCAAACGCATCGAGGTCGGCCCGGGCGCCCCGGACCCCGTCGAGCAGATGAACGCGACGGTGGATCGCGTGCTGAAGACGCTGCTCGACAACCGCGAGATGGCGCGCATTCTGCTGCGCGAGGCGGTGGGCATCGACACCGACTTCGATCGCAAGCTGTCGGATTTCTACGGCCAGATCGAAGCCATGCTGATGAGGGCGCTCGACACCGGGCGCAGCCTGGGTCTGGTGCGCCCGTGTGACACGAAGGTGGTCGCGCGCTGCATCCTCGGCAGCGTCAAAGAGGTCGTGCAGTGGGCGTACGTCGAGCAGGACCCGATGCAGCTCGATCTCAAGGTCCTGGGCCATGAAGTGATCGCCCACATCTTGAAGGGCATCCTGGCCTGACGACCGGGCGCGTGGACGACTCCACTCGACCAGGTCTTCGCCCGCATCGCGGCCCTGCCCCCGGAGGTGGTGCTGGCGATCTTCCGTCGCTACGGCCGGCCGCTGGACGTGAAGATGCCCGCCCCCGCCGCCGACGACCGGCGCGCCGCGCTGGCGCTGCCGGGCGGCGGCACCGCCGTCGTCCGGGTGCTGCAGGTGCTCGGCTACGGCGACGTCATCCCCAACGACTACATCGTGCTGGAGGGCGGCGGCGGCAGCGCGGCTGGCGACGACGCCCCCGTCGCCGTCCCGGGCCCGCACTTCGCCGGCGCGCTCGAGGCACTGGCCCGCGCGGCCGGCGTCGTCTAGGGCGCGTCGGGGCGGAGGCGGCTTCGCCGCCGCAGCCCCATCGCGGGAGGTTCGGAACCCTTTGAGGGTTTCGAGTTAGGATGTCGGCGTCGCCATGGCGCAACAGCCCGAGATCCCCGACTTCGTGTCCGTGCTGGGCGACCGCGTCTGGTACCTGACCCAGAGCGGCCGGGACATGTGGTGCCGGCCGCCGCACGGGTTCTTCTTCACCACCAGCGACGCCGCGACCGCGTTCGCCGCCGCCATCGGCACCGAGCTCGACCTGGCGCCGATCGCGATCGCGTCCAAGGAGCTGGTGTCGACCGAAGGCATCGCCGCGATGCGCGACCTCGAGGTCACCCGCATCTTCGTCAACCCCACGTTTGACCCCGCGTCGGGCGACGTGTTCGGGACGATCATCCGCATCGGCGCCACGCCAGTCGTCTAACCACCTGATTTCAAAGGTTAACCTGGCACGGCTGGGATAAAAGCTTGCGCTTGGCGCGGCGCGTACCTACAGTGTCCCGGGTTTCAAAGACTGTAGTGTCAGTCTACTTTCGATAGGAGCTAGCGTGGAAGCGTCGCCCATCAATGCTCGTACGGAAGCGGTAGCGATCGGTATCGACGTCGGTTCGACGACCGTAAAGGCCGTCGTCGTCGACCCCGTCACCAAAGACATTCTTTGGAGCGACTACCTGCGCCACCAGACCAAGCAGGCGGAGTTCGTCCTGTCGTTCCTGGAGCGCATCGAGGCCGCGTTCCCCAACATCCCGCAGGCGAGCTTCCGCACCTTCATCACAGGGTCCGGCGGATCCCCGATCGGCCCGCACATCGGGTCCAAGTTCGTCCAGGAAGTGAACGCGGTGACGCTGGCGGTCGAGACCCTGCACCCGGACGTCGGGTCGGTCTGTGAGCTCGGCGGCCAGGACGCGAAGATCATCATCTTCAAGAAGAACGAGGAGACCGGCGGCAAGACCGCCATCACCTCGATGAACGACAAGTGCGCGTCGGGCACCGGCGCCACCATCGACAAGTGCGTCATCAAGGTCGGCCTGCCCAACGAAGAGGTCGTCAAGATCGGCTTCGACGACTCGAAGCTTCACCACGTGGCGGCCAAGTGCGGCGTGTTCGCCGAGACGGACATCGTCAACCTGGTCAAGAACGGCATCCCGTCGCTCGAGATCATGAACTCGCTCGCCGACGCGATCGTCATGCAGAACCTGTCGGTGCTGACGCGTGGAAACACGCTGCGCCACAAGGTGCTGCTGCTCGGCGGCCCCAACACCTACCTGCCGTTCTTGCGCGACTGCTGGCGCAAGCGCATCCCCGAGACCTGGCGCGATCGCGGCTACGCCTATCCCAAGGACGTCCCGATCGAAGAGCTGATCATCGTCCCCGAAAACGCGCAGTACTACGCCGCCTACGGCGCGGTCGTCTACGGCCTCTACGAAGACGCCGCCGTCGGCGTCTACAAGGGGATGGCCGGGCTCAAGGACTTCATCCTCAACGGCCGCGCCGCGCGCCTGGGCGAGACCGCCGGCCCGCCGCTGCTCACGCAGGGTGAGGACCAGGGCAAGGCCGAGCTCGACGAGTTCCGCCAGCTCTACACGATCCCCAAGTTCAAGGACGCGACCTTCGAGCCCGGCCAGGTGGTCAAGGTCGTCATCGGCATGGACGGCGGCTCGACGTCGTCGAAGGCCGTGCTCATCGACTACGACACGGGCGAGCTGCTCAAGAAGTCGTACATGTTGTCCAAGGGCAACCCGATCGCCGACACCAAGGAGATCCTGGCGGGCCTGAAGAAGTACATCACCGACCAGGGCGCGATCATGGAGGTGAAGGGCTTCGGCGCGACCGGCTACGCGGCCGACGTGCTCAAGGAGTCGGTCAAGTCGGACACCAGCATCGTCGAGACCGTCGCCCACATGATGTCGGCGACGCACTACTTCGGCGACGTCGACGTCATCTGCGACATCGGCGGCCAGGACATCAAGGTCCTGTTCATGCAGAACGGCGACATCAAGAACTTCCGGCTGTCGAACCAGTGCTCGGCCGGCAACGGCATGTTGCTGCAGGCGATGGCCGACCAGTTCGGCGTCAAGGTCACCGACTACGCCGACGTCGCGTTCGAGGCCAAGCTGTCGCCGAAGTTCAGCTACGGCTGCGCCGTGTTCCTCGACTCGGACCGCGTCAACTTCCAGAAGGAGGGCTTCTCGAAGGAGGAGCTGCTCGCCGGGCTGGCGCAGGTGCTGCCGAAGAACGTCTGGCAATACGTCGTCCAGATCCCGCGCATGGCGGAGCTGGGCAAGAAGTTCGTCCTCCAGGGCGGCACGCAGCACAACCTCGCCGCGCTCAAGGCGCAGGTCGACTACATCAAGGCGCGCGTGCCCGGCGCCGAGGTCTACGTCCACCCGCACACGGGCGAGGCGGGCGCGATCGGCGCCGCGATGGAGACCCGCCGCGTCGTCCAGCGCAAGGGCCACTCGACGTTCATCGGCATCGACGCCGCCATCAACCTGAAGTTCCAGGCGGTCAACGACGAGTCGACGCGCTGCCACTTCTGCCCCAACAACTGCGCGCGCACGTTCATCGACACCGAGACGCCCGACGGCCGCACGTCGCGCTACATCTCGGGCTTCTCCTGCGAGAAGGGGACCGTCGAGTCGGAAGAGGCGATGATCGCGCTCAGCAAGGAGCGCAAGAAGCTGATGAAGGCGTTCCCCAACCTGGTCGACTACGAGTCGAAGCAGGTGTTCCGCCACTTCTACGACTCCGAGCCGATGCCCGAGGCGACGACGATGCTCAGCGACGTCGTCGTCGAGAAGGCGTTGATCGGCGTCAAGAAGAAGTCCATCCAGCGCAACTTCCAGCGCTCGTCGGCGGAGTCGTGGGCGGCGCGCCGCAGCGTGCGCATCGGCATCCCCAAGGTCCTCAACAACTGGACGCTGGCGCCGTTCTTCCGCACGTACCTGGAGACCGTCGGTCTGCAGAAGCAGAACGTCGTGTTCTCCGACGACACGTCCGAGGAGATGTGGCTCGCGGGCGGCAAGTACGGATCGATCGATCCCTGCTACCCGTCGAAGGTGGCGCAGGCGCACATCCACCACCTGCTGTTCCACGCCCACCAGCAGGAAGAGGGCGGCAAGAAGCTCAAGTACATCTTCTTCCCCTGCATCACCCACGTGCCGCCGGGCCTCAACAAGCTGATGGACACGGCGTCGTGCCCGATCGTCGCAGGCGCGCCCGAGGTCATGAAGGCGGCGTTCACGAAGGAGACCGACTTCTTCGCCGACCGCGGCATCACCTACGTCGATCCGGCGCTGACGTTCACCGAGCCGTCGCTGCTCAAGAGCCAGCTGTTCGCGGCGTGGGGCCCGCTGCTGGGCGTCTCCGAGGACGAGAGCGACTTCGCGTGCGAGCAGGGGTGGAAGGCGATGGAGATCGTCGACGCCGACCTGCAGACCAAGGGGCGCGCGATCCTCGAGACCGTCGAGGAGGAGAACCGCGTCGCGGTGCTGATGATCGGCCGCCCGTACCACTCCGATCCCGGGTTGAACCACGGCGTGCTCGAGGAGTTCCAGGTGCTGGGCTACCCGATCCTGTCGATGCGCTCGATCCCCAAGGATCCGAAGTGGCTCGAGCGCTTCTTCGAGAGCGACATCAAGGCCGGGCGCATCGAGACGCCGCTGGAGGTCCAGGACGTGTGGCCGGAGAACTACTCGGCCAACTCGGTGCAGAAGGTGTGGGCGGCGAAGTTCGCCGCGCGTCACCCGAACGTCGTCGTGCTCGACCTGTCGTCGTTCAAGTGCGGGCACGACGCCCCCACCTACGGCCTCATCGACTCGATCATCTCGTCGTCGGCGACGCCGTATTCGGCGCTGCACGACATCGACGCCAACAAGCCGGGCGGGTCGATCAAGATCCGCGTCAAGACCTACGCCCACTCGCTCAAGCTGCACGAAGAGCGGCTCGAGGACACGGCGCACCGCACAGACGAGCTGAAGTACCGGATGGAAGAGAAGCGGCTGCAGCTGCTCGAGCTCAAGCGCGCCCAGCTGGAGGCGCGCAAGCAGCAGGATCCGGCGCTGGAAGCGATGATCAACGAGACCAAGGTGAAGGTCGCCGAGTACTCGAAGCGTGTTGAGGCCAACAAGCCCAAGGCGAATCCGATCGCGGAGGCGCAGGATGCGGGGCTGGTGCGGCTGGGGATCAAGAAACGGGTCGACGACCGCGAAATCGTGGCGCGCGTCTAATAGGAGGCAACGTGGAAACTGTCGAAACCAAAGAGACCAGCCAGAGCGCGAAGGGCCGTATCAAGCTTCCGATCCTCGGCGAGCCCAGCGCCGACATCGACGTCGACGCCGAGCTGAAGAAGTTCGAGCTCGAGCAGATGGCAGCGCTCGGCCTCGAGCCCGGCAAGGAACACTGGCGCGACGACAACCCGACCACGTTCACGGGCAGCCAGCGCGAGCACACCACGCTGCTGATCTCGGGCCTGACCATGGCGCACGACCTGTTCCTGCAGGGCGCGCTGCGCGGCATCGGCTACAAGATCCGGGCGATCGACGTCCCCGACAACTCCGCGCTGACCTTCGGCAAGGAGTTCGGCAACCGCGGGCAGTGCAACCCGACCTACTTCACCGTCGGCAACCTGGTGAAGTACCTGACCTGGCTGCGCGACGAGCAGAAGGTGCCGGTCAAGGACATCGTCGAGAAGTACGTCTTCCTCACGGCCGGCGCCTGTGGCCCCTGCCGCTTCGGCACCTACGTCACCGAGTATCGCAAGGCGCTGCGCGACTCGGGCTTCGAGGGCTTCCGCGTGTTGTTGTTCCAGCAGCAGGGCGGCCTCAAGCAGGCCACCGGCGAGGAGCAGGGGCTCAACATGAACCCCAAGTTCTTCCTGGCGCTGCTCAAGGCCATCCTGATCGGCGATGTCGTCAACATGATCGGCTACCGCATCCGCCCCTACGAGGTGGTGCCGGGCTCGACGCACGCGGCGCTCGAGGCCTCCAAGCAGCTGATTCACGACGCGTTCGCCGACCCGAAGGGCAAGTCGCTGATGTGGGCGCTGATTCAGACGCGGCGCAACCTGATGAACGTCAAGGTCGATCGCACCATCATCAAGCCGAAGGTGTCGATCATCGGTGAGTTCTGGGCGATGACCACCGAGGGCGACGGCAACTACGGCCTGCAGAAGTTCCTCGAGGCCGAAGGCGCCGAGTGCGACATCCAGCCGGTGGCGGCGTGGATCCTGTTCATGATCTGGGAGCAGACCTGGGACACGCAGCAGCGCATGGTGCTGCGCGGCGAGGACACGGCGCGCAAGGGCCTGGCGGGCAAGAACGTCCGCAAGAAGCTGGCGACGCTGTGGCTCGCGAAGCACGCCATCAAGGGCGTGTTCTACGGCATCGGCCACATCGTCGGCCTGCACGACGTGCACCTGGCTGACATGGACGACGTCGCTCAGGCAGCGGCGCCGTTCTACAACAACCATCTCCGCGGCGGCGAAGGCCACATGGAGGTCGGCAAGTTGATCATGAACATCGCCAAGGCCAAGGCGACGATGACCCTGTCGGTCAAGCCGTTCGGCTGCATGCCGTCGGCGGGCGTGTCCGACGGCGTCCAGTCGATGATCACGGAGAAGTACCCGCAGGGGATCTTCTGCCCGATCGAGACCAACGGCGACGGCGCGGTCAACGTCTACTCACGCGTCCAGATGATGTTGTTCAAGGCGCGGCTCGCGGCGCGCGCGGAGTACGACGCCGTGCTCAAGGAGAACGGCGTGACCATCGACGAGATGCGCGCCTACCTCAAGACCAAGCGCTGGCGCGGCTCGTCGCTGTTCTACCCGCGCCACGGCACGGTCGCCAGCATGGCGGCGAACATGGTCCAGCACGTCGTCGACGACATCAAGAAGACGCGCACGGCGAAGATCATCGACTTCACCAAGCGCGTGATCGCGCGGCGCACGGCGAAGGCAACGCACGCGGAGCCGGAGCTGCGCGTGGCGTCGTCGGCGAGCTAGGACGATCACCATGCTGCAGGGCCTCACCAGAAGATCAGCGGCACGGTCAGCGGCTTGACCGGCACGGTCAGTGGACTGACCGGCACGTTGCGCGAGCTTGCCCACCGCAAGCTGCAAGCGACGGGCAACGAGCATCCGCTGGTGCAGAAGGCACTCGAGATCGCCAACACCGTCAACGACATCCTCGGCAAGCCGATCCACGGCGCCGAGGAGGGGTCTGCGGCGTCCGTTGAGACGGCGTCGCAGGCGGCCGCAAAGGTGCGGGAGCAAGCGCCCGTGCTGGTCTACTTCGACGGCAAGGACCACCGCACCAAGACCAAGGTCGAAGAGCTGCTGCGCGGCCACGGCATCGTGTTTCAGATCCAGGACGTCACCAACGACGAGGCGGAACGCTCCTGGATCATCACGGCGGCCAAGCAGGAAGAGTTCCCGATCGTGGTCATCGCCGGAACTCCGGTGGGCGGCTTCGCCGAGCTGACGCAGCTCGATGTCCAGGGCGAGCTGAAACGGCGCGTCTTCGGGCCGCTGACTCAGTAGTCTCAAACGCCGGAGATCTTTCGGTTTTCTAGAGCTCTTCCATGGGCTCGGTGAGGCTGACGTGGGGGACGCGCGACGCCAAGTCGGTGGATCCAGATGGGCGGGTTCGCGCTACTCTACCGCCCGATGGCCTCGCCCCCCATTGCTCGTCGCCGTTCGCTGACGCTGCTCACCGCGGCCCTGCTGCTCGCTGGACTGGCGGTGCTCACGCCGCCCGCGACGGCACACGCGCGGGGCAAGAAGGCCAGCGCGGCGCGCGGCGCAAGCAAGAAGGTGGCGGCGGCGCCCAAGGTGGCCAGACAGCCCAAGGTCACGCCCAACCAGGACGGCAAGGTCGTGTTGCTGCCGTTCGCGGATGACGATGATCGATCGATCGCCGCGCTGGTCGAGCGGCTGCTGCAAGCGCGCGGACTCGAGGTCGTGACCAACGTACGCGGCGTCGACACCGCGGAGCAATTCCGCGAGCTGGCTGGCCTGCTGGGCACGACCGCGTTCGTCGACGGCACCGTCAGGGAGAGCGGCAAGAACGTGCGCGTGACCGTGCAGGTGCGCAGCGGCTACACCGGCCGCCGGGTCGCGCTGGCGACGTTCAAGGAGACCAAGCTTCACCTGCGCACCGAGATCGAAGACAAGTTGTGGACGCGGGTCGGGCCGGCGATGGCGCGCGCGTGCGTCGACGCCACCAAGCCGCGCAAGCGCGGGCGCGGGCCGATGGTGATCGAGGCCGGCACGCCGCTGGTGGCCGGCCGCGACGGCACGTACCAATAATCGAAGCGTTCCACGAGACCCCCGGTCTCTGAGATACTGGGAACCTATGGAAACACCTCGCCTAGACATGATTCGCCTGCCTTCAATCCTTGCCCGGAGCGCGCTCGTGGCTGGCCTCGCCGGTGTGCTGCTCGGCGCCGCGTGCAGTGGTAGCGACGGTACCGGCACCGCCGGATCGTCGGGTGGCGGCACCACCGGCGGCTCCGCCGCGGGAACCTCGGGTGGCGCCGGCGCGGCCGGGACCGGCGTGGCCGGCAGCACAGGCGTCGCCGGGAGCAACGCGGGCTCGGGTGGCAGCGGCACCGGCGTCGCGGGCTCTGGCGGGTCGATGGCGGGCACGACTGGCGCCGGCGGCTCGACCGCGGGCACCACCGGCTCGGGCGGCTCGGCGTCGGGCACCGCGGGTACGGGCGGCGGTAACGCCGGACGCGGCGGCAACGCCGGTGGCGCGGCGGGCCAGACCGGATCGGCGGGGCGCGGCGGCGCAGGGGGCACCGGCACCGCGGGCAGCGGCACGGCGGGCGGCGGCGGACCGACGACGTGCCCCGCCAACGCGACGTTCTGCTCCGGGTTCGAGACCGCCGCGCCTGCCCGACGGGCGCGATCTACAAGCTCAACGGCGCGCCCGGCGAGTGGACCCGCGACTTCGCGATCGACACCGCCCAGAAGAACTCGGGCAGCTCGTCGCTGCGCGTGAAGTCGAGCGCCGAAGCCGGCACGTCGGGCAGCACGTACAAGATGCTCGCGGTGCCGGCGACCCATGAACGCGTTCTGGGTGCGGTTCTTCATCCGCAGCGACATGCCGATCGGCAGCAACGATCACAACGCGTTCGCCGTCGCGTCGCTCAACGACGAGCCGAATGACAGGCAACGGCGTCGAGTTCGCGGAGGACGTCGGCATCTCGTTCAACGCCAGCGACGACGTGCGCTGGCCGACCGGCTACGGCCGCCTGACAGTCCGGCGCCACCATGCCGTACTCGCTGCCAGCCAACACGTGGCACTGCGTGGAGATCTCGTTCGACGGCGCCGCGCCGGGTCCAGCAGCTGTGCGTGAACGGCACGCAGCTGATCAACGCCACCAGCTACCCGTCGGCGACGCGCGCGTTCAAGAACTTCAAGTTCGGGTTCAACTCGCTGCACGGCCCCGACCGCAACATGTGGTACGACGACGTCGCCGTCGCGCCGACGCGCGTCGGCGGCTGCCCGTAGTCGGAGGTCTCTGCAACTCGGCGGGAACCTGCGCGCCGCGCTGGTGTCCTTGCCGCGATGGGTACAGGGCTGTTCTTCGCGCTCGCGTGCGCGATCACGTGGGTGCTGGCGGCGCCCGCGGCGCTGGCGTGGATGCAACACCAGACGCCGTCCCCGGGCGCGATGGCGTGCGCCGGGCTGAGCGCGTTCGGGCCGTTGCTCGCCGCGGTGGCGGTGGCCGGGCCGCGGCATGAGCTGCGCCAGGTGTTCGGCCGCTGGCGCGCGGACCCCGCCTGGATCCTGCTGGCGCTGTTCACGCCCCTGCTCGTCCACCTGGCCGCGACCGCGCTCTACGCCGCGATCGGCGGGCGCCCGGCGCAGTGGTTCTATCCGCCGCGCACGCCGGAGACCATCGCCGCGCTGGTCGTATTCTCGCTGGGCGAGGAGTTCGGCTGGCGTGGCTTCGCCCACCCGCGCCTGGCGGCGCGCTTCGGTGTCGTGCGCGGCTCGCTGATCCTCGGCGCGGTCTGGGGCCTCTGGCACCTGATGTATTCGATCACGCCCGACGCCGCCGGCTTCGACGCGCTCGGCTTCGCCCTCCTGCTGGCCTCGCTACCGCCGTACGCGCTGGTCGTCGCCTGGCTGTTCGAACGCACGAACCGCAGCATGGCGGTCGCGATCGCCTTTCACGCCGGCGGCCACCTCGACAACTTCGGACGCGCGCCGCGCACGGACCTGCGCCTGCACCTGCTGCACATCGCGGTCGTGGTCGTGGTCGCCATCGTCGCCGCACGCTCGCTGTCCCGGCGCCCCGCTACACTGCCGAGCGTATGAACACCAGGTTGCTGGCCGCCGCGACGCTGGCCGCCGCGCTGCTCGTATCGTCGGCGCCCGCGGCCGCGGCGAAGCTGACGCCCGCCGAGGTGGCGGCGGCGAACGAGCGCACGATCGCGACGCTGTTCGAGGGGTTGCCCGCGGCGGCGCCCGATGCGTGGAACGCGCTCGTGTTCCATCACAGCGCCACCGCCGGTGGCTCGAAGGCGCGCTTCGACGTCGGGCACCGCCGCAAGTTCAACGACCCCGACGGCATGGAGTATCACTTCCTGATCGGCAGCGGCGTCGGCAGCGCGGACGGGCTGATCGAGGTCGGCGATCGCTGGCGCAAGCAGATCATCGCGTACCACCTGTTCACGCGGGCGCGCGACGCGGGATCGATCGCGATCTGCCTGGTTGGCAACTTCGAGCTGCCCGGCAGCACGCCCAGCAAGGCGCAGCTCGCGGCCGTCACCGCGCTGGCGCGCGCGCTCGCCGCGCGATTCAACATCGCGCCCCAAGCCGTCACCACGCACCGGGGCATCGATGGGCGCCTGACCCAGTGCCCGGGGAAAAACTTCCCGCTCGCGCGGCTGGTGGCCAGACTGCGCGACTGACAGGCGCGTCAGCGCAGCCAGGCGTAAGCCGCGGCGAGCGCGTCGCGCCCACCCGCGGTGACCGGCGCGCCGTGCCCGACGATCAGCCGGTCGAACGGCCGCGCCAGCAGATCGTCGACGCAGCGGCGCGCGGCGGCGCGATCAGAAAAGGCGGTCGACCGGATGACGCGGCTGAGCGCGACGCGGTCGTAGAACCCCATCATCCGCGTATACATCCGCGTCCAGCGGTGCACCGGCCGGCCGATGTTGTGCACCAGATCCGCGACCACCAGCGTGCGCGCGGGCGCGTGCCACAGCACGGTCTCCTGCAGGCGGAAGCCGTCGATGTGCAGCTCGTCGACGACGCCGGCGAACGCGGGCTCGGGCGCGCCCGCGCCGTGAACGCGGTCGATGCGCAAGTCGCGGCGCTTTCGCGTCAGGTCGCGGGGTCGCGTGCACGCGCGCCGACGGGAACGCCGCCGCCCAGTCGCCAATCCAGCGGTGATGAAACGTGTTCGGCGCGTAGAGGTGCGCCACCGGTCCCAGCGCCTCGACGGCGGCGCGACGCGCGGGCGTCATCGCCACCGGCGAGTACAGCAGCAGGCTGCCGTCGCCCAGCCGGATCACCGTCATCGTCGACGTCAGCCGCAGACCGAGAAACCTCACCGGCTCGGTGCCGATCCAGATGCCGTCGGCGAACGACGTCAGCGGCTCATCGCTGGCGAGCACCGCGGAAGCGTACCCGAGCTGAGGTTTGCCGCAAGCGCCTGTGGCTAGCGCTGCTTGGCGGCCTGGGCGCGTATGCGGGCGTCCTGCTCGAGCAGCTCGGGCGTCATCGCGGCGCCGAACTCCTCGTTCTCGAACACCTGGCGGATCTCGATCTCCGATTCGCCGTTCATCGGGTTCGGGCAGCGCTTGACCCACTCGACGGCCTCGTCCATCGACTTGACCTGCCACAGCCAGTAGCCGGCGATCAGCTCCTTGGCCTCGGCGAATGGGCCGTCGACCACGCTCCGCTTCGTACCAGCGAACCTGACCTTCTTCCCCTTCGAGCTCGGGTGCAGCCCCTCGCCCCCCAGCATGATGCCGGCCTTCACCAGCTCCTCGTTGTACTTGCCCATCTCCGCCAGCAACTGGGTATCGGGCATTACGCTAGCCTCGGAATCCTCGTTTGCCTTGACCAGAACCATGACTCTCATCGCATTGCTCCTTTCACCTAGGCGACGAACCTAGGTCGCCGGGATCGACACGGTCTAGCGAATTTTTTCGCCCGGCCGAGGTCAGGCCCGCGCGCGGGCGCGGCGGCGGCGGAGGGTCAGCATTCCGAAAATGACGCCCGCTATCGTGTGCATCACGAGCCCGGTGGCCAGCGCGGACACCGCAGCGACCACCCACATCCCGCAGCGCGGCTCAGCGGCTTGAGCCGCATGCTGTTGACCCGGGAGCCAACACAGCACGTACCACAGCGCCGAGAACGCCGTTATCGCCGCGGCGGGCCACGGCACCCACGACGACCGCTGCGTGACCCGAGTCGCGATCCAGCCCGCCAGCTGCGGCAACGCCAGGAACAGCGCGGCACCCACGATCGACACCATGCGAAAAGCGTAGCACGGTCGGCGGCGCGCGGTCTGGCTACGGCGCCAGTGCGCTGACGGTCAGCGGGCCGGAGGCCGCGCTCATATCACCGCGACCTACGACGCCGGCAGGCGCTTGTCGATCCACGCCTGGATGTCGGACATCACGACCTCCTTGTCGATGTCCGCGAGCAGGTCGTGAAAGTGGCCTTCATAGATCTTCAGCGTCTTGTCCGCCGAACCGGCCATGTCGTAGAAGCGGCGGCTGCCGCTCGGCTTGGTCGCCTTGTCGGCCGTGCCGTGAATGATCAGCAGCGGCAGATGGATGAGCGGGAAGTCCTTCTTCAGCCGTTCGTCCGCGCGCACCATCTCCGCCACCGTCTTGGTCGGCTGCACCTCGTGGGCGATCAGCGGATCGGAGTTCAGCATGTCGACCCAGTTCTGATCGCGCGAGAAGTCCTCGTTCTTCAGCTTGAAGACGTGGGCGTGCGGCGCCAGGTGGCTTATCCCCTTGAGCACCGCCAGCGCGAAGTCGGGCGCCGGCACCTGGTGGGCGAAGCTCTCGCAGATCAGGCCCGCCAGCTGGTCCTGGTACTCCAGCGCGTAGCCGCACGAGATCACGCCGCCCGCGCTGTGCCCCAGCAGAAAGACGGGCGTACCCGACTCCTGCGTCCTGACCATCTTGATGAAGGTGGCCAGGTCGTGGACGTAGTCGGCGAACTTGTCGACATAGAAGCGCTCGCCGTCGGAGTTGCCGCGGCCACGGTGGTCCAGCGCATACACCGCCAGGCCATGCGCCACGAACTGCTCAGCGGCCCACGCATAGTGCCCGCTGTGGGAGTTGAAGCCGTGTGAGATCACGACAGCGGCGCGCGGCCTCCCCTGCGGTCGCCACGACCGCGTGAAGATCCTGAGACCGCCGACTCCCTCGAAACGTCCTTCGTTCATTACTTCTCCCTTGGCCCTGCACACACGAAAGCAAGTCGGAACGCCTGACGCGAATGTGCGCCTGACGCGGGAAGGCGCGAGGACGGGATAGCCCCGGATCCTGCGCTCTCCCCTGAGCGCGCCCGAGCGCCTAAATCTAGTCGCCCGTCGCCGCGTCCAGCGTCGCGCGCAACATGGTGTCGGGATCGAACGGCTTCGAGATCACGTCGGGCGTTCAGCGCCAAGGTCACCAGGACCTGCTCGAGCTGTCACGGACTCGAGCTGTCGCAGGAAGTCGCGCACGCCTGGGTGAGGTCAGTGGTCTCGAAACGCGGGGGCTCCTGGCGCCGAGCATGAGCAACTTCTTGGTCAGATGTGTCGCGCGCGACAACGACGACAACCAGCAGCCGTCGGGGGGACGCCCTACGGGCATGGCCGGTCATGGTTCGCCCCTAGGGGCGCACGAAC
>CAVSOL010000006.1:0-218900 GCA_963729535.1 uncultured Pseudomonadota bacterium | reverse complement strand
CGGAGGACGCCATGCCTGCGGTTCACCGGCCGGCCAGCTGGTCGCGGCGGCGGATGAGATACGCCGTCTCGGCGGTGTTGCCGGCCAGCCGGATGGCCCGGTCGTACGCCGCCCGCGACTCCTTGCTCCGGCCCAGTCGGCGCAGCAGCTCGGCGCGGGTGGCGTGGAAGGCGTGGTAGCCCTCCAGCGGCAGACCTTCAATCTCCGCCAGCGCGACCTCCGGGCCGTCGAGCTCGGCGACCGCGACCGCCCGGTTGAGCCGCACGATCGGCGAGGGGTCGAGGCGGACGAGTTGGTCGTAGAGCGCGATGACCTGCGACCAGTCGGTGTCGCGGACGTCGCGGGCGTCGGTGTGGACGGCGTTGATCGCGGCGAGGATCTGGTAGCGCCCCGGCGCCTGGCCCGAGGCGAGGCGCGCGCGGACCAGGGCGTGGCCCTCGGCGATCAGCTCGCGGTCCCAGGTACCGCGGTCCTGCTCGTCGAGGGCGACGAGCTCACCGCTCGCCGACACGCGCGCGGTCCGGCGGGCCTCGGTCAGGAGCATCAGCGCCAGAAGTCCGGCGACCTCGCCGTCGGCCGGCATCAGGTCACGGACCAGCCGGGTGAGCCGGATCGCCTCGGCGGTCAGGTCGCTGCGGACCGCCTCCTTCTCGGGGTCCGAGGCCAGGTAGCCCTCGTTGAAGATCAGGTAGAGGACGGCGAGCACTCCGGTGACTCGGGTCGGGAGGTCCTCACGTGACGGCACGTGATAGGGGATCTTTGTCGCCTTGATCTTCGCCTTCGCGCGGGTGATCCGCTGGCCCATGGCGTCCTCCTGGACGAGGAACGCGCGGGCGATCTCGGGCACGGTGAGCCCGCCGACCATCCGCAGGGTCAGCGCAACGCGCGCCTCGATGGCCAGCGCGGGGTGGCAGCAGGTGAAGACGAGGCGGAGCCGGTCGTCGTCGATGGCGCCGATCGGCTCGGGGGTGTCGGACAGCACCAGGGCCTCCTTGTGTTTTGCCTCGCGCTTGGCCTCACGCCGAACCCGGTCGATGGCCTTGCGGTGGGCGGTGGTGGTGAGCCACGCGCCGGGACTGGGAGGAACGCCGTCGACCGGCCAACGCTCGACAGCGATCGCGAATGCCTCGCCGGCCATCTCCTCGGCGATGTCGAGATCCCCGAAGCGCCTGGCCAGAGTCGCGACCACCCGGGCCCACTCTTCTTGGTAGACCCGCGCGATCACATCGTCGACATCGGTCATCCGTCTCTGGAACGGCCGGAGCTCGACCCTCCGGTTGCAGTGCTTCGACCCCAGGCTGGCGAGCCGGAGCGCGACGTCGAGGTGGGGGGCCTGGATGATCCAGAAGCCCGCGACGTACTCCTTCGTCTCCAGGTAAGGCCCGTCGGTGAACACCGCTTCACCAGTCCCGGCCGTCGATGACGGTGGCCGTGCTGGGCGACGCGAGGCCACCAGCGAAGACCCAGTGGCCATCGGCCCGGAGTTGCTCATTGAAGACATCGATCGCGGCATCGATCGCGGCCGTCTCCTCCGCGGTTGCGGTGTCGGTCGTGTCGTCAAAAAGGACGGAAATCAGATACTGCGCCATCGGAATCATCTCCTCTCACTCCTACTACGAACGCCGCCGCCTCGATCCGACACATTCCGCTCGAAAAAAATTACGGGACGATGTCGGTTTCCGCAAACCCCGTTCGTAGTTCCGATACAGGAGACGTCCAATGACCCCCACCATCACCGCTTTTGAACGGTCACCCGATGGCGGCAAGGGACTGGCGCGTGATACGCGCGTTCGCTGGGCGCTGGAGGAAGTGGGCCAGCCCTACCAGGTTCGCCTGGTTTCGTTTCGTGCGATGAAGGAACCCGCGCATCTGGCGCTTCATCCTTTCGGCCAGATTCCGACCTATGAGGAAGGCGATCTCGCGCTGTTCGAGACAGGGGCGATCGTGTTCCACATCGCCGAGCGCCATGCGGGCTTGCTGCCGGACGATGCCAATGCCCGGGCGCGCGCGATCACCTGGATGTTCGCCGCGCTCAGCACGGTGGAGCCGCCGATCCTCGAGCTCGCAAACGCCAGGCTCCTCGAGGGCGACAAGCCCTGGTCCGCGCAACGCATGCCTCTCGTCGAGGATCGCGTCCGTAACCGGCTGGGCCAACTTTCCCGTCGCCTTGGCGATGCCGACTGGCTCGATGGCGCGTTCAGCGCGGGCGACCTGATGATGGTGTCGGTGCTGCTCAGGTTGAGAGCGTCGGGCATTCTGGACGAATACCCGAACCTGGCCGCCTATGTCGCCCGCGGCGAAGCGCGGCCCGCCTACAAGCGTGCCTTCGACGCCCAATTGGCGGTCAACACCGGCAAGCCATCGAAGGGATAGGAAAGGAACATCGCAATGTCGAAGGTTGTCGCAATCATGTCCATGTCGCTCGACGGCTACGTCGCCGACCCCAACGATGGCGTGGCCGAAGTGTTCGACTGGTACTTCAACTCGGGGGACGTCGAATTCCACACCGGAGGGGCGGACCCCATGACGTTCAAGGTGTCCGGGCCGAGCGCCGAGCACCTTCGCGGTCTCACGTCCGGACTTGGTGCCATGCTCACCGGTCGACGCACTTTCGACGCCGCCCAAGGCTGGGGCGGAAATCACGCCTGGGGACCGGCATTCGTACTTACCCACCACATCCCCGCCGGATGGCCGCGACCCAACTCGACTGTCCACTTCGTGACCGACGGCATCGAGAGCGCCGTGAACCAAGCCAAAGCCGCCGCCGCCGGGAAGTCCGTTGGGGTCCACGGCGCTGACACCATCCAGCAGTGCCTGAATGCTGGCCTCCTCGACGAAATCCACGTCGACATCGCGGCGGTTCTTCTTGGCTCCGGCGTTCGACTCTTCGACCACCTCGCCGGCACGCCAGCCGTCCTTGGCAACCCGACGGTGATCCCGGGCGTCGGCGTTACACACCTGCGCTACCCGGTACGCAAGGCGTAGTCCTACGTGCGGAGGGTCAGCAGCAGGCCGATCGAGCGGACATCCGTGCGCGAGGCGCCGGCGGCCACGTTACCGAGCAAGTTGTCGAAGCTGAATCGCAGGCCGAGATCGAGGTGGCGGCTCAAGTTCCCAATCAGCCCAGGCCCAGTGGGACCTGGTACGTGTCACCCAACTGCGGACAGCTGACCTGTGACCCCCGACAGCACCTTCAGGAGATCGCCGCCGTCGCCTGGAACTGGAGCTCGATCGGGATGAACAGTTGCTCCTTGTAGCGCGTCTCGGTTCGCCAGCATCACGCCCACCTGGGGATCGAAGAACAGCGCGACGGCATCGGTGAAATGGAACTTGCCGGTCACGCCGATGGTCCACATGACCCCGGTGGGGTCGGAGATCGGCAGCAAGAACAGCGAAGAGTGGAGCGAAAGGTGGAAATCTCCGTAGAGCAGCCCGTACATGAAATCCAAGCCGACGTTGTCGTAGACCTTGGGGCAGCCGTTGTCGGTGCCCGTCAGGCACAAACCGAAGCCGGGACGCGATTGCCAGCCCATCGGCCCGGTGTGACGAAGACCGATCTGAACGTTGTCGGAGACTGCATAGAAGAGATCAGGCGCCAGCGACGTCGGCTTGCCGAAGTTGTCCTGGCTGGCGTTGACGAGCAACAACAGCCGCGCCGTGAACAATCCGCCCGGCGCTTGAACGCCCCGGCGAACGGCGACCCGTCCCATCGGCTGTCCGCTCACCGCCGGCACGTCGTTGCTGCCTTCCGTGACCTCCGCGCGGGTGGTGGCGGCCAGCGTCAGGAACGTTGAAAGATCGCCGCTGCGCTGATCCCGAATCGTCGCATGGTGTCCTTTCGTTTGCCCGACGAATGTCGGCGACGCCCAGACGAGCCGCGCTGAATCCGCGAACGCTGACTATCTCTGTGACTAGCGGAGTCGGCTGTCTGGCGCCGACAATGCCTTGAGCCGAGCCCACTCACCCGACGCTTTGCCGCGGACGGAGGTCACGGCACCAGCCTCTTCGTTGCTGCGAACCGACGCCACACGACACGCCCAGGGCTGCCAAGGCAATCAGCACGACGGTGATGACGAGGGGCGCGCGCTTGCGCGGAATCTTGTCAAAGCCACGGAACCCCAGCTTGGGCGGCATCAGCGTCGGGTCGTCATAAGGCAGGGTCTTGTACCCGGTAGCCTCTAACTCGTCCCCCTTGCGGAAAAACGCCATGGTCCTCGAGCCGAGGCCCTTCGTCGTGTTCTTGATCTTCGTGAGCAACACGATCCTTCGACTCGCCTTTGCGGAGCATGTGAGCTGGGGATCATGTGTGTTCCTGGCGAAGCCGACTTTTCCTGCAGTTGGGAAGGTGCTCATCCACGAGAATCGGTCAAGCGCTGATGGATCTTTGCCCGGCAAAAGTCTCCGTCAGCGTCACCCCGGTGGGGCCGCGGCGTCGTCCACGCGGCCCAGGATTCCCCTGCTCGATTCAGTCGGGGCGACAGGATTTGAACCTGCGACATTCTGCTCCCAAAGCAGACGCGCTACCAGGCTGCGCCACGCCCCGTCGTTGTTATCTGTCCGACGGAGTGTACACGACGGAGCGTGGCGCAGCAGCGATCAGGTCACGGGCAAAAGCGATCGCCCCGCGGGGGTATCGCGGCGGTCGTCCTAGTCGGCTGGGCGGTGCTGTCGGCGCACCTCCGCCTCGACAGCGCGGCGGGGACCGTGCTAGGGGTTGGGGTGGTGTCGCGATCGATGCTGCTCGTCATCGCTGTTGCGTGCCTGGCGGCCGCGAAGCCCGGTGACATCCCGCCGCCCGCAGACGTGGCGGCGCCGCCGGCCGACGCCGCGAAGACCGCGAGCGGGCTCGCCACGCGGGTGCTGCACACGGGGACGGGCAAGCAGCACCCGACGATCGACGACACGGTCGAGGTCCACTACACGGGCTGGACGACGGACGGCAAGATGTTCGACAGCTCGGTCACGCGCGGCGCGCCGGTGCGCTTTCCGGTCGGCGGCGTCATCAAGGGCTGGACGGAGGCGCTGCAGCTCATGGTCGCCGGCGAGCAGCGGCGGCTGTGGATCCCGGCTCCGCCTCGCGTACGGCGACACCGCCGGCGGCGGCCGTCCGTCCGGGATGCTCGTGTTCGACGTCGAGCTGCTCGCGATCACCGGCGCGCCGCGACCGCCCGACGACGTCGCCGCGCCGCCCAAGAACGCCAAGCGGACCAAGTCCGGCCTCGCCTACCGGGTCCTGCGCAAGGGCAAGGGCAAGCAACACCCGAAGCCCGACAGCACCGTCGAGGCGCACTTCACGGGCTGGACGCCCGACGGCAAGATGTTCGATACGTCGGTCGGCCGCCTCGAGCCGCCGGAGTTCCTCGTCAACGGCGGTATCGCAGGCTGGACCGAAGGTCTTCAGTTGATGGTCGTCGGCGACAAGCTCCGCTTCTGGATCCCGGGCAAGCTCGCCTACGACGCGTCGCCGAGCCCGGATTCACCGAAGGGCCCGGTCGTCTTCGACATCGAGCTGCTTTCCATCCGCTGACGCGCCCGCGTCCGGTGACGCCGGCTTCGCGTCCAGCGACGCCGAACCCACCATCTCTGGTGGCAACTTCACCGCCGGCAGCGGCGGGTTGTACCGGCCACCCTCGGGATAAGGCGTCGTCCAGATTCCGGGCGAGCGCGCCCACGCCGGCACCTCGACCGCGCTCGCATCGTGGCGTACGCGAGTTGTACGACTCACATCAACGACGGCCTGTCCACGATTTACGGCCGGCGGAACAAGGCACATTGTCAGATTCGGCAATTTCATCAGATCGAATTGTTTGGTCGGCGCGATGAACATTCGATCGCGTAACGACGAACAGCAACGCCGATACACGCGAACACGAATGACGCGATCGCCCCGACGACCAGCGGCGATCTCCGTCGGTGACTGCGCTGAGGGTTCCGTTCCGGCGACATCGCGACTCCGAAATCTTAGTCCGCAGGACGTCCGCAACTAAGCTCGGCCGTTGATTATTTCCGATTTGGTCAAGATTTGTTGCCTGAATCGGGCGGCCCAGATCGACCTATTACCAACACTCAGTCTGTCACGCGTGCGCGGGCGCTTGGCAAAACCAAAGGAGCACGCATGAGAACTGGAGCCCCCCTTCAGAAGTTATCGCTGCGCACATGTCGCAGTGATGACGCCCCTATTGCTTGCAGGCTGCGGCGCGCTGGAAGACGCCGGTGACGACACGGACGTGAGCGAGGCCGCCCTCGTGGGTGATGCCTTCAACAACGCGACGGGCGCCTCGCGCATCGCGTCCGTCAATGGCGCCCCGATCGACGAGAACAACCCGTTCTTCCAGAACCTCGGCACCAACGGGCGACGCTGCGTCAACTGCCACCAGCCGGCCGCGGCCATGGGCATCACGCCGCCGCAGATCCAGCAGGTGTTCAACGCGACCCAGGGTCTCGACCCGCTGTTCCGCCTCAACGACGGCGCGAACGGACCGCTCGCGAACGTGTCGACGCTGGCCGCTCGACAGCAGGCGTACAGCCTGCTGCTCAGCAAGGGATTGATCCGCATCCCGCTGACGCTGCCGGCCAACCGCGACTTCGACGTCAAGATCGTGCTCGATCCCTACGCCGGCACCGGCGCCAACCCGCCCGTCAACCAGACGGTGCCGGCGACGGCGTCGCCGATCCTGTCGTTCTATCGACGGCCGCTGCTGTCGGCGAACACGCGCTTCATCTCGGCCGTCATGTGGGACGGGCGTGAAGCGACGGTCAGCCCGATTCCGCCCAACGCGAACCAGGGCGACGGCGTGCAGGCGTCCGAAGCCAACGCGCCGGTCCGCGTCGAACATGTTGACGCAGTCGAACAACGCCACCCGCGGCCACGCCGAGGGCGCGCGTGATCTGACCGCGGCGGAGCGCGCGTCGATCGTCGACTTCCAGATGAACCTGGTGGTCGCGCAGGAACGCGACAACGTCGCGGGCGCGCTCAACGCGTCGGGCGCGACGGGTGGCCCCCAGGCCCTGCGCACGCAGACGACGTTCTTCGGCATCAACGACTCGCACGGCGGCAACCCGTTCGGCACGGCGTTCAACCCGAACGCGATGAGCGTGTTCAACGCGTGGGCAGGCCTGTCGGGCAGCACGCAGAACAACCGCCGCGCGTCGATCGCCCGCGGCCAGGCGCTCTTCAACACCAAGCTGATCCGGATCTCCGGCGTCCGCGGGGTGAACGACGCGCTCGGCGTGGCGACGCTGAACGGCACGTGCACGACGTGCCACAGCCACCCGAACATGGGCAACCACACCGACATCCTTCCGCTCGACCTCGGCATCAGCAAGGCGTCGGAGGGTGACAACGTGTTGCCGGTGTTCCGGGTCACCAACCGCGCCACCGGAGCGGCGGAAGAGGTCACCGACCTCGGCCGCGCGATCCTGACCGGCCGCTTCGCCGACCTCGGCAAGCAGAAGGGCCCGACGCTCCGCGCGCTGTCCGCCCGCGCCCCGTACTTCCACAACGGCGCGGCCGACAACCTCACGGAGCTGATCCAGTTCTACGATCGCCGGTTCGCGATCGGCTTCCAGGCGCAGGAGATCGCCGACCTGCGGGCGTTCCTCGAAGCGCTGTAAGTCCGAACAGCGGCACAACGGCAACGACTCACGGCCCGGCGGTCGCGACCGCCGGGCCGTTTCTTTGTCGGCCGTCAGCGCAGCTCGATGTCGTACGGCAGCCGGGCCTGAAACCCGCTGCCGCCGCCGAGCAGCAGCGGCGCGAGCATCCGCACCGCCGCGCGCATCTCCGGCGTCAGCAGCATCGGCACCCGCGCCGCCCCGCCCGTCCCCGCTTGCCCCGCCTGCCCGAGCAGCAGGCGCACCAGCCCCGACGGGCTCTTCGGCAACACTTCGATGTCCGGCTGGCTGTCGCGCCCGACCGGGATGCGACCCAGGCGCACCGCCTCGTCGATCGCCGCCGACAGGCCGCCCATGCGGTCGACCAGCCCCACCGACTGCGCGAGCGCGCCCGTCCACACCTGGCCGCGCCCCAGCTCGTCGACGCGCGCGACGGTCAGCCCGCGCGACTTGCGCCCGGTCGCCACCGTGTCGATGAACAGGCCGTAGAGGTTGCGGATCTTGTCCATCGTCATCTTCAGCTCGGCTTCGGTCCACGGCCGGTACGGCGACAGGTAGTCGGCGTGCGCGCCGCGCTTGTTGGTCTCGACCGACACGCCCAGCAGCGGCAGCAGATTGCGGACGTCGACCTTGAACCCGAACACGCCGATCGATCCGCTGACCGTCGACGGATCGGCGTAGATGACGTCGGCGGGCGCGGCGATGTAGTAGCCGCCCGACGCCGCGTAGTCGCCCATCGACACGACCACCGGCTTGCCGGCGGCGCGCACCCTCATCACCGCGCGCGCGATGACGTCGGACGCGAACGCGGACCCACCCGGGCTGTTGACGCGCAGGACGACGGCGCCGACGCTCGCGTCGCCTTTGCACGCGTCCAGCGCCTCGACCAGCGAGTCCGACCCGGCGACCGCGCCGCCGTCCAGCGGCAGGTCGCGGCTGGTCCCGTCGACGATGTTGCCGTCGACCATCACCACCGCCAGCCGCCGCCCCGGCCAGCGGCCGGTCGCGACCGGCGCGGGGTCGGGATCGCGGATGGCGACCACGCCCCGCCCCAGCGCCTTGCCCAGCACGGTCTCCAGCTCGCTCTCGTCGACGGCGCCGTCGGTCAGTCCCGCCAGCTGCGCCTCGGTCGGCGTGTACAGGCCGCCGTCGATCAGCTTGCGCACCTCGGCCGCGTCCATCTTGTGCCCGGCGCGCGTGCGATCGGCAGCGATCGCGCCCACCACGCGCGCGAACACGTCGTCGAGCATCTGGGTCTTGTTGGCGCGCACCGGCGCGGACTGCTCGTTCATGATGAACGGCTCCATCGCCCCCTTGTAGGCGCCGACGCGCACCAGGTCGACGTGGACGCCAATCTTGTCCATCGCCGCCTTGTAGAAGGTGACGTTCTGCGCGATGCCGGTCAGATAGAGGCCGCCCGCCCGGTGCACCACGACGGCGTCGGTCGCCGCCGCCAGGTAGTACTCGCGCATCGACGGCGACGGCGCGTACGCGAACGTCCGCTTGCCGCTGGCGCGCAGCAGCGCGATGAGGTCGCGCAGCTCTTCGATGCGCGCGTAGCCGATCTGCGTGTGCTCGATCTTGAACAACACGCCCGCGACCCCGCGGTCGGCGGCCAGCGCGCGCAGGCGGCGCACCAGCGCGACGAACTCGCGATCGTCGTCCAGCCCTTCCAGCTTCACGCGCGCCACGTACGTCGGCGACACCACCGCCGCCCGGCGCTCGCCCGACACGTACAGGCGCGCGGCGAAGCCCATGCCACCCGAGCCCGATCCCTGGCTCGTAGATGTTCCCGCCCACCATCGCGCCGACGTGGTCCAGATCCAGCGCCATGCCGAACCCGACGCGCAGGTCGCTGTCGGCCCCGAACGTGTCCGTCGCCGTGCCGGGAGGCGGCGACGCCTGCGCGTCGCCGTAGAGGCGCAAGCCTCGCGTCACCATCCACCACAGACGCGCGCGCGGCACCACCCGGCGCCAGGCGTCGCCTTCGGCGTGCGACGCGCCGATCGCCAGCTCCAGGCGGTCGGTGCCCGTCGGGCGCACCGCCAGCTCGGCGGTCCACAGCCGCGGCAGCACCAGCACCGAAGGCGGTTCGGCGCCGGGACGTCCTCGACGACGGCGCCGAACGCGACGTAGCGGCCGACGCGAAACGCGAGCCCCAGGTCGAGGGTGTCGGTGCCGGTGTACAGGCCACCCCACTGGTGCGCCCACGCCGCCCCCAGCGCAAACGAGCGGCCGATGCGCAGCGCGTAGCCCAGGCGAAAATTGGTGTGCCCGTCGATGCCGGCCGCGCCGGCGCTCGCGACCCGCGACAGCGCCAGCCCGATCGAGCTGCCGCCGAAGATGGGAGTCGCCCAGTAGAGCCCGGCGCCGCGCCGCGGGATCACCGCGCCCTCGCCGGCGACGGAGCCGACCAGCTGCAAGCTGCCGGCGGGCAACAGGCCCATGAGGCCGGGGTTCAGCTCCAGCGCGGTCGCGTCAGCGTCGCCGGCGCGCACGGCGCCCGTGATCTGCGGGCCGCGCGTCGGCCGCAGCTCGGGAACGCTCGACTCCAGCTGCGCCTGCGCGCGCGCCGCCACGCCCAGCATCACGATGCCGGCCAGCGCGGCGGCCGTTACGAAGCGGGCAGTCATCGGTGGTGGCGGAGTATAGTCATGTCTCTCCAATGCAGAGCTGGGATCGACCGCCCGCGGACATTGCCGTGCCGGAGCTGTTCGAACGCTGGCTGCCCGCCGCGTTCACCGCCTCCGGCTATCGCGCACCCGCCGGCGCGCCCGTCGTGCGCGCCAGCATCTCGGGCACCGACGGCGGCAGCTGGGAGCTGCGCGCGGACGAAGACACCTTGACCGTCGGCCCCGCGGGGCGCGCGCCGCCCGACGTCTGGATCCGGCAATCGGTCGCCGACCTGCGCGTCGTCGCTGGGTGCGGCCGATCCCGACCTGCCCGTGCTGTTGCCGCCGGGCGTGGCCATGCATCACGTCCTGTTCGGCGATCCGCGCGACGTCGAGCTGCTGCGCCAGGTGTCGGGGCGCCTGCTGTTCGAGCTCGAAGGGCGGCGCCGCCGCCGATGGGCGCTGGACGTCGGCGTCGGCAAGGCGGGCGTCAGCGCCGGCCGACCGCGCACGACGTTGCGCGTGGACTCCGCGACGTTCGAGGGCGTGCGTTCCGGCTCCATCCCGCCGATGCAGGCGCTGCTCGACGGCCGGCTGAAGCTGGAAGGCGACCGCGGGCTGGCGATGCAGGTGCTGTTGCTATTCGGCAGCCGGCTCGCTCGGCGGTGACGCGGTCTCGGCGTCGGCGGCTTTTTCTTCCGCAGGCGAAGCCTCCGCGCCGGCCGCGCGCGGCGTCGCGCCTTCGTCTTCGTCTTCGTCCGCGGCGAAGGCGCCGCCGCCTTCGCCTTGTCCTGCCCCAGCTTCTTGCGCGCGCGGTCCAGCCCGCGCTTGAGGGCCGCGTCGTCGGGCGCCCCCGCCAGCGCTGCGCGATATTCGGTCACCGACTCCTCGTACTCGTGCGCCGCGTACAGCATGTCGGCCAGCAGCCCGTGCGCCGGCGCCTGATCGCCCGCCACCAACAGCCCCTGCCGCGCCAGCCGCACCGCCGCCTCGGCGTCCTGACGCTGAACCAGCGCCGCCAGCGCGCGCAGGCGGATCGCCTCCGACAGCGACGCCGTATCCGATTCTTCGGGAGCCAGCCTCGCCGCCGCCTTGTAGTGCACCACCCCCGCGTCCAGGTCGCCGCTATCCAGCTCCGCCTCGGCCGCCTTGATCAGCGTCGCCTTGGCGCGCGCCGCCAGCTTGTCGGCGTCGGCGGTCGGCGCCCGCGGCGCGCATCCGGCGCAGGCCGTCGTCCAGCGCGGCGCGCTTGTCGAACCCGAGGCCGCTCGCCAGCAAGCGTCTCGACATCGGCCGCCGCGGCACGCCCGCGCGCCGCCTTGCTCTCGGCCTCGGTGGGCCGCCGGCGACGGCGCGGCGCCGCCCGGCTGCGCAGCCACCGTCAGCGCGTTCACCGGTGGCGCCGTTGCCGCCGTCGGCGCAGGGGCGGGCGCGGTCTGCGCGCGCAAGTTCCACGGCAGCCGGCGATAGATGGGAACAGCGGCGACGCCCGCCAGGACCAGCACCGCGGCGGTCCCCAGGAAGCGACCGCCCCCACGGCGCCGCACCTGCGGCGCGCGCATGTCGGTGGGCGTCGGCGGCGCCAGCGCGACCTCGCGATAGCTGGGCGGCGCGGGCAGCGGGGTCGCGACCGACGTCCCGAGCGGCGGCGTCACCAGCGGCGGCTTCGCGGGCGGCAGCGGCGTCGGTGGCGGCGGCGTCACGGCGCGCGCCGCCCGCCGGGCATCGAGCCGCTCGAGCAGCGCGTCCCCCAGCGATTCCTCGTGCGGCAGCGTCGGCGCGGCCTGCGTCTCGCTCGGCGCCTCCGCGTCGTCGCGGCGCGCCTCGGGTTGCCGCAGCCCCAGCAGGTCGGAGACGGCGCGCGTCCTGCCGAACAGCGTCTTGGCCAGATCGTATTCGAGCTGCGCCATCGACTGGTAGCGCTTGTCCGGCTCCGCCTCCAGCGCGCGCACGATGATGCGGTCCAGCTCCTCCGACAGCTGCAGGCGCAGCGACCGCGGCGGCATCATCCCGCCCTCGCGCTTCTGCGGCGGCAGCCCGGTCGTCATCTCGTACAGCAGCGCGCCGACCGAATAGATGTCGCTGCGGTGGTCGACGACGCCGCCGGCCGCCTGCTCGGGCGCCATGTATTCGGGCGTCCCCATCGCCACCCCGGGGTTCGTCAGCCGGCGCGAACGCCCGGCGCTGCGCGCGACGCCGAAGTCCAGCACCTTGACGAAGTCGGCCTGGCCATCGCGCGCGACGAGGAAGATGTTCTCGGGCTTGAGGTCGCGGTGGATGACGCCGGCCGCGTGCGCCGCCGACAGCGCGCGGCAGATCTGGATCGCGATCTGGCACGACCGGTCGGGATCGAGCCGCCGCTCGTGCGTCAGCACGTCGGCCAGGTCGATACCGTCCAGCAGCTCCATGATGAAGTAGGCGCAGCCGTCGTCGGTCGACCCGAAGTCCATGACGTCGATGATGTTCGGGTGGCCGATGCGGGACGCGGCGCGCGCCTCGCGCCGGAAGCGTTCGACCAGCTCCTGCTCCGTCGAGTAGCGGGGGTGCAGGATCTTGATCGCGACGCCCTTGCCGATCTCGACGTGTTCGGCGGCGTACACGGTCCCCATGCCGCCCTCGCCGATCTTGGCGTGCACGCGGTAGCGGCCGTTGATCACGCGGCCCGTGAAATCGGCGCCGGACGGCTCCTCCTCGGTGGGGAACGTCAGCCCTGGTATCGCCGGCATCATCGGCGCCGATCGGCGCCCGTCCTTCACGGGCACGCTGGCCTCGGCCAGCGTGGCGAGCGGGATCGCGTTCATGTCGGGCGCCGTGTCTCGCGGTAGCACGGTGCCGAACGCCGGCGTGGAGCGCGGCGGCGGCGCAGCGGACGCCGCCGGCGACGCGGGTGCCGGCGTCGTGGCGGGCGGCGGTGCCGCGGGCGCCGGCGCCGGCGACGCGAGCGCACTGGCTATCCGCGAGCAGCTTCTCGCGCTCCTGGCGCTCGTCGCGGATCGCGGTGTCGTACAGGTTGCGCACGAACGTCGCCGCCCGCTCGGCGTCGGCCCGCGGCGCGACCTCCGCCATCGCGTCGGACAGCGCCTGGCGCATCTCCTCCGCCGACTGGAAGCGGTCGTCGCGCTCGGGCGCCAGCGCGCGCATCAGCAGCTTGTCGAGCGTCTTCGAGATCCACGGCGCCTTGCTCGACGGCGACACCGGCCGCGGATGCCGGACCAGCGACATCGCCGTCGCCGGATCCAGGCTGGCGAGCTGCAGATACTGATTCCCGGTCAGCAGCTCCCACAGCACGATGCCCAGGCTGTAGACGTCGGTGCGCGCGTCCGCGACCTCGCCGCGCGCCTGCTCCGGCGCCAGGTACGACGCGCGCCCGAACACGACGCCGGGCGCGGTCTGCTCGCTCTTCAGCACGCTGCGCGCCAGCCCGAAGTCGGTCAGCTTCACCTCACCGAAGTAGCTGAGCAGGATGTTCGGCGGCGCGACGTCACGGTGGACCAGGCTCAGGTCGCCGTAGCTGTGAACGTAGGCGAGCGCGCGCGCGATCTCGCGCCCGATGTGCAGCGCGACGTCCAGCGGGATGCGCGTCCGCGTCCGCACGCAGCGGTTCCAGATCTCGCGCAGGTCCTTGCCCTCGACCAGATCCATCGCGATGAAGAACTCGCCGTCGATCTCGCCGGCGTCGAACGTCGGCACCAGGTTGGCGTGCGACAGCCGCAACACGACCTTGGCCTCGTCCAGGAAGCGGTTCGCCTTCGCCCGGTCGCTCTTCTCCGCGATGATCTTCTTGATGACGCAGAACTTCTGGAAGCCCGAGTCACCGGTCGCGCGCCGTCGAGATAGATCTCTCCCATCCCCCCCCGCGCCATAGGCTTGAGTAGGACGTACTTGCCGAATCTGCGCGGATAAACCCCAGCCATCGCCGCCGAAGCGGCGATCGTAGAACATCCTGGGACTATTCTAAAGTAGCCGCGCACCCTCGCTTCACGAGCGAGCGGCCAGGGGCCACGCCAACTGCGCCAGGCGGCCCGCGTCAGACCGGCCACCAGAACGCACCCCGCCGACCGGGACCAGCACAACCGGCAAGCCGGGGTCGCCTTCGTGGGGGGCCACGCGGCCGAAGCCTCCCGCGATGAGCTCCGCCGGAACGCCGGCTAGCTCGACGCGAGCCGGTCTACCCAGCGTCTACTTGTTCTTGGGCTTGCCCATCTCCTCGACCTGCACCTCGGTGATGTCGATCGAGCTCAGATCGTCCTCGACACAGACGCGCGCCGCACGCTCCACCTCGACCGTACGCTTGGCGATCAGGTCCAGCCGCATCAGCGCGTGCGCGCGCGCCTCGGCGTCGGCGGCCGCAGCGCGTCGCCCCGGCTCGGCGGCGGCCGCGGTTGGCTTCCCGCCCTGTGGCCGTGTCAGCGTCCGCACGGCGCGGCGTCGAACGCCGCCATCTCGTTGTCCGCCAGCTGCACGTGAACCTTGGCCTCGACCAGCTTCTGCATCACGCACGTCATGCGCACGGCGCGGTTCTCCGCCAGCGGCATGAGACGCCTGATACGTGCCACGCCGTCCGTGATCGCGCGCATCTGCCTGTGCGCGACCGCGACAGGGTCGCTAGGCGGCTGACCCGGCCTGACCGCCGCCGTCGTCGGCGCCACCACCGGAGATACCGCCTTCGTCCCGTCCGACGCGCCAGGAACCGCCGCCATGGCCACGGCCGCCAATACGAACGCCCCCACGAACCCCATCAATCACCCTCCCCCGTTCGCTCAATCAAAGCTGAGCATTAGCCCCTAGGCTGTCAACCGCAGCCAGGCTCGACGCCAGCTCGACCGTGCGCGCGGCTACATACGCTTGGTGGCCAGCGCCAGGCCGCTCTTGGCGCTGGCGTTGGCGGGATCGATCTTCAGCGCGTCTTCGTAGGCCTTGGCGGCTTCCTTGTAGCGCGCCAGCCGGAAATGCGCGTCGCCCAGCAGCACCCGCGCCTTCACGCCGCCACCGCGTTCCGCCGCCTTCTCCGCCGTCCGCGCCGCCTCGCCGTATTTCTTCTCCTGAAACGAGATCTCGGCCAGGCCGACCAGCGCCGGACCACGCTCGCGCTTCGACTTCGACAGCTTCTCGAAGATCTCGCGCGCCTCGCCGAAGCGCTCGGCGCGCAGCAACCGCTCCGCGTCGATGAGCAGCTTCTTGGCCTCGGCGCCCGACGACGACGCGACCTTCGTCGCCGCCTTGGTCCTGGTCGCCGATTCGCCGTCGCCCGCGGTCTTGACCGGAGCCTCGGTCGCTTCCGTTGCCGTCCTCGGTGGTCTCTTCTTCTTCGTCGGCCGGCTTGGCCTCGGCGACCGCCGGTGCGACCGGCGGCGGCGCCGTGACGGTCGGCAGCGCTGGCGGCGGCACGACCGGCGGCGCGGGCGCGACAGGCGCGGCCGCGACCGGCGGCGGTTGCGCCGGCGCCGCAGCGACGGCGTTGCCACCGCTGCGTCGCGCGGCGCTGGTCGCGCCCACGACGACGAACGCCACCAGCAATCCGAACGCGGCCCCCGCGATCACGACCTTCTTGCCGTTCCAGCCACGGACGCGTTCCGCCAGGCTCCGCGGGCTGGCCGCGTCGCGCAACAGCGCCCCGAGCATGCTCGGCGGCGGCGTCGGATCCGGCTCCGACAGCGGCGCGATCGCAAAGTTCGAGAACAGCAGCGTCGCGACGTTCTGCAGCTCCTTCTCCAGCGCCTCCATCGACTGCTGGCGGGCCTCGGGCTCCTTGGCCATCGCCTTGATGATCACGTTCTCGAGCGCGGGCGGAACGTCATTGCGCACGGTCGACAGCGGCGCGGGCGCGCCGTTCGCCTTCTTGTGCAAGATCTCCATGAAGTTCGCCCCCTCGTACGGGGGATTGCCCGACAGCATCTCGTACAGCAGCCCGCCGACCGCGTAGATGTCCGAGCGCGGGTCCGCCGGCTTGCCCGACGCCTGCTCGGGCGCCATGTATTCCGGCGTCCCCATCGTCATCCCCGGCTGCGTCAGCCGCCGGCCGCCCCGGCTCTCGCCCAGCTCGCTGTCGCTGCCGCTCTTGGCGATGCCGAAGTCCAGCACCTTGACGAAGTCACGCTGGCCGTCGCGCCGCAGGATGAGGACGTTCTCCGGCTTCAGGTCGCGGTGGATGACGTTGACCTCGTGCGCCGCCTGCAACGCGCGGCAGATCTGCGCGCCGATCATCAGCGTGCGCCGGATATCGAGCCGCTTCTCGCGATAGATGAGCTCGCCGAGCTCGATCCCCTCGAGGTACTCCATCACGAAGAAGAACGCGCCGTCGGGCGTGGTGCCCGAGTCGGTCACGTCGACGACGTTGGGGTGCGCGATCTTCGACGCCGACCGCGCCTCGCGCCGCAGGCGCTCGACCAGATCGGGCGTCTGGCTGTACGCGGGGTGCAAAATCTTCAGGGCGACGCGCTTGCCGATGTCGATGTGCTCGGCTTCGTAGACGCGCCCCATGCCGCCCTCGCCGCACAGCTTGCGGACGTAGTACCGGCCGCCGACGACGGTCCCCAGCACCGCGGTCGAACGACCGCCGGACAGCTGCGAGTCGGTCAGCGGCGTCTCTTCGTCCTCGCGGACGGTGAGCTTCTTGTCGCGCGTGTGATCGTGGCGCACCGGGCCCGACACGACGGTCCCGCGTTCGCCGCGTTCGCGGCGATCCGGCGTCCCCGGCGGCGTCGCTGGCGTCGACTTCGCGGGCGACGTGGACGGCCGAGCTCCCCAGCGACGCGGTCGGCAGCCGCGGCGGCGCGGACCCCGGCAGCGGCGGCGGCACAGCGGCGGCGGCCGCCGCCGACATCGTCGGCACGGGCGGCGGCCCCGAGCGCTTGCTCGAGTACCACTCGCGCGCCTTGGCGATCAGCTCTTCGCGCTCGACCTCCTCCGCCGCCATGTCCTCGGCGTAGAGCTCGCGCAGGAAGCTGGCGACGCGGGCGGTGTCGGTCGCCGGGATGATGTCTGCGCCAGGAACGACGCCAGATCGCTGCGCAGCTCCTCGCAGCGCTGGTAGCGATTCTTGATGTCGGGCGCCAGCGCCTTCAGCGCGATGCGATCCAGATCGGCCGGCACGCGCGACGCGCGCCGCGACGGCGGCACCAGGTCGGGGTTGCGCACGCGGCGCAAGATCTCTTCCGACGTGTGCCCGTCCTTGGGCACGCCCGGCGCCTTGCCCGACGGAAACAGCTGCCGCCCCGTCAACAGCTCCCACAAGATGATCCCCGACGCGTACAGATCGGTGCGCCCGTCCAGCGTCTCGCCGCGCGCCTGCTCGGGCGACATGTAGCTGACCTTGCCGTAGATGATCCCGGGCGCGGTCTTCTCCAGCTTCAACGTCGACGACGCCAGCCCGAAGTCCGTCAGCCTCACCTCGCCGCTGTACGACAGCAGCACGTTGGGCGGCGAGACGTCGCGGTGAACCAGCTTGATGTCGCCGAAGCCGTGCGCGTAGTCGAGCCCGCGCGCGAGCTCCTTGACGATGTGCGCGGCGACGTCGACGGGGAACGCGATCCCCTTCTTCGCGCAGCGGTTCCAGGTCGCGCGCAGGTCCTTGCCCTGCACGAAGTCCATCGCCAGGTAGATCTCGCCCAGCACCTGCCCCGAATCGAACACCGGCACCAGGTTGCCGTGCGACAGCCTGACGACGACCTTGGCCTCGTCGCGAAACCGCTGCAGGTACTCCTTGTCGGCCAGGTGCGGCAGCACCGTCTTGATGACGCATAGCCGCCCGGACTCCTCAGGCCCCGTCAGCGCGAGGTAGAGTGCCCCCATCCCGCCCCGAGCGAGGGGCTTGAGCAGAACATACGGACCGAAGCGGCGCGGAAATTCGTTCATATCTCGCCGCTTCGTCGCCGAACCTACTGGAGCCAAGCCCAGACGGGGCCCGGCCCGAGAGGCATCATCTTGCGTGGGGGATCTTATCATTTACCCTCATGCAGCACGGGAGCGAACATGGCTGCAGGGCACCTACTGGTAATCGACGATAGTCCTACGGTTCTAAAGGTCATCGAGCTTGCGTTGATCGAAGCTGGATACGGAGTCGCAACCGCCCTCGACGACACCAGCCGCCCTGGCGCTTGTACGTGAGGCGCGCACCGTTCCCGACCTCATCCTCCTCGACGGGCTGATCCCCAACCGTGACCCCGCCGAGATCTGCCGCCGTTTGGCCGGCGAACCGACGCTGGCCAAGGTTCCGGTCGTCGTCATGATCGCGCGCGGCCAGGCCGCCGACATGGAAGCGCGCTTCGCCAGGGCCTCGAACGTCGTCGATTTCATCGGCAAGCCGTTTTCGCCCGAGGGGCTCCAGGCCGTGGTCTCACATGTGGTCGGCAAGCGCACGTCGGGGGTCCCGGAGCCGGGAGCTCGGCCTCGAGGAGAGCGGCGCCCGCGCGATGGCCGGGATCCGGGCGGCGGTCGAGGAGGCGCTGTCGCGCTCGGCCGACGCGACCGTGGAGGAGGCGCGGGCGTTCGCGGCCCTGGGGCAGGCGCTGGCGGGCGACCTGGCGGCGATCTCGATGAGCGAGGTGCTAGAGCTGCTCGCCGAGCAGGGGCAAAGCGGCATCCTGCGCGTGGTCAACACCGAGAGCAACGCGCGCGTCGAGCTCTATTTCCGCGAGGGGCGCGTCGACTTCGCGGCGGCGGTCGCCGTCGCCGAGGAGTACTTGCTGGGGCGGTTCATCGTCGGCGCCGGCGATGTTTCGCCCGAACGGCTGGACGAGGTGCTGTCCGAGCGCGGGCGCTCCACGACGCCGGTGCCGCTGTTCGGCGCCGACCTGATCGCGCGCGGGCTGCTCACGCGCGAGGCGCTGACGCGGGCGATGTCCCGACAGACCAGCGAGCTGGCCTACGAGGCGCTGCGCTGGCGGTCCGGTTTCTTCCAGTTCCGCCGCACCGACGAGCTGCCGCTGCTGGCGCGGGACGCGGCGCTGCAGATCAACGTCGATCGCATGCTGCTGGAAGGCTACCGGCGCGTCGACGAATGGCGGATCATCGAACGCGAGATCGCCAGCTTCGACGACATCTTCGTGCGCAACGACGACAAGATCGCCAACACGCCGCGCGGCACCTTCACGCGCGACGAGCTCGCGGTGCTGGAACAGACCGACGGCCGGCAGACGCTGCGCGACATCGTCCGCAAGCTGCGCATGGGCTCGTTCGACGTATCGAAGATGTTCTTCCGCCTGCGCCGCGCCCGCCTGGTCCGCCGCCGCGTCCCCCCGACCGCCGCCGCCTGACGCCGTCACGCGCGTTCGCGGTGCTAACCGTGGCGTGCTCCGGTCGCGGCATGGGGCAGGACCGGCGGTCGGGCTGAACCCATACGCACCGCCGGCGGGCGACATCGAATTCGTCGCGGCACCCGCCTCCGTCCAGGCGGCGTCGCATCGCGCAACCTGTACAGCGCACGCCAGATCGGCTGGGCCGCGTCCCTCGGCGTGTTTTTCGCCGGCGTGTTCCTCATGTACCTCAACTACCGCGCGCTCGGCGACCGGCGCGCGGCGCGATCGACGTTGTGCTGGGGACTCGCGGCGACCGCGATCATGCAGGTCGCCATGTTTTTGATGTGCAGCGGCAGAGCTTCGCGCAGATCGGCTTCGCCGCCCTCTGCCTGCAGTTCTACGGATTCTGCCGGTGGTCCAGGGGCCAGCTTCGGCCGACACGTCGCCGCCGGGCGGCAAGCGGATCGACCCGGCCCGTCGTCGGGATCGTCGTGTTGTGGCGCGTCTCGCAGCGGCATGGGCCCGTGCACCTGATCGCACGCGCACACCCGCCAGACGCGACGCGTCGCGCCGAGGTCGCTAGGCGGCGACGTCGTTCGGGGCGTCGGCGCGCTGGAGCTTGTAGCCCATGCCGCGCACCGACTGCAGGCGCTCGCCCAGGCCGCCCAGCTTGGCGCGCAGGTTCAGCACGTGCGTGTCGACGGTGCGGACGCGGCCGACGTGGCGGTAGCCCCACACGCGCGACAGCAGCTCCTGCCGCGTGAACACGCGGCCCACGCGATCGGCCAGGAAGCGCAGCAGCTGGAATTCGTACGGCGTCAGCCCCAGCGCCTGCCCGCGCAGGTACGCCTGCCGCATCTCGCAGTCCAGCACCACCTCGCCATAGCGAACCTGCAGCGGCGAGCCCGGGCGCTTGTCGCGCGCGTGTAGCTGGCGCAGGCGCGCCGCCAGTTCTTCCGCGCTGACCGGCATCAGGATGAAATCGTCGGCGCCCATCTCCGGGTCCAGGCCGGACACGCGCGCCACCTCGATGCACAGCAGGATGCGCGTCGCGACCAGCTCCGGACGCTGGCGCAACCGCCTGATGGCGTGGCGCCCTATCTCCAGATGTTCGCCCGCCTCCACCAGCGCGACGTCGACGGTGCCCGCGAGCTCCGCCAGGTCGTAGCCGACGACCTCGACGGCGTGCCCCAGGGAACGCAACATCGCCGCGGGCGCGTCCTTCTGCGACTCGTTCCGTTTCGGGTCGAGCGTGACGACGATTGTTCGTAATCCCGACGGGAGCAATCGCATGATGTGAGATCCAGTTATCAAATTTTTTCGGGACCCTCAGAGGGTCCCGCTCCCGCGATGAGCTCCGGCCGGCGAAGCCGGCCTGCGCTCGACGCGGTTCCTGAGAGCGAACCTGAGACTAGCGTTCGTCCCGTTAACTGGACGTTTCTTCGTAGTGCATTGTTCGTTAACTCGGGTGGGAGTCAGTCACACCCGACGGAAACCGGGTTCAATACACCGGCCAGCGGTGGGGGAGGAAGTAATCTTCGTACACGCGCAGGGCATATCGGTCGGTCATGCCAGTAATGAAGTCGGCGACCGCCCGCGACAGCCCGTCGGATTCGGGAATTCCCTTCGGCCAATGTTTCGCGCGGAATTCGTCCGCGTGCGCGTGGAAGTACGCCCATAGCTCGCTGATGATGCGCTGGGCCTTGTCGAACTCGCCGCGGATCTCCGGACGCTCGTAGACCGTCTCGTAGAGGAAGTCGCGCAGGGCGATGAGCGCGTTCAGGACCTCGTCGGTCATCCGGATCTGGCGCTTCTGCTCGAGCTGCGACGCCGACACCATGTCGCCCACCATGCGGGCGATGCGCTCGCCGTGGCTGTCACCGAGCACGTCGAGGATCGCGCGCGGCACCGTCGCGGGATCGACGACCCGGCCGCGGACGGCGTCGTCCAGGTCGTGGTTCACGTAGGCGACGATGTCGCTGATGCGGACGATCTGCCCCTCCAGGGTCATGGCCATCAAGTTCGGGTTGTCCGAAATGATGTGCCCCTTCCCCTTGGAATGTTTCAGGATCCCGTCGCGGACCTCGATGCTGAGGTTCAGGCCCTGGCCGTCGCGCTCCAGCGTCTCCACCACGCGCAGCGACTGCTTGACGTGGTGGAAGCCGTCGGGCATCAGCTTCGCCAGCACCTTCTCGCCGGCGTGACCGAACGGCGTGTGGCCGAGGTCGTGGCCCATGACGATCGCCTCGGTCAGCGATTCGTTGAGCCCCAGCGCGCGCGTCACCGTGCGCGCGATCTGCGCGACCTCCAGCGTGTGCGTGATGCGGGTGCGGTAGTGGTCGCCCTCGGGGGCCAGGAACACCTGCGTCTTGCCCGCCAGCCGGCGAAACGCCTTCGAATGAATGATGCGATCGCGATCGTGCTGGAAGATCGGGCGCACCGGATCGAGGGGCTCCGGGCGCGCCCGCCCCTTGCTGGCGCGGCTGCGCTGGGCGAAGGGCGACAGGATGCGATCCTCGTCGTCCTCCAGCTTCTCGCGAATGGTCGTCATCGCTTCTTCTTCGGCTTGCCGCGCGCGCGGTTGCCGGCCGGGCGACTCTTGCCGCCGCCCGCACCTGCACCGGAGATTTTACCGCGCCGCTTGTCCTGACGGCCACGCTGCCGCTCGGGTTGCGCGCGCTCGGTCGGCCGCCGCTGGTGTTTGCCCCGGCCGCGTTCGCGACGATCGCCGTCGCGGCCCCGGCCGCCGTCCGTGGTGGCGGGCGCGATGCCCGTGCAGCACGAAATCGATCTTGCGCCGCGCGACGCTGACCGACTGGACCTCGACCTTGACCGCGTCGCCCAGGGCGAACGTCCGGCCCGAACGCCGCCCGACCAGCCGGCAGCTCGGCTCGTCGTAGACGTAGTAGTCGTCGGACAGCTGGTCGATGCGCACCAGCCCCTCCACGAACGGGTCGTCGACGACGACGAACACGCCGAACCCGGCGACGCCCGAGATCGTCCCCTCGAACACGTCGCCGATGCGGTCGCGCAGGAAGAACGCGCGATACAGATCGATCACCTCGCGCTCGACCTCCATCGCCGCGCGCTCCGAGAACGACGAGTCCGCCGCCATCTTCTGCAACGCCACGCGATCGGGCGGCGGCTGCACCGCCGCCGGCTTGAACCCGCCCGCGGGCTTGCCCTGCCCGGCCAGCCGCGTCTTGAGCAGCCGGTGGACGATGAGGTCGGGGTAGCGGCGGATCGGCGACGTGAAGTGCAGGTAGTCCTGTCGACGCCAGGCCGAAGTGGCCCAGGTTCACGACGTCGTAGGTCGCCTGCTTCAGCGACCGCAACATCTGGAACGACAGCGGCTTCTCGGCGGGGTGGCCCTTGAGACGCTCGAGCACGCGCTTGAGCCCCTTGGGCGTGCGCGCCTCGTCGACGTCGATGGCGATGCCGTAGTGCTGCGCCAGCACGGCGAACTCCTCCAACCGCCCGCGATCGGGCGCGTCGTGGATGCGCCACATCGTGTCCTCACCGCGCTCGCGGAAGCTGCGCGCCACCGACTCGTTGGCGGCGAGCATGAACTCCTCGATCATGGAATACGCCTGCTTCTCGCCCGGATCGCGCCGCGACTTGCGGACCGCGCGCACCAGCCGCGGATCGTCGTGGTCCAGCTCGACGAACGGTTCGGGGATATCGAAGTCCAGCGTGCCGCGCGCCAGGCGCGTCTGCCGGAGCTTGCGCGCCAGCGAATCCATCGCGCGCAGATCCGGCAACAGCGGCTCGTATTTGCGCCGCTTGCCGCGCGTGTCGCCCGCCAGCGCCGCCGCGACGCCGGGATAGTCCAGCCGCGCGCGCGAGTGGATCACCGCCGCCGAAAAATCGGTGCCGACGATGTTCGCGTCGCGATCGAGGTCGATGCGCGCGACCATCGCCAGCCGGTCTTCCTCCGGGACCAGCGAACAGATGCGCGCCGACAGCGGCTCGGGCAGCATCGGGATGGCGCGGCTGGGCAGGTAGATGCTGCACCCGCGCTTGCGCGCCTCGGTGTCGACCGGCGACCCCTCGCGCACGTAGTGCGAGACGTCGGCGACCGCGACCCACAGCCGCGTGCCGCCGTTGGCCCCGGGCTCGATCGCCACCGCGTCGTCGAAGTCGCGCGCCGTCTCCGGATCGATGGTCGCGAACGGAACGTCGCGCAGATCGGCGCGATCGACGCGGTCGGCGTCGCGCACCTCCTGCGGCAGGCCGTCGGCGTAGCGCGCGACGTCGTCGGGGAAGTTCTCCTCGACGCTGGCCACCGCCAGGACCTTCTCGACCTCGGTGCGCGGGTCATCGGGATCGCCCAGTACCTTCAGCACCGCGGCCTCGATCGGCCCGTCGGGAACGTCGGGATAACGCGTGATCTCGGCGACCACCGCCGTGCCGTCCGCCGCGTGCGGCACGGGGCCGGTCAACGCCACCGGGCCGCCGATGCGCGGGTCGTCCGGTTGCAGGATCTGCTGCTTGCCGCGCCAGCCGAGCTGGCCGGTGATCTTGGCGCGGCCGCGCGCCAGCACGGCCAGCACGCGCCCTTCGACGCCCTTGCCGCCCAGCCAGGTCTCGACCTCGACGGTGTCGGCGTCCATGGCGGTGCCGCGGTTGTGTCCCGACACGTGGACGTCTTCGGATTTGTCGTCGGGTACGACGAAGCCATACCCGGCGGGGTGAACCTTGATGCGACCCGTGAGCTTGCGCGTCTTGACGCCTGAGAAGCTCGGGCCAGTAGGGAGATGTTCAGTTGTCATTTCGAATTTGATTTCTTCCCTCTCCCGCGAAGGGGGAGAGGTGATGGTGAGAGTTCATTACTACGGTTTGGGGGCAGACGGCCCGCTGCCGCCCGGCGCGCGTAGCGCGTAGAGCTTGCGGTCGTCGGAGCCCACGAAGATGGTGCCGTCTGCGGCCAACGTCGGAGAGCTGTCGACGTCGCCGCCTAGCTCCACCGACCAGCGCAGATGGCCGTCAGGCTCGAGACAGTAGAGGCGGTCATCCTGCGAGCCGAACAGGATGGCGCCACGAGAGTCAACCAGCGCCGACGACACGATGCGGTCGCCGGTGCGAAATGTCCATGCCAGGCTGCCGTCGAGGCGAATCGCGTACATCTGCGAATCGAACGAGCCGACATAGACGACGCCGCTACCCACGGCGGCCGACGCGCGAACGTCGCCCCCGGTGGTGAACGCCCAGCGCAGCGCCCCGTCGGGGCCCAGCGCGTAGAGCTTGTCGTCGTCGGAACCGACGTAGATCGTGCCGTCGTCGCCGATGGCGGGCGCCGCCTCGACGTCGGCGCCGGCCCGGAAGTCCCACTTCTTCTGACCAGTGGGAGCGATGGCATAGATGAGGTCGTCCTGGCTGCCGGCGACCACCGTGCCGTCGGGAAGCACAGCCGGAGCCGACGCGACATGGCCGCCGGTCACGAAGTGCCAGCGCAGCGTGCCGTCGGGGTTGATGGCGTAGATGCCGTCGCCCCCGGTGTAGATGACGCCGTCCGGGCCGATGGTCGGCCCAGCGTCGACGTCACAGCGGCTGGCCTCGGGGCCGATGCCGACCCGCTGGGGGCAGGCGCCCATCTGCACGATCCAGCGCGGCTTGGCCACGCCGGGGAGCAGAGCGTAAAGGTGATCGTCGTCGGAGCCGATATAGATCGTCCCGTCGTGAGCGATGGCGGGTGAGCTGAAGATGATGTCGCCCATCGCGTACGACCCCCGCAGCGTGCCGTCGCGCGCGATCTCGTACACCTTGCCGTCCTGCGACCCCACCAGCACGGAGCCGTCGGCCGCCAGCGCCGGCGACGACACGATCGGGCCGCTGGTCGCGAACGTCCACCAGATGGCGGGCTTGGCCGCTGGAAGCACGAACGGCGAACGGCCGCGGTGCGTGGGCCCGAACCGAAACATCGCCAGCGCGGGCTCGATCGCGTATTGCGGCAGCGACACCGCGGGACCGAAGCCCGGCGCGCCGACAGACGGACGCTTGGCGTCGGCCGGCCACACGCAGCGGCCGGCATCACACAGGCGATTCAGCTTGCAGTCTTTGTCCCCAGCACACGGCTTTGCTTCGACGTGGGCGCAGCCCGAACCGATAAGAGCGGCAAGGGAGAGAACAACAGCGGCGCAGCCGGCGCGGCGGGGGGCCAGCCAACGTCCCAAAGGCGCGGCCGGCGACGGACATAGAATTCGGATGGCGCAAGGTTAAGGCAAATTGAAAAACCTGCAAGGCCGTCGGGTACCATTGGACGTCGTGCACCGTTTCGCGACGGTTCTGGCCGCGTTGGCCCTGCTGCTGGCCGCCGCCCCTGCGTGCCGCCGCAAGCAGCCGGCCGCGGCGGCCCCGCCCGTCGCCGCGGCGGCGCCGGTCCTCCCAGCCCGCGGTGCCCGCGCCGTCCACGACGCCGCCGAAGAATTCGCGCAAGGCGATCCGCCACGTGGTCATCATCAGCGAGGACGGCATGCGCCCCGACGCGCTCACGGGAGTGAAGCCGCCGGTGCACGAGGAGATCTTCAAGCGCGCCGCGTATTCGCTCAAGGCGCAAACCATCCGGCACGCATCGACGCTGCCGTCGCACGCGGCGATGCTCTCCGGCTTCGACATGAAGGAGCACGGGCTGTTCTGGAACTCGTGGAAGCCGGAGCGCGGCTTCATCAAGGTGCCGAGCGTGTTCGACGTCGCGGAGAAGAACGGCGGCAGCACGGCGGCGTTCGTCGGCAAGCAGAAGCTGGCGCACATCGCGAACCCCAAGTCCGTGGACAAGTTTTCGCGGCCCGGCTACTTCTGCAAGAAGGTCGTCGAAGAGGCGGCGCGCTACTTCGTCGAGAAGAAGCCCCAGATCGAGTTCATACACTTCTCCGACCCTGACGACCTCGGACACTCGGACGGCTGGATGTCGAACCCGCAGCTGGAAGCGGTCCGCACCACGGACAAGTGTCTGGGCACCCTGATGGACGCCGTCGCGAAGGCGGGGCTGGATCGCGATACGCTGTTCATCATCTCGGCCGACCACGGCGGCCACGGCCACAATCACTCCGGAAAGATCAAGGAGGACCGCCTCATTCCGTGGATCGCCTGGGGCCCGGGCGTCCGCGCCGGCCATCGCATCAAGAGCGAGATCAGCACCACCGACACGGCGGTGACCGCGCTGTGGGCTCTCGGCTACCCCATCCCCGAGGGCGCGGTGGGAAAGCCCGTCCTCGAGGCGTTCGAGCCAGAGTAGCCGGGTAGTAGCCGGGTCTGAGCCGGGGCCTACAAGGATCGCGTGAGCGGAGCGCGGCTTTGCCGCGCGGATCTCGTCGCTTTTCTAGAAAAAATTGATGGCGAAGTTGACGAGGGACCAGTTGGTCCAGGTTTCGTCGACGCCGTTGGTGTTGTAACGGGCGCCAGTCACCGTCGCCTCGATGTCGAACGACCAGTTCCACCCCTGTATCAGCTCGTAGCCGATGCCCGCCATCGCGGCGCCGCCCCAGTCGAGCGTGTTGGAGTTGTATGCGCCGGCGCGGTTGCTCTCGACGACCTGCGCGATGCCGAAGCCGCCCTTCAAGAACAGACGCTGGCTGACGAACACCTGCAGCGCCAGCAGGTTCGCCGTCTGCGAAACCGCCGAGCCCTGGCGGCTGACCAGCGCGCCCTCGACGTCCCACAGCAACTGGAGCCCCGGACGCAGGCCAAACCCGAGGCGGAACGTGTAGGCCATGCCGCCGTCGGTCGTGTTCTGGCCGGTGATCGCGTCCTTGAACCCGAGCCCGCCGAAGCCGATGCCGCCACCGAGCGTGAACGGGCGATCGAGCACCTGGCGCGGAGGGGCCGGCGGATACTGATAGTAATAGTTGGGCGGCGGATACTGTCCGGAAGGCGCGCCGTACGCGGGTGGCGCGCCGTAAGCGGGCGGCGGCGCGCCGTATGTCGGGCCTGGTCCGTAGTACGGCCGCTGCTGCGCGCCGGGCTGCTGCCCGCCAGGTGGCGGCGCGCCGGCCGGCGCCTTGTAGCCCGGTGGCGGCGCGTAGGCGGGCGGGAACGCCTCAGCCGTAGCGGTGCCGACGTCCGGCAAGGGCCCCGACTGTTGCGCATGCGCCGCAGCGGTGTGAACCAGGAGAACAGTGACTACGAGAATGACTTTCTTCGTCATGACCTTATGCGGACGGCGCGACGGCTGCCCATTGGTCTACGTTTGAGGTGCAATTGCGGCGCCAAATCTACCCGTGAGAGCGCCCACAATCGCGGCGAATCGAAACTGGCATCGCGTCGGGCGTAGACGGGCTTCGCCCGTCGGAGCCCATCGCGGAGGGTTTGGGAACCCATCGAGGGTTCCCATGAATCAGAATCGTCGCAGCGGCGGCTCGCCGGGCGACAGCGCGGGAGATTCCTTCGCCGCGAGCCGACGCACGCGCCCGAGCGCAGCATCCGGGCCCGACAGCTTCTTGATCATCACCGGCACGCGCGTCCCCGATCGCAGCGTGCGGCGCTGCGGCGGATCGCGCCCCGACTGCGAACGCGCCGTCGGATCGAGACGGCGCGACAACCGGCCGACGACCTCGATCGCTTCGCCCGGCAGGATCTGGATCTCCGCTGCCCACACTTCACGGCTGTCGAGCCGCAGCCGCGTCAAGAACGGATGCTCGAGCTCCAGCAGCGTCGTGTTGTGAAACTGAACGCGCTCCTCGGGCGGGAAGCCGTCGATCAACATGCCGCCGGCGACCTCGATCCAGATCGGTTCGTCGGTGCCGTCGTCGAGCAAGAAGTCGAACGCCGCCTCGTGGAAGAAGCTGCGCGCCAGCCACGCCCCCTTGCGAAACCGCGCCAGCGACCAGACAGCCGCGCGCCCGTCGAGCGCCGACGCCGCCGTGCGGCGCGCGATGACGATGCCGCGCACGGCGACCGAGCGGCTGTCGGGGATGGCGCGCAGGTCCGCGATGCGAACCAGCCGCCGCCGGGCCACCAGCCCGTGCAGCCGGTTCGCCAGCCGGACGCCGATCGGCCCCCACACCGTCGACAGCGTCGCCGCCGCGCCGGCGGCCGCCGCCGCGACGCTGAGGTCGTTCGCGGCGAGCGCGGCCATGCCCCACGCCGCCAGCGCCGCCGCCGACGACGACAGCGCTCCCGTCGCCAGCCGCACGCCGCGCGGAAACGAGATCCAGCGCGCGATCGCGCCGCCGGTGCGCACCAGGGCGACGTTGTCGTCGTCGTCGCTGCCCGGGCCGCTACGCCCGAACCCCTGCGCGACGCGCGCGATCGCGGCATCCAGCCGCGCCCCGATCCAGCCGCTCAGCCCGCCGCGGGTTGACTCTCGCCGTACCGGGCGGGTCGCCGTGCTCTGACCATCCCACTCGCTGATCGATTCGTCTTCGGTGACGGTGAGGTCGCGTTCGGACATCTCGGACCTTATTGCTAACTCTGAGTTCAATTCTCACACGGCGAAGGCCCTACTGCATCCTCATCGACAACTTGCGGGCGAAACCTGACGATCTTGGAACCTTGTCCGCATCGGAAGCTTCGCTCGATGTGCCGTGGTTCCCAAACCCTCCCGCGATGAGCTCCGACCGGCAAAGCCGGTCTGCGCTCGACGCGCGACATCTACCTGCCCTCGACATTCGACGTCACGCGCGGCGTTTCGAGATACAATTGCGCCGCTCGATGGTAGACGCAGATGGCTCGCGCCAGCCGCTGGAGGTCCTCCGGAATGCCGCGCGCGGTGGGCAGGAGCGTTTCCTCGTCGCGCTCGGAGACAGCGTCGAGCGCCCGCGCATCGTCGGGGCGCTGACCAGCGAGGGCTTCGTCCTCGAGGTCGAGTCCGTGCCCGAAGGGCTGGCACGGCTCGCCGACGAGTCGTTCGATCTGGCGATCCTGGATCTGCCCGACGCCGAGCTGCAGGCGCAGGCGCAGGCAGCCGGGATGCGCGCGGGCCGCGATCCGCTGGCCGCGTGGCGCGAGCTGCGGCCGTTCACGGATCTGGTGCTGATTCGGCGACGGCGACCCGGTGCGCGCCGGACAGGCGTTCGCCCGCGAGGTGGCGGCGGTGCTGCCGCGGCCGCTGCCCGAGGTCGACGCGCTGCTGCGCGCGCACGTCAAGCGTCTGGCGGGATTTCGGCGCGCCCGCACGCGCGGCCTGCTGGTGCTGAACGCCCACAGCGGCATCCGCGACGAGCTGGCGGCGTCGGAGCCGGAGCTCGGGGCGACGCTGGACGCGCTGGCCAAGGAAGCGCGCGCGCGATCCGACCATCGTCGTGCTCGGCGACGCCGAGCTGGCCGAGGCCGCCGGCACGCAGCGCGAGGTCGCCAACCCGGACGTCACCGTCGTCGGCCTGGGCGCGCGCGACAACCCCGACATCCGGCTGAGCGAGGCGCGCGCGCGCACCGCGGGCGCGGCGCTGGTGGTGGTCGACGACGCGCCGACCGCCGATCGGCTGGCGAGCGCGATCTACGGCGGCGCGCGCGCCTACCTGCCGCGCGCGGCGCTGGAGCTGCTGGGGCGCATCGCGGCCGCGACCGCGGCGCGCCGCCACGGCGAGGCGCTGGGGATGAAGATCGTCGAGGCGCTGGCCAGACACGGCATCCTGGCGGGCGCCGAGCGGGTGCGGCCGCCGAGCCCGCAGCGCGACGTCGACGTGCAGCTGATCGCCGACGCCATCGACGCCGAAGCCACACGGCGCGGTCGTGCCGACCGGGCACGAGGTGCTGGTGGTCGACGACGAGGCCGTCGTGCTGACCGTGCTGCGCGAGGCGCTGCGCCGCGGGGGCTACCGGGTGACCACCGCGGCTTCGGCGGAGGAGGCCATCGACCTCATGCACAAGCGGCGCTTCGACCTGGTGCTGACCGACAAGAACCTGCCGGGCGCCTCGGGCCTGGACGTGCTGCGCGCCGCGCGCAATCTTGACCCCGGCGCCGGCGATCGTGCTCATCACCGGCTACAGCTCGTTCGATTCGGCGGTCGAAGCGCTGGACATCGGCGCGCACGACTACATCGAGAAGCCGATCCGCGACGTCGAGGATCTGCGGTTTCGCATCCGGCGCGCGCTGTCGCGCCGCGACGAGCAGCTGGCGCGGCCCAAGCCGACGCGCACGGGCGGCCGCGCGGGCCGCGTGCTGCTGGTCGAGGTCGAAGGGACGCGGCGCCAGCTGATGGCGGAGTACCTGGGCAAGGCGCACCACGTCACCGCGGCGAAGGACGGCGACGAGGCGCTGGAGCTGCTCAAGCACACCCACTTCGATCTGGTGCTGGCCGATCGCCACCTGCCCGGCGCTCGGGGCTGCGCGTGATCGAGCATGCGCAGCGGCTGCTGCCCCACTGCGCCTCCGTGCTCTACACGGCGTACCCGTCTTACGACTCCGTGAAGGAAGCGTTCGCGGTCGGCGTCGACGCGTACCTGGTGCGGCCGAACGACGATCTGAAGAAGCTGGGCGAAAAGGTTGCGGAAGCGCTCGGCGGCCGCGGCGGAATCCTGTTAGGTTGAAGCACGTAGCCAGGTAGCAGGTACGGAGGTAGAAGGACCCCCGAAGCCCATGCGCATCGCGTTCACGCACAACCTTCGCCTGACCGACAGCGAAGAAGAAGCCGAGTTCGACAGCGCCGAGACCGTCGAAGCCATCGCCGGCCGCTCTGCGCGCGGGCGGCCACGAGGTCGAGAAGATCGAGGTCACCGGCCCGGCGTCGCGCCTGGCGGCGCGCCTCGAAGCGTTCGACCCGGACCTGATCTTCAACACCGCCGAGGGCCGCCGCGGCCGCGCGCGCGAGGCGTTCTACCCGGCGCTGTTCGAGGAGCTGGGCTTCCCGTACACCGGCTCGGACGCGTACGTGCTGACGGTGACGCTGGACAAGTGGCTCACCAAGCTGGTGCTGGCGCAGCGCGGGATCGACACGCCGCGCGGGCGGCTGGTCACGCCCGACGAATTCCGCCGCACGCGCGACCCCGGGACGCTGGGGCTGGCGCTCCCGGTGATCGTCAAGCCGAACTACGAGGGCTCGTCGAAGGGCATCGCCGACGACTCGGTCGTGCGCGACGCGCGCACGCTGGCCGAGGTGCTGCCGGCGGCGCTGCGCGCCTACCCGACCGGCGTGCTGGTCGAGGAGTTCATCCCCGGCACCGACGTCACGGTGCCGTTCCTCGAGGGGCGCGGCGACGACGGCGTGCTGCTGCCGGTCGACTACGTCGTCGACCCGGCGGCGAAGAGCCGCTTCAACCTCTACGACTACCGGCTGAAGTCGGCCGAGGTCGAACAAGGTGTCGGTGCGCTGCCCGCCCGATCTGCCGCGCGACGTCGTGTCGCGGCTGCGCGCGATCTCGAAGATGGCGGTGCGCGCGCTGGGCATCCGCGACCTCGGCCGCATCGACTTCCGCCTCGGCGAGGACGGGCGGCTGTACTTGCTCGAGGTCAACGCGCTGCCGTCGCTGGAGCGGGGCGCCAGCCTGTACGCCGCGGCGGCGCGCGAGGGGCTGGACTACGCCGAGACGCTGCACGCGATCATCGAGAGCGCGGCGCGGCGCCAGGGGCTGGTGGTGAAGCCGGGCGCGCGCAAGCGGCGGCCGGCCGAGCCGCTGCGCATCGGCTTCACGTTCAACGTCAAGCGCGTCGACCCCAAGGCGGGCAACGACTCCGAGGCCGAGTACGACGCGCCCGAGACCATCGACGCCATCCGCGAGGCGCTGGCGAGCTACGGCCACGTGAGTCTGTTCGAGGCCACCGCCGAGCTGCCGCGGCAGCTGATGCAGACGCCGGTCGACCTGGTGTTCAACATCGCCGAGGGCGTCGCGGGCCGCAACCGCGAGGCGGCGGTGCCGGCGCTGTGCGAGCTGCTGGGCATCCCCTACACCGGCTCGGACGCGGCGACGCTGTCGATCGCGCTCGACAAGGCGCTGTCGAAGCGCGTGCTGCTGCAGCACGGCATCCTGACCGCCGAGTTCCAGGTCATGGAGACCGGGCGCGAGCGGCTGTCGTCGAAGCTGAAGTTCCCGCTGATCGTCAAGCCGAACCAGGAGGGCTCGTCCAAGGGCGTCAGCGCGTCGGCGTCGGTGGTCGACGACGAGGAGGGGCTGCGCGCGGTGGTGCGCGAGCTGATCGAGCGCTACCGCCAGCCGGCGCTGATCGAGGACTACATCCCGGGCCGCGAGTTCACGGTCGGCCTGCTCGGCGACCGCCGCCCGCGCGTGCTGCCGCCGATGGAGATCCTCTTCAAGGACAAGGCCAACGAGCGGCCGGTCTACGACTTCCAGATCAAGCAGGAGTGGGAGAAGCACGTCAGCTACGAGTGCCCCGCGCAGCTGACGCCGGCCGAGCTGAAGGCGATCGAGCGCGTGTGCCGCGAGACCTTCGTGGCGCTCGACTGCCGCGACGTCGCGCGCATCGACCTGCGCATGACGCCGAAGGGTGACATCTACGTCATCGAGGTGAACCCGCTGCCCGGGCTGACGCCGGGCTATTCGGACCTGTGCCTGATCGCGCACGGCGGCGGGCATCGACTACCGGTCGCTGATCGGCGAGATCCTGGAAGGCGGGCTCAAGCGGCTGCGCGAGAAGCGCCGCGAGGCGAAGAGCGAGGCCGCGGCCGCGGCGGGCGCCAGGAGCGGGGCCGGCAACGGCAGCGCGGCGACCGCGGCGGCAACGGCAACGGCAACGGAGGCGGCAACGGCGGCGGTCGGCAACGGCGCCGAGAAGACGCCCGTCGGCGGCCGTCCCCGCCAGTGGCGAGGGCACCGCCACCGGCGGCTCCGCAAGCTCGGAATGACGGCAGCGGCTCCGCGAGCTCGGCTTCCCATCGGGCGCTTTCCCGGTCGGGCCGTTCAACGCGATCACCGACGTGGAGGGCGTGCGGGTCGGCCACACCACGCTGATCATCGGCGACGGGCCGCTGGAGGTGGGCAAGGGCCCGGTGCGCACCGGCGTCACCGCCATCATGCCGAACGACGACATCTTCGTGAAGCGCGTGCTCGCCGGCGGCTTCGTGCTCAACGGCGCGGGCGAGGTCTCGGGGCTGACGCAGGTGCTGGAGTGGGGCCTGCTCGAGACGCCCATCCTGCTCACCAACACCATGTCGGTCGGCACGGTCTCGGACGCCGCGGTCAAGTGGATGACGCAAGCAAGTAGCCCGGGCATCGGCGACGAGTACGACGTCATCATCCCGCTGGTCGGCGAGTGCGACGACTCGTGGCTGAACGACGCCGTCGGCCGCCACGTCCGCTCGGAGCACGTCTACCGCGCCATCGAGCAGGCGGCGAGCGGCCGGTCGCCGAGGGCTCGGTCGGCGCCGGCACCGGCATGATCACCTGCGACTTCAAGGGCGGCATCGGCACCAGCTCGCGGCGCGTCGGCATCGACGGGGACGACTACACGTCGGCGTGCTGGTGCTGTCGAACTTCGGCGTCATGCGCACCCTGCGCGTCGACGGCGCGCCGGTGGGCGAGGTGCTGGAGCCGCTGTTCGGCGACGCCGCGCGCGCGAGCACAACGCCGGGTCGATCATCGCCGTGGTCGCCACCGACGCGCCGCTGCTGTCGCCGCAGCTCATGCGCCTGTGCAAGCGCGCGGCGCTGGGCATCGGCCGGGTGGGCTCGTTCGCGGCGCACGGCTCGGGCGAGATCATCGTCGGCTTCTCGACCGCCAACATCGTCCCGCGCGCAGGCGCGAAGATGAGGCTACGCTGGAGGTCCTGCTGGACGAGGCCTGCGACCCGCTCTACGAGGCGGTGGTGGAGTGCACCGAGGAGGCGATCGTCAACGCGCTGTGCATGGCGGACGAGATGCGCGGCCAGTCGGGGCACGTCGCGCCCGGCGCTGCCGCTCGATCGGCTGTCGGAGATCCTGCGGCACTACAGTCAGGCGTTCGCCACCTCCCACGGCAGGTAGCAAGGCAGCAGCAGCTAGGAGCCTCGCCATGCGCATCTGTTTCGTCGTCGCCGACGTCCGCGACCAGCAGCCGACCTACGCCGGCATCTACCTGGCGCTGGCCGGCGCACCGGCGCGGCCACGACGTGCGCTTCGTCTCGGTCGACGATCTGTCGTTCCTGGACGACAACAACGTCCTGGCGACGACCACGCGCGTCCGCGCCGGCGACTACGCCACCACGCCGGACTACGCGCACGCGCTGGCGTCCGACGAGGCGGTCGTCGAGGAGGAGACGCTGGGCGAGCTTCGACGTCGTCTTCCTGCGCTACAACCCGATCCGCGAGGGGGAGAGCCGCCCGGGCGCGCCGCTGATCGACTTCGGCTGGCGGCTGCGGCTGGCGGGCACGCTGGTCGTCAACGACCCGGAGGGGCTGCGGCGCGCCGGCAGCCGCATGTACCTGGCCGACTTCCCGGCCGACGTCCGCACGCGCACGCTGGTGTCGCGCTCGAAGACCGCGCCTGAAGGAGTTCCTGCGCGCGCTGGACGGCCCGGCGGTGCTGAAGCCGCTGGCGCCGCGCGGCGGCGAGCACGTCTTCTACCTGCGGCGGCGGCAGGTCTCGAACCTGAACCAGATCATCGCGGCGGTGACCAAGGACGGCTACGCGGTGGCGCAGGAGTACCTGCCCGAGGCCGAGCAGGGCGAAAAGCGCCTGCTGCTGCTGAACGCGGAGCCGATCCGCGTCGGCGACCGCGTCGCCATCTACCGGCGGCGCGCGGTCAGCGCGGCCGAACGGCGGGCCGCAGCGCGCGGTGCGTCCGTGCGCGGCAAGTGCGACGTTCGGCCCGGTCGAGGCGCGCATCTGCGACATCCTGCGTCCCAAGCTGCTGGCGGACGGGCTGTACTTCGTCGCCGTCGACATCGTCGGCGACCGGATCCTGGAGCTGAACGTGTTCACGCCGGGCGGCATCCACGCGGTGCACGAGCTCTACGGCATGGACGTGGCCGACGTCGTCATCGCGCGACCTCGAGCGGCGCGTCCGGCTGCGCGCCGCCTACCGGACCACGTTCGATCCCGAAGCCGCCGACGTCGTCTAGACCTCGCAACCTGCCTCCTAGCCTACGAACGTGTAGAAGGCGAGTCCGGACGTAAATGGCCGACCAGCGACCCGCCCGCAGACCGCTCCGGCAGCCCGCTGCCGAACGCGGACGGAAGAGCTGTCGATCCCGACGCCGGTCGTGCCGCCCGGCCCGATCTTCACGCTGTCGCCCGAGGAGATCGCGCGCTTCTTCGTGCGCGCGCGCCGCGACCAGGACACCGAGCACTGGGACGTCCGGCTCGACGCCACGCTGCGCGAGATCCTCGAGCGCGCCAACGACTTCGTGCCGTCGGAGGCGGGCGGCATCCTGCTCGACGACCCGCGCGCCAAGCTGGCGGGCTCGCCGGCGCCGCGGCTGACCTTCATCGCGGCGTTCGGCTCGGGCGTCGAGACGCGTGGTCGGCCGGCGCATCCCCAGCGACCGCGGCTTCGCGGGGCGCGTGTACTCGACCGGGCGGCCCGGCGCAGACCGACCACCTGGAGCCGGACGATCCGCTGCACGGCATCACGCCCCGACACCGGGCGCCGATCCGATCGCTGGTCGGCGTGCCGATCGTCGTCGGCGAATCGATCTGCGGCGTGCTGCAGCTGGCGAACCGGCGCTCGGGCGGGCTCGTACACGCCGCGCGACAAGGAGCTGCTGCGCATCTTCGCCGCGTACATGTCGTCGTCGATCCAGAACGCGCTGGACGCGATCCGCGCGCGCGCCCTGGCGCGCATCGACGACCTGACCGGCCTGGCCAACAGCCGCTACTTTCACACGCGGCTGCAAGAGGAGATCGCGCGCGCCGACCGCGAGGGCACCGACCTGTCGATGGTGTTCATCGACCTCGACCGCTTCAAGGAGGTCAACGACCGCTTCGGCCACCTGGCGGGCAGCTGGACGCTGCAGAAGGTCGGCAAGCTGCTGGCCGCAGCAAGCGCCGGCCGGCGGCGCTGGTCGCGCGCTACGGCGGCGACGAGTTCGTCGTGATCCTGCCGGGCGCCGACCTGCAGCGCGCGACGCAGACGGCGGAGACGCTGCGGCGGGCGATCGCCGACGCCGACCCTGTTCGACACGACGCCGAGCGGCGGCACGCGCCACACGCCGCTGCTGCGCATCACGCGCGTCGCTGGGCGTCTCGTCCTACCGCGACCACCTGGCCCCGGGCGGCATCCAGCGCCGGCGCGAGAGCACGCTGCTGCGCCTGGCCGATTCGGCGATGTACCGCGCCAAGGCCAACGGCCGCAACCGCGTCGAGGTCGCCGACGCCGAAGACTAGTCGGCCCGCGCCGCAGACGTGGTGTGGTCGACTTTGACCAGCGTTGCGTGACCGACCCGAGTGCCTAGGTTGGGGAGTCAGGAGGAGGATGAAAATGACGGGTGAAAACGAGAAAGTCGTCGACACGCTGAACACCTTTCTGCGCGGTGAGCTATCAGCGCGGGTACGCTGGCGCAGAGTCGCAACTCGGCGCACGTGCTGCTTCTGGAGCGCCCAGGCCGGCTCGATCGGGTTGAAGTCGGGTGAGTGCGGCGGCATGTAAATGACGCGCACGCCTCGAGCAGCGCACGCCGCGACCACGCGCGCGTCGTGGTGCGCTCTCAAGTTGTCCATCACCAAGACGTCGCCGCAGCGCAGCTTCGGCAGCAGCTTCGTCCTCAGCCAGGCGACGTAGCGGTCCCTGTTGCGGTCGCGAAGATCGTCGATCAAGACGACCCAGCCCGCGTGCCGGATCGCGCCCAGGAGCGTCAGGTTCTTGCCTCGTTCATCGGACACGATGACGTACTCGTGCCAGCGCTCGACCCAGGCATGCCGCTCATCATACAGGTTCAGCCGATTCGTCGCGCACGACCTGCTCCTCGACTGCCACCGCGCATCTTCCTCAGGAACGCGCGCGGCTTCGACGACGTCGGGACGCAGACTCTCCAGCGGCCGTCGGCGCTTTTTTTCACGACGTACCATAGCCGAGATCTCGCATGAGCAGCGCGTGGAGAAGCTCCAGCAGCGGGTCGCCAAGCTGGGCGGACAGCCGTCCAACAACTCTGGACCTTGGGGGGCGTTCGCCAAGCTGATCGAGGGCGGCGCCAAGATCTTCGGCGAAAAGGCGGCGATCTCGGCCCTCGAAGAGGGCGAGGATCACGGGCTCAAGCTTTACCGTGACGAGATCGGCAAGCTGGACCAGGAATCACGCCGGCTGGTCGAGACCGACCTGTTGCCCGCACAGGAACGCACGCACCGCACGATGAGCACGATCAAACACGCGATGCACTAGCAGCGGGCGCGGCGGGCGGCGCTAGGGCTTTGGCTTTGCCTTGTCCTGGGCGTCGCCCCGCAGCCGCGCCAGGCGTTCGGCGATGGCGCGTTCCTGGCCGGAGTCGGACGGCTCGTAGTAGCGGTGGCCGCGGAGCGCGTCGGGCAGGTACTCCTCGCGCGACGTAGTGGCCCTCGAAGTCGTGCGGGTACTGGTAGCCGGCGCCGTAGCCCAGCTCCTTGGTCAGCTTGCGTGGGGGCGTTGCGCAGGTGCGTCGGGCACGGGCAGCGCGCCGTGCGCGTCGACGTCGCGCCTTGGCCGCCGCGTAGGTCGTGAGCGCGGTGTTCGTCTTGGGCGCGGTCGCCAGGTAGAGCGCCGCCTGGGTCATCGGGAGCATCCCCTCGGGCAGGCCGACGAAGCGGAACGCGTCCAGCGCCGCGACCGCCACCAGCAGCGCCCGCGGATCGGCGTTGCCGACGTCCTCGGCGGCGAAGATCACCATCCGCCGCAGCACGAACAGCGGGTCCTCGCCCGCCTCGAGCATGCGCGCCATCCAGTAGACGGCGGCGTCCGGATCGCTGCCGCGCATGCTCTTGATGAACGCGCTGACGACGTTGTAGTGCTCCTCGCCGGCCTTGTCGTAGAGCAGCGTGCGCTTCTGCAGCGCCTCCTCGACGACCGGCGGTCGTCAGCAGCTTGCGCCCGGTCGGCGTCGGGCGCCGGCGACCGCGGCCGCCGCCTCGAGCGTCGCCAGCGCGCGCCGCGCGTCGCCGCGCGCCTCGCGCGCCACCAGATCGCGGACGTCGTCCGGCACGTCCAGCGGCTGCGCCGCCCAGGCCGCGCTCGCGGTCGGCGAGCGCGCGGTCGATGCACCGCGCGCAGGTCGGCCTCCGCCAGCGCTCGCAGCACCACCACCTGGCGCGCGACAGCAGCGCGGCGTTGACCTCGAACGACGGGTTCTCGGTGGTCGCGCCGATCAGCATGACCGTGCCCGCCTCGACGTGCGGCAGCAGCGCGTCCTGCTGCGCCTTGTTGAAGCGGTGGATCTCGTCGACGAACAGCACCGTGCGCTCGCCGCGCTGGTCGCGGCGCGCCGCCGCCTCGGCGACCGCCTCGCGCAGCTCCTTGACGCCCGCCAGCACCGCCGACAGCGGCGACGAAGCGCGCGCCCGCCTCCGCCGCCAGCAGCCGCGCCAGCGTCGTCTTCCCGGTGCCCGGCGGCCCCCACAGGATCAGCGACGGCAGCTCCTTCGCCTCCAGCGCCCGCCGCAGCAGCTTCCCCGGCCCGAGCAGGTGCTCCTGGCCGACGAACTCGGCCAGCGACGTCGGCCGCATTCGCTCCGCCAGCGGCTGCCCTCGCCGATCCTTCACCGCCGCGCGCGCAAACAGGTCCACGGGCGCAGTGTAGCGCTCCCGCGCGACGCGCCGGGTGCGGCTACCTGAAAACAATAGCGCAACCGCGCCTGCGGCGCGGAGCGTCTAGCTCGATCGCGACAGCCAGGAACGCGTCCAGCTCGGCCGCCGCCGTCTCGACCGCGCGCGCCTCTGCTCTTCCAGCGAGGCATCGACGCCGCGTGCCGGTAGACGAGCCGCAGCCGGCCGAGCAGGTGGCATAACTTGCCGACAGCCGCGCCCGCTCCTGCTCCGCCGTGGCGGCGCTCGAGCGCGGCTTCGAATCGCGGCGGGCGGCGGCGAGCGCGTCGCGGTCCGCGCCGGGCGCGGGCGCGCGCTCGAGGCGCCCATCTCCTGCATGAGCTGCCCTCGCTGTTCCTCGAGCGCGCGTCCAATCGTCCGACGGCGGCGAGCGCCTACAGCGCGCGCCATGAGCGCCGGCGCGCGGTGGTCATGCGCGCAAACAGGTCCGCCGCGCTCGACGGCGCGCCGCGCCGCCCAGCATCTCGGCGCGCCGGCCCAGGCGATAGATCTCGACGTCGAAGCCTCGGCGACCGCGCGCGCGACCTCGGGCGCGCGCACGCGCGCGACCGCTTCCGTCATCTCGCCCAGCAGCCGATCCGCCACGGGCTGCGGCCGATCTGGGCGCGCAGCCGGAGATACCCCCGCCTGCCGTGCAAGCGCGCGCTCTGCCCGCAGAACGAGGCGCGAGCACGAACCCATCGCCACGACGGCGACGCCGCGCGATCTGCAGGGCCGCGACGCGAGCGCACACAGCAACGATCGGCGCGAAGGCGTCACGATGGGCACGCAGGGAAGCGCGCTTGCCAACCGCGCTCGGCGCGGTCACATCGGTGGTGCCCTGCAGCGGACGGGTTCAGCCGTTGCGGCGAAACAGCGCGTCGAGGAACGTGCCGTGCTCTCGTCCAGCTCGCTGAACAGCACGTCGGCAGGCGATCCCGTCTTCGTCTCGTCTCGGAGTACAGGCTGGGATTCCGGTGAGAAATACAGCGGCTGGACAGGGTTGCGCTATCGAGTCGAGCAAGCGCAGCAGCTTCTCCGTCGAGGCCGCGTCGTCATCGAGCTTGCGCAACACCAGCCGCCACCCCCGTCGGCCGTGCCGCAAGCGCAGCACCTCGGCACCGCACGAGAAACAGCGCGGCACATCTTCGCCCGGGGCTCGCCACACGCGGCGCATGTCGTGCGCACAGCGGCAGCGATCGCGTCTGCGCAGCGAAACGTGCGACCGCCTCCTCACCCGACGCGGGACGATCCTGGCGGTGAGGAGGCGAGCAAGTCGGCCAGCAACTCGTCGACAGCCTGGCCGTGCTCCGTCGGCGGAAAGCGCGCGCGTTGCCCGCCCGGCCCGCGAGGCGCGTCAGCGTCTCGCTCCGCGACCACGGGAGCCGCCGGTTAGCATCTCGAACAGAGGCGCCCAGCGATACAGATCCGAACGCGGATCGGCGCGGCCGCGCGTGAACACCTCAGGAGCCACGTATTCCGGCGTGCCCCACGTCAGGCTGGCGCCCGTGACGCTGGCCAGCGACACCACGCGCGCGTTGCCGAAGTCGCCCAGCTTCACGCCTTCGTCGCTGACGAAGACGTTCTGCGGCTTCACGTCGCGACGGATGATCCCGCGGCGCGTGCGCGTGGTCCAGCGCGCGGGCCAGCCCGGTGAAGATCGGACCCCGCCGCCACGAGGCCAGCTTCCGCTCGCGTCGAACCGCTTGCGCAGGGTCTCGCCGAGCATCAGCTCCATCACCACGAACGGACCGCCTTCGTCTTCCCCGCGTCGAGCTAGCGACGACGCCCGGGTGATCCAGCTGCGGCCAGCTCGGCCTCGCGGAGGAAGCGCCGGCGGATCGACGCCTCCGCGGCGAACTGCGGCCGCAGCCCCTTCATCGCCACGTCCGGTCCCGCCGCCGACCACCGCGCGCGCGATGCACCAGCGACGTCCCGCCGCCGCCCAGCGGCTCCGACGACGCCGGTAGCGCCCGCCCACCAGACGTGCTCATCGCGCCTCGACCAGCAACGGCCTCGACCTCGTGCCTCCGCCTCGACGGCGGCGGTCGAGCTCCTCCGATCTCGCTGGTCAGCCGCGGCGGCTCGTCCGACGAGCGCGCCGCGTTCGCGCGCGCGATCGCCAGGCACAGCCGTCGAGCCGGCTGACCGCGCGCAGCAGATCGGCACGCAAGCACGACCGCGCATCGTCTCCTCGCGCCGCAGCTCGGCCAGCGCGGCCCGGCGCTCGGCGACACCGACGCGTCAGCCGCCGTCGCGGCGTCCAGCGCCGCCAGCGCCCCGACGACCTGCGCTGCCCGCTCGCTCACCGCCGCCGTCACGTCAGCTCCGCTTCAACGCCTCAAGCTGCGCGAGCCGATCCAGGATACGCGCCACCCAGCCGCCGATCTTGCCGCGCCTGCCAGGCCGGAACTGCGTCAGCCAGGCGGCGCGCGCGGCACCGGGGCGCCTGCCCAGGCGGCAGGCGGACTACCAGCGCGGTGCGACAGCAGGATCGGCGCGGACGCAGGACAGGAACACCATGCCGAACCGACGCCGGCGAACAAGACCAGCGCACAGGGCTCGCGGCAGCCACGCGCGCGAAGTTGACGCAGCCTCGACAAGAGACTGGCGCCGCCATGTAGCGCACCGCCATCTCCACACGCTTCTCTGCTCGATCTCGCGGCGGCGCGAGCGCCCTACCGCGTCTCGACGCGCGCCTCCAGCCGGATGCCTCCAGCCGCGCCACCAGCTCCGCCGCCGACTGCCTCGTCACGCCGCGGCGACGTAGAACGGCACCCGCGGCGCGCGCCTGCGCGCCGCGGGCGATCGACGACCATCCCGGCGGCAGCTCCTCCAGCAGCTTGACCAGCGCCACGTGGCGGCGGCGTCCAGCTTGTCGCCGAGCTCGCCCGGGCCGGTCACCAGCACCGGCGACGCCGCCGCGCTCGATGCTCGAGCGCAGCAGGCGCGGCGCCGCAGTCGACGCAGGTCTGCGGCCAGCTTCGACCACCCCGCCGCCGCAGCGGCGGCAGACGCCGCGCGCGATCGCCGCCGCGGACGCGGCGCGCGCGACCGCGCAGCGCGCGACTCGGCGGCGGCGCGTCCGCGCCATCGCCGCGCGCCAGTCCGTCGGCGCTGGCGAAGCGATCGAGCGGCTCCTTGCCCAGCGCCCGCGCGATGGCCTCGTCGATCGCCTCCGGCAGCTCGGGCGCCACGGCTGCGGCGCGCGGCGGCGCCTCGACGTCGAGGTGCTGGCGCAGCAGCTGGTAGGGCGAGTCGCCGCGGAAGGGCAGCCGCCCCGTCGCCGCCTCGAACAGCACCACGCCCAGGCTGTAGATGTCGCTGCGCGGATCGGCGTAGCCGTCGGAGATCACCTCGGGCGCCATGTACTCGGGCGTGCCCAGCACCGCGTTGCGCGGTCGTCAGCCCGGCCAGCTCGGCGGTGCGCGCCAGGCCGAAGTCGCACAGGCGCGCGTCGAGCTGCGGCCGGCCGGCCCGCACCAGCACGTTCTGCGGCTTGACGTCGCGGTGGACGACGCCCGCCCGGTGCGCCGCCTCCAGCGCGCCGCACAGCTGGCGCGCCAGCAAGCGCAGCTCAGCCACGCGCGCAGCGGCCGCGTGCGCGGCCAGCCAATCGGCCAGATCGCCGCCCGGCGTGCAGCTCCATCACCAGGAACAGCAGCCCGTCGCTCTCGACCACATCGTCGATGCGCGACACGTGCGGGTGGCGCGATGCGCCGCACCACCTGCACCTCGCGCCGGAAGCGATCCGCCGACCACCGTCGCTGCTCGCGCAGGTTCGGGTAGAGGATCTTCAGCGCCACCTCCGCGCCCGTGCTGCTCGTCGCGCGCGCGCACCACCTCGGCGATCGCTCCCCGCCCCACCGGCGCCGAGCACACGATAGCGGCCCGCCAGCAGCTCGGGCAAAGCCATGCCACACGCCCGCCATCCAAGCGCACGTCGAGTCAAGTTCGCCTCGCCACGGTATCGGCTTAACTAGAAGGGGACGGCCCGGGTGTTAGGGTCTGGGTGGTGACGCCCCCATGCGCGGTCCGCTCATCGCTTGCCTGTGCGCGCTCGTCGCGGCCGACGCCGCCCGCGCCACCGCCGCGCCGCCCGCGCCGGCACGCGCCGCCGCGCCTGCGGCCCCGGCCGCGCCGACGACGGCGCCCGCGCCGCCCAACCCGACGCCGCCGCCCGCGCCGGCCGAGATCGAAGCGCCGCCGTCGAAGGGAGGCCCGCGGCCGTTGATGAGCGCGACGCCGCGCCCCGGGCAGTCGGCCAACATACCGAAACCACCGCGCGCCGCCGCCGAACGCGACGCCTGGCTCAAGGCGCAGCTCGACGACGTGTTCGGCGCGTCCGCGCTCGCGAAGGCGAAGATCTCCGCGATCGTCGTCGACGCCGACACCGGCAAGACGATCTACGCGCGCGGCGAGAAGACGCAGCTCAACGCCGCGTCCAACGTCAAGATCGTCACCGGCGCCGCTTCGCTGTCGCTGCTCGGCCCCGAATATCGCTGGCGCACGACGCTGGCGATCGTCGGGCCGCCCAGCGGGCCGCCGCTGCCGGCAGGCGGCGAGGTCGCCGGCGATCTCTACCTGCGCGGCGCGGGCGATCCGACGTTCGCGACGGAAGACCTGTCGGCGATGGTCAGCGATCTGGCCGCGCTGGGGCTGCACAAGGTTCGCGGCGCGCTGGTCGTCGACGAAAGCCTGTTCGAAGGCGGCGTCATCCCGCCCGCGTACGATCAGCGCAACGATTCGACCGCATCGCGCGCGCCCGCGTCGGCCGCGTCGCTGAACGGCAACGTCGTCGCGGTGACCATCATCCCCGGCGCCGCCGCCGGCGCGTCCGCGCGCGTGGTCGTCGATCCGCCGTCGCCGTATTTCGTCATCGCTGGCCGCGTCGTCACGTCGGCGGGCGGTCCGCTGGCGCCCGCCGTCGACACCAAGGAAGAAGGGACGCACACGCGCGTCAACGTCGCCGGCCGTATTCGCCTGGGCTCGGATCCGCGCACGTTCTATCGCCGCGTCTCGCAGCCGTCGCTGTTCCTGGGAACGACACTGAAGCAGCTGCTCGACCGGCGCGGAATCTCGGTCGGGTCAGGTGCGCGTCGGAAAGGCGCCGACGCAGGGGCTGCGCGTGCTGGCGGCGCACGACTCGGCGCCGCTCGCGGTCGCCGTGCAGGACCTCAACAAGCGGTCGAACAACTTCGCCGCCGAACAGATGTTCGCACGCTGGGCGCCGAGATCGGCGGCCGCCCGGGCACCTGGGAAAAAGGACTGAAGGCAGTCGACCGCTACCTGACCAGCGTCGGCGTCAAGACCGGCAGCTACCAGATGCAGAACGGCTCCGGCCTCTACGATTCGAACCGATTCTCGGCGGAGCAGATCGTCGCCGTGCTGCGCGCGGCAGCCCGTGACTTTCGCATCTCCGCCGAGTTCCTCGCGTCGCTGGCGGTCGCCGGCACCGACGGAACCATCGCGCACCGCATGGGCGGTACGCTGGCCGAACGTTACGTGCGGGCCAAGACCGGCACGCTGGCGAACGTCAGCTGTCTGTCGGGCTTCGCCGGATCACCCGGACACACGCCGCTGGTGTTCTCGATCATCGTCAACGACGTGCCGAGCGCCACCGACGCGCGCCGCGCGCAAGATCGCGCGGCGGAGATCCTGGTCGCCTATCTCGAAGGCGACGCGAACTCGAAACCCTGACCCGGCTGCGGCTGCTGCTCGGGTCCAACGCGACTGCGCGCGGACTTCGCCGACGTGCTCGTAATGTGGCGGTCCCGGAGCAGCTTCTCTTGCTCCTCGGGTGCCAGGCGTTCCCAACCCCTGCCTCCCGCTCCCTCATCCATCGCATCCATCCAGTCAATCGATCGTGGACTGATGTGGCGCAGCGTCATCTTGCCCTCCCGTGTTGCTCACCCTTGCCAACGTGGATTCTACCGAAAAAATTCCGACCTTCGATCTCGAACTCAACCTCGAAAAAAAATCCTCTCGACTCGATGACTACGAAATGCTCCGGGCGCGGGAGCGACCTCGGCCGTTCCCGCGCCCGGGCTCCCCGCTCATCCCTGATTGCTCGCTCTCGTCGTCACAGCCTTCACTATGCGCCGACCTTTGTTTGCAAGAGGTTTCGAGGCAGCACTTTCTTAGTTACGCTCGGCCGATGCGCCAGTGCTGGGCCGCTTGAATTAGCTGAGCGTTTCTTCCAGGATGTGCGGCCCAGATGTCGATGCCGGCAAGTTCGGGCGCTCCCGCCAGGCGCACTCCGCTCCACGAAGCGCACCGACGTCTCGGAGCCAGGATGGTCGAATTCGGCGGCTGGTCGATGCCCGTGTCGTATCCCGGCGGAATCCTGGATGAACATCATGCGACCCGCACATCGGTCGGCGTCTTCGACGTCTGCCACATGGGGGAATTCCATTTCTCCGGGCCGCGCGCCGGCGAGACGCTGCGGCGCCTGGTCACCAACGACGTGCTGCGCTTGCAGGACGGACGCGCGCTGTACACGGTCGCATGCCGGCCTTCGGGCGGCATCGTCGACGACCTGATCATCTACCGCCTGGCGGCCGACCACTACGTCACCGTCGTCAACGGCGCCACCACCGACAAGGACCTGGCGTGGTTCGTCGACAACGCAGGCGGCGCGTGCGACATCCGCGACGCGTCGGCGGAAACCGGGCTCATCGCCTTCCAGGGGCCCGCTGCCGAACGCGCATTGCAGACGCTGACGCGCACGCCGCTCGCCGGCCTGACCAGCTTCAGCCTCACCGTCGACGCCGTCGTCGCGGGCTTGCGGGTGTGGATCGCCCGCACGGGCTACACCGGCGAAGACGGCTTCGAGCTGTTCTGCGACGCTTCCGACGCGCCCGCGCTGTGGGACCGGCTGCTCGAGGCCGCGGCCACCGTGGGCGGCAAGCCGGTTGGCCTGGGCGCGCGCGACACGCTTCGCCTGGAGGCGCGGCTGCCGCTCTACGGCAGCGACCTGGACGACGACACGACGCCGCTGGAGGCGGGCCTCGGCTGGGTGGTGAAGATGGACGGCGACGACTTCATCGGCCGCGATGCGCTGCGCGCGCAGGCGGCGGCGGGCATCACGCGCAAGCTGACCGGCTTTGTGATGACCGCGCGAGGCGTCGCGCGCCACGGTTACCAGATCTACGACGCCGCCGGCGACGCCGCCGGCCAGGTCACGTCGGGCGGACCGGCGCCGACGCTGGAGAAGAACGTCGGGATGGGGTATGTCCCGCCACGGCTCGCCGCCCCCGGCAGCAAGCTTTCGATCGATTGTCGCGGCAAACGTGTTGATGCAGAAGTAGTGGCAGGCCCGTTCTACAAGCGAAGCAAAAAGGAAAAGCCATGAGCGCGCTCTACCCGGACGATCTCTATTACACGAAGGATCACGAATGGGCTCGCGTCGAGGACCGCGACGGGCAGAAGGTCGCGACCATCGGCGTGACCCGCTTCGCCGTCGAACAGCTGGGCGACGTCACGCAGGTCGACCTCCCCAAGGAGGGTGAGTCGGTCAAGGTGGCCGATGTGTTCGGGTCGGTGGAATCGGTCAAGGCCGTGTCCGACCTGTTCGCGCCGGTCACCGGCAAGATCGTCAAGGTCAACTCGCCGCTCGCGGACTCGCCCGAATACGTCAACGAAGATCCCTACGACGAGGGCTGGATGATCCAGGTGGCCCTCAGCAACACCAAAGAGCTGGACGGCCTGCTCGACGCGGCGGCGTACCAGGCGTTCCTGGCCGAACAGGGCGAGTAGGTGCCAAGCCGGATGCCGGGCGACCTCACCGCCAGCGACGACTTCTCCACGCGCCACATCGGCCCGGACGCGCAAGAAGAGGCCGAGATGTTGCGCGCGATCGGCGTCGCGACGCTGGAAGAGCTGGTGACGCAGACCGTGCCGGCTGACATCCGGTTCGCGGGCGTGCTGGATCTGCCGCCGCCCGCGTCCGAGGCGGCGGTGCTGGCGGAGCTGCGCGCGCTGGCGTCGAAGAACCAGATCTGGAAGTCGTTCATCGGCATGGGCTACTCCGACTGCTTCACGCCGCCGGTCATCCAGCGCAACATCCTGGAGAACCCGGGCTGGTACACGCAGTACACGCCGTACCAGGCGGAGATCTCGCAGGGCCGGCTGGAAGCGCTGCTCAACTACCAGACGATGGTCGCTGACCTGACCGGGCTGCCGGTCGCCAACGCGTCGCTGCTCGACGAGGCGACGGCGGCGGCGGAAGCGATGACCATGATGTACGCGTTCGCCAGCGACGACGCCGGCGGCGGCGTCTTCCTGGTGTCGGACGCGTGCCACCCGCAGACCATCGAGGTGGTGCGCACGCGCGCCCTGCCGCTGGGCATCGACGTGCGCGTCGGCGACGCGGCGGCGTTCGAGTTTTCGGCGGGCGTGTTCGGCGTGCTGCTGCAGTACCCGGCCACCGACGGCGCTATCGCCGACTGGCGCGATCTGATCCGCCGCGCGCACGACGCGGGCGCGTTCGTCGCGATGGCGACCGATCTGCTGGCGCTGACGCTGCTGACGCCGCCGGGCGAGCTGGGCGCCGACATCGCGGTGGGCAGCGCGCAGCGCTTCGGCGTGCCGCTGGGCTACGGCGGCCCGCACGCGGCGTTCTTCGCGACGCGCGCCGACTGGGTTCGCAAGCTGCCCGGGCGGCTGATCGGCGTGTCGCAGGACGCGCACGGCCATGTCGCCTACCGGATGGCGCTGCAGACGCGCGAGCAGCACATCCGGCGCGAGAAGGCGACCAGCAACATCTGCACGGCGCAGGTGCTGCTCGCCGTCATCGCCGGCATGTACGCCGTCTATCACGGCCCGCGCGGCCTGCGCGCCATCGCCGAGCGCGTCGGCATGTTCGCGGGGACGCTGGCGGTCGGGCTCGAGAAGCTGCGGCTTCGGGTCAAGCACCGCCGCTTCTTCGACACCGTACGCGTCGACGGCAGCGCCGACGAGGTCGCGCGCTGGCTGAAGGCGGCCGAGGCGCGCAAGATCAATCTGCGCCGTCTGTCCGACACAGCGCTGGTGATCGCGCTCGACGAGACGACGACGAGCGAGGACGTCGCTCAACTATGGGAAGTGTTCTCGGTCCGGGACCCTGCGCCCGACGACATGCTCGGGATCCTGACCCCACAAGAGCAAGCGCTGCTGCGCGATCGCTACGGCGTCACGGGCGGGGCCAAGGACAAGAAGACGAGGGCGGCCGTGGTGGCCATCCTCGCCACGCGCGGCGGCGTGGACATGGAGGGCGTGGGCAAGGGTTTCGATGCGCCGTGGGCGGCGCACGCCCGGCAGAGCACGTACCTGCAGCACCCGGTGTTCAACACGCACCACTCCGAGACCGAGATGCTGCGTTACATGCGGCGGCTGGAGGCGCGCGACCTGTCGCTGACGCACGCGATGATCCCGCTCGGGTCGTGCACGATGAAGCTGAACGCGACCGTCGAGATGATGCCGGTGACGTGGCCCGAGTGGGGGCGCATGCACCCGTTCGCGCCCGACGCGCAGGCGCAGGGCTACCGCGAGCTGTTCTCCGACCTGGAGCGGATGCTGTCCGCGATCACCGGCTTCGCCGCGACGTCGCTGCAGCCGAACGCCGGCTCGCAGGGGGAATACGCCGGCCTGCTCGTGATCCGCGCGTTTCACGACAGCCGCGGCCAGGGACACCGCAACATCTGCCTGATCCCGTCGTCCGCGCACGGCACCAACCCCGCGTCCGCCGTGATGGCGGGCTACCGCGTCGTCGTCGTCGCGTGTGACGACGGCGGCAACGTCGATCTCGCCGACCTGCAGGCCAAGGCGGCGGAGCACAAGGACGCGCTCGCGGCGCTGATGGTGACCTACCCATCGACGCACGGCGTGTTCGAGCAGGCGATCCGCAAGATCACGGCGATCGTTCATGACCACGGCGGGCAGGTGTACATGGACGGCGCGAACCTCAACGCGCAGGTCGGGCTGTGCCGCCCGGCGGATATTGGCGCCGACGTCTGCCACATCAACCTGCACAAGACGTTCTGCATCCCGCACGGCGGCGGCGGCCCCGGCATGGGGCCGATCTCGGTCGCCGCGCACCTGGCGCCGTTTCTGCCCGGCCACCCCGTCGTCGCGACGGGCGGCGAGCAGGCCATCGGCGCGGTGTCGGCGGCGCCGTGGGGCAGCTCGAGCATCCTGCTGATCTCGTGGACGTACATCCGGCTGATGGGGGCGGCGGGCCTGCGCCGCGCCACCGCGATCGCGATCCTGAACGCGAACTACATCGCGAAGCGGCTGGAGGCCCACTACCCGGTCGTCTACAGGGGCGCCGGCGGCCGCGTCGCGCACGAGTGCATCGTCGACGCGCGCCAGCTCAAGAAGCTGGCCGGCATCGAGGTCGACGACGTCGCCAAGCGCCTGATGGACTACGGCTTTCACGCGCCGACGATGTCGTTCCCGATCCCGGGCACGCTGATGATCGAGCCCACCGAGAGCGAAGCGAAGGCGGAGCTGGATCGGTTCTGCGACGCGATGATCGCGATCCGCGAGGAGATCGCCGAGATCGAAGCGGGCAAGATGCCGCGCGAGGGCAACCTGCTGAAGAACGCGCCGCACACGGCGGCCGCGCTGCTGGCGACCGAGTGGCCGCACCCCTACCCGCGCGAGCGCGCGGCGTTCCCCCTGCCCTACGTGCGCGCCGCGAAGTTCTGGCCGCCGGTCGGCCGCCTCAACAACGTGCTCGGCGACCGCAAGCTGTTCTGCACCTGCCCGGACATCAGCGAATACGCGTAACCAGGCTACTCCAGCCCGCGTCGGTGACGCTGGCGCGCAAGCACTGGACGGGGGCCGCGTTCCAGGAGCACCGCACGGCGATCGCGTGCGCCGCCACGCTGCGCGCGCTGATGGAGTGCCGCGCGCCGCTCGATCTGATCGCGATGGCGGCCCGCTTTCCGCTCGACGAGCTCGTGCACGTCGAGCTGGCCTCGCGCATGGCGATGGAGCTGGGCGGCGGCACGGAGATCCAGCACGACCCCGACCAGATGATCCTCGACGCCGACCCGCAGCTGTCGCCGCTGCTGCGCACGGCGGACATGATCGCGCGCTTCTTCTGCGTCGGCGAGGCGCTGTCGATCCCGCTGCTGCGCGCGACCTGGCACGCCGCCCGCCACCCGCTGCCGCGCGCCGTGCTCGGGCGCATCGTCAAGGACGAGGCGGCGCACGGCGTGTTCGGCTTCATGTTCCTCGACTGGGCGCTCGACAAGCTGACCGACGCCGACAAGCAACACGTCGGCGAAGGCCGCCGATCGCGGCATCGCCGCCGTGCGCCACCAGTGGCGCGCGATCGAAGCGCGCCGCCGCGCGGAGCACGACGAGTTCCTGGGCGACGCGCTCGGCTGGATGCAGTCGGACGCCTACCTGGAGCTGGCGGCGCGCTCGCTCGAGACGCAGGTCCGCAAGCCGCTGCTCGACCGCGGCATCCCGATCAAGGCGTGATCGCCAGCAACTGCGACCGGCCGGCGCGTGATGCGGCCGCCTTCGCCCGGGATGACCGAGCGGTAGACGCGCCGGAAGCTCACGGCGCCGCCGGCGGCGCGGCGCCGGCCGGCCCAGCGCCGCGTAGTAGGCGCGCAGCCGTCGCGGCGTCTACCGGCGCGGTGACGCCGGCCAGGCTCCAGATCTCGCCCCACTGCCGCTGCGTGCGGTAGCCGCCGGCGCTGCGCGCGTGCACGATCTCGACGCGCGCGCCCGCCGCGTCGACGCGCTCGATCATCGAGATCGGGCATGTCGCTGCCGCGCGATCCACTCGAACGTCGGATAGCAGGCGAACGGATACGACTGCATCTGACCGCGGGCGCCCTGCACGACCGCCGCCGCCAGCAGCAGCCCGCCGACCACCGCGGCGGGCCACGCGCGGCGCATCACGCGCGCGCCGGCGACGGCCGCGGCGCCCGTGTCGATCCGCCGCCGCCACCCCGCCGGCAGCCAGCCGAGCAGCGGCCGCAGATCGAACAGCGCGACGTAACACAGCCACAGGCTGGCGAACGGGATGCGGAACACGAACTGCGACAGCAGGTGGAACGCCACGCCCGCCACCGCCGCGACGGTGCGCGTGCGCCGGAACGACACCAGCACGACGAACGACAGCTCGAACGCCAGCACGCCCAGGCCGCCCGCCCGCAGCAGCCACGGCGCCTGATCGATGCGCAGCCACGGCACCGACGCCGTGTTCGGCCCACTTCCAGTACAGCTGGTTGCGCAGGTTGTCCGACAGCGCCCACGCCAGCCCCGACGTCGTCAGCTTGCGCAGCCCGGGGAAGAAGTAGATCGCCCCCAGCAGCAGCCGCGCCGCCGTCAACGCCACCGCGTACACCTTTGCTTCCGCCTCCAGCGGCCGGCGCGCGTCCACCGCCAGCACGTCGGCGCACGGGCTGGCCGCCAGCAGCGCGCAGAACCACAGCAGGTGCATGTCGTGCCACACGTGCCCGGCCAGCTGCGCGATGGCGTAGAGGTAGAAGCCGGCCACCGACAGCACACCGAAGCACAGCCGCGCGCGCACGCCGGCGACCGCGCACGCGGCGGCGAACGCGACGATCACCTGCGCCGCGATCGCCAGCGTGCCGTTGATCGGCACGTGGCGCACGAACCACCCCAGCCCCTCGGGCGCGATCCACAGCGCCGGATCGCGCACCGCCGCCCGCGCCCCCTCGCGGAAGCCGGGCGCGATCGGCACCAGCGCCGCGACGACGATGCGCAGCGCCGCCAGCGTCAGCGCCGGCTCGGGGCGCAGTCGCATCGCATCCTACTCCAACCCGCTGACCTCGGCGTACGGCCGCGCGGTCAGCGCCAGCCACGTCCCCACCAGCGCAATCGGGATGCCGATGCCCATCGCGATCAGCGACGGCTTGCAGCGATCGCCGCGCATGAACACGTCGTTTTCGTCATGACCGCAGCTCGACGCCGCGAGCATGGCGCCCATCAGCGCCACCATCGCGCCGGTGCCGCCGACGGCCATGCCGGTCATGAACCGCACGCGCGCCGTCGGGTGCGCCTCCAGGCGCAGCGACGCGCCCGGCTCGGCGAAGCGCGCCACGTTCACCCGATCGGGCGACATGAACATGATGCTGCTGTCACGCGCGCGCAGCGTCACCGGGCGCAGCGGGTCGACCCACTTCGAGCACGGCGTCGTGCAGATGACCTCGTCGTTCGCGTACACGTCCCAGCGGGCGTCGTCGTTCTCCGACACGAAGTTGACCCTGACCGTGCCCGGCGGTCCCTCCTGCACGCCGCGCCCCGGCAGCTGCTGCAGGAACACCTGGATGGGCGACCGGCAGTTCGCGTTCGCCGCTTCGGCCGTGCTGTCGCCGCAGCTTTCAGCGCTGCCGGCGGAGCGGATCTGCCCTTCGCTGCGCTCGCGCCCGGCGCGCGCCTCGCCGACCACCGTCACGGAGGCGTTCACCTTGCCCGACGCCGATCCCGCCGGCGTTGAGCGCGAACGCGCCGACCGACAGCGCCGTGACCACGTGCGTGGCGCCCGCGCAGCTCGGATCCGCCGTCAGCTCGGCCAGCGCCGCCCCCTCCAGCTTCATCTGTCCCGCCACCGTCGTCGTGACCGACAGCTTGCCGGACCGCTTGAGCTCGCCCTCCAGCGACGCCGCGCCCAGCGGCAACTTCGTGAACAGCTCGTCCGCGTCGTTGATGTCGATGACGTCGGTGGCCGGCGTCGTCCGCTGCCACCGGTAGCTGCCACGCACGCGGCACTGGGGCAGCACGCGCATCGCGCAGCCTGAATACGCCACGGCGACGCCGCCTGCCCCCAGCAGGGCTTCCAGGTTCGCCTTCTCGGACGCGGGCCACTCGGTCACCAGCGGGCTCGACTGGCTCGCGGCGACGCGGCACTTGGCCTGTTCCTTCGGCGCGCTCGGCAGCCGCACACCGCTCGCGGACGGCGCGCCACCGCCGCCGCCGAACATGCCGCAGCCGCCACCTGCAACGGCCAACGCGACGCATAGCGCTCCCCGACGCACCGGCCTCCAGGATACTCCTGTCGGCCGGTCGCCGGGAACGACCTAGCGTTCGCGCAGCGAGCTTGAACAGTGAACGGGCGCTCGACCGAGACGCGTACCGCCGCGCGGCCGCGTGAACGTCCACCGCGACATCACTCGCTTGGCGCAGTCCATCACCGCCATGTCGACGCGCTGGTCGCCACGACGTCGGTACCGCTGGTCGTCCCGTCGCGCTCGATCGTCCAGCGCAGCAGCAACGTGACCGCCGTGACCGCGGTGGGCAGCACCTGGTGCGTGCGCGCGACCTCGACACGACAGTCGTCGATTGTGACGAACCGCTCCGCGATCTCGCGGTCCAGCACGCGCTTGTCGATCACGCCGGTCGGCCGCCTGGGGGGCGTCTGCTCTTCCTCCAGCGCGGTCGCCGCCGGCGCGATCGACTTCTCGTTCGGCGAGCTCATCTGCGCATTGGGCTCGATGAGGTTGCTGGGCGCCGCCGACGGCATGGCGCCGATGCGCCCCGTCTCGCGCAGCGACGGCCCCGAAAACAACGCGCTCGGCCCACGCGTCTCCGACTGATCTGTTGCCTCGATCAGCCGCGATGTGGCGTCGATCTCCTCTTCCTGCGGCGCCTGCGCCCACAGTGGCGTCGCCGCCGTCAACACGCCCAGACCGACCCCCAACACCGCCCACCTCGACCATGAACTTCGGTCGAAATTCATCGTGCCCTCCCCTACGTTCCGGTACCCACCCTTAACCTGTCCACCCCTTGCCACCGCGCAAGAAGCGTCACCGGCTGATCGACCGGTCGGGAGGAGCGCTAGTAGTTGTAGCGAAACCAGCGCATCTGCGGCGGACCGTTGAGGTCGAACAGGAAGCCGAAGCCGAAGTTGATGAACCCGTTTTCGACCAGCTGGCGCGGCGGATTCGGGAACGGCTCTGCTTCCTTGAACGCTTCGATGGCTTCATCGTCGAGGAATTCGAGCCCGCTCGGCGACGCGAGCGCGACCTTGCTGAGTCGGCCGTCGGGCTTGAGCTGGATGCGCAGCTCGGTGTACCGGTTGCGGCGACCGTAGACGGCGCCCGTCGGATCGCGCTGGCGGTAGACCTCGTCGGGATGCCAGTGCTCCGCGACCTGGCGCTTGACGCGGTTGAAGAACGACGCGAACCGCCATCGCTTCGAGTTGAGCGCGGTCTCGGCGCCGTCGTCGACGTCGCGCAGCGCGTCCTGCGTGCCGCCGCCGATGGCGCGGGCGAGCTGCTCGTCGCTCGGCATCAGCATCGGGCCGGTGCCGCCGCGCGTGCCGCCGCCACCCGGCTTCGGCTGAATGTCCGCGCCCAGCTCGGGCAGCCCGTTCGGCTCGGGTGCGCCGGTGCTGGGAACGCCGTAAGCGGCGCCCGGCCGCCCGGTGCGCCCCGACGGCCCCGGCGCCCCGCCGCGCAGGAACTTGCCGAGGTCCGGCGTGCGCATCGCCATCCGGCCGTCGCCCGACGGTGTCGGCGGCCGCGTCACCGACGCCGACCCGGTCGCGTCGCCCAGCTTCGCCTTGTCCTCGAATCGCCCGTACTTCTTGGTCTGGCGCTCGACCGTGCTGTCGTGCTCGGAGACGAACTCCGCCTTGTCCGGCCGCTTCTCCTCGCGCGGCGTCGGCAGATCGACGACCTGCCCGGGCGGGTGCAGCGATTCGACCTCCTTGCGCTCCTCCTCGGCCTTGCGCTGCTCGTCCTGCTTCTCCAGATCGGCGATGATCTCGCGCGCGGCCTCCTGATCCAGCATGCCGACCTCGATCGAATCGGGGTTGGCGCCGCGGCCGGCCATCGCGCGCGCCAGATCAGCGTCGCGCGGCAGGAAGATGTACAGGCCGAGGCCGACGAGCAGCAGCACCTCCGCGTGAATCACCGCGGTGACGGCCAGCCAGAACCACAGCCGCCGCGGCTGTGAGCGCCGGCTGGCGTGGCTGTGCGAATGCGGCGGGTTGGGCCCGCCGGCACCCGTCGCCGACGGGTCCTTCGACTCTATCGAGTCGTCGTTGTTGCCTGTGCTGGATTCACGCATGTCGCGACACGTCCCAGCGTTTCAAATGTTAGCGCCGCCGAGCTCCGAATTCTTCAGAAAATACGTCGCGGAATTCATCGCACAACCGGATTATCGAAAGTCACTGGCATCGATACTGGCAACGGCCGGGCGTTGCTACCGTCGGGCATCGGCGGAAAAGGAGCCGCGCGTCGCACGGCGCGGATGGCGGCGCTGTCGAACTCCTGGAATCCCGACGACTTCACTACCCACGGGCCCTCGGACAGCCGTCCTTCGACGCCGACCACGAAGTAGACGATGGTTTCGCCCTGTTCGAGACGCAGCGCGAGCGCCCTGGGAAACTCCAGGACGCCATTGACGCGCTGTCTGATCTCCAGCTTGTAGCGCTGATAGCGCCGCTCCAGCGTGCGCTCCGCGACGTCCGGGCCGACGATCTTCGGGTTGGGGGCGCCGAGCTGGGCGGCGGCTGTCCCCGACGCGGCGCGCGCGACGGCGCCGGGCTGCGACGCGGGTCCGCGCCCCTCGTGGGCGGGTTCAGGCGCCGGCGCCGCCGGCCGCGAGAAATCGGTCAAGCCGGGGTGCAGCTCGTTCGAAGCCGCGCGCAACGTGTCGTTGTCGTTGGCCTTGCCGGGTCGTTCGGTGTCGAAGCTGCGCGCGCCGCGGTCGGCGTCGATCGGTCCCTGCGTGCGCGCCGTGTCGGGCGCTGCCTCGCTCGCGGGCGAAACCTCCGGCGCCGCGCCCGCGGGCGTGCCGCCCAGGGCCAGGTCGGTCGGGGTGCGTCCCGTCGTGGGTGGCCGCTTCGGCACGACGGTGCGCACGGAATCGCCGACGCCGACCACCGGCTCGCGCCGCTGCGCCTGCGGCGACGTCTGGCGGCCGGACGTGCGCGTGCGCGCCGGTTGCACCTCGGAGGCGCCGTCGTCGAGCCGCGAGCGCAACACCGTGCGATCGCGCCGGAAGGCGTGGTCCGCGGGCGCGCCGCCGCTGCGTCCCTGATCGGGCGCGGGTGCGAGGCGCGCCCGCCCGTCGGCGGCCGCGGGCGCCACGGTGACCGCCACGGGATTGTCCTTGTCGCCGGGAGGCGCGTCCCAGGGGCGCTCGGCCACGGCCGGCTCCAGCACCATCGGCGGCGACACGTGGTCGGTGAGCGCGACATCGGCAACGAGATCGATCGGTGTCGCCGTCATCGCCGCCAGCTCGGAGGCGGGGTCCACGTCCGCGGACGCGTCGCGCCCGAGCACGAACAGGCCGAGCACCAGACCGACGTGCGCCAGCGCCGAACCTGCCAGCCCGAACATCCAGCCGGTGGAACGTCTATTGCGCATCCCATTCGAGGGTAACATGCTCCCCCGGATCATCATGGAGCTGGAACGCCGACTTCTCCGAGACATTGGCCGCGCTGTCGGCGACTACCGACTCATCGAAGAAGGGGATCGCATCCTTGTCGCCATGTCTGGGGGCAAAGATAGCTACGCCATGTGTGTGCTGCTGCGCGACCTACAGGCGCGCGCGCCCATTTCATTCGAGTTGCTCGCGGTCCACCTGGATCAAGGCCAGCCCGGATACGACGGGACGCCGCTGGCGCAGTGGCTCGCATCTGAGGGAATTCCGCACAAGCTCCTACATGAGGACACCTACTCGATCGTCGTCGACAAGATCCCGGCCGGGAAGACTTACTGCTCGCTGTGCTCCCGGCTGCGGCGCGGCGTGTTGTATGGCGCGGCGGCTGAGCTCGGGTGCAACAAGATCGCGCTCGGCCACCATCGCGACGACGCGCTGGAGACGCTGCTGCTGAACCTGTTCTTCGGCGGCAAGCTGGCGTCGATGCCGCCGCGGCTGACCAGCGACGACGGCCGCTTCATCGTCATCCGGCCGCTCGCCTACGCCGCGGAGAGTGACCTGGCGGCGTTCGCGGAGACGCGAAAGTTTCCCATCCTGCCGTGCCTGCTGTGCGGCTCGCAGGAGAACGCGCAGCGCAAGCAGATGAAGGCGATGCTCGCCGACATGGAACAGCAAACACCCGACGCTGCGCCAGACGATGCTGGCGGCGATGGGCAACGTGAACCTGTCCCACCTCTACGATCGGGACGCGGTGCGCGGTGTGCAATCGGCGAGCAGCGCGTCGGAAGACGAGACGATCGTTCCGGTGCGGCTGGTCCGCTGACCGGGCGACAGGCGATCACAGCTCTTGCAGCGCGCGGTGCACGAGCTGCACGCAGATCGCGCCTTCGCCCACCGCCGATGCCACGCGCTTGACGCTGGTTGAGCGCGCGTCGCCGATGCAGAACACGCCGGGGATGCTGGTCTCGAGCAGGTAGGGGCGGCGCGGCAGCGCCCAGTGGGCCCTGGCCAGGTCCTCGGGGAGCAGCTCCGCGCCGGTCTTCACGAACTTCTTGTCGTCCATGACCAAGCAGCCTTCGAGCCACGCGGTGTGGGGGTCCGCGCCCGTCATCATGAAAAGGTTGCGGATGTCGCGCGTCTCCTGCTCGCCGGTGTCGAGGTGCAGCCACCGGATCCGCTCGAGGCCTTTTTCCCCGTCGAGCGCTTCGACCCGGGTGCGCGTACGCAACACGATGTTCGGGGTGGCCTCGATGCGCTGGATCAGGTAGCGCGACATGCTGTCCGCCAGCCCGGGCCCGCGCACCAGCATGTGGACGCGCGTGGCGGCGCCGGCGAGGAACACCGCCGCCTGCCCGGCCGAGTTGGCGCCGCCCACGACCGCGACCTCCTGCCCCACGCACTGCTGGCTCTCGAGATGGGTAGCGCAATAGAAGACGCCCGCCCCCTCGTAGCGCGGCAGCGACGGTAGATCGAGCTTCCTGTACTTCACGCCCGCGGCGATGACGATCGCGCGCGTCCGCACCACGGTGCCGTCGGACAGATGCAGGCGATATGGCCGGCTGTCGCAGTCGAGTCGAACGACCGTGCGGCCGATGGCCACCTCGGCGCCGAACTTCTCCGCTTGCGTCAGCGCGCGCCCGGCCAGCGCCTCGCCCGAGATCCCGGTGGGGAAGCCCAGGTAGTTCTCGATGCGCGAGCTGGTGCCCGCCTGCCCGCCGGGCGCGGTGCTCTCGAGCACCAGCACGTCCAGCCCTTCGGACGCGCCGTAGACCGCGGCCGCGAGCCCCGACGGCCCCGCGCCCACGATGACGAGCTCGCGTACGTGCTCCGCGTCGAGCTCCGCGCTGAGGCCGATCGCCGACGCCAGCAGCTCCGGTGACGGGTTCTTGAGGACGTGGCCACCCCGGCACAGGACCACGGGGACGTCGGCCACCTGGATGTGAAATTGATCGAGCAGGATCTGCACGTTCGGGTCGGTCTCGACGTCCTGGTAGGTGAACGGCTGGCCGTTGCGGCTCAGGAACTCGCGGATACGCTGCGTGTTGCCCGAGTGGCGCGAGCCGAGCAGCACCATCTCCTGACTCTCCTGCCCGACTATCGCGACGCGCCTGAGGATGAAGGCGCGCATCAGGATCTCGCTCAGCTCGGAGTCGCGCTGCACGAGCGTGCGCAGAGCGTCGCGATCGACCGCGATGACCGCGCCGGCGCCGGCCATGCGCGCGCGCACGAGGCTTCGCCGCGCCGACAGCATGTTGATCTCGCCGGTGAACTGCCCCTCGCCATGGACGACCAGCGGCTCTTCCCGATCGCCGATCAGCCGCACGATGTCGACGGCGCCCGACACCACGACGAAGAACTGCGTGTTCTGATCGCCGACGTCGAACAGCATCTCGCCGGCGCGCACGTCGCGCCGGTGTCCGACGCTCGCGACGCGTTCAATCTGGGCCGGGGTCAGCCGCGGGAACATCTGCTCGGCCCGGGGGATCGTCGTCGCCGTCGTCGTGGCGGTCGTCGTCGCAGTCATGGCCCCGATCATGGCTCACGCGACGGTGGCGCGCCGCCGCCTGCAGTTCAGTTACGGGCTGGTCCGTCCGGCGCCGGACGCCGCTACGCCATTCCGGGACGGGTCGCGGGCTTGCGGCTGGCGCGCGTGCCGCGGGCGGGCTTGCCGGCGCCGATGTCTGGCTCGATCGCCGGCTCTTGCTTGCGGATCGTCGCCAGCGAGCGCGTGAGCGCTATCTCCAGGACCTCGTCCATCGTGCGCACCGGCTTGACGACGATCTTGTCGGTGACGTGCGGCGGAATCTCGGTCAGCTCGGGTGCGTTGGCGGCCGGGATGATCACGGTCTCCATGCCGGCGCGCGCGGCGGCGAGCAACTTCTCCTTGAGGCCGCCGATCGGCAGCACCTTGCCGCGCAGCGTGAGCTCGCCGGTCATCGCGACGTCGTGGCGCACGGGGATGCCGGAGAACAGCGACACCAGCGCGGTCGCCATCGTCGTGCCGGCCGACGGGCCATCCTTGGGAATGCCCCCGGCGGGGACGTGGATGTGGATCTCGCGCCCCGCGTAGAACTCGTTCGACAGCCCCAGCGTCAGCGCGTGCGCGCGCGCGAACGACAGCGCCGCCTGCGCGGACTCCTTCATCACGTCGCCGAGCTGGCCGGTCAGGATCAGCGACCCCTTGCCGGCCATGATCTGCGCCTCGACGTGCAGCACCTCGCCGCCGTACGGCGTCCAGGCGAGGCCGTTGACGGTCCCGACCTCGGCCGCGTCGTGATGCTCGTCGGCCAGGTAGCGCGGCGGGCCCAGAAACGTCGACAGCTCCGTCGGCGCGATCGTCGGAGCGCGCGGCGGTACCGGCGGCGCGGCGCTGGCCGCGCGCGACGCCGACTCGACCACCCGCCGCGCGACCTTGCGCGCCAGCGTCGCGATCAACCGCTCCAGCTCGCGCAGCCCGGATTCGCGCGTGTACTCGGAGACCATGCGGCGGATGACGTCGCGGCCGACGACGATCTCGTTGGCGGTCAGCCCGGCCTCGCCGATCTGCTTCGGCACCAGGTAGCGCTCGGCGATGACCAGCTTCTCTTCTTCGCTGTAGCCGGACAGACGCAGCGTCTCCATGCGATCGCGCAGCGGCGCCGGAATCGTCTCGGGCAAGTTCGCGGTCGCGATGAACAGCACGCGCGACAGATCGAACGACACGCCCAGGTAGTGATCGCGGAAGGTGTGGTTCTGCTCGGGGTCCAGGACCTCCAGCAGCGCCGCCGACGGATCGCCGCGCACGTCGGCGCCCAGCTTGTCGACCTCGTCCAGCAGGATGACCGGGTTGTTGGTCCCCGCCTGCTTGAGCGACTGGATGATGCGTCCGGGCAACGCGCCGACGTAGGTGCGGCGGTGGCCGCGGATCTCGGCCTCGTCGCGGACGCCGCCCAGCGCCAGGCGGCAGAACTTGCGCCCCATCGCGCGCGCGATCGATCGCCCCAGCGACGTCTTGCCGACGCCGGGCGGGCCCAGGAAACACAGGATCGGGCCGTGCGCGCCGCCGCGCAGCTTGCGCACCGCCAGGTAGTCGAGGATGCGATCCTTGATGTGCTCCAGATCGTAGTGGTCGTCGTCGAGGATCCTGCGCGCGGTGTCGATGTCCAGCATGTCCTCGCTGGACACGGTCCACGGCAGCTCGGTCAGCCATTCGATGTACGTGCGCAGCACGCCGGCCTCGGCGCTCTCGGCGTGCATCTGGTCCAGCCGCCGCACCTGCTTTTCGGCCTCGGTGCGCGCCTCGTCGGGCAGCCCGGCGCGCGTGACCTTGGCGCGCAGCTCCTCCATCTCCTCGCTGTGGACGTCGCCGTCACCCAGCTCGCTCTTGATCTGGCGTAGCTGCTCGCGCAGGTAGTAGTCGCGCTGCGTCTTCGACATCTCCTCGCGCGCCTTGTTCTGGATCTGAGACTGCACCTCCAGGATGCCGATCTCTTTCTCCAGCGTCTGGTTGACGCTGCCGAGGCGTGCCATCGGCTCGTCCAGCTCCAGCAGCGCCTGCGCCTCCGGCACCTTCAGCGTCAGGTTCGACGCGACCAGGTCGGCCATCCGCCCCGGATCGTCGACGCTCTGCACGACCATCGACAGCTCCGGCTGGATCGTCTTGCCCAGCCCCGACAGCTTGTCGATGTTCTGGCGCACCGACCGCAGCAGCGCCTCGACACCGACCGAACGCGCCAGCACGCGATCGTCGGTGCGTTCCAGGCGCACGCGGTAACACGGGCTCTCGGACATGAACTTCTGGATGCGCGCGCGGCAAAGCCCCTGCACCAGCACCTTCAGCCCGCCTTCGGAGAGCTTGCGCATGCGCATGATCATCCCGATGGTGCCGGCGCGATAGAACTGCGCGGGCGTGGGATCATCGGCGCTGGGATCGCGCTGGGCGGTCAGGAAGCAAAGCCGATCGTCCGACTCCAGCGCCTTGGCCACCGCCTCCATCGATACGGGCCGCGTCACGCGCAGCGGCACGATCATGTAAGGGAAGACCACCAGGTCGCGAATCGGCAAGAGCGGTAGCACGTCGGGGATCTGTGGATCCCCTTGACGACTCTCGTCATTCGCAGTCACGCGCATTACAGTATCATTGCGTTTATTTTTCGTCGACGAATGCGATCGACGTCGTGCTCATCGCCCAAACTCGACCGAAACGATCGGCGACCACGTCGCGCATTTCGCCCGCCACGATGACGGGCGCGGTCAGCGGATCGGAGGCGCCGGTGAGCATGCGCAGCCCCTTGCTGGTCGCAACCCAAGCACGCGATTTTCCATCGATAGCCAGCCCGCGCACGGGAAGCTCAGTCGTGCCCAGCGGCCGCCAGTCCTTGCCGTCGAAGCGCACCAGACCCGCCGACGTGGCGGCCCAGATCGCGCCGTCGGGGCCGCGCGCGATCGCATGCACGAGCTCGCTGGCCAGGCCTTCGTTCTCGCTCCAGCTGCGGAGCTGGCCTTCTTGCCAGCGGCTGACCCCGGCCAGCGACGCGTAATACGTCGCGCCGCTGTCGAACAGGATGTCGGTCAGGCTGGCGGGGAGCGGCAGAGCCTCGGCCGCCCGCTTGCCCTTGCCGGCTGGCCCGTGCTGCACGGCGTGCCCATTGCCGAGCTCGATCTCGATCGCGCCGATGCCGACCTCGCCGCCGTCCGCGCTGGCGGCGCGCAGGCCGATCCACAGCGTGTTGGCGGGCGCGATGGCCGCGAACGTCACGCGCGCCGTCGTCTTGGCGGGCAGGTCCAGCGCGACCTTGTGCAGGTTCAGCCAGTCGGGCTTGCCGCCGGCCCCGGCAGCCGCGTACTTCATGATCGCCAGACCACCGGGGGGCGGCTCGGCGGCGATCGCGTAGACGCCTCCCTGCGCGTCGGAGGTCAGCGCCAGCGGCACGGATTCGGCCGGCTCGCCGACGCGCGTCTCTTCGTATTTGTCGCCGTCGGTCAGCCAGGCGCGCGGGCCGCCCGTGATGGCGTAGCAGCGCGCGCGCGACACGCACGCGAGGAACAGCCGGCTGGCGTCGCCGACCAGCTGCGAGCCGGGGATATAGCGCGGCCCCGCGCCGCCGCCGATGCGGGCCGCGCCCATGTGCGCGCTGCCCACCACCAGCTCGTCACCGCCCGCCGCGGCGACCTTGACGTCGGGCGGCAGCTTGTCGCCGGTCGGGATGCCCGCCCAGCGCGCGGGGCGCTCCGCGATCAGCGACGAGAACCGCAGGCTACCGGTGGGGAAGTTTTCGGCGGGAGCCAGCGGGCGCAGCGTGTAGGCCTGGGCGTCGCCGGTTGCGCCGGCGGCGATCAGGACGGCGTCACCGCCCCGCCGGACCAGCGCGATGGCGCGCACACCGGCGGGCGCGCGGTAACCCTCGACGGCGCCCGAGGCGGTCAGCGCGAACAGGCGCGCCCCGGCGGCGACGTTGCCGGCCGCGATGCGCGTCCCGGCGGCGGTCTTCACCACGCCGACGAAGTCATCCAGGATCAGCCCGTCGTTGCCTGGTATCGGCGCCGCGCGATCGCCGTCGGCGCGGTACAGACCGCGGCCGCGCGTCCCCGCCCACACCCCCTTGCCGTCGTCGTCGAGCGCCAGCGACGTCACGCCCACCTCGTACAGTGCATCGACGCTGTTGAAGATGCGGCCGTCGTAGCGAAACAGCCCGGCTGGCCCGGCGGCCCAGATGCCTTCGGACGCGGTCGGTCGGCGCGGCACCAGCGCGGTCGCCCGCCCCGGCGTCCCCTTGCGCTCGTAGCGAAATTCGTCGCCGGCATCGACCCAGCGGCCGACCTCGCCGGCGGCGGCGACCCAGGCCCCGCCCTCGTCGTCGATCGCGATGGCGGTGACGCCGCGCGCGCCCGGGTGTGAGGCGGGCGCGACTTCTTCGGCCTCGGTTTCGCCCAGCTCGAAGCGCCGCAGGCCGGCCCCGCCCGCGACCCACACGAAGGGCGGGCGGACGGCGATCGCTGTCGTCGGTACCGTCTCGGCGCGCTCGGTGACCGCGAAGCTCCCCGACGGCGCCGTGGTGTCCGCGCGCGGTCCGGAACTACACGCCGCCCCGAACGCCACCAAAGCGACCAGCGCCCACCGCGCAGCGCATGTAAACGACATCAGCGGCGTCGACTATAGTCCGTGACAGAGGAGCTTGTCGTGTTCGTCGGGATCACAGCCGCCGTAGCAGCAGCGTGGATTGCCGGATCTCCGGCGGTGCCCACGCCGGCAGCGGCGCCGGTCGCCGGGAATTCGGTACCGTTGCAGCCCGGCCGTACGGTTTCGGTCGTTGTCACCGTCGAGGTGGGCGCCCCGCTGGAACGCGCGGTGCCCGGGCGCGCCTACGGTCAGGCGGTGGTCGCCGATAGCGAGCAGCGCTGGGCCGACGCCGCCGCCCTGTACCGCGAAGCGACGACCGAGTGGACGGCGGCGGCGCGGCTGCAACCGTCGCGCGCCCTCGAGCTGGCCGGCGCCAAGGCCGAGCGCGAGCGCCAGCGGTCGCAGATGCTGGCGTCGCGCCTGCGCTCCGCTGCGGCCGGACGCACCGGGCGCGATCCGGCGGCGCGGCGGGCGGAGTCCCTGGAAGAGGCGCGGCTGCTGCGCTCCAAGCTGCTGGCCACACGCGCGTTCCTGGGTCGGGTGCCACCGGCGCTGTTCGCGAAGACGCGTGATCGGCTGCAGGAGGCGCTGCGCGCCAGTGACACGCCCGACGGTGGTGAGTCATCGAGCCCGATCGGCGACGCCGAGATCAACCTGGCGCTGTGCTCCGCGCTGGCGGCCGGCGGCGAGGCCGAGGCGGCGAGGCTGGCGCGCGCCCGCGTCCCGGCCGCCGACCGCGCCGACCACACCAACAGGCTGGGGATGGCGGCCTGCGCCGCGGGGCTGGGCGAGACGCGCGCCGCCATCGCCGAGCTCGAGATCCTGGTCCTGCACCCGGGCCCCAGCCGCACCGACCGCTTCCAGCTCCGCGACCTCTACCTGTCCAACGACTGGGACCGGCTGCGCGGCGACCCCCGCTTCGAGAGCCTGTTCACCGCGCTGATCGTCGTGCGAACCCGCCCCCGCCGTTGACCCGGGCGCCCGTGACTGCTAGTTAATCGTCCCTCACGGGGCTGTAGCTCAGCTGGGAGAGCGCCTCAATGGCATTGAGGAGGCCGACGGTTCGATCCCGTTCAGCTCCACGAAAGCACTTCGGTTTTTCTTCAGTTCGGATTGAAAGTACGGTTCTGGGAACGATTGGGGAACGATTGGAGTCGTTCTCCGCAGGTATTGAGGAGGCCACCGCTCACGACGCCAGCCGCCCTCCGGTGAGCACCGCCAGCGCCCGTTTCTGCTGCGCACCCGCCACCGCCTCGCGCTTCGCGTAGCTCTCGGCCGTCGTCTTGAACGACTCGTGGCCGAGGGCCGAGGCGACCGCGTGGGAGGTGATCCCGCTATCCACCGCGAGCGTCCCGTGCAGCCCCCGCATCCCGTGTGCCGTCGACCTTCGGCACCCCCGCCGCCTTGCAGATCCGCTGCACCCACTTCCGCGGCCAGTCCCGCCAGTGCTCCCCGAACAGCGCCGCCTGAGGATCCCGACTCCGCGCCAGCTCGACGCAGATACGGCTGCAGGAACTCCGGTACCTGCAGCTTTCGCCGTCCAGCCAACGTTTTCGAGTCCGGGATCCAGAGCAACGCCCCGCCATCGTCGAGATCGCGAACCACTCGGCTCACCATCTCGGACGCCCGCATCCCCATCACCAGCGCCGTCATCGCCGCCACCGCCCCCGCCTGTCCGGCGTCCGCCTGCCGATGCGCCTCCACCATCCACTTGCGCGCTTCGTCGATCCTCAACTGTTCTTTCCCGTGCCGTACCTTCCCGATGCCCTTTCACTACGTCGAGCGGATTCCGGGCCAGTCCACTTCTTCTCCACCACGCACCACCGGAAGAACGTCTTCGCCGCCGCCAACATCGTGCGGTGCGAATCGACCGATAGCATTCCGCCGTGCTGCGTCTTGCGCGAACGAAGCGACGCGTAGAGCGCCTCCCCCTTCGCGGGCGTGATGCTTCCGAGCGCCACCCATGGCCACCGACCGGCTTTCCCAACTCGCCGACGGGCGTGTCATGCTGCGCTTCAAGCGGCCATTCTCCGACGGCACGGCGGCCGTTCTGTTCACGCCCTTCGAGCTCATCGAGCGACTTCTGCCCCTCGTGCCGCGACCGCGCAAGCACACCATCCGATTCCACGGCATCCTCGCGCCGGCGGCCGGGTTCAGGTCGAAGGTCGTCCCCGCCGCCCGCAACCCAGGTACCCAGGGAGCCTGGTGTACGGGAGCCATCACCGTACCGCCTCCCCTGGGCAGAGCTGCTGAAAAGGGTATTTGTCGTCGACGCGCTGGAATGCCGGCGCTGCCACGGCCGAATGCGTATCGTCAGCGCCGTTGATCGAGCCGGGCGCCATCCGGCGAATTCTCCGGCACCTCGGCGAAATCACCGAGGCGCCCGCTATCGCCGGTCCTCGCGCACCGCCGGGTGCGCCTGGCATGGAGTCGGAGCCGTGCCCGCTCGACCTCCGCGACCCCGACCCCGGCGAGGGCACTCCCTGTTGACCGCGCGTCCGGGGGGTGAGTCTTGCGCCGGCGGCCAAATTGCGCAGGCCAGGGTCCTTGTTCTCGCCCGGCAAGGGGGCCCGGGCCCGAAGGCCCGAGAAGTCGAGGCCAGGCGCGGTTAACGGAAGGCGACCTATCGGCCGAACCCGCGCTTGTTCTTCTTATCCGCCGCGGGTGAACGCCGCGATGTTGTAAACGTTCTGCCGGCACTGGCCGCAGTGGCGCACTTGCTCGTCGCCCGTCATGTCGTCCCACGACACCTTGCAGGGGATCGGGATCTGGATCTGGTCGATGACGTCGCGGGGTGGGGCCTGGACGACGGGAGCGCGTGCCGCAGTGACGTTCGCCGCACGACCCTCCCGGTTGGATCTCGCCAAACTGCGCAAGGAAATGGCGGCCTTACGCACGGTGGCCATATCCCAGCCGGCCGCGCGTCTTACAAGCTGACAAACATGACCACCTCGGCGCGCATGGCTCGACTGCTGGTGTTGGCGACCGCCTACGCGCTCGCCGGTTGCGACGACGGAACGGTTGATCCGGCCCAGCCGGGGAAAACGACTCCTCCGATGATCCCGGACCAGGGGCAGTTCGTGTGGACCGCCGGCGGAGTCACGGTGACGGCCTACGAAAGCTTCATGCCGCACGGGCTCAAGGCCGTCGGTTACCGCTTCAGCGCCGCGTCCCTCGTCATCGACGCCGCGACCGAGCAACTTCAGTTCTGCTCGTTGATCACGGCCGCGACGGCGCTCCCCGCACCCGGCGCATACCCCGTGGGCGCCGCGAGCGCCGGCACCTTCGCCGTGGCGTGCGCCGATCCCACAATCGCCTTCGGCGGCAGCTACGTGACCGAGGGCGAGGTCGTGCTGACGAAGGCGGAGATGGGCGATCTAGAAGGCACGTTCACGATCTCGGGCCCGACCCAGACAGCCGCGGGCGCGTTCAACGTCGGCTGCATCTACGCGGACTGCGTGGGCCCGGTTAGACCTCCGCCCTGACAGGCATGTCGCGGTTCAGGGCGGACCGCGTCGGGGCGGGTCGCACAGTGCCGCGAAACCACGGGGATAGCGCAGCATGGTTCTTGCTAACTTCGGTCGCGATGATGAAAGGCCTACGGTTGCTCGCGATCGGACTGGCGTGCGCCGGGGTCGCGTGCGGTGGCTCGAGCTCGAGTGATCCGGGCGGTGGCGGCCGCGGCGGCGCCAGCGCCACCGCCACCGGCGGCACGAGCGGCACGAGCGGCAGCGGTGGCACGAGCGGCACCGGCGGCAGCAGCGACACCGGTGGCACGAGCGGCACCGGCGGTACGAGCGGCGGCGGTGGCCCCGGTGGCACCAGCGGCAGCGGCGGAACCAGCGGTCGTGGCGGCACCGGCGGAGCGGGTGGGACCGCGGGGCAGGGCGGAGGCGGCGCTGCCGGGAGCTGCTCCAACGTTGGGCCGCGCAGCACTTGGGACACTGACGCGATACGCCCTCCTTTCGGCTGGACTTTCGTGGGCCCGCTCAGCAGCGACGGCGGCGTCCCCGACGCCGGGTCGCCGGGCACCTCCGGCACCGCAAGCTGCATGACGACCGTTACGCCGGGGTTCGTCACCCTCCAGGCAACCCTCTGTCGGGGGATGGCCACCCTGCGGATGCAGACGACGGGACCGGAGATTCTCGTTCGCCGACGGCAGCTCGCTGATTCTGGAACGGAACCCTCAATAGCATCTACGCGCCGTTCATCACCGCGGCGGCGGGCGACACCGTGTGGGTCGACTTCGAGCAACGCGACATCTCGGTCTGCCCGTTCTGCGGTGCCTACACCAGGCGTAGCTTGCAGATCCGGAACGGCGAAGCCGGCAGGGTCCGGTTCTTCGCGCAAAACGGTCTCGTGCTGCCGAAGCTCACCGACGCGCAGGTGATGGACATCTTCGGCGTCACGGCCGACACCGTGCCCACCTGCAGCTTCCGCACGACCGCCGGCTGCTACTCCTTCACGCGCACCCACAACGACCGCGTGCTCCGCACGACGCCGCCGGCGATGATCACCCACGCCGCGTGGACGTCCGCCGTCCCGACGCCGAACGGCTCCTACTGGATCTTCTGGGCGACCAGCAGCGAGACCGACTCGCAATTCAACATGAATTGCGCCGACGGGCCCGGGATCGCGACCGACAACGGGTTCATCGCGGTTCTCACCGCACCGTAAAGCTCGGCTAGACGCCCGGGCTCCGGCAGGCCCCGTAGGGCCCGGGGAAACGGGAGGGCCCAGGAGTTGACGGAGCGCCCTATTACCAGACAAACCTCGCTTGTTCTTCCTGTGCTCTCGAAGCGTATCAGCCGCGCGCAGCAGCTTTCCGTGGCCGCCCGCCCGCTGTCACGGTGACGTTTGTGGCCGGTCTAGGCCGCCCCGACTGGCTGGTGGAAATCGACGCTATCGCGGTGGTGCCAGCTACCCGGCAAGGGGGCCCGGGCCCGAAGGCCCGAGAAGTCGAGGCCAGGCGCGGTTAACGGAAGGCAGCCTATCGGCGAGCGTGATTCGAATCGTTCCCACTACAAAGCTTCGAAACTGCTGACGTTTCGCTTATCGAGGGAACGATTGGTTGTCTCAACTACTCGTTCTTCTTCACTTCACCCCGAAATGGCATTGAGGAGGCCGACGGTTCGATCCCGTTCAGCTCCACGAAAGCACTTCGGTTTTTCTTCAGTTCGGATTGAAAGTACGGTTCTGGGAACGATTGGAGAACGATTGGGCGCCTCCGCAGGTATTGAGGAGGCCATCCATCACGACGCCAGCCGCCCACCGGTGAGCACCGCGAGCGCCCGTTTCTGCTGCGCACCCGCCACCGCCTCGCGCTTCGCGTAACTCTCGGCCGTCGTCTTGAACGACTCGTGGCCGAGCGCCGATGCGACCGCGTGAGAGGTGATCCCGCTATCCACCGCCATGCCTCCTTCGTCGCATTGCCCACGCATCCCGTGCGCCGACGACCTCCGGCACACCCGCCCCCTTGCAGATCCGCTGCACCCACTTCCTCGGCCAGTCACGCCAGTGCTCCCCGAACAGCGCCGCCTGGGATCCCGACCCCGCGCCAGCTCGACGAGATACGGCTGCAGAAACGTCCGAGTACCTGCAAAAGCGCTCTTCATGAAAATGCGCTCAAGGAACTGAACAGAGAGGCGCCGCGCTCCGCTCGGCCAGGACGCCCTGTCAGTGGTGCTCAGGCCACGCCGCCCAGCGCGCAGTGGAGGATCTGCAGTATCGCCACGTCGGATTTGCGCTGGCCGCTCTCGACGTGTGAGGCGCACGCACCTCTAGCTCGCGGCCGATCTCTCTCGCAAAGCTTCTGCCGGTGTCCGCAGGAGGCGACGCCTCGCGGAAATTGCGGGAGCTGAAGTCGAAGTGCAGGCCCAAGCGGCCGTCGTTGATTCCGTTCGAATCTGCCCTTCGCTTGGCAAACGACAGCGCGGATTCCCTGGGAACCCGCCCGGCAGCGCTCCTAGCACGAGCCTATGTCGCGACACACGTCCCGAACCAACGTGCGTTTGACCGCGTGGGGGAAATAGTAAAGGCTAGCAACAATGTCGGCGACGTCGTGTCTGCGTAGAGTCCTGACGCTGGTCTCGGCGGCGATGCTGCTCGCTTGCGCACCGTCGGGATCCGGGCCGAGCGGTGCAGCCGGAACGAGCGGCGGCGCTGGGATCTCGGGCGGCGCGGGAACGACAGGCGTGGCGGGAACGTCGGGCGCGGCCGGCACCACGGGTGCGGCCGGGACCACCGGCAGCGCGGGCACTTCAGGCAGCGCGGGCGCGACCGGGGTGGCCGGCACGATTGGCGGGGCGGGGACGACCGGCACCGCGGGAACCACGGGCGCGGCGGGAACCAGCGGCAGCGCGGGCACTTCAGGCAGCGCGGGCGCGACAGGGTCCGCGGGGACCGGCGGTGCTGGAGCTGCCGCCGGTGGCGGCGTGGGAGGCGCTGGCCGTGGCGGGGCGTCGGCCGGCGCGGGCGGAATAGGTGGCGGCGGTCGCGGTGGTGCCTCCGGGGCGGCCGGTGGTCCGACCGGAACGCCGGTGGTGCTGTCCGACGACGGCGGCTGGTGCTGGTTCCAGGGCCCGCGCGCGCTGTTCTACGGCAACCGCATGATTGTCGGTACGCTGTCGTCGGGCGTCAGCAACGCCAACATCCGCGGCAACGCGCGCGCGCTCGTCCACGACCTCGGCACGGGAACCACCACCATCATCGAGCTGCACGCACAGCTCGAGCTCGACGATCACGACTCACCTGCGTTTCTCGTCCGCCCCGACGGCCGCCTGCTCAGCGTGTACGGGAAACATGACACCGAGAACCGGTTCTACTACCGCATCTCGCAGGCGACCGACGGGCTGACGTGGGCCGCGGAGCAGACCTACGTCCCCAGCGCCACGACCAAGCTCACCTACAGCAACCTGTTCCTGCTGTCGTCCGAATCCAACCGTATCTACGACTTCTACCGTGGCCTCGACGCCAGCTTCAAACCGTCCTACGCGTACTCCGACGACTCGGGCCAGACGTGGAGAAGCGGCAACGTCGTCATCAACGTGCCCTCCACGGGCACGTTGCAACGGCCCTACGTGCGCTACGCGAGCAACGGCACCGACACCATCCACCTCGTCTACACCGAGGCGCACCCGCGCGACTTCGACACCAGCCTCTACCACGTGTTCTATCGTGCCGGATTGCTCTACCGCAGCGACGGCACGCGCATCGCCGCGCTGACGGAGGGGCTGGCGATGCCAAACCAGGGCACACGCATCTACCAGGCCGACGCGCAACGGGTGGCCTGGGGCTCGGACACGGTACTCGACGCGCAGGGGCGTCCGGTCGTCACCTATTCCGTGCAGATGAACTCGGCGGGGCTTCCGACCGGGCAGGGCGGCGACGACATCCGGTACCGCTACGCGCGCTGGGACGGAACCGCGTGGCGTGACTTTGCGCTCGCCTACGCCGGATCGCGCCTCTACGCGAACGAAGACGACTACAGCGGCCTCGCCACGCTCGACCCCTTCGATCCGTCGGTCGTCTACATATCGACCAACGCCAACCCGACGACCGGCGCGCCGCTGACCAGCACCGCCGACAACCGCCGCCACTACGAGATCTACCGCGGCGTCACCGCCGATCAGGGCGCGACGTGGTCGTGGACGCCCATCACTCAGAACTCGAACCGCGACAACCTCCGCCCGCTGCTGCCGTCGGGCGGCGACGGCAGCCAGCGCGCGCTGCTGTGGCTACGCGGCGCCTACCGCTCGTACACGGACTACACGCAACAGGTCGTCGCGCTGTTCTGGCGGCAGTGAGGCCGTCGATGCTCATGGGGGCGTGGTCTAATCCCGCTATCGCCATATCAAGTGCCAACGCTTTTTCAGAAGCGATCTCAGACCGGCCAATGACGTTCTGGTCGCGGTCGAGAGTTGCCTGGGCGTCCGCCACCATTAAGTATAGACTGCTTACGAACTACCAGAGGTCGCATGTCGCGCTGGCCCCCGCCCCTCCGATCGCCGCCCGCGCCGTAGATCAACATGCCGAGTGAGGGCCCGCCCCAGCAAGCGACCCCGGCAAGGGGGGGGCCGAAGGCCCGAGAAGTCGAGGCCAGGCGCGGTTAACGGAAGGGAGCTTATCGGCGAAAGCGCGCTTGTTCTTCTTATCCGCTCAGAGCGAGGCGAGGATTCGATCCGCTTCGCGTCGTGCTCGGCCTGCGTGATCAGCCCCTGGTCGAGCAGGATCTTCAGCTTGCGCAGCTTCGCGCCCGCCGCGTCGTCGGCCGGCGTCGCCGCCACGCCGGCCGCGACTTGGCCGCTCCCCATACCCATCCCGATGGCCATCGCCATCCCGGCGCCGGCCGCGCCTTCGTTCTTGGCGGCGTCGCGCAGCGCCGCGAGCTGCTGCATCTGCGCGTAGGTGAGACCTGCTGCGCTGGCGGCGTGGAGGTCGGCGCCGACGTCAGCGATGCGGTCGATCCGCCGCATGGTGTCCTCGTCGAAGCTGGTCCCCTCGATGCGGAAGTCCTCGAGCTCGAAGCCGAGCCGTTCGATGTCGGGCGCCAGCTTGCGCGTCAGCGCCGCGGCGATCTCCTCGCGGGCCGGGTCGATCTGGGAGTAGCTGAGCTTGGACTCTGCCAGGAAGTCGACCAGCGGCTGGATCAGGCGGGCGTTCAAGGGCTCGCGGATGTCGTCGATCAGGAACGGATCCTTGCCGGCCACCACGTCGCGGAAGAAAGCGCCGGGCTCGGTGATGCGCATGGCGTAGTTGCCGAAGGCGCGCAACGTGACCGGGAACTTGTAGACCGGGTCGTCGTACTTGATCGGCGACGGTGTCCCCCACTTCAGATCGAGGAGCTTCGCCGTCCGGAAGTAGTAGATGCCGACCTTGTGCTCGCTCACGAAGAACTGCATGACCTTCTTGAGCGTGGTGAGGAACGGGATGTTGGCGGTCTTCAGCGGGTAGATGCCGGGCTCGAGCTGGACGGCCGCGACGCGCCCCTCGTACACGAAGATGCACCCCTGCCCCGGTCCGACAATGAGCTTCGAGGCGTTCTTGATCTCGTCGCCGTTGTCAGACCACTGGGCGAACAGCGCCTTGCCGTCGACGCCTTTCCATTCGATCACCGACCGGAGTTGCCGTCTCAGGATTCCCATCGTGCTCCTTCGGGGCTACGGGACATGATACGTCATCCGGCGGGTCCGGACGTCGATGGCCTGGACCGTCGAGCCGCGGTCGACCCAGACCAGCGGGTCGATCAAGGTGGTGTCGAGCCGATGCCCCGCCGCCTCGAAGCTGCTGCGCCCGGCGCTGGCGCCGGTTCGGTGAGCGAGGGTGTCGATGCTGACATGCTTGTCGTCGTGCAGCTGCAGCACGATGATCCCGGAGTCGCTATCGCGCACGGCCCACCACGGGCTCGAGCCGCTCCAGCTCGCGGGCTTCTGGTTCGACGCGTACTGCCAGAGGCGCTGGCCGGTCCTGGGATCGTATCCCCAGAGAAAGAAGCGCTTGTTCGACGAGTCCCAGCTCGGGACTGCCGTCACCACCACCAGGTCGGCGCGCGCCACCACCGGCTGCAGCTTGTGCTCGGCGTCCTTGACGATGGTGCGTAGGGCGCCGGTCTCCTGGTCCAGCGCGTGGACCGCCTTGTCGGTCGCGATGAGCAGCGCCCCCCCACCCAGGAGCGCGATCGTGCCGAGCTCCCGGTCGGCGAAGTTGCCTCCCCAGACCTGCTTCCCGGTGCGCAGATCCCAGCGCTGGAAGCAGATGCGAAAGTGCCCGAACTGGACGAACATCGATCCGCCGTCGGGGCTGAACACCCGCCTCGACGACGCGCTGGCGGTTTCGTCGGGAAAGGTCCTCAGGCTGCGGCAGCGTGGCTCCACGCCGACCGTCACCTCGCCGTCGCCAGCGTCCAGCAGCTCGAACCGCGCGCCGGCGCGTCGGGCGTCGCCCTTCCGAGAGACGACGATCTTGTCGCCCGCGAGCTCCACTTCTCCCGGGCGGTTCGCCAGCTTGCGCTCCCAGACCTGCCGGCCGGTGCCGGCCTCGAAGCTGCGCAGCGACCCGTCCTGCTCGAGGACGATCACCCGATCACCGCTCGCGCGCACGCACTGATCGCAGGACGGCGCCACCCCCGCCATGAGCGGCGCCTCCCAGAGCCGGCCGCCGTCGGCGAGGCGAAGAGCCAGGAGCCGTGAGTCGTCGGCCACATAGACGATGCCGCCGTCCTCTGCCCCCCGCACGGCCACGAGATCGCGGTCGGCGCCGTACTTCGCCAGGAGCGGGATCCTCCAGCGGACGACCGACGCGCGCGCGTCGAAGCGCGCCAGGTGATATCCGTCGTCATTGAGGCCGATGATGACGTCGTGCCCGTCCGGCAAGACGGCGATGAGGCTGTGGACGCTGAACGAAGGCCGCGCCGACGCGACCCGGCCAGCGGCGCCGACCGACGGCTGTCGCGAGGCGCGCCTGGCCTGGAGCCCCGCGACCAACGTCGACACCACCCCAATGGCGAGCGCGCTCGCGACGTACCAGTACATCCAGCGCCGCCAGTTGACGTGGGGCGCGGGCACGCCGGACGGCGCCGGCGCGGCGTGGTGATGGGTCGAGCGCGGAAGCGTCGACCCGCAGTACCGGCAGCGCTGGGCATCGTGGTCGGTCGAGCCGCCACACGACGCGCAGGCACGAGCGTGTTCCTTCAGCGGCCCCGGTTGCATGCGCCGCCGGAGTCTACGGGAGGCAGACGCAGACCCGCAACCGAGCGAACCTCAGCGGATCACGAACCCATCGTCGGGCGTCGTACTCCCCTTCGCAGGTCGGAGAGTTTGTCGTTCTCAAAAGTGCTCGCAGAACTGCGACACGCCGAAGGCCTGTTTAGCGCGGCGGTGCCTCACTGGCCGGCGGAGGCACCCGTCTCGTGGATGAACACGAACGCGCCTTTCTTGTTGGCGACGACGATGTCGGGTAGGCCGTCGGCGGTGAAGTCGCCGGCCACGCATCCCGTGTGCCGAGACGTTCGGCACACCCGCCGCCTTGCAAATCCGCTGCACCCACTTCCGCGGCCAGTCACGCCAGTGCTCCCCGAAAAGCGCAGCCTGCGGATCCCGACCCCGCGCCAGCTCGACGAGATATGACTGCACGGACTCCGCGAAGCTGGCCGCGGGTAGCCCCGCGGACGGCGATTTTCAGTTCGGGGTAACCTGACGCGCTTGACGGGATCGAGCGCCAAGGTTTTGGTGACCGGAGCCGCCGGACTCATCGGCTCGCACGTTGTCGATGGGCTCGTGGCGCGCCGCCACGAGGTCGTGGCGCTCGACGATCTGTCGGGTGGCTTGCGGGGCAACGTCGACGCGCGAGCCACGTTCGTCGCGGGGTCGATCCTGGACGTCGAGCTCGTCGGGCGTCTGTTCGACGAACACCGCTTCGCGTACGTGTTCCACCTCGCGGCGTATGCCGCCGAAGGCCTGAGCCACTTCATCAAGCGGTTCAATTACCAGAACAACCTGATCGGCAGCGTCAACCTGATCAACGCCTCGATCAACCACGCGGTTCGCTGCTTCGTGTTCGCGTCCTCCATCGCCGTGTACGGCCACGCGGCGCCTCCGGTCACCGAGGAGACGCCGCCCGCGCCCGCGGATCCCTACGGCATCGGCAAGTGCGGCGGTCGAGCAGGAGCTGCGCATCAGCCGCGACGTCTTCGGCCTGCGCTCGATCGTCTTCCGCCCCCACAACGTCTACGGCGAGCGCCAGAACATCGGCGACCGCTACCGCAACGTCGTCGGCATCTTCATGAACCAGATCCTGCGTGGCGAGCCCCTCACGATCTTCGGCGACGGGACGCAGACGCGCGGGTTCAGCCACGTGTCGGACGTGGCGCCCGTCATGGTGGCAGCGATCGAACGGCCCGAGGCCTACGACCAAACGTTCAACATCGGGGCCGACCGTCCCTGCAGCGTCAACGAGCTCGCCGAGATCGTCAGCCGCGCGATGGGCGTTCCGTTCCGGCCCGAGTACCTGCCGGCGCGGTTCGAGGCCGAGCACGTGCACGCGTCACACGCGAAGGCGCATGCGCTGCTCGGCTTTCGGGACGCCGTGCGTCTGGAGGACGGTGTGAGCGCGATGGCCGCCTGGGCGCAACAGGTCGGTGCGCGAGACAGGCCGGGCTTCGGCGCCCTCGAGATCGAGCGCAATCTGCCCCCGTCGTGGCGGGATCTCGAATGAGCGGCCAACCGCGCGGGCGTTAATCGCTGCCGGCCGCCCAGCGTCGCAGCGTGCGGCTGACCTGCTCGAGGTGCGCGTCGCCGCGCACGATCTCGCGGTAGTTCGGAACAGCGCCCACCCAGGCGCCGAGCCGCACGTTCGGAGCTTCCGTCAGATATATCGTCGGGAGGCCCATCAGCGCGGGTCCGTCCATGCCGGCCGTGGTGACGCCGAGCTGACCGACCAGGCCGTGCGCGCGCTGCATGTGCTCGAACAGCTGCAGCTGCGCTCGGCGCATGTCGGGGCCCTGAAACACGGGGCTCCTTCCAGAACAGCGTGCAGTCGACGGCGCCGGCCGGCGCTTCGCCGCCCCGCACGGCGTCGCCAACGAGCACGGGCACGAGCCCCGCGTCGAGCGCGCGGCGGGCGAGCTCGACGAGCTCGGGATGCCTGGTGTTGCGTGCCGGGTGGTGCGTGCCGTGCCGGACCCAGAGCAACACGGTCTTGCCCGCGGCGGCACCGGCGAGCCTCTGGTCGATCCAGTCGGCGACGGCGCGCGAGATCGGAGCGTCGCCGAGGAACGCGGCACGAAGCCGGCGCTGAGCGGCGTTCGGATCAGCGCGGAAGGCGCTCGCGACGATCTCGGGGAGATGCTTGTTGGCGCGGGGGCGCGAGCGATAGGGCTGGAACAGCGCGGCGAGCCCGGCGTCTCGCAGGAACCGCTCTGCCTGGGACGTGTGCGGCTTGTCTGGCTCGATCTGGATCGCGACGCTGGCGAGGACGGCCGCGGCCGCGAGGTACCACCCCTCGCCGAACGAGAACCCCGGATCCACATGGAACGTGTAGGCGTGATTTCGCTCGCCGACGATCCGCCGCGCGTCCCTTGCCGCCGCCTCGGCCACTTGCGCCGCGCTCTGTACCGGCGACTGGCCGAGCAGGAGCGCCAGGCGCGCGGCTTCGACCGCCGCCGCCTCTGCGACGCGCACGATGTCTTCGACGCGCTGCCAGCCGTCGTGGCAGTCGTCGCGCGTCGGGGCGCGCTGGGCGCCGAGTGACAGCTGGCCCGCTCCGTGGCGCGCGTCGCGGGCCCGTGCGGCGTAGGCCTTCACCAACGTGGACCGCGCCCCCGCGATCGTCTCGGGGATGCCACCGTCGGCGTCCGCGACGGTGAGCGCGTTGTGCGCCAGCTCGATCGCCCGCTCGACCTCGGCGCGATGTTGGTCCCGCATCCCCGGCAAGTGCAACGCGGATGAACGCGCCAGCGCTCGGCCGAGGACCGCAGCGGCCTCGCGCTCGAGCGACGGCGCGTCGAAGGTCTCCCCCATCCGAAGCGACCTTATCGCGAACATGGAGATGTTCGGCGTCGCCTCGCGCTGGATGATGGACGCCTCGAGTTGCGGCGCCGGCGGCGCGACGCTGGGCGGCGGCGGGACGACGACCGTCTTCCGAGGCACGGTGGTGGCGATCAACGGTCCGCTCGTGATCGAGGACGGGCTTCGCACCTACCGGGGCGCGTTCTTCGGCGGTAGCGTGAGCGTGTTCAGCGACGCCACGATCCAGCACGTCGCGTTCAGCGCCTGGGAATCGCCGACGTCGTCGCCGCTCTAGCGGCGCACGCGACGAAGCGGGAGGTCTCCCTGCTTCTTAGCGTTGCTGCGCGCCTTAGCTTCGGGACGGGTTGGTGTTCCGAAGGGAGGGTCCATGGCGGCGTTGCGTGTCGGGGTCGGGGTTTCGCTGGTCGCGGGGTTGCTGATCGCAGGCGCAGGTTGCGGGGTGGACCATCCCGGTCTCCCCCCGCACCGCGATGCGGGTAGCAAGCCCGACAGGCCGATGACGGGCGCGGACGCCGGGGCGCCCATGGACACCGCCACCGACAGAGCCCCTGACGGGGGCACGCCGCCGGTCGTGATGCAGCCGGCGCTGTGCGAGCCCGACGGCTGGTGCTGGGTGAACCCGCTGCCGCAGGGGCGCCGGTTGATCGCCGTCTGGGGGAGCTCGCCGCGCGACGTGTGGGCCAGCCTCGAGACGCCGGGCATGTTCCTGCATCGCGGCGCCGACGGCACCTGGGCCCATGTCGCGAGCGGCGCCGACATCGAGGTGAGGGCCATCTGGGGGACGGGCCCGTCTTCGGTCTGGGCGGTCGGGGCAAACCTCGAGACGCTGGGACCCGCCGGCGCCGTCCTGCACTGGGACGGCGCTCGCTGGTCGGAGGTGTTCCGGACGCAGGAGATCCTGCAGGACGTTCACGGCAGCGCGCCCGACGACGTCTGGGCGGTCGGCCCGCTCACGGTGGCGCACTTCGACGGCAGCGCTTGGCGCCTAGACGAGACCGCGAGCGCGCTGCTGATTCGGCAGGATTCCTCGGAGCGGGTCGCGGTCACGGCGCGTGACGACGTCTGGATCGCCTCGGGGCAAACGGTGCTGCGATGGAACGGCGCCGCCTGGAGATCCGAAGACGCGGGGGCGGGCGGCCTGATCATGGACATCTGGGCGAGCGGACCCGACTCGGCGTTTCGCGCGTTAACCCGAGGCTCCTTGCAAGCGATCGAACGCTGGGACGGCTCGGCGTGGCAGCCGTCGCTGGCGGCCGATCAAGCGCCGGCTGTCATCACGGCCCTGAGCGGCACGGCGCCGAACGACGTCTGGGCCCTGGACGTCGAGGGCAGGGTTTACCACCTCGACGGATCGATCTGGACCATCGCCGTCGCCGCGACCGGGATGTTCACCACGGGCCTGTGGGCGGACCAACCGGGCGTCGCGATGACGGTCGGCAGCGGCGGCGAGATCCACGAGCTGGCGGGCGGTGTCTGGCGCCGCGTGACCCGGGGGTCGTCCGCGCGCGTCGCGGAGATCCGCGGCACCGGACCGCAGAACGTCTGGTTCGGAGGAACCGCCCTGCTGCGCTGGGACGGCAGTGCGCTTCGCGAAGTTCCGCTGCCGCCCGGCGCTCCGGCGGCCACAATCATGACCGTCTGGGTGCCTGACGAATACACGGTCTGGGTGGGAGGCACGGCCGGCCTGCTCGCGATCCGCGACGGGACGACGTGGACGACGTTTTCGATCGGCAGCGACGAGGTCAGGAGTATCTGGGGTGCGAAACCCGACGATGCATGGATGACGACGCTGCGGCAGGGGCCGACGGGTGCGGAGGGGCAAGTGTTCCACTGGGATGGCATCGCCTGGTCGCCGGTCGACTTTCCGTTCGACTTCTTGCCCAGCCATGTCCACGGAACCGGTGTCGATGACGTCTGGGTCGGTGGCAGCCAGCGACAGTACGCCGCGTCGGCGGTGGCGCGGTGGGACGGCCGCGGCTGGACGCTGCTTCCCCCGGGCGGCGGAGGCGACATCTGGGTCAACGCTCCCGATGACGTGTGGTCACGCTTCGTTCCGTTCTACATCCCCGGCGACACCGTCAACCATTTCGACGGGACGAGCTGGACGCGGCTTCGCTTCTGGGACCACGAATCGGTAGGCGACGTCTGGTCACCAGGCGCGGGCGAAGCCTTTGTCGGCGGCCGCAACGTTCACCACTTCGAGAACGGCGTCTGGACCGACACCCCGTCGCCGGGGATCGACTCGATCTGGGGCAGCGGCCGGAACGACATCTGGGGCGCGGGTGGGTTCGGCGGGATCTTGCGACGACGCGTGCCCTGACCGCTGAGAAGGAGAGATTGAGAGCGCCGATTTGAAGCAACCGCCAGGTCGGACTACAAACGCCCCAATCGTTCCCGACGCAAGTCTTGTGAATCGCTGACGTTTCGCTCGTCGAGGGAACGATTGCTGGTTGTAACTACTCGTTCTTCTTCACATCACCTTCCGACTAAGGAAATGTTCCTAGCCAAGATGCGTGCCCGCACCGCCCAGGGAGCAGATGCCTCGCGCGAGAACGTCGCATCCCGACCAGACTCACCGGCACCTACGCCGAAACCCCAGACCAAATCCGGCCTACCGAAGAGGCGCAAGAAGAGGTCATCGCCCTCCTGAGGCCCAGGAACATCGGGACGATGTCCGACCGGGGACCGGTGCGATCGAATCGCTTGAAGCCGAAACGCTCGTAGTAGCCGACAGCGTCGGCCTTCGAGTCGACGGCGACGCCGATGCAGCCGATCCGTTCCGATTGCTCGATGGCTGTCTCGAACGTGAACAGCATCAGTTACTGGCCGACGCCTCCCCGCTGAAGGTCCGCGGACACGGCCAGGCGCGCGAGGACGACGACCGGCAGGGGATACCCGGGAAAGCCGAGGGCATCGTCTCCCGGCAGCTCCACGCCGCGCAGCGCGCCACCCGTCAGCGTGACGTAGCCACGGACGCGGGCATCGGCGATCGCGACGTAGGTCCTGGCGAGCTTCAGATCGAAGTGGTTGCGCGCGGCGTACTGCTCGGCCGACTGAGATGTCAGGGTCCAGACATTCGTGATGACCGCCGCGGGATCTTCGGCCGGACGCACGCCGTCGTCAGCAGCACGTGCCATCCGATCCGGCGAAATCGTCGGGTCGACACCGACGATGGTGCGCGGGCGATGACAGTTGTGGCGCAACGCCGTTGCGCCACCGAACGCGGGTGAGTCGCGCTGGTCTTCGTCGGAGAAAGATGGAATCCCGAGATAAAGAAGACCTTCGCGGGCTGAATGTGAGCACGCGCGCGCTGATATCATCGCATCGTGCTCGTCGCGTGGCTGCTCGTCGCCATCAAGATCCAGGCGACGGGCGACTGTCCGGGCGCGGTCGACGTCGAACGGCACCTGAGGCCGCTGCTGGGTGACGCGGTGGCGGCGCGCGACGTGGCGACGATCGCGCGCGCCCCCGACGGATCGCTGGCGCTGTCGCTTGCAGACACCAGCGGCCAGCCGATCGGCGCGCGCACCTTGCCGCCTGCGCGTACTTGCAGCGATCAGGCAAAGGCCGTCGCCGTGACGCTCGCGGTGTGGGAGGCGCAGCTGCACCCGGAGATCTCGCTGGGCCTGGATCGGCTGGCGCCCGAGCCGCCGCCGCCCGGGCAGGACGTCGCGGTGGTGGCCGCGCGCGCCGCGCCCGCGTCTCCCGCGCGCGAGCTGGCGCTGGGCGTGGCGGTCTTCGGTGACCTTCAGTCGGGGGGTGGGCGCCGGGCGCTCGGCTGGAGCTGGGCCTCGGACCCCGCGACGCGCGCTGGCGGGCGCGGTTCGCGGCCGTGGGCGTGGGCCGGCACCAGCTCGATCTGCCGCCGGGCAGCGCCTCCTGGTGGCGCGCGTTCGTCCAGGTCGGCGCCGACGTCGACGTTGCCCGCGGCCGGCGCTGGGCCGTGGTGCTGGGCGCGGGCGCCCTTGCCGGCGTCGTGTCGATCGCGGGCACGGGCTTCACGGTGGACCGCGCGACGCGCAGCATCGATCTCGGCGGGGAGGGGCGGGCCCGGCTGGAGGCGCGCCTGGGCCGGCTGCGCCCCTGGCTCGGCGCCGCCGTCGCCGTGTGGGCGCGCCGCCAAGCCCTGGAAATTCAAGGGGCCGCGACCAGCTCGGCGTTGCCGCGCGTCGCGCCCATGGCCGCGCTGGGGGCGGATTTCGTCTGGTGATGTGAAACGTCTTCGCGTTGCGCGACAATCAACGATCGGATGTCTCCGTCGGCGATGCGCGGCACGCGCCCCCGCCCCGGTGAGCCTTCGGGCTCGCCGGGCCCGCTGACGTTCGCGGCCGTCTACGGCGAACACGCCGCCACGGTCGCGCGCTGGGCGGCGCGCCTGGGCGGTCCGGCCGCCGACGTCGAGGACATCACGCAGGAGGTCTTCCTGGTCGTGAACCGCCGGCTGGCAGACTTCCGCGGCGACGGCCGGCTTTCGACCTGGCTGTTCGGGATAACGGCCAAGGTTGCCGCCAACGAGCGTCGCCGGCGCAAGTTGCGGCACTGGTGGTTCCGGCTGGTGCCGGGGGCGGGCGACGCGCATCCGACGCCCGCCGACGGCGCGCTCGAGCAACTGGAGAAACGCGAGCGGCGCGTGCTGTTTCACCGTGCCCTCGATCGCCTGAGCGAGCGCCACCGCCGCGCGCTGGTGCTGTTCGAGCTCGAAGAGATGTCGGTCGACGACGTCGCGGCCCACATGGGCCTGCGGCCCGGCAATGCCCGCGTGCTGCTGCACCGGGCGCGCGCGGCGTTCCTCAAGAGCATGGTCGGCTGCGAGCTGGAGAAGGAGCTGAGATGAGACCCGGTGAGGACGAGCTCGTGCGCTGGCGGGACACGTCGATGGATGCAAGCGCGCTGCCCGCACGCGCCGCCGATCTCGTGGACGCCGCGCGCGACGTACCCGCGCTGCCGCGCGAGACGCTGGCGCGCATCCGCGCCGATGTCGCAGGCGGCGCGCGCCGGCCGTCGCGCTTGCGCGGCTTGCCGCTGGGTCTGCGCCTGGCGACGCTGACGGCGCTGCTGCTGACGTCGGTCGCGACGGCGAAAGGCGCGATGCTGCTGTGGCAACGTTATGTCGACGCGACCGCGCCCACGCCCGAGGCGTCAGCGCCGCGCCGCGCGGCCGCGCGCGCAAGGTCGGCGTCCGCGCCCGCTGTCAAACCGCGCGTCGAGACGGCGCCGCTCGTGCTTGCGATTGATGAGGGGGCTGCGCCGGCGGAGGAGGCTCCGCCGGCGCACGTTGCTCCCGAGCCCGAGACGGCGCCCGCCGGGGACGCGACCCACCGATCGCGGCGGGCGATCGCGCCCGAGCGTCGCCCGCCCGCCGACGCCCCCGATCCGGTGGACGAGGCGCAGCTCCTGTCGGACGCGCTCGCGCGCCTGCGCAAGACGCACGATCCGCGCGGCGCGCTCGCGCTCCTCGACCAGTATGCGAAGTCCTACCCGCGCGGCGTGCTGGCGCTGGAGGCGCGCAGCGCCCGCATCGAGGCCATGCTGAAGCTCGACGATCACCGGGGCGCGCTCGCGTTGCTCGATGAGCGCGCAGCAAACTTCACGGGACGTCTGGGCGCCGAGCAGCTGCTGACCCGGGCCGAGCTGCGGGCGAGCGTGGGGCGTTACGCCGACGCGCTGGGCGATTTCAACCGCCTGCTCGGGCCTTCGGGCACGCCGGTCCAGCAAAGCTGGGGCTCCAGCGACGCGAGCAATCTCGAGCGGGCGCTGTACGGGCGCGCCGTCAGCTTGGGCCACCTGGGTCGCGACGACGGGGCGCGCGCCGATCTGCAGGCTTACCAGCGGCGTTTTCCCGCGGGGAAACACGCCGCCGAGGTGGTGCGCCTGCTGAAAGGCGCGGCGGCTGATCGACGACCGTAACTTTTCCCTGGCTCGCGACACACAGCGGACGTGATGAAGACGCGCATGGTTTTCCGGACCCTGGGTGCGCTGGCGGCGCTGCTGCTCGCCGGCTGTGGCGCGAACAACGTCGTGGGCCAGGTGGACGGCGGCGGCGGCACCGGCGCCGGCGGCGCGCCGGGCCCGAGGTGCATGTCCGTCGCGGCCAGCGAGAGCACATGTTCGGGCGGCGCTGACGACGACTGCGACGGCTTCGTCGACTGCCTGGACACCGATTGCGACGGACAGCGGTGCGGCGACGGGCTGACGTGCAGCGGCGGCGCCTGCCGCAAGCCGTGCGCGGCCGGCGCCGCCAACTGCGTGCCCGAGCTGCCCGTGATCCAGAACGTCAAGGTGACGACGCGCGCCGACACGGTGACCATCGACTTCGAGCCCGTCGCGGGCGCGGTTGACTACCGCATCTATCCCGAACCGGCGGACGCGGACTGGCTGATCGGCGCCGGCGGCGAGGTGGGCGTCCGCAACGGGATCTACCGCTGCGCCGGCGATCGCGTGTTCCGCGACCGCAAGGCCGACCAGGGCGCGCTCTACGACTGCTCGATCACCGGCTGCGACAACACCCGCCACGGCTACACGCGCACCGAGGCCGAGTCGACCCTGGGCTACGTCTTCCTCACCCCGGCTGCCGACCGCGTGCCCGTGTACCGCGTGGCCAACCCGAACGGCGGCGGCGGCTTCATGAACGCCGACTGGGTGGTGCCGCTGTACAGCGAGGCGAACTCCGCCGAATACGTCTCCGACCCCGCGATGCGCGCCGCGCTGCTCGCCCAGGGCTGGCGCGACGACGGCATCGCCTTCTACACGGTGCCCGACACGACGGCGTCGGCCACGAAGACCGTGTACCGCATTCACTACGCGCCCGGCGTCGACTGGCAGGGGGACAACGTCGTCTTCTTCTTCACCGACGGCCCCGAGTACGACAAGCGCGCCGCGCAGCCCGCCACGGAGATCGCGGACATGGGCCCGCGGTTCAAGATCCTCGCCGCGCAGGAGGCGGGCAGCGTCCCGCTGCGCCGGGTGTCGTATTCGGGCGGCTTCGACGTGCTCGCCGCGGGCGAGGCGCGCTTCCAGCAGGTGCTGCACCAGGGCGGCCTGCCGCTGGCGTCGCTGACCTGGCCGGGCGTGAAGCAGCCGACCCGCTTCGTCATCGAGGCGCTCGACGCGGGCTGCCCGTTCCCGAACGGCTACATCGCGGCCATGCACCACGACGCCGACATCGACCGCACGAGCGGGCAGCCGTTCAACGCGCCGTCGATCACGCTCGACGAGGCGCGCCTGTCGTCAGGCGAGGTGTTCATCAACGGCCAGCACGACCCGGCGAACCGGCCCAAGCCCGTGGCGCGCACCTACGTCGACGTCACGCCGGAGCCGAAGCCGCAGATGGACTTCCTGGCCACCTTCGACGAGGGCGCCCCGTGGGGCCCGTTCACGAAGTATCAGGACAACAACGGCTTCATCTTCCGCAACGAGGACTGGGCCGTCGACACCACCGGCTGCACGGAGAACTTCACGTTCGGGCCGTTGCTGGGCCAGTTCGTGCTCGGCTTCGCCGACGGCGGGTCGAGCTGCAACGTCAGCATCACGCCGCGCAAGGTGCCGACGAAGATCGCCGGCGACCGCTTCCTGCACGTGCGCATGATGTCGGACGTTCCCTCCACGGGCCGGCGCTACCCGCAGATCATGGTGACGAACGTGGCGATGAAGCCGGATCCGACGCCGGGGTCGGGGAACGTCTACGAGGTGCCCGTGCATTCGCGCCTGGGCGCGTTCCCGTTCGATCTCGTCGGGCCGGACAAGGTCGCCGGGACCGCCGACGATCTCCCGCCCATGGGCGGACAGTCGATCGTCGTGCAGCCGTTCGGCGGCTATCAGGAGACGCAGATCGAGTTCTGCGACACGCGCGGCTGGGGCGTCAGCCAGCAGTGCGACCGCGCCAACATCTACGGCTTCCACGCGGGCGACTACACGGCCACCTGGAAGCAACCGTGGACCCCTGTGCCCGTGCTGGGCGACGTCGCGGGCTACGACCGGCCCGTGCAGTTGGACGTCTACGCGTCGACCTCGCGGGTGTACGTGTTCATGGACGGCAAGCCTTCGGCTGCGCCGTGCTGCCCGCGGGGCGCATGCCGGCAGGCGACGTCACCGTCGCGTACCGCGCCGTCCTCTACCACTGCGGCATCGACGAGACGGTCACCCCCGTCGACACGGGCCACAAGTACGAGCGCAACTACAGCATCTGCCACAGCGACCGCCACATGGACGACTTCGGCATCGACCTGTCGACCGCGGCCCCCGCGTGGGACGAGACGGTGCTGCCCTGCGGGACGAAGTGGTATGGCGGCTCGTGAGCAGCGGCCGGGACGCGCGCTCGCTGTCGGCCTCGCGCTCGCCGCGCTGACGGGCGTCGTCGCCTGCGGGGAGGGTGGCGCGCCGGCGGACGGCGGCGGCGACGATCCCGTCCCCGTGATCACCGGCGAGGCGCGCGCCGCGCTGGCGGCGCTGCGCTACGACGACGGGCCGCCGCCCGCCGACCCGAGCAACCGCGTCGCCGACGATCCGGCCGCGCGCGCCTTCGGGCAGCGGCTGTTCTTCGACGAGTCGTTCTCGGGACGGCTGCTCGAGGGCGACAACGACGGCTCCGCCGCGACGCTGGGGATGCGCGGCGACGCGGGGCGGATCTCGTGCGCGGGCTGCCACGTGCCCGCGTCGGGCTTCGTCGACACGCGCAGCCCGCACACGCCAGGTCTCGCTGGGGGCGCAGTGGACGCTGCGCCGCACGCCCACGCTGCTCGAGGTCGGCTTCGCGCCGCTGTTCAACTGGGACGGGCGGCGCGACGCCCTGTGGAACCAGGCGCTCGGGGTGATGGAGAGCAACCGCGAGTTCAACTCGGGGCGCCTGTTCGTCGCGCAGCAGATCTTCCGCCAGCACCGCGCCGAATACGAGGCGATCTTCGGCGCGCTGCCGCCGCTCGACGACGCGCGCGCTTCCCCGCGCTCGCGCCCGAGACCACGGGCTGCGTCGAGGTGATCACGCTGATGGGCTCGAAGTTCACGTGCCGCGGCCTGCCCGGCGACGGCGCCGACTACGACGGCATGACGCCCGACGACCAGACGCTGGTCACCACCGTGGCCGTCAACGCGACGAAGGCCATCGCCGCGTACCTGCGCCAGCTGCGCTGCGGCCCGGGCCGCTTCGACCGCTGGCTCGACGGCGACGCGACGGCGCTGTCGCGCGCCGAGCAGCGCGGCGCGGCGCTGTTCGTCGGACGCGGCCGCTGCGTCTCTTGCCACAGCGGCCCGCTGCTGACCGACGGCCAGTTCCACAACGTGGGGCTGGCGCCGGCCGTGGTCGCCGTCGCGATCCACGACGTGAACGATCGCGGCGCCGCCGAGGGCGTCGCCGCCGCCCTCGCGGATCCGCTGAGCACGGCGGGCCCGTTCAGCGACGGCGATCGCCGCGCGCTGCCCGCGGCGGTGAGCCCCGCGCTCGAAGGGGCGTTCCGGACGCCGACTCTGCGCTGCACGTCGCAGCAGCCGAGCTTCATGCACACGGCGCAGATGACCGCGCTCGATCAGGTGGTGGCCTTCTTCGATCGCGGCGGCGATCGCGTCGGCGGCTACCCGGGCACCAGCGAGATCGCGGCGCTGGGGCTGACGGAGCTCGAGCGCGCCGATCTCGTGGCTTTCATGGCAGCGCTCGTCGGACCCGGGCCGTCGGCGGCGCTGCGGGCAGAGCCGTGAGACGGTTCGCGTCGCTGGGCGCGCTCGCGGCCCTCGCGGCGTGTGGCGGTGGCGCCGCGCAGACCGGCGCCGACGGCGCCGCGGGCAGGGGCGGGCCCGCCGACGGTGGTCCGGCGCTGCCCGACGCCGGCATGTTGCCCGACGTCCCGTTCGCCCGCCCCGACGCCACCTACGTCCCGTCGCCCGGCACCTGCGGCTTCACGGCGCCCGCGTTCTGCGAGGACTTCGAGGCCGGCCCTGCCACGGGCGGCGGCCGCTCGGGCGAGCTCGATCCGGCGCGCTGGAGCGTCGCGCGCGGGCAGCCCTACAACAGCGCCAGCTTCGACGACGCGATCCGCGTTGGCCCGGCCCTGATCGGCGCCTGCCGCGCGGATCTCTCCAACGTGCGCGTACTGCCGGACAGGGACGTGCTGGTCTGCGATCCCACCGCGACGGTTCCCACCCGTCACGCGCTGGCGACGGCCGCCGAGCAGAACTACGGCCTCGCGACGTATCGCATCCGCCAGCCGTTCGACTTCGCGGGCCGCACGGGGACCATCAAGCTCGACATGGATCTGACCAACAACGGCCTCGGCGGCTGGCCGGCGCTGATCATCGCCCAGGACCCATCCCCCGCGCCCAGCTTCGACTGGCAGGAGCGCGGCTCCGGCCCGCGCAACGGCGTCGAGATCGAGTTCGGCACGGGCTGGTGCAACACGCCGCAGACGCTGGAGACGATCGTCTACACGTTCAACGACTACGTGCAGACCTCGTACATCCCGTCGTTCGACTGCGCGATCCCGCACGCCACCACGGCTCCCGGCGCGCTCAACCACGTCGAGGTCTACGTCACCCAGACGCACATCGAGGTGTGGGTGTCCGATGTCTCGGCCGACGGCGCCAGCTTTCCCGACCTGAAGATGTTGTGGGCGGGCGACATCGCGCTGCCGTTCTCGCGCGGCTACGTGAGCCTGGCGCTGCGCAACCACGCGACGATGAAGTACTGGCTCGGGTCGGCGGCCAGCGTGCGCTTCGACAACATCGGGTTCGACGGGCCCGTCGTCGCCGGTGGGCGCGAGTACAGCGCGCCCGACTCGCTTGACGACGTTCAGGGGCCTGTCCGGCTGCACGATGGGCGGCGCGGAGTGTCGATGGGAGGGCGACGTCATCCCCGCGTTCCCCGAGGACTCGGGCCGGGTGACGTGCGCGCAGACGACGTGCACTTACGACGGGGAGGGACGCAACGTCGGGTACCTCGTCCCCACGTCGACCGAGACGGCGCCCCCCGCGGCGCTGCATTTTTCGGGGGTCACGAAGGGCGGCGCGCGGCGGGCGCGCGTGGCCCTGGCGGCGGCCTACCCGTGGTTCGAGTGGAACATGATGTTTCCGCCGCCCACGATGATGGTGCTGCGGCTGCGCTGGAACGGAGGCGCCTGGCGCGATCGCGCCGTCAGCGCCGTCGAGGCGAACGCGTTCACGGACTTCAACCCGTCGCTCGGCGGCGCGGGCGCGAGCGCCGGCCTCCTCAACCAGATGATCGACGTCGACCTCGCGGACCTGCGCGACGGCGACAACCTGCTCGAGCTGCAGTCGAGCGGCACGTGGACCGGAACGTACCGCGTGTTGGTCACGGGGGTAGATCTGATCCTCGACGAGTAGGAAGGAGGCAGCCCATGAACGTTGCACCTCGATGGACGCTGGTGGCGCTCGCTGTGCTGGCGGGCTGTTCGTCGGCAGGCTCGGAGGCTGGAACGCCCGGCGCGGCGGGAATGACGGGCGCCGGGGGCGCGACGGGTGCGGCGGGCACGACGGGCGGCGCGGGCACGACGGGCGCCGCCGGCATGACGGTCACGCCGGTGGGCGAGACGCCGCCGGCGGCGTGGACCAACGTCACCGCCAATCTCGCGGGCATGGCCTCCGAGTGCGGCAACACGCCTTACCTGGCGGCGCACCCCGCCAGCGACATGTTGATCACCAGCGTCGCGAAGCAGGGGCTGTGGTCCAGCACCAACGGCGGCGCGAGCTGGACCCAGCTGTGGCCCGCGGCGGGCATGCAGCAGATCACCAACCGCGGCTCGTCGATCGTCTTCGACCCCGCGCACGCCGCCACGTTCTGGGAGTCCGGCATCTACAACGGCCCCGGCGTCTACCGCACGACCGACAACGGCGCGACGTTCACGCCGCTGGGCGACGCGCGCCACATCGACTCCGTCAGCGTCGACCTCGCCGACCCGCAGCGCCAGACGCTGCTGGCGGGCGGCCACGAGCAGAAGCAGACGCTGTACCGCTCGCAGGACGGCGGCGCCACGTGGACAAACGTCGGCAACAACCTGCCCGCCGGCACGAACTTCTGCACGAACGCCCTGGTCATCGACAGGAACGTTCACCTGGTCGGCTGCTCCGGCTACGCGGGTGGCACCGACGGCGTCTTCCGTACCACCGACGGCGGCAAGACCTGGACGCCCACGACCAGCGCATCGGCGGCCGCCCTGCCGCTGTGGGCCTCGGACGGGACGATCTACTGGTCGCTCATCTACGACCGCGGCCTGATCAAGAGCACCGACCAGGGCCGCACCTGGACGCAGACCATCCAGGCCGGCACGCTCAAGACCGGCCATCCCATCGAGCTGCCCGACGGCCGCATCGTCGTGCCCGGAAGCCAGAAGCTCATGATCTCCACCGACAAGGGCGTGTCGTTCCAGCCCATCGGCGAGCCGATGCCCTTCACCCCCAACAGCATCACATATTCGCCCCACCGAAACGCCTTCTTCATCGAGCAGTTCGACTGTGGCAACGCCGTCGTCGCCCACGCCATCAGCCGCGCCGGCTTCGACTACCGCCTGCAGTGACGCGCTCGATCGCATGGATCGCTGGTGAGGTTTCGCCGCGAGATAAGGCGGCTGTTTGCCCTCGCCCGCGAAGCGGTGCGAAGCGGGGAGCGGGTAAGGGCGGGTAAGGGAGAGGGGCCCGCGGTGCCGTCCTCGACAGGCGCTAGCACCGATGCGCCCCAGCGAGCTTAGAACAACGACGCTTCGGGGCCTCAGTTCCCCGCGCCTCTTTTGAGGTCGAGGTCTGAAGCGCCTGCGGAAAACCCACGGTGGTCGTCGCCTGCCACAGATCGTACGTGGGGAAAGCAAGCCGCGGGCTCAGCGAGTGTGCGGTTGGTTTTGAGATGAGCTCTAGCCACACCCGCGCGGAGCGCATGTGCGTAGCTATTCTTGAAATTCGCTGGAGCGCGGCGGCGGTGGCAGGCTGGCTCGTCGACCTCCCGCGCTGGCGCGGACCACGTGCCCGGCGACCGGCGCCGCGAGGGCCGAGCCGATGAGGACGCCGCCCGCGACGTAGCTGCCCGAATCCGAGTCGGGCAGTATGTCGTGCGTGAACGCCTGCCCGTAGGGGACGACGCGAACGGCGTCGACGCGCACGCCGTCGAGGCGGTCGCCGGGCGCGAGATCGCCGAACGTGCGGCCGTCCGCCGTCGGGTGATCGGGCGTGATGTTCAGGATCACGCCGTGCGCCAGCTTCACCTCGACCACCCGGTGCGTCGGGGCGACCGGCGTGCGGTGAACGAGCTTGATCGGAACGACGACGAACGCGCCGTGATCGACACTGTAGACGAGGTCACCTGGGCGCAGGTCCGCGATCGCGCGCGAGCCCGCGGGTGTTGCAACCGGTGTCGTGGGCGCGGTGCACGGGCAGCCGGAGATGCAGCCCTGGGGGCACGTACCGAGCACAGGATCGGAGCAGCGCAGGGTGCCGGGGCCGACCTCGATGAAGCAGCAGAGCTGGCCTGCGGTGCAGCACTGGGTGCCGCAGCAGGTGGCGCCCATGCAGCTCGTTGTTCCGCAAGGCGGTGTGCTGCAGGTGCCATTGCCACAATACGGATCTGGTCCCGCACACGGTTTGTTGCAACCGCCGCAATTGAGGATGTCATTCGACGTGTTCACGCAGACGCCGTTGCAGCACTTGAAGAGCTGGCATTCGGCGTCGGTCTGGCACGCGACGCGGTTGCCGCCCGCGCCGGTGACCCCGCTCGTACCGCCGCGGCCGGCCGCGCCCGCGCTGCCGCCGGTGCCGCCCCTTCCCGCCACGCCCGCGCCGCCGTGCCCCCGCGCCCGCCCGCCGCGCCGCCGGCGCCTGTTGTGCCCGCAGCACCGCCCGCGCCACCGCGACCGCCGGCACCTGCGGCGCCGCCCGCACCGGTGGTGCCTCCGCTGCCGCCGGCACCGGTCGTTCCCGCTGCGCCCGTCGTGCCAGCTCCACCCGTGGTCCCCGCTGCGCCCGTCGTGCCAGCTGCGCCTGTGGTTCCTGCCGCGCCTGTGGTGCCGGCTGCGCCCGTCGTGCCCGCCGATCCGGTGGTGCCGCCGCGACCCGCAGATGAGCACCACCCGACGAACCGCCTGTCGATCCGTCCGGCGTCGAGCTCACGCTGCCGCAGCCGGCGACGACCACCGTCAGGGCCGACAGCAACCAGACGCCGCGCAGCCTCTTCGATCGAACTCGTGTGGACCTAGGCATGAGCCTCCCGCCGGGTGTGGAGGGACCGCGAAGGTCGCGATCCGTCTTGCTCGTTAACCTCAGATACTGACGCCGTGGAACGGCTGGAAGCGCCGAAACTAGGCGGCGGCGGCCGTTGCTGCAACTCCGAGGCCCGCGTTCGACGCGGGCGTGAACGAAGAGAGCAAGGCACGGCTGCACGGCGCGCGCCCTGCCGACCTCAGTTATCTGAGGCAATGCGGGGTATCTGACGCCTCGGTCCACGAGACCGGACGTGCCATGGCCCCGGATCTCGGGCTCGGCGCTGGCACGGGTGATGCTGCCACGAAAGGCCAGGGATGCGATTCCAACTGTCTGCCGTTTTGGTGTTGTCTGCGGGGGCGTGTGGCTCGAGCTCGCTCGGAGGTCCAGATGGCGGCGGTGGCTCCGGCGCGTGTCAGGCGGTGCTCGAGCTCGATCGATCGTGCGCCACCAGCGCCGACTGCGTCGCCGTTTCGCACACCATGAATTGCTGCGGGCAGGAACAGATCTTCGGTTTGCGGGCAACCGAGCAGACGCGCTTCACGACGCTCGAGGCGCAGTGCGACCCGACCTATCCGGCATGTGGGTGCGCAGCGCAGCAGCCGCTCGTCGACGATGGCTCACGTGTGCAATTCCAAGCCACCGCGGGTGTCACTTGCGTCCAGGGCAAGTGCACGACTTTCGTCCCCGAGTGCGGTCAGCCGTGCGCGACGGGAACGACCTGTTTCAGCTGCACGAACCACGGCAGCGTGTTCGCGGCCTGCACCACGACTTGCACCGGGAGCGCCGATTGCCACGACGCCACACTTCCGCTGTGTCAAAGCGGCTCGACCGGCAACACGTACGGGATGTTCTGCACGGCAGCGAACGTCGCATGCGACACGCAGTAGTGAGCGGAATGGGCGAGCGAGGTTTCACATGAACATGCCCGGCAGATGTTCGATCGTCACGACGACCGTACGCGCGTCCCGGATCCCGCCAAGCGCCGTGATCCTGGTCGCCGTCGTTCTCGGTTGCGGCGGCGGAGCCGGCGGGGGCACCGGCATCGCAGGATCCGGAAGCGGGGGCAGCGCCGAAACGGGCGCCGCCGGTACGACGGGCGCGGGCGGAACAAGCGGAACAACCGGCGCTGGCGGACTCGGCGTCTGTGCGGTCGCGTGTACGACCGGACGGAGCTGCTGTGGCGGCGGCTGCGTGAATCTGCAGAACGATCCGTTCAACTGTGGCGTCTGCGGTAGGCGCTGCGAGGGCGGCACGCCCTACTGTGGCGACGGCACGTGCCAGCAGTCTCCGTGCAATTCGCAGACGGAGCTCTGCGCGCCGAATTCGATCTGCTGCGGCAACATCTGTTGCCCCGTCGGCGACATCTGCTGTCAGGACCAGGGACCGATCTCGGTAGCCCCGATTTGCCACACGCCGACGATGGCAGCCCCGACATGTCCGCAGGGATGCGCGCCGCTGTGCAAGAGCGATCGCAACCAAAAGAAGAACATCGCGCCCGCCGATACCGACGCCATCTTGAGGAAGGTCGGCGAGCTGCCGATCTCGACCTGGACGTATCTGAGTGAGCCGTCCACCGTCCGCCACCTCGGTCCGATGGCTCAGGACTTCCACGCGAGCTTCGGGCTCGGGGACGACGATCGCAGCTATCATTCGATCGACGCCCATGGCGTCGCGCTGGCCGCGATCCAGGCGCTCGAGCGTGTCGTGTCGCAACAGGAACAGCGAATCGAAAAGCTCGAACGCGAGAACCGCGTGCTCGGGCAGCGACTGCAGGCGCTCGATAGCCCGCATCAACTCACCAGTAAGGAACGACGAAAATGACAATGGCGAAGACGCTGTTCGTTTCGACAGCAATCCTGTCGCTGGTCGCTGTTTCATCGTGTGGATCGAATCCCTCGAACGGCGACGCCGGAGCGGGCGCGGGCGGGAAAGGCGGGAACGACCGGCGTTGGGGGACAGGCGGGCACGAGCGCCGGCGGCCGCGGCGGTGGTGGTGCGGGAGCAACGGGAAGCGGCGGAGCCGGCGGCGTTGCGGGAAATGGTGGCGGCGCGGGCGCGACGGCCGGCCGCGGCGGTGATGGCGGCAGCACCGCGGGTGCTGGTGGCGGTGTTGCGGCGGGCGCGGTGGGAGCCGGAGGCGTCGCGGGGAACGGTGGTGGCGGCCGAGGCGGCGTGGGCGGTTCCGCGGGAAACGCCGGACGTGGCGGCATGGGTGGGGGCGGCGGAGGCGAGAGTTGTGGCGGGCAAATCTGTGGCCAAGATGAGTTTTGTTGCGGACCACCTGCCTGTGGAAACTGCCGCAACATCCTGACCGGCCCCAACTGTCCGACGAGCTGCGGAGGCTCGGGCGGAAACGCAGGGCGAGGGGGCTCGGGCGGCGCAGGCGGCACCTCGGGGGCCACGTGCCCGGCGGTGCCGCCCCAGCCCGGCGGCAATTGCACGGTCGGCCTCAACTGTTACTACGAGGACTGCGCAGGCGCGGGCCGCACCGTCGCGTCCTGCGTGGCCGGCAGCACCGTGGAACCCAGGTGGCAGGTCGCCACCGGCGCATGCACAGCCGTCACCTGCCCCACCCCGTCTTCCCTCACGTGCCCGGCCGGTCAGCTCTGCTTCATCAGCGCGGGTGGCGCGGTGCTCGTGACGTGCGGGACCAACAGTTGCGGCACGTCACCAATCTCCTGCGGCTGCCTGCAATCTTGCAGCGGAGTTTGCTCGGTGCTCGGATCCGTGCAGACCGGAATCACCGTCTCCTGCAACACGTGCCCACAGGGCGGATGCCCCTGAGCGACCTCGTGCGGAGGAGCGTCGTTCTTCTGTTGCTGTCGGCGGTCGGAGCATGTGGCTCGACCGCCAAGCCTGACGCAGACGGCGGCGGTGGGTCGAACGATTGGAGGCGCCTCCGCAGGTATTGAGGAGGCCCCCCATCACAACGCCAGCCGCCCTCCGGTGAGCACCGCCAGCGCCCGATTCTGCTGCGCCCCCCGCCACCGCCTCGCGCTTCGCGGCCCACCAGCGCCCTACGTCAGTCAGCGGTTCCGGACCGGGACGTCGACCCCCCACCCCAGTCTCACGCCACCGGCGGGCGTATCGACGACCATACCCAGGTTGGACACGTCGCCGTCAGCCGCGTTGCGTTTGAGCAAATCCACGCGGATCGGCCCGACGGCCAGTGACCCGAAGAACAGGGTGCCGTACGCATCACGATCAGAATCGTACGAGCAAGAGTCAGCGGTCGCCTGAGGCCCATGACTCACCTCTCAGCCACCAAAGTAACTGAAGGCGGCCGCGGCGGCTTAGGCTTCTTCGCCGCGGGAGGCGCCGCAAGGGCACTCAGTGCCCCCCTGCGTTACTGCCGCGCCAGCCGAACCGTGACTCGGGTGGCGACGTTGGGGTTGTCCCAGTCGGCGTGAATCGCCAGCGTGCCGACCAGGCTCGCGCCGTTGTCGTCCAGCGCGCCGTCAACGCGGACGCGGTAGCCGTCGGGACGCGGTTGCGCCGGGTTGTAGGCGCAGGCCGACGCCGTGCAGGCGCAGACTTGGCCGATGCAGGGCTCGTATCGTGCACAGCTGACCGCCGTCGGGTTCGTGAGGATGTTGCCACCCGCGGGAGCGGGCGTCGCATCCCACACGGCACACTCGCCGGGGGCGGTAAAGCCGCGCGGCGTGTATGCCTTCCCGGCGGGAATGTCGACGCAGAGGAAGAGGCCGGGGGACTCTGGGAAGGGGTACGGCGTCTGAATCGCGCACCAGGCCGCGAACCGCTCGCCGGGATCGACCTCGACGCGAATGCGGCCAGCCTCGACCACGGCGGCGTGGATCGGGTAGCGGAACCCGTCATGGAAACGTCCGGCCACGCCCGGCAGGCCCACATTCGGATCTGTCGGCGTCGGGTCGAGCGGCGCTTCCCCGATCTCGATCGTCCCGTTTCCGCTCGCGTCCAGCGTGACGCGCACGCGATCGGACGAACCCTCGGGGAACGTGAACGCCTCGGCGTAACCGTCCCAGCTGTCGGCGTAGTCGGAGAGCTGCGCTTGCCGGTTGCCGAGGTCGACAGGGCTACCGTCGGAACAGGCGAGCGGCGCAAGCGCGAGTGGCAACAGCCAGACGAATCTAATTCTTGTCATGAGGTGACCTCCGATTAGCTGAGTCTCCGGTGTGCGACGAATCCGTTCCTGCACACGCGTCGGCGACGCGGCGGCCGTAAACACTGGCCGGGTATCGATCGGCGAAGTCCTCGGCGAGGTCAACGCCGATCGGAACGTCGCCGGTCGCGCAGCGGGCGATGGTTCGCGTCGCCAGCCGTTCCTCGACGAGGTGGCCGTTCGGCACCGTGCGATCGAGCTCGCGCAGCAGCGACAGCGCGAAACCGGGGGTGCCTTCACGCAGCGCGCGCTCGACCGCGCGCAGCGCTCGTACCTCTTCGGCGAGCGAGGCGGGCGAGGCAGCGGGCGCCGCGGGCGCGAGGGTGGTGGCGGCGTTCACCCGGCGGCGAGCGCCGGGTGGCCGCGTCGGAGTCGGCGCCTCCGCCGGAGGCGCGACCAGCGCAGGTGGTCCCGCTGACCGCACGCTGTCCGATTCGCCCGCAGCCGGCGCCTGTGCGGGCTGCGGGGCGACCAGCGCCGGCGCGAGGCGTTCGGACGCCGACGACTGCTCCCGACCGGCGTGGAGACCGGCACGGTATCCGACGCCCGCCGCCGCCGCGGCCACGACGCCGACGGCGACCAGCCGTGTCGCCCACGACGCGCCGGGCGGGCGCACGCGAGCCGTCTCGCCCGGCCCGCCCGCCGATCCGTCGCCATCGCCAGCGCCGGCCGGCGCCAGCGCCGCGAGCGTCGCCCGCCTGACCCGATCCCGATCAGCGGCGGTCGGTGACAGCTCCCGACGAGCGGCGGCGATCAGATCACGTGCGTCGTCCCGCTCCATCAAGCCGCCGTCTCCCGTTTCGCCAGCGCCTGCTCGAACTCGATGCGCAACCGGCGCAACCGCGTGTAGGCAGTGTTGAGGGGGATCGCCAGCGCGCTGGCGACCTCCGGGATGGCCATCTCCTCCAGCACCGCCAGCAGAAACAGGGCGCGCTTGTCATCGTCCAGCGCCGCCATGAACCCTTGCACGAAGGCGGCGGCCTCCCGGTCCTGGGCGTGCTCGATGGGGCCAGGGCCCGCGTGGACCACCTCTTCGGTGAGGGAAACCAGCGGGGTCTGCTTCCGTCCCGCGCCGCGCCGCTGGTTGGAGGCCACGTTGCGGATGATCCCGAACAGCCAGGTCGGCAGCGTCGATTCACCCCGGAAACCGGGAAGCTGGCGGTGGACGATCACGAACACGTCCTGCGCCGCGTCGTCCAGCGCGTCGTCGGGAACGCCCAGGCTGCGCAAGCAACGCCAGACGAAATCGAAGTGATCCCGTATACGTCATCGAAGGTCACGCCACCCGACCGTGAGTCTCCAGCGATCGCAAGATCCGTTCGCCAGCGGGTCAAAATTCCACCTCCGCTCCCAGCGCCAGGCGGATCGCCACGCTCCCCGGCCGGTGGACCGGTATCGTCCCGTCGATGACGAACTGCGACCGCGACAGCGGCAGCGAGACGCCGCCGCGCACCAGGAGCGCGACGCGCGCGGCGACGGGAATCGACAGCCCCAGCTCGGCGCGGGCCGCCCGCCAGGGGGCGCTGCCCAGCTGCGGGTTAAAGACGCCGATCCCCTCAGCCGACAACCGCCCCAGCTCGAAGCCGGCGCAGCCGAGCAGCACCGTGCGCCCAACCGCCCGGGCCAAGCAGACCTGGGCGCTGCCGAACAGCAGCCGGAACTCGCCGCCAGCGTCGGTTGTCGCGCGGGTCACCTGCGAGGCGAACGCCGTCCCGGCCAGGGTCAGGCGCAACCAGCGGTAGCGCAGCGAAGCGCTGAGCTCGAGCCCTGCGCCAGGCCTCGGGAGCACACCGCTGTCGCCGACCACCATCACGCCGCCGGCGACCGTCGCGGGCGTCGCGGCCGGCGGGCGCGTCACCACCGTGGCAGGCTTTGCTTGCGGGGACGGCGGCGCGACCAGCGACGGCGGCGCAGCCGCGCCCCGCGAGCTGACCGTCATGGCGATCGCCACCGCCACAGCATCGGCCAGCTCGGCGCAGCTGTCGGCTGTCAGCTCGCGCGAGCGGCGTTCGTGATCCGCCCGCGTGCCCTCGAGGGCGTCGAGACGCAGCGTCCACTTCGCCTGCTGCGCGCGCGAGAGCGTCACCTCGAAGTCGACGCCCGTCACGGACGCCAGCGGGCGTCCGAGGAGATCCGCCACCTGATCGGCGATCGTCTCCACATCGAAGCACCCGTCCGCGCCCGACACCGCGAGCTCTGCCGCGTGGGCGCGAGCCGCCAGCGCGACTGCCAGAACTGCCAGCAGGCCGCTGCGCCGAACCACCACACGCGGACAATACCACCGAGCGCCAGACGGTCGACGACGGCGCCGGTGCGGACTCAGCCCGTGCGCAGCTCGTCGCTGCCCGAGACGGACAAGCGATCGCGACGACGCCCGGGTCGCGATCGTCGAACGTGAACGTGATGCCCCTGCCGGGCTCCCCGCGCTCCTGGCTCAGCCGCCGGCAGCGTGACCGCCGGTCACCCGCAGAAGGACGAACAGAGCCGACATCAGGACCACGATCACCGCCGAAGCGAGGACCAATCTATCGGCAAGCAAGCGTCGCATCTTGGTTCCCTGAAGGGGCTCCTAGACGAAGCTGTAACGCTCCGAGTGGTACTTCGACATCGGGACGTTCAGCTCGTCGCCGAGGGCGCTCTCGATCGCGTCCATCATCACGCCCGGGCCACAGATGAAATATTCGTGGTTCGCGTAGGCGGGCGGCAGGTGACGTTTGAACACCGCGGCCGTGATGAAGCCGCGCTCGCCCGTCCAGTCCTCCGGAGGATTCTCCAGCACGTGGACGACCGTCAGGTCGAGCCGCGCCTTCAAGGCCTCGAGCTCTTCTCGGAAGGTGATCTCGTCCCAGGTCTTGCTGCCATAGAGCAGGAGCACCGGACGTTTGTCCCCCTCGTCGGCGAGCGTGAGGAGCATGCTCATCATCGGCGTGATTCCGACGCCGCCGGCGACCAGCACGTGCAGATCGGCAGGGTTGCCCATGGTGAATGCGCCGTAGGGACCGTCGATGTAGACCCGCCGTCCGACCGGGACGTCGTGAATCTGGCTGGTGAAGTCGCCCAGCTTCCGGATCGACATCGCCACGCCGCCGTCCGTCCCCGCCGCGCTCGACGAGAACGAGAACGGGTGCGCGCTGAGCTTGAACGGGCTCCCCCACACCGTGAGCCAACCGAACTGACCGGGGCGGAAGCGGAACCCGGAGTGACCGTCCGGCCGCATCACCAGCGTCCAGGTGTCGCCGCGCTCCTTGCGCATCTCCGAGATGCGGTACGGCCGGCGGAGCTGAAACAGTGGCTTGAAGATCCGCACGTACAGCAAGAGACCGAGCGCGACAAGCGTCAGCGCAATCCAGAGCGCGCGCTTCCAGGGGTCACGGAGATAGAAGCTCCAGGCGACCATGTGCGCGATCCCCGCGCCGACGGCGACGACCGCGAGCACCAGGTGCGTGAGGTGCCACGTTTCATAACGGAGCCTCAGCTTGGTACGCCAGACCGCCATCACCACCAGCGCGATCAGCGCATAGGTCGACAGCGCCGCAAGGCGGGCGCGCCAGGGCGCCGTGATCGAGTTGAGCAGCACGAGCAGCTCCGGGCGCGCGATGAACAAGATGACCGGGTGGGCCACGACCAGCGCAACCGCGACCAGCGAGATCTGGCGGTGAAAGTGATAGATGACGTCCTCGCCCCACGGTTCGGTCACGTACCGAAAGCGCGCGGTCAGGCCGAACTGCAGGGCCATCATCGCCAGGCCGGAGTAGCCGATGGCGACCGAAAACTCGGTCGAGAAGGCGCGGGCAGGCGGATGCGCACCGAGCAGCAGCGCGAACAGGGGCGCCAGAATGAAGAGCAGATAGGTGGCGATCCAGACGGCCCCCCGAACGTTGAAGGGCCGCGGTTCCCTCTTCCGGACATTTTCCGTAGCCCTGGGCCAGACGTTCTCCCCGACGGTCATCGATCTCTCTCCCCGTGAACAGCTAATCACCAACGCCCGCATTCAAAGCCCGCGGTCGACCGAGGCGAGCGTCGAGGAGCGAAGATGGGGGAGCGCCTTACCTGCCCCCTGCCCGCCCGCGCCTCATGTTGAGATCGCATGCACGCGTTGGCAGTGTTTCCCGAGCGACGAAAGGTGGCGGTCATCGAAGAGGACGAGCCCCGGACGCTCGGACCGAGGCAGGTCCTCCTGCGCACGCGCGAGGTCGGCGTCTGCGGCACTGACCGAGAAGTCGCCGCCTTCGCCTACGGCGAGCCGCCGGCGGGTTCCGATCACCTCATCCTCGGACATGAGGCGATCGCCGAGGTGGTCGAGCTCGGCAGTGAGGTCAGCCATTTCCAGCGCGGCCAGCTGGCGGTACCGATGGTGCGCCGCCCTTGCACCGACCCCGGCTGTCGCCCTTGCCGCGCGGGCCGCCAGGACTTCTGCGCCACGGAAGAGTTTCTCGAGCGGGGGATCAAGGGCGCCGACGGGTTTCTGGCCGAGCTCTTCGTAGAAGGAGAGGAGAACCTGATTCCCGTGCCGCCCGGATTGGCGGACGTCGGCGTCCTCATCGAGCCGCTGACGGTCATCGCCAAGGGCATGGTCAAGGTCCGCGTCTTCAGAGAGCGTCTCCCCTGGGAGCCGATGTTCGAGAAGGCGCTGGTCCTCGGCGCCGGCGCGGTCGGCCTGCTCGCCGCGATGTGCGCCGTCAGCAACGGCTACGACACGACCGTCTACTCGCTCGAGCCGTCAGACGGGGAGCGGGCCGCCTACGTGCGTGGCTTCGGGGCGAGCTACGTTTCCTCGGTCGAGACGTCGCTCGCTGACGTCTCCGGGAAGCTCGGACCTTTTGATCTCCTCGTCGAGGCGGCGGGCTTCTCCCCGCTCACGATCGCGGGCCTCGGCGTCCTCGGCCCGAACGGCATCGCGGTGCTGAAGGGCGTCCCCGGGCTCGGGCCCGAGCGGGCGATCGACATCGATCGGCTGTTGCGCAGCGTCGTCCTCAAGAACCAGGTCGTGTTCGGAACCGTCAACGCGGGGCGCTCGGACTACTTCGACGCCGTGCACCTTCTCGAAGCGCTCGTGGTCCGGTTTCCCGAAAGCGTCCGGCATTTCATCACCCGACGGTACCCGCTCGAGGCGGCGCCCGAGCTGCTGTCGAGAAGTGAGGGGATCAAGGACGTCGTCCGGTTCGACGGCGCGAAGGCGGGGGGACAAGCATCATGAGCACAACCGGGGTCGCGACCGATGGCGGCTGGCTCGACGTGACGGTGCCGATCCGCGACGGCATGGTGCACTGGCCGGGCGATCCGGCGGTGCATGTGACCCGCGTGAAGGATCTCGAGCACGGGCACCCCGCGACGGTGACGCACCTCGATCTCGGGGTTCACACCGGGACGCACGTCGACGCGCCGGTGCACTTCATCGTCGGGGCACCCGGGATCCACGAGCTGCCGCTCGGGCGCCTGCTCGGCCCGGCTCGCGTGGTCGCCTTGCCCGACGCCCGCACGATCACCGCCGACGCGATCGAGAAGGCCGCCCCCGTCGCAGGCGAGCGGCTGCTGTTCCGCACCGACAACTCCGCGCGCTGCTGGCGCGACGATCGCTTCGTTCCCGACTACACGTACCTCTCTCTCGCCGGGGCGAGGGTCCTGGCCGCGCATCGCGTCGCGACGGTGGGCGTCGACTACCTCTCCATCGGCGGCGGCGACGACGGCCCCGCGATTCACCGCGCCCTGCTCGAAGCCGACATCTGCGTCATCGAGGGGCTCAACCTCTCCGAAATTGCGCCCGGACTCTACGATCTCATCTGCCTCCCGTTGCGAATCCACGACGCCGACGGCGCCCCCGCTCGGGTCCTGCTGCGACCGCGCTAGACGCGATCGATCGCCTCGCACTCCCAGCGAGAGCCGAGCGAGCGATGCTCGCGCTCAGGCGGCGCGGAGCGGCACGCTCCCTGAGGTGCCGGAGGATGCGCTCGACGGCACCAGGCTCCATGACCGCGGCGACGATGCGCATGCGGCCGTGACAGCGCGGGCACTCGAGCGCGTCGAGAAGGAACACGCGGCGAAGAAGGTCGGCCCAGGGGAGTCGGTACGGTGTGGGCCGCTCCGGTCCAGGCGGCTTCTTCGGCGGCTCCTCGGTCTTCGACCTGGTCGCACGCGCGCGAGAGCTCGTGGCCGACCCTGCGCGAGCGCATCGCCGAGCGCGGCTTCGAGCTGATGTCGGGACGGCGCGCGTCGACTACTTGCGAGCCGCGCTGAGCTAGGTTTTGGCTCCGTGCGCGCGTAGAAAGTCCCCGATGAAGGGGAACACGTCCAACGCCGCGCTGCGCCCGATGAACATGTCCTGGTGTCCGTAGCCGGCGACGGATTGCAGCGTCACCTGTTCGCGGCCCAGTTGCTCGGTGAGCACCGCGACAGACGACGTTCGATTGCCCCCACATTCCGTTCTCGGTGCCGACGAGCAGTAGAATCGGGGCCACCGCAAGAACGTCTTCGCCGCTGCAAGAATGGTCCGGTGGCTGTCCACCGAGACGCCATGGTTCTGACCAGCGATCCCGAGAACATTGCTCGATGGGGCGTGCCGGCGACGAACATCGTCTCCTGCTGAACCTGTGGGTGCGTGTGGCACCTTTCCGTCGGAAATCAATCCGGCCGTGCTCGGGTTCTGGGTGATCGCAAGGGATCCGGTTGCGGCGGCGCGGGAATTCCAATTAGCGATGTGCCGCCCCCATCGGTCAGGAGCGTCGATCCGCGTCCTCGTTTCTTATCTCGCCGCGGTGGCGCTGGCGGCTTGCACCCCGGGTGAAACCGGCAACAGCGGGAGTGCCGGGAACACAGGCACGGCAGCCGGGAACGCAGGCACGACGGGCGTAGGCGCGATGGCCGGGTCGTCCGCTCTGGGCGAAGGCGGAACCACGGGCGCCGCCGGCATCATCGGCCCGGGCGATGCGGGCACCACCGGCGCCGCCGGAACGACAGGCAGCGCGGGGACTAGGCGGCGCCGCGGGCACCAGCAGCGGCGCGGGCACCACCGGCACGGCGGGCACCACCGGCACGGCGGGCACCGGCGCCGGCGGTGCGAGCGGCGTCACCGGCACATCAGGCCGCGGCGGCAGAGGCGGCAGCGCGGGGGGCACTGCCGGCGCGTCCGGACGCGGCGGCGCGGCGGGCGGCTCCACCGCCGGCACCACCGGCAGCGGCGGCACCCGCGGAGAGTGCACGCCACCCGCGAGCTACGCCAATCTCTTCGTCACCGTCTCCGGTCACACCCAGGCGGAGAGCGACGAGAAGGTCAGCAGGGCCTGGTCCTCGCTCTTCAACCCCAGCGGCTCGGGGACCATCTACTTCAACGGGCCCGGCGCGAACGAATCGTATGTCCAGGACATCTACAACAATGACGTGCGCTCCGAAGGCATGTCCTACGGCATGATGGTCGCGGTTCAGCTCGACCATCAGACCGAGTTCGACCGCCTTTGGACCTGGGTCAAGACCCACATGGCGCAAGGCACCACCGGCGAGATTCGATGGCGGTGCGCGACCTCGGGCTCGGGGTGCGCCGGCGGTGGAGCGCCGGACGGCGAGGAGTACTTCGCGACCGCCCTCATCTTCGCCTCGCACCGCTGGGGCGACTCGACCGGCCCCGCCAAGATCGCCTACTCGACCGAGGCCAAGTGGGTTCTCGACGTGGTACGGACCAAGTACTTCAACTCGCAATACCACCTGATCAAGTTCGTCTCCAACTCGAACAACGTGGATCCTTCGTACGTCCTGCCGGCCTTCTACGAGGTGTGGGCCTGCTTCGACACCGAGAACGCGGCCTTCTGGAAGGAATCTGCGACCGCGGGGCGCGCCTACATGCAGAAGGTGGTGGACAGCAACGGCGTCTGTCCCTACCAAGCCAGCTTCACCGCCACAAACCCGCAGGCCGCCAATGCCGATTCGACCCGATGCGTCGCCAACCTCATGATGGACTGGTATCTGTTCGGCAAAGATCCCTGGCAGAGGGACACGTACGCGCCCAAGTTCGCCGCCTACTCCAGCTCCCGCAACAACGGCGCCCCAGCGGTGGGGTGCAACTCCACCCTGGGCTTCGGCTTGCCGTCATCCTCGGGCAAAGCCTTCGTGGACAAGCTCTGGTCGACCGCCGTCCCATCCCGCGACTACTGGGGCGGGGTGCTCTACATGCTCGGCATGGTCCACGTCAGCGGCAACTTCCGCATCTGGTAGTAGCGCTACGAATTCGCCGTCACGAACCGCGCGATGGCGGCGAGCACGCGCGCGCCGGCGTCGTCCTGGGTCTCGCCCGCCGCCCTGAGCTGACTGGCCCTTCGCCGTCCAGCCAACGTTTTCGAGTCCGGTATCCAGAGCAACGCCAACTCGAACGTGCCGGAGGCGCGACAGCGTAGCCGGCTTCCAACGAAAACTACAACGGGATGGTGCCCGTCAAGTTGAAGGTCATGGGGGGACCGCCGAAGTGGCAGGTGCATTCGCCGAGAACGTCGGTGATGAGGCAGGTGTCGATATCGGACGGATCGTTGGTGGGATCCTGGTCGTAGAGCGTCAGGTCCTTTTCGTAGGTGCCGCTGGTCTCGCCGCGAAAGCGCCACCTAAGTTGGCCGCCTATCACCTCCAGTTGCTCGAAATCCGCTACGTGCAGCAGCACCAGGTCACGGGACAGAGTGAGGCTGCCTCCGATGTCCGGCGGCTGTTTGAGGTTGAAGTCGATGTACGAATATTTCAACAACGTGCGCACGTCGTCGGTGGTGGGTGACTCCGGAAGACCGGGCAGGAACGAGAAATAAACGAAGATCTCGGGGCCAAACAACTGATACGAGACGTAGTCGGCCGCCCGCGTGCTTTCGGGCTGATCGACCGGCGGGCCGACGGCGCGGGAGACGGAAAGTGACGCGGGCACAGCGGCGCGCTGCCCGACGCAACTGGAGATCGGGTCCCGAGCTTGCTCGAGCTCGATCCATTCTTCACCGTCACCTGCGCATCCCCCGAACACAACCACCAGAACCGAACAAACCACGCACATCTCCCGCATAACCAACACCTCCTCGACCATACCCTTCAATATCGATGCCGGGCCGCGAACCGTTTCCGCGTTGAAGCGCCGGACCGGGGACTCAGAACTTTGAGGAGGGGTATGACTTTCTTTGTGCCGACTGCACGCGATGTCGTGGATCGATCCCGGGCTATCGCGGGGAATAGATCGGATCGTTCGATCCAGATGTCCATCTGCACGAACGCCGCGCCGGAGCGTTCGACGCCCACCCGACGCGTCAGCTCAATTGCTGCCCAAGCTGCATCCGCTACGCGGGCAGAAAGGTCCCGCGACAAGCGAGAAGCATTCAAAGCTGCCGTCAACGAAACCTACCCTTACCGCTCCGCTGTCCTGGCCTTGCTCCGCCCTAGCAGGCCCCCCCGAGATGTTTAGGTTTCGCCCATGCGACACCACAGGATCGGAGTTCGGGTTCTCGGAGCGACGATGCTCCTCGCGGCGGTTACGCTCGCTGGCCGAGGCTTCGCCGATGACAAGAGCCGTCGAACGGACACGAAGACGGAACAGCGGTCCAATGGGCAAGAGACACGTACGGGGCGGAGCAGTCACACCCCGCAGGCCGCTGGGTTGGCGGCATTGAATCCCGACACTGTGCCTAAGAACCCGGCATTCTCGCAGGGGGTGATGGCCACCGGCCCGGCGCGCACCATCTACGTCGGCGGCCAGAACGCCGTCGACGCTTCGGGCAAGGTCGTCGGAAAAGGTGACCTCAAGGCGCAAACGGAGCGAGCTCTCGACAATCTTGAGGCGGTACTGGCCGCCGGAGGCGCGCGCCTCGAACACGTGGTCAAGATGGACATCCAACTTCTCGCGGGCCAATCGATCCAGAAAGGATTCGAAGCGTATCAGCCGCGTGCAGCAGCTTTCCGTGGCCGGCCACCCGCGGTCACGGTGACGTTTGTGGCCGGCCTAGGCCGCCCCGACTGGCTAGTGGAAATCGACGCTATCGCGGTGGTGCCAACCACCGAGAACTAACGGCGCGTCGATCGGCGACCTTTCGCCGTCGTGGTTTCGAGCAGCCCCGTCCACGTTGTTACGCTTGGCTCAACTAGTGTAGAGGTCGTCCTGGGCGAAGCAGCTCACCGGGCCCCAGTGCTGGAGCGCTTTCTCCGTGTGGCGGCCGCCGTCGGGTCGTGCACGGTGCCGCCGTGGCCTCGGTGCGGAACCCGGTTCGCATTTCACCGCGGCGGGCGCGCTTCTCGATCGCCGTGCCTGAGGGTATCGCCTTCGCTTATGTATTCGGCCGCTCGGGGAACAGCCCGGGCATCCACCGCTGCGCCAGGTTCGCGGGAAACGCCAGATGCAGCGGCGCGCGCGCGCCTTCCGACGCCAGGACGCCCTTCGCGACCAGCGCGGCCAGAATCCGGCGTCCCTGCCTTTCCCCCGTGCCTGCGATCGCGTCCACCTCGCCACGCGGCAGCTCGCCGCGGTGGAGGATCGCCTCCAGCACCCGCCCCGACTGCGTGGGCAGTTCGCCCATCCGGACTTCCTCTTCAGCCCAGACCAGAACGCGCGCCCGCAGGCGGTCGGGCTGGACGAGGCTCTCCATGAAGTCCACCTGATCGATGCAGACAGTGAGGAAGAAGCGCGTGAACTCGGCGAGCGCTTCTTCGCTGAGCGTCCCGCGCCCGTCGAGATCGTTGCGGCGAGTCGAATCGCAGTTGGCGAGCAGGGTCTTGTACTGCTGGACGTTGCGCGCGAGCCCTCGCGCGACCGACCAGACGGCTCCCGTGTCGAGGATACCCAGCAGCATCGCGTGCGACATGAGGCGAGCCACGCGTCCGTTGCCGTCGAGGAACGGGTGCATCCAGAGCAGCCGGTGGTGAGCGGCGGCGGCCGAAACGAGGCGATCGACCTTGCCGAGGCCGCCGTATAGGTCGGCGAACCGGGCAAGGAAGCGAGGCAACGCTCCGGGACTGACCGCGACGTGCTGGCCGACCTTCACGTCTCGCCGGCGCAGTTCGCCCGCAACGACGCGCGCCCGCTCGCCGGTGTCCGGGTTGTTGACCCAGAGCAGGTCTTCCGGCAGGTGCTCGCAGAACCGCCGATGAAGGTCGATGATGCCTTCGGGACTGACCGCCTGGTTCACCGATAAGCCGCCCTCGTCGATCCACTGCTGGACGGCCATGTGCGCCTTGGCTTCGATCTGAAGGTCGCGCTTTTTCCGATCCTGGCTGTAGTCGTCCCTAAGCGCCCGCTCGATGTCGATCGGGTGGGTATCGTGTCCCTCGATGAGGTTCGAGTAGTAGCAGTTCATCGCGCGCACGAGGTTGGCGAGCGGTGCCTGTATGGGACGGGGAAGGCTGCGGCGGAACCCGGCCGACTTCCGGGTGAGGTCGAACGCGAGGTCGTTCAGCGCCGCCCGGTGACGTGAGCCGTCGGGGATGAACAGCGGCTCCATCGCTGAGGTAGATTCGCCCCTGTCGACCTCCTCCATGACCGCTTCCATGTCCGGATAATATCTTATCTAACTCGTTTTATAACAGTCAGTTACGTCACACACAGCGGGGCATATGGCCGGCAATAAGTCCGGATGGATGACCGCTCTCTGGCCGATCACGGCCGCCGCTGCGGGCCCGAGTAAGGATTCTTGTCTTTCTCGTTAAACAAATCGCGCCGTGAAGGCAGTTAACTGCAGCGCCCCCTAGAGGCGAGTCTTGATGAAAAAGCGGCCAACCTCCAAAGGACGACCTCCTATGAGACATGCACTCTTCGGATTCCGGGGCGTAGGGCTTTTCGCCATCGCCGTGACCGTTGCCTCCGCCTGCAGCGGCGCTGGCTCGGGTGGTAGCGGCGGCGGGGGAACGGGTGGGGCCGGCCCGTCCTGCCCCGACGTCACCCCGTGCGGAGGCTCGGTGGTAGGGACCTGGACCGTCTCCTCGTCCTCCTGTTTGGCCTTGGCGGGCGACATCGACGGCTGGTACCTGAGCCTCGGCTGTACCAAGGTCCCCGTGACCGGCACGCTCACCACCACCGGCACCTTCACCGCCAACGCCGACGGCACATACACCGACAACACGACGACGACCGGTTCCGCGAACATGACGCTGGGCAACGACTGTCTCACCGTCTCGTCAGTCCCCGTGACCTGCGAGAAGGCGGCGCTCGCCTTCACGCCGCTCGGTTGGCAGGCCACTTGCTCCGTCACTGGGGGGAAGTGCAACTGCTCCGCAGTCATCAACCAGCGCGGCGGGATCGGCTACTCGATGGAGCAGATATCGGTGATGGGAAGTTACTCCACGAGCGGCAACAAGCTCACAACGGACGCCAACTACGCGTACTGCGTGTCCGGTGACAAGCTCACGCTCACGCCCGAATTCCCGGCCCTCAAGGGCGCGGTGGTGCTGGAAAAGCAGAGCTCGTCTGGCACAGGCGGCTCCTCGGGTACCGGGGGCGGCGCGGCGGGCACCAGCGGCGCGGCGGGCACCAGCGGCGCGGCGGGCACCAGCGGCGCGGCGGGTACCAGCGGCGCGGCGGGCACCGGCGGCGCGGCGGGCACCGGCGGCGCGGGCGGGGGCGGTCGCAGCGGCGCGGGCGGGGGCGGTCGCGGCGGCGCGGCGGGTTCATCGGGCTCCGGCGGCGGCGGAAACGCTGGGGGCGCGGGTACCGGTGGCGCGGTCGGTGGCTCGTCGGGCCAGCGGCCGTGCGACATCTACGCGGCGGGCAACACCCCCTGCGTCGCGGCCCACAGCACCGTTCGCGCGCTCTTCGGCGCTTACAGCGGATCGCTCTACCAGGTGAAGCGCGCCGACGGCATGACCAAGGACATCCCCGTCCTCAGTCCCGGAGCCGCCGCCGATGCGTCCGTACAGGACACCTTCTGCATGGGCACGACCTGCACCATCTGGCGCATCTACGATCAATCGGGTCGCGGCAACTTCCTCGAGGCGGAGACGCCGGAAAGCAGCGTCGGCGGATTCCGGGGCATGACAGCAACGAACGCGTCCGCGGAATCCCTGATGGTCGGCGGCCGCAAGGTCTACTCGCTCTACACCAAAGGCTCGCAAGCGTACTGGCGCGACGGCTCCACGTCGGGCATGCCCACCGGCAGCCAGCCGCAGGGCATCTACATGGTCACGAGCGGCAAGCACGTGAGCAGCGGCTGCTGCTTCGACTACGGCAACGCTCAGCTCAGCCGCAAGTACTTGGGCGGGCCGACGATGGACGCCATCTATTTCGGCACGTCGATGCAGTGGGCGCACGGCGCGGGCGCGGGGCCCTGGATCCTGGCCGACATGGAGGACGGCATGATCGCGTGGGGGAGCGGCGGTAATAACCCCAACCTGGCCAGCCAGCCGTTCAACTACGTCACGGCGATGGAGAAGAACGACGGCACGGCCAACTTCGCGCTCAAAGCGGCAGACGCCACCAGCCCAACGTTGAACACGTACTACTCGGGCTCGTTGCCGGCGAGCAAGAGGCCGATGAAGAAGCAAGGGGCCATCGTGCTCGGTAGCGGCGGGGACTGCTGTTTGACCAACAGCAACCTGTCCTTTGGCACCTTCTACGAGGGCGCAATCGTCGCCGGCTATCCGACCGACGCCACCGACAGCGCCGTCCACACCAACATCGTGGCCGCAGGCTACGGCAAGTAGAGGACGACGGCGGAACCACCGCGCCGTCACGTGCGCGGTCCCGCCGGCCTCGAGCGATTCATCGAACGTCACTGCGTCGTCGGACGGCGCGCGCAGGAGGTGATCCGCGTCGACCGATCTTCAGGTCGAAGCGACGCTCGGGGTCGCTGGTGAAAAACAGCGGATGTCGACCTGGCGGCTGAGCTCCGACCAGCCGAGGTGCTCGACGAGCTCGGATCTCAAGCCGCTGCGGTGAGCCACCGATCACGGTCTGCCATGGCTCTGATCGATCGACGCGCGGGGCTCTTGGTCGCCGCAGGACTGGCCAGCCTCACGCTCACCGTCGCGAGCTCGGCGGCCCTCGCGTGCGGGGGATTCTTCCCTCCGATGCAGGAAGGCACGCGCCGGCCGTCGCTCGCTTACGAGCAGACGCTGATCGTGTTCGACGCGGAGCAGGGCAAGCAACACTTCATCCGCGAGATCACGTTCCGCGGCACGCCGTCGACGTTTGGCTTCGTCGTCCCGGCGCCGACCCGTCCCACCGTCGCCGCCGTCAAGACGTCACCGTTCGCGGACCTGCGCGAGAGCTTCCCGTTCGAGCGGCCGCAGCCGACGCGTGGGCGCGGCCTGCTCGGCATCGGCACCGGCGGCGCTGGCGTTGGCGGCGGCTCGTCGGGTGTCACGGTCCTCGAGAAGCGGCAGGTCGGCAGCTTCACCGCTTTCGTGCTGGCGGCCAGCGATCGCGTCGCGCTGTCGAAGTGGCTGCGCGACAATGGATTCACCAGCACGCGGCAAGCCGATGCATGGCTCGCGAAGTACGTACCCCTCGGCTTCTACTACGTGGCGATGCGATACCGGCCTCGCGCAGACGGCGCGTCGAGCGACGCCGTGCACGCGGAGACCATGCGCATCTCGTTCGACACGCCGGTGCCGTACTACCCGTATCAGGAGCCCGAGTCCAAGGCGCCGCAAGACGATGCGGAGCCTCGGCTCGCGGAGCTGTGGCTGGTCTCGCAACGCACCTTCGTGCCGGTCGCCTCGCGCGAGCGCGGCGGGAAGAGCCGCTGGGTGCGGCCTTTCCGAGCGGGCCACGCGTACAAGGCCGCCGACCGCGGCGCCCTCGCTTCGGCGCTCGCCGAGGCGAGATCCCTGCTGCCGAAAGGACGGCTGCAGGTCCAACGCTTCATGGACCAGAAGCTGCGGCGACCCGGCTTCGGCGACATCGTCTTCGTCCCACACGACAAGCAGCCGTTCACGGACGAGACGACGGCGCAGGTCCGACGGATGCTGCCGTCAGCCACGGACCCGACGGCGCTCCTGTCGAGCGAGCTCGAAGCCAAGACGTTCCCGGAGATCGCAACGGAACCTGGAGCGTCCTTCGATGCTGACCTGCGCGATCGCATCGCGCCGGTGCGCAGCGCCTCGGACACCGAGATCGCGGCGACGGTCCAGGTGGACCGCATCGCCAGCGACGGAGACGTCGACCCTGGCGAGGTAACCGGCGCGTTCAGGAGGGTGCGCGGTCTCCTGCGCAGCTGCTACCTCCGAGCGCTCAGGATCAACCCCACGATCGAGGCTGAAAGGCTCCACGTGCGCTTCGAGCTCGACGCTTCGGGCACCGCCATCAACGTCGAGGCCCCCGGTCCCCCGGAGCTGGAGGCGTGCGTGCGCTTCGGCGTCGGCAGGGCGCGGTTCCCGGCGCCGAAGTCGGGGACGGCGTCCGTCGCGGCGACCGTCGGGTTCCGGCGCGAATAGGTAGCGCGGCATTTCCTTCTGCACAGCCGGAGCGGTTGATTCGCGCGGCGGGAAAGACCAACGTTGGCCGCGTGCCAGGTCCGCGTGATTGCCCGTGTCATTCGGGGCTTCGCTACAACCTATGTTGCAGGCCCCTGCACAGCGGAGAGGCCTCGGCGGCGCGTCCCGAGGCGCTGATGCGCTCGCGTTACTCTGCCTTCGCCCTCGGGCTCGGTTCGTATCTGGTCGAGACGCTGGCGGCGAACCACCCCGATCGCGGGCGTCCCGCCGCCGAGCTGGCGCGAGAGCTGGGGCGAGCCCATCTCACACAGCGGTACATGGGCCTCGCGATCTTCCCTGCCCGACCGGACGAAGTTCTCTTTCACGCCCGCATCTTCGTCCAAGGACGCGACCACTCCTTCGTCGAGCTGTCCTCCTTCGTGCGCGAAGTCGACGGCTGGCGCTACGCCGCGGGAGAGCTGCTGCCGGCCACGGCCTTGGGAAGCGCGCTGGACGGGTTGACCCGCGACCGCTTCCTCATGCACCTCCAAAGAGCTGCCGTGCCCGCGCCGCCAAGCCCCACGCCACCGAGGTGAGCTCCTCTTCGCCGGCGAGCTTGGCCTCGCCAAAGCGGCCGCCAGCCCTGACCCTGCAACTGGAACGATCAGGCGCGACCTAACCATCGGCGAGCTCCCGCCCACAGTGCTTGGAGGAGGGTAGCCTCGATGAGCTTAGCGACGTTCCGCAACGAACCGGAGGATTGGCCGCGGAGACCGCCGTCGCGGTCCGGACGCGTCAGCATGGAGATCCCGCTCGATCTGCAGGCGGGCGCCGCGACCACCGCCGCCGTCACCCAGAACATCAGCCCAACGGGGGCGTTCCTCGCGACGCCGCGGTTGCTCCCGGTGGGCGTGCGCGTGACCTTGCGGCTCGCGATCCCGAGCTACGCCGCGCGCTTCGTGGTCAACGCGGAGGTGCGCTGGTTGCGGTCGGAGGTGTGGCGTGATGACGCCCTGCGGCCGGCGGGCATGGGTGTACGGTTCATCGATCCGCCGACCGTCGTGTCGATCTGCCTCGACGAGGTGCTGGGCGCGGCGTCAGGGCGCCTGCCGTAGCCGACGACCTCTCAGCTCACGGATAGTTTCTGTTGATCGCGGTGGTCAGGGCGGTCGTCATCGCACGCACGGCCGCGAAGTGTTGGTCGAGCTTCACCTGCACATCGACCGGGCCACTCGCGCGCAGCAGGTCGAGCTCGTCCGCGACGAAATCGAACACGATTCTGCGCGAGTCGAAGTCCGTGAGCACGGCGTCGGCGGCGGGTGGCGCCGCGGTGGGGTCGAACAGGTCGTTGTCAGCGCCCGACGCGCCAGGGGACGGCGACCGCGGAACGTTGTCTCGCTGTCGTGCAGCCGTCGCCGAGGTCGCTTCGACCTTGCGCAAGACGAACGTCGATGATGTCGCGATCGCTTCGAACAGGTCCGTGAATGACTGGTCGTCGCTGTGTCGCAGGCGATGCGCGATGCCAGCCGCCGCGCAGCCCGCCTGGCTCCGCGACGCGAGGGGCAGCTCGATTCTGGCATCGAGCGCGTATTGAAGCGCGGACACCGCCATGCAGTTGGTGAACACGTCGCCCTTCGACAGGACCTCCGCCAGTTCCACAGCGCTGCCAACCTCGGCACCTCCGACCTCCGCCGGCAACCTCGTGTGCCCGTCGATTGGTTTGTTGAGATGGTCCACGGTTCGATAGACGCCGACGACGTCGTACCAGTCGAGCGCGAGGCCGTACGGATCGAAGGATGCATGGCAAGAGCCGCAAGCGGGGTACCCTGCCCGGAACGCCACTTGCTCCTGTGCGGTCTGCATGTCGTAACCGGGGATCGGGTCGATGATCACAGTTGGCAAGTCGTCCGGGGGAGGTGGGGTTTCGACGCAGGTGAATAGCCCCTTGACCCCCAGGCCGCGCGGTACGACAGCCACACCGTCTGCCCGCGCGCGGGTAGTTATGAACCCGGCGTTGGTGAGCATGCCGGAACGCTCGCTGACCGGCAGACTGGTCTGGACGAAGTTAGTCGGCGTTGCGCCCGGCGGCACCGGCACGCGGTAGATCATGGACGCGAGGTTGCTGTTGAGGAACGCCCGTCGCGAGGTCAGGAGATCCGTGACCTTGCCGTTCCACATCACGTCGTCGAGGAACATGCGCGACTCGACCGCGAGATCCGCGTACAGGGCGCCGCCCGCCACGATCGGGAACTTGCGCTCGTCGATGGCAGTCCCCGGGAGCTGGTTCAGGAGGAAGTAGGCCCGCATCACGTGCGTCAGCCAGTCTCGCGCCGCTCGGGTGGCCAGGATGCGATCCACGTGCGCCTTGAGATTCTGCCGAAGGACGCCCGAATCGGCGTCGGCCGCCAACGCGTCGTCGGGTGGCCGATCGGTCAGGAAGAACGAGAGACTCGAGGCCAGCTCCGCGTCGGTCAGGTAAACGCCGGGCGGCGACGACGACGCTTCGGCCCCGACCTCCCAGCGCCACAGCAGCTGGGGCGAAAGCAAGAGCGCGCTGACGGCGAGCCCGGTCGCCTGTTCGACCGTCCGTGTGACCTGTCGGCCGTTCACCAGATGGCTCTTCAGGGCTTCGTAGAGCGTCGCGAAGCGAGATCGCTCTGTGTCGGTGAGCTTCCGGCGATAGGCCTTTTGCGCGAGAGCGGCGAGGTATCCAGTCGCGCACGCATCGGCCGCGGGGAGCGCGCACTTCGTCACGGTCGCGAAGTTGTCGCGCACGTGCTCGCCGACCTTCTGCGCGGTGATGTTGAACGGGACCAGCGACGTAGAATCCGGGATGGTCTTGAATGTCTCTGCTGCTGCCGGCGGAAAGCGGACGGCGTAGTCGGTGATCACCGGGAAAAGGTTCCCGTCGAGAACCAGCTGGGCAGCGTCGTCGCTCACCAATCGAATCATGTTGATGAGCTGGGTGCTGGTGAGCAGGACGACCCGTTGGGGGGCGACGACGTGTGTCGGATCGGAAGCGGCGCACAGCGGCGTGGGGGCCGGAGGTGGCTTTGACGGCTCCTCGCCCTGACATGCGACCACAAGGGCAGCGCACATCGGCATCGCCACGCGAAATCCAGACCACCTTGCACGCCGCATCGCAGACCTCCTGCCTTCAGTCGTCGGAGTGGCGCCTCCGTCGAGCGGCAGCTCAGTTATCTGCCAGGGCTCCAGAAACCGGACAGGAACTTCGTGGCGGGGGCTCTTTTCCTGTCCGCTTGGCGGCTCCCGACGGAAAAGTCGAGGGGTGAGCACCGGCCGCATGGAACAGGCGGGAGACGTACGCCAGGAGCGATTCCTCGCCCTGCCCGAACGGCCCGCCTGTCACCTTGGGCCAACCACGTTCGTGGTCCCGGGAACCATCAGAGAGACGAGCTCTGCGATCCGCTTGCGTGCGGCATGCAGCCGCGAGTAGACAGTGCCGACCGGCACGCCCAGGAGAGCCGCGATCTCCGCACACGGCAGCGCCTCGATCTCGTACATCACGAACAGCGCACGCTGTTCCAGCGCGAGCTGGCCCAGCACCGTCTCGGCCAGAAGTCGCTGCTCACGGAGGACGAGGAGCTCGTCGACGGGAACTACAGTAGCCGGCCTGTTGTCGTCTTTGACTCCCGTCGGAATCTCGAAAGAGTTCTGCCGCCGTCGCCGATAATTGGCCGCTACCCGCATGCAAATGCCGAACAACCAGGTGGTCATCCGACTGCGGCGGTCGAAACTATCGAGCCGGCGATGCGCCACGACGAAGACGTCGTGCGCGAGATCGTCCAGGTCGGCGTGGCGAACGCCCAACCGCTGCAGATTGAGCCAGACGAATCGCGCGTGTTCTTCGTAAATCGTCTGAATGGTGAGGCCGCGATGCTCCCCGCCGCGCTCGTCGAGAGGGACCGACGACGGTTGTGCAACGGCGGCCTCGTCATGGTGACCATCGATATGCGCTACTCGGATCGACGTCATTCTTCCATCCTTGAAAAGGCTATTTCGCTTCCAAGCGACCACCGCCAATGGAGCTCAGCGTCGCTGATCGACCGCGCGCTCGTCCCCCGTGCCGAGCAGCCCCACTCCAGTCGCTGATTCCCGCCAACGCGGAAAGACCCAAACGAATGGTGTCGCGCGACTGATGGGATGTGCACCCCACATGGGGTGAGGACATCACCAGAGATTTCGATGGCGAAGGGCATTCAATCAGACGTGGGAAAGAGGGACGAGCGCACGCGCGCGAGCCAAGCAGAGGCGCGCCCGGAGGACCCGCCCAGATGGAGAGACGACAAAGCCACACGCCCGGCCGGCGTCGATCTGCTCCTTCGCGCGGCTCCTTGCCCACGGCCACCTACGCAGGACGACCGGATCAAGCTGTCGATGCGCGTCAAGGCCACCCTACGGCGACCGACAGGCGGAACCGTCAACGACGCCGCCCGCCCAGCCGAGCAACGATCCGACGGATCTCCGCTCGACTGACATCCATTGAAGGCGGTTTCCGTCTTCGTTGAGCGCGGTGAAGCGCGCCTTCGTCGCCATCGCGCCAACGGGCGAGATGGTCGCCTGCCCTGGAACGGCGAGACGATCATTGGCACCGTACGGTCCCCCATTTCACCCGGTGGTGAGCGAAGGGCAGCAACGTGGCTTTTCCTTCACACAAAAACGATCGAGGCGCGATCTATTCGTCCGAGCTGGAGCGCATGAAGCGCCGCGCGCACCGGGACATTCACAAAGACAACCGCTTCCCCGCTGTGGTCGAGCGAGTTGAAAACCCCGACCCCTGACCTGCGCCGGACGATGGGCGCCCCCTGCGAGGCATCAATGCGTACAAACCTTTCCGATCGACGGAAGCTCTTGCGCGTCGTCACCGCGCTCGTCGCCGCCGCGCTCGCAGCCGGATGCGCCCAGTCTGACCCGGGCCCGACTGGCGCGGGAGAAGGCGGTACCACGGGTGGAGGTGGTCAGTTCGGCGCAGGCAGTGGAGGCGCCGGCGCCGGGACGGGCGGCAGCGGCGGCAACGGTCAGGCGGGAGCCTCGTCGCCGCCGGGCGGAACGACCGGCACGGCGGGCGCCCTGTCCGGAAGCGGCGGCTCGGCCGCCAGCGGAGGAACCGGCGCCGGCGGCACAACCTCGAGCGCCGGCGCTGCTGGTACGGGCACCGCCAGAGGAGGCGCCGGCGGTGAAAGCGCAGGCACGGGCGGCGCCGCCCCACCGCGCGATCCCTTCAACGTCGTGACGGCCGGCGCGGCCGTCGACATCTACGTCGATGCGGCCGATTTTCCCGCCGTCGTGCGAGCGGTGGGAGATCTCCGCGCCGACGTGCAGCGCGTCTCCGGCACGGCGCCCGTCATCAAGAGCGCGACGATGGGACTCTCGGCGACCGCCATCATGGTGGGAACGCTGGGCAAGAGCTCCGCCATCGACGCGTTGGCCGCGGCCGGGAAGCTGGACACCACGGGTGTCGCCGGAAAATGGGAATCCGCCGTCATCCAGGCGGTGGCGAATCCGGTGCCCGGCGTGACCCGAGCTCTGGTCATCGCGGGGAGCGATCGACGGGGGACCGTCTACGGCATCTACGAGCTGTCGCAGCGAATCGGCGTCTCCCCCTGGTACTGGTGGGCTGACGTCACGCCCACGCAGTCGACGACCATCATCGTCGATGGCGGCGTGTTCAAGCAGGGCGAGCCGACGGTCAAGTACCGCGGCATCTTCATCAACGACGAAGAAAACTTCACCACCTGGGCGGGGACCAAGCTGGACGCCGGAAAGAAGCCGGGCCCGGAGACGTACAAGAAGGTCTTCGAGCTGCTCTTGCGCTTGAAGGCGAATTTTCTCTGGCCGGCGATGCACCCGGTGTCCGACGAATTCAACAAGTACGCGGAGAACGCCGCCAACGCCGAGTCGTACGGCATCGTGATGGGAGCGTCGCATCCCGAGATGATGTTGCGGAACAACGTCAAAGAGTGGGCCCCCTGGGCCAGCGCCCACGGATCGCCTTCGTACGACTACAGCGTCAATCCGCAGACCATCTACGACTATTGGGACGCCCGCGTTCAAACCAACGGCAAGTACGAAAATGGCTACTCCGTCGGCATGCGAGGCGAGCACGACAGCGGCCTCGTGGCGGTCAACGCGCGCACGACGGTCGACAAGGTGAAGTTGATGGAAAAGATCTTCGCCGACCAGCGCAAGATCTTGGCCAGTCGGGTCAACGCCGACGTCACGAAGATCTTCCAGGTCTTCACACCCTACAAAGAGGTGTTGCCGATCTACAACGCCGGCCTGAAGGTCCCCGACGACGTGACGATCCTGTGGGCCGAGGACAATCACGGCTATGTTCGCCAACTCCCGAGCGCGGCCGAACGCATGCGCTCCGGAGGCGCCGGCGTCTACTATCACATCTCCTACTGGGGAGATCCGGTCAGCTATCTCTGGATCAATTCGACGCCCCTGACCCTGGTCCGCGAGGAGCTCCAGAAAGCCTACGACACCGGCGCCAACAAGCTCTGGGTGATCAACGTGGGCGACATCAAGCCGTCAGAGGTGGCGTTGGAGTTCACCATGCGATTCGCCTGGCGCGTGACGGACTATACGGAGGCCAACGTCGCCGATTTCGTCGCCGCGCTGGCCGCGCGTGACTTTGGTCCAAGCGCGGCCGCCGAGATCACCGACCTGGTGATGCGCTACTACCAGATCAACATTGCGCGGCGGCCGGAGTTCATGGGCAAGGCCACATTCAACTACGTGAACCATGGCGACGAGGGGCAGAAGCGTCTGGACGACCTGACCGCGTTGCTCGCGCGGGCCACCGCCGTCTCCGACAGCCTTCCCGCCAACAAGAAGGACGCGTTTTACGAGATGGTCCTTTACCCGATTCGAGCCAGCAAGCTGCAGAACGAGAAGTACATCGCCGCCGGCAAGGCCGACCTCTACGCCGGTCAGGGACGCACGGCCTCCGTGACGAAATACCGCAACATGTCCACGACCGCCTACAACACCATTCGCAGCGATTTGACCTACTACAACAACACGCTCGCAGGCGGCAAATGGCAGAAGATGATGGACCCTTACAACTCCGGCCATGGCCAGCCGGTGATTGAAGGAATGCCGTCGCTGGCCGCCGTCCCGGCCGCCTCAGGGACGTTGGGCGTCGCGGTGGAGGGACAGACGACGGGGAATGAAACGACGACGCTGAAATTCTCCGTCTACAACGACGACCGTCGGTTCATCGACGTGTTCACCAAGGGCGCGGCCGGGTTCGCGTGGACGGCCACCACCTCGCAGCCCTGGATCAAGCTGACCAAGGCGTCTGGCACCGTCACAGACGAGGACCGCCTGTGGGCCAGCATCGACTGGGCGGCCGCCCCCGCGGGAGACAGCACGGGAACGATCACGATCACGGCGGGCGCCTCGTCCCGAACAATTTCCATCGCCGCCTCCAACCCGGCGACGCCGACCCGAAACGACCTCGACGGTTACGTCGAGAGCAACGGCTACGTCGCGATCGAGGCCGAGAACTACACGCAGAAGATGGATCGGGGCGGAGCGGAGTGGCGCGTGTTCAAGCAACTGGGACGCAGCGGGGATTCGGTGAAGGTGCTGCCGGACGTTTCTTCCAGCCTCACGAGCAACCTCCCCACCACCTCGCCCGAGCTGGACTACAAGATCTACTTCTTCACCACCGGGACCTTCCCGGTCACCGTGTATCGCATTCCGACCTTGAACACGACGGGCGCGTGCCGGTTGGCCATCGGTCTGGACAGCGCCGCTCCGCAGACCCTCACCGGCGTGCATTCGACGGACGAGTCCAGGTGGGGAAACAACGTGCTGGAGCAAATCGAGAAGCTCTCCGGCACCATACAAGTGACCACGCCCGGATATCACACCCTCAAGCTCTGGAAGGTCGACCCCTCCATCGCCGTTGACCGGATCGTCATCGACACGGGCGGACTGCGGCCGTCCTACCTGGGTCCGCCTGAAAGCTATCGCCGCTAGCGAACGACAAATGCGATCAGGATCCGGCCAGCTACAGACTCGAGAAGAACGCCCACATCCCTCTCGAAGAAAAGCTACCCCACTCGTGGCCCTCCGTGTGGATACACCAGTGCAGTGGCGCCTTAGAACACTGGTAGGCAACGCACGGGCTCGGCGACGTGGGCATCGTCGTCGTGCCGCAGCCATTGGTTTTTAGCCAGACATCTCGCGCAGCCTGGGCCGAGACATCCTTCGACGTTGCCGCCAGTGCCGCGTCGAAAAACTTCACGTCGACACCTCGGCAGCAAGATCCCAGCCGCCATTCAACCCTTCGGGATAGATGACGATCCGTGATGGCGCCGCTTCGCGCGGGAGCCGCTAGTCGCACCGCACCGCAGGCGCGGTTTGCGACTACATCAATAGGCAACTAGCGGCAGACCCCGACCGTCGAAAGCAACGCCTCGTATTTCGTGCGCGTGAACAGCGGGGTGCCGCCGCGCTCGACGACCATGTTCTTGAGGTAGACATGATCGCGCGGTGGCATCGATTGTTCGCCGCCCTCGCCGGGATCGCCCCATGGTGTGCCCGCGATGTCCAGATCGCCGTCGCAGTCCACGTCGCCGACGCGCGCCTCGTGCCCGCGGGTATCGGCGGCCACGCGGCGTTGCATGAAGGTGGCGCGACCGTCGGTGTTCTCGTAGATGAACATCGCGCCCACGTTGTTCGCGATCAGGAGGTCGAGGTCGCGGTCGTTGTCGAAGTCCGCTGCCCACACCGTGTGAACGAAGGTCAGACCGGTGTTGACGAGGGTGTGCATCACGAAGTCGGTGCCCATGCCGTTTCGGTTTTCGGCCCACGCCGCGCGGGTTCCGAAGTGAGTCCCCATCACGAAGTCGGTGTCGCCGTCGCCGTCTAAGTCGCCGAGGGCGGTCAAAGGTTCGTTGTCGAAGCCGCTGGCGAAGATCTCGACGGTCTGCCACAGCGAGCCGTCGCCGTTGACGTTCCGGTACCACCACCGGTAGCCGACCAGGATGTCGTTGTCGCCGTCGCCGTCGATGTCGCCGATGGCCCCGCCTTGCTGCTGCGGGTTCGCGAGATTCGGCCCCTTTGTCCAGGTCGCCGTCGGGTTCGCCCCCGGCGACCAATATTGCGGGACAAAGCTGCGGTGGACGTAGAGCGCGTCTGGTCGCGTGTCGCCGTTGACGTCGCCGATGATGATCTCCTCGGGGTTTGGGCCACCGGTCAGGAAACGCGACCACAACGTGAGCGTGCGCGGCGTCTGCGGATTCCGGTACCACGAGTTTCCCGCGATGATGTCCATCCATCCATCGCCGTCGAAATCGGCGGCCGCGCCCCCGGCCCACGACGTGTGCCCCATGCCGAGCACATGCCGGACCCAGTGGTCGGGCGCGCAGTACTCCCACCAGATCATCTGGCCGCCGCCGGGTGTGTCCTGACGCTGGCCTGACGCAAAATCCAGATCGCCGTCGCGATCGAAGTCCGCCAGCGACACATCGCCGATGCGAATCGGATTCGCGGAGAACTCGCCCATCCAGTGGCCCTCGAACGGGAACCGCGTGTCCATCGGATCGTAGCGCCACGCCTGTTTGCCGGCCGGCGGGGCCGTGCGGATGGGCATCTCGGAGCACGCCGCCAGCGCGCCACCCGTCCCGCCGCCTGCGCCGCCCGCCGCGCCACCGCGACCCGATGCGCCAGCCGTGCCTGTCGTGCCGCCGGTGCCGCCGCTCGCCATGCCTCCCGATCCGCCACCTCGGCCGCCGGTCGTGCCGCCGCTGCCCGTCGCACCGCCGGTACCCGCCGTCGCCGGCCCACTCGTGCCAGCCGTCGCGGCGCCGCCCGTACCCGCTGTCGCGCCGCCACTGGTGCCCGCGTTGGTGCCGCCGGAGCCGGAGCCAGTCCCAGCTGTGGAGCCGCCGAAGCCGAAGCTTCCACCGCTACCCGAGCCGGCGGTTCCGCCGCCACACGCCGCGGTTGCGAGCGACAGGCCCAAAAGTGGCAGTACAAATGCCGAAGACAGCGGCAGGCGCATCGCGTTCACCTCACATGGCTGTGGCAACGAAGGTCCAACTTCCCGGGGTCACGTTGAACTTCAAGAAGCCTGCGGCTTGGCCCACGTAGCTGACGCCGGGTACGGCGGCGGCGAACGTCCCCGCCTCGAACACCGACGTCCCGTTGGCGGCGACGCGCATGCTGGCAGGACCGCCTGGGAACGCCGTCAGCGGGATTCCGACGGTGGCCACCGTTGCAACCGGGGCGGTCATCGTGACAGTGAACGCACCCGCCGCTCGGGTGATGTCCACCTTGATCGTGCCCTTGACCGACGGCACCGTGGCGGTGGCACGGGTCACGTCCCCGAGCAGCGGCAGCACCTGGAAGGTAGCGTACCCGGCCGAGGTCGGCGCCACGCCGGCGATGTATTGCGACATCAGCGTCAGCGGACCGCCGGTCCAGGCGTGATTCTGAGTTCCCGCGTTCTGATCCCACAGCTCCCATAGCGTCGTCGTCGTGCTCCGAATCATTGGCCCATAGCGCGCACGCAGGCGGGTGAGCGCGCCCTGTGGATCCGCCATACGGAAGTAAGACTCGAGAATGTACTTCTCCATGTACGGGCTAGCGGCGGTATTGGCGGCGAGAACCGCCTTCACGGCCGGCCATTCCGTCGCACCCAACAGCCCGGCGACCACCGCCAGTCCGTGGCCGCGATCGTCGGGTGCCGTGGTGTGCGCGGGAGAGGCCAATCGCGTGCCGTTCCAGAACTGTCGGACAAACGCAGCCTTCAGCGGCGTCATGATGGCCCGGTATGATGAGGCGTCGGCGGTGTTTCCGAGCAGGTCGGCCATGCGCGCGGCCGCGTCCAACGCCATGTAGTACCACGCGTTGTCCAGCAGAGGCGCGTCGATGTTGTTGCCCCAGTCTTCCCAGTCCCAGTCGCCCGGACGGTGAATGACCAGACCGTTGGCGTCGACCCTCCAGATCGACAGATAGTCTTTTACGTGAGGGTAGGCGGCGACGATGGCAGGCCTATCGCCGGAGTGCATGTAGTAAGTCCACAGTCCCGCCATCCCGATCGTCGCCAACATCTGAACCGGCAACTCTTCGTTGTAGTTGCCGGGGACTGGCGCATACAGCGTCTTGTTGCTGCGCTGCCAGCCGATCAGCGTGTTGATCGCATTACGGGACAGAAGATCGGACCGCCGGTCCAGTCCGTAAAACGTCTGTTCCATTTCGATGACGGCGTCACCCCACCACAATGCCCGCTCCCGCGTCGGGCAATCGAAGTAATTGTCCCGCATGTTGATGTACAGCGTGCGTTGCGCCTTGGTCCACAACGTGTTCAACGCCGAGTCGCTGCAACTGAATGCTCCCGCGGTCATATCGGTGTCGTACCCGGTCTCGCGATAGCCCAGCCTCACAATCTGGACGCCGGCGGGAATCGTGTACTGCACTTCGTTGCCGCTCATCCATCCCAGCGATTCGTACTCTTGGTCGCCGGCACGGGTGATGTAGCGTGCCCGAACCGAGGATCCGCCACCCTCGCTGACGCGATCCGTCTGCATCAGGATGACGGCACCGGCGGCCCTAGCGTTGACGTGCAGATATGGCGTCACCTGCGCGTTGTAAGGCAGCCGCGCCCGAATCACGCCTCCGCTGCCGGTGGTCGGAAGACTGGACTGGTTCGCATAGTCGCGGATCCCGAAGTCTCGCCACTGCGGGATGCCGCGTGGCCACAATCGACCCCACGGTGCCGCGGGTGGTGCCCCCTTCGCCGTGGCGGCGGCCCAGGAAGAATCCACAAACGAAGTCGCCGTCCAATCGCCCAGATCGACGCGGGCGTCATATTCAACGTTCCATTCCGCCAACCGGAAGTTGGGCGCGGTCAGTGTTTGCCGTCCATAGCCACTGTGGACCTTCATTTTCCAGGTTTGATCCGTGGCGATCGTCATGCCGCCCGCGACCGCGTGGAACATGAAGCCCCCCTTGCCGCTGTTCTTGGAGGAAAAGCCATCCCTGCCAAAGAACCACGCCAAGGCCGCAATCGTGTTGTCTCCGTTCACCAGATACGGTCCGATCTCGACCTCGTCCACGTAGCTGTCGGACAGATTGGGGCCGCGCTTCAGCGCGCCCTCGAAGACCACCGCGCGGCCATTGATCCAGAGCCAGTACTTTGAATCGGCGGCGATCAACGCTTTGACCGACGCTGGAGGGTTGCTCAGAGACACCGTCTTGCGAAACGCGATCCACGTGTTGGCCGGCCCATCAGCCGCCTGCCAGATCCACTGCCCCGTGAATTCCTGCGTCAACGGTGCCGGCCACGGCGGTTTGGCGGTCTCGCCGCCGCGTCCACCTCCGCCCGCAATCGCGCCTGCCCCCCCGCGTCCGCCGCCGCCTCCGCCGGCGATCGCGCCGCCGCCACCGTCGCCACCAATCGCGCCGCCTGTTCCTCCTCGGCCCTGGCCGCCGGAACCACCGACCCCCGCGGCATCGCCGGCACCGCCCCCGCTCCCACCATTTCCACCTCCGGAAGCTCCAACGCCGCCGCTGCCCGCGATGGCACCGCCCGCACCGCCGGAACCACCGCTACCGGAGCCGCCGGAGCTGACGGACGACCCGCCGAAACCGCCGATTTGGCCGGTGCCGCCCGTATGCGATCCCTCGTCCCGCCCGCCAGCACAGCCTCCTGTGGCGATGATCGTCGCAAGGGCGATCGTCCGAGAAGCGGTCCTGCCGAGCATGCGAACCTCCAACGTTGATGTCGCCAGGTGGATTTGCCTTCAACCGCGCGCGCGCACGTTCTGACGTCGTTACGAAACCTGACCGGCCCGATTCACCGCGCGTGGTTGTCCCGGGCGCACATCGCTTCCGTCCTGCGCGCGTCGCGCACCTCGTTGACGCGATGCAATCCAGTCAGCACGCCAGGCCGAGCAAAGTCGTCAGCCGATGCACTTCCCGCACGGTTGTTCCTCCCGACGCCGAAGCCGCCCCCCGCGACGTCGCCCCGGTGCCAGGAATGCCCCGTCTAGAATTGCGTGAAGAACGTCCAGATCATATTTGTAACCCCGCTCGGCAGAGAGTGTCCGCCGTTGAACGTGCACGCCTTGACCGGATATCCGGGCTTGCACCCGACGAAGTCGTAGCAGAGCGTGCCGCCCGATTGCCAAGTCGGAATGTTCGCCGGCACCATGCAGCCATTGTTGGTGGCGTGTTCGATCGCGATGTACTTCGCGCCTTGAGTCGTGCTGTTCCCATTGACCCAGGGGGTCGTCGTGTCGCTCATCCCGGTCGTTTGCATCCAAGCGATCGGCTCGGCGTCTTGGGGGGGAGCCAGATGTTGTAGTTGGCCGGGCCAAGGCCGATGGCGGCGCGAATGTCCTTCTGATGATTCAAGGACAGCGAGTAGCTGTACATGCCGCCGAAGCTAAACCCGGTCTCGAAGACACGCGACGTGTCCACGCACACATTCTGTTTCACGAAGGCGAGAATGTCGTCGAACAGAGGGTGGTCCTTTTGTCCCCAGGAGCCGCCTATTCCGCTGGGCGCGATGAAGATGGCCGGATCGTTGGCGGCGTCCGCGATGTGCTTGAGGCCGTAATAGTTCTCCCTCGTTATGTCGTCGCCATCGCCGCCAAGGCCATGCGACGCGTAGATGTACCGATACGGCTTGTTCATGTCGTAGGGCGAGGGAAGGTCGATGTTGTAGTGGCGCGAAGTCCCCGCTGCTCATGATCATCTTGCGTACCGCTCGTCACCGTCGTCGGTTTGCCACAACCGGCACTCGGAACCGGCGGGTTCTTCAGGGGCAGTCCGCCGCCCCCTCCGCCGGCGCCTGCAGATCCCCCCGTTCCGGCCCCACCCGTATTCGCGCCGCCCTGTCCGCCTCCGCCCATCCGACCGCCCGAGCCCGCGCCTCCGGTGGCCATCGCGTCCGTCTGCACGCCCGCGTCCGCAACACCTCCCGTCCCTGACTGCCCGCCCGAGCCCACGGTGCCCCCTGTGGTTGTTGCGCCGCCCGTGCCGACGACGCCACCCGTGCCGGTCACGCCACCCATGCCGGTCACGCCACCCGTCCCAGTCATGCCACCCGTAGCAGTGACTCCACCCGTGCCAGTCACTCCACCCGGAGGGCCCCCGCTACCTCCGCCGGAGCCGCCGGTCCCGACGCCGGCGTTCCCGTTCTCGCCAGCACAAGCACCCATGATGAGGCCCAAAACGCTCAGGTGAACAAGCAGACGACGTGATGTCATGATGTCATTCCAACCTTTCGGACGAGAGTTCTCGACACGATGACCGCGAGTTTGAGCCGCAAGTCGCAATCAGGGCGGTGTCATTCATTCGTCGGTTAGAGTGAATGTCGCAGGCTCGCGGAACCCTTCATTGGAGCCGGCAGCTTTCCCGCGCAGGTCATTGCCGATCCGGCGGTGCGGCTGGCGACTGCGATCGACGACATTCCGCAGCTGTCGGGCACAATGCTGACGGCGGCCCTGAGACGTTGGGGCGACTCGCCGACAGCGGCGCGAGACGAACAGGGGGCGAGGATCAAACAGGCTACGGTCCGCCGGATACCTTCGCTGACCGTCCAACGCCGTCGTATGCGGATTATGGCAGCGAGAACTGCTTGAAGAAGGGCCAGGCATTGTCGGGCACCAAGTAGCGATCGGGATTGTTGCCGTAGAAGAAGTCGTGACCGCCGCGCGGACGACAATCCATGACCTGCGTTCCGGCCGCACAGGCGGTGTAAGTCTTGCAAACGCCGCTGGTCGTGACCGGAGTTCTCGAGCATTGGTCGTTCGATAGCCACTCATTGATGTCGCCGTCGGCGGTGTTGATCGTTACCGTCGAGTCATTGAGGCCGCGAATCGCCAACACGGGAATCGGCCGCGCAGGATTGCAGTTGCTGATGGTCATCCATCCGCACACCGGGGCGATCGCCGCGAAAATGTCCGCGGCTTCACAACCCAACCGGTACGTCATCGCGCCACCGTTCGAGTGGCCGCTCACGTAGACCCGCTTGCTGTCGATACAAAGGTCCGCCGTGGCCTTCTTCACGATCGCGCGAAAAAAGCCCACGTCGTCCTGGTTGTTGCCGCCACAGCAACTGCCGGCATTCCATGACTTGTTGACGCCCTCGGGATCGATGACGACGAATCCCTCCTTGTCGGCCATCTGGCCCCACTTGCTGCGCGTCAGTTGCTCGTCAGCCCACGACGTGTACCCGTGGACATCGAATACGACCGGCAGCCGCTTGGCGCCGTCGTAGCCGGTGGGGATGTACAGAACGTAGCTGCGATTCATTCCGCCGAATTGCAAGCTCACCGTCGATTTTCCCTTGGCGTGAGGGAGCGCGGGCGTACACGCGCTGGGCGTCGTTCCGCCGCCGCCGCCACCCGCTCCGGCGCCTGCCGTTCCAGCAGTACCGCCGATGCCCGTGCCGCCGCTGCCGCCGGCGGTCGATCCACCCGTTCCCGCGCCTGCCGTTCCGGTGGTACCGCCGACGCCCATGCCGCCGCTGCCGCCGGCGGTCGATCCGCCCGTTCCCACGCTGCCGCCAGTCGCCGCGCTGCCCGCGGTGGCACCGTTGCCGCCACTTCCACCAGTCGCAGCCCCGGTCCCGCCGGTCGAAATCGTTCCACCGCTGCCCGTGGACGTCGTCCCGCCGCGTCCGCCCGCCGTCGTGCCACCTGAGCCGACCGTCCCGCCGGTTGCAGGGGAGCCACCTTTACCGTCGCCCATTGAGTCCGAGCCTGCGCATCCGACAGCAACGAAAAGCACCGCCGACAGCCAAGACAGGGCGGCCGTTTTCCTGCCGCCCGTATGCCGCGCGTCGTGGGTTGTTGTGGTCACGCGATTCTCCTTGGCACTGGGTTGCAGTTTCGAAATACGGTGAAGGTCGTTTGGGCAACGTTCCTTCGCCCTCGTTCGGTCGTTCCGACTCACGGGATGTTCTTGGCGACTAGTGCCGCGTACCAAGCGTCGGCCATCAACTGTGAGCCGGCCGCGTTCGGGTGAACCCCGTCGCTCGTGTATTGGGAATTTGGAAGGTAGCTCGCCTGCGGCAGCGCGGCCCAGACGTTGACCACGTAGATCGGTGACACCGTCGACGTCTTACCGGCGGCCCAGGAGGGAATCATCGAGTTCAAGGCCTCGACGTTCGATTCGCAAGCCGAGCAGCCGCTCGGACGTAGGGGCGTGATTTGCGCGACGAAGAAGATGACGCTGGGATTCTGGCTTCGGAATTGATCGACCACGAAGCTGTAAGCGTTCAGGATGCTCGACCGCGAAACGCCGCCCCACACGTCGTTGGTGCCGTACTGCATGAGCACGACGTCCGGTTTCTCCGCCGCCCAGCGCTGAAGCTCCGCCAGCGTTCCGTGGCCCGGCTGCGGAGGACTGTTGCTGACGAGGTAGGTCACGTCGTATCCGCCGTGACCTTCCGTCATCAGGCTGGGAGCTCCCGCCCCGCAGCTCTGGTTGTTGAGGTTCGATCCGATGAAGTTGAACTTCGTATGCCCTTTGGAAATCAGCTCCTTCGAGAGGAGCTGCGGGTAGCAGGTGCTGCCCGTGATCGAATCGCCGAGAGGCATGATGCGCCACGTCCCGGTGTGCGACGACGATCCCCCGGCGCCCGTTGCGCCTGCCGTTCCGCTGGCGCCGCTCGCGCCGGTGGCGGTGGTGCCGCCCGTTCCCGTGGAGCCGCCCCTGGCGCCGCCCGCGCCCGCTGCGCCCGCCGTGCCAGTGATGCCGCCGAGGCCGCCGGTTCCACCGGTTCCCGCGGAGCCACCGCTGGCACCGCCCGCGCCCGCTACACCGCCCGAGCCAGTGACGCCACCATCGCTGCTGGTGCCGCCGGTCGCCGAGGTGCCGCCGATGCCCGCAGCGCCGCCGGTGCCGGTGCCTCCGGCCAGTCCGCTTCCAGAGGATCCGCCAGCGCCGGTCGGCTCGCCGGTCGACGAACCGCACCCACCGGCACCCACGCCCAAGCCTGCTAGCGAGACCAGCGTACCCAGCGCGAATTGGTTGATGTTGAGCCTGGTGCGATATCGGATCGGTCCAGCCACTAGCTGGACAAAGGGCGGGATCGTGGCGACACCTTCTCGAATTCGAATGGATAAACGTCCGACGAGTTGACAAGACCCAGGCCTCGCGTCCCTCAAAGCGCCGACATCTCGTCGCGGGTGATGACGCAGCTGCTGCCGTAGACCGGGGCCGCGAGCGTCGAAGGGCATGCCAGCCCCGCAACATCCCTCCAACGACGCGCATCCCCCGGTGGGACGCCGCGGACGCGCGACGCTCGACGCCGGCTCCAGTCGCCGGTGCAGGCGCTCAGTTCGTGAGCGCCACCAGGTTGTGCAGCTCGCTCACCAGGCGAGGCACCTCGGGCGGGTCGCCCGCGTAGCGCTGCATCAGCCGGCCCTTGCCGTCCATCATCCACAGCGTGGTGCCGTGGTTCTCGGGGCGGCGCTCCGTGTTCTGGGCAAACAGGCGCAGGCGCTCGGACAGGCGATCGATGTCCTCGGTCCCGCCCGTCACGAAGGTCCAGCGAGCGAAGTCCAGCTTGAACCGCTGCGCGAAGGACAGCAGGACGGCGGGCGTGTCGTGGACCGGATCGATGGACACCGAGACGAACTGAACACGATCGCGATCGCTCTGGGCGATCGCGCGCTGTACCTCGGCCAGCGCCTGCGTCTGCACGGGGCAGATGTTGGGACACGACGTGAAGATGAAGTTGAACAGCACCACCTTGCCGCGCAGCTCGTCGACGACGAAGGGGCGTCCCGCCTGGTCCACCAGCTTCAGCGGCGCGAAGTTGGTGAGGAAGCTGGTGGGATCGCTGGGCGCGGTTCCGTCGCTGGTGTGGCGCCGGCAGGCGGGCGCGGCCGCAGCCAGACCGGCCACCCCCAGCACCAGCGCCAGCGCCAACCCCCGCCTCACGGGCTGCCCGTGTACAGCGCCGTCACCTCGGCGTCGGTGAGCGCGCCGGCGTAGGCGCGGGCGTCATCCACGGCGCCCGAGAACCAGTCGTTCGAGTTGATCCACCTGGCGCGGCCGACGGCCAGGTTCCCGCTGGACGTCCAGCCACCGGTGTAGTTGGTCGTCGCCTCCAACCGGCCGTTCACGTACAGCTTCATCGTCCCGGCCAGCTTGTCGCGCACCGCCACCAGGTGATACCAGGTGCCCGTCGTGGCCACGGTCGTGGACAGAGCGCGCGTCACGGTGCTGCTGGTGGCATCGCTGCTGTGCATGGTGAACGAGAACTTGTTCCCCAGCGATTGACCGTACTGCAGCCAGAAGGCGCTGACGTTCGTGCCGTCCTGGCTGATGGCCGTGCGCCACCCGGTCAACGAGCTGAGCCGCACCCAGGCCGCGACCGAGAAGCTGCCCGTCGTGCTGAGCACCGCGCCCGTCGACGTCGCCGCGGCGCTGGTCCCGTTGAGCTGCAGCGCATTGCCGTTCTTGCCGGCAGTCCACGTCCCGTTGGCCACCGTCAGGTTCTTGCCCAGGCCGCTCGCGTCGCTGGCCACGGTGCCCGACGTCTCGTTGAACTTCCAGCTGCCGCGCAGCGGGGCCCGCCCCTGCGCGTAGAGCGTGCCGACCTCGGTGGTGCTGAGCGCGGCAGGAACGATCGTCAGATCGTCCAGCGCCCCGGAGAACCAGTCGTTGGGGCTGCCCGACCTGCCGCGCCCCACGTTCAGGTTGCCGTTCGCGGCCCAGCCGCCGGTGTGCGTGGTCGTGGCTTCGAGGGCGCCGTTGACGAACAGCTTCATCGTGCCCGCCGTCTTATCGCGCACGGCGACGACGTGATACCACTGCCCGACGACCGGCGTGGTGGTGCCCGTGGCGCGGAACATCGTGGCCGTGGTGGCGTCGGATGCCTGCATCGCGAACGCGAACTTGTTTCCCAGCGACTGGGAGAACTGCAACCAGAAGCCGCTGACGTTCACGCCGTCCTGATTGACGAACGTGCGCGATCCGGTCAGCGAGTCCACCCGGACCCAGGACGCGATCGAGAACGTGCCGCTCGTGTCGACGACGGGGGCGGTCGTGGTCCCCACCGTGGTCGTGCCGTTGAACTGGACGCCCTTGGCCAGTCGCGCGTCCACCCAGGTGGCGTTGCTGAGCGTCAGCGGATGGAACGCGCCGGAGGCATCGGCCACGGTGGTGCCGGTTCCCTCGTCGAACTTCCACGCGCCCTGGCTGGGGGCCTTGCCCTGCAGCGCCAGCGCGGCGATGTCCGCATCGGTCAGGACGCCGGTGTACGCCTGCACGTCGTCGACCGCCCCGGCAAACCAATCGCCGGGGCCGCCGAACCGGCCGCGTCCCACGTTGAGGGCGCCGTTCGCCGCCCAGCCGCCGGTGTAGGCCGTCGTCCCCTCGAGGACGCCGTTGACGTAGATCTTCATGGTGCCCGCGGCGCGATCGCGCACTCCCGCCACGTGGTACCAGACGCCCGCGGCGGGGAGCGTCGTCGACAGCGCCCGGAACGCCGCGCTGGTCGTCGCGTCGGAGTCGTGCATGGTGAACGAGAACTTCTTCCCCATGGCCTCGCTGTACTGAAGCCAGAAGCCGCTGACGTTCGTCCCGTCCTGGTTCACGGCGGTTCGCCACCCGGTCAGCGAATCGAGGCGGAGCCAGGCCGCGACGGTGAAGCTGCCCGACGTGTCCACCACGGCGGCGGCCGACGTCGAGCCGACGGCGTTCGTGCCGTTGAGTCGGATGGCGCGGCCGGTCTTCCCGCCGATCCAGGTGGTGTTCGCCAGCGTCAGGGGCCGATTGGACGTGGACGCGTCGGCGGCGGTGTTGCCGCTGCCCTCGTCGAATCGCCAGATGCCGAGGGCCCCCAGCTCTTCGGCGCCAATCTGCTGGACGTACGCCACGACGTTGGACAGGTCCGTGCCGCTGAGGGTCACGCCGCTGTGCGCCCCGATCGCCGCGCCGAGGGTCGCCGCGCTGCCGTTGTGCAGATACGGAGCGGTCGCCCAGACGTCGCGCAAGCTGGGAACGTCGATGCCCGTCAGCGCCGCACCCAGACGGCTGCCGCTGCTCGGCGCAATGGTGCCGATGTCCTTCATCGCCGTGGCGGTGGCGCTGATGGTGAAGGGCGCTCCGCCGTGGCACGTCGCGCACCCGGCGCTGTTGAACGTGGTCTTGCCGGCGACAGCGGCCGTGGTCAGCGAGCTGTCGGCGTTGCGGTACGGCGTGGTCGCGAAGCGACCGAGCGAGCCAAGGTACGCGGCGAGCGCGTCGAGGTCGGCGCTGACGCCGGCCTTCTTGTCGCCGAGCGGCTGATTGCGCGTGCCGGTGTTGAACTGGGCGTCGGTCATCAGGCCGGTCCCGCCCGCCAGGTTGCGAATCTGCTTCTCGAAGTCATGGATCTCGTCGAAGTTCGCGCTCCAGTGCACGAACCCGTGCCCCATGCCGGCGCGGCCCGCGAGGGCGACGGTGTTGCGCAATCCCTCGCCGAAGCCCGTCAGATCCCACACCCGGCCGTCCTGACCGCCGTCGTTGTGGCAGCTGGCGCAGCTCATGTAGCCGTCCTTGGCCAGGCGCGTGTCGCGGGCGTCGTAGAACAGCTGCTTGCCGAGCAGGACCGTCGCCGACAGGGTCTCGCTGGCGGCGGTCGCCGTCGTCGCGACGGTGGCCAGACGCAGCTCTCCGAAAGCGAGCAGCGGCGTCAAGTCGACCACGCTGACGGTGCGATCCATGAAGTTCTGGGCGTAGAGCGTGTTCCCGTCGGGCGACAGGGCCAGCGCCTGAGGCGCGCGGCCGACGTCGAAGCGCTGCAGCTCGGTCCCGCGGATCGCGTCGACGAGTGCCACCTGGCGGCTGGTCTCCAGGGCGACGAAGACATAGATGCCGCTGGGATGAAACACGGCGGCGGTCGCCACGCCGGAGTTGTCGAGGTCGATGCGGCGCGCGTGGTCCTCCGTCCTCGACGCCAGATCGATGCGAGAGGTGATGGCGCGAACGGTGTTCTGGAAGTCGAGCGGCAGGCCGTTGCGGAGAGCCCCCCGCCCGACGTTGTCCTGCTTGGAGGGGACCCACGCCGCCGTGCCGTCTGGCGAGATGGTGGCGGCGCCCAGGTAGTTCGGCACGCCGCTGCCCTGGATGGGCGTGTCCGCCTTCGCGCTCTGCTGCAAGGTGACGGTGTTCGCCACGGTGAAGGTGGCGGCGTCGACGACGACCACCTCGCCACCGCCGACTGCCGTGTTCACCGTCGCGGTGGATTCACCCGGCAGCGGCGGCGTGATGAAGCGGGTGACCAGGATGGTCCCGTCGGCCGCCACGGAGACGTGGCGCGCGCCGGTGCTGCCCAGAGCCAGGGTGGCGACGGTCGCCCCCGAGGCTGGATCGAGCTTCAACAGCGTGCTGGTGGCCTGCAGGCTGACGTAGGCCGCCGAACGATCGGGCGCGAAGGCCAGGCCGTACGGTGCCGATGCCCGCGGAAGAGCGATGGTGCGGGTCACCGCCAGCGTGGTGGGGTTGATGACGCTGATCGATGCCGACCCGCGGTTCACCGCCCAGACCTCGCCGTTGGGCGCCACGGCGACCGTGCGGGGCCCACTGCCGACCGCGATCGCGGCCACGCGGCTGTTCGTCGCCAGATCGACGACGCCGACGCTGTCGTTGTCGGGGTTGGCGACCCACAGGCGCGCCGACGCCCCGGAGCGCGTCTCGACGGCCAGCGCCGACGAGTTGGTCGGTGACGACGCCGTCTTCGAAGTCGCCACGCCCTGCACCAGCGTCCGGCGCGAGGTCGAGCCGTCGCTGGCCTGGGCCGTCAACGTCACGATGTACACCCCCGGCGACGCGAAGGTGTGCGTGGTCGACGCCGTGCTCGAGAGCTCGCTGTCGGGCGTCCCGTCGCCGAAGTTCCACGAGTAGGTGACGCCCAGCGTGGAGGGCACAACGTACGAGGCCGTGCCGTTCGCAGCGATGATCGGCGCCGCGACCGGAACGGTCAGGTCCGGCGGGTCGTAGGGGGTCGTCGGCACCGGGGGCGGCGCCACGCCCTGCCCGACGGCGATGATCACCCCGCGCGACGGGACCCCGTTCGCGTCGACGGCCACCAGCTGGTAGTAGCCCGGGGGCACGATGGTGTTGCCCGGCATGCTGGTCGTCAGGCGGTAGCTCTCCTGCGTGAAGGTCAGCGGGATGCGACGCTGACCCGAGTTGAACGAGTGCGTCCCGTTGCTGGTGCCGAGCAACACCAGGCCCGAGATCGGCGAGGCGTCGGCGAGATCGAGCTGGAGGTCCGCTCCGTTGACGTAGGACAGACCGCTCAGCGCCACGACCACCGGCCGCGGGGCGAGCTGGGCAGCACCACCGACGGTGCGGAACAGCGACGGCGGGTAGTAGACCTCGGCGTTCAGGTTGGTGACCGGCCCGGGTGTTCCACCGCCGGTGGACAGCACGACGCCGCTCGGCAACAGGATCGAGAACGAGTGGTACCCGCGGTAGTGCGCCGCGCTGGCGCCCACCGTCCAGGTGTTGCTGGCCGGATTCCACATCTCGACCGCGGGCACCGAGTCGGCGCCGTTGTTGTTGCCTCGCTTCGTTCCGCCCGTGATCAGGACCTTGCCTTCGGGCAGCGCGATGCCGTTCGGATAGCGGCGGGCATTGTTCATCGGCGGGAGCTCGGTCAGGATCGCGCCGCCGCCGTTGATGTCGATCGTCGTGGCCTTGTTGCTGGCCGGCAGGCCGTCGCCGTTGAAGCTGCCGTTGCCGCCCGCGACGATGATCTTGCCGATGTCGTACATGACGGCCGTGTTCGTGGCCCCGACGTTCACCGGGTTCGCCGTGGTGTAGGCCTGCTTGAAGTTGCCGACGGTCTGGATGGTCCCGTTGCCGGCCGGGTCCAGGTACCACATCTTTTCAGCGGAGATCCCGAACACCTTGCCGTTCGGCGCCACGAACGCGCGCGGGTAAGAGCAGCGCAGGTAGTCCGGTCCGAAGGCGTCACGGCTGAACGCGCCGAACAGCGAGCGCCAGGTGGTCGACTCCCAGACTTCGGGCGTCATCGACGGCGTGCCCTGCGCGATGGCCGCGTCGGGATTGTCCTGCATGCCCTCGGAGTAGGGAACCATTCCTCCGAGCATCAGCGGGCGCCCGTCCGGCAACGTCACCAGCGTCGCGTACCAGCGGTTCATCGCCAACCTGGGGGTCGCGGTGGTCAACACGCCGGTCGCCGGAGCGTAGAACTGGCTGGACACGCCGCCATTGCCGCCCGAGACCATCAGCCGTCCGTCGGTCAAGAACGTCGACGTCGCGCAGAAGCTGTCCTCACGGGTCGCGGCGTACGTCGTCGCGTGGCTGGCCGTCGCAAACCCCGACAGCGGCGACCACACGTCGTAGTAGCGGCCGTTCTGCGACGCACCGTTCGGGGTCGTCCCGAACGTCAGCACGGTGCCGTTCGGCAACAACGTGGCGTGAAGCGCGTTCATCGGCCACGTCTGCGTCGCCGACCACATGCCCTTCGTCGGCGCGTCGGCGGGGACGGTCAGACCCGTGAACACCGGATCGGCGACCGACGGAACCGTCACCCAGTCGGCCGCGGTCAGCGCCGCGCGCGCGACCACCTGATCGGATGGGTCGGACTGGAGCTCCTTGTGATCACAACCGACCACCGGGAACAGCAACAACACGAGAACCGCAAACGCCGAGACACTCCACCGACGAATCCAACGCGACATTAAATTTTCAACTCCCCCAGACACCAGTCAGGAACAAACACCGCGTCCACCGTCGACGACCACCGCCGGCGCGCGAACGGGCACCTTTGTATCGTCTTTTTGCACCGCTGCCAGCGGAATCGATGCGAACCACGATTTGCCACGCGAAAAGTCTCCGCGTGTTGCGGTGGCGTCAACGGGCCGTAGCGTTCCTGTCAGGATCCGCGAGGCGCTGGCGCATGCAGCGATCGCGCGTCGTCAGGATCGTGTCGCTGTCGGTTGCAGTCCGGGCGCGGCTGGCGCGGGCTCGGCGCGCGGCGTACCGTCACGGCATGTCACGTCCCCTCGCTCTCATCACCGGCGCGTCCGCGGGCATCGGACAGTCCTTTGCCGAGCAACTCGCCGCGACCGGCCACGACATCATCGTCGTCGCCCGCCGGCGTGATCGGCTGGAGGCGCTTGCGCAGCGCCTCGGCGCCGCGCACCAATCCAAGGTCGAAGTGCTGGTCGCCGATCTGGCGAGCGAAGCGGGCATCGACGCGGTCGCCGCGCGCGCCGCCGCCGCGCCGCTCGACCTGGTGATCAACAACGCTGGCATGGGTGGCTACCGCCGCTTCGTCGAGCTCGATCCCAAGGTGGCCGACGCACTCATCGCCATCCACATCCGCGCGGTCGTGCGGGTGACCCTCGCCGCGCTGCCGGGCATGGTCGAGCGAAAACGGGGCGGCGTGATCAACGTCTCCTCGCTGCTGGCGTTCTCCGGCGCGTCGACGGATGCCTTCTTTCCCAAACGCGTGGTCTACGCGGGCGCCAAGGCCTTCCTGGTGACGTTCACACAGGCGCTCGCCAACGAGCTCACCGACACCGGCGTGCGCGTCCAGGTCTGCCTGCCCGGCGTCATCAAGACCGAGTTCCACGAGGTGCAGGGGATGGATCTGTCGAAGATGCCGCGCATGAGCCCCGATGACCTGGCTCGCGCCTCCCTGGCCGGTCTTCGGCTGGGCGAGGTCGTCTGCGTGCCGGCGCTGGAGGACGTGGCGGCGACGCAGCGAATCGACGAGGCGAACCGGACGTTGCTGGAGGTTGCGCGCTCGACCACCATCGCCGCCCGCTACCGCTGAGTGGTCGCGCAGTGAAGAGGGCCTAACCTTCCCGGCGATCTCGCCACTGTGCTCTCTGGATGTCGTTGACGCCTCCCCCTCAAAGTGGGCAAGGGCCCTACACCGGTGGTCGGACGGACAAGGGGCGAGGGAACCGCGTCCGTCTCGAGGTCCCGGTGCACCTTCAGGAGGGGAGCGCTTCGTGCACCGGCGTGGCGAAGAACATCGGTCCCGGCGGCGTCTTCGTGGCGACGGTCCGCATGCTCGGCGTCGGTGCGCGGGTCATCGTGACGCTCAAGCTGCAGGGGGATGCGGCGCCGATCGAGGCTCTGGCCCAGGTTCGCTGGTGCCGCCCGTTTCTGGAGCTCGACGATCAGCCCGCTGGCGTTGGCTTGCAGTTCATCGACACGCCGCTGCGCGCCACCATCCTCACAAACGAGCTCCGGCGATCACGCGATGACGGCGCTGCCTGACTCGTGCCGTCACATAAGAGCTGAACCGCCGATCACAGATGGCGGTGCGGAAAGCGCGCGGCCGCGTCGACCGTCGGGGTGAACCAGGGGCCCGGCGTAGCTGACGCGCCAGGGCCTCGCGGGCGTACCCCGCGCTGCAGCGGAAAATCATCGTCGCTCAGGTCTTTTGAGCGCGACATCCGTCCACGCCTCTGCGTCCGAAACCAAGGAGGCGATCCAGATGCTGCCGTCGAAGGAAAAGGCCACGCTGTCGAGGTCCGACCGTCCAGAGAACTCGGTCTTGTTCTCGTTGCAAGAGCTGCGGCGACTCGAGGACGAACGGGTGAAAGCGGAGGCCGACGCGCGCAGCGCGCAGGCGGAGGCCGAACGGCGGGCCAAGGTGGAGGCCGAGCAGCGAGCCCGCGACGAAGAGTCCCGCCGCGCACGCGAGGAAGACGAGCGGCGGCGCCGCGCCGACAGCGAGCGCGAGGCGCGCGAGCGCGAGGACCGGCTTCGGGTGGAAGAAGCCGAGCGGCGCGCGCGGGTCGAGGGTGAGCTCAAGCTGAGGCAGGCGCAGCTCCTCGAGGAGCAGAGGCGGCGGCATGCGCAAGGGCGTCGCTTCGGGAGGCGGGCCGGGATGACGGCAGCCGCGGGGGCGTTGCTGTTCGTGGCGCTCGGCGGCGGCCTCGCGGCGTGGGCGTCGCGGCAGCACCAGGCGGAGAAGCAGGCATTGGAGCGGGAGATCGCCCGTCTAGACGACCAGGCGCGGGCGGCACAGCTGGACCTCGAAGCAAAGATACGCGCTCTCGAAGACAAGGCTCAACGCGATGTGGCCGGAGCGAAGACCGCGAAAGACCAGGCGCGGATCCTGGGCGACCTCAAGCGTCAGAAGGAGGCCCTCGAAGCCGCTCGCCCGCGGCCGCCGCGCAGAACAGCGCCTCCGATGCAGCCCACTGCCGCCCCGCCGAAGCCCCCTTTCCGTGTGCCACAGAAACGACCGATAACGGATGACCCTTTGGGTGATCTTCCGGCCATCAACAGCGGCGCCTTCTGACGGCGGAGGGTCGCCGCTGCAAGCACTGATGGTCCTGGGAGTTGCACGGGCTTTGAGGGGGGACAGAGCGGACTGTCTGTCGGGCGTCAGTCGAATTGTATGATGGTCAACGTACAACTTCCGTAAGCACCTGATTCGACAGGGCTTCGGGCTTGGCACTGCCGTTGCTTTATTAGCCAGGCAGGAGGCCACGATGAAGACCACGATTTTCTCTCTCTCGCTTGTTTCGGTTCTCGCTCTCGGGTTCGCCGGTGTCGCCAATGCTGGTGAGGGCGCGGCCCGCCGCGGTCAGGTGAACGTGCAGGCGGCCGCCACCAAGGCAGTCGTCGCCGGCCCCGCGGTCGTCAAGGTTTACTCGGGGTTCTCGGGCGCCAAGGTCTTCGTCGCGGACGCCGCTTCGGCGACGGACGCCGACTGCGCCGCCGCCGCCGGTCGCACGGCGGGCACGGCGCTGGCGGCTGATCGCATCGAGCTGGTCTCGGTGGGCGCCGGTCAGATCGCCTGCGTCGCGGCCACGAGCGAGCGGTTGATCGAGCTGCTGTGGCGCGTGAAGTCGGACGCGCCGGCGCCCGCGGTCATCGCGAAGCGCTAACGCCCGACGAGCCGCGGCTGGCGGCCTCCGGCCGCGGTCTCGCCTTTCCACCACCCCCAACCAGGAAACGTCCATGCGCCGATTCCCCTTCCCTGTCATCACCAGCCTGACCGTTACCGCGCTCGGGTTGCTTCGAACGCCGCAGCACCCGTCGAAACGTTAAGGGAATAGCAGACTGTTGGCCGACGACGATTTCGGCCTATTCTCCCGGGCGCTCCGAGGCGGCGATGATCGCCGCCTCACTTCACTGCGCTTCGAGGAGAATCGATGTTCAAGAAGACTACGTTCGTGCTCATGGCGATGGCGGGAGTCGCGCTCTCGACGGGAAGAGCGGCGGCGACCGAGGTGGCGCGCTACAGCTTCGACGGCGCGCAGGCGTCGGTCCTGCTCTCCTCGACGACGTCCCTCACCTGCTCCGGCAACGTCGGCGGATTCGCGATGGTTATCGTGTACCTCAGGGGTTCCGAGCAGGTCACCTCGTCCAGCGGCTCGGAGCCGCACGTCGCGAACGGCGTCTACGTGCAGCTTCAGGGCTACTACAACAGCTGCACCGGCGTCAGCACCGCGGCCTTCGGCGGCGTCTCGGGCGGGTTCACCGCGCCCGACAAGAGGCTCACGTCGGCCCACCTGGCGGGCAGCGGCTCCGTCCAGAGCTACAGCACCGGCGCCCGGCTCCCCGTCTCGTTCGACATCCAGATCGACGGCGTCGGCGGGATCACCTCCTCGAAATCGAACTCGCAGTCGAAGACCTTCGGCAGCAAGCAGGGTCCTCTGACCATCACTCACGACCACAGCGCGAGTACGACCCGGTCCGGCGAAGCGTCCGGGACGGTCACGGTCGACGGCGTCGCGTTCACTGAGATCGAGTTCTATGCCAGCGAGCTGAACGCGAACGGTACGGACACCATCGGCGTCTGGAAGTAGCGAAGGCTCCCGGGGCGCGCCAGTGTGGCGCGCCCGCATGTAGCGCTCACAGCGCTTCGGGCGACGCTCACTTCCAGATCGCGACGGTCGTCGACGGCGTGTACTTCCCGTCGGGGGGCGCCGCCAGGAAGATACGGTCTCGGTCGGATGTGAGCAGCGAGATGCCCATGGGGAACTGCTCCGACATCGTCCAGCGGCTCTGGCCGTCGGTCTTGCTGGCCGCTCGCACCCACTCGGGTAGGAAGCAACAGCTCTGCGGCGGCCCGGCGACCAGCACGAGATCGCCGTCGGTACCGATGACGCGATCGACCTCGGTCACGTCGGGAGAGGTCCACAGCTGGTTACCCGTCGTGGGGTCCAGCCTGGACAACCAGCCCCAGGTGGTCTCGTAGAGCTCACCGGCCGGCGTCTCCCACAGGAAGGTCCGGGGACCGCTGGTGAAGGGGAGGACCGCCGTGCGCGGGCCAACGGACCAGCGGGCGGCGCCCGCCGCGCTGACCACGGTGTGCAGCGTGGTGTGCGCGATCATGCCGCTGTACGGGATCTCGTTCGCGCTGCGCTGGCTGACGAGCAGATCGCCCGAGCGCATGAAGCGCACGTCCCACGACTGCGACGATGGGTCGTTCTGGGCTGGGTAGGTCCACAGCGGGGTGCCGGTCGCCTTGTCGAGGGCCAGGAGGTTCGGGCCGTCCCTGACGACGACGAACCCCGCCGAGCCTTCGGTGATCAGATCGCCGCCGACGGCCAGCGGGTACGTCCAGGCGACGCTCCCGCGCGCGAGGTCGATGCGCCGCACCGACGGGCTCTGCGACGAAAGGTCGAGCGCGAACAGCGCGCCCGCCGCGTCGAACTGGAACTGCAGCCGGTCGGTCGCGTCCAGAGCGGCCGTCCACTGGGTTTGCCCGTCCGACGCGCGCAAGGCCCGCAGCATCACCTTGCCGCTCTCCATCCAGCTGAAATAGACGGCGCTGGCGTCGGCGCCCTCCACCATGGGAGCGGACGCCATGACACCTGCCGTGCCCAGCGACCAGACCGGCCGTCCATCGCTGGCGCGATAGACGGCCAGCGTCGCCGTCGGCTCGGCCTCGTCGGCGGTCTCGATGGCGACGAAGCGATCGAGCGCCGGGAAGCAAAAGCCCATGAACATCCGCCCGAGCTGCCAGCGCGGCGCGCCGTCGAGCGCGGCCAGTCCGGCCGCGGTGCTGGCCCAGGACTTTTCGTCGCGCACGACGACGGTGTCGCCGATCGCACACAAGAACCAACCGGCGCGCTGCCAGCTGCGACCGCCCGACGCCCGACCGACCAGCGCGACGTCGACGTTGTTGCCGTGGACGGCGGTCGTGTAGAAGTCGCCGGCCGCGTTGATCGCCGCCCAGCCTTCCGCCTTCCAGGCGACCACGCCAGGAACCGCTGGCCGCGTGTCCGCGCCGCCGTCGACACCACCGTCGATCGCGTCGGCGCCGCCGTCGGCCGTGCCACCGCTCCCGCCGCCCGCGTCAGCTGAGCCCCCGCCGCCCGCGCCACCGCCACCCGCACCAGCGGGGCCACCGTCCACCGCGCCAGCGCCACCGTGGCCACCCGAACCGGCGGCGCCGTCGGCGGCTGCGCTTCCGTCCGGCGTCGCGCCCGCGTCGCCGTCCGGCGTCCCGCCCCCATCGACCATCGGCGTCCCGCCCGCGCCGTCAGGCGGCGGGATCCTCCCGACCACCCGCCGTCCGCACCCTGCGTGCGCGAGGGCGGCGCAGACGAGCGCCGCCACCGCCCAAGTACGCACCGTCAAATTGCTTCGTCCGAGCCGCCTCACCGCTAGACCGGGGCGGAGTCTAGCGAGGCGACGCCGGAACTGACAACCCAGACCCACAAACACGTAGAGTCGCCAGGCCCGGCGATTTTCGCGCGTCAGCGCGGTCCGGCGCCGTCCAGCGCATCGAGCCCGGGGCGTGCCACAAAGAAAACGTTCTCGCGACGTAGAGCGCGCGCCGGTGGCTCCGACTCCTCGATGTAGGTGCCCTTTGGCGCCACAATGCGAAGGAGACGAGTCATGAAATACCTGCTGATGATGAACGCCCCCCGTGGAACGGGCGACTGGGACATCTTCAAGTGGCCGCGCAAGGACATCGAGGCCCACGTCGCTTACTGGGACATCCTGAACCGCGAGCTGCGCGAGGCTGGGGAGCTCGTGAGCGTGGAAGCGCTCACGGCGCCCGCCGAGGCCAGGCGCGTGCGGGCGGACAAGAACGGCCTACCCGTGACGGACGGCGTGTTCCCCGAGACCAAGGAGTTTCTCGCGGGCTACTGGATCGTCGACGTCGACAGCTCCGAGCGCGCCTACGCGATCGCTGCCAAAGCGTCGATGGCGCCGGGACCGGGAGGCAAGCCGCTGCACATGGCGCTCGAGGTGCGTCAGGTGATGCAAGCTCCGACGCCGGACGTGTGACTTCGCCCCTCGCGGTAAGTTCGCTTCCGCTAACCTCCCACCTTCATGAACACTGCACAGCTCGGCAACAGCGATCTCCAAATCACGCCGATTGGCCTCGGAACGTATGCACTTGGAGGATCCGGTTGGAAATACGCCTGGGGTCCGCAGGACGACGCGGAATCCATCGCGACGATTCGCCACGCGATTGCAAGCGGCATCAACTGGATTGATACCGCGGCAGTGTATGGACTTGGACACGCCGAAGAAATCATTGCTCAGGCTATCGCCGGCCTTCCCACACGTCCCCTGGTTTTCACGAAGTGCTCGATGGTCTGGGACGCCAGCGGTCAAATCACGAATGTGTTGAAGCGCGAGTCCCTTCGTCGGGAGGTCGAAGACAGTCTGCGGCGGCTTCGCGTCGACGTGATCGATCTGCTCCAAATTCACTGGCCGACGGCACAGGCGGACCTCGAGGAAGCCTGGGAAACATTGGCTCGCCTCAAGGACGAAGGGAAGGTTCGCCACATCGGTGTCTCCAACTTCGACGTCAGCCAGATGGAACGCGCACGAAAGCTCGCGCCGATTGCGTCGGCGCAGCCGCCGTATTCGGTGCTGAACCGAGACATCGAGGACGAGCTCCTGCCCTACGCTGTCGGACACGGCATCGGCGTGATTGCCTACTCCCCCCTGCAGAGCGGCCTCCTGTCCGGGAAGATGACCCGCGAGCGGGTGGCCGCATTGCCCGCCGATGACTGGCGCCGTGGCAGTTCGTATTTTCAGGAACCGTTGCTGTCGCGCAATCTTGCCGTCGCCTCCGAATTGGGCGAGATCGCGCGCGGCATCTCGGGCGGCGGTCGTCCGTTCACGACATCCGAGATCGCGATCGCGTGGGTCTTGCACCAACGTGGCGTCACCGGAGCGATCGTCGGCGCCCGCCGGCCAGACCAGGTCGACGACTTCTTGCGGGCCGGCGAGGTGAAGCTGAATTCGGAGATGCTCGCGCGAATCGAAGCGACGACCGGCGGCCGATAGCGTAAGCACCCACGTGCTCCGCAACGCAGTAGCCCGGTGGGCAAAGACCGGCTCAGGATTTTTCTTGCTGCCATCATCGGGCGTCGGCGCGCGGTCGTCGGGCTGATAATTGGACCGCGAACCGTTGATTGCCACTCCACCTAGATCGCCATGCGAATGCCGACTCCGCGTGCACAAGCGCCCGATCGCAGCCGCACCATCGGCTCTGCGCGATGCTGCGTGCGCTGGTGCTCGCCGCGCTCCGTTGCCGATGGCGCCCTCAACAACAGGAGATCACTTTGACCAACCAATTTCTCCGCTTCCTGCGACCGCTCGCCGTCTCGAGGCCGCGTCTGACCTTGGCGGCGCTACTCCTCGGCGTCTTCGCTCCGAAAACCGCGTCTGCTGTGCAGGGCGCCGAGCTCTACCGCACCCAATCCCAGTTCTACGGGCGCTTCGAGGCGCGCGTCCGATACGCGCCCGGCGAAGGCGTTGTGAGCTCCTTCTTTCTGTGGAAGGAGGGCTCGTCGTCGACGACGTCCTGGAACGAGCTCGACCACGAGAAGATCAACGGGCCCTGTCGCCTGCAGACCAACATCTGGACTGGGCGGGGGACTCAAGACCACCAGATCAACACCCCCGCATTCGACATCTGCAGCGACTACCACACCTACGGATTCGAGTGGACGCCCGACTACGTCGCCTGGTTCATCGACGGTGCTCAGATCCGAAGAGTGACCGGCGCCAGCGTGACCGAGTACACGCAGAACGCATCTCAGGGCATGGCGATCCACTTCAACGTCTGGCCCGGGGACGCGAGCTTCGGTGGAACCTTCAATGCTTCAATTCTGCCCGTGCGCCAGTACATCAGCTGGGTCCAGTACTCGTCGTACGCCAACGGCGCGTTCCAGCAGCAGTGGCGTGAGGAGTTCAACGGTTCGACGATGCCGAGCGGCTGGGCGGCAGGGGACTGGCCATCGCCGTTCAACCTCTCGAGACACAATCCGGCCAACGTGAGCTTCGTGAACGGGATCGCCGTGCTCTCCTTGACGGCGGATAATGCGACCGGCTACTCGGGAACACCTCCCGCGGATACGTCAGGCGGCGGCGGAGCGCCGGGCACCGGCGGAGCGGGGGGAACCGGAACCGGCGGCGCGGGCACCGGCGGTGCGGGGCGCGGCGGCGCGGGTGGGACGGCTGGTGGCGGAGGCCGCGGCGGCGCGGGTGGCAGCGGCTCGCCGGGAACCGCCGGAACGTCGTCGGCTGGCCGCGGCGGGTCCAGCGCCGGAGGAGCCGCCGGCAACGGCGCGGGCGGCGTAGCGACCGGAGCCGCTGGCAGCGGCGCGGGCGGCATGGCGGCCGGCAGCGCGGGCAGCGCGGCCAGCGGCACTGCCGGCAGCGGCGCAGGCGGCGTGGCGAGCGGAACTGCCGGCAGCGGTACAGGCGGTGTGGCGAGCGGAACCGCCGGCAGCGGCACAGGCGGGTCGCTGGGAAGAGGCGGAGCGTCAGCGACGGGAGGTGGCGGCGCAGCGGCTACCGGCGGAGCCTCGGGAGCCGGAGGCACTCCGTCCGGCGACGACGGCTGCGGTTGCCGCGTCGCCGGCGACGGCCTGACTGGCGGCTCCATCGCGCTGCTGCTGATCGCGGCCTGCGCGCGCCGCCGCCGACCGCCGATCGTGAAGCGGCGGCCGCCTCAAGCCTGAGACTTCAGCGCGAGGACCGAAGTCGCCGACACGACGACTTCGGTCCAAAGCCTTCGGTCAGCCGCGGCGACGCTTTCTGACCAACGCGGCGAGACCGAGCGCAGCCATCGCCATGACAGCGCCGCTCGTCCCGTTGGCCGACCGCACCCCGGCGATGCTGCAGCCAGAGTCGCCGCCGCCACTGCCGGCGTCCTTGGGAACGGTGCCGCTGAATCCAGTGGCTCCTTCCTTCGTGATGGCGAGAATCAGCGTGCCGTCCTGAACGACGGCGTTTGTGATGTCGAAGTCCACGAGGTTGCCGTCGAACGTCCAGTTCCCAAGGGACCAGCGGTTGCGATCGAGCGTGTCGAAATTGTCGGTCCAGTCGAGCACGAACTGCCCATTGTCGTACCGGTAGTACTTGATCCAGTTGACGAACTGGTAGGCGGGAAGCGCCGCTTCGTCGAGGGCGCCGACCCAGCCCGTGGCCTCGTGCGACCAGGCGTTGAAGCGAAAGCTCGCGGGGTTCGTCAGGCTGCTCGCCTGGCCGCCTTCGGTCTTCCGGACGACGACACCGTCGAGCGCCCACGACACGTACTCGGGCGTCCATTCGAGCGTGTAGGTGTGATAGCCGTCCGCGAGCGACGTCGTCGACGTGTGGTTCTGCTCGGACGTCATCCTGGGGTTACCGGTGATGATGTTCGACTGCCAGGTCGTTGCGTCATTCTTGCCGAGAACCTCGATGTCCAGCTCTTCCCAGGTCGCGCCACTCAGCTCAGAGCCGTTCTTGTATGTGAAGAACGTCGACAGCAGGCCACTGCCTCGGATCATCTGCATCCGCATTTCCATGCGGCCATACGTGACGCTCTCGACTGAATAGACCTCGGCTCCTTTGTAGGGCTTGGCTTCCGCCGTTCCGGTTTGCACGGCCAGAACGGTTGCGAGCACGGCGAATCTCGATAGTTTCATCTGTTTGTCCTAGGTCGTTGTTGATCAGTTGTTGATCAAGGGTTGAAGTAAACATCACGCGCCATCGGCACGAACGCACCGCGCGCCGCAGTCGACGAGTCGACCCGCCAGTCCGTCTCTTTGTTCATGTGGAACCAGACGAGTGCCTTGACCGACGGATACGAATCCTTCAGCGCCGGCAGGATGCCGGTGATCCACGCCGCCTTGTCACCGCCCTGCTCCGTCGACGCGGTCTCGGCGATCATGATCGGCTTCGCCTTCGCCGCGAGGCCGGCGTAGATCGCGCCCGTCATGGCTGCGAAGGTGCGCCAGGTCGAGCCCGACTGCACCGTTCCCCAGTTGTAGCCGTCGAACCCCATCCAATCGACGTAGGCGTCGCCGGGGTAGTAGTTGCTCCACTGATTCCAGGCGTCGCCTGGGACACTGTCGACGTTCGGGCAGAACACCCACACCACGTTGCTGGCGCCGGCGGTGATGAACACATCGTGAATGTGTCGATAGGCCGCGATGTACTTCGCGCCCGCTGACGCGTTGGCGCCGTTGTGGAATCCGTCCCACGGGTACCAGTTCCCGTTCATCTCGTGGCCCCAACGCATGAAGACCTTCTGCCCCGCCCCGGCCAACGATTGCGCGCGGCTGCGAATCATGGAGTCGTGCGCGCCGTTCGCGATGTCGACGATCGAAACACCGGCTGACCCCACCCACGGCTCCCAGGTCACGAGCGGGATGTAGCCGGCGGCGATCGTGCTCCGGACCCACGACGTGTAGTCGTCGTTCCAGCCGTAGAAATTGTGGCTGACGGCGAGCTTTCTGCCGAGCGTGGTTTCGAGCTGAGCGATGGTACCCGTTCCGACGAAGGCGCCGAGCAGCGCCCCCTGCGCAGGCGCGAGGGGCCCGACAACTCCGACATTTCCAGCGCCGCCGCCCGTGTTTCCTGTGCCTCCGCCAGATCCGCCGGGCCCAACCGCGCCGCCGCGACCGCCAGCGTTGCTGGTGGCGCCGCCACGTCCGTTCGTGCCGGCGTCTCCTCCTGCGCCTGCCACGGCCCCGCCGCCCCTGCCCCCTGACGCGCTGCCACCGGTCCCGCTGCCACCGCCGGCGCCGCCCTGGCGAGTGCCCGCGCCGCCGTCGCCGATCGCAGCTGCGCCACCGGCTCCCGTCCCGCCATTCGATCCTGACGCCCCCGCTGCGCCGCCCGCTCCGCCAGCTCCAGCGTTTCCTGCCGTCCCGGACCGCGCCTGACTCCGCGCACGACAGCGACGCCAGCAACGCGAGGATGAGCTGGCGCGCTCCAGAACCGATTCGGCGATTCGCCACTGACTGGATGGAGTCGCTATCAACCATCGGCAGGCCACTATTTTTCGCTGGTCGCCCACGTGTGGAGAGGTGGGAAAACCGGATGGTCTCCAGAACTTTTTTGTACAATTTTGTCCGCCTGAAGACATATGTCCTGGCGGGGGTTTTATGATCCACCCCGGGCAATTCGCCGCAGGCGGCATCGCAAGCTAGCCGGCGGCTCGCCTCGGACGGCCTGCGTTGACGGGCCGCGGTAGAACGCCGCGACGACCGAGCGTCCCGAACTACTGCGAAGCGGCGATTCCGCCGATGGAGGACGCTTGGGAATGCGCCAGAACCTCGCTGCCGGACTGGTCGTTCTGTGTGCCGCGGGCGCCTGTGGGCGGATCGGGTATACGCCGCTGGCCTCGGGCGAGGGTGGCGTCGGCCCGAGCGGCATGGGCGGCACGGGCTCGGGGAATGGTGGTGGCACGGGCGCGAGCGGAACGGGCGGCGCGACCGGAGCGGGCGGTAGCGCGGGCGGCAGCGGCGGCGGCGCAGGATCGATCGGCGGCGGTGCCAGCGGATCGGGCGGCGGCGGAGGATCGAGCGGCGGTGGTGCCAGCGGATCGGGCGGCAGCGCAGGATCTATCGGCGGTGGCGCGGGCGGATCGGGCGGCGCCGGGACCGGTGGGGCGAGCGGCAATGGTGGCATGAGTGGTCGCGGTGGGACGGGCGGCAGCGGTGCAGCGACCGGCAGCGGCGGGACCGGCGGCAGAGGTGGCGCGGCGGGCGCGGGCGGCAGCGGCGGTGTCGGCGGCACCGGCGGCGGGGGCGGCACCGGCGGCCGGGGCGGCACCGGCGGCGCGGGCGGCGCCGGCGGCATGAGCGGCGTCGCAGGTACGAGCGGAGCCGGCGGTCAGGGAGGCGCTTCCTGTCCGGCGGGGACTTTTGGCGGACACGACTACGCCTTCTGCGTCGGACCTGTGTCGTGGCCCGATGCGGCCAGCGACTGCGCGGCCAAGGGGATGCGCCTCGTGCGCATCGACGACGTGGCCGAGAACGACTGGGTGCGGATGATGGCCTTCGCGGGGATCACGAGCACGTCGAGCAACTTCTGGTCGTGGATCGGCGGGACCGACGAAGCGGTCACGGGCGAGTGGCGCTGGACCGATGGCGCGTTGTTCTGGCTGGGCGGATCGAACGGATCGGTGCAGGGTGGCCTGTACTCAAACTGGGCCGCCGGTGGCCCCACGAGCACCGGCATGGACACCAGCTGCGCGATCCTCCAGCACGCCGCCTTCTGGACTGACTTCGACTGCGCCCGCCTCGAACGATACGTCTGCGAACGCTACTGACGGCCCCTGATCACGCGCGATCGCGTGATCAGGGCGCGACGCGCAGGGTGGCCCAGCCGTGGGCGGGAACGTCGAACTGGTACAGCGTCTGGGAAGCGGCGCGCGCGCCCGCCGACGGTCGTCCGCTTCGCGGAAGCGCCCTTGTTGTAGACCTGCACGACGATGCTGCCGTCAGGGTTCTTGAAGGCGACCGCGTCGCTGCCGCCGGTGATCCCGATGCGCGTCGCGCCCACGCCGATGTACTGGGAGAAGTGCCGGAACACGTGGTAGGCCGGCGTGACGATCAGCCGCTTCGCCGAGCGGTCCACCGTCAGCAGCGCGTTCTGGGGCCAGTTGTCCAGGCTCTTGCCCACGGTGTCGAGCACCATGTTCCACGCGCTGTACGAGTTCACGCCTGCAACCATCCAGTCTCGAATGAGCTGCCAGCTCTCCTCGCCGTAGAGGTGATCGTTCTGCGGCATGTTGGGGTTGTACCGACTCTGATCCCAGTAAGGCGCCGTGAAGTTGTAGTTGCCGCACTTGTGCTCGGTCTGCATGACCGGCCCCTTCTGCGCCAGCGTCGCCACCGCGGCTTGCAGATTCCACTGCACGCCGAAGCCCTTCGTGTACTGCAGGGCAGCCGGATCGGCCGCGACCGCCTTGGCGATGTTGGTGTCCTCCGGATCCTTCGACATCGTCCCGCACCAGATCTCGGCGGTGAGTTTCCGCTGCGCGAACGTCGGGCCCAGGTAGGTCTTGATGAAGGTGACGAACTGCGATTGCGTCCAGTTCACCCTGGCGTAGCCCGGCTCGTTCTGGGGATGGATCGCCTCGATCTCGAGGCCTTCCTTCGCGTACTCCTCCACGAACCTGGCCATGTAGAGGGCATGCGCGCCGAGCGTCTGCGCGTCGTTCTTCAGGTTCCTGCCGTCCATCATCCACGACGGGACGACCCACGGGCTCGCCCACAGGTGAATGTCGGGCTTCACCTTCAGCGCGGCCTTGATGAAGGGGATCAGCTTCTGGCGATCGCGCTCGATGGAGAAGTTGGCCATCGCGTAGTCGCCGGCCGTCTCGTTCAGCGTGTACCAGCTGCTGGAATAGTCGCTGGCTCCCAGCGGCAGCCGTCCATAGGCGAAGTTGGCGCCGTCGCGCGGGTCGAAGAGCAGCTTGAGCGCGGTCGTCACCTGGTCGGCGCTGATCACGGAGAGGGCGTCCCAGCCCATCTCGTTGAAGCACCCGCCGAAGCCGTCCCAGCGCTGGTAGGTCGTGTTCCTGTCGACCGTCAGGTCGGCGGTTCCGCTCGCCACCGTCGTGGCCTGGCCGACGACCCAGTAGGCGTTCTGCGCAGAGGTCACGAGCTCGGGCGATGCGAGGCCGCCGCCCGACCCCGCGCCTCCCACCGCGGCGCCGCCACCGCCCGCCGCCGCCGACTCGCCCGCCGGCCGAGCTCCCGCCCGTGGCGCGCCGTGCCGCCCGCGCCGCCGGCTGCCCTCCCGCCGGTGCCCGCGGCACCGCCCGCCGTGCCGCCGCTGCCGGCCACGGCGCTACCGCCCAGCCCGCTACCGCCCAGCCCGCTGCCGCCCGCGCCGCCGCCACCACCGCTCGCGCCGCCGCCGCCGGGCCCGCTACCGCCGGCGCCGCCGAGCGCGCCGCCGCCCCTGCCCCCCGCCCCGCTCCCACCGCCGCCACTCGGGCTGCCGCACCCGGTCACTGCAGACGCGAGCAGGACCGCGACCACCGCCGCCGCCATTGTCATCGGCGTCGCCGATTCCAGCACCGCGCGCGCGTGAGCGCAGGCCCACCGGCTCCCCTCCTTCGATTGACTGCGCACGTGCTGTGATTCCCGGTCTCCCCCGCCGCGATCAATCGCGACCGATGCCGCGCGGCACCGAACGACGAATTACAGTCGCGACGGCCAAACCAGACGATCGCGGACGGGAGGCGTGGGAATACACGCTTAACGTGCAGCTGAACACAACGTGGTACCGAGCAAGAAGAACGACCCTGTCGGCGATGGCGCTGGCCATCGTCATCGTGGCCGCGATTCCGGCCTCCGCTCGGGCGGACAACCCGATCGTGCAGACCTACTACACGGCCGACCCCGCTCCCATGGTGCACGAAGGCCGGTTGTACCTCTACACGTCCCACGACGAGGACGTCACGGTGAACAACTTCTACACCATGAACGACTGGAGGCTGTACTCCACAACCGACATGGTCAACTGGACGGACCACGGCTCACCGGCGGGCCTCAAGACCTTCAGCTGGAGCACGGACAGTGCGTGGGCGCCGCAGGGCATCTTCAGGAACAACAAGTGGTATCTGTACGTGCCGCTGAACAACAACACCGGCGCGAGAATCGGCGTGGGCGTATCGAATACTCCGGCAGGTCCGTTCATGGACCCGCTGGGAAAGCAGCTGGCCGCGAGCGGATCCGGCAACATCGACCCGACCGTGTTCGTCGACGACGATGGACAGGCCTACATGTACTGGGGGAATGCCACGCTCCGCTACGTGAGGCTGAACTCGGACATGACGACCACCTCGGGAAGCATCACCAACGTGTCGTTGAGTGGCTTCACCGAGGGGCCGTGGTTCTACAAGCGAGGGTCGCTGTACTACCTCGTCTACGCCGCCACCAGCGGGAGCGAGAAGATCAGCTACGCGACCAGCAACAGTCCGACCGGGCCGTGGACCGTCCGCGGCGACATCATGCCCCCTGGCTCAACCTTCACCAATCACGCGGGCATCGTCGACTACAAGGGGCACTCGTATTTTTTCTATCACAACAGCGCATTGCCGGGCGGCAATGACTACAAGCGCTCGGTGTGCGTGGAGGAGTTCACCTACGGCGCCGACGGCAGCATTCCGACGCTCACGATGTCCACGAAGGGACCGGCCGCCGTCGCCACGTTGAATCCGTTCACGCAAGTCGAGGCCGAGACCATCGCCTTTTCGTCCGGGCTCAAGACCGAGGTGTGCACCGACACCGGCGGCGGCATGAACGTCATGTCCATCAGCAATGGCGACTACATCAAGGTGAAGGACGTCGATTTCCTGGACGGCGTGACCTCCTTCGAGGCGCGGGTATCGTCCGCAGCGCAGCAACGCGAAGATCGAGCTCCACCTCGACAGTCAGACCGGCACGCTGCTCGGGACGTGTGACGTCGCGGGCGCGTCGTCCTGGACCACCAAGACCTGTACGGTCAGCGGGGGCAGCGGGAAACACGACCTGTTCCTGAAGTTCGTCGGTGGCAGCGGCGACCTCTTCAAGTTCAACTGGTGGCGATTTAGCGGACCCACCATGCCGGATGGCGGGGTCGGCGGCGGCGGCGGTACCACCGGGCCAGGAACCGGCGGCGTCGGCGGCTCGGGCCAGGGAACGGGCGGCACCGGTGGTGGCGGGGGCAGGACCGCGGGCAGCGGCGGCAGCGCCGGCGCCGGGGGCAGGACTGCGGGCAGCGGCGGCAGGACCGCGGGCAGCGGTGGCAGCGCCGGCGCCGGGGGCACGACCTCGGGCAGCGGCGGCTCGGTCACCGCAGGCACGGGCGGAACGACCGGCAGCGCTGGCTCGGGCAGGGGCGGCAGCGCCGTATCCTCCGGTGGGGCAGGCAGCGGCGGCGCGCCGGCGCTGGTGGTCGCGCGGGCGGCACGCAAGTCGCCGGTGGCTCGGGTGGCAACGGCGCGGCCGGCGCCGACCCAGGCGGCGCGTGTGGTTGCCAAACGGGCGCGGGCGCTGGGGACGGCGGACTCCCCGCCGCTCTCTGCCTGGTCGCTTCTGCGCTCGTTCTTCGGCGTCGGCGCCGCTAGGCCCCGGCAGGGCCGAAGGCCCGGGGAACAAATCGAGCGATCTGTTTTGTCGATGGCGCGCGGGTGATCTGGCATCGCGCACCCATTCCGACGTGCGTTCACGTATTCTTCGCGGCGACCGATGATCGGCATGGCGCTTCTGACCGCGATCGCGCTCGCGAATTCCACCGCCACCGCCCCCGGGGTCCAGGCGGCGCCCTCGTGGCGCGGTCTGGTCGTGGTGCTGGTATCGCCGACCGACGACGACGTCACCCGCAACGCGCTCGCGCGGATCACGGGCGAGCTGGCGGCGGCGCCGTTCAGGACGATCACACTGCCGATCGATCCCGACAGCGACGTGCTCTCGCAGCTCGAGCGCGCGGCGGACGAACAATCGGCCACCGCGGCGTTCGCGATCGTTCGCGATCGCGAACCCGGGTCAGGCCGCGTGACGGTCTGGGTATCGAGTCGCGTGACCGGAGCGACGACCGTCCGCCGCATGCCGGTCGAGGGCGGCTACGTCGATCAGTCCGCGACGCGGCTGGCGGTCGAGAGCGTCGAGCTGATCCGCGCCAGCCTCGCGGGCCTGTGGCCATCGCCGCCTGTCGCGAGGCCACCCGAAACCTTCACGCCTGCGGCGCCGTCGGGCCCGCGCGTCGCCGTGGCGCTCAGCGTCGGCCGGATGACGGAATTCGGCGATGCGCCAGCGTTCTGGGCGCCCCAGCTGGCGGCGTCGTGGGGCCGGCGCGACGGCATCGGCGTGCGCGTGACCGCAAGCGGTTTCGGTCCGGGCGCCGACGTCTCCTCCGACATGGGCGGCGTGCACATCGGGCGCACCATCGTGACGCTCGGCCTGGTTCGCTCATTGAGAAGCGATCGAACCGTGCAGCCCACCTTCGGCATCGCGGCCGGCGTGAACCGCCTGGCCGTACATGGCACGTGGCCACCGCAGCTGGCCCACGATGTGAGCGCGTTCTCCGCCCTTGCGATGGCGAGCGTGGGGATCGCCGTCGCCTTCGGCCCGCGCGTCGCCGCCATCGCCGAGGTAGACGCGACTATCGTCGGGCCGGCGTCGAAGGTCCGCGTCGGCAGTGCCGACGTCGCGATCTTCGACGGCCTGTCGCTGTTCACGCATCTGGGCCTGCGCGCGACGTTCTAGGCGCGACCGTCGTATCCACGCGGATGAGCGCGGCAGCGACATGTTAGGCTGCCTTCCCATGCGACCGCCTGCCACGGCAACCGCTGGCATCGTGTTGCTCGCTTCGTGCTCGCCGAATGTGCTCGTCGGCATCGACCCCTGCACGCCGGATACGGTCGATTGTCCCGGCCTCGTCCACCGATACAGCTTCGACGGCGTCGGGACCACGGTGCTCGATGCAATCGGCACCGCCAACGGTACAGTCGTCGGCGCTGCGCTCACCGGCCAGGGCACCCTGACGCTCGTTGGTTTCACCGGCGATCAGGCCCAGTACGTCGTTCTGCCACACGGCCTGCTACGGCAGCTGCGCGACGCGACCTTCGAAGCGTGGATCAACTGGGCAGGTTCCGCGGCCCACGATGGAACGCGGACGCCCTGGCAGCGCATCTTCGATTTCGGCGAAGGGACCAGCGGCATCGAGGGCGAACAGGCGGCCGCCGCCAGCGACGCGCGGAGCTACCTGTTTCTCACGCCGCAGACCTCCCGCCGGACCGCGACCGAAGACCTGTCCACACGGGTGGCGTATCAAGTTCCCCACAACCCGCAGTCCGTCTTTCTGGAGACGGTGACCAATACGAGCCCTCTGCCGATCGACGTCGACACCCACGTGGGGGTGGTGATTGATTCCGGCGCCCACCGGATGTCGCTTTTCGTCGATGGCGCAATCGTCGGCGGCGACCGATCTCGTACAGGACGATCCCTTGAGTTACGTCTACGACATCAACAACTGGCTCGGACGCTCGCAGTTTCCAGCCGACGACGGCTTCACCGGCACGTTCCTCGAGTTTCGTATCTACTCGGTCGCGCTCACGGCGGCGCAGATTCAGGCCAGCTACGCTGCTGGCCCCGATGTGGTCCCGTAAAAGGCAGCTCAAGAGGGAGCGCCGCTACGGCGGCAACAGCGCGTCGATGATCGCGGTCAGCCACGTGCCCGCGCGCGAGTCGAAGAGACTCATGTTCGTGGGATCTTCCCAGATCGCCCAGCCGACGCCCGCACTTTCGCACTGCTGGCGGACCGCCGTTACCAGCCGGGCGCGCGCGTCCAGCGCGCCGCCATCCTGCGGGCCCCATTCGCCGTTGTAGACGGCGCGCCCCTGGCTTTGTCGGTAGGCGGTGATCAGCGCGATCTGCGCCGCGACCGTGGCCGGCCCCGAAGGGTTGGTGGCGGCGGGCTTCGTGTTGTAATCGATGAACCACTGGTTGGCCCAGGCCGCGTCCTTGGCTGCCTGGACTGGATTGATCGCCGTCGCGGGCGGACCGGGAAAGATCACGCCCGTCGTGAGGTAGGCCGGCCCCATCCAGTCCTGTCCTTGAAACGAGAACAGCTTCGGCTCGTAGAGGTGGATCGACGCCATGATGTTCGCGTCGTCGGGAAGCGTCAGCGTCGACAGCTTGGTTGGATCGGCCCAGAAGACGGCGTCGACGATCAGCAAACGCCGCGGGTTGGTCGCGCGGATCGCCCGTATCGCGGGGAGCATGACGTCATTCCAGGTCGTGTCGAGCTGGCTGTAGGGTTCGTTGAGGAGCTCGAACGCGACCGTGTCCGGCCGACTCTGGTAGCGGGCGGCAATCTGTGTCCACAGCGCCACGAAGCGATCGCGATGCGCGGCGACGTTTGCGGCGAGGTCATCATAGTGGTGCAGGTCCACCACGACGGCCAGATTCGCGGCGGCCGCCTGGTTCAACACCGTGTCGACGCGGCTGAAGAAGGCGGCGTCGATGGTGTAGGGGGACGCGGCCAAGGCATGGCCGCTGAATCGGATCGGGATCCGGACGTGGTCGAAGCCGCGCCGGGCGATGAACGGGAAGTCCTCGGCCTGAATGACGCCTCCCCAGTCCCCTTCGTTCGGAGCGTCCAGTCGATTGCCGAGGTTGATGCCCTTCTTGAAGCGGGAGGCGGCGCTGGGAGGAACGCCGAAGACGAACGGCTCGGGGCCGGAGTTATTACCAGCCGAGCCACCGCCCGAGCTGCCACCGCCGCCGGAGCCGCCGCGACCGCCGGCGCCACCCGAGCTGCCGCCGCCAGAGCCGCCACGGCCGGCGCCACCCGAGCCGGCGCCGCCACGGCCCGCAACGCCCCCCGCGCCGGCCGGGCCTGACGAGCTGCCTGCCGTGCCGCTTCCCGCGACACCTCCGCTCCCGCCACCTCCACCCGCACCGGCGGTGCCGCCGTTTCCGCTGGTGCCGCCCGCGCCGGACGGTGCACCGGCACGACCTCCACTGCCGGCGCCTGCGTCAGATCCCGCTCCGGCGTCCGCGGTGGCGCTACCTCCGCCGGCGCCGCCCGCGCCGGATGGTCCACCGCCGCGGCCGCCATTTCCAGCGACGCCCGCAGATCCCGAATCGGGCTTGGAGCTCATCGTGCCTGAGCATCCGATCGCGCCGAGAATCACGAACAGACGGGCGGACGCGACGATGGAACTCCGGTGACCGCGGATGAAGCTCATATTGCCACCAGCCCATACACGCCCGGGCATGGACGCGTCTTCGCATCTTGTGATGTGCCCGTGCGGGCACCGCAGACGTGCTACCGCCCGATCAGGTCGCAAACCCCGCCGGTGTCGATGCCGGTCTCGTCGCGGTCCATGCGCCCGTCGCTGCAGTGGTTGCCGTTGAACGGCTCGCCGCGCCGCCAGTGGTGGGCGAGCAGGTGGGTGTAGAAGGCGTCCCGGCTCGCACAGGTCGCCGCGCCGCATGACGTGAAGTCGGGATCGGTCGTGCAGTCCGCGGCGTAGGGGAACCAGCGCGTCGGGTCCGCGTCACCCTGGCCGCAGGCGGGATAGCTGCGGTCGTAGTCGTAGAGGTCGGGCACCTGCATCACGTCACGCAGCCCGAAGTACAGCTGGACGAGGCAGGTGAAAATGAGCGACGCGTCCTGATCACAGGCGGCGGAGATGGCCATCCACGAGTACGCGCTGCCGCCGATCGCGCCCCGGGAGAGCCAGTTGGTTCCCGAGCACGAATCGATCTTGGGAGACAGGCCGGACGCGGGATCGCCGGATCCCGTGACCGCGTAGACGAAGTCGGTCTCGCGGGTGACCATCGGCAGCGCCGCGGCGGCCAGCGCGTCGGGTTCGAGGAAGAGCCCCGAGCCGAAGGCAGAGAAGCCCGCGTCGATCGCGGGCACTTCGTGCAGCCGAACGTCGAGGTTGATGTCGCCGCCGCTGTCCTGGAAGACGCGGGTGCGCAGGACGGTCATCGCCTCACCCACCGCGGTCACGCCGTCGTCGTCCAGGACCATGCGGAAGCACTGCACGTGTTCCCCGGCGCCCGCCATCGCCGCGGGATCGCCCGGCGGCACGAAGCGGAGGGCGGCGGGGTCGAACGAGACCCGGGCGCCGCTGCGGTCGGCGACGTGGAAGCACTGATCCGCATCCGCTGACGTGCAGGCAGGACCAACCGCGCAGCTCGACACCGCGCGCACGAGGAACACGTCGACGCGCAAGGTCGAGCCCGGCGGCGTGGCGCCGTCGAGGCGCTGGAGGATCTTTGCCGAGCTGCCGCTGCAGGCCAGCCCGCCGGCGACGACGACGACGGCCAGCCCGGCTACGACGACGGCGCCGACGGCTTTCATCCGCCCCACCCTATCGCCAGCGTGCCCGACAGCCAGCGTCCCGCGACCGAGATGGACGGACCGTCGTCGACCAGGCCCGAAACCGCGCGCAGGACGGTTCCGCCCTCGACGCCCGCGGCCACCGCCAGTCGCCAGAATCGCCTGCCGACACCGACGTAAGCGACAGGTCCTGCCCACGTCCCGGCGAGCGTGGCGCCGCGCGTGGTGGTGACATCGTCCGGCATCCCCGCGAGCCGAGCCACGCCCGCCCGTCCTCCCGCCCCGATGTCGAACCAGGATCTCCCGCGCGCGCGCCTGAGCGAAACGCGCAGCGGCCGCGCTCCACAGCGAAACGTCGACGGTGCCGAGGCCGCGGCTGGTTTCGTTGCGCGCGGCGGTCAGCTCGAGATCGAAGCCGGGCCGCCAGATCGAGACGTCGTCGTCGACGCGTGCGCCGCCGCCGGGCGTCCATCCGAAGCGCAGGCCGCCTCCCCATGCGACACCCACGCCGTCGAAAGGGCCGAGCGCCTGGCCCACGGCGAGCACGTAGCCGGTTCCGGCGGGGCGCGGGAAGTGGCGCTGGGCGCGCTCCTGCGCGGCGCGCCGCAGCTCCGGCGCGGCGGGCGCACCGTCTGCCGGCGGCGCCGCCGAAGCGCGGGGGAGCGTCAACTCCATCCAGCTCGTGAGCACCAGCTCCGCGACGGCGATGGCAATCAATCGGGCGCCGACCTGCGCGTCGCGGTCGCCGAGCGTCATCGTTCGCGTCAGGAGCTTGCCGGTCAGCCGATCGGAGACCTCGAGCTGGACGTCTGCTCCCGCGCACGCCACCTCGACGCGCGCCGTCTGTTCCCCGGCGCGATCCGGCGTCACGACGCGCGCGTCCAGCTCCAGCGCGACCAGCTGGAACATGTGATCGCGCGCCAGGGACGGACATCGCTCCACGTCCAGGCTCACCTCGAGCGCGCCTGCGCTCGACGCGATCACGGCGGCCAGAGCCGCCATCGCGACCGTCATGGCACCGACTTGTCGAGGCCTCCGACGCGCATCACCGCGTCGAGCCGCGAGCCATTCGGATAGAGCTGGCGGTACAGCTCCGCGCGACGGTGGGCCAGCGCGCGCTCGCCGGCGGAAGCCCACGCTTCCACTTCGCGGGCGAGCGCGTCCTCCGCCACCGGGGCGCCGTTGGCCAGAACGCGCGCCCGTTCGAACGACGCGGCGGCCTGGCGCGGCTGGCCCAAGGATTCGAGCAGCAGGCGCCCGATCGTGAACGCCGCGACGGGGGCGTGTGGATCGGCGGGGAAACGTTCGAGCAACGTTCGCAGGTGAGCGACCGCCACGTCGGGCTTCCCCGCCTTGCGGGCACGGTCTGCGTGCGCGAACAGCACGTCCGGCCGTGGGTCCGGCGCGCGCCGCCGCGTCGTGGGGGCGGGCGCGGCGGGCGCACCGGCCGCGGCGGGCGCATCGGCCGGTTGCGGCGGAAACGTTCCCGCCTCACCCGCGCCGAGCTCGCGCGAGCCACCCCACCACGAGACCAGGACGCGTCCTTCCGTGACCGAGACCGTGGAATGATCGTCCTGACGTCGCACCTGGAAGCGCGTGCCGATCACCTGCACCGTCACCGGCCCGGCGTGCACGCGGAAGGTCCGGGATGGACGCCGGGCGACCTCGAAGTGCGCGCCGCCCGCCTCGAGCTCGAAGAGGATGTCGGCGTCGGATTCGATCGCCTTGTCGAGCACGGTCGTCGGCCCGTCGGGCACGACGCGCGAGCCGTCGGCCAGGACGATCGGCCCGTCCGCGCCGGAAGCGTGCCGCGCGACAGCGACGGCCCCGACGCGGCCATGTTTTTGTCCGACCCGGGCCCGAGCGCTCGCCAGCCGACTATCCCCAGGCCCAGCGCGAGCACCGCGGCGGCCGCGCACGCCGCCGCCAGCGCCGGCATGCGACTGCGCCGGTGGCCGTCGAGGCGCGACGACACGGCCCATCGCCACGTTTGCGTGCGGCTGGGCGTGAGCGCGGGCGCGGCCCGGCGCGCCGCCTCCAGCGTTCGCTCGAGATCCCGCGCGCCGTCGCCGCCGTCGTCACCTTGCCCGCGCTGCTCAGTCATGACCGAGCGCTTCCTTCACCGCCCGCTGGGCACGAGCGATCCAGCGCTTGGCCGTCCGTTTCGAACAGCCGCACAGTCTGGCCACGTCTTCGATTCGCTCTTCCTCGAGGTAGCGGAGGGTCCAGGCGATGCGCGCGTTCACGCCCACGCCCTCGAGCGCCGCGTGGACCGCCCTGAACGCGACCCGCTCTTCGGGGGAGCTGCCGCCGTCGCGGACTTCCGCCAGACCGACGTCGTCGCTGAGGCCGAGCACGAGCCTGAGGCTCTTCACGCGCAGGCGGCGCCGGGTCAACCGCACGGTCGTCGTCGCCAGCCACGCCCGCACGGCGTCTGGTTGCCGGATTCGTCCGATGTGACGCAGGAGCAGGACGAACACGTCCTGCACGACGTCGTCGATGTCGACGTCCCGACCCATCATCCGATAGGCCAGGCGGGCTACATAGGGGGCGTGTTCCTTGAAGAGCTCGTCCAGCCTCTGGCGCGCGGCGGCGTCGGGATCGGGACGCTGAATCCGGACCGAAGCGGCCACGACATGCCGGAGTGAAACCGCCACTGACCAATCTCAACAGAGTCCATCCGGCGACGCAACACTGGCGAGCCGCCGCCACCAAAACGAATGACGCATCATCCGTGAGAGGCTCGAGACCCCGTCACGGGGCCACGATAAAGACTCAGTCGACGCAGATTGTTGGCGGGGGCTCAGCGAGGGGCACAGGGCCCGCGGCGCTCACGCCGCGCTCGAGGAGGCGGTTGCAGCCGAAAACGGTCACGAGCTCCGAGCAGCGGCCGACGAAGAAACCGCGCGCCGGCGGACCGGCGTGCAGCAGCTCGACTTCGGGTTTGTCCGCGCTGACGATACACATCCCCTGGCAGTCGCGGCCGTCGCGGCACCGCTTGCCGGCATCGGCCGTCCGGCAGTTGCACGACGGCTTGACGTCGAGCCCGTGAACGGCCCACAGCCCGCGGCAGGCGCTGCACGCTTCGGGCGTGGCCGGCGGCGTCGTCGGTGGCGGCGCGACGGCCGAGGACCGCGCCCGACATGCGACGCCGGCGCAAATCAAGACGAAGCCAAGAACGATAACTCGCGCGCACCACCACGACATTCACGCTAGTCCCGCCACTGTTGCGGAGCAAGATCGCCGACCCGGTGGCCCCAAATCGCCTGCTCCGGTCTCTATGTGTGCATGGACAGGTGGGAGAAGCCATGACGTCACGGCCGGCAGGGCTCACTGCGCTGCTCGTCTTTTCCAGCCTCGCCTGTGACGACAGCGCCGGTCTCGAGCGTATCGACACCGTCCGCGCGTCGATCGTCGGCACGCCCGCGTCGATGCTGCGCGCGGCGACGACACCGGGCGTCGGGGCGTCGTTGCCGAGCGGCTTCACGCTGCCGACCGACACGGGCGAGGAGATAGCCGTCGTCGCGCGGGGCTACGAGTTCACCGGCGACTACCTGGCGATCGACGGCGCTGCCCGAGAATCCGAGCGCTCGTCTTTCATCCTGAAGGGCGACGGCCAGAACATCTACGGTTGGCTCGTGCTCCCGGAACGCGACCTCGCCTTCGAATACACCACCTCGCCCCAGGGGAACTTGATCGTTCAGCGGGTGCCGATCACGAAGATCTATCCCGTGTGCAACGACGGACCGCCTGAAGCGGACGCCCCGCTTTTCGAGCCGGACACCCCGACGGCGGCGGCGGCGGGCGATCCCCCGCACGTCGGTGACTACGACGGCTCGGACACCAACAAGCTGCAGAGCAGACCGGGGGCGACGAAGGTGCTGTTCATGGACGTCGCGGCGCTCACGCTCGCCAAGGCCGAGCTGTGGCGCGCCTGGCAGATCGTCTCGGGGGCGTACTCCGCGTTCGAGGTCAACGTCACGACCGATGCCGCCGTGTACGAGGCCGCGGAGGCGCGAAATCGGGGCAAGGCATGCATCAGCAACGAGGACGGCCGTTCGACCTGCGCCGTGAACGCGTTCGGGACATCCAGGTGCTGCGACGTCTACAACAAGGGCAACGGCGCCTACCAGGGGCTGACGACGTCACACGAGCTCGGCCACCTGATGGGCCTCGCAGCACGACGGCGGCGGCTCGGGGGGCGAGTACTTCGAAGGGCTCTCCGCCTTCAGGTGGGTTCCCGTCATGGGAAACATGACGCCCAAGAGCAGCTGGGGCGCGCAGGCGCTGTTTCAGTGGAGCAAGGGCGAGTACACCAGCGCCACCACAACGCAGGACGATCTCGCGATCATCACCAGGAACCTCCCCTACCGGGAAGACGACATTCCGGACGCCAAGGCGCTGGTCGTCGCGAGCGGCGGGCAGGTGTCGTCCGTCGACAATCGCGGGCAGATCGCGCGCAACACCGACAGCGATACGTTCACCTTCGCGATCGGCAGCGGCGGGGGACGCGCGACGCTCGTCGTCGATCGCATCGAATACTTCGCGGGCGCGTACCTGGACGTCGACGCCGAAATTCAGGACGCGAGCGGCATGATGATCGCCCAGAGCAACGACAAGGTCGCGCGCACGGCGAAGTTCGACGTGTCCCTGCCCGCGGGCGAGTACAGGTTGATCATCAAGGGAGGCGCCGAGGGGACGCCGCAGAACGGGTTCTCGAACTATTCGTCCCTCGGGTACTACGGAATCTCAGGCACGATCACCGGAGGCGTCGTTGGCGGCGGAGGCGCGGGCGGTGGTGGCGGCAGCGGCGGTGGCAGTGGCGCGGGTGGGACCGGTGGTGGTTCCGCGGGGAGCGGCAGCGGAGGCCGTGGCGGCACCAGCGGCGTGGCCGGCGCGGGCGGCGGCGCGGGGGGGCGAGGAGGCACGACCGGCGCGGCTGGAAGCGCGGGCGGCGGCCGTGGCGGCAGCACGGGTGTCGGTGGATCGAGCGGTGCCGCGGGTGGGGGACGAGGAGGTACGACGGGGAGCGGAGGTACGGCGGGCACGACGGGGAGCGGCGGGTAGCGGGCGGCGCATGGCCGGCGTCGACGGCGCCGGTCGAGGAGGAGGCGGCGGCGGATCCGGAGGCCCTGGCATCGCGATCGACGCCGGGGCGAGTGGTGGATCGACCGGTGCCGGCGGCAGCACGACGGGAGCGGGCGGCGCCGGCATCCCGCCCATCACCGTCGACGCATCCACCGGACCGGGAGCTGGGCTGGTCCAGGGCGGCTGCGCCTGCGACGTCGGCGCCAGTCAGCCGAGTTACCTGTCGGGAGGCCTGGCGATCGGCCTGTTCGGCCTCGCTTGCCGCACCCGTCGGGCGCGGCGACGACGCGTCGGTAGGTGAAATAGAAACGCGGGCGACCTCTCGGTCGCCCGCGTGCCTGACTCTCGCTTACCTACTGCGAGCTACGGCCGCAAGTCCATGAACGGATCCCCGAACAGCATCTCCGCGCTGTTCTCCTTGAGCTCCCACTTGTTCCCTGGCGACTGCGCGTACAGCCGATCCAGCCGCGCCTTGTTGGCGGCGCCCAGATACGCCGTGTTCCCGCCCAGCTTCAGCGACTCGTACATCGTCGGGAAGTGGGCGTAGTGACCGCGCCAGTGGGGGTCGCCCGTCGAGGCGACGGCCTTCGACGTGCCGTACAGGTAGGCGAGCATGATGTTCTCCGACGGCATCGTGGTGATGTCGACGCCCGACGTGGCGGGGGGCCGGGCTGGGCGAAGGCGCCCACGCTGCAGCCGCTGGAGGCGGCGATCAGGGCGCCGTTGGTCATGCTGAACTTCACGTCGACGTAGTTGATCAGCGACTCCGTCGGGGTGCTGTGGATGGCGGTGTCGGTGACGTCGTACAGGGCGGCGTTCATGTGGCTGAGGTAGATCTGGTACCACTGCCAGCCCTCGCCGACCCACGGCTGGTTGTTGTAGGCGGTGATGAACGCGTCCGGCGTGGCGTAGGACTCGACGTTCCAGCGGCTGTAGCAGAGGTTGACGCCGCCGCCCGGGAAGCAGCCTTGCACCTCGTCGGTGTTGACCTCGCCGTTGGGGCCGGGGCGGCCGTAGAAGTCGATGTTGTTCTTGCCGAACGCGTTCCACACCTGGCCGAACTGCTCGCCCTTGTCGTTGCTGACGTAGTAGTAGCGGTGGTTCGACACGAGCTCGTGGTTGTAAAAGCGGGCCAGCTTCTGGAAGTACGGGCGCAGCTGGTTGCCGAAGTCGACGTACGTGTTGGCCGACCCGGCCACGCCGACCGGCATGTACGACGTCCAGATCTCGGGGCCGGGGTTGGGGCCGAAGTTGGTGTCATCGAAGTCGTGCGCGATGACGGTGACCGGTCCGCTGCCGCCGTCGGCGCGCGGCGAGATGATGCACTTGGTGTCGCCGTCCGGGAACGACGGGGGACAGACGGGGTCGACCTCGCCGGTCGCGTAGCGCTTGCTGTGCACGCCGTCCAGGTCCTCGTAGTAGCGGGGGTACAGGCGGGTCAGCCCGGTGTCGATGCGCGCCTTGTAGAACGACGGCAGCTTGATGTTGCCGATGAACAACACGCCCTCCAGCGCCGGGTTGGCCTGGCGCGCGGTGACGATGTAGCTCTTGACGGCGGCGAAGGTCCAGCTGTCGAACTGCTCGGTCTTCCGCAGGTCGATGGTGAACCCGCGCCGCGCCTCGGCCAGCTCCTTGTACTGGTCAATCTGGGTCGTCAGCTGCGCGTACAGGCGCGAGTCGACCAAGATCATCGCCTTGGCGGACGACGTCGGGCCCGTGCACATCGCGCCCGAGACGGTGAAGTTCTGCGTCTTGTTCGTGGTCAGGTTGTTCAGGTTCACGACGTCCGGCGAGAACGTGCAGCCGGCCGCCTCGGGCCGCACGGAGTACGAACCCGTGGCCAGGCCCGGGAACGAATAGTTCCCGCTGGCGTTGGTCAGCGCCCAGGCCTGGCTCAGTCCGTTGAGGCGGATCGGGACGTTGGCGACGGCGACGTTGCCGGTCTTCGTCACCTTGCCCGAATCGTGATCGTCGTGATCGCCGACTGGACGACCTGCGTGTCGTCGCCGCCCGATGGCGCCTCGCCGCAAGCACCACCAGCCATCGCGACGGCCGCTGCGGCCCCCAGCATCGCAGCAAACATGCTGCCCTTACCGTTTCTACTCGTTGTCGATGCACCCATGGCTGTCCCCTTTTGCGTGTGATCGCGTTCGCGGACCGACGGTCCGCTGGTCGACGCTCGCCGTTCGCAAGCGGCGTGCCGTCGCGGGGACCGCGGATCGTCGCGGGTTCAGCGCGGCGTGTCGTGCACGGGTAGACCGGCGCACCACAGACGCGAGGACCACTGCACCACTAGCGTTATGCGCGCGCGGCCGGTGCTGACCGCCGTCAGGTCAGCCCGAGGAGCGGCCCCATCCCCGAAGCCAGCCGGGAGTCGCCGAACGACGTGACGTCCGTGAAGCCCATGTACTGGTGGCAGGTGATGAGCATGTCCGAGAACGATTGCTTGTTCGCGAAGTCGATGTAGCGCCCGCGCCGGAAGGCGTTGTCGGCTTTGCCCGCGAGGATGACGAGGCTGTTGTTGATGGCGTGCGTGTCGCCCTGGGCGAGCTCGTTCCAGTGGACGACCATCGTCTTGTCCCACAGCGTGCCGTCACCGTCGGGCATCGCCTTGAGCGCTTCGTAGAGCTTCAGGTTCTGCGTCCACAGGTGCTTGTTGACCGCCCGGATCTTCTGGAACGCCTCGGTCGCGTTCTGGTGGCTGATGTCGTGGTGGCCCTCGGTCAGGCCCAGGTTCGCGTAGATGCGGTTGCTGGTGTTGCCGCTCCAGTTGTACTGGATGACGCGCGTCAGATCGCACGCGAACGCCAGCGCCGATATTCGAAAAAACAGCTCGCCGATGACGGCGTGATTCGCGTCGGCGTAGGGATCGATGGGCGTACCGAGGGTGGCAGGCTTGCAGCCCGACCCTACCCCGGGAACCGGCGTGCCGGTCATGCCCTGCAGCGTGCGCTCGATGTCGCGCAGCGACGTCATGTGCAGATCCAGCTTCTGCTTGTCCTTGGTGCCGACCTTGCTCGACAGCGTGTTCGCCTCGGCGAGCACGAGGTCGAGCGCCGACTGCCGCTTGAGGAGCCGCTTCTGGATCGCCGCCTGCGCGGCCGCATCCGTCGCGTTGAACATGAAGATGCGCGCGTAGGCGGCGTACGGATCCGTCTCGGGCGGAATCGGGTTCTGCATCCCCACCGGGCCGGCGTGCGAGTGCAGGTTCCAGATGTCGTTGCGCTTGCCGCCCACCCGGTAGACGAGGTGGCGCTGGGGGATGCTCGGGTTCTTGGCGAGGACCATGTCGCCGATCGACCGGTCGGCGCTCGGGCCGAGGACGAAGCCGATGGTCGAGTCGGTGCCGCCGATCGGGTAGGAGCCCGTGCCCGACGGCCAGGGCGCCGAGAGCGCTGCCGCCCTGCTCGTGGCCGTCGGCCACGGAGCCGGCGGGCAGCTTGCTGAACCTCTTGTCGAGCTTGTTGAGGATGAGCAGGTCCTGCCGGTACGGCTCGAGCGGCGCGAGGAACTCGCCGAACACGAAGTTGGTCTCGCCCGCCGTCGTGAAGCGGGTCGCGACCTCGTCGCCGTTCGCCTGGAAGACGAACATGATGCGCCGGGGCGTCGCAGCCGCCTGGGCGCGGGCCGCGCGCGGCCGCATCGCGTCCAGGAACGGCAGCGCGAGCGCGACGCCCGAGGCGCCGCGAAGCAACGTGCGCCGGGACATCCGTTTCGGCGCCGGTGAAACGACGATGGGCTTCATGGTGTCACCCCCCGGTAGAGGAAGGCGTCTGTTCTCGTCAGCGAGACCAGCAGCTCGGTGAGGTTGTAGTTGGCGGCCTTGAAGTCGACGAGCAGGCGGGCGAACGAGCAGGAGTCCGCCTGCTCCACTTCACGCCCGTAGAAGAAGCGGAAGTTGTTGGTGACGTAGCAGCCGCGGACCTGCTCGCTCTGCGCCAGCTTCTGCCCGAGCTCCGCCGGGCTCGACACCGGACCGTTGGCGTCGCGCGTGCCTGACACCTCGCTCGCGAGCACGACCGGCAAGCCCATCTCGTCCACCGTGCGGGCGCGGCCCACGGCATCGAAGCCTTCGAAGACGACGCCGATCGGATCCATGAGCTTGTGGCAGCCGGCGCACGCCATCTGCGTGCGGTGTTGCTCGAGCCGCTCGCGCTGCGAGACGCCCGTGACGGTCTTGTCGAGGCTGGAGAGGTCGACGTCGGGCGGCGGCGCCGGAACGATCTGGCACAGCATGTCGGTCCGGATCTTGAGGCCGCGCCGCACGACCGAGGTCCTGGTGGCCTTGTCGTGCGCGAGCAGCATCCCCTGCGTCAGCACGCCCGCGCGCCCCGGGGCGTCGACCTTCTCGTACGTCGCTCCGGTGGGCCCCGTCAGGCCGTAGTGCTTGGCGAGCGCCGCGTTGGCGAACGTGTACGGCGCGGTGAACAGCGCATCGAACGTGCCCGTCGGCGACGTGAGCAGATCGGCGGCGAAGGCGCGCGTCTCGGCCTGGAGCAGCGCCGGCAGCATCGGATCGAGGTTCGGGTAGATCGCCCCGTCCCGCACCATCTCCGGCATCGTGTCGATGTCGAGCCACTGCTCGAAGTAATCGAGGAGGCGCCCGCCCTTGGCATCGGCCAGCATGCGCCGCGCTTGCGCCTCGATCTGGGCCGGCGTCGCCAGCTCACCCTTGTCAGCGGCCGCGAGCAACGTCGCGTCCGGCATGCTCTGCAGGTAGATGAAGGACAGGCGGGACGCGATCTCGTATTGCGTGGGTTTCGCGTAGTTGCCCGTGGGGGTCGCGCCGAGCTCGAATCGGTAGAGGAACTGCTGCGACTGCAACATCGCGAAGACGATCCATTCGATGCCCGTCTTGAAGTCGTAGCCGCTGGACAGCGCTTTGTCGTAGAGCGCCCGATAGCGGCCGGTGTCTTCGGCGGTGAGCGGCCGGCGGTAGACCTGCTTGCCGAACGAATTGATGAAACTGGTGGCGCAGGCGGCGTCCTGCGTGCCGTTCGCGCAGGTCACGAAGTTGCTGGCGTTGGCCGCCGTCTCGGCGATCCGCTCGGCGGCGTCGAGGTACGTCTGCGCGGCGAGCGACGGCACCGTGAGGTAGTCGCCGCTGTTGCGAAAGCCGAGCGACTCGGGCTCTGAAGGAAAGCCGCTCGTCGCCGCGGGAACCAGCGCGACCACCGCCGGCACGTTCGCGAACAGATCACTGATCGTGTTGCGGTACTCGGCGTTGCTGAGGCGGCGCAGCGGCGAGCGGCCGGGGCTCGGCGCCGTACACGAGGCGAGCACCTCCTCGGGCGACTTGCCGTCCAGTACGGCGGGACCGACGACCATGCCCGCGCCGCCGGTGCCGGTTTGCGACGAATGATCGCCAATCGCGCCCTGGCAGGCGACGAGCGGGAACGCAAATCCGACCAATGCAGCTGCGATGCGAAACTGGCGAGCGGAGTCCGACATGCTGGGCCTCCTTGCCTGGAGCGACTCACGAGAGACACTCGTGCGTCGAAAGACCAGAGGCGATCTTGCGCCCATCACCGTCGGGCCCGCAAGTGCCAAGAGCCTGACGTTACGCAGCGCGCGCTCGCACCCACGCCGACCAGCGCCCACACGAAATTGGCGTTGTCACACCGGCCGTCGCGCTGCCACCGCGGGCTTCCTGCTGCGCTCACCGCCACGCACACGCTGGATTGCGATCCGCTCCCCATCGGCGCGCCTGTGGACGCCGTCGGGTTCCACGAGGCGGATGCGCGTGGTTGCGATCGCGATCTGGCCGGCCATGGCGACGAAGTGATCGAGCTCCCGCGCAGACGGCGCCCGACAGCCCTCGTCGCCGAAGGTCCCGATTCCGAAGAAGCCGAGCCGCTGCCGCGCCAGACGCAGAGGGATCTTGATGATGGTGCGGTTCTCGAGCTTCTTCACGAGCTGCTTGTTGGTCCGAGGATCCTTGCGCGCGTCCTCGATGACGACGGGATGGTCGCTGGCGACGCAATATTCGAGGAACGTATCCCCCTTCACCTTGAGCCGGGGCGCTGTCGCCCAGACGACGCGTTGCCGGCTGCCTGCGTAATCGATCAGTCGTAGATCCTCGGGCTGGTGGCGATCACGCACCATGAGCCAGACGTGTCGGTAGCCCGCCACCGCCTGGACCTCGTCGCGTGCCGCCGCCAGCAGCTCACCGGCGGTGGTGGCGTGCATCAGATGGCGCGCCAGCAGTAGCAACCGGCTCGAAGAGAAGCCCGGCGGCGATTGTCCGACGCGGCGGTCCGCAGTCGCGCGTCCCGCGGCCGGGCGAAACGTCCCGGGTTCCGCGGGCGACCGCTGCGGCAAGGTGACGGCGAAGGTGGCGCCCCGTCCCCGGCTGCTCGTGACGATCACGCGGCCCCCGTGCCCTCGCGCCAGTTGCTTGACCAGCCACAACCCCAGCCCCAGCCCGCCGCCCTGCCGGCGCGGCGCGCGTGCTCCCCGGGCGAAGATGCGCGCGCGGTCGGCGGGGGCGATCCCCCGTCCGTGATCCTCGACGACGATCCGCGCACTCTTGCGGGTCGCCCGCAGCGACACCCGGATCGGGCGTCCCTCGCCGAACCTGAAGGCGTTCGATACCAGGTTGTGCACGATCTCTTCGACCACGGCGTCGTCCCACGAGCCGACGACGCGCCGGCCCAGATCCAGCGTCACGTCCCGACCCTCACTGTCCTGCGCCGACAAGGTGTCGGCCAGGGCGGTGTCGACGACCGCCCCGAGGTCCACCATCCGGGGGCGGACGATCGCACGGCCGCTTTCTTCGAGCTCGATGACCCGCGAGACCATTCGGTCGAGCCGACGTAGCTCACCTTGCGCAGTTGTCAGCGCCGCGGTGGCGGCCCCAGTTGGGCTTGCTTCAACCTGACGTCGCGCCAGGCCGAGGTGCATGAGCGCGACGGCGATCGGGACGCGGATCTCGTGTCCCACGAGCGCCGTGACGCGTTCGACACGGGCGCGCGGGTCACTTCGTATCTTCGTCGGATCGACGGGTACAGCCACGTTTGCTTGCGACAATAGCCCCGACAAGTCCCTGTCACTACAAGCAAGCAAGTCTGACAAATGGCATTGAGGAGGCCGCCCGTGACCCGACGGTGTATTTTGCCGGTGTGTTTCGGGGTCGAGCCTGGGCTCGCGTTCCGCTGCTGATCGCCCTCGCCGGCGAAGGCTGCAGTCCTTCGCTCGAGCCGATCGTCGTTGCGGCGGAGTGTCCCGAGATGCCGTTCCGCGGTCCGGAGCTCTATGCCGAAGAGCCGGCGGACCGGTTGCTCTCCGATTTCGAGAGCGGGACCACCGAGCTCGTCGACATCGCCAACCGCAACGGCTCCTGGATTCACGGTCGAGACTTGACCTCGATAAGCGTGACGATCGGGCCGTCCATGGAATGCGCGGCGCGCGGTCAGTGGGCGGGCCAGCTCGCCGCCAGCACGCCGACCAGCTGGGGGAACAACTGGACCGCGTACTTCCGGGCGCCTGGCGGCAGCGCGCCCGTACCATACGACGGCAGCGCGTACGGCGGCGTGTCGTTCTGGGCCGCGTTCGGCGCCGACAATGGGCCGCCGTTCGGCGTTCCATTCGGGATCGTCACGACGGATACCCTGAGACCGTCGTGCACCACACACTGCGACGACCACTACATGATGCAGGTGACGCTGACCCGCCAGTGGCAACGCTACGAGCTGCGCTTCGACGACCTCGCTCAGGAAAACGACCCGCCGACGTCGATGCGCCGCGATCAGCTCGTCGGCTTCATCATCTGGACGCAGCAGCAGTGCGACGTGTGGATCGACGACGTGCGACTGGAGCCCTGAAGATCAATCGTCCAGTCGGTCAATGCCAGCGCACGCCCGCAAACATCGCTGCACCCAACACGGGCACGCCCCATTCGCCCGCCGCGCTGCCCGCAAATCGAACTTGAACGCGGGCGATCGTCGTTCCAGCGACCACGTTCAACCCGGCGTCCACCCACCTCGACAATTTCCAGCCGAGCGTGACTCGCCCATAGCCGAGGCCTGTATACGCGGTTGAAAAGCTGCTCATCAACTGCGCGCTCGCCTGCTCCACGGGGTGCCCCGTCGCGAGCACGACGACCAGCGCAGCGCCCAGCCCCGTGGTCATGAACAGCCGCCCGTGCGCCGCCTCGAAACGCGCGAGCGCCTCCGGACCGAGCGTGACCGCACCGACGTCCGCCGTGCCTTCGGGGCCGCTCATCGTGCCGCGCTGAACCGGCGCGCTGAGGCTGATGGCGAAGCCGAAGCGGTCGTTCCAGAAGTGCTGAACGGCGAGTCCCGCCTGCCAGGCGGGGCCGGCGTCGCCGCCGCCGTAGAGCAACCCGACGCTGCTGACCAGCTGGCTTTCGCCCGACGCGCGCGGCGCCGCGGGCGCTACCACCACCGGCGGCGCGTCGACCGGATGTGACGCCGCAGGCGTCGGCCGCGGAAACAGGCTGGTGCGCAGGAGCTCGGCGGTCTGCAGCGCGATCAGATTCTGGTTCGGCCCCCGGGCCGTGTCGTCGACGACCACCTGCCGGAGCAGCGATCGCCCCGAGGTCTCGTCGGCCATCCACACCTCGACGCCCCTGCGCGATGGGAGCACCCGGATCGCGGCCACCGCATGCTCGCTGCGCGCGCTCGCTTCGATCGGGCCCCGCGGCGCTCTCATGACGACCTCGACGCCGAGCAGCGCCACCTCGGCGCGGATCCGGCCGACGAACGGATCGGCGGGGTCGTCCACCACCAACAGGACGCGGCGGCGCTGGTCTGGCTCCTCGGGCGCGGCCAGCGCGACACCAGGGACAGCGATCCCGGCCGCAACCGCGATCGCCAGCAGGCGCATCGCCCCCGTCGGCCGTTGCCGGGAACAGCCTGGAGAGGACTTCACTTCGAAAGAATCCCTCGCGCCTCCGATGAGTAAGGCCCCCCGGGGAACCGACGCAAGTATTGCTGTGCGCTCGCCCGGGCGCCAGCGCCGTCGCCAGAATGCAGCCGCGCCTCCATCAAGCGGCCGAACGCGTCCCCCATCAGAGGTCCTCTCGGCTGCTCCCGCATGTACGTCTCGAACCAGTCGGCGGCCTTGCCGTAGGCGTGGTCGCTCTCGAACGCGATTCGCCCGAGCGTGAACGCCGCCGTCCCCGCGTCCGGCGAGCCCGGGAAACGCTGCCGCAACGCGATCAGCGCCGTGGCCGCGCGCTTGGCGGGCCCGAAAAATCGACCGGCGTCGGCGAGCGCGAGCAACTCCTTCTCGGTCGCGACGCGGCAGATCTGATCGAAGCTCGCGCGCTCGGCCGCGCGCAGCCCGTCGAGAAGCCGCCCCGCGGCCAGCAGCTGCCGCCAGCGCTCGATCTGGTTCGGCTTGACCGTCGGCGCGGCGTCCGTCGGCGCGACGTCCAGCGGCGCCGGCGGCACCACCGCCGTCTCGTCGGCCGCGGGACCTTCGCGCGGCGCGCAGGACGGTGCCAGGCTCTCGCCCGCGCTGACCGTGACGGGCTCTTCCAGGCACCCGCCCGCGACCACGACCCGGCCCGCTTCGGTCGACAGGCGCAGCGAGCGCTCGGCGGCACGGAAGGCGATCCGGAACTTCGTGCCGGTCACCGTCACGCGGTACGAGCCCACCTCGAACTCCCACCTCGTCTTGCGGGCCTGGCGATGAACGATGGTGGCGTCGACGACGCCGTCCTCCACCAGCACCCGGGCGGCGGCCGCGTCCAGCGACAGCACCCGAATCCGCCCGCCGTCGCGCAGCACCAGCGTGCTGCCGTCGGAGAAGGCGACCGGTACGACCCGGCCGTTGCCCGCCTCGACGACGTCGCCCAATGCCCCCGGACGCGCCTCGCCGATCGCGAACGTCGGCGGGCGTGTCCAGATCCAGAGCGCCGCCGCGCCGGCGGCCACCGAGGCGGAGATGGCGAGCAGCAACGACCGGCGGCGATGGACGCCTGGCGACCAACGACGGAGGCGCGACGACACCTTGCGACGCTCGACCGTCGCGAGGACCGCCGAACGAGTCCGACGGATCTCGCCGCCCGCGTCAGGATCATCCGCGAGCAACTCCCGGACACGCAGCGCGATGTCCTCTAGGCCTTCTTTTCGGTCCATCTCGTTCCTTCCTGGAGCCATTGCGCCAATCCCGGCTGCCGACGAACGGCCTCCACGAAGCGCTCCTCTGCCCGCGCCAGCCTCCGCTTGACCGTCGCCAACGACGTGTCACACGCCTCCGCCACCTCGGCCAGCCTCGCACCGTGGAAATGTCTGAGGACGAAGACCATTCTCCGATCGATCGGCATCCCGTCGAGGATCGCGTAGATCTCGCGCATCGCACGTCGCGCGTCGGACGGCGGCTGCTCGAGCTGTCTCGACCGGGTCCTTTCGGGTGAGAAGACGCTCAGCCACCGCCGCCGCGATCGCACGCGGATCTGGGCCCTGCCGACGAAGACCGCCATCGTCGTCAGCCAGCTGCCGAGCCGATCGACCTCACGGAGCTTGCCGATTCGATCGAGCGCGCGGATGAACACCTCCTGCAGCAGATCGGGAATTTCGTCGTCCGGACCCAGGATCGAACGAAGCGTCAGGCGAACCTGGGCGGCGTAGCGATCGTAGAGCACGGCCACCGCGCCGGGGTGTCCGGCGCGCAGCGCTTCGACAAGCGCGGCGTCGTCTCCAACGAACGGTAGCGGCGTGACCAGGGCGAACCTCGAAGCTATCGAACGTGCTTCGGCGGCCAGTGTCCACCAGATGCGAAATTGGCTCACATCGACGGTGGGCGACTGCAGCGCAGCGCAGCACGGCTGCGCCGACCGCGTGCCGACGGGGATGTGGTGGACTTGGACGCGTGTGAGCCATTTATGGAGCTCGAGTGCACTGTGCCGCGCTCGGACCGAGACCCCCGTCCCAAACCGCGAGGCTCCCATGTACGGATCAAACGTTTCCCGCCCGCCATTGAACGAGTTTCGATTTGCAGCTTTGCTGGTCGTCGCCCTCGGCGGCTGCGCGGGACAGATGCAGCCCGGCGGCAGCACGGGCGCGGGGGGGACTTCGTCGGCCACCGCCGGCAGCGCGGGCCCCGGATCCGCGGGGAGCGGCGCGGCGGCCGGATCCGGAACAGGCGGGACGACGGCGGGGATGAGCGGAACGACCGGCGGCTCCGTCGCGGGTGGTGGCGGCGGCACTATCAGCAGCGGGTCTTCGGGTACCACCGGTGTGGCAGGCACGACGGGCGCCTCCGGTGGAGCGGTCGGCGCCGGAGGATCCGGCGCGGGGGCCGGTGGCCGAGGGGGCGCAACGGGTGCCGCGGGCACCACGGGCGCGGCCGGCACGACTGGGGCCGCCGGCACGACGGCCGCGGGTGGTGCCGGCGGCGGGACCGCCGGCGCTGGCGGAACACCGGCGTTCCAGAAGGCGGCCGGGACGATCCCCAACTCGCCGCAGCCGGCTTCGACGGTCAACGTACCGAAGGCGGACTGGCAGAGGGGCATCATCTCGCCGTCGATGCAGAACGGACATCAGATCAACCAGCCGTCCGTGCTCAACGGCTATCTGGTGATCGGCGGCAACGAGGAGTTCTGGATTCACGACGTGTCGAACCCCGCCCAACCGAAGCAGCTGTCCAGCTTCACGACACCCAGCCGCACCGGGGCCGAGGCCGAGAGCCACACGGTTTCGTACGCGCGCTACGGAAACACCTTCTACATGGTCACGATCGGCGGCCGGGGGATCAACATCTGGGACGTCACCAGCGCGACGGCACCCAAACACATCAAGGCGGTCGCGATTCCCGGCACGAGCTACGGCGACTACACCGAGGCGGTCTGGGGCGTCACCTGGCAGGGGCAGTACATCTACGTCGGCGCCACCAACAACGGCATCAAGGTTGTCGACGCGGCCAATCCCGCCTCGGCGGCGGTCGTCAAGGAGGTCCCCACGTCGTCGTACGGGGGCGTCAGCGCCGGCCCCCTGGACGCGATCGGCAATGTCCTGGTCGTCATGACCCCGAAGGAAAGCGGCGGCGTCGCGACCCTGGACATCAGCGATCCGACCAACCCGGTCCGGCTGGCGTCGTTCACGACCGACATTGCGTACATCGGGCAGTTCCACAGACGCTACGTGTTCCTGATCGGCCTTCGGGCGTGGGACGTGCTGACGAACCCGAGGAGCATCGGCAGCGGCACGGCGCCGATCGGCAGGCTCGCAACCGAGGGCTCCGAGTACATGGCCTTCCAGGACGACTACATGTTCCTGGGACACCTGCGCACCGAGATCGGGGGCACGCCGGGAGCGTCGAAGATCAACGTCTCCAATCCGAGGAGCATGAGCGTCACCAGCCGCATCTGGGGACGCCTGAACCTCGGCGCCATCAACGACGACCAGTTCGTCTTCCCGATGGGCAACCTGGTGGTCATCGGGGACGATCAGTCGCCGTATCCCGGTTGGTTCCTCGCCGTCCATCAGGCCGAGCCCGACAGCAAGCCGCCGGTGGTCGACACGGTGATCCCCAACAACCAGGCGACCGCGGTCTCCATCAAGACGCGCATCGGCGTGACGTTCTCGGACAACATCGAGCTCGCGACCGTGAACGCCGCGAGCTTCATCGTCCGCCCCGTGGGCGGCCAACCGCTCGCGGGCAAGTGGGGCCTGCGGATGGGCGTCGTGAACTTCGATCCGGACCAGGATCTCCAGCCGGGCACGACCTACGAGGTCGTGCTGCCCAAGGGGGGCCTCGCCGATCTCGTCGGCAACACGCTGGCGACCGAGTGGAAGTCGACGTTCACGACGAACTAGCCGGCACCAGATGCGAGCAGTCGTTTCCTGCGCCGTACTGGCGGGAACCATATTCGCGGCGGCGCCGGCGCTCGCGTTCACGGTCGGCGTGACGCACGCCGGCCCTTCGGTCGTCGGGGAGGCGCACGCGTTCACCGCCACCGTCACGGGGGCGAGCGGCGCGCTCACCTACGAATGGACGTTCGGTGATGCCGCGCCCGAGATCGGTGGCGCCCAGATGTCGCATACGTTCACGGCGGCCGGCCTGATCGGCGTCCAGGTGTTCGTCACCGACGCCAGCGGCGACGCGGGCAGCGTTTTCATCCAGCACCTCGTCCACCACGCGCTGACGCCGAAGCGACCGACGTCGGCGACGTCGATCGTGTACGACGCCGCGCGAAAGCGCGTCTACGCCGTCAACCAGGACAACGACACGGTCACGTCGATCGACGCGCAGACGCTACAGAAGGTCGCCGAGCTCGCCGTCTATCGCAAGCCGGAGTCGCTCGCGCTGACACCGGAGGGCAAGCTGTGGATCGTTCACCAGGACGACTACGCCGTCGCCGTCGTCGACCCGGATCGATTCGTCGTCGAGCGCGGCTTTCGCCTGCCCTACGCGTCGCAGCCCGTCGGTGTCGCCATGAGCCCGACTGGCGACGCGGCCTACATCACCCTGATGGCCGTCGGCAAGCTGCTCAAGCTCGATCCAAAGACCGGCGACGTCATCGGCGAGTCCCAGGTCGGCCCGCGGCCGCGCGGGATTGCGGTGTCGCACGACGGCAAGGACGTCTACGTCACGCGCTTCATCTCGCCCGACACGGGCGGCGAGGTCGTCAAGGTCGACGCGGCGGCGATGACGGTCGCGACGCGCATCCTGCTCAAGCTCGACAAGGAGACCGAGGACAGCGATCAGCGGGCGCGCGGTGTCCCCAACTATCTGTTCTCGGTCGCGCTCACACCCGACGGCCGCCAGGCGTGGATTCCCGGCAAGAAGGACAACATCGTGCGCGGCAAGCTGAGGGACGGGCGAGACCTCACGCACGACACGACGGTGCGGCCGCTGGCCGCCATCGTCGATACGCAGACGGCGCAGGAGATCTACACCAGCCGGGTCGATCTCGATGATCGCAGCCAGCCTGTCCACGTCGACTTCAGCCCGTACGGCAACTTCGCCATCCTGACCCTCGCGGGCTCGAACCGCGTGGAGATTCGCGACATCACCCGCCCCACGCAGGTGTTCTCCGCCATCGGCGACGTCGGCGCGTTCCCGCGCGCGGCGGTGCTCGCGCCGGACGGGCACCTGTTCGTGCAGGGCGCGCTGAGCCGCAACGTCCTCGTCTACGACCTGTCGGCGATGCTCGCGACGTTCGCGGCGTCGACGCCGCCGATGCTCGCCGACATCCCGACTGTCGCCAGCGAGCAGCTGCCCGCCCAGATCCTCGCGGGCAAGCGGATCTTTCACGACGCCGAGGACACGCGGATGGCCTTCGAGGGCTACATGAGCTGTGGCGCGTGCCACTTCGAAGGCGACGACGACGGGCGCGTCTACGATTTCAGCACCCGCGGCGAGGGGCTGCGAAACACGCCCGCGTTGCTCGGCCGCAAGGGGAGCGGACACGGCCGCCTGAACTGGTCCGGCACGCTCGACGAGGTGCAAGACTTCGAGCACCAGATCCGCGACCTGTTCGACGGCACCGGGTTGCTGTCCGATGACGTCTTTCATGTCGGGACACGGGATCAACCGCTCGGCGATGCGAAGGCCGGCCTGAGCGCGGACCTGGATGCCCTGGCCGCGTACGTGACCTCGCTCGATCACGTGAACCCCAGCCCCTACCGCAACCCGGACGGTTCGCTGACGGCGGACGGTGTCGCCGGCAAGGCGGTGTTCGAAAAGCTCGGCTGCGATTTCTGCCACGGCGGCGCCGACTTCACGGACAGCGGGCGCGGCACGTTGCACGACGTGGGTACCATCACGGCGCTGTCCGGCATGCACGCCGGGGGACCGCTGGTCGGTATCGACACGCCGACCTTGCTCGGCGTATGGGAGACGCCGCCTTACCTGCACGACGGATCGGCGGCGACGCTGCGTGATGTCCTCACCAGCAGAAATCCGGACGATCTGCACGGGTACGTCAGCGCGCTGCCGTCGCAGCACATTGATCAGCTGGTCGCCTATCTGCTGCAGATCGACGGTGACCCACCTGTGCATCGATTCCCGTTCGACCCGCCGTGGCAGGGCCCGGGCCCCGGCCTGGACGGGGGCATCACGGGCGGCGGTCAGCGGGCCGGCCCGATCACGGGTGGCTGCGCGTGCGCGATGCAGGTGGGTGACCAGCGCACGATTCCGCGCTCGACGTATCTGGGCCTGGGCTTGCTCGGCCTCGCGCTGATGCGGCGCCGCGGTCGTGTTCGCAGCACGCAACCGACGTCAGCGGTGCTGGTGTTGCTGTCGTTTGCGCTGGTCATGTTCGGGTGCCGGCCCGACGAGCCCGACGGCGGCGACGGGAGGGCGCCAACCAACTGGACGAAGCTGCCGGCGGTGACCACCGTGGATCCCGAGCTCGCGCCGCTTGGTTCGCGCCAGGACGCCTACGATCGCATCTGCGCCCGCAACCGCGGCGACAGCTTCGCCAAGGTTCTGTGCGGCGGCAATCGCCGACCCGAGATCCGGGATTTCGCCGAGCTCTACGAGCTGGTGGGGCTGGCCGACCAGCGGGTGTTCGCGCTGACGGGAAATTCGACGTCCCTCGTGGCCAATCGCGTCTCGGCGATCAACCCGCGGCTGCTCGTGTTCCCGCGCGTCGACGACGATCTGGCCCGACCCGCAACGATGACCGCGGTCGGGTTCGTCCGCGGCGAGCAGTTCGCCGAGATCGCCAGCCGCGATCCGTCCACGGGTGACTTCAACTTCTACCTGGTGGCCTTCGAGCAGCAGTGCAACTACACGAGCGGCGGCTGCGATCTCGCCAGCCTGCTGAGCGAAGACATCGAACACGACTGGACCGCGTACAGCGTGTACGACCAGGACGATCTCGAGGGCACGTCGGTCGACTGCAATTCGTGCCACCAGCCGAACGGCTACGGCACGAAACGGATCCTCCGCATGCAGGAGCTCGCCAGCCCGTGGCTGCACTGGTTTCCGCAGCGGTTCGTGCAAAGAACCGACTCCGATCGCGTATTGCTCGCGCAGTTCGTCGACGCGCACAAGGACGACACGCAATACGGTGGCATCCCCGTCCAGACCATCGCGAACGCGGTCGACGAGGGGAGCGGCGCCCAGCTCGAGGCCCTGGTGCGGGCGGAAGGCTTCGGCGACCAGCCGAATCCGTTCGATTCACAGATCGTCACGGAGATGAAGAGCGGAAGCAGCCCGACCTGGCAGGCGCGATTCGACGCGAACCTCCGCGGCCAGGCGATCGCGGTCCCCTACCCTGCTGTCGACGTCACCGACGAAGCGAAGCGGAGCGCCGCCAGCCGTTCGTACCAGGACGTCGTGCGCGGCGCGGCGCCGCGCGCGAGCCTGCTCGACATCCGTGACATCTTCTCTGAAGACGCCAGGGCAAAGCTGAGCTTCGTTCCCCAGGCGGGCGCCGACGGAGAGACCGTGCTTCTCCAGATGTGCGCGCGCTGCCATGACGGGCGAGGCAATCCCCAATTGAGCAAGAACCGCTTCAACGTTCTTGCGCTCGACACGTTGCCGCGCCCCGAGAAGGACCTCGCGATCGCCAGGCTCAGCGATTCGGGGCGAAACCGGATGCCGCCCTGGCGCGTGGGAACCCTCAGCCCGGACAGCATCCGGGCGGCGACCCTCGAGCTGCAGAAATAGACGGAGTTCGGGCTCGGGAGCCGGGCTCACAAGCCTTCGCTGATCCACGCGGCGATGCGCACGACGGCCAGCGCATGGCTGGCGGGGTGCTGGAACAGCTTGTGGCCGGCGGCTCGCAGCAGGGTGAAGCTGACGTCCGGCGAGGCCGAGAACAGCGCGGAGTCGTCGACAGGGATGAAGATCTCGTCATGGTCGGCCTGAAGCAGCAACACGGGCGCGGTGACCTGGCTCCGGAACGGGGCGGATGCGCCGGCGAGCGCGCTGCCGATCTCGGCCCGCGGCACCAGCGACCTCGTCGCATTGTCGAGGGCGATGATGCGACGAGGCGCGAACGGCTGCGCGTAGAAGAACTGGGTGCGAAAGTCGACGCCGAAGTCGAAGTAGTCGCCCTGCGCGAAGAAGGCGTTGAAGTCGACGTTGAACAGCTCTGGCTGCAGCTGGGATGTGTTCGACACGATGATCAAGCCGTCGACATCGTGGTACGTCCCGGCCTCCACGAGCGCGATATCGGCGCCGGCCGACGGCCCGAGGAGCACGACCGCCGGCGGTGTGAAGCCGAGCGCGCCGCCGCGCACAGCCTGGATCACCTCGTGAACGTAGCCCGCGCTGGCCGCGAAGGTGAGCGTGTCACCGTTCGGACGGCTGCTCGCGCCGTAGCCGACCCGATCCAGCGTCAGCACGGGGAAGCCGAGCAGCGCCAGCTGGGCCGCGGCGCGAAATCCGGGCGCGAAGTCGAACACGGTGTGTGAATCCGAGGCGCCGTGAATCATGACCACGACCGGCAGCGCCTGCTGCCTTGGCGGCTCGTAGGCGTACCCGACGATGAAGTTGCCGTCCTGGAGATCGAAGCGGATCGCGTCGGGCTGGTTCACCGCCGCTGCGCTGCGCGGCGCGACAACAACCGCAGCGACCAGAATCGACATCGCACACATCACCACTCTACGCATGGTCACCTCCCGAGGTTGGGCTGCCGACTACGCATCGAGCGTTCTGGTCACGGACTGAAGAGCGACGTCAGAACCTGCTTCAGCTCCTGCATTTTGAAGGGTTTCTGAAGGATCATGTCGCACAGCTCGGCGCGTGAATCCGCGCGCGCGGTTTCTCCGTCCCATCCGGTCATGAGGACCATCTTTGATTCAACGCCTTCGCCGCGAAGCGCGCGAATGACCTCCAGCCCGCTGCGCTTCGGCAGGCCGAGGTCCATGAGCACGACGTCGAAGTCCCTTTGCGCGACCTTGGCGATGGCGTCATCGCCATCAATCGCGCCAGCGACTTCGTGCCCGTCGCGGGCGAGGAGATCGCGCACGCCCGTGAGGAAATCCGGCTCGTCGTCGACGACCAGGACGCTGAGCCGCCGGACATCAGGAGGGCTCGCCTCGGTTGCGGCCAGCTCTGTCGCGGGGGCCGGGGAGAACTCGAGGCGAAAACACGCCCCCCCGTCCGGCTCGTTTGCCGTCTCGACCTCACCGCCGAAGTGCTTCATCGCGGCGCGCACGGTGGCGAGCCCGAGGCCCGCGTGCCCCTGCTTGGAGGTGACGAAGGGCTGGAAGACTTGACCGACGAGGTTCGGAGCAACACCTGGTCCGTGGTCGCGGACATGCAAGACAACGCGATCGCGCCCGGAGATCCGAACCTCGATCCTGCGCCTGTCGATCGACACTTCCTTGACCGCGTCGCGCGCGTTGAGGACCAGATTCATGACCGCCTGCCTCACCACGCCGTGATCGCCACGGACGATGGCCGGCTGGCCGTCGTCGATGAGATCCAGACGGGTCGAGTCCTCCCTGCACATGGGCCTGAGTAATACGATGACGTCGTCCACCACCTGACGCAGATCGACCGCGCCGGTACTCGGGTCGCCGCCCGTGCGCGCCACGCGCTGCAGGCGCCGCGACAACTCGCCGATGGCGTGGTTGGCGCGCTCGGCGCGCGCCAGGACGTTCAGCGTCTGAGGATCGGTCGCCTGGGTCGAACCGAGCGCCATGAGCGCGATCCCTGACAGGTTGTTGAGATCGTGCGCCACGGCGGCGGCCAGCTCACCCACCGCACGCATCTGCGACTCTTGCATCAGCAGATCCTGGGTCCGGACGAGATCGCTGTTCAGCCGCTCGAGACGCTGCAGGTACAGCGCGCGCTCCATCGCGATACCGAGATGGCTCATGAACGCGCGCAGGAGCCCGTCGTCAAAGAGCTCGTCGGGCAGCGGCTCGCGGCCGCGGTACGACGACAGGCCGAGGGCGCCGACCGGTTGTCCCCGGCTGCCGAGCAGCGGCCCGCAAGCGAATGGGTGGCCGCGGAGGTGCTCGAAGATGACCTTCGGCAGCGCCATCGCGCCCGCCGGAATTCCTTCCGGATGGTCCTCGATGATGAGCAACGATTCGGGGCGCTTGATGTTGATCATCCGCCCTTCCCGGAAGCCGTGCCCGATCGGTTGCCTCATGTCGAGCATCGAGATGCGAGGCATCTCGTTGGTCGTGTCGCGGCCGTCTATCAACTCGCGGACCGTGATCAGGTGACCGGTTGGTTCGTCCACAACCGCGACCCAGACCGCGCCGAAACCCAGCGCGACGATCTCGTTCGCGACCAGGCCTGCGATCTCATCCAGGCTGGACATCGACGCCAGGCGGCTCGTCATCCGCGCCAAGAGATCAAACGATGATTCGGTGTTTGCGCGCGTGGTCACCATGGCAGTGCACTCTACTCCCAAATCAGACGTCGAGCGTACCCAACCAACTACGTTACTTGCGTTCCCTGCAGTTTCGCGCGTCCGGTGTTACGGCTCCATACACCGTCGTTTCGGCCTGTTATTTGCCGGTTCGCTGACGCGGCCGGGCATACCACCATCGCCAGCGGTCAGGTCCGATCGGGACTCCGTAAACTGCCCGGTTCCAGGTCGTCGGGCCTCGCCTGGGCGTCGCCGCAGAAGAGAATGATCGACAGACAGTGAAACTGCAGATCAGAGGACTGCGCGATGACGGTTCTGAGGATGCGGAGGTCCGCGTGCTCGCGGATCCACGCGGTCACGCGTTCGCCGAGCGCCTCCCGCTGCCGGGCCATTGTCACCGAGAACACCTTTACACTCCTGATCGCGCCAGCCATCTCACCCGCGCCTCTCGAAAGCCGTGTTAAGGGCGAGGATTGTCCTCTTCGCCCGTGACCGCGTGCAACAAGCCCTCGCGGTAATCGCCGGAGCCAACCACATCCTTTAGTGCCTCACGTACGATTATGGCTCGGATAAAATGAGGTGGTTAGTCGTCGCGGGCAGCGTTCTGCAAACAAAATCGCGTTCGCAATCGGGCAACTTCGAGACGACCTACGGCAGGGTTATCTGGCCAGCCAGCAGGCTTCGGTCGCCCTGCCGGAGGTCGACGGCGAAGACGGCTCCAGCGGAAACGCCGCTGCTCGGGACGGTCGCGCTCACGGTCGTCGCGCCCATGGCGGCGATCACCACGTCTTGCTCCTTGATGACGCTGCCGTTGAGCCGCAAGACCGCCTTGGCTGCTTGATTGGGCAGCGTCAGCGACGCGGCGACAGTGAGCACGGTGTCCGATCCCGAACGCGCGCTCGACAGGTGGACTGCGCCGTTGTCGCCAGCGGCGGTGACGTCCTTCAGGCCCAGGATCGGGAAGAAGCTTTGATTCCACTGGCGCACTTCGTTGGCCGCCATCGTGCCGCGCATCCAGAACTCCGGCGTGATGCCGTGCCACATCTCGATGGTGGGGCGGAGCCACTGGGCACTGTCGTTGATGTTGATGCTCAGACCTTGCGGTCCAAACGTCCATAGCTTCAACCCCGGTGTCTTCACGTTGTCGGACACGCGCACAATCCCCACGGCCTTGTCGTCGTTCATCAGGCCCGACCAGTTGGCGCGATAGTCCGGGTTGGCGAAGGCCGTGCCCTGGTCGACCCAGTTCTTGAAGGAGGCCAGGTTCTTCCACTTGAAGATCTCGCCGCTCACCCGCTCTTCGGCGCTGCCAAACCAGCTCCACGAGCTCTCGAGGAGGTGGACCCTGTCCATCGCCGCCAGGATCCGCGTGTTCAGCGGGATCGCGGTCGTTCCCGGGGGCGAGCCGGGCGCCAGCGTGGTCACCGTCCAGTATTCGAGCTTGGCAATCGCCTGACTGCGGGTATTGGTGAGCTTCGTGCCCAGCTCCACACTCGTGCTGCCGGCGCGAAGGGTCACGTCCAGCTCGACGAGGAGATCCGTGCGACCGATGTCGTACTTGGCGGGAACCCCGCTTACCAGGCCCAGGTCATCCCGCCTCGACATCCGTACCGTGATCGCGTCCTTGCTTTCGCTGACGACGTTGAGGTCATACGGCTGGTTCCAGTACCTGCCGTGCTCACCGTCCGGGAACGACGGGAAGATGCCGCCCATGATGACGAGGTAGTCGTAATAGAAGATGTCCTCGCCCATCAGGTACGGGGTACCGATCGGGTTCTGGTACAGGAGCTCCTGGTTGGTGGGCTTGTGCACGATGCTCAAGATGCGGCCACCGTATTTCGCCAGGAGCGTGACGCGCAGGTAGCCGTTCTCCAGCACCACGGTGTCGTACGTCGTGCTGGTGGCTTGCGTGCCGGGGGTCGCGGGACCGTTCCAGACGCCGCCGGTGTTGGTCTGGATGGGGAAGTGCGCGAACTTGAATGTCGAGGCGGTGCGCGTGACGGTATCGGCGACCGCGGCGCCACCGGCTCCGCCGGCGCTCGTGCCGGCGCCTCCCCCGCGACCGCCAGCAACGCCGCCCGTGCCTTGTCCTCCGGTGCCGCCGCCTCCGCCACCCGTTGCAGGTCTGCCGCCCGTGGCTCCAGCAACCCCGGTCGCGTTGCCAGCGCCGGCATTACCTCCGGCGCCGCCACCGGCGGTGCCCTGCTGGGTTCCACCCGACCCACCACCGCTTCCTCCCGTCGCAGCATTGCCACCGCTGCCGGCAGCGCCGCCGCCAGTCGGGCTGCCGCCCGCGCCGCCGCCGCCGCCCGCGGTCGACGACGTACACGCCATGCTCGCCAGGAGAGACAGGATGCATGGCCACGGTCGCCCCAGGCCCCGTGTGAAGGCGCGGTCTGTGCGGGTGGTGGCGTCCACGGCGCGAATCGTAGCGTGGACGTTATGACTGAGGAAGCGGCAAGGCGTTGCGCCGCGATTGCGGTGCGCAACGCGGCGCTCGCCGCTTCGGAAGAGCCGGAATGGTCGCTTCGTGGCGTCTTCGGGCATATGGCGCGCCTGACTTACGTCTTCGTCTTCATCTTCATCAGTCTGCTGTCGGTCGCCGCGGGATGCGGCTCGGCATCGCCGGGCGCAACCGGCGCCGGCGGTGGCGGAGGTGGTGGCGCCGCGGGGCGCGCGGGCGGAGCGGGGACCACGGGCAGCGCAGGCGCGGCTGGCGCTGCAGGCGGCGGCACGGCGGGCGCAGCGGGGAGCGCCGGAACGGCCGGAACGGCCGGCGCAGCGGGAATGGGCGCCGCCGGTACCACCGGCGCGGGCGGAACCACGGGTGCTGCCGGTACCACGGGCGCCGCCGGTACTACCGGTGCCGCAGGTACCTCGGGCGCCGCTGGAACCACCGGCACCGCCGGTACTACCGGGTCGGCCGGCAGCGCGGGCACCGCCGGCACCACGGGGACCGCCGGTACTACCGGCGCCGCGGGTGCCATCGGGTCGGCCGGCGCGGGCGGTTCAACCGCGACCGCGTACGTCGTCGGCGACGTTGACGGTGTCACGGCTCGCGCGGAGATGAACGCGATCGCCTTCCGCTACACGGCGAACCCCCTCACAGCGATTCGGGTCGAGGCGTCAGCAACTGACTGGCAGTGGGCACTGCAGTTCACCAACGCCGTCGGGACGGACACCGCATGCACCATCCTGCTGGCAACGCGCGGCTCCAGCCCTTTTCGCGTCTACTCCAGCGGCTTCGGCGGATCTTGCAGCGTCGCGGTCACGCGCGCCGCGCCGAACCTGGGCGATGAAACGGAAGGCACGTTTTCGGGCGTGCTGGGCGTGGCCCTCGGCGGAACGGATGCCACGCCGCCCATCGCAGTCACCAACGGCCGCTTCCGCGTCCCCCACGTCACCGCCCCGCCACCGGGTTAGGGATGGGTGCCGACGCTCACTGCGTCTGGGTCAGCAGGCCGAGCCGCCAGGGGATCTTGTTGTAGTCGCCCATGTTGTCCGCCAGCGGATCGGCGCCCTGAAACAAGTAGCGGAGACCGCACGGCTCGACCTCGAGCGTCTCGTCGTAACCGGTGCGGATCGCCTCGCCGTGGCTGATGTCGTTCGTCCACGCGGCGCCTTCGAACGTCACGTTGCGCTCTCCCGCGAAGGGGTACGAGCCACTGGCCTGCCAGGGGAGCCACGGCCCCTCGAGGCTGTCCGCGATCCACGAACGGAAGTAGCGGCGACCGTTTGATGTCTGGTCGAAGGCCTCGATGATCGCGAGGTACTGGTTCGTCCCCTTCATCTTGTAGACGTTCGAGGCCTCGAAGACCCGCCCCGCGTTGGCGTCGTGCATGACGACGACCGGCTCGCCGAAGCCGGCGGGGAACTGGTCGATGGACGTCTGGCTCCTGTACCAGCGACCATGGTTGTCGGTGAAGAACAGGTGACACGTGGCCGCGTCGCAGATCACCCAGAAGTCCAGCCAGCCACCGCCGTTCTGGGTGATCGTCGCGGGCTCGGTCGCGAAGAACGGCGCCGGGGGCGTCCACTTTGACGGATCGCCGGGATCACTCGCGGTTGAATACTTCGGCGGCCCCGCTTGATACAGCAGGTACCACTTGTCCTGGGGGCGGAAGTAGAAGAGCTGCGGCGCGGCGACGTAGGTGTTGAAGCCGGTCGTCTGATCCATGTAGGTGAGCGGCGCGGCCGCGGCTTCGCTCCAATCGGAGAAGCTCGTGTAGACCATGTTGTAAGCGCCTGCCGTGCTCACGGAGCTCGCGTAGACGTGCCAGCGGTCGTTGAAACGAACCACCGTCGGATCCTTCACCGCCAGGAGGTCGTGCGTGGCGTCAGAGCGCGGCGCAATCATGACTGGGCTGCCAGTCCACTGGATGCTCGGCGCAAGCGCACAGGTTGCGCCACCGCCAGGATCGCTGCCTGACGACGAACACGCGACGACGGGCAGCAACATCGATGTCAGGAACACAGATCGCAGCATCAGAAGAACCTGAGGTTGTCGACCGCGATCGCGTACGGACCGGGCTCGAGCGTGTAGTTGGGTGGCGGGTACTTCATGAACGGTTGGATCACGAGGTTCACGATGTTCTGCCCGGTCAGCGGCACACACGCGCGTCCGCTGCCGACGCCGGGCGTGAACGCGCTCCACGGCACCTGAACTTGCGCCCACGTCGCGCCATCCGCGGGCATCGCCAGCTCGATGGTGGCGTTCTTGCAATCACCCGCGGTCGCGTTGTCGCAGCGTCCGCTGTCGGCAACCGGGATCGTGTCGAGCATCCCGACGCTGACGCCGAATCGTCCGGACGGTGACGTGCCCTTGATCGAAAACTCCACGCCGCCATAGCTCTGCGCGTTCAAGCACGTCGGCGTCGCGCCGGTCTGCGGGAAGAACAACAGCAGCAGACCGCCCCAGTTGATGGCGTTGGTGTTCGAGATCTGCAGCGCGTAGCCCGACGCGCCCGCGCCGGTCACCATGTCGGTGGCGATGACGCTGGTGCCGCCGTTGCCGTCCGAGCCGTCGCCGACGTGCACGATCCCGCCGAGCACGCTGGTCGCGGGCGCCGTCCCGCTGAGGTTGTAGGTGTAGCTGCTCGCCGCCGTGCCCGCGACGTAATCGTCGAAGGTCGTGATCGCGGGAGCGGTCACGACGGTGCACTGGCCGTTGTCCGCGGGCAGTGGCGCGGCGACGCCGCACTGGTTGAAGGAGGCGCCACCGAAACCGCCGCCTGTCAGCCCCGCCCCGCCGCTGCCGCTCGTCTTTCCGCCGCCCTCGCTGCCGTCGCCACACGCTGCGACACTGCCCGCGATCAGGGTACAGACCAGCAGCAGTTCGGATCTTCGAAGTGTCATGGCTCTACTCCTGGAGAACGCCTGACTCAGGGCAGTTGCGCACTTAGTCCGCCGAGCTTCGCGATGGCGGTGGTGTCCACACCAGTAGATGAGGGCCCCGCTGAGCGATTCGGGTCTATCTATTTCCGCACTACGCTAATTCGTCTGTGTGAGCAGGCTTAGCTTCCACGGCAGGCTGTTGTAGGGGAGGCCCTCGCTCGCCGGATCGAATCCCTGATAGAGAAACTGCAGGCGGCAGGGATCGATGGTGAGGTGCTGGTCGTGGCCATCGCGAATGATCTCGCCGTGGCTGATGTGCTGGGTCCACGGCGGCTGCTGCATGAACGTCACGTTCGCGTTCGAGGCGAACGACGCCGCGAACGTGTCGGCAAGCGGCGTCCACGTGCCGTCGAGGCGGTCGGCGGTCCACGACCGGAAGAAGCGCTTGTTGTTGGAGTCGTTGTCGAAGGCCTCGACGAGCGCGAGGTACTTGTTGGTCCCGGTCAGCTTGTAGACGTTGCTTCCCTCGAACAGGCGCCCGGGGTTCACCAGGTCCTGCATCACGACGACGGGGTTGCTGAAGCCACGCGGGAAATTCGCGACGGTCGTCTGCGCCCGGTACCACCGGCCGTGGTCGTCGGAGAAGAACAGAAAGCAGTTGCTGTCGTCACAGATCACCCAGAAATCCAGCCAGCCGTCCTGCATCACGATCGCCGGATCCGTCGCGTAGAAGTTCTGCGGCGTCGTCCACGCGGCCGAGTTCTCGAGGTTGTCGTTGGTCGAGTATTGCGGCTGACCTGACTGAAACGTGAGGTACCACTTGTTCTGAGGCGCGAAGAAGAAGATCTGGGGAGCCGCGTGATATCCGCGCAGCGCTGGCGTCTGGTCGAAGTAGTAGAACGTGGGGTTCGCCGTGTTCCCCCAGTCGGCGAAGCTGAGGTACGCCATGCTGTAAACGCCGCCGACGTCCACGGTGCTGACGAACACGTGCCATTTGTTATTGAAGTAGACGGCCGACGGGTCCTTGATCGAGACGAGATTGTGCGTGGCGTTCGACTTGGGGAGCAGCAAAGCACCCGTCGACGACCAGGCGAAGCTGGTCGGGACGCCACAGCTCGAGCCGCCCCCGCCGCTCGAGCCTCCCCTGGCGCCGCTTCCACCCGCGCCGCCGACGCCCGCCGTTCCACCGCCGGCTCCACCACGGCCGCCAGCGCCGCCCCGCCCGCTGCCACCGCCAGCGGTTCCACCGAGTGAACCACCGCCGCCGCTTGCACCACCTGCACCGCCGCCCGTCGTTGCACCGCTGCCACCGCTGCCAGCCGCGCCGCCGCGACCGCTGGATCCGCTGACACCGGCGACGCCCGCGGCGGCGCCGCCCCCTGCGACGCCACCGCCCCGGCCAGCGGAGCCACCGGCGCCGGCAGACGAACCACCGCGGCCGGCGCTCGTGCCACCGTTCCCGGCGGTGCTGCCGCCTGTCCCGCTATTGCCAGGTTCCGAGTTCGCGCAGGCCGAGAACACACAGCAGCCGACGACCGCTGCGGCACGTGCCATGAACCCAACTTGGTGTTTCACATTGTGACTCCTCGATCGGTGAGCGGCATCATTCGACGTCGATTTCGAGCTGGCAGGTCGCGCTGCAACCGTCCATCGACACGGCGTTTCCGTCGTCGCACGTCTCGCCCCACAGGCCGTCCACACGACCGTCGCCGCAACGAGCGATGGCCTTGCAGCCCGGACCACAGCCGGGCTGGTTGTAAGTGGACAGGTTGCGGCCGTCGTCGCATTGCTCGATGCCGGGCTCGATCGCCGCGTCGCCGCAGAAGGGGCCGAGCCCGCCGCATCCCGGCCTGCATCCGCCGTATCGGCCGTCGTTGACGCCGTCGTCGCAGATCTCGCCGCCGTTGACGACGCCGTCCCCACATCGCGCCGTGCACACGGTTGTCTTGCGCGCGAACGAGCCGAGGGTCAGCTTGTAGGACGAGCCGCATAACCGACGCTCCGCCTGGAACACGACAATCTCGTAGATGCGGCCGGGCGTCAGCCCGAACCGCGCCGCGCCCGCCGCGTCGAGCGTGACGCTGCCAGACGATGCGCTGTGAATGCCGCCAAGATCGACCGCCAGCTGGCCGTTGACGAAGACCCAGACGTCGTCGTCGCCGATGAACTGCAGCGTTTCACCGCCGACGTACTCGAACCAGTAGCGCACCTCGCTGGTGAAGCTGTAGTTGTGCTTCACGCGATCGCTGAGGCAGTCAGCGAGACGGCTGATCTCCGGGCCGTTCGGCGGCTCGGCCCATCCGCGATCGTCGACCGGGAAGAACGGCGGCGTGATCCATCCGACCGGCGCCGTGTCGCTCCACCTCTCCGAATGATCGTAGACGAACGTGCCGTCCACCTGACGCGCCAGCGTCATCGTGTCGCGGACGGGCTTGCCTCGCGCCGAGTCGTGGTACCACTCGGCGAACTCGGCAGGCGTCGTCAACGATGACGCCTGCGGCGTCGGCGTGACCATCACCGGCTTGCGGTCGGGGCCGAGCGTCGCCTGGACCATGCCGGTCACCACCCTGCCGGAAACGTCGGCGCCGAAGTTGGGATGGCCGTTCGGAGCGTCGCGGGGCAGGAAGTCGCGGTAGATGACGGGCACCACCAGGTCACCGCCGTTGGCATCGCTCAGGTCGCGGCAATCCCAGCTGGGCTCGAGCGTGCAGGTGGCCGAACAGCCGTCGCCGGAGACGGCGTTGCCGTCATCGCAGGCCTCACCCGGCAGCTTGAGCCCGTCGCCACACGGGGAGGTGCAGCCCGTCGTTCCCACGCAGACCGGTTCGGCGCGGCAGTCGGACCCACAGCCGTCGCCTCCGTACGAGTTGCCATCGTCGCAGGCCTCGCTGCCCTCCTTCACGTTGTCGCCGCACGTCGTCCGGCGGCAGCCTTGACCCGGGGCCGGGCAGGCGAAGCCCGGCTCGACGCGACACACCTCGCTGCAGCCGTCTCCCGACGAGGCATTGCCGTCGTCGCACTGCTCGAAGCCGAGCTTCATCCGGTCGCCGCACCGCGGGACGCAGCGAGCGCCCGTCTGCGGACACGTCCACCCCGGCTCGAGCCGGCAGCTCGCGTCGCAACCGTCTCCGGCCGCGGTGTTGTGATCGTCGCAGGTCTCCGCGCCGGCGATCAGGCCGTCCCCGCACGTGACCGTGTACTGGCACGCGCGGCCCGGCGTCGGGCAGATCCAGTCCGTCTCGGTCTTGCAATCGGGTGAGCAGCCATCGCCGCCCATGCGGTTGCCGTCGTCGCAGGTCTCGGCGGGCGGGTTGAGCATGCTGTTGCCGCAAGGACTCGCGTCAGTTCCACCGTTCGATCGTTCGGGCAGCCCGGCGTCCCGCGGGACGTCGGCCGCCGCGTCAACAAACGGCGGCGCCCCGCCCTGCCCGCCGTTGCCGCTGGTGCCCTGGCTGGAAATTCCCGCGCAGCCGCCGGCACCAAAAACGATCGCGGCCGCCAGAAGCCAGGCTCTCACAGCTCTACTAGAGGGTGGTCGACGCCATTTCGGGTCTATCGCCGCGTCGCGCGCAATAAAAGCCTGGGCGCACCGCGGCGCGGCGCCCCGGCAGCTCGTTGACACCGGCGCGCGCGGCGCTCCATTCTTGCCCGATGGTTCGCGCAAACGGCGGCGTCGATGCGGCGCCGCAGGCCGGGCGGGCCTCCCTCGACACCTTGGCGCGCGAGGCGCTCGGGCACGAGCCCGCCGCGGTTCGCAGGTTCCTGCTCGCGGTCTCGCCGGCGATCCGGCGCGCGTGCCGGAGCGTCATGGGCGCCCAGCACACGGACCTCGAGGACACGATTCAGGATTGCCTGATCGACGTGACGCGCGGGCTTCCGAGCTACCGATTCGAGGGCAACCTGTTCGGCTACGTGTCCAAGATCGCCGTCCGGCGAGCGCTGGTGTCGCGCCGGCGGAGCACAGCGCGGGTCCGCCATCTGCAGTTGCTCGAGGACCTGCACGACGGACTGCCCGTGGCGGATGCGAACGCCCGGGAGATCGAACGCGCCGAGCTCATGCGCGATCTGATCCGACGCCTGCGCCCCATCCAGGCGGAGACCCTCGTGTTGCGCGTCGTGCTCGGCTTCTCCGTCGAGGAGATCGCGCAATTGACCGAAGTCTCCGTCAACACCGTAAAGACCCGCCTGCGCCTGGGAAAGAACACGCTGCGCAGCCTTCTCGTCTTGCACGCAGGCAAAGCGCCGGGGACGCGCGCGCGATGATGGCCGAGCAGCATCCGGAGGACCTCATCGACCGCGCGGCGCAGGCCGCGCTCGATCCCGCCGAGCAAGAGGCGCTGGACCGGCACCTCGCGACGTGTGAGGGGTGCGCGGCCCTCCTGGCGCAGGTGGCAGGGTTGCAGCGCGAGCTCGTTCCGCAGCCACGCGACGAGAGCCTCGACCAGCGCGCCGTCGAGGCGGCGATGTCGCGCATGCAACGCTCGTCGTCCGCGGGCCGGAGCCATGCTCTGCCACGATGGTTGCGCCTGGCGGCGGCGGGCGTCTTGCTGGCGTTCGGCGTCACCGCGACGGCCGCGATCGTCGGCGCAAGCTGGCGTCGCCCCCGCCCGTCGAGCCGCCCGCCGTCAGGGCTGTCGAGCCTCCCGCGGCTCGTTCAGCGCCCGCGCCGATCGTTCCGCCGGCTGAGGCGCCAGAGCCCGCCGAATCCCCGCGCCCGGGCCCACGTCCGCCGCGCGCGGCTGCCGCCCGGCCGGCGGTCACCGCCGCCGAGCTTTTCGAGCAGGCGGGCAAGCTACGCCGCGAGGGGCGCGCGGACGCCGCCATCACCGTCTACCGCCGCCTGCAGGAGACCTACCCGGCTGCGCGCGAGGCCCAGCTGTCGTTCGCGCTCGCCGGACAGCTGCTGCTCAAGCAAGGACGGCCGAGCGACGCGCTGGCGCAGTTCGATCGACATCCGAGGCTTGGCGGGGACGTCGGTGAAGAGGCGCTGGCGGGCCGCGCCGCCGCGCTCGATCAGCTCCACCGGACCGCCGACGCGATCGCCGCGTGGAAGAGCCTGCTCGAACGCTATCCGGGATCGGTCTACGCAGCGCGGGCGCGCGCGCGACTCGCAGAGCTGGCCGAGCGCCGGTGACCCGCTCGCCGGCTCTTGTGTGCGGCGTGCTCCTGCTGGTCCTCTGTCCCGTGGCCGCGCGCGCCGCCGGCGCCGCGCGTCCGGCGAGCCGTCGCGTCGAGCTCGTGGTCGTGCGGCCGCCCGCCGAAGGCATGCAGCGCGTTCGAGGCGGCGCTGCGCGACGTTGTCGTCGGCAAAGCCTCGGCCTCGCGCCCGCACGCAAGGACACCATCACGCCCGAAGACGTGGCGCTGGCGACCACGGCATCGCCGGACGAAGCTGCGTCGATCGTGGCGCGCGTGTTCATCGACTTCACCGCTCCGGATCACGCCACGCTGTTCCTGATCGACCCGCGGCGCGGCCGCATCCACGTGCGGCGCGTGACGATGAACCACGGCTTCGACGCCGTCGCGCGCGAGAGCGCGCTGTTCGTCATCGAAGAGTCCATCGACGCCATCCTCGAAGGGCGAGACATCGGCGTCAGCCGCGAGGAGTACCAGCGCAGCGTCGCCCCTCCCCCACCCGCGCCATCCGCGCCGAGCCCGCCGAGTCCCCCACCCCCGCCGACGGGAGCCGGAGCTCGGCTGTTCCTGGCGGCCGGCTACGATGGCGTGGCCCTGGGCTCCGGCGCGTACCAGCACGCTGCGAAGCTGGTGGGCGCAGCGCGCCTCGCCCGCGTCCAGATCTCCGCCGCGGCGCGCTTCGCGGCTCCCCTGTCGATCGCCGGCGACGGTGTGCAAGCCGAGCTGTGGACGGGAGGCGTCAGCGTGTCAGGGGCGGCGAAGCTCGTCGGTTTCGGCAACCTGTCGGTCAACCTCGGGCTGGGCGGAGGCGTCGACCTGACCCGGGTTGCGCCGACGGTCACCGCGCCCGACGTTCAGGCTGCCGCTGTATTCTGGGCTCCAGGTCCGTTGCTGCGAACGTTCGTTGCGATCGAGCAGCTGTTCGGCAAGGTGTCGGTGAGCATCGCCCTCGGGCTGGAGGCTCATCTGCTCGCCGAGCGGTACACGGTGAGGACCGCCGATTCGGCGCGCGACGTCTTCGTCCCACGCCGGCTTCGCCCGGAAGCCGCGGTACTCGTCGGCGCCTTGTTCTGAGAGCGGAGCGCGCGCCGCGCGTCACCGCCGCGCTTCGTAGATGCGGCTGCGTCCATCCCGATCGGAGACGAACAGGATGTGCCGGCCGTCCTGCGACATCCAGGGATCCTCTTCCGAGAAGCCGGTATTGAGGTCGCTGAGGGGATCGACACGCGAGGCGAACGGCGCGCTGACGTCGGGGCGCGCCGTCTGAAAGAGGTCCGACGTTGTCCCTGGCGCAGTCCGTCGCGAAGCAAACACCAGCGCACGTCCCTCCGCGAACAGCGCGGGATCGCTGTCGCGCGTGCTGGAGCTCAGGGCGGTGAGCTCCGCGGCGCTCTGCCACGCGGCGGAGGCATCGGGGCGCGTCGCCGCGTAGAGGTGTGGGTCCGATGCCGCGCCCCGCTGGGAGGCGAACACCAGAGTGAGCTGGGCACGATCGACGGCCGGTGCTGCGTCGAGCACCGAGGTGCCGAGGCCGTTCACGCGCATGGGTTGTTCCCAAGGTGTGTCCCGGGTCCGTCGCCGCGCAACGTAGAGCCGCATGCCGTCGCCGCCGCGATCGCTGGCGAAAAACATGTTGAGCCCGTCGGCCGATACCTCCGGATCCTGGTCGTTTTGTGGGCTCGACAGCTCCGCCAGCAACGCGCCCGACCCCCACGGATCGCTGGTGAGCGTCCTGCGCGCGACCCAGATGTCGTTGAGTCCGCCAGTAGGAGAGGTGAAGTAGAGCTCCAGCTCCTCGTTCGTCATCGACGGGTCGAACACGTCGGCGGTGTCGCCGCGCAGCCCGGTCACCACCTGCGGCGGTCCGAACGAACCGCCATCGCTCGGGGTCACGGTCGCGTCGCTCGCGTCGCTTGCGTCGCCGGTCGCGTCGCCCGTGCTCCCGCCCGCGTCGCTCGCGTTCACGAACCCCAGGATCCGCTCGGCGTGGCACCCGGCCAGAACTGCCGCCCCGGCGAATACGACGCTCAGCTTCGCCTTCACGCGCGTCGGAGTATAGGCGTGCGCGAAGCGTTTCTCCATCCGACGCGAGCCAACACTGGCACGGTCGAGCTCAGAGATACCTATGGCAGGTATACCGTCATGAGGTATAATAAAGGCTTCGATGGCGATCCGAAGCTTTCGGCACTCCGAGATCGCCGACCTCTTCTTCGATGGAGAGACACCCCGACGCGCTGGATGGAGAAGCGTCGTCAAGATCGTGGCCCGCAAGCTGGACATGCTGCACTACGCGCAAAAGTTGGATGATCTGAGGTCGCCTCCTGCAAATCGACTCGAAGCTCTCAAGGGAGACCTCAAGGGCTTCTTCAGCATCCGGATCAACGACCAATGGCGGATCGTGTTTCGATGGACGAGCAGTGGCCCACAAGACGTCGACGTCGTCGACTACCATGGGTAAAAGGAAGGCCTTCATGAGCGCGCACCGAGAAGTGACTCGCAAGCCAACGACGCCAGGCGAAATCCTCCACGAGGAATTCCTCAAGCCCTTGGGCATGAGCCAGAAGCATCTATCTGACCACCTCGGCTGCGACGTGAAGGTCATCAACCGCATCGTCAACGGGCGGACGTCGGTCACCGCGGAGATGGCGCTGAAGCTCGGCGCCAGCTTCAAGACGTCGCCGGACTTCTGGCTCAACGCCCAGAAGGCGGTCGACCTCTACGAAGCTCGTAGCCATCTGCGACGGCTCCCGAAGCCGCTCGCCGCGGCCGGCTAGCACGCCAGGCCGATCGCGCCTGCGCCGTCAGGTCGACAGCGCCGCGCGCCTGCGCTTCGCGAGCTCTGCCACGACGAGATCCCAGCGGACCCAGAACACGTGACAGATGATGAACTGCCAGAACGTGGGGCCCATCGTCAGCCGGATGCCGATCAGCAGCGCGCACATGCCGGGCGGGAAGATCCACCGCGCGCGACGACTGAACAGCGCCAGGGGGTAGCCGGCCTCGATGACGATGGTCATGAGCGCCATCGCGCTGCACAGCTTGGGATATTGGGCCAGCCACAAGCCAATGCGCGACAGCGGTTCATGACTCGAAATTTGATAGCCGTGCTGGAGAAGCGTGGTGGCCATGTGATCCGAAACCACCCAGTCGAGGCCCCCGTGCCTCACCTTAGCGAGGCCCGCGGAGCAGAACACCAGGGTCATCAACAGCCACGCCGCTCGCACCGGCCAGCGATACTCACCGCTCGGCGGCGGGACAGGACGCCCGCGACTGAACAGCTGCCGATCGAGCGAATACGCATCCCCTGACCGGGACAACATCAAGACAGCGAGCACCAGCACGACCAGCGCGTCGAAGTGGTGCGTCTTGCCGAAGTTGTGAGGCAGGCCCAGGAGGTAGAAGCCGACGCCGAAGGCGAGCGTCATGCTCCAGCGCGTGAACAGCCCCAGCGCCGCCATGAGCAAGGCGACCTTCCACGTCGCACCGAGCAACGTGAGCGTCGAAGCGCTGAGCACCGGCACGTGCAGCCGCTTGAACAAGGTGATCGGCTGCCAGAAGACCCGATCCACCTCGCTCCACTCGCTCCAGCTCGTCTTCGCGTACAGGACCAGGATGAGCCCGCAGAACAGCACACGGCAGATGCCGAGGTTGTCGGGGCTCTCAGCGTCGAACCAGAACCGCTGCCAGCGCTCGCGCAACGCCCGCATCATTCGAGCCGGTCCGATTCGCTGAGCAGCACGCGCTCCGCCGGAGAGCCCGCATTGACTGCCCACGGCTCGAGCTTGTGCTTCACCTTGTAAAGCCGAACGCGCACGAGCGCCGGCCCGGAGTGCGCGCGCTCATTGCGTCGCTTTTCGTACCGCTGCAGCACGTCGTTCAACGCCACGCTGCCCTTGCCGTGATCGAAGTGCGCGTTCTGCAACCCCTCGTTGAGGCGGGACTGGTCGAAGGGTTCGATGAACTCGTTCTTGTGAATTTCGGTCTCGGCGCCGTCATGGCGCACGCCCACCACCTTGAAGACCGTGATGGAACGCTCCGTCTCCAGCTCCGAGTACATCGGGTAGGAACAGAACGGCCAGTGCTCGTCATCGATGACGTTCTCGAAGACGTGCACGGCGATGACAAACGCCAGCAAAGCGTTGATGAGGAGGATCCGGCGGCGGCTCATGAAGCCGCCCGCTCCACCGCGCTCGGATGCGGTGTCCCATGCCATGGATACAGCACCAGCTCCCACTATAAATGAAGTGCGTGGCTACCGTCGAGGGCGCTGGCCCTCGAACAGCGCCCGGTCAGCGCGGCCGTTGCCGGAGATTCAACGACATCGCGTTTTTCACTGCGGCCATTCCATGGTGCTGGCGCAGGTCCACTTCCGCTCGTTGCCGCAGATGCAGTAGCCGATCTTGGCCCCGCCGCCGGAGTCCAGATACGAGATCAGCGTCGCCGAGCCGCAGGGGCTGCACGCCGCCCGCGTGCACGTGCTGCCGACCATGGGCAGCGTAGAGCCCGAGTCATTCTCCGGCTCCGGCGGGCAAGCCTCGAGCGGGTCCGGCAACCGGTAGCACGAGTAGTCGTCCGGCACGTATTCACACCGCGGGCAGTCCCACACGTCCGAGAAGCAGTTGCAGTTCTTGTAACCGATCCGGTTCGGGCCACAGGTGTTGGCGCACGCCACGTCGGTGGCGGTCATGCAGGTGCCCTTGTTCCTCACCGTCGCCGCGCACGTGACCGCGAAGGGCGCGCCCGCGTCGAGCGTGCCTGTGAACGCCCCGTCGATCGCACCGGCGTCGCCTGTCGTGGCGCCGGTGCCCGCGGCTCCGCTCGTGCCGCCGCCACCCGTCGTCCCCGCGCCCCCCGTCGTCCCCGCGACGCCGGTCGTCCCCGCGGCGCCGCTCGAGCCACCTGAGCCAGTCGCATTGTTCGAGCTGCTGCAGGCCGTCGCCAGCATGGCGAACATCAACGCGGCGGTGCCAGTACGAATTTTGGGCATGGTTTACCGCTCATTGAGTTGACGCCCACGCTCCCAACGGCTCATCGCGCGGTGAGCCATTTGTAGGGGGTGCGGCCACCCACTCCGAGCCTGGAGGGCCGCATGTCCAATACCCGATTCGCGTCCGCAGCTTCCTGTTCATTGACCTTGGCATTGCTCGTGTTCGGCGGTTGTGCGCCGGGGGAGACGGGAGGACCCGGGGCGGGTGGCACCACAGGAGCCGCCGGAACCACCGGGGCCGCGGGGACGACCGGCGCGGCCGGGACGACCGGCGCGGCCGGGACGACCGGCGCGGCCGGGACGACCGGCGCGGCCGGGACGACGGGTAACGCGGGAACGACCGGCGCCGCCGGAACGACGACCGGCGCGGCTGGAACGACCGGCGCAGCCGGCACGACCGGCGCAGCGGGACGCGGCGGCACGACCGGCGCGGCGGGCGCGGCAGGCCGTGGCGGCGCGGGCGCGGCGGGCACGACGGGCGCAGCGGGCGCAGCGGGCCGCGGTGGCACGACCGGCGCAGCGGGCGCGGCGGCAGGCACGACGGGCACGGCGGGCGGCGGCACGACCGGCGGCGGCGTGAGCGTGTCGTCGACGTGCAAGATGCCGACGTGGCCGACCGCCTCGGGGTCCGTGACCATCTCGGGCACCATGAGCGTCACGAACTACGACGGCATGATGCGCACGGTGAAGGGGACCCTGGACAACTGCTCCTCGGCCGGCCAGAGCAGCACCGAGCCGATCTTCGAGGTCGCGGACGGCGGCTCCGTCAAGAACGTCATCTTCGGGACATCGATCGGCGACGGCATCCACTGCCTCGGCACCTGCACGATCGAGAACGTGTGGTTCCCGTACATCTGCGACGACGCGATCACGATGCTGGGCGGCTCGGGCAAGACCGCGACCATCCGCAACAGCGGCTTCAAGGGCGCGCGCGACAAGGTCGATCCAGCACAACGGCAACGGCAGCACCGTCGTGCTCGACACCATCTACGTCGAGACCGCCGGCAAGCTGTATCGGTCCTGCGGCGAGGGCTCGGGCTGCGGATCGTCGTCGGCGGTGCGCACGGTGAACGCCAGCAACATCTACGCGATCGGCGTCGGCCAGGTGCTGGGCGTCAGCAGCAACGACAAGGCGACGCTGAAGAACATCTGCGCGTACCGCACGCCGCAGGTCTGCCACGTCTACCAGCCGGGCAGCGACGAGGACGCGCCCGTCGGCGCCAACAACGTCGGCGAGGGCCCGGGCCCGAACTGCACGTACACCGCCGCGGACGTCCACGCCCTCGTCGATCGCGTCAACGGCGCCGTCACCACCGACGTGCTGTGCACGGGCCCGAACTCGGCGAAGACGGGGTCGACCGCCACCAACTGCGTCAGCGGCTTCGACACCTGCCTGAAGGGCTGCGCGCCCGGCTCCTACGGGTTCAAGCAGCTCACCTGCTCGGGCGGCAAGTACGCCGAAGCCTCTTCAGCGCCTCCTGCGTCCCGCCCGCCGACGCCACCGCCGCCTCCAAGCTCGCCAGCACGAACATGAGCATGGCCACCACGACGGTGACCGGTAACGGTCCGTGCACCAGCCAGTGGGCCTGGGGCAAGGACAGCGACGGAAAGTTCTGCGTCTGTGTGTCGAAGCCCGGCTACTACCAGGCCTCGAACGGCTGGTACGTCTGGGACTGCCAGACGCCGTGGTGGTAGCCGCTCCGCTCCGCGTCGGTTCATCTTGAGGGCGGCGGGGGCCGGGGAACTCCTCGGCCTTCGCAGCAAGGCTCGGAATCGTCGGCCGCAACGACAGATGCGGCCGACTCAGCTCAGGCCGAGGAGTTCCCCGGCCCCCGCCGCGCTCGCGTTGAGCCTCGGCTCCACTACGCGGGAGTTAAGGTAGCGGAGCAAAACGGGAACTCCCGAGGCGGTGCCTCTGGAGTTCCCGTCGTGTGAGCGATTTGGAGAGGGCCGCTAGTAGCGGTAGTGGTCGGCCTTGTACGGGCCTTCCTTCGGAATGCCGAGGTAGCTCGCCTGGCGCTCGGTGAGCACCTCGAGCTCGACGCCGAGCTTCGCGAGGTGCAGGCGCGCGACCTTCTCGTCGAGCTTCTTGGGCAGCGTGTAGACGCGGCCCGGCTCGTAGCCGCCGATGCCGGACAGCGTCGGCTTGCCCTGCGAAGCCAGCCACAGGTCGATCTGCGCGATGGTCTGGTTGGTGAACGAGTTGCTCATCACGAAGCTCGGATGGCCGGTGGCGCAACCGAGGTTCACGAGACGGCCTTCGGCGAGCACGATGATCGACTTGCCGTCCGGCCAGATCACCTCGTGCACCTGGGGCTTCACCTCCACCCACTTGTGCTTCTTGATGTTGGCGATCTCGATCTCCGAGTCGAAGTGACCGATGTTGCACACGATCGCGCGGTGCTTCATCGCGTTCATGTGCTCTTCGGTGATCACGAACTCGTTGCCGGTGGTGGTGACGAAGATGTCACCGCGCGGCGCGGCCTTGTTCATGGTGGTGACCTCGTAGCCCTCCATGGCCGCCTGCAGCGCGCAGATCGGGTCGATCTCGGTGATCAGCACGCGCGCGCCCTGGCCCTTCATCGCCTGGGCGCAGCCCTTGCCGACGTCGCCGTAGCCCGCGATGACCACGACCTTGCCGGACAGCATGACGTCCGTCGCGCGCATGATGCCGTCGGGCAGCGAGTGACGGCAGCCGTAGAGGTTGTCGAACTTGGACTTGGTGACCGAGTCGTTGACGTTGATGCAGGGGAACAGCAGCTCGCCCTTCTGCGCCATCTGGTACAGGCGGTGAACGCCGGTCGTCGTCTCCTCGGAGACGCCCTTGATGGCCTTGGCTGCCTGGGCGAAGAAGCCGGGGCGCTCCTTGATCGCGCGCTTGACCAGCGCGTACAGAACGCGCCCCTCTTCGTGGCCCGGATCCTTGTCGAGGAACGACGCGTCCTTCTCGGCCTTCACGCCGAGGTGAACGAGCAGCGTGAGATCGCCGCCGTCGTCGAGGATGAGGTTGGGGGTGCCGCCGTCGGCCCACTGCAGCACGCGCCAGGAGTAGTCCCAGTACTCTTCCAGGTTCTCGCCCTTGACGGCGAACACCGGCACGCCACGGTCGGCGATGGCGGCGGCGGCGTGATCCTGCGTGCTGAAGATGTTGCAGGAGCACCAGCGGATGTCGGCGCCGAGCGCCTCGAGCGTCTCGATCAGCACCGCGGTCTGGATGGTCATGTGCAGCGAGCCAGCGATGCGCGCGCCCTTGAGCGGCTTGGTCTTCGCGAACTCTTCGCGCGTCGCCATCAGGCCAGGCATCTCGGTCTGCGCGAGGTCGATCTCTTTGCGTCCGAAGCCGGCGAGCGAGAGGTCACGAACCACGTAGTCGGGTTTGCCGTTCACGACGGGGGCTTTCTTGAAGATGCTGATCTCGGACATGGTTGTTTCTCCTCAACGAGCTCGCAAAGCGCTGGAATTTCCGGGGTTACGCACTGTCATCCTTATATCCAGATTTAAGGATACCGTGCTCCCGCTAGATTGGCAGCAGGACATTGACCTGTCAAGGCGTGGCCCGCCCTTTGCCCTTGCTGGCCCGTCAACGACGGTGGCGGCCGCGACGGCCGCGCGCATGAGCCTCGGACGGGGCGCGCGCCCCCGCCTGGCGGGCCGCGAGCCGCTGCCGCTGCTCGCCGTAGCTCGTCCAGCGCTCGGGCGCCAGGGCGCCGCTGTCCAGGGCGGCCCGGATCGCGCAGCCGGGCTCGGTCACGTGGCGGCAGTCGGTGAACCGGCAGGCGGCGGCCAGCGCGTCGACGTCGTCGAACGACGTGACCTCCTCGATCTCCCACAGCCCCATCTCCCGCATCCCCGGCGTGTCGAGCAGCAGCGCGCCGCTGGCGGTGACGAACAGCTCGCGGTGGGTGGTGGTGTGGCGCCCGCGCGCGTCGGCGGCGCGAACCTCGCCAGTCTCCTGGGCCTGTCTGCCGAGGAGGGCGTTGACCAGGGTCGACTTGCCGACGCCCGACATCCCGACCAGCACCAGGGTCTGCGCGGGGCGAATCCAGTCATCGAGCTGCTCGATGCCGACACCTCGCTGACCGCTCAACAACACGACGGGAACACCGGGAAACAGCTGCCGGAGGTCGTCGCCTACGCGCTCCGGCGCGGCGCTCAGGTCGCTCTTGTTGATGATGAACAGGGGCGACGCCCCGCTCTGCTCGATCGCCGCCAGGTAACGTCTGAGACGGCCTTCGTTGATGAGGCGCCGATCGCGCGCCGCGTCCTCGCCGTCGCCGAAGGCGCTGACGACGCCGACGACGTCGACGTTCGACGCGATGATCTGCGCCTCGCCGCTGCCGCCGGCGGCCCGCCGGACGAGGCACGTGCGCCGCTCGAGCAGGTGCTCGATGACCAGCGCACCGGCGGAGTCCTCGAACGTCCCCGCCACCCAGTCGCCGACCTGCGGCCGCTCGGCGGCGGTCTTCCAGCCGCCGATGCGGCGGCCGGAGAGCACTGCCGTGCGAACGCCGTCCCGCGTCCACGACACGTAGCTCTCACCGTGCGCGATGGCGATCCGGGCCGGCACCAGACCGCCGTCCAGCTTGGCGAGCTGTGCCTCGAAGAAGGCATCGAAGCCGATCGCTTCCAGGCTGGGAACGCCCTGGTTCATGCGCGACGGCCGGATCGGAGCACGAACGTTCGTGCCCAGACCGGCGCCTCCGGCAGGGCATGGACGCGCGCGCGGAAGGCGGCGAACCGGGCCGGGTTCATCGCCGGACCAATGAACGAGATCGAACGCAGGATGCGTTCGAGGGTCGCATGATCGATGGGCGTCTCGTCGTGAAATCGGCGCTCGTCCGTGAGCGGAACCTCCGACAAGGCCGACAGGTGAACGATGGATTGCGTCAGCGCGCGCGGCCGGCGAGGAACCGCCTCCTCGATGAGCCGAAGCACGCCGCGCATGAACGGCGTGTCGGCGAACTTGCAAGTCACCAGCGCCAGCGCGCCCCGCGGCGCCAGCACGCGCGCGATCTGCCGCGCGGTGAGCTCGGTGTCCAGGAAGTGGAGCGCGTCGGCGACGACCACCAGGTCGAGGCAGGCCGGCTCGAGCGGCAGCTGCTCGGCGGCCGCGTGCAGCGCGCGCAACGCGAGGCCGCGCTCCGCCGCCGCCGCGCGAAGCTGATCGAGCATCGCCTGCGCGGCCTCTATCGCCACCACGTCGAGGCCACGCGCGGCGAGCGGCAGCGCGAGGTGGCCGATGCCGGCGCCGAGATCGCCGACGCGGCGACCGACCGGCCCCGCGAGCTCGACCAGCGCGTCGACCAGCGCGGCCGGGTACGCGGGGCGGGCGGCGTAGAACTCCGCCATGCGGTTGAACACCCACCGTGACGGTTGATCGAGGCTGACCTTGCGACGGCCCAGGCTCACGGGCGAAGGAATAGCAGGTTGCGCCGCCGCGCGCTCCTCATCGAATTGAATGAGATGCTCATTCATATTGACTGACCTGGACCGTGCCCGTCGCCGGTGCGCCCGTGCAAGCCTCTGAAACAACGGGGCTCCCACCTGGCGCGAAAGCTGCTGTAGCCCAAGGGATGACCCCTGGAATCGGAATCCTCTGGATCTGCATCGGCGTGGCCGCAGGGTGGTTTGCCAGCAAGATCATCGGCCCCTCCGCCCGATCGAGCGCGCTGGCCAACATCGGCATCGGCGTTGTCGCCGCGCTCGTCGCCGGGTTCATCACCCAGAATCTGCTCGGCGCCCATCTCGGCTACGCCGGCGTCCTCGTCGGACTTGGCGGCGCGCTGTTCGGCAGCTGCTTGATGATCTTCGTCTGGCAGGCGCTTTCGCCACGGCAGGTTGGATGAGCGGCGATCCGCTGAAGCCCGCGCGCCCCCCCTTCGCCTGGACGACATCACGGCGCGTACTGCTGGCGCTGGCCCTCATGTTCGCCGGGTCGTGGTTGTGGCGGAGCTACGTGGCCGACGCGCCGCCGGCGCGGGTCTCCTATTCGCAGTTCTACGCGTGGCTCGCCGACGGCAAGGTTGCGAAGGTCGTCATGAGCGGCGAGGCCATCGCGGCGACGTTGAAGAGTCCCGAGACGGTGGACGGACGCGTCTTCCGGGACATCAACACGACCGTCGCGCCGAACGATCCGGCGCTGCTGCCGCTGCTTCGCCAGAAAGGCGTGCAGATCGACGTCGACGGCCAGCAACAGTCTTTCCCCGTGCAGGTCATGCTGACGCTGCTGCCGTGGGCGCTGATCATCGGGCTGTGGGTGTGGATGTCCCGGAAGACGATGCACGGAGCGGGCAATCCGTTCGCGGGCCTGGTCAAGAACCAGAGTCGCAAGTTCGACAAGACGACCTCGGTGAACGTCACCTTCGACGACATCGCGGGGCTGAAGGCGGCCAAGCGGGACCTGCAGGAGGTCGTGCAGTTTCTCAAGGAGCCCGATCGCTTCCAGCGCCTGGGTGGCAAGGTGCCGCGGGGGATTCTGCTGATCGGGCCGCCGGGCACCGGCAAGACGCTGCTGGCCCGGGCGGTGGCGGGAGAGTCCGGCGTGGCGTTCTTCTCCATCAGCGCCTCCGAGTTCATCGAGATGTTCGTGGGACTGGGCGCGGCGCGCGTCCGTGATCTGTTCCGTGACGCGAAGAAGAGCGCACCCGCGATCGTGTTCATCGACGAGATCGACGCCGTCGGTCGCGCCCGCGGCGCCGGGTACGGCGGCGGCAACGACGAGCGCGAGCAGACGCTGAACCAGCTGCTGTCCGAGATGGACGGCTTCGAACGAAGCGACCTGGTGGTCGTCATCGCGGCCACCAACCGCCCCGACGTGCTCGATCCGGCGCTGCTGCGTCCGGGCCGATTCGACCGTCGCGTCCTCGTCGATCGGCCGGAGCTGGCCGCCCGCAAGGCCATTCTCGATGTGCACGCCAGGGGGAAGCCGCTGGCGCTCGACGTCGACCTGGATGTGATCGCCGGCAACACGCCCGGCTTCTCGGGAGCCGACCTCGCCAATCTCGTCAACGAGGCGGCGCTGTCGGCCACGCGCGAAGGACGGGAGAACATCACCGCGGCGGACTTCACGGAGGCGCTCGACAAGATCGTGCTCGGCGATCCGCGCGAGGCCAAGCTCGACGCCAATGACAAGCGGCGGGTGGCCGTCCACGAGGCTGGCCACGCGGTGGTCGCAGCGTTCTCGCCAGGCGCGGAGCCGCTGCACCGCGTGAGCATCATTCCGCGGGGCATGGCGCTGGGGGTCACCCAGCAGAGCCCGGGCGCGGAGCGACATCTCATGGCGCAGGCCGACCTCGAGTCGCGCCTGCGCGTGCTCATGGGAGGAACGGCCGCCGAACGGCTGGTGCTGGCGAGCATCTCGACGGGCGCCGAGAACGATCTCAAGGAGGCGACACGGCTGGCGTCGCGCATGGTCGCCCACTTCGGCATGAGCGAGCGGCTCGGGCCCGTGTACTACGATCACGACGCCGAACATCCGTTTCTGGGCATGCGCGTCGCGACCGAAGGGGGCACCAGCCCGGCGACCACGAACGCGATCGAGGAAGAGGCGCGGCGCCTCCTCCGCGTCGCGTTGGACGAGGCCGGCGAGATCCTCGTCCAGCAGCGACCGGTGCTCGATCGACTCTGCGACGCGCTGCTCGAGCGCGAGTCGCTCGACCGCGACGAGCTCGCCGCCCTGCTGGGAACGAGCGCCCGCGCCCCTACCAGCGTCGGCGTCGGCATCGCCGCCGCGTCGTCTGGTGCTGATACGACGGCTTTTTCGACATCGGCAGCGCAACTTTCGAAGATCGCGAGGACTCCATGAACGCAATCAGTAGCTTCTCGATCGGGTTGGTTGTCGGCATCGCGTGCCTGCCCGCGTCAGCGCGCGCCCAAGCCCCGGCGCCTGCGCGGCCAGCCGCCGGCGCCGCCGCGCCCGCGAAGTTGAACGGCCCGGCCCCGGCACGAAGCGGACAGGTCGCGCGCTCCGTGGTCGTGGCCGATCGCGCCAAGCTCTCCGCGGGTGCGATCCCCGCAGACAATCCGGAGCTGCGGGACCTGTCGGTGACGGCCGCCGTGGCTACCGCCGTCATCGTGGAGCCCGTCGGACGGGAGGATGCTCGCCTTCTCGACCGTGAGCTGACCGTGAAGTTCGCGTCGGTCGATCACTGCCGCACCGATGTGGCCAGGCGCAAGCGCCTGGCGCCTGCGCACATCACGGTGGACAGCCTGAAGCTGCGCTGGACGATTGCCGGCAAGGCTCAGGTCGCGGCGATGGACGTCGTCGGCAGCACACCCATGGATGCCGAGATGTTCGATTGCATCACGCGCGACACGAACGGCTGGCTGTTCACTTCGCCCGTTGGGGGCGATGTGCGGCTCCATCGTGCGCTGGTCTTTCGCCGCTTGGCGCCCGCAGGTCCCCGTCCCTAAGCGTAGTCGTCAGCGAGCGTCCGCTGGAGCCGCTAGCTTGTAGGTCCCCGAAGCAGCGGCCTGTGCTTCCGAATTGCCGCCCGAGGTCCCAGCTTGGGAAGGGGCGGCGCGATGACGGAGACCCGACCGGTCATCCTGTTGGTGGACGACGAGGCGGAGGAGCTGGCGGCGCTGGCGCTGATCAGCCGCGCATTTTGGCCTGGAACGCGCGCAGGCGGGTGTTGCCGCCGCCGGCGACGAGCTCCCGGAACAGGGTGCCGCGGAAGATCATGACGTAGTGGAGGACAACCAGGGCGATGGGCAGGGCCCACAGCGGAAGACGGGTGAACAGCGCGGCGATGCCCGCGGGCGATCCGAAGGTGGTGCCGAACAGGATCAACACCTCGGCGGGGTGGCTGACGTCGAGCCGGCCGCTCGCGGCGAGGGCGAGCCCGGCGAACACCAGGTTGGGCAGCAGCCAGACCACCGGGAATCGAAACATGAAGCGGGCCGAGTCCATGAGCAGGCCGAACGAGCGCGACTGCCCCTGGTAGAGAAGCTCGGGCACCGCGTTGAAGAAGAACGCCATCGCGAAGCCAATCATCGCCGCCGCCGCCATCCCGTTTGGACCGCGGACAATCGGGCCGGTGAGCAGCGCGATGATCCAGAAGGCGAACATCACGCTGATGACGTCCCACAGCCGCACGAAGAAGGTGCGCTTGAAGTCGTCCCAGCGGATGTGAATCTTGGCGCCGGCGACCGCCTGCGAGATGAGCTCGAGGTAGCTCGACCAGCAGGCCGCGACCACGAAGCCGAGCACGAAGCCGCCCACGATGCCCAGCGGCGCCAAGGCGATCGCCGCCACGACGAGCACGATCGCATAGACGACCAGCGACAACGCGACCGGCCAGGCCGCGATCGCCCGGCGTGCCGCCTCGACCGTGACCTGACGATATAGGGACAGCATCGGGGCTGTTATAGCGCGTCATCGATGATCCGGACGCTCGCCGCCGGGTATTTACCAAACGGATGAAACCCCGATCCCATCCGGGTTCGACCCAGCGGCGGCGTGTGGACTGGATGCGCATCCTCGGACCAGAGGACGCTCCGGTGCCGCTGGTGGCGCACCAGCCTGTGCGCGGCCAGCTCGCGAATCTGCTGTCGGCGTTCGACGAGATCGTGGCGCTCGATGATCCAGACGCGGTTCTCCGGCGGGCGGTGGAGGTCGCGCACAAGCGCGTCGGGCTCGATCGCGCGGCGATCTTCCTGATCGATCGAGAGCGCAACCTGATGCTGGGGACCTGGGGCACCGACCTGCGCGGCCGCATCGTCGACGAGCGCCACATCATGTACGAGGTCAGCCAGACCGATCGCGAGGCGTTTCGGCGCAGCGAGCAAGACGGGGCGCACTTCACGGTGTTCAACAACTGCCCGATCGTCGAGCACCGCGACGGCGACACCCACGTCGCCGGGCGGGGATGGGTGGCGTGCACGCCGATCCGCTCGCCGCGGGGGCCGATCGGAATGATGTTCAACGACAGCGGCCTGTCCGGTCTTCCGGTCGACGAGCAGAAGCAGGCGCACGCGGCCATCCTGTGTTCCCTGCTGGGGACGATCCTGGACCCCGTTCGCGGCCTGATCGTCGGCGGCGCCACCCACAAGGGTCCGCCCAACAGCCGGCTGGGGTCAGCGGCGGTGTCGATGTTGTCGAAGGATCCGACGATGGGCGGCAAGCAGATCGCCGCGCGGCTGGACATCAGCTTGAGCCGCCTGGCGCGCGTGTTCAAAGCGCAGCTCGGCATGTCGCTGGTGGAGTACCGCAACCGACTGCGGCTGGAGCGCTTCTCGGTGTTGATGGATCAAGGGCGCACGAACCTGCTGGACGCGGCGCTGGCCGCCGGGTTCGGCAGCTACGCGCAGTTTCACAGGGTGTTTCGTGCGCTGCGCAAGACGTCGCCGCGCAACTACGTGCGCGCGACGCGATCGCCCTAGCCGCTCGTCGCTAGCTGCTGCTCGACGCTTCCCAGCGCAGGAACGCCAGGTACTCGCGGCGCGTGCGCGGGCCGTGCGGGCGCGGGCCACGCGGGAACGCGGCCGGATCGTCGCGGCGGGCGAGCACGATCGCGTTGATCTGATCCTGCGTGATCTTCGCGCGCACCACCGCGGGATCGACGCCGTACACGGACGCCGCGTTGAGGCCGAAGATCTTGCGCTTCACGTCGGCGGTCAGCGCGGGATAGCCGTACATCTGCTGCATCGTATCGGGGATCGAAAACGCCCGGAACGCCTGGATCTGAGGCTGCGGGCCGCCGTTGTTGTAGGAATCTGTCCCCCACAAGATGCGATCCGGGCCCAGGTACTTGAGCAGCTTGCCGAGCGCGTGCGCCGCCTGATTCGGGTTGCTCATCAGGTTGAACCAGGTGGTGCCGAGCTCCGCGTAGACGTTGCCGGTCGGGCCGATGCCGTTGTCGATCAGGCCCTTGAACAGGCGATCCATTCCGCGCGGCGCGGCGTCGGCCATGTTGAACGGGTGGTCCTCGGCGACGCCCGTTTGCCAGCCCGAGTGATAGACGAGGAACTTGATGTCGGGGTTGGCGGCCGCCGCGATGCACACGTCGCGCGGCGAATACAGGCCCGTCCAGTCGCCGTTGTCGCTGCCGATGCCGCGGTGGGTGGCGACGACGCGCACGCCGAGCTGGCGCGCGCGCTCGAAGAACGGCCGCCCGTAGGCGTCGCTGTCCAGCGCGCGCGCGGCCATCGTCGGGCGGATAGGTCTTGAACGCCGCGACCGGGAACCTCATCACGTCCTCGGCCGCCGCGTCGAGCTCGGCCATGCCTTCGTCGGGGCGGACGTTGGCGTGGATCACCAGCCGCGGCGAGCCACCGAGGCGATCGACGATCTCCTTGATGCGCGCGCGCGCCGTCGTCGACGGTGCGTCGTTCTGGCGCGTCGCCGGATAGCCCGACAGGCACGCGACCTGGGTGTCGCTGTCGACGAAGATCCCCGACAGGTACGCGGTCGGGCACATGTTGGGCGTGTTCGTGGTGCACGTCGCCGCGTTCCACGGCGGCGACGGCACGCGGTTGTGCGTCTGCACGTCGAAGATGAACTCCTGTCCGGCGACCACCTGGTCGGCGCGCGCGGCGTCTTCGATGGTGTCGTTGTTGACGTCGTAGCGCGCGTCCGCCGCCCCGCCCGCCGCGTCGGAGGCGCTGACGTCACCGGGCACGTCGAAGCCGGCGTCGCGCGAGAACCCACCGCCGCCGCCGGAACCGCCGCCGCCGCCAGAGCCGCCACCGCCATCACGGCCGGCCATGCCCGACGACGAGCAGCCGTACACCTGATTGATGACGAACAGCGCGGCGACCATGCCGGACGTGCTCTCCGCGAACTCGCGCCGGGTCATCCCCAGCCGGCCCGCCTTGCGCTCCACCAGCTCCTGGTACATCGCCGACGCGCGCCGGTCCTGATCGGTCACCGGGCGCGGTTCGAACTCTCCGTTCGACGAAGGATGAAACGAGATCGGCGATTCCGGGCGCGTCTCCAGGTCGGACTTCTTCATGACCTAACCTCCCAGGCAGAAGCGAACCGCCCGTCAGGTTAACACCCTACGCAGAAGGAGCTAGTCCTTCGGCAGCGGCGTCGACAGCAACGTCTGGTGGCGCGCGGCCAGATCGGCGAGCTGCTTCTTGGCGCGCGTGTGGCGGTAGATGCGCGCCAGCAACATCCACGGTCCTTCATCCGAGGGATCGAGCTTGATCGCCTTCTGCAGGCTCTGTTCTGCGACCGCGTGTTTGCCGCCGTTCGCGGCGACCATGCCCATCAGGTAGTAGGCGCGCCCCGACTCCTTGCACTTGTCGACCGCGGCGCCGCATCGCTTGCTGGCCGCGGGCAACCGCCGGGCGCGCAGCTCGAGATCGCACGCCAGCAGCTCGACGCCGGGCGCGTCGGGAAAGCGCTCCGCGAACGTGCGCAGGCGCTCGCGCGCGGCAGGCACCTCCAGCGACGCCACCCCGCGCGCGGCGTCCCAGTAGCCCGCGATGTAGGCCGGCTCGTTCGCGGGCGTGACGCCGAACGTCTCCGCGGCGCGTGGCAGGCAGACCTGCTGGCGCACGGTCGCCACGTCGTTGGCGATCGTCCCCAGCTCCACGTGCGCGCCGCCGCCGCCCTGCGCCGCCGCGTTTTCGGCCGCGGTCAGCGCGCCCGTCGCGGACGCGAGACCAGCCAGGCGCGCCCACGTCTTCGCCGCGACCTTGCGCTTGCTCGCGCGTTCGATGACCGGAGCCAGATGGGTCCACGCCGCTTCCGGGTGCCGCGCGTTCAGCTCGCCGACGGCGAGATTGAACGCGTCGATGTCGGCGGGCGGCAGATCGACGTCTGCGCCACCGCCACCGCCGCCCGGTTTGCCGAGGTCACGACCACCGCCACGCGCCCACTGTCGCGCGTACGCCAGCAGCTCCGCGCGCTCGCCGGCGCTACCCTCGTCGGCGGGGGCCGTCTCGAGCAGGCGCACGACGTCGGCCATCTCCGGATGGGCTTCCGACCGCTTCGCGAGGCGCCGATCCACCACCACGGTGATCAGCTGCTTCGCGAAGTCGGAGAAGCTGGCCTGCCGCGGGTCGTAGCGCGGGTTCATGACGTTGGTCGCTTCCTCGTGGTGCAGCAGGCCCAGCGTGTGCCCCCACTCGTGCAGGAAGACGAGGATCTCCTTGTGCGCCTTGCGGCTGCCGTAGAGCCGCCGCCGCTCTTCCGGGTCGAGCAGCTTGAACTCGCGATCGATGCGCCAGCGCTTCCTGATCGTCGTCCATCCCGCGCATGACGAAATGCCGCCCGAGCAGCTCCGCCTCGCCGATGGCGTGAAGCGACGCCGCGACTCCCTGCAGCGGCGTCGTGAACGCAACGACCAGATCGACGTCGGTCCCGCGGTCGAGCGTGCGCAAGCGATCGAGCACCGCCGGCAACGCCATGCCGATGTGCGACTCGTTCCAGTCCTTCTGGCTGTCGACCTCGAAGCGCAGGTTGAACACCGGTTGCACGACGCCGTTGATGCGATTGATCTGCGCCCGCGCCTTCGACTTCCATTGCAGGATGACGTTGCGGTAGTCGTTGTCGGCGTAGATCCGCACCTTGATGACGCGCGTGTCACCTTTCGCCGCCACGGCGGGCGACAGATCCAGCGAGCCAGGCGCGAGGTCCTTCGCCGCTTCGCGCTCGTACTGATACGGGAGCTTGGGCACGTCGAAGTCGAACAGCCCCGCCTTCTTCTTCTGGGCCTGCGCCTGCGACTGCAACCCGACGACGATCGCGGCAGCAGCCAGCATCGACATCCCTATCCACATCCGCACAGCGCCGACCATCCATACCTACGATTCAATCGAGCGGTTCGTGGCAGGTCAAGTGACGGCTGTGTTTACGTGCGAGCAAGCGCGCCCCGGTTCGGTGCCCTACATTTGTAGGGGTGGGACAACAGCACAAGCTGCAGCGCGCGCCGCAGTCGGTCGAGCCCGAGGTTGCTCACCACGACCCGGCCGTGGCGGTGGCGACGAAGCTCGCGCGCTGGCTGGACGGGCGATTCGTCGATCCGCTGCTGGGCCTGCTGCTGCCCGGGGTGGGCGATCTGATCAGCGGGGCGCTGGGCGTCTACCCGATCCTGCTCGCCTGGCGCGCCCGCGTGCCCAAGGTGCTGCTCGCCCGCATGTTCCTCAACCTGTCGATCGACGCGGTGGGCGGCGCCGTGCCTGTGCTGGGCGACATCTGGGACTTCTTGTTCCGCGCCCACGCCAAGAACCTGGCGCTGCTGCAGTCACGCTCGCGGGACGGTGCGTTGAAATCGCGGCCGATCGGACGTGCTGGTGCTGATCGGCGCGGTGCTGGTCTTCCTGGCGGCGCTGGCGGTGCCGGTGATCGCCGCGGTGCTCCTCGTGCGCGCGCTGCGCGGCTGAAGCTCAGCATCCGCCCGGCGTTTCTCACCTACGGGCGCATCAGCGCTACCCTTGGGGCATGAAGGTCATCGTCACCGGCGCGACCGGAATGGTCGGCGAAGGTGTGCTGCTCGAATGCCTCGAGAACTCGGCGGTCGAGCAGGTGCTGTCGGTCTCGCGCCGCCCGTCTGGGCACACACATCCCAAGCTCACCGAGTGCCTGGTTCCCGACTTTCGAGAGCTGGCTAGCGGCGAGCCGCAGCTGACGGGATACGACGCCTGTTTCTACGCGCGGGGTGATGCTCGGTCGGAATGAAGGAGCCGGAGTTCACCGCGATGACTTACGACGCCCCGCTTCACTTCGCGCAGACGTTGGCGCGCCTCAACCCACAGTGGCTGCTCCGTCGGGCGCGCTCTTCGGCGGTCGGACCGGCCGGGCCGCAGCCGGACGCGCGCCGCGAGCACGGCTGAAGGTGCCTGTGGGCGCGCGTGAGAGGCACGCGACGCCGAGAATGCGCTGGCCCGCCTCCGCCATCAACGGCGCGTAGACCTCGACTATTCGGCATGCCGCTGGTGAGGTACGCCGGCGCGACGTCGCCCCAGGGAATCAGCGGATCTGCAGTGGCGCTGCCGATGCTCTGACCCGCAGTCAATCCTGCGCGTCCCGGGCTCAACCGCTCGCCACCTCGGACCAGTTGCCCGTCGCGCTGCACTCAGCCCGCCGCCGTGGGCGTGCTCGAATCATGGTCATCGCCGTGCCACGCGAATGCGCGTGCCCGCGGAGAACGCGAGGGTCAGCTGGGTGGCCGACGAAGGCGCCGCGCGACATGCGCCGCCAGACAGTCCGACGGCACGACGTCGAAACCCGCTCCGGGTAAGCTGCGCGTCGCCCACCGCGCGCGCCTCCGCGTCGCGCGCGGCAGGCTGGCGGCGCCGCAACCGCTCCCGATGTCCAGGTGTGCGCTGCGCCGCGCAGCTACAGGGGGCGACCAGGGCGCCGCACGTGCGCGATGTTTGGCTTCGCCGCGACCACCACGCGGACGGACAGCCTGGTCGAGCGCGGCGGCGACGTCGACCGCTCAACTGCGCCGGCGGTGCGGGCGCCCGATCCTCCTACGGCACGAACGCGTCGATCTCGATCCCGGCGTTCGAGGTCGGGACGTATTCGTCGCGCCTGGCTCAGTCCTGCGCAACCTCGGCGACTACGAAGGCACGGGGACCAATTCCGGTAGCGTCGAGATCACCGCGGTGACCGCGGACTCCGTCGCCGGCAGCGTGACTCCGTACAGCTACACCGACGACAACAGCCAGACCTACGGCCTGTCGGGGACGTTCGAAGTCATTCGCTGCCCGAACTGACGCGCGCTTCGTATGATGGGGCCGTGGATCCGGCCCGTGATGGTCTGCTGCTCGGTGCGTCCGCGCTCGCGGGCGCGGTGAACGCGGTGGCGGGCGGCGGGACGTTGCTGTCGTTCCCGGTCGCGATCGCGTGGGGGCTGCCGTCGCCGATCGCAAACGCGACCAACGCCTTCGCGATGGCCCCGGGATCGCTCGCGTCCGCCTGGGCGTACCGGCGGGAGCTGACGGGTGACGGCCGACGACTGACGGCGCTGCTGATCGCGCCGACCGTCGCCGGCGCGGTGCTGGGCGCGTACATCATGCGTCACACGCCCGAGCGCGTGTTCGACGCGCTGGTGCCGGCGCTGGTGTTCGGCGCGACGCTGGTGATCCTGCTGCAGGGGCTGATCGCGCGGCGCTCCGCCGTCGCGCGGCCCGACGCGCATTCACGCGGGCGGACGGTCGCGACGATCGGCTGCCAGCTCGTGGTCGGGATCTACGGCGGATACTTCGGCGCCGCGATGGGGATCGTGATGCTCGCGGTGCTGTCGCTGCTGGCGACCGGCGACATTCATAACCGCAACGCCGTGAAGAACCTGCTGTCGGCCGCCGCCAACGGCGTCGCGGCCGTGACCTTCGCGATCTACGGCATGGTCGACGCGCGCGCGGCGCTGATCATGACCCCGGGCGCGATCATCGGCGGCTTCGTCGGCGCCCACCTGGCGCGCCGCGCTCCCGCGCGCGTCGTGCGCGCGCTGGTGGTCGCGATCGGCTTCGGGCTGTCAGCGCTGCTGGCGTACCGGGCCTACGCGCGTCACGCGACCTGAACGATCAAGGTACCAGGCGCGCCATGCCGATGTGCATGCCGGTCGATACCGGGGCGTACTGCATCCACCCCGGATTGACCGTCGTCCACACCACGACGATGTCTGAACCGCGGCTGGTGACCGCGGCTGGAGAGATGCCGTACGGCGCCTGCGCGATCGCATGCGCAGCCGCCTGGAGATCTCCGTCAGCCGTCAAACGGCCGTAGCGGAGCGGCCCAGCGTCCGAGAACAGCACCGTGTCGGCGCCGCGCGCGACCACGTGCGCCCCGCCGCCGAAGGTGACATCACCAGAGCTGATCATCTTGCGTTCGGTCAGTGGCTCGCCCGTGGCAGTGAACCGCTGGAGGAAGGGGATGCCGTTGTATGGCGCGGTCGGCATCTGATCCTGAAAAATCACGCGCAGATCGTCGGCGCCGGCGGCTGCGCCGACCAGTCCCACGAAATCGCCGGCTAACAACTCCGTGGTCGACAGCACCCGACCCGCGCCGTCCACGCGCAGCGCTTTCACACTGGTCGTGGCGGCGAACTCCTGGAACACGACGGTGAAGGCGCCCTGCACCCAGGCGCCGTGCCCAGACCACACGGTGGCCGGAAAGTCGAACACAGCGCTTACCGAGCGTCCGTCGGCGGCTATCACGGCCCCGTGCGCTCCGTACTGCGTGTGCCAGAAGATCAGCGGCCCGCCACCGGGACGGGGAACGAGGAACGGGGGGGTATTGGCCGTATCGAACAGAGACGCGGCCGCCACGGTGGTGCGCGCCACCACTTGCCCTCGTGCATCGAGCACGTGCAGGTAGACCTCGGAGGTGGCGGCGGCGACTGCGACGACCCAGCCTGTCGGGAGGGGGGCAACCGCGACCCCGCCGACGGCGAGGTCGCCATAGAGCGGCGGTTCGGGGAACCGTTCCAGCACCCGCGATCGGATCACTGTCAGGTCGGGGGCGAGCTGCGCGAACCCGATCGACTGGGTCAACTGCGGGGTGATGTCCAGCCAGACCAGCCCCACCTCCGCATCGGTCGCGGCCAGTCCGATCTGCGAAGACGTCGTGCTCAGGTCCACCGGCACGGTGCCGCAACCGACGACGGGCGCCTGCAGCGGAAAACACTCGTGGCACCCGGTGATGTCGATGCCGCTGCAATCGGCGGCGCATCCGGTCACGCCGCTCGGATAGCCGAGCTCGGCACAGGTCATGGACAGCGGCCCGTCGCCAAGGTCGCACGCCTCCGTAACCTGACCCAGCATGCAGCCGGGTCCGAGAGGCGATAGGCAGGTATCGCGACGGCCGTTGCCGCACGCCTCCCGACCGCACACGGGTGCTTGCAGGAACGGACACGGATCCCCACCGCCCGCGACACCGGCGGTGGCTCCCGCGCCGCCGATCGCTCCCGTTCCGCTGCTGCCTGCGATGCTGCCGCTGGTGCCCGAAAACGCGCCGCCTCCGGTCACGGCGCCGACGCCCGTGGTCCCCGACGACGCGCCGCCGCCTGTGAAGCCCGAGGACGCGCCGCTGCCGACCGTGTTGCCTGCTGACGCCCCAGCCCCGGTTCCCGATCCGCCTCGCCCGCCGATCGAGCCGGACGCGCCGGCCCCGCCACCGTCGAGGGAACCGCCGCCACAGCCCGCGATGGTCGGCGGCGATCCAGCACCCCAACCGCACTTATCAGTGCTCGCCTCATCGTCGCTCGCGTCACACGCAAGAGGTGTTCCACGCACTATCGCGCGGTTCTGCTGGCCTGGCCAACGGCGGGGCCGCGCAGATCGCGACATTCGTGTCGCACGCTCCCGATGGCCTGCGGACGCTCTACATTTGCAAGGTGGGAAGGAGGGGAGGGAGAACGATGAAGCGCGAGCACGGGTTGTGCGCGGGGTTGCTGTTTGCGGCGTGCGGCTGTGCCGGCAACGTGCAGGTCGTGAAGCCGGATGACATGAGCGCCGCCGACCACCGGCGCGAAGCCAAGCGGGAACAAGCTGCCGCTCGCCAGCTCGACGCCAACATCGTGCCGCCCGATCCGCTGGCGTGGCAGCAGCCGACCGAGGCGCCGTCCGGGTTCGTTTTTCCGGTGTCGCCTCTCAATCCCGAGGTCTCGGGCCACGCGCGGACCGACGCTCAGAGGCTGCGCGAGGCGGACGGCATGCGCGAGGAAGCGCATCAGCACAGGCGCGCGGCGCGGACGCTCGAGCACGCCGAGCGCTCGGCGTGCGGCGACACGCCCGCTTCCGCGCGTGCGGCGTGCCCGGTGCTGGGCCCGCTGACGACGCTGCACGACATCCCGGGCGGCGTGCGCGCGACGTTCGCCGATCCGACGCGCGTCGATGCGGTCGTCGAGCAGATGCGCTGCCACTTCGCGTACGAGCAGACGCGCGGCTTCGACCCCGCCACGTCGTGCGAGATCTACATGCGCGGCGTCGCCATCAAGCGGGCACCGGAGGATCCGGCGTCGGTCGACATCACGTCGCCTGATCCCAAGGACGCGGACGAACTGCGCGCGCTCAGCCGTGACCAAGCGGTGTTCGCGGGCGACGCTACGCTGCCGCAGGCGGCGCGTTAGCTAGACATTTCGTCTAGCATACGAAACACGCGTCTCGTACAGTTCCCCCCGCCATGCTGTCAGGACTGCTGGGCGGCGCCCTCATCGGCGCCGCCGCCACTTTGTACTGGGTCGCGACCGGGCGGATCGCCGGCGTCAGCGGAATTCTGGGCCGCGCGCTGCGCGAGCCGCAGGCGCGTAATGAACGGCTCGCTTTCCTCGCCGGCCTGATCGCGGCCGGGCTGATCGCGGCGCTGGTCTCCGGCCCGGTGTCGGCGAGCGCCACGGCGACGCCGGTGCTGCTCGTGGCCGGCTTGCTCGTCGGATTTGGCACGCGCGTAGGCGGGGGCTGCACGTCCGGGCACGGCCTGTGCGGCATGTCGCGCGGCTCGCTGGCGTCGCTGGTCGCGACGGCGACGTTCATCGCCACCGGGGCGGCGACCGTGGCCATCGCCAGCCGCATCCTCGGCGCGGGGGGCGCGCCATGAGCGGCCGCGTGATCGCCACGTTCGCCGCCGGCGGCCTGTTCGGCGTCGGCCTGGTGGTCTCGGGGATGACGGAGCCGCGCAACGTGATCGGCTTCCTCGACTTCTTCGGTCACTGGGAGCCGCGGCTGATCGCCGTCATGGGAGGAGCTGTCGCCGTCTACGCGGGGCTGCTGGCGCTGATCGTGCGCACCGCCGGTGCACGCACCGCGCGCCTGCTTCCGCCCAGGAACAACCGCATCGACAGGTCGCTGCTGCTGGGGTCGGCGATCTTCGGCGTTGGCTGGGGTCTGTCGGGCTACTGCCCGGGCCCTGCGATCGCGTCGCTGGGCGCCGGTGCGCGCGGCGCGTTCGTGTTCGTCGCCGCGATGATAGCCGGCATCTTGGCGGCCGGCCTGGTGCGATCGCGCGCCCCCGGCTGCGAAACCGGCGCCTGACCGCCGCCGCGTCGGCTGGCTAAGGGCATGATGGCGGAGTGACAGCCGACCGATCTCCGACCACTCCGCCGCCGGCCGCTCCACCGACGCGCCTGGCTCGCAAGCTGGGGACCGGCGACGCGGTAATCGTCGGGCTGGGCGCGATGATCGGCGCCGGCGTGTTCTCGGCGATCGGGCCGGCGGCGCGCGCCGCGGGCAACGCGATGGTCGTGAGCCTACTGGTGGCGGGCGCGCTCGCGTATTGCAACGCGACGTCATCGGCGGCGCTGGCGGCGCTACACCCCGAGTCGGGCGGCGCCTACGTCTACGGCCGCCGGCGTCTCGGGCACGTGTGGGGGTTCCTGGCGGGCTGGGGCTTCGTCGTCGGCAAGCTGGCGAGCTGCGCCGCGATGGCGCTGACCTTCGGGCACTACGTGGCGCCCGCGCTGGCGCGGCCCCTGGCGATTGCCGCGGTCGCCGCGTTGACGACGGTGAACTACCTGGGCGTCCGCAAGACCGCCGCCGCAACGAGGTTGATCGTCGCGCTGGTGCTCACTGCGCTCGCGGTCTGCGTGTTCGCCGCCGCGGCCGGGGGCGTAGCGCGCTGGGATCGCCTGTGGCCGCTGCAGCCGGTCCGGCCCCGTGCGGTGCTGCAGGCCGCCGGTCTGCTGTTCTTCGCGTTCGCCGGCTACGCGCGCATCGCGACGCTCGGCGAGGAGGTCGCCGACCCGGCCCGCGCCATCCCGCGCGCGATCCCGGCCGCGCTGGGGCTGGCGTTGATCGTCTACGCCGCGGTCGTGGTGAGCAGCATCGCCGCGGCGGGCAGCGGCGCGCTGGCGGCGTCAGCGACGCCGCTGGCGGATGCCGTGCGGGCGGGCCGGTTCGCGTCGCTCGCGGTGGTGGCGCGCATCGGCGCCGCCATCGGCTCGCTGGGCGTGTTGCTGTCGCTGATCGCGGGCGTCAGCCGCACGACATTCTCGATGGCCGCCGCGGGCGACCTGCCCTCCGTGCTGGCCGCCGTTCACCCGAAGTACCAGGTCCCGCACCATGCGGAGGTCGCCGGCGGCATCGGCGTGGTGCTGCTGGTCGCCGTCCTCGACGTCGGCGCGGCGATCGGCTTCAGCTCGTTCACCGTGCTCGCGTACTACGCAGTCGCCAACGCGGCCGCGCTGACGCTATCGCGCGATGAACGCCGCTGGCCGCGCCCGCTCGCGGCCCTGGGCCTCGCCGGCTGCATCACCGTCGCCGCCAGCCTGCCCGCAACCACGGTGGTGGGCGGGGTAGCGGTGCTGCTTTCCGGGCTGGTGGTCTTCGTGGTCGGACACGCACGCCGGCGCATACGGAGACAGTAATCGGGCCCTGGGCTCGGCATTTTTGAATGGCGGACGCGCGTCTATTATGTTAGACAAAGTCCATCATGATGTCCGTCGCGCTGGCAGCTGTCGTGGGTTTGATCGTCCTGACTGTCGTCGTTCTGCTGCCCGCGGTGGCGCTGGCTCGACTGCTGTGTGTCATGTGCCTGCCGCAGGACGGCCCGGCCATTCCGGCTCGCAGGCCGCTCACCGCGATGCGTGCCGCATCGCGGACGAGCACGGACGGACGCGCATGCGCATAGGGATCGTCGGCGGGCTGGATCGGAAGGCCCGCGATTTCGAAGGCATCGCGCTCCGGCGCGGCCACGATGTGGAGCTGCACAGCGGCGTCGTCGCGGGTGCCGCGTCCGCGGCCGGGCTGCGCGCCCTGGTCACGCGCGCCGACCTGGTCATCGTGCTGACCGACGTGAACAGCCACAACGGCGTTCGCATGGCGCGCCGACAAGCGCGGCTATCGAACCGGCCCCTGCGTCTGCTGCGACGGCTCAGCGAGTCGCAGTTCGCGGCCCTGCTTCAGGGCCTGACCACGGCGGCGGCGTCATGACGCCGGGTCGCTCCTGTCCCTGCTGGGAGGAGAACGACCCATGGCGAGATTTCTGCTCATCGAATCGCACGACCCGTTCGCGACCGACGACGGTGGCGACTTCTACGGCCTGGCCGCGTCGCTGGCACGCGCCGCGAACCAGGTGACGCTGTTCCTCACGCAAGCCGGCGTGCTGGCGGCGCGCGCTGGCGAGCACACATTCTGGTTCGCCGCCCTAGCGCGTGAGGGTGTCGAGGTGCTGGCCGACGGCCGCTCGCTACGCGAGTGGGGAATCGCCAGCTCGCGCCTGTCTCCCGGCGTTAACCCGACCAGCGTCGACACCGCCGTCGACCGCCTGGCCGAGGGGCGTAAGACGCTTCGACATTAGGCTTTCCGTACCCCTGCGGAGCTAGCGACGGTAGATGATCACGTCGTGGTAGCGCGCCTCGGCGTTACCGGGATTCTCGTAGACGTGGGGGAGGTTGGCGTCGAACACGACCGAATCACCCGCGTTCAAGTCGTCCGTGTTGTCACCGACCGTCATGCGTAGCGCACCGGACAGCACAACCACCAGCTCCTTGGTCCCCGGTCCGTGCGGATCCGACGTGTAACGTGATCGGGCCGCCAACGTGAGCTCGTACATCTCAATCTGGTTGACGCCCGCCGGAGGCACGAGAGGCCGACTCTCGAACTTGCGGTCCGTCGAACGCAGCAACTGGGAATCGCCGCGGCGGAGCACCGACAACGCGACCTGCGACTCGCCGATGAGCTCGGAGAACGGAACACCCAACCCCGAAGCGATCTTCCACATGACGCCGATGGTCGGATTCGTCTTTCGTGTCTCGATCTGGGACAGCGCCGCGCGACTGACGCCGGTTATGTGGGCGAGCTGATCGAGTGACAGCTCCCGCCGCTTGCGGTGCTGGCGCAGGTTTTCGGCGACGCGGCGAGCGATGTCGGCAGCGCCAACCTCGTCTCCAGGCGGTACGGGGACTCTTCGGGGCGCAACCGCCTGTTTCCTGGGAGGCATGCAGCGGCGACCGTATCACGCCGCTATGTGCGCGTGCCGGGCGCCTGGGATTCTCCGTGCAGATGACGCTCGGGAGCGCGCGACGTCACTCGTCAGCGATCGCGAGCACCGGCTTGATGTCGACGATGGGCGTACCGTCGATCGCCTCCAGCGGGCCGACCTTGAGCCGGTTGTGCACCACTTCCCTGACACGCACGCGGTGCAGGCCGATCGGGTTGGGCCGATCGGGCGACCGCGTCGTGAACACGCCGCTTATAGGCAGCGACGGATCGCCGCGCGGGTGCAGCTTCAGCACGTCGCGCCGCGACTGGTGGAACCAGGTCAGGACGATGACCTCGTCACCGGCGGCGAGGCCGTCCAGCCCGGGCGCGACGGCCTCGTCCAGCTCCAGCCAGGCGTCGGGCGCGCCCTCGTCGCCCTGGCGCGGCGCCTGGGCGCGCGCCGTCAACGATGAACGAACGTGGCCGATGGGACGGATGACGGCGTCGTCGCTCACGGGGTCAACCCACGTCGACCGTACTACAGACAGGTCCCCG
>CAVSOL010000005.1:0-233581 GCA_963729535.1 uncultured Pseudomonadota bacterium | reverse complement strand
GCCGCGGCGCTGCTCAGCACCAGGCTGGGCGCGCGCTGGGGTCAGCAAGCGCCTGCTCGTCGTCGGCCTCGCGGCGAACCTGTCGTCGATGGCGCTGCTGGTCGGGAGTCAGTTCGTCATGCAGACGCACGCGGCGGCGTTCGCGCTGCTGCTCGGCGCCACGGCGTGCATGGGGATCGGCTTCGGCTTGACCGTACCGGCCATCAATGCTCGCAGCTGCGCTTTTTCCGCGCCGTGTCGACGTCGCGGTGCTCGCGCTCAACGCCCTGCTCGGCCTCGGAACGGCGCTGGCGCCGGTGCTCATCGCGCTGTTCGTGGGCCTCGGTGCCTGGTGGGGTTTGCCGCTCGCGGTCGGTGGCTTGCTGCTGGCGCTGACGATGTGGAGCCTATCCCTTCCGCTCGCGGCGGCCGGCGCCGGCGCGGAGGCGCCGGTGGCGCGGTCGCGCCGCTTCTGGCTGTTCGCCGCGTTCGCGCTCTGTTACGGCGTCGTCGAGACGATGAACGGCAACTGGGCGATCCTGTATATGAAAAATGTCCTGCACGCGGGCGCCAGCCTCGCTGCGTTGACGCTGACCCTGTTCTGGGCGGCGGCGACCGCCGGCCGCTTGCTGCTCGCCGCGGTCGACCGCTGGCTCCCGGGCCGCCGCACGTTTGCCTTGCTGCCCTGGGTCATCGCGCTCGCCTTCGTTGCGACGGCGCTGGTCCCGTCGTCGACGCCGGCGCTGGGAACGGCCGCGTTCGGCCTGGCGGGGCTCGGCTGCTCGGCGCTGCTGCCGCTGATGATGAGCCTCGGCCGCAACGCTGCGTCGCCGGGCCATCTCATCGCCTGCTATCAGCTCGGCTACGGCATCGCCGCGTTCGGCGTCGCGCCGCTGCACGACAGCGCGGGCGTGGGCCTGCGCGGTCTCCTCGGCGGCGCCGCCGCGATCGCGCTGGCGCTCGCGGTGCTGTCGATCGCGATCGGCCGTTCGGCCGCGACGACGACGTCCACCAAAGACAGGCGACCCAGGATCGGATCGGGAGCGCCAAAAGCGACCACGATCCCGGCTACATAGAACGCGAGCTTTGTCGCAGTTAAGTCCGCGCGGCGAGCGGTCGATAGGAAGGCCGCTGGGCGGAGCATGAGTATCTTTTCGCGACTTCGGAAACGCGGCCCTGAGGACGATGGTCCGGAGGCCAGCTCGCCGGAAAAGAAGGCGCCGCCGTTGCCCGGCCTGGCGCCGCCGCCCGCACCGTTTCCGCCGGCTGCACCGTCGCCGCGACCCGAAGCAAGCCGCGCGCCCGCGCAGGCCGCGCCGCCGCGCGGCAACGTTCAGGCCGGGGTGGCGGGCGTCATCGTTGCGCCCGCGCCGGTTGTCGCGCCCAAGGTCCCAGCGCCTCCGCCGCCGCGGCCGCCCGTCGAGGCGCCGCGCGCGAAGCCCGAGCGCGCGCCCGTGCCGGCGCCGCCGCCGCCGGCATCGCGCGTCCCTGTCCACGTGAAGGAGCCCGCCGCCGGATCGCTGGACCTGGCGATCGCGCTGGCGCTCGACGAGCCACTGGCGGCGACCGGGGGGACGTCGACGGCGTCCGACGAGGCGGCCCTGCACGCGACGTTCGAGGACCTCGCCGTCGAGCACGTCGCGCCGGTCCGCAGCGCGATGCTGGAGGTGCGCTGGGGGAAGCTCAGGCGAGCTGGCTCGACATCGCGCTGCCGGCGCTCAAGTCGCTGCGCCGGATGGCGTCCGAGGTCGCACACACCGCGATGGTCGGGGCGCTGGATGGATTCCTCGTCGCCGTGCAGAAGGCGCTCGAGCCAGGACAGCCTCCCGCCCTGACCGGCCCGTCCCGCGACGCGCTGCTGGCGGCGTACGCGCCGCTGTGCGCCTGTCTGCCGCGCGCGTTCGAGGTTGACGGTGAGCGCGATCGTCGCGAGCCGTTGATCGTGCGGGCGCTGCTCGAGCAGGTCGCGGGCCTGGACCCGCTGATGATCGACAAGATGATGGCGGCGGGCCTCGGCCGGCTGGCGCCGCTCTACGCCGCGCGCGCGGACGAGATCGCCGCCGTCACGGCGATCCCCGACGACATCGCCGCCGCGACGGCGGCTCGCGTCCAGGCTTTCCACCGCGCGACCCCGGCCGCCCTGGCGACCGTCGACCCAGCCGCGACCGTTCGCGAGCTCGCCGGTCAGCTCGAACGCCTGCGCGTCGAGCACACGGCGTTCGAAGAGGCGGCGCGCGGCTGGTCGGAGGCCGATCGCCTGTCGAAGAAGCGCCTGCGCTGGGTCCGGCAGGTGTCGTTCCTGCAGATCACGATCGCGCTGGTGCGGCTGGGCGAGGTCGACCTCGCCGTGCGTCTGCCCAAGCTGGCGTTTGCGCGCCGCATCGACGAGGTGGACGCGATCGTGAGCCGGCCGGCTCCGGTCGTCCGGAGAGCCGACAGCGACGGCAGCGGCAGCAGTGGCAGCAATGGATTGCAGAGCGGCCCGCACCCCGTAGCGGCCTGATTCACGAGGAGACAACACAATCATGGGCGAGCTGACACGCGATCAGGTCCTGCAGAAGGTCCGCAAGAACGAGAAGCTGGAACGAGCCGACCTGCGCGGCCTCAATCTGTCCAAGGCCGCGCTGTCGGGCGCGATGCTGGCTCGCGCCGACATCGAGGGGGCGAACCTCGAGGCGGCGGTCCTGCGCAAGGTCAACCTCAAGAACGCCAGCCTGCGCGAGGCGTACCTCGCCGGCGCCGACCTGCAGGAGGCCAACCTCGAGAACGCGGATCTCGAGGGGGCGAAGCTCAATCGCGCCAACCTGGCGGGCGCCAACCTCGCGCGCGCGAACCTGGAAGGCGCCAGCCTGGTGGGCGCCAACCTGGCGGGCGCGCGGCTGCCGCTCGCGCAGATGAGCACGGTGAACCTCACCGGCGCGGACCTGCGCAACGCCGTGTTCACGAACGCGAACCTGGAGGAGGCGTCGCTGGGCGGCGGCAAGGCCGCGCAGGCGGACTTCAGCAACGCCAACCTGCGCGGCGCCACGATGGCGGAGGGCGACTTCACCCGCGCGTTGTTCGCGAGCGCCGTCCTCGCCAGCGCCAAGCTGGCGAAGGCCAAGCTGGGCGGCGCGCTGCTGACCAAGGCGGATCTCGGTGGCGCCGACCTGACGGGGGCCGATCTCGGCGACGTCGACGCGCGCCACGCGACGTTGCTGGGCGCGCGCCTCGCGGGCACCAAGCTGACGGGCGCCAAGGTCGCCGGCCTGATCGGGACCGGCGCGCCGCTCGGCGGCGTGCTCGTCACCTGGCTGGACACCAGCGTCGCCGGCGACGGCACCGGCCGCATCAGCAACGGCGAGATCCCGGCGCTGCTCAGCGGCATCGCGCCGCCGGCGGAGCGTTCCGCGCCCGCATCGCGCCGCTACTTCGGCCAGGGCGACGTGCTCAAGAACGCGACCCTCGATCTCGAGGCGGGCGCGCGCGTGGAGATCGACAGCCTGTTCCAGAACTGCGCCATCAACCTGGGCGAGGGGACGGAGCTGGTGGTGGGCGAGACCGGCGTGCTCGCGGACTGCAAGATCTCCGGCGGCGGCTCCGTCACCGTACACGGCCACTTCTTCGAGAAGGAGAGCCCCGGGATCGTCGGCCCGCGCGAGGTGGTCGTGAGCAGCAAGGGTGCCCTGGTGGCGTCGGTGCAGCAGTGCACGGAGCTCACGCGTTTCGCATTCGAGCGCGGCAGCCGGCTGCGCGTGAAGATCGTTCAAAAGTGAAAGGCGGGATAGGACCATGACCGAGACCAAGAGAACCCTCATCGAAGAGGGAACCGAGCTCAAGGGAACGCTGACCTCGACCTGTCCCATCGTCGTCATGGGGCGTGTGGACGGGGATGTGACCGGTCCCTCGGTCGAAGTCACCGAGAGCGGCGTCCTGTGCGGCAAGGCGAAGGTGACTTCGTTGAGCTCGCGCGGCGAGCTCGCCGGCGAGTTCGACGCCGAGGTCGTGGAGCTGTCCGGCAAGGTGCGCGACAAGACCTTGATCCGCGCGCAGTCGCTGGAGGTCAGCCTGAAGCGAGACGGCGGGCGGATCGAGATGGTGTTCGGCGACTGCGAGCTGGCGGTCGGCGACGCGCCGGACAAGGCCAAGGCCATCGCCCGGGCGATGTCGAACGGTCACGGGGCTGCTGCCGCGCCTCCGGCGAACGCCGGCGAAGGCACCGGCGTGCCGACGCCCGACGTGCACTCGGCGGCCAATGGCAAGAGCGGCCGCCACAAGAAGATCGACGACGCCGAGCAACAGCCCGAGAGCTAACCGTCCATCGCGAACGGCGTCGAAGGCCCCGGCCTGCCACGCCGACGCGCCGCGCGCGGCCGGCAACACGAGCGGCGGGCGCAAAGCCGGAGAGCTACGACCGTCGTTGTAAACTGATTGATATTGCAGTGAAATCAGCGCCGGCCGTTGCTTGCCACCTTTGTAAGCAGTTTTTGTAACAAAAAAACTTCGGTGGCTTGCATACTATCTTCTAAGGAGGATAGGGAGCCATGCTGGAACATCTCAGGCAGTTGCTTGTGGTTTTCGGAGTCGGGGCTGTTGGACTTGCGGGGTGTGCCGTCGACGGTCAGGGAGACGACATCGTCGAGACGAAGCAACCACTGCTCGAAGAGTTCATCGATAGCATCCCCAACAATTTCCCTATCCCGAACGGACATGGTCTGGCGGCGTCGTACAGCACGACGACGGCGCCGATCGTCTCGCTGAACAACAACTTCTTCACGCCGCAGGGGACCAACGGTCGCGACTGCGGCACCTGCCACGCGGCGGAGGACGGCTGGTCGCTCAAGCCGTCGACCGTGACGTTGATGTTCCTGCTGTCGGACGGCCTGGATCCGTTGTTCGTCAACAACCTCGATACCGACACGCCGACGTGTGACATGACGACGACGCAGGCGCGCTGGAACTGCACCACGATGCTGCGCCAGGGTCTGTTCACTCGCAAGGTGTCACCGCCCGCAACCCGCGACTACGACGTCACCGCGGCCGCCGATCCCTTCGGTGTCGGCACGACGTCCAGCCTGTGGTTCTTCCGCCGGCCGTTGCCGACGGCGAACTTCAAGAGCTTCACGGTGATGTGGGACGCGGCGAACACGGTCGGCACGTCGCTACGCGACGGGCTCATCCGCCAGGCGCGCGGCAACGTCACCGGCGCGCAGCAGGGCGCGCCGGCGAGCGATGCTGTCATCTTCGACATGGTCGACTACGAGATGGGCATCGGCCACGCGCAGACGCACACGATCGGCGCGGGCAGCCTGACCGCGAGCGGCGCCAAGGGCGGCGCGCAGAACGCGATCGAGCAGCCGCTGGTCAACGCGCGCTTCGATCTGTTCGACGCCTGGAAGACCAGCCACAACCCGCACCGCAAGCAGATCTATCGCGGCCAGGAGATCTTCAACAATCAGAACGTCGCCAGCGGTCGCACCTGCCGCGGCTGCCACAACGCCGCCAACAACGGCCAGAACGTGAACGGCACGCTGTTCGACGTCGGCGTCTCGCGTCCCGACCTGGGTCCCGGCAAGGCGGTGTACACGTTCCAGAGCCGCACCACGGGCGCGATCGTGCAGAGCACCGACCCGGGCCGCGGCATTCGCAACGGCGTGTTCGCGGACCTCAACAAGTTCAAGACGCCGAACATCCGCGGCCTGGCGTCGCGCGCGCCGTACTTCCACAACGGCATCGCGGCCGACATCCCCGCGATCATCACGCACTACGAGGTCGCGCTGGGCTTCGACTTCACCGCGCGGGAAGAGGCCGACCTGGCCGCATTCCTGGCGGCGCTGTAACGATCCTGATTCTTCCCCTCTCCATACCCCCGAGGGCCCTGATAAGGTGACGGCCCTCGGGCGGGATGATGACAGCTTGTGTGCTCGCACTGACGGCGCTCGTGGCGGCCGGCGGCCTGCGGGTGGAGACCGGAACCCCCGCCGCGCTCTGCCCTGACATCGGCGAGGTGCGCCGCGCGGTGCGCGACCGCCTGAACGTCGAGGGCGGCGGGGAATGGCTGGCGTCGTACGATCTCGTTCACCGCCCCGACGCAGATGCGGGCGACGTCGTGCGCGTGGAGCTGCGCGATCCGGCGGGGCGGCTGCGCTTGCGCCGCGATCTGCCGCGCTCGGTCGAATCGTGCGTCGCGCTGGCGCAGGGGGTGGCGCTGGTGCTGGAGGCGTTCTTCCGCCGTCCGACCGAGCCGCCCGACGACAGCGCCACGACGGCTCCACCCGGCATCGTATCGGCCGCGCCGGCGCGCCCGGCCGTGCTGGGGTGGGGGCCCGGGCTGGACCTCCTCGGCGGGTGGGCCGACGGACCGTCCGGGCCGGCGCTGGCCGTCGATGTCTGGTACGGGCCGGGATCGGCATCCCCCTGGGCCTTCGGTGTGGAGGGCGTCTGGATGGCCACCGCGCAGCGGCTCACCATCGATCTGGGCGCTTCCGGACAGGCAGCCGCCACCGCGCGCAGCACGCTGTTTCGTGGCTGGGTGGCGCGCCGCCTGCGCGTCGCGGCGCCGGTCGAGCTCCTGCTCGGGCCGGAGGTCGTGCTGGCGATCGATCGCATGGTCCCGACCGACGTGCCCAACGGGATGTCGAACGTCCGGGCCGCGCCGGGGGCAGGCGGCCGAGCCCAGCTGCGTCTGCGGCTGGCGGCGCGGGTCGCGCTGTCGCTGGTCGCCGCGTTCGATGTCACGCCCCCGGCGCTGGCCGGGCGGTTCGAGATCGACGGCCTGCCCGGCGAGCTGTTCCCGGTCCCGACAATCAGGCTGTTTGTCGGCGTGGGTTTGGGCCTGGCGTTATTTCCCTGAAAAATCGACGCCGAGCGGACTCAAAGAGGGCAGGAGATGGCATCCCTGGCGGCACCAGCATCAGCGCGGATCAGCCCGGCGCTTCCGCCGCCCAGCGACGGCGGGCGGCGTGCGCTCGACGCTGAGCTCATCCGCAGGACCGTCGCCGGGGACGACGCGGCGGCGCGGGACCTCCATCGTCACTACCAACCGATCGTCTCGTCCTTTTTACGTAAGCTGGGCACCCAGCCGCACGAGCTCGAGGACGCGTGTCAGGACGTGTTCACGCTGTTCTTTCGCCACGTCGCCTCGTTTCGCGGTGAGGCGGAGCTCAAGACCTGGGTGTTTCGTCTGTGCGCGAGCGAAGCCCGCAGAGTCAGACGACGGCGCCGGATCGGCGACACGCTGGCGGCCATCTTGCGCAGTCAGCCCGCGGAGGACGCGGTCGCCCCGGCGGTGAGGAGCGACGCCACGATCCACGACCTGGCCACACGCGCGCTCGATCGCATGACGCCGGAGCAGCGCCTGGCGTTCGTGCTGTTCGAGGTCGAGGGCCTTCGCGGCAAACAGGTCGCGGAGGTCACCGGCAAGAACATGGCCTGGACGTTCCGCCGGCTGTACGAGGCGCAGCAGATATTTCGCGAGACGTTGGGGATCGAGTCGCGTCAAGGAGGCGAGACATGACGGCGATGGCGCGCGAACCACGCTCCGTCGTGCATGACGGTGACCTCGCTGTCGCGGGGATTCAGGCCATCCACGAGGTCTTCGAGGCGGTGGCGCCTGGCGACGAGTCCGCGGCCTGGGCCAGGTTGCAGCCGCGGCGACATCGGCGGCGCCGGGTGTGGCCGTTGTTCCTGTTGCTGTCGAGTGCGACCGCGGGTGCCGGCGCGATCGCCGCGGCCGTCGTGTTCCGCGCCGGCGACGGCGGCGGGGTGCCGGCGCCCGCGTCGATTGCGACCGCCCCCGTTGCATCTCCTGTTGCCTCGCCGGTGGTGGAGCAGCTGCCCGCGCCGCAGGCGCTCGCCGCAGGCAGCTCGCTGCTGCCGGGCAGGCAGCGCGTGCACGTTCGCGACGGCACGCGCGCGGCGTGGTTCGCGATGTCTCCCTCCGCTGGTCACCTGGTTCTGGAGAGCGGCACGTTGGAGGTCGACGCGCCCGCGCCCGTCGAGGTGCGCGTCGGCTCACTTCGCGTCGACGGATCGGCAGGACGCTTCAAGGTGGCGACGCGTCCCGGCCGGATCGACCTGGCGGTGGACAAGGGCGAAGTCGCCGTGTGGTCGTCGACGCGGCGGCTGGCCGTGGTCGTTGCAGGCGAGCACTGGCGCTGGCCGCCGCCCGGCACGACGGACGATCGCGAGCCACCCGCGCGAGCGGCGGCGTCCGGCGCGACGAGACGCGCGCGCGGCGTTGCCTCGCCGGCTGCCCCGCTTCGCGAACCGACGACGGATGTGTCGCCGGCGCCGGAGAGCGAGGCGCGCGACTGCCTGCGCCTGGCGCGCGACGGGGTGACCGACGCTGCCATCGTCTGCTTCGAGCGCCAGGCCGTGCAGACAGGGTTGGCCGGCGAGATCGCGCTGCTCGAGCTGGCGCGCATCAACCGTGACGTGAAGGGCGACCTCGCGGCGGCCGAGCGCCTGCTGGCGGAGCACCGGCGCCGCTTCCCGCACGGCGCGCTGGCGGCCGAAGCGCGAACCTTCCGTCTGGAGCTGCTGCAACACGGCGACGCCGAACGACGCGGCGAGGCCACGCGCAAGCGTGGAAAGCTGGCGCCCTGAGACTCGTCGATGGATGTGTGGGCGGTCGCGGGCACGGATTCTGGCACCAGCCGCGGCTGCCGGTAGGCCTCGACAGCACGCCGTTCACGGCGGTGACCGGTAGCGGTCCCAGCGACGTCTGGATGCTGGCCGCCGGCTACTTGCTGAAGGTCAGCGACGATGAGCAGGATGTGTCGATCGTGATGAGCAGCGACTGGCGCGCGGCCGCGCTGGCGCCGATCGCGACCGGGGGCGTGTGGGTCGTGTTCGAGGTCGGCAGCGAGGCGTCGCGCCTCTATCGCATCACCAACACCGATCCCAGCACGTTCGGCACCGCGGTCATCGGCCCCGCCGCGCTGAACGATCTCTGGCTCGCGTCGGACGACACGTTGTGGGCGGCGGGCGACGGCGGAGCGCTCATCCGCAAGCGGCTCGCTCCGTAAAAGACCGACGGTTCGGACGCCGCGCGATAGCGCTAGCACAGCGCTGTGACCGTCGACCGGGGATCGTCGCGACTGGGCGGCGCTGTCGTTTTGATTAGCTTGTGTCGACGGGAGGTGGGGTTCATGGGGAGTGTGCGGTCGATGGGGTGGGGGCTTGTGGCGTTGGTCGCGGGAACGGGCCTCGGCTGTGAGGGCATGAGTGGCCATCACGACGGCGTCGCGGGGCGCGGCGGTGGAATCGGCGGCATGTCCGGTACGACGGGCGGCGGCATGTCCGGTTCAACGGGCAGCGGCATGTCCGGTACGACGGGCAGCGGCTTGGCCGGCACGACGGGCAGCGGCGCGGCCGGAGCGGGCGCAAGCGGTCCAGCCGGCTCAGGCGGTGGCCTCGGCGGTGTTGGTGGTCCGGCGGGGCAGGGCGGCAGCTCGATGCCGTCAACGCAAGTCGGTTCCTGCGGCGCGATGCTGGCGCTGTCGCCGGACATGAGGCTGGCGCCGGCGGCGACCGGGCAGCAATACCTCCGTTGCGGCACCATCGGGCCGGAGCGCGATTGGAAGATCGTCCTGTCTGGCGACGGGCGGCGGCTGGCCGCGCTGACCGGCGCGGGCACGGTTCGGCTGTACGCCACCGACGACAACTGGCGCGAGCTCGGGCAGCTCGCGGCGCCGCTCGGGCGCTGGGACGCGGCGGCGTTCTCCCCCGACAATACGCGGCTGGCGACGCTGTCGGCGGAGATCGGCGAGGTGACGTTGTGGAACGCCAGCAACGGATCGCTGGTGCGATCATTCCCGGGCCCGGCCGGCTCGACCATCGATTCGATCGCGTCGTCGCTGGCGTTCTCCGCGGACGGCAAGAAGCTCGCGACGTCGCTCGGCACCGTCATCGACGTCGCATCGGGCGCCCAGCGGAGCTGGCTCACGGGAGCACCGGTAACCCCGGTGCGCAGCGTGAACCCGCAGAACCTCGGCACGGGCGAGGCCGTCGCGTCGCTGCGATACGTCGCCGGCCAGACGCGCCTGTTCGCCGACGTGCACTTCCAGATCGGCAACTCGCCGACGAGCCAGCGCATCGAGCTGCGCGATCCCGCCAGCGGCAACGTGAACGTGCTCTACAACATGTACGACCGGGCGCTGACCGGCTTCGCCGTGTCGCCTGACGGCAACCTGGTGGCGATCTCGACGACCGACGAGGCGCAAGTGTCTGGTCTGACCACGGGATTGTTCGTGGCGCGCGCCGGCACCGGCGCCGTCGTCGTCTCGAGCGCGACGTTCACCGACACGGTCCTCGGCTTCTCGGCCGACAGCACGCTGGTCTACACGCGTAACGGCGACACCATCGCCGCGCGAAATCCGGAGACGCTCGTCGTCGTCCGCAGCATCACGCTGCCGGCGGGCGCGATCTTCCGGGGTGTTGCGCCCAACGGCCACATCGTCACGGCGGAGCCGGCCGCGGGGACGACGTCCTGGCGCGATCCGCTGACCGGGGCCGCGGCACATACGCTCGCGGTCGCGCTGGATTACGCCGTGTGGGCGGCCGGTGGCGGCTTCGGCGCCGGCAGCAGCGCCAGCGACGGCCTGCTGTTCCACATGTGGGCCGAGCCTGACGTCACCCAGATCTGCGCGCCGCAAGGTTCGGACATGCCGGCGGCCATCGTGACGACGGGCGCGTCGCCCGACGCCCAGTGGCTGGCGCTGGGGCGCGCTGACGGTGTCGTCGACATCGCGACCGCCGGCACATCGAACGACGCGATCAGCGCGTCCGTGGCGACGCAGCTCGGCTCGCTGGCCGCGGTCGATCTGTCGGCTGGCGCCGCAAGGGTGGCGGCGATGGCGGCGATGGCCGTGCCGAACGTCGGCCAGCCGCTGCAGGTCTTCGAGGTGGCAAGTGCAGTCCCGCTCCTGTCCCAGGTCTTTGGCTCGAACCGGATGGCGCTCTCACCCGATGGCCAATCGCTGGCCTACGGCGCGGGCGACGTCTTCGCCGCCTCGGTGGTCGCGATCGACGTCGACAGCGGCGCGACTCAACTGACCGTCACCGGCGCCATCGGCGTGCGGCCGGATCGCTTCAGCCCCGACAGCGCTCGCCTGGGCGTGGTCACCGGCAGCGGCGTCGCTGCCTGGCGCCTCTCCGACCAGATGCTGGACGCGACTTACCCGGGGGGCAGCGTGAACGTCTTCAACGCCGCGATGTCACCCGACTGGTCGGTGGTGGCGGGGATTCTCACGCCGGCCCAGACGTTCGGCGAATGGCGAACGTCCGACGGGACCCAGATCCTCAACCTGCCGAACGCGATCAACTCGCCGGGCGTCGCCGGCTTCTCGACCAACGGCGCGATCGTCGGCGCCAGGTTGTTCACGTTGCACACGCACGCGACCGACTTCAGCGCCATCGTCGTCGTCGATGTGCCGACCAGCCAGACACTGCGGATCTTCGGCGCGGCGAGCACCGGGGCTCCGTCGTCCCGGCAACTCCAGATCGGCCCGGGCGGCGACCGGCTCTACACGCTGGAGTCGCCGGTCGTCGCCGTCTGGTGCCGCTAGATAGATGTAGCGGTCAGCTCTGATCGAGCACTGGGCCGGCTGCTCCCGAAAGGGAGTGGCCGGCCATTTTTTTATGCGTCACTCGTTACACTCGTCCGTCATTGAAATCAGCAGAGCGGTGACTAACACAATGCGGCGAGCGAATTGCTAGCCGAAAATATGTAATCGCCGTATCGTGCCGCGAGCTCACTTACGCGGGAGTGACGATGGCAAAGTCCTGGAGGCAGGCGGTCGGGTTTGGGTTGTTGTTGGTAAGCGCGATTGCGGGTTGTGGCGCGCCGGAGAAAGGCGACAGCAGCGACGAGCCCACGGTGCAGACGCGGAGCGGGGCGCTCACGACGTCGCTCTTCCAACCCCAGGTCGCGTATCCGACGGGGTCCATGCCGGAGGCCGTGGCGATCGGCGATCTCGACGGCGACGGTCGCAACGACGTTGCGCTGCTGACGTCGTACTACTTCGACGCCGCCAACGACTACACGGTGCACGTCTTCCTGCAGGCATCCGACGGCAGCCTGAAGCCGCGGGTCAAATACCCGGTGGGTTCGCGATCGAGCTCGATCGACATCGGCGACGTCAACGGCGACGGTCGCGCCGACGTCGTCGTTGGCTTGGCGAACGGCAGCGGCATCAGCATCGGCGTGCTGCTGCAAAACGCGTCGGGCACGCTCGACCCGATGGTGTCCTACCCGACGGTCAACTCGTATCAGGTGAAGATCGGCGATTTCAACAGCGATGGTCGGATGGACGTCGCCGGGATCAACTGGGGCTCGTACGGCGACGGTGTCGACGTCCTGCTGCAGACCGAAACCGGGACGCTGGCGGCGCCGGTCACGTACCACGCTCCGCACGGTGGCTACGACGAGCTGGACGCGGGTGACATCGACGGCGACGGTCGAACCGACCTGGTGGTGATGAGCGGGCAGATGTACGCCATCCCGGACGTGAGCGTGCTGCTGCAGACTGCGGACGGCGTGTTCGGCGCGCCGACGTCGTATGCCCTGAGCGGCAACGTCAACACCGCTGGCGTCGCCCTTGGCGATACCAACGGCGATGGGCGCACCGACATCGTCGTCAGCGCCGGCGGCAACCGCCCCAACTCGATCATCGCCCGGTTTCTGCAGAACGAGGAAGGTGGGATGGATCCCGCGGTCTCGTATCCGTCTCATGACATCCCTTCGGCGATGGTCATGGCCGACGTCGACGGCGATGGCCGCAAGGACGTGCTCGTCACGCACAGCGGCTGGGCTCGACTGGGCGTCTATCGCCAGTACCCATCCGGCGATTTCGTGAACGAGGAGCTCGTCCCGATTGGCAGCGCGAGCCACTACAAGCCGCAAGCACTGGCTGTCGGCGACATCAACGGCGATGGCCGGCCCGATGCGGTGATCGCGGACTCCAACAGCGGGCTGGTCGTGCTCCGGCACGTCAACGACGATTCGCTGGCGCTGGCGGTCACAGCCCCGTCGGGCGGACCTTTCTACACGAACGTCCCGCTCACCATCCGATGGACCGTGGGCGACGCCTTCCCGCTCGCGGGCTTCGACGTCTCCGTCTCGGTCAACAGCGGGGCCAGCTATGCGCCGATCGCCGGTTGCACCGGGCTTCCGGCCACCGCCCGTGAGTGCGCGTGGACGCCATCCGGTCCGGCGGTCTCGGGCATCCGCGTGCGCGTCACCGCCCGCACCAGCGCCGGCCAGACCGCGTCCTCGGAGACGACCTTCAACCTGCTCACACCGTCGCTGACGGTGACGCTGCCCGTGTCGACCACGTTCGTGGGCACGACCACGAACATCCAATGGGTCCACAACCTGCCCGCGGGCGGCACCGTGCGCATCGAGCTGAGCCGCGACGGCGGTAGCAGCTTCGAGATCCTGGCGGACGCAGCCCCCAACACCGGCAGCGGCATGGCCGGCACCTTCTCCTGGAACGTCACGGGCCCGAACACGGGGACCGCCCGCGTGCGCGTGACCGCGAACGGCTCGCTTCCTGCCAGCAGTACCGGCAATAACTTCTCGATCGTCCAGCGGACGCTGACTGTCACGGTCCCCGAAGCGGGCGCAACCGTGTACACGACCGCGCTGTCCGTGGCGTGGACGCACAATCTCGGCGGCGTCGCGACGACCGTGCGCATCGAGCTCAGTCGGGATGGTGGGTCGACGTTCGAAACCATCGCGGCTGCGGCGCCGATCTCGGTAAGCTTCAACGGATCGGTATCGGGCCCGGACACGACCGATGCCCTTATTCGCGTCACGACCAACGGCGCGGTGACCGTAACCGGCACCAGCGCCAGCTTCACCCTGGTCGCGCCGACACTTACCGTCACGCGTCCTGTGGCCGGTGAGGTGCTCTACGCCGGGACGCCATTGGCGATCACCTGGTCGACCAATCTTCCCGCCAATCGGGCGGTGAACGTCGAGCTATCCCGCGACGGCGGCAACACGATCGAGTTCCTGGCGATGTACGTGCCCAACACCGGCAGCCTCGCCTGGGTCGTCACTGGTCCCTCGACGGGCACTGCGCGCGTCCGCGTCACCGTCGCCGGGTCGCCGGGTGCGAGCAGCGACACGTTCGCGATCGTCGAGCCGTCGCTGATCGTGACCAGCCCCGCAGCGGGCGCCACGCTCTACGCCGGGGCGTCCGTGCCAATAAATTGGTCGACCAACTTGCCGGCGGAGCTGCCCGTCGACATCGCGCTGAGTCGGGACGGCGGCGCGACGTTCGAGCCCCTCGCCGCCGGGGTACCCAATACCGGCAGTTTCGCGTGGACCGTCACTGGCCCCGACGCCGCGATCGCAGTCGTTCGCGTGACGGTCAGCGGTCCCTTGCCCGTCAGCAACACCAGCGGTCCCTTCGCGATCACCACACCCGCGCTGACCGTCACGGCGCCGTTGGCCGGCGCGCTGGCGTATGCCGGGATGCCCGTGACGATCACCTGGACGGACAACCTCCCCGCCGGCGATCCCGTGTCGATCGAGGTGAGCCGGGACGGCGGCGCCACGTTCGAGCCCATCGCGGCCGACGTGCCCAACACCGGCAGCTTCGTCTGGAGCGTGACCGGCCCCGACGCCGCCGAGGCGCGCGTGCGCGTCACGTCGATCGGCGCGATGCCGGCCAGCGGCATGAGCGCCGCCTTCCAGATCGTCACGGCGACGATCGCCGTGACGTCACCCACCGCGGGGGCGAGCTGGGCGATCGGGACGGCGCGCACGATCTCGTGGGCGAGCAGCAACCTGCCGGCCGGCGACACGGTTCGCGTCGAGCTCAGTCGCAACGGCGGCGCGAGCTGGACGACGCTCGCGGCCGCGGCGCCCGCCACGGGGAGCCTGCCGTGGACAGCCAGCGCGCCGGCGACGACGGCGGCGATCGTGCGCGTATCTGCGAACGGCAGCGTCCCCGCGGTGGGGACGAGCGGCGCGTTCTCCATCGGCAGCCCGGCGGTGGCCGTGACGTCGCCCGCCGCGGGAGCGAGCTGGGTTGTCGGGACCGCGCAGGTGATCACGTGGAACAGCAACCTGCTGCCCACGTCGACCGTCAAGGTGCAGTTGAGCCGCAATGGTGGCAGCACCTTCACGACGCTCAACGCCGCGGCCCCCAACACCGGCAGCTTCGCGTGGACGGTGACGGGAGCGGCGAGCACCACCGCGATCGTGCGTGTGGTCGCGAACGGCGCTTCCGTCAGCGGCGTCAGCGGCACGTTCTCGCTGGTCGCGGGCAGCGTCACGGTGACCGCCCCCAACACCGCCGTCATCTGGACGATCGGTTCCGTACGTACCATCACGTGGAGTCACAACGCGGGCCCCGGCGCCCAGTTCCAGATCGAGGTCAGTCGCAGCGGAGTCTGGTCGGTCATTGCCGCCGCGGTGCCGGGCAACGGCGCGACGTCAGGCAGCCACGACTGGACGGTCACCGGACCGGCGACGAACAAGGCCAAGGTCCGCGTCACGTGGACCGCCAACACCGCGGCCAAAGACGCCAGCGACGTCACCTTCCAGATCAAGTAGCCGCCGATATCGTGCGGCGGTCGTATAGTCGTCGTGGATGGCGCGGCGGCTCGAGCGGTTCGTCGCGTGTCTCGTCGTCCTCGGCTCCTGCGGGGGAGGGCCTGCGGGCACGGCGGTGGACGCGGCGCCGCCGGACGGTGTCGGTAGCGCCGACGTCGTCGATGCAGCGGGCGAGGTCAGCGAGTGCCAGGCGGTCGCGGAGGAACGCGGGCAGTGCCGGCCGCCGCTCGACACCGGCATCTGCGCGGCCACCTGGGAGACGCGCGACCCGCCGATGTGTGGGCTGCGCATCTATGAGGGGCCGGGGGCCGGCTACCTGCTGCAGTACGTGAGCTACGCCGACGTGCCGGCCGTCGGTGGGCCGTCGTGGATGTGCGTCTACGACGCCACGACCCACGCGCTGGTCGGCGTCTGGGCCCTCGACCACTACCTGCGCTGGTGCTGCGGTTCGTCGCTCGACATGTTCCAGGGCGTCGGCAGCGACGACATCGCCGCCGTCGCGATCGCGATGGCGACGCACCCGCCGTGTCCGTGAGCGAACATTTCATAAACCGGCATTCCGCAAACACGACGGTTGAGCTCTTGGCTGTGGCGCCCACAAAGGCCGACATGACCTTCTGAGCAGCGTCGCGGGCGACCCGTCGTCGCGCGAGCGGTGGTACGATTCCCCCGAAGGAGGCTGTCATGAGCTACCTCTATGGGGACTCGACCCACTCGAAGTTAGAAGTGAACTACATCGAGTTCCTCCGCGACGCGGTCGAATTCTGTGTGCAGGTGTTGCTTGCGGACCAGCGCATCACGCAGGGACGTACGCACATCCGGGCGCTGGAGCACGCGGCGGTATCCGAAGCCGAGCGGCTGCAGAAGTTGCAGCCGCTGGTCGCCAAGTCGTTCGAAGGGACGCCGCTGGGCGCGCTCGACTCTGCCAGCGCGCGCTGCGCGGCGGCGATCCTGCGTTCGGCGAACGATCTGGTGCGGGCGGAGGTGGTTGCGATGCGCAACGCCCTGGACGCCGAGATCGCCCAGCGCGACGCGGAGGCCTCGCAGGAGCGTGATGGCTCCGTCAAGGCGCTGGAGACGTTGCTGGTCAAACACGAGCTGCCGGACATGGCGGTGGACCTGCACCTCGCGGTCATGGGCGGGACGCGGTACGCGTGCCGCGCGCGCGTGAAGACGGGGTTCGGCCTGGAGGCCGTCCTCGACCTCGATGTGCCGGCGAACCACTTCTTCGACAAGGTCGTGCGGGTCGATCGCCTGGTCGAACGCCTGGACGTTCAGGCGCCGGAGATGGGGGGGTGGTTGCACAAGGAGGTGAAGCGGAAGCCGCAGCACCTGGAGAAGCTCCACGTCTCGGACCTGTCGATTGGGGCCGCCGGTTCCACGCTGAAGCTGCGCTCCGGCGCTGACGGGACCGGCACCGGCTTCGACGTCATGTTCTCGAAGGAGGCGCCACGGGTGCGCATGACACGCGTCGACCAGCAGGAAGGGTCGAGCGAGGACGCGTTCGATGTCGATGACGCCGACGCCAAGAAGCTGCTCGCCGTCCACGACAAGCTGGTGAAGGCGGCGACCGAGCTGACCGCCCACCGCAGGCGCTTGATCGAGGCGAAGATCGACGGCGAGGTGATGCGCGCGCACGCCAAGCCCACGGTGCTGGTCGAGCGGCTGATCGCGACCATGGCGCCGGTCGTGCAGGAGATCGCGGCACGTTCGCAGTCGCCGGACGAGCTGGTGCTCAGGCGCCTGCTCAGCGGCGATCGGCGTGAGGAGATCTTCATGGCCAAGTCCGAGCTCAAGACGAAGCTCGAGCCGCTGGTGAACGGCAGCCGGTCGCTGTTCGAGCCGCTGTGGATCGCGGCGTTGCCGCCCGCGCTGCCCGTGAAGCCGCCGACGGCCGACAAGCCGGCAGCCGCCGCAGCGTCAACACGTCCAAACGATTCCGTTCCGCCCGACGGCGTCGGCGTCGATGCCGCCGCTACGCGACACGACCCTCGCGCCCGTGCCGCCTCCGCTGCCCGCCACGCGGCCGGTCGCCGAGCCCCCAGCCACGGACATGCGCCGCACCTTGATCGGCGCGACCGCGCAAACGGTGGAGCCGGCCGACTCCGTGTCCAAGACGCCGATCGTCATGATGGAGCCTCCCGACCTTCCCCGGGAGGCCGCCGGCACGATCGAGATCGCGGTCGCCAAGGCCACCGACCCGACCGCACAGACACTAGAGCCTGGCGTTGACCGCCAGGCGGGGCGCGCGCATCTGGTCGCCGCGCGCGAAGCCCGCCTGACGATTGCCCGACCTCAGAGGGACTTCAGGTATTCGGCGAGCTCGAGCTTTTCGCCCGAGCTGAGGCCGAGCGTGAAGTGCGCGTTGTAGTGTTCGATCACGTCGGCGAGCGTGGCAAACCGGCCGTCGTGATAGAAGCCGCCCTTCATGTGGGTGCGCAGGCCGGCCAGCGGCGACGTCCGATAGCGCTCGTCGGGTGATCGCTTGGCCTGGAAGTCGTCGATGCCGATCTCGGCTGCCGTGTGCATCGGCCAGCCGGGCTCGCTGAACGTCGGCGGCACGTGACACCCGGCGCACTTCGCCTTGCCCGCGAACAGGGTCTTGCCCTTGGCGGCCGCGGACGCGTCGAAGCTGCCGGTCGGCGCCGGAGGCGCGGGCAGTCCGATTTGATAGAGGTGCAGCTGCGCCAGCTTGGGCGTGATGAGGTCGGGCGTCTTCATGACGTGCGCGAAGCCCGCGCGCACGGCGACCGGGAACTTCGTCGGGTTGTTCAGGCGCTCGTCGTGGAACGTCCCCTTGCCCATCATCTCCAGGTTGGCGACGAAGGCGTTCCAGTGGGTGACGGAGCCCCAGCCCGTCCACGTGTGCAGGCCGATGCCGGCGAGCCCGAACGCGGGCGGCAGCAACGTGGCCGCGGTCTTGCCGTCGGGCCGGAAGCCTTTGCCGTCCAGCGCCAGCTCGGCGTCGAACTTCCCCGGGCCCCACGCGTTGAGCACGGTCTTGACCGTGGCCTCGTCGACCTGCAGCAGGTTCGTGAACGGTGACAGATCGGGGGCGGACGCGATGATCGCGCCGACGTTCAGATCGCGGTTGGCCCAGCCGTCCAGGCGCTTCCCGATCCCGGGCGCCAACGAATCGTCGACGGTCGAGTGGCAGAGCGCGCACTGGATTCCCATCGACGTGATGGTGCCGCTCGCGTTGAAGACGCCGGTGATGCCGAGGACGGCGTTCAGGCGGATGAGGGCAATCGTGTTCGCGGGATCATTGAGGTCGACGTTGCCGCTGACGATCGCATCGACCAGATCGTCGGGAAGCGCTTCGACGTCGACCTTGAGGCCGAGGACGGTCAGCGCGGTGGCGGGACTGACCCCGGGACCGACGCCGCCGTTCGCCTCGCCCGGCGATCGCCTGGTGCAGCTTGAGAGCGTCTCCCCAGAACGCTTCGCTACCGAAGGTGTCGTAGCGGAACGTCGTGCGTCCGTCCTTGAACATCTGCGTCGCGATCGCGAGCGCCGGGTCATTGGGCACCGTGCAGGCGCCAGCGCCACCGCTACCCGTCTGCGACACCATGGTGCCCCCGGCGCCAGCTGTCCCCGCCTGAGGGGAACCGCCGTGGCCACCGCTACCCGCCGTCATCAAGCCACCGTGCTTCTTGTCGCCGTCGCAGGCGCCGCTGCTCGACGCGACGGCGACCCCCAGCAACACTCCCATTCCCAGCGCCCGCTTCGTTCTGGAACCGCCCTGAAAGATCATTTGTGTCCTCCTCGTCCCTGTCCGCGCAGCCTCCGCAAACGTTGCGATGGCGCTCGTTGACGAACAAGCGAGGACACTCCCTAGCTGTTTTGGCCGCTTTCGCCGGCTACTGTCCCGGATGTAGTCGCACACCGCGCCTGCGGCGCGCAGCGACTAGCGCGGCGTGAAGCGGACGGCGTGCCTGTAGATGTACGTCGGTCCGTTCTGGCCCTGGTTCCAGGTCAGCTCCGGTGCGTCGATGTCCGAGCTGTAGTCGTAGATGATGCGCGTGTCGGGGCTGTCGCCGGCGATCTGGCCGGGGTAACAGGTGTCGCCGCGCGACGGCAGATCGATCACGAACGCCACGCGATCCTCGCCGGGCACGAAGCGCCAGAGCGCGCAGCGCTTCGGTTTGGTCAGGTAGTCGATGTGGTAACCGATGACGCGCATCTTGCGGTCGGGCTCGCTGCTGCCCAGGTCGAAGTTGCCGTCGGCGCTGACGTTGCGGCGCGCGATCAGATAGATCTCGCCGTCGTGGGCGAACATCAGAGGTGAATCGAAGCGGCGCGGGTCGTGGTGGCACGCCCACGGCGCGACCATCGTCCCCGACGTGTGGCAGATCTTGCTGCCCCAGCCATCGACGTCGCCGCCTTCGTTGCGGATGATCCCGTACAGCGTGTCGTCGGCGGTCTGCGCGAAGTCGGCCTCGCTGCCGCCGCCCGTCCAGATCACGGGCTGCCCGGGGGCGGCCGGTGACCACGCGCGGCCGTCGGTGCTGGTCAGCAGCTCCACGGTCAGGGGCTCGCCCTCGAACGCGTAGAGGTTCGCGCCGCCCAGGTAGCGGAGCATGTACGGGCGCCCCTGCTCGATGCGCGTGCGCCACACGATGTAGGGCGGCCACCCGAGATCGTCGAGCGTCGAGAACCCCGCGCCGGCCGCGCCGCCGGCCGCCGGCTTCTCGGCGCGGGCCACGCCGCGCGGCTCGAACGACAGGCCTGCGCTCCCCAGCAGCGACACGTAGAGGAACAGCGTGCCGTCCCACGACAGGAACCGGGGCTCACGCAGGTCCGTCCCCTGCGTGAAGCTCGCCTCGCGCTGCCACGACGTCTCGTCGGTGCTGCTGACGACGTTGATGACGACGGACGTCGACGCGAAGTGGTCGGGCGCGTTTCGCCACGCCAGGTAGACGCGGCCGTCGGTGTGGCGGACGACGTCGAGGTTGTTGTTCGCGCCCGTGGCCGCCAGATCGGCGGGGAGGCCCGGCGACGGCACCACGCGCCGGGTGTCAACGACCTCGACCGTGTGCCGGCCGGGCTCCGACGGCGGCGGGGGCGGCGGCGGCGCGTCGACGGCCGCCGCGTCCAGCACGGCGGCGTCGGCCTTCATGACTTGCCCCGCGTCCGAGCTGCAGCCGGCGGCGAGCATGCCGACGACCGCCGCAAACAACAGGCAAGCCCGCATGTGCGGAGCTTGCCACACGCGGACCGGAGGATCAGCGCATGCAGCCGCGAAGCTGGCCGGTGTGGACCACCGCGCAGCCGTCGCCCGAGCGGAGGCCGGCGAGCTCGAACTGGATGACGGTGTCGTCCTTGGGGATGCGGATGGTGGTGCCGTCGCCGACGCACAGTGACTGGCCGGCGAACGGACCCTCCATGAGGCGCAACGTCCCCTTGGCGGGCGTCGCCTTGTCGAGGGACGACTCCCACGTCAGGCGCAGGTCAGCCTCGGCAGGATCCGACGGTAGTTCCCCTGGTACTGGAACTCGCCCCCGGCGTTGTCCTGCGCGAGGCCGCCGCCGGCGCCTGGCAGCGTGACGTCGATCGACATGTCGTCGATCGACCCCACCACGCGCATCGACTGCGGGGCGCACAGCGGGAAGTCCTCCTGGGTGAACGGGTCGGATCGGAGTCGCACGACATCGCGAGCACCGGGACGGCGAGGGCGAACAGGGCGGCAAGCATCTTTTGGCGAGGCATCGGAGTCTCCTAGGTCTGGGGAAAAGCGACGCACTCGGGTTTAGCAACGCTCATGCCCGCGCTTTGTCGGGGGTTCGCATGGCGATCACGACGGGACGTGCCGCGGGGCTGCACACCTGGCGGCGAAAAACGCACGGCCGGTGCCGGCCGTCACACGACGCGTGATCCAGAGTAGGGCGATGCGCAGGCGGATCCCGACGGCTTGGGCCGTGTCCGCGCTGGCGCACGCCCTGGTCGCGGGGGCGCTGCTGTGGACAGGCCGGGCGCCGCAGGTCGCGGAGCCCGCGATCGAGATCGAGATCAACGAACCGGCGCGCCGTGACGAGCCGCCGCTTGCCGCCCCGGTCGTTCGCCCCGACGACGCCCGTGTGCCGCCGGCGCCTCGCCGCCGGGCGCCGGGGCAACACCCCGACGCTCCCGGCGCGCCGCCGACGGCGCCGCGCTCCGGCGCCGGCATCACGCCCCGTTGCGCCCGCCGACGACAAGTCATCGGAGGTGACCATCCCCGATTCGGCGTCGGGGCGGCCACCGGACCTGTCGCTGCGCGGGCTGCCGGCCCGCGTGCAGGACGAGCTGGCGGGGCCGGCGCCACCGCCCGACATCACGCTGCGGCGGCGGCCGCACCGGCTGTCCGTCGACGAGCTGCGCGCGGAGCTCGAGCGTACGGAGGATTCGGTCGCGAACGTGCGCGCCGGGCGCGTCGACCCGCTGCTGTACGACTATCTGCGCGGGGCGAAGGCGCGCCTGGAGAGCGAGGCGCACCGGCTGGCGGAGACATGCCGGTGGGGCCCGGCGCCACCGCCCGCGGCTGGGGACGCGGGTACCTCGAGCGCGTCCGGCAGGTGAGCCGCAAGGACGCCGCCCGCGAGGATCAACCCGACCTGCGCGACGACGCCGCCCGGCGCCGCCCCGACGTCCTGGCCGGCTACGACGAGGCCGTGCGCATGGTGGCCGCGGGAGCCGAGCGTCGCGAGGTGGAGATCTGCGTCGATGTCGCGCCGGGCCGCGAATCGAAGGCCATGCTGCGCCGCGGGTCGGGGAACGCCGCGCTCGATCGCGTGGCCGTCGATTCCTTCGAAAAGGCCGCCGCCGCCCGGCCGGTGCCGCCGGACAGCCGTGCCGGGCGCGCCTGCTACGAGGTGACGATCTCCGCGTACCGCTTCCCGCCGCTGCCGATGGTGGGCTGCTCGTTCGACCTCACCGAGCTCAGCAAGGCGAAATGCGCCTGGCCGTTCAAGAAGCTCACCGCCGTGTCGAGCCGCCTGGTCAGCGTCGACTACCCGCCCGCGTCCGGCGCCTCGCGGACGCGCTCGCTGCTGCGGGCGCCGCGCTAGCCGCGGCCGCGTCCGTGACCAGCGCCGGCGGCAGCAGCGCCTCCGCGGCGGCGACGGACAGCGCGGCCGCCGCGTGCTTGACGTCGTCCGGCACCCACTTCGGGAACGCGATCGCGCGCGCCTTGTGCGCGCCGGTCTGCGTGTGCTCGTTCCAGATCTTGGCCAGCCGCTGCTTGTCGAACCGCGCCGCGAGCTTGACCAGCGCCGGCCACAGCCGCCGGTGCACGTACGTGACCTTGCCGTCGATCAGCTTGCACACCAGCACGTCGTCGCTGTCGGAGACGGCGTCGGCGACGCGGAAGATGTCGTGTCCGCTCGGATGCGCCCACCAGCTACCGCGGATGGGGCCGCCCACGATCGCCTCGGCCAGGCTCGGCACGGCCCCGCGCGCCGCCTGCAGCACGACGCCGTGCCGCTTCACGAACGCCAGGCCTTGCGCGGGGGTCATGCGTGCGCCAGCGCGTCCAGCTTGAGCACGGTGTTCCAGTTGCGCGCGGTGCCGCGCACGCCCAGGTGTTTTTCGATCAGCGCCATCGTCAGCCTCGACCGGCCGATGCCGTCCGGGTAGACGGCGAAGATCTCGCGCCCCGCGCCCGCGACCTGCTCGCGCCCGACGATCGCCGCGCGCAGGGCGTGACGCGCGGCGCATCGACGGCGTCCTTCAGGAACACCGCGACCAGGTGCCCGGGATCGCGCTTCGCCTCGGCCGGGAACGGGTTGCGCTCGACCATCGCCCGCATCTCCGCCGCGGAGCGGACGAAGAAGGCGGTCTCCAGCTTCAGCCGCTTGGCCGCCTCGACCTCCAGCTGCGCCTCCAGCTTCGCGCTGGCGGGCACGCGGCCCGCCGCGGCAAACACCAGGTTGCCGGACGCGAGCAGCGATCGGGCCCCCTCGAACCCCAGCTTCGCCAGCATGGCCTTGAGGTCGGCCATCGACACTGACTTCTGGCCCGCCAGGTTGATCGCCCGGAGCAGCGCCACGAGGTTCGTCGCCATCGCTGCCGGCGACGGTAACACCGTCGGTTCAGCCATGGCCAACACCAGAATCGATGATCAGTATTCAGACGGGTTGCGGAGGCTGGAGATGAGCATCAGGGGGTGGGGGACGATGGTCGTGGTCGCGGCGCTCGCCGGGTGCGCGGGCGGCGGCTCCGCGGGCCGTAAGACCTGCATGAAGCAGCTCGAGGCGATGACCGATACGCCCGACGCGATCGTGCAGCTGCGCCGCGCCGGCTGTTCGTCGGGGGCCTGCCCCGTCTATAGCGTGTCGGTGTTCCTCGACGGCACCGTCGTCTACGAAGGGCGCTCGAACGTCGCGGTCGTCGGGCAGCAGCGCGCGAAGCTGCCCGCCGATCGCGTCGGCGAGCTGATCGTCGCCATGCAGGAGACGCACTTCCTGGACAGCCCCGACAACTGCTGCAGCTGCCCCGGGGCTGACCAGGTCGAACATCGTGGTGATCGACTACCGCCCCGGACAGGTTCAGAAGACCATCGTTCACGATCAGGCGTGCGAATCGGCGCCGCTCGCGATGAACACGCTGACGAGCACGATTGAACGGCTGACCGCGGTCGAGCGCTGGACCACGGCGACGCTGGCGCCGGTGGCGCCGCCCCACGTGCCGCCGCCGAGCCCGGAACCGTCGGCGACGATGTCCGCGGCGGAGGCGACGGAGCCGGCGGAGACGACACCGTAGTTCAGTCGGCCTCGTCAGTCAGACTGCTGGACCTTCACCGCCAGCAACCCTCGCTGGGCGCGGTGAGCGGCGCTGGCGCGCAGGGCATAGCCGACGGCGACGGCGACAGCCACCGGCGCCACGGACGCCAGCAGGACGTTGGGCGCGCCCATCAGCTTCATTCCCGATATCAGCAGGACGACGACCAGCGACGGGCGAATGACATAGTCGGGGGCGCGCGACGAGAAACGCGCGCCGATGAAGACGCCGGGAATGCTGCCGAGCAGGATCGCCGCCGTCAGACTCAACTGGAACTCGCCGAAGATGATGTGCCCGAGCGCCGCGCTGGCCACCAGCGGCACCGCCTGCACCAGATCGGTGCCGACCAGCTCGGACAGCCGCATGCGCGGGTACAGCATCAGCAGCATGATGATGATCAGCGATCCGGAGCCCACCGACGTCAGGCCGACGACCAGGCCGCCGAGGACGCCGATCAGCACCGTGGGCAGCCGCTTGACGACGAACGGCGCCAGCGTGTCGCCCGGCTGACGTTTACGCCCCGCCAGCAGCGGCTTGGCGACCAGGCCGGTGGCCACCACGAGCAGCGCGATGCCCAGCGCCGTCCGGATCAGCGACTCCAGCGAGATGCCGGAGCCCAGCTTGCGCAGCAGGATCACGCCCAGAAACGCCGAGGGGATGGACCCCAGCATCAGCCACTTGACCAGGCCCTTCTGTACGGTGCGCCGGGACCAGTGCACCGCGCCGCCGATCGGCTTCATCACCATGGACGCGACGATGTCGCTCGACACGGCGGTGAGCGGTTCGATACCAAACAGCAGCACCAGGATCGGCGTCATCAGAGCCCCGCCACCCATGCCGGTGAGGCCGACCACAAATCCGACGAAGGCGCCGCTGAGGATGACCAGCGGATCGAACATCTTCCGGCATTATCACGATTTCGAGCAGCCGCGGGGGAAGTACCAGCGTCGAAATCGCGGGTTGCGAGGCGGCAAAATCGGCTCAGAAATCGTCAGGGCAGGCGGGCGGCGTCAGACGTCGAGGCCGACGGCGCGCATCAGCGCCAGGGCGTTGCTCTTCTGCACGACGCCGGGGCGCATCTGGTAGTCGAACGTCATCTTGCCGTCGCGCAGCTCGTCTTCGAAGTGGACGTTGGCGGCGCGCGCCCCCAGCGGCCCGGCCATCTCGGTCAGCGCGAGATCGTGGGTGGTCGCGATGCCGATCGCGTTGCGATCGAGCAGGCCGCGCAGGATCGCCTCGGCGCCGACCCGGCGATCGTGTGAGTTGGTGCCGCTCAGCAGCTCGTCGACCAGGAACAGCACCGGCACCGGCCCGGCGGCCAGGTCGACGATCTGCCGCAGGCGCGTGATCTCGGCGTAGAAGCGCGAGCGCCCCTCCTGCAGCGAATCGTGGATGCGCAGCGTGGCGCCGATGGCCAGCGGCGACAGCGTCATCCGGCGCGCGCAGATCGGCGCCCCCGCCAGCGCCAGCACGACGTTGACGCCGACCGTGCGCAGCAGCGTGCTCTTGCCCGACATGTTCGAGCCGCTGACGATCAGCAAGCGGGCGCTGCCGCCGCCGATGGCGACGTCGTTGGCGACGCGCGACGCGGCGGGCAGCAGCGGATGCGCCAGCGCCTCGGCGTCGAAGCGCGGCTCGCTGCCGCTCGTCCACCACCGTCGGGTAGGGGAGCTCGGGGTGCTCGAACGCGTAGGTCGCGAGCGAGATCAGCGCCTCGATCTCGCCCACCGCGACCAGCCAGCGGGCGACGGCAGGTCCGAAGCGCCGCCGCCAGACCTCGATCGCCAGCGCGAACTGCGCCGTCCACAGCAGCGGCGCGGTCAGGATGACCATGATCTGGTTGCGGCGCGCGTCGAGCAGGTCGACCAGCCGCGCCAGCTGCGCCACGCGACGTGACGGCGGCAGCGCATCGCGGCCGCCGCCGGCGCGCGTCACCTTGGCCCGTGGTCTCCAGCGCGCGCCGCAGCTCGACGAGCAGCGGCGACGCGAACGATTCGCGCTCCAGGCGGGCGAGCAGCAGCGCGAGCAGCTTCAGCTCGCCCGCGCGCCGATCGGCGTCGAGCAGGATCGGCTTCACCACGGCGCGCAGCTTCATCGTCCAGCCGACGCCCAGCAGCGCCGCGCTGATCACCGGCAGCAGGCCGACCCGGCCCGCCAGCCACGCGACCACCACAGCGGTGATCGCGACGCCCAGCGCCGCCGTCACCACGCGCGCGCCCGCGAGCCCGAACGGCACGCTCGCCTCCGGGACCGCCGGCGCCGCCGCCCACGCGGTCAGCGACCGCGGATTGACGTCCAGGCGCAGGTCCAGGCCCTTCACCGCCAGGTCCTCCTTGAGGTCCAGGCGCGGCGCCAGCTCGGCCACCGCCTGCTGGCGCGCGCGAACCACCGCCGGGGCCGCGGGGCGCTTCAGCCAGTCGGCGAACGTCTCCTCGCCCATCGACGTGCGCGCCGTCGACAGCCGCTCGTAGAGCGACCCGACACCGAACAGGTCCAGGTCCGACGCGTAGACGTGGTGCTCGTCCGCGAAGCGCGCGCTGCGGCCGTCACCGGCTGGGGCGCGATCCTCCAGGCGCGCGATGCCGTCCGCGTAGAAGCGCACCGCCCACTCCGCCCGCCGCCGCGCGCGGATGACCCGGTCGTGGATGACCACGAGCGCGATGAACGCGACCACGGGCGCCAGCAGCCACAGCCCGGAGAAGGCGCGCGCCTTCCACCCCAGGATCGCGACCACGACGATGGCCACGAACACCGCCAGCCGCGAATACGCGATCACGGCGTCCGCCCGCCCCAGCCGCGCGTCAGTTCCCTGGCGCGCTTCGCGGCGCGCGCGGTATTCGTCGATGGGGGCGGGGGGAGGGCGAGTCGGGGATGGGGTCATAGTCGGGCAGGGCAGGGAGACGGGGAGCGGCGCACTGTACCTCCCAGCCTAGGGGGCTCCCCCCAATATGACGAGATCGTGACATAGACATGGACCCGTCATGGGGTGAGACCAGTCACTCTCCTACACAATGAACGCCGCCAAACCTAGTCCGCTCAAGCTGACCCTGATCATGTTCTGGGCCGTCCACGTCGCCGCCCTGGCGGGCGTGTTGTACCTGGGATTCTCGTGGAAGTGGGCGGCGTTGGCGGTGGGAATCTACTACGTGCGCATGATCGTGGTGACCGGCGCCTACCACCGCTATTTCTCCCACCGGTCGTTCAAGACGTCGCGGTGGTTCCAGTTCCTGATGGCGCTGGGCGCGCAGACCGCGGCGCAGCGCGGCGTGTTGTGGTGGGCCAGCCAGCACCGCTTCCACCATAAGCACTCCGACACCCCGCAAGACGTCCACTCGCCGCGGCTCAAGGGCCTGTGGCACTCGCACGTCGGCTGGGTCGTCGGCACCGACCAGGACGAGACCGACCTGTCGCTGGTCGGGGACCTGGCGCGCTATCCCGAGCTGCGTTTCATGGACCGCACCGGCATCAACGTGCTGCCCACGGCCGTGCTGGCGCTGGCCTTCCTGCTGCTCGGCGGGCTGCCCGGCCTGGTCTGGGGCTACTTCGTGTCGACGGTCCTGCTGTGGCACGGCTCGTTCACCATCAATTCGCTGTCGCACCTGTTCGGCAAGCGCCGCTACCCGACCAGCGACGACTCCCGCAACAACTGGATGCTCGCCGTCCTCACCACGGGCGAGGGCTGGCACAACAACCACCACCACTACATGAGCTCGGCGCGCCAGGGCTTCCGCTGGTACGAGATCGACGTGACGTATTACGTGATCAAGGCGCTGTCGCTCGTCGGCCTGGTGTGGGACGTCCGCCAGCCGCCGCGCCACGTGATCGACGGTGTGGTGTCTGAGAGCCAGACGGTGACGGCCAGCGACGTCGCCGCCGTCGCGTCAATGGGCAGCGCGCCGCCGGCTCCCGCGTCGCCCGCGTAAGGCGGGCGTCAATGAAGCTGCGGTGGAGGGGGCTCCACCGGGCTTCCATTCGATGGCAGATTGGCGAGGAAGGACGACGCTGAACGTGGTCCCGTCTCGATCGGGTGACCGCACGATGATCGAGCCTCCGTGCGCGCGCACGATCTCGCTGGCGATGAACAGGCCCAGCCCGATGCTCGAGCTGGTGGTTTCCCTCGGTCGTCTCCCGACGGAATGCCTCGAAGATGCCTGCTTGCGCGGCCTTCGGAATCGGCGGACCGACGTTGTGCACGTCGATGGCCACGGCGTCGGCTGTCGCCTCGCGCACGGTCACGCTGATCGGTCCTCCTGTCCCGTGTTGGATCGCGTTGCTCAGCAGGTTCGACAGCACCTGTGCGATCCGATCCGGGTCAATGCGCGCGTCGGCCGCGCCCTCGATGCTCAGCGTGATCTCCTGCTCGGGTCTGCCGAGGCGGAGCTCGTCGATTACATCGCGGCAGACCTGCCGCAGATCGGCTGACTCGAGCCGAAGCTCGAAGCTCTGGCCAGTGCGAATCCGGGCGAAGTCGAGGATCTGAGCGATCATGCGCATCATCCGGTTGGCGCTGCGCTGAATCCGACTCACGAGATCCTGGTTGGCCGGCAGCGCGCGGGCGCTCAGCATCTGCGCCGCCATGCTGATCGAGGCGAGCGGGTTGCGCAGGTCGTGCCCCACGATCGCCACGAGCCGTTCCCGCAGCGCGGCCGCCTCTTCAGCGCGCCCCCTCTCCTTCTTGGCAGTCTGGAACAGCTCCGCGTTGTGCATTGCCGTGGACGCGCGCCGTGCCAGCTCCTCCGCAAAGACCAGGTCATGCTCGTTGTAGATCCTCGGCGCCGCTGCGGTGAAGACGATGACGGCGACGGGTCGCCCTCCCACGATGATCGGGACGAAGATTGCCGAGGGGATGCCAAACTTGCGCGCCAGGGGCAGAACCTCATCGTCCGCCTCCTGGGCACGAAGCCACTCATCAGTCGCCCGGGGATGGAGCTCGGACCGTCCCGTTCGCATCACGCGGCGGCTGGGAGCGGCGACTCGATAGGTGCGCTTACGCAGCAGGTCCTGAACGGCGGCGAGCAACTCCGAGCTCGCGGCGTGGTACAGCGCGAGATGAGGTTCACCCTGCTGATCCCTCAGATGGATCGACACTGCGTCGGCAAAGGCGGGGACGGCCATGTGCGTGATGGTGAACAGGATCTGCTCCGAATCGAGCGACTCCGCCAGCAGGCGCGAGGTGTCGGCGAGGATCGCCATGGACTGCTCGGCGTGCTTCTGGTCGCTGATGTCGCGCGTGACCTTGGCGAAACCACGCAAAACGACCCGCCTTGTCATGCAGCGCGGTGATCACCACAGACGCCCAGAAGTGTGAGCCGTCCTTGCGCAGGCGCACGCCCTCGTCCGTGGCGACGCCCTGTTCGGCAGCCCGCCGGAGCAAGCGGTTCGGCACGCCGGCGATCACGTCCTGCGGCAGGTAGAAACGGACGAACGACTCGCCGATGATCTCGTCGGCGCGATAGCCCTTGATGCGCTCGGCGCCGGCGTTCCACGTCATGACGTGTCCCTCGAGATCGAGAAAGAAGATCGCGTAGTCGCGCACGCCGTCGACCAGCAAACGAAACGTCTCCTCGCTCTCGCGCAGCACCCGCTCCGCCTCGTTTCGCTCGGCCTCACGCTTCTCCTCGGCCAGGCGGCGTTCGGTCAGATCTCGGGTGACTTTTGCAAACCCGATCAGGCTCCCCGATTCATCGCGGATCGCCGTGACGATGACGCTCGCCCAGAACCGCGTGCCATCTTTGCGGACGCGCCAGTTCTCTTCTTCACATCGTCCTTCACGCAGGACTGTTTCCAGCAACCGCTTCGGATGGCCGGCCTGCCGCGCTTCGTCGGTATAGAAGATGGAGACGTCCTTGCCGATGATTTCATCTCGCGTGTACCCTTTGAGTCGCTCTGCGCCGCTGTTCCAGGTCGTGACACGGCCCTCCCCGTCGAGCATGAAGATCGCGTAGTCCTTGACGCCATCGACGAGAACCTTGAACTCCTCGGCCGCATGACGTTTCGCCCTCTCATCGGCGAGAGTCCGTTCCATCTGATGCGTGTAGAAGGCGATCTCGATGGTCGCGCGAAGCTCACGTTCGTTGAACGGCTTCACGAGGTAGCCAAAGGGCGTCGTCTTCTTGGCGCGGAGGATGGTCGCCTCGTCCGCGTAGGCCGTCAGGTAGACGACCGGTAGGTTGTATCGATCGCGGATGATCTCGGCGGCCTGGATGCCATCCATCTCGCCACGGAGGTGAACGTCCATGAGGACGAGCTCGGGCCGCAGCTGATCCGATGCGCTGATCGCTTCCTCTCCTGACGACACGTTGCCCACGACGACGTAGCCGAGGTGCTTCAGGGTGCTCTCGAGGTCGGCCGCGATCAGCCGCTGGTCCTCGACGATCAGGACGCGCTGGGCGGCTTCGCTCATGACCGTGCCTCGTTTGTGAAGCGGAGGCTGAATCTCGTCCCTCCGTCACGCGTGAGGTCCATGGTGCCGCCCACCTGTTCGGTGAAGATGGCCACCAGCCTCAGACCGAGCGTGCTCGGGCTGCGGATGTCGAGGTTGGCGGGGAATCCGATGCCGTCGTCGGTGACCTCGAGGACCACATCGGTTCCCGCGGAACGGAGGGTGACCTCGACCTGTCCCTTTCGGCCATCCGGAAATGCGTGTTTGAGCGAATTGGAGACCAGCTCGTTGACGATCAACCCGCAAGAGATCGCGGCGTCCACGCCGAGCGGAACGTCCTCGGTACGAACCGCAAGGACGATGTCGTCTGGGTTCACGCCGTAGGTTGCAAACGAGCCGTTCGCGAGCCCCCTGATGTATTCACCTATCTCGATCCGGCCCAGGTCTCTCGACTGGTAGAGCTTCTCGTGGAACAGAGCGATGGAGCGCACACGGTTCTGGCTCTCCTTGAAGAGCTCGATCGCCTTCGGATCGGAGAGCGTCTCTCGCTGGAGGTTCAGCATGCTGGAGACGATCTGGAGGTTGTTCTTCACTCGATGGTGGATCTCCTGGAGCAGAACTTCCTTCTCTTTCAGCGACGAACGAAGTTTGGTCTCGACGAGCTTTCGTTCCGAGATGTCGCGGATAGCCGCCGATACGAGCACACCCTCTTCGGTCTCAATCGGACTGAGGCTGATCTCGACCGGGAACTCGCTCCCGTCGCTACGCAGACCGAAGAGCTCCCGGCCCGACCCCATCGGCCGTACCCGCGGATCGGCGAAGAACCCGCCTCGATGGCCAACGTGTCGACCGCGAAAACGCTCGGGCACCAGGGTCTCGACTGGCATGCCCAGGAGCTCCTTGCGCGTGTACTTGAACAGCCGCTCGGCCTGCGTGTTGAGGATGACCATGTTGCCTTCGCGATTGACGACGACGATCGCGTCGGGGGCTGCTTCGAGAAAGCCGCGAAACTTCGCTTCGACCTTCTTCTGGGCAGTGCTGTCTCGAATGATGCTGATGACGACGGTGCCCGTCTCGGTCTTCAGCGGGCTCAGGCTGATCTCGACGGGGAACTCGCTGCCATCCTTGCGTCGTCCGGAGAGCTCTCTGCCTTGCCCCATGGGACGGGTGCGGGGCTCGCGGAAATAGTCGTCGCGGTGGCCAACGTGCTGCTGTCTGAACCGCTGGGGAACCAGTTCCTCGATCTGCATGCCGAGCAGCTCTTGACGGGAGTAGCCGAACAGGCGCTCGGCGAGCTGGTTGATGATGCCGATGCGGCCTGACCGATCGACGACGACGATCGCGTCGGGGGCCGCCTCAAGAAATCCTTCGAGCGCCAGAGGGCTCGACAGACCGAGGGTTGCCAGGTACGCGCGATCGTCGCTCATGGTCGTGATTGCAGACCACTACGCACGAAACCATGTGTTGCCAGGGTGCGCACGCCCAGCCGCGGGCATTGTCACGCGTGCCTTAGGGGCTGTGACGTAGTCCCCTGAGCGGCAGGACGATCCCGACGCCTAGTTCGGCTGGTATTCGAACCAGTCGAAGTCGGCGGGGGGCATCGTGTCGGCGTTGCCTGCGAAGGCGTACATGCCGATGTAGACGCCCGTGAAGCCGCCCGCCGTCTCGGACGACAGCGGCGATGTCATCGCGGCGGTCCCCACCATGCGCGCGGCGGTGGTGGCCGGCGACGCCACGTAGAACTCGTAGCGGTCCTGGAACGCCTCGATCGTCAGCACGACGGCGCCCGCCGACACCGCAATGTCGGTGGCGGTGGTCGTGCCGTTGATCCGCTTGAACAGCCGCACGCGGGGTCCGCCGGCGGAGATCACCGCCAGGTCGTAGTGGTTGGCCTCGTTGGCGCGCACCGTGAGACCCGCCTCCTGGCCGACGGCGTCCCCCGTGAAGTCGAGCCGCGCGGAGACGCGCGCGCGCAGGTGCTCCTGGCGTCGTCCGACGAACGCAGGCGTGCCGACCACGTCCAGCGACGCGCGCGTGCCGGCCAGGCGCAGGAAGCCGGGACGCGCCGACAGCGAATACAGCGTCGCCGGCGGATTACGCAGCAGGTTCCAGTCGAAGCCCAGGCGCGTCGCCGTGAACTCGTCGCGTGCGACGCGCACGGGGGCGGCCTGCTGCGGCGGCAGTCCGGCCGTGCTCATCTGCAGCGTGATCGGCTGCTTGTTGTTGACGGCGGGCCACCCGGCCGCGTCCCACGTGACCGGTGCCAGGAACGTCTCGCGGCCGATGTGGTGGTGCGCCCTGTCCCACGGTCTGATGGCCAGGAACACCGTCCACCACGAGCCGTCGGGCAGCTGCACCAGGTCCGCGTGGCCGGTCCCCTGGATCGGGTTGCCTGACAAATTGCTGTGCGTGAGGATCGGATTGTCGGCAAACGCTTCGAACGGCCCGTTCGGCGCCGAGGCGCGCGCGATCGTCACCTTGTGCCCGTAGCTGGTGCCGCCCTCGGAGATCATCAGGTAGTAGCGCTGGCCGATCTTGTAGAGGTGGGGCCCCTCGGGCCAGACGCCGCCGGTGCCCGCCCAGATCAGCGTGGGCTCGGCGGCGCAGCGCCCGGTGGCGAGGTCGATCTCCGCCTGGTAGATGCCGCCGCGTTTCGCCGCCGCCCTGGCGCGTGAAGTAGACCTTGCCGTCGTCGTCGAAGAACAGCGACGGGTCGATGCCGCCCTGGCTGTCGCCCGTGATGCGCGTCGGCTCCGACCATTCGCCCGCGGGATCGGTCGCGGTGACGAAGAAGTTGCCGCCGCGCGCCGACGTTGTTGGCGATCATGTAGAAGGTCCCGTTGTTGTGGCGCAGCGTCGGCGCGAAGATGCCCTCCGAGCTCTTCGCCGTCGCCAGCGGCACCTGGCTGGCGCGCGTCAGCGCGTGTCCGATCTGCCGCCAGTGCGTGAGGTCGCGGCTGTGGAAGATCGGCACGCCCGGGAAATATTCGAACGAGCTGGTCGCCAGGTAGTAGTCGTCGCCGACGCGCACGATCGACGGGTCGGGGTGAAAGCCGGGGATGACCGGGTTCGCGAATGTGGTCGCCGGGGCTGCCTGCCAATCCCCCTTGGCCCGCCGCATCCACCTTGGCCCGCCCCCGCCGCCGCCCCCGCTTCCCGCCGCGCCGTTGCTGCCACCGGCACCGCCACGCCCGCCGCCACCAGCGGTGCCAAGGGTCCCGCCTCCAACCCCGGTGGTCCCGCTCGCGCCGGTGGCGCCGCCTCGCGCCCCCGGCTGCGCCGCCGCGGCCACCGGCAGCGCCCGCCGCGCCACCATCCTGTGGCGTCGTCGCCGACGAGCCGCAGCCCGCCAGCACACCCACGACGATCCCGGCGACCGCTCGCTTCAAGCGCATCGCCGTCACTGCGGCTCCACGGCGAGGGGCACGAACTCGATCCGGGAATCGCGCGTCACCTCGCAACGGAAGACGAACAGCTTCACCCGGGAGCCGGGCGGGAAGATGACGCGTGCGATTTCACGCGCGTCCTGCTCCTGCAGCGCGCGCAGCTCGGCGGGCGAACGTCCGTGGAACCGCCGCTTGTAGTCGCCGCACAGCGCCTCCGCCGGGCCGTCAGGCGCCGGACCGTGGAAGACCATCACGACGGTTTCGATCTGGTGCGCGGTGACCAGGAACAGCAGCTCGCGCCGTACCTGCTCCCGGCGCATGATCTCGAGGCCGCTGACCGCGAGCGCGCCCGGGCCGCCAGGCAGGTAGAGCCGATCGTAGTGCGTGATGCGCAGCGACGTGGACAGGAAGTCGTCCAGGTTCTCCTGCAACCGCCCATCGGAGCAGGCCATGACCAGCGCGGTCGGCCGCTGCTGCTTCCAGGGGGCGCTGGCCACGAAGGGGGAGGTGGTCATCCGGGTGGACTTTACCTCGACCTTTGGCGGGGCGATCTGCACGCCGCGGGTGCGCTAGGCTCACTCCGTTGATACCGACGCACCCCCCCATTCCAACCGGGCCACCCGCGCCGCCGCCCGTGAGTCTGCGCACCCGGATCGCGGCCAGCGCCGGGTATTCGGCACGCGCGCTGGGTCTGGTGTGGAAGTCCGCCCCCGGCGGCGTCGTCGCGCTGGCCGTCCTGACACTCGTCGCCGCCGCGCTACCGCCCTTCGTCGCCTACGTCGGCAAGCTGATCATCGACGCCGTCATCGCGGCCCACGCCGCGGCGGGCGCCGCGCGCGAAGCGGCGCTGGCGCGCGCCGTCCGCCTGGTCGCGCTCGAGCTCGGCGCCGTCGTCGCGATGGCCGCGTGCGAGCGCGTGCTGGCGCTCATTCGCCAGGTCGTCGGCCTGCGCCTGGGCATCGACATCAACGTCCGCATCCTGGAGAAGGCCGAGCGCCTGTCGCTGCGCCACTTCGAGGACGCCGAGTTCTACGACAAGCTGACCCGCGCCCGCCGCGAAGCCTCCAGCCGCCCGCTGTCGCTGATCAACAGCAACTTCCAGGTCGTGCGCCACGCCCTGACCCTGGCGGGCTACATCGCGCTGCTGATCGGCTTCTCGGGCTGGATGGCGCTCGCCGTCCTGGTCGCGACGATCCCGGCGTTCATCGCCGAGGCGCGCTTCTCCGGCGCCGCGTTCCGCCTGCGCAACTGGCGGTCGCCCGATTCGCGGCGCCTGACGTACCTGGAATACGTCCTCGCCAACGACGAGCACGCCAAGGAAGTGAAGCTGTTCGGCTTGGGCCCGCTGCTGCTCGGCCGCTACAAGCGGCTGGCGGAGACGTTCTACGAGGACGATCGCCGCATGGCGCTACGGCGCGCGCTGTGGGGCTACGGCCTGTCGCTGCTGAGCACCGGTCGTGTTCTACGGCTGCTACGCGCTGATTGTCGCCGCGACGGTGCGCGGGCGGCTGACGCTGGGCGAGATGACGCTGTACCTGGTCGCGTTCAGGCAGGGGCAGCAGAGCTTCCAGTCGATCCTGTCCGCCTTCGGCAGCATGTACGAAGACACGTTGTACATGACCAACCTGTTCGACTACTTCGCCATCCAGACCGATGCGCCGCGCGCGGTCGGCCCGGTGGGCGCCGTGCGGGACGAGGAAGGCGTGCGCTTCGAAGGCGTCGGCTTCAAGTACCCCGGCGGCGACAAGTGGGCCCTGCGCAACATCGACGTCTTCGTCCCCAAGGGCCAGAGCCTGGCGCTGGTCGGCGAAAACGGCGCCGGCAAGACGACGTTCATCAAGCTGCTGGCTGGCTTGTACGAACCGACCGAGGGCAGGGTGCTGCTGGACGGCCGCGACATCCGCACCTGGGACGAAGCCAAGCTGCGCGCGCGCATCGGCGTCATCTTCCAGGACTTCAACGAATACCAGCTCGCGCTGCGCGAGAACGTCGGCTTCGGCAGCGCCGAGCACCTGGGCGACGACCTGCGCGTCAACCGCGCCGTCGACCAGGGCGGGGCGAAGGAGCTGGTCGCCGGGTTGACGGCCGGGATCGAGACCCAGCTGGGGCGGTGGTTCAGGGAGGGCGTCGACCTCTCGGGCGGCCAGTGGCAAAAGGTCGCCCTCGCGCGCGCGTTCATGCGCGAGGAAGCCGACATCCTGATCCTGGATGAACCGACCGCCGCGCTCGACGCGGAGGCCGAGCACGCCGTGTTTCAGCGGTTCAAGGCGCTGGCGGCGGGGCGCACGACGATCCTGATCTCGCACCGCTTCCCGACGGTGCGCATGGCCGACCGGATCCTGGTGATCGAAGCGGGCGTCGTCGTGGAGGACGGCAGCCACGCCGAGCTGATCGCCGCGGGGCGGAGATACGCGCGGCTGTTCGGGTTGCAGGCCGCGGGGTACGGCTAGCGCCGCACCCTCGCTCGCCTTCGCCGATCACGCTCCACCGCCGCTTCGTAGTCGATCCGCTCGCCAGTCCAGTTACACTGGCGCGACAGCCAACCCAACGGCTGTCATCGACAGACGACGTGCTGAGCGCCGGTGACGAGGGCGGTCACCTCGTCACTAAGCTCCGCGCTCGTTCACGAACTGCAAGCTCGCCCCCCGCAGTCTCGCTCGATCCTGAACCCGCCCTCATGCACCAAGCCATGGTGAAACGTGCATAGCGTGACCAGGTTCGCGAGACTCGTTCCCCCGCCGTTGACCCAATGTCGAATGTGGTGCCCATGGACGAATCGCTGATTCGTGCACCCGGGCCATCGGCAACCGCGTCGCGCACGAACAGTGCGCGTCGAATCGCTTGCAGGAATCGTCCTGCGGCGCCGGCCCACGTCCAGCGGCGCGCCGCTGTCATCTCTGTAGCCACGCCCACCAGTGCTCCGTCGCACGTCACCCGTCGGAACGCTTCCGCGGAAATCCGGGTGCCATCTTCGAGGAACGCTTCGACGTGACCGTCCGGCCGAGGAGGGTTTTGTCCAGGTGGACGAAGACTTGATAGTTATCGCTGGCACGCGGCGAGAGCGGAGTCGACGCGTTGGCCAACGCCTGTTCGGCGAGATGAACGACGGCATCGGCGCGTGAGGGAAGGCATCGACGGCCGGCGGGTTGGGATGGTGGGGATGACGCTTCCGCGGAAATGTCCTGTGACGGTGGTCGCATGTCAGCGCAAGCGCGCAAATGGTCGCGTGTCCTTTCGATCGCTTTCACGACGAGATCTGCTTCGTCAGGATGCAGCGTCACTTCGAGGCGCACTAGCCCATCACTGAGTGGGCGCACACTGACGCCACGTTGATCCGCGGTGCTCAGCATGCCGTCGATGTCATGACGGGCGTGTCGGAAGCGACGGCAGATGCGCTCCAATTGGGCGCCGGTGGTCTCAGCGGCGTACGCGAGCAGGCGTTCTTCGATGTCGGGCGTCGCCACGCGAGTGATCGCGCGGACCTTCGAGTACGACAGTTGCGCGCGGGAGAGCGCGGCATCGATCGCGGGCAACCGACCGAGCGCGCGCGCGACGCGGACCTGTTCGCGCGCAGTTCCCAGATCGAGCCCAATCCGCCAGGACAACCAGTGGGCGCAGCTTTGAGCGCCCTGCGCGTGCCATTCACCTGATTCATCAAACTAGCGAATGCAGGTCAACAATCGATGGGTTGCGGCGTCGATTTGTGCAGCGAGTCGGGCGATCTCGTCGCCCAGAGCGGGTGAACTCGATCCAAGCAACGCGAGAGCGGTACTCATTGCTCATAACTGTACTAATGTTCAGGTGCAATTCAAGGACAAGATCATCGCAATCGTTTGCGCAATTCGGGGTTCAACGCCGCTGCCCAAGCCACTCTTCCTTCCATGTGACGACGAAAATCGGGGTGCGCCGTCTCGATTCTGCTCTCCAACCCGTGCTCGCGCACGTTGTGCAGGATCGCCCGCAACCTATCTCGCTCCCGCCGCGGCAAGTTCATGCGGTCGTTGATGACGACGCCGCACAGTTGCTGGCGGCGACCGCTGTCGCATGACGCGGGTCTTGCGGTGGTTCACCCGGAAGCCTTCTTCGAGCGCGATGGCGCCCACGCGCGCGATGAAGAAGCGCATGCTCCGCCCGAACGTCTCGTCGCCCGCGAACGCCAGGTCGTCGGCGTATCTCGTCATCGTGGCGCCGAACGCCGCCGCCAACCCCGCCAGGCGGCGGTCCAATCGCCACGCCGCCAGGTTGCTCAGCGCCGGCGACGTGGGCGCGCCCTGCGGCAAGTGCGGGTCACGCAGGCGCTGGTTGGCCATGAAGCGTTGCGCGAGGTCGGCGCCTTCGCGCGGGTGCGCCGCCAGCACGCTGTCGGGCGTCGGCGCGGTGCACAAACCCGCCAGCGTCGCCGCGATCCGTCTCGGGTAGCCGACGCGGCGGAACACCGCGGCACACGCGGCGCGGCTCACCGACGGGAAGAAGTCCTGCAGGTCCATGCGGACGACGACGGCGCGGCCGACGTGCGGGGCGACGAAGGTGCGCACGCTGCGGCCCGGGGACGAAGCCGTGGCGACGTCGGACACGGGGATCGGCGCCAGCACGTTGCGCAGCAGCCAGCGCTGGATGCGTTTCATGTGCGGCTTGGGCGCCTCCAGCAGGCGCCAGCCGCCGCGCGCCTTGGCGATCCAGCGGTGGTGATAGTGGGCGAGCGTGGGCGACGGGGCGCGGACGGCGTTCATGTGGTGCAGGTCGGCGAACCAATCGAGCTCCTCGATGTCACGTCCAGGCAGCGAGCCAGCACGTCCTCGGACGGGATGGGGAAGACCTTGAACGCTGCGGGCGGGCCGGCGACAGGGACCATCGTCGCTTCCGGGAACAGCCAGTGCTGCGGGCGCGCCGCCGCTGCCGGGATCGCGGCGACCGCCGACGCACCTCGGGGCGCAGGGCGCGGTCGTCGAGCAGCATCGCGCATCAGCTCGTCGTCGCGATCGATCGGCGCGCGCTGGGAACGCCACCAGCACGCGGCGCACGAGCGCCGCGCAGCCAGCGCGCGCGCCCGCGCGATCGCCCATCGCCAGCCGCCCGCGCGCGACCAGCTCGGCTTCGGTCCACGGACCGGCGAGGAACGCGAACGCCAACGCCTTTGCGACGTGATCCAGCATCAACGTTGCGACGCGAAAGTGATGGCCACCGAGTCCCCGACTGTTCCTGTCTTGCGCGGCCCTCGCCACGGTGAAGCCGTGGGCCGGCCGTGCGGTGGTGTGGCTAGCTTCTCTTCGTGGTCCCTGGGGTTACCCCAGGAAGACGGGTATGAGCCGTCGACTCGGGAACTCGGCGCCATCACCACGAGCCTACACCCCCGTCGGCAGAATTCGCCGCATCGCCTGCATGACGCGCGTCCGGACGTCGCCGCGCACGGTCATCATCTCGGTCTCGAACTCGAACGGGTCGTCCATGAGCAGGTCGCGGACCTTCTGGTCGACGGCGTGGCGGAGGGCGTTGTTCTCGTCGGGCGGCAGCGGGATGCGGTCGGGCTGCTCGATGGGGACGTAGACGACGAGATCCAGGGTGTGCATCGCGTGGCTGGTGCGTTCCGCCCAGTCGTCGGGGTCGAAGGCGTCCGCGTTTTCGTGGGTGAGCAGGTACGCGAAGATGTCGGCGGGGCAGCGGTCGAACAGGACGTTGGGCTCGCGGGCCTCCAGCGCGACCAGCGAGCGTTCGAGCTGCGCGACGAAATCCTCGACGGTCGGATGCTCGGCGGCTTCGTAGCCGTCCTCCTCGAGCAGGTAGTAGGGCTCGTCGACGACGGTGTACCCGGGGAGCGCGATCGCGACGTGCTCGAGCAGCGTCGACTTGCCGACGCGATGGCTTCCTGAAAAGGCGATGCGCATGGGCGCGCAGTGTACCCGCGGTCAGCGCGGCGGGCGATCGGCGACGCGGTAGCGCATGTGCGTCGCGAGCGGGCCGTCGGTCACGGACAGCTTGTCCAGGCGGATGCCGGCGGGCAGCGCATCGAACAGGCGGACGCCGCCGCCCAGCAGATACGGCGCGACGTGGACCAGGATCTCGTCGCACAGGCCGGCGGCCAGCGCTTGCTTGCCGGGGACGCGCCGCCCAGCTTGATGTCCTTGCCGTCCGCGACGGCGCGCGCCTGGCGGACGGCGCTGGCGATGCCGTCGGTGACGAACGTCAGGTTCGACGGGCCGCGCGGGTAGTTGGCGGGCGGGCTGTGGGTCAGCACGAACGTCGGCGCGCCGTTGACGGGGTGGCGGCCGTCCCAGCCGTTGGCGATCTCGTACGTCCGGCGGCCGAAGATGAAGGCGCCGCTCTCGGCGTACATCCGTTCGACCTCGTCGCGGTTGGCGCCGGGCGCGGGGCGGAACAACGGGTCGCGGTATTCCTCGCCGCCCGAGAAGTACCAGTCGAACAGGTGCGCGCCGCCGTGGCTGCCCAGAGGGTGCTCCTTGCCGTCTTCGGGGCCGGCCACGAAACCGTCCAGCGACATGGTCATGTCGATGACGACCTTGCTCATGCCGCCAAACATAAGGCCGCGCCCGAGCGATTGTTTTGAGCTCGCCACCGCGACTGTATTGAAACCATTGATGGTGACGCCGCTTCGGTGACCCGATTCTCGTGTAAGGATGCGACTTAAGCGCGGAGGGTTCATGGTCTTCATGCGAGGGCAGGGCTTGCTAGGCGTGGCGGTCGTTTCGGCGTTCGCGGCCGCCTGTGGGGGCGGTGCGGCGGGCGGCATGGCAGGCATGGGCGGCGCGGCGGCCGGCACCGCAGGCGCCGCGGGCGGCGTGACAGGCGCGGCGCGGCCTGGGCGGCGGCGCGGGCTCGGGGGCCGGGGGCGCGTCGGACTGGAACGCGTGCGTCGTGATGCCGGCGCCGTTGCGGACCTCCGGGACGATCCTGGAGCTGACCATCGATCCGGTGCTCGGCGGCCAGCCCTTCGTCTACGGCGAGCCCAACAGGCTCGGCGCGGAGGTGACGGGGACGGTCACGCCGCTCAACTTCCGCTTCTATGTCTCCCAGGTGCAGCTGCTGACCGACCGCCGGCGGCTCGGTGCCGGTCGACGTGGTCACCGCCGCCGCCTGCCCGAGCCCTACGACGTCCACCTGTTCAACGCCGAGGACGAAAGCTCGCGCGCGCTGAGGGTGCTGGCGCCGCCCGGCACGTACACGGGGATCGAATTCGTTCTCGGTCTCAACGACGCCTGCAACACGTCGAGCATGGCGGGGCGCGTGCCGCCGCTCACCGACACGTCGCAGATGACGTGGGGCCCGCTGGGCTACCTGTTCTTGCGCTTCGAAGCGCTGCTGTCATCAATTGGACCGCCCCCCGACGGCGGCGCCGCGCCCCCGCAGGCGATTCACATGGGCGGGGTTCCGGGGATGCTGTTTGCTCCCGTCATCCGCGTCGAGGGTGCGCTGTCCGTTCCAGCGGGCGCGGCCGTCACCCGCAGCCTTCGTGTCGTGATGGAACAGATCTTCGCGGGCGCGACCACGGAGGCCGACGTCACGACCGCCCCGCTGCCCGGCGGCGAGGTCATCAACGGCGAGCGCCTGCGAAAGAACGCGCCCCGCCTGCCCCTGTTCACGTTCGGTCCGTGATGACGGCACGCGCGTGCGCCGCCGCGATCGCGCTCGTGTTCGCCGTCGCGCTCGCGCTCGCGGGCGCGGCTGCGACGCGGGCGGCGCCGCGCCCGCGCCGCTGCCGCTGGTCGACGACAAGCTGCCGGCGGGTTTTCCCGCGGGATCGCCCGCCACGCGCGCCCCCGCCGACAACGCGCTCACCGAAGCGCGCGCGCAGCTCGGCAAGCGGCTGTTCTTCGACAAGCAGCTGTCGCGCACGCGCGCGGTGGCGTGCGCCACCTGCCACCTGCCCGAGCACGCGTTTTCGGATCCGAAGCCGGTGTCGGCGGGCGTCGACGACCGCCTCGGGACGCGCAACGCGCCCGCGCTGGTGAACCTGGCGTGGGGCGAGTCCTTCTTCTGGGACGGCCGCGTCGCGACGCTGGAGGAGCAGGCGGGCAAGCCGATCGAGCACCCGGACGAGATGGATTTGCCGCTGGCCGACGCGGTGGCGCGCATCGACGCCGACGCCGAGCTACACGCAGGCGTTCGTCGATGCCTACGGCGGACCGGTGACGGAGGAATCGCTGCGCAAGGCGATCGCCAGCTTCGTTCGCGTGCTGGTCAGCGGCGATAGCCCCTACGATCGTCACCTGCGCGGCGACGATGGTGGCTTCGGCGAGGCGGAGCGGCGGGGCGAGGAGATCTTCCGCGGCGAGACGGGCGGCTGCTTCCACTGCCACCCGGCGGGCATGCTCACCAACGAAGGCTTCTTCAACAACGGCAGCGCCACCGACGGCGGCGACACCGGGCGGCAGATGGTGACGAACCGGACGGGCGACGCCGGGAAGTTCAAGGTGCCCGGCCTGCGCAACGTCGAGGTCAGCGCGCCGTACATGCACGACGGCTCGCTCGCGACGCTGGAGGACGTCATCGATCACTACGATCGCGGCGGCAACGGCCACCCGGCCACCGATCCCTCGATTGAGCCGCTGGCGCTGTCGGCCGCCGACAAGGCAGACCTGCTGGCGTTCCTGCGCGCGCTGACTGACCGGAGCGTTCCTGGCGGATCCGAGGTGGGCGCCGCCGACGCCGTAGCGTGCGCCGTCGCCGCCGCTCAGGGCGAGCAGCCGGACTGCTTGGTGCAGAACTGCATGCCGCCCGCGTTGCAGCACACCCACCCGGCGCGCGCGCACGGCTGGGTCGCGCAGGAGACGAACGTGCCGCCGGTCGGACACTGGCTGTCGAGCACGCAGGTGTTGATCTGCAGGCAGCAGACGGTCGGGCCGTCGGCTTGCGAACACATACCGGTGTTCACGCACGCCGCGCCGATCGGTTGCGTGGCGCTGCCACCGGCGCCCGTCGTGCCGGCGCTGCCGGTCGTGCCGCCCCGGCCGGCGGTGCCGGTGGTGCCTGCCGCGGCCGGCGCTGCCGGTGGTGCCTGCGGCCCCCGTGGTGCCTGCGGCCCCCGTGGTGCCTGCGCTACCCGTCGTGCCGGCGACGCCGGTCGTGCCGCCGGCCGCGCCATCGTGGCCGGGCGGATCGGTGGACGAGCCGCACGCGGCGGCGGAGATCAGCGCGACAACAACCGCGATCGCGAATCGCGTGCGCATCTGCTACCGGCCGTGGCCATGGCCGCGACCGTGATGGCCGCGACCGGGTCCGTTCTTGTGGTCCGCCTTGCGCGCTTCATTGCGCTGGTGCACCTCCGCGCGCCGGACCTGGCCCGGCGGCGGCCCGCCACGCCAGCCCCCTGACGCGTGCCCCGGCGGCGTCCATGCCCGTTCGAGCGAACCATGCAGCCCGCCGCGAGCGGCGCAGCCAACACCAGTGCCATCAGGATGCGACCCATGAAGACAGGAGCCCTCTGCGACGCGATATGGCTCATACGACATGTGTGCGCGCGTCGTACGCCGCGTTCAGCGCGCGCCGAGCGCGTGTCTCGGCGGGGCCAACGATCTCTATCGGACGGCCGGGCGCTGGCGACGGTTCCCGCGGCTCCACAGCGTCAGCTTGACGGTGTAGCGACGGCCCGACTCGAGTTGAATGGCCCACCGCACATCTCGTGTCCGATACGATCTCGCCGCGCGGGCGAGCAGGTAGCGGCTCTCGCGGGCCGCCGCTGCATCACGCGCCGCCATCGGTTGACTCCGCGACGATGAGCACGCGTCTCCTCGCCGTCGAAGCAACGACACGGGGACGTACACGGCTCGCCGCAGCCTACAGCCGAACACACCGGGTCTGACCTTGGGCGCGCTTCGCCAGCGCGGAGCGGTGCTGTCGGCGCCTCTCAGAGTCGTCCACGCGAATGTCTCGCCGCGGCTGCCCTGGTAAGGGCGGTCCGCCTCCAACAGGTACAGCACGTACTCTGCGTGCGGCAGCAGCTCGCGCGCGGGGACGAACACCATCTGCACCTCACCGTGGACGGCAGCGACGTTGGTTTCCACCGGCCTTCAGCGCGACCCGGTCCGTCGGCGAACGTAGCTCCATCGGGATCTCGGGCGGCCTGCCTTCGCGGCCCATGAGGCCCTGGATCTCGAGGACGATGCGCGCGTTGGTCGGAAGCTCGTCTGATGGTTTGGGGAAGATCTCTGTCGCCGGGGCCGCGCACCTGGCGGCCGCCGGTGGCAACGCCGCAAGCGTGCCGAGCGCTGCCGCCAGCAAGCAGGCCCCTGTGCGTGCGTGAGCGAGCATCCCCAAACGCGCCGACCTCGCCTTCGATTGTACCAGCTGGCTCAGCGGGCGTGCGTCGGCGCCGCGCTCATGCGTCCAGGGCGCGGCTGTGTTGCAGGGTGTCGGCGGCGTGGCGGAAGCGGATGACGCGGCCGCGGTCGTCGAAGTGCCAGATCTGCGGCTGCTCCACTTCCCGTATGACCTTGAGATTGGTCTTCAGCTTGGCGTCCCACGACGCGAGCGCGATCACCAGCAGACCATCGCCGACGACGTGGTTGACCTCGAAGCGCGTGAACTCCAGGTTGGCGGCCACCGACTGGAAGAAGGCGAGGGCGCCGTCCCGCCCGCGCGCGCCGTTCAGCCACGGGATGTCGTGGTCGGTCGGGTAGGCGTACTCCCAGTCGACGTCGTCAGCCAGGTGCTCGAGGACGGCGGGAACATCGCCTCGTCCGAAAGCGGCATAGATGTCGCGGACGGTATCGGCGTTTGTCATGGCACTGAAGTATCGTGAGACGGCGTCAGAGCCAATGAGCAAAATGACCCGTCCAGAATTAGCTTCCTAGAAGCGGCCCGCGCCGCCGCCCCCGCCTTACCTGCGCAGGATCGCGCCGCCGTCGCCGAACACGCGCACATCGCCGTCGGGCGTTTGCCAGATGGCGTGCCAGAACGGGAAATCGGACGCGCTGGTCGCAGATGCCGTCCACGCCTCGCCGTCCCAGCGCGCGACCTTGGTATCGCCGGCGACCCAGGTGTTGTTGGGGCCGTCGCTCCAGATGGCGTTGGCGGCGAAGGACCCCGGCCCGGCCAGCGGTGTCTCGGTGAAGGCGGTGCCATCCCAGTGCAGGGCCGGCGCGTGGAAGCCGCTCAGCCAGACATCGCTGGGGCTGTTGACCCACAGGGCGCGGTGAACGCTGCCGGGGACAGCGATCGTGGTCCACGACGTCCCATCGAAGTGCTCGACGGACGTGCCCGTTCCCGCCACCCAGATGTCTTTGGGGCCGCTGCCGGCGATTCGTTCGAGCGAGCCGGGCCTGGACAGCACCTGCAGCCACGGCTGCCCGAGCGGCTGCGAACGGATGACACGACCATTGCCGGTGCCGAAGCGGCCAGACGCCGTGACCCAGATGTCGCCGGGCCCCGACGTCCACACATCCGTCGCCTGATATCCCGCCGTGAGCCCGTCGGGCGGCGATCGGTGAGACAGCAGCGCGCCATCCCAGATGACATGCGCGCCGTCCTCCCGCAAGAAGACGACGTTGTCCGGGCCCGATCCCCACACCGCGACGAACGACGCGCCGGGCCCATGGAACGCGCGCGACCAGCCACGACCGTCGTGGTGCAGGATCAACGTCGTGGTCACGGCGAACAGCTCGCCGTTGGCGGCGCCCCACACGTCGACGATGCCGTCGTCGGTCAGGCTGGCGTCCCAGTCTTCCCACGTCGCGCCGTCGAAGTGGATGACGCGGCCGTCGCGGCCCACGCCGACGACGTCGTCGGTGGCGCGGCCGAAAATCGCGGCGACGCCCGCCATCCGTTCCGCGAGAACGGTCGACCACGTCGTGCCGTCCCAGTGCAGCCCGGGGCCCCACACATCGGTCGGGCTCGCGCCGAAGATCGACGTGATGGGACGCTCGAACAGCTGCTCGTCGGACAGCCCGGCGTCGGCCCAGGCAGTGCCGTCGAAATGCATCATCGTCCCGAAGGTCGCCGCGGCGCCGCGCCGGCTGATGAAGCCGCCCACCCAGACGTCGGCCGGGCTGCTGGCCCAGACGGAGTCGAAGATGATGAGACCGTCGATCGCCGGGAACGGCTCGGTGACGAGCGCGTCCGCCCAGGCGCTGCCGTTCCAGTGCATGACGATCGCCGACTTGTTGTCGGACATGCGGCGCTCACCGACCGCCCAGACGTCGCCGGCCGCGGTGCCGAACACGCCGTGCACGTCGCTGCCGGTGGCCGGTGGCGCGACGGCCATCCACCCGGTGTCGGTGAGGTGAAGCAACGTGTCGCCGAGCCCGCCGATCCACGCGTCGTCAGCGGACGCGCCCCACACCGACGTCAGATCGCTGGTCGTGCCGCTGGCGACGGTCGACCAGCGCTTGCCGTCGAAGTGAATGATCGTGCCGCCGTCGCCCACCGCCCAGACATCGTTGCCGGCGCTGCCCCAGACGCTGTTCAGCGTGACCGAGACACCGGACTCGTCGATGAGCCAGCCGCCCGCGTGGCGGCGCTGGATGATACCGAGCGCGCCGACCACGAACGTGTCGTTCGCGCCCGGCACCGAGCCGCGCGGCGCGGTCCACACGCCGGCCAGCTCGTTGCCGTGGGGCAGCGGATTCTCCCAGCACCAGCCGTCGCCCTGACACAACGGACGCGGCGGCGCCGGCTCCGGCGCATAGGCGTCGGGCTTACCGCGGCCGGGCGGCTGGTGCGGCTGGTGATCGGAGGGCGGCGGATGGCCGGCGGGCGGTTGATGGTCCGGGAAGCCGCACGATGCCACCGCCGTCGCCAGCGCCGCCGCCGCCAGCGTCGTCGCCCAGACGGATCGCCGTCCGCCGCCCACACCCCTCCCCATCCACAGACCCTCCTCCCGACCTCACCCGCGAGCCCCAGTTCCCAGATCGTCACGCCGCCGCGGCCCGTCAAGCAATCCCGAGCGCGCATGCGGACCGACGCCGAGGCGCCCCGCACATGACAACCCCGAGCCCAGCGTCGGTGGCCCGACGCTAGTTCGCCGCGGACGGGGCGATCCGGTACCACAGCGTGCGCGGGGCGTGGCAGCGGCGGCAGACCAGCGTCATCTCGCGCAGGATGCCGCGCCCGGTGGACGTCGCGGTGTCGTTGCGCAGGTCCAGGTCGCCGCCGCACTGGATGCACGGCGTGGAGCGCGCCTTGGTCTCGACGACGGACGCGGAGGTGACTTCGATCGGCAGGTGTGGCGAGCCGCCCGCCAGCTTGGCCGCCAGGCTCTCGGTGCGCTTGACCAGCTTGCGCAGCACGCGCTGCTGATCGCGTAGGGGACGGCGGCGGCGCATCACGGCCCGCGCCCGACGAAATACGACACCACGGCGCAGGCCACCCCGGACAGCACGAAGGTCCACGCCAGCGTCGAGTTCAGCTCGTAGCGATTCTTGGCTTCGTCGATGGGGGCCATCAGCGTCGTCGCGTCGTAGTCTCGCTTCGCGTCCCACGCCAGCCCGCCGAACACCGCCCCCGACGTGACCAGCGCCGTCGCCGAGCCGCGCAGCGTCCAGGTCACAGCGCGCCGCCGCGACGAGACGGTGGGCGCGACGGGATCGTCGTCGACACAGCCGGGGCCGCGGCGGCCGGCGTTACCTGTAGCGGCACCGGTGACGCGGGGGCGCCGCCGGCGCGAGGTTCGGTTTTGTCGCCTGAATACAGCTCTCCATTTCGACCAGCCGTCTCTCAACGGTGGGCTTCAAGTTTGATTCCGGCGCGGCCGTCAAATAGCGGCTGTAGTACTCCTTCGCCAGCGCGCAGTCGCCCTTCAGCCGGTAGGCCTGGGCGACGTTGAACAGCAGGCCCGTGTTGTCGGACAGCGCAAACGCGCCCATGAACGATTCGATCGCCTCGTCCAGCTCACCTGCCTGGTACTGACGCAGGCCGCGGTCGGACAGCTCGCGCGCCGTCGGCGTCAGATCCCGCTTGTCATCGCGCGGTGGCGGCGAAGCATCGCCACGCCCGCCCCAGGCGAACATCAACAGCGCGCAAATGAGCCCCCCGGATCTCATGAGACGACGCACGGATATGACGCGCGAATCGTTCGTGTGGCGCACATCTATTTTCAGTCTCGGAATGGATCGATCGCGTCATCGTTGTCCGTCACCGTCGGTGACGGCCCCACCGGGCTCACCTTGCGATCCACCTGACGCTGCATGGCATGTCGCCGCGCCCGTGCCTTCGCCGGGGGTGGGGGCACGCGCTTGACCGCCTCGGCTCCACCGGCGCAGCGCCGGCCACCGCCGGTGCAGGGGCCGTCGCAGGGGAATGAAGTAGTCGGTGACACCGGCGCTGGTCGCCGTTCGCGGCCACCAAGCTCCGCGCGCCGTCCGCCATGTGGCCCCCGCCCCGCCGCCCGGCGCCCGCCTTCCGATCACCACGCCCATCGCCGCCGCCACCCCCGCGACCGCCGCCGCCGCGACGAGGACGCGCCGGCCCTTGCCGTGCGTGCCGGCCAGCGCGTCGCGCGCCTCGATGATGTTCCGGAAGCGGGCGGCGGGATCGCGCGCGAGGCAGCGGCGGATGAGCGCGCTCCAGCGCGCCGGGATGTCCAGCGCGTCCAGCAGCAGCGGTGGCGGCGGTTGCGGGCGACCTCGCGCCACCCCGGGCGACCCTGGGACGAAAAGGCGGCAGCACGCCGGTCAGCATCTCGTGCAAGACGACGCCGAAGGCGTAGACGTCGGCGGCGGCCGTGACGCTGCCGCCGGAGAGCTGCTCGGGCGCCATGTAGCCGAGCGTTCCTGCCACCAGCGGCTTCGCGTCTTCGCTGAGCGGCGCTTCGGTGACGGTCTGAGCGAGGCCGAAATCCATGACCACGGCGCGCGGCTGGCCGGAAGGCATCGGGACCAGCATCACGTTGTCCGACTTGAAGTCCCGGTGGATGATTCCGATCTGGTGGGCGGCGCCGAGCGCCGCGAACATGTCGCCCGCCAGCCGCCAGACTTCGCCGGGGGGCAGTGGCCCGCCCCGGCGCACGCGTTCGCGCAAGGTCTCGCCCGGAAGCAGCTGCATGGTCAGGAACAGCACCTCGCCGCCGTCGCCGTCGTCGCCGTCGGGCATCCGGTACGAACCGATGTCGAACACCCGAAGCACGTGAGGATCGGTCACCCGGCGCGCGAGCTGCACCTCCGCCTTGAGACGCGACAGCGCCGCCTTGGTCGCGGCCGCGGGGCGAAGCAGGACCTTCAGCCCGATCTCCTCGCCCAGCATGTGATCGTTCGCGGCATAGACCTCGCCCATCCCGCCGCGCGCGATGAAGCGCGTGATCTCGTAGCGGGCTCGCGACCAGCTGGCCGATGTGCAGGTGCATCCGATCGCCGGGCTCGCGGTCGAGGCCGTGCGTGCGCAGCGACGTCGTGCGCACGCCGGCGGACACCAGCAGCTGGCACTTGAGACAGGTGTCCAGGTGGGTCTCGACGCCGTCGATGTCGGTGGTGGCCAGCTTGCCGTTCAGAAAGGCCTGCACCTCATTTTCGGTGAGACACTCCGTCGACATCGCCACCACGCTGGTTGCCAAGGTATCATCTGCGGGCAACTGCCGGACTTCAAGTGACGGACAACGACGACCGCTCCAAAGTTGCGTTCGAGCTTGGCAAGGCCCAATGGCCGACGATTCGCGGCCTGACGTTGGCTGCCTTTCAATCGTTCATCAACGACGCCTGTCGTCGAGTCCGGATGCGCTCGAAGGGCGTGCGGGCGATGTCTATCTGGCCGCGGCGGCCGCCGCCGGAGACGCCGACGCGGTTGAGCTGTTCGACAGCGCAGGTTCTCTCCGGTCTGCCGCGATGGCTCGCGCGCCTGCGTCTGGCGCCGGACGTCATCGACGAGGTCCGGCAACAACTGCGGACAAAGCTGTTGGTTGGCAGCCCCCCAAAACTAGGACAGTACCGGGCCAACGGACCGCTGGCCGCGTGGGTGCGCGTCGTCGCGGTGCGCGCGGCGCTGGATGTTTGCGGCGGCGATCCGGTGCTCGACTATCGATTGCACGCGCCCGATGACCAACCGCTGCTCAAGGCGCTCGATCCCGAACAGCAATTGATCCGGCACAAGTACGGCACGTTGTTCGAGACCGCGCTGCGCGACGCGCTGGCGCAGCTTTCGAAGCGCGATCGGAACCTGCTGCGCTTCCACTACCTGTCGCGCATGAGCCTGGACGCGATCGCGCGGACCTACAAGGTTCATCGCGCGACCGCCGTGCGCTGGCTGGCCGCGATCCGCAGCGAGCTGGACAACGCCGTGCGCGTCCGGCTGTGGCAGGACCTGGGTGTGTCTCCGTCGGAGTTCCGCAGCCTGTGGAACGCTGTCGGCTCCGACGTCGAGGTCAGCATGTCGCGCCTGCTGGCCGCGGACTAGCCGCTCCGCTCGCTCGGTTGCGCCTTGGGGGCGGCGGGGACGGGGAGCTCCTCGGCCTTCGCAGCAAGGCTCGGCATCGTCGGCCGCAAACGACAGATGCGGCCGACTCAGCTCAGGCCGAGGAGCTCCCCGTCCCCCGCCGCGCTCGCGTTGAACCTCGTCTCCGCTACGCGGGAGGCCAAGCCGCTCCGACGCGCCGCCTCACTTCTTTGGTGCTGCGCCTTGGCCTGCTCGGCCGAGCCCTTGGCGGCGTATTCGCCGTTCAAGAACGGCAGCGCGGTCTCGGCCACGCGCGAGGTGGCGAAGGCCTCGTAGTGGGTCACGTCGGGGACGATCGCGAGGCGGTTCTTCGGCATGACTCGCGGTTCCAGCCGGCGTCCTTCAGGCCGCCGCCCAGCAGCTGGTAGAACTTGATCTCGTGTTCGGGGCGGATCATGTCGGCGTCGCCGAACACCAGCATGACGGGCATCTTCAGCTTCGCGACGTCGGCCGACCAGTCGTACTTCAGGCGCATGAAGTCGCCCATCGCGTCCAGCAGGCGCGGGAAATCGTCGGGCTTGGGCGCCACCGCCTTGTACGTCTTGTACATCGGCGTCTCGGCCATCATCGGCGCCATCGCGGCGCCGACCGCCTTCTGCTGAGCGCGCATGTCGGCGTACCAGCCGTCGTCGGCGAACGGCGCCGACACCACCACCAGCCGGCGCACCCGCTCCGGGTGCTGGATCGCCAGGCGCAGCGCGACGCAGCCGCCGAACGAGTAGCCCATGACGTCCACCTGCGCGCGCCCGAGCTGCTGCAGCAGCGCGTCGATGTCGTCGGCGATCGCCTCGCAGCGGATCGGCCGCGTGCCCAGCGTCGTCCGGCCGTGCCCCTGCAGGTCGACCGCGATCACCTGCCGCCCCTTCGCGAGCACGGGCAGCGCCGGCCCGAACATGTCCGTCGACATCAGGCCGCCGTGCAGCAGCAGCAGCGGGTCGCCCTTGCCGCGGACCTCGTAGTAGTAGTCGACGCCCTTGATGGTCGCGCGGCCGGTGGTCGTCGGCTTGGCGGCGGGGGCGGCGGCGATCGCGCTGGAAATGCAGGAGAATCAGGGCAATCAGGGCCAGGGTGGCGGTCTTGGTCGAGGTCGTCTTCGGGGTCATGGGTCCTCCTTGTTACCTAGACGACAGTCGAGCCAGGCCCGGATCGACACGGCAGCGAAAGTTTTTTCGCGCGTCACCGCAGCCAGTCGGGCACGGCGGTCGTGGACGCGCCGCCACCGACGGTGCCCCACAGCGCCTCGAACTTGCGCGTGAACACGATGCGCGCGGCGGGGAGCCGCGACGTGACCGACGCGGGCAACATCTTGTCGACCTGCGTCGAGCACCTGGGGCGCGATGCCCTGGCACGCCCACGCAAAGCCCTCCGCGTACATCTCGGCCTCCGCGTCGGACGCGGGTGACGGGAACGTGTTTGCCCCGCGCAGGAGCGGGACGATCTTCTGTTCCTCCAGGCCGAGGTGCTTGTCGAGCAGCGCCGACATCTCGGCGACGATGGCCGCGGCTTCGGCCGTCGCGGGGAGCTTCGCGAACGCGCGCTCGCCCGCCTCCAGCATCGGATCCAGGCGCTGGTGATCGGCGACCAGCTCGGCGATGACGGTGCCGAGCTCGGCGTGCTGCTCCCTGATGCCGGGGAACACGCCGTTGTCTTCCACCTGGTGGTGGCCGTGCAGCTTTGCGTGGAACGCCTTCCACTCCTCCTGCAGCGCCTCGATGCGCGGTGCCCCATCAATGCCACCGCTGTGCGCCAGCGCGCGCTTGAACAGCGCGATGTCCCGGCGAAAGCCGTGGTGGGACATCATGAACGCAGTCGCCATCGAAGCGCTGCCGTCGTCGTTCAAGAGTTGCGTCGCAACGAGCGTCATGTGCGACGAAATATGACAGGAAAACCCCTCGGGTTGGCGCGCCGCGATTCGTATCCAACATCGGGGATGCAGGAGGTGACACATGGTGAGGAACCTGATCCGGTTCGGTCTGGTGGGCGTGGTTGCGGTGGGTATCAGCGCGGCTGCGCCGGCGGTTCTCGCGGAGGACACTCCGATGACCGACACCGCCGGTGAGGCGGCTGACAAGGGCAAGAGCGCGGGTGAGTCCGCGGGCGACGCGACCGAAAGCGCGGCCGACAAGGCCAGCGAGACGGCGGATGATGCCGCCAAGAAGGGCGCGGACAAGTCGAAGGACGCCGCCAAGAAGGGCTCCGACAAGTCGAAGGAAGGCGCCAAGGGCGCGGGCGACAAGGCCAAGGAGATGTCGACTCCGGGCTATTAGCCAGGCGCGAAACTGATTTGCCTACGCCGTCGCGGCTGAACTGACGCGGCGGCGTAGGTATACGTTTATCTGGGCGTGGCGCTGCTGATCAGGCCGAGGCGGTGTAGCGCGCCTCGATCGCGGCGCGGATCCGGGCGCGCGATTCGCCGGCCGACAGCCCCGCCGTGTCCTTCGCCTCGGCCTCGGCTTCGACGGTGGCCACGTCGCGCGCCAGATCTGCGTCCTTCAAGGCTTTGCTGATCCAGCGCGAGTAATCGCCCTGGCGCAGGTGGTGCAGCCACGTGTCGTCGTCGACGCCTTCGCCGACCTGCAGGAACAGGCTCAGGTTCTGCGCGCGCAGGTTCAGGCGGCCGTCGGGCCCGCGGAAGTAGAAGCTCACGTCGGGGCCGAGCTCGCCCTCGGCGTACTTGCGGACGTGCCGCTTGTGATCGCTGCGTGGAGGGAAGGCACGCAGCGCGGATGGGTAGGCCGGCATCACGTGGGTTCCACGCCATCACCTCGCCGGCTTCCAGGTCGTCCGCGCCGACGTCGGGCGGCGCCACCGACATCGCTTCCGCCGCCGCGTGCAGCGTCTCGGCCGGTGCACGTCCCACCGCCAGCACCAGAGACACCCCGTTCATGATCGCCGGCGACACGTGTTGTGGGTGCACGGTCACCAGCACCAGTCCCTGACACGACGTCCGGCACCGCCGCGTCGGTTGCCTGCCAGTCGCGCGGCAGCACGTGGTGCGCCTCGTCGATCACGATCCAGTGCGGGCGCGCGGACCGCGCCCGCATCTCGACCAGCCTGGGGAGCAACCCGGCGCAGAAGCGCGGACGCTCGTCCATGGGCAAGCCCAGCAGGTTGACGACCACGTTGCGGTCCGGCGCCGTCAGCGCCGACGTCACTTCCTCGATGGTCGGCGCGCGCTTCGGAGCGCCGAGGCCCACCGCTCCATCAGCGGCGCCGGTCGCGATACCCTCGTAGTCGCCTTCGGGATCGATGACGCAATACTGGTAGCGCTGGTCGGCGAGCCGCTCCAGGAATGCGGTCACCACCGTCGACTTGCCGCCGCCCGACGTGCCCGCGATCAGGATCGCCCCGCCGATGCGCGGGCACGGCCATCGTGCTGCCGTCCGCCCGCGCGCCGATCGCGATCTCGTGCCGCTCGCGCGTCGGCGCTCCGGCCACCAGCGCCGCACCATCGTCGGCCAGCAGCGCGTCGACGATCTCGACGGCGCCCGCGCCGGCCCCGCCGCGCGTGATCACGTCCGCCGCCTCCTTCAGGCTGGGCAGCGCGTCGGCGACCGCGACCGCCAGCCCGCAGCGCGACAGGAACGCGTGGTCGTTCTCCGCGTCGCCGATCCCGACGACGTTGTGCGCCGACAGCCCGAGCTCTGTCAGCGCGACGTCCAGGCCGGTGGCCTTGTTGATCCCGGACGGCAGCACCATGACGGAGCCCTTGTTGAAGATCACGTGCAGCTCCAGCCCCAGGTCGCGAATCGCCTCGACCACCTCGACCTCGAACGGCTCGGACGTCGCGATGATCACGGCGCCCGGGACCAGCGGCGTCACGCCGCGTTCTCGCAGGCGCTGCAGCAGCGCCTCCGGTGGCGGCGGCCCGAGCAGCCGCAGATCGCGCGCGGGCGGCCGCAGGTAAAGGGCGCCGTTCTCGGCGACGATGGCGTCGAAGATCGACCAGTCGGGGCAGACTTGCTCCAGGTCGTCGAGCCGGCGGCCGGTCACCAGCACGACGCGCCGGCCGCTGGCGCGCAGGCGCGCCAGCGCGTCCCGCGTGGCGGGCGCGACGACGCCGTGTTCGGCGATGGTGCCGTCGTAATCACAAGCGAGCGCTTGATACCGCATGAAAGTTGTTACAGTCCGCCCGCGTCGTGGCTCCGGGTTCCTCAAAACACAAGGTTGGTCCTGATCGCGACCGCGGCAACCGGCCTCATGTGTATTCCTGACGTCGCGCGCGCGATGTCACTGGTCGGTCCACCCGCGGCGAAGATCGAGCCGGTGCCGCCCCCCGTGCAGCGGCCGCAGGAGCCGATCGTGCCGGTGCAGTCCGCGCCCGCCCCCACGCCCCAGCAGGACTTGAAGCTGGAGATCGACTACCGCCGCGGCTGGCAATACATCCTGAGCGGCCACCGCGAGAACTACTTCATCAGCGGCGTCAGCTCGCAGCAGCACACCGTCAAGTTCCAGTTCAGCTTCAAGTTCAACCTGTGGCCGAACGCGACCCGCCACTCGGTGTATTTCGCGTACACGCAGAAGTCGCTGTGGGCGGTCTGGGATTTCGCCAGCTCGTCGCCGTTCCTCGAATCGAACTACGCGCCCGAGATCTTCTACGGCTACTACCCGCTGTACGGTGACATTGCCCCGGCGCCGGGGCGCTGGACGTATTTCATCGATCAGCTGCGCGCCGGCTTCGAGCACGAATCGAACGGCATGGGGACGCTGCAATCGCGCGGCTGGAACCGTGTCACCGGCACGGCGCGTGGCGGCGTCTACTTCGGAGCCGAGAACTACGTGGCGCTGGCGCTGAAGGCTTGGGCGCCGCCGTTCGGCGTGTGGAACAACGGGGACATCACCGACTACCTCGGCTACGGGGCGATGGGCGTCGAATACGGATACGACCCGGTGATCAGGAAATGGTACGGCGGCGGCAACATCAACGTCGCCTTCCAGAAGGGCTGGGATTCCGACTGGGGCCGGCGCTCCGTGCAGGTGACGGCGCAGTGGCGGCCCGCCTACGAGGGCAAGTTCCTCGAATGGTGGAAGTTCACGCCCTACCTCTTTGCCCAGCTGTGGACGGGCTACGGCGAGACGTTGCTCAACTACAACGTCGACACGACCGCGTTCCGCATCGGCCTTTCTCTCGACGATCGCGTCGAGTGGGTCGCCGCGCCCAGGCCGCCAAAGGCGCCGCAGCAGCCCGAATCGCGATAAGCGGAATAGTATAAAATACGGCGCATGGGAGCCTATCTTCGGGCACTGATCTGTCTTACGTGTGCCGCTTCGTTCCTTGTCGGCATGTCCTGCGGCGGCGAGCCCGGGGAGCGGACGGGCGGGGCTGGTGACTCGGGCGCGGGCGGGACCGTCGGGGGTGGCGGCGCGACAGCAGGGACGACCGGCGGGGCGGGGCGGGGTGGGCAAAGTGGATTGGCAGGCGGCTTCGCGTCGAACAACGGCGCCAACCTGTTCGTCACGATGAACGGCAAGTCGCAGGCCGACGTCGACACCAAGCTGACGACGGCGGTGAACCGGTTCTTCGGCATCGGCACCAGCGAGCCGGCGACGCCGACCGCGGATAGCGGCTACCGCTGCTACTACGAGCTGCCGCAGGACACGTCGATGGCGTTCATCTGGGCCGCCGACTCCGACGACATCCGCAGCGAGGGGATGTCGTACGGGATGATGATCGCCGTGCAGATGAACCTGCAGGCGCAGTTCGACAAGCTGTGGAAGTTCGCCAGGACGTACATGCAGATCCCCAGCAGCAGCAGCATGACCGCGTGGCGTTACTACTTCAGGTGGCAGGGAACGGTGAGCCGCGCCAACGCCAGCAACTGGACGGTCAACTTCCCGGGTACCACCGGCCCCGCTCCCGACGGCGACGAATACTTCGCGGCGTCGCTCTACCTCGCGCACCGGCGCTGGGGATCGACGGGCGACGTCAACTACAAGCAGGAGGCGGACAACATCTCGGCCGCCATGCTTCACAACACGTCCACCACCGATGGCCGCGGGCCGATCATCCACGCCAGCCAGAACATGGTGGTGTTCTATCCCCAGGGCGCCTCGGGCAACTTCACCGACCCCAGCTATCACCTGCCGGCGTTCTACGAGCTGTTCGCGGCGGCGGGCCCGGCGGCCGACGCCACCAAGTGGCGGTCGGTGGCGGCCACCAGCCGCAGCTTCCTGGTCAGCTCCGCGCACGCCACGACCGGCCTGCACCCCGACTACGCGACGTTCGCGGGCGCGCCGACGACGGCGGCGGCCGGCGACGGCCACAACGACTTTGGCTACGACGCGTGGCGCGTGGTCATGAACATGGCGGTCGACTACGCGTGGGCAAGTTCGGGTAGCCCCGACAGCCGCATGAAGTCGCAGATCGAGAAGTACCACGCGTTCTTCACCGGCTACGTGGGCACCGGCAACGTCACGCAGAGCCTGTTCACGGTCAGCGGCGGCAACGCGTCGGGCGGCGGTTCGACGGCGCTGACCGCGACGCTGGCGGCGGGCGTGTTGGGGTCGGCGCACACCAACCGCCTGCGGTTCCTCGACAACCTGTGGCTCGTGCAGCAGCAGTCGGGGCTGTACCGCTACTACCAGGAATGCGTCTACCTGCTCGGCCTGCTCAACGTGGGCGGCAAGTTCCGACAGACGTTCTGATCCAGGCGCAGAACCAAAAATCAGCGCGCGCCTGATGGTCCGGGCGTGGCCGCGTGGCCAAGCTCGCGAGCGATGAGCGAAAGCACGCACGGCGCACCAGGGCAGGGGATGTCACGGGCGCCCGGCGGAGCAGTGGCCGCCTCGGAGGCGGCGGAGATCGCCGTCGACGGCTACATCTTTGGTTACCCGCTGGTGCTCGCGGAGACATCGCGCCGCGTGATGAGCAACGTCGACCCGGCGGCAGCCGCCGCCGGGTTCGGCGCGTCGATGAATCAGTTCGCGCACCGGCGCACGTTCCCCGATCCGAAGTTCACCGACGTCGTGCGGCCCAACGCCGACACGCTGTATTCGTCGCTGTGGTTCGACGTGGCGAAGGAGCCGTTGATCCTCTCGGTCCCCGATTCGGGCGGCCGCTATTACCTGCTGCCGATGCTGGACATGTGGACCGACGTGTTCGCGTCGCCCGGCAAGCGGACGACCGGCACCGGCGCGCGCAGGTTCGGCCTGGTCGGTCCCGACTGGCAGGGCGACCTGCCGCGCGACATCGAGCTGATCCGCGCGCCGACCAGCGCCGGCTGGGTCATCGGCCGCACGCAGACCAACGGCAAGGCCGACTTCGACGCGGTTCACGAGTTCCAGGCGGGCATCTCTGCGGTGCCGCTGTCGGCGTGGGGGAACTACTACGAGCCGCCCGAGGCGAAGTTCGATCGCGGCGCTTCGAAGTTGCCGCCCAGCGAGCAGGTCGAGCGCATGGACGGCGCGACGTTCTTCGCGTTTCTCGCGGACCTGATACGCGTCTACCCGCCGCACGCCAACGACTATCCCGTCCTGCAGCGGCTGGCGCGCATCGGGCTGCAGCCGGGGCGGCCGTACGACGTGGCCGCCGTGGCGCCCGAGATCCGCGCCGCGCTGACCGCTGCTCCCGCTGCGGCGCAGGCGCGGATCGCCGACTTTCTTCCGCGCTCCGACAAGCACGTCAACGGATGGATGCTGTCCGGGAATCCGATCGGCACGTACGGCACGGCCTATCTGAAACGCGCGCTGGTCGCTCGCATGGGGCTGGGGGCGAACGTCATCGAAGACGCGTTTTATCCCGCCGCGTTCACCGACGCGGACGGCAAGCCGTTCTCGTCGAGCCAGCGCTACATCATTCACTTCGCCAAGGGGCAGCTGCCGCCGGCGCGCGCGTTCTGGTCGCTGACGATGTACGACGACCGCCAGCTGTTCGCCGAAAACCCGATCGATCGCTATGCGATCGGCGATCGCGACGACATGAAGCCGAATGGCGACGGGTCGCTGGACATCTACATCCAGCGCCAGGCGCCGGAAGGCGACAAGCAGCGCAACTGGCTGCCGGCGCCGTCCGGGGGCGGCTTCAGCATGAACATGCGCCTTTACTGGCCCGAGCCGGAGGCCATCGACGGCCGCTGGGCGCCGCCGCCCGTCAAGCGCGTCACCTGAACAACCCGACTAGCCGCGGCGCCCGTGCGCTACTGGCAGTTCGTCGGCGCCGCGCTGGACGGCGTGATGTTGCTGTACGTGCTGTTGGTCGCGCACGGGTTCTCGGTGATGCGGTTGCTGGTCAAGGTCAGGTTCTGGAACCTGATGTCGGCCGTGTTCGCGAACTCCGTGCGCGCCGCGATCCGGATCTCGCCGCCGCCGTTCACGGTGCCTGACACCGCCGCGATGTTCACGTTGTAACAGTTCTCGAGCAGGATGGCGTTGTTGCCCGTGTTGGCGATGTCGACGCGGTCGATGACCAGCCCGCCGCTCTCCGACACGCAGAAGATGCCGCGGCCGCCGGTGCGGGCGATGACCTGGCCGACGTGGATGTTGGTCGGGTACGCGTTGTTGATGCGCCCGTTGCGGTTCGCCGTGCGGAACGCCGCGTAGCCGGTGCCCGCGCCGGAGTTGATCGAATCGACCAGCCCGACCTCGGCGTTGGTGGTGTCGTTGAGCAGCAGGCCGCTCTCGCCGACGTCGCGGGCGACGACCGTGCCGATCGTGATGTCGTCCACGCCGTAGGTCTCGACGCCCTGCGCGCTGGTCCCCTGGACGTAGACGTAGTCGATCTGGATGTTGCGCACCTTCTGCGAGCGGTCGCTGCGGCCGTGGTTGTCGATGCGCACGCCCAGGCCGCTGGTGACGCGGATGTCGATCTGGCCGAGGCGCAGGTTGTCGACGTCGCGGAAGAACATCGCGTACAGCGGCGCGCCGGTGATCTTCACGTTCGGGATCTCGATGTCGGTCTTGGCGCGCGCATAGATCGGCGCCTGATCGCCCGAGCCCGTGCCGGTGACGTTGATCGTGCCGCACACGTTGAGCACCGTGTAGCTGGCGACGTCGATGCGGCTGCCCGCCGAGACGCTGCCCGAGCCTGAAACCAGCACGCGCTGCTTCGACGTGCGGCCGGCGGTCAGGCCGCCGATGCCCGCTTGCACGGCGGCACGCATGTCAGTGCCGGAGTAGAGGCTGGTGCCGCCGCGCATCGCGCTCCAGTTGCTGCCGGATAGCGAGACGACGACCTCGTAACCGGTCGTCGATCCGTTGCACGGGTAGTTCGGGTCGACACCGCCGCCGCCCGAGCCGGCGACGCCGCTGCCGCCGCGTCCGCCGGGCGCACCCGCCGCGCCGCCCGCGTTGCCACCGCGCCCGCCCGCGCCCGCGGGACCTGCGCCCGCCAATCCACCTTGGCCGCCGCCGCGTCCACCCGCGCCCGCGGGACCAGCGCCGGCTGCGCCGCCTGCCGATCCGCCGCGCCCGCTCGCACCCGCTGGGCCCGTGCCCGCCGCACCGCCGCGCCCGCCCGCTGCCGCGCCCGCCTGGCCGCCCGCGCCAGCGGGGCCACCGGCACCGGCCGGACCGCCCGCGCCAGCCGGACCGCCGTTCGTGCCCGCCGTGCCGATCGTCCCGGCGCTGCCCACCGCGCCTGCAGCTCCCGTGTTGCCGCCGCCCCCCGACGGATCGACGTCAGCCTCGCCCGCGCACCCCGCGGCGGCAATGAAAGCTGCGAGCGCGAGGCTCGCGATGAACGAAGGGATGCGCGTCGAGTAGGTCATTCAAGTCTCCGATGCACTTGGGTGTGCAATCGTGCGCCAGCCATCGGTTTTTCTGCTCCCGGCGCCGCGCCGCGCCGCGCGGGCAGACTGCTCCTGCTCAGGGGCGATTGACCGCGCGAACCTCCGCGCGATCCGGCTGGTACGCCATGATGGCGCCGACGAGAGCGGAGCCGCTCATCAAAACGAGACCCTGCAAGAAATAGGGGTACTCGTTGTGGCAAAAGTTGGTCGTCGTGCCCGAGCACACCTCGCGGGTGGCGCAGGCCGCACCACCCGCGCCCGGCGCGACGCTGCCATCAAGCTCGCGTCCGGCGGAGCCGATGCATCCGGGCGGCACGATCAGATGCGCAAGCACAGCCACGCGGAGCAACACCGGATGTATGACGAACTCCTAGGGGACGCTACCTGTAGCACGTCAGTGCGTGGCACCACGGAGGCTCGTCGGCAAAAGATCGTGACCAGATTGGTGCGCATATCGCGCACTGGACAGCAGGAGCGCGCGCACATGTTGAAAGCAATTTTCCTTCTCGTCTTCGCCTCTCTGACCGCCGCCGGTTGTGCCTTCGATGCAAAAGGCGGCGGCGGTGGTGGTGGTTCGACCGGTCGTGGCGGCTTCGGCCTGATCGGCGGTCTGGGCGGCTCCCCGTCGCAGGGTCCGTGTACGGGCCTGCAGTGCCAGCAGTCGACCTGCAAGATGGGCGGTTGCATGCAGCCGGCGTGCACCGGCGGCGTGCTGACGACGCTGTCCGGCAAGGTCTACGACCCGGCGGGCAAGGTGCCGCTCTACAACGTCGACGTCTACATCCCGAACGCGCCGCTGGCGCCGTACACCGACGGGCCGAGCTGCGACACCTGCGCGACGAACCTGTCGGGCATGCCGATCGTCAAGACCAAGACCGACGCGGCTGGCAACTTCAAGCTCGGCGATCAGACGGCCGACGTGCCCGCGGGCGCCAACATCCCGCTGGTCATCCAGGTCGGCAAGTGGCGGCGCGAGGTGACGATCGCGAACGTCCCGGCGTGCGCGGACATGCCGTTGACCGACACGAACATGACGCGCCTGCCGCGCAACCAGAGCGAAGGCCACCTGCCGAAGATCGCGCTCACCACCGGCGGCGCCGACGCGCTCGAGTGCCTGCTGCGCAAGATCGGCATCGACGACAGCGAGTTCACGGTCCCGTCGGGCACCGGCCGCGTGAACTTCTATGCCGGCGTCGACGGCACGGATCAGTTCAACGCCACGCTGGGCGGCGAAGCGTTCATGTCGGTCGCGCCGTGGTGGGACGACGTCAACAACCTCCGCAAGTACGACATGATCCTGCACTCGTGCGACGGCCAGGAGAGGCCGACCAACAAGAGTCAGGCGGCGCGCGACGCGCTCAAGGTGTACGCCGACGGCGGCGGGCGCGTGTTCGCGTCGCACTGGCACAACTACTGGTTCGAGCAAGGCCCGGCGCCGTGGCCGATGGTCGCCAACTTCCAGCACCAGGCCGACCTGCCGATCCCGTTCACGGCGACGATCGACACCAGCTTCCAGCGCGGCGAGGCGCTGGCCGACTGGCTCATGAACGTCGGCGGTTCGACGATGCGCGGCCAGCTGGTGATCCGCGGCGCGCAGCACACGATCAACACCGTGGGGACCGGGCGCCGGTGGATCTACAGCGCCAGCCCGCAGTCGGTGCAGTATCTGGACGCGAACACGCCGATCGGCTCGCCGTCGGCGTGCGGCCGCGTCGTGCTGTCCGACATCCACGTGTCGACGGGTGGCGGCGCGGCGGACGAAGACGACTCCGACGCCGACCTGTCATTCCCCGACGGCTGCAAGACGACGGATCTGTCGCCGCAGGAGAAGACGCTGGAGTTCATGATCTTCGACCTGTCGTCCTGCATCGACATCATCGGCTGACGCGCCGGGGACGCCGCGGCTAGCTCTGGGCGGCGACGGCCAGAGCGCGGTCGATGCGGCGCAGGCACAGGTCCTTGCCTAGGATCGACAGGCAGTCGAACAGGCCGGGGCCGATCGCGGTGCCGGTGGTCGCGACGCGCACGGCGTGGACGATGTCGCCCATGCCCATGCCGCGCGCCTCGACGAACTCCTTGGTGCCGGCTTCGAGCCCGGCGGCGTCGAACGCGTCGCGGGCAGCGAGCCAGCCGCGGTAGTCCGCCAGCCGCTCGGCCGCGCCCGGCGCGCGCACGCGCTTGGCGAACGCCTTGTCGTCGTACGTGACGTCCTCGCCGAAGAAGAACGTCGCCTGCAGCAGGATGTCGCCGAACACGCGCAGGCGGTCGCCCAGCGCTTCGACGATGCGCGCCACGTGCGCCCGCGTGTCGTCACCGACCGGGTGGGCGATGAGGCCAGCGCGCTCCAGGAACGGCAGCACGCCCGCGACCTTGTCGGCGATCGGCATGCGGCGCAGGTATTCGAGCTGGAACGCGAGCAGCTTGGTCGGGTCGAAGCTGGCGGGGGAGGGGTTCACGCGCTCGAGCGCGAAGTTCTCGATCATCTGCGCGCGCGACATGAACTCGGTCTTGTCGTCCAGCGACCAGCCGAGCAGCACCAGGTAGTTGACGACCGCGTCGGCCAGGTAGCCGACCTGCTCGTAGAAGTCGACGACGACCGGGTTGAACGTCTCGGGCGTGATCGGCAGGTTCATCGCTGCGGCGATCGCGGTGCCGTGCTGGTGCACCTTGGCGAAGTCCGGGTTCTTCAGGTAGGCGTCGAGCTTGCGCTTGGACAGCTTGCGCTTGGAGCCGGGCTCGGCGACGTAGGGGAGGTGGGCGTACGCGGGCAGCGGGATGCCCAGCGCCTCGGCGATGAACACCTGGCGCGGCGTGTTCGACAGGTGCTCCTCGGCGCGGATGACGTGCGTGATGCCGAAGTCGCGGTCGTCGACGACGTTGGCCAGGTGATAGATGAACGACCCGTCGGCGCGCTGCACGACGTGGTCGGCCTCCTCGCGCCACGCGAACTCGACGGTGCCGCGCACCAGGTCCTGCAGCACCAGCTTCCCCTCGCGCGGCATCTTGAGGCGCACGACCGACTTGCGTCCCTCGGCCTCGAAGCGCGCGCGATCGGCGTCGGTCGCGGCCATGAACCGGCGGCTGTACTGGAAGCCGCGCTTCTCGGCCTCGGCGGCCTTGCGCTCGGCGTCCATCTCCTCGGCGGTCGCGAAGTCGCGGTAGGCTGCGCCGCGCGCCAGCAGCTCGTCGACGGCGGCCTGGTAGCGGGCGGTGCGCTGCGACTGGAAGTAGGGGGCGAACGGCCCGCCGACCTCGGGGCCCTCGTCCCACGGCAGGCCCAGCCAGCGGAAGCCGTGCAGGATCGGCGCGAGCGCCGCCTCGACGTTGCGCTGCTGGTCGGTGTCGTCGATGCGCAGCACGTAGTGGCCGCCGTGCCGGCGCGCGAACAGCCAGTTGAACAGCGCCGTGCGCACGCCGCCGATGTGCAGGAAGCCCGTCGGGCTGGGCGCGAATCGAGTCCGAGGCGCGGTCACGATATTCTGTCGCCCGGCTTGGGGGAGTCGCCGTCGAACGTCACGACGCGGCCCGCGGCGGCCAGGATCATGCCGCTCGACAGCCCGAACTTCATCTGCCGCGGCTTGAGGTTGGCGACCACCGCCACCTTGCGGCCGACGAGCACCGCCGGATCGGGGTAGTGGGCGCGCAGCCCCGTGAAGATCTGCCGCGGCTCCGCCTCGCCGACATCGACCATCAGCTTGAGCAGCTTGTCCGCCCCGTCGACCAGCCCCGCCTCCTTCACCAGCCCGACGCGCAGATCGACCTTGCCGAGATCATCGATCGAGATCTCGAGGGCGGGGCCGGGCGGAGGCGCGGGCTCCTTTTTGGCCTTCTTGTCTTCGGCCTTCTTCGGCTCGGGCTTCTTGCCGGTCGATTCACTCTTGCCACTCTTCGCTTCGATCCTCGCCCAGCTGTCCTTCAAGCCGACCGTCCGGTTCCACACCGGCTTGCCGGGCGCGCTGTCCGGGTCCAGGCAGAAGTAGCCGACGCGCTCGAACTGCACGCGCGTCCCCGGCGCGGTCAGCGACGCCAGATGTGGCTCGATCACGGCGCCCGTGACCTTGACCACCGATTCCGGGTTCACCTCGTCGAGGAAGCTCTTCGCCTCGTCGGTGCCCGGGTTCTCGGTCGAGAACAGGCGGTCGTAGAGGCGCACCTCCGCGGGGACGGCGTGCGCCGCCGACACCCAGTGCAACGTGCCGCGCACCGTCCGCCCGTCGGGGGCGTTGCCGCCCCACGATCCGGGGTCCCAGCTCGCGTGCAGCTCGGTGACCTCGCCGGCCGCGTCCTTGACGACGCTCGTGCACCGCACCAGGCACGCGTAGCGCAGGCGCACCTCGCGCCCCGGCGCCAGCCGGAACCAGTCCTTGGGCGGGTCCTCGCGGAAGTCGTCGCGATCGACATAGACGACGCGCGAAAACGGCAGCTTGCGCGTCCCCTGCGCTGGATCCTCCGGGTGCAGCGGCGCATCCAGCGTGCGCACCTCGTCGGGGAAGTCGTCGATCACCAGCTTCAGCGGCCGCAGCACCGCCATCACGCGCGGCGAACGGCGGTTGAGATCGTCGCGCAGCCCGTGCTCCAGCAGGCCGACGTCGACCATGCTGTCGGTCTTGGCGACGCCGATGCGCTCGCAGAACGCGCGGATCGCCTCCGGCGTGTAGCCGCGGCGGCGCAGCCCCGCCAGCGTCGGCATGCGCGGATCATCCCAGCCGCTGACGACCTTCTTTTGCACCAGCTCGGCGAGCTTGCGCTTGGACATCACCGTGTACGTCAGGTTCAGGCGCGCGAACTCGATCTGCTGCGACGGGAACACCTCGGTCTCGCGGATGCACCAGTCGTACAGCGGCCGGTGCGATTCGAACTCCAGCGTGCAGATCGAATGCGTGATCTCTTCGACCGCGTCCGACAGCGGATGCGCGTAGTCGTACATGGGATAGATGCACCACGTCTTGCCGGTGCGGTGGTGGGACGCGTAGCGGATCCGGTACAGCACCGGGTCGCGCATGTTCATGTTCTGCGTCTCGAGGTCGCCCTTCGCGCGCAGCACGTGCGCGCCCTCCTTGAACTCCCCCGCGCGCATGCGCGCGAACAGATCCAGGCTCTCTGCGACGGGGCGCTCGCGGTAGGGGCTGGGCTTCCCCTTCTTGTAGAAGTCGCCGCGGTACTCGCGGATCTCCTCCTCCGACAGGCTGTCGACGTACGCCTTGCCCTTCTCGATCAGCTTCACCGCGAGCTGGTACAGCTTCTCGAAGTAGTCGGACGCGTAGAACAGGTTCGACCACTTGAAGCCGAGCCAGTGGATGTCTTCCTGGATCGCCTCGACGTATTCGACGTCTTCGGTGGTCGGGTTGGTGTCGTCGAAGCGCAGGTTGCACGTGCCGCCGAACTCTTGCGCCAGACCGAAGTCGACGCAGATCGCCTTGGCGTGACCGATGTGCAGGTAACCGTTCGGCTCCGGGGGGAAGCGGGTGGCGACGCGGCCACCGTGGCGCTTGCCGGCGACGTCCGCGGCGATGATGTCACGAACGAAGTTTCCGGCTCCTCCGTCGGGCTTTTCAGGGTTGGGCTTGTTAGCGCTCATGTCGGGCTGCCGGAGCCTACTCGAAGTCGCGACCGGCACAAGAATGACCAAACCGACGACACGGTGCAGCCTGCTAGACTTTGGGCATGTCGATCATCGAAAGTCTGACGAAGCTCGTCGACCCGATGGTGGCGCGCGCCCGCGAGGAAGAGCGCAAGGCCGAGCGCGACCAGCCGAAGCGTGAAAACGTTGGCGATCCGCCGCGCTTCGCCTGCCGAGTCTGTGGCCACGAGGACGTCGAGGGCGGCTACTGCCCGAACTGTCTGGCCGACACGATGCAGCGGATCCCAGCCGGCCAGCCAGGAAAGTAGATCAGACCTCGTCGACTGGTTTTCGAGCTTTCGGGGGCAGCCCGTGGCACCATTGATTCATGGGCAAGAAGATGACTTCTCCCAAGCGCGAGCCGCCAGCTGAGCGCGAGCCGCCGTCGACAATCGGCGACATCGCGGTGGTCTGGGGCCGCAATGAAAACGGGCTCTACATCCTGCGCCGGCGTACCGAGGAGGCCCCTGTCGAGGCGGGCCTGCTTCAGCCGCTGGTGGAGGGCCGGCCGATCAGCGGCGAGGTGATCTCGATGCGGCGCCGCGGCGACATGCCGTTCCTGTTCGACGTCAAAACCGAGGTTGCCGCGCCCGAGGCCAGCGAGCCCAGCACGACAAACCACGGCCCGTCCCAGGTCGCGACCGAATCCTATCGCAGGGGTTGGGACGCGATCTGGGGTGCGGACTCCGGGCCGCCTGGCCGCAACCGCAACCTCAACTAGCCAGACTCTCGGCGCCTAGCCCGAGCGCTTGCCAGGCGTGGTCGCGGTCGCCGAGGCGGGAGGTGGGTTGGCCAGCCACGCCCCGAGCACGTCGACCGCCGCCTCGGGGGACAGCCGGTCGAACTGCGCCACCAGCCAGTCCATCGCCTCGGAGTGCCGCTTCGCGCGCAGCAGCGCCTTGAACGCCATCGGCCCGACGACCGGATCGCGGGCCTGCTTCAGCAGCTCGTCGGGCGTGGTCTCGGCGTAGATGATCGCGCGCAGCTCCGGCGACGCGTAGCTGTCCTTGCGGATGGACTCCAGCGCGGTCGTGCGCATCGCGCGGCCCTTGTCGTCCTTGCGCTCGACCAGCGCGCGCGTGACCGCCAGCCGCAGCTGCGGCCCGGGGCGGGTCATCATCTTGCCGAGCATGTCGGCCGACTCCGGCGACTTGAGGTGTCCGAGCTCGGGCGCCATCGCCTGCAGCGGGCGGTCGTCCTTCTCCTTCAACAGCGGCTGCACGAACGGCAGCGCGGCGTCTCCGTTCGAGCGCACCAGCGCCGCCGCGACCGCCGCACGCACGTCCGGCACGGGGTCCTGCAGCAGCGGCTGCAGCCGGTACAGCGCGGGGCGGCCGGCGCCGGGCTTGCCGAACGCGGTCACCGCCGCGGCGCGCACCAGCGCATCTTTGTCCTCCATCGATTCGCGCAACACCTTCGCCGGCGGCGGCGCGCCGCCCGCGACGAGCGTCTCGATCGCCAGCGCGCGCAGCGTGCCATGCGCAGCCGTGTCGACCACCAGGTCGTTGAGCGCCTTGGCACACGGCGACTCCGCCGGAAGGTGGACGCGGGAGTCGCGCAGCGCCAGCAGCGCCAGCTCACGCTGCTCCGGCTCGCCCTCCGAGATCGACTTCGGTCCGATCAGATCGCACACCGCCGCCGCGTCGAAGTCGGTGGCGGGTCTCGCCCGCGACCGCGCCCAGCGCCGGCGCCACGATGGCCAGCGTGTCCTTGCGTCGCAGCGCCGGCTTCAGCCGCTCGAGCGCCTTGGCGCGCGCCCTCTTGTCGCCGTAGCGGAACAGCGCGGTGGCGGCGCGCGCCTCGGCGAGCGGATCCCCCTGCGGCCGCTCCAGCCACGCCTGCGCGAACGTGGACATCGCTTGCGGCGAGCCGCCGCGCGTGTCGCGGGCGGCGCGCATCATCGCTTCCTTGAGGCGACCCTGCAGGAACAACCGGGGCAGCGCCTGCGCCAGCGGCGCCTCGACGCGCCGGACAGCGCCCACGCCGCACAGGTCGTTGTTGCGCGCGAATATCCAGCTGAAGTGGGCGACGCCGTCGTCGCCAAACAGCTCCGCCGGCGGGGTCGGGTACTTGGCCCTCTCGCCGCGCACGGCGGCGACGGCGGCCTGGTCGAATGCGGAAACGGCGGATTTCGCGGTGACGACGGCGTCGGTGACGGTGCCGTCCCAGCGAATGCCGAAGTTCACCTCGGTGCGCAAGGCGGGGTTGTTCAGCGGATCGGTCGGCGGGCGCTTGGCCGCCACGTCTTCTATGAACTTGTTGGCGAAGCGGTAATGGATCCGCGTGTGCAACGAACGCAGGTAGTCGCCCTCGACCCCCTTCGCGGTGATCTTGGGCTCGCTATCAGGGGCGGCCCTGGCCGCGGGCGCTGGGGTGGCCGGCGCCGGCGCCTGCTGTTGCTGCGCGCGCGCGCCAGAGGGAATGAGCAGCAGCAAGCCCGCCAGGAACAGCTTGTCGCTCTGGATCCTCGGCATGAGCGGCTCAGTGTAACGCCGTCGGCGGGCGGTGTGATAGCGTTCGCTGCAGGGTGATGACGTGAAGCCGCCGTCGCCTTTGCTCGCCCGGTTGGCCGCGCACGCGCCGGCGTCGGCCGCCATCGCGCCCGGCGGCGGGGCGGACGGCGTCAGCTACGGCGATCTGGGGCGGCGGGCGCAGGCCGTCGCGGCGGCGCTGGCCGCGGTCCCGGGTGTGCCAGGCGGCGCGGTCGCGTTCCTGATCGAACCGGGTGCGGCGTTCGTGCAGACGCTGTTCGGGATCTGGCACGCGGGCGCGCTGGCTGTCCCGCTGTCGCCGCTGCACGCGGCGCCCGAGCTGGCGCACGTCATCGCCGACGCGACGCCGGCGGTGATCGTCGCGAGCCGCGCGCTCGCGCCCCGGCTGGCCGCCGCCGCGCCCGGGGTGGCTGTCGTCATCGCTGAAGACCTGCCGGCGGCGCCGCCGCCCGGGCCCAACGTGCACGTGCATCCGCGGGCGGACGCGGACGGGCTGATGCTGTACACGTCGGGGACGACGGGACGACCGAAAGGCGTGCGCCTGTCGCACGCGGCGCTGGCCGCGACGGTGTCGTCGCTGCAGGAGGCCTGGCGCTGGCGCCAGGACGATCGCCTGCTGCACGTGTTGCCGCTGCATCACACGCACGGCCTGATCGTGGCGCTGCTGGGCGCGCTGTGGGTCGGGGCCGAGGTCCGCTTCCTGCCGTTCGCCGCGGCCGAGGTGTGGGACGCGCTGGCCGGTGCCAGCGTGTTCATGGCGGTGCCGACGATCTACGCCAAGCTGATGCAGGCGTTCGACGCCGCGCCGCCCGAGCAGCGCGCGCGCTGGACGGCGGGGGCGGGCGCGCTGCGGCTCGCCACCAGCGGCTCGGCGGGGCTACCCGCGACGCTGCACGGCGCGTTCGCGCGCGCCACCGGCCACAGCCTGCTGGAACGCTACGGCATGACCGAGATTGGCATGGCGCTGTCCAACCCCTACGACGGCCCGCGCGTGCCAGGCGCCGTGGGGCGCGAGCTGCCCGGCGTCGTCGTCGACATCACCGATGAATCCGGGCGCACGCTGCCGGCGGACGAGCCGGGCGAGCTGCGCGTGCGCACGACGCAGATGTTCTCCGGCTATCACGGCGATCCGGCGACGACCGCGGCCAGCTTCGACGCCGCCGGGCGCTTCCGCACCGGCGACACGGGCGTGCGCGACGTGGCCGGCGTCGTCCGCCTGCTGGGTCGCACGTCGATCGACATCATCAAGAGCGGCGGCTACAAGCTGTCGGCGCTGGAGATCGAGGCCGTGCTGCTCGACCACCCGGCGGTGGCGGAGGTCGCCGTGCTCGGCGTCGACGACGCGACGTTCGGCGAGCTGGTGACGGCGTGGGTCGTGCCGCGCGGGCCGGCCGCGCCGACGCTGGCGGAGCTGCAGGCGTTCGCGCGCGAGCGGCTCGCCCCCTACAAGCTGCCGCGCGCGCTGCACGTCATCGACGAGCTGCCTCGCAATGCGATGGGCAAGGTCCAGAAGCAGCGGCTGCGCTGACTTCGCGCGCGATCGAATACGAATACAGGCCGCCGAGCAGCGCGCCGAACACGACGTGCGCGATGACGACGGAGATCGGCGTGCGGAAGCCGTAGTTGAGCCCGAGGAACCCCGGCGGCTCCAGCTGCTTGACCGTCGTCGGCCCGTGCAGCTCGCTGGCCATGCGCGGGTGCAGCGCGGGCATCGTCGGCATCAGCACGGTCACCACGAAGGCGCCGTGCACCAGGCCGACGAGCGCGCCGAACCACCAGCCGAACGTGCGCGTCGCGTGGAAGATGCCGACGTACGCGATCGCGAACGCCCATCCGTTCACCATGTGCAGCAACACGCCGTAGAGCAGGGCGCGATCGCGGTTCGCGGTGAACATCGTCCCCAGCATGTGCGGGATGTTCATGCGCGTGAGCCCCAGCGACTGGCTGCCCGCCATCAGCATGGTGAGCACGAGCGTGCTGGCGAACCCCCAGACCAGCCACGCCGCGAAGCTCATTGCGCCGCAGCTCCCGGCGCGTCCGCCGGCGCCCGCATGGCCTCGCGCGCGCGCCGCGCCTCGAGGGTCAGCGCGACGCTGATCAGGCCGACGTGGCTGAACGCCTGCGGGAAGTTGCCCAGCGCGCGCCCCGACGCGGGGTCGACCTCCTCGGCGTAGAGGCCGAGGTCGTTCGCGTAGGCGAGGAAACGTTCGAACGCCGCCGTCGCCTCGGCCAGCGTTCCGCCGCCGGCCGCGAGGTATTCGATCGCCCACGCGCTGCAGATCGCGAACGCGCCCTCGGCGTCGGCTGGGCTGGTCTCCGTCCGGTAGATCAGGCCGGGGCCGGCGTGCAGCCGCTGCATGATGCGCTGGTAGCTGCTGCGCATGCGCGCGTCACCCGCCGGCCGATAGCCGTAGCGATCGAGCAGCAGCAGGCTCGCGTCGACGGTGTCGCCGTCCAGCACCTGCGTGTAGCTGCCGAGGTCCGGGTTGAAGCCGCGGCGCTCGACCTCGTCGCGGATCAGGTCGCGCTCGCGTTCGAAGTGCGCGCGCGGGATGTTGCGGATGCTGCCGGCGCGTTCGAGCTCCAGCAGCCGGTCCAGCGCGACCCAGCACATCACGCGCGAGTAGGTGTGCGGGCGCGGCGGCTCGCGCGGCTCCCAGATCCCCTGATCGGGCTCGCGCCAGTGGGCGCAGACGTATTCGCCGAGCTGGCGCAGCAGCTGCTGCGTCTCGCGGTCGAGCAGCCGGTCGCGGCGGCAGTGCTCGGTCACCGCCTGGATCAGCTCGCCGTAGCCGTCGAGCTGCAGCTGGCCGACCGCCGCGTTGCGGATGCGCACCGGCCGCGAGCCCATGTACCCGGCCAGGTGGTCGAGCGTCTGCTCGCGCCCCGGCAGCTCGCCGTAGACGTCGTACAGCACCGACAGCGCCGGCCGCGTCAGCCGCGTCGTGTGCAGCAGCCAGCTGACGAACGCGCCGGCCTCGTCGTCGAAGCCGAGATCGCACAGCGACCGCACGGTCAGCGCCGCGTCGCGCACCCAGCAGAAGCGGTAGTCCCAGTTCAGGTCGCCGCCGACGCGTTCGGGCAGCGATGTCGTCGGCGCGGCGACGATCGCGCCCGACGGCGCGTACGACAGCAGCTTCAGCGTCAGCAGGCTGCGCACCACGGCGCGCCGGTACGGCCCGGCGTACGTGCAGCCGCCCGCCCAGCCGCGCCACCAGGCGTTGCTGCGCGCGATCGCCTCATCGCAGCGCGCGCCCAGCGGCGGCAGCACGGCGGGCGCCGAATGATCGAAGGTCAGCGAGAAGGTGGCGCGTTCGCCCGCGCGGACGGTGAAGCGCGCGCTGGCCTCGCCGCCGCCGGGCGCCAGCGCCAGCTCGCGATCGCTGCGCAGCGTGATCAGGCGGGGGCCGTCTTCGACGCGCAGGCCCAGGTGCGGCGTCGCGCGCATCGCGACGGGCTTGCGCGCGTAGTCCGGGCGCGGCTGGAAACGGACGTCGAACGGCACCTCGCCGCGCACGCCTTCGATGACGCGCACGATCTCGTGCTCCGGGACCAGCGTCCGGCGCTTGTCGTCCTCCGACATCACGGGCATGACGTCCGTCAGCCGCGCTTCGCCGCCGTCCGCGGTCGTGAACGTCGTGATCAGCACGTTCGAATCGTCGGCGTAGGCGCGCGCGGCCGAAAACGGCGCGCCGGGCGCGATCGCGAAGCAGCCGCCGCGGTCACGGTCCAGCACCGCCGCGAACAGCGACGGGCTGTCGAAGCGCGGCCAGCACAGCCAGTCGATCGAGCCGTGGCGCGACACCAGCGCCGCGGAGCGGCAGTCGCCGATGACGCCGTAGTCTTCTATGCGGGGGCTGGACATCCGATAGCCCCAAGTTAGGCACGCTGGCGCAGTCCGGAATCGCGGCCGAACTGCGGTAGGATTGCCCCCGGGATGGCGGCCGACGGGTTCACGACGATCCAGCGGGCGATGACGGTGGCGGAGGGGGAGATGTTCGCGGAGCTGTTTCGCCGCGAGGGCATCGAGGTCCACTTCCACCCCATGATCGGCGCCACGATCGGCAGCGGGGAGCAGATCTGCGACCTGCGCATCGACGTGCCGGTCGAGTCCGAGGCCCGCGTCCGCGAGCTGCTCTCGGAGCTCGAGTACGTCGGGACGACTCGGGACGAGGCGCTGGCCGCAGGACGATGACGACGCCGAGCCCGATGCGCCAGCAGTGCCCCCGCGACGGCCGCTGCTGGCGGCGGGGATCGCGTTCCTGTTTCCGGGCGGTGGGCACTTCCACGCGCGCCGGCCGTGGACGGGGCTGCTGGTGGGGACGACCCTGGTTTGCGGCTGGATCAGTAGATGGGGCTCCTCGTCGCGGGAATCGTTCGCGGGCGAGATGCTGTTCGGCAGCCTGGTCGCGCTGGTGTTCGTGGACGCCATCGCCGGCAGGCGCGCCGCGATGGCGGAGAACCGCGGCATTCATCCCGGACAGGCGCGCCAGTTCGCGCGTGGCATCGTGATGATGGCGTGCGCGGCGGCGGCGGGCGCCGCTGTTCGCGACCGCGGCCGCGACGCCGCGCTGGCTGGTGGCGCGGCGAATGGCGCAGTTCGAGATGCGACTGCTCGGCGATCGCCCTGCGCGTCAGCAACGGCGACGACCAGGGGCGCCTGCTCACCGTGGCCAACCGTCGTGCTCCACACCGAGACATCGTCCTCGACGCCGGGCGCCGCCTATCGCGTCGGGCGCGACGCGTGGACCCAGCTGGAGATCAGGGCAGGGGACGCCGGGCTCGTCGATTTCTCGCTGACCGACGAGCTTCGCGAGTTGTGCATCGCCGAAGGTTGCGATCTGACCTATGCGCTGGAGGCGAGCCGTCCAGGCGACACGAGCGTCTCGCCCCTGAGTGGGGAGGGAGTCTGCGAGCCGTCCTGGGATCAGCCGGGCACAGTCACGGCCGGGACGGATCGAGCCGGCGGCGGCCGAGTGACGGACGCGCCGACGCTGGTCGTGCGCGCCGCCGTCCCCGCCGACGCCGCTGCCATGGCGGCGCTGCACGTGCACGCGTGGCGCGCTGCGTACGCCGGCGTGATGCCCGCCGATTTCCTCGCGTCGCTGACGATCGCGGAGCGCGAGGCGATGTGGCGCCGCAGCGTGACCGAGCCGGAGCTTGCGCCCGCCGAGCGGGTGATCCTGGTGGCGGCGGAGGGTGAACAGGTGCTCGGCTTCTGCACCGCCGGTCACGCGCGCGGCGACGACGAGCTCGGCCTCGGCGAGCTCTACGCGCTCAACGTCGATCCGCCGGCGTGGGGGCGCGGCGCCGGCCGCGCGCTGCTGGCGGCCGCCGCCACGTGGCTGGACGCGCCGCTTCCGCGTCTCGATCCTGTGGGTCGCCGACGAAAACCCGCGCGCGCGGCGGTTATACGAGCAGGCGGGGTGGTCGCTCGACGGAGGCGCCAAGACGGAGGACTTCGGCGGCACCGGCGTCAGGCACTGCCGGTACCGGTGGCAACCGACCTCAGTCAGGGCCCGCGATCATTGACAGCGGTACGCGTGCAGCTCGAGCCCGGACAGCTGCACCGAAATCTCGCTGATTCCCGGGCCCGGGTCGTCGCCGAGGCGCTCGCGCGCCGCCGACGACAGCAGGATCTCGCCGCGTCCGGCGACGTCTTCGCCCAGCTTTGACGCGACGTTCATCTCGGAGCCGAACAGGTCGACGTCGCCGATCACCAGCATCGGCCCGTAACCGATGCCGATGCCGGCGTGCAGATCCCAGTCCTCGGGCAGGAAGACGTTGGCCGCGTCCAGGCTGCGCTGGATCGTGCGCGCGGTGTGTAGCGCCGGCGGCACGTCGTCGAACGTCGCGAACACGTTGTCCGCCTCGGTCTTGACGATCGTGCCTCCCGCGGTCGCGACCACCGGCCGGACGATGTTGTTCAGCCGCCGGATCATCGCCAGGAAGTGCGTGACGCCGTAGCGCATCGTCAGCCGCGAGAAGCCGCACATGTCCAGCACCAGCACCGCCTGCGTGCGCCCGAAGCGCCGCCAGATCTCGGCGTCGATCTCCGCCAGCGATTCGGGGTGTTCGTTGCGTGCGTCCAGCAGCCGCGCCAGCTCGATCGCGTCGTCGCCCGTCATGTCACCCGATGATAGATTACGGCCGACTTCGAGGAAATCGCTTGCCGCGCACTCAGCGACGCTGCTTCTGGGCCGACGGTGACCCGCTGCTGGCCACCTACCACGACGAAGAGTGGGGCGTGCCCATCCACGCCGATCGCCACTGGTACGAGAAGCTGACGCTCGACGGCGCGCAGGCGGGCCTGTCGTGGCTGACCATCCTGCGCAAGCGCGAGGGCTACCGCGACGCCTTCCGCAACTTCGATCCCACCGCCGTCGCCCGCTTCGGCGAGCGCGACGTCGCCCGCCTGATGCGCCACCCCGGCATCGTGCGCAACCAGCTCAAGATCCGGTCCGCGATCAAGAACGCGCGCGCGTTCCTGGCGCTGGCCGACGAACATGGATCGTTCGACGCGTGGATCTGGGCGTTCGTGGGCGGCGAGCCGATCGTGACCCGGCGGCGCGGGCGCGCCGACGTCCCCGCGCGCACGCCGCTGTCCGACGCGCTGTCGAAGGAGCTGCGCGCGCGCGGCTTCTCGTTCGTTGGTTCGACGATCGTCTACGCGTTCATGCAGGCGGCCGGCCTGGTCAACGATCACACGCTGACGTGCTTCCGCCGCCCCCAGGTCATCGCCCTGGCGCGCCCATGAAGTCGTAGCCGTCGCGCAGGCCGCGGCGCCCGAACAGCACGTCCGCGGTCAGCACCGCCAGCTGCGACGCCACCTGCTCCGGCTCGCCTTCCGGGCGGACTCCCTTCGCCACCACCGTGGCGCCGTACGTCGTGATCATGAAGATGCGCGTCGCCTCGGCGCGCTCGGCGGGGTAGGCGGCCGCGTAGGCCTCGACCAGGTCGACCAGATCGCGCGGCGCGCGGTTCGCGCGCGCGGCGCCGCCCCACGCCGCCAGCAGCTTGGCCTGGAAGTTCCGGAACGCGCCCAGCAGCAGGGCGGGGTGCACGTCGCGCGGCGCCGGCGACGCCAGGAACGGCTGATAAGTCTCCGCGGGCGCCATGTGCTGGCCCAGCTCGGACGCCGCCATCCGGTACAGCACGGTGGCGATGACGTCCGGATCGTTGGCCAGGTGGCGCGCGGGCCGCGGCAGCGGCGGCGCGTACAGCACGGCTTCGTTGCCGCGCACGCGCGCGTAGCCACGCAGCCGGCGCAGCTCGTCGCGGTCGTCGATGGCGCGCGGCGGCCGCCACTCCGCCGCCACGACCTGCGTGAACTCGATGTAGCCGGCGCGCAGCGGATCCGTCGTGTGCGGCACCGCGACGTCGATGGTCGCCTGCGCCAGCGCGTTGACCAGGTCGGTCATCGCCGTCGACGAATGACGCGGCAGCCAGATCAGCGGCGCCGTCGCCGGCAGCGTTGCCCGCCAGAAGCGCATCGCAACCTCGTGCCGGAGCTCGCCGCCGGGGCGGTCGCCCAGCACCAGGTACGTCGGCGCTTCGTCGTGGCCGTCCGTGCGCGCCGCGAACCGCTTGCTCATCGCGTACGTGCGCAACAGCTCGGCGCCGAAGCCGTCGGCCAGCAGGTGGTGCAAGTACCACGCGTCGGCGTCGTTGGCCGGCGCGAATCCGAGGCGCACGGGGGCGCCGGGCGGGCCGTCGTCCACGGGCGCGGCGCGGCGGAGCAGCATGTAGTCGTCGTCCCGGGTCGTGCAGCCGGCGAGCGTCTGGGCGAGCGCAATCAGGGCCACGAGTCGCAGCGTCATGGTGCAGGGACACCCGACCTGCGGGGCAGGTTCCCGGCGACGAAGCTAGAACTCGTGGCCGACGGCCACGCGCAGCGGGAAGACGCGGGCGAAGCCGGTCACCGACTCGCCGCCGCCCCAGATCCAGTAGCGGAAGTCGACCGCCAGCGGTTGCACGGCGACGAACCAGCGGCGGATCGTCGCGGACAGCTCCAGGCCGAAGCCGCTCTCCATGCGCAGAAATCGGTTGCCGCCCTCGACCCACATGATCTCGGCGCGCACGACGGTGAGGATGGGCTCGAGGTCCAGCCGAAAGTCCGCCGACGACACCAGCGGGATCGGGTAGCCGAGCGAGATCAGGTCGATGCGGAAGCCGCGCGACGAAAGCGGGCCCAGCTTCTCCCACTGGTGCGCCAGCCCCAGGTGGTTGCGCACGTAGTTGTTGGACGGAAACGCCATGTCGAGGCCGACGGCGTTGGTCTTCATGTCGGGGTTCGCGAGGCCCGCGTCGCCGTCCTCGCGCAGCACGCGCGTGTAGGTCAGCGCCAGCCGGAACGGCGTGACCGCGGCCAGCGGCGGCCCCGGGCGTGCGGCGGGCCCACGCACCGGTGGTGGCGGCGGGGGCGGGGGAGGCGCGGCCGGCGCCGGCACGGCCGGCGGCGCGGTCGTCGCGGGCGGCGGCGCAACAGGATCGGGCGCGCCGTCGCTGACCTGTGCGAGCAGCAGGGTGAAGAGATATGCGCCGACGGAGATCAGGGTAGGCCCCTGCGCCGGACTATATCGTTATTTCCTCGCGCCGGCCGTCGGGCCCAGGTCGCGGCGCCAGACGTCGGACGCGGCGATCACCTCGGCGATCGGCACGCCCGCCCAGTGGCGCGCGAAGTTCCTGCTCGTCGCCAGCGTGTCGCCGCGCATCCTATCGATATAGAGCTTGCCGTTAAGATGATCGATCTCGTGCTGAAGGATGCGCGCGTACCAGCCCGATGCCTCGATCACCACCGGTTCGCCGCGGTGATCGAGCGCCTCGACACGAACGCTGCGCGCGCGCGGAACGACGGCCTGAAAGCCTTCCACGCTCAGGCAGCCCTCGTAAAACTCCACGATGCCGTCCCCCAGGGTCAGGCGGGGATTCGCAATCACGTGAAAATCCACCGGCGTCCGCTCCGAGGCGGGCGATTCCGCTGTGTCCTGGATTACAGCCAGCTGAAGCGGCAAGCCGATCTGGGGCGCTGCAAGCCCGACTCCGGGCGCGTTGTGCATGGTCTCACGCATCATTTCGATCAGCTGCTGGACCTCCGGAGCGCGAATTTCCTCGCGCGAAAGCGGCCTTGCAGGGTGTCGTAGTACCGGTTCGCCCACTTGCACGATCTCGAGACGCATGCGCAAATTGTGCCCGAACAATCATCGAGTGCCGCACTTCACATGTGGAAAACCGGATCGAGATTCTCGGCAATCAATAGTTGGGCTGGGTGCAGCAAGCATTTGTGCATGGAGCGTTATGCGAGGTGAGTCATGATCCGAATTCTCGTCGTCGATGATCACGATATCGTTCGCGACGCGCTCGCGAGCTTGTTGCAGGAGGTACCGGACTTCGAGGTCGCAGGTGTGGCCTCGAGCATCCGGGAGACCCTGCCGTTGCTGGAATCAGCAGCGCCGGACATCGTGTTGGCTGACTTGTCGCTAGGCGACGGCAGCTCCACGGAGTTGGTCAGGACTCTTCGGCGCCTGCGGCTGAAGGCGCGCGTCATCATCATCACTGGGTTCTCCGATGAATTTGCTGTGGTTGAAGCGTTGTCTGCGGGTGTGTCGGGTTACGTCATAAAGTCACAACCAACAACCGAGTTGCTGGAGGCGATCCGTTCGGTCGCCGCCGGCAGGCGTTACGTGCCGCCCTCGCTGGAAGCGAGACTGGCCCTGCGTCCCGTGCCGATGGGCGACGAGACGCAGATCGCCGGCCCCGTCGGTCTCGAGCGGCTGTCGCCGCGCGAGGTCGAGATCTTCCGCCTGGTGGTCGCCGGATCATCCAGTAAGGAGGTTGCCCGGCGGCTGTGCATCAGCGTCAAGACCGTCGAGACCCACCGCACCAACATGAATCGGAAGCTGTCCGTCAGGACGACGGCCGATCTGGTGCGGTTCGCCGCGGCCCACGGCATCGCGGTCGCGCCGCGGCCGATGGCCGACGGCGGCGAAGACGTCCCGCGCGAACGGCTGTCCTAGCGTTCGTCCGCGGCTCGGCTTCCTGGAACATCGACGAACGACCAGTAGTCGCTGCGCAGCGCCGTCAATCCCTCGTACGGTCGGGGGATTGCGGTCTGCACCAGGAAGTTGAGCTTCGCTATCAACCCGTTCGGGTCGAACGGGTGTAGCTGACGCCGGGAGATCGGCAGGGCTTCAATCGTCACGCGCGTGCCGTCGCACGACACGCGGGCGACAGGCAGAGCCGCGCCCGACTTCTTGGAATGGGGATGAAATCTCGCTTCCAGGACCCTCACGGCGGACAGAGAGGTAGCAACCTTCGTTCCTCACGGGGCGGGGCCGAGAGCGGTCGATTCTCGACCGTCACGAACAGCCGGCGGTCGATCGCTGACCAGATCGAGCGTCGCCGCGCACATCCTCGATCGCGCCCGGCGCCATGGCGCTAAGGTTCCCGCATGCGACAGACGTCTCGCTTGACGCTGCGCCTCGCCGTCACGTCGGTGGTGTCGACGGTTGCGCTGGCGGTCGCCTGCATCGTGGTGCTGGTGGCGCTGGTCAGCTCGTCGAATCGGACGCGCATCGCGGTGTCGCGCGAGGTGGAGATCCTGCGCGACGCGGCCGCCTTCGACGCGCTGCTGTACCAGAAGGGCTTCGTGGCGAACTACATGCTGACCGGCGACGCCAGCTGGATCCGCAAGCTGGAGGCGGCGCGCGCCGAGTTCGCCGCCTGGTTCACGCGCGTGCGGCCGCTGGTCGGCGCGCGCGAGGCAGCGCTGCTCGCGCGCATCGAGGACGAAAACGCGAAGTACGACGCCGCCCGCTATCGCGCCCTCGCGCTCTACGACGCCGGCCGCGTCGCCGAGGCGAAGGCGAGCCTGCCCGGCTACCACGTCCACGTCGATCGATTGCTGGCGCTGTCGCAGCAGTTCGAGCAGATCGGCCGCGAAGACACCGAGTCTGCGCTGGTGTCGGCAGAACGCTCGGTGCGCAACCTGGCGTGGCTGCTGGTCGGCGGCAGCGTGTTCACGGCGCTGGCCAGCCTCACCGTCGGTCTGCTGTGGGCGCGGCGCATCGCCAAGCCGATGTACGAGCTGCAGCTGCGCGTCGAATCGGCGGCCGAGAAGACGCGGATCCGCGTCGCGCCCGGCGAGGACGATGTCGGCGCGCTGGCCGATCACATCACGGAGCTGATCGCGCGCGTCGAGGAGTCCGACGCGGCGCTGGTCGAACAGCGGCGGCGGCTGGTGCAGAGCGAGAAGCTGTCTGCCGTGGGCGAGCTGGCCGCCAAGCTCGCGCACGAGATCCTGAACCCGCTCGCCGGCATGCGCGCGGCGACGCAGCTCCTGGCCGTGCAGGCGGAGGCCGGCGAGCTGTCGGCCGCCGAGGTGGCGGCCAACGCGCAGGCGCTGGACAACGAGATCTCGCGCGTCGAACGCCTGCTGCGCCGGCTGGTCGGGTACGCGAAGCCGCTGTCGCCCGACGTGGAAGCGGTGTCGATCGAGCGCCTGTTTCGCGCCGTCACCGACGCCGTCGGACCCTACCTGCGCGAACGGCGCTGCGTGCTCGACACCAGGCAGGAGGCCGAGCTGCCACCGCTGGAGATCGATCCGCTGCTGATGACGCAGGTGCTGGTGAACCTGGTGCGCAACGCGGCCCAGGCGATGCCCGACGGCGGGCGCATCTCGCTCGCGGCCGCGCTCGTGTCGGCGCAGGGGCGCGGGCGCGAACAGGCGCGCCTCACGGTCGAGGATGAAGGCCCGGGCGTTCGCGCCGAACACCTGCCGGATCTGTTCAAGCCGTTCTTCACGACCAAGGCGGACGGGCATGGCCTGGGCCTTGCTGTCAGCCACAACATCGTGGTGGAGCACGGAGGGACGATCGCCGGCGGCAACCGCGCCGATGCACCGGGCGCGTCGTTCGAGGTCCGTCTGCCGCTGGTGAGGTGATGCGATGAACGCCCAGGTCCTGGTCGTCGACGACGAAGCGTTGATCCGGCAGTCGCTGCGCGGCGCGCTGGCGCGCGAGGGCTACGACGTCACGCTGGCTGGCTCCGGCGCGGAGGGGCTGCGCGAGTTCGAGTCGGTGCGTCCCGACGCGGTCATCCTCGACCTCGTGCTCGGCGATCGCAGCGGTCTCGATCTGCTGCGCGACATGCGCGCCGACGCCCCCGACACGAAGTTCCTCGTCATCACGGCACAGGGCTCGATCGCCGACGCGGTCACCGCCATGAAGCTCGGCGCGTACGACTTCATCAAGAAGCCGTTCGAGCTGCAGGAGATCCTCGCCGCGGTCCGCAACGCGCTGCACGCGAGCACGCTGGAGCACCGGGTCGAATATCTCGGCCGGCGGGGGCGCGGGCGCGCCGAGACGCGCGAGATGATCTTCGCGTCCGACGCGATGACCAAGCTGGTCGCGGAGGCGTCGCTGATCGCGCGCAACGACGTCCCCGTCGTGCTGATCGGCGGCGAGACCGGCACCGGCAAGCAGCTGCTGGCGCGGTTGCTCCACGACAGGTCGGCGGTGGCCGCCGGGCCGTTCGTCGAGCTCAACTGTTCGGCGATCCCGGACAGCCTCGTCGAGAGCGAGCTGTTCGGGCACGAGCGCGGCGCGTTCTCGGACGCGCGCGATCGCAAGCTTGGGCTGGTCGAGATCGCCGACGGCGGGACGCTGTTCCTGGACGAGATCGGCGACCTGGGACAGGCGGCGCAGGCCAAGATGCTGACGTTCATCGAGCAGCGCTCGTTTCGCCGCCTGGGGGCCACCGCGCCGCGCCGGGTCAACGTCCGCATCGTCGCGGCGACGAACCGCGACCTCAAGGCGATGGTGGCGGCGAAGACGTTCCGCGAGGACCTGTGGTACCGGCTGAGCGGCATGGTGCTGCGCCTGCCCGCCCTGCGCGAACGGCCGGACGACATCGCGCCGCTGACGGATCGGTTCTTGGCCGAGGCGAATCGGGTGTACCAGCGGCGATGGACCGGCCTCGACGGCGAAACCCTGGGGTTGCTCCGCCACTACAGCTGGCCGGGGAACGTGCGCGAGCTGCGCGCCGTCATCAGCCGGGCTGCCCTGATGAACGACGAACAGACGCTGCGGCCGATCCACCTTCCGGCCGAGATCATCAGCGCCGCGCTGGCGACGCCCGAGAGCCCGGAGGGGGCGCTGCAGGCCAAGACGACGCCCCTGGTCGGCATCCCCAGCCTGGCGGAGCTCGAGGCCGTCCATGTCCGCCGCGTGCTCGCGCTGTGCTCGGGGAACAAGACGCTGGCGGCGCAGTACCTGGGGATCACACGACACACCCTGGCAAAGAAGCTCGAAGGCGCCGAGTGACTGCGGTCGGGGCCGTGGTCAGGAATCGGCCATGGGGGGGGTGGCGGGGTCGCTTTACAGCCGGCCGGGACAGCGACAGGGGCGGGCGCCAGGCCGGAACGGGTCTTGCTAACCCGTCGGCCGAAAACAACGTCCAGGAGGTGGTGCCAACGCAGTGTGTGCTAGATTGCGGCCGTGAAATCGGGCCGTCTGACGTCGCTGGCCATGTGCGCTTTTGTCGCGCTCATGGTCGCGTGTCTGGCTGGTGCGCCGCGTGGCGAACGCGCGGTCGATTGCGAAGGCAACGACATCGCTTCGGCGATCGATGTTTCGCAGGCCTTGCCCTCGCACGGCGCGCAGGCGGTAGCTGCTCGTCCGGTCGACCGCAGCGCGACGTTCGTGGATCAGCCTCCTCCGTGCTCTCGGCTGACGATCGCGGAAGTGTTTCGGCCCCCTCAGGCTCGCACATAGTTAAGCGCTAGAGCCCCCCCTGCGTGCATCCCGGTTCCGGGATGCGCGCGGCCGATCATAAAAACGCCCGTCCCGGATTGAGGAGAAAAGACTTCGATGTTCCGCCTTGCTAGGACCGCTTTCATGTCGTTCTTGATCGCCTCGGCGGCGGTGTCGGCGGCGCGTGCCGACGGCGCCGCGCCGCCGGGAAAAGATGTGCTGACGCTGGAGGCCGCGCTCGCGCGCGCCGAGGAGTCGAGCCCGCTGGTCCGCCGCGCGCGCGCCGAGCGGCAAGCTGTCGCGGCGCGTGAGGTCGGCGCGTCGCAGCTGTTTCCCTCCAACCCCGTGATCGCGGGCGGCGCCGGGCCGCGGCGCGAGAACAACCCGGGCTTCGCGGATGCGAAGGGCATCCAGTTCTTCGGTCATATCGAGCAGACGATCGAGATCGGCGCCCAGCGCTCGGCGCGTCGAAAGGTCGTCAGCCAGGCGCTGCACACGGCGGAGCTGCGCGAGCAGGTGGCGCGTGCCGAGACGCGCGCGCGCGTGCGCGCCGCATACGTGGGGGTGCAGCTGGCGCTGGCCCGGGTCGTGGCCGCATCGCAGCGCGAGGCGCTGGTCACCAGGCTGCTGGAGGCCGTGCGCGCGCGCGTCGCGGGCGGGGCGTCGTCCAACGTCGACCTCGAGCTGGCGCGGCTGGAGCGCGGCAGCGCCGCACGGGCGCGCGTCGACGCGACGCTGGCGGCCGCCGACGCATCGGCGCGGCTGCGCCTGCTGCTCGCGATGCCGCCGGGGCAACCGGTCGGGCTGTCGCCGGGGGCCGCGGCGCCGCCGGAGCGCACGGGTAACCTGCCCGACCTGATCGGCCGCGCGCGGCAGCAGCGCGCCGAGCTGGCCGCGCTGGCGTCGGGTCGCGAGGAGATCGACCTCGACATCATCCGGCTGAAGCGGGAGGCGATTCCGAGCCCGACGCTGTTCGTGGATGTGCAGCAGGACTTGCCCGGGCAGGTGTACATCGGCGGCGGGCTCGCGATTCCGCTGCCGATCTGGCGGCGCCAGCAGGGAGAGCTGGCGCTGGCGCGTGCCGAGCGGGCGCGCGTCGAGGAAGAGCTGATGCTGGTCGATCGCGACGTCACGCTCGAGGTCGAGCTGGCGTTCCAGGCGCAAGCGGCGCAGCGCGAGATGTCGCAGCTGATGGACAAGGACGTGTTGCCGGCCGCCGAGGCGGCGGTGACGCTGATGACCGAGGGATGGCGCGCCGGGAAGTTCGACCTGTTCCGCCTGCTGCAGACGTCGCGCGACGCCAGCGAGGCGCGGCGGCTTTACCTCGAGACGCTCGGGTTGCTCTGGGATTCAACAATTGCCCTTGATCGGGCCGTGGGTGCGCCATGACCGCCACCGACGAGACAATGGAGAAGAAGAAGATGTCGAAGACCACGATCGTCCTGATCGCCACGGTGGCGGTCGGTGTAGTGGGCGTGCTTGTGTCGCGGGGGCGGGCTTCATCGGGCGGTGAGGGCAGGACAGAGGTAACGGCGGCGCCAGCGAAGCAGCAGACGGCGAACAAGACGCTGCAGCTGTCGCCGGCGGCGCGCGCCAAGAACCCGGTGAAGGTTGCGCCGGCCGAGCTGACCAAGCTGGCGGGCGATATCCAGGTCGTTGGTACGGTCACGTTCCACGAGGATCACTACGCGGTGGTCGGACCGCTGGTCGCCGGCCGCATCTCGAAGCTGATCGCGGGCGTCGGCGACAAGGTCAGGCGCGGGCAGGTGATCGCCGAGATCGAGTCGAGCGAGGTCGGTCAGGCGCGGGCGGACTACGTGTCCGCCAAGGCGCGGTCGGGGGCGGCGGACGCGAACCTGAGCCGCGAGACCGACCTGGCCGAGAAGAAGATCTCGTCGGTGCGCGAGCGCGAGATGGCGCACGCTTCGTCGGTGACCGAGCAGGCGGGCGTCCGGGCGGCCGTCATGCGCCTGCGGGCCATCGGCCTGACGCCGGGCGACATCGTCGAGGCGGAGAGACACGACCTCGGCGGGCGCGTCCAGATCCGGGCGCCGATCAGCGGCACGATCATCGAGCGCAAGGTGACGCTGGGCCAGGCGGTGGAACGCGCGACCGACGCGTTCAAGATCGCCGACACGTCGCACGTCTGGGTCAGCCTGGATCTGTACGAGAAGGATCTGGCGCGCGTGCACGTTGGCCAGGAGGTCGAGATGCGGACCGACGCGCGGCCGGGCGAGCTGTTTCGCGGCCGGGTGGCGTTCATCGTGCCGGTCATCGACGAGGCGACGCGCACGGCGAAGGTACGGCTCGAGTTCCCGAACCCGAAGGGCGCGTTGCACGCCGGGCAGCTGGTCACGGCGCGCATCGTCGCCGACCCCAAGCAAGCGGTCAGCGAGGTGCTGGCGGTGCCGCGCAGCGCGATCGAGCAGGTCGAAGGCAAGACCGTGGTGTTCGTTCAGATCGGCGAGGGCTTCGAACGGCGCAACGTCATGCTGGGCACGTCGGGCGGCGACAGGGTCGAGGTGCGCAAGGGACTGACCGCCGGTGAGATCGTCGCCATCGACGGCGCGTTCTTGCTCAAGAGCGAGCTTCTGAGATGAGCCTGGCCCGCATCGTCGAGATATCTGTCCGACGACGCGGTGTCGTCCTGACGATCTGGGCGGCGGTGTTTGCCGTCGCCCTGATGTCGATCAAGCAGCTCTCGATCGATGCGGTGCCCGACGTCTCGAACACGCAGGTTTCAATCCTGACCAGCGCGCCCGGGCTGGCGCCGCTGGAGGTCGAGCAGTATCTGACGTTCCCGATCGAGACCGCGATGAACGGCGTGCCGCGCGTCGAGGAGATCCGGTCGATCAGCCGCACGGCGGTGTCGGCAGTGACGGTCGTCTTCCAGGAGGGGGTCGACGTCTGGTTCGCGCGCCAGATGGTCAGCGAGCGGCTCAAGCTGGCCGAAAACGACATCCCGCACGGTTACGGCTCGCCGGAGCTGGGCCCGGTGTCGACGGGGCTGGGCGAGATCTACGAGTTCTATCTGGTGTCGAAGAAGCACACGCCGATGGAGCTGCGCACGATGCTCGACTGGCAGGTGGCCATCAAGCTGCGCTCTGTCCCCGGCGTCGTCGAGGTCAACGGCATGGGGGGCGAGGCCAAGCAGTATCAGGTCGTCCTCGACCCCAAGCGGCTGGCCGGCTACCGGCTGTCGCTCAGCGACGTCCAGCAGATCCTCGAGAAGAACAACGCCGCGATCGGCGGCGGCTACATCGAGAAGAACCGCGAGTCGTTCGTCATCCGCGCCGACGGGCAGTTCCACACCGTCGAGGACATCGAGAACACGGTCGTCACGTCCGACCGAGACGGCACGCCGGTCCTGGTCAAGAACCTGGGCGAGGTTCGCATCGGGCCGGCGCTGCGCTTCGGCACCGTGACCAAACACGGCGAGGGCGAGATCGTCGCGGGGACGGTCATGATGTTGACCGGCTCCAACTCGCGCGAGGTCGTGCACGCGGTCAAGGCGCGGCTCGCGGACATCCAGAAGGAGCTGCCGGCGGGCGTCGAGATTCGATCGTATTACGACCGCGCCGAGTTCATCGGCCGCATGCTGAAGACCGTCACGGTCAACCTGGCCGAAGGGGCGGCGCTGGTCGCCATCGTGCTGTTCCTGACGCTGGGGAGCATCCGCGGCGCGCTGATCGCGGCGCTGGCGATCCCGCTGTCGATGGGGATCGCGTTGCTCGGCATGGTCCGTATCGGCGTGACCGGCAACCTGATGTCGCTGGGGGCGATCGACTTCGGCCTACTTGTCGATGGCGCCATCGTCATGCTGGAGGTGGCGCTGGTCGAGATATCCGTGCGCAAGGCCAAGACGCGCGAAGACGTCGCGTATCTGGTTGCGCAGTCGATGAGCAAGGCGGCGCGACCGGTCGTGTTTTCGCTGCTCATCATCCTGCTGGTCTACCTGCCGTTGATGGCGCTGGAGGGGGTCGAGGGGCGGATGTTCAAGCCCATGGCGATCACCGTCGCGCTGGCGCTGGGCGGCGCGCTGCTGTTCTCGCTGACGGCGTTTCCGGCGCTGGCGGCGTTCGTGCTGGGGGGCGCCAAGCACGCTCACGACGTCAACGCCGGCTTCTTCGGCAAGGCGCGCAGGGCCTACGACGGCTTGCTGGCCGTCGTGCTCGAGCGTCCAAAGCCGATCCTGGCGCTGGCGGCGGCGGTGGTCGGGCTGTCGGGATTCGTGGCGACCAGGCTGGGGGCCGAGTTCGTGCCGCGGCTGGACGAAGGCGAGCTGTCGCTGGACATCAAGCGGCTGCCGTCGATCTCGATCACCGAGGCGCAGCGGCTGGGCGTCGAGGCCGAGGAGGTGCTGGCGCGGTTCCCCGAGGTCCTGTCGGTTGTGACGCGCACCGGCCGCGCCGAGGTCGCCACCGATCCCGTCGGTCAGGACGAGACCGAGGTGATGGTGAAGCTGCGCGACAAGAAGGAGTGGACGAGCGCGCACGACCTCGACGACCTGGGCGAGGCGATCAAGCAGGCGGTTGAGGGCGAGGTGCCGGCGACGTTCGTGTCGGTGTCGCAACCGATCGAAGACCGCGTCAACCAGTTGCTGGCCGGATCGCGCGCCGACGTCGTCATCAAGGTGTTCGGCCAGGACCTGAACGTGCTGAAGAGGACGGCGGACGACATCGGCAAGGTCGTCAAGGACATCCCCGGGCGCGGCGACTGGCGCGTGCAGCGCGTGCTCGGGTTGCCGCTGCTGGAGGTCAAGCCCGACCGGCAGCGGCTGGCGCGTTACGGTCTGTCCGCCGACCGCGTGCTGGAGATCGTCGAGGCGTCGCGCGTCGGGCGCTTCTCCGGCAAGATCTTCGAGGGGCCGCGGCGCTTCGATCTGATGTTGCTGCTGCCCCCGTCGACGCTGACGCCGGAGGCGTTCGGCGAGCTGCTGGTCGGATCGTCGACCGGCCACCTGGTGCCGCTGGCGTCGGTCGCCACCATCCGCGAGACCGAGGGTCCGGCGGTCATCAACCGCGAGTCGCTGCAACGGCGCGTGCTGGTCGAGGTCAACGTCCGCGGCCGCGACCTGGTCAGCTTCGTCAACGAGGCGAAGGCCAAGGTCGAGCAGACGGTGAAGCTCCCCGAAGGGGTGACGCTGGAGTGGGGCGGTCAGTTCGAGAACTTCACGCGCGCCAGCAAGCGGCTCGGATTCGTGGCGCCGCTGGCCCTGGGCGTGATCTTCGCGATGCTGTTTCTGATGTTCGGCGACATGCGCTACGCGGTCGCCGTGTTCGTCAACGTGCCGCTGGCGCTGGTCGGTGGCGTGCTGGCGCTGTCGATGCGCGGGCTGCCGTTCTCCATCCCGGCGGCGGTCGGCTTCATCGCGGTCGCAGGCGTGGCCGTGCTCAATGGCGTCGTCATGGCCGGAGATCTCGTTCGCCGCCTGGGGCTGACCGCGGGCACGCTGGAAGAGCAGATCCGCCGCAGCGCCGCCACCGTGCTGCGCCCGGTGTTGACCACCGCCGCCGTCGCGGCCTTCGGCTTCATCCCGATGGCGATCTCGACGCAGGCTGGCGCCGAGGTTCAGCGCCCGCTGGCCACCGTCGTCATCGGCGGCATCATCTCGTCGACGCTGCTGGGTCTGGCGGTGTTGCCGGTGATGCTGCGCCTGCTGGTGTCGCGGCCGACGACTACGGAAGACTAGGCACGTCCCAGGTTCACATCGACATGCCTACTGGCAGGTCGATGTGAGCTGCAGGCCCTGGACGATGGTCTGGTAGTTCGCCGGCGGATTGTTGGCGATGTTGACGCCGATGACGCCGTTGGCGATGTGCGCGTCGAGGACGGCCTTGGTCTGGTTCGACCAGCTGTCGCTCATCGCGGACGCACCGTAGCTGGTGTCGACGACGATGTTCTTGCCCGTGAACTGATGGATGTACGCGTAGGTCGCGGTCGTGGCGTTGTAGTAGCCGGCCTTGCCGGCCGACTCGATGAAGGTGCCGTTGTTACCGACGCCTGTCGTCCACACCAGGTCGTATTGCGCACGCTTCATCTCGGTCCAGAAGCTGTTGGTCTCCTCGTTCGAGTTCCACGTCGAGTGATTGATGGCGACGACGGCGTTCGGCATGTTGCCCTTGATCGCGCACGTGATGTCGGCGGCGAGCTGGCCGAGCTCGGCCATGGTCAGCGGGCTGGTCTGCGACGCCTCGGTGTACTGGATCATGTCGCCCTCGAGGAACCAGACCAGCGGCTTCGTCGGCCACGCCTGGTACGTCATCCGGGCGTAGTCCGCGTACATCTGGACGATCTTGGCGCGGTTGGCCTTGATCAGCGCGGCGCCGCCCGTCGCCAGGTTGGGGCCGCCCGGCTGCAGGTTCTGATCGGGCAGATCGTTCATGTGGCCGAAGTAGCCGATCATGTACGCGTAGTAGACCGGGATCAGGTTGGTCGACGCCATGCGGCTGGTCAGCCAGCTGCAGCCGCCGCACGACGGAAACGATCCGTCCCGGCGGATGCCGGACTCGACCCACGTCGCCATCATCTGCAGGTAGTTGTAGGCGCTCAGCGAACCCGAGCCGCTCGGTGTCTGACGCCCCCACGCGAAGGTGCAGCCGAACGGATTCGGGTTCATCGGCTGCGCGCCGGTGCAAGACATCGTCGCCGGGCCGCCCGTGCCGCCGCCCGTCGTTCCGCCGCGCCCGGCCGCGCCGCTTGTCGATCCACCCTGGCCGCCGCGTCCGGCGGCGCCAGCTGCAGCACCGCCGCGTCCCGCCGCGCTGATCGTCCCGGCCGCGCCCGTGGTTCCCGCGACCCCGGTCGTCCCTGCGGCGCCTGTGCCCGCGGCGCCGGTCTGTCCCGCCGCGCCGCTGCTGCTATCGCCGCCGCTGCTGCCACCGTTCCCGGTGGTCGACCCGCCGGTGCATGCCGCGAGCCCCATCGCCGCCGCCGCGCCCATCGCCAGAAACACTTGGAAACGCAGGCGCTTCGCGCTCATGTCGGGGAGCCTCCTAAGTCAATGGAAGTTGGATACGCTCAGAGCAACCCCACCCGGACGACGCCGACACCAACCCCGCCCCCAGAACAATGGTCGCGTCAGCCTCGACCGACGGCTCAGTAAGGAGTCTATACTAAATCGCGCGGACCGGCGGGGACTACTGGGGCTGGCCGAGTAGCTCGACGAACGCCGCCTCGTCCAGCGTCGCGACCTTGAGCTTGGTCGCCTTGTCCAGCTTGGTGCCGGGGCTGTCGCCCACCACCAGGTAGTCGGTCTTGGCCGACAGGCTGTTGGTCACCTTGCCGCCCGCCGCCTCGATGCGCGCCTTGGCCTCCTCGCGCGAGAACGCCGCCAGCGTGCCGGTGATGACGAACGTCTTGCCCAGCAGGTGCCCGGTCGGCTTTTCGCGCTGCTCGTCCAAGCGCACGCCGGCGCGGCGCAGCTTGTCGATGAACGCCTTGCTCTCGTCACGGTCGAAGAACTCGCGCACGGCCCCGGCGATGACGTCGCCGACGCCACCGATCGCCGCGATCTCCTCGACGGGCGCGGCCGCGATGTGATCGATCGATCCGAACGCGTCCGCGATCAGGCGCGCGGCCGACGTGCCGACGTGGCGGATGCCGAACCCGATCAGCAAGCGGTCGATGGGCCGGTTCTTGGCGCCCTCGATCGCCGCCTGCAGGTTGGCGATCGACTTGTCCTTGAAGTTCGTCAGCTGGCCGAGGTCGGCGGCGGTCAGGTGGAAGATGTCGGCCGCGTCGGCGATCAGCTTCTTGTCCAGCAGCTCGTGCGCGGTGCGCTCGCCCAGGTGCTCGATGTCCATCGCGCCGCGCCCGGCGAAGTGGACGATGCGCCCCCAGATCTGCGCCGGACAGCGCAGGTTGGGGCAGCGCGCGACCGCTTCGCCTTCGGGGCGCACGATCGGCGTGCCGCAGTTGGGGCAATCCGCCGGCATGACGAACTTGCGCTCGTCCCCCTTGCGCAGGCTGGGGATGGGCGCGACGACCTCCGGGATCACCTCGCCCGCGCGGCGCACGACGACGGTGTCGCCGATCAGCACACCCTTGCGCTCGACCTCGTCCGCGTTGTGCAGCGTCGCCATCGAGATCGTCACGCCGCCGACGCGCACCGGCTCGAGCACCGCGAACGGCGTCACCGCCCCCGTGCGCCCGACGCTGACCATGATGTCGCGCAGCACGGTGGTCTGCTCCTCGGCCGGGAACTTGTAGGCGATCGCCCAGCGCGGGAACTTCGACGTCGCGCCCAGCTCGTTCGCGTCAGCGAAGCGGTCGACCTTGATCACCGCGCCGTCGATCTCGTGCTCCAGCGCGTGCCGGCGCGCGGCCATGTCGGCGATGTACGCGCGCACCTCGTCGATGCCCGCGCACTGCTTCGCCTCCGGATGCGTGCGCAGGCCGATCTCCTTCAGGTAGGCGAGGGTGGCCGAGTAGCCGTCCAGCTTGCGCCCGACGATGTGTACCAGGCCGTGGAAGTACACGCTGATCGGCCGCGCCGCCGTGACCGTCGGATCCTTCTGGCGCAGCAGGCCCGCGGTCGCGTTGCGCGGGTTCGCGAACAGCGCCTTACCCTGCGTCCCCAGCTCCTGGTTGATGCGCTCGAAGTCCGCGAGCCGGAAGAACGCCTCGCCGCGCACCTCCAGCCAGTCGGGCGGTGAATCGGTGCGCAGGCGCGCCGGGACGCCGCGGATGGTGCGCACGTTGGCGGTCACGTCTTCGCCGACGTCGCCGTCGCCGCGCGTCGCCCCGCGCGTCAGCCGACCCTTGTCGTAGACCACGGCGATCGACACGCCGTCGATCTTCGGTTCGCAGACGTAGCTCGGCTCACGCCCCAGCCCCTTGACGACGCGGTCGCGCCACGCCACCAGCTCCTCGTCGTCGAACGCGTTGTCCAGCGACAGCAGGCGCGACGAGTGCTTGACGGGCGCGAACAGCGACGTGATCGCGACGCCGCCCACGCGCTGGGTCGGCGAATCGGGCGTCAGCAGCTCCGGGTGGCGCTTCTCCAGCGCGTCGAGCTGGCGCATGAGCGCGTCGAAGTCGGCGTCCGAGATCTCGGGCGCGTCGAGCACGTAGTAGCAGTACGTGTGGTGCTCGATCTGAGCGCGCAGCTCCTCGACGCGGCGTTTTGCCTCTGCCAGCTCCGCTTCTGCGGCGTCGTGCACGCCGTGGATGTACCACGGCCGGCGCCGCCCGTCGGCCCCGTTTACGGGTGCTGCGCGGCGCGGACGTTACGCACGGCGCGGGTCATGCCCCAGCCCACCATCGTCGCCAAAACGTCGCCCGCCGAGTTCATGAGCGTGTCCTGCGTCGGGTGCGGGAACATCGCCGGGAGCAGGTTCTTGAGCAGGTGCTCCGCGACCTCCCACGAGATGGCGAGCGCCAGCGTCGACCACAAGCCGAAGCCCAGCGCGGCGGCGACGACGCCGACCAGCCCGTGCACCAGCGTCCACGGGTCGACGAAGCCGTGGTTGATCTCGCCCGGCCCGGCCAGGTGCTGCGGAGCCATACCCTCAATCTGGGATCGGGGGCGCCGACACGGAAGAGGCGCGCCGCCCGCTACGGCGATGTTTGCGCGTCGAGCTGGACGTCAGATCCCGCGCAGCAGAGCCGCGACGGCCAGCGCCGCCGGCAAGATCACCAGCAGATAGGCCCAGCGGGCCGGACCGGTCGCGTGCGCGTGCGCTGCGCGCCAGCCGCGCGTCAACACGTCGACGCGCGCCGTCGCCCGGCGCAGCTTCGCCAGCGCCGGGCGCCCGGGCTTTGCGGACCGCGCGGGTGTTGCCGGCCGCACCGGCGGCGCCGAGACGACAGCCTCGGGCCAGGCGTCGTCGGGGACCATGGGACGGCGGGCAATCTCGGCGGTGCCGTGCACGCGCCGTCGCGGCGGGCGCTCCTCGATCAGGCGAACGTCGCGCGCCAGACCGGGTGACACGACGACCGAAGGCAGCGGATGGCCGCACGCCGGCGGCAGCTTGGACGGCGGCGGCGCCGCGGCTTCGTAGCCGTGCATCAACTCCTCGCCCGCGCGCTCGCGTTCCGCCAGCTCGACCTCCAGCGCCAGCCGCGGCACCCCGTCTCTGGTGGCGGGGTCGAGCGCGATCTTGCTGATCACGCCGGCGGCAACCACCTCCTCGCCCTCTTCACCCAGCACGACGTCGACGCCGCCGTCGAGCCGCAGAAACGGCAGCGTCGCCGACAGCTTGATGGTCCCGTCGTCGACGCGCCCTTCACACCGCAACGTGTGGTCGACGCCCTCGACGCGCAGCTTCGCGGGCAGCATCTCCGCGGCGCGAGCGACCAGCTGGTCGATCACGGCGGCGGTCCCGCGATCCACGTACGTGAACGCGATCGCCAGGCCCAGCCCCTTGCGCAGCGCCGTCTCGCGCACGACGCGGCCGCGGACGTTGCGCGGACCACCCGGCAGCAGCAGCGTGCAGCGCAGCTCGGTCCCCAGCGGGCACGACTCGCTGCACACGACCTGCATGCCGCTCACGGACAGATCGAGAGCTCGCGCGTACAGGCGACCGCCACCGTCGAAGCGCGTCAACGAAACGGCTTCGTCGTACGGCACCCGAGGAGAAATTCTCCGCGACTGCTTCATGGCCAGACTCGATTTTCATTGTGAGCCTGGTTGCAAACGCCGTCGACGATCAATCACGCGCCGCCGTCACTTTCGGAGGAGGTTGCGCGACATCGGCGCGCACGTCGGAGATCGGCGCCTACGTGCGCAATGTGGGTCGCCTGCTGGCGGACTAAGCGCGGTGCGCGGACGGAGGAGCCGGCCACGGCGGCAGCGGCGGCAGGCCGAGGGCCTCGCGCACGGCTGCGAACGAGCGCCGGTGAACGGGACAGGCGCCGAGTCGCCCGAGCGCGCTGAAGTGCGCCTTCACGGGGTAACCCTTGTGTTTGGCGAAGCCGTAGCCGGGATATTCGGCGTCCAGCTCCGCCATCCGCGCGTCGCGCGCCGTCTTGGCCAGGATCGAGGCGGCGGCGATCGACAGGCTCTTGCCGTCGCCGCCGATGATCGACAGCTGCGGCAGGTCGACCTCGCGCAGACGGCGGGCGTCGATCAGCAGGTGCTCCGCCGCGGGCGCCAGCGCCTGCACGGCGCGGCGCATCGCAGCGATGCCGGCCCAGTAGATGTTGATGCGGTCGATCTCCTCGACCTCCGCGAAGGCGACCGCCCAGGCGATGGCCTTCTGCCGGATGATGGGCGCCAGCCGGTTGCGCTGCTCGACGTCGAGCCGCTTCGAATCATCGACCTCCGGGATGCGCATCCCCGGCGGCAAGATGACGGCGGCCGCGGCGACCGGGCCCGCGAGCGGGCTCATGCCGGCCTCGTCGACGCCGGCGATGCGCGCGACGCCGCTTGTCCACAGCGTGTTCTCGTAGCGCAGCATGCTGCGCAGCCGCTGCCCCTCGGAGCGGTTGTCGCGCCGGCGGCGGGCCACCGCGGTCAGGATCGCCGCCGCGCCCGAGCGCGGGTCCGCGCGCAGGGTGGCCTCCAGTGCGGCCGGCAGCGGGCGCTTTCCGTCGACGTAGCGGGCGCGCAGGGCGGCCAGGGACGGAAGCCGCCCCGACGTCACTGCGGCAGCTTGGCCAGCGCTTCGCGTGCGGCCTTGGCGTGCCTGCCGAGCGGCGCCAGATCCAGGTACTTCCGGTACTCGTCCCGCGCGACGGTGGCGTTGCTGCGCGCCATCATGCAGGTCGCGACGATGTAGTGCGCGTCGGCGAAACGCGGATCCGCGACCAGCGCCAGGTGCGCAAGGTCCAGAGCCTCATCGATCTTGTTCGCGTCCAGCGCGGCCTGGGCGCGCCCGGTGAGATCGCGCGCCGGTTCGACCACGGCGGGGGCCGGCGGGGCCTCTGCCTGGCGCTTGGCGGCCTGGGTATAGAAATAGCCGGCTATCGCGATCGCCACGATCGCGGCGCCGCCCACGACCACCACGGCGCGCCTTCGCCCTGCTACCGGCGCCTTCGGATCGTAGCTGGGCAGCGTGCCCGGCTCATCGACGTGCGCCGGGGCCGATTCGTCCTCCAGCCAGTGCAAGGTTGAGTTGGACAGCCCCATCTCCTGCACGGGCATCGCCGCCGCCGCGTCATCGCCAGCCGCAGGTGTCGCCGCTGCTGCGGCCGGTGCCTTTGCCTCCGCCGGTGCCTCGGGCTCTGCTGGCTTGGCCGCCTGCGCCTCGGGCGCCGCTTCGGGCGGAGGCCACGCCACACCGGCGTCGACACCGCCGGTGTCAGAAGCCGCATGGCTGTCAGGCTTCGGCTCCTCGGTTTTTGGCTCTTCCGTCGACATCGGGCGCGGACGTCCAGAGACTATTGCATAAATCAGCTAACATCGATGGAAATGCAGCCCCCGGCTGACGAAACCACCCTCAGCAGAGTGCCTGTCGGTAAGCCGGTCCGCGCCCAGCACGGGCCGAGCGCGTACCTGGTCGTGATCTCGGGGCCGAGCTTCGGAGAGATGTACAAGCTCAAGGGCGACCGTTCCGTGCTGGGGCGCGGGGAGCGGACCGACATCCGGGTGCTGGACGACGGTGTCTCGCGCGAGCACGCGGCCGTCGAGCGCGACGGCGGCAAGATGGTGCTGGTCGATCTGCGGTCGACGAACGGTACATTCTGCAATGGCACCCGTGTGGAGCGGCAGGACCTCACGGACGGCGACAAGATCTCGATCGGCGCGACGACGATCCTGAAGTTCACGTACCAGGACCAGGTCGACGAGCGCTATCAGAAGCAGCTGTTCGAGTCGGCGCTGCGCGACGGGCTGACGTCGACCTTCAACCGGCGCTACTTCATCGACCGGCTGCACACCGAGTTTCGGTTCGCGGTCCGGCATCAAAAGACGCTGGCGCTGCTGTTCGTCGACATCGACCACTTCAAGAAGATCAACGACACCTACGGGCACCTGGGGGGCGACCGTGTGCTGGCCGCGGTCGCGCGCGTGATGACCGCGACCATCCGCGCCGAAGACGTGCTGGCGCGCTATGGCGGCGAGGAGTTCGCGGTCATCTGCCGTGAGATCGAAGGCGACGGGGCGAGCGTGCTGGGCGAGCGGCTGCGCCGCGCGATCGAGCAGCACCGTTTCGAGCACGACGGCAAGGTCATCCCGGTGACGGTGAGCATCGGCGCCGCCGTCGAGTCCAAGACGGGTGACGCGCAGGCGCTGATCGCGGCCGCCGACGCGGCGATGTACGAGGCCAAGCGCGCGGGCCGCAACCGCGTCTGTCTGCACGCGCCCGCGGACGTAGCCGCGGACTAGCCGCTGCCGCGCGAAGCGCGAGCTTGCGGCTACCTGTCCAGCAGACGCTCAGAAACGCGTCAGCTGGCTACCGGCCACAGCGCGACGGCCAGCGTGCCGGCGGACAGCAGCGCCCAGGCGAGCACGGCGGCGAAGCGCAGCTCGGTGCGCATCGCGCGCGGGTTGCGTGTGGTCACGACCAGCGGTTGATCGAGGGTGCCCGAGAACACCGGCGCGATGCCACCGCGGAAGGGACCACCCGCCGACGCGTCGGCGGTGAGCGAGACCGGCCCGGCGACGTGCAGCTTCTCGCCCTGCGCCAGCGACGTCTCCAGGTGCAGCGCCCAGTCGGGCCCGGCGATCTCGCGGTAGCTGTCGCTGCGGATGAAGATGACCTCGCTGTCGAAGTCGACGCGCGCGCGTCCTGATTCGTCGGCGATCATCACCTCGCCGCCGCTGCGCTCGTGCGCGCGCACGGCAGGGCCGACGTGCACTGTGTGCCAGAAGACGCACGGGCGGCTGGACAGCGGGGCGGACAGCCGATCGTTCGACACCACTTCGGCCGCGACGTGCGAGCGGCCGTCACGCACGGACGCGATGTCGATCGGCGCCGCGTCCAGCAGCGGGGCCAGCCGGCGGCGCCGCCGGCGCAGCGACCGACAGCATCAACAGACCGCCGAGCAGCCAGCCCACCGCCACCCACAGCCCGGGATCGGTCGCCATGCCAAGCGCGTGCGGGCCGACGGCGATCTGGCCGACCGAGCCGAGCAACCCGGCGCCGACCTGTCCGGCGGCCAGCATGCCGAACGCGAGCTGTCCGATGCCCCAGCCGAGGCCGATCGACGCCTGGCCCAGGCTGATCACACCGACCGCGACCTGACCGATCGCGACCAGCCCAACCGCGACCTGACCGATGGCGACGACGCCGACCGCGGTCGGGCGCCGGCCGCTGGAGGGATCGATGCCGCGCACGACATGGACCAGCGGCAACCCCATCACCTTCAGCCGCGATCGGTATTCGAAGCTCGCCGGGACAACGTCCGCCTCGGTGCCATCCCCGGCTGTCCGCGCCTCATGTTCCTGCGCAGCCATGTCAAAAGCCTACGGCCGGGATCGCGACCCTGCAACGCCGTTTCCGTCAGTTCGGGACGGCACGCACTTGGAATATTCTCCGGGCGTGCCCCGACGCGCTGCCGCCGTCATCATCGTCGCCGCTGCCGTCATCGGCGGCGGCGCGCACTGCGGCGCAACCCAGCCGTCACCGCCGCGCCCCGGCGCGGGCGCGCGCGCGGGCACGGCCAGCGCGGTCGCCAGCAACGTTTTGCGCGGTGATTACGCGGGCTCGGAGAGCTGCGCCGGCTGCCACGCCGAGATCTACGCCACCTGGCGTGGGTCGCCGATGCGGCTGATGACGCGGCAGGCGCATGGGGCCGCAATACGCGCGCCGTTCGCCGGCGGGCCCGCCGCGACGTTTCACTTCAAGGACGACACGGCACGTCTGGTGCAGAAGGACGGGGCGCGGTTCGTCGAGCTCACGTCGGCCAGGTCGGGCAGCCAGCGCTTTCGGGTGACGCGCGTCATCGGCGGGCGCTACCGCGAGGATTTCGCCGGGGTCGAGGAGGGGGTAGCTGGCGCCCGCGAGGTCTTGCTGCCGGTGTCATACGTGTTCGAGACCGACAGCCTTCGTCTGAAGGGCTATTCGGTGCTGGTCAGCGAGCGTCCGGGCCTGCGCGCCGGCGGTGTCTGGAGCCAGACCTGCATCTTCTGCCACAACACGGTGCCGTATTTCGACGCGATGTGGGGCGAGCTGGCCGGGCGCGGCGCGCCCGCGTACCAGGGCGCGGTCGTCGACAAGCTGTTGCCGCCCGAGCGGCGGTGGCGGCTGACCGTGAACGAGGGCGGCGAGGCCGCGCTGCGCGACGCGGTCGCGGCGGAGGTCACCGCGGTCGGCGGCGCGCCCGCGCCAGCGTCCGCCGACCTGCGGGGCGCGCTGGTGCGCGGCATTGGCGAGCTGCGGTCGCACTTCGACGCGCGGCACTTCGTCGAGGTCGGCATCGGCTGCGAGGCGTGCCACGGCGGCAGCCGCGAGCACGTCGCCAACCCGCGCGTTCACCCGTCGTTCGCGCCGCGCAGCCCGTTCCTGGACGGTGCGGCGCGAGGCGGGTGGCGACATCACGCGCGCCGAGGAGGTGAACCGCGTCTGCGCGCGCTGCCACCAGGTGCTGTTCTCGCGCTACCTGTTCACGTGGGAGGGGGGGACGCGGCGGCCGGGGAACGCCGACGCGGCGGGCGGCAGCTCGATCACGTCGGGCGAGGCGCGCGACTTCCTGCTCGGGGGCTGCGCGCAGCGAATGTCGTGCGCCACCTGTCACGATCCGCACGCGGAGGACAAGCGCGCCGATCTCGAGCGGCTGACCAGCGTCGCCGGCAACGCGGTGTGCGTGCGCTGCCACGCGCAATACGCGCCGGCGCCGGCGCTGGCCGCGCACGCGCACCACGATCCGGGCGGCGCCGGCGCCAGCTGCGTCGGCTGCCACATGCCGAAGAAGAACATGGGGCTCGGCTACGCGCTGACGCGCTATCACCGCATCGGCCGCCCGAACGATCCGGTGCGCGTCGAGCGCGATCGTCCGATCGAATGCGCGCTGTGCCACGCGGACAAGACGGTGGCGGATCTGGTGACGACGATGGAGGGCTGGTGGGGAAAGCGCTACGACCGGGCGGCGCTGGCGGATCTGTACGGCGCGCTCGACGCGCGGCCGCTGGTCGCGACGCTGACGCGCGGCAAGGCGCACGAGCAAGCGGTCGCCGTCACCGTGCTGGGCGAGGCGCACCGCACCGAGGCGACCGCGGGCGTCGCGCGCCAGCTCGCAAACCCGTTCCCGCTCGTGCGCTACTACGCGCGTCGCGCGCTCGCGTCGTTGCTGCCGCGCCCGTGCCCCGTCGACCTCGATCGGCCGACGCCGGAGATCATCGCGGCCGCGCGCGCCTGCGTGCCGGCAGCGTTCCCCGAGGGGACCGCGCCCCCGGGCGGCGGCGGCAGCGGCCGTCGCAGCGACGACACCGACGAGGAGTGATATCTCGTAGCGCCGCCGAGCGGGAGCCAGACCATGTCGTCGTACTCCCAGGCGCCGCAGCCGTCGCCGATGCTGACGCCGGCGCCGATGAGGACGCCGCCCGGCGCTGTGGCCAGCCAGCCGCTCAGCGGCACGGCCGTGATCGGTGCCGCGGCGATCACGCGCCCCTGGTCGCGCAGCTTCACGCGGCCGCCCTTGACGGTCACGGAAACGCGACTGCCGGGCAGCACGCCGCGCAGGCCGGCCTGCGGCGAGGCATCGTCGCCCGACGCGAGCTCGCCCGACCTGACGTCCGCCATGTCGAAGCCAAGCGCTGCCAGGGCGCGGCCAACCATGCGCTCGTCAGCCGCGCGGTAGGGCAGGCGGGCGACCAGTCGGCCGGTGACGGCGTCGGCCACACGCAGCTCCATCGGGCCATCGACGTCTCTCACTCATGCCGTTGCCCACCACGCGATCCCAGACCACCAGCTTGGTCTCGGGCGCGTACGCGAGGTGCGTCTTGCGCAGCTTCGCCAGCGACGCGCGCCCCGGCGTGCGCGCGGCGAGCGCGCGGATCTCGGGCGCGGCGGCGGCGGCGGTCAGGTGGCGATCGACGGCCGCCCGCCACACGACCCACACGCGATCGCGCGCCGCGGCCGCGACCAGCGTGGCGACGGCGTCGCGCTCGTGACCGCCGCGGGCCTGCGCGACGGCGAGGTTGGTGGCCGCTTCCGTGAACGCCGGGTCCAGCTCGACCGCGCGCGCGTAGCGTGGCGCGGCGGCGTCCCACCGTTTCCGGCGGGCGAGCGCGTCGCCGGCCGCGTTCTCGAGGCGCGCGTCGAGCGCCGCGTCGGAAAACGTCAGCTTCCGCAGACCCTGGCAGTTGACGTCCACGGTCAGCGTCCAGGTCGCGCCGTCATGCTTCGGCTTCACCGACAGCGGCAGGGCGGGGGGCATGTCCGGGTACGCGGCCTCGACCGACAGCGGCGCGCGCTGCCCGGCGCCGCGCACGAACAGCGCGCCGTCCTTCACCTGGAAGCGCAAATCGGTCGCCAGCAATCCGACGAGCGCGAGACAGGCGAAGGCGGACATGCGCGGAGGCTATAATGCCGCGGCCGTGAAACCTCCGCTCGTGCTCCTGACTGGGTTCCTCGGCGCCGGCAAGACGACGGCGCTCAACCGCGTGCTCGGGCGGCAGCACCAGCGGCGCGTCGGCGTGATCATCAACGAGCTCGGCCGCATCGACATCGACACGCGCCTGGTCAAGAGCCGCGCCGGCGACGTCATGGAGCTGGCCGGCGGCTGCGTCTGCCACGAGGTGCGCGTCCAGTCCGAGCTGTGGGCGGCGATTGACGAGGTCGCCAAGCGCTCGCAGCCGGACGTCGTGTTGCTGGAGACCACGGGCATCGCGGAGCCGTGGTCGATCCTGGACGGGCTGGACGGGCTGGGGCGAGACGCGCCGGCCGTCGCCGCCGGCGTCGTGTGCGTCGTCGACGCCGAGGCGGGAGGCGCGCAGCTCGCGCGCCACGAGGAGGCGCGCGCGCAGGTCGAGGCCGCCGATCGCATCCTGCTGACGAAGCTGGACTTGGCCTCGGGGGACGCGGTGGTCGCGCTGCACCGCGAGCTCGCGCGCCGCAACCCGAGCGCCGAGCGCGCCAGCTTCCCGAACACCGACGAGGCGACGACGGCGCTGGTGTCGTTCCTGCTCGACCCGGCGCCCGCTCGGTCGCGCGCGGCGCGCGGCCACGCCGGGGACGGACACGCGCACGCAGCATGCGCACGCGCATGGCCAGCTCGCCGCGGTCACGTTCGCTGACGACACGCCGCTGCTGGCGGAGCCGCTGCTGGCCGTGGTCGAGGGGCTGGGCGCGGCGCTGGTGCGCGCGAAGGGCTTCGTGCGCGTCGCCGGCGAGCCGCGCCGCGGGTTCATCGAACGCGCCGGCGCGCGCACCAGCCTGACGCTGGGCGAGCCGTGGGGCGACGACCCGCCACGCAGCGAGATTGTCCTCATCGGCGAGGACCTCGACGCGGGCGCCATTCGCCGGCAGATCTGGGCCTGCCAGGCGCCTCAGTAGCAGTCGATCGCGTCGAGCGCAGGCCGGCTTTGCCGGCCGGAGCTCATCGCGGAGGTGGGAACCCTCTCAGGGTTCCCAGTCAATACAGCGACGCCGGCGGTGAACGTGGCGGCGGGGGACGCGAAGCCGGTGTCGGCGTAGTAGAAGTTGTTCGTGCCGGCGCGCAGCGTGAGCGCCATGCGGCCGGTGATGTCGAGCTCGGCGAGCGCGCCGCCGCCAAACACAGTCGCCACCTCGGACTGCGTGATCGACGCTACCCCGGCGCCGACGTGCGCGTAGCCGCCCAGGTGGAACATGCCGATGTGGAGCGGCAGCGATTGCACCTCGAAGCCCAGGCTGTGCGGGCCGACCGTCGGGTTCTCGCCGCCGAGTGAGCTGCCCGTGCTGGCCGTGAGCAGCAACCCGAGCCACGGGCGCACGAACAGGCCGGCGCGGGCGCTGACCATCAGCGCGCTCGCGAGCTGGCCGCCCTGGTCCACGACCAGCGAGCCGGCATCCAGCTTCAACACCGGCGACATGTTGCGATCGACCGGCCGGTGCCCGAGCAGGTGCAGGCCGTAACCCTCGTCGTCCTTGACCTTGGCCTCGACGGTCATGGGCAGGTGGTCGGGCGTGATGTCGCCGAGCGCGACGACCATCTCCCGTCCCTGCTGGTCCTTGAGGTAGACCGGCTGGCCCGCCCACATCTCGGCCGGGCCGTCGTAACGGACGCCTTCGCTGGCGACCAGGCCCACGCCCACGAAGGCAGCCATCGCGACCACCACGACCGCGACGGCGATCATTCCCTTGCCGTTACCCCCGCCCCCGCCACCGCCGCCGCCCGACGACGGCGCCCGCCAGCCGCTGCCCCCAGCACTGCTGCCGCCGCCCGGCGAAGGGGTCCGCCAACCGCCGCCGCCGCCGCCCACATTCGCCGGCGCGGCGCCACCGCCGCCACCGACGGGCGGCGTCCTCCAGTTGCCACCGGTGGCGGGCGCGCGCCAGCCCGCGGGCTGCGCGACGCCGCCCTGCGGCGCCACGCGCGGGACTCCGGGGCCGGGGCCGTAATAGCCCGAGGGGCCGGCGTGGCCGAGCGGGACATGGACGTAGCCATGTACGTAGACCGGGGCGTAGGTATCGCGCTCCCACGCGCCGGGGTTCGCCTCGACGGCGCTCGCGCGCCGCGAGCCCACCTCCTGGACGATCTCGACGCGCTCGCCGCGCTGCTGGGGCGGCACGTTGACCAGACGCTGCAGCTCCTGCTTGGGGATCACGTACTCGTGGGACACACAACCGACGGCGACCGGGGCGAAGCAGGCCAGCGTCAGGACGGCGACGAAGCGAGGTTTGACAGGCACGCCGCCCCTGTTGTTCATCTTCCGTGCCACCGGTCGCCCGCGATTCGCGTGCGCTTTCGCACGCGGGGACGCGCATCGTGTGCCGGCTCTGCCACGCCTGTGCGGCATCTGGCTCTGCCCACGACTAGCGCAGGTAGTTGGTGACGAAGAGATAGGTCAGCGAGCCGAACACGGCGACCGCGATGACCTGATAAACGATGATCGTCCTGGTCAGCGATGCGCCGGTCTTGCCGTTGTACTGGCCATTGCAGCCGCCGCAGCGAACGACGTTGAACAGCTTCGGCCCCAGCGCGCCGCCCCACCACGTGAACTTCACCTTCGCCACGGCCGGCCCCTGGCACTTCGGGCACGCCGCCATCCCCGGCAGCGCGGCGGTGACGGAGCCTGCGTTGATGGTCGCGGCGGGGGCGCTGTACGGGTTGATTTCAGCCATCGCAAGGCAATCAAACCACGTCGGTGGTGAAAATTCGACAGCTGCGCCGCGCAAACGTCGGCGATCAGGGCTGGCGCACCCCTTGCTGCCTCCTCGCCGCACATGTCCACGGCGTCCGAGGCCGAGCGCCGTGAGACCCAGCGGCGCGACCAGGAGAGCGGCGCGCGCGGCGCCGGCACCAACTTCCTGACGCTGGCCGGACAGACCAGCCTGCTGCTGTTCCAGCTGCTGGGGACGAACCTGTTCGGCGCCACGATCTGGGGCGCGTACGCGTTCGGCCTGTCGGTGCTGGACGTGTGCGGGCGGCTCGGCCTGGCAGGGTCGGACAAGGGCGTGATGATCTTCGTGGCGGCGCGCCGCGCGAAGGGCGACACGGAGGGCGAAGACCGCGCGCTGGCGACCGGGATCCGGCTGAGCCTGGCGATCGGCATCGTCCTGGCGCTGGTCGTGTTCGGCGTGTCGTGGAAGATGGGCGCGTTCTACAAGACGCCGGCGTACGGGCAGGCGATGCGCTACCTGGCGCCGGCGATCCCGATGGTGGCGCTGGCGACCGTGCTGCTGGCGGGGACGATCGCGTACAAGAACCTCCGCTACAACCTCCTGGTCAAGGGCCTCAGCGAGCCAGCGATCCGCATAACTCTGGTCGCGGCGCTGGGCCTCGGCCTCACGACGAAAGGGCTCGGCTCGCTCGCGTTCGTGCACGTGATCTCGCTGGTTGCGACGGTCGCGATCGCCGTGTGGGGGTTCGGGCGCGTGTTTTCGCTCGAGCGCACGCTGACCGGGATCCGGAGCGCGCCCTTCGATCGCGCCATGGTCCTCTACGCGCTGCCGCTGGCGGTCGGAGAGCTGGTGAACAGCTTCCTGGCGCAGACGAATGTCTTCGTGCTGGGCAAGCTGCGGCCGATCGAGGACGTCGGCGTCTACGCGGCGTGTGTTGTGCTGGCGAACGCGGTCAGCTTCGTGCGCAGCGCGTTCGACACCGTGGTCGCGCCCGTGGCCGCCGAGGCGTGGGCGCACGGCGACCACGCGCGGCTGGCCGCCCACGTGAAGCTGATGAGCCGCCTGGTGTTGCTGTGCGCCGTGCCGCTGGCCGGGCTGTTCCTGGTCGGCGGGCCGGCGATGCTGGCGCTGCACGGCGCCGACTTCGTGCGCGGCGCGCGGACGCTGTCGCTGCTGGTGCTCGGGCACGTGGTGAACGCGTCGTGCGGGCTGGCCGGTTGGGTGCTGCTGGCCAGCGGCCGGTCGAAGACGGTGCTGGCGAACAACCTCGGCTCGGTGGCGCTCAACATCGCGCTGTGTCTGGTGTTGATCCCACGCTACGGCATGGAAGGGGCGGCGGCGTCGGCGACGATCGCGGTCATCGTGCTGCACATCGCGCAGTCGATCGAGGCGTGGGTGATCGCTCGTTCGCACCCGCTGTCGTGGGGCTTCGCGCGGCTGGCGTCGCTGGGGACGCTGGTCATCGGCGCGCAGCTAGGGTTGAACCAGGTGCTGGGCGGCCACGTCCACGTGCGCGGTATCGGGCTGTCGATCGCCGGCGCCATCGCGTTCTTCGCGCTGGCGTGGTGGCTGGCGCCCGCGGACGAACGCGACGTGCTGCGCGTGTTGTTACGGCTGAAGCCGAAACAGCGCAGCTAGGCCGGCAGCTTCAGGAAGTCGTCGACCGAGACGATGTTCAGCGCCTGGTGGCGGTTGGCGGCCAGGTACGCGTAGTCCATCGCCGCGTAGTCCAGCGTAGGCACCGATAGCAGCTCCTGCGCACCGCGGCGGATGATGCCGCACCCCTCGTCCACGTCGATGACGCACATGAACAGGTCGGGCCGCGTGGCGCGCAGCTTGACCCACGCCTTCCACACGGTGCCGTTCCAGTGCGTGCCGTAGATGGACTCGTCGGCGGCCGACTTCTCGTTCAGCGGGTTGCAGTCGTGCAGCACGAGCGTGCCGCCCGGCGCCAGCAGGTCCAGGCTGCCGATCACGTCGCGTTCGACCTGGTCGGCGACGTGCAGCCCGTCGATGAGCACCAGGTCGTAGGGCGTACGGTCGCCGCTCGCCGTGCGCTGGGCGAAGAACGCGTCGGACGTCATCTGGAACGTGACCGGGCGCCGCGGGTCGGGATCGATGCCGTGTTTCTCGGCGACCTCTACCTTGCCGAAGTTGTCGCGCGGATCGCGGACGCCGATCTCCAGGTAGCGGCTGTAGCCGTTGGCGGCGACCAGGTGGTTGCAGAGGTCGGTGCGCGTCTTGATCTTCACGTGGCGCGCAGCTTAGCAAATCACCCGAACGCGTGTCCGCGGCGGCGCTGGTAGGCGCGCAGGTACATGGACTGGTAGTCGCGGGCGGCGCGCGCCCAGGAGAAGTCCTCGACCATGCCGCGCCGGCGCATGGCGTCGATGTGATCCTGTCGGTCGTACCAGGTCGACACGGCCCAGCCGATGGTGTTGGCCAGCGCCTCCGGGGACAGGTCGTTGAACATGAAGCCGGTGCCGCCGCCGGTCGCCTCGTCGTAGTTGCTGACCGTGTCGACCAGGCCGCCGGTGGCGCGCACGATCGGCAACGTGCCGTAGCGCAGGCTGTACATCTGGTTCAGCCCGCAAGGCTCGAAGCGCGACGGCATCAGGAAGAAGTCGGCGCCGGCCTCGATGCGGTGGGCGCGGCCGTTGTCGAAGCGCAGCCAGGCGCGAAACCGATCGCCGCGCGTGCCGTCTGCCCACGCGAAGAAGTTCTCGGCGTCGGTGTCGCCGGTGCCGAGCAGGACGATCTGCACGTCCCAGCCCAGGATCCGGTCCAGCGCGTGCGCCAGGACGTCGAAGCCCTTCTGCGGCGTCAGCCGGCCGACGATGCCGAAGATCGGCACGTCAGGGCGCTGCGCGAAGCCCGCCTCCTTCTGCAGCGCCGCCTTGCACACGGCCTTGCCGCTGAGGTCGTTGACGTCGAAGCGCGCCGGCAGGTGGCGATCGGTGGCCGGGTTCCACTCGTCGGTGTCGATGCCGTTCAGGATGCCGACGGTGTCGCCGTTGCGCTGGGACATGCACGCCGTCCAGGCCGCAGCCGTAGGCGCCGGTCTGGATCTCGCGCGCGTAGGTCGGGCTGACCGTCCCCAGCAGCGTGCTGTGGTGCAGCGCCCCCTTGGTCAGGTTCATCGCGCCGAAGTGCTCGAGCTCGTTGGGGTTGTAGTGCTCGCGGCCGAGGCCGGTGATGAACATGCCGCCGCCGTCGAACACGCCCTGGTAGGCGAGGTTGTGGATCGAATAGATGGTCGCCGCGGCGTGCAGCGGCTGCATCCATTCGACGGTGTTGATGTAGACCGGCACCAGCGCCGTCTGCCAGTCGTTGCAGTGGATGACGTCCGGGAAGAAGCCGAGCGCCTTGCACAGCTCCAGCGACGCCGCGCGACAGGAACGTGAACCGCTCCAGGTTGTCGGCGTAGCCCTCGGCCGGCGGCCCGTACAGGTACGGGCGATCGAAGTAGCGGTTGTACTCGAGGCAGTAGAGCGGCACCTCGCTGCCGGGCAGCTGGCCGACGCGGACGCGGGCGCGCGCGTTGCCCCACCACATCGGCACGGTCATGAAGCCGTCCAGCACCTCGAGCTCGTTCCACGGCATGCCCGCGTACAGCGGCATCACCACGCGAACGTCGATGCCCAGCGCGCGCAGGTCCTTGGGCAATGCGCCCGCGACGTCGGCCAGCCCGCCTGTCTTGGCGAACGGGGCGCACTCGGATGCGACGAACAGGACCTTCAGCGGCGCTGGCACGAGGGGCTGGGGTGACCTCTCAGCTAGCGTAGATGTGGTAGTCGATGTGCGGGAAGATGTTGTCGCGGCTCTCGACGTCGGCGAGCCAGCGTTCGTTGACGCGCGTCGCGCGCAGGTCGTCGTAGAGCTTGTTGAACTGGACGATGTGCTGGTTGATGCGCTTGGTGGCGTACGGGACGGTGGTCCCGGTCTTCATGATGAACGTCCAGTCGGACGACTGCGCCAGCATCAGCTCGCGCGCCGCCTGATTCAGCGCGCGCGTCGTCAGCGTGTCGGCGGCTGGGGTGACGGCGCGCCAGCTCCACCATGCGCTCGCCGGCGACGTGCAGGTGGCGGTAGGTCCAGGCGTTGGTCTCGTTCAGCCAGTAGTCGTTGTAGCCCTTGAAGCCCCACGACGACGCGCACGGCGTCGCGACCTGGTTGGTGGCGTGGCGGTCCAGGTAGTCGCCCGGCGTGATGGTCTCGACGACGCTCTGATCGAAGTGCAGCTGGCGGAACACGTCGCCGAGGAAGATCGGCCCTTCGTACCACCAGTGGCCGTACAGCTCGGCGTCGTACGGGCTGATGATGAGCGGCGGGCGATCCATGTGCCCGCTCAGGTGCTGGACCTGCTTCTCGCGGTTGCCGCGGAAGTGCGACGCGTGCAGGCCGGCTTTGCCGCGCGCGATGTCGGGGTCGTAGACCCACTTGTCGTGCAGCTGATTGTGCGTGATCGCGTGGTACTTGATGCCGGTGTAGACGCGGTGGCCTTCCGGGTGGATGTACGGCTTGATGTAGTCCATCGGCAGGTCGAAGCCGATGTCCCGGTAGAAGTCGCGGTAGTGCGGATCGCCCGGGTAGCCTTCCTTGGCGCTCCACACCTGCTCCGACGATTCCATGTCGCGGCCGAACGCGGCGACGCCGCTGGGGCAATACACGGGCGCGTAGACGCCGTTCACGGGGCGGCGATCGGCGAACAGGATGCCGTGAGAGTCGACGAAGAAGTAGCGGATGGCGGCTTCGCGCAGCAGCTCGTCGACGCCGGGGACGAAGCCGCATTCGCCCAGCCACATGCCGCGCGGGCGATGGCCGAAGTGCTTTTCGTACAGGTCGGCGGCGACGTGGACCTGGGCGCGGATGTTCGCCCAGTTGCGATCCATGAGCGGGAAGAACGCGTGCGTCGCGGTCGACGTGATGACCTCGAGGCGGCCGGCCTCCTGCAGCAGGCGGAACGCGCGCACCAGATCGCCCTCGTGGCAGCGCCAGGTGTGGCGCAGCGACTGGAAGCGGTCGTGGTACATGTGCGCCAGCCGCTGGTAGTGCGGCTCGGGCCGGGTGCGGTCGATCTCCTTTTCGGTGAGCTCGATCAGCTTGTCGAGGTGCTCGGCGTAGCGGAGCTTGAGCAGATCGTCCGTCAGCATCGTGATCAGCGGCGCCGACAGCGACACCGTGCAGCGGTAGGGGACGTGATCGTGGATCAGCCCCTCGAACATCTGCAGCAGCGGCAGGTACGTGCCGGTGATGGCCTCGTACAGCCACTGCTCCTCCATCACCGTCGGATCTTCGGGATGGCGCACGAAGGGGAGGTGCGCGTGCAGAACCAGTGAGAAGTAGCCGGTCGCCATGATTAGTCTCCTACGCCCTCGCCTTTGACCCGGCTTCGGGAAGCGCCCGTCGGTGCCGGCGGTCGCTCTGATTTCGCTGGCACCGAGGAAACGCTCGCTGGCGCCCTGGTACTCGCTGGCGCCGCCGAGCATGCGCTCGCTGGCCCCCGCGTACATGTTTTCGCTCGCGCCCGCGAACAGGCGTTCGGTCGCGCCGCCCAGGCGCCGCTCGCTGGCGCCCTTGAGCATGCGTTCGCTGGCGCCGCGGTAGCGGAGCTCGCTGGCGCCCTGGTAAAGCATCTCGCTGGCGCCGCCCAGCAGGACCTCGCTGGCGCCCAGCAGCCACATCTCGCTCGAGCCGCGGAGAAGCAGCTCGCTGGCGCCCATCCAGGCGCGCTCGCTGGCGCCCACCAGCATCCACTCGGAGCTGCCGACCTGGCGCAGCTCGTTGCCCTCGAACGTGCGCTCGATGCCGCCGGTGACTTCGACCTGGCGGCGGACCTCCCACGACCCCAGCACGCGCTTCTCGGCGCGCGCGCCGATGCCGCGGATGACGACCTGCCACGGGCCGTACATGATGTGCGTGCGCCCGCCCTCGGAGCGAACGGAGACCTCGCCGTTGTCCTGGTACTCGACGCTGCCCGACGGAACTTCGATCGGGTAGGTGAACGGGCCCGCTTCCCACTCGCTGCGCAGCATGGGCCCGGCCCATTCGGTGCGCGTCCACTCGGTGGTCCACTGCTCGGTGGTGCCTTCGTGCTTCTGCCACCGCTTGCCGAACAGCCGCTGGCCGCCCGGGACCGGGAATCCGGCGAACTGCGTCCAGTCTTGCCCCTCGTCGGCGTCAGTGCCGCCGCCGCCACCGCCGGGGCCGCCGGGCGCGCCGCCGCCTGGACCGCCGCCGCCTGGCGCGCCGTTTGCCGCGCCGTTGCTCGGCGGGGCGCCCCTGTACGCATTACCGACCGGGCCGCTGGCGCCGCGCACGCTGAGCCACTCGACCGGTCCGCCGCCGACGGGCTCGCGGCGCGGAAAGTCGACCCGCCCGGAGCGCGAGATCTTGACGAAGTAACCCTCGACCGACTTGAGGCCGATCTCTATGCACGCGGCCGACGTCGGCTTGTTGATGGCGAAGAACCATTGCCGCTCGTGGCGATCGATGCGGTGGTCGAAGTAACTGTGCGCGTTGGTGCCGTCGAACAGCCGGGCGGTGATGTCGTAGACGCGCAGGTTCAGCCAGGCGCTGGCGCCGTTCGCCCCCAACCCGGCGCGCGCCGCGGTGATCGCGTTGTCCGTGACCTCCCAGTAGACGTACAGGCGGTCGGGATCGACGACCATGCCGGTCACGCGGTCCTGGTTGTAGCCCCAGGGGATGTCCTGAGGCATCGCCTCGGTCTCGTGGCCGGGACCGAGGTCGAACTTCTGCGGGAACGAGCCGTTGACAGCGGGCGCTGGATGCCGTGGCCAGACCGGCGAACGCGACCTGGATGCGTCCGGCCAGGTCTGCCGTCGACAGCTTGGCGACCTCGTTCAACCCCAGGCGGGTGGCGCAGTCGAGCAGCTGCTTGCGCGATGCCTGGTGGAACAGGTCCCCCAAGGCGACCGGCGCCGCCAGCAGCGTCGGATCACCGCCCACGATGGCCAGGATTTCGGAGGCGAGATGGGTAGGCGAGGTCGGGGCGGAAGGCATGTGGTCTGATTCCGCACAGGAGGATAATCGCTCAGCCGTTAACAGGGCGTAAAAAAGACGAGCAAAACAAAGCTACGGCTTTTACCTAGAGTTTGTTTCCAAGTCGTCAGTTTCGGCGGCCCACGTTGCGTCTTTGGGAACGGTTGACGGCGGTCCGCATAGCACTGCGCTGCTATGTGCCGCTCGGTTGTAAGCTTCCGCGCGCATGGGAGCGCGCGAGAGCTGGGCGCAGGAGATGGAGTCGGCCTTCCTTTACCGCGTCATTGCGGAGACGGAGCCGTCCGCTGACCGACGCGCGCTGTTTGCCAATCTGGCGGGGGAGGCGGAGGCGCAGGCGGGCATCTGGGCCGCCGACATCGCGGGCAGCGGAGGGCGCGTCGCCGGGTGACTTCGTGCCGGGCGCGCGGGTGCGGGTCGTCGCGGCGCTGGTGAGGCGATTCGGCGCGCGGCGACTGAAGGGCGTGCTGGCGGCGATGAAGGTTCGCGGCATGTCGGTGCTCGGGGGCCTCCCCGGGGCGGGGCACGCCATGCCGCACTCCGTGGAGGAGATCGGGCGGCGTCACCGCGGCCGGCTGGCGGGGGGAAACCTGCGCGCGGCCGTGTTCGGCGCCAGCGATGGTCTGGTGTCCAACGTCTGTCTGATCCTGGGCGTGGCGGGGGCGCACCCCACGGGCAGCGCGGTGCTGGTGTCGGGGGTGGCGGGGCTGCTGGCGGGCGCGTTTTCGATGGCGGCGGGCGAATACGTCTCGGTCCGGTCGCAGCGCGAGATGTTCGAGCACCAGATCGGCGCCGAGCGCGACGAGCTGGCGAAGTACCCCGTGCAGGAGGCCGCGGAGCTGTCGCTCATCTACCAGGCGCGCGGGCTGGGCAAGGAGGACGCGGACCGCGTCGCCACGCGCATCGTCGCCAACCCGGCCTATGCGCTGGACGCGCTGGCGCGCGAGGAGCTGGGGCTGGATCCGGGCGCGCTGGGATCGCCGGTGGGCGCGGCGGTGTTTTCGTTCGCGTCGTTCGCGGTGGGGGCGGCCGTGCCGCTGGCGCCGTTCGTGGCGCAATTGGTGCCGGTGCCGGTGGCGTGGCGCTGACGGTGTCGGTCGCGCTGACGGCGGCGGCGCTGTTCGGCGTCGGCTGCGCGATCAGCCTGTACACGGGGCGGGGCGCGCTGCGCGGGGGCGCGCGGACGCTGCTGCTCGGCGCGGCGGCCGGGGCCGTCACCTACGGAATCGGCCGGCTGCTGGGCGCGGCGATCTCGTGACTAACTTCGAAGCGTCGCGATGGACAAGCCTGGCGTGTGGGTCGTCGATTCCGATCACTGGCCGCGCGCCGAGCTGCGGGCGCTGCTGATCGAACGCGGCTACGACGTGATGGGGATCGAGACGCTGCCCGATGCCGTGCTGCGCGCGCGGCTGCCGGACGCGGCGCTGCCGGCCGTCATCGTCGTCGACCTGGCGGCGCAGGACGTCGGCGAGGCGTTGCTGGCGGCGCTGTTCGCGACGCGCGTCCCCATCATCGCGATCGGCGGCGCGATCGAGTGGGAGCAGGAGAGTGTGCGCGGCGGCGGCTGGGCCGCGCGCCTGCACCGGCCGGTCACGCTGGGCGACATCGCCGACGCGGTGGCGCGGGCGCTGCCCCGGTCTTGACCGGCGCGGTTGCGCTGATCAGCTTCGGTTCTAGGGGGCGATCGCGATGAAGGCACTGCGCATGGCGGCGGCAGAGATCGGCAGGGGGTTGGTGGCGGGATTCGTCGGCACCGTGGCGATGACGATCGCGAGCACGATAGAGATGAAGCTGCGCGGCAGGCCGCCCAGCGGTGCGCCGGCGGCGGCGGCAGGGAAGGTGCTGGGCGTGCAGCCGCGCGATGAGGCGGGCAAGCGGCGCTTTTCCAACGCGGTCCACTTCGCGTACGGGACCAGCTGGGGCCTCGGGCGCGCCGCGGTTGGCGGGCTGCTGTGCGCGTTTGGCGTGCGGCGCGCGCTGGCGGCGCCGGCCGCACATTTTCTTGCCGTGTGGGGGAGCGAGCTGGTGATGCTGCCCGCGCTTCGGGTCACGCCGCCGCCGTGGCGCTGGGGAGCGAAGGAGATCGCGATCGACGCGTTCCACCACGGCGTCTACGCCACCGCGACCGACGCCGCGTATCGCGCGCTCGGCCGCCGGTAGGCACGTTCCGAGCACGCGTCGCCTTCATTGCAACGCCGCCCGCCAACGATCCGCTGTTCGTTGCGAACTACGCGAGGGATGAGCGCGGGCTAGTCTGGACGTGCGGCGTCGCCATATTGTCGTCGCATGAGCAAGCGAGAGCCGGAGACGCCGTTCGCCACCGTCGACATCATTATCGAGGTGGGGAAGGGGGTGGTGCTGGTGCGGCGGCGCAACCCGCCGCACGGCTGGGCGTTGCCGGGAGGGTTCGTCGATCGCGGCGAGAGCGTGGCGCAGGCCGCGCGCCGCGAAGCGAAGGAGGAGACGGAGCTGGACGTCGAGCTGACGGAGTTGCTGGGTGTGTATTCGGACCCGAAGCGCGACCCGCGCGGCTTCTACACGCTCAGCACCGTTTTCATCGGGCGGGCGACGGGGACGCCGAAGGGGAGCGACGACGCGGCCGAGGCGCGCGTGTTCAGCCTCGACGCGCTGCCCCCCGACATCACGTTCGACCACCCGACCATCATCGCGGACTACCGCCGCTACCGCAGCGGTTTGGGACGCCCACCACTCGACCGATGAAGTAAGCTCGCTCTGTCATGAGCGACGCCGCGAATCCGGGTCCCGCCTGCCCCGTCTGCCGGCTGCCGGTCGCCGACAGCAAGTTCGTCTGCCACCTGTGCCGCGCGAACGGCAAGGAAGTCCGCTTCGACTCCGGGCCGTGCGAGGCCGAGCACCTCGAGAAGGCGCACACGGTCGAAGAGGTCGAAACCTTCGACGCGGCGAAGACGATCTCGAAGTAGGCGCGGGCGCCGGGCCGATCAGTTGGTCGTGAAGACGTCGTCGCCCAGACGCGCGGCGAGCGCGCGCGGCGTCTCGCCGGCGGCGTTCGGGATGTCGTCCTTGGCTCCACCTTCGAGCAACAGGCGGACGACGTCGTAGCGGCCGCGAGCGGAGCGGATGGCGCGGGTGAGCGGCGTGTTGCCTTCCTCGTCCTGCGCGTTGACGTCGGCGCCGCGCGCGACGAGCAGCGTGGCTGCCTCGAACAGCACCTCCTCGGCGGCGATGTGCAAGGCCGTCGCGCCGGTCTCGTCGCGGGCGTTGACGTCGGCCTTCGATTCGAGCAGCAGCCCCAGCAGCGCGACGCTGCCGCCGAGCACCGCGGAGAACAGCGGCGTCCGGCCCTCCTCGTCGCGCGCGTTCGCGTCGGCGCCGCGCGCGAGCAGGGTGCGCACGCGCAAGAGGTCACAGACGAACGCCGCTTCGACCATCTGCTGGTCCAGCGCTTTACGCTCCTCGCTGTTGATCGGCATGGGGGCGGAGCTTAGGCAACGGCGGGCGCGGGACGCCAGGGTATGAAAGATCAGCCTCACGCTGCGCGCGGAGCAGGCTGGTAAGATGCCCTCACGCGAGGATGGCGAAACTGGTAGACGCGCCAGATTTAGGTTCTGGTTCCGAAAGGAGTGGAGGTTCGAGTCCTCTTCCTCGCACTGACTTCGATTTTCGCGGCGTGCACGATCGCCGCTGACCGGGCGGATGGCTCGGATCTGGCCCGGACGGCCATCGCGGACTTGTGCATGCCGCTTGAGGGCCTCTCCAGCGCGTAAACGATTCCGTAGGCTGCGACGGTTTTGGAACGGCGGGCGGACGTGGTATTTCCGCGGGAGTCGGTAAAGCCAATGCCGCTGTACGTCGTTGGCTGTTCAACAGCGCGTCCGCGGCGGCAACTTCATTCACGTGGTTCCCGGAAAGGACCTTCAATCATGCGCACCTCGGCGTTTCGTCTCACGATTTCGCTCTCGGTCTTGGGTGTCCTCGGCTTCGCGATGTTCGGGGGCTGCAGCTCTGACAATGCGGGGACGACGGGAGGGGGCGGCGCCGGCGGGACGGCTGGCAGCGGCTCGGGCGGCAGTGGCGGGGGGCGCACGTCGATCTCGTTGACGATCGCGTCGCTCGGCACGAGCTCCGCGACGGGCACCGCCCTCTTCGAGAAGCTCGCGAGCGGCGAGATCAAGCTGACCGTGATGGTGAGCGGTGCCGCGCCGGCGTCGGCGCAGCACGGGCTTCACATCCACGCCAACGCCAGCTGCGCGGACGCGTCGGACGGCGACGGCGGCACGACCATCGGCGGCGGCGCGGGCGGCCACTGGAACCCCGAGTCGCACATGCACGGCACCGCGCCGACGACGAACCATCTCGGCGACATCGGCAACATCATGGTCGACGCGACCGGCGCGGGGACGCTGACCTTCATGACCAGCGCCTGGACGATTGATACGGGCGCCGCCAACGACATCGTCAACCACGCGCTCGTTCTGCACGCGAGCCCCGACGACGGCACGACCCAGCCGACCGGCAACGCCGGCGGTCGCATCGGCTGCGTCGTCATTCAGTAAGGCGCGCCGCGACTCAGATGCAGAAACTGACCTGGCAGACGCCCGCGTAGCAGTTGGGGACCGTAACCGCGCAGGCCGCGCCGGCGTCTGCGTCGCACGACAGCGCGCACACCCTCGCCGAACGCCCGCAGCCCCCTGCGGGACCGCAGGCGAGGCAGATCTCCTGCGCGATCCTGCCCGCCGGACAGCCGTACGGGAACGGCCGGCCTTCGCACGCGACGAGACACTCCTCCAGCGTCATGAAGCGGTTGTCGTTTCCCTGGCAGCCACCGTAGGTGCGCGGGACACACGCGCCGCCGACGGACGCGTAGACCGGGATGGCGGCCTCGCAGGGACCGGCCTCGAACGGCAGGCCGCAAGCGGCTGCCGGCGACCAGCCGCTGTGGTCGATCCCGCTGTCGGCGTGCGCGGGTTCGTAGCATCCCTGGCTCGTGCAAAGGAGATCCCCGTTGAGCTGGCCCGGCGCGCACGAGCAGCAGCCGCAGGTCGCCTGGCAGCCGACGCTGCACAGCGGCGGCGCTGCGCAGCCCGCGTTGGCGCAATTCGGCCCGGCATCCGGGGAAGGGGTGAGGCTGCCGCCGCACGCGGCGCCGATCAACGCGAGCGCCGCGACCGCAACAATGGCGGCACCACGGTTTTCCAAGAGTCGCGTCCGAAAACTGAGGACGGCTCGGGCGAAACGACTGGCGGCGGCTGTGCTCATGATCTGGTGTGATCGCTTCAGCAGGCGACGTGCCAGCCGCTATCATCGCTCCAGTTACAGCCCGCGGACGGAAAAACCATGACTCCGCGCGGCTTGAAGCTGCGGCTATTTCCCGGCGCCCCGGACCTCGAGCCGGTTGTTCACGCCCAGGATGCCGCCGACATGGGCGAGCTGCTGCGCCGCCTTCTTCTCGCGCGCTGAATCGACTGTGCCTTCCAGGACGGCGATGCCGTCATCGACGTCGACCTCGATGTGATTGTTCCTGAGCTCCGGCGCCGTCTGGAGCTGCACCCGGATCTGCTGTTCTTCCTTCTCGTCCGCTCCGGTCGAGCCTTCATCGGCGACCGCCATCGAGCTCGTCCCCATCAGAATCAGCCCGGCTGTCGCAACGGACAGCGCTGACCAAACTCGCGTCATAGGTCACCTCCCTTACTCGATCCAATCTGGGCCTCCGCGCGCAGTGTTCAACCCGATCGCTCGACCGCGCGTCGCCACGCGGCTCAGTTGAATTCGCATAGGCTCCTCGTCATGAGCTTCGACTTGATCGCCCCGACAGCCTTCAAAGGGACGATGAGCCCGCTCGCGGCCGCGCGACATCTGGCCGCACCGGGCGATCGGCTGCTGCCGCTCAGCGACGGCGGTGATGGCTTCATCGAATGTCTGCACCACGGGCTCGGCGGTGCGATCGAGGAAGTGGCCGCGCCTGATCCGTTTGGCCGCATCCGCCAGGTTGCCATCCTGCGGCTGCCGGGTGGCGGCGTCGCGATCGAGTGCGCGAAGGTGATCGGTCTGGCTGGCCTCGACCGGCTGGATCCTCTGACCGCCTCGAGCCGCGGGCTCGGCGAGCTACTCCAGCGTTTTCAGCACGAGCCGCGCATCTGGATCGGTCTGGGCGGCAGCGCCACGGTCGATGGCGGGCGCGACTGGCCGGAGCTCCGCCTGCCACCGACGACCGCGTTCTGCGACGTGCAGACCGACCTGGCCGACGCTGCGCGCATCTTCGCCCCCCAGAAAGGGGCGCGGCCGCAGGACGTGGCGGTTCTGGCCGAGCGTCTGGCGGGCCTCGGTCTCCCGCGCGGGCCGCACACCGGCGCGGCGGGGGGCCTCGGCGCGAAGCTGCTCGCGCTCGGGGCAGAGCTGGTCGACGGAGGCGAGCGCATGCTCGACGTCCTCGACTTCGCAGCCGCTTGTCGGGGTGTGCAGGCCGTCGTCACGGGCGAGGGCCGTCTCGATGCCTCGTCGCTCGAGGGGAAGCTGCCCGTGGTGGTCGCGCGCCGCGCGCATGCCCTGGGGCTGCGCGTGCTCGGCCGCTTCGGCAGTCGCGGTGAGGGCTGGGAGCAGGCCGCCGCGTGCTTCGACGACGTGGCCTTCGAAATCGATCAGTCACACGGGTAGTCGCTGGCCGGGACCCAGCGGCCGCCGCCAATGAATCCACTCCCTCGGCGGGGCCCTCCACGGCACCCGGCCGGCCCCCGGGTTTCATACGTGGCAGTACCTGAGCCGACCAAACGTGACTAACAGTGATCGGACAGCGGCGCGCCAGGCGTCAGTAGCTCCATGCATGATCCAGTCACCATCGCGCTGATCTTTGCAGGCGGTGGCGGCGGCTCGGTGATTCGCTGGCTGGTCGGCAAAGGCGTGGGCGAGCGCCTCAAGGGCACCACGTTTCCCGTGGGAACTCTGCTCATCAACGTCAGCGGGGCCTTCCTGATGGGCTTCCTGTCGACGTTGTTCGTCGTCGACTGGAAAGATCGCCACGGGAGCCACCTGACGGCAGCGGTGCTGACCGGTGTGCTCGGTGGCTACACCACCTTCAGCAGTCTCCAGCTCGATACAGCCCATCTCCACAAGAAGGGTGGGCCCGTATGGGTGCTCTACTGGGCCGGCTCGGTCGCTGCAGGTCTGGTCGCGGCAGCGCTCGGCGCTGCGGCAGCCAAGTTCTTTGGATGACGGGGGCGTCTGGCGGTGCTGAAGAACGCAATGTTCGTGTTCATGGGTGGCGGTGTCGGCGCGGCCTTGCGTGAGGCTCTGATGGCGACGGTAGCCGCGCTGCCCGGCGGCTTTCCGATGCCGATCTTCATCGCGAACATGACGGCGTCGTTGCTGATCGGCATCCTGTCGGCACTGACACGCCGCAGTGGTGTCCTTGGATCCAGCGGCAAGCTCTTGCTCACGACGGGCATGATGGGTGGCCTGTCCACGTTCAGCTCATTTGTCTGGGGCACCGACCAGATGCTGGCCAACCCTGCCGAGCGGGCAACCGCCGTCGTCTATCTGGTCCTGAGTATGGTCGCTGGCTTCTTGCTGGTGGAAGCGGGCCTCTGGCTGGGTGGCCGACTGAGCTCACGCACGCAGGCGACAGGCGAGGTCCGCTGACCTGCCCGCGGGCGGCGGCCAGCGCGTGTCATTCTTCATCTACTTCTTTAACTCTGCGCCGATCGGCGCCGGCGGCCACAGCGCAGGTCTTCGCGCCGCTCAGAGTATTGCGGCGACGGAGAGCGACAACACCTTGGGCGTGTTGAGACCGTCCGACAGGCAGGAGTCGTTCCCGTTCGCGGTCACGCAGGCCTTGATCGGATTGCGGACGAAGAGGTTCACCAGGCCGCCCACGCGAACCTTCGAGCTGACGGGGAAGAGCAGCCCGGCGTTCGCGCCGAGCGTCCATCCGTACGTCCAGGTGTCGACGGCAAAGCTGCCGCTGCCCAGGGCCGCCTTGTCGACGAACACACCCAGCACCGGTCCCGCCACGATCTCGAGCTTCTCCAGGGGAAAGTGCAGGAGCGGGTTGAACCCGAAGTCGAATACGTAGTCGCTGGCCGTCGGCGCGTTCACGGTGACCTTGTCGAAGGCGAGTCCGACGTTTGCCGAGAAGTGCTCGACAATCCGCGATCCCGCCAGAAGGCCAACCCGTAGACCAACCCCCGTGTTCTGCCCGGCGTTCCCCATGATCGAGTTGATGCCGACCGAGGGGACGGCCATGAAGCCTTCGTGCCATCCAGCCGCCGGTGCCCGACGCACGGGGGCGGCGGCGACTTTCGGCGTCGGTTGCGTCATCGCCGGCGCCGCTCCGCTCGCCGCTGCCGGCGCCGCTCCGCTCGCCGCTGCCGGCGCGGCTTCGCCAGTGCCCGTGTCGGCGGCAGCCGCGCTCGAGACCATCGCGGTCGCGAGCACCGCCGTCAGGATCGTCCGTTCACGATTGAAACGCATTGGTTAGTCCTCCCTGAAAGGCGGCAAGCTACCACGGAGCGATGTCGCGATTGTTGGCTTGACCGCCCGCGCGTCGCCACGCATCATCGATAGCGAGGAGGCCACCATGACGTACGCCGGGATTGTTGCCATGTCGCTCGTTCGGATCGCCTCCGAGACGCTCGCTCGCCGCTAGTCGCGGCGCCCGTCTTCACGCGTTTTCGCGCGTCTGCTCTCGGAAGCGGTCCGGTGGTGTTGTGCCGACCCTGGATTGGCCGTGGCCGAGGAGCGTGCGCGCATGGACTTCGAAAGTGTCTGTATTGGCTTGGGATGGAATGTAGAACGTAAAGTACAACTTGAACTGTTGACGGGGGCGGGCGCGGCGCTGGTCGCCGCGCGGGTCGCGGTCGAGCACCGGGGGGCGTACGGCCTGCTCGGCTGCGACGTCGAGACGGCGCGGCCGGCCGGGCGGCTGCGGCGGGATGGCGGCGACTGGCCGGCGGTCGGCGACTGGGTCGCCGTGGCGGGGGCGCCGGGGGGCGGGGATGGGATCATCCACCACGTGTTGCCGCGCACGAGCTTGCTCGAGCGCAAGCGGCCGGGCGTGAACCAGGCGCAGGTGGTCGCCGCCAACGTCGACATCGTCTTCGCCGTGACGACCGCCGAGCGGCCGCCGAACCTGCGCCGGGTCGAACGGACGCTGGCGCTGATCGCGGCCGGCGGCGCGCGGCCGGCGGTCGTCCTGAACAAGGTCGACCTGGCGCGCGATCCTGGTGGCGATCTGCGCGCGCTCGCCTCGGTCAGCGGCGGCGCGCCGTGCCTGGTCACCAGCGCCGCGACCGGCGCCGGCATCGACGACCTGCGCGCGCTGCTGCCGCCCGGCGCCACCGGGGCGATGCTGGGACCGTCGGGCGCCGGCAAGTCGAGCCTGGTCAACGCGCTGCTGGGCGATGCGCGGCTCGAGACGGGTGTTGTGCGGCTAACTGATGCCAAGGGGCGCCACACGACCACGCGGCGCGAGCTGCTGGAGCTGCCGGGCGGCGGCTGCCTGATCGACACGCCGGGCATGCGCGAGCTGGGGCTGTGGGACGCCGGCGAGGGGATCGAGCGCGCGTTCGGCGAGGTGGCGGAGCTCGCCGCCTCGTGCCGCTACCGCGACTGCCAGCATCGCGGCGAGCCGGGTTGCGCGGTCACCGCGGCGCTGGACAGCGGCGCGCTGGACGCTGCTCGCTTCGCCAGCTTCGATAAGCTGCGCCGCGAGGAAGCCTTCCAGGAACAACAACACGCACGTCAGCACGACCCGCGCGGCGCCGCCGCCAGCAAGAAGCGCTGGAAGACGATCCACAAGCAGCAGCGCGCGCGCCGCCGCGTCGACCCCAAGCTCCGCGACGACTGAGCCGCCATGGTACGCTCGCGCGGCCGTGGCGACCTTCCTCCGGTCACTCGCGATTGTCTCGACGGCGCTGGCCCTGGCGGTGCCGGCCGCGCCGGGGTGCCGCAAGAACAAGGCGGCGCCCCGCCCCCGGATGGCAGAGAACGCCGTCCCCGAGAACTGGGTCGTCGATGACGCCGCCTACCGGGTGACGTCCAGCTACTACGAATACGGCCCCGACAACGTCGTCGTCTACGTCATCCGCTATCCGGTCCCCAAGGGGACGTCGGAGGCGAACCTCGACAAGGACGGCGCCGGCATCCTGGCGTGGCCGCTGATCAAGTACGCGTACAACAACAAGACGTACGCGCGCGCGAAGATCCCGCCGCGCAAGGGCTCGACGCCGCCGCAGATCAACATGGCCGTCGACCTGCTGTCGTCAGATGGCCAGCGCGTGCTGTTCCGACACGAAGTCCCCGCGGGGAAGTGACCGCGCCGACGGCGCTCAGATCTGGTCGAAGTAAGCCGACACGACCAGCGCCTTCACCAGGGGCAGGTTGCCGGTGGCGGGCGTGCTGACCAGGAAGCGGAAGGTGAAGGTGACGCCCTCGCCGTTGAGGAAGGCGTGCACCCACTCGCCCCCCTCCAGGCCGTGGCTGGCGGCTTCGAGCTTCTCGCCGGGGCGCAGGTTGTAGTCGACGCGCGGCTCGGCGCCCGTGCCCAGCTCGGTCACGATCGGGCTCTTCGAACGCCCGAGGCACTTGACCCACTTCTTCAGGCCGGCGGGGTTCGCGGAATTGAACGCGCACTGCGCCTTGAGGCCCACCGGACGGTACACGAACGGCAGCGCGGTCAGGCGCGCGATCGTCGGCGCGTCCAGGCGCTCGAGCGCGGCGAGCCACTCACGGGCGGTCTCCCAGCGGGCGATCTGGCCTGGCGTCGCCGCGCCGCCGGCGGGGACGGCCGAATCGACGCTGCCTTCGGCCACGGTGGTCTCGAACACGAACGGGAACGACACCTCGACGGGCTCGGCGGGCGGCGTGAAGCGCCAGCCTTCGATCGTGTTGCGCAGGCACGACACCAGCCGCGCGTCGCGGAGCTCGTCCTTCTCGACGCGAACCGCTTCGACCTTGCCGGCGGCGTTGATCGTCCACGCCATGATCAGCCTGCCGGTCGGCGCGTGCTTCTTGCCGACGGCCGCGTCGTAGCACCCCTTCACGGCGGGCGCGTGATCGCGGACGCTGCGCGCGACGGTCGCCGAATCGAGCACCACACCCGCGCGCGCGCCGCGCGACGTGAAGGCGATGGCCGCGGCGGCAACGATGACCAGCGACAGCGCGACTCCCTGCCAACCCCTACGACAAACCATGATGGCAGCCTATCCCAACTGGGGGCGGGCCGGGGAGACGCTATGATTCGCGCGTGCGCCTCGCGCCGTTTTCGCCCGCCAGTGTCGACGCCATCGTCGCGTTCTGTGTCGCCAACGGTCCCTACGATGCGCCGCTGCTGCGCCGGCTGATGCTTGAGCTCACCAGCGCCCCGTCCGGGGTGCTGGTCGTCGAGGATCGCGGCGCGCCGGTCCTGGTCGCCACCGTCGTCGATCGCACGACCAACGGCGCGGGCGCGGCCAACCTCGAGCTGCTGGGCGTGCGCGGCGCCGATCGCATCGGAGGTGTTCGCGCGTTGCGTTGTCGAGCCAGCGCTGGCGTTCGCGCGCGGCGGCGCAGCGGCGGGCGTTGCAGGTCCCGCTGGGGCCGGTCGCCGCCGGGATCGTCGACGCCGAAGGCGTGCTGCGCGCCGCCGGCTTCGCGCACGCGTACGATAGCTTCAGCATGTCGCGCGCGGCGGACGCGCCGGAGCCGCCCGCGCCGCCGCTGCTCGCCGCGGGCTGGAGCTGGGAGACGCTGGACGCCGCGCGCGCGCCGCTGGCGCACGACGCGCTGTTGGAGATATTTCGCGACGCGGCCTCGACGAGCACGCCGCCGCTGGCGGAGTTTCGGCAGTCGCTGGTGACGGGAGGGAAGGTGTGGCGCGTGTTGCTGGACGGCCAGCGCATCGCGGGGCTGGTCCAGGTGATCAGCCGCGGCGACCACGGCGAGCTTCGCGTCGTCGGGCGGGCGCCTGCCTACCGAGGGGCGGGCATCGGACCACGGCTGATCAGCGAGGCGCTCCGCGTGTTGGGTGCCGCGGGTGCGCGAGGCGTGTCGCTGGAGGTGGAGGCCCGCAACGAAGACGCGCTGGCGCTGTACCGCCGGTTCGGCTTCGAGGTCGTCACGCGCGCGTCCACGTTCGCGCGCGAGGTCGGCTAGCGGGTGATGTCGGCCAGCGCGTCGGCGATGACCGCCGCCTCGTTGGCGCGGAAGCGCGACTCCTGGCGCAGCGGCTCGGAGATCGTCGAGCGACTCTCGGTCGACTCCCACATCGCGTGTCGCTGGCGGCACAGCGCGATGCACGCGTCGCGTTCCTGACGGGCCATGCGGCGCAGCACGGTCTCGATGCGCGCCGCGAGATCGTCGCGGATCGCCTCTGAAATTGCGGACTGGTGCGCTTCCGCGACCTCGGCGGCGACGACTGTCGCAAGGACTTCGGGAGAAAGCGGCTCCATTGCGATACGATACGCTGTCCGTGCGTTGCTCGCGTCTGCTTTGTACCGTGCCCGCGCTGGTGCTGCTGCTGCTGGTGCCCGCGGCTGCGCCCCAGGCAAAGGGGAAGGGGCAGACGAAGGCAAAGCCTGCCGCGGCGAGCCGCAAACCGGCTGCGCAGCGGTCCCAGCCCAAGGACCCGGGTCCGCCTCGACCGGCGCTGCCGCGGCCGGAAGGCAAGGTGGTGGTATTTCCGTTCGAGGGCGAGTCCCGCGCGGCCGCCACCGTCCAGCGCCAGGTCATCGCGACGCTCAAGGCAAAGGGGCTGAAGGTCACCACCGGACTGCGGCCGGTCGACAGCGCGGAGCAGTACCGCGAGATGTCGATGACGCTGGGCTTCGTCGCGTTCGTCGACGGAGACGTGGCGGTGGACGTCGACCAGGGGAGCGCGACGGTGTTCGTGCGCAGCGGCGTCACCGGCCTGCGTGTCGCGTCGACGACGTTCGCGGGTGAGCGGCGCACGCTGGCCGCCGACGTCGGCAAGGGGCTGTGGGATCGCGTCGTCGACCCCCTGGCCCAGGTGTGCGTGGACGCGGCGAAACCGCGCAAGGCCGAGCGGCAGCCGCTGCGAATCGAGGCGGGGACGCCGATCGAAAACACGCCGCCCGACGCCGCTGGGCGCATGTAGATCCGCGGCCAGCGCGGTATGGTTCCGCGCGTATGAAGCTCGCGGTCGAGGTCAGCACGTGCTCGTCGCGACGGGCCGGCATCGGCTACTACACCGAGCACCTGGCCGACGCGCTGTGGGCGACGCGCGCCGCCGGCGACGACGTGGTGCTGATCAGCAACGGGCGGCCCGCGGCCGAGCTGGACGATCGCTGGCGCGATCGGCTGCGCATCGGCGGCATCCCGGTGCGCAGCATCTGGATGCAGCGGGACGCGCACCGGATGGTCGCCGAGGCGGGCGCCGACTTCGCCCTGTTCCCGAACTACCTGGCGCCGCTCGCGGTCGCGTGCCCGTACGTCAACGTCGTCCACGACCTGGCGATCATCCGGACGCCCGGCTTCTTCAACCTGCGCAAGCTGGCGCTGCAGCGGCCGCTCCTGCCCCACGTCATCCGGCGCGCGGCGGCCGTCGCCACCGTGTCGGAGGCGTCGCGCCAGGACATCGTGCGGCTGCTGGGCGTGCCCGAGCACCGCATCTTGATGTTGCCGGGCGCCGCCCATCCCGCGTGTCGCGTGCCGGCGGCGGACGACATGGCGCGCGTGCGCCGCGCTTACGGCATCGAGCGGCCGTACGTGCTGTCGGTCGGCACGCTGGAGCCGCGCAAGAACCTGCCGCTGCTGCTGCGGGCGTTCGATCGGTTGCTGGCGCGCGGTGGCGCGCGCGCGGCGGAGACGGACCTGGTGATCGTCGGCGGGCGGGGCTGGCGCGATCGCGAGCTGCGCGCCGAGATCGCGCGCCGCCTGGCGACCGGGCGGCTGCACGTCCTCGGTTACGTGCCGGAACAGGATCTGGTCGCGCTGTACGGCGGGGCGGAGGTGCTGGCGTTCCCGTCGCACTTCGAAGGGTTCGGGTTGCCGCTGGTCGAGGCGATGGCGTGCGGCACGCCGGTCGTCGCCAGCGACGTCCCGGCGCTGCGCGAGGTTGCGGGTGGCGTGGCGACGCTGGTGCCGCCGGGCGACGAGGCGGCGCTGACCGACGCCATCGCGACGTTCGTCGGCAACCCCGGTGCCCGCGAGCCGGTCCGCGCGCGCGGCCTGGCCCGGGCGGCGACGTTCAGCTGGGAGGCGACCGCCGAGCGGCTGTGGCGCTTCGCCCGCACGACGGTCGGCGGTCGGGCCCTGTCCCCGACTCTGTCCCGCAAGCGAGAGAGGGAGCCGGCGCCCGCCGCGGCCCCGCCGATCGTCGCGAGCGACGATCCCGACTGGTCGATCCTGGTGACGGTCGCCTACGCCGATCTCTTCGACGCGCCGATCACCGTCGACGAGGCGGCGCGCACCTGCGTCGGCGCGCGGCTCGACGCCGCGGAGGTGCGCCGCCGCGCCGGCGCGCGGCCGCTGGCCGAGCTGCTGTCGATCGATGACGCCGGACACCTCACGCTGCGCGGCCGCGAAGCGCTGGTGGCGCGGCGCGCGCACGGCGATCGGCGCACCGCCGAGCTGCTGGCGTCTCACCAGCGCGTGATCGCCTGGCTGGCCAGCCTGCCGTTCGTGCGCATGCTGGCGCTGTCGGGCGGCACGGCGCACCGCAACGCGCGCGGCGGCGACGACATCGATCTGTTCGTCGTGGCGCGCGCGGGGCGCGCGTACACGGCGTACACGATGCTGTTCATCGCCAGCACGCTCACGCGGCGACGCGGCATCGTCTGCCCGAACTACCTCGTCGACGAGGACAACCTGCGCATCGCGTATCACCATGATCTGTTCACGGCGCACCAGGCGGTGTCGCTGGTGCCGATCGCGGGCCTGGAGACGTTCGACGACTTCGTCGCCGCCAATCGCGCCTGGGTGCGCGGCTTTTATCCGTCGTACCTGCCGCGGCCGCCCGGCGCGGTCGTGGCGCCGTCCCGGCTGCAGCGGCCGGTCGAGCGCCTGCTGGCGTGGTCGGCGGGCGACGAGATCGAACGGCTGCTGTCCGCCGGCTGGCGCTTCCACCTCGGGCGCCGCGCGGCGAACGCGCCGCGCCCCGATCTGGTGCTGGACCCCGGCATCCTGAAGCTCCACCTGTCCGATCACCGCCGCAACGTGATGGAGCGCTTCAGCGATCGCCTCGGTGAGCTGCGGCAGCGCTGGCGCGACGGCGCGGGGCGCGCGGCGCAATGAGCGACGTGGCGCTCGTGACGCCCGCGGCCGCGCGGCTGGGGCCGGCGGCCGTGGCGGTCGCGTTGCTCGTCGTCCCGCTGCTGTACGTGCCCGCGCTGGATTCGCCGTTCACGCAGCCGAAGCTGGCGGTGCTGCTGGTGGCCGGCGCGCTCGGGCTGGGCGGATGGCTGCTGGCATGCGCACGGGGCGCGGCGGGCTGGCCGCGCCCGACGCTGCTCACCCGCGCGGCCGTCGCCGTGGCGGCGATGACGCTGGTGTCGGCGGCGCTGGCGGCGTGGCGGCGATCGGAGGGCGCGCCGTACGCGGCGGCGGAGCTCGCGCGGCTGGCCGCGATGTTCGGCGTCAGCCTGGCGGCGGCGTCCGCGGCGCCTGATGCCGACTGGCGCCGCCGTTCACGGATGTGATCACGGTGTCCGCGGGCATCGTGTCGGTGCTGGGCCTGCTGCAACACGTGCGTCTGCTGCCGTTCGCGCTGCCGGTGATCAGTGTCCCGGGCTCGACGTTCGGCAACCGCAACATCGCCGCCGAGGCGGTGGCGCTGTCGATCCCGTTCGGGCTGGCGGCGCTGGGCCGGAACGCTCGCCGCGACGGGCGGGCCGCGTGGGTGGTGATGGTGGCGCTGCTGCTGGCCGAGCTCGCTGTATGTGGCCGCGACGCGGGCGCGCGGCGCGTGGATGGGTGCCGCGCCGGGGTCGGGATGTTCGCGCTGATTCGGCGGCCGGCGCTGTCGCGCACGGCGTGGCTGGCGCTGGTCCCGATCGGCGCGGTGTTGTTGCTGGCGGTCCTCGTTCCCGGGCGGTGGATGCCGCGCGACGCGCTCGACGCCAAGCGCTTCGCTCCCGGCGCCAGCGTGGTGCGGGACGCGGTCGATCCGCAGTCGCCTGTCATCCGGACGCGGGTCGGCTTGTGGCGGCGGACGCTGGCGATGTGGCGCGACGGTCCGACGGCGGGCGTCGGCCCCGGCAACTTCGCAGTGATGTTCCCGCGCTATGCCGAGCCCCGCGCGGCGGCGGACGGCGTGATGTCCGCCACGATGGTCCCGCGCCGGCCGCACAACGAGCTGCTCGAGCGGTTGGCGGAGACGGGCGTCGTCGGCGTGCTCGCGTTCGTCGCGCTGTTCGGCGCGGCGCTGGCTGCCGGGTGGCGCTGGCGGCGGGCGCCGGGCGGGGACGCCGGCGCCGTCGACGCGGTCGCCGCCGCTGCGGGGACGGTGGCGGCGGTGCTGGGCTGCGGGCTGACCGCGTTCCCGCTGGCGATGCCGGCGACGGCGCTGCTGACGGCGGTGGCGCTCGGCCTGCTCGCGGGGTTGCAAGCCGCCGGATGAGGCGCAGGCTCCGGTCGCGGGCGGACCGCGCCGGCGGCTGGCGTTCGTCGCGGCGGCGGTCGCGACCGTCGCGCTGGCTGGCGGCGCGGCGGTGCTGGCGACGCGCGCCGTGGCGGCGTCGTACTGGCTCGGGCGCGCCGAGGCCGCGCTGTCCCGGCCGGAGGGCGCGGCGGATGCGCTGCCGTTGCTCGCGCGCGCCGAGCGCTGGGCGACGACGGCCGACCGGTTTCCGATCGCGCTGCGCACGGCGCAGGCGGCGCTGCGAGCGGAGCGTGGCGCAGAAGCGTTGCGCGCGGCGGACCGCGCGCTGGCGATCGAGCCGCACTCGCCGCACGCGTGGGCCGAGCGCGCGGCGGCGCAGCTGACGGCCGGCGCGCGGAACTTCGACGGCGCCGTGGTCGACGCCCAGCACGCGCTGCGGTTGTTCGCGGATCACCCGGGCGCGCGGCGGACGCTGGCGACCATGCAGGTGCTGCTGGAGGCGATCCGGCAGCGAAGCGAGCGGTCCCGCGACGTGCCCGAAGCGCGGGAGCGCTGACATGCGCGAGCCGCGCGTCGCGATCGTCCACGACTGGATCGTGTCGATGCGCGGCGCCGAGCGCGTGCTGGAGTCGCTGTGCCGCATCTATCCGCGCGCCGCACATCTTCACGCTGCGCTTCGACCGCCGCGACCTGTCGCCCGAGATCCTGTCGCACCGGGTGACGCCATCGTTCGTCGACACGACTGGCGCGGGCGCTGCCGCTCGGGCGCGCCGGACTTTCGCCTGCTGCTGCCGCTGTTTCCGCGCGCCATCGAATCGTTTCGGCTCGACGGCTACGACCTGGTCATCTCCAGCAGCCACGCGGTCGCCAAGGGCGCGCGGCCGGCGCCCGGCGTCGCTGCACGTGTCGTACGTCCACTCGCCGATGCGTTACGTGTGGGAGGCGGAGGGGGCGTACACCGCGCACGCGCCGGGCGGCGCGCTGGGCCGCGCGGTGTTCGCGGCCACGGCGGCCTACCTGCGCCGCTGGGACCTCGCGACGACGTCGCGCGCCGACGCGCTCGTCGCCAACAGCCGGTACACGGCGCAGCGCATCCGCCGCTACTACGGCCGCGACGCGACGATCATCGAGCCGCCCGTGGACGCTGCCCGCTTCGCGCGCATCCCCGACCCGCCGCCCGCCGGGGCTGCGAACGGCGGCGCGGAGCCGCTGTACCTGTGCGTGTCGGCGCTGGTCCCGTACAAGCGCGTCGAGCTGGCGGTGCGCGCGTTCGCGGGCCGCCGCGGTCGGTTGATCGTCGTCGGCGACGGTCCGGATCGCGACCGGCTGGCGCGCCTGGCCGGCCCCAACGTCGAGCTGCGCGGCCGCGTCGACGACGGCGAGCTGGACGCGCTCTACGGCCGCTGCCGCGCGGTCATCCATCCGGCGCTGGACGACTTCGGCATCGTCGCCGTGGAAGCGATGGCCGCCGGCCGGCCGGTGGTGGCGTTCGCGGAGGGCGGCGCCGCCGACTCCATCACCGATGGCGAAGGCGGCGTCGTCTTCACGCAGCCGTCACCGGAGGCTGTCGGGGCCGCCGTCGACCGGCTGGAGCAGACGCGCTTCGACCCCGCCCGCCTGCGCGCTCTGGCGCGGCGCTTCGATCGCGATACCTTCGAACGTCGCTTCGCCGCCTTCGTCGACGATGTCCGCCGCCGCAGGGCCGCATGAGCGTCGTGCTTCGCGCGGGAGCGGCTAACGCGCGCCGCGACGAGAGATGATCGCCGGGATCGTGCGCAGGATGATCGCGACGTCGAGGCCCAGGCTCCAGCGTTCGACGTACTCCAGGTCCAGCGCCATCCACTCGTCGAAGGTCAGATCGCTGCGCCCGCTCACCTGCCACAGACACGTGAGCCCGGGCCGCACCGACAGTCGCCGCCGGTGTCGCCCCGCCAGCGCGCGCGTCTCGTCGAGCGGCAGCGGTCGCGGGCCGACGATGCTCATCTGACCGGCGAGCACGTTGAACAGCTGCGGCAGCTCGTCCAGGCTCGTGCGGCGCAGGATGCGGCCGAACCGCGTCACGCGCGGATCGTTGGTCATCTTGAACACCGGGCCGTCCATCTCGTTGAGACCCTGCAGCGCGGCCTGTTCCTGTTCGGCGCCGACGCGCATGCTGCGGAACTTCAACATCGTGAACGGCTGGCCGTAGAGGCCGCCGCGCCGCTGCAGGTACAGGATCGGGCGTCCGACGAACAGCGCGACCAGCACGCCGACGACCAGCATCACCGGCAGCAGCACCACGATCCCCACCGCGGCCAGCAGTCGATCGACCAGCGCCTTCGCCGCCAGCGACCGCGCCTCCAGCTTCCCCGGCTGGTACACCAGGTAGTGCCTGTCTCCGACGACCTCGATGTCGGGGACCGGCAGCGGCGCCGACGGGTGCAGCGTCGGCAGCGTCGGCAACGTCGTCGCGACCGGCAGGAACACCGGTACGCCCGCCTGGGCGCAGGCTTCGACGTAGGCGACGGTCTGCGCCTGCTCGAAGTTGCCGACCAGCATGACCTCGTCGATGGCACCGGCGCGGAAGCGCGCGTCCAGCGCGTGCGGATCGTCGCTGTTCCAGCGTTCGACCTGGCGCCCGCGCAGGCGTTCGAACGCCGACGTCAGCTCCGCCGACGCCTCGCCGATCAGCAACATGCGCGACTGGCCGCGCCGCCGCGCCAGCCAGCGCGCCTGCAACGCCTTGGCGACCAGCAGCAGCGCCGTCGACTGCACCAGGAACACGACGATCAGCGAGCGGTTCAGCGACACCTGCGCGAACGTCAGGATGAGGCCGATCGCCGCCACGCCCCACGCCTGCGTCAGGATCACGCGCCGCACGATTTCGAGCCGATCGCCCGCCAGCGTCCCCAGGCGGTGGATGCCCAGTCGTTCGGCGGCGACGATCCACGTGGGCAGGAACACCAGCAGCAGGTGCGCGTATTCGCCGGTGGCGACCTGGGGCTTGAGTCCGGGCAACAGCTTCACGATCCCGGCGTGCGTCCACCCCGCCAGCATCAGCGTCGCGACGAACAGCAGGATGTCCTGCAGCAGGATCGTGTGCTCGAGCGATCGTTCGCGCGTCATGTGGACAGCGGCGCCGGGTCGGGTGATTCGTCGCCGCCCAGCCCCGCCAGCATGCCGCCCAGCAACCAAAGCAGAGCGTACGTCGGGGTGAATTCCAAGAAATAGTCGACGAAACCGTGCACGAGGTACGCGACCAGCGCGGCGCCGGCGCCCGCCGCCAGCAGACCGGCCGGACTGCTGGCGCCGTGGGCGCGCAGCGCGCGGCGGCCCGCGCGCCAGAACCATGACGATCGTGAGCACCAGCGCGCCTGCGCCCACCAGGCCCAGGCTGGCCAGCGTCTCGAGGTACAGATTGTTCGCGTGCAGGCGCGGGTCCGGGTTCGCGAGGCCCGACGTATTTGCCGTACGCGCGCCGGAAGTTGTCGGGACCGAGTCCGGTCAGCGGGTGGTCGCGCCACGCCATCAGCGCCGCACGCCACAACACCGCGCGCGAGACGTTCTCGACCGGCGGCGGTACAGCGCCTTCGAGCGCGCGCGCTGGGCCGGGTGCAGCGGGAGCGGCGCGCGGCGAAACGTCGACGACGACCTGGTGGCCGGCGTCCCCCTGCTCGTCGAACCAGGTGATGCCTTCGTGCACCATCTGGATCTGGAGGCGGTAGCGACCGGGCTTGTCGGGCGCCACCACCAGCGCGCGCAGGCGCGCGGCGTCGCCGGGCGGCATATCGCGTGGCAGCGCCGTCCGCTCACCTTCGAACGCGACCACGCGGCCGGTTGTCGGGTCGTGCCAGTGATACCTGAGCGCGACGCGATGTTCGCCCTCGCGCCGGCCAGGCGCGCGCGCCGGTGTTCGCCACGTCGATGTCGATCGTCGTCATCGACGCCTGCGGCGACCGACGCTGGGAACGGCGTGACCGGCACGATCTGCGAGCGATACCAGACCGCGTCCTTCCAGAACTGCAGCCGCAGGCTCCCGAGCGGGCCGGTCGTCGCCGCGGCGACGCCGATCACGGCCGTCGCCGCCAGCGCCGCCACCGCCGGCCAGCGCGACGGCGCGCGCCGCCACAGCGCGTACGCTGCGGCGCCCGCCAGCACCACCCCCGCCGTGACCAGCGCCGCGCGCGACGCCGTCAGCGACAGGGCGTACGCCAGCAGCACGGCCACCGCGACGCCGCCGACGCGGCCGGCGATCGCGCGCGCGTGCCCGGCGGCGTGGCGGCGGGCGTCGACCGCGCTCCCGACGGCGATGGCCAGCGGCAACGCCGCCTCGACGTACATCGCTGCGATGTTCGGGTACTGAAACGGCCCGCTCGCGCGCGGCAACCCGAGGACCTGGAACGTGTGCGAGTGAAATGGGGCCAGCGCGGCCGTCAGCGCCGGGGACGTGGATCTCGGCGCACATCGCCAGCGCCGCGATCGTCGCGCCGGCGACGATCCCGCCGGCGACCACCAGCGCGACCGCCGCGGTCCGCCGCACCATCGCGGCGGCGACGACGTAGAGCGCGAGCCCGCCGGCGGCGCGCAGCGCGAACTTCACCGCGTCGGCGCGCGCGAAGTCGGCCGCCGCCGCCGACAGCGCCAGCGCCAGCAGCCACGCGATCGCGACCGCGTGCCGGCGCGCAGCGTCACGCCACGAGATCCGCCAGCCGCGCCGCGCGAAGTCGGCGACGATCACGGCGCCGCCCAGCGCGATCGCCGCGTACAGGGCCAGCTCGACCAGCGTCAGCTCCAGCGGCCCGAGGTGGGCAATCGGCTGCCGCGGCTCGAACGGCAGCACCAGCGCCAGCAGCACCAGGGACGCGCGCGCCGCCGTTCGCATCGCTGCGACGAAGTATACTCGCGCTGCGGCTCCGACTATGGCGCGCATTCTGTTCGCACATGGGCATCTGCTGAGCTTCGATCGCAAGCAACACGCGATCGGCAAGCCGTACCCGCCGCTGGCGACGATCACGGCCGCCGCGCACATGCGCGCGCTGGGCCACGACGTGGCGCTCTACGACCCGATGCTGGACGACGACACGCGCGGCTTCGCGCGCGCCCTGTCGCGGGCGCGCGCCGACGTCGTCGTGCTGTACGACGACGTCTTCAACTGGTTCACGAAGATGTGCCTCGGTCGCATGCGGACGGCGGCGCTGGCGATGATCGCCGCCGCGCGCGCCGCCGGGGCGCGCATCATCGTGTCCGGACACGACGCCGCCGATGCGCCGGAGGTCTACCTGGACGCGGGCGCCGACTACGTCATCGTCGGCGAGGCAGAGGTGACGCTGGCGGAGCTGGTCGCCCAGCTCGATCGGCGGCGGCCACGGCGCGCGACGTGGGCAATGTGGGCGACATCGCCGGGCTGGTGTTCCGCGACCGCGGCATGCTGCGCCGGACCGGCCCGCGCGCGCTGCTCAAGGATCTGGACGCGCTGCCGATCGCGGCGTGGGATCTCGTCGACGTCGATCGCTACCGCGCGTTCTGGCGCGCGCGTCACGGCTACTTCGCGCTCAACGTCGTCACCACGCGCGGCTGCCCGTACAAGTGCAACTGGTGCGCGAAGCCGGTCTACGGCAACACGTACCACACGCGCTCCCCGGGCAACGTCATCGCGGAGCTGCGCCTGCTGCGCGATCGCTACGCGCCCGATCGCCTGTGGTTCTGCGACGACATCTTCGGGCTCAAGGCGCGCTGGCTGCTGCCGTTCGCCGCCGACGTCGCCGCGCAGGGTCTGACGCTGCCGTTCCTTTGCCAGACGCGCGCCGATCTGATGACCGCCGAAAACGTCGACGCGCTCCGGAGGGCAGGGTGCGCGGAGGCGTGGCTGGGCGTGGAGTCAGGTTCGCAGGCGGTGCTCGACGCGATGGACAAGGGGCTGACCGTCGAGGACGTGCGCGGCGCCGTGGCGCGTCTGCGCGGCGCGGGGATCCGGATCGGGTTCTTCCTGCAGTTCGGCTACCCGGGCGAGGGGTGGCCGGAGATTGAGATGACCCGCCGTCTGGTGCGCGAGCTCGCCCCGGACGACATCGGCATCTCGGTCAGCTACCCGCTGCCCGGCACGGGTTTCCACGACGCCGTCCGGACGCGCCTGGGGGACAAGCGCAACTGGGACGACAGCGCCGACCTGGATCCGCTGTTTCCCGGGCTGTATCCGCGCGACTTCTACCAGCGGCTGTCGCGCACCGTGCACGCGGAGTTCCGGGCCCGAAACGCGCTGCGCGCGGTCGCTAGGCTATTTGCCGCACCGCGCGCCGCAGACGGCGACGCGGTGCGGGCGCTGGGCGGGCTGGTCGAGCTCCCGTGTGGCTCGCCAACGGCACGCGCCTGCGTCGTGAGGCCGAGAAAACCAGGCAAAAAATCGACCGCGGCGCGGAAGAAAAGCCGGGCGCTGGACCGTAACGCAAACCGGCGCGGAGCATCTGTTCTGGACAGGGGTCAGGGGTTATCGTATCTGACGTGAAGGCGAGGTAACGGATGTCTCGACGACTCTACGAGCTCTTGTTCCTGTGTGTTCTCGGCCTCGCCGTGGCGATGATGCCGAACGCGTGCGGCGGCAGCGATGGCAACGGCGACGGCGGCGATCGCGTCGACGGCATGACCCAGACCTAGATCTCCGCGCACACGCGGGCGGCGGCGCGCCCGCGCAGCGATTAAGAGCCCGCGCAGGCATGAAAGTCCTCCTCACGCACGGCTACTTCCTGGGCGAGGACGTCAAGGAGCAGCGGATCATGCGGCCGTATCCGCCGCTCGGCATCCTGTACCTGGCGGCCTACCTGAAGGCGCGCGGGCAGCCGGCGGAGGTGTTCGACACGACGTTCTCGTCGCCGGCGGCGCTCGAGCGGCGGCTGCTCGACGAGCGCCCGGACGTCATCGGCATCTACACCAACCTGATGACGAAGCTGAACGTGCTGCGCATCATGCGGTTCATCCGCGCGCGGCCCGAGCTGGCGTCGGCGCGCATCGTGCTGGGCGGCCCGGAGGTCACGCACCACGCGGATCGTTTCCTGGAGCACGGCGCCGACGTCATCGTCATCGGCGAAGGTGAAGAGACGCTGCACGCGCTGGTGGCGGCGTGGGCGAGCGGCGGGCGCGACGCGCCGCTGGGCGACATCGCCGGCATCGCGTGGCGCGACGGCGCCGGCAACGTCGCGCGCACGCCGCCGCGGCCGCTGCTGCGCAGCCTGGACGATCTCCCCGAGCCGGCGCGCGACGCGCTGGACCTGCAGCCGTACCTGACCGCGTGGCGCGCGCACCACGGCACGAACGCGGTGTCGGTCAGCACGATGCGCGGCTGTCCGTACACGTGCCGCTGGTGCAGCCGCGCCGTCTACGGCGGCAGCTACCGCCGGCGCGCGCCGCGCCTGGTCGCCGACGAGATCGCGCACATCGCCGAGCGCTACCGCCCCGATTCGCTGTGGTTCGTCGACGACGTGTTCACGATCAATCACCGCTGGCTGGAGGCGCTGACCGTCGAGCTCGAGACGCGCGGCGTGCGCGTCCCGTACGAGTGCATCACGCGCGCCGACCGGCTGGACGAACGATCGGTGGCGCTGCTCAAACGTTCGGGCTGCTTTCGCGTCTGGATCGGCGCCGAGAGCGGGTCGCAGGCGGTGCTGGACGCGATGGATCGGCGTGTGACCGTCGAGCAGGTGCGCGACATGATCCACCTGTGCAAGCGCCACGGCATCGGCACCGGCACGTTCATCATGCTGGGCTATCCCGGCGAGACGGCGGCCGACATCGAAGCGACGATCGAACATCTGAAGCGCGCCGATCCCGATCAGTTCACGATCACCGTGTCGTATCCGATCAAGGGGACGCCGTTCTACGACGACGTGGTGAACGACATCGTCAATCCGGCGCCGTGGGAGCAGGCGACGGATCGCGACATCAAGCTGCGGCGTCCGCATTCGTCCTGGTACTACTGGTTCGCGACCACGCGCGTGGTCAGCGAGGTGCGCGCGTTCAAGCTCGGTCGCGCGCCGGGCGCGGCGCGGCCGCTGGCGGCGGCCACGCAGCGGGCCAAGGCGATGCTCGGGCGCGCCGGCATGCGCCTGGATCCGGCGCTGCGCTTGCTCGAGGCGGGCGCGCGGCGCGTCGCGGACTATCGCGCGCGTTCGTAGGCGACCAGCACGTGGTCGCCGACGTTGCGTAGGCCGGGCAGGGCGCTGACGCGATCTTCGGCCGCGAGGAGGAGTCGCCACAGGCCCGGGACGCGGAGTGGCGGCGGCGGCGAAGCGGGGTGGGGGGAGGAGCAGGCCGAGGCTGCGGGTCTCGACGCGGCGATAGCCGGGGCCGAGCGCGTCGATCGAAGTCGGCCGGGCCGTAGTAGCGGATGGGGAAGGTGTGGCCTTCGACGTCAGCGACGGGCGCGGGCCCGAAGCGGCGCAGCGCGGTTCGCGGGCGGCCGGCGGCGAGGAAACACGCGATCTCGAGCGGCGACCAGCGCGGCAGCACGACGGCGACGAACCGCCCGCCGGGCGGCAGCGCCTGATCGAGCAGCGCGCGGAGCGGCGCCAGCGACAGCTCGCAGTTGAGCGGCGCGAAGTTGGAGAACACGCCGTCGACGGCGGCGGCCAGCGACGGCCACGACGCCGCCAGGTCGGCGGTGCCGCCGGGGACGAAGCGGGCCATGTGCGCGCGGCCGGCGGCGGCCAGCTTGCGCGCGGCCTCGGTCAGCATGGCGGGCGCCGGATCGCAGGCGACGAGGGTGTGGCCGCGCGCGGTGAGCGCCAGCGTGTCTTCGCCGGTGCCGCAGCCGACTTCCAGCAGGCGGCTGCCGGCGGCGAAGTGGCGCGCGAACGCGGCGTGCACGCGCAGACGCTGCGCGGCGATGACAGGGTTGGCGTCGGACGCCGTGATCGCGTCGTAGCGCGTGGCGACCGCGTCGAAGGCGGCGGCGCTGGCTGTGGGGCTCACGCCTGGCCAGTATGTGCGATAGTCGGACGCCGTGGGCGCCGATCCCGAAGTGCTGACGGAGGTTCCGTTCTTCCAGACACTGGATGAACAGGAGCGCGCCGCGCTGGCCGAGCGGGTCGACACGGTCAACAAGCCGGCAGGCACGACGCTGTTCAACTACGGCGACCCCGGCGACTCGCTGTACATCGTGCGCGCCGGCGAGGTCGAGATCTTCTTCAAGAACGACACCGGCGAACGCATCCTGCTGGAGACGGCGCGCACCGGCGATTTCTTCGGCGAGATCTCGCTGCTGGACGGCGGGGCGCGCCTCGCGACCGCGGTGGTGACGAAGGATCTGCAGGCGGTGATCGTCGATCGCGCCGACCTGGAGAGCTTCCTGCGCGCGCGGCCCGCGGCGGCGATGGATTTGCTGACGGCGGCCGGCCGGCGGCTGCGCGAATCCGCCAAGCTCCTGCGGCGCACGGCATCGCGCAACATCAACGAGGAGACCGAGGACAAGCGCACGCGCGTGATGAAGATGGCCGACTGGATCTCCGAGTTCTCGGGGAGCCTGCCGTTCCTGTTCATCCACTGCGTGTTGTTCTTCATCTGGATCGCGCTCAATACCGGCCCGCTGGCGCGGACGCCGATCGGCGGCTGGGACGCGTTCCCTTATGGGTTTCTGACCATGTGCGTGTCGCTGGAGGCGATCCTGCTGTCGGTGTTCGTGCTGCTCAGCCAGAACCGCCAGGTCGCGCGCGACCGCGTCCGCAACGATATCGAATACGAGGTCAACGTGAAGGCCGGGGTCGAGATCGCGCACCTCCACGAAAAGTTCGACCACCTCCACGTCGAGCTGCTCGAGCGTCTGTCGGCGTTGGAGAAGAACTCGCGCAACAGCCGCGCCAGCTGAGCGACGGCGCCGCTCAGCAGCAGCCCAACCGCGTCATCCCCTTTGCACATGCCACGCGGCCTGCGCAGTTTGTGCCGACAACCCCCGCGGAAAATGCGGGCTTTGCCTTGGCCCGATTCGTGCCTATCTCTCGGGCATGTTCAGCTCACGGTCGAGTTCGTCGCCTACTTCTAACGGGCGTCCGCGCGTATCTCCGGGATCCATGACCCAGCCCACCAACGACAACGTGGTGGAAACCAGCCACACGTCGTCAGATTCGACGGCGAGTGCGAACGGTCACGTTCGCCCAGCCGAGCCGCACTGGGAGTCGGTCATCGACTCCGCGACCGACTAAGCCAGCCCAGTCGCGAGCTGTAGCGCGCTAGCGCCGATACGGATGATGCCGACGCCGTCGAGCCCAACCTGTCAGTGGTGTGGCTTCGGCGGCGTCGTGTTGTCGTCGGTGTTGACCTGGATCGACGTCCCAGTGTTTTCTACGCGCAACAGAACGGGTTGCGCGTCGAGAACTGGGAAGAGGTCCATGAACCATGTCACACCGCTTATTGCTGGCCGTTGTCGCTTGTTCCTTCGCAGCCACCGCATCTAGCTGCAGCTACCGCAGGCTCTCCGACGATGGATGGAGGCGCTGGATCCGGCGGCGCTGCCGGAGGCACGAGCGGCGCAGCAGGGATGTCCGGGCGCGGTGGTGGGACAGCGGGTGGAGGCTCCGGCGGTACCGTCGTTACAAGCGGCGCCTCCGGTATGGGCGGTCCCGACGGTGGGACGGCGGGTGGAGGAGCCAGCGGCACGGCGGTGTAAGCGGCGCCTCCGGCATGAGCGGTCTTGACGGTGGGACGGCGGGAGGGCGAGGCCTCTCGGGTCGTGGGCGGCGCCTCCGGCATGACGGCTCCGCGGGCCGACGGGCCTCTCAGGTCGCGGCGGCGGTCCGGCGCGGGCGGGGCGGCCGGACTTGGTGGTGGCGGTGCGGGTGGGCTCGCGGGTCAGTCAGGCCGCGGTGGCACCGCGGGCACGGGCGTCGCCGGCGGTTCCGGCACGGGCGGCGCCGTGTTGAAGGCAAACGGAAGCCCATGTGGTGGTGGCACCGAATGTCAATCAGGCGCCTGCGTTGACGGATTCTGCTGTGAGAACGGCTGTGCGGGCACGTGCAGAGCGTGCGCGATGGCGAAGACGGGCGCAGCCAACGGGCTCTGCCGGTCCGTGAACGCTGGAACCGACCCTGACGATGAATGCAGTGTCAGACGGCCGGTAACGCTTGCGGCCGGGACGGCACGTGCGATGGAAATGGCGCCTGCAGGCTTGCGGCGCAGGGAGTGACCTGCGGCCAGTCGACGTGTACTCAATCCGCGCTCACCGCGGCGGCGAGGTGCAGTGGCGCAGGCGCCTGCATCCCGCCTCAGGGCGCAAATGCCTGTCTGAACAACTACGCGTGCGCCTCCTCCACGGCGTGCGCAACCTCCTGCAGCGAAGACAGTACAACGGGGTGTGCTCTAGGCTTCGAGTGCCGAAACGGCCTCTGTGTTCAGGCGACCGTCCCCTGCGGTGGGCCGGCCTGCCCGGTAGCAAACAACGGAGGGATGTGCTGCGCGACAAACCCGGACTCGATGGGCCGAGCTTCAACATTCACGTGTCTGCCGCCGGGAGCGACGTGCACGGGGTCCCCCATCGTGTGTAACAGCCGTTCTGATTGTGCAGCAGGGCAATACTGCTGCCTCCTCGGAAACGGATGCGGCCCGGCAGCATGGGACACGCGTTGTGTGAATGACCTCAGTGCGTGCGTCGATGGCTCCATGTCATTCGGGAGGCAGGTCTGTGATCACGACAGCGAATGTTCGTCCGGAGCTTGCCTCGCTCCTGGCGATCTCTGCCGTCCGGGACTTTCCGTGTGTCTGCGGTAGGTAGGATCCCTTCCGTGTCGTGACGGGTTGTCCGCGGTTAGATCTTGTGGGGCAGTCGGGCGACTCAGGCGCCGCCGTGTTTCGGCTACCTGATAAAGCTCTTTGGCGCTCGACGGCCGGTGGGTCGACCGGCGCGCCATCGCGCACGATCTGGTTCACTCGATGAAGTACACGTCATCGACCCAGATGTCAGTCATGAGGGGAGGGCCATCCTCCGGTGCCGTGTTCCTCTGGGCCTGCCAGTTGATGCCGTAGACCTGGGCGGGGAGCCACTGCGCCCCTTGGTAGCCCCAGGACGGATCGATGGCGATGCCACCGTCCACGGGTACGCCGCCATCGCCGGCATCCAGTGTCACGGTGAACTGTTGCCAGCTGGTCGTGAACTCGAAGTTCGCAGCGTAGCTGTTGTAGCACTTCGAAGTATTCCCGCCGCCGCCGTTGCATATCTGGCCGCGCGGGTCGGTATCCGTATCCGGGAATGACATCTTGACCTTCAGCGACCTCTCATCCGGGTCCGGCGTCGTCGTCATCCCCCAGAACGTGACGGCCTTGTAGCGGCTGATATCGAATGGGACGGTGACCCTGGGGCCATCACCCGCGTCCGGCGCCGGGTCGATGGGAACCCCCGCATCGACGTCGGGCACCTGGGCGAACTCGAAGCCGACGCCGCACGTGTCGTAAAGGCCGTTGAGCGTACAGAACTGATGGGCCGCGTTTGAGCTCGCTTTACAGTTCAACGAGGTCGTCGGCGACGGGAGCGCGCTGAAGCGGAACGCCATTTGCGGCGGGTTAGACGTGTCGCTGGGAATGCCGGCGTCGCCGCCGTAGCTCGCGCCGCTGTTGTACCAGTAGCCCTGCGTCAGCGGCGCAACGATGCCCGTGTCGAACTGGATGGGCCCGTTGGTCGTTGTCTCCATGTCGTCGATGAGGACGTAGCTGGAGTTCGAGGGGCCTGCCTCGCAGCCCTGACCCACGTCCGGCGGCGGGTTGCCCCCGTCCCGGTGGCTCGCGTTGCTCGAACAAGCGGCCCATCCAGTGAGGAAGGCGATGCCGACGAGCGAACGACGTGAGCAAAGAAGCTGCTTGCGCATGGCCGCACTCCTATTCCGCTGAAAAAAGCGAGCCAATGAAAAGTCCGGGCGGGCGACCATCGTCGGAGCCGACCCTCCTCCCCGACGGCCCGTGGCGCCGGGGAGGACGGCTTTTCGTCAATTACTGGATGGTGATGTTGTAGTCCGTCGTGGTCCAAGCGCCGCTGTAGACCTCGAAGCCGGTCTGAACACCAATCAGGTAGGAGCTGTTGGTCAGCCCGGCGAGGTTTTGGGTTACCGCGTTCTTGATGTAGGCCAGCACGTCGAAATCGGTGACTGGGCTGCCGTTGGTCCCCGTCGGCACCCAGTAGCTGACGACCCTTTCACCTGTTCCGTTGGTGCCGACGTACGGCGTTCGCCCGTTGAAAGCGGAACCGGTCGCGGTGCCGATGGGCATCTTGTCCTTGTTGCCGATCCAGATCATCAGTTCGACCTGCGGGACCGTTGGTGTTGCGGAGTTGCCAAACCAGAGGTCATAGACCGCGTTTCCGCTGGTGCCCATGGTGAACGACCAGCTGCTCTTCACCGTCGTGAGCGCGCTGATCTGCTTGGCGGTCTTGTAGGGTCCATAGAATTGGATACCGTCGTGACCGGGCCCCCAGCCGCTGATGATGGCGGGGAAGGATCCGGGGCCATTGTTCGGAGCCTGGAAACCTCCCCCCGTCGTGTACGTGAACCCGACGCCCGTGGCGGTGGCTCTCACTTGCATCGTCATCGGATTCCCGTTCGTGGGGAACGGGGCGCTCTGAACGGCGTAGCCGTTGATGCCGTTCACGGCTTGAGCCAGTTGGTTGTTCCAGGTCGGCCCGTAGTTGCCCGTGGCCACGACCGGATTCGGAGCGGTCATGATCGGCACGATGCTCTTGATGCAGAAGTCGTAGCTGTGCGTGATGCTGTCCGGGAAGAAGGCGATCTTCACGTCGGTGAGGTTGGCCGGATCGACCGGTTTGCGGTTGTTGGCGTTGTTGGCGAGCACGGCATCGGCAAAGAGCGCGTTATAGGTGATCATGCCGCTGGCCGGCACGCCGGGGACCGTGATGCCCGGAGCGTCCTTGGTCTGCGGATCCAGGTTCGTCGACGTCGGATACTCGAGGTTGAGGATCATGCCGCCGCTGCCCTTGCCGCTGGCTCCGGGCGCCAACGTGATCGCGAAGCCGGCGAGGCTGCTCGCGTTCCACGTGCCGGGCGTCGCGGTGCTGCCGGGCGGTCCAGAGTTGACCTTGAAGCCGATGCCGGCATAGCTGCCGGATCCTGTGCCCATCGTTCCGCTCAGGCACATGGCGCTCGACGTCGCGTTCCACGGAATGGCGCCGGCGCCCTTGCCGTCGGTGCCTTTGCAGCTGATGGTCGAATCGGCGCCGTCGCTGTAGCAATACCAGGCTCCCTTGATGCCCCAGGTGTTGTTGCAGACATAGCCCGACGCATCCTCGTTGATTACGTTCTGGTCGGAGTTCGTGCACCCGCCGCCGCCCGTGCCGGTGCCGGCCGTGCCGGTGCCGGCCGTGCCGGTGCCGCCTCTGCCGCCAGTGCCTGCCGAGCCGGTGGTGCCTGCCGAGCCGGTGGTGCCGGCCGAGCCGGTGGTGCCTGCCGCGCCGGTGGTGCCTGCCGAGCCGGTGGTGCCTGCCGAACCGGTGGTGCCTGCCGAGCCGGTGGTGCCGCCTCTGCCCGCCGAGCCGGTGGTGCCTGCCGAGCCGGTGGTGCCGCCTCTGCCCGCCGAGCCGGTGGTGCCTGCCGAGCCGGTGGTGCCTGCCGAGCCGGTGGTGCCTGCCGAACCGGCGCCGCCATCTCCGCCAGACGTCGATGGTGTGGCGCAGGCGAAAAGTCCAATGGCCGAGAGGGCGGCCATCCAGAGGAATTGCGGACGAGTGCTGGCATAAGCTTGCCTAGTCATCGGGCTGCTCCTTTGCTGCGGGGGGGTTACGCGGGTTACGCGGCGTGCTGAACCTTAGCTCGGCTTATATACCCCAAGGGCAGGGGCATTCGGCAAGAGGGATGCCGCTGCCGCTCGATGGGCGCACTTTACCCGGAATTCCCAGGGTTCCATACTGGTCCCTCGTGCGAAGCGATGGCTATCGGCTTGGCTGCGTCTTGACGAACGCGGTTCCGGGTCTCGCCCGCGGATCGGGAGTCTTCCCGGTGGGGCGCATTGGAGGTCGAGGTCGGGCCTCTACCGGGGCTTATCGCAGTGAGCGCGGTTACTTGCGGCGGCTGCGCGGGTTGCCTGACGAATCGCCGCCGCCCTGATCGAGGTCGTCGAACGTTTCGACCGACTCGCGCTTGTACAGGTCGGCTTCGCGCGCGAAGAAGTCTGCTTCGACGGCGTCGAACGCGGCGCTTGGCGTCAGGCGTGGCGCGGGGGTCGTCCGCCGCCCGCCGACAGTTCCGCGTGGTCCACTGCCGCTTCGCGCGCGCGCGGGCGGCGGTGCATCGACGACGAGGGTCTCTCGGGCGGGTGGCGGCACGTCGAGGATCTCCTGCGCCGGGGGGCGCAGGTCGATGACCTGCTGCACCGGAGGCGGCGCGTCGACAATCTCCTGCGCGGGAGCAAGGACCGGCAGCGTCAGCGCGTCGGCCGCGCGCGCCGGGGGCGGCGTGTCGAGCACGATCACCGCCGGCGCGCTGTCGAGCGCGGTCACGGGCGGCGGCGACGCGAGCACGGCCAGGGGGGAGGGCATGTCGTCGTGGACACGTACGGGCGGCGGTTCGTCTGACGCCTGCGCGATCACGGGTGGCGCCCCATACGCCTGCACGACCACGGGCGGCGGCGGCTCGTACGCCTGCACGACCATGGGCGGCGCGTCGTTCGTCAGCACGGGCGGCGGCGTCGCAGCCACAGCGGGGGCCGTCGGCAGGGAAATCGGCGTCCCGTCGGCGTTCAGCTTCACCTGGATGGTGGGCCCAAGCTCGAGCGCAGCCATGCTGTTCGGGGTCGTGGGGCGTTTGTCCTCCGGGATCTCGCCTGAGCCCGTCCCCACGCCCTTCTTGTGAATGAGCGGGATGGGGGCAGGCGTCAGCGTGGGGGCTGGCGTTGGTCCCGGCGTCACCTGCGATGCAATCGGCGCGACCGGCCGACTCGGGCGGCGCCCGCCCGCCGGCATCCCGGCAGCGGGTCCGCGTGCCTGCAGCGGCGCTACCGGTTGGCTCTGCCGGCTGCGACGATCGCCGCCGCTCCCGGGCTGATCGACGGCTCCCGGGCCGAACGGCATCAGCGGGCGGCTGGGCCCCCGCCGGTCGCCGACGACGCCGCGCTGGTCCGGGACCATCGCCCACTGTCCCAGCATCGACTGAGGCCCGGTCTGCCGCGTCCCGTTCCGCGGGGCGGCTGCCTGTGCCGCTGCCTGGATCGTCTGGTGGCGCTCGGACGGGCGGCGCACAGGCGCCCGCTCCAGCAGCGCACCGGCGTCGCGCAGGCGCTTGATCATCCGGATGGTGTCGAAGATCCGGAACGGGCTCTCCAGAACGACCTCGGCCAGGCCGCGGCGGCCGTCGAACAACCTGACCAGCGGCGCCATCTGGCTGGCCGGTATGCCGGCGACCTGAGGGGAGCCGGCGGCCGGGACGTAGATGGTTCCGGATGGGCCGAGCTCACGGGCCGCGTGCGCGAAGTCGCGCAGGAAGCGCTCGCACTCGTCCAGGACCTCCTGCGCCGAAAGCGGGAACTGGCTGGGCGTCGTGACCGCGCCCATCTTGATCGACACTCCCGCCTCCTCCCACAGCAGCACGTGGTGCAGGGCGGGCAGGTGTTGCAGGGCGCGCGCGCTGGCCGAGATGACCTTGCCGTTCGCGAAGCGGATCTCGGCGCGCTGCGGTCCGCGGGCCAGCCGCAGCACACACGAGCGGGTCGTCGCCGCCATCGCGCGCAGCAGGTAGTAGAGACCATGGAATTCCGAAAGCGCCGCTTCGGAGTCGGTCTGCTCGGGCGCGGCCTCGGTCTCGCTCGCCAGCGCCACGAGCTTGGCCACGGTGACCACGTCGCGGATGAAGGTCGGCGTCGCCAGGTAGTCGTTCGCGCCCGCCGCGCGCGCGCCGTCCTGCAGCTGGGGCGGACCCAGCGCCAGGATGGGAAGGTCGCGGTGAACGCCGCGCAGGGAGGCGATGACCTCCAGCGCCGGCTGAGCTGGCTCCCGCAACATCACGACCGCCAGGGCGGGCGTACTGGTCCGCGACAGCTGGACCGCACGCGACAGGTCGGAGGTACGCGTGACCTTGCGGCCCTCGCGTTCGAAGCCGTAAGTGAGGGTCTCGAGTCCGTGTAAGTCGGCGTCGACGAGGAGAAGGCTGGACGACTGGGTCATTGATGCGAGCCAGGATCGGTACGGCAATCGGTACGGCGCCCCAGTATACGGCTGGACGGGGTCAAATGCTCAAATCCTATGGGCATTAGTGTCAGGGTGAATGTCTTTGGGTAGGAGTTTTTGTAGGGAGATTGACGGTTAAGGATCCGATCGTTAGCCTTCCGCGGCCCCTTGCCGCTGTCGGTCGCTGATCTGGTCGCGTATTTCCATGCTGGAGCCAAACCGCGCGCGCAATTTCGCATCGGCATCGAGCAGGAGAAGATCGGGGTCGGCGCGGATGGGCGGCCGGTTCCCTACGAGGCGCGCGGCGGCGGTGGGATCGGTGGAATCACCGATATCCTGAACGGGCTGGAGCGGGGCGGCTTCGTGGCGACCCGCGAAGACGGCCACGTCATCGCGATGGAGCGGAACAGCGAGCGGGTCACGCTCGAGCCGGGCGGGCAGGTCGAATTTTCGGGCGCCGCGCGGGACACAGCAATCGCCTGCCGCGACGCGCTGCTGGCGCATGTGCGCGAGGTCCAGGAGGTCGGGCGCGCCCACGGCGTCCGCTTCATCGCCGCCGGCGCGCGGCCGTTCGGCACGCGCGACGACGTCGACTGGCTGCCCAAGCGGCGCTACGTGGTCATGCGCGACTTCTTTGAGCGCTACGGGCGCCAGAGCCGGCTGGCGCACGACATGATGAAGATGACGGCGACCGTGCAGGCCAACCTCGACTACGAAGGCGAGGCCGACGCGGTCGACAAGATCCGCACCGCGTACGGCCTGACGTCGGTGGTGACCGCGCTGTACGCGGCGTCGCCGATCGTCGCGGGCCGCCCCAGCGGCGCCAAGAGCTACCGCGCCGCCGTGTGGCTGGAGACCGACGAGGACCGCTGCGGCCTGCTGCCGTTCGTGTTCGAGCCGGGGTTTTCGTTCCGCGACTACGTCGAATGGGCGCTGGACGTGCCGATGTTCTTCGTCGTCCGCGACGGCGTCTACCGCCCGGTCGCCGCGATGACGTTCCGCCGTTTCTGCGCCGAGGGGTTCGAGGGCGTCGCCGCGACGATTCGCGACTGGGAGCTCCACCTGTCGACCGTATTCCCCGAGGTTCGCTTCAAGCGGACGATCGAGCTGCGCGGCGCCGACGCCGGGCCGATGCCGATGGCGGTGGGGCTCGGGGCGCTGTGGCGCGGCCTGCTCGACGACGCGGGCGCGCGCGCGGCGGCGTGGGCGCTGGTCGCCCGGCATTCGTTCGCGGAGCGTGAGGCGCTGCGGCGCGAGGTGCCGGTGGCGGCGCTGGGCGCCCGGCTCGGCGACCGGTCGCTGCAGGAGCTGGCCGTCGAGATGCTCGACATCGCGGCCGCCGGCCTGGCGCAGCTACCGGGCGGCTCGGAGGATCGGGCGTTGCTGGCGCCGCTGCGGGCGTACGCGGCGGCCGGGCGATCGCCGGCCGACGACATGCTCGCGGACTACGACGCTGCCGGCGGCGACCCAGCGAAGCTGGTCGCCAAGTGGGAGCTCGGCGAGCTCGCGACCTGATCTAGATCGTTTCCGACGCGGGCGTGCGCGGGCTGGGGGGCGCGGCGGGGGCGGTCGGCGCGCCGAGGCGCAGGTAGCGCGACGCCATGTCGAACTCGAAGAACGAGAACATCCGCGTCTCGATCACCTTCTGCCAGAGCTGGTGCGCGTCGTCGGGCTTGCCGTCGCTCAGCTTGCGCATGCCTTCGTAGAAGTAGATCTCGGCGCGCTTGCCGTTCGTGTTCGCGGCCGCCAGCGCCTGGGCGTAGTTGATCTGGCCGGTCGCGTAGCGCGCGAGGATCCGGTACCACGTCGACCCGCGGCGCGGCCGCAGCTCGCCGTGGCGGCGATCGAGCGTGCGCAGGTACGCTTCCGCCTTCGCGTCGGCGAGCTTGCCCGTGCGGCGCGACAGGTCCAGCACCCACAGTGACGTGTAGACCTTCACGTATTCGGACACCGCACGTCCCGGGCGCGCGAGCGCGCGGTGGTGCACGGCCATCGCCGTGTCGGCCTCGCCGTTCTGGACCAGGAAGGCGATGACGTCGATGTACGTCTGGTCGCGATCGGGGTCGGCCTCGATCGCCTCCTCGAACTTCTGCAGGCCTTCGGCGTGGCGCCCGAGCAGGTACAGCAGGCGCCCCATCTCGACCGCGGACTCGGCCGATTCGGCCAGGTTCTTGCGCCGCAGGTGCTCGATCATCAGGCGCTCCCAGCCGATGAGCGAGCTGCGCCAGGCGGTGGTCGCGTTTTCGCGATCGCCGACGACGTCGTAGGTCTCGCCCAGCAGCCGCTCCATCCGCGCACGCCCCTCGACGGAGCCGATGGTGTCGCGCGATGCGTTCTTGGCGCGCAGCGCGTCCATCCCCTCGCGCAGGATCTGCGTCGCGCGGCGCGGGTCGCCGCGCTTGAGCGCCAGGTTGGCGAGCTCGATGGTGACCTCGGCGGTCGGTTCGCCCTGCGCGCGCGCGCTGAGGAACAGCGGCTCGGCACGGTCGATCTGACCGAGGTTGACGTAGCTGCGTCCTAGCTCGAAGTCGATGTCGGCGTCGCGCACTTTCATGTCGGCGCCGGCAAACCGCTGCCGCGTCGCCGCCGAGCGCCGCTTCAGCTCGTCGGCCTCCGCGTAGGCGGGCGCGTCACGTTCGGGATCGAGGCGCAGGCGCAGGCGCAGGAAGTAGAGCTCGATCAGCTCGGCCGACACCTTCGCCATGATGTCGCCGCTGCCCGGCGTCTTCTCGAGCACCAGCTCCGCTTCTTCCAGCCGGCGAATCGCCAGGAAATACGACGACAGCAGGCGCGCGACGTGGCTGGACAGCACCAGCATCTCCGCGTCTCCCGGGCGGCGCGCGAGCCCGGCTTCCAGCACGCGCGCGGCGGCGAGCGGATCCGGGGTCTCCGACGCCGTGCCGCCGAGCAGCTCGACGCGCGGCAGGAACCGCCGCGCCAGCGCCAGGTAATCGGCCGCCGGGGCGTCCGGCTTGGCCGCCGCCTCGAGCAGCGCGCGCAGATCCGGATCGTCGCCGGTCTGTCCGGCCAGCGGCGCCGTCCGCCGCGCGGCCTCGCCGATGAGGCCAGCGCGCAGGTAGATCGCGGCGACGCTGGTCACCGTGCGTTGAATCTCTTCGCCGTGCGCCAGCAGCAGCTCACCCAGCGCGCGCCGCGCTGACTCGCCGCCGCCGGGGCGACGAAGGCCCGATGCGATCCGCTTCTGGCGTTCGGCGTGCAAGGCGTCCAGGCGCGCCACGACCACCGGGGCCGGCCAGTCGGCGAGCACGCCTTCCAGCATGTCGAGCGCGCTGGCGTTGCGGCGGATGCCGCGTTCACTGTACTGGCTGGCCTCGTCGGTCCAGCGCACCACCTGGTCCAGGCGGTCCTGCCATTCGCGCGTCTCGGGCGCCAGCGTCGCCAGCGCCGCCAGCGCCAGCGTCACCTGCTGATCGCCTCCGCGCGGGGAGAACACGGCCAGCACCAGCTGCGCCGCCGGGATCAGCAGCGCCTTGTCCTCCGCAGTGATGCGCGGCGGCTGCGCCCAGATCTCCGCCGGGTCGTACAGCGACAGCGCGTCGCGGAACGATTCGTAGACGATGTCGTAGACGTCGTCGCTCTCCAGGTCGCGCACCTCACGGCGCAGCGTCGGCTGGTTGAGCGCCAGCACGGGATTGAGCAGGTAGCGCAGCAGCTTGCCGCGCAGGGCGGAGCGCTCGGGCGCGTTGGCGGGCAGCGCCTGGAAGATCAGGCGGCCCTCCGTGAAGTCGTCTTCGTAGGCGATGGTGGCGATGCGCGCCGCCTCCGACTGCACCGACTTCGACGGCCCTTGTGGCGCAGGTGGCGTGCGGTGCGCGCAGCCGGGCGACGCCGCCATCGCAGCCAGCAAGAGCGGTCCAACGACGAGAGCCGTGGAGTAGGGAACCGACCTACGGGCGCGAGGCATCTCTACCAGTTTAAATCGCCGCGGTCGGGATGGTACGCTTTTCGCGTGTGGCGGCAGCGCTCGGGGTCGGCGTCCCCGTTAATCCTCGCCCATCGGGGCGCCAGCGCGGTCGAAACGGAAAACACCGCCGCCGCCTTTGCGCGCGCGCGCGCCGACGGTGCGGACGGTGTCGAGCTGGACGTCTTGCTGTGCGCCACCGGCGAGGTCGTCGTGTTTCACGACGACGATCTGGCGCGGCTGGCGCATCGCCCGGAGCGGATCGGGGCGATGTCGTGGACGGCGCTGCGCGAGGTGGAGCTGCCGCGCGGCACGCGCATCCCGACGCTGGAGGAGGCCGTGGAGGCCTGCGGGCCGGACCTGCTGATCAACGTCGAGCTCAAGGCGGAAGGATTCGCCTTATCGGCGTTCAAGGAACTTGTGGAGCGGACGGCGGCTGTCGTGGAGCGCATGAACATCGGCGGGCGCGTGCTGGTGTCGTCGTTCAACCCGCTGGCGGTGTGGTTGTGGATGCGGCGCGCGCCGGCGGTGCCCGCGGGGCTGCTGTTCGAGGCGGAGTCGCCGCTGCCGCTGCGCCAGGCGTGGGCGGCGCCGTGGCTGCGCCCGGCGGCGTTGCACCCGGGCGTCGTGTTGTGCCGGCCGGACGACGTCGCCCGCTGGCGGCGGAGCGGCTACATGGTGAACACGTGGACCGTCGACGACGCGGCGTCGCTGATCGCGTTCCGCGACATGCACGTCGACGGCGTGATCACCAACGATCCGGCGCGTGCCCGCGCCGCGCTCAGCTCCTAGGGGCTGTGTCGCGAACGCGTGAGCGGAGGTGGGCTTTGCCCACCGGAGCTCGTCGCGGGGGGCGTGGGACCCTTCGAGGGTCCCACAGTCGATAGGTACAGGCCGGCGTAGATCTTCGGATCGACCGCCAGGCCCGCGGCCGACTGCGCCGCCAGGAACGTGTGCAGGTCGGTCAGCGGCACCTCGTGCACCGTGATGTCTTCGTCCTCCATGCCGCCGCCCGGTCCGACGCGGGTGAGCCCGATGGCGTCGAAGAACGTCACGACCTCGTCGCTGACGCCGACCGCCGTCGGGCCGCGGCCGATCTCGACCAGCTCGCGCGCGCGGAAGCCTGTCTCCTCTTCGAGCTCGCGCGCGGCGGCGTCCGCCAGCGCCTCCGCCGCGCCGCCCCTCCTCGTCGCCGACCATGCCGGCGGGCAGCTCGATCACGCGGTTGTGGACGGCGGTGCGGGTCTGCTCGACCAGCACCAGCTTGCCGTCGTCGGTGACGGGGACGATGACGACGATGCCGGTGACACCGTGGCGGACGACGTATTCCCAGCCGTCCTCCTCGACCAGCGTGATGTAGCGGCCTTCGGCGATCGTGCGTAGCGGCGATTTACGTCGGGGGCTCATCGTCAGTAGTCATCGTAGCGCACGACGTCGATGGCGGTGTCCTGCACCTTGGCGTCGCGCAACAACTTCTTCATCACGGCGGCGGTGGCCACCATCGTGATCGCCAGGTCGCGCGCGTGGACGCGGCGCTTGATCGCGGCGTTGATCGCCGCGAGTGATTGCGCGCGGATGCGATCGGGATAGGTGTCGACGAAATCCGGCGGCAGCCCGACGATCTCGGCCGATACGCGCGCCGACAGCCGGGCATCGGGCGCGTCCATCTCGGTGGCGTGCGCGCCGGCGAGGTAGCGCTTGAAGAACTCGGCGGTGTCGGCGTCGATCCCCTTGGTCATGAACGCGACGTAGAGCTTGAGCGACAGCTTCAGCGTCGTGACCGTCTTGTCGCTGCCGGAGAACACCCAGCCGGTCGCCGCGCCGACGCCCCGGCGCTCGGACATCGTCAGGTACGCGCCATAGGCGAGGCCGCGTTTGGTCCGGATCTCGTTCATCATCGTCGTGTTCATCGCGTGGCCGCCGAACGCCGCCAGCCCGATCGACAGCGGCACGAAGTCCGGATCCGACGCGCGCACGGCGGGGTGGCCGAACAGCAGCTGGGTCTGCTGCCGATCGGGCTTGTCGACGAGCTGGATGCGCCAGCCCTTGGGCGGCACCGGCTCGCGCAGCTCCAGCGGGTTGGGCGGCGGCGCGGCGGCGTCGGACAGCCCCTTGAACGCGCGCTTGAGCGACGCCGCCAGCGCGTCGGGCTCGACGTCGCCGGCGAACGCGAACACCAGGTTCTTGCCGACGAAGTGGCGGCGGTAGTGCGCGACGATCTCGTCGGGCTTCGCCGCCTCGAGCGACGCCTTCAAGCCGTCCGGCGGGTGGCCGTAGGGATGGTCGGCGTAGAGGTTGCGCGCGAAGAAGCGCACGGCCAGCGCGCGGTCGTCGTTGCGGGATTCATCGATGCCGGCCAGCAGCTCGCGGCGCGTGCGCTGCAGCTCGGCGGGTGCGAAGTTCGGGCGTACGATCACGTCGGCGAGCAGCGCCAGATACGCGTCCAGGTTGCGCGCCAGCACCTCGCCCTCGAAGCGCGTCGAATCGGGCTGCGTCTCGACGTCCAGCGTCGCGCCCAGCGCGTCGAACGCGGCGTCGAGCTGCTCGCGGGATTTGCCGCCCGCGCCGTGGCGCGCCCATTCAGCGGCGAGGTTGGTCAGCCCCTCGCGATGGCGGGGATCGGCGGCCGAGCCCGAGCGCGACGCGATGACGACGTGCACCAGGGGCACCGTCTGGTTGCTCTCGACGATGAGCTGCGCGCCCGCGGGGCCCGGACGCCGCACGGCGCCCGTCGTCGTCAACAAAGCGGCCGACAGCAGCGCACCCATCGCCGTCAATCGCCGCGCGCTCCGTCGCCGGCGTTGCCGTTGTCGTTGCCAATGTCGTTGTCGGCGCCGTCGCTGCCGGGACCCGGGCGCGCGATCACGACCGAACGCGCGCCGCCCGCGAAGTACTTGTTCGCGACGCGCCGGACGTCGTCGGCGGTGACGCGCGCGTATTCACCGGCGCGTTCGTACAGGCGCGCGAAGCCGCCGCCCGCGACCTCGAAGTTCCCCAGCGCCTCGGCGCGGCCGTGGCTGGAAGACAGCTGGCGCAGAAATTCCATCTCCAGGCGTGCTGCCGCCATCCCCAGCTGGGGCGCCGCGACCGGGCGCGCCACCAGCGCCGCGGTGGCGTCGACGATGATCCGCTCGGCCTCTTCGGCCGTGTGCCCCTTCGTCATCTGCACCCAGATCGCGTACAGCCCGGGATCACGCGTCGGCGCGACGTCGCCACGCACCGACGACGCCCACTGCTTTTCGACGACCAGCGTCCGCGGCAGCTGCGACGACGGCCCGCCGGCCAGGATCTCGGCGGCGACCTCGTACGCGGCGCGGTCGGGGTCGGCCAGCGACGGCGCCGGGAAACCGACGACCAGGCGATCCGCCGGCAGCGGCCGCGCCAGCGTGGCGCGGACTTCGGCGGCGGGGGCGCGTTCGGGCTTCGCGTCATCGGGCGGCGGCGGCTCGGACGCCGGCAGCGGGCCATAGCTGCGCGCCAGCAGATCCAGCACCGCGCCCGCGTCGAACTTCCCGGCGAGCACGACGACCGCGTTGCCGGGCGCGTAGAAGCGCCGGTAGAACGCCACCGCCTTGTCGCGCGTGACCGCCTTGATGTCTTTCATCCAGCCGATCACCGGCCAGCGGTAGGGATGCGTCTTGAACGCTTGCTTGAACAGCACCTCTTCCAGCGTGCCGTCGACGCTGTCTTCCACCGCCGACAGGCGCTCCTCGACGACGACGTCACGCTCTGTCTCGACCTGGTTCTTGCGCAGGTCCAGGTTCAGCATGCGGTCGGCCTCCAGGCGCGCGGCGACCGCCAGCTCGGCGGGCGGGATGTCGTTCACGTAGGCGGTGAAGTCGTACGACGTCATCGCGTTGGCGGTGGCCCCGGCGGCCTCCATCTCGCGATCGAAGCCGCCGGCGGGCATCGCCTTGGTCTGCGTGAACATCAGATGTTCGAACAGGTGCGCCAGGCCGGTCTCGCCGCTGACTTCGTTCTCGTTGCGCGACCCGACGCGGTACCAGGTCTGATAGCTGACGGTGGTCGCCTGCGGGTCAGGCGCCAGCACGATCTCCAGCCCGTTGCCCAGCCGCCACTTGACCGCGGTCATGCGGCCGAACGTCGCGCGCGCGACCTCGACCGGCGCCGGCCCGGCGTTTCCAGCGGCGGCGCCCGTGGCGCCCACGCCCACGCCCACGCCGACTTTGCCCGACCCGCCGCCCCGTCCGGCGGCGGCTGCACATGCGAGGATGGGGAGCGCGAGCACGGCCATGATGGTGTACGAAATGGTCAGAACCTCGCCGTCAACGTGATGCCAAAGTCTTGCCGTGTGGCAGTGTACCGGCCGTTGGCGGTCGGGCGCGCGCGCCCCGCGAGCCGCGCCTGACAGGCCTCGGTCGCGAGGTCGCCGCCCGAGTCGAAGCAGCCGCTGGCGTATTCGGGTTTGAACACGGAGTCGGTCACGTTCACGCTGGGCATGAATGTGATGCCGTAGCCGCCGCTGAGCCAGATCCGGCGCCAGATGCGGATCTCGATGAGGGCCATCGGCTGCAGCTTGAGCGCGTCGACCGCCGCCGGATTGACGGCTTCCGTCGGCACCGCGCTGGTCTCGACGCGCATCGCCGCGCCGATGCGGATCTGCTCGCGCCACCAGTACGAGACGCGGACGCGCGTGTCCCAGACGTCCTGAAAGCCGCGGTAGAAGACGATGTGCTGCGGCAGCCCGTGGGTGTCCAGCGTTGGCCCGAACAGCCGCACGTCGATGCGATCGTGCACGTGCATCCACAACCAGCGCACCATCGCGGACAGCTCCAGGCCGGGCGACAGCCGCCAGGTCGCGCCGGCGATGAACACGTCGGGCAGCTTGTACGACAGGTCGCCGAACAGGCAACGATCGGTCTGCCCGCCGGCGCAGGTGAGGGGACCGCCGACGGGGTCGTTCGGCGGCAGCGTCGCCGACGATCGCTGGCCCGAGACCTCGACGCCGCGGTCGCTGCCGATCGGGCGGCTCTGGTAGGCGAACCCCAGCTCCACGTTGCGGCGTCGCCAGTAGATGCCGCCGCCGAGCGTGACCGAAAACTTCGCGTCGCCAATGCCGTGGCCCGAGGCGACGTTGAAGCGCGCCGCCGCCTGTGGGTTCTCGGCGCCGGCGCCGGTGGTGAGCCCAAGATCTTCGGCGAACGACAGCTGGCCGGTCGAGAACATGAACCCGGGCGCCAGCCCGACGCGCAGCTCGTTGCCGAATCGGATGGCCAGCGCCGGCACCAGCGCCAGGTTGCGCAGGTCGACCTTCAACGCGTGGTAGCGGGTGGGCTCGTCGCCCGCTCCGGTGGGCGACAGCGGGTAGCTCACCTGCTCGACCCACGGCATGTACGTGGCGAACGCGAGCGTGAAGCGATCGCTGCCCAGGTCCGAGCTGATGGCCAGGTAGCTACGCGGCCCGAATAACGACGGCCTCGCAAAGCCGTGGGCGGTCGCGTTACCGGGCTCGACCAGGGTCCCGTTGTTCATGGGATCGATCGCGGCGCGCTGGACGTCGATCGTCGACAGGTGGGCGGTGCCCCCCACCATGATCTGGAGGCCGCGGACCAGGCCCAGCGCGGCGGGATTCCAGTACACGGCGGCCAGATTTCCGGACGTCGGGCCGGTGAACGCCAGACCGCCGACGAAGGGATCGTCGAGCGGGGCGGCCGCCGTCGGGCGCGTGGCCGTCGCGACCCCCAGAATCACCGTCGCCACGAGCACCACGCAGGCCACCGGGCGGTGCGCGCGGCGCGCGTATGCACGCGCCCCACGCACGCGGCGGTCGCTGAAAAACATGGGCTGGCGCGACGTTATCCGAAGCCGTCGGGAGCGGCAACAAAACCCCGAAACCTTGACGCTCCGATCCCCGCGTGGCTAACATCGCCGCACATGCGCAGTCCAGCGTCGCGTGGGCGAGGGCGGGCTTCGCCCGACCGAGCCCATCGCGGGAGGTGCGGAACCCTCTCAGGGTTCTGCCATATACCGACGTGCGCGGTCTTGCTACTGGCGGCTATCGGGGGCGGTTGCCAGAAGCCGACCTCGGACAACATCCAGCAGTGGAAGACCACCCAGAAGGGTCCGGATCGCCTGCACGAAGCGCTGGCGGATCGCAGCGTCCCCCCGCGTATTCGTGGTGAGGCGGCGGCCGCGCTGGTCGACATCGGCCGTTCGGAAGACGCCGACACCGTGATCGCCCAGATGCCCGCCGACGAGCGCGCGGAGGTCAGCAAGACGTTGATCCCCGCGTATCAGACGGCGATGCTGGACCCGGCGCCCGAGAAGGCGCTGTCGTACCGAGATGCGCTGTACACGCTCCGGCAATACGCGACGCCGGACGACCAGAAGCGGATCGACGCGTCGCTGCTGCCGGTGCTGGAGGCGGAGTTCAAGGCCGGCAAGCCGCGGCAGGGGCGGCATTCGCTGGACAAGATGTTGACCGCGATCGGCAGCGACGCCAGCAGCATGCTGGTGGGCGTGCTGGGCGGTGACGGCGCCTACTTCCAGGCGGCGGAGCTGCTGGCCAAGGTCGGCGACGATGCGTCGCGCGACAAGGGCGCCGCGGCGCTGATCGCGCGCGCGCCCAAGATCAAGGCGACCGACAAGCGCCCGGAAAACTTCTACAAGGCGCTGGGGCTGCTGGGCGGCCCGGCGGCGCTGGCGTTCCTGAAGGGCAAGATCACGGGCAGCGACGAGGACGAGGCCGTGTCGGCCACGCGCGCGCTGAGCGAACGGCGTGACCCGGAGGCGCTGGCGTTCGCGATCAAGGTCGCGGGAGATCCCAAGGCGTCGGCCAACGTGCGCGATCAGATGTTCGGCGTCATCGAGGGGATCGGTGGCCTGGAGGCGGAAAAGGGCTTGCTCGGCATCATCTCGTCGGACAAGGACGAGAGGGTGCGCTACCACGCGTTCGAGTCGGTGCTGATGATTGGCAAGGTGAACGCGATCCAGCCCGCGCTGGAGGCGTTCCCGGCCAGCGCGGCCTACAAGAAGGTCGACGTGGACGATTTGCTAGTGAAGCTGATCGAGAAGCTGGGCGCGCCCGCGCGGCCGGTGCTGGTCGCGACGCTGGCGTCGCGCGCGCCGCTGGCGCGGATGACGGCGGTCATGGCGCTGGAGCAGATGGGGAAGGGGCCTGACGCCGAGGCGCTGGAAAAGCTCGGCAAGGACACGGCGGCCATCAAAGGATTTCCAAGCGGTGATACCGTGGGCAAGGCGGCCAAGCGGGCAGCCGAGAGCGTGAAGAGCAAATCCTGACCATGGCGATGCAAGGACGAAAGAGCCTCCGCCAGTTCGCGTGCAACGACACGCTGTGGAACACGTTCGAGCGGATGGCGGACGACCAGGAGAAGAGCGTCGACGAGCTGGTCAACGACGCGATGGAGGGCTACGCGCAGCTCGCCGGCTACCAGACCGGCATCGACGCCGCGGCCGAGACGACGAGCACCGGGGGGGACGACTACGACGGGCCGTCGACGCCGCCGCCGCTGCCCACCGCGCACGGACGCCACGCGGCGCCGCCGCCACCGCCGTTGCCGGCCGCCACCCGCTTCGGGCGCGGTGTGCCGGCGCCGAAGGGCGGCCTCGGGGGGATGTTCACGCCGGGAACGGCGGCACCGCCGCCGCCGTCCGCGTCGTACGCGAGCTATTCCGACGGGACGCCGGCTGTTCCGGCGCCGCCGCTGTACCTGGTGTTCGACAACCAGAAGTACCGCATCGACAAGGACCAGTTCATCATCGGCCGCGGCGCGAAGTCGTCCGATTTGCCGATCAAGGACGGCAACATCTCGCGCAAGCACGCCGCCGTCATCCGCCGCAACGGCACGTATTTCATCAAGGACCTCGGGTCGACCAACGGCATCGACTACAAGGGGATGCGCATCGACAACAAGCGCATCGACGAAGGCGACGTGTTCCACCTCTGTGACTACGAGCTGCGCTTCACGTACAAGCGCTAGGCGGGGTCGTCTGCGGAGGCACGTGGGGGCGATCGGATCCCTCGAACTGTTTGCCCTCGCCCCGCGAAGCGGGGAGGGAAGGGTGAGGGGTCCGCTCTGAGCCTGGACGTCCCGATCGGGGAGCTACGCGGCGCCGGGCCGGTGACGGCGGCGCGCCTCGCCGAGCGCGGGGTGACGACCGCGCGTGACCTGTTGCTGCGGCTGCCGCGCGGCTACGACGATCTCCGGCGCGTGACGCCGATGGGTGAGCTTGGCGCGGTCGCGGACGGGACTGTGGTGCTGGTGCGGGGGAGCGTGAAGCGCGTGCACGTGTTTCCACGGCGGCTGCTCGACGTGTTCGTCGAGCAGGACGGCGCGGTGGTGCGGGCGCGGTGGTTCCGGCCGCCGCGCGGGATGTCGAAGTCGTTCGCCAAGGGGACCGAGGTTGCGCTGGCAGGTCCGCTGCGCACGGCGGCGGATGGAACCCGCGAGCTCATTCACCCGAGCAACGTCACGGCGGCGATGGCAGCCGCAGCGGGCGCGGCGGGCAGCGACGAAACGGTCAGCCTGGGGTTGCGGCCGCGGTACGCGGCGGTCGAGGGCGTGAACGGTCGGACGCTGGCGACGCTGCGGCAGTCCGCGCTGGCGCGGCTGGGCCCGGACACCCAGGAGCTGCTGCCCGAGGCGGCGCGCGCGCGCCTGGGCCTGCCGACGCTGGCGGAGTCGTTGCGCCGGCTGCACGCGCCGGGCGGCCAAGTGGACGTCGACGGTGGCGCCGGCGCCGAAGCGGCGACGCGCGCGCTGGCGGCGGCACGGCGTCGTATCGCGCTGGAGGCGCTGTTCGTGGCGCAGCTGGCGTTCGTCATGCGGCGGGCGGCGGCGGGACGGGCCGTCCCGTTCGCGCCCCAGGCGGCTGCGGCTGCCGGCGCGCGGCTGGAAGCGGCGCTGGGGTTCTCGCTGACCGCGTCACAGCGGCGCGCGCTCGCGGACGTCGCCGCGGATCTGGGCGGCGCGCGTCCCATGCAGCGGTTGCTGGTGGGCGACGTCGGTAGCGGCAAGACGGCGGTCGCGCTCGGCGCGGCGGCGCAGGTCGCCGCCGCCGGCGGACAGACCCTGATGATGGTGCCGACGGAGGTGCTGGCCGAGCAGCAGGCGCGCGCGCTGGCGCCGTGCGCGGCGCGGCTGGGTTTCGACGTCGGGCTGCTCACCGGCGGTATGGGCGCGGCGGCGCGGGCCGCGATCCTGGACGGTGCCGCCTCGGGGCGGATCGCGCTGCTCGTCGGGACACACGCGCTGCTGTCGGACGACGTGCGGCTGCCGCGCCTGGGCCTGGTGATCGTCGATGAGCAGCACCGCTTCGGCGTGTCGTCGCGCGCGCGGCTGGGACGCGATGAACGAACGGACGGTTCCACGCCACACCTGCTGTCGATGTCCGCGACGCCGATCCCGCGCAGCCTGGCGCTGGCGCTGCACGGCGACATGGATGCGTCGTTTCTCGTCGAGCGCCCCGCAGGGCGCTCGCCAGCCGCGACGACGTTGTGCATGACGGCGGCCGAGCGCGACGCGGCCTACGCGCGGCTGCGCGACGCGGTCACCGCGGGGGCGCAGGCGTTCGTCGTCTGCCCCGTGCGCGACAAAGGCCGCGGCGGCGTGACGGCGGTGGCGCAGCACGCGCGGCTGGCGCGCGAGCTGCGTCCGGCGCGCGTCGGCCTGCTGCACGGCGGGCTGTCGTCGGCCGACAAGGAGGCGGCGCTGCGGGCGTTCGCGTCCGGCGAGACGAATGTTCTGGTGGCGACGACGGTTGTCGAGCTGGGGATCGACGTGCCCGGCGCGACAGTGATGATCGTCGAAGGCGCCGACCGCTTCGGCCTGGCGCAGCTGCATCAGCTTCGCGGCCGGGTCGGCCGCGGGACGCGGCCGGGCGGGTGCTGGTTGTGCACAGGCGACGCGCCGATCACGGACGAGGCGCGCGCGCGGCTGTCGCTGCTGGCGACGACCGACGACGGGTTCGCGCTGGCCGAGGCCGATCTGGCGCAGCGGGGCGCGGGCGACGTCTACGGTACGCGCCAGGCGGGCGAGGCGGCGCTGGCGGCCGACAGCCTGACCGAAATGGCGGAGCTGACGGCGCTGGCGCGCGCCGAAGCCGAGGCGCTGTGGTCGGCCGATCCGGGGCTGACGGCGCCCGCGCACGCGGCAGCGGCCGCCGCCGCGCGCGAGCGGTCGCGGACGCTGTACGGCGGGGACGCCGGATGAACCTCGCCTGGATCGGCGCCGGTCTCGTCGGTGGCGTCGTCGCGGGCATCGTCGACGCGGGCGTCGCCGTCGCTGGTGGCATCGGCGGCATGTCGGTGGGCAAGGCGCTGCGCCTGGCGCTGGTCGCGGCCAGCCTGCTCGCGGTCGCGGGCGGCATCGGCGGGACGGTCATCGCCGCCGGCGAGGCGCTGGTGCGCCGGACGCGCAACGCGCGCCGCTGGGCCGCGCTGGCCTGGGCGATGGCCGCGGCGCCGCTCATCGCGTACGACGCGTTCGCGCTGTTCGCCGGCACGCAGGCCGCGAAGGTGCCCGGCCACCGGTTCATCTCCGTCGCGCTGGCCATCGCCGGGACGGCGGCCGTCGCGCTCGCGTCGTGGCTGTACCAGCTCGCGGCGCAGGCGGCCGCGGGCGGGCGCTGGCGGCGCCTGACGATCGCGGCGTTGATCATCGCGGCGATCGGCGCGGAGGCCGCGAACCGCTGGGTGCTGCCGCGGCTCTACGGCTGGTTCCACACGACGCTGGCCATCCTGTCGCTGGCGCTGCTCGTGGTCGCCGCGCGCCTGCGCGTGCAGCGGCCGCAGCGCGCGTCGCGGCTGGCGCTGGCGGTGGCGGTGGCGTGTGTGGCGTGCGTGGGGGCGATCATCCAGCTGCGCACCAGCCAGGTGATGCGCTACGCGGCGCACGAGCGGACGGCGATGACGGCGCTGGCGTTGCACGCCGTCCCGGTGTCGCTGCGCGCGCCGTCTGTCGCCGTGACCGAACGCCGCGCCGCCGACGTCGCGCTGCCGCCGCTGCCCGACGGGCCGCGCCGGCCGCAGGCCGACGTCCTGCTGATCACCGTCGACGCGCTTCGCGCCGACCACGTCGGCGCCTACGGCTACCCGCGCGCGACCACGCCGGCCATCGACGCGCTGGCCGCGAACGGCGTGCGCTTCACGCGCGCGTACGCGCAGGCGCCGCACACGTCGTTTTCGGTCGCGTCGATGTTGACCGCGAAGTATTTCCCGACGGTGACCCGGGTGGCGCCCGGGCAGCATCACGATCCGATCGCCGCCGTGCTGCGCAAGTTCGGCTGGCGCACGGCCGCGTTCTACCCGCCGGCGGTGTTCTTCATCGACGGGCACAAGCTGAAGAGCTACTCGGATTCGAACTTCGACTTCGAATACGTGAAGTTCGAGTTCATCGACGCGCAGAAGCGGGTCGATCAGGTGCTGGCGTATTACGCCGACACCAACCCGCAGCGCTCGTTCGTGTGGATCCACTTCTTCGAGCCGCACGAGCCGTACCAGGCCCACGACGGCCACGCGTTCGGCGGCGGCGACGTCGATCGCTACGACAGCGAGATCGCCTACACCGACGCGGCCGTCGGGCGTCTGATCGCCAGCGTCGCGCAAGCGGCGGCCGGGGACGATCGTCATCCTGACGGCCGATCACGGCGAGGAGTTCGACGAGCACGGCGGCCGCTACCACGGCTCGACGCTGTACGACGAGCAGGTGCACGTGCCGCTCATCATCTCGGTGCCGGGCGTGCCGGCGCACGTCGTCGACGGTCCGGTCGAGCTGGTCGATCTGGTGCCGACGGTGCTGACGCTGCTCGATATCCCCGTCCCGGCGCGCATGCGCGGCAGCGATCTGGGGCCGTGGCTGGCGCGCGAGCCCGCGCCCGCCAGCCGCCTGCCGCCTGCGTTCGCCGAGCTGGAAGACAAGCGCATGATCGTGTCGGGGACGAACAAGCTGCTGTGCGATCTGCAGTGGGGGACGTGCGCGTACTACGATCTCGCCGCCGATCCGCGCGAGCAGCGCAACCTGGCCGAGGAGCGGCCGGAGCGCGCGGCCGCGCTGCGCGCCCAGCTGGACGAGTGGCTGGACGGGCACGTGAAGTTCGAGCCGCTGGCGGCCCGCGGTTCGACCGACTCGTCCGACACGGCCGGCGAGCCGGCGCCGCGCGCGATCGAACGCGGGCGGCTGGGAGACGTGCTGGCCGCGCCCGAGCTGGCGGCGCTGCTGGTGCGCGGCGACGCGCCGCTGGCGCGGCGGCGCGAGGCGGCGGCGCTGCTGGTGGCGCTGCCGGCGCAGGCGGACACGGCGGCGGCGCTGGCACGCGCGGCGGCCGACAGCGATCGCGTCGTGGCCGACTGGGCGGCGGTCGGCGCCACCCGGCTGGGCGACGCGACGACACGCGCCGCGCGCGGAGGCCATCGATCGCGGACGCGTCGATCGATCGGACGTTACCGACGTTGCGCGACGCACGCGGCGCTGGCGCTGGCGGCGCGCGGCGACGCGCGCGGCGTGCCGGTGCTGGGCGGCGCCCTGGATCACTGCGACGACGTGCTGCTGTGCCGGACGATCATCGCCAACCTCGGCAAGCTTCGCGACCGGCGCGCGGTGCCCGTGCTCGTCAAGCACCTGGCGGAGGTGCAGAACCGGCGCGAGATGGTCGAGGCGCTGGGCGACATCGGCGACCCCGCCGCGGCGGATGCGCTGCTCGAACGCCTGCGCGAGGACGAATACGTCCCCGTCCGCGTCGCGGCCGCCCAGGCGCTGGCGCGGCTGGGCGATGCGCGCGTCGCGACGGCGCTGGACGCGGCGACCCGCGTCGAAAAGGAGGCCACGGTCATCGCGGCCGCCCGGGCCGCCGCCGCGACGCCTGCGCGCGAAGGACACGAGACTGCAGCCCGAGGGGTCGACTCGCGCCGAGCCGCGCGGTCGAGCTCGAGCGCTTGAGCCAGTCCAGGTAGTCCGGGCTGCCGTCGTCGACGGCGAACGCCAGGATCTCGGGAACATCGTACGGGTGCAGCTCCAGGATGCGGTCGCGCGCGCGTTCGAACACCGCCGGGCGGGTCTTGATCAGGCACAGCACCTCGTCGTCCTCCTGCAGCCGCCCGTCCCACTGGTAGACCGACCGGATGCCGGGGACGATGTTGACGCAGGCCGCGAGCCCCTCGTCGACCAGCGCGCGCGCCAGCGTCGTGGCGCGTTTCCTTGTCCGGCACCGTGACGTGCAGCTCGAGCGCGTCGGCCATTTTCGCTACATCTAGCACGGCATCCCTTGACGGAGATGCCCGCGGTATCGGAGAAATGCCCCCGCTTTGCTCATCGTTCAGAAATATGGCGGCACGTCGGTAGGCACCGTGGACCGGATTCGCGCCGTCGCCGCGCGCTGCCTGGCGACGCAGCGACAGGGGCACAAGGTCGTGGTCATCGTCTCGGCGATGTCGGGCGAGACCAACCGCCTGCTGAAGCTGGCCAAGCAGATCAGCGAGCTGCCCGACGAGCGCGAGCTGGACGTCATCGCGTCGACGGGCGAGCAGGTCAGCGTCGGGCTCGTGGCGCTGGCGATCCAGGCCGCGGGCGGCACGCGCGGTGTCGCTGCTCGGCCACCAGGTTCGCATCCTGACCGACAGCGCGTTCTCGCGCGCGCGCATCCAGGACATCGACGCGCGCGTCATCGGCCGAGGCGCTGGACGAGGGCAAGATCGCCGTCATCGCCGGCTTCCAGGGCGTCGACAAGGCCGGCAACATCACGACGCTGGGGCGCGGCGGCTCGGACACGTCGGGGGTCGCGATCGCCGCGGCGCTGAAGGCCGACGTCTGCGAGATCTACACCGACGTCGACGGCGTCTACACCGCCGACCCGAACGTCGTCGCGAACGCGCGCAAGGTCGACCGCATCAGCTACGAAGAGATGCTGGAGCTGGCGTCGCTGGGCGCCAAGGTGCTGCAGATCCGTTCGGTCGAGTTCGGGATGAAATTCGGCGTGCGTATCCACGTGCGTTCCAGCTTCAACGACAACGAAGGGACATGGGTCGTGCCTGAAGAAAAAGCCATGGAATCGGTGATGGTCGCGGGTGTCACCGCCACCAAGGACGAGGCGAAGATCACGTTGCACAAGATCGCCGACGCGCCGGGCGTGCAGGCGAAGGTGTTCCGGCCGCTCGCCGCGGCGGGCATCGTCGTCGACGTCATCGTGCAGGCGTTCATCCAGGACGGCCGCACCAACCTGACGTTCACGCTGCCGGCGGCGGACCTGGCGCGGGCGCGCGACGTGCTGGTCAAGGAGTGCTCCGACATCTGCGCGGCCGACCAGATCAACAGCGAGACCAACCTGTCGAAGGTTTCGGTCGTCGGAGTTGGTATGCGGTCACACGCAGGCGTGGCGCTGAAGATGTTCGACATCCTCGCGCAGGAGAACATCCACGTGCACCTGATCTCGACGTCCGAGATCAAGATATCGTGCGTGATCGACGCGAAATACGCGGAGTTGGCGGTACGCGCGCTGCACGACGGCTTCGAATTGGGCGGCGCCAAAAACGGCGGCTGACCCAAAAAACACCGCCGAAGCTACTGGAACTACGCTTATGCTGCGCGCCGTAGGCGGGCGGGGAGCGATCTCACTTTGGAGGTTCCAATGAAGCGCTCGGATCCCACGCGGAAGCAGTTCCTTGTCATCGGTCTCGGTGCTGTCGGTAGCGCCCTCGTCAGCGCGGCCTGTGCCGACAGCGAGATGAATTCGGATGGCGGCGCCAGCGGCACGGCGGGGAGCGGCGGTCCTGCCGGTAGCGGCGGTCCCGCGGGAAGCGGCGGTCCTGCGGGCAGCGGCGGCCCTGCGGGAGCGGCGGGCCTGCGGGCAGCGGCGGTCCTGCTGGAAGCGGCGGTCCTGCTGGCAGCGGCGGTCCGGCCGGCACCGGCGGCGGCGGCCGTGGCTGGCACGCGGCGGTCAGGGCGGCGGCGGCCAGGCTGGACGCGGCGGCCAGGGCGGCGGCGGCCAGGCGGGACGCGGCGGCCAGGGCGGCGGCGGCCAGGCTGGTCGCGGTGGCGCGGGCGGTGGCGGCAGGGGCCGGGGGTCGGCGGCGGCGGTGGTGGGGGATCGTGCGGCGGGAACGTCACCGCGGCGATCTCCGGAACCACGCCGGGCGGCCACTCGCTGGTCATCCCGATGGCCGACATCTTGGCCGGCGTCAGAAGTGCTACGACGCGGCCGGCACCGCCGGGCACCCGCACTACATCATCATGATGCGCCGCGGACTTCGCGATGCTCGCCAGCGGTGGCAGCGTCACCAAGTTCAGCTGCAACGGCGGCGATCACCAGTACGTGCTGTCGTGCGCGGCGAACCCGCCGACGCCCGGCACGCCGTCCGAGTGCACCGCGACGTCGATGGAGGGCGGCACCGCCTGCTGATTTGAGTCGGCGCGCCTCGCCTCAGGCGGCTTGCCCTCTCCCCGACCCTCTCCCGCAAGCGACGCAAGCGGGAGAGGGAGGAAGATCCGGACGACTAGTCGAGCAGTTGGCGGATCTTTGTCGCCAGGTCGGCGACTGAAACTTCGGACTGCGTGCCGTGCGCCAGATCCTTCACGGTCAGCTTGCCGGAAGCGATCTCGTTGCTGCCGATGATCACGGCGGCCCGCGCGCGCAGCTTGTCGGCGCGCTTCATCATCGCGCCGACGCTCTTCGGGCGGTGCTCGATCTCGACGCGCACGTTGTCCGCGCGCAGGGCGTGCACGATCGGCATCGCGAACGCCACCGCCGCCTCGTCCATCGGCGCGAAGAACACGCCCAGCGCCGGGTCGAAGCTCTCCGCCGCCGCTGGGATCGCCAGCAGCGTGCGCTCGATGCCCAGCGCGAAGCCGATCGCCGGCGTGGCTTTGCCGCCCAGCGACGCGACCAGCCGATCGTAGCGGCCACCGCCGACGATCGTGTTCTGCGCGCCGAGGTCGCCCGCCTCGGTCTTCACCTCGAAGATCGTCCCGGTGTAGTAGTCGAGGCCGCGCACCAGCCGCGGGTCGACGTTGTGTTTGACGCCGAGCGCCGGTCAGCAGCTCGCGCACGCGCGCGAAGCGGGCGCGCGATCCCTCGCCCAGCGAATCGAGCAGGTTGGGGGCGCCGGCGGCGACCGCGATGACGTCGGGGTTCTTCGAATCCAGGATGCGCAGCGGGTTGGTGGTCAGCCGCCGCCGCGAATCTTCGTCCAGCTTGTCGACGTGCGCGCTGAAGTACGTCACCAGCGTGTCGCGGTACGCGGCGCGCTCCTCGGGCTCGCCCAGCGAGTTGACCGTGACGTCCAGGCTGCTCGCCGGCAGCCCGAACCGCTCGAGCATCATCACCATCATCGCGATCATCTCGGCGTCCAGCGACGGCTCGGCGGCGCCGAACACCTCGGCGCCGATCTGGTGGAACTGGCGCAGGCGCCCGCGCTGCGCGCGTTCGTGCCGGAACATCGGCCCGATGTAGTACCAGCGCGTCACCGGCTCGACGTTCCAGCGCGCGGTCTCGATGTACGCGCGCACCGCCGACGCCGTCCCCTCCGGCCGCAGGCTGACCGAGCGGCCGTCGCGGTCGTCGAACGTGTACATCTGCTTCTCGACGACGTCGGTGACCTCGCCGACCGAACGCACGAACAGCGGCGTGTACTCGAGCACGGGCGTGCGCAGCTCGCGGTACGCGAACGCGTCCAGCACGTCGCGCGCGTGCTGCTCCAGGAACTGCCACTTCGACACCTCCGGAGGGAGGATGTCGTTCATACCCTTGACGCCGGGTGGGACGTCCGCCATGCGCGGCGTTCTACCACCAAATCGCTCGTACTCAGTCAGTGCGAACGACGGCCGAGCCCAGCCTGGCCACCAGCCACGCCAGCGCCTCGTCGACGCGGGCGGCGTCGCGGCCGTCCAGCGTCACCTTGACGCGGTAGTCGGGGGCGTCCAGGTGCGGATACGACCCGATGTCGACGCCCGGGAACGCCGCCACCGCCTCGTCCAGCGCCCCGGCGATGCTGCCTTCGCCGGCGGCCGAATACAGCGCCCGGCCGTGCAGCGGCGCCGCGCGGAACAGCTCGCGCACGGCCTCGAACTTCCGTCGGAAGATCGAGGGCACGCCGGGCAGGATCCAGACGTTGCGCACCACGATGACCGGCCACGGCGCCTTCGCGACCGCGCCACCCACGACTCCGCCACTCCCGTACTCCAGCCGCGCGCCCGACGGCACGTCGGCCATGCGCAGGTCGCGTTCGTGCAGCCGGTCGCCGTACCCCCGCCGCAGCAGGGCCTCCAGGTCGGGGTGGCGGACGATGTCCATCGAAAACGCGGTCGCCACGGCCTGCAGCGTGACGTCGTCATGCGTCGGACCGACCCCCCCGGACGTGAACAGCAGGTCGAAACGCGACGCCAGCGCGCGCACGCTGTCGCTGATCTCGTCGGGCACGTCGGGCACGACCTCGATGCGCCGCAACGACACCCCCAGCTCCCGCAGCTCCCGGATCAGAAAGCGAGCATTTTCGTCGTCGACTTTGCCCGACAGCAGCTCGTTACCGATGAGCAGGATGGCGGCGGTCGAATCGGGGGGCATCTCCGGAGACATCAAACGCAATTTATAGCGACTGCCCACCCATGGCATAATGGCGATGCCCTTGCGACCGACAACGATCCTGCGCTTCCTCGTGGTGTTGATGCCCGTGCTGATCGTTGCGTGTCGCGACCCGGCCGCGGCCGGACGTCCGACAGACGGGGGGACGGACGCGAACCCCGACCGGGGTGGCAAGCTACCGCGCCCGGACGCGAGCTGCCCGGCAGATGGCGGGGGTGGCGGCGTCTGCCCGCTACAACTTCTGCGGCCAGCTGAAGCCGGCCTCGGCGCTGCCGTCCAGCCAGGTGCCGCAGTCGGGGGCGGACGCGTTGTGCGGCACCCGCATCTGCGTGGTCGGCCCCGTGCTGGATACCGGCGACGGCTTCCAGCTGTCCTGTATCGACCCGATCATGGACGCCATCCCGTTCGGCATGGCCTGCTCGCCCGATCCGGCGCAGGGGCTGCGCTGCGGCGCCGATTCGCTGTGCATCACGGTTGCCGAGTTCCCGCAGAGCCCGTTCTGCAGCGCGATGTGCCGCAACGACGCCGACTGCCCGGCCGACGCGCGCTGTCTCGAGCAGCAGACGGCGGCGCTACCGAGCGGCGCGCGCGCGCTGGTCGGGATGTGCACGCCCGAATCGAAGATCATGGGGCGCGAATGCGTGCGCGAATCGGACTGCGCCGCCGGCGAGGGCTGTCGCTTCGTCGGCGCACGCTCGAGCTATCGGATCTGCCGCGCCACCGCCGCCACCAAGTCGCTGGGTCAGGCGTGCGCCAGCCCGTCCGAGTGCCGCAGCGGCGAGTGCTTCGACCGCGACTGGCACGTCGGCAGCGGCGCGACCCGTGCCGCCTGCTCGGGCGCCTGCGCCGTCAGCAGCGACTGCGGCGCCGACCAGCGCTGCGCGCGTCTGGTCGTCGGCAACAACGGCACGCCCAGCGATCCGCTGGACGACCTGGTGTCGGGCTACTGCCGTACGCTGTTCGAGGCCACGCCCGCGCTGGCGTGCGCCAGCGACGCCAACTGCGTCGCGCGCCAGGACGGCTCGGACGGCTGCGATACGACGTACGGCCTCTGCTACAAGAAGGCCGCGGCGCCTGGCACCGCCTGCACCGCCGACGTGCAGTGCCCGCTGGGCGGCGAGTGCAGCATGGGCCCGCGCTTCACCGGCGGCTATTGCCAGACGTTCGGCTGCGCCGCCGGCGCCACGTCGGGCGTGAACGCGTGCCCCGGGAGCGGGCAGCACGTGCGCCCAGCGCGGCGGCCCGGACGAGCCGATCTCCGGCTGCTACGAGGGCTGCACGCCCAGCGACGCGGGCAACAGCTGCAGCAGGGCGAGCGCCAACTACGCGTGTGAATCGCCGAGGGTGGGCACGCCGCCGTCGGTCTGTCTGGTGGGCAGCGGGACGTAACAGTGCGCGCCCCGTTCGCGGTTCTGGTTGCGGTGGCGGTCGCGGCCGGATCGGCGCGCGCGCTGGCACAATCGCCCGCGTCGCCGTCGCAGTCTCCGCCGCCGTCGCAGGGGCAGATCGTCCCAGCCGCGGCGTCCGGTCCCGCGTCGCCCGCGCCCATCGCGCCGCCGGCGCCGGCCGACGTCGCCGGTGAGACGGCCGCATCCCCCGCGCAGGGCGTCGGTCCGATTCCGACCGCCGACGCGACCCCCGCGGCGTCGGATCACGACGCGATCGTCGGTCACGTCGGCATCGAAGCCCGCCGCTTCGATCCGGGGCCGTTGCCGCTCGCGTTGCGCGCCGGCCTCGGCTGTCCGCTGGGTGCCACCTGCGACGTGTCGATGGGCGTCGTCGGGGCGCGCTACTGGTGGACGCGCAACTTCGCCTGGAACGCCGGCCTCGCGTTCGCGGCCGGTGGCGGGCGGACGGGGATGGTGGCGCTCGACACGTACTACGGCTTCGGTCCGATCGTCGGCCTGTCGATGCTGCTCGGCAACTGGCGCCACCTGGCGGTCTCGGCCAGCCCCGAGCTGGCGTTCGTCTGGTTCCGCCCGGGCGCTCCGGATGCGGGCGGGCGCACGACGATGTTCTCCGTACGCGGCGCGCTGGAGGCGGAGCTGCACTTCGGCTTCGTCGGCGTGCCGGCGCTGTCGATCGGGCTCCTCGCCGGGATGCGGTTCCAGTACGAGAGCGCGGCGGGCACGCGCCTGTGGTCGATCGGTGTCATCGGCGACGGCAGCGTCTGGGACGCGCTGACAAACCTCTACGTGCGGTATTACCTGTGATGATGGTGCGCCAGCCACCCCCCGACAACGACCTGCGCGAGCGCCGTGAGCTGCTGGACGCCGCCGGCATCGCCCGCACGTTGCGCCGGGTGGCGCACGAGATCGTCGAGCGCGTGCCGCACAATGACGGCAAGCCGCTGTACCTGGTCGGCGTGCGTACCGGCGGCGCGTACCTGGCGCATCGCCTGTGCGACATCCTGGTCGCGGCAGGCGAGGGGAAGCCGACGCTGGGCGCGGTCGACATCACGCTGTACCGCGACGACGTGTTCAGCGGCCTGCCCAAGCCCGAGATCGGCCCGACGGATCTGCCGTCGCCGATCGACGGACGCACCATCGTGCTGGTCGACGACGTGCTGTTCACCGGGCGCACGGTGCGGGCGGCGATGGACGTGCTGGCCGACTACGGCCGCCCGCGCGCGGTGAAGCTGGCGGCGCTGGTCGATCGCGGCCTGCGCGAGCTGCCGATCCAGCCCGACTTCGTCGGCCTGGCCGTGCAGACCACAGACCGTGAATCAGTCCGCGTCATGCTGACCGAACGCGGCGAGCCTGATCGTGTCGTCTTGCGGGAGCGAGCATGACCCAGTTCGCCCACCGTCACCTGCTGGGCATCGAGCCGCTGGCAGCCGCCGACATCGAGACCATCCTGCACCTCGCCGAGCGTTTCCTGGAGATCAACGCGCGCCCCATCAAGAAGGTGCCGACGCTGCGGGGCAAGACGGTGATCAACCTGTTCCTGGAGGCGTCGACGCGGACGCGGACGTCGTTCGAGATCGCCGCCAAGCGGCTGTCGGCCGACGCGGTCAACATCTCCGGGTCGGCGTCGTCGACGGTCAAGGGCGAGACGCTGCTGGACACGGCGCGCAACCTGGACGCCATGGCGCCCGACGTCGTGGTCGTGCGTCACGCGCAGGCGGGCTCGGCCGTGATGCTGGCCAAGGAGCTCAAGGCGGCCGTGGTCAACGCCGGCGACGGCGCGCACGAGCACCCGACGCAGGCGCTGCTCGACTGCTCGACGATCCTCGCCCACAAGCAGCGCATCGCGGGGCTGGAGGTCGCGATCTGCGGCGACATCCGCCACAGCCGCGTCGCGCGCTCCAACATCTGGGCGCTGACCAAGCTGGGCGCGCGCGTGCGCGTCGCCGCGCCGCGCACGCTGCTGCCGCCGGGCCTGACCGACATGGGGGCGAGCGTTCACGAGCGCATCGAACCGGCGCTGGAAGGCGCGGACGTGGTCATGATGTTGCGCATCCAGAAGGAGCGCTTCGGCGGCAGCCTGTTCCCCAACACGCGCGAGTACTCGCGCTACTACGGGCTCAACGCGCGACGGCTGGAGCTGGCCAAGCCCGACGCGATCGTCATGCACCCCGGGCCGATCAACCGCGGCGTCGAGATCGATCCCTCGGTCGCGGACGGCCCGCGCAACGTCATCCTGGACCAGGTGGCGCGCGGCGTCGCGATCCGGATGGCCGTGCTCTACCTGCTCGCCGGCGGCGAGGCCGCCGAGTAGTCCAGGTTCCGTCGCGGAGCCCTCAAATAGTTGATAGCCGGGCGGTGGGATAGCCCGTGAAATCAGCGACTTGAAGTAGGAACGTGAATTGCTACTGGAGGGTCCATGGCGAAGATCGTCGCGCTGGTGATCGGCTTGGGGCTGGCCGCGGGCTGCGGCAGCGGGACGCTCGGCGGGCCGGACGGGGGCGGGCCGCCCAACAACGGGTGCGCCGCGCTGGGCGCGTGCGGGTGCATGGCCGCGAGCGATCGCTGCACCGCCCGGACCGAGGCCTGTTATTGCCCGACCGAGTGCAACCCGGAGATCGCCTGCATCTGCGGCGGCGGCCAGTTCTTGGCGTGTGAGGACAAGGCGCCCGCGACGACCACGACGTACTGCTCGTCGCAGCTGGCGCGCGTGCAGCAGGCCTGCGCCGCGCAGCCGTTCATTGGCGATATCGGCGACCTGTGCTCGTCGCGACAATCCCATGTGTGTAGGTGGCTGCCTGGAGAACCTGGCATCGTGCTCGGAGATCGACTCCTGCTTCTGCAAGCTGTGCGACTGCATACCTCCTGCGGTGCCGTCGGCATTTCGGACGTGCCTCGGGAGCTGCTCCAACCTGCGCTGAAACCGGTTGACTCGGGGGCGCGCACCCCCTATCAAGGGGTCCCGGACGAATGGATCTCTGTCTGCGAGGCGGCCGGGTCATCGATCCCGGGCGAGGTTTTGACGCCGAAGCGGACGTAGTCCTCAAGGACGGACTGGTGGCGCGGATCGGCAAGGGCATTGCCGACGGCCTCCCCGCCGATGTTCGCGTCGTCGACGTGCGCGGCAAGTGGGTGGTCCCCGGTCTCATCGACCTGCACACCCACCTGCGCGAGCCTGGCCACGAATACAAGGAAGACATCGCGACCGGCACGCGCGCCGCGGCGGCGGGCGGCTACACGGCGGTGTGCTCGATGCCCAACACGTCGCCCCCCAACGATTCGCGCGCGGTGACCGAGCTGATTGTCGGGCGCGCGCGCCAGGTGGGCGCGGTGCGCGTGTATCCGGTCGGCGCGATCACGAAGGGGCTGGCCGGCGAGTCGCTGTCCGAGATGGGCGAGCTCAAGGAAGCTGGCTGCGTCGCGGTGTCCGATGACGGCCGCCCGGTCATGAACGCCGAGCTGATGCGCCGGGCGATGGAGTACGCGCGCACGTTCGACCTCACCATCGTCCAGCACTGCGAGGACCTGACGCTGTCGGCCGAGGGGGCGATGAACGAGGGGTCGGTGTCGACGCGCGCCGGCATCCGCGCGCAGCCGTCGTCGGCCGAGTCGGCGATGGTCGCGCGCGATATCGAGCTGTGCGCGCTGACCGGCGCGCGCTACCACGTCGCGCACGTCAGCAGCGCGGATTCGGTGCGGCCTGATCCGCGCCGCCAAGCTGCGCGGCCTGCCGGTCACCTGCGAGGTGACGCCGCACCACCTGACGCTGACCGACGAGGCGTGCGCCAGCTACGACACGTCGGCCAAGTGCAACCCGCCGCTGCGCACGGGGGCCGACGTCGCGGCGCTGCGCGAGGCGCTGGCCGACGGCACCATCGACGCGGTGGCCACCGACCACGCGCCGCATTCGCGCGTCGAGAAGGACGTCGAGTTCGAGCAGGCGGCGTTCGGCATGATCGGGCTCGAGACCGCGGTGCCGCTGATGCTGGAGCTGGTGCGCGCCGGTGTGTTGCCGGCCGCGGCGCTGTTCACACGGATGAGCACCACGCCGGCGGCGATCTTCGGCCTGCCGGGCGGCACGCTGGCCGACGGAGCGCCGGCCGACGTGACGGTCATCGACCCGGAGCTGGACTGGACCTGTGACGCGGCTTCGCTGCGGTCGCGCTCGCGCAACACGCCGTTTTCGGGGCGGGCGCTGCGCGGCAAGGCTGCGTTGACCGTGGTCGGAGGTAGAATCGCCTACTCGGGAGAGCGGTGAACACGTGAGCAGCACGAAAGACGACGTCAACAACACCGGCAACGTTAGGGGCGGCAACGGCGACCTGCCGCCCGCGCTGCTCGCCATGGAAGACGGCACCGTTTACCGCGGCTTCGGCTTCGGCGCGGCCGGCGAAGGCGGCGGTGAGATCGTGTTCAACACGGCGATCACCGGCTACCAGGAGGTGCTGACGGATCCGTCGTACCGCGGCCAGATCGTCACGATGACCGCGCCCGAGATCGGCAACGTCGGCATCAACCCGGTCGACTTCGAATCGGCGCGTCCGTGGTGCTCGGGCTTCGTCGTGCGCGAGCTGTCGCCGCTGGTGTCGAGCTGGCGCGCGTCGGCATCGCTGCACTCGCTGCTGGCGGACCACGGGGTCGCGGGCATCACCGGCATCGACACGCGGGCGGTCACGCGCCGCATCCGCCTGTCGGGCGCGCAGCGCGCGGTGATCACGCGCGCGGTCGGCGACGCGGCGGCCGCGGTCGCGCGCGCGCGCAGCCACCCGTCGCTGGAGGGCCGCGACCTGGTGCGCGAGGTGACCGCCACCGACGGCTACGAGTGGGAAGAGCCGGTGTGGGGCGTCCCGGGGACCGCGGGCGCCGTCGAAGCGCCGCCCAAGCGCTTCAACGTCGTCGCCTACGACTTCGGCATCAAGCGCGGCATCCTGCGGCGGCTGCGCAGCTCGGGCTGCGGCGTCACTGTCGTCCCCGCGACGACGCCGGCGCGCGACGTGCTGGCGATGAAGCCCGACGGCATCTTCCTGTCCAACGGCCCCGGCGATCCCGCTGCCGTCGGCTACGCGGTCGAATCGGCCAAGGAGCTGACGCGCTCGAAGCTGCCGGTGTTCGGCATCTGCCTGGGTCACCAGATCCTGGGGCTGGCGCTGGGCGGCAAGACGTACAAGCTGAAGTTCGGACACCACGGCGCGAACCACCCGGTCATGGACCTCGGCACGCGCAAGGTCGAGATCACGTCGCAGAACCACGGCTTCGCGGTCGACGTCGATTCGATGCAGGGGCGGGCGGTGCTGTCGCACGTCAGCCTCAACGACAAGACCGTGGAAGGCATGCGCCACGGCGAGCTGCCGGTGTTCAGCGTGCAGTACCACCCGGAGGCGTCGCCCGGGCCGAACGACGCCAGCTACCTGTTCGACCGTTTCGTCGCGCTCATGGAAGAGCGCCGCCGCCGTTAGCAGGACGCCATGGTGTACCGCCTGCTCGACCGTCTCGCGGAACGCTACAGCGAGGGGGAACACAAGCTGGAGGCGATGCGCGCGCGCGAGGAGTACTTCGAGCGCGCGGGCAAGGTGTTCGACGACGACGCCGAGCTGTTCGAGGGGCGGATGGCGTCGTTCCTGGAGTGGTACGTGCTGGAACGGCCGATGGCGGCGACCGGGGTGCCGCCGATCGCGCGCGCGATCGCGAGCGGCGACGACACGCTGCAGGTCGCCGAGCGCCAGCGTGCTGGCGTCGCTGGCGGCGACCCACCACAGCCTGTTCGAGCTGCACGGCATCGCCGACCACCTGCTGGACGTCGAGGACCTGGTGGGCGGCGCGCGCTTCGCCGTGCGCGAGCGGCGCAACCCGCTGGGGATGACCGTGGGCGACGTGTTCGAGGCGCGGCTGTGCTGGGACGGCGAGGCGGTGATGTTCGGGCGCACGTTCCTGTTCCACCCGCCGGACGCGCGCGACGTCGTGCTCGACTGGGTTCAGCGCGCGGTGGGCGAGGGCGTGGCGCGTGACGAGATCTTGTTTCACCTGTCGCGCCAGCACGTGCGCTGGCACCGTCTGGGCCACGTCGGCGCCGCCAAGGTCTACCGTGATGCCTGACGTGGACAGTGACTGACAAGCCGCCGGGCGTTTCCCTGGGCCCGCCCGCGGGCGGGCGAGGACGTCCATGGCGGTGGGCGAAGCGGGTGCTGATCGGGGGGACGGTGGCCGTGGCGGCCATTGCCGCGGCGAACGTGTACATGGTCGCGACGACGCGCGCGGCGATCGTCGCCGACGTCGCGGCGGCGCCAGCGCGGCCGGACGCTGTCGTCCTGGGCAATCGCGTGATGTCGGACGGCACGCCGTGCGACGAGCTGGCGGCCCGCCTGGAGACCGCGCTCGCGCTCTACCGCGCGGGGCGCGCCGGCAAGCTGGTCGTGTCGGGGCGGCGCACGGACGACAGCTACGACGAGCCGGCCGGCATGGCGGCCTGGCTGGTGAAGCGGGGTGTCCCGGCGGCGGACGTGGTCAAGGACCCGGGCGGGCATCGCACGGCGGCGACGATGGCCGACACGGCGGCGCTGGGGAAGCGGTCGATCCTGGTCGTGACGCAGGGCTATCACCTGCCGCGATCGCTGTACCTGGCGCGCCACGCGGGCATCGACGCGATCGGCGTCGCCGGCGCCTTCGCGCCGCGACCGCGCCTACGACACGTTCAAGGTCTACGTGAGGGAGCTCGTCGCGCGCGCGGAGACCGTGGTCGAGGTGGCGGTCCGCGGCGTGAGTGCCCGCTGACCCGCCCGGCCCGACGTGATAGAAAATCCGCCATGCGAAGCGCGCCCCTCACGCTGGCGATCCTGCTGCCGACCCTGTTCGGCGCGTGTGTCGAGCAGGACGACGACAAGCCGACGGCCGAAGATCTGACGGTCGCCAAACAGAACATCCTGACCACGCCGCCGACGCCGCGGTTCCCGGTCAACGCCGACCTCGACGGCAAGGTCATCTACCTGGGCCTGGACGTCGACACCGTGCCCATCGAGACGGGCAAGGACGTGCAGCTGACGCACTACTGGAAGATGGTGGCGCCGCCCGGCGAGGGGTGGCGGACGTTCACGCACCTGAACGGCCAGAACAAGGCGTACATCAACGCCGATCACGCGCCGGTGAAGGGCAAGTACCCGGTCGGCTCGTGGAAGGCGGGCGAGATCATCCGCGACCAGCACACCGTCCGGCTGCCGGCGGGGTGGGGCGGCGGCAACGTCGAGATCTACACCGGGATGTGGCGCCCGCCGTCGCAGCGCATGACGGTCAAGGCAGGGCCGCACGACGCCGAAGGGCGCGTGCTGGCGGCGTCGATCCCCATCCGCTCGTCGCAGCCGGTGGCCGAGGCGCGCAAGCGCTACGTCGCCCGCATGGCGACCAAGGCGCCGAAGATCGACGGCAAGCTCGACGACGCGATCTGGACGGCGGCGCCATCGACGGGCCCGTTCGTCAACACGCTGACCGGGACCGCCGTGCCGATGCGCACCGAGGCGAAGCTGGCGTGGGACAAGAAGTTCCTCTACATCGCGATCGACAACGCGGACAGCGACGTGTGGGCGAAGCTGGACAAGCGCGACGACAAGCTGTGGACCGAAGAAGCGGACGAGATCATGATCGACGCCGACGGCAACGGCCGCAGCTACGTCGAGCTGCAGGTGTCGCCGAACGGCACGTTGTTCGACACGTACCTGCCCGAGCGGCGGAAGTACGAGGACATGATCAACCCGAAGATGAAGCCGTTCGGCTGGAACTCGAAGACGATCGCGAAGGTGCGCGTCGACGGCACGCTGAACAAGCGCGAGGACCAGGACAAGGGCTGGACCGCGGAGCTGGCGATCCCGCTGGAAGACGTCAAGGGCATGGACGACAAGTCGGAGCTGAAGCTGCCGCCGGTGCCCGGCAACGTGTGGCGCATCAACATGTACCGGATGGACGTGCCGCAGGGTAAGCCGCAGCAGGCCGCGGGCTGGTCGCCGCCGATGGTGGGCGACTTCCACGTGCTCGACAAGTTCGGCGAGCTCGTGTTCGCGGACGCGCAGGGTGTGGTTCCGCCGCCGGCGGCGCCCGTGCCCGCGGTGTCGGCGCAGGAGAAGGCGGGCGGCGCTGGTCCGGCCGCGGCGGTCGGCGATCGCAAGGCGGCCGCGTCGAAGGCTGCGGGCGGCGGCAGCGGCGGCGGCGGCAAGAAGAAGTAGCGGATGCTCGTCGCGGCGCTCGCTGCCGTGCTCGCGGCGGGGGCGACGGGGACGGGGGCGAAGGCGGATCGTGGCTTCGCGCCGGCGGGGCCGGCGGCCAAGACCTATGCGCCGAGCGCGGCGGCCAGCGGGCGACCGCCCGCGCCCGTCGATCCGTTGCGAGCGCGGATCGTCGCCGAGGCGGCCGCCGTCGCGCGCAAGCTGGGCCGCAAGCCGCCGAAGCCCGATCGGCGGCTGGACTGGGCGATGACCGATCTGGCGCGCAACATCCGCGGCGAGGAGCTGCCGGCGCTGGAGGTGCTGCAGTTCTTGACCGCGCACTACGGCCTGGTCGAGGCGCCGCCGCGCATCGTGCTGTCGCACACGTCGGTGGCAGGCGCCGACAAGATTCCCGAGCGCGTGCGCGACGAGCTGACCGAGATGTCGCGCGGCCCCGCGATGGGTCGCATCGGCGTCGGCATCGATCGGACGCCCGATGCCATCTACGTCGCGGTGGCCCTGCAGGCGACGCCGCTGAAGCTGACCGCGCCGATCGCGCGCAAGCTCCCCGGCGGCGGTCACGCGAAGATCGCGGCGCGCGTCGCGGGTGGCTACCGGGACCCGTCGGTCGTCATCACGTCGCCCGACGGCAGCGTGCGCGGCGAGGCGGCCGCCGTGGTGGGCGGCGTGGCGCAGGGCGCTCTGCGCTGCGGCAAGGACGGCGCCTACCAGGTCGAGATCACGGCTGTCGACGCGCACGGCGCGGAGGTGCTGGCGAACTTCCCCGTGTATTGCGGCGCCACGCCGCCCGCGCGGACGCCGGGCCGCGCCGGGATGTCGCAGGGCGTGGTCAAGGCCGAGGACGCCGAGCGCGAGATGCTGGCGCTGGTGAACCGCGATCGCAAGCGGGCGGGGCTGCCGCCCGTGGTCGCGGACGCGACGCTGGCGGGGATCGCTCGCGCCCACAGCCGCGACATGGCCGACAAGGACTTCGTCGGCCACGTCTCGCCCCGCACGGGCGCCGCGGTGGATCGCGTTCGCCGCGCCGGCCTGTCGCCCGGGCTGGTGCTGGAGAACGTCGGGCGCGCCTACAGCACCGAGCAGGCGGAGAGCGGCTTCCTGTCGAGCCCGGGCCACCGCGGCAACATCCTGCACCCGGATGCGCGCAAGCTGGGCGTCGGCATCGTCATCGGCGCGCCGGTCGGCGGCGTCACGCCGATGCTGGTGACCCAGCTGTTTACTGATTAGGGACGCGCAGGCCCGGGCGCGACCAGCAGCACGGGGCCGGCGGTGGTGCGGGCGAACGAGCGTGCGGCGCCCGGCGGCAGCGTCGCCAGCGCGGCGGTGAGCCCGGCACGTTCAGCGGCGGTGAGCGTCGCCAGGGGGAGCGGCGCGCCCGGCAGCGCTTCGTACCAGATCGTGCGGCGATCGTCGGACAGCCGCAGCACACGTTGCACGAACGGTCCGCCTGCCGCCGCGACCCGGCGCAGGGTGTCGAGGGCTGCGTCCGCCAGCGGTTCGTCGCGCAGCTCGACGACGACGTCGCGCGCGGTGCGCGCGTCGCGGCGCAGTGACAGCCGGCCTCCGTCGGTGAGCCACAGCGTGCGCTCGTCGTCGGCGGTGGCGCCCGCGCTGTCCCCGGCGCCGGTGCCCGTGCCCGTGGATGCCGGCGTGCGTTCGTCGTCGCCGGCCGCGCCGCTGCCGTCGGCGCCGAGCGCAACTTCGGTTGGCCACGCGGCGATGGCCTCCGCCATCTCGATCGCCGACGTGAACCTCTCGACGGGCACCTTGGACAGCGCACGCGCCAGCACCTGGTCGTGCAGCGGCGTCAGCGCGGGGCGGAGCGCGACCGCTGACGGCGGCGCTTCGCCCAGGTGCTGGCCGACGAGGTCCGGCCCCAGGAACGGCGGCCGGCCCACCAGCGCTTCGAACAGCGTCGCGCCCAGCGCATAGATGTCCGCGGCGGCGCCGATGGGCGCGTTGCTGATCTGCTCGGGCGACATGTACGCCAGCGTCCCCAGGAAGCCGCCCGATTGCGTCTGCCCGAAGTCGACCAGGTGAGCGCCGCCGAAGTCGCCCAGCTTCGCGTTGCCGGCGGCGTCGAAGAAGACGTTCGCCGGCTTGACGTCGCGATGCACGATGCCGCGCTCGTGCGCCGCGCCCAGCGCGGCCAGCAGGTCCAGCGCCAGGCGCCGGCCCGCGGCGGGCGACAGCGGGCCGTCCGCGGCCAGCCGGTCGGCCAGCGTACCGCCGGACATCAGCTCGAACACGAACAGCCCGGACGCCGGCTGCGCGTCGAACAGCGCCACGATGTTGGGGTGGCGGAGCCGGCCCGCGGCCTCCGCCTCGCGCGCGAAGCGGACGTAGGCCTGGCGCTCCGGGTCGGCGGGCGCGCCGCCCAGCTGCAGCAGCTTGAGCGCGACCTGCATGCCCAGCAGCGAATCGACGGCCTCGTACACGCGTCCGGTCGCCCCGCCGCCGAGCAGCCGGCGGATGATGAACCGGCGGGCGAGCGGCGCCGGGCCGCCGCCCGTGGGCGCCGCCTGGCCGCTCGTGTCGCCTTCGGCCGCGGCGGCTTCCGCCTCTTCCAGCGCGGCCAGCTCCTCGGGGGCGTGCGGCAGCGACGGGTCGTCCTGGCGTAGCCGCGCGACCACCTCGGTCGCGGCGCCGCGAAAACCGAGCGCCAGCAACGGCCCGGCGAGCGCGCGCAGCGCGGCGGTCCGCAGCGCCGGCGTGCGCGCGGCGGCTTGCAGATGGCGGGTCGCGTCCTCGTGCCGCCCCAGGCGGCCGAGCAGGCGGCCGAGCGCCAGGCGCGCGGCGGCGGCCTCGTCGCTGCTCCCCTGCGCGACCAGGCGTTCGTAGATGAGCCCGGCCTCGCGCAGATCGCCGGCGCGCGCGTGGGCGCGGGCCTGGTCGACGGGCGCGCCGGCGCGGCGGTAGAACGCCGCGGCGCGCCGCCAGTCGCCGCCGCGCTCGGCCGTGCGTCCGGCCTCGAACGGACGCCCGCGCCCCGCGAACGCGTCGGCGATCGCGGCCAGGTCGCCGGCGGTCGTGGCGCCGTCGGCGATCTCGGTGGCGCGCGCCGTCAGGTTCGCGTCCAGCGCCAGCCGCACCGCCAGGCCCCGATCTCCGACCTCCAGGGCCAGCGGCACCGCGTCGGCGAACCGCCACACCCGTTCGTAGAGCGTGATCGCGCGCCGCAGCTCGCCGCGCTCGGCGGCGATGCGCGCCGCCTCGACATAGGCGCCGTGCGCGACGAGGTATTCAATTACGTCGGACATTCGCCTCGTCGGCTGATCCAGTGGTAGGCATGACGCCATCGTTCCCATGATACTCGGCGTTTTCGGGGGCAGTGGCCTCTACGACATCGATGGGCTCGCCGAGGTGCGGACGGAAGAGGTCGCGACGCCGTTCGGCCCGCCGTCGGCGCCGGTGGTCAGCGGCACCGTCGGCGACACGCGGCTGCTGTTCCTGCCCCGCCACGGCGCCGGCCACCGGCTTGTCGCCGTCCGAGATCAACTACCGCGCCAACGTGTTCGCGCTGAAGACAGCTGGGGGCGCAGCGGCTGCTGTCGATCTCGGCGGTGGGCTCGCTGCGCGAGGAGCTGGTGCCGGGCGACTTCGTGCTCGCCGATCAGTTCATCGACCGGACGTTCCGGCGCGCGACGACCTTCTTCGGCGACGGCGTCGTCGGCCACGTCGGCTTCGCCGAGCCCACCTGCCCGGCGTTCGGGGCGGCGGTCGCGGCGGCGGCGACCGCGGCCGGCCGTCGCGTGCACCGCGCCGGCACCTACCTGTGCATGGAGGGACCTCAGTTCTCGACGCGCGCGGAGTCGATCCTGCACCGCAGCTGGGGGGCCGACGTGGTCGGCATGACCGCCGCGCCCGAGGCCAAGCTGGCCCGCGAGGCGGAGCTGTGCTTCGCCGCGCTGGCGCTGGTCACCGACTACGACGCGTGGCGCGAAGGCGAAGACGCCGTCAGCGTCACCGCGGTCGTCGAGGTGCTGCGCGCCAACGTCGCTGGCGCCCAGCGCATCGTGCGGGCGCTGGCCGAGCGCCCGGCCGTTGCCGGAGTCGTGCGGCTGCGCGCGCGCTGCCGCTCACGCCATCATCACCGCGCCCGACGCCGTTCCGGCGGAGGCGCGACAACGCATACGCGCGCTGCTCGGGAGGGAACCGTGAAAGAGTCTTCGTTGCTGGTCGTTGGATCCGTCGCTTTCGATTCGGTCGAGACACGTGTTGGAAAACGCGTCGAGGTGCTGGGCGGGGCCGCGTCGTTCGTGTCGGTGGCGGCATCGTTCCTGGCGCCGAAGCCGCGCCTGATCGGCATCGTCGGCGACGATTTCCCCGACGCGTACACGAAGCAGCTCGAATCGCACGGCGTCGACCTGGCGGGGCTGGAGCGCGTGTCGGGGCGGACGTTCCGCTGGTCCGGCGTGTATTCGCCCGACTTCGCGACACGCACCACGCTGGATACGCAGCTCAACGTGTTCCAGGACTTCCGTCCCAAGCTGCCGCCGAGCTGGGCCGATTCGGACTACGTGTTCCTCGCCAACATCGATCCGGTGCTGCAGCTCGAGGTGTTGAACCAGGCGCGCAAGCCGCGCTTCGTCGCCTGCGACACCATGAACTTCTGGATCGAGGGCAAGCGCCCGGATCTGCTGCGGCTGCTCGAGCGCGTCGACATGTTGCTGCTCAACGACGAAGAGGCGCGGCAGCTGTCGGGCGAGGCGAACCTGCCGGCGGCGGCGCGCGCGATCCGCGCGATGGGGCCGCGCGCGGTGGTCATCAAGCGCGGCGACGCGGGCGCGTTGCTGTTCCACGAGGGGGGCGTGTTCGCGGCGCCCGCGTTCCCGATCGAAGACGTCGTCGATCCGACCGGCGCTGGCGATTCGTTCGCCGGCGGCTTCATGGGGTGGATCGCCCACCACGGCGACACCAGCCCGGAGACGATCCGCACCGCGATGATCCTGGGATCGGTGCTGGCGTCGTTTTCGGTCGAGGACTTCAGCCTCGACCGTTTCAAGCGCCTGGACCTGTCGCAGATTCGCGAGCGCTTCGCGGCGTTCGCCGATCTGGTTCACTTCGAGAAGATCAAGTTCTAGATTCTTCGGATGAGCCCGCACGTCATCCTCCTCGCCGCCGACGCGGCCGGCACCCAGGCGATCGCTGAACGCCTGGGCCGGCTGCTGGCGGTCGGCGACGTGCTGGGACTGCTCGGGCCGCTGGGGGCGGGGAAGACGACGTTCGTGCAGGGGCTGGCGCGCGGCCTAGACGTGCCGCGCGATCGCCACGTCGCCAGCCCGACGTTTGCGCTGGTCAACGAGCACCCGGGGCGCGTCCCGCTGGTTCACGCCGACCTGTACCGCATCGAGGACCCGCGCGAGCTGCCCGAGCTTGGGCTGCACGACGCCTTCGATCGCGCCGCCGTCGCGATCGAATGGCTGGACCGCTTCCCCGACGCCGCCCCCAGCGATCGCCTGGACATCATCATCGACGTCGCGCCCGACGGCGCGCGCCGTCTCGAGCTGCGCCCGTTCGGCGACCGCGCGCAGTCGCTGGCGACGCGCTCGCAGCTGGCTAGAAGCTCCGGCTGACGATCAGGCTCGCGATCACGGGCGACGACAGGCGGCCGATGGCTTCGCTCCCCTGCACGATGTGGCGGTAGACGGGGACGCGGACCAGCAGCGTGATCATGTTGTCGCCGAAGTTCTGGCTCAGCGCCGTGCCGATCAGGACCTCGGTGCGTCCGAGGCTGCCATCCTGGCGGATGACGCCGTCCCAGCGCTCGGGCCCTTCGTAGAGCACGTCGGGGCCGATGGCGCCGTTGAGCTTGCCGACGAGCCGCGTCCCTAGCTGCACGCCGGCGTAACCGCGCGCCGGCGCGCGGAACCCATGGCGATTCTGGTAAAGCGAGATCTGGCCCTGCACGTAGGCCGCGAGCTGCAGCTTGCCGAAGCCTTTCGACATGTCGGCGGCGGCGACCGGATCGAACGTGCCGCTGCCGAACTGGATGTGCTGGTGGCGGAGGCCCACGTCGCCGAGCGCAAACGGGTTCTCCTCGGTGCGCCCGAGGGGCAGCGTCAAGCCGGCGCGCAGCGTGACCAGCGCGCCGCCCAGCATCGTGCCGTAACGGCCGAGCAGCCACGGGTCGGCGATGCCGGCCAGCGTCTCGTTGCGGTGGTGCACGTCCGCGTCGAGCGGGACGTAAGGCGCGCCCGCCGGCGTCGTGAAGCGGATGCGCGTCGCCACCACCCGGACCGGCAGCTGCGCTTCGACGCCCCACGACTTCGACAGCCCGAGCTCGAACATCGCGCGCAGCTCCGTCGGGTAGATGTCCTGGTCGTGCAGGTAGAGGGGCTGCACGGGCACCTCGGTGCAGTTGTTCGGGTCCGCGCACCCGGCCTCGTGGACGACGTTGACGCTGGTGGAGGTCAGGATGGCGCTGCCGCGGATCTCGCCGGGCGCCATCTGGACGTTGGCGACGCGCGTGATCGGGATGCTCGGGTTCCGGCACCCCGCGCACGCCTCGGCGGCGCGCGGCCGCGCCAGCGCGAGCAGGGCGACGGCAAGCGCGGCTGTCGCTATCAGGCGGCGGCGCTTCACTGCGCGCCGGCCTTGTCGATGGCGCGGTCGATCGCGCCCAGGTCCAGTCCCGCGATCGCGGCGACACGCTGGCCGCGTTTTCCGTAGACGACGACGTACGGCAGCGACGGGGCGTTGCGCAGGTAGCGCTCGGCGACCGGCGTCTCCCAGGACACGACGTTCAGCTTGCGCACGGCCAGGTCGGCGCGCCGGCCGAGCAGCGGGAACAGGTGCGCGTCGATCTTGCGGCAGGGTGCGCACCAGACCGCGTAGAAGTCGAACACCGTCACCTTGCCCGGCACCACGTGTGGCTCCAGCGCGGGGACGTCTTCGCCCTGCGCGGAGATCTCCTTCAGATCGGCGCCCGCGGGCAGAGGTGGCAGGGGATCGAACGTCAGGTCCGGATGACACTCGAAGCACTGCGATTCGGGGACGCCGTGCTCCTTGCACCAGTCCTTGGCGGCCTGGAACTTCGGGACCAGCGCCGGATTGCAGCGCGTGCAGACTTCTTTCGGCACCTTGTGCGGACAGCGTTCGGCGTCGGGCGTGCTGGCGGCGCTGAGCGTGGTGATTGTGCCGTGTTTGTCGGGCGCGCTGGTCGCGCATGCGGCGAGGATCGGCAACAGGACGATGGCGTACAGACCTCGGGACATGGTTCGACTCCGGTGCGAGAGGACTCGGTCGTGACGACTACGAAACGGAGTCGCTTCGCTTCGGAACGTCGAGGATCTCGCCGGGGTCGGACGACAGATCGGGGGCCTGCGCCGTGATCGGCGCGAGCGCCTGGCTCACCGCCGTGCGGGAGTCGAGCAGAGGGGGGAGGGCGACGACCCGGTGGTGCGCGCAGCACAAGCAGCGCTCGCAATCGGGCGAGCAGTCGCCGGACTCCTCGTCGCCCTGGCAGCCGTCGCTGGCCACGGAAGAGCTGCCGCCCGCGCCACAGCCGCCGCAGTCACGCACGGCCGCCAGCGACAGGCCCGTCGCCTGTACCACGACGCTCGAGGAAGGCTATGGCGACGAGGACGCGACGCACGACCCCTCCACTTTACCACGTGGCCGTGGTGGTCGTGGAGAGGTTCAGGCGCCGCGCCGCGCGGCGGCTACGAGCGGACGAAGTCGCGCGCCACGCCGGCGATGCCGGCCGCGTCGAGCTTGAAGTGCTCGTACAGTCCCTCGGGCGTGCCGGACTCGCCGAACACGTCCAGGATGCCGTGACGGCGGATGCGCACCGGCTCGACCTCGGCCAGCGCCTCGCACACGGCGCCGCCCAGGCCGCCGGTGATCTGGTGATCCTCGACGGTCAGGATGCGCTTGGTCTCTTTCGCCGCCTTGGCCAGCAGCGCCACGTCGATCGGCTTGATGGTGTGGATGTTGATGACGCGCGCGCTGATGCCGTCCTTGGCGAGCGCCGCCGCCGCGTCGACCGCGGGCCCGACCGTGCCGCCCGAAGCGACGATGGTCAGGTCCTTGCCGTCGACCAGCGTCACGCCCTTGCCGAACTCGTACTTGTAGCCCTCGGCGTTCACGCGCTTCAGCTTCTGCCGCGTCGTGCGCAGGAACGCCGGGCCCTTGTGGCCCATCAGGTACGCGACGGCGCCGGCCGTCTCCAGGTCGTCAGCCGGCTGGATCACCGCCATCGTCGGCAGCGTCCGCATCAGCGCGATGTCTTCCAGCCCCATCTGCGAGTAGCCGTCCTCGCCGATGCCGACGCCCGCGTGGCTGCCCACCAGGCGCACGTTCGACGCCGAGTAGCAGGCGGACATCCGGATCTGGTCGAAGCGTCCGGTGATGAAACACGCGAACGAGCAGCAGAACGGCACCTTGCCCGACAGCGACAGGCCGGCGGCGACGCTGATCATGTTCGCCTCCGCGATGCCCATCTGGAAGAAGCGCTCCGGGAACTTCTTGGCGAACTTCTTCGACCGCGTGCTCTCCGACAGATCGGCTTCCAGCACGACCAGCTCCGGGTGGGTCTCACCCAGGCGGACCAGCGCGTCGCCGAAGGCGTCGCGCGATGCGACGGCGCCCGATGCGTCTTGCTTGACCGGCGCGCTCACGACGCCACCCCCTCGTGCTTGGCCTTGGCGGCGCGCAGCTCGCGCACCGCGGTCTCGAGCTCCGCCGACGTCGGCGCGACGCCGTGCCAGCCAACTTTGCCTTCCATGAATGACACGCCTTTGCCCTTGATGGTTTCCGCGAGGATGAACGTCGGCTTGCCCTTGGTCGCCTTCGCCTCGGCCAGCGCCGCCGCGATCTGGCGGTAGTCGTGGCCGTCGATCGAGATGACGTGCCAGTTGAACGCGCGCCACTTGTCGGCGATCGGGTCCAGGCTCATGACGTCCTTGACGAAGCCGTCGATCTGGCCCTTGTTGTGGTCGAGGATGACGACCAGGTTGTCGAGGTTGTACTTGGGCGCCGACATCGCGGCCTCCCAGATCTGACCCTCCTGCGATTCACCGTCGCCGATCATCGTGTAGACGCGGGACTTGCGGCCGTCCAGCTTGGCCGCCAGCGCCATGCCGATGGCGACCGAAAATCCCTGGCCCAGCGAGCCGGTGGACGCTTCGATGCCGGGCATCAGGAAGTTGGCCGGGTGCCCCTGCAGCGGGCTGCCGAGCCGGCGCAGCGTCGGCAGCAGATCGCGCGAGAAGTAGCCGGCGTGCGCGAGCACGGTGTACAGCGCCGGGACGGCGTGCCCCTTCGACAGCACGAAGCGATCGCGGTCCGGCCAGTGCGGCTCCGCGGGCCGGTGCTGCATCTCGACGAAGAACAGCGTCTGCATGATGTCCATCGCCGACAGCGTGCCGCCCGGGTGGCCGCTGGCCGACGCGGCGATGGCCGTCAGATTGTCGGCGCGAAGGTCGAAAGCGCGGCGCTCGAGCGCCGCGACGGTGTCGTTGTCCAATTTGTCCACTGGTTTTGTGCCTTTGAAAGTCGCTGGGAGTCTTCCCGACGGGGCCTGAAGCATCAAGTAAATTCCCTCAAAATCAGGTTCGGATCCGCAGTTGCGCCGTCGGGCGTTAGGGAGGAAGCTCCGCGCGCGATAGATGGCGGACGAAGCCCAGAAGGGAAGCCGCCCCGCGCCGGAGATCGAGCTCGACCGCCCCGCGGGGCGAGGCGTCGGCTATCTCGGACCCGCGCTGGCGTGGGCCGTCGTGTTCGCGGACCTGGGGACGTCGGTCTACTACGTCCCGTCGATCCTCTACCAGCAGGTAGGCGGGCTGGCGCCGTGGTTCGTGCTGGTGACCGCGGTGGCGTTCATCTTCGTCGCGCTGGGTCATCTGGAGATCGCGCACCGCTACCCCAAGGGCGGGGGCGGCGTCGCCGCCGCGACCGAGGCGTTCGGACCGCGCGTCGGCGTGGTGTCGGGCGCGCTGATGGTCAGCTCGTACCTGCTGACGATCGCGATCTCGGTCGTTACCGCGCTGCACTACATCGCGATCATCCGTCCGTTCGCGTACGAGATTCCGCTGCTGTCGGTGGCCGCGATCCTGGTGCTGGGGTTCATGCACTGGATCGGCATGCGCGAGCTGGCGCGGCTGGCGCTGATCCTGGCGCTGACGGCGGTGGCCTGCGAGGTGGCGCTGGTCGTCGCCGTGCTCGCGAAGCTGCAGCCGACGGGGTGGTTGCAGCTGTGGAACAACATGGAGCACATGACGTCCCACCGCTGGACCGAGGCGGCGGGCGGATTCGCCGCCTCGTGGCTGGCGTTTTCGGGGCTGGAATCGCTGGGGCAGCTGGCGCCCGCGCTGCGCGAGCCGCGCCGGCGCGTGATCCGCATCGTCGCGGCGCTGGTCGTCGTCAGCCTGGTGGTCACCGTCCCTGCGTTCACGGTCGTCACCATCGAAGCCGCGCAGGCGAGCCACATCGGCGCGCACCCCGCGCTGCTGGCGGTCGTCGCGGAGACCTACGGCGGCCGGACGCTGATGCTCGCGCTGTCGCTGTCGGCGGCGGGCTTCCTGCTGGTCGCCGCCAACGTCGCGTTCATCGGCTGCTACAACATCTTCAAGTCGGTCGGCGAGCTCGGCTACCTGCCCGCGCAGCTGGCGGCGCGCAACAAGCGCTTCGGCACGCCGCGTGGCGCGATCGTCGTCATCACGGCGGCGACGGTGCTGATCGTGATCACCACCGGGGCCAACCTGTTCGCGCTGGGCAGGGTGTTCGCGTTCGGGTTGCTGGGATCGTACGCCATCACGTCGGCCAGCCTGGGCGTGATCGCGTGGCGCGAGAAGCGGCGCGGCGTGCGGCTGGGGATCGACGCCATCGCCGGGCTGGCGCTGGTCGTGCCGTGGGTCATCACCTGGTTCACGAAGCCGATCGCGACGCTGTACGGCGTCGGCGTCACGGCGCTGCAGCTGGGGGTCGCGTTCGTCACCCACCGCGGCTGGATCCGGTCGGGGCGCTTCGGCTTCATCCGCGCGGCGTCTGCCGAACAGGCGGCGGCGGCCGGGCCGGCGACCAACGAGGTCGTGACGCTGGCAGAAGCCGTGTCGCTGAAGGCGGCGTACGCGTCGACGACGTTGATCGCGCTGCGCGGCCCGAACCGTAACCTGTGCCGCGAGGCGGCGCGGCGCGCGCGCGGCGCCGGTGACGCCGCCGTGTACGTCATCTTCGTCGACGAGATCCCGGGGCTGTTCTTTCCGCCTCGCACCGGTCCTTCCGATGACGCGCTGGAGGTGCTGGGCGCCGCCGTGCACGACATCAACGCCGAGGGGATGGAGGCGGTGCCGATCTGGCGGCTGGCGCACAACGCGGGCGCGTCGATCGCCGAGGCGGCCGAGGAGATCGGCGTGCGTTGCGTGATGATGGGGACGACGGCGCGTTCGACCGTGTGGACGTTCCTGCGCGGCGACGTGCTCAAGGAGCTGCTGCGCGAGCTGCCCGAGCCGGTGCACGTCGTGATCTGCGAGTGATCCGGGCCGCCCGTTCGATCGCTCAGGTCGGGTGCTATGTTGACCCCGATGTCCGTGACCCTGCTGGTGGTCGCTGCCCTGCTGGCGCAGGCGCAGCAGGCTGGACCCGCATCGCCCGGGCCGCACGTCGTGCGGCGGACGTACGGCGCGATGGGGACGGAGATCAAGCTGACCGCGTGGACGGCCGACGAGGCGAAGGCGGCGAAGGCGTTCGACGCCGGCTACGACGAGATCAGGCGCATCGAGATCCTGATGACGGACTGGGAGCGGCCGGGGGAGCCGGAGAGCGATCTGGTCCGCATCAACAAGGCCGCGGGCAAGCAGGCGGTCAAGGTCAGCGACGACACGCTGGACGTGATCGACAAGGCGCTGGACATGTCGCGCCGGTCGGACGGCGCGTTCGACATCACGTTCGCGGTGATGCGCGGGCTGTGGAAGTTCGACGACGACCTGACCAAGGCGGTGCCGCCGGCGGCCGAGATCGCGCGCCGGCGCAAGCTGATCGACTGGCGCCAGATCGAGGTCAACCGCAAGGCGCGCACGGTGAAGCTGCGGCGCGCCGGCATGCGCATCGGGCTGGGCGGCATCGCGAAGGGGTTCGCCGTCGATCGCTGCGCCGCCGTGCTGCGCCAGGAGGGGCTGACCGACTACATGGTGCAGGCGGGCGGCGACCTGTACGTCGCCGGGCGCAAGGGCACCGCCAACTGGATGGTGGGCGTGCGCGATCCGCGCGGCAGCGCCGACAAGGTCATCGCCGCGATGCCCATCCAGGACCACGCGTTCTCGACCGCCGGCGACTACGAGCGGTCGTTCGTGCTCGACGGCAAGCGCTACCACCACATCATCGATCCCAAGACCGGCTTCCCGGCGACGGCGTCGCGCAGCGTGACGATCTTCGCGCCGACCGCGCTGGTCGCCGATGCGCTCGACGACGCGGTGTTCATCCTGGGGCCGGAGAAGGGGCTGGCGCTGGTCGAATCGATGACCGACTGCTCGGCGGTGATCATCGACGCCGCCAACAAGGTGTGGACGTCCAAGTCGCTGGAGGGGAAGCTGCGGCTGACAGGGGCGCCCACGGACGGGATCTGAGCGGATGACTCTCGACACGACCGACGTCGCCATCATCGGCGGCGGCATCATGGGCTGCGCGGTGGCGCTGCGGCTGGCGCAGCGTGGCGTCGGCGTCACCGTCGTCGAGCGCGCCATCCCCGGCGCGGAGGCGTCGAGCGCCGCGGCCGGCATCCTGGGGCCGCAGATGGAGGCGGAGGGGCCGGGGCCGCTGCTCGACCTCGGGCTGATGAGCCGGGCGCTGTATCCGTCGCTGGCCAACGAGCTGCACGACGCGACGGGGATCGACGTAGGCTACGACCGCTCGGGCGTGCTGCTGGCGGCGCTGGACGACGCGGGCGAGGCGGAGCTGGCGGCGCGGCTGGCGTGGCAGCAGGCGCGGGCGCTGCGCGTCGCGCAGCTGGCTGGGGCGGACCTCACCGAGCGCGAGCCGGCGCTGGGCCCCGACGTGCGCGGCGCGCTGATGTTTCCCGACGACGCCCAGGTGAACGCGCGCGAGCTGGCGCGCGCGTTTTCGCAGGCGGCGGCGGGGGCGGGCGCGCGCTTCCTGACCGGCCGCTACGTGCGGCGCGTGTGCATCGACGGCGGCGTCGCCACCGGCGTCGAGCTGGACGGCGAGGTTCTGCGCGCGGGAACGGTCGTCGTCGCGGCAGGGAGCTGGTCCGGGCTGGTCGAGGGCGCGGGCGTGCCCGCCACCGTGGTGCGCCCGGCGCGCGGCCAGCTGGTTTCGATCGAGACGCGGCCGCCGCTGTTCCGGCACGTCATCGCCGTGCACGGGCGCGGCTACCTCGTGCCACGGCGCGACGGCACCGTGATCGCCGGCAGCACCGTCGAGATGGCCGGCTTCCGCAAGGAGGTGACCGTCGGCGGCCTGGCCGCGATCCTGGCGCTGGCCCGCACGCTGGTGCCCGCGCTGTCCGACGCGCCGGTGACCGGATCGTGGTCGAACTTCCGTCCGTTCACCGAGGACCACCTGCCGGTGCTGGGCGCGACGCCGGTGCGCGGGCTGGTGCTGGCCACCGGCCACTTCCGCAACGGCATCCTGCTGGCCCCGATCACCGGCCGAGGCGATCGCGGAGCTGGTCGCCACCGGCCGCTCGGCGATCGATCTGACGCCGTTCTCGCTGTCCCGCTTCAAGTAGCGTCAGCCGTCGTCGTCGGCTGCTTCCGCGCTCGCGACGTCGGCGGTGGTGACGGCGCGGGTGCCGAACTTGTCGGCGATCGCGTCCAGGGCGCGGTTGAGGGCGTCGGCGGCGGCGGGCGGGCGGGCGAACATGCCCAGCTGCGCGGCGTCGGCGGGCACCAGGTTCTGCGCCGACACTCCCGTCAGCCGCGTCGGGCGCGCGGGCTCGCGCGCCAGCAGCTCGGCGGCCGCGCGGTACAGCGTCTGCCCGTCGTCGGTGGCCTCGTCCAGCGTCGTGCGCCGCGTGATCAGCGTGAAGTCGGCGCGCTTCAACTTGAGTTGCACGGTGCGCGCGCGCAGCCCGGCGCGTCGCATGCGGTGCGCGACGCGCAGCGCCTGCGCGTGCACGAACGGGCGCAGCGCCTCGGCGCCGGCGAGGTCGTCGTCGAACGTCTCCTCGGCGCCGATGCTCTTCGCCTCGCGGTCGGGGATGACGGGGCGGTCGTCGATCGCGTTGGCCTGCTCCCACAGCTCGCGCCCGCCCGGCCCCAAGCGCCGCACGAGGTCCTCTGGATCCTGGCGCGCGATGTCGCCGATTGTCGTCAGGCCCATGGTCGCCAGCCGGTGCGCGCTCTTCGGCCCGACGCCCCACAGCCGCGCCACCGGCAGCGGCGCCAGGAACGCCGCGCCGCCTCCCGGCGGCACCGCAACCTGGCCGTTCGGCTTCGCCAGATCCGACGCGATCTTGGCCGTGAGCTTCGCCTCCGCGATACCGGCCGACGCCGGCAGCCCCAGCTCGCTGGCGATGCGGCCGCGGATCCGCGCCGCGATGTCCGCGGGCGAGCCGAACAGCTGCCCGGACGCGGTGACGTCCAGGAACGCCTCGTCGAGCGACAGCGGCTCCACCAGCGGCGTCACCGAACACAGGATGTCGAACACGCGCGCGCTGACGTCGGCATAGGCGTGGTGTCGCGGCGGCACGACGACGGCGCCGGGCGCCAGCGCCAGCGCGCGCGCCATCGGCATCGCGCTGCGCACGCCCGCCGGCCGCACCTCGTACGACGCCGCCAGCACGACGCCGCGGCGCGCGTTGCCGCCAACTATGACGGGTCGGCCGCGCAGGGCCGGGTTGTCGCGTTGCTCGACCGACGCGTAGAACGCGTCCATGTCGACGTGCAGGATCGCGCGCGGGCGCGCCGCCGTGCTACTGGTCGGCCCCGCTGTCGCCACCGGCCTCCGGCGCAGACTCCTCGTCGTCCGAGGCCTTCTTGCGCTTGCGCGGGGGCGGGGCCTCCTCCGCTTCGTCGGCGGTGCGTTCGGTACCGCCCCAGGTGAACGCGATCAGGGCGCTGCCGCTCATGTACTGATCGACGGCGCCACCGGCGGTGAAGCGGTCCTCGCAGTTCATGTTCGTCGTGTTGCAGTTCATCGACGAGAAATACCGCCGCCAGTCGAACACCAGGCGCGCTTCCAGGTTCGGCGCGAGGCGATAACCGACGTATGCCGACGCATCGACACCGGCGACCGACGAGTAGGGGAAGAACACCTCCTTGAACTGACCGCCGCCGTTCAAGACCTGGCGGTAGCCGGCCGCCATCCAGAACGTAAAGTTGGCCGGCAGCTCCATGTGCAGACCGAAGCCGAGACGGACGAAGCGATAGATCGTGTCCGGGATGTCGAGGTTGGCGCGCACGCCGGTCGACGTGCTCTTGAACGTGAAGGCGTGCTCGCCGCCGGTCACCGAAGCGTAGACGTCGTTGCCGACGCCGAACGGCATGCGGTAGCGCGCGCCGCCCGAATATTCGTGAATCGACGTGCCGAACTTCTCTCCGGTCGGCAGGGTCGACGACACGAGGAACGCTTGTTCGAGGTGTAGCTCGAGGCCGAGTCCCTGCGCGAAGCCATCGACCACCGCCGACGAGGGGAAAGCCGACGGCATTCAGGACGACCGCAGGCCCGGGGAACAGGTCATACGGGCGCAGGCCCGGGTCACTGACGTCCTGGTTGTAGCGGAAGGTGCGGCTGAGCATGCTCGGGCCGAGGGATAGGTCCAAGGTCGGCGGCATGGCGCCAGCGCCGTTGTCGTCCTCGCCGACGTCCTCGTCCAGCTTGGCCTTCTTGGCCTTCTTCTTCTTTTTCTTGGGCGCTTCTTCGCCGGCCTCGCCGCCGCCCTCGGCTGCCGCCACGGGCTCGGACGCCTTCGACTTGCGCCCCGTCGGCTCGGGCGCGGGCTCGCTGTCGCCGCCGTCTTCACCGGCGGCGTCGGGCGTGTTCTCGTCGTCGTCGGGTGATTCGGCGACCGCCACCTTCGACGGCTTCTTCGCGCCGGACGGCGCCTTGCCGCGTTCGATGTCGGCGCCCAGCTTCTTCCAGAAGTTGCGGCCGACCTCCGCCATGACCTTCCTCGGGTTGGCGCCGGCGAAGCTCGCCTCGACCCAGCAGCGAGCCGTCCTTGCCGTCGTGCGCCTGGATCTTCGCCCGCTTCTTGCCGACCTCGCCGGTGATGATCACGGCCAGCGCCAGCTCCTTCGCGACCTTGGCGAAGCCCTCGTCGTTGTCCAGCAGCGCACCCGTGTTGGCCAGGCCGATTTCCATCTCGCGCGATTTCGCGAGATCGTAGCCATGCGCCTTCAAGCTCTGCATGACCTTCTTGCGCACCAGCGCTTCCTGCGCGCCATCGAACTTCGGCACGCCCGCCCGCTTCGCAGCGTGCGCGGCGGAGGTGAAAAACACGCCGGCCAACAGCGCCAGGCAACCAAACAACACACGGGGGAGTGTCGTCGTCACGCGTCCGCAATTTAGTATCAGGATAGAGCGCATTACAAGGACGCGCGATGCGTCGGCTGGCGGGGCGGCGCCCTGGCCGCCATGGTGCGTCTTCTCGACGGTGATCGCGGGTTGGACCGCAGGTTGCGCAACCTCATCGCGAGCGGGTTCCGGTGGCGTGGTCTTCGATCGCACGTCGCCCTACGGACGGGTGCTGGTGATCGATGAAGGCGCGCGACGCGTGATGCGCTTCGGCTCACGCGCAGGCTCCGAGCAGAGCGCGATGGTGCCCGGCAATCCGCGCGCCGTCCCGGTCGAATACGTGCGCTACGCGCTGCTGGGCCTGGCCCACCACGGCCGCCCGGCGCGCGTGTTGATGGTGGGGCTGGGCGGCGGGACGTTCACGACGCTGGTCCACCGCGCGCTGCCCGGCGCCAGCGTCGACGCCGTGGAGATCGATCCGGCCGTCGTCGAAGCAGCCCGCGCCTGGTTCGGCCTGCGCGAGGACGCGCGCTACCGCGTCCACGTCGCCGACGCCGCCGACTGGCTGCGCCGCGATCGCGGCGCCTACGACTACGTGCTGCTCGACGCGTACGCCGGCGAGGACATCCCGGACGCCGTCGCCAGCGAGGCGTTCTTCCGCGACGTCGCGGCGCGCCTGGCGCCGGGCGGCGTCGTCGCGATCAACATCGCCGAGCCCGAGGGGAGCGGCGTCGCGCCGGCGCGCGCCTTCGCCGCCGTGTTCGCGCCGTTCGAATGCCGTCACACGGCAGTCGACGGCAACGTCATGTTGTTCGCGGCGACGCGGCCCGCGCGCGCCAGATCCGGCCGCGATGCAGCGCTGGCTCGCCGACTGGGATGCGCGCGGCGTGACCGATTTTTCGCTCGCCGTCGCTCGCGGCGCTGCCGGTCGGCGGCGCCGCGTGCGATCGCCTGCTCGGCGCCGCCGTCAGGGCGCCGTGAGGCCGGTCGCCCAGGACTGCAGGCAGGTGACCTCGGTCGGCGTCAGCACGTCCAGCGTCGGCATCATCGCGCCGCACGGCGGCGTGGGCATCAGCTTGTCGAGCAGCAGGCCCGTCGCGGGATTCGATCCGGCGACCAGGTACGGCGTGGTGACGTCGGCGCACTGCGAGGCTGTTCGTGCCGTCCGGCATGTCGCCGACCAGCCGAGTCGAACGGCGCGGTCATCAGGTCGAGGCCGCCTGGCGCCAGCGCGCGGTTGTCGTGGCAAAGGCCCGGATAGCCGCACTTGGCAGCCAGGATCGGCACCGCGTCGCATGGTCCGCCGGTGCCGCCCCCGCCCATTCCCGCTCCCCCCGTGGGCAACAGCGCCGGATCCAGGTTGCCCGGGCAACCTGCAGCGCCCAGAGCACGAAAGACCAACCAGCAACGCAAGATAAAGTGAAGAACGTCCAAACAGGCGGCGGGGGGGAGTGCGGGGCATGGGCTCCTTTCCGTCGGCGAACCGCGGCAAACGAATTACTGAGTTCGCCGATTATGCTCCGGTCATGCGCCGCGCGTCGAGCAGTCGATCCAGCTCGGCGGGCGGCAGCACCTTTTTCTCGAGGCAAAGCTCGCGCACGGTCTTGCCGGTCTTGACCGATTCGCGGGCGATGGCGGAGGCCATGTCATAGCCAATCGCCTCGTTCAGTCCCGTGACCATGGCCAGGCTCTGTTCGATGAGGGCGGCGCAGCGCTCCTCGTTCGGCTCGATCCCCTCGATGCACCGCGACGCGAACAGGCGGCAACCGTTCGCCAGGATGCCGATCGAGTGCAGGACGTTGTAGGCCATGACGGGGATCATCACGTTGAGCTCGAAGTTGCCCGCGGCGCCGCCCCAGCCGATCGCCGCATCGTTGCCGACGACCTGCGCGCAGATCATCAGCAGCATCTCCGGCATCACCGGGTTCACCTTGCCGGGCATGATCGAGCTTCCGGGTTGCAGGTCGGGCAGGGCGATCTCGCCGATCCCGCAGCGCGGCCCCGACCCCAGCCAGCGAACGTCGTTGGCGACCTTGGTCAGGCTGACGGCGGCCGAGCGCAGCGCGCCCGACGCTTCCACCAGGCCGTCGCGCGCCGACAGCGCTTCGAACAGGTTCGGCGCCTGCTTCAGCGGGATGCCGATCTCCCTGCTGATGAGGCCGATGATCCGCGGCGCGAAATCGGGGTGCGAGTTCAGCCCGGTGCCGACAGCCGTACCGCCCAGCGCCAGCTCCGCGACCGCCGGCACCGCGGCGCGCACGCGCCGGATCGTGTTGGTCAGGATCTGCGCGTAGCCCGAGAACTCCTGCCCCAGGCGCACCGGCACCGCGTCCATCAGGTGCGTGCGGCCGATCTTGACGACGTGGTCGAACGCGCGCGCCTTGGCGGCCAGCGTCGCCTGCAGCGCCTCCAGCGACGGCACCAGGTCACGCTCCATCGCTTCGGCGGTGGCGATGTGAACGGCCGTCGGGAACACGTCGTTCGACGACTGCCCCATGTTGACGTGATCGTTGGGGTGGACGGGCTTCTTGGTGCCCATCGTGCCGCCCAGGATCTGGATGGCGCGGTTCGCGATCACCTCGTTGGTGTTCATGTTGCTGGAGGTGCCCGAACCGGTCTGGAAGATGTCGACGACGAACGCGTCGTCGTGCTGGCCGGCGGCGACCTCGTGCGCGGCGGTGACGATGGCGTCGGCGAGGTTGCCGGGGAGCTTGTCGTTCGCGCGGTTGACCTCGGCGGCGGCCTTCTTGATCAGCGCCAGCGCGCGGATCACCCGGCGCGGCAGCCGCAGCCCGCTGACGGGGAAGTTCTCGACGGCCCGCTGCGTCTGCGCGCCGTAGAGCGCGTGCGCCGGAACTTCGACTTTGCCCAGTGAATCGCTCTCGGTCCTGTACTCGGTCTCTGGTCTCGACATCGTTTCGTTCCTACTGGTTCTCTTCTTCGAACAGCACGTCGGCGGTCAGATCTTCTGCGTGGGCTTCGAGGCGGGCGCCCGACAGCTCGGCGGTCGTCTTGCGCAGCCGGTCGGCCAGCACCTGCGTGAACGCCCACAGAAGCTTTGTCGACAGCTGCGGTTCCTTGCGAATGATTTCGTAGAAATCTTTGCGCGACAGGATGAGCACGCGCGTGCGCTCCTCGGCGGTCGCGCTGGCGGACCGCGGGTGACGCCGGTCGACCAGCGCCATCTCGCCGATGTGCGCGCCGGGCTCCAGGTGGGTGATGAACGCGTCGTTCTTGTGCAGGCGGATCTTGCCGCGCAGGAGCACGAACATCTCGTCGCCGGGGGTGCCTTCCTTGATGATCTCCTCGCCGGGCGCGTACTCCTTCACCGACGTGACGTTCAGCAGGCGCAGGATCTCCTTGTAGACCAGGTGGCGGAACAGCGGCATGCGCCGCAGCACGTCCACCTTGCGCGCCAGCTCCTCGGCGCGATCGTCGGTCGGCGGGATGGTGCCGGCCGCGACCGTCGGCTGCTCGATGCGCACGACGACCGCCGTGATGTTGTCGTGGCCGCCGCCCGCGTTGGCCATGTCGACCAGCTTCTTGGGCAGCGCCTTGACGTCGTCGCCCTTCAGCATGTCGATGATGCGGGCGTCGTTCAGGTAGGCGTGCAGGCCGTCGGAGCACAGCAGGAACTGGTCGCCGGGCAGGATCTCGAAGTCGATGGTGTCGCCCTGCACGGTCTCGTAGACGCCGACCGCGCGCGTGACCGCGTTCTTGTAGGCCTTGTACTGCGAGGTCTCGAAGGTCTCCTTGGTGACGCGGCCGCGGCGGATGAGCTCGTTGACCAGCGAGTGGTCCTCGGTGAGCTGCACGACCTGGCCGGCGCGCAGCATGTAGATGCGGCTGTCGCCGACGTGGGCGATGAAGCCGCGATCGCCGGAGATGAGCAGGGCCGAGGTCGTGGTCCCCATCCCGCGCTTTTCGGGCTCTGACCTGTCCCTTCTGAGTAGACCGCGAAACCGGCGGTCTGGATGGCGTTCTCCAGAATCGTCAGCACATCCTGGGGGCGCACCGTTGCGTCGCCCTTGGCGTAGCGCTCGATGGAATCCTTCCCCGACTCGACCGCGTTACGAAACTCGTGCACGGCCAGTTTGGACGCGACTTCACCGGAGGCGTGGCCTCCCATCCCATCCGCTACGACAAAGAGCGAGAGTTTCTTGTCGACGAGGAAGTTATCCTCGTTGATCTCGCGCTTCTTGCCGACGTCGGTAGCTGCCCAGAAGGAAAGGTCCATGCGGGGTCCCCGGCCCCACAATCGCTATCACGAAAGCCAGCCCAACGGTACGGCAATCGCCAAGCGATTCCGCGAGCTTGACAGGGAGCGCGTGTCTCTTTAGATCTGTGCGTCCTGTTGCGCCTGTGGCGGCAGGGGTAGTCGTGATCGGGGATCGTCTAATGGCAGGACGCCACACTCTGGATGTGGCTATCAAGGTTCGAATCCTTGTCCCCGAACCAGCAGCAACACCGCTGAAAAACTGAAAACTGAATAGCTGGCCCCATGGTCTAGCGGTTAGGACGGCGCCCTCTCACGGCGCAATCTCGGGTTCGATTCCCGATGGGGTCACAGAATTTCTTAAGTCGATCTGTTAGTTAGGCGAGGCGAGGGCGCTCGGGCCCGCCTGGGGCCCAGCTGGCGGCGGTGTCGACGGGCTGGGGCTCGACGGCGCGGCGGCGGAGAGCAGCGGCATGTACGCGGCGGTCTGAGACGCCGCGAGGTGCGCGTAGCGCTCCGTCATCTTCACCGACGAGTGCGAGGAGGCCGCGTATCAGAAACAGCGGCATCCCTCCCGAGGCGAGGATTGAGGCGTAGCTGTGTCGGAGGTCGTGCCACTTGATGCGTCGGAGAGCGGCGCGTTTCTGCGCCGCCCAGAGCACCTCCTGGAACTGTCCCCGGTCGCAGCATCGAGCCGGCGTCGCTGCAGAAGATCAGCTCTGCTCGATGACGGATCGTCCGAAGCGCCGCCGCCAGCTCGGGTGTCAGGTCCACCCAGCGCTGCCGGTTGCTCTTCGGTGCCTTGATCGTGTTGAAGCCCGAGGGCGCCGATCGCCGGACGTAGACCCGAGCGAGCTCGAAGTCGACATCCGTCCATCGCATCGCCCGCTGCTCGCCCAGGCGAACGCCGCCCGCTCCCATGCATCCCGCGCCGCATCGACGAGCCGAGCCGCCTCGTGTGGCTGGTACCAGTCGAACGATCCCTCGGGCACCACCACCTGGGTCTTCGAGAACGGCGGCTTCGGCGGCGATCCGACGAAGAACACGTACCCGTTCACGGGCGAATACGACTGGTTCCGCTTCTACAAGTGGGACCAGGACGACAAGTACCCGTGCGCCCCCCCTCTGCCCGCCGACGACAAGGATCTCTCGGCGAACAACCCCAAAGAGACGCCCTAGCCCGTCGGCTCGGGCGGCAGGAACACCAGCGCCGCGGCCGCGGCCATGAGGACGACGTTGCGCGCGAGCGTCAACGCGTCGATGGGGCCGCCGCCGGTGCCGAAGCAGCCGCAGTCGATGTTGGTGTGGCGGAAGTACGCCGTGGCGACGGCGACGGTGAAGCCGCCGAACAGCGCCAGCGCGCCCAGCGCGGCGGCGCGGCGCCAGGTGGACGGCGCCGCGACGCCGCACAGGCCGAGCACGATCTCCGCGACCGGCAGCGTGGCCGCGACGTACGGCGCGACGCCGGGGAAGAGCTGGTAGTTCGCGATCTCCGTCGCGAACGCGGCAGGCGCGCGCAGCTTGAGCGCGCCCGCGACGACCAGCACGCCCCCCACGCCGAGGCGCAAGATCCACCCGAGCGCCGCGCGCGCGCTCATTCGTGTCTCGCCGCGCAGTCGAGGCACGGGCCCGACGAGCACGCGAGCCCCGCCTGGCTCCACGCCGGGAAGCCTCCCGCGATGACGATCACGCGCAGGTCGGGGCGGCCGGCGCGGCGGCGCAGTTCGTCGGCGACCGGCTGCGCGTCGTCGGTGCCGTCCCCGTAGACGATGAGCGTGTGATTACCCGCGAGCAGGTCGACCGCGGCGCTGGCCGCGCTGCCCGAGGCGGCGCAGGGCAGGTGCAGCGCGCCCGTGACGTGGCCCTGCGCGAACTCGTCGGCCGGGCGCACGTCGGCCAGCAACGTATGAGGATCCCCGCACAGCGAGACGGCCTCGGCGGGCGGCAGCACCTGGACCGGCGCCGCGTCCGGCGCCGCGGCCGTGGCCGCCCCGACGCCGCACGAGTTGGGTGCCGCGAACTTCGTGAAACGAACGCCGTCGGGCCGCGCCTGATTGACCGCCAGGCCCAGTGCGGACCCGGCCAGCGTCAGGCAGATTGCGCGTCCCACCAGCGTCTGGAACATTCCTCGAGGAAAACTAACAGGCACCCCGCCGGCATTCCCGCGAAAAGGGCTGCCGGCCACGGACCGGCGTTAGAACGAAGGCACCTGTCAGTAGAGGCGGCTATCGCGGCCGGTGCGCGAGCGCGCTCCCGATGACGACGATCTGGTCGCGCGGGTGGTTCGTCATGGTGTCTCTCCTGCGGGCGGGACATTGAAGTTGGGTCCGTCGAAGGCGAGACCGCCGTCCACCGTCGATCCGGCAGACGTGCCCGTCACGGGCGTGGTGCCAGCGCCGACACAGCGGACGACGACGCGGATACGGCAGGTCGATAGGCACGAGCGGGTGGCACAGTCCGCGTGTCGTTCGCAGGGGAGGCCTACCTGCGTCTCTCCGGGCTTCTCGCAGGTGTTCGAGCTCGGATCGCAGATCGCGTCGCCGCCGCAGACGCCGTCTTTGCCGCAGCGGGTGCCCAGCGCCGGCGGATCGTCGCAGATTCCGATCCCGTCCGACTGGGTCGGTATGCACACCAGCCCTGGCGCGCAACTGGCCAGCGCGCCGCCGCCGCACGCGTCGCCCTTTCGCGCCGCCGGCAAGCAGATACCGTTGCCGCTGATGTCTGAGCTGCGGCATTCCAGCTTGAGCTCGGGATCCAGCGCGCAGGCGGGGAAGAAGGCGACCGTGCACGGTTCTCTTTCGCGCGGCGGCCTCCGGCAGCGTTGCGACGCCCAATCGCACCCCAGGTCCGCTTCGCAGGCGATGAGGGGCGCGCCCTCCGAATTGGGGACAAACCCGCAGGTCTCCCCCTCTGCCGCCGGTTTGGCGCAGGTGAAGTCGGTTCCGCGGCAGTAGAGGTTCCTGGCCGGCACGCAGTCCGCCGTTTCGTTACAGGACTCGCCCTCTTTCCGATAGGGGAAGCAGACACCGCCGGTCGCGCCTTGGTCCACGCAACGCGCCCCGGGAGCGCACGCCGCGGTCATCTCGCACGGTTGCCCGACAGGAATGCGCCCCACGAAGACATCTGGACAGGCGGCGAGGATTGCTGCCACGTCCGGTAGGGTGGGGGTCTCAGGCAGGTTGGTTTCCGAAGGGATCAAGTTGCAGGCCCGATTCCGATAGGCCTCCACGCAGGCCGCGGCGGCGGTCGGCTCCAGGGTCGTCCGCCCCGCGCGCACCGTGCTTGCGGCGAGCGCCAGTTGGGTGCTCACCGACAGCGCGACGCTCGACGTGCGGCACTCCTCCTCGTTTCTGTAGCGGCCGCCTTCCAGTTGACTGATCTCCACGCCGGAGCAACAGCGGAACTGCCAGGCGCAGAACGCGGACGTGATCTCCGCAGCCAGCTCGTCGACACCTCGAACCGTGGGCGCCGCTGCCCGCCCGCCGCTGCAACGGGCGAACAGCGCAAGGGCCATCAGGGCAGCCGCCCCGAACGTTAAGCGATGAAGGTTCATTAATGCGGTGGATGATACATCCGTTCGTCGAGGCCGCGCGGCGCGTCGGAGCGGCGCACGCCGGCGGCGCCCCGCCTCGATGAGCCGCAGCGTCCCGACGACCTTGGTGTCGAGGAACGGCTCCGCCGACATGATGCTGCGATCGACGTGGCTCTCGGCGGCGAAGTTCACGACCGCCTCGACAGCGTGCTTTCGCATGAGCTCGAGCATGGTCGCGCCGTAGCGGCCGCCACCTCTATACGGTCGTGATTGCGGCCCATCATCCGGGAGCAGGAGCAGGAGCAGGAGCGACGGCGCCGTCCGGCGCCGAGCTATTCAGTCGGGGCACGCGGCGGATAGGGGTGGGGCTGGGAGCTGGTTGGCGCACACGGCTGTCCCTTTGGATGCTCCGCGGTTTCGAGATCGAGGCGACGAGCACACGTTTCGGCGCGGAGGGCAACGACATATGGAGTGGAGCGCCGTTTCTCAATTCGTTGCGCGCCCAGGTTCTCGTCCCGCTCACGAGCCGGTTTTCGCTGCTGACCGGCATCGGTGCCAACGCGGTCGTTGCGACGCGCGGGGGAGACGCGGATATCGGCACGGGCTTTCTAGAAGGCATTCCGCAGCGGAGCAACGACGATCCGCGTGTATCCAGGGCTCGCGCTCGGAATTCAAATCGACCCATAGAGCCGCGGGACTAGGATTGAGTCATGCGAAGGTGGGGTTGGGTTCTGCTGTTGGTCGTCGCGTGTGACACGTCCCCGCCGAGCACAATCGAAGAGCTGCCCAACAAGAAACCTTTCGCCGCATCTGTCGGCGGTAGAGAAGGGCAGGGCGGTGGCGGAGACTTTGCTCAAGGCGGGGTGGCTGATCTTCGCCACCCGCGCGCACCTACGAGGCTCCTTAGCTCCAAGCGGATTCGTAAACTTTCCCCGTTCGCGGCCCCGAGATAGGGTGGGCCCGAGGTGATGTGGATGCGGCGGAATCTGATCCTCGCGGTGCTGGTCGTCGTTGCGGCACTGTCGCGAGTGCCCGCCAGCGCAGCCGCGGAAGCGGCGCCGGGTCAACCGCCGGTGGCGCAGGCGCCGCCCGGCCCAGCACCGCCGCCCGGCCAGCTACCGCCGCCCGGCACCTACTACCCGCCCCCTCCCGGTTACTACCCGCCCCCTCCCGGTTACTACCCGCCCCCATCGGGCTACTACGTCAAGCCGCCGGATCCTGGACGGCAGAAGCACGACGGTACCTACGTGCGGCTGTTCCTGGGCGCTGGCCGGATCGCGATGACAGAATCGAGCCAGGGTTCGACGCTCATCGAAGCCAACGGCGGCGGGGCGAGCTTCGGCGTCGCGGTGGGCGGCGCGCTGGTCGAAAACCTGATCCTGTACGGTGAGTTCTACTTCATGAGCGCCGACTCCCCGACGCTGAAGGTCCTCGGTGGACCGACCAATGCGAGCGGCATCAGCTTGGTCACGGGCGGCATCGGCCCCGGGATCGCGTACTACTTCCAGGCCATCAACCTCTATCTGTCGGCCACCGTGGGCGTATCCAAGGTCCAGTTGCAGGACTCGGACACGCAGGATGTCCTCGCTTCGACGAAGTGGGGCTTCGGCTTCAGCACGATGCTCGGCAAGGAGTTCTGGGTCTCGGACAACTGGGGCCTCGGCGGTGCACTTCAGTTTCATTGGGGCAGCATCGAGGACTCGAACGCGTCGATCACGCCGCGACCAACGGTCAACCCAAACGCGATCGCGCTGGTATTTTCGTCGACCTACAACTGAACGGACGCCCTTGTCGACCGCCGCGACGGCGGCGAGGTACAACGTGACCTACGGCACCATCGGCGGCGTGATCGATCCTGATGACGTGGCTCTACATTACCGGGTTCATCTACCTGATGGGTGGAGAGGTCAACGCCATCCTTGAGCAGTGCTCGTCGGAAGGAAAAGCGAAGGGGGCGCGGGCCGCTGGCGAGGCAGCCCCCCCGCCCAGTCAGCGTCCCAGCGCGATGCCTATCGGTGCCGCCGATTCCCCGGCCACCGCAGCGCGTTCGGCGGCTAGCGCAGAGTCACCGCGATGACCTTGTCGTGGGGACTGCTGCTGAGCGTGGCGCAGGTGGTCTGGGTCGTGCTCATCGCGGCATTCATCCTCCTCGAGCGGCGATCCCCGACTGCGACGCTGGCCTGGATAACGATCGTCGCCGCCCTGCCGCTCGTGGGCGTAGCCATCTACCTGCTGGTCGGGCCCCGGCACCTCCAGCGCAAGAAGCTGCGCCTCCGCCTGGCCCGCGATCGGATCGGCGAGCTGCTGCGGGAATGGAAACAGGCACGCGCCGAGCTGCTGTCGCTCGAAGGACAACTCATGCGCGCGGGCGCCCAGCTCGGGCATCTGCCGCCAGAGGAGGTTCGGGAGGTCCGCCTCTTCATCGACGGCGACGACTGCTATGACGCTCTGGTCGCCGCGATCGCGGGCGCGCGTCACCACGTCCATCTCGAGTACTACATCTTCCGCGACGACACGAGCGGCCTGCGGATCGTGGAGGCGCTGAAGGAGCGGGCGCGAGCGGGCACCGAGGTCCGCCTGTTGGTGGACGCGGTCGCGGAGGGGTTGGGACATGCCACAGTGCGCGAGATGCGCAATGCGGGCGTCGACGTCCGCTTCTTCAATCGGGTGCGTCTTTTTCGCCTCTGGTGGCGAATCCTGAACTTTCGTAGCCACCGCAAGATTGCCGTCATCGACGGGTGGATTGGCTTTACGGGCGGAATGAACGTAACCGACGACCACAGCGTTCGCGCCAGGGGCAAGGCTGCCTGGCGCGACACCCACGTTCGCATGGTGGGTCCTGCCGTTCACGGCTTGCAGGCGACGTTCATGCAGAACTGGGTGTTCGCCACGGGAGACGATCTCGGATGCGACCGCCGGGAACGGTTCGCGAGCTTCTTCCCGCCGACGCCCGCGGGCGAAGAGCTGGCGGACGTCATGAGCTTCGGTCATCACGACGGCAGCGTCGCGACCCCCTCCGGACCGGAAGGCTCGGCTCCCGTCCCACCGCCGCAGGTCGCGCAGATACTCGCGTCCGGCCCCGACGATGACGTGTATGCCATCGAGGCCTTCTATTTCGCCGCGATCACCAGCGCCCATGGGCGACTGTGGCTGACCACCCCGTACTTCGTGCCGGGCGAGGCGATCCTGGCGGCGATCGCGAGCGCGGCTCACCGCGGCGTCGACGTGCGGCTTCTCGTCCCTCACAAGACCGACTCGATCTGGGTCGATGCAGCCAGCCGGACGTATCACGACGAGCTGCTGGCGGCCGGCGCTCAGATCTACCTTTACGAGTCGCCCATGCTGCACGCCAAGACCGCGATCGTCGACGACACCTTGGCGATCGTGGGCACCGCCAACCTCGACAATCGCAGCTTTCGTCTGAACTTCGAGGTGGTGGCCGCATTTTACGGTGGCCCCTGCGTAGCCGACCTGGCGCGTGCCTTCGAAGTGGACTTGGCGCACGCGAAACGTCAGCAGCTTCGCGAAGCGAAGTCCCCCTTCGTGCAGCGCCTGCTCGCTTCCGCGGCGCGGCTCCTGGCCCCCCAGCTCTGAGCGACTCTACCGATGGCGCCCGGCCTGCGTCGTTGCGCGCGTTTCATCTAACCCGAGGTCGCTCCTGCCGGTCAGAAACCAGGTGTTCATCGGGCCCGTGCCCTTGAGATCGACGAGGCCCGCGCTCTTCGAGCCGAAACACCTCGCTGAGTCTATGGCGCGTCGCCTCCGTCACCTGCACCCGTCCCGCCACACCCTGGGATTCCATCCGGCTGGCGATGTTTACGGCGTCACCCCACAGGTCATAGATGAACTTCCGCTTGCCGATGACGCCAGCAACCCCGGCGCCGCTGTTGATTCCAATACGCACGGCAAGCGTATGACCACTCCGCGCATTGAAGCGGTCGATTGCCGCCAGCATGTCCAGCGCCATGTGCGCCGCACGCGTGGCGTGATCGGTCGTAGCGACCGGAAGCCCGGCGACCGCCATGTAGGCATCGCCGATGGTCTTTATCTTCTCGAGTCCGCGGTTGTCGGCGATGAGGTCGAAGTCGGTGAAGATTTCGTTCAGCATGGCCACCAGCCCTTGCGGGCTGAGGTCGGCCGAGAGTTTGGTGAACTCCACGATGTCCGCGAACAGCACGGTCGCTTCGGGAAAGCTGTCGGCGATGACCTCTGTGAAGGTGTCGGCCGTGACGACGGCTCGCCCCTTGAGCCGTTCGGCAATGGACTGGGGCAGCACGTTGAGCAGCAGCCGCTCCGAAACCTTTTGCTCCTCGACGATTCGATCGTACAGCCGCTTCGATTCCTGGTGCAGCAAACGGACCTCGAGCATGTTGTGCACGCGCATGACCACCTCGGCCAGGTCGAGCGGCTTGCTGACGAAATCCTTGGCACCCGCCTTCAGCGCGCGGAGCTTGTGGCCCGGATGGGCGGTGATCACGAGCACGGGGAGATAGCCGTCCATCTCGATCTCCTTGAGGCCCTCCATGACCTCGAATCCGTCCATGCCCGGCATCTGGAGATCGAGAACGATCAAGTCGTAACGGTTCTTGCGGTGAAGCTCTAACACCTCGCGCGGATTCGTCGTCGATGCGATGGATACATATCTCGCGGCGCTCAGCGTCCGCCGAAGCAGAAGGACATTGGCATCTTCATCATCGACCAGCAGGACGTTGGCGCTGAGAATGTCGGATTCGTTGACCATGACAGCTCCCGCGCCTCAGTCCCGGTGAGACGTCTCTGCCGCCAATGTGAAGGCCGCGTTCAGAGTGTCCATGAGCTCGTTTAGCTTGATGGGCTTGGTCAGATAGCGGAAGAAGCCCGCGTCCCGGGTCGCCTGGATATCCCGCAGCATCGCGTTGGCGCTGAGGGCAACGACCGGAATGTGCGCCGTGGTTGGATCCGCGCGCAGCAGTTTGAACGCATCCACGCCGCTCATGCCAGGTAGGTTGATGTCCATCAAGATCACGGTCGGCTGGCTGGTCCGGGCCGCCTCGACGCCCAGGGTTCCGTTCACCGCGGTGAGGAGCCGGATGTCGGAGCGCCGGGCGATGAGTTGCTCGACCAGCTTCATGTTCGCCGGGTTGTCCTCCACGTAGAGCACCGTGCGCATCCGTGCCGCGGTCGACGCTTGCGCTGCGGCCGCGGCGGCGACCTCCGGATGCTCGACGACCACGCGCGGCGCGGTGCCCGAAGGCAGGTCGAACCAGAACACGCTTCCCTTGCCGGCGCTGCTCTCCACGCCCAGCGCGCCCTCCATCAGCTCTGTCAGTCGCTTGGTGACCACCAGTCCTATTCCGGTGCCGGCCACGCCGGCCGCTTCTTGCCCGAGCCGATTGAACGGCTGGAACAGCTGCGCCAACTTTTCCGGCGATAATCCCGCGCCGGTGTCACTGACGCTGATGCGCGTGCGCTCGGGATTGTTCGTGGTGCAGTCCACGACGACCGTCCCCTGCTGCTTGTTGTACTTGATCGCGTTGGAGATCAGGTTGATGACAATCTGCTTGAGGCGGGTCCGGTCTGCGACGACGAAGGTCGCATCGTCGACGTGGGGAAAGGTCATGGTCACGCCGCGCTGCTGCGCCTCGGGCTCCATCATGGCCTGACATTCGGACATGACGTCAGCTACCGATACCGGTTCCAGCGACATCGAAACCTTGCCGGACTCGATCACCGCCAGATCGAGGACCTGGTTGATGAGGTCCAGGAGATGCCATCCGGCCCGCAGGATCTGGGCGATGCTCTCCTTCTGCGAGTCGCTTGGCTCCGGCGTGGCTGACTCCATCAGCTGCGCGAATCCCAGGATCGCATTGAGCGGGCTGCGAAGCTCGTGGCTCATGCTCGAAAGAAAGTCGGATTTAGCGAGGTTGGCTTTCTCCGCCGCGGACTTGGCGGTTTCCAGCTCGACATTCGTTTCCAGGAGCGCCTGCTCGCTGCGCTTGCGCTCCGTGACATCCCGCGCGGCCGCAAATACGCCCTGCAGGGTCCTGTCTCTGTCGTAGAAAGTAGTGGCGTTGTACGACACGTCGGTCTTCTTGCCGTCCCGGGCGCAGACGGTGAGCTCGTAGTCGCTGACCTTTTTTTCGCTCAGCACGAGCTTGATTGCCGCTTCGGCCCGCTCCGGGTCGGTGAAGTAGTTTTTGCACGGCGCGCCGATCAACTCGTCGCGCGTACACCCGGTGAGGGCCTCCATCTGCTTGTTGACGTCGGTGATGATGCCGCGCGGGTCGGTGGTCATCAGCGCGTCGATGTTGGATTCGATGAGCGAGCGCGTATAGAACTGCTGGTCGCGCAGTCGCTGATCGAGTTTCTTTTGCTCTTCTTCCACTCGCTTGCGCGCGGTGTTGTCGGTTCCGATGAGCAGGTAGCCGATGATGGCGCTGTGGTCGTCCCGCAACGCGGTCACGGAGACGACCGCCGGAAACCGGCTGCCGTCCTTGCGTATGTAGGTCAATTCATAGATGTCCTCGATCTCGCGGGACGCCTTGAACACCAGCGCCTCGAAGCCCGGCGTTATCTGCGTGCCGAGCTCGATACTGAGGGCCGCGGCACGTGCGATCACCTCCTGCGGGTCGGAAATCTCGGCCGGGGTTATCTTGTTCAGAACTTCAGCGGCCGTGTAGCCCAGCATGCGCTCTGCGCCCACGTTGAACAGCTGGATGACACCCTTGTCATCGGTCGCGATGCTGGAGAAGTTGGCGCTGTTGAAGATGGCGTCCTGGAGCGCCCCAGTCTTGAGGACCGCCTCCTTGCGTAGGACCTCGGTGACCACTTCCGCTGCAACTTTCTTTTCTTCGCCACTGGTCGCTTGTCCCATGCTCGTTCCGATCTTCATGGCCTATCGCCGAGGTCGAGTCGCAGGAGCTCGGTCTCGACCCGCGCGGTGACTGAGGCCGCCCGCGCCGCGGTGACGGTGAACTCGGAATGGCACCCATCCATCGATATCCCGAGGTTCATGGCGTCGATCAAGCAGCTTTCGAGCCATCGCCGGACGCGAATGGGTCCAAGGACTTACAGGTGGCGCGGCCTAGGCACGACTGGGCCATCAGTCAAAATGATTGAGATGTACAATCAATTCGACGGCTCGGTGGTCGGGGCGAAAGGCTGCTTGAAAGTCCTACCGCTCCGTTTCAATTGGTCCAGCTGCGGAAGCGGCTGCTCGACCGATGGGCACCTCCGACACCAACATCCCCATCCCACATACGAGCGTTCTGAGAACGATCTCGGCTACCCCGCCTACAGGCGGTCGGTTGGGAAGCGTCGTCGCGCGAGGCGACAGCAATCGTGCGATTTCTGACAGGGCGCGTGCAGAAGATTGTCGCCGCAGGTCGAGCGACGCGCATCACTGACTCGGCACGAGGGCTGCACCTATTCGGGCGAGATGTCGCAAGCCCACCGCCGTCGCCATCGCTTTGGCCCCGTGTCACTGCTCGCGTGCCTGCTCGCGTTCCAGCTCGCGTGGCGGCTCGGTGTTCCGGCCACCGCCGTGGCTGCACCTCGTCAGGACGAAGCGGCGCCGGCGACAGGGAATTCTGCTGCGCCGCCCACACCGCGCTGGGAGTGGGTCGGCCTGGAGCTGACACCGGTCGCGTACGCGCTCGGAAAAGTCCGGGGCGGTTTCGAAGATGGGTATTCGCGCGCCGCCGCCGGCCCCGGCGGAACCCTCCGCCTGCTGCGCCGGCAATCCTCGGTCGCGTATTTCACGCCGCTGCAGTTCGGCCTCTTCATCGGGCCAACTCTTCTTCACCCATCGAGCAGTGTCATCGTCCCCGTGGCCCACACCGCCTCGACTCTCCCCCTCGCCGCCGTCTTCGTAGCCTACGCGGGCGGGTGTGATGGCTACTGCACCATCGGCGGGCTCGGCCCGTTTGTCTCGCCCGTCGCCCGTTACCGGGTCGAAGTCCTTCCAAATCTATTCGTCGGCCTCGCCATCCGAGCGGCCGTTCCTGTCGGGGAATCGGACAGTGTCGATCCGGTGAGCACGGCGCGTGGGACCCTCATCCTGGCTGGGCTCGACATCGGCCGCTCGTGAGCGCCCGGGACGTGAGCGTTCCCTCGACGGTCATCCTCTCGTCCCGGCAGGGGGCCGAAGGCCCAGAAATCGAGGGCCGGCGCGGTTAACGGAAGGCAGCCTATCGGCCGAAACCCGCCACATCACCGAGCTGCTCAAGGCGTGAGCGCGGTCAGGGTCCCCGAGGGCGGCGTCAGCGGCCGAGGACCCAGCCGAGGCCCGCCACGATGTGCTTGTCGCCGATCGTCGCGTCGGTCAGATCCTTGTCCACCTTGCCGAAGCTCGTGAAAAATACCCGTCCCGCGCCTTCGTTGCGGACCCAGGAGACGGCGGTGTCGGCGCTGCTGCCGCCGCCGAACTTGCATTTGACGAGCACGACGCTGTCCGTCGCCACGAACGCGGCGTTGTCGAGGTTGCCGTTGTACGTGAACGTGCCGGGGAGGGCCGCGATCGTCGGGTGATCACCGAGCTTGCGGCAGGCGTTGTCGCCCGTGTAGTTGTCGCTGTTGGCGCGGCCGCCGATCAGCTGGTTGTACAGCGGCGGCGGATTGACCGACTGGAACGTGACGTCCGCGCAGTGCGTTCCGAACAAGCCGCCACCGGCCTGCACGAACCTCTGGAGCGCTTGCGATTCGGCGGTGCCCGCGTTGTTGGCGCCGAACGGGAAGAAGCAGGTGTTGATCATGCCGACCGCCGCGTAGCGCGCGAGGTTCGTGTCGGTGAAGACCGCGGGGTCCTTCGATTGGTCGACCTGGTACTGCCAGCCTTCGAGCTTCTGCTTGAAGATCGCCAGCTGGGCCGGCACGGACGGGATATCGAGCGTGCTGAAGGAGTAGAGGAGCACGCGCGCAGGGCGGACCGAGCCGTCGGTCATGCCAGCGGCGTCCATGCGATCCGCGCCGCCCGCATCGACGACCGGAGCGCCCCCGCGCCCGCCGCTGGCGCCCGCGCTGCCGCCCCCGCCCGTCGTCCCGCCGCCACGGCCGCCGAGCTCGCCGCCGGCGCCCGCATCGGTGCCGGTGCCGGCCGACCCTCCGCCCGCTGCCTGTCCGCCCGACCCTGCTGGATCGACCACCGTTCCGCCCGCTCCCGCACCGGCCGCCTGGCCGCCGCCGCCAGACGCGGTCACCCCGCCGGCTCCCCCGGCCGCTCCGCCGCCCCGACCGCCGGTGCTGGCGGCTCCCGCGGCGCCGCTGGCGTCGATCACCGTCGCTGCGTCCATCACAGCCGGGGCGCCCGCGCTCGTGCACGACGCGAGCGTCATCAACAACGCGAACGCAACCGCGGCGTTTCCGAGCCTCGGCGGGCGCGTCGGCGTCGCACGCGAGAGCGCCCAGCCATCAGACATGCGGGGACCTCGGGCAGTCATGGCTCGTTGTACTGCCGCGAGGGGTGGCTTCTTGTCGAAATATAAGCGGGCTATCGCCGCCACGCCGCCGCGTGCCGGGGCGGGGCGGCGCCGCGTCAGTGGCCGCGCGCGATCACATCTCCATCCTCGGATCCTGTCCCGCCGGTGTAGTGGGATCACACCAAGCCTTCAAATAGCTCTGCGGAATGAAGTGCTGGTCCTTGGGTCACAACGTAATCCCGCGTCTTTTGCGGGTTGTTAAGCTGGTTCGTCGTCTCGGGTGACAGCTACGTCGGCCTCCTCAGCTTCCGAGGAGAGGGTGCGTATCGGCGTTCCAACACGCGGGGCCTGCTCGCTCGCGCGCTACGGCATGACCGTGATCGCGATGGCGACGCTCGGGTCGTTGCGGCTGTAAAGGTAGTAGCCGTCGTCGAACCCGATGTAGACGTCGTCGGTGTAGTACCAGTTGTCTCTCCAGGCCTCGGGGTACGGATCGACGATTAGGAACGAGAAGCCGCCGTGCCGGAACCGCGGGTAGCCCTGGTAGATCACCGGCTGTTCGCGGAGGCGGAACGGATGCTCCCCTCCGAAGCGTCCGTAGAAGCGATCCCGCGGGATGTACCTGCCGCCGTAGCCTCCACGCTGCGCCCAGGATCGGTGCTCGCTCTGCCAGTTGTGGGCGCGATGCCCCTGCCAGTTCTCGTGCCGCTGCCAGCCACCCTGACGCTGCCAGCCGCCCTGCTGGTGCCAGGCCTGCGCGTCGCGCGGGCTCCGTTGCCGCACGGCGTACGGGGCCGGCGGGGGGCCGCGCCACGCCTGCCCGCGCTGGGGCTGCTGCATCTGTTGCGGCTGACCCTGGGGCGGACCGCGCCAGCCTTGTTGCTGTCCGCGCTGGGGCTGCTGCATCTGCTGCGGCTGACCTTGAGGCGGACTGCGCCAGCCTTGTGGTCGCCCGTGCTGGGGCTGCTGCACCTGCGGCGGCTGACCCTGGGGCGGGCTGCGCCAGCCTTGTCCTTGCCCGCGCTGCTGTGGCGCATGCTGTTGTGGTGGCGGCGGCGACGCTTGTTGCCCGCGCAATCGCTGCCCGCCCTGCTGAGGTGGCGGTCCGCCACGGTGCTCGTGCTGCGCGGAGGCGGGGGCCGCCGCGCAAACGATCGCCAGCAGCGCGGCCGGTCCTGCCAGCGTCATACGGACACCTGCCGAGCGCGATCGAGATGTGTCGAATCGGTGCATCATTTACGTAAACACCGATGGCCAGGATTGTCACGCTTGCATCGCGCGGTTCGGCTTGCGCGCGAGGCGCGCCGACGTTGCGTCCTGGAGGTACCGAAGGACCGAGCACACGCGCTGCAGGTCGCCGTTGAGCAGGGCGCTCTGGGCCACGAGCGCGAGTCGCCGCGCCATCTCGAGGGCCTCGTTACATTCGTTACATCCGGACGTTGCCTCCGGCCGCGCCACAGCAGGTGGTTCCGTCGGGATGGGCGTCCTCCGGCGCGTCCCGGTGACGTTCCGACCCGCTTCGATTCCCGATGGGGTCACACAAAAAGCCGGTGTTCTGCAACGCCGAACCGTTATGGCAATCGGGGTGAGCCGCTGCCGGCCGCTGGTATGATCCCCGGCGTGAACGGTCGTACGGCGGGCGCCGCTGGGCTCGTGATTCTGGTGGCGGCTTGCAGCTCGAGCTGCGAGACCGTTGGGACGCGAACCGGAAGCGCGCAGTTCACCGTCCATGTGGAGCTTGCAAGTCAGGTGAAGTCGTCAGCGCCGACGACGGTCGGCATCGTGACGTGGTCGACGACCGCACCGGGTATCACCTCCGCCGAGATTGATTTCGGGCTCGACACGACCTACGGCATGGTCGCGCCCGTCGACTTGAAACGGACCGACTACCGGACGGTCCTGCTCGGGATGAAGCCGGAGAAAACGTACCACTTCCGCGTCGTAGCGAGCGACGGGACCACGACCCACGCGAGCGAGGACCACCTGCTCGCGACCGGCGCGAAGAACACCGCGAGCCCGATTGCGAGCTTCTCGGTGAGCGACGCCGCCAAGCTCGCGAGGGGCTTCTTCGTCGCCTCATTCTGGTACGGGACGAACGCCGAGATGCCCTTCATCTTCGACACGGATGGGGACGTCGTCTGGTGGTACCAGCCTGCGCCCGGTGAGTCGACCGATGGAGTCGCCCAGGCCAAGATGTCGGCGGACGGCCAAAGCGTTTGGCTTGTAAACGAGACCCTTTCCGGGGCGCCGCTGCGCAGGGTCTCCATCGACGGTCTCACGACCCAGACCTACGAGAACACGAGCGCATCCCACGCCATCGCGGCCGTGGGCGGCGACACGATGGTCTATCTCGACTACACCGCGGGCAAGGGCGCCTGCAACCCCGTTTTCGAGATTGACAGCACCGGCGTCACGAAGTTGCTGTGGACTCCGACCAATCCGCCGCTCGTGCTCGGAACCTTCCCCTCCTGCCACGCCAACGCGCTTCGCTACTCCCTCAAGGAAGACCAGATCACCTATTCGGACCTGCTCCAGGATGTCGTCGTTCTTGACCGTGCGGGAAACGTGAAGTGGACACTCGCAGGCAGGGTGACCGGCGGAAACAGCGACTGGGGCGGCCGGCAGCACGGTCACCAGCTCACCGACGACAGCATGATCGTCTTCGCGAACGAAGGCGCCGGAACGGATCAGGCTCAAGCCGTCGAGTACGGACTGGACGGGAGCCTGAAAAGGAGGTTCGCGAGCAACGGCTCGGCCAGCAATTTCGGCGACGTGCAGCGCCTTGCCAACGGCAACACCGTCATCACCTATCAGACCTCGCTGCAGGAGGTCGACGCGAGCGATGCCCTGGTGCTCGAAGTGAAGGGGAGCAGCCAGTTCGGCTACGTAGAGTTCCGCGAGAGCTTGTACGGCCTCCCGCTCGACATCCAGCAATGAACCGCCGCCGCGAGGAGGCGCGCTTAGCTGGCTCGCGAACCGACCTGCGCCTCCCCTTCGGGGAGGCACGACGGGCCAAAGCCGCGGCGCTTGCAGGAAAACGCGACGAGGCGACTTTCGGTGCTGACGGCCGGGCTCACGCTCGTGGGAGAAAGCCTGCGTGCGGGAATCGTTCCCGGATGGGTCTGCCTCGCGTAGGCGCTACGGGTCCCAGCGCAGCAGCTCGCCCAGCGAGGTCGTCGCGTAGGCGTGGGTGCTGGTGCCGGCGATTCCGCCGATCGAGGCAAGGCCGCCGGCCATCAGCTCAGAGACGTCGTGATTGACCCTGCCGATGCTGCCGCAGTCGGTGGGCTCGGAGGCCCAGATCGCGCCGCTTCCGCCCGCCCGGAGGCGCGGCGCACAGGGGCCGCCGCTGCAGTTCGATCCCTGGCGCTTACCCGTGGTCGGCGCTGCGAGCGGCAAATACTCCAGGCCGCCAAACCAGTCACTAAAGTAGAGATCGCCGCCGGTCAGCACGATGGAGTTCGGCACGGCGTACGCCAGCTTGAGGAACGCCGGCGTGCCGGGGAGCGTACCGGTCACCGACACCTTTTGGACAGTCTCGTTGGAAAACTCGGTGAAGTAGATGGCGTCGGTTGCGGCGGCGATTCCCCTCGGTTCCATGGTCGTCGAGACCGTCTGGACCGCGCCGCCTCCCGTCGGGACGCGCCATATGGTGTTGTTCGCGGAGAAATAAACGAACCCGCCGCCGACAGTGAACTGCGACGCCCGTCCGTTGGTCCCCATCGCCTGCGACGCGAGCATTGTGGGCGTGGCTGCGTTCGCGGTCAGCGGCGCGCGGAGGACCGTAATCATTCCCGTGACGCCGCTGTCGAGCCAGTAGATGTTCTGGTCGTCGATGCCGGTCACGAGTGGCGCAACGCCGCTGACCATCATCTCCGGCGTGCCGCCCGAGAGCGGAAGGCGCATCAGCGCCGAGCTGGTCGCGAAGTAGGCGTTCGTCGCGTCCACTTCCAGTGCGACCGTTCTCGGCAGACCGGTCGCCAGCACCGTTAGACCGTAGGGGAGCGGGCCGCGATCGGTCGGGACCAGGCTGGCCGAGCCTCCGAAACTGCAGGTGCCGTAGAAGTAGGGCAGCGGCACCGGCTCGAAGCCCATGCTGTCCATGGGTCCGTCCGAGCCCGACAGATCCCCGCCGACGTCGGGCTGCTGCCCGCTGTCGCCACCGCCACCGCCGTCGGGCACCGCCGCACCGGATGAACAACCGAGTCCCGCGCACAACACCAGACCAACGACTCGCACACCAGCGGTCATGAGCGACGCCTCCATTTCTCCCAGCGAGCGCCCAATCTTCGCAAGCGCCTCGCCCGGAAAGCAAGAACCTCACACGACAGTGATCGCTCTCACGAATGCGTGGCGAAGCGGCGGACGCTAGCCGGCGACGAGGTAGCCCTTTCGAACGGCTTCTGCGTGACGTCGCAGATTTCGAAGCGTGGCGGGCGCAGTGAAGTGACGGTGCAAGCGGCTCACCTAGTTCGAGCCTTGACCACGCCGCGCGACCGGTTCGACCGACGCGCATTCCCTGCCGGTGCGGACGCGCCCAGCCCATTCCGGATGATGTCCACGTACAGTCCGACGCAGGGCGAGGGCCGCCGTCCACGGATCCCCGGCGCCGGTCCGGGGAATAGATCATCGTATGCAACGAACCTCGTCGGTGTTCGGCCTGCTCGTACTGGCGCTGGCCGCGTGCGGCACGAAAAAGGCCAGCCCCGACGGCGGCGCCGGCGGCACGGGCGCGGACGCCGTGTCGACCGCCGGCAGCGCCGGCGCGACGGCCGGCGCCGGCGCGAGCGGGGTGGCCGGAACAACCGGCGTGGCCGGAATGTCCGGCAACGGGGGCGCAGGCGGCGCCCCTGCGACGGGCGTCGCGGGTCAGGGCGCTGCGGGGACGGGCGTCGCGGGTCAGGGCGCTACGGGCGCTGCGGGCGGCGGCGGATTGGGCGCGGCGGGCGGCGCGGGCGCAGGGGCGGGGGCCGGCGGCGCGGCCGGCGCCGAGTGCCAGACGAAGATGGACTGCATGCTCGCGAGCGACTGCTGCTCGTGCCGGGCGGAGCCGAAGAGCAGGCCGATCGACAGCTGTCCTGCCACCTGCACGGTCGATGTCTGCCGAGCGAACGAGATCGAGCAGAACGAGGTGGCTTGCGTGCTGGGTCGCTGCGTGCTCACGCGGAACTGCGACACGAGAGCGGTCACGTGCCTGGGGGACCCGCCCGCTTGCCCTGCCGGCACCGTCCCCAGCGTGCGTGATTCGTGCTGGGGGCCGTGCCTGTTGCCGACGGAATGCATCAATGTGAGCAATTGCGGGGCCTGCGGCGCCGAATCTGTCTGCGTGCGGAGCCTCCAGATCGGTCTACTCACCGTCTGCGCGACCCCGGCGCCCGACTGCCGCGCTGGCAACTATTGCCAGTGCCTCGTTACTTGTCCGGCCATCTGTGGGGAGACCGACGCAGGGGTCGAGTGTGTCTGCCCGGGGTGCTAGCCAAATCTCCACCAGCGGCGACGACGACGCCGCATCGTTGGTCGAATTCGTCTGACAAATAGTCCTTCAGTCAGAACGACGATCGCCTCCGCAAAGCTTGGAGCTGCGCCCATCGCGCGCGACCTCGTGATGAGCCGGTCAGCGACAGTCGATCTCGGAAATGATGCGCACGCGGCCGCCGTCGACCGCGGCCGTGCGGATCTGCGCGGGCGGGATCGGCGCATGCCAGGACCCGGGAGCTTGCGCCATCGGCTACTGACGCCGAAGCGAAGCCCGCTTGGCACTCGAATTCGCGAGTGTTATGGCCGTCTGAGTGCCGCCGGCGCAGCATTCAGAGAGGCTCCGCTCGCGTCACCGCAGGCCGGGTTCGTGTGCGACCCGCGAGCCGCACGCCTCCTTCGCGGGTGGAGTCCAGCTTCATGGCCGAGCGGGCGCGGTCCGCGTAGGCGATTGCGGAAGGGGCCAGATCTTGGAGGTCAGCCAGCTGACCGCCAGCCCGAGGAGGCAGCCGAACAGGACCTCTCCCACCCGGCGCAGCCCGATCTCGATCGAGACGTTCCGGGAATGATGCTCGATTCCCGAGGCGACGACGATCGCGGCGGTGATGGGCGCCTGCCGCCACATGACCCGCACCCGCACGATGTAGCTCGAAAGGAGCGCGGTCACCGCCAGGGCAACAGGGAGCTTCCAATCCCTCGATGCGTCGAACGCCCCGCCAAGCAGCAGGAACGCGAGGCCGGTGGCGCATCCGAGCACGGCGTTGATGACGCGACCGCGGACGCTCTTGACGGCTTCGCTCACGTGCGGATCGCTCGACGCGAGCATCGCGCTGATCGCCCAGATCGGATTGAGCCCCCCCCACTTCCGGACCACGAGCCAGATCAGGCTCGTCGAGATGAATACGTTCAAAGCGAGGTGCACGCCCGCGAGATCGATTCTTCGGTGGAGCGGGCCCATCGGTGAGACGACTCGCGCCTATTCGTGGGCGGTGGGTGGGTTGCCTTTGAGGCGGTAGACGGCGCCGGTCTTGGTGGTTCCAACCGAGAGCCAGTCGCGCGCCGTCTCCTGCAGTTGGACGAAGAACTGCTCGGCCCGCTTCATCGCCACGGCGTGCCGCTCGTCCTCGCGCTCGAACTTGCATTGGTAGGCGAACTCGCCCACCAGTTGCTTCTCGTCGCCGCGCGTGCGCCAGACCGCCACGTTGGCCTTGGCTTCGATCCCCTTGCCGAAATCGAGCATTCCGATGTCGAGGAGGACTTCCTCGATCGCCGTGTGGTTGACGAGCTCGACCTTCTCGCCTTCTTTGGTCTTGATGGTGTGCAGGGGTGGCAGAAGGCGTGTCAGGGTCGACAGCGCCTCCCGATTCGCCGCGTGCATGTGGCTCATCGGAAACTGAGCGTTGTGCGAGTAGAGCGTCCGAACGCCGCCGATCTCGCCCTTGAGGGGCAACGCTTCCGCCTTGAATTTGATTCGGTAGTCACCGGCGATCTTGGGGCGGACGTCCATGTCGGCCACCTTTTCCAGATCGGGGTGGCGAAACTTGAAGACGATCTCGGGATCGCTGACGGCAAACCCGTCGACGTAGTCGGTCCGCTTGCGAAGGATGAAGGCGTTGTTGTAGAGCCGAAAGTCGGACGTATCGAGGAAGAGAACTTCCCGTATGCGCGGCTTCGCCTCCCTGAAGGCCTTGCGGTGGAAATCGATGCCGGCCTCTTTCGCGGTTCGCTTCACCAGCGTGGCGAACTCGTGGAAGCTGTCGACCGATGAGAAGCGGTCGCCGTTGAGGATGAGCTTGGACTCGACGTACTGAACGTGGTCCAGGGGGTGGCCGTCGCTGTACCGACGTTTCTTGCGCGCCGACCGTGATCGTGGCGTGGCGTCGCTCGTCGATACCGTCATGCGGACCCCCGTCCGAAACTGGGACCCAAGACCAGGGAGACAAGCCGCCCTGATCGTAACCTCGTCGTTTGCAGATCCGCCGTAGCTGCTTCTCGAGATTGCCACTGGTCTGTTCCCTGGCCCGGAGCGGCGCCACGCCGGCGCGTGTCATCCGACGAGGCTTTGCTTCGCCGACGCGGGGTTGTCGCGCGCCCCTTTGCTCCCGGGCGAGGTGGAAACCTCCTCGCCGATTGCGCCCGCCGTACGAAAAAAACTGAGCGCGCGATCTCTAAGAGGGTGAAGGAGATCCCCTCATGACGACACAGAGACTGATTGTGGGCCGCTTCGTGCCCGCCCTGGCGATGGTTGCCGCCTCGTGCTCCGGCCTGCAAGACCAGGCGGCCGACACCCAGACGACGACCGCCGCGGTCATCTCGCCTGACCAGCGCCTCGCGAACTGCCGGAACGACCAGCGCGTGAAGGCGGGCCTGGTCACGGCGGAGATCTGCGCCGGCGCGGACATCTTCTTCCGCGAGAACTTCGGGGGGAACGGCCGCACGTGCGGATCGTGCCACCCGGCCGCGCACAACTTCACCATCGATCGCACGTTCATCAACAATCTGTTCATGGCCAACCCGCAGGACCCGCTGTTCGTGTTCCGCAAGCCGGAGCTGGCGGGCCTCGAGCGCGAGGAGTTCTTCTTCAACGGCGGGATCCTCGAGAACGTCGACGGGTTCAGCGACCCCACCCATCGCTTCGTCGGGCGCAGCACGCCGCACGTGCTGTCGATGGCGACCAGCATCGCGCCGGACCCGACCGACATGACCACAAACCCGCCGCGCGAGCGCACGGGCTGGGGCGGCGACGGCGCACCCGGTACGGGCACGCTCCGCGAGTTTCTGGCAGGCGCGATCAAACAGCACTACCCCAAGACGCTGGCGCGCGTGCCGGGCACCGACTTCATCGAGCCGCTGGCCAAGGAGCTGGATTTCGCGGCCGCGTTCCAGATGAGCCTGGGCCGCCTGAACGAGCTGAACCTGGACCAGGTGCGGCTGTTCGACGCCGAGGCCGAGTTGGGGCGCCAGGCGTACATCGATCCGGCGCGCGGGCGATGTAACTTTTGCCACTTCAACGGCGGCGCCAACGCGCAACTCACCGGCAAGAACGCCAACTTCGACACCGGCGTCCGGTTCCGGCCGGTGTTCGGCGGCGTCGGCACCACGCCCGACGGCCGCCCCATCTTCGACGCCGGCTTCGGCGGCGCGGACCTCGTCGCGCCGAACATAACGGCGTTTCCGCTGTTCCCCGGTGACATGACGCCGAACGGGTTCGGCAACAATACGTTCAACACGCCGCCCGTGATCGAGTTCGCCGACACGATGCCCGGCTTCCACAACGACTCCGCCGACACACCCGAGGCGGTTGTCGCCTTCTACACGGGCACCGAGTTCCGGGCGTCGCAGTCGTCGGCCGACCTCGTGGCGCGCTTCGGCACGCAGATTGACTTCTCAGGCGACGACGCGACACGCATCGCGCGCTTCATGCGCGTGCTGAACGCGGCCCTGAACCTGGACATGGCGAAGCAGCGCCTGAACGCCGCCAAGACCCTGGCGGCGACGTTCAAAGACGTCCAGCCCGAACTGCAGAAGACGCTGATGACGATCGCGCTCGGCGACATCAACGACACGCTGGAGGACATCAGCCCCGCCAACGCGGGCCTGCAGGCGCAGCCGTTCTACCCTGTGGCGCAGGACCGCCTGGCGCTGGCCAAGGCGGAGATCGCGGCGGGTCTGGCCGCCACCACCTGGCAGATCCGAAAGGACAAGATTTCGAACGCGGTCTCGCGCGTGGAGAACGCACGCGACACGATTGGTTCCAACATCACGTTCGTGCTCGGCAAGGGCAACGTGATGTTCTGACCGTCCGCGCGGGACCGACGCGGGCCGCGCGCGTAGGGAGCAGCGCGCCATTCTTGTGATCGTCTTCGCTTTCCACTTTGGGCGTATTGGCGTGTACTGGCCTGCCGTTGGAACCGGAGGGGACGATGACGATGAAGAGACATCGGACGATGATCGCGCTGCTGACCGCCCTTGCGCTGACGCCCGCCTGCGGCGGCCAGGAGCCCACCCCGGTCGACACGATCGCGTATCTGCCCGACGGGTCGCTGGTCGCGTTCATGCCGACGGGGATTCACGTGTTCGGAGATTCGCTCGACCGCGAGACGAGAACGATCCTCTTCGACGGGCTGCCCGTCGCGATGTGGGTGGACGCGAATCGGTACAGCTTGTCCGCGGACGGGCGGGTGGCGGCTGTTTCGTTTCCCGCGCCTTCGCTATCGATGGAGCGGAGCACGATCGCGCTGTTCGACATGACGACCGGGGCCAGGCTGAAAACATTGCGTCCGGATGATGCTTCTCCTGACGGGCGCGCGCAGGGCGTCTACGACCTCGAGCTGTCGCCGCACGGCGACCTCGTGTTCTCCCGTTCGATCGATGGGACCTCGAATGGAGACGTCTACCACTCGACGATGTTCGACACCGCCACCGGAGCGCCGCTCTGGACAGGCGACGCTCAATGGCGCATGCCGGTGTTCTCTCAGGACGGAAGCCTGCTAATCGTCGAGAACTTGATGCCCCTGCGTCTAGAGGCGCTGGACGCGCGCACAGGCGCGATCGTCTACACCGTCGATTTGCCGGGCTACGTTTACAACCTCGCCGTCACATCGGATGGGCTGGCGGGAATGGTGGGCCCACCCCCTGACATGGGGTGTCCCGAGCCCGGTTCCTGTCCGCCGTCCTACGCGGTCTGGTCGCCGGCCGACGGCGCGCTGCTCGCAGAGTGGCCGGGCGTCCCCGAAACCAACAGCCACGGGACCAATCCGGCTGGCCTGGCGGCGTTTTGGTGCTCGTCCTGGGACAGCCTGTGCGCGACGGACATCATCGACTTCAGCAACCACGAGCAGCAACCCGCCGTGCTGAACTTCTGGCGAACGGACGGGACGCCGGTGCGGACGCTGGCGAAGGCGTATGCCGATACCGCGATCAATGTCGTGGCGTTCTCCCCCGACAGCCAGTTCATCGCCACCGCTCCGTTGATCGGGGCGCCCGCGCCGGTCCAGGTGTTTCGCATCGCCGACGGGAAGCTGATGGGCACGCTCAGCTTCCACTGAGACGGTCACCAGCTCATGGTCCGCGCCTTCCCGGGGCGGCGTTGAACTCCTGCGTGGCCAGGCGGCGCGGCGCTGGGTGCCACTCGCGGCGTCGTCATAGACGACCCGAGCTGCGTCGGGCTTCTGCGCGGCGATCAGGCGCGGGTCCGGCGATTCCCGAGTTGTCGAACATCTTTCAAGAGTCTGGCACGGGCACGAACAGGGTGAAGAAGTTCGAGAGCCCATCGAAAAAGCGGCGGCGGATCAGGTCCTCGGGCACGTCGTCACCTTCCGGGGTGACTTCGATCGGCGTTAGACTGCTCGGCCAAGATGGGGTCACGAGTGGCGGTCGACAGATTGAAATGGATAAGAATGGGTCTTTGGTCATCGGCCGTCACGGCCGTGGCGTTCGCGGTTCTATTGGCAATGGACCTGGTCCAGGGATCGCCCCCCCTGGGTGTTGCCATCCACACGACTGGCATTGGCGCCCAACTGGTCCTTGCCGCGATCCTCGTAAGGTGGTTTCGAGTGGAAAGGCGGAGATCACCGAGGAAGTAGGGACGCGCCGACGCCGTCCCACTATCGGAGGCTAGGCCACCACACCGAGCTCTCTCACTGCTTCGCGATCTCGGTAATCCGAGCCGGGTGTCCGCGTTGCTGATCTTGCTGACTCACTCGGGCCCGACAACCATCGTTGCGACACGCCGTGATACTTGAGCTTATTCGTTTGTCCCATACCGTCTTTCGATGAGGTCCCTGCTGCGCTCGCTCCATCCCCGGCTTGCCAAGCTGATGGAACACCGCGCCCCTCGGCCAGCACCCGTCGCCGCCCTCCGAAGGAGCCCAAGGCCCCACAGGCGTCGGCGATGGTGTTCGGCGTTGCTCGTCTGCCAGCTCGCCGTCGGATCGGAGACCTGCGCGCGGGCGGCCGACCGGGCGCCCCGGACAGACGCGGGTCTCGTGGATACGCGGGCGATCGACAGCACGCCGGCGGTGGAGGCCGACCAAGCCTGCTTGCGCGAGCTCGATACTCAGGCGGTCGCGTACAAACATGTCCCGCTCGCCGGGGGGATGCGCACGCCGATCGAGATCGGGGGACCGATCGACGGGATCACGCTGGTCGCGCGCGGGAGGCGAAGCGCGGTGATGGACTGCGTGCTGGCCCGGGCTCTCGTGCAGGCGGGCGGCGTGTTCAAGGAGCTCGGGATAACAACGCTGGCGTTCTCGGCGGCGTTCGATCACCGTACGCGGCGTGGGTCGAACGAGGCCTCCGCGCACGCGTACGGGCTGGCCATCGACGTCCACGTGATTGGCGGCGGCTTCGGTCAGTACGACGTGCGCCAGCACTTCGAGCGTGGCGTGGGAGCGTGGCGCGGGCTGCGCAAGCAACCGGGTGCGCTGGACGCTTGCGTCGGTCAGCCTGCCACTAACGAGGGACGCGTGCTGCGACAGCTCGCCTGCCGCCTGAAGCTACACCCGGCCTTCCGCGTGATCGTGACACCGGACGACGACCCTGACCACCAAGACCACCTGCACCTCGAGGCCGGCTCGACATTCTTCCCGCCGCCGGGGACCGCGCCGCCCCTGGGACCCCCGCCGGCGCCGCCACCACCGGCGGAAGCGACGGCGGAACCCAAGTCCACGCCGGTGCAGCCAACGATTGCGAAACGCAAGCGGGCCACGAAACGAAAACCGCCTCCCAAGAAAGCGAAGACAAAACAAGTGAAGACCAAGAAAGCCACCAAGAAACCAGCGCCCAAGCGGAACGCCGCCCGATGATGCGAGTTGCCACGGCGTCCAAGCGGGCACGGGGCGACACCTTGCCCGACGGCGCGGGCGGCACCAGCTTTGCCAGGGTAATGGAGAGACTCCGTGGCGGCATGTCGATCGCGGGCGCGGTCCTGTTGTTGGCCATGATTCCGGCGTGCAAGCGCGCGCCCGGGGATAGGGTCAACTCGTCCGACAACGCCGTCCGCGAGGACGTGAAGGAGGTGGCGAGGGCCACCGAGAAGACGGCGAAGGATGTCGGTCACGCCGCTGGCGAGGCAGTGGACAGGGCCGGCCAGGGAATCTCCGAGGCAGGGAAGGGGGTCGGCGCAGGCAGCCAGGACGCTTGGATCACCACCAAGGTCAAGAGTGAGCTGGCCAGCAAGGGATTCGACCCGCTCCGCGTGCACGTCGACACGGACGGCAAGGTCGTGACCCTGTCGGGGACGGTCGAGTCGGCGGCCGAGCGCGAGAAGGCGGTCGCCCTGGCCCGGGCGGTAAAGGACGTGGCGAGCGTCACCGACCACCTGTTCGTCGGGCCCGCGCGGAAATAATCTCCAAACGCCTGAGGTGCATCTCGGGTGTCCGTGGCTGCGGTGATCCCGCGCCACCTTCGACACTTGGCTGAGAACTACTTCTCCGTGAACGTGTATTCGTGCTGTCCGTCGCGGAGCTTCAGCGTGCGTTTCGCTCCATTGTCGACGACGAACTCGAGGTTGAACCCCCAGATCCCGGCGTCGACGGCACGAAACGACACGCTGCCGTCCGGATTGCGGCGCGAAGCGACTTCGCTCTTCCATTCGCCGAAGTCGAAAACCACGGCGGCACCGTCGCGTCGAACCGAGATCTCGCCGAGATCGTCGCTCGCATAGCGGGGCGCTAGCTTTGCCGCATCGGCGGCGTCGGCCGGCAGGGTGACGAGCCTGCGCTTTTCAGCGATTCCGCGTAAGACGACTTCGCCGTCGCCGAAATCCACGCGTCCGCCTCCGGGCGACCGTCGAACAGGAGCTCGAGGAGCTTTCGACGAAATGCCCGTTGAAGCCACCATCCCGGGATCTCCATTCGTGAGGATCACACCTCCCACCCCATGCTCCGGGAACCACACCATTCCGCTGTGGTAACCGACGACGTCGCCACCGTGATACACGACGTGCACCCCGTAACGGCGCTCCACCACCAAACCGAGCCCGTACGACGCGTGCTCGTCCATCGACACCTGCGGCGCGCGCCGCGCGAGGAGCGCTCCGCCGCGACATAGCGCTTTCCGTCGGGCAACGTCCCGCTCGCGAGCTCCACCTGAACGTACTTCAGCATGTCGCGCACGTTGCTCCATGCACCCCCGGCCGGGCGCTGGGCGATGATGACGTCGTTGAGCTCCATCATGGCAAGCGCTTGCTTGCCGTTTCGATCCGGCGTGTGCGCGGTGGCGCGATTCGGGCGGCGTAAGGCGAGTCGGTGATCGAGCGTGGTTGCCGTCATGCCGAGTGGCCCGAACACTCGCGTCTGCATGGCCTTGTCGTACGCGGCACCGAGCTCGAGCTCGGGATAAGCGACGTGCCCCCCGACGAACCCTGCCGCCGCCACGAGCATGTCAGAATACTGGAACATCTCACCGAGCTTGGTCGTCGGCGCGAAGGTCGCGAGCCCGTCGAGCTTTTGTTTCGGCGTGCTGCCCCGGATTTCGAGAATGTTCCAGTCGTTGCGTGGCGTCCCCGTGCAGGCGCAGACGAGATGCTTCAGGCGAACGCTCGCGGTCGTCTCCGCGTTTCCGAGCTTGAACGTCGGATGGATGGCGGTAACGGGCGTTTCCCAGGCGAAGTTGTCCCTCCTCGACGAGCTTCGCGAGCATCAGCGTCGTGAGCGCCTTCGTATTGGACCCGACCATGAACAGCGTATTTTCGTCGACCGGCGCCTTCTTCCCGAGCTCGCGCACGCCGAAACCGCCAGCGAACGCGACCCTGCCGTCTTGAACGACTCCCACCGAGATTCCGGGGACGCCGAGCTCGCCCTGCGCCGTGGTGACGAATCTCTTTAGCTCCGCAATCTCGGCCGGGCCGAGGCGCCGCGCCGTCTTTCCAGCGAACGATTCACGTTCGAACCCTTTTGGCAGAAGGCTGCTGTGGATGAGCGCGCGCTGAGCATTCCGCTTGTCGATGACCGCAGCGCTCACGTCTTCAATCACCACGGTCCACCGCTCCCCCGAGCTCCGGCGCGCGGTGGCGAGCACCTCACGTCGTTCGTTGGGTGAGGTTTCGTAGACGTAAACGCGCGTGGCGTGCCACCCCTCCCAATCCCCTCGAGCCGAGGACATCTTGAGCTTGCGCCCGGGCGCTCCGTATGTGGCCCAGGCGGCTGCAACCGCCGCATCCGCGTCCTTCGCGTCCACGTCGACGAGCGCCATCCGCGATCCCGCCTCGGGTGGCTCGAGAACAGTGGCGGCGCCGCGGACCGCAACCTTCCAGTCTTTCGGCGCAACGAACGAGGTCCCTTGCGCGGTCGTTCGTGGTGTATCCGCGCGCAGGACCTCGAACGTCAGGCGAGCTTCGCCAGGCGCGGGAGAAGCCGACGGGCTAGAGACATCCGGAGGTTTCGGCGTGACGGATATCTTCTCGACGCGCGACGAACTGCACGCCGGGACGAGACCCGTCACGATCACCACCACGCGTGCGAATAGAAACTTCAAGCGGGCCTCCTGGCCGATAATAGGTGCGCTCCGCAAAGATCTGAACCGCGCGGCGCACGCGTTCCTATTCCATGGATCCGAGCCTTTGAGCGTGGTTTGACAGCCGCCCTCGTGCGAAGAGATCCTTATGCAACCGGAGCCGCAACATGCTCACGCTGCGCCATCATTTGCTCGCCGGCTTCGCCCTGGCCCTGCTCGCCTGCTCGACGGAGCATCGTGACGGCGACCCTCTCTATCAGAAGATCAATGGCTCCTACCCCAACCTCGTTTGGCTCGTGAGCGCGCTGCCGGCCCATGTCGGGACAGTCCGGATCAAAGTGAACGGCAAGTTCCTGGTCTGGGACTTGGGCGACGGCTGGGACTTCGGCGACGCCGACCCCCCTTACGTCTACATCGAGGGCGGAATCCATCAGCTCGAGGTGATCCTGTCTGGCGCGCAACTCGACTTGGTGGGCAGCGCCGGCCAGACGTTGCTGCATTTCGAGGCGCCCGAGCCCTTCACGCCGCCGGCGCGAGTGTGGGTCCACGATTCACCGGCCGGACCGGACGCGGCGGTTCTGGACATGACTCCGGACGACGATCCTACGACCGCGGAGGTCACCGTGGTGAACGCCAGCGCCGGCGAACGCGTGATCGTGTCGCGCTGCGTGGGCGTGACCGACTGTGAAGACTGCAGCACGCGGCCGACCAACGATGAGTACGGGGAGTTCGCGCTGTCGGACTGCCGGGCCCTGGCCACCGTCGGTCCCGGCGAGCCATGGACTTCGAAGCAGGAGCCGACCGGCATCAGCACCGGCCCGGGAGCCGCATGTCTCGCACTGCAGGAGGAAGGTTCGGTGGCGGGCCCCATCTGCGTGGTGGACTTGAACCGGCCGTCCTTCTCTTTCCAGGAGCGGAGCTACATCTTGATTGACGACATCACGAGGTCCGCTGTGCAACACCCCGACGGGACGATTGCCACGTATCCGAGCTTCTTCATCCAGCCGGAAATACGATCGAGATAGCTCGCGGAGTCCGAGTGGAGCACGCCGCCGGGCTTCACAGCACCTGACGCACGGACACCACCTCGGAGCGCCACCAGAAGAACGCGCGGCGCAGCGGCGACAGCTCGGCGAGCGAGCGCGCCGCAACACCCAGGCGGCGCTCCGGTTGCCATTCGCCCTGGGTTTGATCGCGCTCCTGGTGGTCGTGGGGCTCGCCCAGGCTGCAGGCCGCGCACAACATCTGAAGGTTGGCGGTCCAGTCCTCGACGACCAACTCCGCGCGCTTCAGCTTCGCGATCAAGGACTGCAGCTGCTCCGGATCGGCACAGCGGACCACGATCTCCCAGGTGCCGTATGCCGACCGCTCGAGCACGTCCAGCTCGTCGAAAACCGGGACGCTCGTATTGCCAAACTGCCGGCGCCCGCGGGCCTCGCCGTCGTGAAGCAGCAGGTCGCCGTAGCGGCGCTCGGACTCGGGAAGCGGAACGCTTTGGATTATCGCCCGACACGGATCGATCCGGTCGCACCACACCACCTCGGCGTTCTCGGCCGGCGACACGCGGACCGGCGTCGGGCCGATGCGCATCTCGATCGGCCCGTCGCCGGGCGGCATGTTGATCCCCACGCTCGCCCAGGCGGCGCGAGCGCGCTCCCACTGGCCCAGCGCCGTCGCGGCGATGCCGGCATTCCAGCGCGGTCCCTCGCAGTCGTCGGGATCGAGCTCGATCGCGCGGTCGCAGGCGCGCAGGGCGTCCTCCCAGCGCAGCGCGTGCTTGTAGCCGACCGAAAGGATCCACCACGGCGCCGCCCAGTTGGGGCAGAGCCGGGCGGCCTCCTCGGCGTGGACGATGGAATCCACGAATCGCCTCTCGTCGATGCAGACGCCCGCGCGTTCGCGCGCCTCCCGCGCCGCCGCGGGAATGATGTCCGCCTTCACGCGCCCTACATTATCCTGACTCACTTCGACCCCACCTCGATTCGCGAGCGATGCTCACTCCTGCAGACGCACCCGATGGTCGTCGCGCTGCCGCAACAACCGTGCGACCAGATCCTGGCGCAGGCGCCCGTTCCGCCCGATGAGGATCGCCTCGCGCAGGCGGGGGCCAGCGGCGCCGGCCCGGCGCCATTGCTCGAGCACGCTCCGCCTGGCTCGCTCCCTGTCCGCGGGGGGGCCGACGAAGTCGTAGCGGAAGGCGCTGAACCCGGGCAGGCGCCGCAACGATCGGTAGGCGATGTAGCGAACGGCATCGTACGGATCGACGAGCAGCTGCGCGAGATACGGCGCGAGCCAGTCCGAGCCTGACGACTGCCGCGCGGCTTCCCATCCGAAGCTCCACGCCATCAGCGCCCGCTGCCCGGCATCCCCGGTCAGCAGCCACGACACCGAAGCGGCGATCGACGACTCCTCCGGGGTCAGCGTGGGTTGCGGTGCGTGGGTCCAGGCGCCCAGGCGGTCGGCCGTCCAGGCCAAGGTGCGATCGAGGTGGCACTGGTTGCAGGCATTCGGCCTGCCGGTGGCCAGGCTCGCCTGCACCGTCGGGCTGGAGACCTGGTGGCTTCGGATCGCCTTCAGCAAGCCGTAGGTCGTGTACGGCATGTGACAGTTGGCGCAACGGCTGCCGGAGGAGTCCGGAGCGTGGTGCGTGTGGGCCGCGCGCCGATCGCGCGCGGCGTACTTGTCGTGGCATTGCGTGCAGGCGCGATCGCCTTCCATCCCTGGGGCGAGCTGATCGTCGGCCCACTCCGCGATCGGCCTCGGATCTTCCTTCCCCGGGTGAAGCGTGTGGCACGACAGGCACGAGAACTTGGGGCTGCGCGCGCACGGCGACTCGACGAGTCCGTTGTGCTCGCGGCCCGACACGCGCACCATGCCGTCCGACCAGAACGAGTCCTGCCAGAAGGTCGGTGACCCGGACAGCTTGACCAGCCCATCGCGCACGGCCTGGTCGCCGTGCCGGGCGACGACGCGCGTGTCTTCCAGATCTGCGCCGGGACGGAAGCGATGGCCACGCGCGAGCAGCTCCTGGACGGGAAACGCCGCCGACGTCTTCTCGATGGTGATGCCGTGGCACTGTCCGCACACCTCGGCCGATCGGCGTCCGCCAAGCTCGCTCGGGTCGACCAGCGACGGAGCGCCGGGCTCGGAGCTCTTGTGGGTGTTGTGCCAGGCGACGTGCTCGGCGGCCGGACCGTGGCACGCCTCGCAGGCGATGCCGAACTCCGCCACGCGCGATTCCCTGTCCGCCACCTTGCTGGTGACGCTGACGCGTCCCTGGGTGGCGTGGCAGTGAATGCAGTTGGTGTTCCAGCGACCGGTCTCGAGACCCCAGTACTCCGGGCTTCCCGGAGGCTTGATGAAGGCGGCGCTGCGGGGAACGAAGCGCGCGTCGGCGCGCAGGTACGCGAAAGGCAGCAACGAAAGCTCGCGTCCGTGCCCGCTCGGGAACCAGTAGAGCTGCATGTGGTGCGAGCCGGTGAGAAGGACGATCCGCTTCTCGGTGACGGGCGGCTGGCTCGCGGGATCATGAATCTCTACAAACAGCTCGCGCCCACGACGGCGCAGCCGGAACGACTGAGCTTCCGCGCGCAACTCCGCGCCGTCGAACGGCGCGATCGCGTTCTCGGGCGTCGCAAGTTGGGTCATGGTCCGGTGGTACGACCCATGCCACGTCGCGTAGTTGCTGGGGTGGCACGACTTGCAGGCGGCGGACGAGACGTAGCCCTGGTCCTTGACCTCCAGCGGGCGATCCCGCGCTTCGCCCTCGCGCGACGCAGGCGGTGAGAGCTCGCCCTGAACGGTCATGGTCGCCGTGACCAGAATCGCCACGGTCGCGATGCGAGCGGCGGGCCTGCCGAAGCCCGGTCGTGAGCGCCACGGGAGAAGGATACAATGCGGCTGAAGGTGCGCCGCACGGTCTGGACGACGATCCCCAAAAACAGTGTGGCCAAGCTGCGCAGCGGGATTGTCGTCGGCAGCGTCCCGCTGACGCTGGACATCGACATCCCCGCCACCCCGTCTCGGAAACGATCGCGGTCAACGGCGCGGTCGTCCCGCGCGCGAACGGCTATGGGACGTTGCGGTTGCGCAACGCCGACGGCGGTGCCGTCTTCCTCGGTGGCACCGACGCCGCGACCTACACCACGGTGGTGGTGCCGGGAACGTACGACCTCACGTCTGCCCCCCCCCTCAATGTGTCGGGGACGGGCGTTCCCTACAACGCGCGCGCCACGCTGTGCTTCGCGGTGCCGTGAGTCCGTATCAAGAGGTGCGCGGTGATTTCTCAAACGGGGACTGGACGAATCCGCCGAAGGCTGCGGACGTGATCTGCTGCGGACGTGATCTATGGACCTCGCTGACCATTCGCTGACGACCAGGGCCCGCCCTGCGGTCCGGGCGCTGCGTGCGTTACTGGCGGGCGATGCGCACCAGCCGCACGCCGGTGCGCTCCCGGTCGGCGAGGGTGATCAGCAGGTCGTCGCCGATGGGCTCGAGGCCGTGGACGGAAGTGCACGCGCCGAATTCGTCGTGCGCGGCAGAGTCCAGCACGTCCTGGGGGGCGCCCGCGGCCACCACGCCGCCCTGGACGCTCAAGGGGTAGTAGCGCAGGGCGCCGAGCCCGTAGAGCAGCCCTCCCGGCCACCGGCTGTGCAGCACCGCCACCCCGGCGCCGAAGCCGGCCGCGCCGCGCACGTCGTCGCGGGGGGTGAGCTCCGGTAAGCCGGCGAGGGCGACGGGCGTGCCGCCGCTCATCGCCTCGGCGAAAGCCGCGGGGGGGACCAGCCGCAGCGAGTGGCGGTCCGCGACGTCCAGGTAGTAGCCGATGACGGTCAGCCCGTTCGTGGTGTGGGCGATGGGGCCGGGGCGGACGTTCTCGCCCGGGTCGCCGTCCGGGTAGGCGGCGGCCAGCGCCACCGCGGGTGGGTTGGTCTGGACGTTCAGTGCGTAGACGCCGCGGGCGGCGGCCAGCGTGCCGAGACCGCGCGCGCCCACCAGGAAGTTCGACCCCAGCGTGCTGAGCGACTCGTGCCCGGGCGCATCCAGGTGGAGGACGCCGGCGTCAGGTGCGGCGGTGTTGAACAGCGCCACCCGCTCGTCATGGAAGGATCCGGCCATCGCCGTGCGGTAACCGGCCAGCAGGTGGGAGCCGGAGCCCTCCGGTCCCAGTGTCCTGATGAGCTGGCGAGCGCGGTCAGCCGGGACCAGCGCGTCGTAGACGCGATTGGCGTCCGCGGGCGCAGCGAGTGTGGGCCAGGCGCCGAGAGCATGCACGTCACCGGCCGAGCTAATCGCGAAGACTTCGGGTCCGCGCGCGCCCGGCACCACGCCGGTGGCCCAGGCGTGCTCCAACTCCACCGAGCCCACCAGGCGGAAGCCGGATGCCAGCTGCGCGGTGCCGAGGACCGGGTCGTGGGGCACCGCCGAGCACGGGCCGCCCATGTCTGGTCCGTCCATTTGTGGCGCATCCATTTCGGCGCGTCGATGTCTGGCCCGTCCATCTGTGGCGCATCCATCTGTGGCGCGTCGATGTCTGGCCCGTCCATGTGTGCGCCGTCCAGCTCTCCGCCGTCTGGCGCGGCGGAGTCGCCCGCGCCGGCGTCCGCGCTGTCCCTATCGGCAAGACCGCCGTCGTGCGCGTCTGGGCCTGCATCCCTCTGTCCGCAGCTCTGCCCGTCGCACGGCTGCGTGCAGCCGGCGCCCCACAGAGCCAGCGCCGCGAGCACGGCGGACCCGACAACCGCTGCCCAGATCCGCTCTTGCCTTCGCAGCTGCGTGACGTTCATCGGCCATTCCTATTACGCGAAGCTCGTAGACTGCGTCACCACTTTTCTAATGGCATGCTGCGACTTCACTGCCGGGCGATGTCCGCACCGTCGCTAGAGCTGAGCCGTACTTCGAGATCGTCGTCGGCGAGCGAGTGTCGCGCACCGAGGTCTTCGAGCCGGCGTGGCACCGCTCGAGCGCGCACGCCCGAAAGATTTGCACCCAGAGCCGAGCGCGCGCAGAAGCTGCGCTCGAGGAACGCTTGTCTAGAGCGCCGCCCGCCCTTCAAGATGGCCGCCCCGTGTTCGCCCTCGGCCATCTCGGCATCGGAAAGAAGCTCGCAGCCCGGCCCTACCGCGCCTTCTCCCCCGGCGCCCGACGCGCGTTCTTCCTCGGCGCGCTCCTCCCCGACCTGATCGACAAGCCGCTCTTCTACGTCCCGTTCTGGCTCACCGGGAGGCGCGGCGACTTCCTCTCCGGCACGCACCTGTTCGCGCACACGGGCCTGTTCCTGCTGGCCCTGATCGCCGCCGCCTGGATTACCCGATTGGGCCGGCGCGCGCGCTGGCCATCGGCGCCGCGACGCACTTCATCCTCGACTTCGTCGGGCTGTCGATGGACCACCAGACGCTGCTCTGGCCGCTCTTCGGCTGGCGCTTCCCGGCGTATCCGTTCAACAACGTCGGTCAGCATCTCGCGACCGTCCTGAACCCCGTCACGCTCGCCGGAGAGGTGGTGGGCGGCGCGATCCTGTCGTGGGACACCTGGAAGGTGCGGCGACGGACGCGGGCCTGACAGCGATGTCGCGATCGCCCGGACGAACGCGCAGGCGAGGCCTTGATTTGCCTGCGCCTGGCTTCGCAGGAACGTTCATTGCATTGTGTCGGCTCATGTTGCCGGCCCGCGTCTTGTGCGTCCTGGTCGCCGCCGCGGTGCTGTCCTTGGCGGCGTGCTCGAACACCCTTCAGGATGGCGCGGACGCTGGACCGGGCGGTGTCGGTGGGCGAGGCGGCGCGGCAGGGCGCGCCGGCGCGGGCGGCATCGCCGGCTATGACTACACCGGCGAATATGCCGGCGCCGCGGGGGCGCCGGTTTGCAGCCGCGGTGGCAGCGGTGGCTCGGGTGCCGTCGGCGGAACCGGCGTTGGGGAGCAGTTCCCGTGTCAGACATTTCCGGGCGTGTCGGATTGCCCCGCCAGCGGCCCCGCCTGCGGCAACGGCGCGCTGGACACCTGTATCCGGACGGCGCCTGCCAATCGTTGCCCGCGGTACTCGTTCACGGAGGCCTGCGACGGGACCATCAACGTCGGCCCGTATTGCAGGGACATGGGATTTGGCTCGGGTGACGTCGCCTGCTCCGCCTCGTGCACCTTCGACACGAGTGGTTGCTCGGAGTGCATCATCGCCGCGCCCGCAGTTCGCTGCGGTCCGGCGCCCGTGACGAACGCTCAGCCGATTGCGATGGCGATCGCCGCGACCGACGCCGAGGTCGGGGTGGCGTGGGCCGAGCGGAACCAAGGCCAGGCGCCGACGCTCCACTTCGCGCGTCTGTCGCCATCGCTGGATTTGGTCGGCGCGACGGCGCTCGCTGATCCTGCGTTCGCGGCGGCGACCGGTGGCCTCGAGCCGCCGCCGGCGCTGGCGGTCGCGCCGCTGGCGTCGGGGTGGGTCGTGGCCGGATACGCCGCCCCCGAGATCTTCCTGCACGCGATCGATGCGACGGGGCAGGTGGTCGGCCGGCTGGTGGTCGCGCAGGTCCCGGCGGCCGAGGCGACCTCAGGGGGACCGATCCTCGCGGCGCGCCCCGATGGCGGACCGCTGGTCGTCGGTCTCGGGCCGGGGAGGTACGCGCGGCCGTGGTCGCCGCCGACGGACGATCGACGACCGCGCCGGTCGTGCTTTCGACGGCCGCGACCCGGGCGCTCGGGAGCCCGAGCGCGATCTACGGTCGCGATGCGTTCAACGTCGCGTTTTCGGCCGACGCCGGCGCGAGCCGGCGACAGCTCTGGCTCGTGCGCGTCGAAAACGACGGGACCGTGACCGGCATGTTCGACGCTCTCCGCGGGACGGACGTGTGGAACGCGACGCTGGGCCCGTCGCAGTCGTTCGGCAGCAGCGACCTGACCGTCGTCTATCAGCGCTACGCCGATCCGTGCGTGACCGATCAGGGGTTCGCGCTCTATGCCCAGCGGATCGGCCCCACCGGCGTGCCTCTCGGCGATGCCGCGCTGGTCGGACGCCCGGGCGAGTACGACGGCTGGGCCGAATCGGCCGCGTTCGCGACCAGCGCGTCGCTCCTGCTACTGCGAGAGGGTAGCTGGCGCAGCACGCTCAGCGTCGGGTGGGTCAAACCCCAGGGCAAGGAGTTCGGCGTCGCGACTCAGATCGCGGTCGACCCGACGTTGAAGTTCCGGTCGGTGAACCTGGTCCGGCGCGGAACCGACGCGATCGCGGCCTGGCTCGCACCGCCTCGTCCGGGGATCCGCATCGCACGGTTGACCTACTGACGGCGCGCCGCGCGCCACGTCGCGAGCCCCTGCGGATGTGGTTCGGAGATCCGGGATGAGGCGGTAACGTCGGTGGCTCTGACGTCACCGCCTTGCGCAAAACAAGGCGGGACGGCCTCGCAATCACGCGGTTTTCGATTCGGCCCGCGAGCTGCAAAGACAAGCCGCCATGTTGCGCTTCATTCTGTGCTCGACCTTCTCCTTCGCTGCTTGCAGCCCGGCCGCTGACGACTCTATGGGCGGATTCGCCACCGCCACGGCTCAGGCAGCGCAGCCGTCCAAGACCGCGACCTCCGTCGCCGTGGTCGGCGTCAACGCGACGACGGCCAGCCTGGCGACGGCGACCGATCTCCAGCTCCTCAACGCGCTGGCGCTCGACGGCGGCTATGTCTATTTCACCGGCGGCGGGACAGCTTCGCCCCCGCCCGACAGCCCTCCGGGCAGTGACACCTTCGGCGTGCTTCGCCGCGTTCCCGTCGGCGGCGGCGCGGTCGAAGAGCTCTGGCGTGGCCAGGGCATCGGCTACGCGGTCGCCCGCCACGCCGACGGCATCGCGTTCGTGACCTATGACTACGCGAGCCGCGGCCGCACCGGGACCGTTCGCGTGATGCGCGCCGACGGGTCGGCTGCCGACGTCACGACCTGGCGCTCGCAGGGCAGCTGCGTCGGCCTGACCGCGCGCGACGGCGTCCTGTTCCATACCCACAGCGCGGGCGCCGGCGGCGTCGTCGATCGCATCGATGCGACCGGCACGACGAGCAACAGCGCGCCCGAAGGCGGCTGCACCGGCAAGCCGCGCCTCAACGGCGACCGCCTGTACTGGCTGGCCGGCTCGTCGGTCCTCGCGGCCGCGACCTCCACGCTCACGGCCGGGCCGGTATGGAACGCGAGCCGCACGATTCGAGCCTTCACGACTTCGGATGACGCGCCCGCGGTTTTCGCCGCTGACGATGACGATCTGGTCGCCATCGATCCGGCGGCGCAGACCACGCGCGTCGTCACCGGTGGGTACCGCGGCACCACCGATCTCGCGTTCGGCAGCGGGCGCGTCTACGCCACCAACAGCGACGGCTCGGTGACCGCGCTCTCCCTCGCCGACAGCCAGAAGGCGGTGGTCGCCGCGTCCCAGGCCAACCCGAAGGGCATCATCACCGGCGGCGGCGCCATCTTCTGGATCAACGCCGGTACGCAAACCGTCATGACGGCCCGCCCGTAACGACGACGTCGGCGCCGGCGTCAGAACCTGAGATAGGCGGCAGCCAGGACGCCCACGTTGTTCGCGCTCAGGGTGCCGCCGTTATACGAAACGTCGAGCCGTTCGTAGCGGGCGATCGCCGCGATGCCCGTGGTTGCTGAAGCCGCCCAGTACTGTCCCGCGTCGAAGAATTCGCCCACCCGGACGAGAAGTTGGTGCTCGAGCCGGAAACGCCATTGCTCGCAAAGGCGAGTTGCCCGAGCACCTCGGTGAGCACGCCGAACCGCCCGAGCGCGAACCAGCGTCCGAAGATCGGCAGCAGGACCTGAACCCCCAGGGCAAGCGGACAGCGCAGAAAAGACGCGCTCGCCGTGCTGTTCCCGACAGCGGCATATTTGGCGCCGGCTCGCGCGTACACACCAAGTCCGATTCCGCGCTCGCTCCAGTACGGCATCCAGTTTCCGGCCAGGGCGAAGAACACGCCGTCCCCGGCGTTGGCGCTGGCAGGGATGGAGGTGGGGCTCACAACCGCGAAGAAACGATCACCACCGCGCGCGTAGCCCATCTCGAAGCCGAAGGCCGCCGCGGGACGGACGGGCGGAGGCGACGGCGGGCGCGGCGAGTCCGTTTCGTCGACGGCCTCCGCCGGTTGCGGCGACGGAGCTGGCGCGGCAGGCGGTAGCGGCGGTACGACCGGCGCGGTGGGCGCTGGTGACTGCGTCGCGGACACCGAGGGCACCGCCGGTTCGACCGCCGTGGCCGGCTCGACGCCGGTGACCTTCGGTTCGTCGGCGGTTGGCGGCGGAGCCGCGGGCTCCGCCAGCGCGACGAGTGCCGCAAGCGCTGCGAGAAGCATCATGCCGGCATTACAGACCCGGTCGCCGGTCCTGTCGAGTGACCTTCGCTGGTCACGGGCCCGTCCGCGGCGAACAGGCGCACCCGGGGTTTGAGATCGTCGGGGAGACTTCGCGCGCAGATCCGCGTGACCTCGCCGGGCGCGTAGCGGGCCGAGAAGTGGCGCAGCACGATCTCGTTCGCGGCAAGAGCGCCGCGCGATCGATCAGCTCGTCGAGGTGGATGTGGCCCATCTCGCGGGCGTCCGCGACGGAGACACGCTCGTCCAGGAACTCGCCTCGATGACGAGCGTCTCCGTCCGCGCGAGCTCGGCGGTCCGCTCCAGGACCTCGACGCGCGTGTCGCCGGTGAACGACAGCAGCGCCACTTCGTGGCTCTCGTCGATCGCCGCGCCGTCACGCCGGAGCTCGCCGAGCCGCGTTGCCGGCGAGGCGCCGGAACTCGTCCCGCAGCCGGCGCGGCGCTCCCACACCGTGTAGCCCTGGCTGGGCACGCGGTGGAACGTCTCGAAAGGACGGACCCAGCGGTGCTTGCCGAGCGGGTAGTCCTCGCCGGGCGGAGCGGCACGACCGTCGCGGGATGCTCTGGCCGTCGAGCGCTCCCGGCGGCTTCGAACAGCGCTTCGACGCGCGGCGATCGCGCGCGGAACGAGGTAGATGCCCTCCGCCATGCCCAGGAGCGAGCGGCGGGCGGCGTGCTGGGTGATGGCGCCCGAGGTGGTCGAGGTGCCGTGGCTCACCAGGACGAGCCGCTGATTGACCGCCGACCTCGAGCAGCGCCGAGGTCGAGCACCAGTTTGAGGCTGGGGACCTCGACGCAGGTCTCGACGCCCGCTGTGCTGAAGCCGGCGAGGGCGATCCGATTCACGGCTGGAGCTT
>CAVSOL010000004.1:0-167284 GCA_963729535.1 uncultured Pseudomonadota bacterium | reverse complement strand
CGGCCCACTCACTAGGCCACCGCCTTCTTGCCGCGCCCCCGCCGCCCGCCGTTCTTACCGCGCCCACGCCCGTTGTTACCTTGCGCCCGTTCATCAACGGGGAGGCGCAACAATGACTGGGGACCGGCGTGTAGTCACGACAGTGGGTGCGTTGCTCGCGTGCTTCGCATCCTTCGCGAGCGGCGGCGCGTGCGGAGACGATCACGGCAGCGCGCGCCCGGACGCCTCGCCCCACGGCATAGGAGGCCGCCCGCATTCCAACGACGCAGGCGCGGGCACCGGCGGTGCGACGCGGCGGCACCGGCGGCACCCCCACCGGCCAGGCCGGCCGCGGCTCCCCCACCCCACTGCCGCCCCCCTCCGCCCACCTCGCCCCAGGCAGCCTCTGCGAGTCCGACGGCTGGTGCTGGTACAACCCGCTCCCGAGCGGAACGTGGTGGCGCACCGTCGCGGGCGCGGGGCGGACGGATCTCTCGGATTGGGGGCAACTCCAGCTCCGTCCTGCACTTCGACGGTGGGCGCTGGACCACCGTGTCGACGCCGCTGTCGACCGTCGTCGGTGTGTGGGCGGCGTCGGAGAACGACGTCTGGTTCGGCGGGACGCTCATCGACACGACGCCGGGCGACTACTTTGACTCTGTCGCCGCCATCGCCCACTGGGACGGGGTCTCGATGACGCTGTCGGCGCAGTTCGCCGACGACATCATCAACGACGTATGGGGCTCGGGGCCCAACGACGTCTACGCGACGGGCACTCCCTCCACCACCTGGCACTGGGACGGCAGCGCGTGGACAGCGCTGCCAGGCGTCCCGGCCGGCAGACACATCACCGGCACGGGGCCGAATGACGTCTGGCTGGCCGCCTCGACGGGTGGCGCCGCGCTGCTGCACTTCGACGGCACGACCTGGTCGCCCGTCCCCGGGATTGCATCGGGGGGCATCGGCGACCTGATCGCGCTCGCGCCCAACGACGTCTGGGCCATCGTCATTCCCGACTTCAACCGGACGCTCGTCCAGCACTTCGACGGCGTCGCCTGGCGTACCAGCTTGGAGGACACCGACCCGGCCACAACGCTCGAGGCCGTGGGCGCCTCGGCGACCGACGACGTCTGGGTGGTCGGGTCGGTGTCGGCCCTGGGTGAAGAACGCGGTTACGTGAACCACTATGACGGGCAAACGTGGCAGCGCGCGCCCGACGCCCCGGGCCCGCTCGACAACGTCAGCCATGCGCCAGGGGTGGGGACCATCGCCGTGGGACGCGAGGGGACGATTCTGCAGCTGGCCGCCACGCCCGCGCCCGGATTCACCGAGCTGCGCACCGGGTCCATGCAAGATCTGGCGGGCGTGTTCGGCAACGCGCCGAACGACATGTGGGCGGTCGGCCCCGCGGGGACCGTGTTGTACTTCAATGGGCGCGCGGTCAACGTGGTGGCGGCGCCGACCAGCGCCAACCTGCTGGACGTGTGGGGCAGCGGCCCGAACGACGTCTGGATCGTCGGCACGGGCGGCACGGTGCTGCACTGGAACGGGCAATCATTCACGCCCATCGCGTCGGGCACGGCCGTGGACTTGAAGGCGGTGTTCACCGCGCGCCCCGACGATGTCTGGATCGGCGGCGAAGGCGGGACGCTGCTGCACTGGAACGGCAGCGCCATGTCCCCCGTGGCGGTCGCCGGCGTGGACCCCATGACGGCGATCCTCGACATCCACGGCCTTGGCGCCAGCGACATCTGGTTCACGGGCGGCGGCTTTGTCGACAGTCTGCCGTATCCGAGGACGGTCACGTTCGTGTCGCACTTCGACGGCACATCGTGGTCGCCGGCTGCGCTGATCGACTTCTTGTTCGGCGAGTACCTGGGAGAACGCATCTGGGCGCTCGCGCCCGACGACGTCTGGATCGCAAACGATTTCAGCCACGCCTACGGGTTCAACGGCTACTGGTTCTTCGACGGCGTGACCTGGACCGGCGAGGAGCTACACGAAGACGATCCCCGCATCTTCATGTTCCCCAACCAGAACGGCCCGAGCTTCATCTTCGGTGAGCACGACCGCTGGCTGGTCGACCGGAACGGCACCTGGCTGCGCAACACGCGCTAGCGCGGCATGTCCTCATTGTCCCCGCACGCGTCCAACGTCGGGTTCTCGCTCGTCGATGGCGGCCCCCTCTGCCGCCTGATCCGCCGCCTCGGCTGGGTTCGACCAGACGGGTGCTGTGACTATCTCCGCACCTGCCTCGTCCTCGTGGCGGTGAGCTGGGGCCCGCTGTTCGTGCTGTCGATGGTCGAACGCGCCGTGACGGGGCGCGTGCCGTCGATCGACTGGAGCGCCCACGCGCGCCTCCTGGTCGCCGTGCCGCTGTTCTTCTACGCGGAAGCGTCGTTGCACTGGCGGTCGCGCAAGGCGATCGAGCTGTTCGTCACCGAGCGCTGGGCTCCCGACCAGGCCGACCGCGTCGCCCGCATCATCGCGTGCGCGCAGAAGCTGCGCGATGCTGTCGCCCCCGAGGTGATCCTGCTGGGTCTGGCCCTGGTGGGGGCCCAGGCGGTCGTGTGGCGAATCGGCGGGCTGCGCTCGTTCACCAGCGGCCTGCTGCTCGATCCGCAGCAGGTCGCGCCCAAGTACTGGTACGCCCTGGTCGGTCTGCCGCTGTTCCAGTTCTTGATGTTCCGCTCGCTGTGGCGGTGGGGCATCTGGGTGCACCTGCTGTTGCGGCTGTCGCGGCTTCGCCTGCGGCCGATCGCCACGCACCCCGATCTCGCGGGTGGGCTCGGCTTTCTGGCGCTCCCGACCGAGGGGTTCGCGTTCGTCGTGGCCGCGCTGGCCGTGACGCAGGCGGGTGTGTACGCGAACCAGCTCCTCGCCGAGGATGCCGCGCTCGCCTCGTTGACGCCGAAGGTGGTCATGTTCACGCTCGCCGCGGTGGTCGTGGGCGTGGGCCCGTTGGTCGCCTTCTCGAGGCAGCTGGTGCGCTGCCGCATCATCGGCGCCATCGAATACGACGGCCTCGCGACCGACTACACGCGGCTGCTTCACGCGCGCTGGATCGAGCGCGGCGAGCGCAGCGAGCTGCTGGGCAGCGCCGATATCCAGACGCTTGCTGACCTGGGGACCACGTGCCAGGGCGTCCACCACATGCGGCCGGTGCCGTTCTCACCGAAGTCGGTCATCCCGATCGCGCTGGCGGCGCTGGCGCCGATGATCCCGGTTGCGCTGCTGCGTGTGCCCGTGACGGAGCTGCTACTGACGATCGGGGCAGCGCTGCTCGGCAAAGGTCATTAGCGCTCCATTCAGTGGGTGGGCCCGACATTGACGCGCCCGTCGCGAGCCGCATTGAAAGGAGCATGGACAGCAAGCGCATCGCAATCGCGTGTCAGGGGGGCGGCAGTCAATGTGCGTTCGTCGCGGGCGCGCTCGGCACGCTGCTGGCCAACGGGGTCCAGCACCGCTCGCGCATCGTCGGCCTGAGCGGCACCTCGGGCGGCGCCATCACCGCCGCGCTGGCGTGGGTCGGCCTGCTCGAAGAAGGGCGCGGCGGCGGCAAGCCGATCCACGACCGCATCATCGATTGCTGGAAGGATCTGTCGGCGCAGACGCCACAGGAGATCTTCTTCGACCGGGTGTGTCTGGCGTCGCTGCGGATGACCGAGATGGGCCTGCTCCCCAGCTTCGCGAGCAGCCCGGCGTCGCCGCAGTTCCAGTTCTGGTCGCGGGCGGTCAGCCAGCTCCTCGGTCGCCCCGAGTTCACGGACCTCGGCGCGCTCATGGCCAAACACGTTCCGTTTGCCAGGTTGCCGGAGCTGGTCGACCCCGTGAGCCCCACGCTGCTGGTGGGGGCGGCCGACGTGCTGGAGGGCACCTTCAAGGTCTTCAGCTCCAAGCGCGGCGAGATATCGCTCGAATCGGTGCTCGCATCGGCGGCGATCCCGACGCTGTTTCCGGCCGTGTGGGTCCGCGGGCACGCCTACTGGGACGGTATCTTCTCGTCGAATCCGCCCATCCTCGACTTCCTGCGCAAGCCGCAGATGGGCGAAGGAACGTTCCCCAACGAGATTCGGATCATCCAGGTCAACCGCGTGCGCCAGGACACGGTGCCCGAGCTGCCCAGCGACGTCTTCGATCGCCGCAATCACCTGAGCGGCAACTTGAGCCTCCAGCACGAGCTCGAGGTCGTCGACATCTTCAATGCGCTGTCCAGCCGCGGCGCCTTCACCGACGACCTCCGCGCCTATTTCGGCCTGGGCGCCACCGATACGATCACGGTCCGATTCATCCGCATGTCCGACGATCTTCAGCGCAGCCTGGACTACCCCAGCAAGCTGTCGCGGCAGCCCGGCCACATCGACCGGCTGATCGCCGACGGGGTGGCCCAGGCCAAGGCGTTCCTCGCCGAGCTCGAAACCGGCCACGCGCCAGCCGAGCCGTCAGCGGCGCGGGCCGCGATGGAGGATGGCGCGCCACACGCGGCGCCGATGCTCGCGTGACGGCGCCGTGGAGCATCCACAACTTCGTCACACCGTGCGCACCGCATACCCCAGGAGGCAACATGCTCGAGCAACAGGAGTCCGTTGAACCCACCGCGACCCCCGAGGAGGCCGAGGCGATCGCGACGCTGGCTTACGGTTATGGCTTCCCGCTCGTCCTCATGGACGCGAGCCGCGCGGTCATGACCGCGGTGCCGTCGGTCGAGGCGCAGAAGGGACCGATCAATCAATTCATCCACGTCATGGAGTTCCCGGACGACACCTACCGCGACGTCGTCAGCCCGAACGTCGACACGTTGTACTCGACGGCGTGGCTGGATCTGGCGGCCGAGCCGATCGTGCTCCGCGTTCCCGACCTGGCAGACCGCTACTACGTGATGCAGATCTGCGACGCGTGGACGAACGTGTTCACGGCGCCCGGCACGCGCACGACGGGGAATCGCGCCGGGGCCTTCGCGCTGGTCGGACCCGACTGGCGCGGCACGTTGCCGGCGGACGTGCAGAAGCTGGCCGCGCCGACGAACCTGGTGTGGATCATCGGGCGCACGTTCACCGCCGGCAAGGCCGACTACGCCGCGGTCAACGCGATTCAACGCCAGTACGAGCTGGTGCCGCTGTCGGCGTGGGGACGCCCCTACACGCCGCCCGCCAAGGTGCCGGTCGCGCCCGGCGTCGACAGCCAGACGCCCACGGTCGTCCAGGTGGGCAAGATGAGCGCGGGCGATTTTCTCGCGCGGCTCGCGCAGCTCATGGGACCGAACCCGCCCGCGGCCGAAGACCAGCCGCTGGTCAGCCGGCTGCGTAAGATCGGCGTCGCGCCCGGCGCGCCGTTTGCGCTCGATCGTCTCCCCGCGCGCCTGAAGGCGGCGATCGAAAGCGGCATCGCCAGCGGCCGCGCCCGCCTGGCCGCGGCCGCCAAGGCGATATCGGAGGACCAGCCCGCCAACGCCTGGCGGATCGAGCGCAGCCTGGGGCGCTACGGAACCGACTACGCGACGCGCGCGCTGGTCGCGGTGGTGGGCCTCGGGTCCAACCTGGCCGAGGACGCCGTCTACCCGATCACGCGCGTCGACGCCGACGGCGGCAAGCTCACGGGCGCGAATCGCTACCAGCTGCATTTCGACGCGAGCGGCCTGCCTCCCGTCAACGCCTTCTGGTCGGTCACGATGTACAGCACCAGCCAGTTCCTGGTGAAGAACCCGATCGGGCGGCACGCGCTCGGCGACCGCGACCCGCTCCGCTACAACGCCGACGGGTCGCTCGACATCTACTTGCAGCACGCCGACCCGGGCGCCGACAAGCGGGCGAACTGGCTGCCCGCGCCGCCGGACGGCTTCAGCCTGGTCATGCGCCTGTACTCCCCCAAGCAGGCCGTGATCGACGGAAGCTGGAGTCCGCCGCCGGTGGTCCGCGTCTGACGGGGATCCGCGGCGCCCGCACACCGGCCTGCTCACCAGGCCACGCCTACGGGTTCAACGGCTACTGGTTCTTCGACGGCGTGACGTCGACCGCCGAGCAGCTCCACGAAGACGATCCCCGGATCTTCATGTTCCCCAACCAGAACCGCGCGAGCTTCATCTTCGGTGAGCACGACCGCTGGCTGGTCGACCGGAACGGGACCTGGCAGCGCAACACGCGCTAGCGACGGTCACCGATACGGGGGCGCGCCGTTCTTACCGCGCCCACGCACGTTGTTAGCTTGCCCTGGTTCATTGACGGGAGGCGCGGCGATGACTGGGGAGCGGCGTGTAGTCACGGTGGTGGGTGTGTCCTTCTCGCGAGCCTCGCGTCCTTCGCGAGCGGCGCGTGCGGAGACGATCACGGCGGCGCGCGCCCGGACGGCTCGCCGCACGGCATGGCAGGCCGCCCGCATTCGCACGACGCGGGCGCGGGCGCGGGCGGTTCCGCTCGGCGGCACCAGCGGCGCCGCCGCCGGCCAGGCCGGCCGCGGCTCCCCCACCCCTCTGCCGCCGCCGTCCGCCCATCTGGGCCCGGGCAGCGTCTGCGAGAGCGACGGCTGGTGCTGGTACAACCCGCTGCCGAGCGGAGCGTGGTGGCAAACCGTCGCGGGCGCGGGGCGCACGGATCTCTGGATTGGCGGGCAAGTCAGCACCGTCCTGCATTTCGACGGCGGGCGCTGGACCAGCTTGTCGTCGCCGCTGTCGGCCATCAACGGCGTGTGGGCGGCGTCGGAGAACGACGTCTGGTTCGGCGGGATCATCGGCGACATGACGCCGGGCCAGGCCTTTGCCGCCGGCATCGCGCACTGGGACGGGGTCTCGCTGACGCTGACGGCGCAGTTCCCCGGGGACATCATCAATGACGTGTGGGGCTCGGGGCCCAACGACGTCTACGCGGTGGGCACCGGCTACACCACCTGGCACTGGGACGGCAGCGCGTGGACTGCGCTGCCAGGCGTGCCGGGCGGCCAGCTGATCACCGGGTCGGGGCCGAACGACGTCTGGCTGGCCCCGGCCGTTGGCAGCGGGCTGCTGCACTTCGACGGCACGACCTGGTCGCCCGTCGCCCGGGATGGCATCGGCGAGCATCGACAGCCTGGTCGCGATCGCGCCCGACGACGTGTGGGCCATCGTCCGTCCCGACTACAACCAGACGCTGGTCCAGCACTTCGACGGCGTCGCCTGGCCTACCAGCCTCGACGCCACCGCCGGGCCCGAAATCCTCGCGGCCCTGGGTGCGTCGGCGACCGACGACGTCTGGCTGGTCGGGTCGGTGCCGCCCCGCCCCGGATGGAGAGCGCGGCTACCTGAACCACTTTGACGGGCAAACGTGGCAGCGCGCGCCCGACGCCCCGAGCCTGCTCTTGAACGTCCGCCATGCGCCAGGGGTGGGGACCATCGCCGTGGGACGTTACGGCTCGATTCTCCAGCTGGCCGCCACGCCCGTGCCCGGCTTCACCGATCTGCGCACCGGGTCCGTGCAAACGCTGTCGGGCGTGTTCGGCAACGCGCCGGACGACATGTGGGCGGTCGGCGCCGCGGGGACCGTGTTGCGCTTCGATGGGCAGCGCGGTCAGCGCGGTGGCGGTGCCGACCAGCGCCGACCTGCTGGACGTGTGGGGCAGCGGCCCGAATGACGTCTGGATCGTCGGCAGCGGGCGGGACGGTGCTGCACTTCGACGGGCAATCATTCACGCCCATCGCGTCGGGCACGACCGTCGACTTGCGGGCGGTGTTCACCGCGCGCCCTGACGATGCCTGGATCGGCGGCGACGGCGCGACGCTGCTGCACTGGAACGGCAGCGCCATGTCCGCTGTGGCGCTCGCCGGCGCCGAGCCCATGACGGCGATCCGCGACATCCACGGTCTTGGCGCCAGCGACGTCTGGTTCACGGGGGGCGGCCCTGTCTTCGACGGATGGGCTACGCGACGAACGCATTCGTTCGTGTCGCACTTCGACGGCACATCGTGGTCGCCGGTCGAGGAGCTCGTCGTTCTTCACCGACGGCCCCTATCCGGGAGAACGAATCTGGGAGCTCGCGCCCAACGACGTCTGGATCGCAAACGAGTTCAGCCACCAGTACGGGTTCCACGGCTACTGGCACTTCGACGGCGTGACCTGGCTCGGCGAGGCGATCCACGAAGACGATCCCCGCATCTACATGTTCCCGAACCACGACGGCGCCGAGCTTCATCTTCGGCCCGCACGACCGCTGGATGGTCAACGTGCAAGGCACCTGGCTGCGCAACACGCGCTAGAGCGGCCACTCGACCAGCGCCGGCTGTCCGTTCCAGTTCACGAAGGTGGTCTGGGTGATGGTCTCGAAGGTCTGGCCGTCGTTCGAGCCCTGGACGATGACGTCCTTGGGGAATTGCGGCAGATAGGAAGCCGAGTTGATGCCGCCCTGACGATGCAGGCGGATGCCATGAGCGGGCACTGGCTCGGTGAAGTTCACCTGCAGGTAGACCGGCGCGCTCAACACCCCGTAGGGCGCCACGGTGTCGAAGGTTCCTCTGCTGCTCGACCACGCCGTGCTGGAGGCATCGAACGCGTAGGTGGCGACGGAGCCGGGGGAAGCCTCCACCGTGGCGGGGAACGGGCCGATGCTGCCCAGGGTCGGGCTGGTCATCAGGCTGGGCAGAACTTTACCGCCGACCAGGAGCTCCACGGTGGAGACGCCCGCCCACCCGACTCGCCCGTGAACGGCTTGCACCAGCAGCCGGTAGGAGCGAAACCCGCGAACGGGGTCGCTGTTGATGACGACGGCGCTGGCGCTGATCCCGCCCAGACTGGCGGTGATGGTGCTGGTCCCGGGCACCAGCGCGGCGCTGACCTGCCCCTTGGCATCACCGTTCGACACCGTGACCGCGGTTTCGGCCGATGAGCTCCACGTGACCTTGCTGGTGACATCGACGGTGCTGCCATCGACCATGGTGGCGAGCGCCTGCAAGGTCCGAGGCGAACCGGTCGCGACGGCAGCGTCGGTGGGCGTGATGGTCAACGCCGCCACCAGCGAAGCAACCGGCGCGGCCGCGGCGATCAGCGACGGTTCGATGGCAGGCTGACAAGCGCCCCGCACCGGAGCCGATCCGGCGGCGGGCGCCGGCACGAAGACGCTGGGCACGTCTTCGACCCAGCGCGCGGTGCTGCCCACGGGCAAGTTGCCCGGCACCGGCCGCACACCAGGGGCGGCCGCGGCCGCGCCCAGCACGGTGGCGGTGATGGGGATCTCGATGCGGTCGATGCGGGAACAGGCGGTCGCGCCACAGAACCCCGCCGGCAAGAGCGGATTCTTGCGCTCGATCGGCAACAGCAGGTCGCCGTTGACGTCGCGCTCCAGCAGCTCCGCGGGCACCGGTGCGGCCGCGCCGACGTAGTAGACGCGCACCATGTCCGCCGTCAGCGGCACGCTGCGCGTGACGATCGCTCCCACCTGCGCGTCCTGGACGCCCAGGGTGAGGGACGGCGACTTGAAGTACACCGATTCGTAGTAGTAGCCGCCGGCGCGCGTCGCCCGCAGCACGATGGCGTCGATGGAGGTCAGCGCCTCGTTGTAACCGATGACATCACCGAGCGGCATCGGCACCTTGTTCGGCAACGTCCTGGCGTCGCTCCAGCCGACCTTGGTGTTCGGCTCGCCGGCACGCGCGACTTCGATGGTCAGGCCGAGATCTCCCGCGGAGACCAGCGCGGGGCCGTAGGCCACCACATCATCGAGCTGCACCGTGGCCACGGCGGCAGACAGCGGCGCGGGCGGGGCCCCGTCGGGGACGGGGATGACGGCGGCGGTGCTGTCGACCACCACGCCGGAGACGCCGCGCAGGCCCGTCGCGTTCGACGCGGTCACGTAGGCCAGGTACTTTCCGGGTGCTGCGTAGCGGTGCTGAAAGACGTTGGCCGGCAGCGCGCTGTCGTAGGTTTGCCGCACCAGCGTCCCGTCACCCCAGTCGACGGTCAGCGGATAGCGCGTGTCGCCGCTGTTCGCTTGCTCCGGGTCCTGGACATCGACGGCGATGGTCACCTGATCCTGACCCGCACAGTCTTGCGCCAGCGTCACGATCGGCGCCTGACCCAGCCGAAACCCCTCGAACGATCGGTACGGAAGCGGCGTCTCCCCTGGTGCCGGCACCGCCAGCAATCGCCAGTCCTGGATCGGCACGCCCTTGAGCGCCTGGAGCGCGAGTGGCCCCATCGTCTTGCGCAGCTCGGTCTCCGGATCGATGCCGCCCAGGTAGACGGTCTTCTCCTCCTCGGTCCAGTAGCGCGCCTCGACGTATTCCAGACGTCGTTGCAGATTCGGCACCGCGCCCATCAGCGCCAGGGTCGTGTGAAATCCGATCCCCTGGTGATAGCTGGCCGCCGTCCTGAGCTGACCGGCCGTGTCCGTCACGCGGAAGGCCTCGTGCGTTCCGTCGTAAGGCTCGACCTGGCGAAGCGCGCTGACCCAGTTGACGGCGCCGCGCGCCGTGGCGAAATCCATGTAGGCGCGGCGTCGCTCGCGCGCGGGGGTCGCGGCGAGGATCGCGGCGAGATTGCGCCGCATCGCCGCCTCGAAGCTCTTGGCCCGAAGCGGCGCCGCGCCGGCGTGGCTCATGTTCGCGTGTGGTGGCGGCGACGCGGTCTCCGGCGCGCCGTCTTCACGCGCCAGCGAGGCCACGTTCGCGGCCGGGAGGTCTGGGGCTGCTCCGATGGCGGTGGAGCCGGCGCCGTTGCACTGCGCGATGTGGGTACACACCTGCTGCACGCCGCCGATGCAGACTCCGGCGCCGGTGGCGTCGCCGATCACCAGGGCCGGGCCGAGGCCCTGCGTCCCGGGTCCATACAGCCCTGGCTGGCAGTTGAGGACGGGCCCCTCCGAAGCGTCGAAGGACGTGTGACAACCTCCGCCGGCGCCGCCGGGGCCCGTACCAGGCACCCAGCAACAGTGAAAACACTCGCCGTCGCAGTAGTAGTTCTTGAACAGCTCGAACAGCCCGAGCTTCTCGGCCAGGCCGCCCTCGAGCAGACCGACGCCCTGGTCTCGCAGAAAGCAGAGCGCCGCCGTTCCGGCGCATTCCTTGAGGGTGCCGCCTCTCTCGAAGCACTGCTCCAGGCGATCGCCGAGGTTGTTCAGTTCTTCGGCAGCGTTCGCAAGATCCTCGGAGCCAGGAGGGAAGAGGTCGAACGGAATGTCCGGGGGCGGCAGCGGCATCGCCGGCGGCGGCGGCGCACCGGGTTCGGGATCGAGCGCGCTGCGCACGATCGCCGATGAAGATCCGTGATCGATGTCGAGGCACGCGACCACGGGAGCGAGACCGGCAGCCAGCCAGAGAATGCCGAGACCGGTACGAGAGATTGATGCTGTCGTCATGGCGTGTCCTCATTGCAACGGTAGGGCCAGCGAGACGCATCGTCTTCGCGGGCGATGGCGCGCACCTCGCGTGGAAATTCACCGGATGTCCCAGGGGACGTCCCCTGGGACACCCGGTCAGATCACGCGATCAAAAGATTGGGGTGACGTACCACTCGGGGCAGTCGAGTATCGAGTCGCGCAGGGTGATGGTGGAGGTGACGACGTTGTCGTCCTCGCTGGTCTCGTTCTGGGCGTCGTCGCGGTCGACCTTGAATGTCAGCTCGTAAGGGACGTCCTTGCTCAGCGAGCTGAGGACGCCCTCGTTGATGGTCGTCGTGGCAGCGATGCGATCCTGCGACGCGATCGGCATCTTCGCCGCCTGCCAGACCTTGACCGAGATCTTTGCCGCGGAGCTCTCGGCCCCCGCCGGCCCGATACGGAACCGGTTGTTCACCGTGCAGGCGGTGGCCACCTGTCCGTGATTGAGCCACTGAGCCTGGAACACCGGCTCGTCGTTGGTGGCGCAGTCGCGGTAGATCCCGGAGGCAACGTAGAGATTCGTGGGGTTGACGTCGGCGAAGTCGCGGTTGGTGAAGCCGATGGACGACGCGGCGTCGGGGACGCGCACCTTGGTGCTGGCCACCAGGTTGATGGTCTGCCCAGGCGTGCTCGGATAGAAGTGCCGGATGTAGTCGCGGTCGTGTGACGGGAGGATCGGCAGGTTCCCCTGCATGGTGGAAAGCATCTCGCGCGCGTCGGCGTCCGGCCAGTCGTGGTGTGGTCCATGCCCACGGCGTGCCCTATCTCGTGCGCGATGTTGGTGAACTTGGGGTAGTCGGTGGCGGCGGGGTTCGTGTCGAACGTGTAGGCGTTGGCGTTGACCGAGATGACGAACCGGTCGACCGTCGCGGTGCCGCTGGACCAGCCGCCGCCGTTGCCGTGCCGGCAGGTGTTCATGGCCCACGACGACGGGGCGGTGTCGCCGGCGGCGTGGCAGGGGAAGCCGATGACGCTGTTGTCGACCACGTCCATGTAGCTGCTGGTCGGGGTGGTGGGAAACAGCTGCGCGATCGTCTTGTGCGACGTCGCGCCCATCGTGATCGACAGCTCCGTGCCGGTCACGGCGTTGAAGAGATCAACGGCCGCCTGCACCTCGTTGCGCGCCGCGCTGCCGATGGGGAAGTGATCCGTGCAGACCCACAGCGTGAACGTGGGATCGGTCAGCGTGTGCACGCCATGGTCCTCGGGGTTGAACGTCGCCGCCGCGATCAAGTTCGCGGTGGCGCCCCCCGTGCAAGCGCCCGGCGACGCGCCCCCGGCGCTCCCCGCGCTGCCGCTGGGACCGCCGGACGTGTCTGGGTACACGGGGTTGCCATCCAGGTCGCGCTGCTATCGCCCCCGTGCGAACCTCCAGGCCCTCGTCGACGGGATCCTGGGGACCGCACGCGGCGGCGGAGAGAGCGGCGGCATATGAAACGATCAGAAGACTGCGATTGCGATTGTTCATGGTCGGTAACCTCCTGCCCGCCGCTACAGCAAGGGCGAAGCCAACCCGCACCGTTCGCAACGGCCGCCCTGAGGGATCCCCGCGAATTGGAAGGGTGCGCATCGACGAAGATCTGCACCTCGCCCCGCGCAGGCGGGGAGAGGTCGCCGGCCGAAGGCCGGCGGGTGAGGGGACGGCGCCGCAATAAAGCGGGGCCCCTCTCCCTCACCCTCTCCCCGCTTCGCGGGGCGAGGGCAATCAGTTGCAATTACCCGGACGCTCCAACCAATACAGCGCCACTCATCGTCAGCCGGCCCCCTGTGACGTCACCTGCGACTGTCCCATGTGCGGCCGCGCGCCGTCGCTGACACCGGCGCGCTCTTGCTGTCGATCCGACACGGCACGCCTGTTGCGATGTGCGTGGCTCGAGCTGCCATCGAGCAGCGCGACTCGCATCAAGGAGACAGCAATGACATCGCGTAAATCATCGTCAGCATCGACATCGGCAATGACAGCAACAGCGCTCGCCTTCGCGGCAGCCGGCCTCACCACGCTGTGGGGCGGCGCCGCTGGGGCGCAGGTGCAGCCGCCGAGCCCTTACGAGCTCGCCAGTCAGCTCGACTTCGAGTGCCGGCCCGCGCAGGGTGTTGCGCCTGCTCCCCAGGTGTTTATCCGGCAGTTGAATCCGGTGCTGAGGAACAGACTTCCCAACCAGATGGCGAACCTGGGCGCGCTCGAGCAGGTGTGCGTTCCGGTCGCGAAGGACGGACAGATTCCCGGCCCGCGGGCGCTGCCGATCGTGGCGATGAGCGATCTCGCGTGTTATCGGGCCGTCGCCGCCCCCGTGGACGTCGACGTGACGCTCAGCCATCTCAACCCGGTGCTGGCAGGGCTGCCGGAAGAAGACGTCCACCTGACCAGCCTGCAGCAGGTGTGCGTGCCGGTCAGCAAGAACGACAGCCAGCTGCCGCCCGCCATCAAGCAGATCGTCTCGCACCTCGACTTCGCCTGCTACGAGCTCAGTGAAGCAACACCCGAGGCAGACAGGACGCTGGTGCTTTCGCACCTCAACCCGGTCATCCAGGCGATGCAGCTCCCCAATCGCGTCGTCGACATGAAACGCGCCAAGCAACTCTGCGTTCCGGTCGCCAAGAACAATGAGGTGGTCCCGCCCGGGGTCCTCGACCTCGTGCAGTGGATCGACTTCCTGAAGTATCGCATCGACATCGTGGGGGCCGCGGTGCCCCCCTTGCCGCTCTGGCTGAACCACCTCAACCCGCTGTTCGCGGGGCTGAACCGGTTCCCCGTCGTCTTGACGAACCAGGACCTGCGCCTGATGGTTCCCGTGGCGAAGGACGGCCAGCTTCCACCGGGACATCCCGCGGCGCGCTGACCGCCGCGAAGCTCCCGCGCTTGTTACGAACCCCGGGCGCCGGTCTCTTGCACGGACCGGCGCCCGTCGATGGGCTAGAGTGCCCCCGGCATGGGCGAGGAGGAGGATCTTCGAAACCGGACGACCGAGGAGTCGAAGCCTACCTTCGCGCCGGGCAGCGCGCCTTCGCCAGCCGAGCTGCACGTGGTTTACCCGGCGGAGCTGGCAACGACGGTCGTTCTGGGCGAAGAGAAGGTCACGCTGGGGCGGCACCCGGATGACGAGGCGGGGTTGTCGCTCTTGCACACGCTGGTGTCGCGCAAGCACTTTGCCGTCGAATGGGACGCCGCGCGGCGATTGCACACCGGGGTGGATCTGGGCAGCAGCAACGGGTCGACGGTCGACGGCATCCCGGCGACCGTCAAGCTGGCGCTGCGCGACGGCTCGGTCGTGCGCGTGGGTCCGGTGCTGCTGGTGTACGACGCGCCGGCCAGGCCTCCCGCTGCCGATCCGGCGCAGGTCTCGCCCCAGGCCATCCCCGGCCGCGCCGCCGCCACGCGCCAGCTCCGCGCGGAGGTCGCGCGCGTGGCAGCCGATCCGTCGCCGGTGCTGCTGACGGGCGCCACGGGGACGGGCAAGGAGTTCATCGCGCGAGAGATCCACCGCCTGAGCGGGCGCAGCGGCAAGCTGGTGGCGGTCAATTGCGCGGTGCTGAACCCGCAGCTCGTCGAGAGCCAGCTGTTCGGGCACGTGCGCGGCGCGTTCACCGGGGCCCACACGGATCAACCGGGTCTGTTCCGCTCGGCCGAGGGCGGGACGTTGATGCTGGACGAGATCGGCGAGCTTCCTCTCGATCTTCAGCCGAAGCTTCTCCGCGTCCTGCAAGAGAAGGAGGTTTGCCCGATCGGCGGGACACGCAACGTCGCGGTGGACGTGCGCGTGATCGCGGCGACCAATCGCGATCTGCCCGCGCTCGTGGAGAGCGGCGGGTTCCGGCAGGATCTCCACGCGCGCCTGGCGCTGTGGGAGATCCGCGTGCCGTCGCTGCAGCGGCGCCGGGCGGACGTGCTGCTGTGGCTGGAGCGGCTGCTCGCGCGCTGGCGGGCGGCGCGCGAGCTGGCCGCCGTGCCTGCGCTCGCGCTCGACGCGCAGGCGGCCGAGGCGCTGCTTCTTCAGACCTGGCCGGACAACCTGCGGGGCATGGACCGCCTGGTGCACGCGGTCGGTGAGGTGGCGGGCACGGGCCGGGCGATCGCGCTCGGCGATCTGCCGCCGTGGGTGCTGGAAGCGCCGTCGCCGGCCGCCGTCCCCCGTCGAGGCGCGGAGTCCCGCGCCCGCGGAAGCAGCGGGCGGCGTGCCCGCCATCCCGTCGCGCGAGGAGCTGGCGGCCGTCCTGGCGCAGAACGGCGGTAGCATTCGCGCAACGGCCAAGCACTTCGCGCGCGACCGCCGCCAGATCTACCGCTGGGTGGAGGCGTTTGGCCTCAAGGGCAAGTGACGCGAGCTCTGGCGCGGCCCTCGCGTCGTCGTTTGAACGCTGAAGGGAATTCACCTGGGGCGGAGCGTTCAACGTCTGCAGGGAGGTGATGATGTCGCGCTGGTCGTGGGTGTTCGCGGTCTTGTTCGTCGTTGGAGTTGCTGGCTGCGGCGGCGGCAAGAAGCCGTTGCCGGGGTCGATGTGTTTGATGAACAGCGATTGCAATAATCCGCTGTCCTGCACCTACGGCAGGTGTCACGTGACGTGCGACGAGAACAGGGACTGTGATCCGGGACAGCTGTGCGTGGGCCCGCCCGGCGCCGGCGTGTGTTTCCTGCAGGAGGAAGACTGCGGCCTCAATTCCGACTGCCCCGAGCCGCTGTTCTGCGCCATCGACCTCAAGTGCCGGACGCAGTGTCAAAACGAGCGTGACTGCCCCACGCGACGCAACGATGCGTGCCGTCCGTAGTCGGACGTCGACATCAAGGTGTGCGCCGAGCCGGAGGACCTGGACGACGACGCGCTGACGCCGGCGGCGGACGCCGGGGTATCGCCAGACGCCGGGGGCAATCCCATGGACGCCGCAGCCCCGGACGCGGGCGCCGGATGCGGCACGCGTCGGACGCCGGCCCGGATGCGGAGGCCGGCGGTTGGTCCGATGGACGGCGGCATTGGCGACGGAGGCGACGCCGGCGGTAGCGAGGCCGGGGGAATGGAGATCGAGCCCAACGAGGATCGCGACCACGCCACCCCGTACACGCCAGGAACCACGGTGGTCGCGTCGGTGAGCAGCGAAACCGACGTCGACTTCTACGAGACGGTGGCGCCCGCCGGCGATCTGTCGGGTGGCTATTACCAGGCTTCGATCACCGGCGTGGGGGCCGGCCTCTGGTACGCGCGGTCGTCTACACAGCGGCCGACAACGAACTGATCCACCAGGTTTCCCGGCATCGCAGGGAGGCTCGCTGTTCTTCTACTGGGCGGCCGGCGGCCGCGCAGAAGTACGGAATTGCGGTGAACAGGTCCGCGGACGTTTCCGCGCCGAATCAAATACACGCTCGCGATCCAGTACACGAAGGTCAACGATGCCTTCGAGCCCAACGACACGCGCGACGTCGACGCATCGAAACTGCTCACCGCTCGGCGTACCGGCCATCACGGCCTATTTTTTCACCGGGTATCAAATCGACGACGATAGATGCGGCCGAATACCAGGATTGGTTCGTGCTTGACCTGCCCGCCGGGATGAACACCGTCACGCTCGACCAACCCGACCACCAACTGGCGTCCGCTGTTCGAGCTCATCGATGACATGGGCAATCCTCTCGGCGCTGCGCGCGTGATCGCCTCGATTGCAGGCGCCAGCATCAACATTCGTTCATGGTCACCACGCCGGGACGGTATCGCGCGTGATTCAGGGATACGCCAATCAGGGGGTCGACGAGGCCGACACGGCGACGACTGGTCCCCGACAACTTCAACGAGCCGTACACGTTCACCGTCTCGCACCGTAGTCAGAAGCGGACGGGAGCGCGGCGCCGGCGCTCGACGCGGTCGATCCAGGTCGACGGGACAAACGTCAAGGCCGGGGCCGGCGCCGCGGGCGGTCGTACCGGTGGGGATCGTCGTTGGTCAGCAGCAGGTAGAGACCGGTCGCGGCCGCGGCCAGCCCGACGCCCGCGCCCACCGCGCTGAGGTTGCGCAGCAACGTGCGATTCGAGAGCTGCGCTGTCGGCCTCGTCGTACCGGGCCTGACAAATTTCCCGCATTGAGCCGAGTGGGGTCGCCATGTCGCAGTCTCCGCCGCTACCAAGCGAAAAGTTGCGCGCAGCCTCATCGAGCCGGCGCTCCAGCTCCGGCAGACTCTGCTGACTCCACAACGCCAGGCCCCCGCCGCCGAGCGCCAGCGCCAACCCTGCGCCGGTGGCGAGCCAGCCCCAGCGCTGCCGTTCTTGCACCCGTTCGAGGTGAGCGACGCGGGTCTCGGGCGTCGGATCCAGCGTGATCCGGATGGTGGTCTCGCCGCCCGCGCGCAGCTCCACGTCGCGCTCGCTCGGCGCGAAGCCGGCGCGTTCTATCCGCAGGCGGTATGGGCCGGCGGGCAGGGTGAGCGGGCCGGAATAGACGCCGCGCGCGCGTCCGTTGACGGCCACGTGCACTTCGGTTTCGCGGACCTGCAACGCCAGCACGCCCTTGTCGGCGAGCGAAGCTTCCGGATCGTCTTCGAGATCGATGTGAAGCTTTCCCGTCGCGCCCTCCGCGAGCACCAGCTCCCGTCGCGCCTCGCGGTACCCCTTGCGCCGCAGCGTCACCACGCGCGTTCCGGGAGCGACCGCCAGCGAGGCGGGCAGCGGCGTGCGTCCCACCAGCGTTCCGTCCACCAGCACGTCCGCGCCCGGAACAGCGCTGTCGATCGCCAGGTGCGCCAGCCGCGCCTCGGTAGCGATGAGCTCGAAGTCGAGCGTCCTGGGTCTCACCGCCCGCCACGATGATCTCTCGCCGGGAGGGCAAGTGGCCCGTCGCCAGCGCGCCGATCACGTGCGCGCCCGCGGCCAGCCGCAGCGGCGCCTCGCGCGGTGTCCGGGCGACCTCGATCCCGTCGACGTCGATCACGGCGGGCACGCTGGTGGTCACGGTGACCTGCGCGATACGCGCGGCCTGCTCCTGGCGCGTGCGCTGTGCGAGTTGCAGCCGGTCGGCGGGCAGTCGGCCGGCGTCGCGCAGCACCCGGTCGAGGGCGTCGGTGGCCTCCACGGGCCGGCCCAGCGCCGCGTAGACCAGGCCGATGTTGAACAGCACCAGCGGGTTGGCAATCAGCTCGTGCGCGCGCTTGAACTCGGCCAGCGCACCGCCGTTGTCCCCTTCCTCGAACAGCCGCAGGCCGCGATTGAACCGCTCGTGCGCCTCGGCCCGGGCCTGGGCATCGTCCGTCGCCATCACCGCGCGCGCGCCCGGAACGAGCTGGACGATGACCAGCGCCAGCAGCACGGCGACGGCTCTCATTGCTCGAACGGGTTTTCTTTGATGAGGCCCTGTCGATCGACTCGCGATGGGGCGGGCGCGGGCGCCTTGTCGCTCGCGCGCCTGGGAGCAGGCGCCGGTCGCGGCGGCGGCGGCGGCGGTTGCGGCGTGGCGCTCACGCCGGTGAGGTCCGGCGTCGCGGCGGGCGCGGGGGCCCGTACCGCCGGCCGCGGCGGCTCCGGTGCCGGTGCTGGCGAGCTGGGCGATTCCACGACGGGCGCGACGGGCGGGCGGTTGGCCGAGCGTCGCGAAATCACGACAGCCGAGGCAGCCACGACGGCCGCCACCACGATCACCGTGATGACGGCGCGGCTCCGGCGGCGAGGCGCTGGAAGCGACAGCGACAGCGCGTGCTCCAGCCGTCGTGCCACCTCCGCCGCGCTCTGCGGGCGCTGCGCGGGATCAATTTTCAGGCAGGCGACGATGAGGTCGTCGAGGGCAGCCGGCAACGGCCGCAGCTGGCCCGGCCGCGGCGGCGGCGCCGCCACCTTCTGCGCGACGATCTCGGCGAAGGTCTTGCCCGCGAACGGCAGCTTGCCGGTGAACACCTCGTAAAGGACGACGCCCAGCGAATAGATGTCCGCGCGCTGATCGACGCTCTGGCCCAGGCACTGCTCGGGCGCCATGAAATACGGCGTGCCGATCACGGTCCCCGTCACGGTGACGTTTTGCCCCGCGGTCAGCTCCAGCAGCTTGGCGACGCCGAAGTCGAGCACCTTCACGAACGATTCGCCGTGTTTGGGGCGGGCGATCCACAGGTTCTCCGGCTTGAGATCACGGTGAATGATCCGCTCGCGATGCGCCGCTTCCAGCGCGTCGGCCGTTTGCACCAGCAAGCGGCGCGCCTCGTCGTGGGCGATGGGCGGCGAGCGCGCCAGTCGCGCCGCCAGCGTCTCGCCCTCCAGGTAGTCCATGACGAAGTATTGCTGCGGGCGATCGGGCGGGCCCAGCTGGCCGAAGGCGAAGATGTCGATGATGTTGGGGTGGCCGATCTTGTTCACCGCGCGCGCCTCGTCGACGAAGCGCCGCACCAGCGCCGGGTCGTTGCACAGCTCGGCCGCGAGGACCTTGATCGCCACCCGCTTGCCGATCACCGGGTGGCGCGCGGCGTAGACCGTTCCCATGCCGCCACGACCGAGCTGCCGTTCGATGCGGTATTCGCCGACCAGCGTCCCAGCTTGAAGCTCACCGCCGCCGGACGTCCCCTGCGCCGTGGACGCGATCGCCAGGTCAGTCGGCTGCTCCGCGCCGGAGGAGGAGTCCTTCATGGGGTGTCGACCGGTGGCCCATCATAGCGGCAAACCCCCTCCCCTCCAGGTCCCATGGGACACCCCGTGCAAATGTCCCATGGGCGCCCGGCCGCGCCCGTCCCGGCCCCGCGCCGCGCGCGGCTGTGGCGTTGGCCGCCGCTTTGCTCTTGTCCGTGGCCATGACTCCATCGCAAATGTCCGCTGCGTTCTGTGTCGCCATCTCCGTGCTCGCCGGCTGCGGCCCCGACGAAAATCACGCGGGGCTCACCGGCACGCGGTCGCACGTCTCACCGCTGATCGCCGACGAGGGTTTCTGGATGGGCGTCTACCATCCGCTCAACAACGTCATCATGGCCGAGGCCGACGGCATTCAAGTGGTCGCCAACGGCAACCTGGCGCTGTCGTTCGCCGATTCGAACTTCGAGGGAACCCTCGACTCCAACAACGAGCTCGATACCTTCCGCGCCAACGTCGGCCTGGACGGCGCCCTGACCGTCGAGGTCGCGGTGGAGGGGAGCGGCGCGCTCGACAGCGCGCTCGATCTCGCCACGATCCCGCTTCCCCCCATCAACGTTTCCGCCGTCGTCACGGTGACCCCCTACGTGCAGATGCGCTTGCTGCTGAGCGGAACCGCGGCAGCCACTGCGCGCGTCAGCGTGGTCGCGCCGTTCCACGTCGGCGCGGCGTTCTCCAAGGCAAGCCGGCGGCGCACGGACCTGTCGTCCGAGCCGCAGTTCACTGCCGAGGTGGGCCTGCCCGAGGTGTCGGGCAACTTCGACGGGACCGTGAGCCTCGAGGTGACGACGACTTTTCTCGTCGCCATCCAGGGCTTCGAGGTCGGCGGCCCCGTGGTCGGGACCCGGCTCGGCGCCCACCTGCAAGTCGATGTGGCGGCTGCCACCTGGAACCTCGACAGCCTGGTCAGCATCATCGGCGGCTGGGCGTTCCGCGATCCCACGACGGGGCTGCCGAACGTCCCCGAGGAGGACCTGCTGGAGAGGGAGTTCCCGCCCAGGCACCTCGCCGACGGATCGATCCCGGAGCTCGGGCCTGCAACCCGCTGGTCGCGCGTTTTCGATGTCGAGAGAGATGACAACGCGGCCACCGCTCTCCTCGCCGGCGAGGAGATGGTCGTGGTCGAGTCGGGCGACCACCCCTGGCTGGCGTCGCTGGGTCCGCTGGGAGCTCCGAGCTGGCAGAGCACCGCGGCCGACCATTGGGTTCCGAAGGCCATGGCCCGTGCCCAGGACGGCGACCTCCTGGTGGCGGGTGTGAGCACCGACGGCCGCGACATGCGTATCGAGCGCTACGACCCGTTGGGAACGCCGCGCTGGCGGAGCGTGCTGACAGTTGCCGGCGCGGAGGTCACCTTCAACGCGATCCTGGCGACGTCCGGGAACGACACCATCACGGTCGGCGTCGTCGAATACGACGACGGCACGAGCCGGCCGATCGTCGCGGCGCTCGACGCGCTCGGGAATCTGCAATGGTCGAAAGAGATCGACACGGGTGCCGGATCGACCAACGCGGTGATCGAAGCGCTGGCCGAGACGCCCTCGGGTGGGATTCTCGCCGTCGGCAGGGTCACCTATGCCGATACCGGCGCCACCATCGACGGCACAAACGCGCTGGTCCTGCATCTCGACGTCGAAGGCAACCCGGGAACGGCCTACGCCGTGGGCGGAACCCGCTCGCAGGTTGCGCGCCACGTGGCCGTGTACCCGGATGGCTCCTACGCCATCGCCGGCGAGCAGGATGTCTTCGCTCCTCACATCGCCTGGATCGCATCGTTGCGGGCCGACGATAGCTTGCGCTGGTCGGCGTCGTACCAGAGCCGGCCCTACGTCGACGGCAACGGTGAACAGACCAAGCTGACCAGCCTGGCGCCGCTGGACAACCACGGACTCCTGGTTTCCGGTTACATCGGCTCGTCGGACCCCGATGCGTTCGTGTTCCGTACCGCCAAGACGGGCATGCCGCTGTGGTCGAAGACCTACAAGAGCGCGGACGACGACAAGCTGTTGGCGGTCCGCGCCCTGCCGGACGGCCTGATTGCCTTCGGTAGCACAGGGATCACCGAGGAGGTCGGCTCGTACACGGACCTCTGGGCGATCCGTTCCAACGTGGACGGCTACGTCAAGTTCGCGCCCGACAGCGGCTTGGTCACCGAGAACAGCGCCGTGCAATGGACCCAGGTCGACCACACCGTGCATCCGCTGGCCCCGGCGATCGTCGCCACGTCGACTCTGGCGGGAGGCCCCGTGGCATTCACCGTCAACCCGGCGAACGTGGTTGGCGAGCTCGTCAGCAACTGATCACAAGGAGATCCCATGACCACCCCTCGCTCGAGCAACCGCTTTGCCTCGCTGTCCGCCATCGCTGCGCTCCTGGCGGCGTTCCTGATGTCCGCCGGTGCGAACGCGCACGCGGCAGACCGGAGCCGTGACTACCTCGACGTCGACGAGATAGACGCGGAGTTTTCCATCGCCGACGAAAGGAACATGCGCTTCGGCGCTGCGACGGTCGATCTTCAGGACGGCAACCGCGTGGCGATCACCGCCGACGTGACGGTGACAGGCAGCGACGGCAGGCAGGAGACACGCGGCATCATCGCCATCCTCATCGGCGTGGTGGTCCCACCGTCGACCGGCTTTCCGGACTACACGGACGATGCGTGCATGGCGACCTCGGACGGCACCTCGAACACGATCTTTCAGCGCGCGGGCCTGCGCTGTCATCGGCCGAGCGTGGAATGCCTACCTGGACAGGCGCTTGCCGGCGGCGTCGGCGGAGGCGCTGATGTTCCAGGGCGTTGACGGCATCCAGCGCTAGTGCGGATCGCCGGAGTTGAACCACAGACTGCAGAGGAGAACCGCATGTTCAAACCAATCGACGCCTTCACGTTCGCATCCACCTTGATGATCATCGCCGCCGTCGGAACGACTGCTCGCGCTGGCCATGATGACAGCCCTGCGGGGAGCGACCACACCTTGTTCGAGGTGACCGCCGACGACGACGGATCCTGCCGCGGCACCCTCAGCTCGCCCCTCGGCGTTGTCACGGGGATCGTGCAGGTCGCACCCGGCGCCCGAAAAGCCTGGGCGACGTTTCGGTCAGGGCACGGCATCGGCGTCGCCGAGATCGCCGATGTTCGGGGCGCGGGGCCGTACCAGGGGCGGCTGGTCGGCCAGCTTCCCGTGAGCGGCGCTTTCAAGCCGGACTCGCTGCGCGCCGGGATCATCGTCGACCCGCTCGGCTTCGCGATTGATGTCGGGACATCCGAAGCGAAGGTGAGCACGTCGGACTCCCCCGTCGGCCGCTCGTCGCGTCTGGAGAGCGCGCCCGCGCTGTTGTTCCAGGACGGCGACGCGCTCTTCGTCTATGCGTTCGATGGTCTCGCCTTCCGCCTGCTCGAGCGAAAGGCCGTCCCGCCCGGGACCTCAGCCGTCGATTTCACGGACATTGTGATAACGAGCTACTGGATCGGCGCCGAGTCGGGCAGCACCTCCTGCATTGCAGGATCAGGGGAGTGAAGCGCCGCCGCGTTCGCACCTGGGCGCAACACGCGCTAGCGCCGCGCGTGTGCCGCGATGACATCCCGGGTCGTCGCGACGCGACGGGCGCGCGGCACCGTGTGCTCGAAGAACCGCTTCCAGCCGCTGCACAGGTAGCTGAGGTTGCCCTCGCCCTCGCGCGTGCGATGGATGCGCGTGCGCGGGCACTCCCCCCAGCACAAGCTCAGGTGAGGGCACTCGCGGCACTCGCGCGGCAGGCTGCGATGTTTGTCGAGCCCGAACTCGAGCTGTTTCATCGAGAACGCCATCTGCGCCAGCGTGCCCTGCCCCAGCGTCCCGATCTGGTGCTTCGGGTACACGAAGTGGTCGCAGGAATAGACCCGGCCGTCGTGCTCGAGCGCGATGTTCTTGCCGCACACCGGACTGCTGGTGCACATCAATGACGGTCGCCCTTGCAGCTGCTCGAACAGGCTCTCGAACAGGTTGATGCGCACGCGCCCCTGGTCGTGGGCGTACCACTCGTCGAACACCGCGCTCAGGAAGCTGCCCCAGTCGTCGGTGTCCACGCTCCAGTCCGTCACCACGGAGAGCGCGTGCCCCGGCCGTGCGCGCAGGCTGCTCGCCGGGATCAACTGCGCGCCTGGCAGCTCGGACGGCGCGTGTCGTTCGAAGCCTGTGGGCTCCACGCAGGGAATGAACTGCATGTAGCGGCTGCCGAGGTCGTCTCGCAGGAAGCGGTACACGGCAAGAGGCTCCACGGCATTCTTGCGATTGACCGTCGTGAGCGTGCTGAACGTGACGCCGTGACGTGCCAGCACCCGGGCCCCCGCCAGCACGGCGTCGAAGCTGGGTCGGCCCTTCTTGGTGGGGCGATAGACGTCGTGGAGCGCGGCTGGCCCGTCGATGCTCAACCCGACCAGGAACCCGCTGTCCGACAGGAAGGCGCCCCACTCGTCGTTCAACAGCGTGCCGTTTGTCTGGAGATCGTTGGCGATGCGGCGCCCCGCGGGGCAATGCTTGCCCTGGAGCTCCACCACCTTGCGAAAGAAGCGCACGCCGAGCAGCGTCGGCTCCCCACCGTGCCAGGTGAAGACGATCTCCGGTACGTCCTGCGCCGCGATGTACTCGACGACGAAGCGCTCCAGGTGTTCGTCGCTGATGTGCCGGCTACCCTTGTGGTCGAGCAGCTCGTCCTTGCTGAGGTAGTAGCAGTAGTTGCAATCCAGGTTGCACACCGATCCGATGGGCTTGATCGTGGTGTGCAGCGAGCGCTCGACGCCGGTCGCCAGCTTGCCAACACCCGCGTCCAGGTAGGTTCGTACGGCCTCCGCCGAGATCCCGAGCCTTGCAGCGGCCGCCGCGATCTCGCCGCCATCGCTATCGGAATCAGCCACGAGCTGCCTCCAGATCTTGCTGCGCAAGCCAGGCTTCGACCGCCGGGGCGCTGGGCTCCGGCCGTGGCAGCGGCCGCGCGGTCTGTAGCCTGGTACGCAAGCTGACGCTGACGGCCAGCATGCCCGCCAGCTCCCGCTGCGCCTGCGTGGGCTCCTTCACCGGTGCGCCCAGGGTGAGGGCGATGACCTCGATCTGCGCGGTGAGGTATTCCACGACGCGCCGGGTGAGCGCGTTGGAAACGCTGCTGATCACGCTGAGCGCCGGCGCGAGCGACAGGCACAGGTAGCCTTGCTCCGGCAACCTCGCGACGCGGTCCGGGTGGTCGAACAGATCGCCACGCAGCATGTGGAACACGCGATCTCCCCAGTGGGCCCGGTCCAGGCGGAGCGCTGCCCGTCGCAGCTCCAGCGCACGCTGCGCCTCCGGATCGACGACGCGCGGTCCGTCGACGATGACAGGCAAGTGTCCCGGCACGGCATCCAGCTCGGCGCGCGGCTGGATGCAATCGGCGCCCATGAACCGGGCATCGCGCGCCCTGTCCTGAAGGACGGACAGCTGAAACGCGTCGGGCAGCGTCGCCTCCAGCGGCACGCTCCGGCACGCGAGCGGCTTGCCCTTGTCTTGCAAGCTGCACAGCTTGTCCTCCGCGAGCGCTGAACACGTGGCCGCCAGCGGATCGTTGTACGCGTGGGCCGCGATCAAGACGTGCTGGGCCACCTCGCCCCCGGTCACGCGTTGCGCATAACGCGGCACGAACGCGGCGATGCTCGCCTGCCGCGCGCGCGTCCATCCCGCGCGAGGGGTGTGGCATACGTCGGATGGTCAGGCAGCCGATGAAGCGTCGCCTGGTGACGAAACAGCTCGGGCAACGACATTTGCGGGTTCGAATTGCAGCAAGCCCCGCAACGCGAGCACTCGAAGTGCACCCGACGCGCGAAGAACGAAGCCGCCGGCGCCGCCATCAGGTCATCGTGCTGGTCGTGGCGGGTAGTATCCGAGGGTCTCGTTCGGTGCGACACCGCCGACGCTGGTCATGTACGTTTGCCAGCTTGCGATGAGGTCCTCGAGAATGTCCGGGTGTTGCGCGGCCAGATCGGTCGTCTCGCCGAGGTCCTTCGCGATGTGAAACAGCTGCCAGTGACCGTTCGACGGACCGAAGGTCGGCTCGATGAAGCGCGCCTTCCACTGGCCGTCGGCGCTGTAAGAAGCGGTCCGTCCATAGAGCTCCTCCCCGAACGGTCGTTTCCAGACGGGCGCCTGCGTGTTCGACGACAGCTGCTTGAGCATGCTGTGCCCCGTCACCGGATACACGGCGCGGCCCTTGTACGACACCTTGCCCGCATTGAGATCGTTGCCCGTCGCGGGATCGATCAGCGGCGGGGCAGGTGTGGTGGGCGACGCGACGCCCGCCAGCTCGAGGATCGTGGCGGTCTCGTCCGTGATGTGCGTGAAGCGCGTGTAGGGCTTGAGCGGCTTGGTCTGGCCAGGCATCTTGACGATCGCCGGCGTGGTGAATCCGCCCTCGCTCGTGAAGCCTTTGGTCATCGCGAGCGGCGTGGAACCCACCTCTGCCCAGCGACGGCCGTACTGGATGCCGAACGGTGCCCGCGCGGGAGCGTCGACGGTTCCCAGCGTCTGGTACACGGGGTCCACGGCATACGCCTCGTCGACCGACTTCGGGTCGGTCGAGCTCATCGGCCACCCGTCGGCGCCGTTGTCGGAGTGGAACATGATGAAGGTGTTGTCGTATTCGCCGATGTCCTTCAGGTGCTGCAACAGCAGCCCGACGTTGTGGTCGAGGTTGCTGACCATGCCGGCGTAGATCTCCATGTAGCGGGCCTGCGCCTTCTTCTCGAGGTCGCTGAGGCTCGCCCACTTCTTGTCGACGATGCCGCCGTGGTGATCGACGTAGCCGTCATCGGCGCCGTGCAGCGGGCTCATGTACATGGCGCTCGGCGTGTTGTAGTTCGGCGTGGCGGGCTCCGCCGTCAGGGTCTCCGGCGCCGTGTCCGCCACGCGCGTCCTCTTGTCGATCAAGCCCAGCTCACGCAGCCGCTGGATCCGCTTGTCGCGAATCGCGTCGTAGCCGCCGTCGTACTTGCCCTTGTACATGCTGAGCCACGGCTCGGGGACCTGAAGCGGCCAGTGCGGCGACGTGTACGCGGCGTACGCGAAGAACGGCTTGCCGTCGCCGCGGCCGGCATCGATCCACTCGATGAGCTTCTGCGTGTAGAAGTCCGTCGAGTAGAAGGCCTCGGGCGTTCCGCCGGGTCCGCCCGGCTGCCCCGGCTGGCCCGGCTGCACGTACACCCCGTCCGAGACGTAGTTGGTCGACGCCGCGGCTTCCCGGCCGAAGTGGTTGGCGGCGCCGCCGCCGATGACCGTGTAGCTGTGCTCGAAGCCCCAGTGATCGGGCGTGTAGCCCCGGTTGGCCGGCCCCCCCGGGATGCTCGAGCCCAGGTGCCACTTGCCGGCGACGTACGTGTGATAGCCGGCGTCTTGCAGCAGCTCGCCGACGGACAGCGAGCGCTCGTTCAGGTAACCCTCGTAGCCGGGCAACCCGGCCACATCCGGAAACAGCGGCAGTTGCATCTGCCCGAGCCCCACGAGGTGATGATCGGTGCCCGATAGCAACATCGCGCGCGTGGGCGCGCTGACCGTCGCCACGTGGTGATTGGTCAGCAGGCGTCCGTGGGCCACCAGCGCGTCCAGGTTGGGCGTCGAGATCTCTCCACCCAGCGCGCCCAGATCCGAATAGCCCAGATCGTCGGCGAGGATCAGCAGGATGTTGGGCTGCCTGGGCGCACACGCGGTGGTCAACGCCCTCGTGCGGGTCTCCACGCCGGCCTTCGGGCTGTCGCTGTCTGCCGAGGATGACTGGCCGCACCCTGTCACGCCGTTGACCAGGAAGACGCCCAGCAACGCGGACTGTTGAATCGTGGAGCGTTGGCAGAGTATGCAATGCATCGAATCCCCCCCGTTGCCAACGTCTGTAGCGCGACGGCGCGACGGCGCGAATAGTACGGCCGTACTACGTCAGCGCCGGCGCCGCGGGTCCCGCTTCAGACGTCACCTGCCGGCACGCGGCCCAGGACGTAGACGAGCTCCGCGCGCCGGGAGACCTGCAACTTGTTGAACACGGACGCCAGCTGGTTGCGGATCGTGTGCCTCGAGACGCCGAGCACCCCCGCAATCTCCGGATTGGTCAGTCCGCGCTCGACCAGATGCACGACCCGCTGCTCTTGCCGTGTGACGCCCATGAGCGCCAGCCACGAACCGAGCGGCGTGTCGATGTCGTCGACAGCGCTGGCCCCACCTCGTACTGCGCTCATCGCCCGCGCGACTCCCGCATTCCCCACCTCTCGCGCGCACAGTACTCCCGGCCGAGGAGCTGCGCGCAAACAAATGTGCAACTCACATTTGTCGCGTCAGCGAGGAAAAGCCTCGCCACCGCACGGATTGCCGTCGGAAGTCCGGTTATTGGTTTGTTTTTTTCGTCCGTTCAACCCGAACTTCAACGGGCCGAGCTTCATCTTCGGTCCACACGCCGCTGGCTGGTCAACGTGCAAGGCACCTGGCAGCGCAACACGCGCTAGCGCCGCGCGTGGTCAGGGCCGACTTCCCCGACAGCCTACAACCGTTGCTGCTCCGGCCTGATGACGTTGATGACAATGTGATACTGGGTGCTGGTGCCCGCCGCCCATCCCAACCATTGCGCGTCGCCACCATTTGCGTACACCCCTCCTCCGGGCGTCGTCGGCTGCTGCAGCAATGTCGTGGAGTAGCCGGCTTGGCCAGCCCCGCCGAAGTTTGTGCTTCCGTCAACCGTGGAATCCCAGAACATGGGACCAAGATGCAGAGAGAGAGCGTGGTCCGTGCTTGCGCCGTAGAGGCCACACCATCCGCCCGACGCGGCCGACCGGTCCAGGTCGTAGACTTCGGCGCGAGAATACGAGAAATCGAGCCAAAAATAGCCATTGGCAACGCCAGCCAGACCGCCCACGCTGCCGCGACCTCGCACCGTGCCCCTCGACCACACATTGGTCAGCCTCGATGACAACAGCGCGCCGGCGATCCCGCCTGCGATCGACTGATGGGAGCCAGAGGCGTCCACAGTGACCCGCGTATAGCAATCGAAGATCTCGCTGCTGGCCGCGCTGGAGGCTTCGACCGTCCCTGCCAGGCCCCCAACGTAGGTGGCGCGTCCGTTGACCGTACCACGCGTGTACGAGCCGCGAATGCTGCTCCCCGAGATGATACCTGCCAAAAGCCCAACGTTGGCCGCTACCGCGGATCCGGCGTCGCTGGTGACGGTGCCCTGATCGACATAGGCGAAGACCACGTATGAATCACGGATGCTTCCGGCCAGCGTCCCCACATTCGAAGCGCCCCGGATGCTCGCACTGGAGAAGCCGACATTCGTAACAATGGCCTGATTCGTATTCGCAAACAGGCCGATATTGTTCTCGTTGGCTCGGCTGATGGTCAGGCCCGTGATCCTGTAGCTCTGCCCGTCCAGGGTACCGGTGAAATTTGCGATGGGGAGCCAGCCCTTGCCTCCATTCCAGCTGGCAGCGGCGCTCGCATCGATGTTCGCGGTCAACTGGTAGTTGCCGTTCAGCTTGTTCCTGATGTTGTTGAGCTGGGTGAGGTTGCCGATGGTGATGATTGTCGTGTCCGGCGATCCCAGGGCGCGCGACGTCTGCTCCTGGCCGTCTTCGGGCAGAGGGGCTGCGCCGCAGGCAATGAACGCGGGCAGAGCCAGGAGCGCCGCCCCGAATAGGCGGCGCCGACAGCGGTTCCCCGACAGATTGATGGTCTTGACTGCGAGAGCGGAGCTTGGGTCCATGATAGCGCCTCCTTCGAAAATGGGGACCGCATCGCCGCGCTGAGCACGGGCAACGGCCACGCCTGATTGGGAGAAACAGCCGAGTTGTTAAAGGGGAGACGCTACCAACATGAGTAGATGGTGCTCCCCTCCGTACAGGTGCCCGAGATCTTTCCCCGCAGCCAATCCAAATTGTAGGCGGTCGTCGCGAAGCGTGCCCCGGGGCGACAAGGGCCGGGATCGTCTCCAGGTGCGCCCGTGCTGAGCCACCCGTACTCCGTGTTCAGTCCACCGCTCTTGAGCGGTCCGCCCGAGTCGCCCTCGCACATCTGCGGCATGTTCCCAGTGGTATCCCAATAGGTGTATTCGCGAGTGGTGCTGCTGTAGGTGGGGGCTATATACGCCAGGCGTCCCAGGCCATCCCTGGTTTCGTCATCGGCGTAGCCGTACCCCACGGCAACCATGTTGAGGCCGCTGGGGGCGGTCTTCGCCAGATAGGCGGCGTGGCCCGAGACGACGTTCTTCAAGAGGTCCGTGCTCGGCGCCGTGATCAATCCAACGTCGTGGTTCGGATTTAGCCCGTTGTAGTCCGGGCGGTAGCGCGTTTGCGACAACACGTCGTTCAACACGGGGACCACTCCGCCGCCGGTCTGCATCCAGGCGCTCACTCTTGTGTACGCAGGGTTTCCTAGCCCGAGCACGCAATGCGCAGCGGTCAGGATCGTCTGTTTGGAGACGACTTGTCCCGAGCATCTTTTCCAGGCATTGAATTGTGGAAACCAGATGTCGAGTCTCACGGCGCCGCGCCCCCACGCACTGGCGCCGTAGCGCTCGCCGCGCTGGATCTCAGAGGTGTGCACTGCGATATCGTCATCGCTCGCTGCGCCATCGGGAGTGAGCTCACCACAGGCCGACAGCAGCGTCACGGCCAGCGCCACGCAGCCCAATAACCAACCTCGTCTCGGCACCGCAACAGTCAACGTCTTTGCCATCGTCGGTCCTCCTCTCCCTTGAATGTCAGGATCGGAGCATCGTGATCACTCAGATGCGCATCTTGTCGCCGGAGCGCCCACGCCGCGGCAACGTAAACACCCCGTTGCTTGACCCAACATCGCGAAAAGAAGTACGAGGCTATCCAGACAGCTGCCGGCGTCGCGCCATGACGAGATCGACATGCAGGCCCGTCGCGGTCGTTTCGTTTGTCGTGGTCTTCGCCTTCGCGCGACCCTCCCCTGCCCGCACCGTCGTCGATCACCGCGAGCCGAGCACGCGCGGCAGCGCCTTCACGCTCAACGCCGACGGCGTGCTGGAGCTGACGCTCACGCGCGCGGAGCGGCAGTCGACGACCTGCGAGACCACGAACCTGAGAGGCCAGGCCGATCCCGTTCTCCACGTATTCTCGGCACCTACCGCGAACGGCGCGATCACCGAAATCGCGCGCGACGACGACTCTGCGGGCGGTCTGAACGCGCGCGTCAGCTTCAGGGCGATACCGGCCGGGCGGTACACGGTCTTGATACGCGCGTCCGGCCCGTTCGGATCCGGGACGGCGGACCTCCTGTGCGACGGTCGTCTGGTCTGGAGCTCCGTCAACGTCGGGGGCGCGTTCAAGCGTCTCGAGAGCTTGCGCTCCGCCGAGTCGCTGCGCACGGTCACCCTCCCCGGCGGTCCGCGCGTGCACGCGCTCTATCTGTTCGACGCCGACGGCAAGCTCCTCAGCCGACACGACTCGGGCGCCAGCGAGAGCGCGTACGTGCCGAGCGGCACGACGGGCCTGCGTGTCGCGATGGTTGCTTCGCGATGGCCGGACCCGGCGGGCGACATCCGTCTGATCCGCAACGACAACGCCCTGTCCGGTCACGATCCCGACGGCGACGGCCTTGGCACCGAGCTCGAAAAGTACATCGGGACCTGCTCGAAACCCACCGACATCGCCGACCAATGGGAGTGTTCACGCAGCGCGGACCTGCGTGACACCGACGGAGACGCCCTCCGCGACGACGAGGAGCTGATGGGGCGCCTCGGTTCCGCGCCCTATCAATGGTTGCCGCGCTGGGGCGCCGATCCCCGCCACAAGGACATCTTCATCGAGATCGATTTCGGTCAGCAGACCGTCGGGGAGGCGCCCCGCATCTCCTGCAAAGCAGACCCCAGCAACCCCAGCACGTTCACCTTCACGCCGTTCTTCTGTCCAGTCTCGGCGCGCCGCATGGCCGCGATCTACGCCGACATGGCGACGTTCTATCCGGCCGATCCCGCCGGTCACCCCAATGACCCGGACTACTGGAACAAGTTCATGCGCCTGACCCGTGCGCAGGCCATGAACAATCCCGACCTCAAGCCGGGGGTCAGCCTCCACCTCGATACCGGCCAGGCGCCCGCGCGCGGCGCCCCCGCCACGGATCAGACCACCTACGGCGATTGGGGAGGCCGCAATCTGGTTCCACCGGTATGCAACGCGGCCGGCGCGTGCAGCCGCGCGACCCACACGGCCGTGCGTTTCGCTCACATGCACGCCAACCGCCGCGGCCTCTTTCACTATGCCCTCGGCGATCCCGGGTGCGGCGGGCAGGCCAACGGGCCACTGATGTCTCTGCATTTGCCGTTGTGCGATGAAGTCGGCGCCTCGCACGAGCTCGGTCACACGCTCGGCCTCAACCACTACGGGCCCAACGGCACGGGAACGCCCCCCCAACCCGACAACACGGGCGAGGATCTGAATTGCAAGGCCAACTATCCCAGCCTGATGAACTACGCCTACAGCGCGGTGGACAGGGCGAAGTTCATTCCGACGTTCTCGGACGGCCACGGCCGGGCGGCGTTGAACAACGCCAGCGTCATGGAGCGTGGGGCCGTCCCCGATACGACCTCGCTCGTCGGCCGGCGATACCTCGCTCTGCTCAGGGACATCTTCGCGCATAACGTGGACGTGGCGGCGGGACACGTCGACTGGAACCGAGATGGCGTCTATTCCGCGACGCCCGTTCGGGCCTACACCAACTTTCATGCGAACACGATGGGTTGCGAGGGCACGCGCTCGTCGCGCATCAGGGTTTCCGGCGCCAGCACGCTGTCGCCCGCGCTCACGCGCCTCGGCGGCCACACCCTTCTGTTTCATGTCGAAGAGAGCGATCAGAAGATCTACGCCTCGTCGACAGACAGCAGCTTGAATTGCCCGGCCTTCGGCCAATCCTGTGGCACCCTGCTGCGCCGGGCTGTCCCCCATCCCTGGAACGCCGGCATTCTCGCGGTCGATGCGCATCCCATCCGCGACGGAGGCGACAAGCTGCTCGTGGTCTACCGGACCGACGCAGGGCTGTTCGAGGTCATGTTGTCGCCGCAATGGGTGTGGTCGGCGCCGCGGCCGATCGCGACGTCGTCGCCCGTGCGGGGCGAGCCTGCCCTGGCGGGATCGGGCACGAGCGTCTGGCTCGCATTCCGGAACGAACCGGGTGACGTGATTCTTGAAGGCACGGAGCGCCAGCGGGGTCTGGGGCGCCGACCAACCCGCGCGCGCCAACGGCATGCCCCTGCCGCGACTGGGCCCGGACGCCTCGCCCGGCCTGCTGAAGGTCACCTACAAGGACGGGCGCGAGGTCCTTCTGGGTGCGTTTTCGTCGGCGTCAGGGAATTTCCAGATCTACGAACGCAGCCTCGCGGCGCAGGAATGGCGAGCAACGCCCTGGCCGAGCACCTTGCCCTTGCCCGTGTTCGGACGGCCGGCGCTGACGTTCGAGCCGGTGGACCCGGCCTCGCCGCTGCCGGGCCGATTGCGCGCTCTGTTCCTCAAGGGCGGCGGCAGCGCGCATTCAGCAGTCGACGCCATGCTGGTCGCGAACATGGCCACGCCGCCCGTGATCTCGCTGTTGATCTCGAACCACGACAACAGCAGCCTCATGGCGCTCGGGGGCGACCTCCTCTACGAGCCCGGCGTCGATTCCCATCTGCGCGCCGCGCTCGTCCTGGACTACGACAAAGGCCCGCCGCACTCGATCTGGCTGCGCCCCAAGGCGGACGGAATCGTGACCCACCCGCAGCGCGACTTCAATGACTGGGAGGCCATCGGTGTCGGCACCTGCCAGTCGCTCGCGGAAGGTGGCGGCGTGCAGGTCCGGTGCCCGGCGTGGCCGCACCAGCAGGGACCGTGGGTCCAGCCGCCGGTCGCTCCGACACCGACCACACGCCCGCCACGCCCGAGCGCGCAGTGCCAGGCGGGGTGCCGCGATGAGTTTCAATCGTGCGTCGCGGGCGGCGACGTCAACACGCGCCGCGCGTGCCAGCGTCAACAACGCACGTGCCTTTCGCGCTGCCCGAACTGATCCGCTAGCTCCGACGATGGACTCGACCAGCGCCGGCTGTCCGTTCCAGTTCACGAACGTCGTCTGGGTGATGGTCTCGAAGGTCTGGCCAGAGCGAGCGTGGGGCCACCGGCGCGCGCTGCCACGTTTGGCGCCACCGTTCAGTAACCTACGCGCTCGTTACTGCTCAGCTGCGCGGACCAGCTTCAGCAGCAAACCGGCCAGCAGCATCGTCGATGCGCCAGCCAGCAGCACCCGTGCTGCCACCCGGCGGCGGTTCCGGCGCCGTTCGCGCTCCCGCTCCACCTGGTCCACCTTCTCCAGTAGCCGTTGACGAAACTGCTCCCGCCGCTCAGGCGTGAGCTCGACTTCGTAGGCGCTTCGCGCGAGCGCGATCAACCTCGCAACCCTCGCCCACTCGCCACTTCGTTCCAGGCTGGTCCCGGTCTGCACCGATAGCTCCTCTTCCACTCCCCACGAATCATGGGTCTGCCCCGCACGTCGACCAGTCCCCCTGTTCGCTCGTTCAGTCGCGCTATGCCGGAACTCCGGACGGCTGATCCGCGGTCGGGCGGGCGCTCGGGATCGAGAAGAAGAAGGTGGTGCCCCGCCCGAGGGTGCTCTCGACCCAGATGTGGCCCCCGTGACCTTCGACGATGCCCTTGGTGATGGGGAGCCCGAGTCCGGCACCTCGACGGTCACCTTTCGTCGCTTGCCAGAATCGGTCAAAGACACGAGGTACGTCAGCGGGCTCGATCCCGGCGCCGCTGTCTGCCACCCAGAACACGACCTCCTGATCGTTCGACGCTGCGCCGACCGTGATCCAGCCTCCGCCGGTCGTGAACTTGATCGCGTTTCCGATGAGGTTCTCGAACACCTGGAGGAGTCGGTCGTGCTCACCCCAGACCTCGGCGACGTGCTCTCCCACATCGAGTCGAAGCTCGACAGACGAGGACGCTGCGAGCATCTTCTGCGTCTCCACCGCTTCGACGACGAGCTCACCTGCCGACAGCCGCGCGCGCTGGATGGTGAGCTGTCCCATCTCGATGAGACTGACATCCAGCAGGTCCTGGATCAGTCGGTTCATTCGCGTTGCCGCACGGTGGATGACCTCATTCGGCTGCCGCGAACGAGCCGATGACCGCATCAGGATCGTGGTCAGCGGATTCCGCAGGTCGTGGGCTACCACGCCGAGCATCTGATCGCGGCGTTGCGCTGCCTCGACGGAAGCTCGATAAAGACGTGCGTTATCGATCGCCACAGCGGATCGGTCAGCCAGAGGTTCGGCCCAACGCAGATCGTCCTGCCCGTAAACGCGATCCGGGTTCGAGGAGCCGAACATCAACACGCCGAGGGGCTCCCCCCGCATCATGAGCGGCACCGCGATGAGCGACGTGAGGCCGGTGGCCCGGAGGGCTCGCAGGTGTTCCGGCCCCTGCGCAACCGAAGCGAGGTAGTGTGACGTGACGTGCTCGATGACGAAGGATCGTCCGCCCTCGAGTCACAGACCGGGTTGGATGGGGGAGATCGCGGTGGAGCGGCAACTGCTCGAGGGCCGCACACAGCGCCGCCTTGCCAGGGTCGGCGCTCGCGACCTTGAGTCGCCTGATGTGCCCATGCGCCTCAATCATGTCGATGGCGCACCAGTCAGCGACGCTTTGAACGGCCAGCTCGGTCACGGTCGCCAACGTCTGCTCGTAATCGAGCGAGGCAGACAAGGCGACGCTGACGTCGGCCAGCAGGCGTCGTTCCTTTTCAAGTCGCCTTCGCTCCGTGATGTCCTCCGAGATGCCGAGCAGATAGAGCGGGTTGCCGGACGGATCGAGGATTGGGACCTTTTTCGTTTGCAGGAGGCGGACGCCTTGATGGCGCGTTTGTATCGGCTCTTCGTCGATTTCGACCACGTCGCCGCGCTTCATGGTCTCGCGATCCTTCTGGACAAAGAACTCGGCCTGTCCCCGTGGCCACAAGTCCGAGTCGTTCTTGCCGACGAGCGACTGCCGCGGCCACCCGAGCAAGTCTTCTCCGGCGCGATTGAAGCGCACGAACCGCAGCGAGGCACTGTCCTTGATGAACAGCATGAGGGGAATGTTTTCGATGATGGCATCAAGGAATGCGTTGGCATCCCTGAGCTCCTTCTCGACGCGCTTGCGCTCTGTGATGTCCTCGATCTGAGAGATGTAGTACAGGGGCGCGCCGTCGCGGTCGCGAAGGATCGACGCGCTGAGCATGATGTCGACGACCGTCCCATCCTTGCGGATGTAGCGCTTTTCGAACTGGCATCGTGGGATCTCACCGCGAGCCAGCCGCCCCGCAAGGACAAGACCGGTATCAACGTCCTCGGGATGGGTGATTTCTTGAAACGTCAGCTTCGTCAACTCGGCGGGCTCGTAGCCGACGACCGCGCAGAACGCCCGGTTCACCCGGACGAAGCGTCCGTCGAGGGATATCAGGGCCATCCCGATGGGCGCCTCGTCGATCGTGAGCCGAAACCGCTCCTCGGACTCGCGCAGGGCCTCCTCGGCTGACATTCGTGATCGGTCCTTGGAGCTTCGCAAGCTGGCACCCGAGGCCAGACAGTCAAGTCGGGCTCGCTCCGCGTTCCCTGCCTTCAGTGCGCCGCCTTCGCGGTCGCCGCCTGCGCAACGATCTCCCGCAGGCGATCGAGATTCACGGGTTTGACCAGGTGGTCGATCGAAGCCCGCGGCCAGCGACGTGACGCGATCGCGCGTCCGACCGTAGCCGGTCGCGGCGATGAAGCGACTCGCATGCCCCCCGGGCAGCTCGCGCAGGTGCGCGGCCAGCTCGTAGCCGCTCATCTCGGGCAGACCGATGTCCAGCACGGCGACGTCCGGGTGGAAGGCCGCGGCCACGTCGAGGGCCGTCGCGGCCGTCGTGCGCGACGCGCACGTCGTGGCCCATCGACTCGAGCGAGGCCGCGAGCATCGCGGCGCCGTCCACGCTGTCGTCGACGACGAGCACGCGACAGCCCGGGGATCCGCGGGGCGCGGCCGTCGCCGCTCCCGAGGCCGCGGGCCGCGCGGCGCCTGCCGCCGCCGGCATCGACGGCAGGGTCACGATGAACTCGCTGCCCCTGCCCGGGCCGTCGCTCTCGACGCGCACCGAGCCGCCGTGCGAGGCCACGAGGTTCTTGACGATTGCGAGGCCGAGACCCAGCCCCCCGGCGGCGCGGTCCAGCGCCTGCGGCTGCTGCACGAACAGATCGAACACGCGCTCGATCATCTCCGGGCGGATGCCGATCCCGTGGTCGCGAACGCGGATCTCGACGCGATCTCCCACGGGCTTCGCGGAGACGCCGACGCCCGCGCCCGGATCGCTGTACTTCGAGGCGTTCGTCAGCAGGTTCGCGAACACCTGCTGCAGCCGCGTCGGGTCGCCGTCGACGAAGAGATCGCCGGTGACGTCCAGCGCCGAGCGGCTGCTGCCGCTCCTGAAACAGCGGCTGCGTGGTCTCGGCGGCGCGCTTGACGACCTCGGCGATCGACGTGCGCTCCTTGTGGAGGTCGACCTTGCCGCGCGCGATCCTCGAGACGTCGAGGAGGTCGTCGACCAGCCGCATGAGCTGCTTGAGCTGGCGCTCGATGATGGACAGCTCCTTCGCCGCTCACGCCGCGCCGGCGCATCAGCTCGACGGCGAGCACGATGGGCGACATGGGGTTTCGCAGCTCGTGGCCCAGCATGGCCAGGAACTCGTCCTTGGCGCGGGTGGCGTCCTCGGCCGCGCGCCTCGCCTCCTCGGCGCGCTCGAGCAGCCTGCGGCGGAGCTGGGCGAGCGAGACGTGCACCTGCACGCGCGCGATCAGCTCGCGCGCGGAGAACGGCTTGACCAGGTAGTCGTCGGCGCCGACCTGCAGCCCCTCGATGCGCGACTCCTCCCCGGCGCGCGCGGACAGCACGATCACCGGGAGGTCGGCCGTCGCCTCGTCCGCGCGCAGGCGCGCGACCAGCCCGAATCCGTCGAGGTTCGGCATCATGACGTCCGTGAGCACCACGTCGGGGCGCCGCGCGCGGATTGACGCGAGGGCGGCCTCGCCGTCGACGGCCGTCTCCACCGTCCAGTGCTGGGCGAGCATGCGCGCCAGGTACTCCCGCATGTCGGCGTTGTCGTCCACGACCAGGACGCGAACCGGCCGCTCGGCGCCCACCGGCAGCGGAACGCGCGGCACGCGGGGCGCGCCGGCAGCGGGGCCAGCGGCAGCCAGCGGCGCGCCTCGTCGACGAAGCGGTTGTCGCGGCGCGCGCGGCTCGGCGCGAGACGGCTCGGACGCTCGGCCATCCGCGCTGGAATGACGACTGTCATCGTCGTGCCCCCGTCCACGGCGCTCTTCACCGTGACGTCGCCGCCCAGCAGGCGCGCGAGCTCGTGCACCAGCGCCAGCCCGATGCCGGACCCTTCTTGCGTGCGCGCCCGCGCGCCGGCGACGCGGTGGAATCGGTCGAAGACGTGCGGCAGCTCGTGCGCGGGGATCCCGATGCCCGTGTCGGCGACCTCGAGCTCGATGTCCCCGCCGCGCGCGGCCAGCGACACGCGCACCTTCCCCTCGAAGGTGAACTTCAGCGCGTTCGAGATCAGGTTCAGCAGGATCTTCTCCCACATGTCCGGATCGATCAGGACCGGGTGCGGCAGCGGCTCGCAGCTGACCTCGTACGCGAGGCCGGCCTCGCGCATGGCCGAGTCGAAGGCGTGGGCCAGCTCCCCGGTGAGGGCGTCGAGGCGGATGGGCTCGAGCGACACGCGGGCGCGGCCGGCCTCGATGCGCGCGAAGTCGAGCAGGCTGCCGACGAGCTTCTGCAGGCGGAGCGCGTTGCGGTGGACGATCTCGAGGTCGTGGCCCTCGAGGTCCGCGCGGGCGAGCGCAGCGCGTCCGTCGTGGGGCCGAGCATCAGCGTCAGCGGCGTGCGGAGCTCGTGGCTGATGTTGCTGAAGAACAGCGTCTTGGCGCGATCGAGCTCCGCCATGGCCTCGGCGCGGCGTCGCTCCTCCTCCGACGGCCCGGGCGCGCGCGATCGCCGAGGCGAGCTGCGAGGCGACGAGCCCGAGGAAGCGCGAGGTATCCCTCGGAGAGCGGCGCGCCACGCGGCGAGGCCGAAGACGACGAAGCCGTAGCGATCTCTCTCGTCTCGCAGCAACGGGACGACGACGGCCGTGTCGGGCGTGACGCTGTAGCGGCCGCCCGGCAGGGAACCGAAGCGGCGCGACGACGTCGTCGACGGGGACGGGCTCACCGGAGCGCAGCGCCTCGCGGAACGGCCACCCGCCGCTGGCGAGCGCGCAGGTCGTTGCGCTCCGCGAGGGACGCCGGGCTCGACGGCGGCGAGCGTCGGCGTGCCGTCGTCCCCGAGGAGGTAGACGAGGGAGAAAGGAACGTCCGCGTCGGCGCCGGCGAGGACCGAGGCGCCGACGACGCAGGCCTCCGTCGCGGTCGTCGCGACGGCCGTTCGTTCGGCGAGCGCGCGCAGCGTCTCGCAGCTGTCGCTCGCCCTGAACTTGTTCGGTCGTCTCCTGGACGGTGAGCAGGACGCCGCCGACCTTGCCGTCGTCGCCGGGCACGGGGCTCTGCGAGAACGTGTGGAAGGTCTCCTGCGCGAAGCCGCGGCTGTTGATGAACAGCAGCTCGTGCTCGCGCCAGAACGCCGGGCCACCCGACAAGCACGCTGAGCATCAGCGGGCCGACGACGTCCCAGATCTCCGACCAGACGACGCGCACCGGAGCGCCGAGGGAGGCGGGGTGCTTGCACCCCCAGCACGGGGACGTAGGCGTCGTTGTAGAACTCCAGCAGATCCGGTCCCCAGCCCAGCATCATCGGGAATCGGCTGCCCAGCATGACGCCGATCATCGTCTTCAGGCTGCTCGGCCACGTCTCGCGCGGGCCGAGCTGGGTCTTCGACCAGTCGCGCGAGCCGATCAGCGCGCCGACCTCCCCACGAAGCTCGAGGCGTTCGGACTGCTCGGCCATGCACAATGAGCCCTTCCGGTCGACCCCTTCAGTCCGAACCTGGGCTTGGCACGCAGGCCGTCAAGCAGAAGGTGAGGAGCTCGCCCTCGAGCTATGCCGCACGCTCGACTCTCCCGCGGGCCGATACCTCGTCGACTGACGTCGATAGCAGTCGGCGCCGCGTTCTCGCACCCGCCCGCGGATAACGCGCTAAATCATCACATAATACTGATACATCACGATGCTCATGATGTATCTTATTCACGTGAGGATATCTTCGGGCCGGCACTTCCCACGCGCGTCCGTCGCGCGCCGAGTCGATGAGGCCGTTCGCGCAGTCCTGCCCCGCACCGTACGCGTCAAAGCTCGCGGCCGCGATTCCGGCATCGACCTGGTCGTGAATGGAGTCGCTATCCAAGCCAAGTGGGTCGGCGAGGGCGGCCTCCGCCAGGTAGGGGAGGTTCTTGCCCTCAAGCGCAACCGTCCGGACATCGTCGTTGCCCGCCGGCTTTCGCCCGGCGCGCGCGATGCCCTCTCCCACGCTGGCGTGGGATGGATCGACGAAAGCGGTGCCGCCGAAGTCGCGCTCGGTTCTCTCGTGGTCTCCAAGAGCGGCCACCCGCCACCGCCCCCCGAGAAGTCCGCACGGTGGACGCCTGCGGTCCTGGCGGTGGCTGAAGCACTGCTGTGCGGGAGCAAAGCAACAGTTGCTGCCGTGCAGGAGACAACCCGGCTTTCGTCCGGTGGTTCGACCAAAGCGCTGGCCGTTCTCTCCGGGCTGGGACTACTGACGTCGAAGGCGGCGCGGGGCCGCGGATCCGCCCGCGAAATCGTCAATGACAATGAGCTGCTCGACGCCTATGCCGCCGCTGCGGCCGCGATGCCACCTGCGCCCAGCGTTCGAGTGGGCGTGACGTGGCGAGAAATCACAATGGGTCTGTCCGAGCTCGGCAAACAGTGGGATGAGGCTGGCCTTGCATGGGCCGCCACGGGGGCAGCAGCCGCATCGGTCATCGCGCCCTACATCACGTCCGTTACTACGGCAGACGTCTATGTGGACGCGCGGACGATCGCAAGCCTGACGGCAGCGGCTGCGCTCGTGGGACTACATCCGATCGAAGGAGGGCGGCTTGTCCTGCGTCCATTCCCAACGGTCACTGCGCGGTTGCTCGCGGACGACACGGGCGGCCTCCGCGTAGCTCCCTGGCCTCGCGTGTTCGTTGATCTCAAGACAGCTGGCGTTCGCGGTGAAGAAGCGGCTGAGCATCTCCGGGAGCTCCAACGTGGAAGATGACGAGATTCGCACTCGTTCCGCGCGGGTCGCGGCAGAGCGCGCGCTGGTTCGAATCGCCCATCACTACGGCAGCGAGCCGGAGTTCGTCGTCCTTGGAGGGCTCGTGCCCGATCTCCTGTGCGCGAAGAGCGGCTTCACCCACGCGGGAACGACGGACGTGGACGTTCAGGTCGACCTCGAGATCGCGTGCGGTTCGGTGAACACATCGCGTCTCGAACATGCGCTCCTGAACGCAGAGTTCGTGCCGAACGCCGAGCGCGTCTGGCGCTGGGTCGCCGATCAAGGCCCAGCTCGAACAGTCGTGAAGTTCGAGCTGCTGGCCGACCTCCCGAACGCGGTCGCCGCGAGCACGATTGTCTTCGACGGCTGCAAGAATCTCGGCGCGATCAATCTGCGGGGCACGAGGTACGCTGCCCGAGACGTCGTCCCTCGCCAGATCAGCGCCAAGATCGGCGGGGTGCGACACACCGCCAGCGTGAAGGTCACGGGGCTCGCAGGGTTTCTCCTGGCCAAGACCGCGGCTGCCTACTCCAGACGAAAGCCCAAGGACTGGTACGACCTCGCGTTTGTGCTTCTCCACAATGATGCAGGTGGCCCGGTGGCGGCTGCTGGCGCCGTGAGGGCAGCGTTCGAGGACGATCTGCCGAGCGTTCGTTCAGCGCTCGATGACTTGGCCGCAAACTTCGCTACCCCGATCGCGCAAGGGCCCCAGGCATACGTCTCGCAGATGGCGCTGGACCACCCGGAACTGGATTCAAAGACGCTGGCAGCGGATGCCGTCCTCGCGATTGGCGAATTCAATCGGGTGCTTCGAGGTGCGCAGTAGCTCCCCTTCGAAATCTCGAGTCGCCGGTGTAACTATCGCCTCGCTGGGAGACATGCGGCGGCGTGTGAACATGACGGCGGCGATCGTCTGGGTCGCCGTCCTGGCTGGGAAGAGGTGGACGCACCGGTCGGGTCAAGTGGCCCGATGTCGGCGCCGATCCGAACGCGCTCCGAATGACGTTCCGCTAGACGGTCGCGCGCGGGGCCGAGGCTGGCGCTGATCGCGGGGCAGGACTGTCGACAGCGCAGGGAGTTCCGGCGAGGCGCTTCGGGAGCTCGCGGAGCAGGAAGTCGCGCAGCAGCTTGACGCGAACCGGGACGTGCCGCAGCGGCACCGACACGAGATTGACCGGCGCGCCGCGCAGCGCGTACGCGGGCAGCACGCGGACGAGGGCGCCTCGTTCGAGCTCCGGCTGTACGGCCACGTCGGGCATGAGCGCGATGCCGACGCCGGCGAGCGTCAACTGGCGGACCGCGCCGAGATCGTCGGCGATGATGGGGCCCATCACCTCGACGCGCTCGACGCCGCGCGGGCCGGCGAGGCGCCAGGGCTGAAGGCCGGTGGCGGTCTTGTGCAGGACGCAGTCGTGCGTGGCGAGAGCGGAGAACCTGCGCGGATGTCCGCGCCGCTCGAGATAAGACGGGGCCGCATAGAGTCCGAGCTCGGCAACAGCCACCTTGCGGGCCACCAGCGTCGAATCGTCGAGCGGACCTGCCCGCAACGCGAGGTCGATGTTCTCCTCGATCAGGTTCACGCGGCGGCCGGTGACGACGATCTCGACGCGGATCTTCGGGTAGGCGCGCGCGAACGCGGCGAACAGCTCCGCGATGACGAGATCTTCCATGCGCGCGATGCTGACCCGCACCAGCCCGCCCGGCTCGCGCCCCATGTCGGACACTTCGTCGCTGGCTTCGGCGACGCGCGCGATCGGTCCGCGCACGTCGGCGAGGTAGCGCTCACCCGCGGGCGTCAGGGTCAGCTTGCGCGTCGTCCGCTGCAGCAGCCGAACCCCCAGCGCCTCCTCCAGACGAAGCACGGCGCGGCTGACCGACGATTTTGGCGTGCCAAGCGCCGCCGCGACCGCGGTGAAGCTGCCCGCCTCGACGACCCGGGCGAAGGTCGACACCAGATTCAGGTCCAATCTGTTTGTTGCTCTCACAGCAACAGACGGTAGCACAGTTGCTATCTAATCAACGCCCGCCCAGGCCGCTAGCTTGAGGGACTCAACAAGGAGGTCGTCCCCATGAGTCTCAAATCAAGCAAGCTCCCGATCGCCGCACGCGTGTTGCTCGGAGCCGTTTTCCTGGTCTTCGGGCTGAATGGCTTTTTCCACTTTCTGCCGCAACCCCCGGCGCCGCCGCGGGCCATGGCCTTCGCGGGCGGCCTCGCAACGTCGGGATATTTCTTCCCCCTGCTCAAGGCCACCGAGGTCGTCGCGGGCGCCTTGCTGCTGCTCGGCTTCGTACCCATCGCCCTCACCCTGCTCGCGCCCATCGTCGTGAACATCGTCGCCTTCCACGTCTTCCTCGCCCCGGGGAACTACGCCGTGGTCGGGCTCGTGCTGGCCGCCGAGATCTACCTGGCCGTCGTTCACCGGGCGGCGTTCGCGCCGCTATTTGCCCGCCCAGCGGCGCGGCGAGCGGCAGCCACGGCCCCGTCGCTGGAGGCGGAGCACCGGGCCGCCGCCTGACCAGATTCTTGGAAGCGCCCAAGCTCTGACCGCCCCGGTCTTGACGGCGGCGCCTCGCGCGGCCAACGTCCGCGCGTGACCGACGCCGGCATCGAAACGTTCTGGACGTGGTGGCCCGAGGCGGGGGCGCGCATCAGCGCCGCCATCGCAGACCGCAAGCTCGAAGAGCCGCTGCTCGCCGAGGTCGCCGCGAAGGTAGCGGCGATCCATCCGCAGCTGACCTGGGAGCTGGGTCCGGGCGGCACCGCGCAGCACGCGTTCTGTCTGTCGGCGGGCGGCGATCCGGAGCTGCGGCGGCTGACCGAGCGGTGGTTCCGCGCGGCCCCGGCGGCTGACGCCGTCTGGGAGTTCCACCCGGCGAGGCGCGGGGCGCCCGGCCTGGCCAACGCCAAGCTGCAGCTCGCCGAGCACACCCTGGCCCTCGACGACATGCGCTTCACGGTGACGGTCGATCCGCACCGCGAGCTGATGAACGTCACCAGCTTTCACCCCGCGTTCGCGGCGATGCCCGCCGAGATGCGGGGGACGGCGACGTTCATCACCCTCGACCGGGTCCTGGGCGAGGACACCGTCCAGCGCTGGCTGGGCGGCATCCGCACCAGCGTCGAGCCGCTGGACAAGGGGGCGCGTTCGCGATGCTGAGCGAGGCGATCGGGCTGCTGTCCCGCGACGCGACGGGCGAGCGCTTCACCAGCCTGAGCGGGCAGACCCCCGACGGCCAGCCGATGTTCGCGACGATCAACCTCGCGCTCAAGCGCATCGACCACCTCGCCTGCGACACGCTCGTCTCCGTCGACGTCGCGCTCTTCGATGCTGCCGCCCGACGGGACGCTGGACGACGACGAGGCCGACGCCCTCGACGACATCGAGGACGAGCTGGAGGAGATGATCACCGGCGACGCCGTCTACTTCGGGCTGCGAGACCGTTCACGGCCGGCGCGCGCTGCACTGGTTCGTCGCGCCCGACCACCCGATCCGCCCCGCGCTCGAAGCCTGGGCCGCCCGCCACGCCGACCGCGAGGTCCGCCTGACCTGGGCCCCCGACCCCCGCTGGGCCACGGCCGATCGCTTCCGCTGACGCGTGTGTAACGGCCCGTGGCACGCGCTCCATCAGGCAGAAGGTGACGAGCTCGCCCTCCAGCTACGCCGCGTGCCGCCGGAGATAGTCGAGACTCCCCGGCAAATCGCGTATCAGCCTGAGCAGCATCTCCATAGCCTCCGTCTGGACATTCCTTCCCGATTCCCACCGCGAGATCGTGTTCGCGCCAAGGTGGAGAAGATGCGCCAGCTCGCTCTGCGTGAGCCCGAACCGCTGTCGAATCGCGCGGATGTCGTCGGCCGACAGTAAGCGGTGCTTCTTGCGGTAGATGGCGATCGCGTCCTCCTGTAGGCGCCGCGAATCGGAGAACCGCAACACGACCTCATCGCACTTGGGGCAGCGGAGGTGCAACGCGGAGGGCACCGACACCTCCTCCCCGTTGACCGGCAACTTCAGCGCCGAGCGTCGCTCCGCCATCGTCGTGCCGCACCGTGGGCAAGCGTCGTCGGCCAGGACGCGGCGGCCGGCGGTCCGAGGCGCGGCGTTCTTGCTACGACTGCTCTTCATCGGCTTCACCCTCGTCGTCATGAAAGGAGACCACCACGCATTCCGCCCTCAGGATCAGCTTCAAATAAACCAGCGTCCCGGCAACCGAGGGCTTGAAGACGTACATCCACTCGCCGGTGTGCTCGGACTCGAAGCGTTCGGCGAAGTCCACGGCGCTTAGCGACGCCAGCACGTCGCATGCGTCCTGCACATCCAGGCCGGCGCCGAGGGCCGCCAGCTCGCGCGCAGCCTTCAACGTGAGCCGTACCCGGCCTCGGCCGGCCAGCTCGTTGATTCGCCTCACCAGCCGCGGCAGCCAGCGAGGCATGGCACGTGGTCCGTCTCACTGTTTGGTGAATTATGCATATGGTTAGTACAGATCGTCAAGGCCGGGACCGCTCCGGTGATTGAGACAGGCCCTCGAGTCATCGGGCCGGATCCGGATCGAGTTGTCGATTCGACGTGGGTCAGCAAAGGAGGCGGCGGCCGAGCTGACACTCGAACGCTCGAAGCGGCTCGACGGTGAAGCGCCGCTCGTGTTCCTCGAGAGCTGCCGTACGCATTCGGCGCGCGCTCCCGGCAAGCGGTGGGCATCTTAAATATGAGATGGGATTCGACAAGCTCTTCGCTGGCTCCGGCGAAGTGCGGGCGCTCTGCCGCGCGATGGACTGGGCCAACACCGCGGCCGGGCCAATCGACAGCTGGCCGCCGAGCGTCCGGACGGCGGTGAGGATGTGTCTCGATGCCCCGTTGCCGATGGCCGTCTGGGCCCTCCCGGGCCTCGGCCTCATCTACAACGACCACTACGCGGCCGTGCTCGGATCGCCGCAGCACCCGCGCGCCCTCGGCCGCAGCGCGCGCGAGGTGTGGTCCGACGCGTGGCAGTGGCTGGGGCCCGACGTGGACAAGGTGATCGGGCGCGGCGAGGCGGCGGCGCAGCCCGAGCTGCGCCTGTTGCTCAAGCGCGACGGCGTCGCGGACGAGGAGGTCTTCGTCTCCTACTCGCTGACGCCCATCCGGGACGACGACGGCCGCGTCGTCGCCGCGGTGAACGTCATGGTCGAGATCACCGAGCGTGTTCGTGCGCTCGCGCAGCGCACGGCGCTGCTGGAGGCGATCATCCATTCGTCGCAGGATGCGATCTTCGCGAAAGATCTGAACGGCCGGATGCTGCTCGCCAACCCGACCACGATCGCTGCCATCGGCAAACCGGCAGAGCAGATCCTGGGCAAGACCGCTCTCGAGTCCCTCGACGACGAGGCGCAGGCGCGGGAAGTGATGGCAAACGATCGGCGCGTGTTCGAGACGGGCGAGCCGATCGAGGCCGAGGAGTCGGTGCGGATCACGGACGGCACGCCCGCCATCTGGCACTCGGCCAAGGCCCTCGTCCGTGACGCCTCCGGCCATGTCATCGGCCTGCTGGGGATCGCCCGCGACATCACGGAGCGCAAGCGTCACGACGAGACGCTGCGCGCCGCGCTGGAGAGCGCCGAGCTCGAGCGCCGCCGGTCGGCGGCGGTGCTCGAAGCGCTCCCGGCGGGGATCGCCATCGCGGACGCGTCCGGCACGATCGTCCAGACGAACGCGGCGCTCGCGCACATCTGGGGCCGCCCGCTCGATCCGGGGACCGCCGGTCGTGACGGGGGGACATGGCAAGGACACTGGGTGGAGACGGGACAGCCGCTGGCGCCCGGCGACTGGGCGCTGGCGCGCGCCCTTCGCAGCGGTGAGGTGGAGACCAGCGACCGGGTGCAGATCGAAAAGCTCGACGGCACCGGCTCGGCGACGATCATCGACGCCGCGGCGCCCATCCGCGACGGCGACGATCGGATCGTCGGCGCCGTCGTCGCGGTGGTGGACGTCACCGAACAGCGCCGCGCCGAGGAAGCGGTGCGCGCGAGCGAAACGCGGCTGCGTGAAGCGCAGCGGCTGGCCAGGCTCGGGAGCTGGGAGTTGGTCGTGGGCGGCGCGATCACCTGGTCCGAGGGCATGTTCCAGATTCTCGGGCGCGACCTCGACTCGGGACCGCCGACGATCGACACGTTGCCACAGGTCTTCACCGCCGAAGCCTGGAGCCGCCTGGGGCCGGCGATTGAACGGGCGGTCGTGACGGGCGAGCCGTACGTGCTCGAGCTCGAGATGGTCCGCCAGGACGGGGCGAGGCTGTGGACCATCGCCCGCGGCGAAGCGGTGCGCGGGCCGACGGGCGCGGTGGTGATGCTGCGCGGGACGTCGCAAGACATCACCGAGCGCAAGCGGGCCGAGGAGGAGCGCAAGCGGGCCGAGGAGGGCGCGAACGGCTGCTCGCCGCCCTGCGCGAAGCCGACCAGCGCAAGACCGAGTTCCTCGACATGCTCTCCCACGAGCTGCGCAACCCTCTCACCCCGATCCGCAACTGCCTCGACATTCTCCAGCGGACAACGCCCGGCGGGGAACAGGACCGTCGGGCCCGCACGGTCATCGATCGTCAGGTGAACCAGCTCACGCGCCTCGTGGACGATCTCCTCGACGTCACGCGCATCAGCCGCGGCAAGATTCGCCTCCAGCGCGCGCGCCTCGACTTCGTCGATGTCGTGCGCCAGACCGTCGAGGACCACCACAGCCTGCTCGACGGCCGCGAGGTCGTCGTCGCGCTGCCGGAGCGGGGGCTGTGGGTCGTCGGCGATCGGGCGCGCCTCGCGCAGACGATCGGCAACCTCCTCCAGAACGCTGCGAAGTTCACGCCGAAGGGCGGCAAGGTCTCCGTCTCCCTCGCGCCCGCCGACGGCCGCGCCGTGGTGGAGGTGGCGGATACGGGGCAGGGCATCGATCCGGACTTGCTTCCGCGGCTGTTCGAGCCGTTCTCCCAGGGCGAGCACAGCCTCGCCCGGACCGGCGGCGGGCTCGGGCTGGGGCTGGCCCTGGTCAAGGGCCTCGTCGAGGAGCACGGCGGGACGGTGGCGGGGACGAGTGAAGGCCCGGGGAGAGGCGCGCGCTTCACGCTCACCCTCCCCCTCGACGAGCAGCCCGCGGCGGCGCCGGAGGCCCCGCCGGCGCCGACCGTGACCGGCAAGGGGCTCAAGGTGCTCGTCATCGAGGACAACGTCGACGCGGCGGACAGCCTCGCAGAGGTCCTCGATCTCGACGGCTACGAGGTGATGGTCTCCTACGGCGCCAAGGACGGAATCGCCAAGGCGCGCACGTTCAAACCGAAGGTCCTGCTCTGCGACGTCGGGCTTCCCGAGATGAGCGGATACGACGTGGCGCGCGCGTTCCGCGACGACGCGGCGCTGGTGGACGTGCTGCTCGTGGCGCTCACCGGCTATGCCGGCCCCGAAGACCAGCACCAGGCCGCCGAAGCCGGGTTCCAGCGCCACTTCCCGAAACCGCCGGATCTGAAAGCCCTCGAGGAGCTGCTCGCGGCGACGGCGGCGGGGGTCGACCGCAGCGCCCAGGCTTACGACGGCCCCTGAGCCCAGCCCAGGCCAGCGCTCGGGGAGGACGCGACGCCACCCCGCGGTAGCCACATCGTGAACGTCGTCGCGCCGTCGGCAGAGCGCGCGTCGAGCGTGCCACCGCTCGTGAGCACGATCTGCTTGGCGATGTAGAGGCCGAGGCCGAGGTTTCCGGCTGGCGACCTCGTGGTCTTCCCGCGACGAAAGGGTTCGAAGATGAACGGGAGAACATCCGGGGGGATGGGATCGCCCTGGTTGATGATCTCGACGACGACCGCGTCGGCTTCGGGGTGTGCGCTGACGACGACCTTGGTCCCCGGTCGGGCGTGCTCGACGGCGTTGCCCGCGATGTTGGACAGAGCTTCGGCCAGCCGATCCGCGTCCCAGGTGCCGGTCACGTCACCTTCCAGATCCAGGTCGACGGCCGCCCCGAAGTCCTCGACGACGTTCCGGCACACGTCACGCAAGTCGGTGGGCTTCGGTTCGAGCAGGAACCCTCCCCCGAGACGGGTGCGCGCGAAGTCGAGCAGCTGAACGATCATCCGCGTCATGCGCTGGGTGCTGGAGATGATCCGCGACACGCCGCGCCGCGCGTCGTCGTCGATACCGCACTGCAAGACCACCTCGCTGGCCATGGCGATCGTCCCGAGGGGGTTGCGCAGGTCGTGACCCAGTACGCCGATCAACATCTCGCGAAACTCGGCGGCCGCACGCAGCTGGCGCTCGCTCTCCTCCGAGCGCGCCAGCGCCGCCTCCACCTCGTCGGTCAGCTCCTGTGCCTGAATCGTCGCGTGGATCAGGTGCTCGTTCGCTTCGCGAACGTCGTTCGTGAGTCGACGGGCCTCGTCGTACATTCGCGCGGTCTCGGTTCGATCGAAGCCTGTCTTGATGACGTAGCGGACGCGTCCGTCACTGTGGGTCATCACGGCCTGCGACCAGGCGATCCAGCGCCGCTCACCGCTCCTGGCGATACAGCAGCACGCCTCGGCGTCGTCCGGCACCAGGAGGAAGTCCGACAGCATCCGGCCGCGAACCTCGTCGAGGGAGTGGCCGGTCAGGTCGGAACAGCGGCGGTTCCAGTAGGCGATCCGGCCGTCGGGCTCGAGCGCGACGACGAGCGCCCCGACCGCCTCGAAGGACTGGAAGTCCGGCCCGGTCATCGCGCTATCTCTTGCGCCCCTTTGCGGCCATCGACGGAACCCCGGTCAGCAGGCCCCGGTATCCCTTCAGCGCCTTGCCGACGGCGATGCCCCCGTCGGCGGTGATGTCGTACGCGCGAAGATCCTTGCTGTGCTGGCTGGCGCGCACCTTGACGACCGCCATCGCGCGCCGCAGCTCCCCATCGATCTCGATGTAGCGCTGCATGATGATGGCGTCCGCGAGAAAGCCGATCCCCTGCGGGCTGAATCTGAGATCGACGTAGGAGTCGGCCACCTCGATCGTCGCCATCACCGTGACGCCGAGGCCCGTCAGCGCTCCCATCATGCGGTAGAGCGATTCCCGGAACTCCTCACGGAATGCCGGTGCCAGCGCCAGCTCCAGACCCGACAGCGAATCGATCACCAGCCGCTTGGCGCCGATCCGCTTCACGGCCGCGCGCAGCTCCATCACGGTCTCGTCGATCGACAGATCCAGCGGGCGCATGTAGAGGACCTCCAGCTTCCCCTGCCGGACCAGCTTGTGGAACGCCTCGCCGCGCGGCGTCGTCCGCAAGTACTCGTTCGGTCGCTTCTCGAACACGGCGACGATGCCGCTTTCGCCGTGCTTGATGCCCTCGAAGATGAACTGATTCGCGAGCACGGTCTTGCCGGACCCGGAGGGACCGGCGATCAGCACCGAGTATCCATCGGGGATGCCGCCGCCCATCAGCTCGTCGAGACCGGGCACCCCGGTCGTCAGCCGGTGCTTGAACGGGAATTCGGGGACGACCTCCTCCCGCTTCTCGATGCGCGGGAACACGCTCAAGCCCGCGTCCGTGATGCGGGTCGTGTGCAGCCCGGGGACTTGCCCCTGGCCGCGCATCTTCATCACCTGCAGCTTGCGCACGACGGAGTTGCGATCGACCGCCTGGTACAGCCAGAACAGCCCGTCGGCCACCGTGAACACCGCGCTGTCGTGCTCGCCGTCGGCGTACTCCCCGAGGAGAAATGTCGTGGCCTGGTGGCTGGTGAGCACCAGCGCGAGGCGCTGCATGAAGTCCGTCACCTGCGTCTCGCCGCCCGCTCCGGCCAGCGTGTCGCGCACCATCGCCCGGAATGAGTCCACGACGACGATCGCCGGGTTCGATTGCTCGAGCTCTTGCACGATCGCCTCGAGCACCTTCGCCATCCCCCCGTCCAGCGCCTGCTGTCCGAGGTGGATGAAGCGCACCGAGCCGTCGCCGATCTTGGCGGCGTCGAAGAAGTCGTACTGCTGCTGGTAGCGCAGCATCTTGATGGGCGGCTCGCCGATGATGCTGAAGTAGACGGCCTTTCGCGTCGGGCTCGCGTTGGCGAACATGATCTGGTGGCCGAGCGTGGTCTTGCCGCACCCCGGGCCGCCGGCGATCAGGTTGAACGAGAACTCGGGGATGCCGCCGCCCAGCACCTCGTCGAGGCCAGGCACGCCGGAGGGCAGCTTTCGAATCGGAACGCGGTCACGCATTTTTTGGGTTCCCCTTGGGTGCCGTCTCGTCGATCGCCGGCCAGGCCCCTCGCAGTACCTGGACGGTCAACCGCTCTCCGATGAAGGTGATGATGAGATCGAGAAACGTTCCGAACAGATTGGTGGCCGCCTCGGCGGCGGCGGTCGGCTCGAGCGTCTGCAGGTAGGCACTGAGTCCCGTCGCGCCTTCGCCCGAACCTTCAATCGCTGCCAGCTTCGCGCTGCGCATGAACATCGCTTGAACGCCGGCAGCGCCCAGGAGCGGGACCAGCTGAGCCGCGAGCTTGTCGTGGACCTGGCCGGCCGCGGCAGCGCATTGCACCGTGCTCGCGCGCCAGTCTCCCTCGGCCGCCAGCAGGCGCTTGGCTCTCTCCACCTGTGGGGCGCTCGGCGGTTTCATCTCACCAGATCGGCGGTTATTCGCGGGCATCTTCCCCGAAGTCGCGCCCGTAATCGATCGCCAACTCGGAGCACCGCTGTGTCAGAGTAGCCACGGACCGCATTTTTGGTCCGCAGTAAATGGCGGGTCGCGTGAAGGGGGCCTCATGAAAATTTCAAAGTCTCGAACGTTCGTCCTGGGTGCCGTTGGTTGGGTCGGTGTGATGTCGGGGGTCGGATGCAGCAAAGCAGACGCCGGCGATCCTGCCGCCTGCAAAGCCGCGGAGGCCTATATCCCGACGTGGAGCAAGGAGCACTCCGGCGGAGGCAAGCAGACGATCAGCAACGTGAGGTGCGAGGGGTTCACCGCGAACGCCGCCGCGGGTTCAGCGGAGACGACGATCCGATTCGACGAGGACATCGCCGGGCTCGGGACGTTCCACCGTCGCGGCCAGGTTCACTTCAAGAAGTCCGGCAGCGACTGGCAAGTCACGCTGGCGAACATCTCGTAGCGCAGCTCAACCGTCGCTCAGCGCGTGAGTCGCGCGAGCCGGCGATAGCAGGCAGTAAAACCGTAGAAATCGTCGCCATCCGCACCGGCGATTTCGACGTAAGGCGCCAGCTCCAGCTTCTACGCGCTGGTGAACACCGGCCGCATGCCGGAAGGCCAGGCGAAGCTCTCTGCAGCGAATCTCGCGCTGATCAAGGCGTGGATCGACGGCGGCGCGCTGAACAACTGAGCACGCTACTTCCTCGTGGACACCTTCACCAGCATCGCCGTCAGCACCAGATGCAGGCCGACGACCGGCCAGAGAACAACGCCGGTCGCACCGCCTGCGATGCCGAGGTAGGCGAGATACAGCGAGATGCCCGCGCCATAGATCAACATGCCGAGCGAAGGCCGGCCCCAGCATGCGACCCCCAGCGCAACGAGGGCGATGCCGAGCACGCGCGCCAGACTCACAGAAACGCCTGCCAGCCTGTCGCCCATCAGCAGCCGTCCGACGAACGACGGGGCGACCAGCAAGGCCGCTCCAGTCGCGACTTCCAAGGCAGCGGCAAACCTGAGCACGTTCTTCATCGCGCCGACACCCCGGCCCGCCAACCTGCGGTCGCGGCGGGCGCGCACAAGCAAGCGTCCCTACTGAATGCCGGCGCGCGCGCCACACGATCGAGCCCGGCAGGCACAGGTATTCCCAGCCACCACTACGGCCACGAGCCCGATCATCCCGCCGACGATGATCAGGACCAAGTCAGATCGCTACTTCGGTGCGTCGTCCTTGTCCTGATCGTGGGGACCGCCTTCCACGGACGGAATGCTCATGATGTCCTTCCGGGCGGCCTTCCACGCCTTCTGGACGATCCACGAGAGCGAGCGATCCTGACGCGTCGCCTCGGCCCCGATCTCCTTCAACATCTCCTCCGGGAAGTACAGACTCTGCTTACGCTTGTCGGTGGCGCTCATACCAAACAGCGTAACGCGAGTCGCGGCCGGAAGGAAACATCTCTGCCGTTCTACGTGGCGCAGTCGTCGGGACTGAATAGGGAGCCCCTGTAACGGCCTCTCCAGAACACCTCGCAATGACCGAGCTGGCCCTTCCCGATCAGGCCCGGCGCGTCACCCTTCCTTCGCCATCATGCGCCTCCGGCAACCGCTCGCTGCGATCGGGGGTGGGCTGGTCATGCTGTCGTACGCGGTGCTCGCGTCCGCCGCCAACGGGGCACCCGCGAAGGATCCGCCCGAGTCGGGGGGCGACGACGCTGAGCCAGACCTCGACGTTCTCGTCAAGGCGGTTCAGAACCCGGTCGCCGACATGGTCAGCGTCCCGTTCAAGAACGAAACCAACTACAACATCGGCGCCTACGACCGCGCGCAGGACACGTTCAAGATCGAGCCGGTGATCCCGTTTCACCTGTCCGAAAGGATCGTGCTGATCACGCGGACGATCGTGCCGATTCAATATCAACCCGACGTGAGCAACACGGGCGGGGGCTCGTCAGGCCTGGGCGATATCAACCCGGCGCTCTACTTTTCCAACGCGAGACGCGGAGGGCTGATCTACGGCATCGGGCCGATGGCCATGCTCCCGACGGCGACCCAGCGGGCGACCGGCTCGGGGAAGTTGAGCATCGGCCCGGCGGCCGTCGTGCTCACGCAGCCGGGACGCTGGACGTTCGGGGCGCTGGTCAGCCAGGTCTGGTCGGTCGCCGGGCCCAGCGACAGGTCGAGTGTCAGCTCTTTGAAGGTTGAGTACTTCGTTCACTACAACCTGCCGGAGCATTGGTTCCTGACGTCCGCGCCGAGCATCACGGCGAACTTCAAGCCCACCAGCGGCGGAGACCTGTGGACGATCCCGTTCGGCGGCGGCTTCGGCAAGGTGGTCAAGCTCGGCAAGCGTGCACCTGAGCGGGAAGGCCGAGGCGTACTACAACCTGCGCCCCAACAACAACGACACGATCGCCAGCTGGCAGCTGATGGCGGAGGTCGGCTTTCTGTTCCCGACCCAGAAGCGCGCGGCGGTGACCAGCACCGCCGCGCGATGAGACGACGGAGCTGCTACAGCGCCGGGACGGCGTTGTGGGCGAGCTCGAGCGCCATGTCGCCGAACCACAGGCCGGCGGCCGGATCCATGACGCCGCGGACGGGGTCGATGCCGCCGGACGGGTTCCAGCGGTTGCACGCGCCGTCGGACTCACCCGGGAGCTTCACCCAGAGGTAGGCGTCCAGCTTCGGCGTGCCGGTGGTGAGGGTCGGGCGCAGGCCGAGGCCGCGCGCCGGCGGGTTGCACCAGTCCTGCGGGTCACCGGCGGGGCGATCCGCGGGCGGCGTCCACGGCCCCTGCCCGTTCCGGCTGGTGTCGATGACGAAGTGGGTCGTCCCCGCCGGGCCCCACGAGAAGTCGTTGTACGTCTTCTGAATGTGCTCGGGGGTGTAGGTGACCACGTAGACGTCGTTGGCGTCGGGCGCGTATTGCCCCGCGCACCAGGCGGCATCCCACCCGCCGAGGAGCGTCGTGTAAGCGATGCACGACGAGATCCAGTTGCCGTAGTGGGTCGAGTTGGGCGTGCCCTGGTAGTTCGACACGTTCAGGAAGAAGCCCGCCGTCTGGTCGACGCCGGCGAGCATCAGCCGGTGCGCGATCTCACCGACACCGAGCCACGAGGCGTGGGTGGCGTCGAGGTACACCTTGACGCCGGGCTGCTGCTTCAGGCGCGCAACCGCCGCCTTGAGCATGGCGAAGCGATCGGCGGCGGCCGTCGCCGGATCCGCCTCGGCGGGCTGGCACCAATCGGGCCCGGCGCTGTAGTAGGAGGTGAACCACGGGATGATCCCCAGGCCGTCGGGCTCGAGGATGACGATGGCCGGCTGGTTGCCGATGCCCTTGGCGAAACCGTCGATCCAGGCGGCGTATTCGGTGGCGTTGGTGGCGCCGCCCGCCGAGAACTGCGCGCAATCCCGGAACGGGATGTTGTACGCCACCAGCACCGGGGTGCCCTGGTTGCGCGCCCGCGACACGGTGACGTGCACGTCGTGCTCCACGCTCGCCGGCGTCCCCTGGGTAAACCAGGCAGCCTGGGGCGTGGCGATCATCTTGCGGATCAGATCGGCGTCGGCGGCGTTGCCGCTGCTCTGCAACGCAACGATCTGCTTCTTGGCGCCGTCATTGGGCACCGGCGTGTAGAGCTGCGGGCCCGACGCTGCGGCGGTGCTGACGTCGACATCCTGAGTGGTATCCGCGCTGCAGCCGACGACAAAGCTGCCCGCGACGATCGCTCCAAACCAACCGACATTCCTAAGCCTCATGAGATCCCCCTTTTTGCGACCAGCGTTCTGATCTGATCGAGGGGCCTGTGTACGGTTTGTGACCACCAAAGTGCAAGTTAACAGTTCGCGGATCCTGTTTATGCGCGGAGGAGCATCGTGCGATCCAGAAACGCCGCCGCCACAGCGCGGCGTTGCGGCACCAGGCTATCCATCAATCGACGTTCAGCGGCGGGGGGCCGCGAACGCGCCGAGTCGCCAGGCAACGACGAAGGCGGCGATGACCGCGATCCCGGCGATGCAGGCCACGATCACGCGCCAGACCAGCGAGCGCAGCGCGCGCTGGGCAGGGTCAGTGGCGGCACCGGCGTCGTCGGCATCTGTGCGGGCCAGGATAGTCCGGAATCGCATTGCTTGCGTTGCGCGATGTCGGCGCCAAGTTGTTGCGCCATGACCAATGCCAAACGCTCGATCGTCGCCTTCGCCTGCACCCTGACCCTCGCCGCCGCTCTCGGCGCCACGCCCGCGTTCGCCGCCGACAAGACGTATCAGGTGACGGGGCCGGTGCTGGAGGTGACGGATACGACCATCACCGTCCAGAAGGGCAAGGAGAAGTGGCAGCTCGCGCGCACCAAGGACACCAAGGTGACAGGCGAGCTCAAGGTCGGCGCCAAGGTCACCATCTCGTACACGATGACCGCGGTCACCGTCGAGGCCAAGGCGGACGCCAAGGCCGACGCCAAGGCTGACAAGCCAGCCAAGTAGCTCCCCCGAGGACCTCCCGTCGCGCTTCATACGTCGCGCCTCGATAGAGGCGGAGCGGCTATCATGCGCGGCCATGCCGCTGCTCGGCGTCACCTTGACCGCGACCGGAGTGGCGCGCCTCGAGGCGCGCCCGCCGCAGCTCGCGCTGTCCGACGTCGGCGACGTCGACGGCGGGCGTGAGCTCGAGCCGGGGCGCCCGGTGCGCCTGCTCGACGAGCGCGACGCGACGCTGGCGATCGGCGTCGCCGATCCGGAGAACGAGCTCTTGCGCGTCTGGTCGTACGGCGACGACGCGCGCGCGCCCGACGCGCCGTTCGTGCGCGCCCGGCTGGCGGCGGCGTTCGACCTGCGCCGGACGCTGGGCCTGGCCGACGGTGAATCGGCGTACCGCCTGTTCAACGCCGAGGGCGACGGGATGTCGGGGCTGGCGGTCGACGTCTACGGGCGGTTCGCGGTGGTGACGGCGCTGTCGCGCGGCCTGATCGGGCACGCGCGCCTGCTCGCGCAAGCCGCGCTGGAGCTGTTGCCGGCCGCCGGGCTGCCGCTGGCGGGCGCCGTGCTCAAGACGCGGCTCAAGGGGTCGGGCAACGCGCCCGAGCGCGCCAAGGACGACGTCGTGGGCGAGACGCCCCCCGACAAGCTCATCGTGCGCGAGTCCGGCGTGCCCTACGAGGTTCACCTGCGCGGCGGCATCAACGTCGGCCTGTTCACCGACATGCGCGAGCACCGCGCCGGGCTCGCCCGCTTCGTGCGCGGCAAGCGCGTGCTCAACACGTTCGCGTACACGGGCGCGCTGTCGGTCGCCGCCGCGCGCGCCGGCGCGACCGCCGTCACCAGCGTCGATCTCGCCGCCGGGCCGCTCGCCTGGGCGCGCGCCAACTTCGCGCTGTCGGGCCTCGACGCCGCCGCCCACCGCTGGGAGGTGTCCGACGTGTTCCGCTTCCTCGACGCCGAGCGCGAGCGGCGCGCGACGTACGACGTCATCATCCTGGACCCGCCGACCGTGTCGGGCGCGCGCGCGTCGCTGTGGGCGCAGAAGCGCGACTACCCGGACCTGATCGCCGCCGCGTGCGCGCTGCTGCCGGAGGCCGGCGGGCACCTGTGGATCTCGTCGAACACCCACCGCGGCCCCAGCGTGCTCAAGCACGTCGACGCCGGCATCGCCCTGGCCAAGCGCGACGCGCACGTCCTCGAGCTCGGCGGCCTGCCGCCCGACTACCCCACCCCGCTGACCTGGCCGGCCGCGCGCTACCTCGAGGTCTGCCAGGTGCGCGTCGGGCGCCGCGGTCATCGCGAAGTCAGGCAGCGCTCACGTCGGTCTGGCCCGGCTACTCTTGCCGCGATGCGCGTTCTCCTCGTCACGCCGCCGATGACCCAGCTCAACACGCCCTATCCGGCGACGGCGTACCTCGTCGGCTGCCTGCGCAAGCACGCGGCGGACGCGGTCGAGGTGGCGCAGGCGGATTTGTCGATCGAGCTGTTCCTGCGCCTGTTCTCGCGCGACGGGCTGACCGCGGTGCAGGCGGAGCTCGCGGCGGCGCGCGGCCGAGGCATCAAGAAGCGCTTCGACTGGTTCCTGTCGCGCGGGGAGACGTACGCCGACGCTGGTCGAGCCGGTCGTCCGGTTTCTCCAGGGCCACGACGCGAGCCTGGCCATGCGCATCGCGGGACGCGCGTTCCTGCCCGAGGGCCCGCGCTTCGCGGCGCTCGACGCCGACGAAGAGCTGCTCGGCTGGGCGTTCGGCGAGCTCGGCGTCACCGACCGCGCCCGCCACCTCGCCAGCCTGTTCGTCGACGACATCGCCGACGTCATCCGTGACGGCATCGATCCCCGCTTCGAGCTGTCGCGCTACGGCGAGAAGCTGGCGTCGAGCGCGGCCCGCTTCGATCCGCTCGCCGACGCGCTCGACGGCCCGCCGACGCTGGTCGATCGGCTGCTCGACGATCTCGCGCGCGACTGCGTGCGCGCCCACGCCCCGGACGTCGTCGGCCTGACGGTGCCGTTCCCCGGCAACCTGTACGGCGCGCTGCGCATCGCGCGCGTCGTCAAGGCGGACCGCCCGGCGGCGAAGGTCGTGCTGGGCGGCGGCTACGTCAACACGGAGCTGCGCCAGCTCGGCGACCCGCGCGTGTTCGACGCCTGCGACTACATCACGCTCGACGACGGCGAGCGGCCGTTCCTGGCGCTGGTCGATCACCTGCGCGATCCCGACCCGCCCGCTGCTGCGGACCTACGTGCGCGAGGCGGGCGCCGTGGTCCTGAAGTCGACGCCGGCGCTCGCCGACCTGCACCACCGCGACACCGGGACGCCGACCTACGACGGGCTGCCGCTCGATCGCTACGTCTCGCTGTTCGAGATGCTGAACCCGATGCACCGGCTGTGGGCGGACGGGCGGTGGAACAAGCTGACCGTCGCGCGCGGCTGCTACTGGAAGCAGTGCACGTTCTGCGACGTGTCGCTGGACTACATCGCGCGCTACGAGCCGGCGTCGGCGGACGTCACCGTCGATCGCATCGAGGCGCTGATGCGCGAGACGGGCGAGACCGGGTTCCACTTCGTCGACGAGGCGGCGCCGCCGGCGATGCTGCGCGCGCTGGCCGCAGCGGCTGATCGAGCGGCGGGTCGCCATCACCTGGTGGGGCAACATCCGCTTCGAGAAGAACTTCACGCCCGAGCTGGTGGAGCTGCTGGCGCGCTCCGGCTGCGTCGCGATCAGCGGCGGGCTGGAGGTGGCGTCGGATCGCCTGCTGGCGCTGATGAAGAAGGGCGTCACGGTCGAGCAGGTGGCGCGCGTCGCGCGCGCGTTCACCGACGCGGGCGTGATGGTGCACGCCTACCTGATGTACGGCTTCCCGACCGAGACCGCGCAGGAGACGGTCGACGCGCTCGAGCGGGTGCGGCAGCTGTTCGCCGAGGGGTGCATCCAGTCGGCGTTCTGGCACCGGTTCGCCGCCACGGCCCACAGCCCGATCGGCCGCGAGCCCGACGTCTACGGCATCCGGCTGGCGCGCGCGCCGGCCGTGCCCGCCCGGCGGATGTTCGCGCGCAACGAGGTGCCCGTTCGTCGATCCGACCGGCTGCGACCACGAGCGCTTCGGCCCCGGGCTGCGCCGCGCGCTCTACAACTTCATGCACGGCGTCGGGCTGGACGAGGACGTGCGCAGCTGGTTCGCGCCCGAGGCGGGCGCGCCGGCGGCAGGACGCCGGCGCGGCAAGGCGCGGGCGGCGGCGATCCCGAAGCCGCAGGTCCCGGCGGATCTGATTCGCCGCGCCCTGGCCGCCGCGGGTGGCGGCGCCGTCGCCGCCCGCCAGGCGGCGCCCCGTCAGGCGACCAGGAGGTAGCCGGCCGCGTACCAGGCGTGCAGCAGCGCCAGCGTCGCGTCGTCGGCGAGCGCGCGCGGCAGCGGCAACGGCAGCGCGCGGTCGGCGAGCAACGTCCGCAGCGCCGGCAGCGCCGCGCGGCGGGGGACGTGGGCGTCGCCGTTCAGGAACAGCCGGCCGCGGCGGACGAGGCCGCGGCTGGGCAGCGCCAGCGTCAGCCGCCGCGCCGGCCCGCCGCGCGCCAGAACGTGCCGGGCGAACGCGGCGCGATCGAGCGGGCGCGCCGGCGGCGCGAACCGCACCTGGGGCTTGGGGCGCGTGAGCAAGCGGCCCAGGAAATCGGCGACGTCGGCGGCGCCCCAGCGCGCGCCGCCGACGACCGCCGCCACGCGCGCGACCATCGCGTCGCCGATCTCGTGCGGCGCCGCCGCCGCGGACGTCAGGTCCGGATCCTGGTAGATCGCCCGCGGATCGGCGTTCGCCCCCAGCAGCTCGCCCAGGTAGTTGAAGAAGCTGCGCTGGATGTCGGCGTGCGACGGCGCGAGGAAGCCGATCGAATACGTGAAGCACGGCCCGTCGGCGACGCCGTGATGCGCGACGCCCGGGGGCAGGTACAACATGTCGCCGGGCTCGAGCAGCCACTCGTCTTCGGGCACGAACGACCGCAGCACCTTGATCGCCGCGTCGGGCAAGTCGGGATCGCCGTGCGGTCGCGCTGGTGACTGACCTGCCAGCGCCGCCGCCCCGGCCCCTGCAGCAGGAACACGTCGTAGGCGTCGTCGTGTGGTCCCACCGACCCGCCGTCGGTCGCGTAGCTGAGCATGAGGTCGTCGATGCGCGCCGCGGGCAGGAACGAGAACCGCCGCAGGATGTCCCAGCCGCCCGGGATCAGGCTCTCGACGCTGTTGACCAGCAGCGTCCAGCCGCGCGCCGGCAGCATGTCCGCCGCGAGCGCGCCGAACGGGCCGTCGTGCCGCTCCCAGCGCCGGGCCGGCGCGCGCCGCGGGTGGTGGATGACCAGGCGCGAGCGCGCGTCGGCGCGCGTCGCCAGCGCGAGGAAGGCGTCGCGCGAGACGATGCCGCGAAACCCCGGGATCGCCTGGCGCACCAGCAGCGGCCGCTTCTGCCAGTGCGCGCGCAGGAACGCCGCGGGCGACAGCCCGCCCAGCAGGTCGGCGGCGGCGCGATCAGGGCGCATGGTCGCTGCTACTTAGCCCCGGAAGGCGCCCCGCATCAACGTCTCAGCCAAGGTGAAACGCTCGCGGCGGGTGACCCGCTGGCCCCACCCGGAGTAGTGTTGCCGCGTAGTGGCGGCCTTAGACGCGTACCTGTCCTTCGTTCGGGCGTCGTTCGGGAGCGGCGTCGATCCCGTGGTGATCCTCGGTCCGGCAGGGATGGTGCTGTACGCCAACGCCGGCGCCCGGCAGCGCTGGAACGAGGGCGACACGATCGCGGCGGCGGATAGCTTCGGGCGCGCGGTGCTGCCGGTCGTCAACCTCGGCGGTGACGTCGTCCGCCGCGTCGAGTGGGGAGACGAGGGGACGGGCGGTGTGCGCTGCTGGTACGCGTGCACGGTGGCGCCGGTTCGCATCGACGCAGAGGTCGTCGCGTGGCTGTGCGTGTCCACGGACATGACGGAGGTCAAGCGCAACGAGGAGCGCCTTCGCCTCACCGAGCAGCTGATGGTGGACACGCAGGGCGTCGCGCACCTGGGGACCTGGGAGTGGGACGTCAGCGAACCGAACGCGCACTGGTCGGCGGAGCTCTACCGCATCTACGGCCTTTCGCCCGCGACGTACACGCCCAGCTACGAGGGCTACCTCAAGATGATCCATCCCGACGACCGCCAGCGGGTCATCGACGCCACCAACCTCGTGTTCAATGAACACGTCCCCTACTCGCACGACGAGCGGATCTTCCGGCCGGACGGAACGATGCGTTATCTGCACACGTGGGCTTATCCCATCCGCGACGACGCAGGCCGGCTGCGACGACTCGTGGGTGTGTGCCAGGACATCACCGACAGAGCCGAGGCCGAGGACAAGGTGCGTCGCTTGAACGCCGACCTCGAGCAACGCGTCGACGAGCGGACGCGCCAGCTCGAGGGCTCGATGCGGGATCTGGAGGCGTTCAACGCCATGGTGACCCACGACCTCCGCGGCCCGCTGGCGACGATCGAGCTCGCCTCTGCGATGCTGTCTCGCCCCGACGCCGATGCCGAGAAGATCGCCAGCGGCCGGCAACGGATCACGCGGGCGATCTCGGAGATGAAGAGCCTCATCGACGACCTGCTCGCCTTCGCGACGATTCCCAACGTCCCGCTCAACGTCGCGCAAGTGGACGTGTCGGCGCTGGCCCGGGACATCCTCGCCGAACTGCGCCAGGCCGAGCCCGGACGGACGGTCGACATCTCGGTCGATCCGCAGATCTCGTGTCACGCCGACCACGCGCTGATGCGCATCGCGCTGCAAAACTTGCTCGGTAACGCCTGGAAGTACACGACGCGCGTCTCTCCCGCCCGCATCCAGGTAGTCTCGACGGCGGCCGGCAACCGCCGGGTGCTCGAGGTGCGCGACAACGGCGCAGGTTCGACATGAAACACGCGGACCGGCTGTTCGCGCCGTTTCAGCGGCTGCACGCCGAGCGCGAGTTCACCGGCACGGGGCTCGGGCTCGCGTCCGTGCGGCGCATCTTCGAGCGGCACGGATCCCGCGTCTGGGCCGAGGCGGCGCCCGGTGCGGGAGCCGCGTTCTTCGCCGAGCTGCCCGACGCGGGCGCGTGAGCCGTCTGGTCTCCTAGAACACGGTGATCGCAGCGGGCGCGGTGGCGGGCCGCGTGACGGTCCAGCCGGTGTGCGCCGTCCAGCGCAGCACGATGCCGTCTTCCCCGACCGCGTACATCTCGTCACCGCGCGCGTCGATGCGCGTCGCGCTGGCGAGCTCGGGCGCCTGCGTGAAGGTCGTGCCGTCGTAACGCACGCCGGAGACGCCACCGACGAACCAGGTCGCAGCGGTGTCAGGCGTGCCGGTCGCGATGTCCGAGAAGAAGTGGGACTGCAAGATCTCGTCGACGAACGGCGGCGGCGTCCAGGCCGTGCCGTCGAAGTGATACATGCCGCCGTATCCCGCCGCCGCCCCCGACGGCGTGTTGACGCCAGCCGCCCAGATGTCGGTCGCCGAGTTCCCCGTCAGCGACAGGATGCGGCTGGAGCCGCGCTGCGGGACGGATAGCTCGACCGGCCATTCAAGGCTGCCCGGGGGATCGTTGCGCAGGACAACCGCTTCCTCGGTGTAAGACGGCTCGTAGGGATCGGGCTGCGGCAAGAGCGCCGAGCCGCCGACGCGCACCACGCCGGTGGGATCGATCCAGACGGCGTTGAGCTGATAGCGGACGCCGGCGGTTTCGGTATGCCACGTGCTGCCGTCGAAGTGGACGACGCTGCCGCGATCGCCCGCGGCCCAGACGTTGTTGCTGCCGGTGCCGTGAACCGCTTTCAGGTCCAGGCCGACGACGTGTCGCAACCAGCGCGTGCCGTCGAATTGCAGCACGGTGCCCGTGTCGCCGACGGCGAACAGGCTGGTGCTGGAGGCTCCCCAGATCGCGCGCAGCGTGTGCGGCGGAAACGGCGCGCACCAGCACCACGCGCCGGTGTCGGGAGCGCGCCGTCCGACGTAGCCACCTTCGGCGGTCGCCCACACCTCGCCCGCGGGCCCGATCCACACGTCGGTCAGGTCGCTGCCGTCGGGCAGCAAGCCGACGCCGCAACCGGGGACGGCGCAAGCGCCGCCGCTCGACGGCTGGCACATCCCGCCGCCGCCCGCGCTGCCGCCTGCGCCCGCCGCGGTGCCGCCTGCGCCCGCCGCGGTGCCGCCTGCGCCCACCGCGGTGCCGGCGGAGCCACCGCTACCGGCGGCGGGGTTGCCGTGAGCCCCCCCGTTGCCGGGAACCTTGGGACGGTCAGGGTAGTCAGGCGCGCCCCCGCAGGCCGCCGCCGCGGACAGCATCGCGCCCACCGCCCAGACCCACATTCCGCCGCGCGCACGCGTTCCACCCATGCCGTCCCTCCCGGGTTGCCATGCCAATGTGGCTAGTGGTCGCGGTCAGTCAATTCCCGAGCGGCCCCCTAGCCGGCTCCGATCCGAGCCGGCCGTCAAGGGAATCGTCACAGGGCCTCGGTCCGTCGTGGGCGCAACATCCGCCGAAATCAAGTCGGGTGCGGTCGCGGCGCGGCAGCAGCCGGGTGTTCTTCCACCCGCAACGGCCCGCCCGCGCGCCACCAACCGACGCGCGCCATCCAGGTCACTGGTGAGGCCGTGGCCGGCGCGACGTCCATGGCCACCGGGGCGTGCTGCCATCCCGAAAAGTGCGGGCCCGAGCTCCGCGGATCGACGCACGCGGGGGCGCGGAGGTGCTTACGGAAGTTGAGTAGCACGTAGACCATGCTCGCCCGCATCTGCCGCGGCGTCGTCAGCGGTCGGGCGTGATACCGATCGCCGACGACCTTCCCTCTGCGGCCGAGGGCGCGGTTGACCGCGAGCGCCAACCGGATGGCGAGCCCGTGTACGCCACCGCGGGCGCGGCGCGCCTCATCCCCCTCGACGATGAAGTGTCCGTGGTCCTGCTGGATCGAAAAATGAATCACCCGAAAGCGATCGACCGACGCCCGCGCGATGGCGCGTCGGAGCGCGCCGAACACCCGCGCTGATCGAAGTGACGGCAGCCCAGGCGTTGCCCGGATCGTGACCTGCACGGGACAGCGGGGGTCGATCTTGGGCCGGGTCACGTGTGGCATCGAAGGTCGCCCTCGTGGCTTTCGCCCCGCCCCCTTGCGAGCCCCGCCCCAGGTCCTGGCCACCGCGAGCGGCAGCCGCATCTGCCGACTTCGTCCCCGCTTGATTCCGCGCATGTTCCGTTGTCGGCGCACGCGGCGTTGAGGTGCGTGGCCGCGTCCACTTGAATTCGCGGATGTTCTTCACGAGGCGACGTCGATTCGGACGCGCGCGTGCGCGCGGAAGATGCCGCGAATCGTGAGAGCGCGGGAGCTACCGGTCAACCGTGATGGACAGCTGGCGGGCGCGCTTGCACATGCGCGCTGACAGGTCGACGCCGATCGCGTCCAGGCCGAGGGCGTTGGCCACGGCGAGCACGGTGCCGAAACCGCAGAACGGATCGACGATGGTGCGGGTGGGCGTCTGGGTGAGCACGAAGCGGCACGCGTCGACGCAGGCGAGCACGCCCATCGACTTCGGGCTGGGCTGAAAGCCGCCGTCGGGCAGCACGTCGGGCGTGGCGCGCCGGGGCATCGGCTTGAGCACGCGCGCGAAGCCGAGCAGGTGCGAGTAGCTGGCGCGGCCGTACGTCATCGTCCCGGGTGGTTTGCGGCAGACGATCTTGTGGAACAGCGTGACCATCCCGGCGCGCTCGGCGGCGCGCGACACCATGGCGCCCTTGTCGACCCACAGCCCGGCGCGGTTGACGTCGCTCTGGAAGAAGATCGCCACGCCGTCGTCGGGCACGCTGTGCATGGTCAGCACCGCCGCCTCGTCGAACCAGCGACGCCAGCCGTCGAGCCCCAGCGCCGGCACCTCGGAGGAGTCCGGCAACGACGTCACGACGCTGGCGCCGGCGAGCGTCCCCGCGGCACGCAGCCACGGCAACGCGTCGCCGTGGTGAACTGTCCGCGTTGCCGGGCCGGTCGTCGCGAGCGTGGTCAAAGGATTTCGGTCGGCATCGGGGGCGGACCCTATTGTCCGGCGCAGCTTAACAGCCCATTGGATGACCATGCGAGGAGCGGTTCTGCATGCGCCGCGCGACGTGCGTTTCGAGGAGCGCGCCGCGCCGACGATTGTCCAGCCCACCGACGCCGTCATCAGGCTCGCGGCGACGTGCATCTGCGGATCGGATCTGTGGCCTTACCGCGGCATCAGCCCGACCACCGGGCCGACACCGATGGGGCATGAGTACTGCGGCATCGTCGAGGAGGTCGGCCGCGCCGTCACGTCCGTGAAGCGCGGCCAGTTCGTCATCGGTTCGTTCTTCGCGTCCGACAACACGTGCCCCCATTGCCAGGCCGGCTACCAGACGTCGTGCCAGCACCGCGAGCCCGTCATCGGCGCGCAGGCGCCGCTGCTGCGCGTGCCGCTCGCGGACGGCACGCTGGTCGCCACCGCGGATGTCCCCGCGGCCGACATGATCCCGAGCCTGCTGGCGCTGTCCGACGTCATGGGGACCGGCTGGTTCGCCGCCGAGGCAGCCGACGTGAAGGCGGGCGCGACGGTTGCGGTCGTCGGAGACGGCGCGGTCGGCCTGCTCGCCGTGCTGTCGGCGAAGCAGATCGGCGCGGGACGGATCATCGTGATGAGCCGGCACGAGCCGCGGCAGAAGCTCGCACGCGAGTTCGGCGCGACCGACATCGTGGCCGAACGCGGCGGCGACGCGGTGGCGCGCATCAAGGAGCTGACCGGCGGAATCGGTGCGGACGCGGCGCTGGAGTGCGTGGGCACGCAGGAGTCGATGACACAGGCGATCGGTTCCACGCGCCCGGGCGGGTCGATCGGCTACGTCGGCGTCCCGCACGGCGTCGCGCTGGACGGCCAGAACCTGTTCTTCCGCCACGTGCGCCTTCACGGTGGCCCCGCCCCGGTGCGCCGCTACCTGCCCAAGCTGATCGACCTGGTGCTCAGCGGCAAGATCAACCCCGGCAAGGTCTTCGACCTGACCCTGCCCCTCGACCAGGTCGCGGAGGGCTACCGCGCGATGGACGAGCGACGCGCCATCAAGACGTTGCTGCGCCCGTGAGCCGAATCCAGGGATAGGCCTGTATTGACGGCCGGCGTGGCCGACCTATCGATGTAAACGGACACGCGTCCATTTTCCGGGGAGAAGTGCATGGCCCCAGACCACGAGGGCAACGAGGATCAAGCGCGCGAATTGCTACGCGCCGCGAGCCACGACCTCCGATCGCCGCTGGCGGTCATCCAGCTGCTGGTGCGCCGGGCCGAGCAGCGACAGCAGGCCAGCCTGCCGTCGTCGGACGGCGAGCTGCTGGCGACGCTGTCCAGGATCGATCGGGTTGCGAGCCATGCGCTCACGCTCATCGAAGACGTGCTGAGCGCCGAACGACTGACCCCGTCACAGGCATCGCCGGTCGTGCCCGGCGCGGCGATTGATGTCGAGGACGTGAGCGGCTAGCGGCCCAGCCAGCCGCCGTCGACGACGAGCACGTGCCCGCTGACGTAGTCGCTCGCGCGCGAGGCGAGAAACACGGCGGCGCCGCCGAGGTCGCCGGGCTCGCCCCAGCGGCCGGCCGGGATGCGCTCGAGGATCTGGCGATTGCGCGTCTCGTTCGCGATCAGCGCCGCGGTGTTGTCGGTGCGGATGTAACCGGGCGCGATCGCGTTGACGTTGACGCCGCGGCCCGCCCACTCGTTCGCCAGCGCCTTGGTGAGCTGGGCGACTGCCCCCTTCGTCGCGGCGTACGCCGGGACGTTGATGCCGCCCTGGAAGGCGAGCAGCGACGAGATGTTGATGATCTTCCCCCGCCCGCCGGCCAGCATGCGCCGGCCGGCTGCCCGGCACAGGCGGTAGACCGCGGTCAGGTTGACGTCGACGACGGCCTGCCAGTCGTCGTCGGTGGACTCGGCGGCGGGCGCGCGCCGGATGATGCCGGCGTTGTTGACCAGGATGTCGACGCCGCCCAGCGCGGCGGCCGTCTTGTCGACCAGCGCCGTCGCCGTCTCCGCCTGGGCGAGATCGCCCTCGATGACGACGGCGCGGCGGGACAGCGCCGAGATGCGCGCTGCCGTCTCGGTCGGTGGGTGGCGGTTGCCGTGGCAGGCGACGTCGGCGCCGGCTTCCGCCAGGGCCACGGCCAGCGCCGCCCCGATCCCCGTGCCGGCGCCAGTGACGAGCGCCCGGAGCCCGTCGAGACGAAATGTGTCGGTAGCCATGGGCGGCGGAGCTATCGCTACTTCCGGCTCGCCTCGAGACCGGAGCCGGCCTTGTCGAAGCCCGGCTGGACGTTGACGACGCCGAACTGGCGGTCGACGCCCTCGCGCCGCGCGGCCATCATCCAGATGAAGTTGATGCCGTGTCCGGGCGCCGAGACGTTGGGGTGATATCCGGCGGGCATCAGCACCGCGTCCCCCTCGCGCACGATCGCCGCCAGCTCGGGCGCCTCGGGGCGGGTGTAGACCAGCTGGATGCCGAACGCGGGCGGCGGCATGTCGAAGTAGACGTACAGCTCCTCGGCCAGCGTGCGTGTGCTCGTGCGGCGGCCAGCTGGTCCAGTGTCCGGGCTGCGAGCGCGTGAAGCCGACCATCAGCCGTCCCGCCTTGACGTTGTCGCCAATGACGATGTTGAGGTCGCGGCTGGTGGCGGCGCCGCCGGCCGTGAACTTCAGCTTGGGATTCGCGCAGACGTCGCTGTAGCGGATGATCTGCAGCGGGTAGTCACCGTCGACCTCGGCGCCGTTCTCGACGATGTCCGTGTCGACGTCGGCGCTGACCTCGACGGTCTTGCCGCGCGGGATGTAGGCGCCGTCGTGCAGGCCCAGGTCGTAACGAACGCCGTCGACCGTCAGCGCACACGCGCCGCGCATGACGATCAGCGACGTCTCGCGCCCCTCCGTCGAGAAGCTCGCGCGCGGTGTGTCGGGACCGAGCAGGATCCGCCCGTACCACAGGCGTTCGAGCAGGCTGTTCTCGGGAGATACGGAGATCTGCCGCCCACGGTGCGCGGCGGTCCCCTGAAAGACCAGCTTGCGCGCATCGAGCGGCGGCATCGTGTTCGCGACCGCTGACATAGCTCACCCTCTACACCTCCCGCAGAGACGAGGTCAAGGCTCGGTATTTTCGGGCATCGATGATCACGCCGGAGATTTGCGGGAATAGCCGGCGACATGTCGGCGGCGGAACGGATGGGGCGGTATCGGTGGCTGGTCTGCCTGCTGCTGTTTCTGGCCACGACGATCAACTACGTCGACCGGCAGATCCTGGCGCTGGTCAAACCCATCCTCGACGACCAGCTCGGGTGGACGAACGCCGAATACGGGCGCGTCAACGCCGCGTTCCAGGGCGCGTATGCCGTGGGGCTGCTGCTGTTCGGCCTGCTCGTCGACCGCGTCGGCACGAAGGTGGGTTATGCCCTGTCGATCACGGCGTGGAGCCTGGCGGCGATCGGGCACGCGCTGGTGGGCAGCGTCGCCGGTTTCTTCCGGGCGCGCATCGCGCTGGGCGTCAGCGAAGGCGGCAACTTCCCGTCGGCCATCAAGGCGGTCGCGTTGTGGTTCCCGCGCCGGGAGCGCGCGCTGGCCACGGCCCTCTTCAACTCGGGCGCCAACGTGGGCGCCGTCGTCGCGCCGGCCGTGGTGCCGTGGATCGCGCTCACCTACGACTGGCGGGCGGCGTTCGTGGCGGCCGGCTGCGTGGGCCTGCTGTGGCTGGTCCTGTGGATCCCGTTCTACGACGTGCCGGAAAACATCCGGCGCCTGAAGCCCGGCGAGCTGGCGCACATCCGCAGCGACGCCGACGCGGAGGTCGTCGAGGGCCCGCCGGTGGGGTGGCTGACCATCCTCCGCTGCCGGCAAGCGTGGTCGTTCATCCTCGGCAAGTTCCTGACCGATCCCGTGTGGTGGTTCTTCCTCATCTGGTTGCCGGACTTCTTCAAGAAGACGCGCGGGCTGGACATCAAGGGCAGCCAGGTCTACCTGGTGTCGATCTACCTCCTGGTCACGGTGCTCAGCGTCGCGGGCGGCTGGCTGTCGGGGCACCTGAGTCGCCGCGGCATGACGCCGACGCGGGCGCGCAAGACGACGATGTTGATCTGCGCGCTGGCGGTGCTGCCCATCCTGATGGTCACCCGCGTCGGGGACTGGAGCGCGGTCGTGCTCATCGGTATCGCCGGCGCGGCCCACCAGGCCTGGTCGGCGAACCTGTTCACGACCGTGTCCGACATGTTCCCCAAGCGGGCCGTCGCCACCGTGGTGGGCATCGGCGGCATGGCGGGCTCGATCGGCGGCATCCTGTTCCCGCTCGTCGCCGGTCAGCTGCTGGACAAGTTCCAGGCGGCGGGCAACGTTACCGCCGGGTACGCGGTGCTGTTCATCGTTTGCGGACTGGCCTACGTCGTCGCCTTCGCCGTGGGCCACCTGCTGGCGCCGAGCTTCGAGCCGGTGCGGCTGCGCGAGGGCGAAAAGGGCTGACCGTGATGCGTGCGTGACTGCGTGGTGTGCGATCGGATGGGCGTTGCTCGGGTCTTCTTCCGCCCATGCCGCGGCGGCGGCCGCAGCGACGACGGCGAGTGGCGACGTCGTCGCGTCGGTCAGCGTCGCGAACCCGCTCGCGGCGGCGCGCGCCAAGGAGACCGTCGCGATCGCCAAGGCGGACATCGCCAAGGCGGCGCCCGCGGCCAGCTTCAAGGCGCTGGTGGTGGTGGACGCCGCGGGCAAGCCGGTGCTGTCCCAGCTCGTCGACGTCGACGGCGACGACGAGCCCGACGAGCTCGTCTTCCAGACCGACCTGGCGGCCAGCCAGACCAAGACCTTCAAGCTGCGCGCGGGGCCGCGCAAGCCGGCGGCGCGCGGCGACTTCATGGTCTACGGGCGCTTCGTGCGCGAGCGCCACGACGACTTCGCCTGGGAGAACGACCTCGTCGCGCACCGCATGTACGGCCCGGAGCTCGAGACCACGCGCGAAGGAGCCGTTGATCTCGAGCGGCATCGACACCTGGGTCAAGCGCGCTCACAAGCTGGTCATCAACGACTGGTACCTGACCGGCGACTACCACCGCGACAACGGCGACGGCGCGGACTTCTACGGCGTCGGCAAGTCGCGCGGCTGCGGCGGGCTGGGCATCTGGGCGGGCGGAAAGCTGGTCGTGTCGAGGAACTTCACGTCGTCGCGCGTGCTGGCCAATGGGCCGATCCGGCTGGTGTTCGAGCTCCGCTATGCGCCGTGGGACGTCGGCGCGGGCGTCCGCGTCGCCGAGACCAAACGCGTCACGCTGGACGCGGGCACGGCGTTCAACCGGTTCGAGAGCACGTTCACGGGCGCCGGCCCCGCAAAGCTGTCGGCCGGCGTCGGCATCGCGAAACATGCCGGCAGCGCCGTGACCGTCGACGCCGCGTCGGCGTCCCTGCGTGTGTGGGAGCCGCTCAAGGGCAAGGAGGGCGACGACAACGGCAGCCTCGGCTGCGCGATCGTGCTCGCGCCGGGCGCGCCGCTCGAAGAGCACCACGGCGATCTCGACTACCTCGTCGTGACGCCGGTGCCGCCGGGCGGCAAGCTCGTGTACCACGTCGGCTCGACCTGGGACCGCGGCAGCAAGATCCGCGACGCCGCGGCGTGGGGCCGCGAGGTCCAGGCGCTCGCGGCGCGCGTCGCGGCGCCCGTGAAGGTCAGCGTGTCCGCGCCCGCGCCGATAGTCCCGAATCGCCCACACGGTGGTGGTGGGCCGGACATCCACAGGCAATAGCGGGACCGGGTCTCCCCGGCACGACCGGCCTTCCCGCGCTGGACGTCCCCCAATGGGGAGGCGTCACCTTGCTCGTGGAGGATGTGGATGTCTGTTTCACGGCCCGAGAAATGGCGTCTCTTCGTGGCGCTGGCGGTTGCCCTGCCCGGCGTTGCCTGTTCGCCCGTGGACGGCGAGCACGCACAAGGAGAAACACGCGCTCTGGGCCGTGCCGCGATCATGAAGCAGCGGCTCCGCACTGACCGTACCGACGTTCGCCGACACTACACCTTCGAAACCCCACGGCACGATCGCATCGACGCCGTCGTGACGGAGGTGGGCGAGCAAGGCGACTACTTCTGGATGAACGGTCGCGCCGCCAACTCGGAGGCCTCCGAGGTCATGCTCAAAGGCGACGACGACGACGTGTACGGCTGGGTCGTCTATCGCGATCGCGGCGTCGCCTTCGAATACACCACGAACGATGAAGGGGTGGTCGAGGTCGAGCAGGTCCCGGTCACGAAGATCTTTCCGGTGTGCAGCGTTCCCCCTGACGCCACCTTCGAACCACCCACCGCGGAGCTCGCCGGGGCCGACGGCGACGACGTTGCGCTGGCACCGCCGGCTGGAACCTTCCCGAAGCACGTCGGGACGTATCCCGAGGGAACGGATGTCCTCAAGCTCCAGAGCCGGCCGGGCGAGGCCAAGGTCTGGTTCATCAACTTCGCCGACACGATGAACGGCAGTGAGCCCAAGTCCGGGCACACGAAGGCTGATGTGTGGCAGTCGTGGGCGATCACCGCCGCGATCCTTTATCCGTTCCACATCAACGTGACGACGGATCCAGCCGTGCACGCGGCGGCCGGAAGAGCCAATTCCGGCTGCGTGACGATGATCTATGCCGATATCGGCGCCGGATCGAGCTGCGGGGTCAACATCATCGGCACGGGTCGGTGTTGCAACAACCACCTGTATCGCGGCGGCTACGCGACCGGCCGTATCATCGGCCACGAGAGTGGCCACGGCCTCGGCATGGGCCACGACGGCGGCGACAACGGCGGCGAGTACTTCAACGGCTTCTCCGAGTTCCAGTGGACTGCCCTCATGGGCAACGTCTGGCCCGGCGACCGCTGGGCGGAGGGTCTGTTTCAGTGGAGCAAGGGCGAATACACGTCGGCGACGGAGAAACAGGACGACCTGTCGATAATCAGTCGAGCGCTGCCGTACGTCGACGACGACATCCCGACGTCGAGGCCGCTCTCCATTGAAGGGACGATGGTTCGTCGCGAGGCGAACTGGGGCCAGATCGCTCGCAACACCGACACGGATTCGTGGACGTTCGGCGTCGCCGCGGGCGGTGGTCGCGCGATGCTCAAGGTCAATCGCATCGAAGATCGCGGCGGCGGCATGCTGGACGTCGACGCGAGCATCGTCGATTCGACCGAAAAGGTAATGGCGCAGAGCAACGCCATGGTCGCGCGGTCCTCGATGCTGAACGTCGACCTTCCGGCGGGCAATTACACGCTGATCGTCAAGGGCGGCGGCGAAGGTACGCCTGCGCGAGGTTTTTCCAGCTACTCCTCGGTCGGCCTCTACGCCATCGAAGGCACCATCACGGGCGGCATGGGTACGCCGACCGGAACCGGTGGCATGGGCGGCGCGGCTGGCACGGGTGGAACCACGGGAGCCGGTGGCGCCGGAGGAGGCGGCGCCATCGGCGGAGCCGGTGGCGCGTCGGGCGCGGCGGGCCGCGGTGGCACGACGGGGACGGCGGGAATGACCGGCGCCGCGGGGACCATGGGGACGGCGGGCGCGGCGGGCGCGGCGGGCCGCGGCGGCACGACGGGAACGGCAGGCACGACCGGCGCTGCCGGGACGAGCGGCGTGGCCGGCACGACCGGAACCGCCGGCGCCGCCGGCAACACGGGGGCGGCCGGCGCGCTCGGCGTTCCCGACGCCGGCAGCGGGATGCCGCCCGGCGCGGGGCCGGGTCAGGTCGACGGCGGCTGTTCGTGCGACGTCTCGTCGTCGGGCCCGGGCCCGAGCGCCAGCTTGCTGGCTGCGATGGTATTCGGAACGGTGTGGTTCCGGCGGCGTGGCCGCAGACCCCTTTTCGCCGCTACTTCACCATCTGCTGGGCGTGGCGCAGGATCTCCTTGGCGCCCTTTTCACTATCGGCCGACAGGCGCACCGAGAAGCCACCGCCGTCCGACAGCACCTCGACGTCCACCTTGGACACGCCGAAGTTGCACTCGCCGGCGGCGACCTGAGACGTGAGCACGCGGTCCAGCCATTCGGCCGTCAGCGCGGGCTGCGCCGGCACGAACACCTCGGCACCGGTGAACTGGCGGAAGGCCGCGTAACCGGCGTCATCAAAGGTGTAGAGCGGTTTCACGGAATGGGCGGCGAAGTCCTTGCCGCCCAGACTGCAATTTCCCGATCCGGCTGCGCCGCGCACGGGTTCGGCTGCCGCGGCGGACGTCACCGTCGCGAGCATCAGCGCGACCACAGCTGCACCGATCAATCTGCGAATCACCATCGCTAACCTCCGGCGGCGGAGCCGCTCCCTACCCTCCTTGAATCTAGGTCTCGACGGCCGCCAAGCCAGCTCAGCGGCGCGCGTCGCGGCAGTGCTACCAGTTGAACGTCATGCCGAAGGCGCCCGAGTGCAGCACCTGCTGCTCGCCAAGCCACCACCTGGCCTCGGCGCGGAAGTACTCCAGGTCGAAGTGGAGGTTGGGCGTGACGTTGTAGACGATGCCGGCGTTGACGCCCATCTGCCACTTGATGACGCTGACCGCAGGAGATCGCAGGTCGAGGTCGGTGAGGAAGACGCGTGCGATGCCCCAACCGGCGAAGAGGTCGACTTTGCCGAACACGAACTGGCTCTGCGCGTAGTAGCCATCGCCCCACCGGAGATGGGTCTCCGCGTCCGCGACGGCGTAGCTGTTCTCCAGCGCGTAGCTGAGCCCCAGCCCCTTTCCGTAGTGTCCTGCCAGACCCAGATGGAAAAAGCCGAGCTCGAATCTGCCGCCATAGCCAACACCCAGCACGGTCTCCTCGCACGGGTTCGTCGGCGCGGGAATACATTGGCCTGGCTTGTAGAGCTTCTGATGGACGCCGTTGGCGAACAGGACGACCTTGCCGGTCGCGAGGAACTTCCTCTCGAAGGTCAGCTCGGCCTCCGGCCGCGCGTACTTCGTGCCATTCCAGCCCGGTCCACCCAGCGTGGCCGGGTCGAAGGCGCCGACGCTGAGCTGGAAGCCGGCGAGCACCGGGGTCGCGTAGATCATCGCAGCCCCGAACCCGCTGCCGAGGACGCCGAAACCGACCATCCCCTGCGTGGGACCCTTGGAGTCGATGGCGTTCGGAAACCCGACGCCCCACCTGTGAGCGTAGAGAACGTTGATGTCGGTCGCGCCACGCGAGGTCAGGGTCCTGGTCCTGCCCATGAGGAAGCTGCCCCACGGGCCCTCCAGCTTCGCGTATCCCTGTCTCACGTCGGGAATGTTCGGATTGGCCTTGTTCCTGAGCTCGCTCTCGACGTACGCCCAGATCTGGATGTACCCCGTCAGCGTGGTCCACGGGGTGATCTGGTTCCGCACCCCCACACCCAGCAGGTTGCCGATGAACCCGCTGCGCAGGCGCATCATGTTGATGGTTCCCTGGGGATCACCGCTCTGAGTCGTCTCCGGGTTCGCTGGCCAAAGTCCCCCGTTGATGGTCTCGGGAACGCCGTCGATCACCTGGGTAGCGACAGGAGAGGCGTCGCCGTAGACATGGCTCAGGAAGGCGCCGACCCGACCGTCCGTGTAGACCTGCCAGTCGTCACCCTTGAACAGGATCTTCTCGGCGGACGCGCTGCGCGGAACCAGGACCACCGTCAGAAGAGAGACGAGAGCTGAAATCTGCAGGCAGGCGCCAGGCGCCCGCGATCGCGGTGACGTCAAAGTGAGTTCTCCTGCAGTGGTGGACGTTCGGGTTGGAGAACGCCGCTGACCCAGCCGGCGCTGGGTTGATTTACGGGCTGACGGCAACCGACGTTGCGGTGATCCACATCCACTGCGGGTAGTACGTCGTGGACAGGACTGTCCTCGGCGGCTGCATGAACGTGGTCGGCGGCTGCGGCGACTGGCCCGCCAGGTCGACCTGGCGTGGGGTGCATGGCGCCGTCGAGCTCGCGGTCGACCCGCAGTTCTGCTGCGCCTTGCAGTTGGAGTCGTGGATCCTGAACGTCATCGTTCCGCCGCCCATCACCTTGAAGCTCGCGGTGTACTTCACGAGGTAGGTGGCTTCCTTCTCACAGTAGGAGCCGCCCGCATTGTCCGCGGCGTTGAAGTAGTAGACGTCCTTGTCACCGGTGGCGGGGCTGACGTGGAGCTCGTAGGTGTTCCACCAGCTGTTGTTGTATTGCGTGCCGCCGGAGTACCACCAGTTGTTGTAGCCGGTATCGCTCGCGGCGGCGCTCGAGGCGCGCGTGCCGTTCTGATAGCAACGACCCCCGACCACACCACGCACCTCGATATTGACGGTGTACTTCGTCCCCGTCGTTCCCCTGACGTTGAACACCTTGTCGCGAATGATGCCCTGCTGATCGTAGTTGGCGCCCGTCGGACAGGTCGTGCCCTTGTCGAACATCGGGCAGTTGCGGCCACCCGGATCGGTGCCGCCGACGCAGGTTCCCTCCCAGTAGAAGCCGACCAGGTCCGGAATGAGCTCCGCCACGGTGAGCGCGCCCGCACCGCCTGCTCCCGTGCCGCCTCGCCCGCCGGCGCTCGCGCCGGCAGCCCCGGTGGAGCCGCCCCTGCCGCCGGCGCCAGCCGTCCCGGTCGTCCCGGCGCTGCCGGTCGTCCCCGCGTTGCCGGTCGTCCCGGCGTTGCCGGTCGTCCCCGCCGCGCCGGTCGTCCCGGCAGTGCCGGTCGTCCCCGCGTTGCCAGTCGTCCCCGCGACGCCGGTCGTTCCCGCCGCGCCAGTCGTCCCCGCGTTGCCGGTCGTCCCGGCAGCCCCGGTCGTCCCGGCGTTGCCGGTCGTCCCCGCAGCGCCGGTCGTCCCGGCGGTGCCGGTCGTCCCCGCTGCGCCGGTCGTCCCCGCGGTGCCCTCGGTAGACCCGGGGCCCTGCTGCGCGCACCCCGCCGAAACGAGAGAGAGAAGGCATCCGATGCCCGCCGCCCCCAGCCAAATTCCCACGCTGCGCTTCTTCATCTGGTCACTCCTCCGGCACTACGAAAACAGGTTTAACGAATTGCGAGTTGCGTATCATTCCCGGGACCCCGAAGCCGAGATCATGGATTGCGCCCGTGGCGGATTTTTCCGGAGTCCGGGCGGCAGAGCGACGCCTGCTGTCAATCCGCCAGCGTGGGCGCCGTCCACGGCACCCACTTCGCCAGATCGGCGGTGGCGACCGCTGCCGGAGCGACTCTCCCATCCGCGGGAGCCGACCGTTTCAGATGGGCGCGGAGGGCCCGGCGCAGCGGCTCCTGCTGGGACGCATAGAACATGCAGTGCATGTGCGGGTCGGTCGTGTTGCCGCCGTGATACTCGATGTTCTTTCCGACGCCCAGCGCCTCGTAGACCTTCAGACCAGCGGCGCTGGCGGCGTGCTGGCAAGACGAGCCCAGCTCGCCGATGCGTGAGTTGTCGAGGACGAGAAATCCGCGTGGCGCGTACATGGCCACGAGCGAGTGCATGTCCGCCGGCATGACATTCACGTTGCTTCGATAGTTGCCAAACACCGTTCCGAACCATCCCTGCGCTTCGGTCCACGCGGAGGAGATCGACTGAGCCGGATTCCCGTTCGGTCCCACCGGAGCGGTGTTCACGACTCGCAACGCAGAGACACCGCCGGTACCGGACTCCTGCGGGATCCCCAGCGCGATGCGCTCGTCGAACGCGCCGATGGTGAATGCGCCCTTGCCGTTCCTGGAACAACCGGTGATGCCAATCCCGGTGGGATCGATGATGTTGTTCCGCCCCGCGGCCTTCTCGTCGACCAGCACGTCGATGATTCGGCTGACGCCCCAGGCCCAGCCAACCTGGGCGCTGGCGCCGGTGCTGGTGCCATAGATGTTTGTGAACAGACCGCTGCGGCTACCTTCGGCCGCCAGCTGCGAGTGGTTGTAGTTGATGGTGGCAATCCCCTCCCCTCTGATGAAGCTATCCAGGCTCGTCGTCCCCAGCCCGATGACGGCCGGCACGGCTCCGGTCGTGCCGCTGGGCATGGTGACCGACGCCATGAAGTCGATGGTCTTGCCCGAGTGCTCCACGTGCACGCGGATCATCGAGCTGGTCACCGATCCGGTCACCGTGGTCGGTTTGCCGGGCTTCGGACCGTGAATGTACGTCTCGACGGCCTTCTTGATTTCGGCCCTGCGGCAGGCCCAGTCCGACTTTTTGGACATGCGCGTGCCGTCATAGTTCGCGAACAGATCCGGCAGAAACGTGGTGCTCACGTTCGCGGGCGTGCCGACCGTACAAGTGTCGCCGACGAACTCTTTGAAGTTGGGATTGTAGGTGCTGGCCACGCTGCCAGCCGCACCCGTGGTACCCGCGACGCCCGTGGTGCCGGCGACGCCGGTGCCAGCAGTCCCACTGCCGCCCGCGCCACCCCGGCCAGCGGCTCCTGCGCCGGCGGTCCCGGTGCCGGCCGCGCCCGTCGTTCCCGCGGCGCCAGTGCCCGCAGCGCCGGTCGTGCCAGCAGGGCCCGCGCCCGCGGCGCCGGTCGTACCGGCAGTGCCCGTGCCAGCCGCGCCGGTCGTGCCCGCGTTGCCGGTGCTCGCGCCCGTGGTGCCGGCGGCGCCCGTGGTGCCGGCGGCGCCGGTCGTGCCGGCGGCGCCCGTGCCTGAGCCAGCTACGCCGGTCGTCCCGCCGCTGCCCGTGGTGTCGCCGCCTGGCTCACAGGCCGCAAGAGCGAGGAACGCGGGCACGAGCGCCGAAACCAGGAGTCGACGATGAGTTGTCATCGCCTAGATATTCCCGGCTCGGCGCCTGGTGGCCGCCAAACCCCACGCGCGCGCTTCTCATTTGTGGCGCGGCTTCTCGTTTCTAGGCGCGAGCCGCTCAGGTGCCGCAGAACGTCTGGTAAACGCGCGCCTCCGGGCCCGGCGGATCCGCGAGGTACGCGACCTCCGGGTGATCGTCGTAGGGCGTCGCGAGGACGTCGGCGAGGACATCGAAGGGCTTGAAGTCGCTGCGGCGCACGGCGGCGGCGATCGCCTCTTCGACGCGGTGGTTGCGCGGAATGAAGGCGGGGTTGACGCGCCTCATCGATGACGCGCGCGTCTCCGCGGTGACCGGCTCCAGCGCGAGACGGCGGCGCCAGAGCTCGGCCCAGGTGGTGAAGGCGGTGGGATCGGCGAACAGGGAGACGATCGCGGCGTCCGCGGCAGCGTCGGCGGCGGAAGCGCACAGGCGGCGGAAGAACAGCGTGTGGTCGACGCGGTTGTCGGCGAGCCGGCGCAGCAGATCGTCGGCCAGCGCGCGGTCGGCGACGTCGGACGTCTCGGCGGTGTCGGCGATCGCAACCTGCGCGAGACCGAGCTTGGCGCGCAGGACGCGCAGGTAGGCGGCCTCGAAGGCGGCGGGGAAGCGCGACAGGCGCTCGGTGGCGAGGCGGACGGCTTCCTCTTCGTTGTCCGAGATCAACCCGAGCAGCGTCTCGGCGAGGCGGGCCATGTTCCAGTGGGCGATGCGGGGCTGGTTCGCAAACGCGTAGCGGCCGCGGTGGTCGATCGAGCTGAACTTCTTGTTGGGGTCGTATTCGTCGAGGAACGCGCACGGGCCGTAGTCGAGGGTCTCGCCGGAGATCGCGGTGTTGTCGGTGTTCATGACGCCGTGGACGAAGCCGACGCCGAGCCAGCGCGCGACCAGGTCGGCGTGCGCGGCGATCACGCATTCGAGCAGCGCGAGCGCGTCGTTGCCGGTGCCGGCGGCGTGCGGGTAGTGGCGCGCGAGGGCGTGGGCGGTGAGCGCGACCAGCGCGTCGCGGTCGCCGCGCGAGGCGAAGAACTCGAACGTGCCGACGCGGATGTGGCTCGCCGCGACGCGGGTGAGGACCGCGCCGGGCAGCACCTCCTCACGCATGACGGGCTCGCCCGTGGTCGCGACGGCGAGCGCGCGCGTGGTGGGGATGCCGAGGGCCGCCATCGCCTCGCTGACGAGGTACTCGCGCAGCACGGGGCCGAGCGCGGCGCGGCCGTCGCCGGCGCGCGAGAACGGCGTCGGGCCGGAGCCCTTGAGCTGGATGTCGCGCCGCTGGCCATCCTTGCCGACGACCTCGCCCAGCAGGATGGCTCGACCGTCGCCGAGCTGGGGGACGAAGCCGCCGAACTGGTGGCCGGCGTAGGCGAGCGCGAGCGGCTCCGCGCCGGTGGGGATCTCGTTGCCGACGAGCACGGCGGCGCCGCTGGCGGCGAGCTGGTCCGGGTTGACGCCGAGCAGCTCCGCCAGCGGACGGTTGATGCGCACGACGCGCGGGGCGCCGACCTTGGTCGGGGCGACGCGGGCGTAGAAGCGGTCGGGCAGGCGCGCGTAGCTGTTGTCGAAGGCGAGCATGGTGCTGCCGAGACTCTGACATAGAGTTGACGGCGATGAGCACGTCGGTATCCCCTTGGCCTTCGACTCAGCCGCGCAAGGCTGTGCTGGCCGGTGCCACGGGCCTGGTCGGCAGCGCGCTGTTGCCGCTACTGTGTGACAGCCCGCGCTACGGCGAGGTCCACGTGCTGGTGCGGCGCAGCGGCGCCGGCCTGGCGGCGCACGACAAGGCGCGCGTGCACGTGGTCGACTTCGACCGCTTGCCCGCGGACCTGCCTGCGGTCGACGACGTGTACGTCGCGCTGGGCACGACCATCAAGGTCGCGGGCTCACGCGAGGCGTTCCGTCGCGTCGACTTCGACTACGTCGTCAACACGGCGCGCGCGGCGCGGGCGGGCGGCGCCACGCGCCTGACCGTCGTCTCGGCGCTGGGCGCCGACGCGCGCTCGCGCTTCTTCTACAACCGCGTCAAAGGCGACATGCAGGCGGCGATCGCGACGCTCGGCTTCGAATCCGTGACGATCGCGCAGCCGTGGCTGCTGGTCGGCGATCGCGCCGCGCTCGGTCAGCCGGCGCGCGCCGTCGAGGTGTGGGCGACGCGGTTGCTCGTGCCCATCCGCTCGATCTTTCCCAGGAGCGTCCGTCCCATCCAGGCGCGCGACGTCGCCGCGGCGATGCTCGCCGCCACGGTCGAGGGCAATCCCGGCGTCCACGTCCTGAGCTCGGCTGCGATGCAGCCGCGAAGTGGGTCGAGCCGCTAAGGGATCGGCGGCGACGTGCACACGAGGTCGTTCGCCGGCATCGAGCACGTGTAGTTGGCCGGGCAGAGCGTCGCCGCGGCGCAAGCGCAGGTGAGCGCCGCGCCGCACCCGGCGGGTCGTGTCACGCACGTGAACGTCGGATCGCGCAGGCAACACGCCCCCGTGCCGGGCGAATAGCCGGCCGGACAGACGCCCGCGTCGCTGGGGAAGATGCACGCGCCGCCCTGGATGACCGTGCGCACGCACGCCTGAGCTGCGGTGCACGTCATGCCGCCGCAATTCCCTCCCCCCGCGTCCGTCGGCGGGACGTCGACGGACGCGTCGAAAGTTGCACCTCCTCGGCCCCCCGTGCCGCCACCGCTGCCTCCCCCGCCGCCGCCGCCCGTCCCGGTTCCGCCAGCGCCGCCTACCACCGCCCCTCCACCGCCGCGGCCCACATTGCCGCCGCCACCGCCACCGCCACCGCCCGTCCCGCTACCGCCCACGCCGCCGCCCGTCCCACTCCCTGCAATCCCGCCGCCGCCCGTCCCACTCCCCGCGATCCCGCCGCCGCCCGTCCCCACGACGCCCGCGCCGCCGCCCGTTCCGCCGCCACTCGTGCCGCCGCGGCCGGCGCTACCGGTTGAACCGGCGGCCGCCGCATCGGCAGAGCCATCCAATCGCTGTCCGACGACGTGCGTGTTGTTGCAACCGAGAGCCGCGGAAAAGAGCGCGGTCAAGGCGGCGACAACCGGACCTCCGAGGCGAAGACGAGCAGCGCGCATTGCGTGAGCCTCTACTGACGTGCGCCGCCGCAACCTTACACGTCGATCAGGGGGTAGCCAGCGCCGCGCGCACGGCGGGCGCGAACCGCCCCTGCGGGAAGCGCACCAGGTAATGCTCGAGATCCGCGCGCGCGCCGGCGCGGTCGCCGAGACGCTCGCGGCAGCTCGCGCGCCCGTAAAGCGCCCGCTGCGCCGTGTCGGGCCGGCAGCGCGCAGCGTCGGCGCAGGGCGTGAAGTCGGCGATGGCGTCGCGGTGACGTCCCGCCTCCGCGCGGAGCTCGCCGCGAAGCACGCCGAGCTCCGCCGCCCGCGGCAACTTGTCGAGCGTCAGAAGCTCGAGCACGTCGAGCGCCTCGGAGCGGCGACCGAGCGTCACGAGCGACTCCACCTCGGTGATCCGCGCCTCGAGCACGAGCGCGCCGCGCGGGAACCGCCGCTTGTGCTCGGCGACGAGCGCCAGCGCTCCGCGCGCGTCGTGCTCGGCCTGCAGCCGCGTGCGCGCCTCGGCCAGGAGGCGCGGCTCCGACAGCGGACCGGCCGGCGCCGCGCGGCGCCGGCGGCGCATCAGGATCACGCCGCGCCACCGCGCCGCCGACGTTGGTCTTGGGGTGGTGGATACGCGGCGGGGGCTCCGCGCGCGGCGCCGGTGCCAGCGATGGCGACATCGCGAGACGGCGGCGCCGGAGCTGGCGCCGGCTCCTGCGCGGGAACCGGGACCGCCGCGCCGCGCGAACGTGCGGCCGCGGGCGAGCGACATCGCTGGGCGGCGAGTCGTCAGCCGCCACGATCGCGACGCGAGCCACCGCCGCGACCACGCTGCCCGCGACGACGAGCGCCACGACGACGCCTGCCAGCACGTAGCGCAGCCGAATCCACGCGGAGGGGCCGGCGCCCGCGGCGAGCCGCATCGCGATGCGCGCGCGCCTGACGGGGCCGAGCGGCGCGGGCGGTGGCTGCTTGAGCAGCTCGCCGGCGCGCCGCTCCAGCGCATCTTCGGACGGCGCGTCGGTCCAGCGCACGGGATCTCTCGTCGCGACCGGCTCACGGCTTCGCTCCTTGCTGCGTCCAGCCGCGCCAGCTCGGTGCGAAACGACGCGCGCGCGCGATGGAGCCACACCCAGATCGTCGACAACCTTGGCGTCGAACAGCGACGCGATCTCGTCGCCGGACAGCCCGTCCATCTCGAACAGGATCAACACGGTCCGCTGCTTGTCGGGCAAGCGGTCGAGCACGCGTACACCAGCGCCTGGCGCTCCCGCGATTCCAGCGCCTCGACCGGCGACGGCCCGTCACTGGCCAGCCAGCCGGCGGTCTCGCTCGCGGAGCCCCGCAGCCACCGGCGCAACCAGTCCTTGCGCCGCCGGTGGCTCACCACCTTCGCGGTGACGCGGAACAGCCAGGTCGTGATTCGCGCCGCTCCGACCGTGGACGGACGCCGCCGCTGCGCGATCACGAACACCTCGTGCACGGCGTCTTCGAGGTCGATGAGCGGCCCGCCGAGCCGGGCGACCCAGCGCGCCACGGTCTCGGCGTGCTGGCGATAGAGCTCGCCGACGTCGGCCGCAACGACATCCTCGGCAGGCGGTGCAAGGGAGCGTTCAACCATGCCTCCCTTTCCCTTCTGCGGGCGGGGCGCAAAACCTTTCACCGGGGGCTCCCCGGATTCCAGCGCAGCCCGAGCGACACGAACATGTCGACCGCGGGCAGCTCGACCGTTTCCTGCACGCCGATGCGCCACGGGCCTGCTGGCTTCCGGGCCACACGACCGCGCCCACACCCAGCACCGGCGACAGTCCAGCGGCGCGCGAGCCCGACGTCGATTCCGGCGCGTGCGCCGACGGCTCGCGCTCCAATCCGAGTAGGTTCGATCGAAGCCTTCGCCCGCGACGAAGATCTGACCCACCGCCAGCTGGGCAAACGCGGACAGCAACACGTCGCCCGGCCGCGTGTTGATAGCTCGGTCCGACACCGACCGCCCAGCGTGCCCAGCGCGCCCGACCCGATTCGCCGCCGAGCTCCTGCGAGCGAAAGCCCGTCGCCCAGACGGCGCCGCGTAGCCCAAACCCGCGCGCGTGCGCCAGCTGGAAGTCGACGGCGCCGCCAGCGGTCCACGAGTCCGTGGCGCTGGCGACACCCAGGCCCTGTGCCGCGACCGACAGCGACCACGGCGACGGCTCCGGTGGCGGCGCGGGCGCCCGCTCGGCGCCGACGGCGTGCAGCTCGAGCGTGACGTCGGAGCGCAGCGCGGCCTCCCAGGTCGCGATGACGACGGCGGCCGCCGCCGCGCGCTCGCCGCAGTCCGCGCCGGTCGCGATTGCCCGCTCGCCGACGAGCGCGCCGTCGGCGCGATACAGCCGGACCCGGATGCCCGTCGCCTCCGCCCTCGACTTCGGCGCGGTCCGCCGCCGTCACGGCTCGGCGCGCTGCCCGCCAGCCGTCCCAGCTCGGCCGCGACGCCCGCAGCGCTCGGGCAACCGTCCGCGCCTCGGGCTAAGACGGCGACGTCGCCGGACCGGATCGCCGCCTCCCCGTCCAGCGCCAGAGACACCAACACGAGAAAGCTCCCGGCCGCCATGAGCCCGGGCCATCATAGCCCGGCGCGAGCCTTCGCGATCGGCCGGTCACGGGTTTCCGGCCGGCACCGGCGGTGACGTGCACACGATCTCCGTCGCGCTCGACATCGAGCACGCCTGGTTCGCCGCGCAGAGCACGGACGCGCGCACGCGCACGTCAGCGACGAAGCACAAGCATCGGGCCGCGACGCGCACGCGAAGCTCGGGTCGCGGACGCAACATGGCCCGCTGCCGGCAGAGTGCCGGCCGGGACACGCCCCGCCGTCTTCCGGAAATACGCAGGCGCCTCCCTGCACGATCGTGCGCACGCACACCTGCGCGGCGCCGCAGGTCATCGTTCCGCAACCTGCGCCGCCATCTCCGCTGCTCGCGCCGTCGGGCTGCGCCGAGGCTCCGCCGCAACGCCACGACACGCTCACAACCATCAGCGCGAGCGAAACGTTTCATGACCGTCATCAGGGTAGGAGCGAACGATCCGCCTCGCAAGCCGCCGGCGCGAACTCGTGCCTTCGAAAACCTTACAGCTCGAACGAAGAAAAGTTTTCCGTCGGCCGATCGGTCCAGTTCCTGCGCGGACTTGCCAGCAACGGTTCAAACAATGTGTTCTACGTTCAATCGCGACTCAACGTCGTTGTTTGTGATCGCGATCAAACGATGATGATTTCGTCACATCGTTTTCCTTTACAGCGCTCAACCGCCACCGTGCCATAGTGCGCGAGCCTGCCGGTGTCGACAGGCATCGGGAAAACGGCTCCCGCGCGGGGCCATTACAGTGGGGAGATGGGCGATGACACGTACCAGGATTGGGTTGATGGTTGGCGTAGTGTTTGCGGTGATTGTGGGCTGGCGGGCCGAGGCGCAGGCGCAATGGACGGCGCTCACCAACGCGCCGCCGGGGTTTCTGGACCCGTGCCTGTTGCTCACCGACGGCACGGTCATGTGCCACGAGTACAACACCAACCGCTGGCACCGGTTGTCGCCCGACATCAACGGAAGCTACGCAAACGGAACCTGGAACTCGACGCCAATCCTGGCGATGCCCAACGGCAACGATCCGAGCTTTGGTTGTGTGAATTGCTCGTACCAACCGTTGTTCTTTTGCTCCTCGGTGCTGGCCGACGGGCGCGTGGTCGTGATCGGCGGCGAATACGTCAACCTGTCGGCGGTGTGGACGAACATCGGCTTCATCTACGACCCGGCCGGAGATCCCGGCGACCGGCCAGGGGACGTGGTCGGCGCAGCTCACCGAGGCGTTCGGCGGCGGGCGCATCGGCGACTCGATGTGCATCGTGCTCGAGAACGGCACGCACGTGCTGTCCGACATCGCCACCGGGAACCTCGAGGCGCTCAACCCGACGACGCTGACGTACACGGCGCTGAACCCGCCGGGCAAGCTGGACCAGAACAACGAGGAGAACTGGAACATCCTCCCCGACGGGAGGCTGTTGACCGTCGACTCGCGCATCGCCTCCTCGTTCGAGCTCTACGACCCGATCGCGAACTCGTGGGGCAACTCCGGGTCGACGGGCGTCAACATGGCGGACATCGGCACGAACACCAACTCGGCCGAGGTCGGGCCCGGGCGTGTTGCGCCCCGACGGGACGTTGATCTACTTCTCGGGGAACAACCTCGGGCAAAACGGGCTCTACAACACCGCCGACGAACACCTGGACGAACACGGCGGCGATGGATTTCCCGCTCGTCGCCGGCCAGACGTATCACTATTCGGTGCCGGACGGCCCGGCCGCGCTGTTGCCGAACGGCAACGTGCTGGTCATGGGGAGCCCTGCGACCAACGTGCCGTGTGGCCCGCCGGGGACACCCCCGCCCCGCCGCTGCGGCGTGTTCAACACGCCCAGCCACTTCTGGGAGCTCGACTTCGCCACCAACACGCTGGTGCAGGTCGCCGACTCGCCCAACGCGGCGAGCTTCATCGCCTTCCAGGGACACTTCCTGGTGCTGCCGACGGGCGAGCTGCTGATGACGGCGTACAACCAGGCGGCCACGCAAGACGTCCTGCTGTATTCGAACGGCGGCGCGCCGCAGGACGCATGGCGGCCGGTGATCACGCAGCTGCCGCCCACGACGTTGCAGCCGGGAACCACGTATCCGATCGGCGGGCGCCAGTTCAACGGCCTGTCCGAAGGCGGGACCTACGGCGACGACGCGATGATGTCGACGAACTACCCGCTGGTCAGGATCCGCAACAACGCCACCGGGCACGTGTTCTACGCGCGAACCCACAACCACAGTCAGATGGGCGTGCAGGCGCTGGGGAGCGCCGACATCACCACCACGCAGTTCGACGTGCCGGCGGGGATCGAGCTGGGCGCGTCGACGCTGGTCGTGGTCACCAACGGCATCCCGTCGGCGCCGCTGGCGGTGACCATCGCGGTCAACCGCCCGCCGGTCGCCGTCTGTCAGAACGTCACGGTGCCGGCCAATGCGTCGTGCCAGGGGGTGGTCACCGCGTCGCAGGTCGACGCGGACTCGTCGGATCCGGACGGCGACGACATCACGTGTGTGCTGTCGCCGCGGGCCCGTTCGCGCTGGGGAACACCAGCGTCACGCTGACCTGCACCGATCCCGGCGGCCTGTCGGACGACTGCACCGCGACGGTGACCGTCGTCGACAACACGCCGCCCGTGCTCACCTGCCCGGTCAGCGTCAACGTGATGTGCACGAACGCCTCGGGCGCGGTCGCGACGTTCACGACGTCGGCGACGGACAACTGTGGCTCGGTCGGCCCCGTCACCTGCGTGCCACCGTCGGGCAGCACCTTCCCGCTCGGCACGACGCTGGACAACTGCTCGGCCAGCGACGGCAGGGGGAACACCGGCACTGCTCGTTCAACGTCACGGTGGCGCTGGGTGACAACCCGATTTGCTGCCCCGCGGGCACGAACATCATCCTGGGCACTTCGAACAACAACACGCTGAACGGGACCGCGGGCTCGGACTGCATCCTGGGGCGCGGCGCGCAGGACACCATCAACGGCAACGGCGGCAACGACTTCATCTCGGGTGGCGACGGCGATGACGTCATCAGCGGTGGCACCGGCAACGACATGATCTTCGCCGGCACGGGGCAGGATCAGGTCAACGGGGACGCGGGCAACGACCTCATGTCGGGCGGCGACGGGGACGACACGCTGCGCGGCGGCGACGGCAACGACACGTTGCTGGGCGGCCAGGGCCAGGATCGGCTGTTCGGCGACAACAACGACGACACTCTGGTCGGCGAAACCGGTGACGACCGGCTGGAGGGCGGTGCGGGCAACGACACGCTGACGGGTGGCGGCCTGCATGACATCTGCATCGGCGGCCCGGGCACAGACGTCTTCCTGACCTGCGAGACCCAGACCCAGTGACGGAGGCTCTGGGATCGCGCGCGGAGCCCCCGCTCCGCGCGCCCCGGCGCGCGCGCGACGGCGCTGGGTGGGACGCACCACCAACCGGCTGGCTGCCGGCGCGGTGACGTCGCTGTTGATCCACGCCGCCGGCGCGCTCGACCTATCTCGCGCTGCACGGGCTCGCGCGCGCGACGCCGCAACGTCACGTCGACATCGAGCCCGTGCGCGTGAGCCTGGACCATCTCCCCGATCCGGCCATGCCATCGCCAGGACCCGCGGCGGCTGCGCCCGGAGGCACAGCGCCCCGTGAAGCAGCGCCGGCGCGCCACCGCCCCACCGTCGCAGCCCAAGCAACCAGCGGTGGTCGCGACGGCAGGCACGGTGGAGCAAGTGGAGGTGGAACCCCGGCAGGCGTCGCAGCGACCCGGCATGGCGCTGCTGGTGCAGCTCGACCGCGCACGCGAATCGCCCATCGGCGCGCGGCTGGCCGAGATTTTGATGACCATGCCCGATGGCCGCGATCTGCTGGCAGGCACGGGCCTCGGCGTCCTCGAAGCATTCGATGTGTTGCTGGTCGCGACACCTGATCCTCCCGACCCGCGTGCGACCGTGCTGGTGGCCCGTCACCGTCTGCAACCCGCCGAGCTGCGCGGGGCGCTTCGACCGCGGGGCCGCGGCGACCAATCGCGTCCTCACCTGGCGTGAGGACGCGCGCTACCCGTTCGGACAGCGGCGGGCTTCGATTCCGCGCCCTGGCGCCAGCCCCGACAACCGGCTGTTCATCCTGCCCGAGCCCGGTGTTGTCGCGGTGACGACGCCGGCGTACATGCGCACGTTGTTTTCCCCCACCCGGCGCCGACGGAAGCGCAGCCCGAAGACGATCCCTGGCGCGCGCTGCCGCGCCAGGTGCACGCTGAGGGTGAACAGCGGGTGCCGACCGGCGCGTTCGCTTCCGTGACGGTGATCGGTGACCGCGGCGCGCGCACTCTCGCGGTGGCAGGCGCACGCGGGTTCACCGTCACTGCCCAGGCCGTCCCCGAGCCGTCCGTCACCGTGACCGCCGAGCTGACCAGCGACGCCGCCGCGATGCGCGCGGAGAGCGTCTGGCCGGAGCTCCGGGACAAGCTGGTGATGACGCCGCTGCTGCTGGCGGCTGACCTCTCCGCAGCCGCAGACCGGGCGCGGTTGACGCGCGAGGGACGCAAGCTTCGCCTCGATGTTTCGTTGAGCGAGGCCGAGCTGCTGCGCCTGCTCGAGGCCGTGGCGACGTTCTTCGGCTCCGCTCCCTGACCGGCGCTCAGACCTGGCGCGGCCTCGGCGACGAAACCGCCTGCATTCACCTCGCGGCCGAGCGACGCCGCTCACGCGTGCTTCGGGACTGCGCCGCCCTGCACGAGCCGGCTGAGCCAATCGGCGAAGCGCGTCCCACCCACGCGCGGGCTGTCGCCCGGGGTCAGGGATTGATCGTTCAGCTCGGCGCCGAAATAGCGCGCGTGGACGTCGGCGACCACCTGGCGGGCGTCCTTCGTGGCGCGAGGATCGTCGAACGAGCTCGGCGAGAGCCAGTCGTTCAGGACCGGCTATCTCGATCGTGCCGTTCGCCGGCGGTCGACCGTGACGTCGGCCAGCTGCCGCCACGTCGTCCGAGGCGATCGGCTGCAGCAGCGCGGGCGACAGGCGAACCGTCTGCCCGGTGGTGGCGTCCTTGGCGATGCCGCCCATGAACTCGAAGAACTGGGTCGAGCGGACGATCGTGTAGGGGATCCTGGACGCCTTGATCAGCCGCTCCTGGGCCAGCTTCGCGCGCAGGTAACCGCTGTCCGGGACGCGATCGGCCCGACGATCGACAGCGCGACGTGGTGCCGCACGCTGGCCGCCGCTTCCGCCGCCAGCAGGTTGCGGCCTGACGTCTCGAAGAACTCCAGCACCGCGCGGTCCTCGAACGAGGGCGAGTTCGCGACGTCGACGACCACCTGAGCGCCGGCGAGGGCCTCGGCCAGCCCTTCGCCGGTGATGGTGTTGACGCCCGAGTTGGGTGACGCCGCCACGACATCGTGCCGCCCCTGACGAAGCTTGTTCACCAGCTTCGACCCGATGAGGCCGGTACCTCCGATGACGACGATCCTCATGTCCTGAGGCGCTCAGGCTCTTCGCGGCCTTCTCGACCAGCGCCGCCACGGCCTTGTAGACGCTCTCCCATCCCGCGCCGTCCACCCACGCCCCGTGAACCAGCACGACGCTCAGCTCGCCATTTTTCGACATGACACTTCTTTGGGGCCGGCGACCTCGTCGGTCCATACGCGGAAGCTCTGAAGCGTTCGTCAGACGCCGTCGTCGTCGTAGTCGACCGCCAGGACTTCGAGCTCCTCGCTACCGCCTGGCGCGCGCACGGTCACCGGGTCGCCGACCCGACGTCCGAGCAGGGCACGGGCCAGCGGCGCCACGAACGCGACCAGCCCTCGGCCGGGCTCGCCTCGTCGACGCCGACGATCTGCACCTGTCGGATGTCGCCGTTTCGATCCCGCAGCCTCACGTGGGCACCGAAGCGGATCTCATCGCGATCGGCCGGCGGCGGCGCGGGCACGGCGGCGGCGATTCGTCGCTCCAGCTCGGAACGACGGGCGCCCGGTTCGACCGCCGCGAGCTCGGCGCGAAGCGCCTGCAGCCCGCGCGGCGTGACGTAGTTTGGTACGCCGTCGGGGAGCGGCGAGCGATGGCGGACGACCACCGGCTCGTCGGCGCGGTCGTCCTTGGTGAAGGCCTTGCTCACCCGGGAATCATCCCACGGCGACGACGTCAGTTCCCGCCGACGCTGGCTGGGTCCTGATGGCGCCCCGGCCGGCACCGCTTCTTTCGGCGCCGATTGCACCTTCACGTCGCTGGGCACGATGACGCCTTTCCGCGCCAGCGGCGGCGCTGGGCAGACCCGCATCCGCCGCAGCTCCTGCTGAAGCCGGCGTCTGCGGCGGTGGTTCGCTGACCACCTTGGGACCACAACCCCAGAGCCAGCACACGCTGGCGAGCACGATCAGGCGCCGCCCGGTTGGCCGCTTTGTCATCCTCGCAACGTAAGTACGGCGACTCCCGGATCCAGGGGGACTCTGTAGGTCCAGGAGTCGATGCACCGGCATAGCCAGGCCTTCGAACTAGGTGCGGAACAGTCAGGAGCAGGGCGAGCGAACGGATATCGGCGCGCGCGATGCCGGGGGTAACGTGGCCGAGCAAGTTGTCGAAGCTGAATCGCACGCCGAGATCGACGTGCCTGCTCACGTTCCCCACCAGCCCCAGACCCAGTGGGACCTGGTACGTGTCGCCCAGCGCGGACAGCTGGCCGGTGACACCCGACAGCACCTTCAGGGAGACGGCCGCCCCGACCTGGAACTGGAGCTCGACGGGAATGAACAGCTGCTCCTTGTAGAGGTCGCGGTGCGCCAGCATCACGCCGACCTGGGGATCGAAGAACAGCGCGACGACGTCGGTGAAGTGGAACTTACCGGTCAGACCGATCGTCCACATGACCCCGTTGGGCTCGGGATTCAGGAGCAAGAACAGCGACGAGTGGAGCGAGAGGTGGAAGTCTCCGAACAGCAGCCCCAACATGAGATCGAAGCCGACGTTGTTGTAGACCTTGGGGCAACCGCCCGTGGTGCCCGTCAGGCACAGGCCGGAGCCGGGACGCGATTGCCAGCCCATGGGCCCGGTGTGCAGCAGGCCGATCTGAAAGGTGTCTGAAAGCGCGTAGAAGAGATCCGGCGCCAGCGACGTCGGCTCGCCGAAGCTGTTCTTGCTGGCGTTGACGAGCAACGCCACCCGCGCCGTGAACAGCCCGCCCGGCGCTTGCACGCCGCGGCTGACGGCGACCCTTCCCATTTCCTGGCCGCTGACCGCCGGCACGTTGCGGCTGCCGCCCGTCACCTCCGCGTGCGCGGTGGCCCCCAGCGCCAGGAGTCCTGAAAATGCTGCGGCTACGATGAGTCCGAAATATCGCATGGGTATCCTTTTCGTTAATTGATGTCGGCGGTCAGTCAGCGCGCGAGGACAGCCGCCTGACCAGGCGCATGAGCAGCAACAGGACGACGGCGCCGACGAAGGCGACGAAGATCGTCGACGCCACGCCCGAAAACGGCGTTCTCAGGTGCAGCGTGCGGAACATCAGGCCGCCCAGGAAGGCGCCGACGATGCCCAGCACGATGTCCCCGATGACGCCGTAGCCGCCGCGGCCGACGACGCGCGAGGCCAGCCAGCCCGCGACCAGGCCAATCGCCATCCAGATCAGAATCGTTTCAATGCTCATGGTGTCCTCCTGTGCTGCGACTTGTGGAAACGCGCTCGTGTCGTCCGCGGTGCGGACAGGCGCGCTGTCAGGGCTGATTGATCACGATCTCGACGCGGCGATTGATGGCGCGCCCCTCGCCGCTCGCGTTGTCCGCGACCGGCCGATTGGGACCCATGCCGCGCGCCACGATCCGGTCCGTCGGACATCCTCGCGAGACGAGGTACCGGCGCACCGATTCGGCGCGGCGCCGTGACAGATCGACGTTGCTCCACGGCGAGCCCGTCGTGTCCGTGTGACCTTCGACGACGACGTTCTGCCCCTGCGCCACCAGGACGCTGGCCACCTCATCGAGACGTCTCAGCGCCGCGGGCCGCAGGTGCGCGCCGCTGGAGCGAAACAGGACACTGCCCGGCAGGGTTATCACCATGCCGCGCCCCTCGGCGGGCTTCGCCGACAACCTGTGCAGGGCGTCGTTCGCCTGATCGGCCCTGTGCTCGGACGCGGCGGCCTTGCCCTCGGAGGCGGTGGCCTTCTGCTCGGACACATCGGCCTTTTGCTCGGCTGCCTCACGCGCCGTGCGCTCGACGCCGACCTGTTGCGCCTGCTCCGCCTCGCCGCGCTGGGCTTCGGCCAGCTCGGCGCGCGCCGCGGTCAGCGTCCCGGCCGCTTGCTTGGCGATCTCCCCCTTCTTGTCGCCGAGGTCCTGCGTGACCTTGGACGTCGCCTTCTCGCTGCGCGCGGTCTCGGCGTGGGCCTCGGCGATCTGGGCGTTGCGCTCAGCGATGTAGGCGAAATCGGCGGCCTTGGGGCGGTTCTTCTCGCCCGTCAGCGCGCGCTCCGCCTGGTCGAGGGCCAGCCTGGCCTTGCGCAGATCCGCGGGCGCCAGCCGGGCCGCGGGTCCGGCGCTGGCGCGGGCGTACGCCGTCCGCGCGCTGACCAGCTCGGCCGGCGGCGCCGTCGCACACCCGGCGACCATGGCGGCGACGACAACAACGGCGACGAAGCCGACACGACGAGCGGCTCATTTCGCCGCTTCCCGGTTGAACTTCGTCACCTTGTCGATCGCCGCCTGGGCGGCGGCCTTCTGGTCTTCGCCCTCGGCCAGGGCCAGCGACAGCTCGGCGTCGACCTGCGCGCGTCTCAGCAGACGATCGACGCGCTCCTTGTCGTTCGGGTTCGGCAGCCTCTGCGCATACGCGTACTGATCCTTGGCCAGCAGCAGATAGCGGTCGGCGCCGGCGCTGTGAGCGGCGCCGCCGCCTTCGGCCGCCAGGATCGCCGCCGACGAGCTCTCCATTCTCTCGTTCGGCGGCGTGCTCATCGTCGCGCACCCTGCCAGCAGCAGGAAGGGCGCGCAGACGACGAGCAGTGTTCGTGACGGCATGGTGGCCTTCGTCAATGTGAACGTGCCGTGCATCAACGCGCGCTGATCGGAGCCGCGCTGATGATGATCTCGACGCGTCGATTGTTGGCGCGGTTCTCCGCCGACTTGTTGTCGAGGATCGGCCGCGTCGAGCCCATGCCCACCGCCGTGATCTTCTCGGTGGCGACCCCACGCGTGACCAGGTAGTCGCGCACGGCATTGCCTCGGTTCAGCGACAGCGGCTGGTTGACCTTGTCCGAACCCTGGCTGTCGGTGTGACCTTCGACGAGCATGCGCTTGTCGGCGTCCTGCGCCTTGAGCGCCTCGGCGACCTGATCCAGCTTGGTCATCGCCGTGTTCAGCAGGGCAAACTTGCCGGAGGCGAACAGCACGCTGCCGGACAGGGTGATGACCATGCCGCGCGCCTCTTCCTTCACGGCGGCGATGGCCGCGAGATCCTTCATCGCGCCGGCCAGCTTGCCTTCGGCGGACAGCCGCGCCTGCTTCTCGGTGTCGAGCTGGGCGGCTGTCTTGTCCAGCTCCTGGCCCTGCGCCTTGTTCGCGGCGCGCAGCTCGGTCGTCGCGGTGGTGTTGTCCTGCCGCTCTTGCTTCAGCTGCTCGCGCGTCGACGCCAGCGCGAGCTGGCCGTCCTTGACCTGGACGTCGCGAACGATGACGCCGGCCTTGACGGCCTCGGCGATCTTCTGGCGATCGAGCTCGGTGCGCGCCTTGACTTCAGCCAGCCCCAGCTTGCGATACGCGATGTACGCAAGGTCGCGGCACTCCTCCGTGTCGCCGTTCTTGTCGAACTCCTGGTTCGCCTTGTCGAGGACCTTCTTCGCGTCATAGACCTCGGTCGGGCTCAACTTGGCGGCGAGGCCGCTGCTCGACGCCGTGTACGCCGCGCGCGCGTCCACCAGCTGGGCGGGAGCGGTGGTGGTGGCGCAGGCGCCCATCAATCCCGCGAACGCGAGAGTCGTTGCAATCATGGTCTGGTTTCTGATCTTCATTTTCAAAGTCTCCGGTGAGGTTGTTGGTGGGAAGCCGAAATCACGGGTTGCCGCGGGCACGAACGGCCTTCAGGTCCTCGCCCGCCTTGAGGGCGCTGGCGTGCACCGCGGCCTCGCGGGCGATGCCCATGGCCAGCTCGGCGTCGGATTCAGCGCGCGCCAGCACCAGGACCGCCCGCGGATTGCCGTCGGCGGCCATCTGCTTTGCTTTCGCGTCCTGATCCTTCGCCATCTCGAGGTGCAACCTGGCGGCGGGGATCCCGAGCGCGCCCAGCTCCTCGGCGCCGCGGATGCTCGCCTGCGAGCGCTGCATCTCAACGGCGGGCATCGGCGCGGCCGCGCAACCCGCGAGCCCGAGGGCCGCGAGCGAAATCAGTAGTGTTTTCATGGTGGGTTCGCCTCTCGTGAGTTTGGTGTCGTTGCGATCGCGGCGAGTGAAGCAGTCCTCGTCCGCGACCTGCGACCGGCCCTAGAGCACCTTCCGGGCCAACTCACGAGATGGCAGTGACTTCAGGCGCTTGCAGCCGTCGGCCTGGTGGGCGACGGACGCACCTCAATCAAAATGACTGCCCCACTAATTCATTTTGACTTGAGGACGACGACGTTACGTCGGCGTCGGCGTCGCGCCGGGGCCGGCCGGCCCGCCGCCGTCCCACTGCGGCTCGGGCAACTCCTTGAAGGCAGCACGAACGCCCTCGCTCCATTTCTGGCTGAGCGCGCCGAAGTACGGATCGCCCGCTCGAATCGCCGGCGCTTTCGTACCTCGAGAGCGTCGCGCTCGTAGCAGATCAGGTCGATGGGCATGGCGACCGACAGATTGCTGCGCATGGTCGAGTCGAACGAGACCAGGACGCATTTGGCCGCGTCGCTCAGGCTGGTGGACGGGGCGATCACGCGGTCTATGATCGGCTTGCCGTATTTGGCCTCGCCGGTCTGGAAGAACGGCGTGCCGGAGCCGGCCTCGATGAAGTTGCCTTCGGCGTAGATGCGAAACAGTCGCATGGGCTCGCCGCTGATCTGGCCGCCGAGGATGAACGACGCGTTGAAGGTCAGATCATTCCTCTCCAGGTACTGCTTGTCGCGCTGCTCGATGCCGCGCATCGCGTCCGAGACGATGCACGCCACGTCGAACATCGTCCGCGCCGTCCACAGGTTCGGCTGCCCGTCGCCGGCCTCGGCGTTCTGTCTGAGCACGCTGATGACGGCCTGTGTGCCGGCGAGGTTGCCCGAGCTCAACAACACCAGCACGCGATCGCCCGGGCGCTCGAACACCGTCATCTTGCAGAACGACGCGAAGTTGTCGACGCCTGCGTGCGTGCGCGAGTCCGAACCGAGGACGATCCCGTCGTTCAGGAGCACCCCCACACAGTACGTCAAGCGATCACCTCGTCGGTCCACACCCGGAAGCTCTGCAGCGTGTTGGGGCCGAAGGTGGTCGTGATGGCGACGTCGGCGGCGTCGCGGCCGCGCGCGATGAGGACGCGTCCGATGCGCGGGACGTTGTTGCGTGGATCGAACGTGTGCCAGGCCCCGCCGAGATAGGCCTCGAACCATCCCGCGAAGTCCATCGGCGACGGGTCGGGCGGGCCGGCCGATGTCGCCCAGATAGCCGGTGCAATAGCGGGCGGGGATGTTCAGGCAGCGGCACAGCGTGATGGCCAGGTGGGCGAAGTCGCGGCACACGCCCTTGCGTTCGTTGAACACCTCCCAGGCGGTCTTGGTCGGGCTGGCGAACTCGTAGCCGAACTGGATGTGCTTGTGGACGAAGTCGCAGATCGCCTGCACGCGCGCCCAGCCGAACGGGCCCTTGGAGAACGTGTCCCATGCGATCTGGGACATCTTGTCGGTCTCGCAGTAGCGACTTCCCAGCAGGAACACCAGCGTCTCCTCGGGTAGCTGCGGGACGACGTGCTGGATCGCGGACGGTTCGACCGGGTCCAGCGCGCCCGTGTCGTTGACGATCGCGTCGCCGGTCACACGGAAGTGCCCCGCCGGGGCGACCAGGCGCGTGCACCAGTTTCCAAACCCGTCCCGGTAGGCGGCGGTCGGCACGGCCGGCGTCGTCCTCATGTAGTCCGGCTGCTCCAGGTCCGAGACCCGGCTGTGATGGACGTTCAGGGTCACGATCATCGGCGTGGCCTGGGGAAGTTCGTAGTTGAGCTCGTAACCAACGCGGATCCGCATGTTGTTCCTCATTCTGACTGTGGTGTGCTCGGTATCGGTATGGCTTGAATGGCGGCGGGCAGGAGCCGGGCGAGGCGCTCGGCCCACGCGTCCTGTCCCTGTGCCGTGGCGATGAGGTCCTGCCGGATCTCGAGCTCGACGTGGGGAAGCCCGCGCCGTTCGCCGTGATTGACGATCGAGTAGTCGGTCGCATCGCTGACCGCATAGGGTTCGTTGTCGCCGACGACGAGATCGCCTTCATCGCGGAGCGCCCGCAGCAGCGGCCTGGCGACGCGCGCGTCGCGGTTGTAGAGCACGCCGACATGCCACGGGCGCGCCTCGTCCAGGAACACGGGCGTGAAGCTGTGCATCGCGACGAGGACCGTCGGGCGCCCCATCGCCTGCCGCTGGTCCAGGGCGCTTCGGATGTCGTCGTGGTACGGGTGAAAGATCGCGCGCGCGCGCTCTTCCGCCGCGCCGGCGCCGACGTCCTGGTTGCCCGGGATGACGGTCCTTTCGCTGCGCGGCGCGATGGAGTCGGCGGCGTCCAGGGGGCGGTTGCAGTCGATGACCAGGCGCGAGTACCGCTGCAACACGGTGTGCGCGCCCAGCGCCGCCCCCAGACGCTGCGCGACACCCGCCGCGCCGATGTCCCAGGCGATGTGGCGTGGCGAGCTGGTCGTCGGACAGCCCGAGCGAGCCCAGCGAACGCGGAATCAGCCTGCCCGCGTGATCGCAGACGATGAAGAAGGGCGAGCGCCCGTCGCGGCGCTGCACATCCAGCGGGGCAACTTCGTCTTGGGACAGCAGCACGGCGACATCATGACCGACCGGGGGGCGTCTGCGTGTCTGATTCTGTGTTTCGAACGTCAGGAGGCGTCGTAGTAGAGGACGTCGCTCCACGCGAGCCCGAGCTGCCTGCGCCAGCCATCCGCCAGCCGCAGCACCGACGGGGGCGGTTGCCCAGCGATGGTCTCGTCGACCTCCCGCAGGGTCGCGGGGATAGCCTCGCCGATCACGCGTTCGACGTCGGGGACCAGATCGCCCTGCGGACCGCCGAAGGCATCGCCGGTCTCGAACAACAGGTAGCGCCCGCGGTGTTTGTCGCTGGCCAGGGCGCGCTCCGCTTCCGCGCGTGCCGCCGCGAAGCCGCGATCGCGGGGGAGCGTGCCGAGCTTGGCGAACGCGTCCAGGAATCCGAACAGCCGCGCGACGCCGGCCGCGTAGTCACCGGCGATGCCGATCGCCTGGTCGCGCCAGATCAGCGACTGGCAGCGCACCGGCTCGGCGCTGGCCAGGATCAGGTGGACCAGCGGCAGCCCGTTCCACTCGGCGAGGGGGCGGATGGGATCGGGGCGGTGGTCGGCCGTGGGGATGGTGTCCGCGGTGAACAGCAACGAGCGATTGCCCATCAGCTCATCAGCTCGTCAGCTCACCAGGGTCAGGGCCATGCCCTCGAGGAACGCGCGCGTGCGCGGCGTGTCGTCGATGTCCAGGACCTGGTGTCCGCCATCGAAGGCCAGGTCGGAGGGGCTGCGCAGCTGCGCCAGCAGGTGCGACGTCAGGCCCTTGAGCGGCGTGCGCGCCGGGTCGTGGTCGGTGTGCGGCCGTCGCAGGCGCTCGTTGTCGAACAGCCCGAAGACCGCCAGCGCCAGCTCCATCCGCTTCGCCACCAGGAACAACGATTGCCCGACCGTGAGGGGCTCGCCGGTCGCCTCGATGTCGCGATCGACGGACAGCCCGGACATCTCGTCGAGCTCGCGCAGCTTCTCGACGCGGAAGATCAGCGAATGTTGCGGGTGGCTGACGGACGCGAAGGGTCCGTGCATGCCGCGCGCGTGCAGCGGCAGCACCGGCACGACACCGATGAACAGGCGCGCGGGGTCGATGCCCGTGTCCTCGAACGCACGCCAGGCCCTCACCTGCTGCGCGCTACGCGGCCGCTCCTGACGGCGCGCCGCCTCGAGCAGCGCGCGCACCGCCACGCCGCTGTCGCGGAAGCGCGGTGGCTGGTCGATGTCGCGAAGCCGTTCCAGGTCGCCGAGCGCGACGACCGTCCCCGGCGGCGGCGTGCCCGGTCCCCCGTCGGCGACCAGGACCGCCTGGCCCGAGGCCAGCGCGCGAACCTCGTCGACCGAGCGTCCGACGAGCCTGGCGATCACGCCGTAGCAGAGGGGGTGAGGCATGGCGTCCGAAAGCACGATGTGCCCCGGCGGCCCCCAGACAGGATTCGGCGACGGGCACCGGCGTCTGGCCGCACACCTTGCAGGCGTTGCCAGGGTGGAGGGAGGGCAGCGGCTCCGCGCAGCCGCAGGTGAAGAAACGCATCGGCCCGAAGATGTGGTCGTCGTATATGCCACCCGGGACGGGGAACCCGGCGTCGAGACCGTCGCGGTTCTTGACCTCGCCACCTCTGCGGGCGCGCATCTCGTCATCGCTGCGAATCGAACAACGTCACGCGCGACTTCATGCTCCGGACTGGCGCCCATTGCCCGGCCGTCGCTATCTTCGGCGGAAATCGGAGGGGCTGGTGCCGGTCCAGCGGCGGAAGGCGCGGTTGAACGCGCTCGGCTCGGAGTAGCCGAGCAGGAAGGCGACCTCGAAGATCGCGAGCTTCGGGTCGGCGAGGTACATGCGGCCGAGATCGGACCTCACCTCGTCGAGGAGCACGGCGAAGGTCACGCCTTCGTCCTGCAGGCGGCGCTGCAAGCGTGCGCTCGCTCATCGCCAGCGCCTGCGCGATCGCGGCCTGCTCGGGCTCGCCCTGGCGAATGCGGGCGGACAGCAGCTCGCGCACGCGCGACGCCAGCGACGCCGAGCCCGCGACGCGCGCCTGCAGCGCCTCGGCGTGGCGCTCGAGATAGGCGAACAGCCCCTCGTTGGGCGACACCAGCGGGCGATCGAGCAGCGCGCGCGGCAGCACCAGGCGCATCTCGTCCTGCGTTGAAGCGCAGCGGGCACGCCAGCACCGTCTCGAGCTCGGCCAGCGTGTCGGCCGGCAGCGGCGGGTGCTGGAAGCCGACCTCGATCGCGATCGGATCGGCCGGCCCCAGGCCCGCGAGCTCGCGCAGCAGCGTGACGGTTCCCGAGCGGCGCCGCGATCGACAGCGCCAGCAGGCGCGCGAGGCGCGGCGGCTCCACGCGGTGCAAGACGACGTGCTCGCCGCGCTCGGAGATCTGCGGGCCGACGCCGTCACCGAGCAGGCCGTTGAAGCGCTCGAGGCAGGTGAGCGCGGCGCGCACGTCGGGGGCGTGCTGCATCACGTAGCCGACGACGCCGAGCGCGGGCAGCGTCATGCTCCTCCCCAGCCACAGGCCGAAGCTCAGGGCGCGCGGGTCGGCGCTGATCGCCTCCCACAGCGCGACGTAGCGCGCGACCGGCACGCGGCCGTCGGGATCCGCGAGCGCCTCCTGCGACAGGCCCGCCGCCCGTTGCAGCGCGTCCGCGTCGAAGCCGAAGGCGCGCGCCGCGTCCAGGTTCCCCTGCACCAGGGCCGCCAGCATCGTCCCGCCGGCGGCCGCGCCGTCGCTGGCGCCCGAGGTCGAGCTTTTGGCGTCGCCGGTCATGGGGCTCACAGCGTCGGACCTCTATCTTGCGGGCGTACCCAATCACTCACGACGAAAGGCAGGAACACATGATCAAGCACCCGCGAATCGAAAACGCAACGAACAACCTGGGTCGCGTCCTCGTCGCGGCCGCCGTGCTCGCGCTGGCCTCCGGGCTGGCGGTGGCCGGCGCGCCCGGCAGCGGCCCGTCACGAACGGAGAAGACGCTCATGAAAGACATCGAAGACCTCAAGCGCGCCGAGAACACGTGGGCCGAGTCGCTGAAGACGGGCGACGTCACAGCGCCTGGCGACCATCATCGACGACAAGTTCACCTTCATCGGCCCCGACGGCGAGGTCGAGAAGCGCGACGCCTACCTCGCTGGCTACGCGGCGATGTCCAAGATGGGCGTCGTCGTCGAGCGCATCGACATGGACGAGGTCGAGTTCCGCGTCCTGGGGGAGGTCGGCATCGTGACCGGCCGCGTCGCTCGCCCGCGTGAAGATGCAGGGCGCGCCGATGGCAGGAGAACGTGCGCTTCACGCGCGTCTACCGGCGCTCGACCGCCGGCTGGCAGATGGTGGCCGGCCAGGGGACCCGGATCGCCCCAGGCGGCGCCGGCCCAACGTTGCATCGGCTGATCGGCTCCGGCCGCGTGGCGTCTTATGCCGTCACTTGGCACCGGGCGCGACCATCAGGGTCTGGTCGGAGCGCGATTGCACCGGCTCTCGAGCGCGCCAGCCGCTCCCGCGCGAAGCGCGGGTCTGCGGCTCATGGGTTCCGTTCCGGTCAGTGGACGGGGGCGTGCTTGGCGGGAACGACGAGCGCCCTGAGCTTGCCGAGCGCGACCTCGATGCCGACGCCCGCGTAGTACGCGACGACGATGGTGACCAGGCAGGTCGCCGTCGCGTAGTAGGGACCGCCGACGCTGATCTCCATGGCGACGGCGGTTAGCGGCAGGCGGTAGCCGCCCGCGATACCGCCCGCCGCGCCTGCGGCGCCGGCGAGATCGTTGCCGATGCCCAGACCCGGGGCGAACACGCGGCCGGCGATGTCGCCGACGGCGAGGAACGGAACGAACACGCCGCCGCAACCTCCTGCCGCGACCGCGGCGATCGTCGCCACCGCGCGCAGGAGGCAGACGGCCAGCAGCGTCAGCGGCAGCGCGTTGACGGTCTCGGACCACAGGATGGCGCCGCCGCCGGGGCCGACGGCGGCGGCAGGCGACGCGATGCGCACGAGCAGCAGCGCCGTCACGACGGTCGCCGCGCCCCCGAGCGCGAGCCGGACGAGCGGCGACGCCTGCCACTTCTTCGCCCAGTACACCGCCATTCCGGCGAGCGAGCTGATGACGCCAGACGCGATGCCGATGAACAGCGCGGTGATCGCCGCCTGCGCGAACGTCCCCGGCGCCTCCTTGGGGACGACGAGGCGGATCAAGTTGAGGTTGAACGTCGCGTTGATCCCCCAGCCGATGAAGCCCCCGATGAGCGCCGCGGCGACGCGCTCGGCGCTGAGGGGCGCCTGCCGCCGCCGGCCGAGCTCGAGCATGAACACCGTCCCGACGAGCGGTAACGCCATCAGCGCCGACACGCCCGCCGCGCCGCCGGCGAGGGAAGCGGGCCGCAGCAGCCGGCGCCACCAGCGGCCGCGATCCGCGAGGGCGCAGTCGGCGGCGACGCCCAGATACGCCGCGGGCGCCTCCGTCCCCATCGCGCCGCCCGAAGCGACCGTCGCGATGATGGCGAGGGTGCGAATCGGCGCCAGGCGCCACGGGAATCGTTCCTCCTCGCCCGCGCTATCGATGACGTCGCCGCTGATGTCGGCGCGGACGGCGCCGGACGGAAACGTCCGCCACCACGCGGCGCCGGGCTTGTCCGTGCCGAGCCCCTGCAGCACCAGCACGGCGAGCGCCAGCCCGAGCAGCGGCACCACGACCACGTACCAGGTGTCCTGGGTGCCGGCGAAGTCTATGCCCGCCTTGAGCACCAGGATCACGGCGACGACCACCAGCCCGCCGACCACCCCGCCCAGCGACGCGCCGAGGACGGCGGTGCCGAAGCGCGACCAGCTATCGCGCGACGGCCAGCGCATCGGCACGACCCAGCTGCTCGCGGCTTCCCATGGTGATCAGCGTGTCACCGGCGGTGACGGGGACGTCGTCCTCGGGGTTGAAGGCCAGGCGCCCGTCCCGGCGCTTGATGGCGACGAGGATCAGCCCCAGCCGCGAGCGCAGGCCGCTGGTGCCGACGGTCTTGCCGTCGAGCGGGCTGCCCGGGATGAACGAGCTGCTCTTCCATCTGCAGGTCCGGGTGGCGTTTCCCGGTCGCGTCGTCGATGAGATCGAGCACCGCCGGGCGCAGCACCGCCTGCGCCATGCGGCCGCCCGCGATGGCGTGCGGCAGCACGGTGCGCGTCGCGCCCGCGCGCAGCAGCTTGGGGATCGTGGTCTCGTCTTCCGCGCGCGACACGATCGGCAGCGCGGGACACAGCAGGCGCGCGGTCATCGTGATGAGGACGTTGTCGGAATCGGTGCCGGCGACCGCGACGAGGGCGCGGGCGCGCATGATGCCCGCGCGACGCAAGGTGACGTCGGCGGTGGCGTCGCCGAGCACGGGGTGCGCCCCGGCGGCGCCGGCGGTCACGAGCGGGGCGTCCTGGCGATCGACCGCCACGACGGACACGCCGCCGCCCATCAGATCCGCGCACACGCGCTGGCCGACGTGGCCGTAGCCGCAGACGATGACGTGTTGCTCGAGCGCGTCGATTCGCTTTGTCATGCGCCGCTTCCGCCTGTAGTCACGCAGCTCGCCGCTGACGATCGTGCCGAGCAGCTCGGTCGCGGCGACCGCGAGCGGTGAAGATGCCACCCAGCGCCATCGCCAGCGTGAACACGCGGCCGGCGATCGTGACCGGGGCGCGCTCGCCGTAGCCGATCGAGGTCAGGGTGATGACAGCGACATAAAACGAATCGAACCACGCCCACCCCTCGAGCAAACGGTAGCCGACCGTGCCGACCCCGATCAGCACCACCGGCACGCTGAACAACACAAGCAGGCGGAACGGGATCGAGAACTGGCGCGGCGGCAAATTCGCCACACACCCACTGTGGCTACGGGCGGCTGGATCACAACGTCGGGAGTGGCCCCGTCAAACGTTGTCCGATGTCAGCGCACACACCTGATGGCGTTGGTGTTGGTGACCGGGTACAGGTACGTGTCGCCGTAGAAGAAGTTCACGTTCCACGCCTTGGTCTGCCCACCCGCCTCCAGCGTCGCGGACCAGTGGCCGGTGCCCCCGGTGTTGCCAAACACCGGATCGATCTTGAGGTCGTTGCTGCCGTTGCTCGTCTGCGACAGGTCGAGGAGCGTGACCAGCTCCTTGAACGTCGGCAGGCGCCAGCCCGTGCCGCCGAGGATTGCTCCCCGGCCCGCGCAATAGCTCTTGGCCTCGGCCCACGTGCCGATCGATCCGCCCCACTGCCACGTCAGCTTGGACTTGGTGTCGTAGACGGTCGTGGTGGTGCCCGATCCCGACACGACGTAGTGGCCCGCGGGGGCCGCCGCGCCAGCGAGACCAGCCAGGGGAACGGCCAGCATCACCAGCGCGATCAGCATCGGACGCCGGGAGGAGCGGCTCATCAGCGCACGCACCGGATCCTGTGAGAAGCCGACATGGGCTTCGGCGAACGATATTTTTGAAAGGTCAGCGCACTTTGATGAGCTGAAATGACGAACCGCGTGTTCGACCGGCTTCTCGTCAGGGCACGACGCGCTGGAAGGCGACGCAGTAGTTCGGCTGCGCGGATCCAGTCACGGCACCGACGAACGGATCGGAGTCGCGCAGGTGGCCCCAGCGTGCGGCCTGCGCCGCCGGCGGCGTGCCGCCCTCGGCGGTCGCCGCGTAGCCGACCATCACCTCGCCTGTCGTCAGATCGTTGGCGCACGTGATCTTGACCGAGTCGCCGCCGACGATCTCGACGCTGGTGATCATCTGGCGATTGCCCGCGATGTTGACCTCGAAGCCACGCCCCTGCGCCCACTGCGGGATCATCGTTGCGTGCGGCGGCGGCAGGGCCTCGTCCCAGACCAGCGGCGGCACCGGCACGTGGAAGTGAACGGTGACGGTGTTGCCGCTCACCTCGCCGGAGATCGGCTGCAACGGCTGCCAGTCGTTGCCGAGCACGACGCGCTCGAAATAGACCTGCGCGGTCTTCTCGCCGAGGCGCTGGTACTCGCGCGCGTTGAGGTGCACGTGCGCGCTGTCGGTGGCGTACGAGTACTGGTACTTCGGCCCCGTGCAGATGATCTCGCCCGGGTGATCGGCGCTGGCCTTCAACACCTGCAGCGCCGAAATCGAAACCGACCCCGCGTCGGCCGGCACCGAGTTCTGCTGCGACACCAGCATCGGGATCTTCGCGGTCGCGTCCTGACCGGTGATGGCGGCCAGGTCCGTGCTGTAGTCCGTCAGCAGCTGGTAGAGCTTCGCGGCGTACGACGTGTTGCCGGCGTCGGACTCACCGTGCGTGACGACGATGGCGCCGATGCCGTAGGTCTTGCCCATCGCGCCCGTCAGCCGCGTGATCGCCGACGCCTCGAACAGCGTCGCGTCGTAGGCGCGGCCGGACGTCCCCTCCGCCGGGAGGTTGGTCGGGTTCTTCTCGATGACGGTCATCGGCTGGCCGGATTCGCCGACGACGGTGTGAACCGTCACGTAGTCGTGCGACGCCCCCTGCATCGCCAGCGTCGTGAGCTGGTTGGCCATCGCCGCGTGCGGCGTCTCGCCGTAGAGGTTGGCGGGATAAGCGCTCGGGTAGCTGTTGGCGGTCGCGCGCAGCGGCTCGGTCAACGGCACCAGCTCCAGCGACGCGAGCGCGGCATCGAACGGCGGCGCGACCGCCGCCCCGCCGAACGACAGCTTGAGGTTGTTGAACGGCTCCGTGGCGAGGATGGGCGTGCCCAGCGCGCCGACGGACAGGCTCTGGCCGGTGCCGACGATGCCGACCACGTCCCACGGAAAGTTGTACGTCTGCCCGCCGCCGTCACCGCCACAGCCGGGACCGCCCAGCGCGGCGCCGAGCGCCAGAATAGACAGTGCGCCCGGTAGTACGCTCCGGAGTGCGACAGATGCTGCGACAAAACGGCGTTTCACGATTTGCTCTGCTCCTCGTTACGGTGACAGCGTCAGGGATAACGCGTCGAGCGCGACTTCGTAGTAGCCGTGCTCGTCCCACTCCAGCGCCTGGCCGCCCTGCGTGAGCGTGCCGCCGTCGACCTTCACGCGCAGGTACTTGCCGGGCGGGAAGTGCGCGGGCAGCGTCCACGTCCACGTCGTCGTGTCGCCCGACGTCACCGGCGTCAGCGCCGAGAACATCTTCTGGGCGCGCCAGTAGGCGCCGACGTTGACGACGCTGTCGATCCACATGTCGCCGAACGACTTGGCGTGCTCGACGCTGGCCGTGAACTCCTCGATCGCGACGGGCAGATAGGCGCCGTCCGACCCGCCGATGAAGCCGTGCACGAGCACGGTCTTCCAGCGGCCCGCCGTGCGGACGGCTGTCGATCTCGGCGTTGAATGCGCTCGCGGCGCGCCCTGCGGCGGGGAGTAGCGTGTAGATGTTGAACGGATCGGTGTTGTCGTTGGGGCGCGATCGTGCCGCCGCCGACGCCGCGGTTGATGAGGTAGCGGGTCGCCGCGAGCGGCGGATAGCTGGAGTTGCCGTACGGCGACGCCATCGTCCACACCGTGATGCCGAACTTCGTCCGCAGGTCCATGTCGCCGCCGTCGAGGTCGGCGGCGGTGCCCATCATCGGGTGGCTGCGCGAGTGGTTGCCCAGCTCGTGACCGTCCAGCACCGCCTGCGCCCACACCGGGTTGTTGAGGTCGGTGGTCTTGCTGGTGATGAGATAAAACGTCATGCGCACGCCGAGCGCCTGCAGCGCCGGGTAGTTCGTGATCTGCGACGAGTTCGTGTCGTCGAACGTGTAGCTGACGGCGGCCTTGAAGCCGGCCCAGTTGAGCACCGTCAGGTTGCCGGGCGTCCCCGCCGGCTGCGCGATGCCGCCGCCCGGGGGCACGCGGCATTCCCGACGGCCCGCCGCCCGGCATCCAGCCCGTCCCCGCGCTGCCGGTCGTGCCGCCGGCGCCCGCGCTGCCGGTCGCGCCGCTGCGCCCGCGCTGCCGGTGGGGTTCCTCATCGGGCTGCTCGCGCAGCCGAACAGATACGCCGGCAGGGCCAGGACGACGACGAACAGAATGAACGCAACGCGATTCGCATATGCGACAGCGTTGCATGTCCCGCGCTACCAACCAAGCTTCACCCGCAGCTCAGCGGTGAGCATGTCGGCCATCAGCATGTTCTCGGCCACGTTCGGGTGGTACTGGCAGGCGTACTTGTCCGAGGTCTGCGCCGGGATGGCGAAGAACGAAACCTTGGTGTCGCCGGCGGCGTTGCGCGCGTCGACGGCCGACTTGATGTGCCCGGTGATGGTGGCGAGCTCGCCGCCGGTCAGCAGCGGCGCGATCATGCAGATGATGTACGCGCTGCGGGTAATAGGCGCGGATGGTCTGCAGCAGCGTCAGGTACGTGTCGCGAAAGGCGGCGCCGGGATCGCCCTTGTTGTTGCTGATGTCGTTGGTCCCCAGGTTGATGACGACCGCCTGCGGCTCGACGTGGAAGTCCCACGACGACGCTTTCGTGTTGGACAGCGCGCGCGTGTAGAGCACCGGCATCGTGTTTGCGGTGTCGCCGGCGTAGTTGCGGATGATGCCGCGGCCGGAGGCGGCGATGGTGCTGACCTCGGCGCCGAGCGCGCGGCCCATGACGGCCGCGTAGGTGTCCCAGTGGCTCTGGGTGGTGAAGCACTCGGTGTCCGACAGCGTGCCGAGGATTCCGTAGCCACACGTGATCGAGTCGCCAACCATCTCGATGAGGCGATCGGCGCCGGCGGGCGGGTCCATCAGCGTGCCGTCGCCGACGGTGAGTCCCGTGAGCTGCGACTCGCCCTGCGGGCCTTCCGTCTGCCGGTAGAGCGCCACGGTGTGCGTGCCGGCGGTGAGGCCCGTCGCCAGCGGGAACGTCCCCTGCCCCGGCGTGGCGGTGAACGGCGGCTGCGGCGCGCCGTCGACGACCGTCTTGAAGATCTGCGCCTGGCCCGAGACCGTCGAGCTGCATCGTCAGCGACGTTCCGGAGAACTGCGCCGCGAACCCGCTGCCCGACCAGGAGAAGCGGGGCTTCGTCGGGTCGGTGGTGTCGACGCGGCCGAACCAGCGCACGCCCGCCGCCACGACGCCAGCCGGCGGCGCTACCGCCGGGGCGGCGTCCGGCCTCGGGCCGCCCGGGACCAGGCCCGCGCCCCCGCTGCCGCCGCCGCCTCCACCCCCGACGCCGCTCGCGTCGGCAGCCCCCATGCCGTAATCCGGATCCGACGCGCAACCGATCGTGACGGCGCCGATCGCCGCGATCGCGATCGCCAGCACCAAGTGTTCTTGTTCGTCATTCGCATGCTAGCGTGTACATCGTTTGCTGCGATCGGAGTCCGAGGTCAACGTGAACGGTTCATTTTTCGCTGACGCCATCGCGCCGGCTCTCATTAGTGTCACGCCAGCTATCATTTCTGGCGGACTTCGCTTTTCCTGATCCGTCGCCGGCCGCAAACGCCACGAACGGACATCGACCTTCCATCGTCCGTGAACCGCCGCCGCCGCGTGGACTGGCCGCTGATCGTCGGCCCGCCGGGGACGGGTGCGCCCAGGCCCAAGGTGGTGGACCGTCCGATGGGCGCGCAGCTGGCGGCCCTGCTGTCGGCGTTCGGCGACGTGCTCGCGCTCGACGACCGCGACGCGATCCTGCGCCGGGCGGTGGAGGTGGCCCGCGACAAGATCGGCCTCGAGCGTGCCGCGATCTTCCTGTTCGACCGATCGCGCAACGTCATGCTCGGCACCTGGGGCTCGGACCTGCGCGGCGCCATCGTCGACGAACATCAGATCATGTATTCGCTGAGCGACACCGACCGCGAGGCCTTCCGCCGCGCCGCGGAGGAAGGCGCCCCGTTCACGGTCTTCGACGACTGTCCGATCATCGAGCACCACGGCAGTCGAGACGCGCGTCGTGGGCCGAGGCTGGGGCGCCTGGACGCCGATCGTGTCCGCGCGCGCGAGCGTCGGCATGTTGTTCAACGACGCCGGGCAGACGGGCGCTCCGGTCGACGAGACCAAGCAGGCGCACGCCGCGATTCTCTGCGCGCTGCTCGCGACCATCCTCGACCCTGTCCGCGGCGTGCCGGGCGCGGGCGGCGCCGGTCCCGGTCAATCGCGCAGGCAGCGCCTGGTGACCGCCGCCGCGGCGATGCTCGCCGAAGATCCGACGCTGGCCGCGCAGGCGATCGCGCGACGGTTCAAGCGTCACGCTCGCGTGGTTCGTGCGCGTGTTCAAGGCGGAGATGGGGATGTCGCTGGTCGAATATCGCAACCGGCTCCGCCTCGATCGCGTCGACGCGCTCCTCCGCCAGGCGCCGATGCCGCTCGGCGAAGCCGCGCTCGCCGCCGGCTTCGGCAGCTACGCCCAGTTCCACCGCGTCTTCCGCAAGCTGCCGTGACGCGGCGCCGCGAGACTACCTGCGCCGCCGGCCATAGATTGGCGTAAGAATGCGGCACCACGGATGCCGTCGCGACGCCGAATTGACTGGCCAGAGATCATCGGACCCGAGGCGGCCCGCCCGGTCTGGAAGAAGGCGCCTGCCCGATCCGAAACCGTCGCGATGCTGCGCGCGTTCGCGGCGCTGTTTCGCGCGCGCCACCCGGACGATCTCGCCAAACACGCCATCGAGCTGGTGCTGGAGGTCGTGGGGCTGGTCCGCGCCGGGCTGTACTTCTACGACGATCGTCTCGACCTGATGGTGGGGACGTGGGGCACCGACCTCCGCCGGCGGGTGATCGACGAGCACTACGCGATGTTTCGCCTGGGCGAGCGCGGGCGCTGGGCGTTCTCGCGCGCGATGTCCGGCGAGGCGCTGTGGACCGTGGTCGAGGACTGCCCCATCATCGTCAACGACGCGACGAGCACGCGCGTCGTCGGGCGCGGCTGGAACGTGTGCACGCCGATCTGCTCGGCGGGCAGGCCGCTGGGCGCGCTGTACAGCGACGCCGGGCTGACGCGTTCGCGCGTCGACCCGCGCAAGCAGATGCACGCCGCGCTGCTGTGTTCGCTGGTCGGGATGCTGCTGGCCGAGATGCCGCGCTCGCGGAGCCGGAGCTTCGTCTCGGGGCTGGCGGCGCCGCACCCGGCGGTGAACAAGGCCGCCCGCATGCTGGCGGACGATCCGTCGCTGTCAGGCGGCGATCTGGCGGCGCAGTCTCGAGGTCAGCCCCGGCCGCTTCGCGCGCGTGTTCAAGAGCGAGATGGGCGTGTCGCTGGTCCGCTACCGCAATCAGCTGCGGCTCGAACGCTTCCTGAAGAGCATGGACGCCGGTGACAGCAACATGCACGACGCGGCGCTGGCCGCCGGCTTCGGCAGCTACGCCCAGTTCCATCGCGTCTTCCAGTCGCTGCGCGGAACGACACCGCGCGCCTACTTCGCCCGCAACCGCCGCTCGCTCCCCGTAGCGGCGAAGCGCGGCCGCGGCGTCTAGCGCGCGGATCACAGGGCGCGGGCGTCGCTGTCGCGCAGGCGCGCGCGCGTCTCCATGAGCTCCGTCTCCTCGTTCACCGACTGCAACGCGAGGTGGGTCTCGCGCACCAGCAGCGAGCAGCCGAGCAGCAGGCCGGCGGAGGCGCCGGTGCCGACGGTGAAGCTCGCGATCGCCGCCGCCCGGTAGCCCAGCGGGTGCCCCCCCGCCAGCGCCGCGCCCAGCACCGAGACCAGCGCGGCCGCGACGAACAATCCCAGCGCCGCGTAGAAGCAGGTCTGCGCGCGGATCAACAGCCGGGCGCGGTGGCGCAGGCGGTCGAACTGGCGCACGCGCATCGCGTTGAGCGGCACGTCGGCGCGCGACACTTCGATCTCGTCGACGAGCTGGCGTGATCGGTCGACCACCCGGCCGAAGCGGTTGGCGGTGTTCAGCGCCAGCACGGACGATGCGTTGGTCAGCACCGCCGGCGCCACGACCAGCGTCAGCAACGCGAACAGATTTCCGGAGACAGCACCCGATATACCCACCGGTGGCCAACATTCGCCCGGTCAGGGCTGCCCACCATCGAGGTGGTTCCCGTATTCGCCCTACTTGCGGCTACGCGTCGATCCTGGAGTTGCCCGAGCTGCCCGGGTCGTGGGACTTGAGGAACTCCCGCGCGTCGAGCTGCACGGGATCGCCCGCCGGCGCGTCGTGAAACGCACGCCGGGCGAACATGACGGCGCGATCGGTCTCGCCGCGGCGGGCCGCGATCCGCGCCTGGCCGAGGAACGCCGCCGGGACGCTGATCGAACCGGGCGGGCTGTGGGCGACGATCAACCGCAGCGCCTTCAGGGCGAGCTCGTCGTCTTCGGCTTCCTCGGCGCGCTGCGCCACCTCGGCCGCGAGCTCGCCGTTCTTCTTGTCGGCGTTCAGCGCCGCAGCCAGCGCGGCCAGCTCGCTGCTGCGATCGCCGGCGAGCCCGGAGACACGGGCCAGCCGCATGTTCAGCGCGCCCAGCGCCGGCGACGCCTTGCCGTCGCGCGCGGCGATGAGCGGCTTGAGCAGCTCCGTCGCCTCTTCGAGCGCGCCGGCCAGCATGTACGCGTCGCACAGCAGCAACGTCGTCGGTTCGTCACCAGGACGGACCGCCAGCGCCTCGTTCAGCGCCATGACGGCGACCGATGCGTCCTGCGCCTGGATGGCGAAGGCGCCGGCCCGACAGAACTGCTCGAAGCGCTGCTGTTCGTCCGGGTTGCGGTTGCCCTGATCGAGGAGCAGGCCAGCCAGCTTGGCGAGCTGGCCCGTCTGCGCGTACAGCGGGGCGAGGACATCCGCCAGGCCCAGCTGATCCGGGTTGGCGGCGAGCGCGGTCTCGATCGTCTCCGAAGCCGCCGGGGCGCTGCCCAGCTGCTCGGCGAGCGCGACGAGCTGCTGTGCCGCCTCGATCTGCCCCTCGCCGGTCATGACCTGCACGAGGTGACGGGCGGCCAGGAACGCCCCCTGCAGGTCGCCGTCAGCCTCCGCGAGCTGGCGGGTCATCTGCAGCGTGTCGGCGTCGGCCGCGCCGCGCTCGACGAGCTCGAGCAACAGCTGCCGCGCCGCGCCGCCGTCGCCGGCAGCGCGCGCGATGTCGGCCAGCCGCAGCGTCGCTTCCCTCAGATCCGCCGTGACGTTCGCGGCGGCCGCCTCGCGGCGCCACACCTCGAGCTCGGCGGTCAGCGCCGTGGCCGCGGCGTCCGGCGACAGCGCGTACGCCTTCTCCAGCACGCTCACCGCCGCGCGGTGATCGCCCTTCGACGCCTCCAGCTTGGCGCGCAGCAGATACAGCGGCAGGCGCTGCTCGTCTGTCAGGCTGCTGTCTTCCAGCGCCGTACGTACCTCGGCGACCGCGGCGCCCAGCTCTCCGTTCGCGACCAGCGCGCGTGACAGCTGCGCCGACGATCTGGATGTCTCCCGGGGCGCGGGCCCGGGCGCGCCGGAGCAGCGCCAGCCCACCGGCCACGTCCGCGAGACGCCCGCGCCGCAGCGACGCCGCCTCGACCAGCAACGCGGCCGCCTCGCTTGCGCCGTCGCGACGCGCGGCCTCGGCGGCGTAGAGCTCCGCGAGCGGGCTCCACTCCTGCTTGCCGCGATACAGCTGCTCGAGCTCGGCGAAGAACGTCGCGTCGCCAGCAGCCTGCGCGTAGCCCTTCTCGAGCGCGCGGCGCGCGGCGTCCGCGTCGCCGAGGGCAGTCCACGCCGCCGCCAGCTCGCGCGCCAGCTGTCCGGCCTCCGCGCCGGTCTCGACATCGAGCAGCGCCTCCATCCGCGCGGCGTGCTCGGCGGTGATGTCGCCGGCGGGCCGCGACGCGAGCAGGCGCTTGAGCAGCTCGCTGCGACGGGGAACGACGACCAGCGCCCGCTCGTAGATGGCGGCCGCCCGCTCGGCGTCTTTGCCTTCGAGGGCGTCACCCAGGCGCAGGGCCGCCACGACGACGGACTCCACGTCCTTCGCCGCGATCGCCGCGTCGAGCGCCTGCCCCAGCAGGTCGACGAGATCGCCCTCGGAGCCGGTGCGCTCGTAGTACCCGGCCAGCAGCAACAGCGCCTCCGACTGCCCGGGATCCTCCATCAACACGTCCTGCAGCGTCTCCGCCGCCGCGCGGTCGTCACCGTCGTGGGCCAGGCGCAAGCGGGCGAGCGCGACGCGCAGCTGATTGCGCTGTCCGACGTCGGGCAGCAGCGGCAGCGTCTCGCCCACCAGACGCGCGAGGCCGTCGCGATCGTTCAGGCTGACGTAGTGCTCGACCAGCGGCCGCCACACGGATTCGTCCGCGGGCGCGCTCTGGCGCAGGCGCTCCAGCAGCTCCGCCCCCAGGCGGAGGTTGCCCGAGCGACCGGCGCGCTCGGCGAGATCGCGGGCCAGCGGCATCACGCGCTCGAGCGGCAGCACCGTCGCCGCGCGCTCGAGAGTCCGCGCCGCCGCCTCGAGGTCGCCGGCGGCCTTCTTGATGCGCAGCAGCTCCAGCAGCGCCCACGTCGCGTCGTCGCGTCCGTCGGCGCGGTCGACCGCGAGGTCGGCGAGCCGCATCAGCAGCGGCTCGCTGCGGTCGTCGCGGTGGAGGGCGACGGCCAGGTCGATCGCCTCGCGCACCTCGCCCAGCGTGGCGTCGGCGCCGGCCACGCGCCGCTCGAGGTAGTCGAGCAGCACGGACGCGTCGCCCGACTGCCGGGCGATGCGCTCGTAGAGCGGCAGGATCTTCACCAGCTCGGCGTCCGGCACGCCCGCGGCCGCGACCAGCTTCGCGGCGCGCTCGACGTCGGGGCTCTTGCCCAGCGCTTCGCACAGGGTGGCGATGCCGGCGGCGCGGCATCTCCGGCCGCGCGAGCTCCAGCTCCGCCGCCAGGTACAGCGCGTCCGCGGCGGCCTGGGCGTTGCGCGCCTCGGCGGCGGCGAGCTTGAGCAGGCCGGCGACCCGGTCGCACTCGGCGACGTCACCTTGCTCGCGCGCGAGCCGGGCGATGCCCGACAGCACGCCGAGCGACTGCGGCTGCATCTCCTCGGCGCGGCGATGCAGGTCCAGCGCGCGCTTGCGATCGCCGAAGTCGTGCTCGGCGATGTCCGCCGCCAGCAACAGCAACGTGCTGGCCACGCCCATGTCGGCCTTGCGGCGGCGGCGCTCCACCAGCGCGAGCAGCCGCTCGACCAGCTGCTCGAGGCGGCCCGTCGTGCGCGCCAGCTCCACCAGCGGCCGGTGGCGGTGCGCGATCTCCGGCGCGGCCTCGACAGCCCGCAGCTGCGCGTCGAACGCCGCTTCGTGCCGGCCCTGCTCGCGCAGGCAGTCCGCCATCTCCGCGGACACCTCCGCCTCGGCGGGCGTGCCGGCGGCGTGCGCCAGGCGCTTCTCGAACAGCCGGGCGAGCTCGTCGTGCGCGCCCGCCTGCAGCAGGCCACGCTGCAACCGCAACGCCTGCTCCGGGTCCTTGATCGCCGCCGCGAGCGCCGAATCGAGCAGCTCGTCTGCCTCGCCCGCGTGTCCGCGCTTGCGCGCCAGGCCGTGCAGGCGCAGCAAGATCTCGGTCAACGCCAGCCCCGCGCCCGCGGCGTCTTGCTCCGACCGCGCGCCGTCGCGCGCCTGCATCAGCAGCGTGCGGTACGCGCGCTCCGCCTTGTCGAGATCACCGGCCGCCTCGGCGACCTCGCCGAGCTGGGTGAGAATCTCGGGGCTCGACGCGTCCATCGACGACGCCTGCTCGAGCTCGACCAGCGCCAGCGCCGTGTCGCCCTGCGCCCGCGCGATGCCGGCCAGGCGCTGGTGCAGCACGCCGCGCTTGCGTGTCTTCCGCCAGCCGGCCTGCTCGACCAGGTGCAGGAGCTGCGCGCGCGCGTCGTCGAAGCGGCCGCAGCGGGCCAGCCCGTCGGCCAGCGCCAGGCCAAGCCCGTCGTGCTGCGGCACCAGGCGCACCGCCTTCTCCAGCACCGGCACGGCCCGTTCCAGCAGACCGAGGCGCGCGTAGATCTCCGCGACCTCCGACGCGCGGGCCACCGTGACCGCGTCGTCGTCGCCGTGATCGGCAGCCGTCGCCGAGCACGCGGGCCAGCGGCTCCCACGACTGGGCCTCGCGATACAGGTCGGCGAGCATGGTGCGCAGGCGGTCGGCGCGCGGCACCTCGTTCAGCGCGCGTTCCAGGCAAGCGATGGCGCGATGCCGTTGCCCCGCCGCCACGTAGGCGCCGGCCAGACGCGCCGCCACTTCGCTGCGTGCCTCACCCTCGGTCATCGCCAGGCGGCGATCGAGCCAGTCGGCGGCGGTCACCGCCTCGCCTGCGGCGAGCGACAGCCGGCCCAGCGCGTCGAGCGCCTCGGTGCCCGGATCGAGACGAACCGCGTTCTGCCACGCGGTCATCGCGCGGCCGGAATCCGCGAGCGCGCCGTCGCCGAGGCGCGCGGCCTCCGCCCACAGCGCCGCGGACGCCACCGGCTCCGCGTCCTGCTCCAGGATACGCGCCTGCTCCTCGAAGACGTCCGCCAGCTCCGGCTGCCGGCCCTTGGCGACCAGCACCTCCGCCAGCTTGCGCAGCGTCGGCCCGTGCCCCGGCACGCTCCGCCAGGCTCGCGCGCAGCACCTCGGGTGCGTTGCTACGCTGCTCGAGCAGCCCGGCCAGCCGAACGATCTCCAGACGCAGCGCCAGACGCCGCTCGCGGTCGTCGGTGGCGTCGAGCTCCGCGACGCGCAAGGCGACGCCGTCCGCGAAGCGCCCCTCGGCCTCGTACAGCCGCGCCAGCGCCTCGCGCGCGGGCTCGTCGCCGGGGGCCTGCTCGTGGAGCTGCCGCCAGATCCGGATCGCGCCCGGCGGGTCCTTGAGCGCGGTTTCGGTCAGCTCCGCCGCGCGCCGCAGCCACTGCCAGCGCTGGTCGTCGGACACGCGCATCCGCGCGCCATCGAGCAGCAACGCGATCGCGCGCGCCGTCCGCTCCGGCGTCCGCGATGCGACGTGCAAGCGCGCGGTCTCGTCGACGGCGTGCGCGACGAGGTCGCCGGCCGCCAGCTTGCCGGCGGCGGGCGTGCCGTGCGCCAGCAGATGTCCGGCGCGGTCGCACAGCCTCGCGAGCAGATCGATCGCGAACGACTCGTCAGCGAGCGAGCCCGCCGCGATCGCGGCCGCTTCGTGCAGGTAGTCGAGGTTGTCGGGCTGCTCGGCGGCGAGCCGCACGAGCGTGTCGACGAGCCGGCGATCGGGCTGGCGGCGCTGGAGCTCCGCGCGCCGCGACAGCGTCGCGACGTGCCGGGGATCGGCCGCCAGCGCACGTTCGAGCTGGCCATCGGCCGCCGCCATGTCCTGGCAGAGGTCGATGAATGACCCGGCCACGCGCAGGTGAAGATCGCGCCGCGTGGCGACGTCGAGCGCCGGCGCATCGCCGACGGCCTTACCTAGCGCCGCCAGGGCCGGGGCGATCTGATCCGCCTCCCGCGCCAGCGTCTCGTATAGCGGCATGAGCACGCTGTCGCGCGCGTCCGGCGCGCAGCTCGGCGCAACGAGCAGGTTGGCGGCGTCGGCGAACCGGCCCAGGCCAACCAGCGTCCGCAGCAGGCTGCGTCGCGGCTCGAGCCGCTCGGGCGTCAGCGCCAGCGCGGCCGCGTGACTGTCGGCGGCCGCGGCCAGATCACCCATCCGTCCGAGCAAGCTGCCCCGACGTTCGTGCAGGTGGGCCAGCGTCAGCGGCGGGGCTTCGCCCGCGGCGATGGTCGCGGCGATGGCCACCACCGCGCCGGCGAAGTCGCCGGTCGCCTCGGCCAGGCGCAACACGTCGCGCTCCAGCCTGGCGCTCGTCCCCGCGAGCGGCATCGCCTCGCACAGCCACGCGAGCGCCCGCTTCTGATCGCTGGCGCGCGTCTCGGCGCGCGCCGCCGCGTCCTCCAGGATCGCCACCTTCTGGCCCGCGTCGGCCGCGCCGGCCAGCCGCAGCGGAACGAGGTCGAGCAACAGCTCCCAGCTGTCCGTCTTGGCAGCGGCGGCGGCGAGCTGCCGGGCCGCCGCGATCGCGACCGCTTCGTCCGCGAGCATCGCGCGCAGACCGTTGCGCGCGCCTTCGTGCGCCGGATCGACGTCGAGCGCCCGCCCATACCAGTCCGCGGCGGCCGCGGCGTCGGCGAGCTGGAGGCGATAGGCATCGGCCAGGCGCGTGAGCCTGTCGGCGTGGCGCCCGCGATCGACGCCGGCGTTGCGCGCCAGCAGCGCCGCGAGGTCGGCGAAGGCGGCGCTCTCCGTGTAGAGGTCGGCGAGCGCGCCGATGCTCTCGTCGTCGTCGCCGAAGCGCGCGACGACCTCGCGCCACGTGTCGATCGCCTGCCCGTTGTCCTTCAGCCGGTCGTGGGCCAGCGTCGCGATCTCGATCAGGTCGGCGCGAATCTGGTGCGCGGGTGGCGCGCTGTCGATGCGCCGGCGCAGCAGCTCGATGACGGCCGGCCACCGCTCGATGCCGACCAGCAGCGCGCGCGCCGCCGCCAGCGCCTCGGCGTCCGCCGCATCCGCCGCCAGGCGCGCGTGCCAGGCGCCGAGCGCCCTGTCCGCGTCGCCGATCTCGAGCGCCAGCTCCGCGGCCAGCGCCCACGTCGAACGTTTGCCCGCGGGCTTGGGCTCGATGACCGCCAGGCGCTCGAGGGCGTTCAGCCGTCGCGCCTTGTCGGCGAGCGAGCCGTAGAGCTCCTCCAGGCGACGGAGGCTCTCCAGCCGCAGCTCGGCCGAGCCGGCCTCGCCGCTGATGGCGTCCTCATAGAGCGCGGTCGCCCGTTCGGGGTGCGACAGCTGCCGATCCTCGACCCGCGCCGCGCGGACGAGGAGCTCGGCGCGCCGCGCGCCCGCCGGGCTCGCCGCTGCCGCCGCCGCCAGCCCCAGCGCCAGGCGCGCCGGATCGCGCGCCGCCTCGGCGAGCTGCCGCAGGCGATCCTCGATCGTCGGATCTGCGGGCGCGAGCGACATCAGCGCCACGTACTGATCGAGCGCGCTGGAGACGTCGCCCAGGTCGTGCAGGCGCTCGCCACATTCCTGACGCAGGTCGCGCAGCCGCTGGCCTTCGGCGAACCCGATCGCCGTGAGCAGGAGCTCCGGCACGCGCGCGCCGGCGCCGGTCGCCTCGTGCCGCGCCCGCAGCGCCTCGAGGGCGTCGAGGCGGGTCTCGGCCGCCGCGCGGCGATCGGCGAGCAGGCGCTCGAGCAGCCCCGTGAGCGGCGCGTCCTCGATCAGGTCGGGGAGCAGCGCGCGCACCTCGGCCAGCGCCGCGTCGGGCTGACCGAGCTTGTCGTGCAGCGTGATCGCGACGCGCAGCCGCAGCTCGCGGGCGTCGTGGCCGGCGAGCAGCTCCAGGCGCAGGCGCCGGGCGGCGACCAGGTCGGCCCAGCGCTCGTGCCGCTCCAGCAGACGTTCCAGCGACGACGCGACCTGATTGTCGGCGGGACGCAGGTGAAACAGCTGCTCGAGGTAGCCGATGGCGCGTGCGTGGTCACCGGCGAAATCCTTCGCGATTCTGGCCGCTTCTTCGAGAAGGTCGGCGCGCCGATCCGATCCCGCGCGCAGCGCGAGCCGGGTGTCATAAGCGTCCAGCACCTCCGGCCAGCGCTCCGTCATCGTCAGCGCGACGACCAGCGGGCGGAAGGCCCAGTCCGCGTCCGGCGTCGCCACCAGCACGGCGCGCAGGACGTTGATGGTCTCGGGCGCGTTCTCGCCGAAGCAGTCGGCGGCGAAGCGAATCGCGCGGTGCGACAGCACGCCCAGCATCGGCTTGGATGCCTGCCCCGTCAGGTGGGCGCGATAGAACTCCAGCAGCTGCCGCGCCTGTTTCTCGTCGGAGACAACGGCTGACTCCAGACGCTCCCATGGCGATTCGTCCGCCGGCCGCGCAGCCGCGGCGGTCAGCGCCGCCTCGAACTCGTCGTCGAGCAGCGGCGTGATGAGAGGACGCTTCGACCCTTCAATCCCTGCGAGTTTTGCTGTCAATCCGCGCTCCTTGGTTCAGGCCGGAGAGGGAATCGGCAGTCGCAGGTGATCCGTTGAGCGATCCTACGAAAGCAACCTCACAAATCGCCCCGCGGCGGCGCGCAGCGGGCGATCGTGCTCAGTAACTGCGCGTAATCGAACGGCTTGCGGAGCACCTCCCGGGACGGAATCGGCAGCGAATCCGCTGCCTTGCGCGCGGTCATGATGACGATCGGAATCGACGCGAGGCCGGCGTCGGCGTGGGCGCGTTCGAGGAATTGCCAGCCGTTCATCTCCGGCATCATCAGGTCGAGCAAGATGAGATCGGGCCGCGCGCCGGCCTTCAGCTGATCGAGGGCCGCCTGGCCGCTGGCGGCGGCGGTGACCCGGTAGCCGCTGTCGTCCAGCAGCAGCTGCAGTGTCTGGCGAAGATCGGCGTCGTCGTCGATGACGAGGATGTTCGCCGTCATGAGCCCCTCGGCAGCTCGACGGTGAAGACGGATCCGACGTCCACCTCGCTGCGGACGGAGATCGTCCCCGCCATGGCGTCGACGATCTGCGCCGAGATCCACAGGCCCAGCCCCAGGCCGCCGTAGCTGGTCGACGGCGCGGCCCGTTCGAACTGCTGAAAGATGCGCGCCTGGTGCTCGGGCGCGATGCCGATGCCACGATCCTGGACGCAGAAGCGCGCGTTCGCGTGCTTGCCGTCGACGGCGATGATGATCGGCTGGCCGCGTCCGTAGCGAATCGCGTTGGACACCAGGTTGGTGAGCACCTGGTCGACGCGGGAGACGTCGAAGTCACCCCACACCGGGCTGCTCGCGTCGATGCGCAGCGACGAGCCGCTGCGTTGCGCATCGTCGGACGAGACGCTCGGCCACGGTCTGGACGACCTCGACCAGGTCGGCGTGCTGCTTCGACAGCTGCAGCTTTCCCGAGGTGATGCGGGAGACGTCGACGAGCGTGGCGACCAGCGCCGTCAGCCGGTCGACCTGACGCCGGGTGAGCTCCAGGCGGTGCGCCACCTTTTCCGTCTGCGGCCCCGACACCAGCTCGGGCAGCGTGCGCGACAGGCCATCGATCTGCAGCCCCAGCGTCGTTATCGGCGTCCTCAGCTCGTGCGACGCGACGGAAAGAAACTCGTCGCGCACACGGACCGCGAGGCGCAGCTCATCGAGCAACGCCAGCTGGCGCTGCTGCGCGTACTGCAGATCTTCGTGAAGCATCAGCAGACCGGCGAGGATCTGCTGCACGCCGGAGTCGCCCTCGGCGGTTATGCCGGCGTCGGTGATCGAGCACTTGCCGCCGCTGATCTCGGCGATGTGCTCGAGCACCCGTTCGACGAGCCCGTCATTCGAGAGCACGGCGGCATGCCTCGACCGCCTCGTCGATCGAGGCATGGATGGTGAACGACCGGAAGCCGATGACGAAGGCCGCTATCGTCGCCACCGCGCGGATGACCGCGTTGCCACCCACGACCAGGGCGACGTGCTCCAGGCGCGGGCGGATGAGGCCGACCCTGTGCCGCAACCGCTCACGCACGCGCGCGTCGGGCCGCTTCACGCGGCTCAGGTCGACGACGTAGGCGAAGCGGCCGACGCCCGCTGACAGCTCTTCCAGCCGATCGAACATCACGTCGATCGTGAACGGCGTCTGGACCGGGACCTCATCGAACATGAACAGCTCGTCGTCGAGCTTGCACACGCGCGCGCGCAGCTCGTCCAGCGCGACGAGCGTCGAATCGGCAACATCGGGCTGGGCTTCGATGGACATACCCCACCTTCAGCCTGGGCAGCCTCGCCCCCTCCCGCAAGCCGAGCAATCGGCCGATCAGAAGCTGAACGCCACGCCGCTGTGAGCGAAGCGGCGCGACGGGTCGTAGCCCAGCTGGAAGCGGATCGGCTCGCGGCCACCCAGCCCGTTGTGCCGGTTCACGAACGACATCATCTCGGAGCGCCCGGGCGCGATCGCCATCCCGCCGACAACACCCGCGACGAGCGCGCCGAGCCCGAGCAGGCTGGCGGTCATGGTCAGCCGCATGTTCTTGTCGTTGCACGCGGCCCAGCGATCCACCGACGCCGAGAAGTTCGGGTCGGTCACCTGGGGCTGCGGGCAGTCGGCCCGGCCGACGATGGCATAGGCCGTCGCCGCCAGGCCCACGGTCGCCCCCACCGCGAAGACCGCATACCCCGTCGCGACCCTGGATTCGAGGCGCTCCAGCTCGGGCGACAGCTCCGCGTAGAGCTTTGGGTCCGTGATCTTGGTCATGTCCAGATAGGCCCGCAGCCCGGCAAAGGTTCCTTCGAAGACGTTGTCGCCGACCGTCAGATGCGTCGGGATCGAGACCTGAGCAGACCGCACGCGGGCAGCCGCCGGCGGCGCCGCCGCGACCGTTGCGAAGGTGAACGCCAGCGCACCAACCAGAATCGAACGCTTTCCCATGATCCGTCCTCCACTGACTCGCCCCCGCGGCGGGTCCGCGAGCTGACACGGGAGCGGGCCTGCGGGTTAGCAGTCTTTTAGGATCGGCTTACGATCCTTTCAGGATTGGGGCTTTGCGCCGGGTGCTACTGACGTGGGTGAAGGAAACGAAGTTCGCAACCTTTCATCCCATCGCGCCATCGCGCCATCGCGCCATCGCGCAGAGGAGCCACCACCATGATCGTTCTCGTGAATCAGAAGATCGCCGACTTCAACGCCTGGAAGAAGGTCTTCGTCGCCGACCAGGATGAACGACGCGCCGCCGGCATCAGCGGCCACCGCGTGTTCGCCGTGCTCGGGCGGCCGGCGTCGATCGTGATGTCCTTCGAGGTCGCCGATCCGAACAAGGCGAGCACGTACTTCACGTCGGCGGCGTTCCAGGCGGCGATGCGGCGCGCCGGCGGCCTCGGCGAGCCCGACATCGTGTGGGGCACCGAGGTCGACCCCGCCGAGCTGCAGCAGCAGGGCGCGCTGGCCGCGGTCAGGGCGTCGGACGACCGAGCTGCTGCATGAGCCAGGTCATCGCGGGGCGCGGGCTGCCGTTGCGGACCAGGCCGCTGTTGGGCGCCAGGCTCCACGTCTTGCCGTAGATCCAGCCCCAGATCGTGATGCCTTTGACGTAGCCGGCGTCGCGGAACAGCGCGAAGTACTGCTGGTACCACTGCAGCTGCTGGTTGTCGTCGGTGGTGCTGAGGTCCATCTCCGTGATGTAGATGGGCAGCTGGCCGTCGTTGTGCAGCTTGGCCAGGCCGGACTGTATGGTGGCGAAGGGGACACCGACGTCGAGCGCGTGGGCCTGCGCGCCGATGGCGTCGATGGGCGCGCCGGCGGTCTTGATCGTCTTGACGATGTTGAGGAAGCGGGTCGTATCGGCCGAATATTCCATGTTGTTGTAGTCGTTCAGGATCAGGATCGCGTTGGGACAGGCCTCGCGCGCCCACTTGAACGAGTTGGTGATCCACTGCCAGGTGCCGTTGGTGCCGCCGCCGATCGAGTCCGCATAGGTAGGCGTCGTGTGCGGCGGGGGCTCGTTGACGACGTCGATCATCTTCGTGTTGGGGTAGCGCTTGCAGAACTCGGTCATCCACGCCTTGACGTGGCTCTCGCCGATGCTGCCGCCGGGCTGCTGGCTGCCCCACACGAACGCGTGCTCCTTGAAGATGACGTTGTTCTGCATGCTGTAGTCGTAGACCGCGTCCAGCGTGCGCCAGTTGAAGGTGGCGGTCGCGCTCGTCTGGACCGAGCCCCACTTGCCCGCGTTCTCGGGCGTGATCTGGTCCCAGTGCCGCGAGAACGTCTTGCCGTCGGTGTCGACGGAGTTGCCGGTGGTGATGTTGCCCACGAACTCGAGCCCGCCCTGGTTGCCGCCGCTGCCTATCGAGCCGGCAACCCCGGTTCCGGCCGCGCCGCCCCGTCCGCCCGCGCCGGCCACACCGCCCGCCGCGCCGCCGCGCCCCGCAGCGCCACCGCCACGCCCCGCCGCGCCGCCCGCTGTCCCTCCGCTTCCCGCCGCCGCTCCGCCACCGCTGCCGGCCGGGTTCTGACCGCCCACGCCCGCCTGGCCAACCGGGTTACCTTGCCCGGCGGTGTTCCCCTGCCCACCCCGACCGCCCGTCGCGATCGATCCCGCCTGCCCCGACACGCCGCCCGTCGCCGTCGCGCCGCCGGTCTGCATCGAGCCGGCCTCGCCTGTGATCCCGCCGGAGCCGGCTTCGCCACTGACGTTGCCGGATGCCGCCGTTGCCGGTCGCACCAGGGTCTACAGAACCGGTACATCCGGCGATCAAGAGAAGCACGCCCGCCGCCGCCACCCTGCCTACGAACGAAGCTAGGGGCATGGTCATGTATTCCCAGTATCCAGGATCGTGTTTGCACTTGTCCGACTGCGAGTTCGCATTCTTGTCGAGTTCGCATTTTTGTCATGACATGTAGGTGGATGAACGCATGCGTGGCTTGCCTGCTCGCCTGCGGGCTCGCGGTCGTGGCTTCGTGCACCCGGCGCGCCCCGGATCATCAAGCTTCGCCGCCGGCCGCCGTGCGTCGAGACGCCGCGCCGCCGTCCGCGTTGGGCAGCGTCATGCTGTCGCTGCCGATCTCCGCCTACCACGTGTCGATCGCCGCCGCTGACGACGACGTCTTCTACTTGATGACGGCGACCGCCGCGTACCGGCTGGAGCCGGAGCGCGCGACGGTGGCGATGCCGCTGGATCTCGGCGCCGGGGCGGCCGCCACCCGATCGTCGATCGTGTTCTGGTCGCAGGGCGCCGTGTGGAGCGCGCCCAAGGCCGGCGGCGCGCCGCGCCGGTTGATCGCGCTGCCCGAGCGACCGCAGCTGTTCGTCGCGTCGGCGTCGAGCGAAGACTTCGCGTGGCTGGCGCGCGGGCGCGACGGGCGCTTCGGTGTTCACACCGTCGCCGGAAAAGGCGCGCGCGCCGCGTACACGTCGGCGGGGAGCATCGACGCCGCGATGCTGCTGGGCGATGCCGTCGTCTTCGTCGAGGGGCTGGCCGGCGCGCAGTGGCGCATCGGCCGCGTCGGCATCAGCGGCGGCCCCGCGACGTTCACGGCGCTGCGCAAGGGACGCTCGCCGGCCATGCTCGCCGGGCGCAGCGGCATCACCTATTACGACGGCGCCGGCTACCAGGTGCGGCGCCTGTCGCCCGATCTGCAGCGCGAGGAGACGCTGTCCCGCGATTTCGTCTGCACGCCGCTCGCGGTCGCCGAACCCATCGTCTACTGCGCCGGCGTCGAGGGCCTGTTCGCGTTGCAGCCGGGCGCGCCGCGGCGACGCCTGGTCGAGGGGAGCGCCGAGCGGCTGATCACCGAGGTCGCCGCCAGCGCCCGCCGCGTCGTGTGGGCCGTCGACGCGGGGGCGGACAAGGTGGAGGTGAGGTCGCTGTCGCTGACGACGCCGTAGCTTGGTCAGCCGACGGGCGGCAAGCCGAGCGCGACGCGGCCGGAGAACGCGAGCTGCTTCTTCTCGGGCAGCGGGTGGAACTGCGCGCCCTGGATGTCGCGCCACAGGCGCTCGATGCCGACGTTGCGGAACAGCGCGCCGCCGCCGACGACCTCGACGGCCTTGTTGACGGTCGCGATGACGGCGTTGGCGGCGAGGGTCTTGCGAATCAGCTGGCGGTTGGCGTCTTCGGTGCTGGGCGAAAAGTCGAAGTTGGCCGCGATCTCGATCATCTCGCGGAACGCCATCTGCGCGACGGTCAGCGCGTTGCCGAGCTCGCCCAGCGACTGGAGCAACACGGGCTCGGGCGCGCGGCGGGCCACCGACTCGCGCGCCATCACCGCCGCGCGCTCGGCGACGCCGATGTACGGCGCCATGAAGATCGGCACCGCGACGGTCACGACCACGCTCCACGACGGGTGCCACACCCCGCGCGGGCGGCGCAGCGAGATCGCCTCGTCGGCGACGAACACGTCCTTGAGCTCGATCGAATGCGAGCCGGTCGCGCGCATGCCCAGCGTGTCCCAGTCGTTGCGCACGGTGACGCCGGCCGCGGACAGCGGCACCGGGAACACGAGCACCTCCCAGCCGCGTTCGGGATCTTCGGTGGGGGCGCTGGTGATCATCATGTCGCCGACCGGCGAGCCGCTGCCGAATCGCTTCACCGCGGAGACGCGGTAGCCGCCGGGCGCGCGTTCGGCCTTGCCGACGCTGTCGACCCAGTCGCCGGCGCCCGTGCTGACCAGCACCAGCTCGGACGCGGCCACCTTGCGCAGCAGCGCCTCGGCGGGCTGGCCGTGTTTGTGGCGCCAGACCGCGGCCGCCACCAGGTGGGTGTGCATCGACAGCGCCAGCGCCGTCGATCCGCAGTGGTGCGCCAGCGCGCGCAACGCCTGGCAGACGTCGCCGTGGCTGGCGCCGCCGCCGCCCAGCTCGGACGGGACCAGCGCCGACATCAACCGCTCCTGTTTCAGCTCGGCGTAGTTGTCGCTGACGAAGCGACCTTCCAGGTCGGCGGCAGCGGCGCGCTCTGCGAAGCGAGGCCCCAGCTTCTCGACGATGTCCAGGAATCGGTTGGCGGTTGTCATGCGGTGTCCCTCCCCAGCCACCGGTTTAGGTTTTCCCGACCAAGCCCACAAGTTCTAAAAATGGACTGGCAGGCACAGAGCGGCGTCTGCATGCTGGCGGGCATGAGCGTGTACGGACAGTTTTGCCCCGTGGCGCAGGCGCTGGAGGTCATTGGCGAGCGGTGGACGCTGCTGGTCGTCCGCGAGCTGCTGTGCGGCAATTACCGATTCGGCGAGATCCTGAACGGCGTGCCGCTGATGTCGCGCAGCCTGCTGTCGCAGCGGCTCAAGACGCTGGAGGACGCGGGGCTGGTGGAGCGGCGCGCGCGCGCCGCCGGCAACGGCCACGAGTACCTGCTGACGCCCGCGGGTCAGGAGCTGCGCCCGATCGTGTTTGGCCTGGGCAACTGGGGCCAGCGCTGGGCGCGGCGCAAGCCCGCCGACAAGCTGGATCCCGGTGCTGCTGATGTGGGACCTGCGCCGCAACCTGGACCCGAACCAGCTGCCCGAGCGATCGACGGTCGTGATGTTCTGGTTCCGCGATCAGCCGAGCAAGCGCAGCCGCTACTGGCTGCGCGTCGAACGCCCGGAGATCGAGCTGTGCCTGACCAACCCGGGCCTGGAGGTGGAGCTGACCGTCGAGACCACGCTGCGGACGATGGTCGACGTCTGGATGGGCGATCGCGACGTGGGCGACGCTGTCAGCGGCGGCGCCATCGCGCTCAAGGGCCCGCCCGAGCTGACGCGCACGTTCCCGCGCTGGCTGATGCTGAGCCCGTTCGCCAAGGTCGATAGGCCGGAGCGGGCGGCGAGCGCCGCGTCGACGGCGCGGGCGTGACGTCGCGGGGCGGTAGAATGCGAGCAAATGCACAGCGACGCGGGTGACGATAGTCGTGACGATAGTCGACGACGAGCGAGACGAGATAGTTCGCTGCGTGATCGCGGACCTGCCCGTCCGCGTGGTGGCTGCGCTGACGACCGGCGTCGCCCGCGAGGCCGCACGCCGGCACGAAGCCGGGCCCGCCGCCGCGGTCGCGCTGGGGCGGGGGCTGACGGCCGGGCTGCTGCTGGCCACGCTCACCAAGGACGACGAGCGCGTCACGCTGCAGGTGCTCGGCGACGGGCCGCTGGGTGGCGTGACCATCGATGCCAGCGGCGCCGGCACCGCCCGCGCCTACGTCAAGCACCCCGCCGCGGGGCGGATCGTCGAAGGCGGCGCGCGCGCCAGCCTGGCCGGCGCGATCGGCCAGTCGGGCGTCATCAGCGTGATCCGGGACGTCGGCCTGCGCGACAACTACAGCGGCGCCACCGCCATCCGCAGCGGCGAGATCGACGAGGACGTCGAACGCTACCTGACCGAGAGCGAGCAGGTCGAAAGCGCGCTGGCCTGTGACACGGCCGTCGGGGCGGATGGACGCGTCGCCGCGTCGGCCGGGATGCTGGTGCAGGCCCTGCCGGGCAGCGAGGGGGCGATCGACGTCGACGTCGCGCGCGGCCTGTTCGCCGACCGCGCGCTGGCGCGCATCGTCGCCGCGGGCGATCCGGCTTCGGGCGAGGCGCTGGTCGAGGCGGTGTTTGCGGGCCGTCTGGGCCAGGTCCGCGTGCTCGACCGCCGGCCGGTGCGGTTCCTCTGCCCGTGCTCGCGCCCGCGTGCCGGCGCTTCGCTCGCGACGCTGGGCCAGGTCGATCTGGCGGCGATGATCCTCGAAGACGGCAAGGCCGAGGTGATCTGCAACTTCTGCCGCGCCCGCTACGCGTTCGACGACAAGGAGCTGGAGCTGATTCGCCGCCAGGCGGCGGGGGGCGACGGCAACCCGCCGAGCTAACCGCGTCGGAACTTGGGCGAGCGCAGGGCCTTGTGCATGTTGTCGACGATCGAGAACAGGCCGCCGCGACGCCCGAGCCCATCGGCCTGAACGCGGCGGCCCAGCGCGGTCAGCGCGAACGCCTTGCCCCGCACCGCCACCAGCCCGCGCGCGGCGAGCCGGTGAAGGGCGCCGGTGATCTCGGCGTCGGTTGGGATCGCGTGATTGAGCATGTCGGCTCGCGCGATCAGATCGGCCCGCGCCGCGGCGGCGCCGCGCGCGCGTCCGCCCGCGAGCGACGCGAAGATCCACACGTCGGTCCACGACAGCTCGTCGTCCACTCAGTCACGGTAACATCACGACATGCTGTTGCTGCTGGTGTCGCTGTTGATGGTGGAGGCGCCGATCGGGGGTGACGACGCGCGCGCCGTCGTCGACAGGTGGCTGGCGGCGCAGAACGCCGGCGATCTGGCGGCGTACGAGGCGCTGTTCGCGTCGCGCTTCACGGGCGTGCGCCGGTCGGGGCCACGCACGGTGCGCTTCGATCGCGCCGGCTGGATGCGCGACCGCAAGCGGATGTTCGCCAAGCCGATGGCCGTGGACGTCGCCGACGTCAGCGTTCACGCCAGCGGCACGGCGGCGCTGGTGTCGTTCACGCAGACGTTCGCGCAGGGGACCTTTCGCGACAGCGGCCCGAAGCAGCTCGTCATCGTGCGCGAGGCGGGCGCGCTCAAGATCGCCAGCGAGCAGATGTTGCAGTCGCGCGTGTTGTCGTCGCCGGTGGCGCCAGGAGCGACAGAACGCTTTCGCTGGATGACGGCCGGCGCCGTGTTGCTCAGCAACGCGCCGGACGAAAAGTGGGCGACGGGCGCCGGCAGTTTGAAGGAAGGCGACCCGCTCATCGTGTCGAAGGCGATCGACGCGGCCAAGCTGCCGCCCGAGCTGGCGCGCTGGCGGGGACGGCGCATGCTCCTCTACGACGCGAAGGGGACGGTGTGCGAGGCGACGATCAAGTCGTTCCGCATGATGTCGCGCGTGATACCGCACTTCGGCACCCGCCAGGAATGGAAGGAGCTGAAGCCGGACGTCGTCACGGCGGAGGCGTGGGAGCTTGGCGCCAAGATCCTCGTCGGCGACCTGGACACGGCGTGCGGCGACGCGATGTGGGCGCAGCCGGCGACGCTGGGTCCGGTGGCGATCGACGGCGGCGCGGAAGCCGACGCCGCCACGCGCGCGCGGGTGGTCGCGCACGTGCGGCGTTCGCCCGAATGGCAGGCGATGCAGACCGCCTACCGCGACCAGCCCGTCAGCGGCGTGAAGCGGTGGGACGAGCTGCCGGACGGGCAGACGCGCGTGTTTCGCTTCCGCGCCAAGGTCGCGGGGCGCGACGTGACGCTGCTGTCGGTGACGCTCAGCTACGGACAGGAACGCTGCGGCCTGTTCGGCGCCGACCTGTGGGCGCTCTACGAAGAGCGCAACGGCAAGCTGGTCCAGCGCAACACGCCTGGCCGCAACACGGTGCGCCCCGCGTCGTTCGTCGACAGCGACGGCGACGGCAACTCCGAGCTGCTCTACCTGCCGTTTCCCGACGCCTTCGGCACGCGAAAAGGGGCGGCTGCTGCTCGACGCCGGCGGCTGGAACCAGCGCGAAGAGGTGCACGTCCCGTTCATGGACTGTCCCTGCTAGTCGCTCCGCGCAGCGACCTGTCGTTTGACTCGGGGCGGTCCCCGGGTGGTTAATCGCGGTACGCAAGGGAGGCGAGCATGTCGATTGTCGAGCGCGTGAAGGCCATCTGTCTGAAGCCGAACGCCGAGTGGGGCGTCATCGAGCAAGAGTCCACGTCCACCGCGGACCTGTTCAAGAAGTACGCGATCCCGCTGGCGGCCATCGGCCCGATCGCCGCGTTCATCGGCTATTCGCTCGTCGGCGTGTCGCTGGGCCCGTTCGGGACCTTCCGCTGGCCGATTGGCAGCGGCCTGGGGTTTGCGGTGCAGTCGTTCGCGCTCGGCGTTGCTCGGCGTGTTCGTCGTCGCGCAGATCATCAACGCGCTGGCGCCCAGCTTCGGCGCGCAGAAGAACCCGGCAGCAGGCGCTGAAGGTGGCGGTGTACGCGTACACGCCGGCGTGGGTCGCCGGCGTCGTGCACATCTTGCCGTCGCTGGGCCTGCTGGCGTTCGTCGCCTCGCTCTACAGCATCTACCTGTTCCACCTTGGCCTGCAGCAGCTGATGAAGCCCCCGAAGGAGAAGGCGATCAACTACACCGCCGCCGTCGCGGGGTGCGCGATCGGGGTGATGATCGTGCTGTCGCTGATCGGCCGCGCCTTCGCCCCCTCGGGCCCGGCGGCCTTCGGCCGCGCCGGCGGTGACGGCGAGGTCAAGTTCGACAAGGACAGCCCGCTTGGGCAAGCTGCAGGATCTCGGCAAGGCGATGGAGGCGAGCAACAAGAAGATGGAGGCCGCGCAGCGCAGCGGCGACACCAAGGCGCAGACGGCGGCGGCCGCCGGAGCAGCTCGGCCGTGCTGATGGGCGGCGGCAAGCGGGTCGATCCGGTCGCCCTCGACAAGCTCAAGCCGCTCATCCCCGACACCTTCGCCGGGCTGGCGAAGCTGTCCAGCAACGCCGAACGGGGCGGCGTCGCCGCGATGATGGTGTCCAAGGCGTCGGCGCGTTACGGCGATCGCGCGCAGAAGAGCGTGTCGCTCGACATCGCCGACAGCGGCGGCGCGACCGGCCTGCTGTCCGTCGCCGCGTGGGCGAACGTCCAGGGCGAACGCGAGGATGACAACGGCTTCGAGCGGACGCAGCGGGTCGACGGCCGGCTGGTGCACGAGAAAGGCTCCAAGCGCCCCGGCGGCAGCGACGAGCTGACGATCATCGTCGCCGATCGCTTCGTCGTCAGCGCCAAGGGACGCGGCGTCCCGCTCGCCGCGCTCAAGACCGCGATGGCCGGCCTGGATCTGTCCAAGCTCGACGCGCTCAAGACCTCCGGCGTCGTCCAGAACTGAGCGGTACATCGCAGCGAAGCTGCGATGCCGGGAAGTCGCGCTCGCGCAATTAGCCGCTGCCGCGGTGATACCTTCGGCCGATGGCCGAAGTCGATCTCAGGCGCATCGCAACCTTCGTTCGTGTCGTCGAGACCGGGAGCTTCAGCGCCGCCGCGACCGCGCTGGGGTTGCCGACGTCGTCGGTCAGCCGCTCGGTCGCCGGCCTCGAGGAGGAGCTCGGCGTCCGCTTGCTGCACCGCACGACCCGCAAGTTGACGCTCACCGACGCCGGCCAGACCTACTTCGGGCGCATGCAGGTGGTGCTGGCCGAGGCGAACGAAGCGACGCAGGAAGCGATCAGCTTCGGCAGCGACCCGCACGGCCTGGTGCGCGTGACCGCGCCGGTCGACCTGGGCGTGCTGTTCCTGCCGCCGATGATCGCGGCGCTGTCGGCGCGCCACCCGCGGCTTTCGATCGAGGTGTCGCTGACCAGCCGCCGCGTCGACCTGGTCGAAGAGGGCTTCGACCTGGCGATCCGCGGCGCGATCCTCGAGGACTCGTCGCTGGTCGCGCGCAAGGTCAAGACGACCGACCTGGGAGTCTTCGCGGCGCCCGCCTACATCGAACGGCGCGGCCGCCCGCGCACCGTCGCCGACGTCGCCGCGCACGACTGCGTCGTCTACCGCACGCGCGGCGGCAAGGTGCCGTGGCGGCTGACCGGGCCGCGCGGCGTCGAGACCGCCGACGCGAACGGCCCCGTCGCCGCCGACGACATGTTGTTCGTGCGCGAGCTGGTGCTGCAGGGCGCCGGCATGGGCCTGATGCCGGAAGGGATCGTCACCGCCGAGGTGGCGGACGGCCGCCTGGTGCGCGTGTTGCCGAAACACGCGATGTCAGGCGGCGCCCTGTATCTGGTGTGGCCATCGCGCCGGCTGCTGCCGGCGCGCGTGGCGCTGGTGCGGGACTACCTGGCGGACGCGCTCGCCAAGCGCCTGTGAGTCGTCAGGCCGCCGCCGCGCCGGCGTCCGCGGCGGCCGCGGCATCGAGCTCCGCGACCAGCGTGCGCGGATCGAACGGCTCGGCGCGCATGATCGGTGCGCCGTCCACGTCGCGCCACTGCGCGCGCGGCTGGTCGTAGTACAGCTCCAGACCGTTGCCGTCCGGGTCGCGCAGGTAGACGGAGATCGTCGCGCCGTGATCGTCGCCGGCGTCGATCGGATAGTCATGCGCGAGGAGGCGGCGAACCGCGACGGCCAGCTCGCGCCGCCCCGGATAGACGATCGCCACGTGGTGCAGCCCCGTGTGCCCGGCTGGCGGCGGCGTTCCGCCCGCGCTGCGGAACGTGTTCAGCGCGATGTGATGGTGGTAGTCGCTGGCCGACAGCGTCGCGATCGGAATCCCGGCCGGCGACGCGTCGCCGGTGAGCTGGAACCCGAGCACGTCGCGGTAGAACGCGATCGAGCGCGGCAGATCGGCCACGCGCAGGTTGACGTGTCCGATGCGAACCCCGGCGTCGATCCCATCGGACGGCGGCGGCGTTGACGGCGGCGGCGGCGCGCCCGGAGCAGGCACGTGGCCCAGCTGAACCAGCGTCCCCAGATCGTCGCGCACCGCCCAGCTCTCGACGATCTTCCCGCCGGCGAACCGGAAGATCTGGATCGCCGCCGTCCGCACGCGCTTGCCGGTGGCGGGCCGGCCCAGGTAGCCACGTGTGTCGGTGGCGACGCCGGTGTAGCGCGACACCACCCGATCGCCCGCCGCGACCACGTCCTCGATGTGCAGTTTCAGGTCGGGCAACATGCCGCGCAGCATGCCCACCAGACGCTTGACCTCCGCCGGGCCGCGCACCGGAAACGGGTCGCCCGCGTCGTGGCGGACGTAGTCGGGCGCGACGATGTCGTCCGCCACGCTCAGGTTGCCCGCCCCCCACAGCTCTTCGGTCCAGCGCCGCGCGATCACCTTGTTGGTCTCTTCGGTCGTTTCGGTCGTCGTCGTCATGATTGGCCTCCTCACCACGCAAGCTAGCGGGAGGCGCCGGCGCCGATTAGCCGTCCCAAACGCACACCACTGTTGCCGCCCGCGCAAAGATCGGCCGCGTTCGAATCGATGGCGCCTCGTGAGGGACATCCGCGACAACCCAACGCCGCGTGCGCCGACAACAGAACATGCGCGGAATCAAGGCGGGACGAGGTCGACAGATGCGGCTGCCGCTCGCGGTGGCCAGGACCTGGGGCGGGGCTCGCAAGGGGGCTGGGCGAAAGCCACGGGGGCGACCCTCGATGCCCCACACCACCCGGCCCAAGATCGATCCCCGGTGTCCGGTGCAGGTCACGATCCGGGTAACGCCGGGGCTGCCGTCACTTCGATCACCGCGGGTGTTCGGCGCGCTCCGCCGCGCCATAGCGCGGGCGTCGGTCGATCGCTTTCGGGTGATCCATTTCTCGATCCAGCAGGACCACGGGCACTTCATCGTCGAGGGGGATGAGGCGCGCCGCGCCCGCGGCGGCATGCACGGGCTCGCCATCCGGTTGGCCTTCGCGATCAACCGCGCCCTCGGCCGCAGAGGGAAGGTCGTCGGCGACCGATATCACGCCCGACCGCTCACGACGCCGCGGCACATGCGGGCGAGCATGGTCTACGTGCTGCTCAACTTTCGAAAGCACCTCCGCGCCCCCGCGTGCGTCGATCCGCGCAGCTCGGGTCCGCACTTTTCGGGGTGGCATCGCGCCCCGTCGGCCACTGACGTCGCGCCGGCGACGGCCCTCCCAGAGACCTGGATGGCGCGCGTCGGCTGGCGGCGCGCTGGCGGGCCGTTGCGGGTGGAAGAACACCCGGCTGCCGCGCCGCGATCGCACCCGACTTGAATCCGCGGATGTTGCACTCACGGAGCACCGCTCGTGGTCACGACGAGGACTTCGCGGGAAAGCTGGGAGCCGCGACAGATCCAGGTCTTCGATTTCCGGGGAGCGCCCGGCGCGGTGCTAGCCTGGGTCATCATGTCGACGCCGCCCGTCACCGTCGGGATCTTCTTGTTCGATGAGGTCGAGGTCCTCGACTTCGCCGGTCCGTTCGAGGTGTTCTCGACCGCGTCGCGCATGCACCGGCGCGCGGACCGGCAGCGACCTGTTCCGCGTTGTGCTGGTGGCGGACGAGCCGCGGGTCGTGCTCGCGCGCGGCGGCCTGCCGGTCACGGCGGCGCACGGGATGCGCGCGCACCCGGCCATCGACGTGCTGGTCGTGCCGGGCGGCGTCGTCAGCGCCGAGCAGAAGCGCCCGGACGTCGTGCGCTGGATCGCCGCCACCGCGGCGAGCGCGCGGCTGACCGCGTCGGTGTGCACCGGCGCGCTGCTGCTGGCGGCGGCCGGCCTGCTCGACGGCCGCCGCGCCACGACACACTGGGAAGACGTCGACGAGCTGCGCCGCGACTTCCCCGCCGTCCGCGTCGAGGAGGGGCCGCGCTGGATCGACGAGGGCACGCTGGTGACGTCGGCCGGCATCTCGGCGGGGATCGACATGAGCCTGCACCTGGTCCGCCGCCTGGCGACCCCGGAGCTAGCGGTGCGCACGGCGCGCCAGATGGATTTCGCTTGGGAAGACCGGGGCGCCTGAACGCGGTGGCGGCTTAGGGAATTCTTAGGATTCACCTAAGGAACACGTAGCGAGCGGCTCCGTTCGGGTTCGGTAGTTTGGCTGTGTAACGAATTCGTCGTTCACACCACTTGGAACTGCGAACCCACCCAAAGGAGACCCGCCGCCATGACCTCGTCCAAGCTCGCATCGTCCTCCGCTGTCCGCGTCACCCGCGCCGCCCTCACCGCCCTCCTCGTCTCGACGCTCGCCTGCTCGGGCGGCGGCACGGCGGACCCCGGCGATCCCGACCCGACGCCGACCGTGTCGTTCGAGCTGGCGCTGTCGTCGGAGAAGTTGCCGGTGCTGACCGGCGACAGCGCGACGATCGAGGTCACGCTGACGCGCGCCGCCGGCTTCGACGGCGCCGTCACGCTGTCGCCGGCCGGCCTGCCGCCCCAGGCGACGGCGTCGTTTTCGCCCGAGACCCTCGCCACCGGCCAGACCAGGTCGACGCTGACCGTGGTCGCGCCGGCCGGCACGCCGCACTCGCTGCCGACCGCGGTCACCATCCGCGGCGCGGCCGGCGACAAGCAGGTGACGAAGGCGCTGACCGTGACCATCACCGGCGCGCCCGGCACGCTGGACACCAGCTTCGGGGGCGGCAAGGTCATCGTCCCCGCCGGCACCTCCGACGACTACGCCAACGCGATGGCCGTCCAGCCCGACGGCAAGATCATCGTCGCCGGCCGCGCCGCCGAGCACCTGGGCGACTTCGCCATCGTCCGCCTGGAGCGCGACGGCACGCTGGACGCGACGTTCGGCCCGGCGACCTCGCCCGGCAAGGTGCTGACGGACTTCGCCGGCGCCTCGGAGACCGCGTACGCCGTGGCCGTGCAGCCCGACGGCAAGATCGTCGTCGCCGGCACGTCGACGGTGACCGGCAGCGGCCAGGACTTCGCGCTCGCGCGCTACAACAGCGACGGCAGCCTGGACGCCGGCTTTGGATCCGGCGGCAAGCTGACGACCGCGTTCGGCGCCGACGCCGACACCGCGTACGCGCTGCTGCTACAGGCCGACGGCAAGATCGTCGTCGGCGGCGACAGCAGCCAGGGGAGCAGCACGACCGGCGTCGACTTCGCGCTGGCCCGCTACAACACCGACGGCAGCCTGGACACGGCCTTCGGCGCGGACGGCACCGGCAAGGTGATCACCAGCCTGGCCTCGTTCGGCGCGCGCGATTCGATCTACGCGCTGGCGCTGCAGATGGTGGGCGGCGAGGCGCGCATCGTCGCCGCGGGCGGCGAAGGCGACTTCACGGTCGCGCGCTACCTCGCGAACGGCACGCTCGACGCCACGTTCGGCGCCGCCGGCACCGGCAAGGTCACGGCGCTCATGGGGTCGACGATCGGCGCCGCGCGCGCCGTGCGGCTCACGGCCGACGACAAGATCGTGCTCGCCGGACACGTCAGCCACGACTTCGCGCTGGTGCGCCTGACGTCGAACGGCGCGGTAGACACCGGCTTCGGTTCGTCTGGCAAGGTCGTCACCGCCGTGCAGACGTCCAACTGGGACGAGGCGCAGGGCCTGGCCATCGAGGCCGACGGCAAGATCGTCGTCGCCGGCTGGGCGTACGAGGGCAACAGCTCCGCCGGAAACTTCGCCGTCGTCCGCTACGAGGTCGACGGCGCGCTCGACACGACGTTCGGCGGCACGGGCATGGTGATCACGCCCGTCGCGACCGGGACCGGCCGCGATCAGGGGAACGCCGTCCTGCTGCAGACCGACGACCGCATCCCGGCGGTCCGCGTCCTGGTCGCGGGGCAAGCCGGCGGCGCCGGCGGCAACAGCGACTTCGCCGTCACGCGCTACTGGCGGTAACCCAGCGCGCGGTCTGGGGACAAGAGATTGGTTACAAGGAGGGGACACGACATCGGTTACAGGTGTGGGTATCAGGACGAGGTTCCGATCTTGAGAGCGGGTAGGTGGCGTAATCCGATGAGTCGAGGGCGGTGATGACGAGGGGCGGTGGCCAGGTCGAAGAGCCCGAGTTTCAGGTCGTAGAAGCGAGCGAAGAGGCGACCACTGCGTGTTCGACGAAGGGCGAGGTCGTAACCGACCAGGCTCTCGCTGATGAAGACGACTCTACCGAGATATCGAACGCAGCCGTTTCGATCCACGCGGCGAATGGCGTAGTTGCCGGGGTAGCAGGGCGACTGAATTCCTCGGAAACGTCGGGACGACCGGACGTAGAGCTCGGCTGGCGTTTTCATCTCGAGCGCCTCGTGCGGCCGGACCTCGTTGAATTCCGTCCGCCAGCGATTTGCTGCGCGCTGCTGGACCGTCACACTGTCTTCGGGCTCGGCCTCAAGCTCGCTGGCGACGTCAGCGTGCATCCTCTCGTGGGCGCCGTTGTCTTGCGGATGCGCGGGTCGGCTGAATGAAACGCGGATACCGATCTCTTGTCCCCAGACCGCGCTCTAGCCGTTGCGGAGGTCGAGCACGGCGACGGTCTCGCGGGCGGCGGCGCGGATGGCGGTCACCTTTGCGAGCACGCGCGGGTGGCCGAAGGCGATGCGGGCCAGGGGCTCGTGGCAGACGGCGTACAGGGCGCCGTCGACGGGATCGCATTCGCAGCCGCGGAACGTCTTGAGCACCGGACCCTCGCCCAGGCTGACGTCGACCTCGATGTCGCGGTAGCCGCGCATGTCGACGCCCAGCCGCGTGATGACGATCTGTGTGCCCTCCGGCCAGGCGGCCATGCGCGCGACGCCGCCGGACCCCAGGTCGGAGTAGTGGACGCGCAGCCCCGACGCCAGCAGGCCGTCGACCTCCGCGCGCGTGCTGCCGCCGCGGAAGCTGAAGGCGTAGTGGGCCAGGTAGGCGGCGTTGCGCGCCAGCGCATCGAGGAACACCGCCGCGGCGTCGGCGTCGGGCGACGCGGCGCGCGCGAACAGCTCGTCCTCCAGCGCCGCCGCCTCAGCGTCGGGCGTGTGGCCGCTGGCGTAGTCGTCCAGCTCGGTCAGCCACTTCTGAATCGCCTCCGCGCTCATGCCGCCGTGGCCTCCCACGACACGTGCCGCGACATGCAATCGCGCAGCGCGTGCAGCGTGCGATGCCGCAGCACGCGCGCGTTCGCCTCGCTGGTGGCGAGCTGCGTCGCGATCTCCCCGTGGCTGCGCGCCTCCGCGTACGCCAGGCGGACGACGTCGCGCCCGCGCTGGTTGAGACGGCTCAGGCAGTCCTCGAGGTGGATGATCTCGTAGCCGGGCGCGTCCTCGGGGCTGGGCGCGTCGGCGCCCAGATCGGTCCACGCCGCGCCGTACTGCTGCCACAGCGACTCGCGGCGCTCGCGCTGGCGGACGCGGTCGAGCGCCAGGTTCCGGCAGATGCCGAGCACGAAGCCACCCAGGCGGTCGGGATCTTCGACCGCGCCGCGACGCAGCGCCTCGATGAACAGCAACATCACGTCCTGGCTGAACTCGGCGACGGCGTCGGGCGTGCGCAGCCGGCGCCGGGCGAACAGGCGGACGGCGGGCAGGAAACGCCGGCACAGCGTCGCCTCGGCGCCGCGGTCGCCCTCCGCGGCGCGCCCGACCAGCGTGGCGACCGGCAGCCCGGCGTCGTCGGTGTCGTCGGCCTGTGCAGCGAGACCGCTCATCGGAAGATCGACCCTAGCAGAAGCGCCGGGCCGTCGACCACGGGGATTTTTTCTCTGTAACGAACTCGACCGTCGTTCCACTTGCAGGGGCGGAGGTCAGGAAACCGCGATGGAAAACCCGAACAAGCCCAACAAGTCGAACAAGCCCAGGTCCCTGCTCAACAAGATCGTGCTCCGCGGCGCCGCCGGTCTGGCGGGCGCCGTCGCGCTGCTCGCGATCGCCACCGTGGTGCGTCAACACCGCACGTTCGAGGCGCCCTACCCGGCCATCACCGCCAGCGCCGACCCGGCGGTGATCGAGCGCGGCCGTTACCTGGCGTTCGGCGCCGGCCACTGCGCCGACTGCCACGGCGACCCGGCCGCGCGCGCCGCGCTGGAGGCGGGCGGCGAGATCGCGCTGTCGGGCGGCATGGAGTTCAAGCTGCCGGTCGGCACGTTCCGCGTCCCCAACATCACCCCCGACCGCGACACCGGCATCGGCCGCTACCGCGACGACCAGCTCGCCCGCGTCCTGCGTTACGGCGTCCACGTCGACGGGCGCGCGGTGCTGCCGTTCATGCCGTTCGCCAACCTCAGCGACGCGGACCTGACGGCGATCCTGTCGTTCCTGCGCGCGCAGCCCGCCGTCAGGCACGAGGTCGCGCCGCACGCCCCCAACCTGCTCGGGCGCGCCATGCTGGCGTTCGTCATCGAGCCGCGCGGGCCGTCGGCGCCGCCCGCCGCGCACGTCCCGCCCGCCCCCACCGCCGACTACGGCCGCTACCTGGTCCACAACGTCGGCAACTGCGCGAACTGCCATTCCAAGCTCGACATGCGCACGGGCGCCCTCGCCGGCCCGCTGCTGGGCGGCGGCGCCGAGATCCCGTCCGAGACCAACCCGGCCAAGACGTTCATCACGCCGAACCTGACGCCCGACCCGCGCTGGGGCTGGATCGCGAGCTGGCCCGAGGAGGTGTTCGTCGCGCGCGTTCACATGGGCAAGCAGCGCGACGACTCGCCGATGCCGTGGCACGCGTTCAAGCGCATGAACGACGACGACCTGCGCGCCATCTTCCGCTACCTGCGGACCGTGCCGCCGGTCGCCGGTGGTCCCGACCCGACGCAGGAGAACGCGGTCGTCGTGGGCGGCGCTCAGTATCAGCCACGGGCGCAGTTACCGGACGGCGACAGAGGACGTATGAAGCTGTGAGGCATGTCCGGTCGGCACGTCCTCGTGGTCGCGGCGCTGCTGGCGTCGGCGCCGCGGGTGCGTGCCGCCGAGCAGCAGGAGCCGGCGCCCGCCGAACCCGCGGTGGGAGGCCAGGCGGTCCTGTACGGGTGGGTCGTCCCCGAGCAGGACAACTTCGGCATGGCCCAGGCCTGGCTGGACGTGCGGCGGCTTCACATCGAAGGCGCGCTACAACTACGAGGGGCTGCGGCACCGGATCGGTGTTCGTGGGGGCGAACGCCAGCGCGGGCGACAAGATAGCGATCGCGGCGACGGCGATGATGGGCGCGGTGTTCGGCGACACGGACGGCATCGCGCCCGGCTTCCGGATCACGGTGACGTGGTGGAAGCTGGACCTGTCGACCGAAGACGAGATCGTCATCGACCCCTGGAACGTCGAGAACAGCTTCGTCTACAGCTGGTCCGAGCTCGGCTTGTCACCGTGGGACTGGCTGCGCGTCGGCGTCGTCGCCCAGCGGATGCGCGTGCTGCGCACGGAGCTGGACTTCGAGCGCGGGCTGTTCGCCGGCGTGTCGTTCGGCAAGCTGACCGCGACCGTCTACGAGCTGAACGCCGGCTGGACGACGCCGACCTGGGTGTTCGCGCTCGCCGCCGGCTTCTGAGCGCGTTCAGCGGCTCGCCTTCCAGAAATGGAGCCAGCCGGCCCTCGGGGACGAGCAGCGCGAGCGCCCGCACGTCGCGATTGTGACGCCATCGCGCGCGGCCGGTGTTAGCGTCGCGGCATGCTGAGACGACGCGGTTCTGGTCGGTGGCTGATGGCGGTCGCGTTGCTGACGTTCGCAGGACGGGACGGCGCGGCGGCTGTCCCGCCGGCGCCCGTCCCCGCGGCGACCGGCCCGGCGAAGGAGCGGCGCGTGCACGTCGCCAGCGCCGAGGCGAGCAGCTACCTGGTCAACGACTGGAACAAGTTCCAGGAGAACTACCTGCCGCTGTACGTCGGCGACGACGATCCGAAGACGGCGTGGAGCCTGAAGACCGAGGGCATCGGCGAATGGCTGCGCGTCCACACGACGCAGATGGAAGGCGCGAGCAAGCTGCGGATGAAGCTCCGCAACGGCTACCAGAAGACGCCCAAGCTGTTCGAGGCGAACTCGCGCGCCAAGGAGCTGACCGTCACGCTGCTGCCGTCGAAGAAGACCGTCGACGTCACGCTGACCGATAGCGAAGGCTGGCAGGAGATCATCGTCGACCAGCCGGCCGGGCCGCTCGAGGCCGTCGAGCTGAAGGTGAAGTCGGTCTACGCCGGCAAGAAGTACGACGACCTGTGCATCTCCGACGTGCAGCTCTACGTCACGGCGACGTCGTCGGACAACCCGGCGTTCGAGAAGCAGCGGCTGACCAAGATCGTCACGTGGAAGAAGGAGCGCGTCGCCGCCGCCAAGCTGTTCCAGACCAAGCTCGGGCAGTCGCTGCCCATCGAGGCGCAGTACACGTTGGTGCCGCCCCCCGAGGACCTCGATGCCCCGACCGTATCCTTCGACAAGTGCGCGACGGCGGACGGCGGGACGTTGTGTTACATGGCCCACGCCCTGGGACGGGCCGGCAAGGGCAAGGGGACGACAGCGACGAAGCACGCCGGCGCCTTGCGCATGGCACGCGATCTGGTGGCGGCGAAGTTCGCCTCTATGCCGCCGGTCCGCGTGTCCGTGCGCGACAAGCGTCCATTTCCGGCGGTCGATGGGCTGTGCACGCCCAGCATCGATTCGTGCGTCGAGGACCCGTGCGACAACCGGCTGCCGCTGCCGATCAGCGGCCAGCTCGGCTACCTGGACGCGAACGCCCTGGCGCTGATCGAGCAAACCGGGCTGCCGTCGTTCGCCGACGCCCTGGAGCACAAACCGCCGCAGTGCCACCGGGCCGAGCCGGCCACGTTCGCATGGGCCCTGCGCGAACCGGCGCCGACCGGCTCGACCGCGGAGGCCGGACGCTTGCGCGCGCTGCTGATCGTCAAGTGCGGGATGGTCGACGGGCGCGAGGGCTCTTTCCCGACCGCGCGGCCGCAGCTGCTGGTCTACGGTGCCGACGGAAGGCTGGAGGTGGTCGCGAACGTGACCAACGCGGCCACGCTGGACTGGAAGAACAGCGACGACGGCCCGAAGCTGGCGAGCGCGTCGTTGACTGGCATGGTCAGGGATAGCGACATGGAGATCGTCTCCGCCGTCGCGATCGCCACCAAGTAGCCGCGGTCGCCCGTGTTGTCGTGGTTGCTCGCGCTGCTCGCCGCCGTCTCCGGCGGCTCTGATCTGTTCCCGCGCGGCCTGGGGCCGATCGACGCCGGCGCCGCCGACAAGCTGCGCTCGCACGCGTGCGTCGCCTGTCACATGGACGTCCACGTCGACTGGGGGCAGAGCCGGCACGCAAAAGCGTGGACCAACGCGATCTTCCAGCGCGAGTACCGCGACCGGCCGCTCGACTGGTGCGTGCATTGCCACGCGCCGCTGGCGGAGCAGTTCGCCGAGGTGAAACGCGGCGGCGGCGCGCTGGCCGACGAAGGCGTCAACTGCGCCGTCTGCCACATCCGCGGCGGGCGCGTGCTCGCGCGCCGCAAGGGGCCGGCGTCGCCGCACGACACCGACGTGCGCGCCGACTACGGCGGTCCCGCGTTCTGCGCCGGCTGCCACCAGTTCAACTTCCCGGTGATCGCGCCCGATCCGACGGGCAAGGGCCCGGGGCGCGTCACGGGCTACACCGAGCACCCGATGCAGGACACGGTCGCCCAGCACGCGCGCGGCCCGCACGCGAAGAAGGAATGTCTGGGCTGCCACCACGCCGGCGCCACCGGGCACCTGTTCCCGGGCGGCCACGACACCGACATGATCAGCCACGCCATCCGCATGGACGCGTGCCGCGACAGCAAGGGCCTGGTCGTCAGCCTCGCGAACACCGGCGCGGGGCACAACGTGCCGACCGGCGACCTGCACCGCCACCTGGTGCTGCGCGCGTGGCGCGCGAGCGCGCCCGAGGCGCTGCAGGAGGTGACGCTCGGGCGCCGGTTCGAGCCCGCCCCCGACGGCGGCAAGCGCACCACGGCCGACACGTCGATCCCGCCGGGCCAGACACGGCGCGTGAAGCTGCCGGTCGTCGCAGCGGCGGCGAAGGAGCCGATCTCGCTGGAGCTGCGCCTCGTCTACACGATCGACGAGTTCCCGTTCAAAGGCCGCGAGCTCGGCGAGCCGACGTTCGCCACGATGATCACGCGCGACGTCGACTGGGCGACGATGAAGCGCTGCTCCTCCCGCTGAACGGCGGGCGATGTCGCGCGCCGGAAATGTTTCAGTGTTGCGCCACTTCCGCGCTAAGAGAGCGCGATGCAGGTGACCGTCCACGAATACGAGCTGCTGATCCACGAGGCGCACCTCGACACGTTCGGGCACGTCAACAACGCGAAGTACCTGGAGGTGCTGGAGGAGGCGCGCTGGGACTTCATCACGCGCAACGGCTACGGCCTGGACGAGGTCGTGCGCACGCGCATCGGTCCGACGATCCTGGAGATCAACCTGCGCTTCCAGCGAGAGATCAAGAACCGCCAGCGCGTCAAGATCCGCAGCTGGACTGATTCGTACAGGGGGAAGATCGCCAAGTTCGTGCAGCAGATCCTGGACCAGGACGGCAACGTCTGCTGCGAGGCGCTGTTCACCATCGGCCTGTTCGACCTGACCGCGCGCAAGCTCATCCTGCCGACGCCGCAGTGGCTCAAGGCCCTCGGCGCCGACAAGCCGGAGTGAGGCGTGAAAAGCGTCTGGTCAGCGGACTCAGAGCGCCGCTGACGGCTGAACCTGCTGCTCGGTGACAACGGCCTGAGGCCGCGACCGCAAGACGTTGGCGTAGAACCATCCCAGCGTCGCGAACAGCATCGCGGTCATCACCTGGAAGTGCCGATCCGCGTCCGGGTCCAGCGTCGTCCAGTACGCCGCCACGCACATCGCCAGCAACGGTGACGCCGCAGCCGACGAGGCCGCGCGACGTCTGCACCAGCACCAGCAGGAACACGAAGTGCAGGTGGTAGTTGACCGGGTGCAGGAACACCAGCACCAGCGGCAGCGCGAGCAGCATCGCCTCGTGCAGGGGGCGGCGGCGCGCGGCCCAGACGATCGTGGCGACGCAACCGATGGCCGCCGGAATGAATATCCCGAGCCGGCTCGCGAGCAGCGGGCCCTGTGCGTTGTCGGAGCCGGCGATCAGCGTGCGGAGGCTGACCTCGTTGACCGACGGGTCTCGGTTGAGGAGCACGATCTTGCGCCACCACTCGACCCACGCGCCGAACCCGTAGACGAGCCCGGTGATCAGGAACAGCAGCAGCATCGCCGCCGCCGCGGCCACCAGCGTGCGCACCGCCGGGCGGTGCTCGCGCAGCACGTCGGCGATCGCCGGCCGCCGTCTGTCCAACCACCACCGCTCGACGAACCACGCCGCGGCCGGTATCGCCACGCCGGCCAGCGCGGCGGCCGGGACCACGCGCAGCATCGTCGCGACGGCCAGCAGGACGCCCGCCAGCACCCAGCGCTGCGTCTTGAGCGCACACGCGGCGAACGCCAGCAGCACCAGCCAGTCGTGGCGCAGCGTCGCGCCCCCCCAGTTGGTGCCGAACATGTAGAGGTCGTTGGCGCCGAACACGGCCATCGCCACGCACATCGGCAGCACGCCGAATGACCTGGCAAGCGCCAGCGCCATCAGCAGAAACAGCACGGCGTCGACCAGACCTGCCGCCACCAGGCTGGTCTCCGAGGCCCGTGTGTAGCCCAGGAACGGCTTCGCGATCATCACCCACAGCGGCGGCGCGTTCGCGCCGTGGTCGGTCAGCGTCGTCAGGTAGTCCGGCCCCATGGCGCCGCGGAAGAACACCATGTCCTGCTTGAACGCGGCCCAGCGCTGGTCGGAGAAGCGCGCGCGCACGGCGGCGATGTCAGCCCCCAGCTCCGCGACGTGCGACGGCCGCTGATCCTTCAGGTTGCGCACCGGCACGTGCGCGAGCGGGGCCAGCGATCCGCCGTGCTGCTCCTCCGCGTACGCCAGCACCGCGGCCAGGTACACGCCGTCGTAGCGGACCTCGTCGAAGTATTTCACCGCCGGCTGGTAGATCCGCATGTCGGCCAGGTGCACGAACTCGGGCTGCTTGGTCGCGTGATTCCAGAACTGCGGCCGGCCGAGGTTGAAGAAACACGCGACGGCCAGCGCCCCCGCTGCGGCACACGCGCCCACGACCACCGCCCGCTTCGCCGGGAACCGCCGCCAGCAGTCACACGCGCGGATCAGCGCCGCCAGCGCGATCGCGGCGGCTGCGGCGCGCGTGAACGCCACCTCGCGCCCCGCCAGCGGCCACGCGTCCGCCATCGCGCGCCAGACGAAGATGCCCGCGGCGATGGGCACGCACGCGGCCAGGCCAACCCGCAGCCAGCCGCTGCCCACGCCGGTCGCCGCCAGCAACACGAGGAACGCCAGCACCAGGTAGAGCAGCGCGGTGCGCACGACGTCGGGATCGCGCGCGCCCGCCACCCGGGCCGGCCGCGGCGGAAACTCGGACGGGCGCTCGCTGAACACCTGCAGCTCGACGACCGCGTACATGCCGTCGCCGCCGCGCGCCGACAAGCGGATCCAGCGGGCCACGGCGCCCAGACCATCGGCGACGCGCTCGCGCATGCCGGCGCCGCCGACGGCGGGCGACGCCCACAGCTCGCGAAAGCTGACGCCGTCGTCGGAGACGCTGACGACGTAGCTGTCGTTGTTGTCGCCCTGCACGTAGACGGCGCCGATCGGCACCGCCCGGCCCAGGTCGTAATCGACGAACGCGCGGTCGCTGTCCAGCACGGCGCCGGCGCTGGTCCCCCACTCCTCACCTTCGGGCGTCGATCGGCCGTCGGTGATGAGGGCCGGGAGGCGTGCCCCCGCGATGCGCACCGGCTGCCGCCCGGCGAGCAGGTTGTTGGCCGCGCCGCCGGTCGCCCCCGCGGGCGCGCGCCGGCACCCGCCTGCGCTGGCCGACGCCGCGAGCAACACCACCAGCAGCGCCGCCCGGTGTCCGCCCCGCACCCGTCAGCCTCCGATGAGCCGCAGGAACGGCGCCGCGGTCGCGGCGGGCAGGCCGCGCCGGAACAACGAGAAGTCACCCTGCTGCGCGGCCAGGCCGTACGCGCCCGAGCGCAGCGCATCGATGACGCGGCCGCGCTCGTCGCCCGCCAGCGGCATGCGGACCAGCAGGAAGTCGGCGTTGTTGTGCGCGATCTTCAGCGTGTAGGCGTTCTTGCGGCTGGACACGTGCGCGACGACCAGCTCGTTGGCGGCGACGCTGGCGTCGAGCGGGATCTGCGCGATCAGCGCGTACAGGTCGGCGTGGCGGCGCCTGTCCTCGGGCGTGATGCCGGCGCCGAACTTGAGGAAGCCGCCCCACGCCGTGTTGCGCTGGAACACGACGCCCAGCTGGTACGACGTCGCGATCATCGCGACCGTCATCGCCACCGCCCAGGCGCGCAGGCTCACGCGCCGCTGCGCCGCGACCGCGGGCGACGCCGCCGTGGCCGCGCCGCGTTTCAACCACGCGAAATTCTCGACGACCGCGATGAACAGGAAGCTGGTCCAGTAGGCGGTGTACTGGAAGCTGATCTTGACCAGCGCCGGGTAGCGCGTGGACAGCAGCGTGAAGAAGAACCCGGGGACCGTGCACAGCGCGCCGATCGGACGGCGCCACGCGAAGAACGCCAGCGGCGCCATGATCTGCAGGAGGTAGGCCAGCTTGTCCCGCTCGATCAGGCTGCTGATCGTGAACGCCGGATTCGCGAACACGGTCTTGAGCACGCCGCCGAAGCCGTGCTCGCCGTGCGGGATCAGGTCCTGGTACTGGTCGGAATACGCCTGCCCGCCGCCGAGCAGCCGCGGCATCCAGATCATCTTCACGATGACGAAGTAGACGGCGCCCACCGCCGCGAGGATCATGCCGGCGCGCGGCCGCCGCCCCGCCAGCACCATGTAGACGCCCAGCACCGCCAGCAGCGCGGACATGTCTTCGCGATTGGCCAGCGTCAGCACCACCGCCACCACCGCCCAGCGATCGCGCTTGGCCTCCAGCAGCGTCAGCGTCGTCCACAGGAAGAACGGAGCGAACGGCAGGTAATGAAAGTCGTAGAGGTTCGACCCGTGCAGCGGCGGATAGAGCAGGAACAGCAGGCCGACCAGGCAGGCGAGCCAGTCGCCGATGTGCCGGCGCGCGAACGCGTACAGCGGCAGCGCGGCGCCGCCGATCAGCATCGCCTGCAACACCAGCAGCGTCTCGGGCCGCGGCAGCAGCCGGTACGGGATGGCGATGAGATACGAGATCCACGTCGTGTGCAGCCCGAGGTGCGTCGACGTCGGGCCCCCGATCACGGATGACTTGAACAGCGGCCCGTTGGCGTGCGCCGCGTTCCACACCAGGTTGTTCTCGATCCCCAGGTCGTAGCCCGACGTGCCCAGGCGGTAGTGGTTCTGGATGGTGATGATCGAGAAGAAGACGGCGTAGGCGAACGCGCCCCCGGCGACGGTCGCGGTCGGCAGCCAGGGCAGCCGCCGCGCGCGGTCGATGCAGCGCCCGCACCCGCGCGGTCGCGCGCGCGTACAGCTCCGCGGGCAACACGGGCTGCGTCTCCAGCGCGACGCGCATCAACCCCTGCAGCGACAGGCCGAACGCGCCGACGATCACCAGGTACGACAGCTCCGGCTGCGGGTGCGGGTACCACAGCCGCCAGTGAAACAGCATCGGCACCAGCGCGAACAGGCACAGCGGCGCGCAGCGGCGCGCGATGCGATCGATGAGCTCCAGGCCGGCGGCCCGCCGCCACATCCACAGCGCCAGCCCGACGACGACGAACGCCGCGGCGCCGCCCATCATGTTCAACATGACGAACTTGCGGCCAAGCGGCGACAGCGTGTTCGAAAGGACATACCCCGCCATGCGATCGGAGGCGCGCAGGACCCACAGCCCGAGACCGACCGACGCCCCTTCGCCAAACAGAAAGCCGAGCGCGCGCGCCCCCCGTGTCAGCGACGGGCTGTCGGGCAGGCGAGGCAAGCGAAGGCGAGGCAGGCGGACCCGCATGGGGCCGGCAGTGTACCCAGCTAGCGCCCGCTCTTCTACCGCCTCCTCCGCATGGTCCGCTCCGCTTGGCTCTTCGGCGGGGGGCGGGAGGGGCGGTCGGCAGGCGGGTGTCCGGTCGGCCTGCGCAGCAAGGCTTGGAATCGTCGGGCGGAACGACAGAGCCGCCCGACTCAGCTTAGGCCGACCGGACACCCGCCTGCCAACCGCCCCTCCCGCCTGCCTCAGAGCACCGCTTCGCTCCCGGTCGACATCCCGATCGGATCTCCCACGTAGCGAGCCGAGGTGAAACGCGAGCGCGGCGGGGGACGGGGACCTCCTCGGCCTGAGGTGAGTCGGCCGCATCTGTCGTTGCGGCCGACGATTCCGAGCCTTGCTCCGAAGGCCGAGGAGGTCCCCGTCCCCCGCCGCCCCCAAGGTGAACCAAGAGCGAGCGGAGTCCAGCGGCTGGCGCGGAGATGGGATTCGAATGTAGAAGGCTGAGCGCGTGTCGCCTCCCCCACCGTCGCTGGATTCGCTGCGCTGTTTCGTCGAGGCGGCGCGCCTGTTGAACTTTCGCGCGGCGGCGCGCGCCGTATCTCTGACGCCGGCGGCGCTCGGGCAACGCATCCAGCAGCTCGAGGAGCAGCTCGGCCGCCGGCTGTTCGATCGTACGACGCGTCGGGTGTCGCTGACGGAGGCAGGGCTCGCGACGCTGGCGCACGCGCAGCAGGCGCTGGCGGCGGCGGACGCGTGCCTGCGCGCCGGCCGCGGCGAGACCGGGCCACCGCCGCAAGATCTGGTGATGGGGACGCGCCACGAGCTTGGCATGTCGTGGATCGTGCCGATGTTGCCGCTGCTGCGCCGGCGCCATCCGCAGCTGACCATCCATCTCTATTTCGGCTCGGGCAGCGACCTGCTGCTGCGCGTGCGCACGAACGAGGTTCACTGCGCGGTCGGCTCGATGCGCCTCGACGATCCGAAGCTGGACGCCGTCGGCCTGCACCGCGAGGACTACGTGTTCGTCGCGCAGCCGGCGCTGCTGCGGCGGCTGCCGCTGCGCCGGCCCGAGGACGCCGCCCGCCACACGTTGCTGGACGAACGCTCCGCGCTACCGCTGTTCGCCTACTGGCGCGACGCCGCGGCGGGCCGCGAAGGCCTGCCGTTCGCGCGTTTCGTCTACCTGGGGACGACCGCCGCCATCCGCGCCGCGGTGCTGGCCGGCGAAGGCGTCGCCGTGCTGCCGCGCTATCTGGTCGCCCCCGATCTCGCGGCGCGCCGGCTGGCGCCCATCCTCACGCGCGTCAAACCGCTGCACGATTTCTTCCGCCTGGTGTTCCGCGCCGACGATCCGCGCCGCAGCCTGTACCAGGCGGTCGCTGCCACGATGGCCGGCCTCCCGCTGCGCTAGCCGCTCTCGCGCGAAGCGCGAGTTTGCGGCTACTTTGTCCAACAGATTCCTAGCCGTTCCCGCGCGCAGCGCTACAAGCTCGCGAACACGACCGACAGGCCGAGCTGACCGATCACCGACGGCGCGCCGGCCTTGCCGACCACCTCGCCGCCGACGGTCACGTTGGTCGCCGGCAGCGTGAACGCCGCCGCCACGCCGCCGTCGATCGCCATCCAGCGATACAGACGCACGGAGACACCGCCGCCACCGACGACGAGGGGCGACAGCGCGCTGACCGTGTTGCCGGCGTCGGGCCCGCCTGGTGGCAGGCCGGTGACCCGCATGTAGTGCAGGCCCGCCGCGAACGTCAGGTACGGGCGAACCGCGTAGAGCCCGAGCTCGTAGCGCAGGCCCGCCGTCGCGAGCGCCTGGGTCGTCCGCGCGCTGCCAGCGGCCCCGTCTTCGGTGCTCTGGAACGGACCCGTCGCGGCCGCCGTGACGCTCACGCCGTGTCCCATCGTCAGGCCCACCTGCAGCATCGGCGCGACCGACGGCCCCAGCCCCTCGCGCCCCGCGAGCATGGCGGCCGACAGCAACAGGCCCAGGTGACGCACGACCGGCGACGGTGGGCTGGCGGGCGCAACGGCCACCGTCGCGACGTCCGGCGCGCGCAGCGCGGGCGTGTCCTGCGGCGGCACGACGGCGCGCGGAACGTCGAGATAGATGTCGCGCAGCAGCTCCACGGCGCGCACCGCCAGCACGGCCGGATCGTCGCCGCCCGCCTCGGGCGGCACGCGCACGTCGCGGCGAAGCTCGTAGCCGTCGGGCAGCGTCGCGACGACGCGGATGGTCGCCAGCCCGTCCTCGCGCGACAGCGCGATCGCCGCCGCCGCCGCGATCTCGCCGCAGCCCTCGGCGCCGACCTCGCCGGCGGCGCACGTCGCCGAGCGATTGCTGAGGCCCGCGGCGTCCAGCTCGGACCGGATGCGCGATCCCGCCTCGGTCAGCACGCGATCGCCCGCGGGCGGGTCGACGACCGTCACCTTCGACGAACCGAAGCTGGTGGACGTCGATGCCCGTGCCGCCCCCGCGGCGCCCGTGCACCACAGCGCCGCCGTCAGCAGAGCCGCGACGCTGCAGCCGGTTCGACGAATGCCTTGACTGCTTCGAGGGTTCCCATTTTATTGGTTCGCGAGGATCGAGTGAGCTTGCAGCAGGTACGTTCCGTTGGGGAACCGCCGCAGGTATTCGACCGCGACGTCGCGCGCCGCCGCGCGCCCCGACAGCCTTTCGACGGCCAGCATCTTCCGGCCCAGCGCCTCCGCCACGTACGCGCCCTCGGGCGCCTCGGCGAGGTAGCGGCGATACCAGGCGAGCCCGGCCGCGGGCTCGCCTTGATCGTCGGCGAGACGGCCGAGCAAGAACGCCGCCGCCCGCGCCGCCGCCGTGTTCGGGAAACGCTGCCGCTGCGCCATCATCGCGCGCACGGCGACTTCATGCCGGCCGGCGTAGCGGGCGGCGTCGGACAGCGCCGCCAGCGCCGTGCCGTCCACCTCGATCAACGTCCTGCCCAGCCCATGCGCCTCCGCCTCCGCCAGCACCGCCCGCGCGTTGCCGCTGGCGACGTGCGCCGCCCACTGCGCGCGGGCTCCAGGCGCTCCGCCTGCGCGACGACCGCCGGGCGCGGCCGCACACGCCGCACGATCGTCGTCGCCGCGGGCGCGCCCGCGGCGACCGTGTCATCGCGCGCGGCTGGCCTCGGCGGCAGGCGGCTGCTCGGGCGGAGGCAACGCGAGCTGTGGCGCGCCGCCGGCGGGAGCCGCCGCGACCTCCGGCGGCGTCGTCGCGGGCTGCGCCGCCGCGACCTCCGGCGGTGTCGCGCGCGCGATCTCCGGCGTGGGCGGCGCGGCCGCAGCCGCCGTCCCCGAATCCAGAATGTGCAGCTCGCCGCTCGCCAGCCGCGCGGTCAGGTTCTGGCCCGCGCGCAACGTCACCCGCTCGGGCAGCAGCGGGCCGCTCACCTGCACCGAGCCCGAGCGCATCCGCACCTCCACCACCTCGTCGGAGCCTGACCAGCGCACGGCGAACGCGGTGCCGGTCACGTAGACCACGTACGGGCCGGCCTCGACGGCTCCACGACGCGTGCGGCCGGTGCACGACATCGAAGCGCGCCTCGCCCTCCTCGACGCGCAGCCGCGCCCCCTGCGCCCCGCGCGACACCACCGACACGCGCGCGCCGCGCGCCAGGTCGACGCGCGTCCCGTCCGAAAACCGCACCTCGCTGTCGGTCTCGCTGACGCGACGGATGTAACCGTCCTGCTCGACCGCGCCGCCGCCCACCGCGTACGTCAGCGGGCGGCGCGCGTTGAATCCCGCGCCCGACGATGAACAGCGCCAGCATCGCCGCCGCGCCGGCGCCGAGCAGCAACAGCCCGCGCCGTGAGCTCCGCCGCGGCGGGCGCGCGCGCGCCATCTGCAGCCGGTGCCAGACGGCCGGCGTCGGCCCCGGCCCCGCGTCGGTGGCCGCGATCCGCCGCGCGGCGTCGCGACATCGCGCCGATGACGGCGTCGTCCGCCTCCTCCGCCGCGCGTCGATCGTCCTCGCGGCTCACGCCTTGGCCTCCGCCGCGGCGAGACCCGCCAGCACCGTGTCGCGGCGCACCAGGAGCGCGATCCGCTTGGACGCGCGGTTGATGCGGCGCTGCGCCGTCGACACGGACACGTCGTGCGCCGCCGCCACCTCTTCCAGCGTCAGCCCTTCGATCGTCCGCGCCACGAACAGCGACCGGTCCTTGCCGCCCAGCTTGTCGAGCAGCGCGTAGTAGCGGTTGACCGCCTCGCGTCCGTCCAGATCGGGGAAGCGCGCGGTCGTGTCGGGAAGCTCGCCGGTCGGCGTCAGCGACAGCCAGCGCTTGCGGCGGCGGCGCGCGATCTCGCCGCGCACGACGTGGATGCAGATGCCGGTGAGGAAGGCGCGCACCGCGGACGGCTCGCGCACCGTGCCCACGCGGCGGAAGAAGCGGATGAACACCTCCTGCAGGAGGTCTTCGCGATCGGGCCCCGGCCCGATCAGGCGGCGCAACGTCTTGTCGACGCCCAGCGCGAAGCGATTCCAGGCGGCCAGCTCCGCGCGCGGGTCGCCGGCGCGCAACGCCTCGACCAGCGCGGCGTCCGAATCGGCGTCACGCGCTTGGCCTTGCAGGACCCGAAATGCCGCTGGCGCCATCGCTTGTCTCCTAATTGTGCGCGCATCGGGCCCAAAACCGGTCATGAAAAGGCGTCCGGGGCGCCGCAGCAATCCCTGTAATTACAGCAGGTTAGTGCGCACGGACGAGGGTGAGCACGATCTCGATCACGATCAGGACCACGATGGTGGCTTCCAGGACCACCAGACGGCGGTCGCGCGCGACATCCAGGATCAGCTCCAGGGCTTCCTGGACGCTGCGCAGCTTGGTCTCCAGCGCGCGGTGGCGATCGATGAGATCGAACTCCGCGCGCAGCTCGTCATAGATGCGGTCCATGCCGGCGTCGTCCCAGGCTTCGTCGGGCTTGTCGAGCAGGTGCAGGATCGACAGCACCTCGGCGCGCGTGCCGATCGCGGCGCCGATGAACCGGTGCAACGGGCGCGTGCTGACCGGCACCGTGCCGCGCGCTTCCATCCGATCGACCAGACGCGCGGTGCGGCCGAACATCTCCTCGACGATGCGTTCGTAATATTCCATCGCCGCGCTCTGCGCGACGGTCAGCGCGATGACGCTGGCGCGGTCGGGCGTCAGGCGGTCGATGGTCAACACGCCGCCCGCGACGTCGGGCCTGGCGCCCGGATCCTCGCGCGCCGTGAACTCTTCGATCACCGTGGCGCTGGTGAGGCCGGGGCGCGCGCGGCGCAACCGGGCCAGCGCCTCGTCGCGCTCTACCAGCGGCAGGTCGCGGAACACGATCGCGCCGAACGGATAGATGAAGACGTCGCCGCCGCTCGGCGTGGTGAACGACAGCACGTGCGGCGTCCGCCGCGCCTCCGGATACGCCGCGGCCAGGTCCTTCAGCAGCAGGTTTTCGACGAACGCCACGGCATGAAACACGTGCGCCGCGCCGCCCGGAGGAGCATCCATGGGGCAGACATCGTAACCACGAACCGCGACCGCTGTGAAAGTACCGACCAGCGACGTGACCCGACCAGCGCCCGTCGAGGCTCTAACGAGGCGGACCCCTGCATGCGTCGATCGTTGGCACCACCGCTGTCCCTCCTGGTTTGTCTGTCTTGCGGTTCCGGCGTGCCGTCCAGCGGCCCCGAGGACGCAGCTGCCGGCGGAAACGGCGCGGCCGGCGCGGGCGGCGCGACCGGCGGCGCGGGCGGTGTGGCGACCGCGGGCCGAGGCGGTGCCAGCGCGGGCACCGGCGGCGGCGCCACCGGCGGAACCGGCGGCAACGCCGACGGGCGGGAACCGGCGGCAATGGCCGCCAGCGGCGGAACCGGCGGCAATGCCACGGCGGGCACCGGCGGCGGCGGCGGCACCGCAGCGGCGGACGCAACGGCGGCAACGCAGGCAACGCAGGCCGCGGCGGCGCCACCGCGGGCACGCGGCGGCGGCGCAGGCGGCGGCGATGGTCAACAGCGCGCCCATCTTCAACGGCTCGACCGGCTACGTCGAGATCCCCGACGCCGACGTGTTTTCGGAATCGACGACCGGCGCCCTGTCCGTCGAAGCGTGGATGCGCCCGGACTCGCTGACGATGCCGAACGCCGAGAGCTCCGGCTACGTCCACTGGATGGGCAAGGGGACGAACGGCCAGCACGAATGGGTGGCGCGCATGTACCAGCAAGGCAACTCCGAGGATCGCGCCAACCGCATCAGCTTCTATTCGTTCAACCTGACCGGCGGCCTCGGCGCCGGCAGCTATTTCCAGGACACCGTCGTCGTCAACCAGTGGATCCACTACGTCGGCACGTTCGACGACACGCGCACGTACATCTACAAGAACGGCGCCATGCGCGACTCCGATCTGCTGTCCGACTATTCGATCGAGCCCATGAACGGCACCGCCCCCGTCCGCATCGGCACGCGCGACATGAACAGCTTCTTCCAGGGATCGATCGCGCGCGTCGCCATCTACAACGTCCGGCTGACGGAGCAGCAGATCCTCGCCCACTACGCCGCCAGGGCCGCCGGCAACTACGATCAGGTCGTGCTCGCCGAGCCGTCGCTGGTCGCGTTCTACAAGCTCGACGAATCGTCCGGCACCGTCGCCACCGATTCCAAGGGCGGCCGCAACGGCAGCTACCGCGGCGGCGTCCAGCTCGCGGCAGCCGACTGGGCCCCGCCCTAGCCAGCGAAATCCGTGAACATTCCCGCGACCGTGGCCCGATCGCGGGCGCTCGGGGCTCATACGTCGGCGGGGGTCCCCGCATGCGTAGATCACTGCTCTCGGCGCTGTCGTTGCTGGCCTGGCTCGGCTGTTCGAACAGCGAGCCCTTCGACATAACGACTGGCGAAGGCGGCGAGGGCGGGTCCACAGGCGTCGCCGGAACGACCGGCGTCGCGGGCGCGAGCGGGCGTGGCGGCACCACCGGCGCGGCCGGCGCGAGCGGGCGCGGCGGCACCACGGGTGTCGCCGGCACGACCGGCGTCGCGGGCGCGAGCGGGCGCGGTGGCACCACCGGCGCCGCGGGCGCGAGCGGACGTGGCGGCACGACCGGCGCCGCAGGCGCGAGCGGGCGCGGCGGCACCACCGGCGCCGCGGCGCCGCGGGCGCGAGCGGACGTGGCGGCACCACCGGCGCCGCAGGCGCGAGCGGGCGCGGCGGCACCACGGGCGCCGCCGGCGCGAGCGGACGCGGTGGCACCACGGGCGCGGCCGGCGCCGCAGGCACCACCGGCGCTGCGGGACGCGGCGGCACGACCGGCACCGCAGGCACCACCGGCACGGCCGGAACCACCGGCACCGCGGGCACGACGGGCGCTGCCGGCTCGCCGTGGACCGCCGGCAACCCCAACGGCTCGTGCAGCAGCGGCGTCCCCACCATGGCCCAGGCGGCCAGCGTCGCCACCCCGACAGCCGTCGTCGGCACCGGCAGCGCCGCGAGCTGCACGTTCGCGGCGCTGCAGGCCGCGGCCACCGCGGGCGGGATCATCACGTTCAACTGCGGCGCCAACCCGGTGACGATCCCGGTGACGGCGACGCTGAACATCCCCAGCACCAAGAACACCGTCATCGACGGCGGCCGCAAGATCACGCTCGACGGCGGCGGCGCCGTGCAGATCATGCGCTTCCACAGCGCCAACTTTCAGGCCAACAACTTCGGCCTGACGCTGCAGCACATCGCGCTCATCAACGGCAAGTCGACGCCGACCGAGATGATCCCGTCACCGCGCCCCGCGCCCTGCTCGCAGGGCTGGAACGACGGCGAGGGCGGCGCGCTCTACATGCGCGACGGCTTCCTGGTCGTCGTCGATTCGATCTTCACCAACAACCAGGCCGCGCCCGTCGGCCCCGACACCGGCGGCGGCGCGATCTACGTGCTCGGCAGCAAGGGCGGCGTCTGGATCTCCAACAGCACGTTCACCAACAACCAGGGCAGCAACGCCGGCGCCGTCGGCGGCCTGTTCGCCCAGCTGAACATCTACAACAGCCTGTTCACCGGCAACAAAGCCACCGGCAACGGCGCCAACGGCAACGAGCCCGACAAGTGCTCGTTCATGAACAACGGCCAGAACCAGACCGGCTCGGGCGGCAACGGCGCCGCGATCTACAGCGACGGCAACGACGTCAACGTCACGCTGTGCGGCGACGCCGTGATGAACAACATGGCCGGCGCCGGCGCGTTCGGCGGCGGCCTGTTCTACACGAGCAACAACTTCGGCGGCGTGCTGACCATCCGCGACACGACGATGACCGGCAACACCGGCGGCTCGTGGACGTCGTCCAATAGGGCAGCGTCACCAGCGCCGGCACGGCCGTCGGCACCAACTGCAAGAGCATCACGCTGTCCAACTCGACGCTGCAGGGCGTGAACTGACCGGCGCCCTGCCGCCAGCGCGTGCGCCTGGTCGACCGTCGACACAGGCGCACGCCGACAGAGGACGAACGCTAGAGCGCCAGCAGGAACGCTGCCAGGTCGTCGCGCTTGTCGCTGTTCAGGGGGATGTTGAAGCGCTCGACATAGAAGTTGATGACCTTGCTGATGTCCTTGGCCTGGCCGGCATGGAAGTACGGCGCGCGCGACGCGAGGCCGCGCAGCCCCAGCACGCGAACCTTGCCGATGTCGGCCCACAGCCGCGTGGTCAGCGCGCGGCCCAGCTCTGTCGTCTTGCGGATCTCGCCGGTGTTGCGGTTCTTCACCGTCAGCAGCGGCAGGAAGGCGGCGCGGTTCGCCTCGTCGGCGACGCCGATGTCCATGAAGCGAACGCTGGTCGACGAGCCGACGTTCTTGGCGCGGTGGCAGCCGCTGCAGGTCGTGGTCAGCACCGGGATGCCGAGCTCGTCGTTCAGGCCGGCGACGCCCGACACCTGGAACTGCAGCGTGTTGAACAGCTCCTGGCCGCGCGCGATCTGCTCGCGCTTCCTGTTCTGCAGGCTGCAGCCGCCCGCGGATCCCCGGACCATCGCCGCACGCGTCGATCCAGGCGTCGTAGAGGTCGAAGCGCCCGGCCACCGGGAACGGCTCCGACGCCAGGTGCACCGGTCCACCGCGCGCGCCGGCGGCGTCCAGCGGACCGGCGCCGTTGGCGATCGACTGCGCGAACGACAGGCCGAGCATGAAGTCCGCGCCCGCGACGCGCTTTTCAAGCGGCACCTGCACCGTCGTCTGCGCGTGGAAGCCCGTGGCGCCGTTCATCAAGCCTTCGAGCTGCGTGCGAATCGTCGGATTGGGCGTGCCCGTGGTGGTGGTGGACGCGACCCGGTTGACGTTGCCCATGTTGGTGCCGGCGCGGCGGAAGTTCGCGAACGACGCCACCGTCGACGAGCCCCACGGGTCGTCGACCGCGATGACGTCGTAGTCGAGGCCGACGTGATTGTTACGCGTGAAGCGATGGACGCCGAACTTCAGCAGCGTCTCGAACGCCGCGCGCTTCTGGCTGAGCGTGGCGGTCGGCGCGTCGGCGCGGGTGCCCGAGTCGTGCAGGCTGACGAACAGCGGGTGCGTGCCCGCCGTCGACTCGAACAGATCGGTCATCACCTTGGCCGACGTGGTCCACGCCGAGCGCGCGTCGTGGCACGTCTCGCACGTCCGCCCGTTGGTCCCCATGCTCTCGAAGAACGGGTTGGTGCGATCGATGACGCCGCTGGTGTGAAACGTCTCGGCGACACCGGCCGAATTCGCGACCGCTTCCAGATTCGATTGAACGGTGACGATGTCATCACCGGGACCTTCGCCGTCGATCGACTCGGCGCAACCGGCAGCGACTACGACTGCGAGGCTCAGGCCTAGAGCTCGGCTCCGGCCGTACTGGTGTTTCCGCATCTGGATACCTCCCAACGTCGGTGGTTAGTAAACGGGCGCGGTTAACGTACCCAGCGGCCGCGATCGGCCTCAAGACAATAATCGTTACTTTGTCGCGAACGAGCTGCGATCGACAAAATGCGATACGACAATCGCACCGACGGAGAATGCTATCGATCCCGCGTGATCGCCTTCTGTTCGGCGACTTCGTGAGGGGTCAGCGCTGGGCGCCCGCGGGCGCCTGCTGGGCGTCGCCGGCGGGAAGATTGTCGAAGGCGCCCTCGCGCCGTAGCCGCAGGAGGTCGTCGAGCGACACCTGGTCGCGCCCCAGCTTGGCGCGGGCCGCGCCGAGCTCCGCGTTGAGCCGCGGATCGGTGACGACCTCGCGCTCCTCGCGCGGAGGCGGGTCGGCGGGCCGCAGCACGGAGAACTGACCGCTGGCGCGGATTCCATCGGCAGCCTTTCCGTGCAGCTCGTAGGTCACCCGCTTGGTCCTGGGCTCCGCCCGCGTGTCGAGGACCGCCGTGGCTTCGATGCCGCGCCCGGGAGGGATGACGTTGGTGCCGAGGATCTGACGGGGATCGACGTCGGTCGCGTGCATCTCCTCGACGCCCTGCGTCGTTGTCGCGGAAGCGCTGAACCGCGACCCGTTCGACGATGACCGGCTGGTCATGCGCGTGGTGGATGCGGACGCGCTGCACGACCCGACCGTCCGCGGCGAGCTCGGGCGAGCGCGGGTTCAGCTCGGTGCTGATGACGATCGCGGTCTTCTGCCGCATGGCCTCGGAGGCTTCGTTGCGCAGGTCGAGGCTGTAACGGCCGAGCAACTCCACGCCGTCGGCGTTTGCGGCGCGCACGTGAATGAGGAAGCTCGACATGCGCGACTTTTCCGGCCGGTCGTCGTAGCGGTGCTCCACCGTGCGGACCTTGGTCGTGGCATCCGCGCCGTCGCCGAAGTCCCAGTGCCACCGAACCGGGTTGAAGGGCGTCGGGCCAGGGTCGCGAACGGTGGCCGTCAACGCGAAGGTCGCCGACGTGTTGGCCGTGAGCGCAACCTCGACCGACAGTGAAGGACCGGGCGGGCAATCCTTGACGGTCACGGTCGGGACCTTGACCGTCGCCAGCACGCCGTCGCGGCCGGAGACAACCACCTCGGGCATCTCCGGTTGCTGCTTGCCTGCCGCGAGCGACAGCCGAAACGGCATCTGCGCGCCGGCGGTGCCAAGCCCCGGCATCGTGATCCGCAGGTTGTCGTCCTTCTGGTGGTCGCCCGCCAGCGTGACCGTCACGAGGTTGTCCTCGCCACTGCAGACCTCCGTCTTCTCGACGGTGATCGCCTCGACGACTGGCCCCGACGCCGTGACGAGCCGCTGCGGCGGCAGGGTGGGGCTCGACGAAGGGCTCGACGAAGGCCGCGACGCGGGCTGCGACGTGGTCTGGTCTTCGACGGCGAGCGCGAATCCGGCTCCTGCTGGCGAGGAGAACGTACGAGCAGCAAGAGCAGCAGGCCGCCGAGCAGCGCGACGGCGGCGATGACACCCATCGCGCCTCTTGCTCATGGCGAAAACGGGCTCAGTTCACGCTGTTCCACAGCGCGTTGATAGCGCGCTTCGTTACATCGTGCGAGCTGCGTTCACGAAGAGCTAGACCCTGTGGTCTCTGCTGAACATACCTGGTTGACGACGGCTGGGGACGTCACGCCTCCCCGCCCGGCACGTCGTTCGGTTGCCGACACGCGGTAGGCAGCGGTCATCGCGCCCAGGTGATTACCGACCGCGGCGAGCGCGCGATACAGGCTGGCCTCCTGGTACGGGATGCCGCGGGCCAGGCAGAAGGCGCGGACAACGGGCCGCATCGCCCGATAGCGGTTGTGGGGGATGCGGGGAAAAAGGTGATGCTCGATCTGGGCGTTCAGGCCGCCGTAATAGAAATCGAGCACCCGCGGGTTCGAGATGTCACGGCTGGTGGTGACCTGCTGCTCGAGGTAGCTGAGCTTCTCCCCGCTCTCGAGCCGCCGCATGCCGATGTGATTGGGGATGAAGACGGACGCGGTCATCAGAGAAGAAATGCAGGAGGCGCTGACGTAGGCGAGCAGCGCCGCCGGCCAGCCGAAGATGAACCCCGGGACGATGAGCAGGACGATCCAGTGCAATGGCAGCAGGAATCGGTCGACCTTCGTCTTGTCGGGTTGCTGGAACAGATCGCGGATGCCGTCGTAGCGAAGGCTGACCCAGTAGAGCGAGGACAGCGGCCAGAACGCCCACTTCTGGATGCGCAGGAAGAACCGCCCGCCGCGGCTGTGCCAGTTGTCCGAGTCCGGGTAGACGGAGAACAACACGCCGAAGCGCATGTCCGGATCGCCGTCCACCTCCTGGCAGCGGGAGTGGTGCTGATTGTGACGCGCGCGCCAGTACCCGAAGCTGAAGCCGCAGATGAACGTCATGCCGAACTGGCCCCAGAAGTCGTTCACGGCCCGATTCCTGGCGAGCGCGTAGTGGCCGGCATCGTGGCCGACGTAGCCCATGGTGAGGAACGCAACGGAAGCCACCGGGACCATCGCCAGCCAGAGCAGTCCGAACGGCAGCGCGAGCAGCGCGTAGTACGACGCGAAGAAGATCGGCACCCAGAGCACGAGCTTCCACCGCCAAAATTGCGATGGCGCGAAAAACCCACGAGCTCGCAGGTCGGCGTGCAGCTCCCGCAACGCGTTGCCGTGTTCGGGATCGACGCCCTCGGAGCGAGACGTCTCAGCCTCCATCTGCTAGCGATACCACGTCCGATACAGGCGAATGGTCATAATTTCGACATCGTTCCGTTAGGCGTCGAAAAAGCCGACGCTTCGGACCGACGTGCTCGACCACCTACGTGTCGGTGTTCGTCCGCACTCGTCGGGTTGCGCAACGGTTGCGCCACAAAATGCTGGGACACGTGACCACGACCGCACGATGCGCGACGATGAGCGATGCGCAGAGTGGTGCTCTTCTTGCTGCCGACCAGCTCATGAACAAGCTCCACGTCTTCGGCTCCGTCGCTATCGCGGTCGTGGTGGGTTGCGGCAGCACGGCGCAGGCCCCCGACGGTGGCGGGAACACGACGGACGCCGGCACCGACGTCGTGCTGCCGCCCGCGACGGGGACCCCCGGTGTCTGGGAGAACGTGACGTCGCCCGAGATGCCCGCGTCGCTGTTCACGGGCTCGAGCGGCTTCGGCGTCGGCAACATCCGCGTCGATCCGGCGCGCCCGAGTGATGTCTACGTCGGCGGCTACGGCTCGATCTGGAAGTCGACCGACTACGGCGCGACGTGGGCCCGGCTCGACAGCGTGCCCAACCCGCCGTACCTCGCGCTCGGGCACGTGCTGGCCGTCGGCGGCACGACGCCCGCGACGTTATGGATGGCCAACGTCGCCGGCGACGACAAGGTCTTCAAGTCGACGGACGGCGGGCTGACGTTCAGGCTCACGGGCACGCTGCCCGAGAAGTACGACTCGAGCTTCTACTCGATCGTCGTCGACCCGAACGACGCCACGCACCTCATCACGGGCTTTCACGAGGCCGACAAGATGGCCGAGTCGACCGACGGCGGCGAGACGTGGAAGTTCACGTCGGGCGCGGGCTGGCCCGCGGGCGGCGTGTCGTGGTTCCCGTTCTTCGTCGACACGGGCAACCCGGCGACGACGCGCAAGACCTGGTTCGCCATCGCGCAGAACGGCGCCTCGGCCATCATGACCAGCGACGGCGGCGCGACGTGGACGAAGCCGAAGGGCGTCGAGGGCCTCAATCACGCGCACGGCTGCTCGCAGCTTTACCAGGTCGGCCAGACGCTGTTCATCGGCGGCGGCGGCGCGCCCATGGGCAACGGCATCTACCGCAGCACCGACCTCGGCGCGAACTGGACGCGCGTCACCGATGGCAACGTCTCCGTCGTGTGGGGGACGTCGAAGATGGTCTACGGCATGTGGGGCTGGGCGTGCGCGAGCTGCGGCATCAATGAAGGCGGCCCGCAATATCAGACCGCGCCGCCGCCGGGCGACCTGGGCACCTGGACGAAGCCAGCCACGCTGCCGGCGGGCCTCGTGTGGGGCCCGAACAGCGTCGCCGTGACATCCGACGGCACGCACAACGTCTTCGTGGGATCGATGTGGGCGACGGGGCTGTGGCGCTACGTCGAACCGTAGCGGTGTCGGGGTCGATCGACTGATCGGTTTGCCGCCTACTGCGCGGTGACGTTCTTGACGACCGGGTCGACCTTGCCGACCTTGTAACGGACGCAGTAACCGAAGTTGTGCGTCTTGCTGGGAGCGATACGCGTCAGGATCGTCGCGCCGCCGCGAGCGGTGTGGACGTTGCCCGACACGGTCTCGTCGGAGACGAACCACTGCGCGATCTGCGTCGACGCGCCGATGTCGTAGGCGACTGACCACGACGACACGGTCGTGGTCCGGTTGTTCTTCACGTTCACGTTGGCGCAGTAACCGTTCGACGTCTCCAGGTACTTCGAGATCGTCGCCGTGACCCCCGCCGAGGCGCCGGCGCCGGCGCCGGTGATGGTGCCGCCCGTCGTGGCCTTCCGATAGGTGGTGAGCACGTTGTTCCAGCCGCTGCACGCCTTGAAGCCGGCCTTGTCGTTGGGATAGTCAGCGGGGGTGCAGTAGTCGGCGCACGCGCCGCTGCCGGAGGTGCCGACATAAGGGCCGCCCGGCAGGTACGGGTCGATGTAGGGGGCGCCGATCTGATTCGCGCCGATGCGTCCGGGGACGGTCGCGGTGTCGTACGCCATGCCGTTGCAATAGAACGCCGCCACCTTGTCACTCGTGTAGCCGTGCGCGCCGGTGACGAAGATGTTGCCGAAGAACGAGCCCTCCTGGTTCGGATACGCGGGATCCTGCCCCCAGCCGACATTCGCGTGTTGCGCGACGATCCACAGCGGCACGTGCACGCCCGCCGTGTTGATGTGCGCAATCATGCAGGCCGAGACGTATTCCTGGCATTTGTAATCGCAGGCGCCGTCCTTCCACTGCGACGCGAGCCCGAGCGCGCCCTGGAACGTGTACGAATTGCCGTACTGATCCTGCTTGGTCAGCGTCTGACCGGCGGCCAGCGCACACCTGACGAGGTACTCGACGGTCGTCCGCCCGGGGGCGGTTGTCATCAGCCCGTTGCTCGCGCTCAGCCCGTTGCTCGCGCTCAGCCCGTTGCTCGCGCTCAGTCCGTTGCTCGCGCTCAGCCCGTTGCTCGCGCTCAGCCCGTTGCTCGCGCTCAGCCCATTGATCGCCGTCAGACCGTTCGTGGTCGCGATCGCAGCCTCGTGCACGGCGTCATCTTCAGGCAGCTCCTCGCAGCCGAGGCCGACGAACGACGCGGTGAGCAGGAACGCCGACGGATACGTCAGGGAGGCAAGGCCGGTACGCGGGAGTTTCATTGTTGGCTGCTAGCCCTGCAATGGTCATGCGCATTACATGGCCGGACGGGCTAGTCGCTGGCGGGCGGTCCACGCAAGTCGCCAAGTCCGCTTGTAGCCTGGCGGGAGCAATGTGTTGCTCCGCGAGCAACACCCGGAGCGATCGCCGGTTGCCCGCTACTCGGTCGCGTCCGGGATGGTCCGCTGTCTGTAGACGAGCGGTGAGTCGCCGGTCCATCGCTTGAACGCGCGATGAAACGACTCCGCGTGCGAGAAGCCGAGCCGGAACGCCACCTCTTTGAGCGGCGTCCCACCGTCGTTGATGTAGGCGAGCGCCAGCTGACGCCGGGCACCGTCCAGCTCGCCAGCGAACGTCGTCCCTTCCTGCTCGAGCCGCCGACTCATCGTGCGATGGCTCATGTCCAGCGCCTGGGCGATGCGCGGCACGCTGGCGCCCCGACTCTCCCTCATCTCCTGCTCGATGAGGAGCCGGACGCGCGTCTTCAAGGCGCCGGCTGCCGCGATCGCGGCCAGCAGCGAGTCGATACGCGCGCAGTGCGCGCCGTGGAGGACGGGGTCGGCGCCCGGCATGGGCACGGATTCGTAGGCGCGGCTGAAAGTGATCGCGAAGAACGGCGCGTTGAACCGCAGCGTCGCGTTGCCGAAGCTGCGCTCGTATTCGCTGACGTCCGTGGGCGCCGCGTGGGGAAACCAGCACTCGATCTGCGACGCCGCCGGCACTTGGTCCGCGAGGTGGATGTTGTAGAAAGCGGCCAGCGAGAACTCGCCAGCTGATCGCGACCACGCCGGATCATCCAGTCGGATCATGACGTGCCGCCGCCACACCTCGAACCCGACCTGCAACGAATCCGAGAGCAGCTTCGCGTAGCGCGCGGCGACGCCGACCGCGTCGCGCACGGTCGGCGCCGAACGTACCGCGTGGTCGAACAGCCCGCCTTCACCGAAGCGCATCGAGCGGCCGAGCCTCAACCCGAGCCCGTCGTCGCCAAGCCGCTCCACCGCGCAGTCGAGCATCGACTGGGCGGCGGCGAGCGAGACGCGACCGTCCGCGTTCGCCGACCAGAACTCGCGCGGCACGAGGTCGCGATCGAGACGGCGCACGCCCACGTAGCGCATGAAGGGTTGCAGGATGCGTGCGGAACACGACGGCGCGCTCATACCCTCTTGCCATTTTATCACTGCGCGACCGCGCGCCGGGAGCCTGCCGCGGGCGCGATCTACGAGCTCCGTCTACTCGCGACGCGGCGCGCTCGGCCAGCTTCCCTGGGTGGGGCTAGATCCCGGTGGATTCTAGCGCTAGTGCCGGAGACGAGACTTGAACTCGTAAGCCCTTTCGGGCGGCGGATTTTGAGTCCGCTGCGTATACCGTTTCGCCACTCCGGCTTATCGTAATGACTGCGAGACCTTATCGGGTCTTCTCCTCCTCGGTCCCAGCGGCACTGTAGCGTGAACGTAGCTGATTGGGGACTTGAGCGCACCTGATTTTGCCTGGCGTGACTGTTCATCGAAGCTGCTCGCCTGTGTGCTTCGATAAAGCGCCGGATGCGGGCTCGCGCTGGCACCTTGCACCAGCGACTCGCCGACCGAAGGGTGTCGAAAGGTCTCGTTCGTCGGCGCTGCACCCGCAGCGCCGATGGTTCGTGCCCTGGACCGCGCCATGATCTGCAAAGGCGCAGCGCGCAGCCACGGGCGCGGTCCCTATGGCTCCCCGAGCGCTGCGTTCTCGATGCTGCCGCGAGAACGATCGCCGACGGTCTCCGAGCGCGGCAGGCGAAAGCTGAACGCCGTACCCTCCGAGGACGACGTGACGGCGACGCTGCCGTTGTGGGCGTGAACGATCTCGCGCACGATGAACAAGCCCAGCCCAAGGTGGGCAGCATTGCCGTTGCTACGCACGGCCTTGAAGGGGGCGAAGAGATTCGGAAGCTGTTCGGGCGGTATCGGTCGACCACCGTTCCGGACGGTTACGACGACCTGCTCTCTGTCCTCGCCGGAAGCGATGAGCGTGACGTCCGATCCGCCGTGCTGGACAGCGTTCGCGAGTAGGTTGGACAAGGCCTGCTCGATCCGAGCAGGGTCCCAATCACCTGTGAGCTTGCCGGCTGTCTCCACCACGATGCGTGCGGTTGGATGACCGGTCTGCAGTTCATCGACCACCGCTCTCGAAATAGCGGCGAGATCCGTCAGTTGTCGGTTGAGCGGGATACGACCGCCCAGGCGGCCGCGCGTGAAATCGAGAATGTCCCGAATCATGGTCGTCATGCGGAGCGCGCTTCGGTTGATTCGCTTTGCGATGTGCTGGGCTTTGTCCTGATCGTAGGGCAACGTCGTCAGCAGGTGGGCGCCGTTCACGATCGACGCTAGCGGGGTCCTGAGGTCGTGCGCCACGATTCCGATGTTGGTGTCCTGCTCGCGCAGCAGGGCGTTCGCTTCGGTGAGACGCTGGTGCTGGTCCGCGAGCAGGGCAGCGCGCCTCTCGAGCTCGATCCCCTGCTCGTAGAGGACAACGAGGTTGCGCACCTTGCCCCGTAAGATTTCGGGGGAGATGGGCTTGACGAGGTAGTCCACGGCGCCGAATTCGTACGCGCGTTGCATCGCCGCTTCATCGTCGTGGCCCGTGATGAAGATGACCGGGGTGAGCTTATGAAGCTGACCGCGCAGAAGTTCCACGGTCGCGAACCCATCCAATCCCGGCATCCGCACATCGATCAGCAGCAGGCAGAATGATCGGCTTCCAAGGAGGTCAAGCGCCTCACGTCCTGATACCGCCGTCACGATCTCACGGCCGAGCGGCTCGAGGACGGCACGATACGCAACTAGGTTCGTGCGGGCGTCGTCGACCACAAGGATGGCATGCGGTGCGCCTGTCAGGCCTTCAACAACCGCGTCCGCCATCTCCCCTCATCATGTTGCATCGGCGCCCGGTTTTGGGAAGCCCCATTACGCTTTGAGGCGCGCGACGAGGTTGCGCTACGCGGCCGACGAGATCGGCGGGCAAACGCGCTCGAGAATCTCGAGCAGGTCGCCCCAGGGCACTGGCTTCGAAAGCAGTTCGACCTCGCCGAACTGTGCGCGCACAGTTTCGGCACTGAAACCGGTCGCCGTCACGATCAACACCGGAATGTCGCGCAGCGCCGGATCGGCAAGCTGCTCCTGCCGGAAGTCCCAGCCATCCATGACCGGCATCATCAGGTCGAGCAGGATGGCGGAAGGGCGCTCTCCCGCCCGCAGCACTTCCAGGGCCTCGCAGCCATTCGCAGCCGTCAAGACGTCGAACCCTTCCTCTTGAAGGGCACTTTTCAGCGAATCACGAATCGCCAGATCGTCTTCGACGACGAGGATAGACCGACGCGTCCACGCTCCGGCCGATGTCGGCCCGTTTTCGACCGCATGGGCATCTCTCAGCAAAGACAAACCGCTGTGGGACATCACCACACCCAATTAAGTACAACATTTAGGCTGCGCTGCCGCACACGCAAGAGCCGACTTCACCGTCGGAGAAGGCCGTAGCGCATCTCGACGACGCGCGGCCTCAACGGACCCGCGCGTCAAGGTCTTGGATTCTGGCTACCGCGGTGCATCGCACCGGTATGCCGCCTATTGGGCTTTCTTCTTCGACGCGGCTCGCGACTGCCTGGCGTTCTGCTTGGCGCGCTCCGACGGCGGTCGCACCGCCGCGAGCGAGGCCCGTCGGCTGCGCTCGCGCGTCGGTGATGGTTCGTCGGCCCCAGCCGGGGCGCGCGGTCGGCGGACGGAGTCGCTTGCGTCCGAGGACGTAGTCCGGCGCGTGCTTTTCGGCGCTCCGATTCGCACGTGGTCGCCGGCTAACATCGCCATGGCGGCCGCGATGATCGCCAGTCGACTCCAGCGCGAAGGACGCGGGGACTCTCGGGAACCAGCGAAGATCGTCTTCTCCGTTCCGCTCACGCTGGCTTGGATATCCCGGACGTGAGCGGCCCTTTCGAGCGCTTCACGAACTTCACGGGCAGACTGGAAGCGTTCCTCGGGTCGTTTCGCGAGCGTGCGCAGCACGACGCGCTCCACGGCGACGGGAATCCGAGCGGCCCCGGCGACCGCCCGCAGCGGTGGTGGCGCGGCATTGAGGTGCATGGCCAGCACTTCGAGATTCGAGTCAGCTTCGAACGGCCGCCGACCCGTCAACATCTCGTACAGGATCACGCCACACGAGTAGACATCGCTTCGCACGTCGGCCTGTTGACCGGCCGCCTGCTCGGGCGACATGTAGTCCGGTGTTCCGAGCACCAACCCCACCTGAGTGAGCTTCCGCCCTTTCGCGCCCGGATCATCGCCGAGCTTCGCGATCCCGAAATCGAGCAGCTTGATGCGTTCGGGCGAGAACAGACCTCGCGGAGGGATCACCATGATGTTCTCGGGCTTCAGGTCGCGGTGGACCACGCCCAGCGCGTGCGCGTATTCGAGGGCGGACAGGACCGGACCGACGATCGAGAGCGTCCGCTTTACGGTGAATCGCGAACCGGCCGGTGCCATGGCGCTTGATCAGCTGGCCAAGCGATGTGCCGGAGAGCAACTCCATGGCCAAGAACAGACGTCCGTTACACTTCCCGAACTCGACCACCTTGACGATATTGGGATGGGCGAGCTGGGTCGTGAGCCTGGCCTCGAGCTCGAACCGCCGGACGACCTCGTCGACTCCCGAGAGCTCGGGATGAAGCAGCTTCAGCGCGACCGTCTCGCCTGTCGGCAGCCGCGCGGCGCGAAACACTTGCCCCATGCCGCCGTCGCCGATCAATTCCAGGAGGCGGTAGTCGCCGAGCGTGCTGCCGATGAGCGACGTGTCATTCACTGCGGGCTTCGTCTGCTGGATCGGCAAGTGCACCACTATTGTTGAAGACGCCGATTGTCATCGAGCGTGCGAGCCGGGTGCTCTGCGACAGCGGAGTCCAGCCCGTGTGAGCAGGACGACGAGGAGTGCGCACATCGCAAGACAACGATGCTGCGTTCGCGCTCTGCCGGCGCCTGCCGATTGCGGGCGTCGAGGTCGAACGAGATTATGCTGACGCACGCATGACGGCGATTCGGATCATCGTCGCCGTCATTTCCATTTGCCCCGCTTCTTGCCCTTGTCCTTCACCTTCACCTGCGTCATGCCGTGCTTCTGCTTAACCTTGTACTCCGTCACGGATCCGTCGCCGTTGGCGACGCGGAACTTTTTCGTCCCATGGTGATGCTTGTAGCGGCCAGGCGGCAGCCGCACGATCGTCACGGGAACCACCCGCGGCTCGACGACGACCCAGCCACCGTGATAGTCGCTCGCGCGATACCAGCGGCCGTCAGTGCCGCGCATCCAGTATCGGCCGTTTACAAAAAAGACCTCCTCGCCATAGTCCTGGACCACCATGACCCCCGGCTGGACCTGAACCATGGGCGGCACGACTTCGAACCTGACGGTCGGAACGTTCACGCGAACCTGGACCTGCATCAGCAGCGCGAAGATCAGCATCATGAGGCGTTATGCTCCTCACGATAGGAGCCCCTTCAAGTCGAATTCGGCTCAGACGATGTTGAGCCACCGAGCGCGATACGAGGTTCTGGCTGGGGCAGGAAACCACGAAAGGGGTGCCATGCGTCGGATACTGTGTGCACTGGTCGTAGTCATGTGCGGCTGCGGCGGCCGCGACAGCGAGGCGGTCCGGCGCGGCGTCGGAGCCGAGTGCAGCGCGACGAACGACTGCACCGAGAACGGGCAGGTCTGCCTCACCGAATTCAAGGGTGGCTACTGTGGGGTCTCCGGGTGCGGGCGTGACAGCGATTGCCCGCAGGGCTCGGCGTGCGTGACTGACGATGGTCAGATCAACTACTGCTTCCTCATTTGCGCCGACAAGCCGGAGTGCAATCCGCACCGGACCGTCGACAACGAGTCCAGCTGCACGTCGAGCTTGACGTTCGTCGACGGCACCATGGACCGCAAGGTCTGTCGGCCGCCAAACTCGGGCACGTGACCATCATCCGCGCGCGACTAATCGCGTCCGCACGGTCATTCATGGATCCGGGAAGCTATCCTCCCCGCGCAAATCAGGCAAAGTTGTACAGATTCCGGTCTCGAATTGGCAGAATGACTCGCATGCCGGAGGCCGTTGAGACCGCATCATTCGTGGATGATCGGGCCTTGGATCGCGACCGTATTGATCGTCGACGATGACGTGTCCCTTCTGGAAGCGCTGGCGGACCTGCTGGAATTGGAAGGATACAGAGTGGCCACCGCGACGGACGGACGCGCGGCGCTCGATCAATTGCGAAGCGGCCTTCTACCATGTGCGATCCTGCTCGACCTCATGATGCCGGGCATGGATGGCTGGGACTTCCGACAGGAGCAATTGAAGGACAACGCTCTCAAGGCAATTCCGCTGGTAGTCGTCACGGCGGCCGGCTTCAGTGAGGCATCGATAAGGGCGCAGTTCGGGGATATCGAGTTCGTGCCTAAGCCCGCACCTGAGGGCGCACTGCTCGCGGCCATCCGACGCCGCTGTGGACAGATTATCGGCTAGGGCCCGCTTCCCTTCCGGCTCCTTGCGGGTCAACTCTGCGGGCGAGCGTCCGATGCATTGAAGCGACGTGCAGATTGACGACCCGCGTATCGGCACCGTGCTTCAAGGGCGCTACCCGCATCCTTGAGGGTCTTGCCGCTGGGGGGATGGGCACGGAGTGTCTATGCACCAGATCTGGCGCGAAACTAGGCCCACTTTAGACAAATCGTCGCGATCAAAATTTGTGCATGAGACAAATACGCCGCCATACCGAAATCCGGAAGCGTTTCGAAATCGAG
>CAVSOL010000003.1:0-196763 GCA_963729535.1 uncultured Pseudomonadota bacterium | reverse complement strand
GCGACCGGGGGTAACCAGGGGCCGACGTTGGTAACCCGCGCGTAACGGCTCGCAATCATATTACGCACGGTTGAGAGGCACAGTCGTTGCACAGTTAGAGCCCGGCGTGTCTGTAGCGGGGGTGGCGGTGGGGGACGAAGTAGAGGACGTCGCAGAGCGGCGGCGACTGCCGATGGTGCGTGTCGCCGCCGCTGCCGCGATCGATCTGGTGGCGGTTGTGGTTGTGGTCGCGGGGCATCTGACGGCGCGCGCGCTGTTCGTTGGCCTCGTCCTTCACCTGGTCGCCAGCGCGTCGCTGGCCCTGGCGCGCGCGCTGCCCGGCAGCCGGCGCTGGTTGCTGGTGTCGTTCGCGCTGACGCTGCCGGTCGTGGGCGCGCCGATCGCGTTGCTGGGGCTCGCCAGCGACGACGAGGAGCGCTCGGAGCTCAGCGATTCGATCAAGGAGCCACTCGAGCCCGAGCCGGCGCCTGAGCTGGCGTTGATTCGCGAGGTCGCCGACGGGCTGCCCGCGCCAGACGCGCTGCTCGTCGCCGGCGTCGAGGAGCGGCGTGCGCGCCTGTGGGCGCTGGGCCGCCGCGCCGACGCGGAGTCGATCGCGCTGCTGCGCTGGGCGTTGACCGCGGGGCCGAACGATCTGGGCCTCGAGGCGGCGCTGGCGCTCGAAGACCTGTCGATCGAATTCGGCAAGAAGCTGAAGGACCTGCGCAAACAGCTCGAGGAGGCACCGACAGCGGCCGACGCGCGCACCGCCGGCGAGCACATCACGCACGCGTTCGAGGTCGGAGCGATCGACGTCGCGCAGCTGCGCTCTTACGCCGACGAGGCGCGTGCCCACTACGACCGCGCGGTCGAGCTCGAGCCTTCGCTGATGCCGGAGGTCGCGGTCGGCCGCGCGCGCCTGGAGCTCGCCGTCCTGCGGCCCGACCTGGCGATTGTTGCGATCGATCAGGCGTTGCCGTCGGCGCCTCCGGCCATCGGCATCGAGCTGCACAAGCTACGCGACGAAGCGGAGGTCCGGTCGCACGATCTGCCCTGGGAGAGCCCGTCGCTGCTGTCGACCTGGCGATCGTTCCGCCCGGGACGGTCGCTGTCGGGCCGGTCGGCGTCGGTGTCGCGCCGGGGCCTCACCCACAAGCGCTATGTGATCCCCAACGAAGTCAGGAGGCGGCGCTGACATGAGCGGGGCCGGCGACAGCGACAAGAAGCTCCCCGACGTTTGCCTGCTGTGCGAGGGGACGTACCCGTACATCTCGGGCGGCGTGTCGTCGTGGGTTCACGACATCATCAAGGGCGAGCCGCACGTGAACTTTTCGATCCTGAACATCGGCTCGCACGAAGGCTGGCACGGTGATCTGCGCTTCAAGCTGCCGGAGAACGTTGTCGGCCTGGAGGAGCTGTTCTGCCACAACGCGCCGCCGACGCCGATGGACGGCCCGCAGCGCGCGGCGCTGGAGCGCGCCATCCGCCGCTTCCGCAAGAAGTCCGCGCGCCGCAAGAGCCCGTCGCGACTGCTGCGCGCGCTGCGCCGGATCCACCTGGAGGACGGCGTCGACGACGACCTGATGGAGGATCTGGCCTCCGGCGACCTGTCGGTCTCCGAGCTGCTCTACGACGACGCGAGCTTCGAGCTGGTCGAAGAGATGGCCGAAAAGCTCGCGCCCAAGACGCCGTTCGGCGATCTGTTCTGGCAGTGCCGCGCGATGAACCTGCCGGTGGTCCGGCTGCTGACCGCGTGCTCGGCGCCGGCGCGCTCGTATCACTCGCTGTCCGCCGGTTATGCCGGGCTGTTCGGCGCCGTCGAGGCGTACAAGCGGAAGGTGCCGTTCCTGATCACGGAGCACGGCATCTACTCGCGCGAGCGCGACATCGAGCTGGCGCGCGCCGACTGGATCCCGGACCGGCGCGCGCTGGACGATCTGGGAGCGCGCGTGCCGACGTTTTCACCGCTGCGCCGCATGTGGTCGCGGTTCTTCCGCCGGCTGTCGCAGATCGCGTACCACCAGGCGGTGAAGATCGTCACGCTCAGCGAGGTCAACCGCGAAAAGCTGCTCGCCGACGGCGCCCCGCGCGGCAAGACGATGGTGGTCCCCAATGGCGTCGAGCTCGAAGCCGCCGCCCGAGCTGCCGCCGCTGCCTACGAAGCCGCCGCCCCTGCGCGTCGGCTTCGTCGGCCGCGTGGTGCCGATCAAGGACGTGTTGACGTTCATACGCGCCTGCGACATGGCGCTGCGCGAGGTGGACCTGGACATCCGCGTCATCGGTCCCGATGAGGAGGATCCGCAATACGCGGCCCGCTGCCGCGAGCTGGCACGCACGCTGGGGCGGGAGAAGGAGATCAAGTTCGTCGGCATGCAGCCCGCCGGACAGATCTACAACCAGATCGAGCTGCTGACGCTGACCAGCTTCAGCGAAGGCCAGCCGCTGGTCATCCTGGAGGCCTACGCGTCCGGCGTGCCCGTCATATGTACCGACGTCGGCTGCTGCCGCGAGCTGATCGAAGGCGGCCCCGGCGAGGACAGGGAGCTCGGCCCCAGCGGCATCGTCACGCGCGTCGCGGTGCCGCAGGACACGGCGCGCGCGCTGGTCGCGCTGGCGCGCGACCGCGAGCGGGTACGGCGATGCGGCATCGCGGCGCACCGGCGGGTTGCGCTGCGCTACGCGCGGAGCGCGATGCTCGACAGCTACCGCGAGCTCTACGAGGAGATCACTTAGATGGCCGGGATTGGATGGAAGCTGCAGAAGATGGTCGACCGCGACTCGCTGGCGGGGACCATGAGCGCCTACCTGACCGGCGTCGCGGTCACGTCGGCGCCGTGGCTGCTGACGACGGCGGTACTGATGAGCCTGCGCATAGCAGCGCGCACCGACGGCTCGCCGACCTTCGCGCTGGTCGAGCGCATCGTCACGCTGGTCTACGCGCTGACCGTCGTCCTGTCGGCGCCGCTGCACATCGTGGTGTCGCGTTACGCCGCCGATCGTCTGTACGACAAGCGCCTGGACAGGATCGGCGCGCCGCTGTGGCGGGCGCTGGCAGCGACGATGCTGGGGTTCCTGGTCATCGGCGTGGTGCTGATGATCATCCTGCACGTCCCGGTGGCGCTCGCCATGGCCGGCGTGTTCCTGACCGTCGTGGTCGGCGGCCAGTGGTTGCTGCTGTCCGTGGGCGGCGGGCTCGCGTCCCCGACCATCGTGCTGCGCGCCTTCTTCCTGGGTTGCCCGATGGGGCTGATCGGGTCGCTGTTGCTCTACCGGGGGCTGAACCTTGGCGCGGTCGGCTATCTGGGCGGCTTCGCGATGGGGCAGCTGGTGACCCTGGCGCTGCTGCTGTACGGAGTCGCGCGCGCCATTCCCGGCAAGACCGACGAGACGGCCAGGCTGTGGCCTGCGTTCGCGGAGTACTGGCTGCTCGCGCTGTCGGCGTTCGTCTACTACGTGTCGATCTGGACCGACAAGGCGATGGTCTGGCTGCTCGCCGACCGTGAGGCGGCGTCGCTGTATTCAGCGGTGACGGCGATCGCGTGGTTCACGGTCGTGCCGGCCTTCGGCTGGATCTACGTGCAGATCGAGACCGTGTTCTACCAGCGGTTCCGAGCCTTTTACGGCGGGCTAGGCGGCGGCGCGCCGCTCGCGGTGCTGCGCCAGCGCGCGACGCTGGTGACCACGGAGGCGACGCGCATCCTGCGCGGGGCGGCGCTGGTGCAGACCAGCGTGCTGGCGCTGGCGCTGGTCGCGGCGCCATTGATCATGCGCCTGGTCGGCCTGCCCGCGAGCAGCGCGTTGCCGTTCCGCCTGGCCGCGATCGGCGCGGCGCTGCAGCTGTTGAGCTTGCTGGAGATCCTGCTGCTCTACTACTTCGACCTGCGCCAGGAAGCGCTGGCGGTGTCGCTGACGCTGTTCGGCACCGAGGCCGTGCTGATCCTGGTGGCCCACTACACCGGCGTGACGCCCGCCGCCGCCTACATGGTCGCGTGCGCCGCGGCTGCGCTGGTGGGGTTGCTGCTGGTGCGGGCGCGGCTGGCGACGCTGATAACCGACACCTTCCAGGCGCAGGCGTACGGGGACGTGGTGTGACGCGCGGGGCGGGCCGGGGCTGGGGGGCGGCTTCGGCCTGCGGCCTCGCTGCCCCCGCATCCCTCGAGCCGTCGCAGGCGGCTGCTCGCCGCTCTCACGTTCTTTCCGGCCGCACCGTTATCGCTCCGGCCAAACTTCGCGCCATCTCGGTCGCCCTAGAAGCGGCGTGAACTCGTACCCGCGCGCGGCGGACGTCGCCCGCCCGGCACGCGTCCGGCCGCTTGGTTGCGCTACTCCGTGGTAGGCCGCGGACGGCCTACCACTCCGTACCGCCCTTTTCGGATCGGATCCTCAGTCGATCCGGCGCCCACGGCACTCACCAGCGCCAACGGCCTCACCAGCGCCCACGGCACCACCAGCGCCAACGGCACCACCAGCGCCGAACGGCACCACCAGCGCCAACGGCACCACCAGCGCCAACGGCACCACCAGCACCAACGGCACCAACGCCAACGGCACCACCAGCGCCAACGGCACCAACGCCAACGGCACCACCAGCACCAACCGGTGCCCTACATCCGCGAGCCCCGCACACGACCGCCTTCCTTCGAGTCGCGCCAGGGCAGGCCTTCATTCCGATTCTGAAATAGGGCGCTGACGGAGCGATGAACCGTCCGCGGTTCATCGCGTAGGAAGCGCAAACGCGCGCCCGTGGCGTCGCAAACGTGCGATCGCGTCCGACGCGCGCGTAACGAAGTGAAGAGGTCAAAAGCCAAGGGCCAGCCCCCGAAGGGCTACGGCCAAGGCCAAGCGCCGGCGCGCAAGGGGCGCAAAAGCGCAAAGGCGCGCAAGGAGCCGGCGCACGAGCACCCAAGGGGCCAAGGCCGGCCGTCAGCGACCCGAGGAACCAGGGAGCCGGGGGGTCGAGGTATCGGCCCCGTAAGTTGGGGCGACGACGCCGCAGAGGCCGCACGCCGCCGCCGCTAGGCCGACGCCGCGGAGGCCGCCGCAGCCGCCGTGGCCTCTAGCTGAAACGACGCGCTGAGCTCCAGATAGTCCTCCAGCCGGGTCGTCAGCAGGTCGCTCATCACCTGCGACTGGCGCAGGTGGATGAAGCGCGGGATGTTCGACGACGCAGGCCGCGGCACCGGGCGGATCAGCTCGCGCGGATAGCCCCGCGACGCGCACAGCGCCTCGGCGATGTCGCAGCGGGAGACGAACTCCCCGCCGCACGCGTGGTGGATGCCGTAGACGCCGTCCGCGACCGCACGTTCGATGCACGCCGCGAGATCGCCGATGTACGTCGGGCACCCGAACACGTCGCTGAACAGATCGATGGTCTCGCCCGCGCGCAGCTTGGATTCGATGAACTCGATCGTGTTGCGCCGGCGCGGGTGCGAGTAGCCGTACAGCACCGCGGTGCGCAGGATGGTCACCCGCTCCAGGTTGGCGAGCAGGAACGCCTCCGCCGCCGCCTTCGACCGGCCGTACACCGTCTCCGGCGCGACGGGGTCGGCCTCGACGTACGTCCGATCCGGATCGCTGGCGAACACCTGGTCGCTCGACAGGAACACGAAGTGCGTGTCGGGCCGGCAATGGCGCGCCAGGTTCACGGTCCCGTGGTGGTTGATGCGTTCGATCTCGGACTCGGCGCCGGCGAACGAGTTCAGCCGTCCCGCCAGGTGGATGACGACGTCGACGTCGGGCAGCTCGAGATCGGGCGCGGTGATGTCGCCGTCGAACACGTCGACGCGGCGACGCCCGATTGCGGACAGCATCGGTTGAATGTACGACCCGACGTAACCGGCCGCGCCGGTCAGCAGGATGGACAGATCTGACGCGCTCATGCTGCTCGCGTCTCCGCGACTTCGAACGGCACGTCCGGCCCGGTGTCCGCGTGCGGGATGTCGCGACACGAGATCGCCTCACCGTCCTCGATGTAGTCGAACGTCCGCGACACGTACGTCGGCACGATGACGCCCTCGCCCGGCAGCAGCGTCAGGCGCACGACGTCGGTCGGGTTACGCACGTCGCGCAACGTCACGTCGACGCGCCCCTTGAGCAGGAACACCAGCTCCAGCGACTGGGTCGCGTAGTGCCCCCCGCGCCGGCCGCCCGCCCTGGTGAAGAAGAAGTTGATCTCGCGCCACGTCTGCCCACCCACGACCATCCCGCAGAACCGACCACGTTCGTCGGCCCGTACGTCGTAGAACGAAAACTTCTCGATGTTCATGCTGCCTCCGTCTGCTGCGCTGCCAGCGGTACCGTCGTCGGGTTGTCGTTGGCCGGACGCTCCACTGCCGGCAGCGCCACCGCCGGCCGCTCCACGACCTCGACGGTCTCGGTCGTCAGCATGCGTTCGATGCTGGCCGCGACGAGGTAACCGACCGCGGTGATCGTCAGCATCGGATTGGCGACGCCGACGCACGGGAACACCGACGCGTCCGCCGCGTACAGGTTGCGGACGTTGTGAAACCGCCCCTCGGGATTGACCACCGAGTACTGGGGATCCGTCCCCATGCGCAGCGTGCCACCTTCGTGATGGCTGCGTCCCGGCGGCAGCGGCTCGATCTTTTCGGGCAACGTGCCGCCCAGCGCGGACGCGACCGCGCGCATCTCGCTGATCATGTGCCCGATGCGGTTGCGATCGCATTCGCCCAGCGAGAACACGATGTGCGCCTTGGGCACGCCCCACTGGTCGACCCCGTCCTGCCCCGGCGAGTCGCCTTCGCGGTTCAGGCGCACGTAGTTCTCGTGCAGCGGATCCATCGCCGCCTCGCCGGTGAGGCGGATCATCACTTCGCCCGCGTGTCCGGGCGAGGTGCTCGGTCCGCCGACGACGTGGATGTGGAAGCGGTTGACCGCCTCCGGGCTGCGCGGCGGGACGACGACGTTGATGAACTGGTCGTGCGGGTTCGACGACAAGATCGGCCGGTACAGCTGCGACCGCACGAAGATGTGCTCGGCCAGGTAGTGGCCGACGACCCGCTCTGACTCCGGCGTCGACGGCGGGTCGCCCAGCCCCGACAGCAGCGCCAGCCGCGTCGATTCGATCGTGCTCGCCGCCAGCACGACCGACCGGAACTTCGTCAGCTCGATCGGCGTCGGCCGCTCCGGCGCCTCGGGCGGCGCTTCGCGCGTGTCGAAGCACGCGACCCCGCGCACGGTGGTGCCGCCGTTCGACATGATCAACCGGTGGGCGTAAGCGTTGGTCGCCAGGAACAGCCGGCGCTTGCGCGGGTCGCCGCCCGCGCGCGCGTCGTCGCGCACCAGCAGGTCCCACAGCCGGCTGGCGGCGCTGTCGTAGCCCAGGCTGATGTCGGTGTTGGTCCCCGACCGGACGTCGACGCCCCACGGCGGCTCGTGCGCGTTGCGCTTCTGCAGCTGGCACAGCGCCCACGTCTGCATCTGCCCCTTGCACTCACCGAACGACACGTGACGTCGCCCCTCGGCCTTTTGATAGAAGCTCTCGAGCAGCTTGCGGCCGATCGGCCAGCGCACGTGCTCGTCCATCCCGTAGCCAGCCAGGTCGTCCTCGTAGAACCGCGGCAGGTGCGCGCCGGCGACGATGCCGCGCCCGCCGAAGGCCATGATCAACATGCCGTCGTCGGCAAACGCGCCCGTCCACGGCTTCTGCTCGTGGCGCGCGATGAACTGGCCGCGCGCCTGATCGCGCAGCAACGTCGGCTCGCTGAGCCCCGGCACGTCCATCTGCGGCCGCAGCACGTTGCTGATGTGCGACGTCGTCAGCAGCGGCCCGCGCTCGAGAATGCCGATGCGAAGGTTGTTCCCCTCGGTGTACAGCTGCTCGGCAACCGCGGTTCCGGCGGGCCCTGAGCCGATGATGAGGCAATCAAGTTGCTGCCGGCTGAGCTCTTCAACCGTCGACAAAAAAGGACATCCGCTCATCACCTACCCCCCCATCCCCAACCGCCCTGCCCCGCCTACTCAGAAAAAGATAAGCACGGCCAACGCGCATGACGTGTTGCCCGGCGGATTCGCCACCGCCCCCGAGCACACGCAACGACCGGCGTTCCGTAATGGACGTAAACAAGAAACCGCGCTGCTCCGGAACGAATTCGATGCCTTGCGTGCCTGACGCATAGCGTCCCGACGACTAATACGAGACAGGGGGACCGGGAACTTAGGGAGATCGGGGGAGCGACCACATGAACACAGGCACGAAGAAAACCGCGCCGGCGACGGCCGACGTTTACATCTGTCCCTGCGACGCGGGCTTCATTCTGTCCGTCGGTCCTGTTTGCCTCTGGCTGGAACGCGCCACCGCCGAGGACGTGCTGTCGATCCTGCGCGATGCCCTGTCAGCCGACTCGCGCGCCGACGCCGCGGGCCGCGCGGGCCCCGACGAAGGCGGCGACTCAAACTGACCCCGTAATTATTCCCCCCCGTAATCAGAATTCCGGCTCTCCTCGGTAGCGCCCGGCCGTGCTGGGTGTTACCGTTTTTCTGGTTTTAGAGGGAGTGTGCATGGCTGGACCGCACCCGTGTAGTAGTCGGACGAAATTCTGGTGCGCTACCGGCGTACTGGCGCTCACGTTCCTTGCCGTCGCGTGCAAGGACAAGCGGCAAAAGGACGACGGAGGGGTCGGCGGCAACGGCCCGGCGGGCGAGAGCGGCTTTGGCGGCGCAGCCGGCGCGGCCGGTACTGGCGGCGCGGGGGCGGGTGGCGAGGCGGGCGTGGCCGGGCCGTGGATCGAACCCGAAGACGGCGGCGTCGCCTGCAAGAACCTGGAATGCCGCCAAACGAAGTGCAGATACGGCTTCTGCGCCCAGCCTACGTGCCCCGAAGGGACGTTCACGACCCTGACCGGAAAGGTCTACGACCCCGCGGGCAAGGTCCCGCTCTACAACGTCAACGTCTACGTCCCCAACAAGAAGCCGGAGCCGCTCGCCGATGGGCCCAGGTGCGACAGCTGCAACAGCGCGCTGCTGGGTGAGCCCGTCGTGCAGACCAAGACCGCCGCCGACGGGTCGTTCACGCTGGGCGACGCCACCGCGGACGTGCCGTGGGGAACGAACATCCCGCTGGTGATCCAGGTGGGCAAGTGGCGGCGCGAAGCCACGATTCCCATGGTGGCCGCGTGCACCAACAACGCGCTCACCGATCCCAACGTCACCCGCCTGCCACGCAACCGCAGCGAAGGCCACTTGCCCCGCATCGCGCTGACCACCGGCGGCGCGGACGCGCTCGAATGCCTGCTGCGCAAGATCGGCGTCGCCGACTCGGAGTTCACGAACGAATCAGGATCCGGCCGCGTCAACCTGTTCGCGGGAATCAACGGCACCGACCAGTATTCGCCCGCGCTCGGCGACGCGAAGTTTCCGCTGGCCGAACCGTGGTGGGACAGCGTCCAGAACCTGATGAAGTACGACATCGTCGTGCACTCGTGCGACGGCATGGAGATACCGAGCAACAAGAGCGTCGCCGCGCGGCAGGCGCTGAAGGAATACGCTGACGCGGGAGGGCGCGTGTTCGCGTCGCACTGGCACATCTTCTGGTTCGAATTCGGGCCCGAGCCGTGGCCCGGCATCGCGACCTTCAACCACCGGCCCGACCTGCCCGCCAACCACCCGGTCAAGATCGACACCAGCTTCGAGAAGGGGCGGGCGATGGCGGAGTGGATCGACAAGGTCGGCGGCGCGTCGATGTTCGGCGAGCTGAAGATCCTCGGCGGCAGGCACACCGTCGACAGCGTCGGTAGCACCGCGCGGCGGTGGATCTACAGCGAAAGCCCGGCCTCGGTTCAGTACCTCGAATCGCTTACGCCGATCGGCGGCGCGGCGTGCGGGCGCGTCGTGTTGTCCGACATCCACGTGTCGACCGGCGACGGCACCAGCGACACGTCCCACTACACCAAGCCGTTTCCGACCGGCTGCGTGACCAGCGATCTCTCCCCCCAGGAGAAGGCGCTGGTGTTCATGCTCTTCGACCTGTCGAGCTGTACGTAAGACTCCGCTCCGGTCAGGTCAGCTTGGGGACGGCCGGAACGCTGATGTAGGTGTCAGCGACCGGCGATCGTCTGGCGCGCGAGCGCCTGGAACGGCCCGCTCGGATACAGCTTCAGGTAGCGCGAGGCCAGCACCGCCGCGTCGCTGTCGCCGCGCGCGACCGCCGCTTCCAGCGAAAGCGCCAGCGCCTCCTCGGCCAGCGCGCCGTTCGGATATTGCTCGAGGTAGCGTCCGAGCAGCTGGCGCGCGCGCGCCGGGTTGCGCTCGACGCGCAAGGCCCGCATCGCTTCCATGATCGTGGCCGCATCCTCGGAGGCCGCGGCCGGCGCCGCGCGCCGCGCGCGCACCGGAGCAGGCGCCGCGCGCCGCGGAGCAGGCGGCGGCGCGATCGTGACCGGCTCGCTCGCCGTCACGATCGGCGCGGCTGGCGGAGCGGGAAGCTCGGCGCGACGCACGTGATGCGCGCGGGTCGCGCTCGCGGGCACCGGTGCCGACGGCGCGCTGCCGACGACGCGGTGATAGGCATCGACCACCCACGCCGGCCAGTGGCCGAACGCCGAGCTGGCTACCGCCCCGCAACCGAACATCGCCACGCCGACCAGCGCCGTGCGCAAGAACAGCCGCCGCGGTCGCTTGCCGGCGCGCCCCAGCCGCAGCTGCACGCGCTGCTTGCGGCCCGCCGGCGCGCGGTAGGGCTCGGCGCCGCGCAACAGATCGACCGCCCACGTCTCCGACGTGCCCGCGTCCTCGGGCGCGCCGTCGATCAGCCGTGTCGGCGTCTTTCCTCCACCACCCATCATCATTTTGTTGTCGAAATGTCCTTTCCCCGTTGTCCCCGTTGAAACTTCGCCGCCAGCGCGAAGAATTCCCGCCGCGCGTGGTGAAGCCGCGTCCACACCGTGTTGAGCGGAACGCTCTGTATGCGCGCGATCTCCTCGCCCGACAGGCCTTCGATCTCGAACAGCACGAAGGCGCTGCGGCGGTCTTCCTTCATCTTGCCCAGGATCGTCTGCAGCACGCGCTGGGCGTCCTTATGTTCCAGCGCCGCCGCCGGGCCGCCACCGCCGTGCGCCAGGTGGTCGGGCTCTCCGACGCTCCGCCGGTTGAAGATGTGTTTGACCCACGACCTGCGGCGGAAGTCGCGCACCTGGCGGCGCGTGATCCGGTACAGCCACCCCGCCATGTTGACGCCGTCGAACGATGACAGCCTGCGCCGGACGACCAGGAACACCTCCTGGACGATGTCGTCGCGATCCGCGTCGAGCCCGCCCAGCGCGCGAATCCAGCGCGACACTTCCTCGAACCACGCGTCGTAAACCGCGCGAAACTCCGGCACGGGGACGGTCGCCGGCTGATCGGACGGCGGCGCGTGTTTCACGCTGGCCGCCCGCGTCGTGGTGAAAGTCCGGTCCAACACCAACGACGAAGGGGACGCTGCGACCGGAACCTTCATGGAAAATTGATTGTAGGCGATCACGCGTCGCTCTCCTTCACGCGACGGACGGGGGCGCGTTCGGCTATCGTGCCGCGGTGCACGAAGCCGACTCGCAGCGCGGCCCGGCTGTCTGTCGTTGCCGCACTGCTCGTCATGGTTCTGACGCCGGCGAGCGCGCGCGGCGCCGACGGCGCGACGGCGGCGCCCGTCGAGCCGGCGTCGGCGATCGCAGGCACCAGCATGTGCCCCACGCCGTCCGCGGTGTGGACCGAGGTGACGACGTTGCTGCCGCACGATCGCCTGCAAGAACGTCTGCGCGCGCTCGCGTCGGCGATGCCGCTGGTCGACATCACCGACGCCGGCGCCACGGTTCGTGTCGTCGCGGCGGGACGCGTGCGCGAGTTTCGCGACGAGTCGCGCGACTGCGCGTACCGCGCGCGCGTCGCCGCGGTGTTCGCCGCGCTCACCATCGATCCGGCGGCGGTCATCGCGCCACCACCGCCGCCCGTGGCGAGCGCGCCGCCGCCACCGCCCCCCGCACCGCCGCCGCCCGCGCCACCACCACCGCTGGTGCGCATCGAGCTGGGCCTCGCCATCGACGCCGGCGCCGGCACCAGCACCACCGCCGTTCACGCGGGCGGCGCGCTGCGGCTGGCGGCGGGCCGCGGCCGGCTGGCGTTCGTCGCCGGCGTGACACCGCTGCTGCCCGCGGACGTCAGCGTCGGCGGCGTGCGCCTGCGCCAGTGGCGGTTACCCGCCGACGTCGGCGTGCGCGCGCGCGCCACCAACACGCGCGTCGAGGTGTACGGCGAGCTGGGCATCGCCGCGGCGTTGCTGTCCGAACGCGCGCTGGATCTCGCGCGCGCCGACAGCGGCACCACCGTGGAGCTGGGCGTGCGCGCCGCCGCCGGCTACCGTCTCGCGACAGCGTCCCGGTTCGCGCCGTTCGTCGCGCTGCAGGCCGAGCTGGTGCCGTTCCCGCCGGCCATCTTCGCGCTGCCGCAAGGGGTCGCCGGCCACACGCCACTGGTCTGGATCGGCGCGACCGCCGGTGTGTCGATGGGTGTGCAGTGACGCTGCGCCGAACCATCGCCGTGCTCGCCGCGACGGCCGCTGGCTGCGCCGAGCTGGACGTCGGCTCCGACGTGTTGTGGACGGCGCGGTTCGAGACCGGTTCGTTCTCCGAATGGACGGCCGTCGGCGGCGGCTCCGTGGAAGCGTTTCCGACGCCACCCAACATGGCCGAGGTGTCGAACGAACGCGCCCACTCCGGCGCGACCGCGGCGAAGCTGACGGTCACGGCGAACAACGGCGAGCCGCGCCAGACGACGCAGCTCACGCGCGCGGGAGGCCTGCCCGCCGACGCCTACTACAGCGCCTGGTACTACCTGCCCGTCAGCGTCAACGTCGGGACGTATTGGGTCATCTTCAAGTTCCGCACGCGCGACAACCCATCGGATCCATCGACGGCCGCCGAGCGCTTCGACCTGGACCTGACCAACATGCCGACCGGCGAGATGACGTTGCGTCTCTACGATCACAGGATGAACGACGACGTGCCGCTGGCCGTGCCCGATCCCGTCATCCCGGTCGGCAGCTGGTTCCACATCGAGGCCCACTATCGCGACACGCCAGACGGCACGGGGCGCGTCACGTACTGGCTGGACGGGCGGCTGCTGGTCGACGTCACGGCGCCCGCGCTGGGGACCGCGACGTGGGTCGAGTGGAACGCGTGCAGCATCGGCGAGAACCTCAGCCCAGCCACGGCCGTGCTCTACCTAGATGACCTGGCGGTCAGCCGCACGCGCGTCGGGCCCACCGGAATCATCGCGCGCGACTGACCCGCGGGCTGAAACCCCGCCCCCGGTTCCGTCATCTATACTCAGCCCGCGATGAAGAAGGTGACACGACGTGACGCGCTGAAGACCGTCGCCGTGGCCGGCGCCGCGACAGGCGCGCTGTCGGTGGCGGCGTGCAAGAAGCAGGAGGCTGGATCCGCGATGGACACGAAGCACAGCAAGAAGCAGGACGCCGACGTGATCACCGCGGTGACGCCGCTGTCATTCCCGTGGCAGACCGACGATCCGTTCCTGTTCTGCGTGCACCACGACGATCGCTATCCGGCGGGCAACGACCGGCTGGGACCGGCGGCGTCGCTCGACGGGCGCGACCTCGGTCAGGACTTCGCGGGCAAGGACGGCTGGCGCATGTACCACGGCGACGCCGTGCCCGGCTTCCCGCAGCACCCGCACCGCGGCTTCGAGACCGTCACCGTCGTGCGCCGCGGCCTGCTCGACCACTCCGATTCGATGGGCGCGACCGCGCGCTACGGCGGCGGCGACGTGCAGTGGCTGACGGCAGGCAAGGGGATCCTGCACGCGGAGATGTTCCCGCTGGTCGATCCGCGCAACCCCAACCCGCTGGAGCTGTTCCAGATCTGGTTGAACCTCCCGATCGCCGACAAGATGGTCGAGCCGCACTTCTCGATGTTGTGGGACAACCTGATCCCGAGACACGTCGGCCGCGACGCCGACGGCCGCACGATCGAGGTCGCGCTGACCGCCGGCCGCTACGGCGGCGCGGTCGCGCCACCGCCGCCGCCCAAGTCGTGGGCGTCGCATCCCGACGCGGACGTCGCGATCTGGACGATCAAGCTCGCGGCGAACGCGCGCTGGTCGTTGCCGCGCGTCGGGCCGAAGACGAATCGCTCGCTGTATTTCTTCAAGGGGACCGGCCTCGGCGTCGGCGGCCGCGCCATCGCACCCGACCACCGCATCGAGCTGCGCCCCGGCGTCGAGGTGGCGCTGGAAGCCGGCCCCGACGAGACCGAGCTGCTGCTGCTACAGGGCCGCCCGATCGGCGAGCCGGTCGTGAAATACGGCCCGTTCGTCATGAGCAGCAACGACGAGATCCGCCAGGCGTTCGCCGACTACCAGCGAACGAAATTCGGTGGCTGGCCATGGCCCAGCAACGAACCGGTCCACGCTCGCGAAGAAGGCCGCTTCGCCCGCCGCCCCGACGGCAAGACCGAACGCCCCGCCTGACGCCTGACGCCTGACGATCGTCAGCCGGTCTCTGACGTCTGCTTGCGCGCGAGCATGTTCGCCGCCAGCCAGGTCAGCGCGTCAGGATCGAACGGCTTCGACAGCGTCGCCTCGACCCGCAGCGGTTCATGTGAGCCGGTCATCGACGCGGCGCTGATGGCGATGACCGGGATGTTCATGAGCATCTGCGTCGCCTGGCGGATCTTGCAGAACGTCCAGCCGTCCAGCGTCGGCATCATCAGGTCCAGGAAGATGAGCGCAGGCTTCTGCGCCGACTCGGCGATGAAGTTCAACGCTTCGAGCCCATTGCTGGCGCTGGCGGTGGCGAAACCTTCTTCATCCAGGAGGTCGACGATCGCCTCGCGGATGCCAGCATCGTCATCGATCACCAGTATGAGGGGTCGCTGGGTTTCCTCCTGCATTCGGCCTTTCGGGGGGACGCTCGGCGCTCAGGACTAACCCCGAGCAAGGTGGGGACGACAGACCACAAGTGCAAGGCCAGCCGGCCGAAGATCGCGCGCAACCTCTGCCGGCGCGGCCTGTATGGGTGGGCATGGAAGCTCAAACACATGATTTCCTGACAGCGCGCCGGCATGCCGCGCTGCATAAAACAGTCCCGCAAGCGGCCATCCCTGCGCGCGCGCTCGAGCCAGCCGGCTGGCAGTGGTTGCCCGTCACCGCGCACATCCGTGAGCGCTACCTGGTCACGTTCCGCGCGCCGGCCGAACACGTCGCGCGCCTGGTCCCCGCGCCGCTCGAGCTCGATACGCGCGCCGGCCACGGGTTCGTCAGCGTCTGCGTGCTCGACATGGAGGCGATGGGGTTGGCCGGCACGCCGCGCTGGCTGCGCTGGCGCAACCTGGAGCTGCTCTATCGGGTCGGCGTGCGCGTCGGCGGCGCGCCGTCGTTCATCACGTTGCGCAGTGACGTCAGCGCGCGCGTGCTGGCGCTGCTCGGGCGGCCGTTCTCTCACTACCGCCCGCACCTCGCCGACATCACGCGCGCGCCCGGCACCGATCGCTTCGACCTCACGTGCCGCACGCGCGACGGCCTCGCCGACGCCGACTTCGCGGCAGCCTCAGCGCCCAGCAGCGGCGCCACCGACGTCGATTCGCTGTTCGTCAACGCCGACGACGCTGCCGCGTTCATGCTCGGCATGCGCTTCTCCGCCGACGTGCGGCCGGACGGCCGCGTGCGCGTTCAGGACATCGACCACGATCCCTGGGGCGCGCGCTTCGTGTTCCCGGCGCGGCGCCGCTTCGCCTTCGTCGACAAGCTGGCGCGCGGCATCGGCGCGCCGCTGGTCTACGACCACACACTGGTGATGCGCGACCTCGAACAGACCTGGAGGGCCGCGCGATGGCTCTGACGTTTTCGTCCGACCTACCGCCGGCGCCACCCGATCTGCCGGAGCCGACGCGGCGGGGTGTCGTGCTCGCCGTCGGGGTGACAGCCGCGGTCATCCTCTATTGCAGCGCGCGCGCCCTGTGCAAGAGCTATTCGGAGGCGTTCTTCTTCGCGCCGTTCTTCGTCGGCGCGATCGTCGGCGTGCTGACGCCGGAGCGGCCGATCCGCAACAGCTTCACCACGCTGTTCGTCGCGCTGCTGGTGTCGATCGTGCTTCTGCAAGAAGGCGTCGTCTGCGTGCTGTTCGCGCTGCCGCTCGTGGTCCCCGAGACCATCCTGGGCGCGCTCAGCGGCGCAACCATTCGCCGCCATGTCCACCACCGGCGCCTGCGTAGGTTCATCGCCGGTGGTCTGATGCTGGTGGCGGTGAGCTGGCAGGCCGTCGACGGCGCGCTCGACGATCCCGCGCGGCATCCGTTGCACCACGCCGAATCCACCATCGTCATCGACGCGCCGCCCGACCGCGTGTTCGCCGCGATCGCCGGTCCGTCGCTGACCGTCGCGCCGCGCTGGCAGTGGTTCCTGCGCGTCGGCCTGCCGATGCCGACCCGCCTCGACATCGAGCGGCCCGCGCTCGGCGGCGACGTTCGCGCCACGTTCAGTCACGGCGTCGCGCACGGCCACATCACGGCGTGGCGGCCGCGCCGCGCGCTGGCGTACAGCATCGACGCTTACGCCATCGACGACCTGCCGTTTCACATCACGCGCCTCGGCCGCGGTCCGCACTACGGCCTCGCCACCGAACGCGTCGACAACTGGTTGACGCTGCTCGAGACGCGCTACGACCTGGAAGCGACGGCGGACGGCGGCACCCGCCTGCGCCGCAACATCAGCTGGCGGCGCCACCTGGCGCCGGGGTTCTACTTCGGCTGGCTGCAGGACCAGATCATCACGCGCGGCCAGGATCGGTTGCTCGAGCTGATTCGCGCCCGGCTCGCCGAGCCCGATTCCGTTCCCGATCGCGGCGAGGCGCCAGCGGTGGCGACGCTGCCAGGCCTATAATGGCGGCGTGGCGGATGCCTTCCCCGAGACGCGCTGGACGCGCATCGTCGCCGCCCGCGATCGCCCGGAGCTGCGGCGCCGCGTGCTCGACGAGCTGGTCACGGCCCGCTGGCAGCCGCTCTACGTTCACCTGCGGCGCCAGGGGCTCCCGCCCGAACGCGCGCAGGACGTCGTGCAGGGGTTTCTCGTCCACCTGCTCGAACGCGACTTTCTGACGCGGCTGGATCCGGGCCGCGGCCGCCTGCGCGCTTACCTCAAGACCGCGCTCGCGCACTACCTCGCCAACCTGTACGCGGAGGAGTCGGCGCAGAAGCGCGGCGGCGGGCGCGCACCGCTGTCGTTCGACGACGTCGAGGCGGTCCTGCCCGCCGCGCCCGACGATCCGGAGGCGGCGTTCGATCGCGAATGGGCGCTGGCGCTGTTCGAAGCGTCGCTGGCCGAGCTGGAGGCGGAGCTGGCGTCGGGCGCGCGGCGCGGACCGGTCGCCGTGGTGCGCCAGCTGTTCCGGTTCGGCGAGGCGCCGCCGTACGAGACGCTCGCCGCCGAACACGGCATGACCGTCCCCCAGCTGAAGTCATTCGTCCACCGCGCGCGCGCCCGTTTTCGCGAGCTGCTGCTCGCGCGCATCGCCGACACCGTCCACACGCGCCAGGAAGCGGAAGAAGAGCTCGGCGAGCTGCTGCGGGTGCTGGCCGGGTGAACGCCTGCCCTCGCTGCGGCGCCGTCGACGCTTCCGGGCGCCTGTCCGTCTGCCCGCGCTGCTTGCTGTCCGACCTCGTCGGTGACGACGCCCCGGCGGGCGACGACGACGACGGCGCGCTGCCCCAGCTCGGCGTCCCGACGCTGACGCTCGAAGCCGAGCTCGGGCGCGGCGGCATGGGGCGCGTGTTCCGCGCGCGCGACGAGCGCCTCGGACGCGCGGTCGCGGTCAAGGTGTTGAAGCCGGAGATCACCGCCCATCCCGACTCTGCCGACTTCCGTGCCCGCTTCGCGCGCGAGGCGCGCACGCTGGCGCGCCTGGAACATCCGGGCATCGTCGCCGTGCACGACTTCGGCACCACCGCGGCAGGCGACGCGTATCTGGTGATGCAGCTCGTGCCGGGCGGCTCGCTCGCGGGACGATTGCCGCTCCCCGTGCCGGAAGCGATCGACGTCGCCCGCCAGGTGTGCGAAGCGCTCGCGTACGCGCACGGCCGCGGCGTCGTGCACCGCGACATCAAGCCGGAGAACGTGCTCATCGGCGACGATGGCCGTGCCCGCCTGTCCGACTTCGGCATCGCGCGCCTGCTCGAGCCCGCGCTCGAAGACGGCGCCGATGCGCGCCCGCTGACGCGCCCGTCGCTGGTGCTGGGCACGCCCGGCTACATGGCGCCCGAGGCGCGCGCCGGCGCGGCGCCCGATCCGCGCGCCGACGTGTTCGCCGTCGGCGCGTTGCTGGCGCACATGCTGACCGGACGCCATCCCGACGGCGCGATGCAGGCGGGAATTCCGCCGGCGCTGGCGCCCGTGATCGCGCGCGCGACAGCGTTCGATCCTCTCCGGCGCACGCCCAGCGCCGACGCCCTGGCGCGCGAGCTGGCCGACGCCGCCGCGCGCATCCGCACCACCCCCGCCGCCACCGACGAGCTGCCACCCGAGGAGCGCACGTGGCGCGGCGCCGTCGCGTTGCTGACGGCCGTGGCGACGGCGGTCGTGCTGTATGCGGCGCTGGTGTCGCTGACCCCGCGCGCGATGTCGGCGGACGACGCGGTGCCGTTCACGGTGTTCGGCGATCAGAAGCTGGGCGACGGCCGCATCCTGACGCGCGCCCGCTTCGAGGTGTGGCCGACGCTGGGCGCCGCCGTCGCCATCGCCGTCGCGCTCGCCGCCTACGGCCTGCTGCGCCGGCACTGGCGCGTGAGCGGCATCGACCGTCCCGCGCCCGACCGCCCGATCGCCGGCGCGCGGCGCGTGCTCGCCATCGGCATCGGAAACTTCGCGCTGTTCCTGGTCCGCGAGGCGCTGGCGCGCGCGGGCGCGACGGCGATCGTCACCTACATTCCCGTCATCGGCGGCGGCCTCGAGCTGGCGATGCTGTACTTCTTCTGGGACGCCGCGCTCGAAGCGCAACGCACCAGCCGTTCGCTCGCGCGCGAGCCGTTGCTGTGGCTCGGGCTCGCGCTGTCGCTGGTCCCGCCGACGTATCACATGGCGCTGCTGGCCGCGACGTTCGCTCGCTAGCAGGGCGACGACGTCACTGGATCTGCGCGCAGAAATCGCGCAGGACCGCTCCTCATCACCATCTACCTTCAGGCAGCGCGACGTCAGATCACTGAATCTGGCCGCGGATCTCGCCCGCCGTGAAGTTCATGCTGTGGATGTTTATGTAGGTCATGCCGGAGATGATGTCTGGCGCGTTTTGGCGCGGTGACCTGGCCGGTGAAAGCGATCGTGCCCGACGTCGCCGCCGTGAATGCCAGCGGAACGAGCACATCGGCCGCCTGGTTCACGGTCGCAGGCCCGTGGATGTGAGCATTGGTCGCGGTCGAAGTCAGACCCGCGAAGGTTCCGGTCACGACGAGATTTCCGGCTGTGTCCACGGTCACGACTGCGGTACCTGTCGCCGCCGTCGTCACCATGTCAGGGCGTTCCGCGGCCCCGGTCAGCGTGGCGGTGAATGTCATGGTTGCCGGGCTGCCGGCCGCACCCGCCGCGCCACCGGCCGCGCCCGCCGCGCCACCGGCCGCGCCCGCCGCGCCGCCAGCCGCACCCGCCGCGCCGCCAGCCGCACCCGCCGCGCCACCGGCCGCACCCGCCGCGCCGCCAGCCGCGCCGGCCCCTGCGCGCCACCAGCCGCCCGCCGCACCGGCCGCGCCCGCTGCACCGCCTGCGCCGCCGCGTCCCGCCGCACCCGCTGCGCCACCGGCCGCGCCCGCTGCACCACCGGCCGCGCCCGCCGCGCCACCGGCCGCGCCGCCCCGTCCCGCCGCGCCACCAGCCGCGCCCGCCGCGCCACCAGCCGCGCCCGCCGCGCCACCAGCCGCGCCTGCCGCACCACCAGCCGCGCCCGCAACGCCACCGGCCGCGCCGCCGCGTCCCGCGCTGCCACCGCGTCCGCCCGCGCTGGAACCGCCGCGACCGCCGCCGCCCGCACCGCCGTTATCATCGTCACCGCCGCAACCGGTCATGTTCGACATGCCGACGACGAGAAGTGTTCCGAGCGCGACAGATCCGAGCAGCCCCACCAGCCTGTTTTTCATGACTCCTTCCAATAGGCATCACTCGCCTCTCCGCAACCCAGGGGGAGCCCTGAAACGACGCAAAGCGCGATTTTTCTCGTCGGTGGCCGCGAGCCGGCGTGCTCATCATCACTCTCCAGGGATCAAAATGGATCGAAGGAGGGTGCAATGAGCCTCACGTTGCGTTCAGCTAGCTTCGCCCACGAGGCGGCGATTCCAGCGAAGTTCACCTGTCAGGGGGACGACGTTTCGCCCGGGTTGTCCTGGTCGGGCGCTCCCGCCGGCACCAAGAGCCTCGCGCTGGTGGTCGACGATCCCGACGCCCCCGACCCGCGCGCGCCCAAGACGACGTGGGTGCACTGGGTGCTCTACAACCTGCCACCGAACACGACCGCGCTCGCCGAAGGCGTTGCGACGGCGGCACTCCCGGACGGAACGCGTGAAGGCGTGAACGACTGGAAGCGCACCGGCTACAACGGCCCGTGCCCGCCCGTCGGCCGCCACCGCTATTTCCATAAACTGTATGCGCTCGACGTCGTGTTGCCCGCGCTCGAACGGCCGACGAAGAAGCAGCTCGAGGACGCGATGCGCGGCCACGTCCTCGCCGAGGCGCAACTGGTCGGCACGTATCAGAAGGCGTAGCGCGCGGGCGGCTCAGACGAACAACGACCGCACGTACCAGCCGAACTGCTTGCGCCGCTGGAACGACGGCAACGTCCGCCACACGTCGCGTAGATCGTCGCGCGCCTTGCGCGTGCCGTCGGCGTCCTTGCGCGCCTTGCACACGCGCACCCGCTTGTAGCGCCCTTCGACGCTGGAGCTGTCGATCTTGCCGAAGCGTTCCAGCGCATCGTCGGCGTCATCCCAGCGCTCGAGCGCGATCAGCGCGTCCGCGGCGCGCAGATACGCCTCGCCGTAGTGGAACCCCGGCTCGCGGTGGATGACCGCCAGCAACTCTGCCAGCGCTCTTTCGTGTCGCCCCGCCAGCAGGTTCGACACGCCCGACAGGTAGAGCAGCTCCAGCGAATCGGGATCGCGCGCGATCGCCTCCGCGAGCAGCGGCAGCGCGCGCCACGGGCGATGTTTCTCGAGCCAGATCTTCGCGAGATCGCGGCGCGCCGTCACGTTTCCCGGATTGGTCGCGACGTCGACCTCCAGCGACCGCACCCGGCCGCGGTGTTTGAGGATCAGAAACGGATCGGGGAGCCAGCGGCGCGCGACCAGCCCAACGATGACTACGATCAGGACCGCCGGGTGAGATGACACCAGCGCCAGCACCACCGGCACGCCGATCCAGAACAGGTAATACGATCCCCAGCCGGCGCCGGCGCCGCGCCCGCGCACGAAGATGAAATAGAACACCGCCACCAGCGCCACCGTGCCCAGCCATCCCGAGCCCCCCGACAGCAAGCCGCGCATGCCGTACGGCGACATCGCGTCGCCGTCGTCGGCCTCGTCCAGCATCGCCTGCCGCGCGCGCGCCCGCTGCTCGGCCCGCTCGGTTTCGCTCGCGACGTCAGGCGTGTCGGCGTCAGCCAGCGCCAGCGCCGGGGCACACGCGACGACCAGCAAGAGCACCGCAAAGGCCCTCGACGCCAGCAGAATCCCAGTCGATTGTGCCACATTGAAGCGCCCGCCTCCCAGGCCCCAGCGCGACGCGCGCGACTCGTGGGAGCGGCGCTGGCCGCGACGGCGCTGGGCTGCATGACCAGCGACGCGGAGGTGCCGGTGTTCCCGGTGCACGCGCCAGTTCTGTGGCTCGACCCGGCGCGTTGCCTGCCGTCGTGCACGCACCCGGAGGAACACAACCTGGTGCTGGTCGACGGCTCCGCCCGCGCCAACGCCGGCGGCCCGTTCCGCGTACGCGGCGACGTCGCGCCCGCGCTGCTCGCGATGTTCGAGGCGGCGGCCGCGACGTGGGGCGAGCTGTCGATCTCCAGCGCGTATCGCACTCACGCCGAGCAGGCATCGCTGTGGGACGCGCTGGTCGCGACCGATCCCGGCCGCGCGGCGCGTCCCGGTCACAGCGAACACGAGGCGGGACTCGCGGTCGATGTCGGCTTCGCGTCCGACGCCGGCGTCACCTGGACGGCGGACAACGCGTGGCGCTTCGGCTTCGTGCTCAGCTATCCGCAATACGCGCAGAAGACGACCGGCTTCCGCTACGAGCCGTGGCACTTCCGCTTCATCGGCAGCGCGCTGGCGGCGGAGCTGCATGCGCGCGCGCCACTGACGCTGGCGGAGCTGTTCGCGTCCACGCCGGGCCTGGGCGTCTCGGGTGATTGCAGCGACTGCCCGTTGCCCGCGTCGCGCAGCGACTGCGCTGACGTGACCGCCGCCGGACGCTGCGACGGCAGCGTGCTCGTGTGGTGCTTCGACGGCACCGCCGCTGCCGCCGTCGACTGCGGCGTCTCGGGTCTGATTTGCGGAACCGACGCAACGGGCACGGCGGACTGCGGCGATCCGTGACGCGAACGTTGCGAGTGACGGCGCGGTTTGCCAAACTGCGCGCCTAATGTTGACTTCAACTCGATTGCTTATGCTGTGCCGCCGCGGCGGTTTCGTTCGTCCTGATGATTGCCGGCGCCTCGTGTGATCACGGCGCGCGCAACATACTCCCCGGTCCTGGCCCCTCCGGCGCCGCGGGCCAGACGCCCGCGGGCCAGGCCGGTAGCATCGGCACCGCGGGCGACAGCGGCGCCGCGGGCTCCACCGGCGTCGCCGGTGACACGGGCATCGCCGGTCTCACGGGCGTCGTCGGTCTCACGGGCGTCGGCGGCAGCGGCGGCTCCGGCGGCACGGCGGCTCCGCCGGCTCGGTCGGCTCCGGCGGCTCCGGCGGCTCCGACACCACCGGCAGCGGCGGCTCCGCCCCGCCGGGAACCTGGTCACCAACGGCGATTTCTCCGCCGGCGAATTGAGCTGGCACGTCGAGAACGACACCGGTCACAGCATCACCAACGGCCAGTACTGCGTCAGGAACCCCAGCACCTCGACGCTGATCGGCTGGTCGACCTCCGGCGCGAACGTCATGCTGAACGGCGGGACCTCGTACCGCATCTCGTATCAAGCGTCCGCGTCGTCCGGCAACGTCACCATGCACGTCAAGGTCGGGCTCGCCGTGCAGCCATACACGTCCGACTACGAGACCAATGAAACGTTGAACAGCGGCTTGCAGACGTTCAACCACATGTTCACGCCGAGCAACGGAACCGATCAAAACATGGGCATCGCGTTCACGTTCAATGGCGCAGGCAACGCCACCGTCTGCCTGGACGACGTCTCCATCGTCCCGAACTGACCCGCGCTTCCGCGCGCGCGGCAGTCTTCTTGCAAGTGCCGCACACCGCGCTTCGCGCGGAGCGGCTAGCGCCAGCCGACCGGCAGCAACGCGCCCGACGTCGCGTTCTGCGCCGGCGACACCAGCCACGCGATCACCTCGGCGATCGCCGATGGCTGCGTCCACAGACGAAAGTCCTCGCCAGGGGACGCGGCGCGGTTGGAGGGCGTGTCGATGGTCGCCGGCAAGATCGCGTTGACCAGGATCCGATCGTCGGCCAGCTCGTCGGCCAGCGCGCTGGTCAGCGCGCTGACCGCCGCTTTCGACGACGTGTACGCCACCGATCCGCCCGACGGGATCGCCGCCTCACGCGAGCTGACGTTCACCAGCCGCCCGCCCCGCCCCTTGACCCGCATGTTGCGCACCGCCTCGCGGCAGCACAAGAACGCCGTCACCAGGTTGAGATCGACGATGTTGCGAAATGACGCCAGCGTCGTATCGACCAGCGGCTCGGCGCGAAACCCGCCCGCCAGATGAATCGAAGCCCACAGCGGCGGACAGCGCGCATAGAAAGACGCGACCGCGGTCTCGCTCACCAGGTCCACACCTTCGACGGCCAGGATGCGCGCGTGCCGCGGCAAGCGGTCGGCGCCCGACCGAACGGGCAAGTGGCAGACGGCTCCCGCCGCCAACATCGCCTCGACGACGGCGGGACCAAGCCCGCCGGCGGCGCCGGTGATGACCACATGCCGTTCAGCCAGGTCCATGAGCGACGCAGCGATGATAACGCCACATCGCCCAAATACAGATCTTCACGGCTTCACGGGCCAATGATGATGACCGCTTCGGCCGGCGGCGTGTCGGCGCCGGTCTGCGTCCGGCTGATGCCCGCGGGCTCACCCGGCAGCTGGACGACCGCTGGCGGCGGCTCCGGCAAGCTCGCCTGCAGCGCCTCCGCCTTCGACAGGTGTTCCCATAGCGTGCCGAGCTGGTTGACGAGCACCGTCTGCAGTTCGGGATCGTTCGTCAGTCGCCTGGCCTGCCTGGTGGCGGCGATCATGCCCTGGTGATCGGACACCGTCTTGCGCGCGAACACCCAGTCGAACTGGACGCCGCGCGCGGCGCTGGTCAGGTCGACCATCGTCAGGACGCCAGACGCCTCCGCGACCGGCGCTTCCTTCACGACCGGGATGTTCATGTTCTTGCGCTCGGCATACGCCACCAGCTGGCTATCAGCTGACTCGTGCGCCTTGCGCATGTGCGACGCGAACGCCTTGACCTTGGGGTCCGTCCCCTCGGCCTCAGCCAGCCGCGCAATCGTCATCTCTTCGAGATTCAGCCGACGCAGCTGAATCACGACCTCCTGGTCGGCGCCGTTGACGACGCGTTCCTGGGCGACGGCAGCCGTCGCGCACAACAGGACCGCAGCCATCACAACCCCAGACCGCCACAACTTGGCGACCATGGCCACCTCCCCTTCTCTCAGTGGTCAACCTGATGCCGCGTACCGGTTGGTCAAGCGAGCACGCCGGTTGGTCGAGCGGGCAAGCGGACTTGCGGTTCACTGTGTTACGGTCCAGCCAACTTCAAACACTGTTAGGAGACGGCGCGTTATGTCGAACAAGGCTACGGCACTCGTTGGTGGCATGTTGCTGGTGATCGCGTTCCTCGCGGGGACGACGCAGGGATGCGGAAGCAGCGGCGGTAGCGATAACCCCGTCGATCTCTGCAACCGTGGCTGCGACAAGTACGTCATGTGCAACCCCGAGGCGCAGGCGTTCGCGGCGCAGTGCAAGTCGCTCTGCTCGTCGATGGCGCCGGGAAGCGGAGGGACGTGCACCAACCAGACCGAGGTGGTGAACGCGATCAAGGCGTGTCTCAATGCCAGCTGCGCCGATCTGGACGCCTGCCAGGCTGCGGTTCCGGAATGCGAGGGCGGCACCGGCGCAGGCGGTTCGACCGGCGGGGCCGGCAGCACCGGCCAGGGCGGCAGCACTGGCCAGGGCGGCGCGGGCGGCAGCGCGCCACCGGCAACCTGCGCCACCTGCGGGAGCGCCAACGCTTGCTGCTTGGCTATCCCCGGCGCGACAGCCGCGGACTGCGATTTCAGTACGGCGGATTGCAACGCTCTCCCCGCGGCCGATCAGGCGTCCTACATCATGGGGTGCCAGGCGGCCTTCACCATCGCGCGCCTGCTGCCGAGCCCGCCGGCCGCCTGCCTCTAGCACCTTAGCTACAGCGTCCGCCTTACCTCGAGCGGGGCCCATGGGTCTGCCGACCCATGAGGACGTTGGTCGCCCTGGGGGTGCTCGTTTCGGCTGTGACTGCGACGCGCGCCGCCCGGGCGCAGGGGACGGAGGCCGACCAGCCCCCCGCCGCCGATCCGGACGGCGGCGTGATCGACAACGTCGCCGACGACATCGGCGACGTCAGTCCGGTCGGGGCGGCGGAGCAGGAGATGCCGCCGGGCTATGAGGCGCCGTACGTCAGCGACGACGAGATGATCGTCGACGAGAACAGCTTCACCCAGGACCAGTCGATCGCGGACAGCTACGACGACGGGTACGACCCCCAGGCTTACACGCAGTTCCAGGAGGCGCTGTCGCCGTACGGCTCGTGGCTTGACGACGCGACATATGGCCGCGTCTGGCAGCCCGAGAGCGCCGTCGTCGGCGCCGACTTCGTCCCCTACTACACGAACGGCTACTGGACGCTGACCGAATTCGGCTGGACGTGGGTGTCGAACTGGAACTGGGGCTGGGCGCCCTTCCACTATGGCCGCTGGATCGTGATCGCCGGCTACGGCTGGGTGTGGACGCCGGGCACGATGTGGGGGCCCGCGTGGGTGTCGTGGCGATCGGGAGGCGGCTACGTCGGCTGGGCGCCGATGCCGCCGCGGGGCGTGCGCGTCGTCAGCGACTTTGGCGCGCGATCGGGATGGCGGTTCATGGCGGCCGACAGGTTTGGCCACGGGCGCCGCGTGGACTGCGTTCCCCACGGCCAGGTCCCGGCGATATGGCGGCGGACCGGCGCGGTGTCACACGAACGCATTCTCAAGAACGGCGCGTGGACCGTCCGGGTCAACGCCGGCCCGGTGCGCATGAGCCGCGAGAAGGCGGTGCGCATGGCGTCCGTGGCGCCGGGCAACATGCCGCCCGTGAAGATCTTCCCGCGCGCCGGCGCGCCCGCCGGGATGCGGCCGTGGACACGCGGGCCGTTCAACCAGCCCGCGGGCAGCGGGCCCGGCGGCGGTCCTCGCGGCGGCGGCCATCAAGGCGGCGGCAGGCCGGGCGGCGGCCATCAAGTCGGCGGGTGGATCAATCGGCCGTCGGCGCAGAAGCTGCCCGGGCCCACGATGTCGGGGCCGATGCCGTCGCAACCCATGCGGCCGACGCCGCACGTGATCGGCGGGGGCGGATCGTCGTACACGTCGCGGCCTACCGCGGCGCCGTCGCACGTGTGGCAGCAGCCCCAGTCGCCGAGCCGGGTGTTGCCGCACATCGACCCTCAGCCGGTGCCACGCTTCCAGATGCCGGCGCAGCAGCCCACCCACCAGGCGCGCCCGCCGGCATTCCACGGGCAGACCGCGCGCCCGCCGATGTTTCAGCAGTCGCCGTCATTCCAGCCATCGACGCCGATGCACCGCGCGCCGACGTTCCAGCCACCCGCGCGCCCGGTCCCCATGAACGTGTCGCCCGCGCCGCACTTCGGCGGCGGCGGTCCCGCGTTTGGCGGCGGTGCCCCACGCACGGTCGGCGGTGGCGGTTCCAGCTTCGGCGGCGGCGGCGCCCCGCGCATGGGCGGCGGTAGTCCCAGCTTCGGCGGCGGCGGCGGCGCCCCGCGCATGGGCGGCGGCGCCAGCTTCGGCGGCGGCGGCGGCGCCCCGCGCATGGGCGGCGGCGCCAGCTTCGGCGGCGGCGGCGGCGCCCCGCGCATGGGCGGCGGCGCCAGCTTCGGCGGTGGCGGTGGCGCGCGTCCGGGCGGCGGCGCGTGGGGCGGCCAGCGTCGCTGACCGCGCCGCCGCGAAGATGTTTCGCGGCGAATGGAAACCACCGCAACCCCTTCACGACCGGACCTGGTTAGACGGCAGCCCCGCGCAGGGTGATAATCTGGCGTCGGATGCGACGCTTGCGCCACCTGCTGTTTACGGGCCTTGCGTGCTGCTTCCTGTTCACGTCCGCGTCCGGCAGCGCGCGCGGCGACGCCGCCCAGGCGCGCGTCCACTTCGAGCGCGGCAAGACCTCCTTCGAGGTCGGCGAATACAAGAAGGCGCTCGAGGAGTTCAAGGCCGCGCACGTCCAGCGCCCGGATCCCGCGTTCCTCTACAACATCGCCGAGTGTTACCGGCGAGCCGGCGAGCCGCGCGACGCGCTGGTGTTCTATCGCCGTTTCCTGTCGGCCGCGCCCGCCGCCGACAAGACGCGCGTCATCGTCGACAGGCGGGTCATCGAGATGGAGGCGGCGGTGGCCGGCGACCCGCGGCGGGCGCCCAGCCTGGACCCGGAGCCGGAGCCCGCCACGCAGCCGAGCTTGATCGGGCTGGCGCCGCCCCCCGAGGCGCGCCCGCTCTACAGGCGTAGCTGGTTCCTGGCCACAGTCGGCGCCGTCGTCGCCGTCACCGCTGTCAGCATCTGGGCCCTGTCGCGCCAGCGCGACCTGCCCGACACCGCGCTCGGCAACCAGAGCATCTTCTGACGATGTCGCGCAGCGGGGGAGCGGGCGTGGTTTTCGTGGCGGCGGCGGCAGCCGTCGCCGCGTGCGAGAAATCCGATTCGATCGTGGTCGTGACGGTCGCCGCCGAACAGGACGTGGCCGGCGTCGTTCGCCTGCGGGCCGTGGCGTCGAACGCCGGCACGGGCGCGACGCGCACCTTCCCGGCGGCGGCCACCGCCGATATCACGTTTCCCACCACGTTTTCTCTGACCGTGCCGCGCGGTCGAACTGGCGCGCTCGACATCGCGCTCGAAGGCCTGGACTATGGCGACGCCGTGATCGCCAACGGCGCCGACACCGTCGATCTGCGCGGCGGCGACAGCGTCGCGGTCACCATCACCTTGCACGCCGGCGCGCCGTTGTGTGGCAACGGCCAGCTCGATCCCGGCGAGGACTGCGACGACGGCGATCGTGTCAGCGACGGCAGCTGCGACTTCCTGTGCCGCACGCCGGGCGCGGGCCCCGGCAGCGGCGGCATGAGCGGCAACGGTGGCGGCAGCGGTGGCAGTGGCGGCGGCGGCGGCGGCGGTGCCATTGGCGGCGCGGGTGGCGGCGCATGCGCGATCGAGCTTCTGACCAACGGCAACTTCGACGGCACGTCCGGCTGGACGGCAAATCCGACCGGGCGACCGCTGATCTACGACCAGACCGGGCTGGATCCCGCGCAGGCCCCGCAGGCGCATTCGCCGCCCAACCTGGCGTGGCTGGGCTTCAACGTCGTCAACCGCACCGTCACTCTGAGCCAGAGCGTCGCCGTCCCCGCAGACGCAGTCACGCTCACCGTCTCCGGCTACCGACTGATCAGGACCGACGAAGACAGCGAGAGCGCCTACGACACCGCCAACGTTGCGCTGGATAGCGGTGCCGGCCGGCTGAACCTGCGGCCGCAGCCGTGGTCGAACCAAGACAGGTCGAACGCCTGGATGGACTTCAGCTACACCGTCGACGCCGCCCCGTTCGCCGGCACCACCGCTACTTTCGTCATCCACGTCGAGATGGACACCGACGTCAACACCAGCTTCTTCTTCGACACTCTGTCGGTCGTCGCCGACGTCTGCCCCTAGCGGATAGAGGGCAAACGCGCGTCGCGGTTGACAGCACCCACGGGGCGCGCTAGCAAAGATCCCTCCGGGCGTTTAACTCAGCGGAAGAGTGCGACCTTCACACGGTCGAAGTCGTAGGTTCAATCCCTACAACGCCCACTAGGCAAAGCCGCGAATCCTAACGGGTTCGCGGCTTTCCCTTTTTCGGCGTCCAGCCCGTTACGCCGGGAGGGTTGGCAAGGGGTGGGAGAAAAAGCCCACGATCAACGAGTCGTCACGGAGATCGGAGCCCGGTGATCAACAGCTGGTCGATGTCGGAGGCATCGAAGGTGCTCGTCGTCCCGTATCGGATCTGCAGGCGGCCTGCGGAGAAGAAGCGCGACAGCGGCGCAGGCAGCGGGAAGGTCGTCGGCGTCCATACCCAGTTGGGCGCGAACGCGTTGTCGCCGATGCGTATCCAGGCGCCGGCGGCCGCGTCGAACACCTCGAACGTCCACAGCTGTCGCACGATCGGCTGCCCGCGGTAATTGACCGTCAAGCCGAGCGCGGTCACCGCGCCCGGCGTCACGCCGCCGGTCAGGTCGTAGTTGACGACGATGCTCGACGCGGGGAAGACCTCGACGTAGTTGGCCCACACGTCCTGCGTGCCGGTCAGCTCGGCGCTGGCGAGCGCGGCGGCGGTCTGGCCGGGACCGATGGACCCGGTCGCGACCGCCAGGCTCGACGCCGGCAGCGAGAAGGGTACCCCCGTCTGTCCACCGCCCGTCGTCGTCGCGGAGATCAGCAGCTGGTCGATGTCCGACGCGTCCACGTTCGTCGTGGTCCCGTATCGGATCTGCAAGCTCCCCCCCGAGACGAACCGTGACAGCGGTGACGGCAGATTGAACGTCGTGGCGGTCCACACCCACGTCGGCGCGAACGTGTTGTCGCCCAGCGGGACCCACACGCCGGCGCCTGCGTCGAACGCCTCGAACGTCCAGGTCTGGAACGACCTGTTCGGCCCCCGGTAATTGACCTTGAGGGCGAGCGCGCTCAACGTCGCGGCGGAGACGCCCGCCGGCAGGTCGTAGCGACAGATGATCGACGACGACGGGAAGACCTCGACGTAGTTGGCCCAGATGTCCTGCGTCCCGGTCAGCTCCGCGGTGGTGAGCGCTGCTGCGGTCTGACCCGGCCCGATCGAGCCCGTCGCCACGGTCAGCGCGGCGCAGGGGAGCGAGATGGTGGTGCCGCCGCCCGTGCCGGGACAGGCGCTGGTCGCCAGCGGAACCGTCGTCGAGCCGCCCGCCGGCAAGCTGACGTACGAGATCCGCTCACCGGCGTAGAGCTCGTTGGTCGAGCCGCACCCGCCCGTGACGGGCACCGTCGCCGCGTTCGCGACGCGCACGGTGATGTTGCCGGCGTCGGGATCGACGGTGGCCGATGCCGCCGACGCGTTGTAGCGCATGCGATCGGCGACGCGCACGCCGAGCTCGTTCATCGTCGGCCCGAGCAGCGGGACGTTGACATAGCGCTGGTACTTGGTGAAGGCGCGATCGAGGAGATCGCTGAGCAAGCTCCGTCCGCCGCCGAGGTCGCGCAGGTTGGGCTGGTGAAACATCCACGGGTCGTTTTCACCCTTCAGCAGGAATAGCACGAGCCTGTCGCTCTCACGCTCCGCGATCTCGTCGTAGCTGAGATCGCGGCCGAAGAACGACCGGTAAACGTCGTTGTATTCGGTCGTCCACTCCGCTTGCGTCGAGACGTTGTAGTAGAGGTTCGTCGCCCGCCGCGGGATCATCAGGATCTGAGGCTGGTGCGAGTTCAAGATGCCGGCGTTGGGCGACGGATTGTCGCCGCCCGGCTGTGACGTGTCCGTCACCAGGTAGCGCACGCCGAAGTCGAAGGCGGCTCGCATCGCCTCCGGGTTGTTGAGCCCGCTGATTTCAGGCGTGACGAGATTCGCGATCGAAAACGGCATCAACCCGAACTGAGCGGCGACGGGCGTGTTGCGGGTGAGGATGTCCAGCGTCTGCGCATAGGTGGTGGAATTCATGTTCAGGTGATTGTAGGTGTGACTGATGTACGCGAACGCCGACCCGAGCTGCTGCGCGCGCGCCGCGAGCGCGTCCGGCGCGAAGTTGACGGTGCCCACCCCGTTGAAGGCGAAGTTGTAACGCATGCCGGCCGTGATGGCCTGCTGGCGCTTGGCGTTCTGCCAGTCGAAGGCAGCTTGAAGATCGGACGGGGTCATGCGGTACGTGCCCCCGGTGTAGATCGCGTCGGCGAGAAAAAAGTCGTCGACCTGAACGCCGACGTACGCGTGCCTCTCGCCGAGAAAGACGCCCCGCGACGCCCAGCTGACCACGCCGTGCAGCAGCTGCAGCGAGTGCAAGAGGAACGTTGCCTGCGCGTAGTTCAACACCAGCGCCTCGCGGCCGTCGGCGTAGGCGCGCGTGGCGGCGAGCACCCGGCCGCTGCTGTCGGTGAGCAGGGGGATCGTGGCGGCATCCGACGGTGTCGCCGGGTACACCCAGGCTCCGCTTATCGTGACGCCCGCGTCGCAGTTGACGTAGGGGAAGATCACACGCGCGCGCGCCGTGCACTGGGTCGGCAGCGGCATGGTCGACGTGCTGAAGGAATCCCTCGCCGAAAATCCGTAGCTCGCGTCAGGGGACGTGTACAGCACGGCGCGCCGCACCTTGAACGTCGCCTCGTACGTCGCGAGAACTTGCCACTCGGCGTCGGCGAAGGCGCTCACGTACTGACCACCGTTGTTGAATACGAGGTTTCCGGTCGTGAGGATGACCGCGTTGTAGAGCCCGTGCGTGCCGGTCGCGAGCTGCGACGCGGTCAGTGCCGGGGCCTGGGTCGCGATCAAGACGTCATGTGGCGTCCCGATATAACGGAGCGTCTGCTGGATGGCGGCCAGAGCCGGTTCGGTGCCGTCGGCGGAGATCACCAACACGCGCGCGTCGACCACGCGTCCGCCGGTCGGCACGACTTCGACCAGGGGCGAGTGACGGACCTCGACGTCGGGCCGACCTTGCGGTGATGGCGGTTCTGCCAGCGGCGGCGCCACCGGCGCGAGGACAACGCGCCCCGGCGCCATCCGCGGCTCGTCATCGCCGCAACCTGCCCCCAGAAGCACGGTCCCGATAACGAACGCGGCGCTCGTTACGCGCGTCCCCGTCCACATCCGCGACATGAGTCACCCCCACCCTGATGCTCGACCTCGCGGCCATTGCCGCTTCTTGCCCGGCCAATGTGCAGCGTCCGCCAGCTGCGGATAGTTAGGACCATTCCGCGTATGGCGGCTCGGGGTTCGAAAACAGGCCGTTGAGCCTTAGGGGTGGGATTGAGCCGAGGGATCTCGAGGTGCGGCCCGTCGGGTCACATGGCAGGACGCGGCAGGTCGTACTGAACACCGACGGTGTGGAAGCGTGCGCCCGGCACGGGACCAAGTGGCACGACGAAGGTGCCGGGCGTAAGGACCTCTGTCGTCGTTTGAGGGGACCTGCATACAGGGGTAGCGGCGCCGCTGGGGCACGCGTCGCAGTAGTCCAGCATCCCCGGTGCCGCTTGAGTCAGGGGCTCCATGGTCGTCAGGAGGACGTCATCCGGCCAGCCCGGTCCGTCCGAGCACGAAGCGACCGCTGACACCACGACAGCCGCGCGGAGCAACAGTCGCGCGGCGCGCTTTGGACGACGGCACGTTCTGCTGGACGACCTCGCAGGTCTGGAGGGTGTCATGGAGACCGCCCTCGTTGCAGATGTCCTGACCGTCACCTCCGGTGAGCGTGTCATCGCCGGTGTTTCCCGACAACTGGTCGTTCCCGGCCTCTCCGAAGAGCTGGTCTGCCCGTCGCCCCCGGAAAGGACATTGTTGCCGATTCCCCGGCGCGAGGGGGGCCGCTTGAGGATCCGCGCCATTTCTGGGTAAGCTGATTCTGTGAGCGTGCGTGGCGTTGCTTGGGTCGCGGTGTCGTTGCCGATGCTGCTGATGATGACGCCCGCCTGCAGCGACGAAGCCGTCGGGACCGGCGCCTCCGGGCTGGTTGGGTCGAAGTCGCTCGTCTCGCTCAGCGACGCCGAGAAGGGTCAGCTCTGCGATTGGATGGTGTCGAAGGCGGGCAGCTACGGAAACCCTGGCACCTGCGACCTGTCACAACCGGCGGCGACCTTTCCATTCCTGACCTATCCCGACCGGGCCGCCTGCATCGAGGATGCCGTCGACGCGGATGATCCCAATTGTCAGGCGACGGTCGCCGAAGCCGAGGCGTGCATCAACCTGCTCCCCGCGTGCGCGACCTTGACCGACTTAACGAACACGCCCACCTGCGCCGGTCTCGAGGGCTGCTAGTCACGCCCGAGGCGCAGTGAGGCTGCGCCCGACCCGTCGTCTGCGTCGCGAGGCGTGGGGTAGCCGGGCTAGGGTGCGATCACCAGGTCGATGTCGAACCGTGTAGTGACGTTGGATGAGATGGTCACGTTGGGACTTGCGGGCGGATTACCGTCGCCGTTGTGCCCGTACCAGCCACGAAAGTCGCCGGACGTCGACGCGTCGCCGCCCGATTCGTCCACGTCCACGAATCCGAGCACGTAGTAGGTCCCAGCGGGGATGCTGACGCCATTGCCCATCGTGTACGAGATCGTCGTCGTGTCCGAGGTCGTCCCCGACGCCTGGGCGACGAACGCCGGACCCGGCATGGTCACGACCCTGACGAAGTACGGTTTGCCGGGGACGCTCGCGGGCAGCGTGAGCGTTCCGATCACCTGCGGCACCTGATCCGAAGGGGTGCTCTCCTCGCACCCCATCGGCAGCATGGCTACCAAAGCGAAGGCAACGACGGTCAATCCTGATCCGCTCATGAACATCCCACCCTTTCTGTCCTCATTCAGTCTCATGCAGCAGCCCGATGATCCGAGCAAGCTTAGGACATCGGCTTCCACCCGGTGATCAGGGCAGGGGGCAGTAAAAGTGGATCGTCACCGCCCCTTGCCCGGCCACGTCTGCCGCCGAACAGACGTCGCCGAACAGCCGGATGCTCGTGGCCGAGGCGTCGGTGAAGTCCCACCCACTGGTGCGGGTGCGGTCGCGCAGGATCTCCACGCCATTCAACCTGACCCCGATGCGCTCGCGGCTGATGTGGTCGGTCGGCGGGGGCGGAGCGGCGAACGTACAGCCGCCGATCACAGAGACGGCAGAGAGCAGCGCCGACCGCAGCTGCGTGGTGTTCGAAACAGATTGGTAGATGCCACGGAGTCCGACGCCGGAGCGATCTCCCGCGGCGGCCATCATCATCATGCTGTCGTTCGCCGGCCCGCCCGCGGTGGCGAGGCCGACGACGAACGTTGCATAGCCCGCAACCCACGCGGCGGTGATCGCGTCGACCGCGGCTCCGGTGTCATTGGTGATGGACGCGTCGAGCGCGCAGCCCGGCACGCCGTCGGTCACCAGCACGATGGCCTTCTCGCCGCTCGACGTCACCGTATCGAGGAGGCTTATCGCCCCGTAGATCGCACCGCGCGTCGGCCTGCCCGTCCCACCGAGCACGCCGCCGTTCGGGCTGGTGTTTCTCGTCAGCGCGCTCGCGATCGCCTCGGTCGATCCGAACGACGTACCCGTGCCGATCGATGCGTCGAACGCGCTGCACACATTGGTCTTGTTCAGTCCGAAGAGCTCGATTCCCCAGGACGCGCGCTCGTCCGGATCGGCGATGGCCGTGTTGATCGCGTCGGCGGCCAGCGCCCACTTGGAATCCAGGCCGCAGCCGCCGGCGCACGTCGCATGGCTCATGTCGTCGTTCATGGACGCCGCTGCATCCAGCACGATCAACAGAGTGGGAAGCACGGGCTGCGCAACGTAGTCCTTGAGGCAGGCCTCCTCCGTGGGGTCAATCCATCCGCCGGTCCCGGCGGCGCCGGTGACGCCGGTACCGCCACCGCTGCCCGTCGAAATCGGCGGCGTACCGCCGCGCCCTCCCCGTCCCGCCGCCATGTTGCCACCCGCGCCAGTGAGGGTACCACCGCCACCGCAGGCCCCGAGCGCGAGCCCCACGGCGAACACGGCCCCGAGCCTCAGAACAGCCGGCCTGTCGCGAGTGTCGTGTCGGTGAAGTTCCATCCTTCCGTCTGCTTAGTGTCGCGCGGGATCTCCAAACAATTCACAAAAAGCTGATGTTCCCCCGGCTCAGGAACCCCGAGCGCAGTTGATGGTTGTTCAGGGCGGCGTGGAGCGTGGCCGGGCCGCTGGCGACGCGAGCTCCTTCGCGGTCGACAGCAGCGTCGATCGCTGCGGATCCTTTGCTCGAGCAATCACGTCTTGCGCGAGGAGGAGCAGGCAATCTTCGTCGGGGCGGATGCGCGCGCTGGCCGGGCAGGTTGGCTGAACGTCTGCTACCACGCCGACCCCTTCGATTTCGGCGCCGCCAGAGGCCAGCAACCGCCCGGTCGCCAGCAGGAGGCCCAGCAGTTCGGGATCGCGCTGGGGCTGGACCCGCGGGGGCGACGACGGCGTCGGCGCCTTTCCGTCGATGACGTCTTGGATGATATCCCGGTCCGAGGCCGCGTTGCGCGAGGCGGACGCCCGCAGAGGTTCTTTCGAGATGTCGAACAGGAAGCGGATCGTAGCGGCGCCCGCCGTGGGCTCGCCCATGACGACGCCCCGTCCGAGATTCTTGATGGCTGCAGCGACCAGCTCGGATGCGGCCGCGGTCCGATGGTTGACCAGCACCACCAAGGCCCCGCCGGGCTCGTGACCGTCGTTGCGCGCCACGAACTCTTTGCGCTGCTGCCCCCCTCGCTCCTTGTTGACCGCCGCTCCGAGCGACCCCTCCTTGATGAAGGCGTCCGCCACCTTGACGGCCTCGTCGAGGAGCCCACCCGTGTTGTCGCGCAGGTCCAAGATCAGCCCCTTCACATGCTCGGCGTCGGACTTCGCCAACCAGCGCTCGACCTCGGCCGAGACGCCCGGTCCGAAGCTTTCGAGCCGCGCGTATGCGACCACCGATCCCGGCGCCACTCGCCGGGACGCGACCGATAGGGTCTCCGCGCTGGCGCTGCCCGCCTTCGTAGCTTCCTGCGAATGGGCCACGTCTCCGTCAGCCCTGGTGGGCATCTGTCCCTTCGCGAGAGGCGCGCGTACCTTCTGGTACGTTTCGACGTCGAGCAGGGCCGACCGCCCGTCGAACGCCGACAGCATTCCGTTGGTGGCCGCAATTTCGACCCTGAACAGCCTCTCCGCCGGTTCGACGCCTGGCGCCGCCGGCCCGAGATGCCCCTGCACGAAGCGGAGGGCTTCCCGCAGCGTGCTGCGCAGGGACCACGGCGCGTCCACCCAATCGAGGTTGAGGGTGCAGCGCTGGTCGCTTACGGTCACGGTCACCCAGCGGGGCGGCTTGGCGGAGTCGGCCTCGACTACGATGTCCGTCTCCTGCCGCGCGACCCCGTGAAGCGCCCCGACCACCAGCTCGCGCGCTCGAGGCCCAATGTCCAGCGGGCTATTCTCACGCGCGTAAAACAGCGTCTTCGAAAACAACGGCAGCTGGCTCAGATCGTAGCCACCGTCCACGCGAGCCGGCAAAGCGCAGTTCGTTGGTCGCGTCGGGGTGCTCGCGACGGAGCTGGGCCAGGGGGCATGACTGCTCGGCCGACCCTCCCGCGGTTGAACCGACGCGGCGGCAGGCGCGCCAGTCCCAGCCGGGGTCACGCAGCCGGCGGTGAAGGCCGCCACCATGACAGAGGCCAGGCGGCACCACAGCGCTCGCGTCATGTCGGATCTCATGGGCCCGCCATCGTAGCAGCGGCGCTGAGTCATCGAGCCGTCGATGCCACGTGCGGCCTCGCGAAGTAGCGCCGGCTGGAACCGGTCCCCACCCGAGGGCGGCGTCAGGCCGATCGCGCCGACGCTGCCGCTCGAAGCGCCACGGCCGCTATCGTGAGGCCGCTGTTCAGCGCTCCCGACGTCGGCAGCACGCTGGAATCGACGACGAACAGCCCGTCGACGTCGTGCGCCTTGCAGTGGCCGTTCACCACCGAGTCGGCCGGATCGGCGCCCATGCGGGCCGTGCCCACGTTGTGGAAGTTCGTCTCCAGCGGCGGCACGATCGTCCAGTAGCCGGCGCGCCGAAACACCTTCGCCGCCTGGCTGCGAAGCTTGGCGAACGTCTTCTTGTTCTTCTTGGGCGGCGACAGCAGCTTGGCGCCGTCGTCGGTCAGCACGTAGCCCGTGTCTTTCGACGGCAGCGCCTCGCTCATGACGAACACCTGGAAGCTGTGTCGCAGCGCGAAGGCGGCGAAGTAGCGGAAGCGCCGCGACAGCCCGATCGGCTCGATGTTGCCGGCGGCCTGGATCACGCCCTGCTCGTAGAAGGAGTTGATCGCGAACGTCTTCTGGTGGAACCCCTTGTTCTGCACGCCGAGCTTGATGGGCAGCACCCAGCCTTGCGTGTGCGACGCCCAGTGGCGGCCGAGCGCGCCCGACTTGTTGGCCAGACCCAGGGGGTGCTGGCCGGTTCGCGAGCGCCACAGGATCATCGGCGTCTCGCGCAGGCCGCCGCCCAGACCCACCATGCCGGTCAGCACCGGGAACTCCTGGCCGTCCTTCTTCAGCACAATGCCGGTCACCTTCTTGCCGTCGGGCGTCGTCAGGACGCGGACGCACTCGGTCTTGGTCAGCACCGTCACGCGGCCGGTCTCGACCGCGGGGCGCAACACCGCGACCTCGGCGTCCATCTTCGCGTCGCGCGGACAGTAGTAGGCGTCGCAGCGCTGGCACAGCACGCACTTGCCGCCGTGCTGCGGGTCGTAGTCGATCGCGCGCGGGATGTACGAGACCGGCACGCCGGCCTTTTCGGTGACCCGCTGCACCAGCTCGACGACCGGGCCCTGGTGCGGGATCGGATCGTGTGGCCACGGCTCCGAGCGCGGCGGCTCGGTGGCGTCATTGATCGATGACCCGTGGACCTTGAACAACTTCTCCGCTTCGCAGTAGTGCGGCTCGAGGTCGGCGTACGAGATCGGCCACGCCGGCGAAACGCCCGCCTCCATGTCGACGGCCTTGAAGTCCACCTCGCGCAGGCGGTACATCGCCGCGCCGAACGCCTTGGTCTGGCCGCCGATCACCGACAGCTTGTTGAACAGGTTGACGTGCATCGGCGCCAGGTCCTTGACGACCGGCTTGAAGAAATCGCCGCGCTCGACGATCGCGACGTTGAGGCCGCGCTTGGCCAGCGCCCACGCGAAGGTCGCGCCGCCTATACCGGTGCCGACGACGACGGCGTCGTAGCTGCTTGCAGGTTTGTCGGTCATCACGCGGCTCGAGTCGTCTTGGGGAGCAGGCTCTTGGTCTTGCGGAGCAGCGCGACGATTGATCCCGCGAGGGGCAATGGCAAGTGGGAGATCGAAGCCTTGAGCAGCGTCGCCGAAGTGGCGCGCACGAAGCCCGCCCGACGAAAATGCGCGCGCGCGCGTTCATATTCGCCCTGCTCGAACAGCTCGTTGGCGACCCAGCGGTTCGCGCGCGCCATGATGTTCGCCAGCTCCGCGTCGGTGAGCGTGATGCGCGCGCGGTTGCGCGCGATCGCGGTCTCGCGCGTGCGCAGCCCGTTCAGCGCCATCTCCAGCCGGTGCTTGGGCGACGTCAGCTGATCGGCGCCGCCCGCGACGCGGTAGCGAATCAAAGGCACGTCGAGCAGCGCGACCGGCCCTTCGAGACAGGTGCGCATGTGGAAGTCGTGGTCCTCGCCGGTGCGGTAGGTCTCCTCGAAGAAGCCAACCTTGCGCAGTCGTTCCTTCGCCACCATCACCGTCGACGTGTGCACCAGGTTGCCGAAGATCATCGACGTGTACAGCTCGCCCCAGTGGACGACGCCGTTCGACATCGCCTCGTTGCCGCGCGTCAGGTCGGGCGCGAAGTCGCTCAGCTTCTGCTGGCCCTGGAACATCTTGTCTGGGCTGACGCGGTCGTAGGCCGAGTACATCTTGCGCAGGTGGCGAGGGGACACGAGCTTGCCGTCAAGGTCGTAGGCGTTCATCTCCGTCCACACCATGCCGACGTTCGGCAGCCGATCGAAACAGGCGATCTGCGCCGCCAGCTTCCACGGCTCCCACGCGTCGTCGGAGTCGAGGAACGCCGTCCAGTGACCGTCGGCGACTCGCAGCCCGGCGTTGCGGGCGGCGGATACGCCGGCATTCTTCTGGGGAAGATATCGGACGCGGGGATCGGCCGCCGACATCGCCTGCATCAGCTCGGCGGTGCCGTCACTCGACCCGTCATCGATGACCAGCGCCTCCCAGTGCGGGTACGTCTGCGCTTGCAGGCTGCCGATCGTGGCCGGCAGGCAGTAAGCCCTGTTGTAAGTCGGTATGACGACACTGACCTTGCGATCTTCCATGTGTTGCGGGCTACGAGTTTACCCCGGCTCGACGGTGTTCGATTTCGAATTCCCAAGAAAGGTCGCGAGGCAAGGTCGCGAGGCAAGGTCGCGAGGCAAGCTGTACCGGAGTTTGCTGCCCCCGGGCCGCCCGGGGCGATGGCGCGGCGCCGGTGCCCCCCAGTCGCCGCCACGGACCTGACATAGCAGTCGCGCATCCCCCAGCGCCCGTGATGGTCCTCCGTCGCCAGCTCAAGTCTGGGGGCTTGCGCGCGAGGTTGTTACACTGCCGGCCACTTGTCCAAGCAACAACCGCAGCCGTCGGCCGGGCAGCAGCTCCTGGCGCAGTCGTCGCACTACTCGATCGCCAGCGTCTTCACGTTGATCGGCGGGCTGGTGTCGTTCCCGGTGCTGACCCGGATCTTCTCCGTCCAGGACTACGGGATCATGAGCATCATCAGCGCCACCGTGACGGTCGGGGTCGCGCTGGGCAAGACCGGCCTGCAGCACGCCGTGGTCCGCTCGTTCGCCGAGGTCGTCACCGGCAAGAGCCGCTACACGCCAGCGCAGCTCTATTCGACGGGGATCCTGGGCATGGCCGCCACGGGGTTGCTGGTGATGGTGGTGATGCTGGTCGGCTCCCAGGTCGTGCCGACGCGCTGGATCCTCCGCGAGGAGGTGCGTGTGCTGCTCATCTTCGTCTCCGGCTTGGTGCTGATCCAGGTGCTCGACAGCTCCATGGTCAACGTGCTGCGCGCAGATCAGCGCACGGTCACCTTGATGAAGTACACGGTGCTCAAGAAGTACCTCAGCCTGGGGTGCATGTTCGGCGGCCTGCTGCTGATCTCGAAGTCGCTGCGGACCTTCTACACGGCCAGCGTCGTCGCCGAGGGGGCTGCGGTCTTCTTCCTCGCGTGGATCGTCCTTCGCGTTTACCCCGACCGACGCCCCACGCCGGCGCAGTTTTCGTGGCCGCTGTACCGCGAGCTCCTCACCTACGGACTGCCGATGACGTTCGGGTACGAGCTGGCCGGCGTGATCCTGATCGTCGGCGACCGCTACGTCATCAAGGGCACCTTCACGGGCGTCGAAGGCGAGACGCAGGTTGGTCTGTATTCGGCGGCCTATAACCTGTGCCAGTACGTGCAGACGATCTTCGTCAGCTCCGTGGGGCAGGCGCTGATGCCGATCTACATGAAGCTGTTCCACCAAGAGGGCGCCGAGAAGACGGCGGACTTCGCCAGCCAGTCGCTGGTCAACTACGTGCTGGTCGCGGCCCCCATCGTCGCGGGGGTGGCCGCGGTCGGGCCGGACCTGCTCGTCGCGCTGGCGTCCGAGAAGTACGCCGCGGCGGGCGTGGTGCTGGGCTGGGTCATGGCCGGCATGGTGATCGACGGAGCGTCCTCGATCGTCGGGGCGGGCCTCGTGATCCACCGCCGCAGCACGACCATGATGTACGCGGTGACCTTTTCCGCGACGGTCAACGTCGTCGCGAACCTGATCCTGGTTCCGATGTGGGGGATCATGGGCGCGGCCGTGGCCACCACCATCGGCTACACCGGGATCTTGCTGACGTTCGGGCTCGGGGCCCGGCGCTGGTTGCCCGTGAGGATCAAGTGGAAGCCGATCCTTCGCGCGATCGCGGCGGCGGCCGTCATGTACTGGACGCTGTCGTTCATCCTCCCGCATCGCGGCTGGTTGACCGTCGCCGTGCGCGCCGCGCTGGGGGTGCTCATCTACGCGGGGATCATCGCGGCGATCGACGGTGACGGCCGCTCGTTCCTCGCGAGCGTGCTCAGGCGGGTACGCGCCCGCCTGATACGCTAGGGCGCGGGCACGCCGGTCAGCACGACCTGGTTCTGCTCCTCGTTGCGGGCCGTCGATCGATCGAACGCCCGGATGACCACGTAGTGGATCTGGTTGGCGGCCAGCCCACCCAGCGTCGCCTCGTTGGCGACGATGGACGGTCCGCCGAAGCCCGCATAATCGACCGGCGCCGTCGGCGACAGCTCGACGCGGGTCGCGTTGCGCAGCAGCGGGTCGCCGGCGAAGTCGAACGGCGTCGTTCGGTAGTAGGCGGCGTAGCCCACCGGGTGCTTGTCGCGGGCGACGTCCCAGCGCAACGTGAGCTGCCGCGAGCCCGCGATCACCTGGCGCACGCCCACGCGCGGCGTCGGCTCGCCGGGCGCCGTGGGGTAGCCGGGCGCGTTGTTGTTGTAGCTGCTGGTCCACACGGGCGGCTCGGTGTCGGCGAGGCTGCTGTGATCGAGCACGAACGAATTGACCAGCGAGATCGGCCCGTCCGTCAGGTAGTGACGGAACCCGACCAGATCCTGGGTCACGCGGATGTCTTCGATCAGGTCGCTGAAGCCGACCGTCGAAGTCCCGAACAGCGTGTCGTGAGACATCTGGTTGCTCGGCCCCTCGGCGTAGCCGAGCGACAGGACCTGAAAGCCGGCGCCGCGCTGCGCTTCGGCGAGCAGCTTGGGCGCGATGTTGAACCGGTTGTCGGGATAGAAGTAGCTGTTCCACAGCTCGAACGTGTTGGAGTTGAGCCGGTAGCTCTCGAACAGCACGAAGTCGATCACGGCGCGCGTGTTGAACGCGTACTGCGGGTGGCGCGGGTCCAGGAAGAACAGACCGCGGTTCTGCAGCATCAGCTTCCCCGGATACGCGGCCCGCAGCCGGCGAACGAAGTCGGCGAAGCCGGGCGCGGTCCATTCGAACTCGCTCTGGTTGAAGCTCGATGGGTTCGTGTAGTGGTTCGGCGCCGCCGTGTCGAAGGTGTCGAGGAACACGCCGTCACAGCCGAGGCCGCGCCCGTGACTGGTGGTCATCACTTCGCGCAGCCCCGCGATGCCGTCGGCGCCGTCCATCGTCATGAGGTCGATGACGTCGAACCACTTCGGGTCGCCGGCATTGACGAAGTACGCGCCGAACGTCGCGTTGCGGTCCGGAATTCCGTCGCCGACGCCGTTGCGATCGACCGAGTTGTCGTCCAGGTAGAACGACGCGAAGCCGACGCCACCCGTCGACGGGATGCCGCGCGGGTCGATGCCGGCCAGCGATCTGCCATCGGCGTTGGGGCCGCGCGGGTCGATGCGCGGGCCGGTCCCGTCGCCGATGAAGCGCGGATCGCTCCGCGCCTGGGCGTCGGTCACTCGGGTGCTCCGGAGATCCTCGCCGATCGACACGTAGCAGATGACCTTGACGTCGTCGGCCGTGCCGGCGACGCCGTCGGTGCCGCGCTGGATGTCGGCGACGATGGCACGCGTGAGCCTCCCCGATGTCGGATGCGCCATGACCAGCTGGTGCCGTTTGGCGACGGCGATCGCGGCGGCGTTCCAGGTGCTGTAGTGGACGAGATGCCGATCGATGCGGCCCGTCGTCGCGGGCAGCGCCGCCGCATCGCCCGACAGCTCGGCGTCGAAGCTGAGGTCGGAGCTCGTGTACCACGACTGGTGGACCTCGACCGCCAGGACGTTTGCGCCGCTGACGAGCAGGGCCGGATTCTGGCTGCGGTCGATCGTGACTTCGAAGAAGCGGCTCTCGTCGGGGCTGGCCTCCGGCGCGAGCGACCGGTAGTCGATGGCGCCCGCCGGCATGTTGCTGCGAAACACCTCGATGCCGTTCAGGTAGACGACCGCGCCGTCGTCACGCAACAGGCGCAGCGTCAGTCGCGAGAAGCGGCTCGCGTCCGCGACCATGAACGTGTGGCGGAAATAGCTGGTGACGAACTTGTCGGCGGCGGACGGACCGTAGCCGATGATGGTCGCCTCGTCGCCGTCGCCGTAGCCGAGCTGCGCCGGCCCCATCTTCCAGCCGGCGTCGCCGAAGCCGGGAGCCCGCCAGGCCGTCCCCTGATTGCTGCCGTTGTCCTGGTAACGCCAGACCGCGCCGCGCGCGACCAGCGTCGTCGGTCCGGAGGGCTCGGACACGGGGACTCCCGACAGCTCGGCGTCGAAGCTGAGGTCGGAGCTCGTGGGCCACGATTGGTGCACTTCGATCGCCATCACGTTGGTGCCGTTCACCAGCAGCGCCGGGTTCTGCCGCGTGTCGATGGCGACCTCGAACAGGCGCGTCTCATCGGGCGTCGCGTCCGGCGCCAGCGTGGCGGCGCTGATGGCGCCCGCCGGCATGTTGCTGCGAAACACCTCGATGCCGTTGAGGTAGACGACCGCGCCGTCGTCCCGCAGCAGGCGCAACGTCAGCATCGTGTAGTGGCTGGCGTCCGTGACCGTGAACGCGCGACGAAAGTAGGTCGTCGTGTACTTGGTGTTCGCGGACGGACCGTAGCCGACCACCGTCGCCTCGTCGCCGTCGCCGTAGCCGAGCTGCGCCGCCCCGATCTTCCAGCCGGAGTCGTTGAACCCCGGCGCGCGCCAGGCTGTCCCTTGATCGCTGCCGTTATCCAGATAGCGCCACACCGAGCCGCGCGGGATCAACCCGGTGGCGGTCAGAGCGCTCCAGACCGGCACCTCCGTGTCCGCGGGACGCCCCCGCTTGACCGGTTCGTCGTCACCACACCCGGCGGCCGCCGCGAACATCGCCAGCAGGATCCGCCCCCCACGCCATCCACCCCGATTGTGCAATCCCAACCCCGGGACTGAACCTGGGGCTCCTCCAGAGCTGTGGCAATCCGGGGCGCGCCGATGCCTGGGCGCGCCGCCGGCTCAGAACCTCAGACGGAGGGAGAGGCGTTCTTCCGGTTGCGAGCGGCCAGCCGTCGCAAGATCTCGACGCGCGACAGGTACAGATGCCAGCGCTGACCGTGGACCTGGTAGGGGTTCGCCTGGCTCACCCAGCCCTTGAGCTGGATCGGCGTCGTCACCGCCGCCGAGAGGTAGACCTCGGTGAAGAGGTTGTCTTTCATGGCGCGCTTCGCTAGCGCAGGACTCTCGAAGAAGTTGTTTCCCACGGTGGTGCTTCTAACAGATTTCCGTACGCTGATGTAGGTAAATGTGCCCGCGGTCAAAGAAACCCGCGTCGATCGTCCAACCCATCGGAATCAGACGCCCGTGGCGCTGAACAGGCGTACTGCTTCCGACGGGCTTGCGAGGCAAAACTTGCGCCCCGCTGAGCTAGGTCAAGCCGGACAGCGGGCCGGTGGTGAAGGTGCTGTCGACGCCGTTGCCGAAGGTGTTCACGTTGACGCCGAACGCCTGTGCGATCGACACCAGCAGGTGGTTGTTGGCGCCGTTCGCGTACTTCGGATCGCGCGCCATGCACGAATCGTTTGGCCGCGCGCAGTCCGCCGCCAGCTTCAGGCGCCGGCCGAAACGGAACGGCACGCTCGCGCCCCCTGCCAGCACCGTCGGGACGGCGTCCGAGACGTGCAGGTTGGGGTTGCCGAGCTCGCTGGTCACGTAGATCAACACGCCGTCGAGCGCGCCCAGCGCGTCGAGCTTCTGCATCAGGCGCGCGACCTTGCCGTAGACGTACTTGTTGTACTTGGCGAGCGGCAGCCAGGTCGACGGCGTCCCGGGGCTGGTCAGCTTGTTCTGCCAGTCATAGCCACGGCTGATGTACTTGTGAGCGACCTCGTTGTGCAGGTCGGCCGGCAGCCCGAGGCCGAGCGAGTCGGTCGCCCCGTTGAGGGCCGAGGGCAGGTCATTCATGACCAGCGTGCCGAAGCGCGTGACGTCACAGGCGAGCGCCTGCGCCATCAGATCGATGAAGAACGTCGTGACCGCGTCGAAGGTCGGCTCGCCGCCGTTGTAGCGCTTCAGCTTGTTGACGTCCGTCGGGAAGCTGCCGGCCGCCGGCCTGGTCGGGACGACGCACGTCGCGCCGGCTGGCATCGACGTGAACGTCTTCTCGAGATCGCGGATGGCGCTCAGGTGCTGATCCATCTTCTGCTGCTCGACGGGCGCGAGCCGCGTCCGCAGGCGGCCGACGTCGGCACGGACGTAGTCGATCACGCTCTTGCCGAGCGCGTTCTTGCGTTTCAGCGCCGCCTGCCCGGCGGCGTCGTCCACGGGAACGAAGCTGCCGAACAGGTAGTCGAAGGCCTCGAAGGGCGAGATGATCTTGCCGACGCCGACGCCGCCGGCGCTGAACGACAGCGCGTTCGCCGCCGTCAGCTCGGTGCTGCCGACCGACAGGACGATGTTGCTCTTCTTGGTCGCCGCGCCCAGCCCCTTCTCCACCGCCAGAAACTGATCGAGCGACGAGTTGGCCGGCTTGCCGCCATTGAGCCGGCTGCCGGTGAGGATGGTCGCCGTCGCGTCGTGTCCATCAGCCGCCAGGTCGAGGCCCTCGACCAGGAGCAGGCGGTCCTTGAAGCTCTTGCCGTAGGTGGCGGCATCGTCGAACGGCTGCAGCGAGCAGTTCGGGTACGTGATGTTGAAGCTGGTCTCGGTGTCGGTCCCCTTCATCGACAGCCCGTCGACCATGATGTCCGGCGACGTCGGCGACCGCATCCCCCAGTACTCGTTCGCGACGCCGTGCGGATGCGAGATCGCCATCAGCTTGAGGGGCATGGGCTCGCCGGCCGCGCGCGCGAACGAGTCCTCGAGCAGGCGATAGAAGGGGAGCGCCGTCGCGCCCACGCCCACGGCGCGCAGGAACGATCGGCGCGACCTGCTTCGTTTTCGCGTCGTCATGGCGTCCTCCGCTGGACGAACAGGGGGCTGCGCACGAAGGCGACCACGACGTCGACGAGCTTCCCCTGCTGGTCGGCCGGCAGCTGCTGCCACAGCTCGACGAACGCGGCCTCGCTGGCGGCGACGGTAGTGTCGCTGCGTCCCGCCGAGCTGCGGAACAGCTGCCGCGCCAGGCACGTGCGCACGCTCGGGCTGGCCGCGAGCGCCGCCACCAGCGCGTTGCTGTCGGCGTACATGCCATCGAAGTCGGCCCCGACATCGATGGTGACGCGCGTGTCGATCGACATGTTGTTCTCGGTGGTCCGCGCCTGACCCATGCCGTCGTAGCCCTCGAACGCGAAGCCGAACGGGTCGATGGACGCGTGGCAGCTGGCGCAGCCGGTATCGCGCGCGTGCTGCTCGAAGCGGCCGCGGGTGGTCTTCGTCGCATCGGTCGCCGGGAAGCTGACGACGATGCCGACCACGCCGGGGTCCGGCACGTTCAAGCACGCCACCCGCCGCATCAAGGACACGCCGCGGAACACCGGGTGGCTGCCGTTGTTGGTCGCGAACACCGACAGGAACGCCGCCTGGTTCAGGATGCCGCGGCGGCCCGCGCCTGCCAGCGACGTACGTTGCCCCGCCCCGGCCGAGGTCACGCCGTAGACGGAGGCCAGCGTCGGGTCGATGATCGTCCAGTCGGCGCTGAGCAGCTCACTGAGCGTGCCCGACGAATTCGTCACCACCTCGTTGATGAAGTTGGTGCTCTCGGCCTCCATCGACGCGCTGGCGGCGGCGAAGCCCGGATACACGGTCGCCGCCTTCTCCTTGTTCGCGACGTCGTCGATGCCCAGCCACTCGCGGACGACGCGCACCATGCGCGCGCGGCCGGCGGCCGTGGCGATCAGCCGCCGCGCTTCTTGCTCGCGACCGGCCGGGGTCGCCAGCATGCCCGCGGATGCGTTCGTTGTCAGTGTGTCGTCGGGCGGTCCGGCGGTCAGCAGGTACGACATCGACGCCGCAATCTCGGTCGGCGCGAGCGTGAAAGTCGCGCCGGCGCCCACCTCGCCGATCTCGGTGATGTAGAGGAAGCCCGCCGACTGGAGGAGCACGCGCGTCAGCACGCCGATTCCGTCGTCGTATGTGTAGCCGTCCGCGCCGACGTGGTACGCGGAGGTCGGGCCAACGACCAGGCCGTTGATCTCGTCGGCGACCAGGGGCCGCCGGTACACCTTCGCACCGAACGACTGCACGAACGTCTTCGCGCACGCCTCGCCCGCGCTGCCCGTCGGGCTCGCGCACGGCGCCAGCGCGGCGAGCTTGCCGTTCGCCCGCGCCTCCGCCACCAGGGCCAGCGCCGCCGTGTCCAGCTTGTCGGCCAGGACGGGGTCGACACGCTGCGCGTCGTTCAGCGTGAACGCCGGACCCGCGGGCGACGACGTCGGCCCCTGGCGGGCGTCGGGCGGAAACGAGAACTGCACGCTAGGGGTCGTCGCCGTTCCGAGCAGCGCTTTGACGGAGGTGTCGTACTCGGCGTTGGTGATGCGGCGAACGCGCGCGGGGAGGTAGGCCGCTTCGGGCCCGCCCGTGCCACCCGCGTTGCCGCTGCCCGTCGTCGAGCCGCTGCCGCCGCCGCCGCCCGATATCGAGCCGCCCCCCGACGCCCCCGCCTTGCCCATCGCCGACGGTGAGACCACGCCCGTGCAACCCGCGCCGATGGCGGCGGCAAGGCTAATAAGGAGCCACGTGCGGACAGATCCCTCCATCACAGGCGTATGTGAAGTGGCGCCAGGTGGGTCGGAACAGGTCATCCTTTTCGCGCGCCAGCGACGGGGCGCGGCGTGAACAGGCGGCAGCGCGAGCACGGCTATTGCAGTCCCACGGTGACAGGGGCCGATTTTCTGGCGGGCGTGACCATGTAGCTGAAGCGGGCCAGCCAAACAAATCCTTGCGGTGGCTGGGTTTCCGGCCCAACGTGACCTCGGCGGTTCGGGCGGGATCTGGTTGTCAGCTTTCGTAGCCTGGCGTCATGACAGACGTGGGCGCGTCTCCACCTTCAGGCGCGGGACTAGGTCGCGCGCAAATGATCATCAAGACGGCAGACGAAGCCGTTCCGGGGACGCTCAGGCTGGCGCAGGAGTCGCTGGACGGCGCATGCAGGGCTCTCGATGAGGCCGTGATGGCATTGCCGAACGCGCGGGGGGATGACGTCATGGCGACGCCAGGTCTGGTGGCATTGCTGCTGCGCGTGGTCGTGGCGAGGCGTCAAGTGAGCCGCCTCGAGCTCGACGTGCCGGCCGTCACAACGAACTAACGTGGCGAGCGGCCCGGCGTCGTCGCCGGACGCCGCACCTGGGCGATGAGCGGCAGCGTTCATCCCGGGTCGACGTCGGGATTTCGACCGGCCAGAGCCCGCTCGATCATCGGGATCCGCGCTCGTCGTGCCTTCGGGATGTCCTGCGCCCGGCCGTGCAGCGGCAGGGGCGTCAGCAGCGGACCGCCGAAGGCGTCGCTTGGCCGCGTCCCCAGCACCAGGATCTTGAACACCGGGTTGCCCAGGAACTCCGCCAGCTGACCGTCGCTCTCCGCCTCGTCGAGCAACGGCAACAACGCTTCGCCGACGAGGTCGCGTTCGGGGCCGAAGTGAATCACGTGTAATCCGACCTCGCCGCCTGCCTTCGCGACGTCGGTGAAGTTCACGTCGGCGGTCAGGTCCTGCGTCCCGGGCGCGGCGTAGGGATCGTTGGGTCTCGGCACGTAGTCCTGCCATGGGCCGTAGACGCGAAACGGGAACTCGCCGCGGCGCGCGCCCCGGATCAGCGCCATGGTGGTGTCGCCGTAGTCCATCGTGACGATGAATCCCGCCGCCAGCGATGAGCCGAGCTCGCGGATGAAGCGACCGGCGTGGACGTTCACATACGCCATCACGGCGGAGTCGTCGACGGCGAGGGCGATGGCGTAGTCGGCGGCGTTGGCGGCGAGATGGGCGGCCAGCTCGGCAATGGCGGCGGCGGGCACGTACGCCTCGTCGAACCACACGGCGTCGAGCAGCTCCTCGCGGCGCGCGACGGGCAGCGCGGCCAGCGCCTCCATGACGGCGGCGGTGGTGACGCCGTCCAGGTACAGCTCGCCCCGGTTCCGTTCGAGCGCGAACGTGCGTCTGATCGTCGCGTCCGAGGCGGTAATCCGCCCCGCCAGCGCCGCGCCGAGCGCGTCGCCGACCACCGGCTCGACCCGCGCCATGACCAGCGCCGCGAACGCGCGCCCCTCGGACGTCAACACGACCTTGTGGACGCCGAACGCGTCTGGCACCTCGTTGGTCACGACGAAGCCGCGGAGGCCGCCGGGGAAGTCCCGCGCCAGCGTCTCGGCGGGCCGGCGGGCGTCGCCTTCGACGACGACGGCGGCATCGCCGAGCAGCGCGCGCTGCTTGTCGCGCAGTGACGACGACGTTTCGTAGATCTGGTAACGGAGCCGCGCCGCGAACGTGCCCCACCGTGGCTCCGCGAGGCGGGGCGCGGCGGCGTTGCGGGCGACCGCGTCGATGACGTCGCGGGCGAGCCGTCCGTTGCCCGCGCCGAACTCGACGATCGGAAACGCATCGGTGTCGGCGATGTCGCCGCAGGCGAGCATATCCAGCCAGCAACGAAACGCGCGCTCCGCGATCCAGCCGCCGTAGCGTGGCGACAGCGCCTCCGGGTTGGTGTTGAAGTGGCCGGCGCGGCCTATCGACACGGAGCGCGCGTAGTAGCCCCAGGCGGGGTGATGGAGGGCCGAGTCCATGTACGCCTCGAACGTCGGGAACATCCCCACGGCGGTCGCCACCAGCGGCGCGGGGACGACGAAGCCGCCGAAGGCCTCCGGGTTGGCGAGCGCGCGCGGCACGACGGCGGCGCGTCCGGGCGCGGCGTCGAGGCTGCGCAGCGTCCCTTGTTCCGCGTCCCCGACGACGTCGCCAAAGACGATCCGACTCTTGAGCCGGCGCAACGCGCGCGCGCCCGGCACGGCGGCGAGCAGGTGATCCATGCTGCGGTAAGGCCACAGCGCCAGCAGGTCGTCGGCCAGCTTGTCGGCCTGAGCCGCGCCGCCCGGCACGCCGGCCGTTTCGAGCAAGCGCACCAGGTCTTCGCGCCCGAGGTCGTTGATGCGCACCGCGCCGGGCTCGTCCTCGCGCAGCCGACCGATCTCCCGCGACAGGCGGTCGAGGACACTCCGCAGCTCGCGGACGATGTGGTCATCGTCCGGGCTCGGATCGCGACGCGCGCGCAGCTCGGCGACGCCCAGCTTCGTCTGCAGCGGAATCAGCCGCCACCAGCGCTCGCGCGGATCGCCGCCGAACGCCGGCGGCAGATCGCCCGCGACGAACCGCTCGACCCAGGGACGATAGCCGCGCCCCTCGCGCGAGCGAGCGAAGTCGCGAACCCATGCCAGCGCCTCGCGCGCGCCATCGTCTTCGGATTTGCCGAGATCTCGATAGCGGTAGCGCAGGCCGCGCACGACGCCTGCGAACGCCACGGAAGGGTTCGACACGAGCGCCGGCAGGCCGACCAGATCGTCGGCCACCTGCCAGTCCTCGTAGGCCAGCATCTGGATCAGGCAAAGCAGGAACAGGTTCCTGCCGACGCCGCGCTCGCGACGGCGGGCGGCCGTCAGGCGAAGGTCGAAGCCGCCGTCACCGCGCCGCCTGACGACGAAATCGCCGTCGTTGACGCACACGTCCGCGAGCGTGGTGCCGCCGTCCTCGTCAGGCTCGTAGTGGTAGACGAGCGCGCCGATCATCTCGACCAGCAGGTCCGCGGTCGCGGACGCGCCGAGCGACACCAGCCACGATCGCCGCCCATCGACCAGCTCGACGTGCAGCCCGCCACGCCCGAAGGCTATCGGGCGGTGTTCGGGACACGTGCTGAACAGGGCGGCCGGCACCTGCCCGCCCAGCGTCACCAGCGCGCGCGGCTCGACCACGAAGCGCGTGAGCCCACGCGCGATGAACGACCGCATGTTCTCGACGTTGAGTCGCGGCACGTCGCTCCTGGCGCGATCGCCCCACCCCGGCTCGTCGAGCACGAGCGGGACCTGCAGGATGAACGGCCCGTCGGCGCCGGTGCACGCGACGTCCCAGGTGAACACACCCAGACGGGCGGCCCCGAGCTCGATCGGCCCCCGCTGCTCCTCGAGATCTCGAACCAGAGCCTCCAGTGCATCCGAGTCGATCCGCTCGCGCACGCGCCCGTTGTAGAGGCGCGCGGGGTGCCCGGTGACCGGGCTGTCGCGGGACCACCGGCTGGACAGCAACGACGACGGCGCCGGGAGCCCCCCAAGGAGCTCATTGATGAGCTCGTCGAGCGTCAATGTCCAGGGAGACTACCCCCCGACGATGAGTTTTGTCAGCTCTCCCGGATTGCTGATCTTCTGCGTGGCGGCGCCGGCCTTGAAGTCCGCGTCGGTGTCGTACATGCCGAACTTGTCGATCTTCGCCCCGGTCGACTGCCGCATGCCCAGCGCGTTCATCAACGTCACGTAGAACTTGTTGATCGGGATGTTGCCGCCGCTCGAACCGGTGAAGCCGATGGACCCGCCCGTGGTCGAGCAGGTCGAATCGCTCTTGCCGGGATCGGGCTTCGACGTCTCGAGCTGGACGACCTCACCCTGCTTCAGGTAGCCGCCGCAGCCTCCGGCGACGACGATCGGCAGGTTGTTGAGGTTGTGGGCGGCGCCGTCGGACAGCTCCGGCAGCCAGACGGTCGCCGTGTTGTCGAGCAGCTTGCCGCTGCCCTCGCCGATGCTGTCGAGCAGCCCGACGAGCTTCGCGTATTTCTTCGCGTACCAGCGATCGATCTCCTGGAGCTTGTCGAGCACGCCGTCGACGCGGCAGTTCCCGCCGACCTCGAAGTTGCCGGTCCGGTGGGACAGACCGTGGTGCTCGTTCGAGTGCTTCATGCCGTCCCAGTTGAAGATCACGTAGCCGGGCCAGACCATCATCAGGACGCGGTTGGTGTCGCAGATCATGTTGAGGGCGATGAGGTTGAGCATCAGGTCGCCGCCCGCCGTGAACGACGTGGCCAGGTTGGCATCGCCCTCCGGCGTGCCTCTGGGTCCGAGCACGTTGCCGGCGGTGATCGTGCCCGTGACCGTGCCGGACTTGAGGCTGGCGTCGGTGAGACCGAGCGGCGTCCCCTCGGCGGTCATCTTGGTGCACGACACTGTCGACCCGCCGCCGCCGGTCATCATCATCGCCTTCAGACGATCTTCGGTCGTCTTGAGCAGGTCGAGCCAGTCGGTGACGCGCGACTTGTCGGCGCCGCTCATCTTCAGGTTCTGGAACCGGCCGAGATCGCCCCGGATCATGTCGATGACGCTCTGGCCGCGCCGGAACTGCCAGGTCGCTTCGGTCATGCCGCCGCCGGTCATGCCGCCGGTGCCGAACACGTTGGTGAGCTGGTTGAACACCGTCGTCGGATTGACGGTCGCCGGGAACGCGGTCTCCTTGCCCGAAAACGAGATCACCTCTTTGATGTTGGTGCTCGCCGCGCCGACCGACAGCACCAGCGGGCTCTTGGCGCTGGGGTTGATCGCCTTCGCGATCTCGTGATCGAGCGACGCCGCCGTCGCGTAGCGGTTGGCGGCGCTGCTGATCGGCGCACAGGTCAGCTTCGATCCGCACGCTTGATCGTGCGGATCGGTCGACTGGCCGACGGCGTAGGGGTTGAGCGACTTGATGCCGCGCGGAATCAGCAGCTTGCTCTTGTACGGCCGCAGGACATCCAGCGTCCCCTCCAGCGACGCGTCCGTGATGGCGCCGTTGTCGATCTTCGGGAACCAGCGGTTCGTCAGGCAACCGTTGTGTGTGTAGAAGATGACGAGGCGCTTCGGGGGCGTCCCGGCTTGCGCGTTCGCCTTGCTCTCGAAGAGGGAGCTCAGGAAAGGCGCCGCGACCGCGGTGCCTCCAACACCCCTGAGGAAGACTCTGCGGTTCATATTGTCCTCTTGGTCATGCGGGTTACCTGGCTCATGGCGTTACTCGACAGCTCGGATCCGGAACGCATCGGCCTGCGCGACATCGGCGATGACGTTGAGCAGCGGGTAGCTGCCCGCCGCGATGCTGGTGGCGAGGGTGTTGACCGTGCCGCAGTCGGCCGCGTTGCCGTTCCGTTCGAACGCGAACGACACCAGCTTCTTGGCGTACTGGTGCTGGGCCGCCGAAGAAGCAGCGATCGCCGCCATGAGCTCCGCCGGACCGGTCACGTGTTTCATCGTGTTCTGTCCGTCGATTCTCTCGACGACCACGTCCGCATTGGTGTCGATGGGCTCGCCGCTGAAGGACTCGGTCGTCTGCCAGAGGCCGGCCGCGTTGAACGCCTCGAGCGCGAACCCCGGCGGGTTGATGTAGGTCACGTGGCAACCCATACAGTTGCTGGCCAGCGCCGATAGCGCCTCGAACCGCTTGCGGTTCGTGTTGATCGTGGCGGACGCGGGCGGCAGCGGCGTCATCTCCGCGCCGGGCGGTGGTGAGCCGGGATCGATGCCGAGGACGTCCTTCATGATGAACGCGCCGCGCTTGATCGGGTTGCTGTAGGAGCCCGCCGCGAACGCGTTGAGGAAGCCCGCGCGGGTGAGGAACCCCGGCCGCTGGTTGGCGTCCAGCGTGGTCGCCTTCAGCTCGTCGGTGAAGCTGGCGGCGGGCAGCCCGTAGTAGGGCGCCAGCGCCTTGTTCACGTACGCCACCGGGCTCGTCAGCAGGTCCTGGAACGTCCCCTTCTTCACGAAGGCGACCTCGTCGAAGAACACCTCCATCTCCCGGATCAGGGTGGGAATGACCGACGGGTTGAAGAACGAGAACATCGTCGTGTCCTTGACGACGTTGTTCCACGGGCTGTTCGGCGTGATGTGCAGGTATTCGCGGTGGAACTCGGAGATGCGCGTGCGCGCCTTCGGATCCGCCACCATGCGCATCGCCTGCGTCTTGATCTGCGCGGGCGTCGTCAGCTGGCCGCTGTCCGCCGCCATGTCCAGCGTCGGATCGGGCGTCGAGCCCCACAACATGTACGACAGGCGAGAGGCGATCTCGTGGCCCGACAAGGTGTAGCGGTTGGTGCCGGCTGGCTGCGTCTCCACCAGCTCGTTGCGCTGCAGGAACGACGGCGAGACCAGGAAGCCGTAGAGGACGAGCTCGGCGATCTCGGTGGGCGTGCCGTTGGGCGTCAGCATCGGTCCGTCGTCGACGAGCTTTCGCATACGCGCGGTGTCGTCGGCGGCGAGCGGCCTGCGGAACGCGCGGCGTCCGAACTGGGCGATCGTGTCGTACAGGCACTGCTTGCCGTCGCCGGTCAGCGTGCACTTGAGGAAATTGGCGCGGAGCGTGGTGCTCGCCATGACCTGGGCGGCGATCTTCGTCGCTGCTGTGTCATATGCGCTGCGTTCGAGATCGGTGAGGCCGCCCGCCTGCGAGGTGGCCAGCACGCTCGACACCGGCGCGCTGTCGATGGCGGTCACGCCCAGCAGGTCATAGATGGTGCGCTCGTACTGAAGGTTGGTCAGGCGCGCGATCTGAGAGGTGGGGGCGATGCCGGGCGTGCACACGGTCGGCGTTGGGCTGACGATGCCGGTCCCTGCCGCCCCGGTGGGAGAGCCCGCGCCGCCCGCACCGAGCGAATTACCCGAGCCGCCCCCGCCCGGGGTGCCGGGGTTGGCCCCCGAGCCTGCGCCCCCTGATGGTCCCGAGGGACCACCGCCGACTTGTCCTGTACAGCCGATAACGAGCGTGGCTCCAAGGAAGACCACTTTCCATTGCTGCCGCTCCATGGCGCTCACCTCGAGGGGGCTGAGTGTTCGTTGGGCGTAGACGGGTGCGAACCGGGGCTACATCAGAGCAGTAGCGGCCCAACCCGGATCGGGTCGCTAATTGAGGCGCCCCGCCAAAAAAGAGATAATTAACAGACGTACTTAGGGCTGGCTCACGGGCCCGGAATCGGCGGGTGACCGCCGAAATACAGCGGCAGCACGTTCCCCGGCGGGACGAAGCGCGCCTGCACCTCACGCCGCGCGGCTTCCTTGAGGCGGTCGTCGCACAGGTTCGGGTCTGCGACGCACGCCTGCGCGAACAGCGCGGCCTGGCCGTCCGGGTTCGTATCGATGATGCCGAAGCGCACGAAGACGCGCGCCCGGTGCAGCTTGTCCGATTCCGGCAGGCGATCGAGCTCGCTCCCGGCCATCTTCCTGACCGCGTCCTCGCTACCAAAGGCCCAGGTCACGTTGGCGACGGCGAACGCGGGCACGGATTCCAGGCTCTTCGTCTCGGCCTGCTGAAGGCCGGCTGCTGTTCTTCATCTGATCGAGCGCCGCCCGATCGCAGCGCGGCCACCTGAGCGCGCGGCAAATGATCTCCGCCTTGCCCCAGTCGCTCTCGCCGCCGCTGTCCGAGACCGCGCAGCGCGACCACCAGATCGAACGACGCCGCGTTCCTGCGCGTTCCACGCCGCGCCGACGGTCTGGACGTCATCGCGCAACGACGCCCAGTCGCCCGGGCTGGCCTTGAGGTCGGTCGCTTGCAACGCCACACCGACGCGGGCCAGCGGCGTCGGCGCGGACGTCAGCGGCGACCGGCTGGACAGCGCGCGGACGCCCAGGTACGCGACGGGGATGGCCACCAGACACGCCCCGATCAGCACGCTGCGGCGCATTTGATCACGAAGAAAAGTGAGCCGGCGGCAACCACGACGAGGGGCGTCAGCTTCACGAGCAACACTCTAACCTCACCCGCGAACGCACTGGCGTGTAACCGTTGCAGTGAGATCGTGTAACGGGAACGAGTGCAGTGATCCGACGCGCCCCGCCAGGGCATCCGAACGGTACGACGGTTGCTTTGAGCTGAACGAGCAATGGAATCATGGTGGATCAACGCAACGAACAATCCGCGGGCGTTTCGCGATCCCGGGTCGGTAGCCTCGCTGGTCGCCGGCGCGCTGTCGGCTGATGCCGCCGCGCGCGAGGCCGCGGCAGGGGCTCTGTCGCGGGTCGTCAAGGCGCTGGACGACGATCCCGTCGACGACAGCATCCGCGCCGTCGCGAGCCGCCTGCCCGAGCTGGTTCGCGGCCTCGTCGATCCCGATCCCTTCTACAGCGGACAGATGATCAGCATCGTGCGTCGCGTCGCGCCCGACGTGCGCACGGTCGAAGCGTTGCTGGACCTGCTCGTCGAAACGCCGCCGGAGGACAGCGAGCTGCTGGTCGCGGCGCTGGGCCTGTGCACCGACGCGGCGTGGTCCGAACGCGTCGAGGCCGCGGTCGCCGCGTGCCTGGACGAGCCACACACCCGCGACGCCGCGGCCTACGTCTTCTATTCGCGCGCGCCGGTCGTCCGGCGGACGGGCACCGTGCGGTCGCTGGGCGCGGCCGCGATCGCCTCGTTCGCCAACGCGAGCGAACACGCGATCGGCGCGCTCTGCCGTTTGCTCGGCGGCGAGCGCGACGCGCTCGCGACCGCCGAGCTCGCCGACGTCGGCAGGGCGCGTCCCGACCTGCAGCCGGCGATCGTCGAAGGTCCGCGGCCTGTTCACGCGCGGCGGCTGAGCGCGACGGCGCGCCGTCGTGTTCACGTTCGAGCCGGTGTCGTGTGCGCGACAATCTGGCGACGCGCGAACCGTGGTGTCGAAGATTCGCCGGATGAGCGACGGAAATCGCACGCGGCGCACCGCGCCTTCGCCGCGACTTCCCCGCGTTTCGTGGCGCGCGAGCGTCAGCGCGGCGTGGCTCGTAGATTGCTGAGCTCACTTCCGCCGAGGTCGACAGAAATGAAAACAGACGAGCACGTGGCAATGCCGCTGGTATCGGTGATCGTTCGTTCGTTCAACAGAGTTCCATCGTTGTGTGAGCTCGTTGAAACACTATTGCGACAGACCTGGACGAACCTGGAGATCGTGATCGTCGAGCAGAGCACGGACGTTCCCGACGACGCTGCCGCGCGCCTGGCGACGCTGGCGCGCGATCCGCGCGTGCGTGTGCTCAAGCGCCGGCCGCTGGGCGGCGCCGCCGCCCGCAACGTCGGCGTCGAGAACGCGCGCGGCGACGTGTTCCTGTTCATCGACGACGACGACCTGCCCACCGACGAGCACTGGGTGGCGATGCACATGCACGTGCTGGAAGATCCGAAGTGCCTGGGCGTCAGCGGCAAACACGTCCACAACGACGAGCTGCGCCACCACTTCTCGCCGCTGTTCGAGGCGTTCACGCGCACGCTTTCGTACGATCCGATCCTGAAGATCTCGATGACCTACGTCCAGCATGACCGGCGGCGCATGCCCGTCTACGCGCTTCACGGTTCGAACGCGTCGTTGCGCCGCAGCGCCTGGCAACGCTTCGGCGGCTGGGACGAAGACACCGCGATCGAAGACGAGGTGTCGTTCTGCTTCCGCGCGCTACGCATGAAGCGCCCCGACGAGTACTTCGCCTACGACCCGCGGCCGGTCATGTTGCGGAACCGCGACGTGGTCGGGGGGCTGAACAAGCGCCGCATGTCGGTGACGGCGTTCTTCGGGCACTACATCGACTTCATCCACCGGATCATCGGCCGCTACCACCCGCTGCGGGTGATGCTGATGTACCCGATCTACATCCTGCTGACGTACTTCATGACCGTCGGCACGATCTGGCGGCACTCGCGCAAGTACCGCGGCTTCTTGCCGAACGTCGCGGCCGCGCTGCAGCTGCTGGTGGAGCTGCCGTTCCACCTCGCGTCGGCGTGGATCCGCCTGTTCGCTCCGCCCGGCGTCACGGGCAAGGTCGGCGCGGCGCGCCTGCAGCCGGTGCCGACGAAGGCGATCGCCGACGAAACCTCGCCCTGACCGGGTCAGGCGGGCGTGCGCGGGTGCGCCGCCATGTCCTCGCGCACGTCGTGAATGTCGCGCGTCAGGAAGCGGCCAAGCACGGTGCGGATGACGGCGATCGCCGCCGAGCTGTCCGATCGACGTCCAGCTGGGGGCGAGCGCGGTGTGCACGATGTCGGCCGCCAGCGTCAGCTCGATGCCCAGCATCAACCAGATCGCGAACCCCATCCAGATGTGGCGGGCGTTGCGCAACCCTTCCGCCCCGCGCGTGCGAAGCGCGTTCACCAGGGCGTAGGCAACGGCCTGCACGGCGCCCGCGCCGATCAGGAGCGCCGCGGCGAACTCCAACCCCAGCGCGATCCCGGCTGTCAGGTTGCGGATCAGGTGTTCCATCGGCCGAGGGGCGAGTCGCGCCCCTCGGCGTGGAACCTGATCACCTGAGCGGGACGTCGCCTGTCAGCGAGTCCCGCAATCAACTACTTCGCGGGGGCGGGGCGGGAGCGGGGGCGGGCTTGGGCTTCCGCGGGCCTGCCGGGGGGCTTGGCGTCCGCGGGCTCCGGCGTCCTTCGCGGGCGCGGCGGCCTTCGCGGGCGCGGCGGTCTTCGCCGGAATGAAGTCGCCCTTGCCGTGCTGGTGGACGAAGATGATGCACTCCGTCTTGCCCTTGCAGACGTCGTTGTGCGGCTGCTTGCCGGGCTGGAACACGTACGAGCCGACGGGCAGCTCCTTGGCGGGGTTCGTGTCGCCCTCGACGGTATGCACCCAGGTCCCCTGCACGCTGATCCCGTAGTAGTCGAGCGTGTGGCTGTGCATGCCCGCCTCGAAGCCCGCGGGAAACTTCAACAGCATGGCGTAGTCGCCGCCCTTGGCGCGGTCGCCCCACAGCTTCGCCACCTGCAGCGGCACGCCGGCTGCGTACGGCTCCCACTTGATGTCGGGCGCGGGGGTCATCACCGCTTCCTTCTTGGCGGCGCCAGCCGTGGACGAGATGCCGGCGACCGCGATCGCCAGCGCAACGAAAACCATCTTCTTCACCATTTATGAGTCTCCTGTTGGGGGTCTGATTGCGGCGCGAATATAGCCGGGAACCGCGACCGTGCGCGGTTGTCCCTGGATCGCATGCGGTTGTTCGCGGCGCTTGCGATCGTGTTCGTCGCGTTGCTGGTCGCGATGGTCCGGCAGGCGACGAGCAAGCGTGGGCGCGGCGCGACGGCGGCGGCGGCGGCGACGACGACGACGCCCGAAGTCGAAGACGACGCGCCACCGCCGCCCCGCGCGCCGCGGCTGTCGTACGTCGCGCCCGCCTCCGGCGAGGACGGCGCGCGCGGGGGCATCGCGCACCTGCACGGCCGCGTGCTCCCCGCGCCCGGGCGTGGCGCGGACACGTTCAGAGACACGACCACCGTCGTCGTCGCCGACGACGGCGTGCGGTCGTTCACTGTCGAAGCGACCGACGAAGGGCAGTTCTCGCTTCACCTGCCGCCTGGCCGCTACGAGCTGATCGCGCAGCGCGGACGAGTGGTCAGGATCCGTGGTCGACGTCGTTGCCCGGGCCGGCATGGATCGCGCGATCGATATCCAGCTCGGGGAAGCCGGCACGATCAGCGGCGTGCTGCGAGGTCGGCTGCCCGGCGACGTCCGCGTGGTCGCGCGGTTCGCCGGCCGATTCACCGACCTCCGCGTCGCAGAGGTTTCGCACCAAAGCTTCCAGATCACCGGCTTGCTGACTGGCCGTCGCTACGATCTCGAAGTCAGCAGCTCCGACTTCAGGACGGTGAGCCTGCGCGACGTGACCGCGTCCGCGCGCGATCTCGACATAGAGCTCATTCCGTTGCCAGTGCTGCGCGGGGCGTTCGGCTTTCCCCGTGGCGGCGAGTGTCCGATCGAGAGGGTCACGGTGACACTCTCCGATGACGAGAACGAGGGCGACAACGTCGGCCACGATTGCCAGTTCGAGATCACGCTGCCCGTGGCGGAGGCGTCGGTCCAAACTGCGACTGTCGTGGCGATGGGTTCCGGCTGGCACGTCGAGCAGACCATCACCATCCCGGCGCGCGGCGATCCCGATCCCGTGTGCCTCAACCCGCCGTGCCGCGCCAACCCGCTGGACGGAGCGGCGCGCATGCTGGTCACGATGGAAGGGCGAGACGACCGCTTCATGACCGTCCACGCCACAACGGGGGACGGTCCCCGAGCCGACACGACCTGCACCGATGGCGCGTGTGTGCTCGAACCGCTGGGGCCAAATCGGACCTACCAGGTGACGGTGTCCGCTGAGGGTTGCCAAGAAGACGAGCGCGACGTCGCCGTGACTCCGGGCGACAACACCCTGCGCTTCACGTGCCGCCGCGAGCGCAAGATCCAGGGTCTGTTGCGCGCGGCAGGCGCGCCACCCGCCGTGGATGTCCGCTGCACCGGTGGCGTCAGGAGCGTCAGACACAGCCGGCTGTTCGCGATCACGTGCGCCGCCGACGACACGGCGTTGCAGTACCGGGTCCTCCCGGACGGCGCGTGGCGCAGCGCCGCGATCCCGACCGCGGAGGATCCCCCGCTGGTGGAGATCGCGCTGTGAGCGGCTGCGCTTGCGACCGCGGCTACGGTTCGGCGCCGGCGCGGCCGGGCGTCGCCGTCGGCGCGACCGCCTTGGCAGGGGCGGTCGCGGGAACGCCCGCGGTGCGTGCCGCCGCGGCCGTGGCGGGTGCCGGCGCGCGGAAGTAGCGCGCCAGGCTGCGCAGCGTCTCGGTCACGCCGATCAGCATGGCGATGATCGTCAGGTTGGTGCCGATGCCCGGCAGCGCGATGGCGGCGCCGAGCAGCGCCAGCTCGGCCCACAGGCTGGCCACCCACGAAAAATCGGTGACGCGGCGGTGCGCCGCATAGTTGTCGAGCGCGCCGCGCGCCATGTCGACCGACAGCAGGATGATGAGCGGCACGGTCGGCAGCCGCGTCATCCCCATGGCCAGCATCGCGACCACGGGCAGCGCCGCGCCGGCCACCAGCCGCGCCCAGTGCAGGAAGCGGTGCGGTCCGCGCGGGGCCAGCTCCTTGACGCCCGCCGCCAGGTAGTCGAGCGCGGTGTACCAGGTCATCGCGACGACGAATCCCAGCACGGCGATGCGCGCGGCCGGAACGCCGCCGAGCAGCGACGCCGTCAGGAACCCGATCAGCACCGTGATGGCGAACTCCAGCGGCCGATAGCGGCGCCGCCGGATCGACGCGACGATGGCCAGCGCGATGAGGCCGCCCGCCATCGGCACCGCGAACAGCAGCGCGAGCGCCGTCTGCCCCGGCATGATCGGGATCAGCACGACGAAGCCGATGCCCATCATCTGTACCCAGGTCTTCGCCTTGGCGGCGTTGGAGCTCGGCAACCGCCGGCCGCGCAGCTCCAGGCTGGAACGCAGCACGGTCACCAGCAGCTCGCGCGACAGGATCGCCGCGGTGACCGCCCACGAAAACATGCCGAGGTCGGCGCAGCAGCCGTAGCAGACGACGATGAACACCTTGTCGGCGACCGGATCCAGCAGCGACCCCAGCACCGTGGTCCCGTACTTGCGCGCCAGGTAGCCGTCGACGGTGTCGGTCAGCCCGATCAGCGTCCCCAGGATGACGGCGAAGATGCGCGTCCGCTCCTCGCCGTAGGCGAGCGCGCCCAGCAGCGGCATCGCGAGGAGCCGGGCGATGGTCACCTGGTTCGCCGTGATTCGCATGCGCAGGCGGAGGTTAAGGGCGGCGGAGTGTCGGGTCAACCACGACGCGCCAGCGACGGTCCGCGGGCGAGTTGCGACCGCCCGCGGAGGTCGTCGCCCGGCGGGCGGCGGGACCAGGCATAGTCGGGTTCATGACGCGGACAGAAGCGCGGATTCGACCCTGGTGGGCGTGGCTGTTCTTCGTGCAACTGGCGATCGTGGTCGGGGCGGGCGTGTTCGCGTCGCTGGGGCTTCTGCCGATGGCGCTGTTCACGTCGGGTATCGATAAGCTGGGTCATTTCTTGGGGTTGGGCGTGCTGTCCTTCCTGGCGGTCAGCTTCTTCGGCCGCTCCAGCTGGCGACGCACCGTGCTGATCATCGCCGCCGCGTCGGTGCTGGAGGAGCTGTCGCAGGGGTTGTTGCCGGCGCGCACCTTCGACTTCGGTGACATGGCCGCCAACCTGGCGGGGATCGGGCTGTTCGGTGTGCTCGCGGCTGAGCTGGTCAGCAGTCGCAAGCGCTCCAGCGCCTCAGCACGCCGGCCGCACCCGGGTTCACGTCCGGCGGGGCGACGTGGCTCCACGCGATGACACCCGCGGCGTCGACGACGAACAGCGCGCGCGCGCAGGTGCCGGCGTCGTCGCGGTAGACGCCGTAGCGGCGCGACGCCTCGCCCTTGGGATGGAAATCGGACAGCAGCGGCATGTGCAGGTTCAGCCGCTCGGCGTACGCGACGTGGCTCCACACCGAATCGCACGAGATCGCGAGCAGCCGGGCGCCCATCGCCTCCAGATCCGGCAACAGCTCGTTGAACAGCGCCAGCTCGCTGCCGCACACCGGCGTGAAGTCCGCCGGATAGAAGACGAGCACGACCGGCGTGCCCCGGTAGTCCGCCAGCGTCACGCGATGGGCGTCGGGCGTCGCGGGCAGGCCCAGCTCGGGAGCCGCGGTGCCGGGTGCCAGGGCCGTCGGCTGCATCCGGCGAATACTAGCCGCGCGACGAGCTAGTTGCGCGGCGGACGGGCGGACGATTGCTGGTGTCCGCCCGCCCGCCGTGCAGGGGGGCTGTTGGGTCAGCGCCTTGCTAGATGCAGGTCGGAATGCCGTTGGGCAGCACCGAACACTGCGTCCCGCTGGGGCACATGACGCCGAGGCAGGGAGGTTGCGGATTCGCCAGCGCGCGCACCTGCGTGCTGCCGGCGAACACCTCGAATCGCGACGGCACCGGCGGGCGGTTGCCGAGCGTCCCGGTCATGCCGACGACGGCGGTCTCGCCGGGCGACAGCGTGAGGTTGTGGGCGGGCGCCAGGATTTGATACATGGGCGGGAAGCCGCCGCCTTCGGGCTGCAGCACGCCGTCCCACACCGTCTGGAACGTGCCCGTGAACTCGAACCGGATGCGCCAGTTGTCGAGCGGCACCGATTCGTTGTTGGTGACGCGGAACTCGCCCTGGAAGCCGCCCGGCCACGCGTTGGTGGTGACGAACGCGACCGTCATCCCCGGCGTCATGGTCGTCAGCGTCGCCGTCGAGATCGACGGCCCGACGTTGCCGGCGGCGTCGCGCGCCTCGACGGAGAACGCGTACGTCGTGTTGCTCACCAGCCGCGTGATGCGCGCGCGCGTGACCGGCGTCGTCGCCGGCACCTCGCCGATCTCCAGCGCGGGCGCGCCCGGCGTCGCGTAGCGCAGGATGTAGCCGGTGACGCCGACGGCGTCCGTCGCGGGCGCCCACAGCAGATCGACCAGCGTCGAGCCGACGCCGAAGATCTGGAGGTTGCTCGCCGCGCTGGGCGCGGTCACGTCCGCCGTCGTGCCGTTGCAGCCGACGGGCGTGTCGGTGTGCGGCGCGCGGCAACGCGTCGGCGGCGCGAACGCCGCCTCGTACGTGCCGAAGAGGAAGATCGACTGCGTCTGCCCGACGCCGATGACGTTGCTCGGATCGAGCCTGAACACGCGCACGATGTTCTCGGGGCCGATGTCGCTGATCACCTGCCAGCAGTCACCGCTGACGCCCGGCCCACACGCCGGCAGCCCCGACACGTTGACCTGCACGTTCCTGGGCATGTCGAACTCGGCCGACCACGTCTGGATCGCGGTCGTCGCCGGAGTTCGTGATGTCGACGCGGGCGTTGTAGCCGGTGCCCCAGTCGGCGGTCTTCACGAAGTTGAACGTCGCGGTGCCGTGCAGCGCGCTCGTGCGCTGCACCAGCACGTCGTCCGCGGCGCTGGGCTGCTCGCCGCAGCCGGCAGCCGCCGTCATCATCATCACCCCCACCAATGACATCGTGTGCTTCGCGTAGTTGCTCGTCGTCTTCATGGCCTCCACCTCTCGGATCGCGTTAGAGTCGCGCGCGAGGAAGTTTTTTCGGGCGGCAGCGTTCGAACGGTGGCATGCGTGCTGCACGGGTCAGGTGGAGACAAGGAGGTGTCATGATTGCCAATCGTTCGCTCGTAGGGTGTCTTGCGTCACTTTCGCTCGCGGTCGCCGCGCTCACGTCGTGTCGGCGGCGGCGACGGGCGATCATCCCGTTCGACGACCTGGAGAGTGAGACGCTCGCGGTGGCTTGCCGCCTCAACGGCGAGTGCGGGACGTGTCCTCGACGTGAGGGCGACTGCGCGCCTCGGGGCGAGCGAGGGCGAATGCCTCGGAGGCGTGACTGCGCAGGTCTTGCCCGTCGAGCTCGACATCGGCGTCTCGGGTCCGAACGAGCTGCGTGAGCGCGATCGCTGGGCGGCCACGACGTCGACGAGTGCCTCGTGAGCGTCGTACCACGCGTTGGCGAGCGCGATCACCGACTGGCCGGCGCTCGCAGCCCGAGTCCGCGGCGACGACGATTCGTCGACCCCGACTCTCGATGACGACCAGCTGCGCGCCAGTTGCGCGCCGCGGACGTAGCGCCCCGAGTCAGAACTGCTCGCCGATGCACGGCAGCGACGTTGCGACGGGGAGCTGCGCCAACCGCGGACGTGCGGCCCGCGAGGACGAGCGACGTGCACGTCGGCCGCGAGCCGAGGACGACAGTCGCTCAGCGGGATCCTCGCAGACGATCGATGTCGCGCGCCGACGGGCGGAACGAAGATTCGGCCGCTGGCCCGCCGCAGGAAGGTGCGTGCAGATGGTAGTGGTCGACGGTGTCCGTGGGTGAGGCGACGGCACGACGGCGCTGCAGCTCGGCGAACGAGAACGCGTCCGGCGGAGACGCCAGCTGACTGCCGATATGGGGTCGACGAGCAAGCCCGTGTCGTCGCGCCCGAATCTGCAGCGCGGATGCCGGACGACTACACGCCTGGCGGGGCAGCGGACGACAGCCGGTGCGCGCCGCTCGCTGGGGCGAGCAGGCCGCCAGCGCCGCCGCAGCGGAGCGCCGCCGTCGAGCGGATCGTCGTCGCGTGCGATCGCCGCGCGATCGCCGGCCGTCGATGGCGATGATCCGGCGACGGCGGCCCGCCTCTTCGCCGTCGCGAACGCGCGCCTACGGGATGAGCGACGACCACGCGGTGCGTCGGCGGCGCGCCGGCATCGCTGAGCGGCGCAGCTCGGGAACGATCTCGTCGCGCGGATCGCGTGGCCCTCGGCCCCGACGGCGAGCTGACGAAGCGGGAGCCCGAGACCAGGCGAGCGCTCGTCGTACCAGGCGGCTGCATCCTGCAGCTCGGCCTCCGCCATCGGGTTGAAGCGTACGCGCCTACTTGCCACGGAAGCGTTGCTCGAGGCGGGCGAAGACTTCATCGGCGGGGACCGTCTTCACGCGACCAGCGTCGACGTCGTCGATGCGTCGCTTGATTTCGGCCTCCCAGTACTCGCCGAGGTCCGTGGCATCGAGGCTGGCGGACAGCTCTTCGATCAGCTCCTCGCGTTGCTCGGGCTCGAGCTTGAGCGCTGCCTCGAGAATCTCTTTCACAGCGGCGGACATGCTCTCAGTGTACCGCGCGGCCGAGCGGCGGCCCACGGCGTTCGCAGAACGCTGGGCCGTCGCCGGCTGGAAGCTAGAGCACGTTGATCTTGCAGGTCGGCAGGCAGGGCGCGGTGGGCCCGTTGTTGGCCCCGTCGTCGCACTGCTCGTAGCCCGCGGCGACCATGCCGTCGCCGCAGTGGGGCGCCAGCTTGCACTGCGGCGAGCAGCCGCCGTAGCTGTTGTCGAGGATGCCGTCGTCGCACTGCTCCGGCCCGTTCTTGATCGCGTCGCCGCAATACGGGGCGCGGATGCAGCCGGGCGCGCAGCCGCCGTATTCGCCGTTGTTGTCCATCGCGCCGTAGTCGCACTGCTCGGGCGCGGTGACGACCGCGTCGCCGCAGATGCCGGGGCGGCGGCAGCCGACCGTGCACGTCGGATCGTTCGACATCGCCGGCTCGCACTGCTCGCCGTACGCGTCCTGGACGACGCCGTCGCCGCAGCGGGGCGAGCGGGCCGCAGTTGGGCAGCGGCATGCTCGGATCGCCGCACGTGCCGTAGCTGCCGTCGTTGGCGCCGTCGTCGCACTGTTCCTGCGGGCTCTGCGTCTTGCCGTCGCCGCAGTAGCCGGCGCGCTGGCACTGCGCCGTGCAGCCGGTGTAGCGGCCGTCGTTGTCGGCGCCGTTGTCGCACTGCTCGCTGTATTCGGTCTGCACCAGCATGTCGCCGCAGCGGGCGGGCAGCTTGCAGCCGGGGCCGCAGCCCGACATCGCGCCGTACGCGTCGTCGTTGCGGCCGTTGTCGCAGTCTTCGAAGCCCGCGTCCGGGTTGGCGTCGCCGCAGTACGGCCCCAGCTTGCACATGGCAGTGCACTGGTTGTAGCCGCCCAGGTTCATCGCGGTGCCGTTGTCACACTGTTCGCCGGCGGTGACGACGCGGTCGCCGCACGTCGGGTTGCACGCGCTGATCGCGCCGTTGAACCCCGACAGCGTCAGCTTGTACGACGACGACGTCTTCTGGCGCTCGGCCTGGAAGACGACGACCTCGTAGACGTTGCCGTTGGTCAGGCCGTAGGTGGCGGCGTTGGCGGCGCTGATCGTGATCGTCCCGGGCTGCGCCGTGTGGATGCCGCCGATGTCGACGGCGAGCCGCTTGTTGATGAACACCCAGACGTCGTCGTCGCCCAGGAAGTCGAGCTTGTACGACTTGGTCGCGTCGTACGGGAACCAGTAGCGCACCTCGCTGGTGAAGCCGAAGTTGTGCAGCGGCGCGCCCGTCTCGACGGGGTAGCCGCCGGCCGGCTCGTAGGGTGGTCCGATGGTGGCGGTGGAGCGCTCGCCCGCCGGCGTGAACGTGTCCGCGTCGACCGGGAAGAACGTGGGCGTGCCGTCGAGCGCGGCCGTCTGATAGATGGCCGTGTAGTTGCCGCCTTCGATGTTGCACGACAGGCGCGTGAAGCCCATCGCCTCCATGTCGAGGCAGTTGCGTGGAGCCCGCGTTGCGCGACGTGCACGGGATCGGATCGCCGGCCGCGTCGAGCAGCTCGGCGCCGACGTTGCCGCAGTAGTAGCGCCTTGGCGGTGACCGCCCACTGCTCGCCGTTCGCGCCCCCAGCGGTTCACGTAGGCGCCCGCGCCGTTGTTCCACAACGTCAGCGTGGTGGCGGTCGTGTGGTTGACGTTGGCGACGTTGCGGTACCACTGCGCGAAGCTGGTCGCGCTGCTGATGTAGCCCTGGTTCGCGGTGCCGGCGAACACCGGCTTGCCCTCGGCGTCGAGCATGTTGGCGACGAGGCCCCGGATCGGCAGGTTCTGCCCCACCGCGCCCGGCTCGAAGTCGATGTGCGAGACGAGGAAGTCGCGCAGGATGATCGGCACCTGGATGCTGTCGCCGAGCGGCGGCCGCGCGCAGGTGTAGCCCGACTCCGGCTGGCACGTCGCCGAGCAGCCGTCGCCGGACAGGTTGTTGCCGTCCTCGCACGCCTCGCCGAGCAGCACGCCGTCGCCGCAGCGGTTGGTGCAGGCGCCGCTGGTGCACGTCGGTTCGTTCTGGCAATCGGTGGAGCAGCCGTCGAACGGCACCGTGTTGCCGTCGTCGCAGCCTTCGAGCCCCTCGCGCACGTTGTCGCCGCAGCGGGTGGCGCGGCACGACGTCGGCGGCGTGCCCAGGCACACCCAGCCGCGATTCCAGCGGCACGACGTCGAGCACGCGAGGTTCATGTTCGTCACCGCCACGGCGGGGTCGCACTGCTCGTTGCCGATGACGATGCCGTCGCCGCAGTCGGGCAGACACGGCGCGCGCGTCAGCGGGCAGACGTAGCCGCGTTCGAGCTGGCACGTCGCCGAGCACCCGTCGCCGGCGGTCGCGTTGCCGTCGTCGCACTTCTCCGTGCCTTCGATGGTGCCGTTGCCGCAGCGAACCTCCGGGCAAGTGCAACGCATGCCCGGAATGCACGAGCACCCGGCGCCGCGAATCTTGCAGTCGCCGGAGCAACCGTCGCCCTCGGCCGCGTTGCCGTCGTCGCAAACCTCGCCCAGGTTCGCGTTGACGACGCCGTCACCGCAGCGCGCCGCGCGGCTGCACGGCGAGCCGGGCGCCGGGCAGGCCCAGCCGGTGTCCAGGATGCAGGCCGCCGAGCATCCGTCGCTGGCGTTGGTGTTGCCGTCGTCGCAGGTCTCACCCGGCTCGACGCGCTTGTTGCCGCAGATCGACGTGCGCGTGCACGCCATCCCGGGCGTGGTGCAGGCATAACCGGGATCCTGGAGGGTGCACGTCGCGTTGCAGCCGTCGGCGTTGTTGGTGTTGCCGTCGTCGCAGACCTCGCCGGGGTTGATGACGCTGTCGCCGCAGCGGAAGGCGCGCATGCAGGCGCCGGCGGGCGGACAGACCCAGTTCGGTTCGACCTTGCACGCGCCGTTGCAGCCGTCGCCCGGGAGCGTGTTGCCGTCGTCGCAGACCTCGATGCCGCCCTGGTTGTTGATGCCGTCGCCGCAACCTTCCGGGATCGGGAGGTTGCAGCCGGCGACGCCGTTGCAGGAGGGGCGAGCGCCGCCGGAGCCGCCGATGGTGAACGTGCCGCCGCTGCCGGTGGGCCGCCCGTCGTGCCGCCGCGTCCCGCGTTGCCGGCCGAGGAGCCACCGTCGCCCGTGTTCGAGGTGCCGTTGGTGCCGGCAGTGCAGCCGCCAAGACCGACGACGGAGAGGGCGACGACAGCCAGACGAAGAGCCAACTGCGACGACATAAGCGCTCCTTACCGGCCCGGGGGGCACCAGGCCCTAACAGCTTAACGGACGCTCGTTAGCGCGGAGAACTGCAGGAGCAGCATAGGGGAGGTTCGGGGGGAAAGCGAGGGGGGCAGTCGTACGCATTGGAGATCCCGGCGACATCGCGGCCCTGCGCGACATCGAGTTGTGCATCGAGAACGAGCTTGCTCGTCTCGAGAAGATGGAGAAGCACAGCGAGGCCATTCGGAAGACACGGCGACGGCATCAGCGACGAGGTCCGCAAGGCGGAGAAGGCCCTCGATTTAGCGTCGCAAATCAACCTTGCGAGCGGGCGCTAGCCAGATGGCCTCGCGGGGGGCAGGAACATCGCCTCGTCTTCGGCGTTCCGCGTATCGCAAAATCAACCTTGGAACGGACCTCTCTCTGCTTCGATCAGCTCTCGCTTCTTCGCGACGCACGAGCAGTCGCCGTCTGGCGGGACAGGACCTCGCGGGGAACCACATGAAGGGTCTTCGGCGTTCCGGCGCTTCAGCGTCGCGAAATCAACCTTGGAGCGGGCTAGGGGCTCGGAGCACGCTAGGGGAAATCAACCTTGGAGCGGGCTCACTGACGGGTGCCGCCTGGTGCCTCGATCATCCTGTTCAACGCCGTCACGTCATGCGCCGCCACAGCCGATGGCGGTCAACAGTTCATCCAACGAGAACTCGACCCGAACCGGCAGGCGAAACATCAAGCTCATCGTCGAGCGTCGCCCGACTAAGCTCCGAAATCCAGCACGAGGTTGAACCGATTGAACTCGCAATCTCGCGTCTGGCATTAGGCGGTTTCCCCGCCGCCGCGTCGCAGATCAGATTCCGCACGTGCGGCGTGCACTCCTGCCGGAGAAATTGCTCCAGCAGCGTTGGATAGGCTCATGAGTCAGCCTCCGTAATCAGAACGGGAACGCAGTCTGGATGATCCCGTCCCGGACGTGGATAAGAATTGATGAAGCCATTCCCCCCGATGTCCGTTCCGATGACTCGCGAGCCGAAACTGTGCTCGACCATGTACGCGCCGGGCCCTGTCGGAGTCACTGTCCCATACCGCAAGGCATCATCGACGAGCCCGACGATGTCCTTCCCACTCGTCCCAGGGGCAAAGCGGCTGACGTTCGAGAACCCCGAGTTCGCCGAGTGCCTGTACATGATGTGTTCTAGGCCGTTCATCAGGCCACCGTGCTTGTAGATACTGGCGCCCCAGGCCGCTTGGATTTGACGAGCTGCCGGGAGAGCCCTTGTGGCGGCCTGCATTAGATCAACGGCGTCATCGGCTTTGGAAAGGGCTTTTAGGACACCTTTGCCGCCGGGGATGAGGCCAGCCACGGCTCCGAGGGCTGCGAGCGCTCTGCTCGTCGGTTTTCCGGTGAAGATGTCCGTGCCTGTGGCCAGCTCCGCGAAGGACTGGAAGGTTCCAAGGAAGGGAATGAATCCCACCCCCACCGAGGCAAGTGTTCTCAGGAGCGAGACACTGTCCTCTGCAGCCGCTGCCGGGGCTGTTCGAGGACAAGTGACGGTTCCTAGGTCGGTCACACGCGGATGCGCAGTTGCGCCGCTGCGGTGCTGGACGGCTGACCCCGCGCTCCAGTTGCCCGACCCATCCCGGGCGTGGTCCGTGCCCCCGCTGGAGGTGACTGGAACGTATCCAGGGCCAGGGTCTCCGAACCCCGGATGCCCTGGACTGTACGACTGGGTGACCGCAGTATCGCGCGCTCCGACAGGACCGCTTGGGGGCGTCGCGTCGCTCGAGGCCTGAATCAGGGCGCCCCGTTAGGCACCTCCGGGCCCCACCATATGACGTACATCTACACCTTCTGGTATGTCCGCCTCGTGGCTCCCGTCTGGCGAGCCGGCGATCAGCCTCGCCGGGGGTAACCTCTTGTAAGCGCCCGCATCAATGAAGAACAGCGATTGTTCTTGGCGTACGCGAACCGATTGTAGGCCTGCCCGTCGAACATGTTCTTGACCAGCGGGTCAGGGCTGACCAAGCGACCCAGGTTCGCGTCGTAGAGCCTATGGTTGAGGTCAATGAGCCCTTCCTCGCGGTCGTCGGCCTGACCGATAAAGCCGAGCGCGACCGTGGGAGTCGGGTCGGTGAACGTTCCCGGCGCATAGATTCCTCCGAACGGGTCTCGTTTCTGGCGACCGGTGACGGCACCACTGCTTGTCACGGTGTCGACTGTGCCGAGCGCGTCAGGTCAAGAAAGTCGGCGTAGGTTGGCAACCGCGGGCCGTCCCGACGCCAGAGGACCTGACCGACAATCGTTCCGCCGCCCGGCGGATCGAAGACGTGGTTCGTGACCCCGTTTTCAACCCGCCGCTCGTAGAGGCCTCCCAACTTGATTACGTCCCGGGCGCCGTTCACCTTGCGGACCCGTCGGCCACCGATGCTGTAGCTGAACGTCGATGAGTCACCGCTCACATCCTGGATCTGCTTCGGCAAATCGTAGGACGTGTAGGTCAACAGCGGCTGACCTGGCCGTGAGGTCTGGCGTCCGCTGGGTCGTAAATGTACGATCCGAGCGGACCAGAGGTCAGCGCATGAGGGCCCGCACTCGCGCCATAGCCATAGGTCTCAGCCGTCGTCCCGCCCGGCCTCGAATCCTGGCGCGATTTCAGGTTCCCCGTGTCGTCGTTCGCATATTCCACGAGCGACTGCAGCGACGAGACCTCCCCGGTTTTGAGACGATCCACGTCGTCGTATAAGAACGTTTCAATCGTCTCCAGCTTGAGATCTCTGCGAACGTGAAGCTTGCCGTCGGAATAATATCCGTAGCCTAGGCTCTGTTCCGCGTTCGCAAATGTCTGCCCACCGAAGGGGTCGGGGACCAGATTGCCGGTACCCGTCGCGATGTGCGTCACGCGCCCCGTCACCGGATCGGTGTCTGTCAGACCAAAGAGCCCGTCACCGAATGACGTCTGGCGCAACTGTCCATCGTCCGCGACCGCGGTCTTCGCCCAGAACGGGGTTCCGCCCGATGGGGGCGAGACTGACGCAACCTCGCCGTCACCCCCATAGCCGAGCGCGACGCCAAACCGAGCGCCACTTCCCGTGCCGGGATACGTGATGGTCTGTAACCGCCCTGTGGCGTCGTATCCCCAGTCGAAGGGAAAGTCCGTATTCGCCACGTTCCAGGTCGTGGTCGTCGTTTGCCCATCCGCCCCGTATGTGTAACGGGCGGCGACACCGAACGGACTGAATTCGTTGTCGACCCTGCCGATGCCGTTCGTAGCGGTGTCCCACTGGTAACGGCCCACGCCGTCACCCGACGTGATCGTCTCGATCTTGCCGAGTAGATCGCGCGTGTAAACGACATCAGCCTATCCTGTCACCTGCTCACGCTCGACCTCGCCGAAGGCATTGAAGATCGTCGTCCTGATGCCCGCGTCCGGATCGATGAGTTGCGTCCGGTGCCCGACGTGGTCGTATGACGCTGTGACCGTCCCTCCTCCCGGCAGGCGCACATGCCGGGGGGTCCAGAAAGGACCGTAGACAAAGCTCGTCTTAATCTCGTGATTCGGGGAAGGCGATGACAGCTCGATCGCGGCAGTCAGAACCACCCGGCCGAGGCCGTCCGCCACGAGGTAGGACTTGTCAAGCTGCGAAACCTGCCGTGTCATCTTCAGCCGGTCGTAGACCATCGTGCGCAGCGCTTCGCCCGGCGGCGCCACCGACGTCATGCGCCCCATCTCGTCGTAGGTGAACGTCCACCCAATATCCCAGCTGGCGTTCACCGACGCGGCGTTGAACGGCCTGGTCAGGAACTGCGGCTTGCCCGAGACAGGGTCGTAGACGCGCGTCATCCTGCGCTGGTGCTCTCCGTCGAATGCGGTCTCCGTCAGCGTCACTTCGCGGCCTAGCTCGTCGACCGTCGTCGCGCCCGAGCGGCCGGTCGTGTCGCTCCACCGCGCAATAAACCCGAGATTGTCGACGGGCCAATCGAAGTCGATGTGCGTGATCAAGCCGGCGGGGTCGAACCTGTGCCGAATCCGACCGAAGCCGTCGTAATGCGAGCGGGTGGTGACGCCATTGGGATCGGTCGACGACGCCAGGACTCCTAGTCCGCTGCGGTAGGCGTAGCGAGTGGTCTGGCCGAGCGCATTGGTGTGCGCGAGCGGCCAAGCACCCTCGACAGGATCGTAATCGATCCGGCGTGTGCGAATGGGCCCGCTGACAGGCGTTGCCGTGACGACCTCGATGAGCCCATCCTTGTTTCTCGTGTACGAAGCCGTGAGCTGCAGAACAGATAGTCGGGCTGGATCGTCATGTCCATAATGCTTCCGGTCGTCAGATCAATCGAGAACGATGTCTCGCGCTAATCAGTCTCGCCGTTCGCGGCGGTGCTGGTCGTCGTAATGCGATCCATCTTGTCGAGCAGCCAATGCTCTCTGTCGTTTGTAACCGAGTAATCGATGAATTCCCGCGTCGCGGTGACCTTGCCTAGGATTTCGTGTGTATCGACGTTCCCGAACTCGTCGTAGGTGAAATTCTGCTCGGTCCAGCGTTGCGCATTGGCGATGTCGAACGGCTCGCCGGGCGCCTGTTCAACTTCCCGGTCGTCGATCTTCAGCGGTCGAATCAGGTAGGCCCCAAAACGTCAGCGCTGTTCGATCTGATCGCGGTGAACGTCGTTTGCCGGCGGTGCGCAATCCGCCGCCCGGTGCCCGCCAGGTTGTACTCCGTCATGACGACCGTCGGCATTCCAACGTGCGGGTACCAATTTCCAATCCGGGTCGTCATGTCATAGAACTTCATCTCCTTGACCCGTGTTCGGTCGTTTGTCCGGTCCACCCTGGTGAACCCGAGCCATTCCTTGCGAAGGACATCGGCTGTCGAGCCGGCGTACGCCATCAGATAGTGCGTGGTGTTCGTCTGTCCCGCCGCCACCCGGCCTTCCGAGATCGTGTAACCACTGACCACTTCGACCTGCCGGCCACTGCAACCTTTCGGATACTGACAGGTCCCGGCTCCACCGGTATCAAGCCCCGCGCGGCCGTATTCGATCGTCGTATTGGCACCGATGCCGTTGAGAATCCCCTTGATGCGATCCGGCTTCTTGCCGGTCCGGAAGTAGATACGCAGGCGGCCGGCCTGCGTTATGGGGTTCTCCACCGTTCCGCTTTCCGGTTGCACGAAATCCAGCTGGCCGTCGCCGTCGACGTCCATCAGCAGACGGTGACAGACCTGGATCTCCGGGTGTTCAAGCGGGTCGGGCTCGAAAAAGAAGCCGCGGTCGACGTTCAACGGCACCTTCGTGAAATTGCCATCGCCACGCGAGATGTACATCTTGGACTCCAGCGTGTTACAGCCGGCCGGAACGAAGACGTCATCCATGCCGTCGTCGTTGAGATCGGCGATCACGCCGTCCACCAGATCGATATTGTAGGTGTCAGGGATCTGCTGGTTGCTGTTCAGGTCGACGACCGGGATGAAATCGTTCCTGGTGGCAGACGTCCGTCCGAGGTTGACCCAGATCCGCGCCAGCTTTCGTGGGGGGAATTGGGGATCGTTTTGCTTCACGATGATGTCGGGAAGGCCGTCCCCGTTCAGATCGATCCGACGGCCGGCGAAGAAGTTCGCGAGGCCCGCGGGCTTGATGCCGGTCAGGTTGGTCAGGACGCCGTCGACGTCGCTATGCGGATCATCGTGCACGGCCCCCGGGGTGTCTCCGCCCATCACGACCTCGGTCCGCCCGTCCCCGTCCACGTCGGCGGTCATGACGCCGAACCTATTGTTGTCCCACGGTACCGGTATCGTGACGCCCGCTACCGAGAGGGTAGGGGAAATGTAGTTATTGACCAAGGCACCGTTGACGTTGCGGCGAATTCCAAACGTCGTGTTGTTGTACTTTCGCGCAACGTCCATGCGTCCATCACCGTCGTAGTCCCCGGGCATGAAGAACCCCACTATCGAGACGCCAGCCGCCTCTGGATTGAAGGCAGGATCCCAAGCGTTGTCCTGGGATAGCCCCACCGGCTGCCGCGTGAACACGCCGCTCCCGTTGTTCAGGAAGATGTCGAAGAGCCGTGGGCCGGACGGCACATGCGGAAATATTTGTCCGAGCGCAAGATCCGTCCTCCCGTCTCCGTTTATGTCGACAGGTATTGGCTCGAAAAAGATGTTGCCGGAGAACTGTTCGGCGTCCTCCGGGATGACGATCGTTGGTATGCCGGTGTCAATCGGCGGTCCGAACCCGTTCGGCCCACCGAGCCGCACCTTGATCCTGGTGTTTTGCAGGCTCCGCGAGGGTCGAGCCCAGCAAGGACGTCCGATAGACGAGATCGTCTCGGCCGTCGCCGTTGACGTCGGCGGCGACCAGAAGCGCGACCTCATCGCTCGAACGTACAGGTGGGGATCGTAGACGAGGTCCGGTCGATGAGAATCGTCGACGTCGGAGATCACCTTCCGGAAGTCGTAGGAGCCAGGCTCCCAGTCGAACTGAGTCGGTTGCATGCAGGCGCCGTCCCGCCCGCAGCGCTGGATGCGGGTCAGCAGCGACCGGCCCGTTATCGACGGGGCTTCGTAGTGGAGCTTGTACGTCGTCACGATCGCCGGCTTCACCGGATCCGGCGCGCTCGCCTCGATGGAGGTCAGCAGCGAAACGCCGGTAGCGATCGGAACGCCGCTCTTCAGCTTGACGATGTTGCGTCCTGGAGTTCCGTCATACCGGAACGTGATGGTCTTGGTCGCGCTGCGGCCAGTGACGGCGTTGCTTGTGTAACTGATCGTCTCCGGGAGAACCATAGTAACGGGAACGCCTCCCAGTCTGTTGAGAAGCCCGATGGCACCAGAGACAATGACGCCCCCCCGGTATCCGATCGTCATCGTATTTCCGAAACGATCGGTAACCTTGGACAAGAACCATTCGTGTCGAAAGGTGGCGCTCGCCAGCGAGGTTTCCCCGGGCAACGAGCCTGTGACCGACGCGATCCTTTCAATTCGGGCGCCGCATTGACGCCAGCGCCGTATGTCTCGATCAGGCCGTCCTCACGGAATACCTGGAACGACACCGGTCCACGTGAATCGGTTGCCGTCACGATGAACTTGCTTCCGATGTCGCGCTTGGTGCGGTACTCGCCAGGTACGATCTCCACGAGCCGCTCGTCGTCGAAGCACAAGGCGTCCGTGCTGTCGAACATGACGGGCGCGGGGCTCGCGCCTCGTTCGTTCGCATCGGCGAATGTCGTGTTGCAGCGGGCGATTCTTGTGGAGCCCCCGCAGCGCCCAGCCGGGCCCAAGGAATCCATCACCGCCCCGGGAGTTCGTATTGCGTGAGTTGTAGACGAGCGACAGGTGCGGCTCGACCCCGTTCCGTCCCGCCGGCATGTCCAGCGGCATGATGTATTCGGCGGCGCCGTCGTCGTTCACCCTGAATTAGCCGTGCAGGTTCCGGCGGACGTGGGACCGACGGGCGTCGCCAGGTTGGCGTCACGCGCCTGGTCGACGGGCGTGTAGGAGGTGTTCGACGGGACGATCGCGTCGGCGACCGCGCGAGGGGACGGTGTCGAGGGCACGCGCGTGCCGTCCGGTAGTATCGCGTCCTTGCCCCGTCTGGCCCTGGCTCGGTCGGCAGCGGCGTCGAGGCTTGCGTCGCGTGACGCTCTGGCTTCCCACCTTCCAGGTGAGCTGCGTCCCCCGCCAGCGTCGCGACGAACGCAGGGTGCGGCGCGGCGACGAACGTCTGCGGCGGGAACTCCAGCGGCGAGCGGATGAAGTCGCTCTCGTTGGAGAGCGCGTTGGCCGGACCGTAGGGGATGCTGACCGACTGTGCGGTCGTCGTGTACGTGAAGATCGCCTTGGTGACGTTGGCGCTGTCCTTGGCGATCCCCTGCAGCTCCAGAAGATGTCCGAGCTGAAGCGGAGGTTGTCGAACAGGTACCGTCCGGTCTCGTTGGACGGCACGTTCAGCGCGATCCTGAACGTGAGATCCGTGTACGACCCCGACAGTCTGGTGACCTGCGCCGGCGTGAGCTGGAAGGCGAGCGTCTGCCAGGTCGCCAGCGGCAGGCCGGTCAGCTCGACCTGGCCGAGCGAGGCGTTGTTGATCCCGACCGACGGCGCGTTCACGAACAGCGTCCACCGATCCGAACCAGCCCGGGTTCGCTTGCTGTGTCGGCAGCAGGATGTCGAACAGCGATCAGCGGGCCCGACGTTGCCGAGCGAGCCCATGCTGACGCTGTCGAACGGCATCTAGCTCTGGCCGGTGACCTCTAGTGACGTTGTTCCCCTGTGTATGGTTCGAGTTCAGGCCGATGATCGTCCCCGTCCCGCCGCGCCCCGATCGACCAGCGGCCGAGCGCCTCGAAACCGAGCACCACCGCCGGATCCGCGCGTCCCGACGCAGTATGCCGCCGCTGCACGCGTCGATCTCCGTGCCGGCGTTGCCGTCGTTGCACGCCGTGCCGTCGGCTTCACCGGCGCCGGCGGTATGGGGGTGGCAGCCGGCCCACGAGATACAGGGGGGCGCTTCGTGACAGGCGTCGAACGGGGTGCAGGTGATCGGCGGGCTAGTAGCGACGCACGTCCCCGATTGGCACCTGTCGCCCAGCGTGCACAAGTCGCCGTCGTGGCACGCGGTGTTGTCAGGGAGGTGCCTGGTGCGGAGCGCACGGATCGGCGGCCGAGTAGTACGACCAGATCTCCTGGGGGGTCAGCGCGCGGCCGTAGAGCATCGCCTCGTCGATGGTTCCGACGAAGTGCTTGATGTGTTCATTGCCGTAGTCGAAGAACGAGGTCATGCAACCGATCGTGAACTCCGGCTCCCAGTCGGTGTTGTCGCGGGGACCGGCACCGCGGCGATGAGCCCGGCCGTTGTAGATAGGTGTACGTCCCCTGGTGATCCCAGGTGATGGCCACGTGGACCCACTCGTCCGGCCTTGCGGAACCCCAGCCGCCCCCCTAACCCCAGGCTGCGTAGCGTCGGCCTCCCGCACGGCGCCGGTGATGCCCGGACCAGGCGCGGGGGACATGCACATGACGCCAAACGAGTAGTCCCACCCTCGGCCCATGACCGCGCGTTGACCGTACTGGTCAGGGTAAGGGCAACCAGCCGGGTCGTTCGCGTTGATCCACGCCATCATCGTGAGGCCGCTGGTCGCCCTGCATGCGCGCGTCGTCCCAGATCGGCGCCGACATGCACGAGGAGCCGTCGAACTTCATCCCGAACCCGACCCGGCCCGGCGCACGCACGGCGCCTCCGCTCGTCGAGATGTGTGCCCTGTCGCCGGTCGCGTCGATGCCGTCGCCGTCCAGCTTCCACCAGGCGATCAGATCTTGCGTCGACGGTGGCGGCGGGGACGGCGCCTTGGCGGCGTTGCAGGTCCCCACCTCCTGACACGTGTCGGGCGTAACACACGTAAATTGCTGGGCCCCCTGACAGGTTCCGCCACTGCACTCGTCGAACTCCGTGCAGGGGTTGCCGTCGTCGCACGCCGTGCCGTTCGGGCTGTTCGCGGGCGTCGGACATCCGGTCGCCGGGTTGCACGTCCCTGCGACTGCATGGACTGGATCGTCGTGCACGTGACGCGTCGTGCCGCCGCCGCACTGCCCGTTGGCTCTGGCAGGTCTCGCCCGCTTGTGCATGCGTTGTTGTCGTTACAGGCCGAGTTGCTCGGCCGGAGCGAACACGTTCCCGTCCTGCCCGCAAGGTTGCAAGCCATACACTGATCCGTGCACGCCTTGTCGCAGCAGACGCCATTCGCGCAGAACCCGCTGGCGCATTGAGTGCCCGTGGTGCACGACTAGCCCCAGGGACGGGTCGTAGACCTGCCCCGTGTTCACCGTCGACGGCGTCGCCGTCGTGTTGATGCCGCCGGCGACCAGCACCTTCCCCCCCGTGAGCAAGGTGGCCGTATGCCCCTGCAACGGATTTGCGAGGCTAGTAGTCGTCCGTCCAGGTCGTCGCCCCGTCCCTCAGAGCTGGCGCTGGCGATCGACGCTGTTCCCGTTCGGACGAGCCGCCGACCAGCACGACCGACTGCGCACTGGGAAGAATGCCCGACTGCAACAGAGTCGCGCTGTGGCCGTTCGCGCGACCCGGTCAGCGTGCCGGCCTCCACGCGAACGTCGCGTGTCGACCCACTCGAGGGCACCGTGAACACCAACGCGCTCTGCAGTGGCGTTGACGTGCCCGTTTTTCCCTCCCGTGATCAGGACGTTCCCGTTCGCCAGTTTCGTCGCGGTATGACCCTCGCGAAATCCCGGACAGGTTCGCGGCCGTCGACCATCCTCGACGTCGCTCGGATTGAACAACTGGTAGGTCTGCACGGTGCCCGAGCCGCTCGAGTTGCCCCCGGCCATCAGCACTCTGTTGCTGAAGTTCGTCGTTCCCGCCGCTGTTCAGCAGCGTCGCCGTGTGAAAGCGGCGGGGTGCCATGTTCGTGGACACGGCCGTCCACGTGCCCGCCCCCGTGCCGCCCGGGTTGTAAATGGTGGCGCTACCGATCCGTGGTCGTGTTCGTCTGCCCGCCGGCGACCAGCACGTTCCCGTTCGCCAGCAATGTTGCGGAGTGCACATGACGGGCGACTCCCATATCGGGCGACATGGACGCCCACGTTCCGGCGCCGGTGCCCGTCACGATATAGAGCCGCGCCGTGAACAAGCTTGCGCCGCTCGCTGAAGCCGCCGGCGACCAGCACCCTGCCACTGGTGTTGGCGTTCGACCCGCGTGTTCAGTTGCGTCGCCGAGTGCGACCAGCGACGCCGCTCACCGTCATGCTGCCGGTCGGCGGCCCAGGTGTTGTTGGCATCTGTTCGAACAGCTCAGCGGTCGCCAATCCCATCGGTGTCGGCGGTGCCGGTGCGGCCACCGGCCACCAGCACGAAGCCCAGTCGACAGCTTCAATCGCCGTGTGGTCCCGCCGAGCGCTGACCATGTTGTTCGTCGTCGTCCACTTCGGGTCGAGAACGGCGGGATACTTCACGGCCTACGTCGCTTCCAACTGACGCAAGCACTGTGCAGGTCCGCGTCTCCCCGGTTCCGTGACGGTTCGGCCCCACGGTGCAGCCGGGTCCGGGTCGGCGGCGCACCCTTGCACCGCCAGCACGGCGTCCGTCCGGACACGGTCAGCTCCCACGATGTATGGCGGCGCGACTCGCAGGCGGGGCGCCCCGTCTGCATCCAACAGTTCCAACGTATTGGCCACCAGACGCAGACCCGCGATGCCGTCGTGAAGGCCAACCTTGTACGACACTGCGGTCACGGGTGGCCGGGTCTCGAAGCTGAGGAAATCTTCTGCGCCGTCGGGCAGCGCGCGGTGCAGCAAGGTTGCGCCCGACGAATGCGCGCGCTGGTAGATGAGGTAGCCATCTGCCGCTTCCGCATCGGCGCGATGCGCGCCGTCGAGAGCGAACTCGACGCTGGCACCGCTCGAGCGATCGACGATCCGGACCGGCGAGGTCGCGACCTTCGGAAAACTAACAACGGCCTCTTCTGGCCGCGCATCCGGCGCGAAGCGCGCGCGCAGACCTTCTGCGCCGACAAGGAAACGGTCGGCAACGGCCGATGGTAGGATGCCATCTCCTGTCCTTCCACGAATGGCCGTCAGGACATCGCGCGCCTTTTTCGACTCCGGAGCGGTTGCGGTCTGCGTTGCTTTGCCCTGCTGATCATTGCCGCGATCAGCCGGATGGACCGCTGTCCCGTCGCTTCATCCTGGCGTTGCCGCAGACGCAGCGGTGAGCAGTGCAGATGCCAGAACAACACGCCGCAATCCAATGATCCCGGAAACCTCCGCGCGATGGCATTCGACCTCGACTGACCGACGCGCGGTAGTCGTGCAGCAATCCTGACTGTGACGTCGCTTTGCGATCCAGCGCGGCGAGTCTCCCGCGGTCCACAATGGCACCGGCGCGAGCGGTGTCCCGGAACGTACCGGCACTGTCATGATTTTGGCGACGTCTGATGGCTGCGCCTCCTCCAGCGTCGTCGGAACGGCGCCGCTGTCCGAGTCCGTGCCCCGGCACGACGCCGTTACCAGAAGCGCGAGACAAAGGAGCGCGGAGCTTGGCCGCGTCTGAGTTCCGAACCGTGCTGTGGACAAGGGTGCCTCCCGATCCGAATACGTGTGACCCCGGCTTTCCGTGCATTGAAAAGCGCCCACGCCCCTACAAGCGCGCGGCGTAGGGCAATTTCCATGCCGCCGTTCGACGTCGGGTACAAACGCGCCTCGCGCGCAAACCATCCGAACATTTCAAGCTTTCTAGCGTTGCCCTCTCACTGCCAACGAGCCCTCGGCGCGCGCAGCAAAAGTCATAGTGCGAGAGAAACGTAATAGTCGCCTTTCGTAACGGCCACTTACGAGTCGGCTTAGATCGAACGAGCGAGTTGGACGCGGCGACTAAGCGTCACGGACGAGCGACGCGCGCGGCGTCGCTTTCGACTCGAGTTGTCCTCTGATTCTCGGGGATGAGCGCGCGCTCGTCCATGAGCAGCAACCGCAGCGCTTATGACCGTGACAGCAAAGTCATATGACTTCTGCCTGTCCCGCATCCGGACGTTACTTCCCTAGCCCGGCCCCCATGTCTTAAAACCGCATATCCGAGAGCATCACGCGTTGTCGCGATCTACTTCCCGATCGAGCAGCCGCCGCGCACGGTGTTGGAGCTGACCTCTTTTCCGTTGGCGAAGATCGTGACGAGCAGCGTGCTGCCATTGCAGTTGCGCTCCTCGAATGACCGGTCGGGGCGGTAGGAATACGTCGTTTCGGATCGCGCGAGGCCATCTGCGTACTCGACGAACCGCACGATGCGACCGCTGTTGTCGAAGAACGCCTCGTAGAAGATCGGGCGGGACATGGCTTCGACGCGCGACAGGGGCTCGGCGGGCTTCGACCGGAATCTGGCGAGAGGTCCACTTCCGAAGTAGTGGGGACCGCCGGCGGGGTTGTGCGAATAACACGCCCCGCACGTAACTATCGCAAACACGACGAGCGCGAGTTGACGCATGGTCTTGGCGAGACCAGCGTACAACAACGTCAGGGCAACGAAACGCAGCGGCCGTTCTGGCAGGCGCCGCGGTTGGCGGGGGGGCAGGGCATCGTGCAGACGGGATTCGTGCAGCGGTCGACGAACCACTCGTGCGCGATGTTGATCAGCGTCTCCAGCTCCAGCGGTGCTGGTTCCTGGACGTGGATCTCGCACGTGCAACCGGGCGCTGTGGAGGTTCGGTTGCCGCACGTTTGCTGTCCCGAGCAGACCAGGAATCGCGGCAGCTCGCGCGCGTATTCGGCTTCGAGGGTCAGGCAGACCTGGCTCTTGCCGCCCGAGCCGCCGTCCACCTCGGCCGCCTGCTCCTCCGCGTCCCGCGCTCCCGGCGCGTCCCGCCGCTGCCGCTCGCCGCGGCGCCGGCGCTTCCGCCGCGACCACCCGTCCCGGCCGCGCCGGCCCTTCCGGCCGCTCCGCCGCCGCCTCGCTCCGCTCGCGCCAGCCGCGCCCGCCACCGCCACCCGACGCGCCGCCGCCACTGCCGCCCGCGCGCCGCCGCGCCCGCCGGCGCCGGCGCCCCGCGACGCCGACCGTGCCCGCCGACCCTCCGCTCGCCCCGCCCCGCTCCAGCCGCCCCCGTGACGCCGCCGCTACCCGTCCCGCCGCCACCACCCGACGCGCCGCCCGCCGACTTCACCGCGGCCCGACGCGCCCGCGCTACCCGCGTCGAGCCATCCGGTTCGGCAGGTCGCGCACCCGAGCATCAACGCACCGAACCAAAAATCAGCCATTGCCAATCGGAGCGACATCGATGACGAAGTGCAGTGGCCGCGTCCGATCGTCGCGGCTCACAAAATCACCGCATGATTCACTGCGACGGAAACCGCTGCCGCGGACATTCCATAGATAGCCGCCGAGCTCACTCCGCCTCGGACGACACCTCGCGCTTCACGTCGCGCGGTTTCTTGTCGGCGCGCATGCCCTGGAACGACGGGTGGCGGATGTGGTTGTGGCCGGTCCACTCCATGAACGCGACCTCGCACACCAGCGTGGGCTCGACCCAGTGGGCGTCGCGCTGCTTCGCCGCGCCGCGGGCATGCCGGCGTCGAACGGCGTCGTCTTCCGCTCCATGCCCGCCAGCTTCTTCATCAGCGCGGGCGCTTCGCGCTGGAAGCCGGTGCCGACCTTGCCGGCGAACTCCAGCCGCCCGGCGTCGTCGTAGGTGCCGAGCCACAGCGAGCCCAGGCCACCCACCACCGAATGTTCGTAGCCGCCGATCACGAACTCTTGCCGCAGCACGCACTTCACCTTGCGCCAGGTCGCGTTGCGCGCGCCCGACTTGTACGGCGCCGCGCGCGCCTTCGACACGATCCCCTCCAGGCGCATCGCGCACGCCTCCTTGAAGAAGCGGGCGCCGTCGCCGACGTGGTGTTCGACGTAGCGGAACGGCGCCGGCGGTTCGTCGCCCAGCAGCGCCGCCAGACGCAGCTTCCTCTGTTCCAGCGGCAGGGCGAACAGATCCTCGCCGTCGACGTGCAGCAGGTCGAACGCGAAGTAGACCAGGTTGCTGCCGCCCATCGCGTGCAGGCTGGTGCGGCCGTCGGGCAACACGCCGGCCAGCTCGCCGTCGAGCAGCGCGGTCTTCGCGCCGAGCTTCTTCGCGCCCGCGACCACGCTTGCGAACTCAGCCGTCCAGTCCTTGGCGCGACGGCTGAGCAACGTCACGTTGCCGTGATCGATGCGCACGCCGATGCGGTAGCCGTCGAACTTCAGCTCATGCAGCCAGTCGTCGCCTTCCGGCGCGTCGTCGACCAGCAACGCCAGCTGCGGCTCGTAGGTGGGCAGCGGCGACCGCTTTCGGGCAGACACGCCCGCAGTCTACAAGGAGAGCGCCGGTGCGCTTAGCGCGTCGTCGAGCGCGGCACGAACGAGAACTGGATGCCCTCGACCAGCTCCAGGCCGATGCTGCGTTCGATGGCCGGCGCCGCGAGCAGCGTCGGACAATTCGTCACCACATCCTTGCCAGTCTGGCTCGCCGAGAAACCGTACTGCTCGAGGATGTCCACCGCCGCGCGCGCTGCCGTCGTCGTCGCAAAAGAGATTCGCATGCTGTCCCTTAGAAACCTCTCCATAGCTTCGTTTCTTCCCCGGCGTTTCGGGTTGCCTGCTTGCGACGGTGATCACGCTGCCGGGGCGAAATCTGTCGCCTCACCTTCGACGCGCGACGTGGCGGTTCGATCTAGCGACGATGTAGGTGCAACCGCGCCGCCCGGAATCGGTATGGGCTGGCATGACCACTCTTCAACGTTGGGTACCGGTGCTGGCGGCCATGACCGTCGCGATGACGCTGTCGTCCTGTGTGCTCCGCACGCTCGGGCGAACCGGGGCCATCGACGCGGTGGGTCTTCTCTTCGCCGCGGGCGTCTACCTGGCGTTGCTCGCGACCACTCGCTGGCACGGGCTGCGCGAACGCGTGGTGGCCTTGCCGTCGGTGGTCGTCGTCGCGATGTCGTTTCCCGTGTTGCGGCGGGCCGCCGTCTACCTCGCGAGCGTGCTCGCCGGGGTGCTCGGTAAGGGGTCGATGCCCGTACCCATGTACGCGTCGATGATGATCACGTCCGCGATCGGGGCGGGATTGGTCGCGACCGGAATGCGCTGGGCGACCGGCCGGCGTGACCACCAGCTGCGGCGGACGATGGTGGCGTGGGGCGCGTTCTGGCCGCTGCTGCATTTGCCGCCGGGCATCGCGCCTCTCGACAAGGCATCCCTGCTCGCGTGGCACCTCCCCGTCGGCCTCGCGTGCGCGGCCTGGGTCCTGCGCTGCCCGCCCGTCCGCGATCAGGCGGCTACGTGAGCCGCGCCAGCCACAACACGTGCCGGCGGTCGGTGCCGCCGTTCGCCAGCACGCGTTTGACCTCGACGGTGAAGCCGGCCTCGCGCAGGCGCGCGGTGAAGCCGGAGTCCTCGAAGCCGGACCACAGCGCCAGCATGCCGCCCGGGCACAGGGCGCGCGCGGCCGCGCGCAGCCCGTCGACGGAATACAGGCGTTTGTTCAGGAACGTCGTCAGCGCGACGGGGCCGTTGTCGACGTCGAGCAGGATCGCGTCGTAGCAAGCGCCGCCGCGCGCGATGATGTCGACCACGTCGCCCTCGATCACCTTGGTGCGCGCGTCGGCGAGCGGCGACCCCGCCAGCTGGCCGAGGATGTCGCGGTTCCAGCGCACGACGGCGCCGACCAGCTCCACCACCTCCACGACCGCGTCGGCGGCCAGCACGTCCAGCGCGGCGCGCACCGTGAATCCCATCCCCATGCCGCCGATCATCACGCGCGCGCCGGGTTTCGCCGCCAGGCCGGCGCAGCCGTAGCGCGCCAGCTTCTCCTCGGAGCCGTGGCTGTTGCTGTTCATCAGGTCCTGGCCGTCGACGCGGATGACGTACTGGTCGTCTCGTAACGCCAGCGCGATCTCGCTGCCGTCGCTGCTCTGCGCGCGATCCAGGGTCATCCACACGGACATGCGCTGACTGTGCGCACGAAACCGGTACGCTTGTCGAGCATGCTGTATCCGCTCATCGGCGCGCGCCTGCACGGCTGGCTCGACGACGTGGTCGTTCTGGTCTACCTGCTGGGCGCCTGGCTGCTCGGCCTTCACGGCAGTGCGCTCGCCATCGCGCTCGCCGGCGCCAGCGTCCATTTCCTGCTGACGCGGTTCACGGCCTACCCACAAGGGACGTTCAAGCTCATCCCGTTTCGCGTCCACGCGTTCATCGAGCTTGGCGAGGGGCTGGTGGTGCTGGCGGCGACGGCCGCCGTGACGTCGGGGCTGCCGCTGCCGCAGCGGGCGTTCCTGTTCGGCATGGGGGCGTCGCAGCTGGGCGCGTTCGCGTTCTCGGACTACGGCGGACGCCGCGCGTGACGCCGCCGGCGCCGGAGATCTCGATTGTCGTGCCCACCCACGGCGGGCGGTTTCTGGCCGCGACGGTCGCCAGCATCCGCGCGCAGACGTTCGCCGGCTGGGAGCTGGTCATCGTCGACGACGGCTCACGCGACGGGACCGCCGGCGTCGCGGCCGGGCTGGCGACGGCGGACGGGCGCATCCGCGTCGTCACGCACGCGCACAACCGCGGCATCGCCGCGGCCAGGAACGCGGGGCTGGCGTCCATCTCGCCGGCGTCACGGTTCGTCGCGTTCCTGGACCACGACGACCTGTGGATGCCGGATGCGCTTGCGCTGCTGCGCGCCGAGCTCGACACGCGGCGCCACGACCAGCGCGGCGCACGGCATGGCCGACACCATCGACGATGACGGGCGCGACTTCCCGTTGCCCGACGTCGTCCGCATGCAGGAGGCGCGCTTCGGCGTCGCTGGCGGCGGTGGCGGCATCGACGTGGTCCGCTGGCCCGCCAGCCGGCCGACCGAGCTCGCCAACCTCGCGTACCGGGACTGCATCGCCTCGGTCGGCTCGGGCCTGATTCCGCCGCGCGTGCCTGATCGCGTCGGCGGCTTCGACGCGCGCGCCGAGCCCGCCGACGACTACGACATGTGGATCCGCCTGTCACGCCTGGGCGGCATCGGCTTCGTCCCCCACGTCGTGCTGCGCTACCGCGTCCACGGCGGCAACACATCGCTGCGCCCGCACCCGCCGCGCGGCCGCGGGACGCCGTACGTCCGCTACAAGCTGGTGACCGCCGCCGAGAACACGCCCGCCGAACGCCGCCTGGCGATCGCCGGCTTTCGCGCCTACCAGCGCGATCTGCTGCGCGAGCGCTGGTCCGCGCTGGTCGCGGCCGCCCGCCGCCACGATGCCGCCGCCGCGCTACGCGAGCTCGCCGCCGTCGGCGTCCGCGCCGCCGGCCTCGCGCGCGGGCGCCCGTGGTCCTGGCACGCGTGACGCGCGGCGCGCGCCGCCCGCGCTGCTACTCCATCGCCAGCGGCTGCATGACCTTGATCGCGCGGATCGCCTCGGCGAAGCGGACCTGGTTCTCGGCGATGCGCATGTTGACCTCGATCAGCTTCTTGCCGACGACGTCCAGCTTGGCGGAGTCAGCCGCCAGCCGCTCGGTCAGCTTGGCGCGCAGATCGCCGGCGGCCGTGTTCTTCGCCAGCGCCAGGATGTTGGCGCGCGTCTCCTCGGTGACGCGGCGGCGCTCGCCGTCTTCGGCCGTCAGCTTGTGACGCTCCTGGTTCGCGGCCACCAGCACCTTGCGGATGTCCCACGCCGCCTTGAGCTGCGCGACGACGACCTGGTCGGCGCGCTTGTCGCCGAGATACGCCCTGACCGCGTCGTCGGCCAGCGGCTCCAGCCAGTCGACGTTGCGCGTGGTCTGCTGGCGTTCGTCCAGCGTCAGGTCGACGGTCGCGCGCGCGCCGACCGGCGCCGGCACCAGCGCGCTGCCCGTGCCGGTGTTGTCCTCGGTGCCGGCCGGGAAGTTGTTCATGCGGGCCCCGGAGGCGCGCGGGTGTTTGATCACCAGCTTCGCCACGCGGTTGGCGCCGTTCTTCGCCTTGTACTTGGTCAGCAGCACGGTCTCGCGCGCGATGGTCAGCTGCCCCGCCTCGATGTGATACAGGCGCGCGCCTTCTTCGCGGCGCTCGCGCGTCGATTCGATCGCCACGCTGCGGTCGAGCGCGAACGGCACCGACGCGGTCGCGCCGTCGGGCAGCGGATCGGTCATCCCCTGGCCGACGAACGCGCCCTCCGAGAAGATCGCCAGCGGGCCGCGCTCCAGCAGGCCGCCCGTCTTGTTCGAGAACCGCGCGACGCGGAACGGATGCGACACCGAGCCCGGGACGCCGCCGTCGGGCGCGAACAGCGCGACGACCTCGCCGGGGACGCGCTGATCGATCAGCATCACCATCGTCGCGCTCTTGTCGGGGATGGTGACCGCGGCGGGAAGATCGTAGCGGGTCGTCCCCGCCTGCACGCCGATCGCCGCCAGCGCCGCCAGGTTCTTCGTGCGCTGCGAGTAGTCGGGCTGCTGCCGCCCGCCGCCACCGATGCCGCCGTACGGCGCGCCACCGCCGTCCGCGTCGTCACGGCTCAGCAGATCCGCGATCGATGACTTGTCCCTCTTGCCTTCTTGCTCGGCTGGGCGCTGGGCCTGGCCGCCCGACTCCGCCGGCGCCATCGACTTCTCGGCCTCCTCCATGCTGTCCATCTCGGGAGCGGGCGCCGACGCGGCCGGAGGCGGCGGCGCGGGCGGCCCCTGCGCCAGGCTGGTCTCCGAGCGCGGGATCACCGCGATGACGTCGCCGCCGTCGCTGACCGTCGGCCGCGGCGGGATGACCGGCGTCGCCAGCGACGCGTCGAACGCCAGCGGCGCCTCGGCGACCAGCGACAGCGACACGTTGGTCCAGTCCTCGCCCGACAGGTTCTGCACGATGCCCCACGTCTGCAGGTTCGCGCCCTCCTTGTCGATGACCAGCCGGTACGACGGCCGCCACACGGGCGTGCGCGCGATGTAGCCGACCTGCAGGTCGTGCTCCTTGCCGTCCAGCGCCATGACGACGCGGTTCAGTCTGGCGCGGAGGCTCCGCCATCGAGCGCCCGCCGGCGACGGCGGCTGCGCGGGCGCCAGCGTGTACAGCGCCGGCACTGGCCGCGGCGTCGCCTGCGGCGGCGCGGGCGCGTCATCATCTTCGATGTCGAGCGGGAACGACGCCGACCGCACCGAGCTGCCGCCGCGCTCCAGCACCGCCAGCGTCGCCAGGAAGTCGCCAATCTCGTCCTTGCGCACCTTGAACTGCACGCGGTCCGAATCGACGTGCCCGCCGCGTTCGAAGTAGCCGACGCCGTTGCGGTAGATGACCACCTTGCGCAGCGCCAGCCCGGGCGCCACCACCGGCGGCGGCGTCGCGCACCCCGCGCACGCGACCGACAACCCCAGGGCCGCTGCAACAAAGCTCGCTCGTCTGCTCATGGTTTCTCCTGACGCACGGCGCACCCGAAAGATTTCGGTCTATCGGAGGTCCAGCTTGATGCGGGCGAGCAGATTCTGAATCTCGGCGGGGGCGGGGTAGTCAGGCGTGCCACATCGCCGCCGGGAGCCGTTGACGACGACGCGGGCGCGCTTGGCCAGCAGCAGCCGCACCAGCTCCGGCCGGCAGGTCGACAGCGCTTCCGTCAGCGGCGACGTGCCGTAGTCCGCCTCGGCCCCCTCAGTCGTCGCGTTGACGTCGGCGCCGCGCGCGATCAGCAAGCGCGCGATGCGCACCGACTCGGCGGCCGCGGGCGAGCGCGCGACCGACATCAGCGGCGTCTCCTGCTGCGCGCCGGCGCCGCGCACGTCGGGCCGGGCGCCCGCCCCGAGCAGCACGCGAACGACATCCTCGTGACCTCCGTAGGCGGCGACGCCCAGCGCCGTCGAACCACCGCCGGTCACGTGATTCACGTCGGCGCCCGCCGCGATCAGCGCGCGCGCCCGCTTGCCGTCGCCCGCCTCCGCGGCCGTGACGAGCTGCTCGGCGCGATCCCACGCCGGCCGCAGCGCCGGGCACGCCACCGCCGCCGACGCCGAGCGCGTCGGCTTCAGGTACGCATCGTAGAAGCGCTCGCCGCGCAGGCGCGCCAGCACCGCGTCGGCCTCGGCACGCGTCGCGCACACGCCCGCCACCAGCGCCCAGTACCCGGGCTTGAGCTCGGCGATGTCGCGGCCGTCGACCTCGCGCGGGTACCCGGCGGGGACCGACACGCTGGCGATGGCCGGCAGGCCGGCACGCGCGCGCGCTGCCCGGTCACGAGCGTCGGCGGGCCCGCTTTCAATCACGACGGCAAACGCTTGCGCCGTCAGCACCGAGACAAACGCCGCGCCGGCCGCGCCGATCAGGGGCAGTCGACCACCGTGACGGTGTAGTTGATCGGCGTCGGCACGTTGGTCACCGCGACGGCGTACGTCTTGCCCGCCTGCGTGGACCACCCCGTCGGGTTGAAGCGGATCGCGTAGCGCGAGCCGTAGTTGGCGGCGAGCTGCGTGACGGTCACCGGCTGCGCGGCGCCGTCCATCGTCACGGTCACCTGCGCGCCCGCCAGGTTGATGCTGTCGCTCTGCAACGTCCAGCCGGTGCTGTCGATCGAGTTGTTGCCGCGGGTCATCGCCTGCAGCGGGATCGTCCCCGCGGCCGGCCACGCCATCCACATCTTGCCGGCGCGCCCGCTGCCACCGAGCGTCCACAGGCACGACGCGCGGTCGGTGCCGCCGATGCCGATCGGGCCGAGCGAGTTCGACAGGATCCAGCGCCTGTGGCCGATGGTCGTGGCGTTGCCGTTGTCCATCATGTACGCGTCGACCGAGCTGACGGCGCGCCCGCCCGACACGTTCGAGTTGGACGCGCCCTCGGCGCCGGCGGCCGTGTAGCAGGCCCAGGTCGTGGGGGGCGTGTGTGAGATCGTGTTGTTGGCGCGCATCATCAGCGCGCACTCCTGGTCCTTCTGATCCAGCGCCGGGTCGGTGACCACGGGCGGCAGCGCCGCCAGCCAGCGATACAGGTTGACCAGGCGCAACGCGTTCGCGCGCGCGCCGGCTCCCATGTCGCCGGCCGCGCACGAGGCGATGTCGCCGGTCCACGTCCCTTCGCTGACGTCGGCGCGGTCCGCCTTCCAGCGCGCGCACACGTCGCCGCTGCCCGACGTCGTCCCTGCGGCGCCGGTCACCCCTGCGGCGCCGGTCATCCCCGCGGCACCCGTGGCTCCAGCGGCCCCTGTCGCGCCGGCGACCCCCGTGGTCACGACGCCGCCCGCATCAACCCCACCCCCGCCACCCCCGTTCGAACCAGTCACAGACATGCAAGCGAACGACAATCCACCTAGCAGAGCGACCAGCGGCCTGCCGGGGACTGTGTATCGCATCGCGCGCTTATTCGGATTCTAGCGGCGGCTGCGGCCCGGGGACGATCCCCGCGATATCGGGATCCTCCTCCGCGTTGCCGGCGGGCCGGTCCGCTTTTTCGCGGTCGCGAATCTCGCGCCGCTCCGCCTTCTTCTTCTGGCGGTCCTTCCGCGCGAACTCCTTCCGACGCTTTTCGAATGGATTGATGCGGGGTCTCATCGGTACCCCTATTGTGGCTCGTGCCGGGCAAAATTTCGACTGTCGCGACTGCTTTGGATCGGTGCGCCATGCGGGAATCGGGGGCGGTCTGGAACCACCTATCGCCCTCGCCAGCGGAGGCCGACGCGCCGATCACACACCTCGACCGTATCCGTGAATTCTCCGTGAATCACTGACGGCGAAATGAACAGCGTGTCGTTCGTGCGCATGTGCGGTCACGGTCCGGCAGTCGTGCTGTTCGCGCGAGCGCGTGCGCGACTGGAGTAGACTCGCGTGGATGACGCGGCAGGCACGACGTTGCGGCGCGCTGATGGTGTCGCTCGCGCTCGCTGCCTGTGACTCCGGCGGCGCCGCGCCGGACGCCGGCACCGGTACCGCAGGCACGAGCGGCGGAGCCGCGGGCAACGGCGCGGCGGGTAGCGGCAACGCGGGTACGGGCGGCAGCGCGGGTGTCGTCGGTGTAGCAGGCAGCGGCAACGCGGGCAGCGGCGTCGCGGGTGGCCAAACCGGAACGGCGGGCGCGGCCGGCGGCAGCGCCGGACGCGGGGGTGGCGGTGGCGCCACCGGTGGGCAAGGTGGATCGGCAGGCGCGGCGGGCCGCGGCGGCGCGAGCGGTCAAGGTGGATCGGCGGGCGTGGCCGGATCGGCGGGCGCAGCCGGCCGCGGCGGCGCCGCGGGAAACGCCACCGGCGGCCAAGGTGGAATGGCAGGCGTGGCGGTCCCGCCCGGCTACCGCCTGGTCTGGTCAGACGAGTTCAACGTCGACGGCGCGCCCAACCCGGCCAACTGGCGATTCGAGCAGGGCTTTCAGCGCAACGAGGAAGCGCAGTGGTACCAGCCCGACAACGCCCGCGTCCTGGGCGGCGTGCTGATCATCGAAGCGCGCCGCGAGCGCAAGGCCAACCCCAACTACCAGGCGGGCAGCAGCGACTGGAAGACGAGCCGGCAGTACGCCGAATACACGTCGACCAGCATGCACACCAGCGGCCTGCACAGCTGGCAGTTCGGCCGCTTCGAGATGCGCGCCCGCATCGAGACGCGCGCCGGGCTGTGGCCGGCGTGGTGGACGCTGGGGGTCAGCGGCGAATGGCCGTCGAACGGCGAGATCGACATCATGGAGTTCTATCAGGGGAAGATCCTGGCCAACGTCGCCTGCGGGACCAGCACGCGATGGACGGCGAAGTGGGATTCCGTCACCAAACAGGTGTCGACGTTCCCCGCTGATTGGTCGAGCCAGTTCCACGTCTGGCGCATGGACTGGAACGACACGAAGATCGACCTTTACGTCGACGACGCGCTGATGAACACCACGAACCTGGCCGACATGCTGAACCCCAACGGCCAGAGCCCCTTCCGTCAGGCGCACTACATGCTGGTCAACCTGGCCATCGGCGGCATCAACGGCGGCGACCCCTCCGGCACGCCGTTCCCGTCGCGTTACGAGGTCGACTACATCCGCGTCTTCCAACCACAGTAGTCGCCGCGAACGTAAACAACACGACGCTTCAGAAGCCGCCCGCAACTGACGAGTCAAGCGCGGAAATGAGGCTCCACCGTGACCATGATGTTCATCATCACGGCAGGGTGGCGGCGGGCGGGACGAACGCCGACGAGCCTTCAGCGCCACCGTCGATCGAAGAGCTGCTCGCCTCCGATCACCAGCGCATGGATCGCCTGTTCCAGGCGATCGCCGTCGAGGCGGCTCGCGGCGACTCCGAGCTGCTGCACCGGCAGTGGACTTCGTTCGGCCAGGAGCTGACCCGTCACATGGACGTCGAGGAGGTGCGCATCATCTCCGCGTTCTCGCGCGACGAACCGAACGAAGCGCGCTGCCTGCTGGACGATCACGCGCGCATCCGCAGCATGTTGACCGAGCTGGCGATCGACCTGGACGTGCACCGGCTGCGCCCCGACCGCATCCGCGCCCTGGTCGCCGAGCTGGACGAGCACGCGCGGCGCGAGATCGCGCTGCTCTATCCATGGACCGACGGGATGGCGCCCGCCGCGCGCGACAGCTTCCGCTGGGCGCACGCCGGCGAACGTGGCTGCGAGTGCTGCGAGCCCGGCCCGTTCGGTCACTCCGAGCCGTAGTCGCTAGCGACGCAGCTTCTTGGTGAACAGCTCGATGAGCGGCGTGTTGGCGCGCGCCGGATCGGGGAGCGCGCCCGAGCCGCGGTAAATGCCGAACGCGTCCTCGTGATACGAGTGGTACGTCGCGTGAAGCCCGCGCGCGCGCATCACGTCCAGCATGTCGGCGACCCAGCGCAGCCCGCCGCGATCGTCGTCGAACGAATAGCGGATGGTCCCCCACTCGCCCAGGAACAGCGGCACCTTCTCGCGCTTGCCCCACGCGACGTAGGCGTCGATCTCCTGCTCGATGAACGCGCGCCCGCTGGTGTGAACCGGGACCGGCGAGCTGAAGAAATCCAGGCGGATCTGGCACGTCGCCTCGGGCGGCACCTTCTCGCCGCTCATCCAGCCCGACAACCGATAGGTGGCACCCTTCTCGGTGCGGAAACGCAACACGTCCGCCCCCAGGTTGGCGTCGCCGCGCGTACCGGCGACGACGATCGACGCCTTGTCGCCGTGACCGTTCTCCGATTTCACCGCGCCCCCCTTGCCGTCCTTGTTCCAGAAGTACCAGCCGCGCGGGCTGGTCAGGTTGCGCTCCCAGATCACGCGCTTGACCTTGCCGGCCGCGTCCAGCTGCTCCAGCACGAGGTCGTCGAACCACACCTTGCCCGAGTTCGCCTTGACGACCAGCACCGGCTTGCCGACGACGATCGCCGCATCTTCGATCTTGAACGGCGCGCCCTCATAGAACGTCCACGGGCTGTCGCCCGCCGGCAGCTTCGGGCTCGCCTCGGTGCCCGCCTTTCGCTCCAGCAGGAACCACTCGACCTCGGCGCGCGCCGGATCCGGGTACTTCACGTTCTCCGCCGTGAACGACACCCACGACGCGCTCTGGTGCGTGAAGTGAAACGGCTTGTAGAAGTGGAACTCGTAGACGGTGTTCGCGTCGGGGATGCGGAAGAAGTTGCGGTCGCCGTCCTCGGACCACTCTCCCGCCGTCGCGTTCAGGCGTTCGACGAACAACATGTGATCGGCATCGGCGGTGCGGATGCCCGCCGCGATGCGCGCCGCCAGGTCATGCCACTGGCTCTTGCTACGCGTCACCACCGGCTCGTTCAGCAGGTCGTAGCCGGCGACCGTCGCCTCCCCCTTGCAATGGCTGGCGATCGCCGTCCACAGCTTGATCAGCCGCTCCTGGATGTCCGGCCGATCCCACAGCGCCTTGCCGGCGCCCAGCGACTGAAAGCCGCCCGGGGGGACGTGCATGTTCAGCACCAGGTAGACGCCGTGTTTCTTCGCCCAGGCGATGTTGTCGTCCAGCCACTGCCAGCCGTCGGCCAGGTACGTCCCCGGCGCCGCGTCGGACTCGAAGGTCCGATAGTTCATGTAGAAGCGGACCGTGTTCATCCCCATCGCGGCGACGCGAGCGAAGTCGGCCTCGTCGTGGTGGCGGCGCGGCAGCCTGACGTTGCCCCACACCTCGTTGCCGAACGCCACGCCGCGCAACAGCACCGGCTTCCCCTTGCCGTCGACGATGTCGGTGCCGCGCACGCGCAGCAGCTGTGACCCTGGTGTCACCGTCGGGGCCGGGGCGGCGGCAGCGACGGCCGCCAGCAGCAGAACGAGCTTGATCATGCGATTCGACATCATACTAGAGGGGTGAAGACCCGGGCGGCCCCCCGCCGATGACACGACCGCGATCGCGCCTGCGCAAGGCAGCGCGCATCGCCGGCTATGCCGGCGCCGTCCTGGTCGTCCTGGCGATCGTCGTCGCGATCGGCGCGCCGCTCTACTATCGCGGCGAGCGCTTCGGGCGGCTGGTCGAGGCCGCGATGCCCGCGATGCGCGGCAAGGTCCACGTCGGCGGCGGGCGGTGGACCTGGGGGCTGGCGTGGGCGCTGGCGCGCGCGCGCCCCGCGACGATCGCGATCGAGAACGTCACGGTGACCGACCCCGAAGGCACGGAGGTGTTCTACGCGCGCCGCGCGTCCGCGCGGGTCACGATCCACCGCGGCCCGGCGACGCGCATCCTGATCGACGACCTGGCGCTGGACGACGCGCGCTGGCGCTTCGGGCGCATGAAGACCGAACGCAAGGTCGGCTTCCTGGCCACCTTCGAGAGCGTCCACCGCCGCGCCCCGCGCGCGCCCGCACGCGCGGGCGGCTTCGAGCTGTCGATCGCGGGCGCGAAGCTGAACGGCGTCGACGCGACGTTCGACCTCGCGAGCTGGGGGCTCGCGCTGCGCGACGTCCACGGCACGGGCGCGCTGGCGTTCAAGTCGAACACGTTCACGTTCGCGGTCACCGACGCCGACGTCCGCGGCGGCGGCGAGCTGCGCATCCTGAGCGCGAACAAGGGCGTCGTGTTTCCGTTCGAACGCGCGCACCTCGATCGCGTCGCGACCACGGCGGAGGCGCGCGACGACATCCGCCTGGACGCCTCCGACATCGTCACCGGGCGGTCGCGCACGTCGGGCGGCGGCGTGTTCACCGGCGTCTACGGCTTCACGCCCGCGTCCGCCAAGTCGGGCATCGAGCTGGAAGCGCGCGTCGAAAACGCCGCGGACGCGATCGGCGCGATGCTGGCCCGCCGCGGGCTGGCGGCGGGCACGACGGTGAGCGGGCGCGCCGCCAGCCTGATGCTGGGTTTTTCGGGCCCGTTCAACGACATCGCGATCGACGCCGAGGCGCGCGGCTTCGACGTCACCAGCCCGCGCCTGGACGCGCGCGACATTGGCTTCAGCGTCACCGCCGAGCCGCTGGCAGGACGCTTCCGGCTGGCGAAGCTCGAATTCGCGTCGCCGCAAGGCGGGCGGCTGACCGCGAGCGCGACGCTCGACCACCTGATCGCCGACGCGGACGTCGACTTCACGCGCTTCTCGCCGCGCGCGCTGCTGCCGTCGGCGCTGCGGCGGTTCGTGACCGGCACCATCGACGGTGGCATGCACGCGCGCGCGAACCTGCTGTTCGGCGTCGTCGAGCTGACGCGCAGCACGCTGGTGATCTCGGGCGCGGGCGGCGGCGGCAAGAACGCGCGGCCGCTGGCCCTGCTCGCCGGCCCGGGCACGCGCCCGCCCCCCGGCGCGACGGTCGTGCGCTTTTCGAGCGCGGCGTTCGCCGCGGGCGCGATCCGGCTGCCGCGCGTGACGCTGGCGCTGGCGGGCGGCACCGTCGCCGCCGAAGGAGAGATCGCGCTGCGCGACACGGACGCCGGGGGCTGGCTGCCGTCGCCACGGCTGGCGCTGGCGCTCGACGCGCGCGGCATCGACGTGCAGCGCTTGCTGGGCGTCGGCTTCGCGCAAGGCAAGCTGTCGTTCCGCGCCAGCGCGCGCGGCACGCCCGACGACCTGGCGCTGGACGTCGGCTTCTCCAAGACGGCAGGTGGCCTGACCGTGCTCGGCGAACCTGTCGAGCTGCCGGGGCGCGCGTCGCTGCGCCTCGGCGGATCCGGCCTGATCATCGAATCGCTGCCGCTCGGCGGGCCCGGCGGCAGCACGCTGCGCTGCACCGGCCGCATCGAAACCTCCGGCCGGCTGGCCCTCGCCGTCGCCGTGCGCGGCTTCCCGATCGCGCGCCTGCCCGGCCTCGCGGGCGTCGGTCTGCCGCTGTCGGGCGCGATCTCGGGCGACGTCCGGATCGCGGGCGAGCCGCGCGCCCCCGCGGTGTCGGGCGACGTGCGGTTCACCGACGTCACGTTCCGCAACACGCCGCTGGGCGGCGGCGGGCTGACCATCACGCCCGAGCGCGGCGGCGCCATCCGCGCGCGCGGCACCCTCATCCCAGCCATCGCCGTCGACGGCTCGCTGGTCCCCAGGCCGTCGGGTCTCGAGGGAGCGGTGACGCTGACGCTCGACGAGCTGCGCCTGGATCCGTTCCTGCCGCGGTTGCCGCTCGCGATCGCCGCCACCGGCGTCGCGTCGGGAACGCTGGCCGCCCGCATCGCCCCCGGCCAGCCGGCCATCGCCGAGGGGACCCTCACCAAGCTGTGGGTGACGCTGCAGGTCCCCGTCGGCCGCCGCGCGACATCGACCCGCCCGCTGTCGATGTTCGCCGCACGGCGACATCAAGATGAGCGCGCGCTCGGACACGGGTCTGCTGGCTCGGCCCGGCCCGGCTTCACGGCGACATCGGCGCGTTCGAGCTGATGGCGAAGAGCCGCGGCGACAACCTCGACGCGACCATTCGCGGGCGCATCGAGCTCGACTCGCTGGCGCCGTTCGCGCGCCGCTGGCTCGATCGGCTGCAAGGGCGCGCTCGACGTCGACGTCGTCGCGTCCCTCGCCGGCGCCACGGGTCGGATCGAAGCCACGGGCACCGCCGCCGTCGTCGCGCCGATCTCGGCGCTGCCATTTGGTTTGCCGGTCGCCGTGGTCATTCCCGGCGGCCGCCTGCGCCTGGACGGCGACGCGATCACGACCACGGCGCTGCCCGTGACGGTGCGCGCCTCGCGCTTCCCCTCCCCGATCGTGCAGAGCGTGGCCGCCGATGCGCGCGTGACGGCGCGTATCGACGGCCTGCGGACGCGCCCGAAGCTGCGCGCCCAGACCGTCATCGACAAGCTCGAGATCTCCGTGCCGCTCGCCGGGTCGAAGCCCGCACGCTCGGCGGGCGGCAAGATCGACGTCGAGGCCGATCTGACCGCGGGGTCGTTTGCGGTCACGCGCATCGACCTGCCCGTCGAGGCGGAGATCGAGCGGTTGAACGCGACGACAGGCATCGACGTCGGCCGCGCGCGGCTGTCGCTGCGGCTGCAGGGCGCGCCGCGCAAGCTGACGCTGTCGGGCGACGTCGACGTCGCCGCCGCGCGCGTCAATGCCAACGCGCTCAAGGCCAAGCCCGCCAGCAGCGCCGGCGGTGGCAACACCGGTGCCGGTCGCACCGGCGGAGGCTCGACCGGCGGCATGTTGCCGGTGCAGCTCGACGCCATGGCCCTGGACATCCGCCTGCGCTCGCACGGCGGCGCCGTCGACGTCGATATCAATAATTTTCCCGACCTGCGCGTGGACCTGGACATGCATGTCGGCGGCACCGCCAAGCGCCCCGTCTTCACCGGCACGACAAAAGGCGCCGGCGTGTGGAGCTCATTCGTGCTCGCGCTGCGACGAATATTCAGCTAGGGACGCCCCCGACACCGACGGCGTGGCAAGCTTTAGGGCATGTGGTCGGGGATGCTCCGGATGAGTGTGGTGGCGACGCTGGCGCTGTCTGTGTCGTGCGGCTCAGGTAACAAGTACAAGGCGCCGCCGATGCCACCGCGGGTCGAGGACGGGGCTCCCGACAAGCGGGCCGCGATGCGCGCCGCCGCGCCGCATGAGCTGGAGCTCGAGGTCGAGCACGAACGCTGGAACTACGAAGCGGCCGCGCAGGTCAAAGAGGTCGAGCAGGAGAACAAGGTGGCCAAGGCCAGGAGGGCCACCCCGCCGCCGCCGCCCGCGAAGGCTGTCGGGGTCAAGGGGCCGCCCGGCGCTTCCTCGCAGCCCGCCGCCCCCACGCCGCCCGGCGCGACGCCGCAGCCACCCCCGGCCGCGACGACCGCGCCGGGGAATTAACGGTGCCTCGCCCCTCGAGCGGCTAGCGCGGCTTCGGGTGGTGCCGCTCGCGCGTCACCAACACGGTGTCGGGTAGCTCGTTCACGTCGGCCGCTTCGCGCGGAAACACCGACGCCAGCGCGTCGCCGACCATGTTGACCGCCGCCACCACGCCCGCGGTCCTGTCGCCGCCGCGAAAGTGGGACGTGATCGCGTCGACCACCGTCTTCCAGAAATCCACGGGCAGCTTCTCCTGAGCGCCGACGTCGCCGATCACGGCCAGCCGCCGCCGCCACGGCGCCAGGAAGATGAGCACGCCGTTGCGCCGCCGCGTCCTGTCGACGTGCAGCCGCACGAACGTCCGCTCCGCGCTGCGCTTCACGTCACCCCAGAACCAGAACCGCGCCAGCGCGACGCGAATCTCGCCCGACGTCCGCTGCTCGGCGGCGCGGATGGCGTCCTCGACGACGCCGACGTCGATGCCGTGCACCAGCGGCCGCGCCTGCGTCGTCACCACGACCCGGACGCCCCCCCGCCGCCGGACCTGCCGCCGCCGCCGCCGCCGAACCCGCCACCACCGCCGCCGTCGAACCCGCCGCCGCCAAACCCACCGCCGCCACGCCCGCCGCCCCCCATGAACAGCAGGAGCCAGGGGTGTTTCATCACGAGGATCGCCAGCACGATGAACCCGAGGATCGAGATGATCCCCACCCCGGTTGGTGCGCGCGTCGCGGGCGCGCCCTTGTCCGGAGCGCCGCCGATCGCCGCCATCAGCGCGTCGACGCCGGCGTTCACGGCGCCGTCGCGGTCACCGGCGCGGACGCGCGGAACGATGTCGGTCTGGATGATGCGCCCCGCCCGCGCGTCGGGGACCAGCCCCTCCAGCCCGTAGCCGACCTCGATGCGTACCTTGCGGTCGTCGCTGAACAGAAACAGCACGACGCCGTCGTCCAGTCCTTTGCGCCCGACGCGCCACTTGTCGAAGGCACGCACCGTCCAGTCCTCCAGCGGCCAACGGCGACGTCGTCCGGTCGATCCACACCCACACCTGGTGCCCGGTGCCGCGCTCGTAGGCCGCCAGGCGCTGCTCCAGCGACGCCGCGGCGGGCGCCGACATGAAGCCGGCGCGGTCGGTCACGTACGCCGTCGGCGCGGCGGGGATGTCCCCGTCCGCGGCGCGCGCGCCGCCGGCCAGCGTAGCCGCCAGCGCGACAGCGGCGACCGCTACCGCAACGACCCTGACCGGGCTCGCCGCCGCGCGACGCATCACGACCTCCTCTTCAGAACTGAACTTTTGGAGCGGTCTCGGCCCCGGCCTGCGCCTTGAAGTACGCCTTCTCGGCGAAGCGGCTGCCGAACATGCCGGCCAGGATGTTGGTCGGGAACTTGTTGCGCTGGCTGTTGAACGCCTGCGCCGTCTGTACGAAGCGCATGCGCTCGACCGCGATGCGGTTCTCGGTCCCCTCCAGCTGTACCTGGAGATCGCGAAATGCCTGCGTCGCCTTCAGCTCGGGATATTTCTCGACGACCACCAGCAGGCGCGACAGGGCCGACGACAATTGATCCTGCGCTTGCGCGAACTTCTGCACCGCCGCGGGGTCGCTAGGTGACGTCCCCTGTTGCACCTGTCCTACCTTGGCCCGCGCCTCGGTCACGGCCTGGAAGGTCTCCTTCTCGAACTTGGCGGCCCCCTTCACGGTTTCGACCAGGTTGGGCACCAGATCGGCGCGCCGCTGATAGACGTTTTCGACCTGCGACCACTGCGCCTGCACCGCCTGGTCCAGACCGACCAGCTTGTTGTAGCTGCGGGCCCCAAACAGGCCGAGGACGCCGACCACAACCAGAACAGCCAGCAGTGTCTTGCCCATGCGCAAACCATACGCACGGTTGAGCAAGTGACAACGCACGTCATCCGTTGACCTACGGAATGGAATGGGTGCCTACACGATTGACACCTAACAGTTGCGGCGTACGTTGTTGGCGGCAGCCACACTGTTCAGCAACGAGGAAGCAGGCACACACGTGACAATCGCCCTCATCCCAGTCGATCCCCAGCAGCCCGCAGATAGTCCTGTCGACCTCGCGGTCGTCGGCGAAATTCTGGCGGACATCGTCACCGCGACGGTGGCTGGTCAGCGTTACCTGATGGGCAAGACCATCAAGTTCCTAGAACGTGAGCTGACATCCGTGGCCCGCGTGCTCACCGATCGCCAGCGCAGCGTGTTCGCGCGCTGGCTGGTCGAGCTCGCCCGTCAAGCCGGACGTATCGTGCCCAACGTGCGCGCCTTCAACCGCCGCGCCCAGATCCTGACCGACTTCGTCGCGGCCGCCCGCGTCGCCCAGAATGGCGGCGTGCGAATCGGTCCCCGCTCCGCCGTGCGCCCCGCCTGAGCGATCAGGCGCAGCGCATATCGTCGGTCCGTTCGTCCAGCAGCTCTGCCGCCTCGCACTCGTTCAGTCCGAGATCCACGAGGCCCTTGCGCGCATCGGGATCCCGGCGCGCGATTGCCCGGCGCGTCTCCACGGGGATCGACGGATCGACCTCGAGCAGGAGACGGACCCGAGGTCCTCGTCCGCTCAGCCTTGAGGTCATCATGCAAAGTGAGATGTCGGCCGAGCCGCCGCGTTACGAGAAAATGCCGCTCCGCTAGCTCAGCCGGGATTGCTAGGCTGCGCGCATGGTCAGCCGCCAAGTCGCGAGCATCCCCGATTACCTGGCCGCGCTGCCGCCCGACCGCCGCAAGGCGATCGCGGCCGTCCGCAAGGTGATCCGCGCCAACCTCCCGCCCGGCTTCAAGGAAGGACCGCAGTACGGGATGATCGGCTACTACGTGCCGCTCAGCCGTTTCCCCGACACCTACAACGGGCAGCCGCTGTGCCTGGCGGGGCTCGCGTCGGGGGCGTCCTACATGTCGCTCTACCTGATGTGCGTGTACGGCGACGCCAAGCTGCGCGCGTCGTTCGAGCGCGGATTTCGCGCCGCCGGCAAGAAGCTGAACATGGGGAAGTCGTGCGTCCGCTTCAAGTCCGTCGACGACCTGCCCCTGGACGTCATCGGCAAGGCGATCGCCGCGGTCAGCGTCGACCGCTACATCGCGCACTACAAGGCGGCGCGGAACCGCTGAAGGCGACGCGCGTTGGCGATGACGGAGACCGAGCTGACCGACATCGCGGCCGCGGCGATCATCGGCGACAGCAACACGCCGAACCACGGATACAGGACGCCCGCCGCGATCGGCACGCCCAGCGCGTTGTAGCCGAACGCGAACAGCAGGTTCTGGCGGATGTTGCTCATCGTCGCGAACGACAGCGCGCGCGCGCGGACGATGCCGCGCAGATCGCCCTCGACCAGCGTGACTCCCGCGCTCTGCATCGCGACGTCGGTGCCGGTCCCCATCGCGATGCCGACGTCGGCGGTCGCCAGCGCCGGCGCGTCGTTGATGCCGTCGCCGGCCATCGCCACCGTACGCCCTGCCGCCTGCAGGCGCTTCACCTCGGCGGCCTTCTGCGCGGGCAACACCTCGGCGATCACCTCGGCGATTGGCAGCGACGCCGCGACGGCGTCAGCCGTGGCGCGGTTGTCACCGGTGATCATCACGATGCGCAAGCCATCGGCGGCGAGCGCGCGCAGCGCCGCCGCCGTGTGCGGCCGCACGGGATCGGCGACGCCGAGCAGTCCCAGCATGCGTCCAGCGGCGACGGCGACGAACATCACCGTCTGACCCTGAGCGCGCAGCGCGTCGGCTTTCACCGCCAGCGCATCGGCGCCAGCGTCGGCGCCCACTTCCACCATCAGCGCACGGTTGCCGATCGCCACGTTGCGGCCAGCGACGATGCCGGTGACGCCCTTGCCGGTCAGCGCGCGAAACTCGCCAACGTCGCCGACGGCAACGCCGCGATCGCGCGCGCCCGCGACGACGGCGGCGGCCAGCGGATGCTCGCTGCCCCGCTCCAGCGCGGCGGCGGTCGCCAGCAGATCGTCTTCGGTCACGCCGGCCGCCGCGACGACAGAAACCAGGCGCGGCTTCCCCTCGGTCAGCGTGCCGGTCTTGTCGACCACCAGCGTGTCGACGTCGCGCAGGCGCTCGATCGCCTCGGCGTTCCTGAACAGCACGCCCAGCCCCGCCCCCTTGCCGGTCGCGACCATGATCGACATCGGCGTTGCCAGCCCCAGCGCGCACGGGCACGCGATGATCAGCACCGCGATCGCGTTGACCAGCGCGTACGCGAGCCGTGGCGACGGGCCGACCACCGCCCAGGCGACGAACGTGATCGCCGCCGCCGCCACCACCGCCGGCACGAACACCGCGGACACCGCGTCCGCGAGCTTCTGGATCGGCGCACGGCTGCGCTGCGCTTCGGACACCATGTGGACGATCTGCGCCAGCAACGTGTCGGCGCCGACGCGCTCGGCGCGCATCACGAACATGCCGTTGCCGTTGATCGTCCCGCCGATCACGCGATCGCCCGCCTGCTTGCCGACCGGGATCGGCTCACCCGTGATCATCGACTGGTCGACGGAGCTCGAGCCCTGCTCGACGATGCCGTCGACGGGCAGCGACTCGCCCGGGCGGACGCGCAGCCGGTCGCCGGCGCGAACAACCGCCAGCGACACCTCTTCATCGTCGCCGTCATCTTCGCCGTTGGGGCGCAGCCGCCGCGCCGTCGCGGGTGACAGCCGCAGCAGGGCGCGGATGGCGCCGCCCGTGCGGGCACGCGCGCGCAGCTCCAGCACCTGGCCAAGCAGCACCAGCGTCACGATCACCGCCGCGGGCTCGGCGTACAGCGCCACGCTGCCGTCGTGGCCGCGGAACGCGGGCGGAAACAGACCGGGCGCCACGACGGCGACCACGCTGTAGAGATAGGCGACCGCCGACCCCCAGCCCGATCAGCGTGAACATGTTGGGCGAGCGGTTGCGCAGCGAATCGCGGAAGCGGACGAAGAACGGCCAGCCGCCCCACACCACCACCGGCGTCGCCAGCACGAGCTCGACGATGCCGCGCGCGCGCGCCGCCAGCAGATGTCCCAGGCCCGGGATCATGTCCGCCATCGCCAGCACGACCAGCGGCACCGTCGCCGCGGCGCTGATCCACAACCGGCGTTGCATCTGCCGCAGCTCGGGATTGGGCGCGTCGGGCGCCACGTCGCGCGGCTCCAGGGCCATGCCGCAGATCGGGCAGGCGCCCGGCCCGTCGCGCACCACCTCCGGGTGCATCGGGCACGTCCACTTTCCCGAGCGAGCTGGTGCGGGCGCGGCAGCGACCGTCGTCGCCGGTGGCCGCGGCCGTCCCAGCGTCACGAGCGACGGCGCCGCCTCCGCCTCGCCCTGCGGAGACAGGTAGCGCGCGGGGTCAGCCGCGAAGCGCTTCAGGCAGTGCGTGCTGCAGAAGTAGTACGTCCGGCCCGCATGCTCGTGTTTGCCCGCGGCGTGCGCCGGATCGACGGTCATGCCGCAGACGGGATCCTTCATTTGCAGAGCTGCACTCTACCTCGGTCTGGGACAGCTCGACCGTAGCCACCGCTGACCTCGACAGTCCCGCATCGAGCGTTACCTTGAATTAAACCGGTTTCGGGGAGGGTGGTATGTCGCTACGCATTCTGAACGTCCTCATCGGCACGTGGCTGTTCGTCTCGGCGTTCATGTGGCCACACTCGCCGCTCGAGGCGGCGTTCACGATGGCGTGCGGCGGGCTCAGCGTCGTGTTGGCCCTGGCGACCATCTACCATCGAGGGTTTCGCTACCTGAACGCGGGCCTCGCGGTGGTGCTGTTCGTTTCGACCACCGTGCTAGCGGCGTGGCGCGGGCCGACGATGTGGCACAACGCCGTCATCGCGATCGCGCTGTTCGTGCTCGCCCTGTTCGACGGCACTTCCGAAGCCGTGCACCGCGCCGAATCGGTGCACCGCGAGCGCGAGCTCTACGGCAGGACGTAGCTCCGGCCCACTACTGCGAGTCCGACTCGGACGCCGGCGGCGCCGGCGGTGGGATGACGCGTACGCGCTCCACCGCGCGCTCCGACGTGTCGAGCACGATCAGCACCGAGCCATCCTCGGCTGCCAGCCGCGCGTGGCGATTGGGCATGCCGCCCGCCAGCACGTGGCACAGGCCACCGATCGTGGTCACGCCTTCCGGCTCGCTGAGCTCGATCCCCACCTCGCGGTTGACGTCGCGGATCGGCGCGTCGCCGCGCACGACCGCGGAGCCGTCCGGCTCCTTGGTGATCATCGGGATGTCGACCTCGTGCTCGCTGAAGATGTCGCCCACCAGCTCCTCGACCAGGTCCTCGAACGTCACCATGCCGACCACGGTCCCCTGCTCGTCGATGACGATCACCACGCGCTGGCGCTCGCGCCGCAGGAAGCGCATGACCTCGATCGCCGGTACGGTCTCCGGGAACGCCTTCACTGGCCGCAGTAGATCGGGGAGCACGATCGGTCCGCCTTCCCATGCCAGCGACACGATGTCCTTGGCGCTGACGTAGCCGACGATGTTGTCCAGCGCGCCCGTGTAGACGGGGATGCGCGACCGGCGCTCCTCGAGCATGAACTGCCGGACGCGGTCGGGGCTGGCGTCCAGCGGCAGCGCGTCGATGCGCGGCCGCGGGATCATCACGTCGCGCAGCAGCAGCCGATCGAACTGCAGCGCGCGCGACGCCAGCTCGCTCGCGTGCTCATCGATGGCGCCCGTCTTGGCCGCCTCGTCGACCATCTGTTCCAGCTCCTCCTTCGAGATCAGCGCCTCGGTGAACGTCGTGCGGTCGGAGAACGGCCTGAGCACGACGTTGGAGCTGGCGGTCAGGAACCACACCACGGGCTTGCTGATGAACGACAGCACCTCCAGCGGCCTGGCCATGATCAGCGCGTAGATCTCGTTCTTGCGCAGCGCGAGCGACTTCGGCACCAGCTCGCCCAGCACCAGCGACAGGTACGACACCAGCGCGACGACGATCGCCAGCGATACCTCCTCGGCGTGGTCGCCGCCCAGCACCGGCAGCGGCGCGATCACCGGCGCCAGGTGGTGCGCCATGCGTGAACCGCCGAACGCCGCCGCTGTCGTCGACACGATCGTCAACACGACCTGCACGGTCGCCAGGAATCGCTCGGGCTCGGCGCGCAGCGCGGCCACGGTCTTGGCCCCGACTTTCCCCGCGTCGACCAGCTGGCTGAGACGGGTCCGGCGCAGTGACACGATCGCGATCTCGGCGCCGGCAAAGATGCCGTTGGTGACGATCAGCGCCAGGATGACGAACAGCTCGGTGACAATCATTCACGCTCCTTGGGGGGGTCGTAATTGTAGCGAGCCGCACGTCCCGCCGGCGCAACGCCGGCTTCGAGGAAATTGCGCGTCGTTTGTGTAAGCGCCAGAGGCGACGGTGCGTTCTGGTTCCATGAACACCACCCCGCTCCGGGCGATCGTCGCGTGTGTCGTGGTTGCGGGTGGTTGCGCCATGACCCAGGCGGCCTCACGTGCTACCCCCGAGGCCGCCGCGTCACTGGAGACGGCGTCCGGGGCGGAGCCGGCGCCCGGCGAGAAGCTGATGATCACCGGCGACGTCACCGCCATCACCGATGACGTCGCGGGGCTGGCCGCGTCGATCCGCGCGCACGCCATCCAGGTCGGGGGCGCGGTCGCGAACGAGGAGGTGAGCGGCGACGCGCAACACCGGCAGGCGGCGATGACGCTGCGCCTGCCGCCCGCGACGATGGCCGCGTTCGTCGACTGGCTGGCCGAGCGGTCGACGCTCGACCGGCGCCACCTGCAGACCACCGACGTCACGCGGCAGTATGTCGATCGCGACCTGGCGATCCGCAACCTCGAGATCACGATGGCGCGGCTGCACGAGCTCGCCAAGCGGCAGAACGCGGAGCTGAAGGACGTCATCGCCGTCGAGCACGAGATGACGCGCGTGCGCGGCGAGCTGGAGAAGCTGCGCGGCGAACAGCGGCTGCTGGGCGATCAGGTCGCGCGCGCGACGCTCACGCTCAGCATCCAGATGAAGCGCGGCGTGCACGCCGAACCCGAGCTGAAGTTCGAGCTGGTCCCCCACCTGTCGCTGATGCACCTGGTTGACGCCGGCGGACGCGTCGCGAACCGCACCGGCGGCGGCGTCAGCGTGATGTTCTCGCGCTGGTTCAGCCTCGACTTCGAAATGTTTCCGCGCGAAGGAGACGACGCGCGGTCCTACATGCTGACCATGACCACCGCGACCTATTCGGATTTCCTGGGCGGCGGACGCCGGCGTTTCCTCAATCCTTACCTCGGGCTACGCGTTGGCGCCGCGCACCTGAACGGCCTGCCCGCGCTGGCGTACGGCGCCGACGCCGGCGTCGAGATCGTCCGCTTCAAGCATTTCCTGGTCGAGATCTCGGGGCGCGCGCTGGGTCTTTGGTACCGGCGCGACACGGCGCCGACCAGCGACATCGTGCTCGAAGGCATCTTGGGAGTCGGCGTTCCGTTCTGATATCTTGCCGCCATGCTCGACCACATCAGCTTGCGCGTCGGAGACATCGTGCGTGCGACGGCGTTCTACCGGGCCGCGCTGGCCCCCGTCGGCTACAAGGTCGCGATGGAGTATCCGAACTTCGTCGGCATGGGCGATGAGGGCATGCCCGACTTCTGGATCACCCCCACCGACAAGGCACCGTCGGGGACGCACATCGCGTTCCGCACGGATCGCGCGCGCGTCGACGCGTTCTACGCGGCGGCGCTGGCCGCGGGCGGCGTCGACAACGGCGCGCCCGGGCTGCGCGCCGACTATCACGCGCACTACTACGCCGCCTACGTCATCGACCCCGAAGGCAACAACATCGAGGTCGTCTGCCACGATCCGCCGGGCATGCCGAAGGTTCCGCCCGCGCGCACCGCGGCGGCCCGCAGGCCCGCGAAGCGCGCGCTGGCGAAACGCCCCGCCAGGAAAGCCAAGCCGACCAAGCCGGCCAAGTCGAGCAGTCCGACCAAGCCGACCAAGCCCACCAAGGCGAGCAAACCGAAGAAGCCGACCAAGCCGAAGAAGCGCCGCTAGTCTCTCCGATTAGAGACCGCAGGCCTTCTTCACGTCCTTGTCGATCTTCTTGAACTCGGCGGCCTCGGGCCTGTCCGAGCCGGCGATCTCTTCGGCCTTCATCGACGCGGCGATGCACAGGCTGTCCATCTTGTTCGGCTTGCTGTTCTTGATCGCGATCTTCGCCTCGGCGCGCGCCGGCCCCGCCTCGCAGTGGGTGAAGTAGTCGGGGTCGGTCTTGATGTCGGCGAGCTTTCTCGCCATCGCCACCTCGAGCCCGATGGACATGCACTCGGCGAACACCTTGTCGAAGTCGTCGGACACCTTCGCTTCCGCGAGCACCTTGTCGACCCTGGACCAGTCGGCGGGCTTGACTGGCGCCGCTGCCGGCGCCGCCGGCGCGGGCTCCGTCGCGGCCGCCTGCGTGCCTGGCGCGGTGCCCGGCGGGTCCTTCGGCGCCTCTGACTTGCTACAACCGACGGCGAGCAGCGCGATGGTCGTCCAAAGCGAGATGGTCTTCATCTAGGGTTCTCCTTGTCCTTGGGGGGGCCCGTCCCCAGCTCGATGCTGCACTGGCTCAGACGATGGGACCCCGAAGTTGTCGCACGCTGCTGAGCCCAAGATGCGACTTTTCCGGCGATGACGAACGCGACGGGCGAGCCATAATGGCAACACCAATGAACGGCCCCCACGAAGTCGCGGAGCTGATCGCGCGCATCGCGCCCACCGACACCCGCGCCGCAGAGCAGGCGCAGCGTCTGCTCGACGGCAAGACGAAACCCCGACGCAGCCTGGGCCGGCTCGAGGATCTGGCGTGCCGGCTGGCCGCCGTGCGCGGTACGGCGCGGCCGTCGCTGCCGGCCAAGGCGATCGTCGTCATGGCCGCCGACCACGGCGTCGCAGAAGAGGGCGTCAGCGCCTACCCACAAGAGGTGTCGGGACAGATGCTCGCGAACTTCGCCAGCGGCGGCGCCGCGATCAACGTGCTGGCGCGCCACGCCGGCGCGCAGCTGGTCGTCGTCGACATGGGCGTCGCGCACCCGCCCGCGCCGCACGCGGGGCTGGACATCCGCGACGCGCGCATCGCGCCCGGCACCGCCAACTTCACGCGCGGCCCGGCGATGTCGCGGGCGCAAGCCGTCGCCGCGATCGCGGCCGGCGCGCGCATCGCGGACGAGCTGGCGCGCGACGGCATCGGCCTGCTCGCGATCGGCGAGATGGGGATCGGCAACACGACCGCGGCCAGCGCGCTCGCCGCCGTGTTCACGGGCGCGCCGCCCGAGGAGGTCACCGGCCGCGGCACCGGCATCGACGACGCGACCATGCGCCGCAAGATCGACGTCATTCGCCGCGGCCTGGACGTCAACCGTCCGGACGCGCGCGACGCGATCGGCGCGCTGGCGGCGGTCGGTGGCTTCGAGATCGCGGGCCTCGCCGGTGTCGTGCTGGGCGCGGCGGCCGCGCGCGTCGCGGTCGTCGTCGACGGCTTCATCGCCAGCGTCGCGGCGCTGGCGGCGACGCGCATCGCGCCGCTGGCGGCCGGCTACCTGATCGCGTCGCACCGCTCCGTCGAGGCCGGCCACCGGCTGGTGCTGCAGGCGATCGGCCAGCAGCCGCTGCTGGACCTGGACCTGCGGCTCGGCGAGGGGACGGGCGCCGCGCTGGCGATGACGCTCGCCGACGCCGCGCTGAAGATCCTCGCCGAGATGGCGACGTTCGAGACCGCGGGCGTCACCGACGCGGATCGCCAGAACACCGCCTAGGACAGCGGGCCGACGAGCCCGTTGCGCATGGCGAACATGGCCGCCGCGGCGCGCGTCGTGACGCCGATCTTCTCGTAGGCGAACTGCAGGTGCCGGCCGACTTCGGCCGCGGACAGGCCCATCTCGGTGGCGACCTGCCGATCGGACAGACCGCGCGACACCAGCCTGAGCACGTCGATCTCCTCGTCGGACAGGCCACCTGGGTGCCGCGCGACGCGGCCGCGGCGTTCCCGGTCGTCGGCGGTCTGCAGCACGGCGCTGACCGCGTCGCGATCGAGGCGCCCCTTCTCCACCTCGCGGTCCAGCACGGCCGCGACCTCGCTGGCCGGGATCGGCCGCCGGTGCGGGCGCGTCTCCCGCATCGCCTGGTACATGTCGGCGACCGCCAGCAAGCGCGCGCCGGACGGCAGCGACTCGCCCGGCCGCTGGTGATAGCCGGTCCCGTCCAGGCGCTCGTGATCCAGGGAGCCGAGCGCGCCCAGCCGCGCCAGCAGCGGCGGCCGCGCCAGGATCTGCTCCGTGTAGCCGGCGTGTTTGCGCACCGCCTCCCACTCGCCGTCGTCGAGCGGCCCTTCCTTCTCCCACACGCCGGCGGCGACGCCCGCGCGCCCCATGTCGTGGACGTAGCCGGCGCGGCGCACCTCCGCGACCGCGCCCGCCGACATCCCCAGCCGCTCGGCGGCGCCCGCCGCCAGCTCGGCGACGCCCGTCGAGTGCCCGCGCGTGTATGACGACTTCAGATCCGCGAACGCGCCCATCGCCTGCAGCGCGCTGTCCAGCCGATCGTCGTCGATGTAGTCGGGCGTGCCCGGCTCTGCCGCGATCGCCGCGTCCCAGATCGACGGCACGTCCAGGCTGGCGAACAGCGCCGCCGCGTCGGCGCGCAGCGCCCCCGCCAGCGTCGGATCCAGCGCACCGCCGGCACGCACGCCCAGCATCGCGACGGCGCCGTCGATGCCCGCCGCGGCATGAAAGCGTTGCGCCTCGTCGGCGACCTGCACCAGGCGCATCGCGATCGGGATCGCCTCACCCTGCTTTCGCCCCACGCCCTTGCCGTCCCAGCGCTCGAACGTGTGGCCCAGCGCCTCGCGCACGCGCAGGCCGCAGCCGAGCGCGTCGGCCAGCGACTGCGCGACCTCGCAGGCCGCGCGCGCCGCGGCCGCCAGCCGCGGCAGCTTGATGAGCGCATTGGCGAGCAGCCGCGCCCGCCGCAGCGGCGGCTCGCCCGCGCCCAGGTTGCGCGCCAGCGCCGCGACCAGCGCCGTCGGCTTGCCCTGATCGACCAGCGCCAGGTAGCCGCGCGCCGCGATCTCGTCGCCGCCGAACAGGTCGGCCGTCGCCGGCGCGTCCGCCGTGCAGCCGACATGGCGCAGCAGCGCGACGAAGTACGCGTCTTTCAGATCGCGCGCCGCGAGCCCGGCCGCCGTCCCGACCTGCATCGCCAGGATCGCGCTGCGATGCGCGCTCTCCAGCGGTTGCCCCATACCGAGGTCCGCGGCCAGCGACAGCGACGCAAGCAACTCGGCTCGCCGCAACGGCGGATCGACCACGCCTGCAAGGTTACTTCACGCCACCGACGAGGCTCACGCATTTGCGTTCGCACTGTCGGACGTGACGCGACCGCGCGTCTCACCTTCGACTACGTGTCGGATCGAGCGTGCGCGTTCAGATCGCGTCAGGAGACAGAGCTTTGCTCGGCCAGCTCATCGCGGGGTTCGGACCCGTGAGGGTCCCGAGTTAAAACGTCAGGAAGAAGTCGAACATCGCCTTGTTGGCGAAGCACGGCCAGCCGTGGTTCGTGTTGCTGTAGTTCGGATCGTTGTGCTGGCACCAGATCAGCGGCGCCTGGCAGCCCGAATACGAAACGCAGCCCGGCATCACCTGCGTGCCGCCGCTGGAGCAGCCCGCGACGTCGTAAGGCGACGTCGTCGGACTGCACATGCTGCTGTTGACGTAGGGCGCCAGGTCCTTGCGTTCCGTTGGCGTCCTGGCTGGTGCTGGCCCGCTCGCTGTCGTTCTTGCCGTGAATCAGCAACACGGGCAGCGGGTTGTTCCACTTCGCGCAATACACCGACGACGCGACGGGCGCGACCGCGCGGAAGCGGCGATCGTTGGCGCACAACATCTGCGTGATCATCTGCGCGCCCGAGCTGTGGCCGGTCGCGAACACGCGGTTCTGATCGATGCAGTACATCGACTTCATCGTGTCGAACGCCGTGTTGACGCGGGCCGTGTCGGTGTTGACCACCCAGCCGCTGCCCGCCGCCTTCAGGTAGACCATGACGAAACGCTTCTCCAGGTCGGTACCCATCGTGCGCGCGTCGGCGGTGCGGAACTGATCGTTCGTGCGCCCGGCGCCGTGGAACCCGAACACCAGCGGCATCGGCGTGTTGCCGTCGTAGGCGTCGGGGAACGTGACGATCGCGTTGGCGACGTTCGCCGACGCCGCTAGGCCGCCTTGATGCCAGCGAGCTCGCCCGCGGTGCCGCTGCCGAAGGTCACCGCGGCCGTGCTCTTGTCGCGCACCCCCGCGTAGATCAGCGTGTTGAACAGCTTGTTGTTGGTGACGTTGGCGGCGTCGACGTATTCGCCCTGCTTCAAGTAGCCGCCGCCGTTGCCCCAGATGATGTGGGGGACGTTCTTGAAGCTGTGCGACGGCCCGTCGGCGACGTGGTTGGTCCACAGCACGATCGCCTTGTCGTGCAGGCCGCGCGCCGCGAACGCGTCCAGCCCCTTGGCCAGCGTCGTCATGCGAAGCGCGTCGATCTCGGCGTGCGCCGCCTCGGCCGTCGGGTTCGTGCCCGACGCGCCGTCGGACTGCGTCCGGTGCGACAGGTAGTGGAAGTTCCAGCCCAGGCTGGCGTTCGACGCCACGTTGTACTTGGTGTGGTCGGTGCCGTCGCCCCACTGCAGCGTCGCGACGCGGTTGTAGTTGCACGCGAACGCCAGCGCGGTCAGCTCCATGTGCATGCGCGCGACGTCTTCGATCATGCCGTTGTTCATGTTGAACGCCCAGCCGGTCTTCAGCGCGTCGTAGGCCGTGGTGTTGAGCCCGGTCTTCGAGCAGGCCACGCCCATGTTGCCCATGATGACCTCGGCGTCGCGGATCGACGCCAGGTGCTGCTGAACGCGCAGCTTGTCCGCCGCGCTCAGCGCCGAGTTGCTCATCAGGCTCGCCAGGTCGGCGCGCACGCAGTCGTTGACGCTCTTGCGCGTCATGATGAGCTCGTTGGCCATGCCGCTGGCGCCGCCCGCGCCGCCGCTGCTGCCGCCCGTCCCCGTGCTGGTGTTCGTGAGCCCGACGATCTTCGAATACAGCGTGTACGGGTTGTCGTCCGCCGACCGCACCTGCCCCGAGCCTGCCCCCTTGAACGAGATCCGCTCCGCGATGTAGCCGTTCCGCTTGTTGCCCGCGTACAGCGTCAGCGGGTCGCCCGCGCTCGGGTTGACCGCCTTGGCGACGACCATGTCGGCCGAGATGCCGCCCGATGACGCGGACTGGCCGCCGCCCATCGCCGGCTGGGCGGTGAGCGCCTGACACAGCCCCTGCGCGTGACCGCAGTTCGACGGCGCGTTCATCGGGAAGTTGATGCCCTTGATGAACAGCAGCCGCGACGCGTGCGCTGCCAGCCCGGCGACCGCCTTACCGTTACCCGTCAGGTTGGCGGTGGTGATCGGACCGGTCGCGTCCGGGAAGAACCTTTTGCCGACCACGCCGCACGCAGCGACCATGTACAGGCTGAACACCGGCTGCGCGCTCTGCGCCCACGCCGAGCGTTCCGGCAGCCCCTCCAGGAACGGCAGCGCGATGGCGACGCCGCCCGCGCCGCGCAGAAACCTGCGGCGGTTGATGGCGACACCGTTGCTGGTGACGTCTGTGGTCCACTTCTCGTCGATTCCCTTGCGCTTCACGGGGTACCTCCGACGCGGGTCCTGAACGCGGGATTGCGCACCAGCTCCAGCATCACCTGTTTGATCGAGCCACCCGACGCCATGCTGGCGGTCTTGAGCGAGGTGAGCATCGGCATGTCGGTGGCGACGATGTCGCGCTGCAGGGCGAAGCCGGCGACCTTCTTCGCGTAGCAGGTGTGCGCCTGCTCGCCGTCGGCCATCGCGCGCATCAGCTCGCCCGCGTTCGCGAACGCCTTGTAGCCCTCGGTGAACGGGTAGGCGCCGGCGCTGTCGATGGTCTTGCCGTTCTCCATGTCGCGGTACTGGCCCATGCCGTCGAAGTGTTCGAACGCGAAGCCGACCGGATTGATGAAGCTGTTGTGGCACGTGCCGCCGCAACCCATGGTCAGCGCCGTGATGCGCTCGCGGTTGGTCTGATCGGGCTTCAGTTCGGGCACCGACGGAATGTTCGCGGCCGGTGCGCCGGGCTCGACGCACAGGATGTCCAGGTTGATGCTGACGCCGCGCAGGATCGAATGCGGCTCGTTGTTGATGGCGTGCAACGTCAGGTAGGGGAGCTGCGAGAAGAAGCCCACCCGGTTCGGGCCGAGGTCGCGTTCGACGTAGCCGCTGGCGGGCGCGGCGACGCCGTACAGCGGCGCCAGCCCCGGCCCGACGAAGCCGCTGGTCGACGTCAGCATCTCGCGCACGCCCAGGTTCTGCGTGAAGATCTTGTCGAAGAAGCGGTACGACGCCTCCTCGTACTCCGCGTTCAGCGCCTCGCGAAAGCTCGGCACGTTCAGCTTGGTGATCGACTGGTAGCGATCGAAGTCGAGCAGCTCGCCGTGGAACCTGCGCATGACCGCCGTCGCCGTCGTCTCACCCAGCATCGTCGTCGCCAGCGTCACCGCGCCGTCTGCCGTGTCGAGGCGCCCGGGGCCGGCCGCCGAATCCAGCAGCGCGTCGCTGGGCGTCGTGCCGCGCAGCCACAGCGACAGCTTCGCCGCCATCTCGTATCCGCTGAGCGGCTGGCCGGTCGCGCCCATCTCCGTGCGATAGAGGAAGAACGGCGACTGCAACATCGCGCGGATGACCATCTCCGCGCCCTTGAGGAACGCGCTGCGTGTCCCCGAGATCACCGAGCCCCCGTTGTACACCGTCGTGTAGCGCGTGACCTCGGCCGCCGTCAGCGGCCGGCGGAAGGCGCGGCGGCCGAACCCGTTGACGAACGAGGCGGCGTCAGCCGTCCCCGTGTAGACGCGCGCGATCGCCGCGTCGTTCGTGGTGACCTGCGTCGCCAGCGTCTCGGCGGCGGTCTGGAAGTCCCCCCATCCGCGCTGCGAGACTTCGAGCACCAGCTCGTTGTTCGAAAAGTCGGTGGTGCCCGAGACCGCAGTTTCGAAGTTGCTCTCCAGCCCGGACGGCGCCGTCAGCTTGAGGAGGTCCTGCGTGCTGCGCCCCCACTGCTCGTTGGTGAGGCGTACCAGCCGGTAGTACTGCGGGTCGCCCATCAGATCGATGGGCTTCGCCACGGGCACGCCACCCGTGCCGGTGGCGCCCGCGCCGCCGGCCCCCGTCGTCGTCGAGTTACCGGCGCCACCGCCACCGGACGAATTGCCCGTGCCAGTGGTGTTCCCCGATCCGGAACCGTTACCACCGGTCCCCGACAGGGCGTTTCCTGCCTGACCGACGCATGCGGACACAGATCCAGCCGCAAACATCGCCAGGCACAGCCTGACCAACAAGGCGTGCTTCATCGCCTCTATGGATTCCCGCCGTTCTTTGAATCGATCGGCGTCGAAGGGTGTTTGTCGTCGGATGCGCAGTGGTCCCGACGAGAAATGGGGGCGGTCGCACGCCGAGGTACACGCCGCACCTACACTGTGGTTGGCATATGCCCACGAGCGCGGCCGACAGAAAATGCGAACGACGCCCAATGTGAGAATTGTGTTCTTCGTCGTCGGTGGGCACCGCTCGCCAAGGCCCTCGAAGCAGAATCCCAGTCGCGGATCAGCGGGCGCAAACGGCATGACGTCGAGCTTGGTGCAACCCGCTTCGCAGAGATAACGCGTCAGCGGAGCCAGGTCGTCGGGGCTGGTCATGGCGACGCCGATCTGGAGGCTCCTCACCTCGTCGGACTGTTCGTCGACGTTGTAGTGGACGCTCGCGATTTTGAGCCGCTTGCAGCTCTCGCTCGGGGAGCGCCCGATGCGCTCGCTCAGCCCGCGTTCGTCGCGTGCTTTGAACAGGCGCTCCGTCTCGTCGTCGAACAGCGGGCTCTTTCGCACAGAAGCGGCGTGTTCGTGCAAGTCGACGCTGTCATCGTCGCCCGGCCGCCCAAGCGACAAGAACTCCACCTGCCGCAACGTCCAGCGCGCCTGGCGCCTCAGCTCCTTGCTGGCTTCGGGCAGAGGCTCCCACGGAAAAGCGGCGCAATGACCGCGGGCGCCACGGACCTCCTCCAACGGCTGCCCGACGTCGCGGAAGTCCCGGCCCGCTGGCGGCGTGCACCAGATGAACGCCCCATGCGGAAACTCGGACTTGATCGGCTCCATGCCGAACGGACGGCGTTTGATCGCATCGCGGGGCAACCGCGCCCAGTCGATGGCGGCGGGCGACGCGCCACCCGCACATGCGACGGGCGTCGCCTGCGCCGCCCGGGGGCACTGCGCGAGCGACCGCGCGGACATGAAGATCGCCGCGCCATACCCGATGATGCCGCCCAGGCAACCCAGGTAGACCGCCGCCCACGGCAGCGCCTGCGCCAGCGTCGGCTTCGCGTGCCCGATCGCGACTTCGAGCTGCCGGACCTGCTGCAGCCACTGCGGACCTTCGGCGACACCGCGCTCCGACAGCACATCGAAGATCAGCGCGCGCCGCGCCTCGGGCGTAGCCGCCGTCGCGAATCCGGGCCGGCAGACGGACCTCCGCTTCGAGCCGCGTCATGCGCAGCCCGGATCGGAGGAAGGCGAGGCCCACGATCCCCATGCACGGCCAGCATCGGCTCCTTGAGGACGATGGCGCCGATCACGAAGATCACCCCGGCTGACGACCCTCAGCCCCAGGTCGAAGCGCGGCCGCCCGGCGGTGACCAGCGCGTGCAGGATCCGCCCGCCGTCCAGCGGGTGCAGCGGCAGCAGGTTGACGACGTTGAGCGACACCAGCGCGATGCCGGCGAACAGCGCGTAGCTCGACACGCCCGCCAGCGACAGCTGGATCAGCGCCAGGCCCAGGATCATTCCCGGCACCGGCCCCGCCAGCAGCACCACCATCTCGTGCGACAGCTTGGCGAATTGCTTCGTGGTCATGGTGGCGGCGCCGAAGAACGGGATGAAGCGGATCGTCGCGTCGCGGTGACCGAAGGCGCGCATCGCCACCCAGTGGCCAAGCTCGTGAAACAGCACGACCGGTATCACCCACAACATCCACGCCCAGCTCGTGAGCAGCACCATCGACGCCGCGAATGCGATGCCCGACAGCACGAACATGCGCGCGCCGCGCGACTTCGGCCGGCGCTCCATCAGCAGCAGCGACGTCTGGAACTTGCGCTCCTGCTCGGCTGCCGGGATGCGCATGCCGAACACGCCCGCCAGCGGCGGACACTTGGCCAGCCGCAGCGCCGCCGGCCTGCAGGCGTGCGACGATCGCGTTCGCGCCCTGCGGCGACATCCGGAACTGCTCGAGGATCGTCGGTGGTCAGATAGTCGCCCACCGTCGACTCCGACCCGGAACTCTTCCGCGTCGAACGCCTTCGCGGAACCGGACGACGTCGTCAATCTCGCCCCGGCGTGACGCGCGCGCCGATTCGGCGGCCACGCCCTGACGGTGGAACAGCCACTGCTCGGACAAGGTGGCGGCGAACGCGTCGGCGACGCGACCCGTTTCCAGGTCGGGGCGCAGGAAGTGCGCTCGCCGGTTCAGCGTCAGCAGCCAGAACCCGTCCTCGAACAGCGTCACGAAGTCGACCGTCGCCCCCATCGCGGTGCTCAACGAAAATCCGACCAGCGCGAACACGTGCTCCGTCGGGTGGCGCAGCACGGCCTCGTAGCGCGGATGGTCCGGCAGCAGCTCCGACGACCGCAGATAGCCGATGTGCTCGAACCCCAGCTCCGACGAGCTCGGCGGCCGGAACCGCGAGCGCGTCGCGTATCGACGCCGGGACGTCTTCGTCGGGCGACGCCGCGATAGGTCGGCACCGGCATCGGGAGGTGGAGCATCGTCGTGTAGCTGTAACGACGCACGTACCAGCGCAGCGCGATGGGAGCGCCGAGAACGACCAGCACCGAAACGATCAGCCAGGTCGGCATGACGGGACCCCTTTCAGTTGGGCGGACGGCGGGGCGCGGCGACCATGACGGCGAGGCGCGAGGCGGCGGCGAGCTGCGTGCGTTCGCAGACGTCGCGCCACTCGCGCGGCGCGAGCCAGCCGTGATCGCCCATCTCCGCTTCCAGCGCGGGCGGCACGTCCAGCGGCGGCGCGGGGAGCGCGGCGCGGTGGATGACGGTCAGCAGGCGGCGGCGCAGATCGACGCCGCCCTCCTCACAGCACCAGGTGACGACGCCCCACGCCAGCTCGGCGTGCGCCGCTTCGTCGCGCGCGATCGTCGCCAGCGACGCGCGAATCACCGGATCGGTCGCGCGCTCCGACGGCCGCGCGCGCCGCCTCCGCCGCGATCCCCTCCAGCAGGCAGCCGTCGACCAGCGATTCCTCGGCGAGATCGGGCAGCGACTCCGCCGTCACCGCCGGCGCCGTCATCAATTCTTCGAGCGCTCCGGGCGCGACCTCCGCGCCCGCATAAGCCGCCGCCAGCCCGAAGGCGAGCTTCGTGTGCTCGATCTCGTCCAGCGCCGCGCGGTGCGCCGCCTCGACCAGACTCCGATGGCGCGCCCATCGCCATCAGCGTCAACGATAGCCGCGAGAACGCCGGCACCGACGCGTGCTCGGCGCGCGCGGCGTCCGTCCAGCCCGCGGCGATGGCCGCGCGCGCGTCGGGCGACAGCGCGCCGACGTCCGGGACGGTCGGCGGCGTCGCGCGCCACGAATCCGCGCGCGCGAGCGGCGCCTTCACGATCCGCTTGCGGATGCGTAACGCACGTCCTGGCACCGCCTGCGACTCACTGGCGCACCGACAACAGGACGACGAACGCCCCGCGACGCGAGCCAGCACCCCGCCCGCGATCGCAATCGGCGCGACGCGATCCGGCTCCTCGACCGAAGCCGCCCGGATCTGCGCGACCCGCGTCTGGACCTGCTGACCGTCCGCCGTGCGCCCGTCGAACACGCCCTCGCGCACCTGGATCGAATCGAAGCTGCCGCCCACACCTGCTCCGGCAGATCCAGGAACAGCTTCGACTGCGCGCCGAACGCGATGCGCTGCCCCTCGACGGTTTCGAGCGGCCGCTCCGTCTGCGGCGTCTGCGCGCGCCTGAAACCCGTCCAGTCGTTCCAGCTCCGAAGGCCGGATGGTGCTGCTGGTCGTGCACGCGGCGAGCGCGAGCAACGAGACGCCGAGCAGTCGAATCGGTCCGGGCGTCACCGATGAATCATACCGCGGGACGAAACAATCGGCGGTGACCGCCGACACAACGTCATGAGCCAAATCACCCGCCAGTCATTCATCAATACGATGAGCAGACGGCGCCGCCTCGGGGATCGACCCGAACGGCCTGGCCCCCGCGACGCAGCAGGCCCTCGAAGCCGCTGGAATCACTGCAAGTTCTCTCGGCGACATCGCGGGCCCCGACGCGCGCATCAGCGGCGAGAAGGAGCTGGCGCGCCTCTTCGAGATGATCGATCGCGTCGACCGCAACGGCAGCACGAGGTCGATCGCCACCACCGCGCGCGGGGACGACGGGCGGCTGGTGGCGACGCCCAGCGGCGCCGCCGCGCAGGCGTTGATGGACGAGATCGCGAAGGCGCGCGTCAACCGCGACGCGCGCCCGCAATCCGGCGTCGCCGCACCAGCGAGCGCTGGAGACTCTCGAAGCGGCCGGCTTCACGGACATTCACCTGGCGAAGGGAACGCCGTACTTCAATCAGGGGCAGGGCCGGTTGGCCAACTACCCCTATCCGAAGAGCTCTGCCGGAACCGAAGCACGCGGACCTTGAAGAGCGCGGGGTGCGCACCGTGCGCCCTCGCCATGGCTGACGCCACGCTCCGCGGAAGCGAGACCACGCCAATCGATGTCGCCGACTTCGCTGTGAACGGCGGGTTCAGTGGCGCGCGCTCCGGGTTCGGGTCGGACACGAAGGGTCTCGCGAGGGCGTGGGCCGCCGAGCACGACCTGACCCTCACAGAGGCGTTCTCGCAGATCAATCCCGCAACGTCGACGCCGTGTTGACAGGTCTCCGCGCCGGTGGCGTCGCGCTCGCCGGTGTCGGGATCGACGATCGGCTCAAGCAGGGCCACTTCACCAACACGAGCCACGTCGTGTTGGTCAACGGCTACGCGAAGGACGCCGAGGGCAAGGAGTGGTTCTTCGTCGCGAATCCCGGACGGGACAACCAGGAGCGGAGCACGGGATTGAAGACGGACGCGACGGTCATACAGGACCTCACGTTGAATGCGGCGGTCGGCAGGGTTCGCATCTCGCGCGAGCAACTCGAAGCTGAGCTCAACTACGCGTGCATTCTCGAAAGGAGCGTCTGATGCTGTTGTTGCTGATTGCGCTGCACCTCTGCGACGGCGACGGGCCAAGCGCCCACGAACCGATGAATGCGGACAGGCTTCGCGCCGTGGTCGTCGAAGCGCACATTGGCTCCGCCGTCACAGAGCCACCATCTCGCGCACGGTGTCTCATGACCATCCCATGGGGACGTGCTTCGCCGACCATCCTGCCGCGAGGTCGGTGAAACTGACGGACGCTCGCTGGTCGGTCGACAGGTTCGTGACGGGCCCGGCACGGCAGTGCTATCTGGCCTCTTACTTCGGCTGCACCATTGGCGACTGGGTCGCGCGTGCCGGCCTCGCGGAATCGGGTCCCGCATTCGGACCCCACTATCGATCGAACGTCGTCATTGTCGAGCAAACGGCTGATCGAATCATCGCGGACGTATCGGAAGTCGACGACCACTTGATCGATTCGACCGGTGATCTTGTCAGCGACAACGACACCAAGCTCGCGCCCCCCACCTACGAGAAGACGTCGCGCTACACGTTGACGCGCGACACAAAAGGTCACTGGCGCATCTACGACCGCAAGCCGAACTTCGAGTGGGAGTGCCGGGTGCGCTGAGGCGCCGTCGTTACTTCGGCCCCGCCGACACCTGCACGTCGGCCTGCACGCCTGACGCTGCGTCCGCGTGTACGTGTACGCTGGCGTGAACACGGCGGTGCCTTTGTTCGCGGTCGTGCCGCTGGTGTTCGTGTAGATGTTGTTGCGCGACACGACGATGCTGGCGCCGTTCGAGTAGCTGCTGCTCTCGATCGGATCGCTGACGCCGACGAAGGCGTTGCTCTCGGTCAGGATGTTCGAGTTGACGCCGACGCCGACGCAGTAGTTGTTGCCGCTCGACGTCCACAGGTTGTTGAAGATGTGGTTCTGCCCGAAGCGGACGCGCGGCTGGCGCTCGACGACACGGTTCGCCCTCCAGTTGTGGTGCCACGTGACGCGCAGGTGGCCGGTGTCGCCGGTGTTGGTATCGCCGCTGCCGACCAGGTTCGAGAACTGGTGGCCGCCACCACCGAGCTAAGCGGAGGCCCATGGAGGCTTAGTGTAGCGGAGGGGATAATCGATCACGAAAGCGTCCGCCGCATTTTTTTGCCGCGGGGCGAAACTGGCGCGCGGCGCGGCCGAAGACTCGGCATGACCCACCGCGACCAATCAGTCCCTGGCCGTCCTCGTTCCGTCGCCCTGCTGGCGGTTGCCGCCGCCGCGCTCGCAGCCGGCGCATCCGGCTGCGCGACGCTGTTCAGCGGCACCTCCCAGAGCCTGCAAGTGAGCTCGGAGCCGTCGGGGGCCCGCGTCTTCGTCAATGGGTCGCTGGCCGGCAACACGCCGACCATGATCACGATGAAGAAGGGGGAGCCGGTGACGATTGTCGGCCAGTACCCCGGGCTGCCCGACGCCACGGTCGTCGTGGGCAAGCAGATGGACACGATGGCGGTGCTGAACCTGTTCGACCTCGTCGGGTGGCTGATCGACATGTCGACGGGGGCGATGTGGAAGTTCGACCGCGACCGGGTCGTCTTGCAGTTTCAGACGCCGGGCTGGGGATTCCCGCCGTCGCCGTACGGCGCGCCCGCGGCGGGTTACCCGCCGCCCGCCTATTACCCGCAGCCCGGGTATCCACCGCAGGCGTACGCGCCCGCCAACACGCCGCCGCAATCGCCTTACGTCGTCCCCGGTAACTAGCCCGCTCGCAAAGGAGAGCTCACATGACTCGCGTCTCATCAGAAGCCCGCGTCGCGCCCCTCGACAGCGACTGCGCCCCGCCGGCAGACACCACGCGCGTCGCTGGCCCAGGAAGACCGTAGCCGCGGCGTCAACGCAGGCCGAACGGGCCGCGCTGCAGGAAGCGCTGCTGGCCGGGCCGTCGACGGCGCGGAAGCACATCGCGACCAGCCCCGACGTCGCGCAGCCCGCGCCCGCGCGGCCGCAGGCGCAGCACGCGCCGAACGCGACCGCACTGGCGGCGGACCTTTCGCGGTGGGAGGGGTCCACGCGACACATGTATGTCGATACGCGCGGCCACGTCACGACCGGCATCGGCCACCTGCTTCGCGACGCGAACGCGGCGGTGGCGCTCCCCTGGCTGCACCGCGCGACGGGCACGCCGGCGATGCCCGCCGAGATTCGCGCGGTCTTCGAGCGCGTCGCCGCGCAGCCGGCCGGCCAGCACGCCAACCACTACGAGCGCCTGTCGGATCTCGTGCTGCCGCCGAACCTGCCACGCGACCTGGCGGCGGCCCGCCTGCGAGCGCGAGTTCCTGCCCGGGATCCGGCGGCTGTGTCCCGGCTTCGACGGCTACCCGCAGCCGGCGCAGCGCGCGCTGGTCGACATGGCCTACAACCTGGGCGTCGGCGGCCTCGGGCGGTTTTCCAACATGCTGCACGCCTGCGAGCGCGGTGACTTCGCCGCAGCCGCCGACGAATGCCACCGGCGAACCTGCCGGGACGACCGCAACGAAGCGACCCGTGAGCTGTTCCTGGCGGCGAACCACCTCATGAACGCAATGCAGGCGCTGCTCCGCGAGATGCGGCCATGATGAAGGCGGCGAGGACGGCGGCCTTCGTCGGTGATCACTGCGATCGGGACGTCGTCGGTGGCGGCGACGGGCGGTGGCGTGACCTGGTCGCCTGAGCTCGCCGGACCGGCGCGCGCCGATCTGGAACGCGCGCTCGACCTGCCGTTCGAAGACGCCTGGGACACGCACCTGCCCAAGACGGACGAACGCCGGCGGGTGAAGTCGTGTCGGGAGGCGCTGGCGTTGCCGCGCGGCTTCACGCCCGACGATCAATCCGATCCGCAGTGGTACGCGTTCGTCACGATGCGGGTTCGCTGCCGGGCGGTCGAGCAGCTGGGCAAGGCGACCCCGGCGCGGACCGACCATCTCGGCAAGTTCACCCTCGACAACGCGCGCCTGGGAGAGCTGCCGGCGATACTGCACCCGCTCGCCGGGCCGGGCGATGCGGTGGCGCGGCTGCAGAAAGCGTCCGGAGACGGCGTGTCGTGGAAGAAGTGGGACCGCAGTGTCCGCGTGGTCCCGGGCCATGGCGAACGCGTCGGCGTCGTCGGCAAGGACGTCGACTGCTTCCTCCAGGTCCTCGGGCGCGGCGACCTGGACGGCGATGGCATCGAGGATCTCGTGCTGCTGCGCTCGGGGGGTGGTCGCCGCGGGACCTGGCGCAGCATCACCGCCTTCGTGGTGACCCGCCGCGGCCCCGACCAGCGCGTCGAGGTACTGCGGGAGCTCAACTGAACACCCGCCCCTGGTGCGTCATGAGCGCCGACGAGCCGGACCAGTTCGCGAAAGGCCAGCGCATCGACCGCTACGAGATCCGCGACCACATCGGCGAGGGCGGCATGGGAGCGGTCTACCGCGCCGTCGACACCAGGTTGGGGCGGACGGTCGCGCTCAAGACCGTGGTCGCGCACCGGCGCGGCGACAAGCTGACCGACGAGGTGCGCCAGCGCTTCATGCGCGAAGCGCTCGCCGCGTCCAAGGTCGACCATCGCAACGTCGTACAGGTGCTGGACTTCGGTTTCTCCGACGGCACGCCGTACATGGTGATGGAGCTCCTGCGCGGCAAGAGCCTGAGCGCCGTGCTCAAGGAGACTGCGGCGCCGCTGCAGGTGGACTACGTCGCCGACGTGATGCTGGGCGTGTGCGCCGCGCTGCGCGCGTGCCACCACGTCGGCATCATTCACCGCGACCTCAAGCCCGCAAACATCTTCCTCTGCGACACCGACACCGGATGGGAGGTGAAGGTCCTGGACTTCGGCATCTCCAAGGCGCCGATGAGCGGCGACCTCACCAAGGACGGTCAGATCCTGGGCACGCCCCAGTACCTGTCGCCCGAGCAGGTGGGCGGACAGGTCGGGCCGCAGGCCGATCAGTACGCGATCGGCGTGCTGCTGTACGCCTGCCTCACGCAGCAGTTCCCCTACGGCGACTACGACAACATGCCCCTGCTGCGCGCCATCCAGGAAGGGAAGTTCGAGCCACCGCGCAAGCATCGCCCCGAGTTACCCGAGCGACTCGAGGCGATCATCCTGCGCGCGATGCGCGTGTCCATCGAGGACCGCTTCGAATCGATCCATGCGCTTGGACAGGCGCTGTGGGAGTTCGCCAGCCCGCGCGGCCAGGCCCAGTGGAAGAACTTCTATTTCCACACCCCCGTCCCCGGCTCCACCCCCGCGGTCCGCAATGCGCGTACGAGCCCCCCGCGATCGACCCCACCGCGTCGATGGAAGAGGTCCGCGCCTTTGCGACGACCGCTCGCCTGCGCGCTGGCCGCCTCGCCACCGAAGGACTGGGGGCGACGAAGACCGCCGCAGGGGTTCGAAAACCCAGCGAAACGTCCCCTTCCGACATCGCCGGCGAAAGCGCCGTCAGCGACATCCGCGACACCATCAGCCGCAAGCGCACGCGCCGCATGGCGCGATTGCGGGTCGTGCTCGTCCTGGCCGGCGCGATCGTCGCCATCACTTTCGCGATCCGCCGGGTCCGGACGCCGGCACCGGCCCCGGCCCCACAACAACGACAGCTCGTAGCACCCACCGCGGCGACCATGCCCGTTCCTTCGGCTCCTCGGGTACGGGCGCCTCCACCCGCCCCAACGCCAGCACCGATCGCCCGCCGCGCCACCGCGAAGAAGGCCCCCACCCCGCGACCGAAGAAGCACGCAACTCCTCGCGACAAGCGTCCGACAATCGACCGGCAGGGAATCGGAATCCCCGCTGACTAACAGAAGGAACACCCAATGCGAGCTCTCGTCATCTGCGCGGTGTTGGCTATCGTCCCGCCAGTCGCCAGGGCCGCAGGAGCGGAGGCGGAGGCGGATTCGCTGATCGCACGGGGCCTGGAGCTGCGACGACAGGAGAAACCGATCGACGCGCTCGACCTGTTCCAGCGTGCGCATGCCATCGCCCCGTCGCCACGAACGCTGGGTCAGATGGGCCTCGTCGAAGCTTCTCTCCAGCTCTGGGCCGCCGCTGAGGCCATGTCGCTTCGGCGCTCGCCGCGACCAGCGATCCATGGGTTCGCAAGAACCGCGGTTTCCTCGCTCAAGCCCTCGCAACCGCCAAAGGCCACGTGGGCGAGCTCGAGATCATCGGCCCCGCTGGCACCGAGATCTCGATCGACGGAAAGCCGGCTGGCTCCTTGCCCGCGATTCCCGTCATCCGTCGACCCGAGGGGCAAGTGGTCGTGAAGGCCACCGGTGCGGGCTTCAATGACTTCACGAAGACGGTTTCCATCGCCGGCGGTGCGCGGACGTCGCTGGCCATCGTTCTCGATCCCGTCGACTCGCGCCCGGCGGTCGCGGTCGCGCCGCCGGTGCCGTTGGTGACGTCACCGCCACCTCCACCTGTCGCAGAATCTCAGCCGCGGTCGTGGAAGACATGGACCGGCGGAGCCCTCGCAGCGGCCGGAGCCGGCCTGCTCGCGTGGGGGATCGCGTGGATCGCGGTCGACGGCAGCAACGCGTGCAGCTCGGCAGACCGGGCCGGGCTGCGGCGTCGTCTACGACACCAGGAACGCCGGCTGGATGCTCGCCGGAGGCGGGGCAGCGGCGCTATCGGCCGGCACCATCCTGCTTCTCACCGGCCGAACGCGCGGCAGCTCCGAGGTCGCCGTCGGGTTCACGCCGACGTCGCTGCTGCTCCAGGGGCGGTTCTAACCGCAGCGACTCTGGTCGCGCAGCAACGTGAGCCGCGGGCGAAACAGCTCGTCGAGGAGCTCGCGGAGCTCGGTCAGACGCTCGTCGGCGCCGTGTGGGTCGACCAGCAGCGCGACGATATCGTCAGGCGACGTCGCGAGCCGCAAAGGCGTCAGCGCCATCGCCGCCCGGCTGCCCGCGGCGAGCATCCGCTCGGCCACCACCGTGAGCGCACGCGTCGCATGACGCAGGATCGCAACCGGTCCATGCCGCAGCAGTAGCTGGCGGACCACGTCGCTGCTCGGCGCACTGTCGTCCGCCCAGCGTCCGGAGACGTGCACGCCCGGCTGCGACGGCATGAGGGTGATGCTCGTCGGCGCATCAGGATCGCTCGGCAGGTGGTCACGTTCGACCAGGTCCGCGTGCACCACGATCTGGAACGGGAACGATCGTGATCACCGACGAGCTGCGGATCTCGATCGGCGCATCCGGGTGAATCAGCTCACCGTCGACGAAGCTACCGTTGCCGGAGTGCAGGTCGACATAGCGAATACCGCCCCCCGAGAAGACGAACGCACCGTGATGCCGCGACACCAGTCGTGCGTCCAGCTTGAGCGCGTTGTTGTCTTGCCTGCCGACCATCACCGGCGACCGCAAGAACCGATGCGCCGTCATGGTCGAAGTTCGGAGGTCTTTGACGATGGCCGTGAGCTGAATGACTTTCATGGCGGATGAAGACTTCTTCGGCGAGGCCTGCGGACCGGTTTCGTCGGAACGCAAAAAGGCCCAGCTCGGAAGATCCGAGCCGGGCCCTTGAAGCGAGCGTCGAGTAGATCTAGTTGCCGATCTTCTCGTAGGACGCGGTCGCCGTGAACGTGCAGAGCAAAGTAGCGCCCCCACCGACGAACGTGACCTGGCCCGACCCGTTTTCGGTCGCCGTCCGGCCATCGGCCGAGATTACGAACGTGTATCCAGTGGTGGCGATTGTGTACGTTCCACCCTGTCCGTCTGGAACGGTGCACGACTGACCGGGTACGCTCGCCGCCGTCTGATTGGTAACGTTGGCCATCAACACGCACGTGGTGCCGTCGGTCGAGACCAGGTCGGCGCCGACGCCGGGACTCCAGATCACATTCGTCGTGATCGGCGACGTCTCGGGCGTGTAGCCAGGGCAACTCGTCGTCAAAGTTCCAGACACCGGCCGCCAGGTCCCCACAAATCGAGCGAACTCCTCGCCCCCCGATTCACCCCCGCAAGCCGAAGCCGCCATCGCCATCGTCATTCCCAACATCATGATCGTGTGTCGCATCTGTCTTTCCTCCAGGTGTGCGGAGGTATCGGACGCGGGGCGTCCGAGTTGCGGACACGAGCGAGAAATTCGGGCCGGCTACGGGACGACGAACTGATCGGCGCCGCAGTCGATATCGGGGGCGACGCGCGGCTCGCCATCGATGTCGTAAGCAGGAACCGTGGCAGACGCCGGCGTCCGCAGGACAGACGACGATGACCCATCAGGTGGTAAGGCGGTGCGAGTCGTCTTGAACGTCGGCATTGTCGAGGATGGAGTTCACGATCGTGCAGACTCGAGACCACCGACGACGATCGAATCCGTCAGCGTCTGTCGTATTCGTCGAATCGCATGTCGCGGCATTGCCCATGTTCATCACAATCACGTATTGAAAGCAACGCGGGACGTCCTGGGAATCGCCGCCGCATTGAACTTGATTCCGTGAGCCGTTCCCCGCGAACACGCTGTTTTGAATGCTGTAGCTCGCGCCATTGATCAGCGAGGCCGCCGGCGGAGTTGTTCAGGACGTAGCACCGATCCATCGCGAGCGTCGGCGCCGATGTCAGCCTGTATTCCCAAGCCCATGCCCAGCGAGATCTTCACGCCTGAGAGACTGACCTTCGTGGATGAACCGCTGGCGACGATGCCCTTGCTCGCGTTGCTCCCTCCGCCGACTACCTCCAAGCTCGCGAATCAGCACGTCGCCCGGCTGAGACCGTGATCGCGTCGTACCAACGGCCGTCACGATCTGACCTGTCCTCACCAAGACCATTCTGGCGCCCCACGAGGACCAGCGGCGTCTGTCGATTCAGCAATGACCATTGGGCCATTCACAGGCCCTCGAATCACGATCACCCGCTTCGCCGCGTTGGCGACCAGCGCGTCGACACGCTCCATTAGGCGTGCAGTACGGGCTCGCCAGACTTCCGTCGGCACTCGACGCAGCCGGCTTGCCTGAACTCGACGTAGATGACCTCGCCGTCCGAGCGCGCAGTGGCCGTCGGTCATGCAGATGCCGGGGCCCGTGCAGTCGGTGTCCTTCGCGCAGGGGGCGCAGGTTGTACCGACGCAGATGGGTGTCATGCCCATGCAGGCGTCCATCATCGTGGGCATGGGAAGGCATTCGACGCAGGCCCCGGAGTTGGGCTCGCAGACGTTACCTGCGCCACCCTCGCGGCCGACGCACTGGGAGGACATCGTGCAGAAAAACGGAACATCAATCGTGGCGTCGGATGCGTCACCAGCGTCGGATGTGGCGCCGCCTTCGGGGGCGTCGCCGGCGTCGCCGCCGTCGGGACCATCCGGCGCATCCGAAGCGCCGCCGTCGCCGACGCACATGAAGGTGCCACCGCCGGGGGCGTTGTTGCACGTGCCGGCGATACCCATCGCCTTGCAGTCGTTATCGGTTCGGCAGTAGCCGGGACCGCAGGGTCTTGCCGCAGCTGGCGGCGGCGATGGCGGCTACGCATCGCCGCGAGGACGAACGCGCGCATCAGAATCTCCCGGAAACGCCGACGCTGTTGGTGCTGACCGCGACGGACGTGTTTCTGAAAATCGCGAGCCAGCCGCCGGCGACGATGGCGGCGCCGCCACCGATCATCAAGCCGAGGCCCAGGCCCTTGCCGTCCTTGGTGCTCATGCAGACCCGTCCGGCCGGGCCATCATCCCGGACATGCAGTCGGTCAGCTCGCCAGCGTTGCTCCAGAAGTAGGCGCCACCGGCGACGCTCGCCGCGCCCGCCACGATCAAACCAATCCCGGCGATCAAGCCGCCCCGTCGACGATCCGCCCCGCCCCTCTGCGCCCGCGCCGCCGGCGCCCGGCGTCGCGGCGCCACCCGCGTGCGGCTCCGGGCGCGCGGCGAGGTGGGCCACCAACGGGCGCGCCACGTTCTCCGCCGCCGTCACCATCTGAGGACCGGTGCAGAAGTTACACCAGCCCTGGGCCTTCTCATTGTCGTCGCCGGTCACGCCTCGCAACGTCAGGTCGAGGTTGAAGCCGTAGTCGTTGCGGGTGCCTTCCACGAACAGGACGTGGCTGGCGCGCGTGCCGCGGATCAGGTCTTCGGCGCAGCCGGTCCAGGCGCAGTTCGCGGGCAGCGTCGGCGGGGTGACGACCTCCAGGCCTTGCTCGCGGATCAGGGCTTCCAGCGCGGTCCGCAGCTTGCCGTGGAACTCGGACAGGCTGGCGGGCAGCTCCAGCCTGTCGAACACGGTGACGCGGGCGCGCGGGCCGGACGGCGCGCGGGGCGGGCGCGGGCGGCGGCGGCGGGCCACCGGTGGCGCCTTCGCTCGGCCCGCGCTTCAGGGCCTGCATCTTCAGCGCGGACGCCGCCGTGTTCGCGGTCTCCAGCGCTTCCGCGTCGGTGCAGATCTCGCACCGGTTCTCTCGCTGGACGATCACGGCGCCCGACTGGCCGTCGATCATCTCGAGCTTGAAGGTGTAGCTGCGCCCCTCCTCCTCGACGATCGCGCGCAGCAGGTACGCGGCGCCGCTGGCGCGCGCGGCTGCCGACAGGCACGTGGCCGTGTTGCATGACTCGGCCGTGGGCGCCGCGCCCGCGACGCCGGCGGGAGCCACCACCTCGCTGCCCGATGCCATCAACCCTTCGCCGATCGCCTGCGTCACGCGTTGCCTCAGCGTCGGGTCGGCGCCCTTGCCGACGACGGGCAGCACCAGGATCTTCGGGCGCTCGGCGTTCGCGGCGCGCGGGGCGGCGGCGGCACACAGCAGCGCCGCCATCACTGCCCCCGCCCAGCGTCTGTCCATGACGCGCATGCTCCGGTCGCGTCACAACGTTGTCAAGATTCGCCGCGCAATGCCCGCCGCGTCCGGCTCGCGGTGCTTTTGCGGGGACGCTGCGCAGACCCTGATCGATAATTGGGCTTCCATGACGTTTCCCGGTGATCCGGACGCGCCCGGTGGTCCTGCCAACCCGTATCAGGCGCCGGCCGCCGACCTGGTGCCGCCGTACGTCGCGCCGCCAGGGCCGCCCGAGCAACTGGCGCGCTCGCCCAGGGTATTCGGCGTGCTGTCGATCGTCTTCGCGAGCATCGTGATGCTCGGGGGGCTGGTCGGCCTGCTGGCGGGGGCGGCTGCGTCGGTCATGGGATCGGCGGGGGAGCTGACCGCCGGTGCGGAAAGCGGCGACGTCGACCTGCAGAAGGCGAAGCTGCTCATGGGGCCGATGGTCGACGTCTATCGCGGTATCTCGTACCAGAGCATCATCCTCACGATGATGTCGATCGTCCTGCTGGTCATCGGTATCGGGCAGGTGCGTTACCGCAAGTGGGCGCGCAGCTGGTCGGTCTACTGGGGCGGTGCAGCGCTGGCGTGCGTGGCGGCGATGATCGCGATCTCGATGTTCATCATCACGCCTGCGTATTCGGAGATGTTCGCGGGGCTGGCGCGCACGGCGGCAAACCAGCGCGGCATGGCGTCGGCGTCGATGGGCAGCGGCTTCATGGGCATGATGGGCGGGTCGCTGGCGGTGTTCACCGTCATCTTCTACGCGCCGTATCCGTTGCTGCTGCTGTACTTCTTCTCGCGCGACAACGTGCGCGCGTCGATGACGCGCTAGCCAGCTCGCTTAGCCAGCCGCTACGGCTCGAGGCCGGCGGCGCGCAGCTCGGCTTCCAGGCGCGCGACCTCGCGCTCGACCGCTTCGGGCGCGGGGCCGCCGACCAGCGCGCGCGCGGCGACGGCGCGCGCCGGATCCAGCGCGGCCAGGATCGCCGGCGTCAGGCTCGCGTCGATGGCGGCGAGATCGGCCGCCGACAGCTCGCGCAGCGACACGCCCTTGGCTTCGGCGGCGCGCACGGCGCGCCCCACCAGCTCGTGCGCGCTGCGGAACGGCATGCCGCCACGGACCATCTCCTCCGCGAGGTCGGTCGCCCCCAGCGCCGGATCGTCGGCCGCGGCGCGCATGCGCGCGACGTCGAACTCCAGCGTGTCGATCAGCCCGGGCAACACGGCCAGCGACTGGCGCGCCGTCTCGATCGCGTCGTACAGCGGCTCCTGCGTCTCCTGCAGGTCCTTGTTGTAGGCCAGCGGCAGGCCTTTGCCGATCGTCAGCAGCGCGACGACGTCGCCCACCGCGCGCCCCGGCTTGCCGCGCAGCAGCTCCGCGATGTCGGGGTTGCGCTTCTGCGGCATCAGCGAGCTGCCCGAACAGTAGCCTTCGCCCAGGCGCACGAAGCCGAACTCGGTCGTCGACCACAACACCAGCTCTTCGCCCAGGCGCGACAGGTGCACGGCCATCAGCGCGCACGCGAACGCGATCTCGACGGCGAAGTCGCGATCGGAGACCGCGTCCAGGCTGTTGTGCGTCGGGCCGCCCGCGAAGCCGAGCGCCGACGCCGTCGCCGCGCGATCGATCGGCAGGCCCGTCCCGGCCAGCGCGCCCGAGCCCAGCGGCGATTGCGCCGCGCGCCGTTCGGCGTCCAGCAGGCGGCCGCGATCGCGCGTCAGCATCTCGGCGTACGCCAGCAGGTGGTGCCCCAGCGTGACCACCTGCGCGCGCTGCAGGTGCGTGTAGCCGGGCAGCAGCGTGCCCGCGTGCTCGCGCGCGCGCCGGCACAGCGCCAGGCGCGCAGCGTCGATCGCCGACACAAGCTCGAGCGCACCGCGCCGTGCGTACAGCCGCATGTCGGTCGCGACCTGATCGTTGCGGCTGCGCGCCGTGTGCAGGCGACGGCCCGCCTCGCCGATCATCTCGATCAGCCGGCCCTCGACGTTCATGTGCACGTCTTCCAGCGCCGGATCGAGCTGGCGCTCGCCCGATTCGAACTCCGCCGCGACGCGATCCAGACCGGACACCACCGCATCTGCGTCCGCCGCCGACATCAACCCACGCGACGCCAACATTCTGGCGTGCGCCTGACTCCCGCGGACGTCGTCGCGCAGCAAGCGCCGATCGAAATGAACCGATGCGTTCAACGCCGCGGCGGCCGGGTCCATCCCCTTTGCGAAGCGGCCGCCGCGTCCGCCGCTCGGTGCCTTCCCTGACGCTGCCATGAAGATGTCATCTCATATCAGGTACTAGGATCTGGCGAAACGCGTTCGCGCACGCTAGCATCCAAGAAGGGTCCGCGACGGACTGGCCCAAGAAGGAGGAGACGAACGCATGAGTAAACGCACCCAAACGCAAGGTACGCTCTCTCTACGCCCTCTTCACCGGTTCGGAACAAAGGAGACCGACCGGAGCTGAGCCTCCCCCTCAGGCAGTTTGATTCCGCAACGCGTCCCGAGCCTATACGGATGCACACCCTGAAGACCTAGCGCGGCTCGCACTGGGTTTTTGAACTGGGCGGCGCCCAGCGGCGCTCGCCCCCGACCAGTCCCCTAGCGGACCACCAAGCGCGCCGGCGGAGGAAAGCCTCCCCGGCGCGTTTCCTTTGTGGCGCCTGTTTCTTGCCAGCGCCGCTAGTCGAACGCGCAGAGCGCGATCCCGCGGCACGGCACGTTGGCGCACGTCGCCCGCGGCGCGTTCGCCTCGCGGTACTGGGCCAGGCAGACGGGGCACCACGCGGCCATCGCGTCGTCACGCGCGGGCGGCGCCAGCAGGGATTGCGGATCGATGTCGCACGCGCGCAGCGTGCGCTCGACGCGCGCCAGGGTTTCGGCGCGCATCCAGCGCGCGTCGCCGTCGCCGCCCTCCGGAACGTCCTCGGGGTCACGGAAGCGCAGGTCGCACAGCAACGACCGCCCGAGCCGCCGCAGGCGGGCCGGCGGCATCAGCGCCGCCGCGACCGCCAGCGGGTCGAGATCGCCGCACAGCTCGCGCGCGAGATGGTCGGCGGCGCGGATGGTCGCCAGCGGCGACGCGACGGCGGTGATCCGCTTGGCCAGGTCGGGGCGCAGCCCGCGGTCGAGCCACGAGCTGCGGCGCAGCGCGCGCACGAACAGCACGCCGGCGACGATCCACGCCACCACCGTGACGGCGGCGATCGGCAGCCACAGCAGATACGCCAGCCGCGTCCACAGCAGCGCCGGCAACCCGACGAACAGCCCCGCCCACAGCACGTTGGCCGCGATGCGCAGCGCGCGCGTCTCGCGCAGCAGGACCGGCAGGCGCGCGCGCGTCGCAGCGACATCGAAGCGGTCGTCCAGCCAGCGTGCGAGGCGCGTCTCTCGCTTGTCGCGCGGCAAGCCCGCGAGGCCACCGAACGCCTGCGCCAGCGCGCGCGCCCCGCGGCGGGTGGCGAGCGCCGCTACCGGCTCGCCGTTGACCAGCAGCCGCGCCCCGTCAGCCGCGACATCGCGCACGTCGCCCCACGGAACGAAGCGCGCGTCGTCGTCGCTGCCGTGGCCGATGCCGTCCGGCCCGACGATCAGCGGCACCGGCTCGGTCACCAGCGCGGGCGCCAGCGGCGGCCACGGCTCGCCGAACACCAGCCCGCGCCGCCAGCCCGAGTTCGGCGCGACCGTGCGGCGCGCGCGCCAGCCCCCCAGCCACGGCACCAGGCCCAGCGCGCGCCGGGGCACGATCTCGCCGCACTCGAACAGGTAGATGAGCGCGAAGACGGCGTAGAGCTCGGCGAGCTCACCCACTGTGAAGGGCGCCGATCAGGGGGCCTGCGGCGGCGGCCCCATCGCCGGCGGCGGCTCCGCGGGCCGCTCCGACTTGTGGCCGAACAGGAACTTCTTGATCGCGACGCCGATGCCGATGAGCCCGAGGATCAGCGCCTTCCACAGCTTGCCCAGGCTGAGGGCGATCTTGGCGAGAAAGCCGGTCTTGGCGGCGATGCCCACGGCGCCGCCAACCACCAGCGCGGTCAGCCCGTACTTCGCGATCTTGTCGCCGGGCAGGAACTGCGAGTACTTCTTCCCCTCGACGTAGCTGAAGCCGCCCAGCAACTTCTTGGTGACGGGCAGCGTCTCGTTCAGCTTGTCCGGGTCGACCATCAGGTTGGCGCTCATGACGCCCTGGCGGCCCAGGATGCGCGTGTTGTAGTTGACGATGGTGTGGCCGCGGCTCTGTCCCTGGATGCACCACTCGAGGTTGTTGGTCTGCGCGTTGTAGAACGGTGCGGTGTGCCAGCCGGTGATCTCGATCGGCGCCCAGCCGCGCTCCTTGCGCGCCTTGTTGGATTCTTCGTTCCCCTCGCGCAGCGACTTCAGGATCTCGTCGCCGTCCAGCTTCTCCTTCTCGGCGTCCTTGACGTAACCGATATCTTCGAACTCGAAGAGCAGAAACATTTCGAGCTTGTCGTCCGTCAGGATGCCCAGCTCGGTGCCGCTGGTCGGGTTGTGCATGAGCTCGAGCAGCTTCTGGGCGCCCGACGCACCCGTGTACGCGTAGCCCTCGGGCACCTGGATCTCGGCATGGTTGGCGATGCCGACCTTGGCCGGGCCCTTGGTCCACGGGATGGACTTGAAGGCGCGCTGGGACTCGCTCTCCTCCTTGGGAGCCGCCGCCTCATCGGCCGGAGCCTCCTTGGCTGGCGCTTCCTCGGCGGCCGGGGCGGGCGCCTTCTTGGCCTTGGTTGCAAACGCCGGCGCTGCGGCCAGCAGGAACCCCATTGCACAGACGACGGTTGATGAACGCACGAAGACCTCCCTCGAACGAATGGCCTGCTGCCTTTACCCCGCGACGCCGTGACGGCGATCGCAGGACGGCATATTACGCCGCGGCGGCGAGCGGCTATCTGAGAAAAACTGCCGGCGTTCCCGGCAGTTTCTCAGCTGGCGCGCTTGACGCGCAGGCCGTTGAGCTCGTCCAGGAACTTCGCCGTCGTCTCGATGCTGTTCTCGAGCGATTCGACGACGAGATTCATGAGCCCATCATTCTCGAAACGAAGCACCTCGTAGTAGCGCTGACGTTCGATCGAGTGAATGACGGCGGGCAGGTAGCCGTGCTTGATCAGGATGAAGTTCATCAGCAGGCGCGCGACCTTGCCGGAGTTCTTCGTCCAGGGGTACGCGCTGAGGAGGCGAAAGTGCGTCTTGACCGCCCGTGTGATGGGATGGAGGTCCGCAAACTCGTCCGATTCCATCCATTCGCCGAGCTTGCGCATGCGGTAGGTGATTTTCTCGGGCGCCGCGATCTCGTGATAGTAGAGGCGGTGCAAAGGGTTTTCCCGTCGGTACGGGTAGCCCTTCGCGGCCTCTTCCGGCGTCAGCAGCGCGTACAGCTTGCGCACCAGCTCCAGGTCGACGGCCGGCGGCTTCTTGGCCGTGCTGGCCTCACGAACGAAGTCGACCGCGGTCTTGTGGTTGCGGACCTCTTCGTACATCGGGATCAGCGTGACATCGCTGATGATCCGCTGATCGATCGCGGCCTTGAGCTCCGCGAACGACAGGACGACGCCTTCGAGCGCGTTGTCATGAAAGATCCACGAGACGTCCAGACGCTCGCGGTAGTCCTTCAAGATCTTCGCTGGGAAGCTCGCGGTCTTCGTGCGAAGCGCTTCCATTCGGTTGTCGATCTCGAAAAACTTCGCGTCCATCCCCGTCTCCTGGTTAGGTCTGTCGTCTATCCCCACTCGCGATTCGACAGCCGCGACATGATACAGCTAAGAACCTAGTAGTCAAGCGGGGTTAGCCGCACATGGCCGTGATCTGGGACGGTGAGTCCGGTCACATTCCGGCAGCGCAATGCGCAGCGTCATGCGCACCGGGTTTTGCCAGTATCCCATTGAAATTATGGGGATTCTCACAGGGCTAAAACTTGACAGCCGGACGGGGCCGCCAACAATGAAAAGCCCCGTCATGACCCCTGCTTTTCCCGAAGAAAATGCCAGTTCGCGTCAAGGGCGGGACCACGTCTCGGTCATGCTGGACGAGGTGATCGCGTGGCTGGCCCCGCGGGCGGGGGGCCGGTACTGCGACGCGACGGTCGGAATGGGGGGGCACACGCGTGCCCTGCTCGAACGGTCGGCGCCGGACGGGCAGGTCATCGGCCTGGATCGCGACGCCAGCGCCCTGGCCACCGCGCGCGCCGAGCTGGAGTCGTACGGCGATCGGTTGACGCTGGTTCACGCGCGCTTCTCGCAGGCGCGGGTGGTGCTGGAGCAGATCGGCGCGGTGCCGGTCGACGGCTTCCTGGTCGACCTGGGCGTGTCGTCGCCGCAGCTCGACCGGCCCGAGCGCGGGTTTTCGTTTCGCGGCGATGGACCGCTGGACATGCGCATGGACGCCACCGGCGGCGGCGAGACCGCGGCCGACCTGCTGCGGCGGGTGGACGAGGACGAGCTGGCGCGCATCCTCCGCGACTACGGCGAGGAGCGGCACGCCACGCGGGTCGCGCGCTTCATCGTCGAGGCGCGCGAGCGGGAATCGATCGACACCACGGGCCAGCTGGCGGCGATCGTGGCGCGCGCCGTGCCGGGACGCGAGCGCGGCAAGAACCCGGCGACGCGGACGTTTCAGGCGCTGCGCATCATGGTCAACGAGGAGCTGGACGAGCTGGAGCGGTTCCTGGCCGTGGCGGCGGACTGCCTGCGGCCGGGGGGACGGCTGGTCGTCATCGCGTTCCACTCGCTGGAGGACCGCATCGTGAAGTACCGGCTGAGGGCGCTGGCCGCGCGCGGCGGCGCGACGCCGCCCGTGTTCCGCCTGCTGACCAAACACGTCGTCGTCCCCACCAACGACGAACGGGTGCGCAACAGGCGCTCGCGGTCGGCGCACCTGCGCGCGGCGGAGCGGATATGAGCGTGACCGAGGTGATCAAGACCGACGTCGGCAACCGGCGCGGCGTGGGCGTGTGGGCGTTCCTGCTGGCGCTGTGCACCGCGGGGGCGCTGACCCACGTCGGCGTGCGCATGCACAGCATCCAGATCGCGTACGCGCTGGGCAAGGAACGCAAGACCAACACCCAGCTGCAGGAGCAGCGCCGGCGCCTGAACATCGAGATCGGCATGCTGAAGGCGCCGGAGCGCATCATCGGCATGGCGCGTGACGAGCTGGCAATGGGGCCGCCGGCGCAGAGCGACGTGGTGCGGCTGGGGCCGGGGGTGACGTTGCAGCCGGGACCGACGGCGGTGCCCGCGCCGCCGCCGCAGGGGAAGCCGGGGAAGCCGGCTGCCAAGACCAAGGTGAAGCCGTGACCATGACCCGGTGGACGCGGGTTCGCATCGCGGGGTGCGGCGTCGTGCTGATCGTGCTGTTCGGCGCGGTGGGCGTGCGGGCGTTCAACTTGCAGGTACGTGACGCGGACAGGTTGCGCGCGATGGCCGAGGAACAGTACCTGCGTGAAATCGAGCTGCCGCCGCGGCGCGGGCGGATCCTCGACCGCAACGGCGCCGAGCTGGCTTCGACCGCCGACGTCGATTCTATCTATTGCAACCCGCGCCAGCTCCCCGACCCGCGCGACGCGGCCCGGAGGCTGTCGAAGCTGCTGGGGCTCGAGCGACCGGAGCTGGAGCGGAAGCTGTCGCAGCGGCGGTTCTTCGCGTGGGTCAAACGGCGCGTGACGCCGGACGAGGTCACGGCGGTCAAGGCGCTGGGGCTGCCCGGGGTCGCGTTCACGCGCGAGCCGCGGCGCTTCTATCCGAACCGCACGCTGGCGGCCACGATCATGGGGCACGCCGGGTCGGAGGGGAACGGCCTCGACGGCGTCGAGCTGGCGCTCGACAAGCAGCTGCGCGGATCGGCGTCGTCGGTGCAGGGGATGCGGGACGCGCTGGGGCGCGACATCGCGGTCGAAGGCACGGCCGACGGGCCCAACCCCGCCGGCAGCGACGTCGTGCTGACCATCGACCGCTACCTGACGTTCATCACCGAGCGGGCGCTGGCGGCGGGCGCGGCGCAGCACCGCGCCAAGGGCGCGGTCGCGATCATGATGGACCCGCGAACGGGCGAGGTGCTGGCGATGGCGTCGGTGCCCACGTACAACCCGAACGACCCGTCGGCGGCGGTCGACGCCGGGGCGCGCAACCGCGCCATCACCGACGCGTACGAGCCGGGCTCGACCATGAAGACGTTCACGGTTGCGGCCGCGCTTGAGGCCGGGGTCGTGAAACCCGACGATCGTTTCGACTGCCTGATGGGCCGGATGATGGTCGGCAAGTATTCAATCCACGACACGCACCCGCACGGCGTGCTGACCGTGGCCGAGGTGTTCAAGTTCTCGAGCAACATCGGCGCGACGAAGATCGCGCGCAAGCTGGGCCGCGAGCAGTTCGCCGACGCGCTGGAGAGCTTCGGCTTCGGGCGGCCGACCGGCGTCGGCCTGCCGGGCGAGCGCGCGGGCATCGTGCGGCCGGTCGCCAAGTGGGGCGACATCGGCTTCGCCAACGTCGCCTTCGGCCAGGGCCTGACCGTGACGCCGCTGCAGATGCTGGCGGGGGTGTCGGCGATCGCGGGCGGCGGCATCTACCGCCAGCCGCGCATCGTCGCGCGCATCGTGCAGCCGGACGGCACCATCGACATGCTGCCGGCCGCCGCGGAGCGGCGCGTGATGGCGCCGGCCGCGGCGCGAAGCATGCTTGCGATCATGCGGGGCGTGACGGAGCAGGGCGGCACGGCGAAGCAGGCGGCGCTCGAGGGCTACACGGTCGGCGGCAAGACGGGGACGGCGCAGAAGGTGGCGAACGGCCACTACGATCCGGACCGCTGGGTGTCGTCGTTCGTCGGCGTCGTGCCGGCGGAGGATCCGCGGCTGGCGATCATCATCGTCGTCGACGAGCCGCAGGGCAGCCACCTGGGCGGCGTCGTGGCGGCGCCCATCTTCCACGAGATCGCCGAGCAGGCGCTGCGCTACCTGCACGTCGCGCCGACGGTCACCGTGGCGGCGCGTGGCAAGGACGCGGGCAAGGGCACGGCCAGCGAGAAGCCGACGACGGCCGTGGCGAGCGCGACCGCGAGCGCGGGCGCTGACGCGGACGACGTCGCGGCCAACGAGGGGACCGCGACCGAGCTGCCGCTGGACGACGACAGCCTGGGCGATGATCCGGCGCTGGCGGAGGCGTGGGACGAGATCGCGGGCGCCGAGGCGGGGCGCGGAGATCGGCGCGCGGCGGCAGCGGCGGAAAGACTCGTTGTTCCTGACTTCGTGGGTATGAGCCTGGGCCAGGCGATCCGCGCGGCGCGCAAGAGCGGCGTCGAGCTGGCGTTCGACGATCCGGATGGGCGCGCGACGGGCGTGGCGTTGCGACAGCGCCCGGCGCCTGGCCCGGCGCCGCGAGGTGTCGTCTGCCGCGTGGCGTTCGGGCGGCGCGAATGACGGCCGTCGCCGCTGACCCTGCGCGCCCTGGTCGCCGGTGTTGACGGCGCGCGCGTCGACGGCGATGGGGACCTGACGATCGCGGAGGTGCGCGACGATTCGCGCCAGGTGGAGCGCGGCGATCTGTTCGTCGCGGTGCCGGGGCGGACGGTCGACGGCGGCAAGTTCGTCGGCGACGCGATCGCGCGCGGCGCGGCGGCGCTGGTCGTCGAGGCGGCGAGCGCGGGCGCGCGGCCGACGGAGCTGGAGGCGTTCCCGGGCGCGGTCGTGCTGGTGCCCAGCGCGCGGCGGGCGCTGGGCGCCATCGCCGCCGCACGCCACCGGGCGGCGGACGCGCTGACGCTGCTGGCGGTGACCGGCACCAACGGCAAGACGACGACGACGTACATCGTCGAGGCGATGCTGCGCGCGGCGGGGCTGTCGCCGGGCGTCGTGGGGACGGTGACGTACCGCGCCGCCGGGCTGCGCGGCGGGGCGCGGCCGGCGCCGCTGACGACGCCGGGCGCGCTGGCGCTGCACGAGCTGTTCGCGGAGATGCGCGACGCGGCGACCACCGACGTCGTGTTAGAAGCGTCTTCGCAGGCGCTGGAGCAGGGGCGCCTGGACGGTTGCAGCTTTCGCGTGGCCGCGATGACCAACCTGACGCAGGACCATCTCGACTATCACGGCGACATGGACCAGTACTTCGAGGCCAAGGCGATCTTGTTCCAGCGCCTGGTCGACGCGGCACGCGGCGTGTCGGTGACGTTCGTCGACGACGAGGCCGGGCAGCAGATGCGCAAGCGGGCGACGGGCGCGCGCCTGGGCGTGGCGCGATCGGCGGGCGCGCGCGGCGCCGACGTGGTGATCGAGGCGGCGGAGCTGGGCGCCGACGGAACGCGCGCCACGCTGGCGACGCCGGTCGGGCGGCTGCCGATCGAATCGGCGCTGGTGGGCGACTACAACCTGGCGAACCTGGCGCTGGCGGTGGGCATGATGGTGGCGCGCGGCGTCGGCGCCGACGCGATCGTCGCCGGCGCGACCGAGGTCGCGGTGCCGGGGCGGCTGGAGCGCGTCGCCAACGATCGCGATGTGCTGTGCGTGGTCGACTACGCGCACACGCCGGACGGGCTGGAGCGCGCGATCGGCGCGATGCGGCCGCTGACGCGCGGGCGGCTCATCGTCGTGTTCGGCTGCGGCGGCGATCGCGATCCGACCAAGCGGCCGATCATGGGCGAGATCGCGGCGCGCGACGGCGACCTGGCGATCGTCACGTCCGACAACCCGCGCACGGAAGACCCGGCGGCGATCGTCTCCATGATCCTGGAGGGGGTGCGGCGCACGGGCGCGCGCGAGCTGTCCGCGGACGACCTGGCGCGCGCGGACCGCGGATATCACACGCAGATCGACCGGCGGCAGGCGATCCGCGCGGCGGCGGCGGCGGCAGGCCCCGGCGATGTGCTGCTGATTGCGGGCAAGGGCCACGAGGACTACCAGATCCTGGGGACCACCAAGGTGCACTTCGACGATCGCGAGGAAGCGGCGGCGGCGCTGGCGGTGCCGCGGTGAGCGGCGCGGCGGCGACGACGAGCGTGGCGGCGGCGCGCACGTTCGACTTCGCGGCGCGCGCGATGGGCGGGACGATCGTCCAGGCGGGCAAGCGCGGCGCGACGTTCGCCGGCGCGGCCTACGACGGCCGGTCGGTCGCGGCCGGCCAGCTGTTCTTCGCGCTGCCGGGCGAGCGCGTCGATGGCTTCGACTTCGCGGGCCAGGCGGCGGCGGCCGGCGCGGCGGGCGTGGTCGTCGCGGCGGCGCGCGGCGTGCCGGCCGGCTGCGGCGACGTCGCGGTGATCGCGGTCGACGATCCGCGGCGCGCGCTGGGCGATCTGGCGCGCGCGGTGCGCGCCGAGTTTCGCGGCCGCGTCGTCGGTGTCACGGGATCGAACGGCAAGACCACGACCAGGGAGCTGTGCGCGGCGGCGCTGCGGCCGCTCGGCCCGGTGTGGCAGACCGCCGGCAACTACAACACCGACATCGGCCTGCCGCTGACCATCCTGGCGGCGGCGGGGAACGAAGCGGCGTGGGTGCTGGAGATGGCGATGCGCGGGCGCGGCGAGATCGCCACGCTGGCCGACATCGCGCGCCCGCACGTCGGCGTCATCACCAACGTCGGCGCGGCGCACCTGGGGCGGCTGGGCTCGATCGAGGAGATCGCGCGCGCCAAGGGCGAGCTGTACGGCGGCCTGACGCCCGACGGGCGGGCGGTGCTGCCGGCGGGCGATCCGCTGATCACGGCGCAGGCGGCGATCATCCCCGAGGCGCGGCGGCTGACGTTCGGCGGGCGCAGCGCCGGCGACGTGCGCGTGCTGGACGTCGTTCCGGCGGGCGCGCGCGGGTCGGTCGTGCGTTACGCCGCCAGGTTCGCCCCGCTGGTCGTCCACCTGCCGCTGGCCGGGGCGCACAACGCGCACAACGGCGCGGCCGCGCTGGCGGTGGCGCTGGCCGCGGGGGTCGCGCCGCTGGCGGCCGCGGCCGAGCTGCAGACGGTGGCGCAGCCGCCGCACCGATCGGCGGTGGTGCCGGTGGACGGGCGCAGGGGCAGCTTCACCATCCTGGACGACTGCTACAACGCCAACCCGGCGTCGATGAGCGCGGCGCTGGCGGCGGTCGTCGCGGCGGTGGGTGGGACCGGCGGCTGGGCGCGGGCGTTCGCGGTGCTGGGCGACATGCTGGAGCTCGGCCCCGAGGCCGAGGACCTGCACCGCGCGCTCGGGCGCGAGGCGGGCGTGCGGCTGGCGGGCGTCGTCGCGCTGGGTGACTTCGCGGGCGCGGTGGTCGACGGGGCGCGCGCCGCCGGCCTGGCCGCCGAGCGGACGTCGGTCGCGGCGTCGCCGCAGGCGGCGGCGGCGACGATCGCGGGCTGGGCGGAGGCGGGCGACTGGATCCTGGTCAAGGCGTCGCGCGGCATGCGGCTGGAACGGGTCATCGATGCGCTGACCGAACAACTCACAGGGGCAGGTCGATAATGCTCTTTCACCTCTTCAACACCCTGCGCGAGCGGCTTCCCGGGGCGAACGTCTTTCGCTACGTCTCGACGCGCATCGGCCTGGCGACGCTGACGTGCGCTGCTGATCACCTTCGTCGTCGCGCCGTGGTTCATCCGGCGCGCGCGCGAGCGCCAGCTGGGCGAGGTCATCCGCGACGACGGGCCGGCGGCGCACGCGTCGAAGAAGGGGACGCCGACGATGGGCGGCGCGCTCATCATCATGGCGCTGGCGGTCGCCACGGTGCTGTGGTGCGACCTGCGCAGCACGCTGGTCTGGCTGGCGCTGCTGGTGACGGTGGGCTACGGCGCCATCGGCTTCGTCGACGACTACCTGAAGATGTCGCGAAGAACAAGAAGGGCCTGCCCGCCAAGCTGAAGCTGCTGGGCCAGTTCGTCATCGGCGCGGTGGCGATGGCGTGGCTGTTCACAGCGACGCGCTGCCGGCCGACGTGCGGCTGCGGCTGGCGCTGCCGCTGGTCAACTTCCAGCACATGTCGCCGGGGTTCATCGACTGGACCACGCTGCCGCTCTACGGGTACATCGCGTTCGCCGTGTTCGTGCTGATGGCGGAGTCGAACGCCGTGAACCTGACCGACGGCCTCGACGGCCTGGCGATCGGGCCGGTGATCATCTGTTCGTTCACGTTCCTGTTCCTGGCGTACGCGGCGGGGACGACGCTGCGCAGCTTCAACATCGCCGACTACCTGGGCATGCCGCACGTGCCGGGGTCGGGCGAGCTGGCGGTGTTCTGCGGCGCGATGGGCGGCGCGGGCATCGGCTTCCTGTGGTTCAACACCCACCCGGCGCAGGTGTTCATGGGCGACGTGGGCGCGCTGGCGCTGGGCGGCGCCCTCGGCTTCGTCGCGCTGGCGACCAAGACCGAGCTGGCGCTGCCGATCATCGGCGGCGTGTTCGTCGCCGAGGCGGTCAGCGACATCATCCAGGTCGCCTACTACAAGAAGACGAAGAAGCGCGTCTTCCTGATGGCGCCCATCCACCACCACTTCGAGAAGCTGGGGTGGCCCGAGTCCAGAATTGTGGTGCGTTTTTGGATCGTCTCGTTCGCTTGCGCGATTCTAGGGCTGATCACGGTCCTCAAAGTCCGCTAGCCGGGTCGTCAAAATGCAGGGGGCCCCCCCCAACCTCACCAACAAGCGCGTGCTGGTGGTCGGTCTCGGTCGCTCCGGGATCGCGGCGGCGAAGCTGTGCGCGGCGCGCGGGGCGCAGGTGACCGTCACCGACAAGCGCGACGCCAGCGCGTTCGGCGGCGCGCTGGGCGAGCTGCCCGTCGACGTCGCGCGCGAGCTGGGCGGGCACCGGCTGGCGACGTTCACGGGCGCCGAGCTGATCGTGCTGTCGCCCGGCGTCCCGGAGATCCCGGAGCTGGCGGCCGCGCGCGCGGCCGGCGTGACCGTGACCGGCGAGATGGAGCTGGCGTCGCGGTTCGTGTCGAGCACGCTGATCGCGATCACCGGCACCAACGGCAAGTCGACGACGACGACGCTGGTGGGCGACATCATGCGCGCGACCGGACGCCCGACGTTCGTCGGCGGCAACCTGGGCGACCCGCTGGCCGACGCGGTCGGCACGCCGGCGGCGGAGGCGGGCGGCGTCTGCGTCGTCGAGGCGTCGAGCTTCCAGCTCGAGACGGTCGACACGTTTCACCCGACGGTCGCCGTGCTGCTGAACGTCACGGCCGACCACCTGGATCGCTACCCGGACATGCAGGGCTACGCGGCCGCCAAGGCGCGGATCTTCGCGGCGCAGACCGCGGGCGACTACGCGGTGGTCAACATGGACGATCCGCTGTCGGTCGCCGCCAGCGACGGCATCGCGGGGCGCAGGATCGGCTTTTCGGTCGCGCGCGCGCTCGACCGAGGGCGGCTCGGTCGCGGGCGACGCGCTGGCGTTGCGGCTGCCCGGCGGCGCCGGCGCCGAACGTTACCCCGGCAACCTGCCGGCGCTGGTCGGGCGCCACAACCAGGCCAACGCGCTGGCGGCGCTGCTGGCCGGGCGGCTGGCGGGCGCGACGGCGGCGCAGGCGGAGTCGGGGCTGCGGGCGTTCCGCGCGCTGGCGCACCGCATGGAGCTGGTGGCCGACGCGGGCGGCGTCGCCTACTACGACGATTCGAAGGGGACCAACGTCGGCGCGGTGGTGGCGGCGCTGGAGGGGTTTCCGCGCCCGGTGGTGCTGATCGCCGGCGGCCGCGACAAGGGCGGCGACTACGCGCCGCTGGCCGCCGCGCTGGGGCGCGTCGGGCGCGCCGCCGTCGTCATCGGCGAGGCGGCCGACAAGATCGCCGCCGCGCTGACCGGCGTGCTGCCCGTGGAGCGCGCGACGACGATGGACGACGCGGTCGCCGTCGCCAGCCGCGCGGCCCGTCCCGGCGACGCGGTGGTGCTGTCGCCGGCGTGCTCGAGCTTCGACATGTTCCGCGACTACGCGCACCGCGCCGAGGTGTTCCGCGCGGCCGTCGCGCGCGTCGCCGGCGCAGGAGCGTGCGTCGTGAAGCCGCCGGTGCGACGCGCGGTGGTCCGGCGCGCGGCCAGCCCCGGCACCGCGGCGCTGCAGGCGAAGGTCGCCGACGACAAGAAGAATCCGAAGAACCGGGTGCTGGCCGGCGCGCGAGAGATCTGGGCCGACGTACGCACCTGGCTGATCAAGATGAGCGGCACCGACCCGGCGGTGGCGCGCCCGATCCGGCCCAGCGAGGTCGGCGTCGATCGCGTGCTGGTGGGCGCGGTGCTGATACTGGCGGCGTTCGGGATGGTGATGGTGTTCTCGTCGGGCGCGGTGTTCGCCGCCCGGCGCTACGGCGATTCGACGTATTTCCTCAAGCGCGAGATCATCTACGCCATCATTGGCCTGGGGGCGATGTCGGTCGCGGCGCGCGTCGACTACTCGCTGTACCGCAAGTTCGCCTACCCGCTGCTGTTCGGCAGCATCCTCCTGCTGGCGGCGGTGCTGAAGCTGGGATCGCGCGCCGGCGGCGCCATCCGCTGGTTCCGCGCCGGGCCGCTGTCGTTCCAGCCCGGCGAGCTCGCCAAGTTCGCGCTGTGCGTCTACCTGGCGTACCTGCTGGCGCGCAAGGCGGAGAAGGTGCGCATGTTCTCCGTCGGCTTCCTGCCGCCGCTGCTGGTGACCGGCGTGATGATGGGCCTGCTGCTCAAGCAGCCCGACCTGGGGACGGCGGCGATCTTCGGCGCGGTGGCGCTGAGCCTGCTGTTCGTGGCCGGGACGCGCGCCAACTACCTCATCCTGGCGTTGCTGGTCGCCGTGCCGGCCGGCTGGACGTTCATCGTATCGACGCCGTTCCGCATGAAGCGCATGCTGGCGTTCCTGGACCCGTGGGCGTTCCGGCGCGACGTCGGCTACCAGATCACCGAATCGCTGATCAGCGTCGGCTCGGGGGGCGTCACGGGCCTGGGGCTGGGCGACGGGCGGCAGAAGCTGTTTTTCCTTCCCGAGGCGCACACCGACTTCATCCTGTCGATCGTCGGCGAGGAGCTGGGGCTGCTGGGCGTGCTGCTGGTCATCGCGCTGTTCAGCGTCCTGGTGTGGCGCGGCCTGCGGACCGCGCTTCGCGCGCGTGACCTGTTCGGCGCCTACCTGGCGTTCGGGATCACGGCGATGTTCGGGCTGCAGGCGCTGGTGAACATCGGCGTCGTGCTGGGATCGCTGCCGACCAAGGGGCTGCCGCTGCCGTTCATCAGCTACGGCGGCACGTCGCTGATCATGAGCCTGGCATCGGCCGGCGTGCTCGCCAACATCTCGGCGCGCAATCCCGAGCCGGGCGAATGGCTGCTGCCGGGGGTCCACAAGCGCTGGCTCAAGGGGATGAACAAGCGGCTCGACGAGGGGCCGCGGGTGGTGGTGGAGGTCGGGCCGCCGCGGGTGAAGGCGCCCGCCGCCCAGTCAGTGGCGGATGGCTGAGCGGCGTGCGCTGAAGCTGCTCGTGGCCGGCGGCGGAACCGGCGGACATCTGTACCCTGGCATCGCCGTCGCGCAGGAAGTCGCGGCGATGGGAGGCGAAGCGGTGTTCGTCGGCACGGCGCGCGGCCTGGAGACCAAGCTGGTGCCGGCCGCTGGTTTCCCGCTGGAGCTGGTGACGGTCAGCGGGCTCAAGCGCATGGGCCTGGGCGGCACGCTGAAGGGCATGGGGCGGCTGCCGGGAGCGTTCTTCGAATCGCGGCGAATCTTGAAGAAGCATCGCCCCGACGTCGTGCTGGGCGTGGGCGGCTACGCGTCGGGACCGCTGGTGATGGCGGCCGCGCTGTCTGGTTACCCGACGGCGATCCAGGAGCAGAACAGCGTCCCGGGCTTCACCAACCGCATGCTGGGGAAGTTCGTGAAGCGCGCGTTCATCGCGTTCGAACGCGCCGCGGAGTCGTTCGCGGACCGCAAGGTGCGCTTCGTCGGCAATCCCGTGCGGCGCAGCTTCCTCGAACGCTCGGCGGCCGCGGCCGCCGCGGCGAGCCAGGGCGCGCGCGCGGGCGGCGCGGTCGTCATCCTCGGCGGCAGCCAGGGCTCACACGCCGTCAACGAGCTGGCGCTGGGGATGGTGCGCGTGCTGGACGCGCGCGGCCGGTTGCCGCCGGTCGTGCACCAGACCGGCCCGGCCGAGCTGGAGCAGATGCAGCTCAACTACGCGGCGCTGGGCTACGACAAGCGTGTCGACGTGCGCGCGTTCATCGACGACATGCCCGCCGTGCTGGCGCAGGCGGCGGTCGTGGTCGCGCGCGCGGGCGCGCTGACGCTGGCCGAGCTGGCGATCATGCAGCGGCCGGCGATCCTGATCCCGCTGCCGACCGCGGCCGACGATCACCAGACCGAAAACGCGCTGGAGTTCGAGCGCGCGGGAGCGGCGGTGATCCTGCCCGAGCACGAAGCGTCGGCGACGCGCCTGGGCGACCTGGCCGACGAGATCCTCAGCAACCCGCTGAAGCTGACCGCCATGGCGCAGGCGATGGGGACGCTGGCGCGCCCCAACGCCACCAAGGACGTCGTCGCCGAGCTGCTCGCCATCGCCCGCCCGGGCTGAATAGCCAGCGTCGCGCGCCAGGGCATCGTTCAGAAGCTGCCCGGCGGGCGTCTGGCTTCTGCCGCTACATGTGAGCCGGGACCGTCGTCTGGATCAATCCCGGGTTGGCACGCCGCTGGCGGTCGTACGCGTCGTATCGTGATCAGGCTGCCTTGCAGCACGGTCGCCAGGATCTGCGCGTTGAGCGTGATGACCTGATTCCCCGGCGTCCACGTGGCCAGCTGACCAATAGCCTCCTCGGTCGCGGAGCTGGCGCCGTTGCCGCAGGCCCAGCTGTCGCGCTGGGCGTCGGCGCCGAGCGGCGAACTGCAATCCCGGTCGGGACGTGCAGCATCACGGTGACGCCATCGATCGCACGCGCGGCCGTGTTGGTCACGGTCATCGTGTAGAGCAACCGATTGCCGGGCCCGACCGGGTTGGGCGTGGCCGTGATCGCGACGGCGACGCCGCACGGCGTCGACGACCGCACCCGGGCTCGTCTGCGCGTCTGACCGGGCGGAACGCCGTCGAAGGTCGCGCGGCCCGCGCCGGCAGGATCGTCCCGGCGGCAAGCACGCGCCGGCGGTCACGGCGACCGCATCGGCGCAGCACATCGCTGACCGCGATCGAGCCGATCAACAGACGTGTCGCCCGAGGCAGCCATCGTGCCGCCGTCGCGAGCGCCTGGCGTCAAGCCGGCGGGCAGCGACAGCCGGAGCTCGGCGCCCGCGAGCGCTGATACGCCGATCTGCCCGATGTCGAGATTGAGCGTGAACGCCTGCCCGGTCGTGACCGGATTGGACACGGTGCCGAGCGCGAGCTGGCGCCTGACGGCTAAACGCGGGGATGGTCTTGATCGCCTTGATGCTCGACACGCCGGTCGCCGTCTGCTCGAACGAGCCGCGTATCAGCTGCCGTCGCCGATGACATTGGCGAGGACGGTCGTGTTGACCTCGAACGTCTGCGACGCCCCTGCCGGCAGCGAGCCCAGGCTCCAGTAGGCTTCTTCGTCGAAGGTGCACGCACCGTTGCCGCAGGCCGAGCTGTTCGGCTCGGCGTCGCCGGCCGCCGTGATCCAATCCGCGCGGGACGCGGAGCAGCACCGTGACGTCGTCGGTGGCGCGCGCTACCAGATTGCTGACCGTCACGGTATAGAGCAACAGGCCACCGCGAACGGCCGGATCGGGCGTCGCGGCGACCTCGAACGCCAGCACCGACGGCGCTGCGACCACCGTCAGGGCGTACTCCGCGACATTGTCGACCGCGAGCCCGCCGTCGAAGGTCAAGCTGGCGGCCAGCTTCAGGATGGCGCCGGGCGTGCGGTTGGTCGATCCACCGTCAGATCCACATGGCCATGCAGCGCCGATCCGACGGCGACGGTCGCGAGGTTCCACGTCACCTCGCCCCCAGCTTGGCTGCCGGCGTCGCTGATCGCCGACGCAGTCACGCCGGCTGGCAGCGCGAGCTTCAACGTCGTGGCCACGAGCGCGGTCGCGCCGACCTGCCCCGCGTCGAGCTCCACGGTCACCTTCTGCCCCGGCGTCAGGGCGTTGAGCGCGGTGCCCAGCGACAGCTGGACCTATGCCGGCGCCGAGACCGTGAGCGGTTTGGTGACGACGATCGGTTGATGCCCTCCGGTGAACGTGAACAGCGCATTCACGACGGTGTCGGCATTCGCCATCGTCGCTGCACCGCCGTGTTGTCGACGATGGTGCGACTTTACCGGCCGTGATCGTGCCCAGCGCCCCGCTGGCTTCCTCGTTGGCGGTGCAGGCGCCGTTGCCACAGGCCGAGCTGTTGGGCTCGGCGTCGGCGGCGGCAGTGAACTCGAAGCCGGTCGGACGCGGAACAGGACGTTGACGTCCTCGACAGCTTGGGGCGACACGTTGCCACCGTCACCTGAGCAGCACCGCCTGTCCCATCACGGAACGCTCGTCCGGAAACGTCGACCGTCCGGAGAGGCACCGCCGCGCACGCGCCGGGCCCGTCACACCGTCATGGACCTCCGATTGGCCGCCACCTACGCCCGCCGGCCCGGCGTCGTAGGTCGCCGTCGCCCGCCCCCGCGACGCCACCGCCCGCCCCCGCGACGCCACCGCCCGCCCCCGCGACGGCACCGCCACCCGCGCCACCCCGCGCCAGCGCCACCCGCTCCCGCAGGCCCGCCAGCAACGCCGCCTGCGCCTGGCGATGCCGCCCGCGCCGCCCCTGCCCGCCACCGCGCCGCCCGCCCCCGCAACGCCGCCGCCCGCCCCCGCAACGCCGCCGCCCATGCCCGCGACGCTACCGGCGCCGCCGGCGATGCCAGCACCGCCACCGCCCATGCCTGCTACCGCGCCGCCGCCCATGCCCGCGACGGCACCGCCGCCCGCACCGCCGCGACCACCAACGTCCCGCCGGCGCCGCCGCGGCCTCCATTTCCCGAGCCATTCGATCCGCCACAACCCACGAGGCTGACCACGACGAAACTAGCCAGGAACAGTCCCTGGAACCGACCACCACTCAATCCACCGAATGACATGTTGTTTGGCCTTTCTGCCGTCGAGAAATGAAATGCGTGCTGACCCGATATCATAGATGTTCGATTCCGTGTTAAGGTGCGTCACTACACGCGCGGCAAGCGGTCTTCAACCCGCTGAACAGCTTCGATTCAACGCGGTGGCGCCACGCCCTGCGTCAGCCGCCCGCCGCTGTCGATCGCCAGCACACGCTGCTCCATCTCGAAGTGGACCTTGGTCTCGGTCATGCGCTGGGACTTCGATTGACCCATCGCCATCCGCCGTCTTCAGCAACTGGCGTTCGCCTGCAGCAGGCCGCTCGCGATCGAAAGCCCTGGCTGTCGGTCTCGACGCCGCCCTCGACCTTTCGCGCCAGCTCCCACTTCTCCCAGCGGATAGGTTCTCTCCTCAGCGCCTCGACCCCGACGCCGGGGACGACCACGACCTCGGTCCCGCGACCCACTCGTGTTGCCAGCCGTCCCAGCCCTGCCCGCTGGAGCCATCGACGTCGCTCCACCCGCGATGGCGCCCAGCCCCGCTGCGCGTGTTCGCCCGCCGCCGTCCCGTCTTCGGCGGATCCGCAGCGTCGCCCACAACACGTAGTTGGCCTGGTCGTGCGACCTGGCGGGCACTAGCCGCTGCCTGGACGCCGTCCACGATCTGGCGATGGATTCGTGCCCTCTAAGTCACCGCCCTGGCCGGTCTGGTCCTGGAATTCGACGTAGACGCGTTGCGTCCCGGCGCCGGCGGTCGACGCGCACGCCGGCGACCATGTAGCGCAGCTCGGTGTGGGCGGTCTGGGCGTTGGCGGCCGCGCAACCCGATGACAGCAGCGGCGCCGCCGCCATCGCCGACAGGACGGCGAGCGAAACTGGATGCAGCTTGGACATGACTTGTTCCTTTCCGTTGGTGATGGCCCGGCGATGAGCACCGCCGTGCACCGTTCGTTGGCCTTCACCTCCGCATTGCGCGAACCACCCGGAAAAACCGTCATCGCCGCCCGAGATTTTTTGCGCGCGCCCCGCCGGGCTTGCAGTCGCCGGGTTTGGATACGTTCGCTGCCGGAAAAAACACAAATGTCGGCGGCGTGTTGGACCCCGGCAGGGAGGCTGACCATGGCAGCTCCGCCTGACGATCGTGAGGCGCTCGACGATCCTCTTCAGCGCCACCTACGAGGAGCTGCGCCGCCTCGCGGCCAGCGTTCGCCGCAACGACCCGAGCCTGACGCTCAACCCGACCGCGCTCGTCAACGAGGCGTGGCTCAAGCTCGCGGGCTCGCCGCGAGTCGCGCCGCACGTCGCGCCTGCACTTCAAGCGCATCGCCGCGCGCGCCATGCGCCAGGTGCTGGTCGAGGCCGCGCGCCGGCGGAACGCGCGACAAGCGCGGCGGCGGACGCGGCCGCTCGTCACGCTTCGACGAAGCGCTCGAGCGACGCCGGCGACGTGCGCCGACGAGCTGCTCGCGCTCGACGCCGCGCTCGACGACCTCGCGCGGCTCGAACCCGCGGCAGGCGCTGATGGTCGAGAGCCGCTTCTTCGGCGGGCTCGACGTCGCCGAGACCGCGCAGCTGCTCGAGGTCTCCGAAGCGACGGTGCTGCGCGACTGGCGCGCGGCGCAAGGCCTGGCTCGCGCGCGAGCTGCGCCGCGCACGGACCTCGATCGCGCACGCACGACGCGAGGTCCGATGGACGCCGCACCGCTGGGAGCGCGATCGCAGGCGCTCTTCCACGCCGCGGTCGAGCTGCCCGACGCGCGAGCGCGGCGCGCGTTTCTCGAGCGCGGTCGCGCGCGGCGACGCGGCGCTCGTCGCGCGACGTGCTCGCGCTGCTCGAGGAGGACGCGCGCGGCCGACTCGCTGCTCGACCGCGGCGTCGCGCGACGTCGGCGCAGCCGCGTGCTCGGCGCGATGCCGACGGCGACCGCTGCCGCGCGACGCGTTCGGGCCGTACCGCGCTCACCGGCGTGCTCGGCGAAGGCGGCATGGGCGTCGTGTACCTCGCCGAGCGCGACGACCTCGGCAGCGCGGCGGCGATCAAGGTGCTGCGCGACGCGTGGCTCTCGCCCGCGCGGCGCGAGCGCTTCGCCGGCGAGCAGCGCACGCTCGCGCAGCTCAACCATCCGTCCATCGCGCGGCTGCTACGACGCCGACACGCTCGCCGGACGGCACGCCGTGGTTCGTGATGGAGTACGTCGAGGGCGTGCCGCTCACCGAGCACTGCCGCGACGCGCGGCGCGCCGCTCGCCGAGCGGCTGCGCCTGTTCCGCGCGGTGTGCGAGGCGGTGCAGCACGCGCACCGGCACCTGTCATCCATCGCGACCTCAAGCCGTCGAACATCCTCGTGCACCGAGCGACGGCGCGGTGAAGCTGCTCGACTTCGGCATCGCCAAGCAGCTCGAGCGCTCGAGCGGCCGACGGCCGACGCAGACGCGCACCGGCCTGCGCCTGATGACGCCCGCGTACGCCGCGCCCGAGCAGATGCGCGGCGAGCGCGGTCGGCGTGCACACCGACGTCTACGCGCTCGGCGTGGTGCTCTACGAGCTGCTCGCCGGACGGCTGCCGTTCGACCTCGCGGCGCGCACGCCGGGCGAGGCGGAGACGATCGTCCTCGAGCACGGCGCCCGAGCGGCCGTCGCTGGCCGCCGCGCGCAGCGCCGCGCGGCTGGCGGCGAGCCGCGCGCGCGTGGGCCGACCTCGACGTGCTGTGCCTCACGGCGATGCACAAGGAGCCGCGCGCGGCGCTACCGCACCGTCGACGCGCTGATCCGCGACGTCGACCACTTCCTGCGCGGCGAGCCGCTCGAGGCGCGGCCGGACTCGCTCGCGCTACCGGCTGGGCAAGTTCGTGCGGCGGCACTGGCGCGCCGCTGTCGGCGGCGGGCGCCGTGCTCGCGCTGCGTCGTCGCGCTCAGTCGCGTTCTACACCGTGCGCGCTGCCGCGGCGCGCAACGCGGCGCTGGCCGAGGCGGCGCGCACGCAGCGCATCCAGCGCTTCATGCTCGAGCCTGTTCGAGGGCGGCGACGAGGCGGCGGGCCCGGCCGACACGCTGCGCGTCGTGACGCTGTCGACCGCGGCGTGCAGGAGGCGCGCAGCCTCGACGCCGAGCCGGCGGTGCAGGCGGAGCTGTTTCAGACGCTCGGCGGCATCTACCAGAAGCTCGGGCAGCTTCGACCGCGCCGACACGCTGCTGCGCGCTCGCGCTCGACGGCGCCGCGCGGCTCGCGCGGCAGCGACGAGCCCGTCGACGTGGCGCAGCGCGCTGGTCGCGCTCGGGCTGCTGCGCGTCGACCAGGCGCAGTTCGACGACGCCGAGCGCTGGTGCGCGACGGCGCTGGCGACAGTCACGGCGCGCGCTGCCGCCGGACCATCCGGCGATCGCGCGGGCGACGGCCGCGCTCGGCCAGGTGCTCGAGGAGCGCGGCGCACTACGACGAGGCGATCGCCGTGCTCGAGGAGGCGGTCGCGCGCTGCGCGCGGCCGGCGCCGGAGCACGCCCGAGCTGGCGGCGGCCTGCACCGAGCTCGCCAACGCGCACTTCTACGCCGGGCACTACGACGTCTGCCGACTCGCTCAACCGCCGCGTGCTTGGCGATCGACCGGCAGCTCCACGGCGAGCGCCATCCGCACGTCGCGGACGACCTGATCAACCTCGGCGCCGTCCAGTTCGAGCGCGGCCACTACGCCGAGGCGGAGCGGCTCTACCGCGAGGCCTCGGCGATCATCCGCGCCTGGTACGGCCAGGACCACCACCAGACCGCGGCCGACGTGACGATGCTGGCGCGCGCGCTGCAGATTCAAGGCGCGACTCGACGAGGCGGGTGGGCTGCTCGCACGCGCGCTCGCGATTCAGGAGCGCGTCTACGGCGCCGTCCACCCGAGCGTCGCATCGACGCTGAACGAGCTCGGGAACATCGCCCTGCGCGCCAACCGCTTCGACGAGGCCGAGGCGGCTTCCGCCGGATGCCGAAGATCTACCGCGCCGTGTACGGTCGACACGCACTACCTGATCGGCATCGCGCTCTCGAACCTCGCCAGCGTCCACCTGGCGGCGTCGCGTTTCAGCGTCGCAGAGTCGCTGCTGAGGCAAGCGATCGCCGTCCATTGCCACGCTCCCCGATCACCAACGCCCCCATCCCACGCATCCAGCTGCCGCACGATGCTACCCTCCGGCGCCACGGCCCAGAAGCAGCGCAGACGCTGCCGTTACACATCCTGCCCAACGATGAACCCGACCAACTGGCTCAGAAGCGCGCAAGATCTCCTCGAAGTCACCCTGCAACAACCGAAAAGCCCCAGTTCCCGCCGAGCTGGCGCGAAGAAGTACGGTCGTCTGGAACCCGCCGAGCGTTCCAGGTAGAACGACGGACCCCCGTGTTCGGCAAGCGCGACCTCGCGATCCACTTCGTCGGCATCGGCGGCATCGGCATGTCGGGTATCGCCGAGGTGCTGTTGAACCTGGGCTACGTCGTCACCGGCTCGGACGCGCGCGAAACCGACATCACGCGCAGGCTGGCGTCGCTGGGCGCCAGCATCGGCATCGGCCACCGCGCCGGAGAACGCCGCGCGCGCCGACGTCGTCGTCGTGTCCAGCGCGGTGCGCGTCGACAATCCGGAGATCCAGGCGGCGCGCGCGCGCGACATCCCGGTCATCCCGCGCGCCGAGATGCTGGGCGAGCTGATGCGCGTCAAGGATGGCGTCGCGGTCGCCGGCAGCCACGGCAAGACGACGACGACGACGATGATCGCGGTCATCCTGGCCGACGCGGGCCTGGATCCGACGGCGGTGATCGGCGGCAAGGCGCGCGCGTTCGGGTCCAACGCGCGCCTGGGCCGCGGCGAGATCCTGGTCGCGGAGGCCGACGAGTCCGACGGGTCGTTCCGCCACCTGTTCCCGATGGTGGCCGTGGTGACCAACATCGATCGCGAGCACCTGGACCACTTCGGGACCGAGGCGGCGCTGTCCGCCGCGTTTTTGGACTTTGCCGACAAGGTGCCCTTTTATGGATTGGTCGTGATCGGCGCCGACAATCCGGCTGCGGCGCGCCTGGCGCCGCTCGTCAGCAAACGCCACACCACCTATGGGCTGACGACGGGCGACTGGCGCGGCGAGATCCTGGATGCGGGGCCGAACGGGACGCACTTCCGCGTGCGCGTGCGCGGCAAGCCGCACGGCGAGGGGCGCATCCGCATGCCCGGCGTCCACCACGCGGGTAACGCGCTGGCGGCGCTGTGCGTCGCCGACTTCCTGGGCGTGCCGTTCGCGGCCGCCTGCGAGACGCTGGCCGGGTTCCAGGGCGTCGATCGGCGATTTTCGGTGCGCGGCGAGGTCGGCTCGGTGCTGGTCGTCGACGACTACGGCCACCATCCCACCGAGCTGGCGGCGACGGTCGCGGCCGCGCGCCTCTACGGCCGCAGGCTGGTCGTCGCGTTTCAGCCGCACCGCTTCACGCGCACGCGCGATCTGCTGGCTGACTTCGCGCCGGCGCTGGCGGACGCCGACCAGCTGTTCGTCACCGACATCTACGCCGCCGGCGAGAGCCCGCTGCCCGGCATCGACACCGACGCGCTGCTGGCGACGTTCCCGCGACGGCGCGGCGGTGCGCAAGGTCGAGCGCGGCGCGCTGGCCCCCGCGCTGGCGGAGGCGGTGCGCCCCGGCGACCTCGTCTTGTGCCTGGGCGCCGGCGACATCACGGGTGTGCCGACGGAGCTGCTCGCTCTGCTGGGCGCGGGAGGCAAGGCGTGAGCGCGCCGCAGCACTCCGTCGAGGAGGCGGTCAGGACGATCGTCGTCGACAAGACGCCGCCGCGCCGGGGGTGGTTCAAGCGACGGAGCAACCGGCGCATCACGGTGCAGACCCCGTCGCTGGGGGCATGGATGGCGGAGGTGTTCCGCGCCATCGGCCGCAAGCTGGTCGTGCTGGCCAAGGCGGCGGTGGTCGTCGCGTTCGTCGCCGCGTCGGTGTTCGCGGTGCGCGCGGTCGTGCGCCACGTCGTGGCGTCGCCCCGGTTCGCGGTGCGCGACGTGCGCGTCACGTTCGCCGTCGACCAGGACAAGCAAAGTAAGCAGGACCAGCAGGCCACGCCGCACGTGACGGCCGACGAGGTCCGCGAGCTGGCGGGCGTCGAGCTCGGCGACAAGCTGCTGGCTGTCGACGCGGACGCGGTCGCCAAGCTGCTGGCATCGCACCCGTGGATCGCGTCCGCGCGCGTGCGCCGCGAGCTGCCGTCGGTGCTCGCCGTCGAGATCACCGAGCGGCACGCGGTCGCCAGCGCGCTGCTGGGCGCGCTCTACCTGCTGGACGCGGACGGCCGCCCGTTCAAGCGCGCGACGTTCGAAGAGGCCGACGGGCTCCCCGTCATCACCGGCGTGACCCGCGAGCAATACGCGGCGCTGCGGCACGCGTCGGAGGCGGTGTTCCGCGAGGCGATCGGGCTCGTCGACGCCTACGGCACGGATCCGGCGCGCCCCAAGCTGTCCGAGGTCCACGTCGACGCGCGCTCCGGCTTCTCGCTGGTGTTGATGGAGGGCGGCGGTCAGGTCCGGCTGGGGCGCGGCGAGGTGGAGGGGAAGCTGGCCCGCATGGACCGCATCATCGCGGCGCTGGGCCCGCGCGGCGCCGCCGGCGTGGCGACCGTCTACCTGGACGGCCCCGCCGCCGACCGCGTCACGGTTCGGTTGCGCTAGCCGCGGCGCGGAGCGACTAGTCGACGCCGCTCGCTTCAGCGTCAGGACGAAGCGCGTTGGCCGCTCGCGCGGGTCGAGCTCGAGACGGCCGCCGTGGGCCTCGGCGATGCCCTTGGACAGCGACAGACCGAGGCCGGTGCCGCGGCCGATCTCCTTGGTCGTGTAGAACGGCTCCATGATGCGGGCGGCGATCTCCGGCGGCACGCCCGGGCCGCTGTCGATGACGCCGATGTGCACCTCGCCGTCGTGAACGTCGACCGTGATGCGAACCCAGCGCTCGTCCTGATTCTCGACCGCGTCGTAGGCGTTGCTCAGCAGGTTCAGCAGCACCTGGGTCACCTGGGTGCCGCGGCATTCGACGAGCAGCCCTTCAGGGATGGTATCGACCTTGAGCGCGACGCCATGCTGGCGGAAACGGTGAGCGCACAGCTCGACGGTGTCTTCGATGATCGGCGACAGGTACTCCGGGCGCAGCGGGTCTTCGTCCCCCTGCCGCGCGAAGGCACGGAGCGCGTCGACGATGCGCCGGATGCGCTCGACCGTCCGATCGATGTCGTGCGCCGTCTTGCGCACGACCGCCGCATCCATCGTCTCGGTGCGCGCCAGGATGTCGAGGCGCTGGGCCCGCAGCAAGATCACCGTCAGCGGGTTGTTGACCTCGTGGGCGACGCTGGCGCTCATCTCGCCGAGGGCGGCCATCTTGGCGGCGTTGATGGCCGCCTGGCGAGACTCGGCCAGCTCGCGCTCCGCGCGCTCGCGGGCGGCGATGTCGAGCCTCAGCGCCCGCTCGACCCGGGCGTTCTCGCGGCTGCTCTGGAACAGCGTGAACAGGATGATGGCGACGGCGAGGACGAGGGAATAGGCCTCGTAGATGCGGAGCGAGCCGGCCGCAGGGAGGGGTTGGCTCGGCGACGGTATGCCCAGCGCGCACGCGGCGAGCGCGAACAGCGTCAGCACCACGCCCGACACCAGCGGAACCCATTCGCCCAGATCGAACAGCGCGAAGGGGACCGCCATCAACCCCAGCAAGAGCAGGTCCGCCCGGGCCTCACGCCCGAGCCCGACGGCGTTGGTGAACGCCAGCAGGTTCACCGCGGCCACGAACGTGACCCGCGACGCCGTCACGTGCCCGCGACGGTTGACGATGATGACGCCGGCGAACAGCAACATCGCAACGGCATCGACCGCGACCATCCAGAGTCGCGCCACCTTGACGTCGATCGGAAAGGTCACGGCCATCACGCCCGCGCCAAACAGCGCGCCGATGTTCGTGAGGCGGACGCGTTTCTTGAGGGCGTCGGCGAGGCCCGCCGTCCCCTGATCGATCAAGGACCCACCCCAGGATCTGCTCCACCCACCCAAGGGGCATATACATAGCCCTTCGGGCCAATCGAGTTAAGGGCCCTGGGGGGGCCTGGGAATCAAAAGGTAAAAAATTTCGGCTGTTCGATAAACGCGGCGAAGATGAGTCGCACCCATGCCCAGGAGATCCTCCGACATCATCGTCGGGCTCGATATTGGCACCACCAAGATCGCGTGCGTCGTCGGCGAAATCGGGCCTGACGGCCTCGATATCATCGGCGTCGGCACCCACCCCTCGCGCGGCCTGAAGAAAGGGGTGATCGTCAACATCGACTCGACGGTCGCGTCGATCAAGCAGGCCGTGCTTGAAGCCGAAAGCATGTCCGGCTGCGAGATCTCGCAGGTCTACGTCGGCATCGCGGGCGGCCACATCAAGGGCGTCAATTCGACCGGCACGGTGGCGATCAAGGACAAGGAAGTCCGCGCCAACGACGTCGCCAAGGTGCTGGAGCTGGCGCGCGCCATCGCGCTGCCCGTCGACCGCCACATCGTCCACGTGCTGCCGCAGGAGTACAAGATCGACGGCCAGGACGGCGTGCGCGAGCCGCTGGGCATGTGCGGCGTCCGCCTGGAGGCGCGCGTCCACATCGTGACAGCCGCGGCCGCCGCCGCGCAGAACATCATCAAGTGCTGCACGCGCTGCGACCTGGAGGTCCTGGACATCGTCCTCGAGCCGCTGGCGTCGGGCGAGGCGGTGCTGGAGGAAGACGAGAAGGGTCTGGGCGTCGCGCTGGTCGACATCGGCGGCGGCACGACCGACATCGCCATCTTCACCGACGGCGCCGTCGCCCACACCAGCGTCATCCCGATTGGCGGCCACCAGCTGACCAGCGACATCGCGTTCGGCCTGCGCACGCCGCCGCACGAGGCGGAGAAGATCAAGATCCGCTCGGGCTGCGCGCTGTCCGCGATGGTCGGCGAAGACGAGACCCTGGAGGTCGCGTCGGTGGGCGGGCGCTCGCCGCGCGTGCTGGCGCGCCAGACGTTGTGCCGCGACATCATCCAGCCGCGCATCGAGGAGATCTTCTCGTTCGTCAAGGCCGAGATCATCCGCCTCGGCTGCGAGGACATGCTCGCGTCGGGCGCCGTCATCACGGGCGGCACGACGCAGCTGGCCGGTATGACCGAGCTCGGCGAGGAGATCCTGGGCATCCCCGTGCGGCGCGGCGCGCCCAAGGGGGTCGGCGGCCTCGCCGAGGTGGTTCGCAACGCGGCGTTTTCGACCGCGGTCGGCCTGGTGCAATACGGCGTGTCGCGCCAGACGTCGGAGCGCCCGGTCGACAACATGCCCAAGCGCGGCGGCCTGTTCTCGCGCCTGCGCCGCTCGCTGGCTAGCGCGTTTTAGACGCGTCGAGCGTAGCGCGGCTTCGCCGCGCGGAGCTCATCGCGGGAGGGTTGGGGAACCCTTCGAGGGTTCCCCTTTAGATGCCGGCGACTGCGCCTTGCCCGTCATGGGCACGAACATCACGGGCAGGACCTTGCGTTCGGTGAAGCCGGCGTCCGTGCGGGTGAGCAGCGTCAGCTCCTGATTCGCATCGCCGACCGGGATGACCAGCCGCCCGCCACGCTTGAGCTGCTGCTTGAGCGGCTCGGGGACCTGGGCGGGGGCCGCGGTCACGATGATCGCGTCGAACGGCGCCGCCTCGGGCCAACCCTGATAACCGTCGCCGATGCGCGTCTTGACCCCGCCATAACCCAGACGAGCCAGGTCAGTCGCCGCGCGCTTGCCCAGTTGCTCGACGATCTCGATGGTGTAGACCTCGGCGCCCAGCGCGGCCAGCACTGCCGCCTGGTAGCCCGAGCCGGTGCCGATCTCCAGCACCCGTTGGCCCTTCCGCACCGCCGCCAGCTCGGTCATGCGCGCGACGATGGCCGGCTGGCTGATGGTCTGGTCGAAACCGATGGGCAGCGGCCGATCGGAGTAGGCGTAAGGCCCCATCTCCGGGGGCACGAACTGGTGCCGCGGCACCTTGCGCATCGCCGCCAGCACCGCTTTGTCGGTGATCCCGCGGGGAATCAGCTGCTCATCGACCATGCGATCGCGCACCGCCTGCGCCGGATCCCCCCCGCCAAAGGCCAGCACCACCAGCACGCCCGTCAACAGAAGCATCCCAATAGAAGGGGTAGCACGGCGCAAGCGTTCAGGCCTTAAGGGAAAATGAGTGAAAAATTAGCGTCCACCGTCGAGGCATGGGATCGATCTTGAATGCTCGAATTCGACGACGAAGCGCAAGGTCCCGGGCGTCCCATCATCAAGGTCATCGGCGTAGGCGGCGGTGGCGGCAACTCGGTCAACACGATGATCGAGGCCGGCATCGAAGGCGTCGACTTCATCTGCGCCAACACCGACTGCCAGGTGCTGGAGGCGAGCCTCGCCGGCACGAAGGTCCACCTGGGCCGGAACCTGACCAAGGGTCTGGGCGCGGGCGCCAACCCGGAGATCGGGCGCGCGGCGGCGCTGGAAGACGCGCAGCGCGTGGCGGAGACGCTGCAGGGCGCCGACATGGTGTTCGTCACCGCCGGCATGGGCGGCGGCACCGGCACGGGCGCCGCGCCGGTCATCGCGCAGGTCGCGCGTGACCTGGGCGCGCTGACCGTCGGCGTCGTGACCAAGCCGTTCGCGTTCGAAGGCTCGCAGCGCAAGAAGAAGGCGTCGATCGGCATCAACGAGCTGGGCAAGGCCGTCGACGCGCTGATCATCATCCCGAACGACCGGCTGGTGTCGCTGGCGGGGATGAAGATGACGCTCAAGGATGCGTTCGCCATGGTCGACAACGTCTGCCTGAACGCCGTGCGCGGCATCAGCGACCTGGTCATCGCGCCGGGCTTGATCAACGTCGACTTCGCCGACGTCCGCACGATCATGACGGGCATGGGGCGGGCGCTGATGGGCACCGGCTACGGCAAGGGCGACAAGCGCGCGGTCGAGGCGGCGCAGGGGGCGATCAGCTCGCCGCTGCTCGAGGACGTGTCGATCAACGGCGCGACCGGCATCCTGCTGAACATCACGGGCGGCCCCGATCTGACGCTGGCCGAGATGAACGAGGCGTGCAGCCTGATCGCCGAGGCGGCGGATCCGGAAGCGAACATCATCTTCGGCTCGGTCATCGACGCCAACGCCGGCGACGAGGTCCGCATCACCGTCATCGCGACCGGCTTCAACACGCACGTGCAGGAGCACCCGACGCCCGGCGCTGGCCGCGGCCACACGCGCGGGCGTGAGGGGCAGATGGCGCTGCCGATGCAGGCATCGGCGGCCGCAATGGCGCACGCGGCGACCATGGCGTCGGCGCAGCCGCCCGGGCCGTGGGCGCAGGTGTCGTCGTCGCCCACGCCGCGCGGTGGTTACGCGGCGCCGGTGCAGCGCGCGGTCGAGGGGACCGAGACCATCAACCTGGACGAGTTCTACTCGAGCATGGAGCAGATGCCGCCGGCACCGATGGTCGCGCAGCCGCTTCCCGCGCCCGCGGGCGAGTGGACGCCGGCCGAGCGCCCGGAGCGTGCGGAACGTCCAGAACGTCCAATAGTCCGCCCGCAGGCGAACGTGACCGCGCCGCTGTCGCGCCGCGCGCAGGTGCAGTCGCCGCGTCCGGCTGACGAGCTGGGCGTCGAGGAGTCGGAGTTCGACAAGCCGGCCTACCTGCGCCGCGGTCTGTACGCGCCCGAGTAATACGCGCCTGAATTCACTGCACTAGCGGCAGCACCGCGCTGCGCGCAACGCGCGCGCGGCGGGCCCCGATAACGGGCCCATGAATCTGCTGCCGCTGGTCTCCGAGTCGCTGCACCTGCTGTGGCCCGCGCGCTGCGCGGCGTGCGACCGCCAGGTTCCGGAGGAGGCGCTGTTCTGCGCGCCCTGCAACCTGGCGATCAATCCGATGGCCCTCGTCGGCGTCTGCCCCGGCTGCGCGCTGCCGTTCGACAGCGATCCCCGCGAGGTGACGTCCGACGGCAAGCGTTGCCGGCGTTGCCGGCGCGTGCCGCTACCGTTCATCTCCGCAGCCGCGGGGTTCGAATATGGCGAGACCATCGCGCACGCCATCGTGCGCATGAAACACGGTGGGCGGCGCGACCTGGCCCTGCGGCTGGCCCGGCTGCTGGTGCCGCCGTTCGCCGAGATGCTGGCGCAGGCGCGGATCGGCTCGACGGACATCGTGGTGCCGGTGCCGCTGCACGCCAGCAAGCTGCGCGAACGCGGCTTCAACCAGGCGCTGGAGCTGGCGCGCTGGGCGCTCATCGGGCTGTCGCGCGCGACGCAGCTGCGGCCCGTCGGCGGCTTGCCCCGGCTGGAGCGCAGCCTGCTGCACCGCACGCGCGCCACGCGCGAGCTGGGCCGCTCGGGACCGGGGGCGCGGCTGGCGGAGGTCGCGGGCGCGTTCGTCGTCAGCGATACGGCGCGCGTCCGCGACCGGCGCGTGCTGCTGATCGACGACGTCTACACGACGGGCGCGACGTTCAGCGAGTGCAGCATCGCGCTGCTGGCCGCTGGCGCGACCGCCGTGCACGCGCTGGCCCTCGCCCGCGCCGTGTAGACGTCAGACGTCACCCGCCGCGCAGCGCGGCGACCACGGCGTCGACCAGATCGAAGTAGGTCTTGATCGCGGGCGTGGCGCCGACGTTGGCGGGCGCGCTGACCAGGCGGGCGCGGCCGTTGTCGGCGACGAAGCGCGCCATCGTGCTCGGATAGAACGATTCGACGACGACCAGCTTGACGCCCGACTTCTTCATCAGCTCGACGAGCTGCGCGGTGTGGCTGGCCGCCGGTGGGACGCCGGGCTTGGGCTCGATGAAGCCGATCTCCTCCAGCCCCAGCCAGCGCGCGACGTACGACCAGCTCTTGTGAAAGCTGACGATGCGCGTGCCACGCAGCGATGCGGCCGCGGCCTCCCACTCTTTTTCCTTGGCGGCCAGGCGCGCCTCGAACTTCGCCAGCGCGGCCTGATACGTCGCCGCCCCGGCCGCGTCGAGCGCGGTCAGCCGCGCCGCGATCAGCCGCGCGACCGCGCGCGCGTTCTTGGGCGGGATCCAGTAGTGCGGGTTGCCGAGCGGGTGGATGTCGCCCATCGCGCGCAGCTCTGCGGACGGGACGGCGGGGACATCTTCGGGGCGAATCGACGACGACGCGTCGATGTTGCCCGGCTGGCCGCGCTGGATGCGCCCGTTGCGCGACTGCTGCACCAGCGGGGGCAACCAGCCGATCTCCAGATCGAGGCCCACGTACACCAGCGCGTCGGCGCGGTTCAGCGCCAGCACCAGCGACGGCTTCGCCTCGACGAAGTGCGGGTCCTGGTAGCCGCGTGACAGCGACGTGACGTCGACCCGGTCGCCGCCGACCTGGCGGGTGAGGTCGGCGAGCGTCTCGATCGACGTGACGACACGCAGCTTGGCCTCGGCGCGGGCGCCCAGCACGGCGACCGCAGCGAGACCGACGACAACGGCGACGATGACTTTGAGTGGATGCCGCATGTGAGCTCCTAGTAGGGGTGCGCGCCGTGCGCGCCCATCGCGAATTCCACCTGCACGAACCCGACGGTCACCGACGACACGCCGGGCCCGGTCAGCTCCTGCAGGTAGAGCCGCACGCGCGAATATTCGCTGGGGGCGAACGTCAGCGACGCCGCGTAGCCATAGCGGCGCGGCAGGTTGGGTCCGGCCGGGATGCCGACCAGGTCGAAGCGCGCGCCGGCGTAGAACCGCCGCGCGATCTGCACGACCGGCTCCGTGTAGGCGGCGGCCTCGGTCGGGCCGCCTTCCGCCAGCGTGCGCGCGAAATATTCCGTCGTCCATTGCACGCTGCCGTACGTGCGCGTCGCGTTCGGCGGCTTCCACTTGAAGTACAGATCGCCGCCGTAGAGGTAGCTGCGCGGACCGACCGCCAGCGCCGGGTCGCAGGGGACGGCCGCCATGCAGTTGAACGAACGGCCGGTGGCGAAGTTCGCGCCCAGCAGCAGCGACGTCGATTCGCCGAGCTCCCAGAACTGCTCCAGCACGCCGGCGTAGGTGACGTTGCCGGGCGTGGAACGGACGCCGCCGCCGAACGTCGAGACGATCGCCGGGTCCTCGGGCGAGGCGATGCTGAACGCCTCGCCGTAGAGGGTGGCGAACCACGGCAGTGGCAGCAGCAGCGACAGCTGGACGCCCGGCCCGCGGAAGCCGTCGATGCCGAACAGCAACCCCGTCATCAGCGGGCGCCGCGTGAAGCTCTGCTGGTGCAGGTGCTGCGAGTTGTTGCGTCCGACCTGTGACCGGAACGTACCGGCCTTGATCTGCAGGTTGGCGGGGAGGCTGGTCGTCACCAGGTACGCCTCCTCGACTTCGATCCCCTCGAGGTTGGGGATGGTCAGGAACACCGCCCCGTCCAGGTAGGGATCGATGGCGGCCTTCGCGCCGATCTCGATCTCCTGAACGCCAAAGCCCTCGTTGATGGGCGACGGATCGTCCCCCGCTGGCGGCAGGCCGAGTGCCGCGAAGTTGGCGGCGTCGCGGCCGTAGTAGCCGAACGTCGTGTCCACGATGAACGACAGCGCGGGGTTGAGCAGGCTGGAGCCAGGCGCGGGCGCGCTGGCCTGCGGCGCGGGCGCCTCGGGCGGTGCGACCGGCGCTGCGGCGGGAGCTTCGGGAACTGGCGGAACGGGTGGTGGTGATTGCTGCTGGAGCCACAAGCAATACAAGACGGACGAAAGCATTTCTCCTCCTCGACTACGACGCGGCGACGGGAGCCGCGGCTGGCGCGACATCGCGCGCGCCTGCGCATGCTCCGACCCTGGTTCGGTTACGCGTCGGCGTGGGGAGGCGAGGTCTTGGGAGCGACGAGGTAGACGACCACGCCGGCCGCCGCGTCTGACGGCGGGGCACGGAACGTCGTTTGGTGAACGGCAGGCGGAAGCACCGCGGCGACCGGCGCCGCCAGCGCGACGTCCCGCCAGCGGAGCAGCGCCGAGCTGGCGCAGTGATCGTGCGCGGCGTCGACCGCAACGTCCGAGATCGCACGGTCCGCGTCCGCGGCCGCTGGGCTGGCGCTGTGATCGTCAAAGGCCGACGCCTCGCCGCCCGCGTGAACGGATTCGCCGTGTTCCAGACAGGTCGCGTGAGAGACGGCAGCTGCGTGCACCCAGGCGCTCGCCTGCGACAGGCCGAGCACCATCGCGAGCAACAAGCCGCGCACACGGCGCGCGCTCGTCATGGCTCGGCGGGTCATCAATAAGGGGTACGCCGCGCACAGCATCCCGTCAAGTCGACGCTATATAGTCGCGTGATGCGTAGACCGGCTTTGCCGGTCTACGCTCACCGCGGGAGGTTCGGAACCCTCCGAGGGTTCCGAGCGATATAGTCTTGGACGGACCGACGTGAGCAAGAAGCCAAATACAGACGAGCCCGTGAAGGTGCTGGCGCGCAACCGGCGCGCGCGCCACGAGTATCACGTCGACGAAACCCTGGAGGCGGGGGTGGTTCTGGCGGGCTCCGAGGTCAAGTCGATCCGCGCGGGCAAGGTGACGCTCGTCGACGCGTTCGCGGACATCGACAAGGGCGAGGCATGGCTGCACCAGGTGGATATCGGCGTGTACGCGTTCTCGCACGGGCGCAATCACGAGCCGCGCCGCAAGCGCAAGCTGCTGCTGCACCGGCGCGAGATCGATCGCCTGGTGGGGAAGATTCGCGAGAAGAGCTACACGCTGGTGCCGCTGTCCCTGTACGAGAAGAAGGGGCGCGTGAAGGCGGAGCTGGCGCTGGTGCACGGCAAGCAGTCGTGGGACAAACGAGAGGATGCGAAGAAACGGGAGAGCCAGCGTGAGATCGACCGCGCTATGGCGAGCCGCCGCCGCTAGCCTGGTCGTCGCCGGCTGCAGCTCGCCGCCGGCGGCGGTCGTGGATGCAGGCATTGAGGATGCAGTGGATGCAGGCATTGAGGATGCAACGGTCAGCGAGCCCGTGACCGTCGACGGCGCGCAGTGCAGCGCCGTGATCGCGAATCACACCGATGAAGGCGCGCAGCACATCGCGTGCACGACGCCCGCGACGTACCTGACGACGCCGCCGTCGTCCGGCAACCACTTCCCGACGCTGGCCGAACGCGGGGACGTACACCGCCGCGATCCCGTGGGGGAACCTGGTCCACTTCATGGAGCACGGGGGCGCGGTGATCGCCTACAACTGTGGCGCGGCCGGCTGCGCCGACGAGCTCGCGCGCGCGCAGACGTTCGTCGCCGGCATCACCGACGCCGCGTGTACGCCGGCGCGCGTGATCCTGATGCCCGACCCGACGCTGGACGTGAGGTGGGCCGCCACGGCGTGGACATGGACATTGCGCGCGGAGTGCTTCGACGACGCCGCGTTCACGCAGTTCATCGCCGACCACCTGGGCCACGGCCTCGAGAGCGGTGTGCAGCGGCTACGCCGTCACCGACCTCTGCCCGCCTATCGAGGCGGCAGCCAAAGACCTACGACCCGAACAGGCGTTCGATGAACGCGTGCATCTGGGCGGGGGGCGCGGCGATGAAGCTGCGGCCGATGCGCGCGGCCAGCCGCGCCAGCGCCGGACCGGAGTCCGCGATCCTGTCCAGCTCGGCGCGCGCCGCCTGGCGCTCGGGCGCCGGGGCGGTCTTGCGTTGCGCGCGCGCGACCAGCGCCTCAAGCGCCACGAACCGACGCACGCTGTCCGTATCCGACGTCACCAGCAGGCGGCCCAGCTCGGCGGCGTTCTGCCGGTGCGACCACGCCAGCGCCAGGCCGGGAAGCGCCGCGCTGCGGACGTCGTAGGCGGGATCGCGCACCGCCCGTTCCAGGTACGGCGCGACGCGGGCCGCCTCGCGCTCCGCCTGTCGGCCCAGCGCCAGGGCGGCGGCGGCGCGCAACGCCTCGCTGCGCTGGGACAGCGTCTCGCCCAGTAACCGGATGCCGGCGTCGCCCGCGTCAGGCAGCTCGCCGATGCCCGCGACCGCCGCGGCGCGCGCCGCGGGATCGCCGCCGTGCAACATCGCCTCGAACGTCGGCAACACGTCGCGCGCGCCCCCGCCCGCGCCGCCCGCGAGCAGGCGCATCGCCTCGCCGCGCACGTTCTGCGCGCGATCGTCGACCGCGGCGCGCACGATGTCGAGCCCCGGGCCCTTGGCGGCGCCCGCCGCGCGCACCGCTTCCAGCCGCACGCTGTCGTCGCCGTCGCGCGCCGCCTGGCGCAGCAGGCCCCACAGCTCCGCCTTCGCCGCCGCCGACACGATCAGGCGTCGTTCCGCAACGTCACCGTGGACCAGCGCGCCCTGCAGCGCGCGCTCGGCGTCGGCTGATCGGCGGCCGAGCGGCGCCGCGCCGCTGGCGAACGCGCGCTCGGCCAGCGACCGGACCTGCGGATCGCTGTCACCGATCAGCTTGAGCAACGTCGGCAGCGCCAGCGCGGCGGTCTCGGGACCGACGCTCCCCAGCGCCTGCGCCGCCGCCGCGCGCACCGTGGCCTGCTCCGATTCGGCCAGCTCGGCGGCGATGCGGGACGCGCCCTTCGGATCGCCGGCGGCGACGTCAGCCAGGCAGGCGGCGGCTGCCGTCCGGACGTCGTCGCGATCGTCGCGCGCAGCGATGCGCAGGTACGGCGACACGGCGGCGGCGTTCTTGCGCGCCAGCGCGCAGAAGCCGTTCGCGGCCGCGATGCGCGTCGGCCCGTCGCTGTCCTTGACCGCGCGCGCGAGCGGCGGCAGCGCCACCGCCGGCCGCCCTTCGGCCAGGCGCGCCAGCACTTCGATCAGGCTCTTGCGCACGGCCGGGCGCACGGTCTTGAGCGCGCGCCCCAGGATGTCAGCCACCTGGACCGGAAACGCGGGCGCCAGCGCCAGCGCCGATTCGAGCGCCGCGCGTTCGACCTCGGGGCTGGGATCGGCCAGCGCCTTGTCGACCAGGTCGAGCCCCTCGCGACGCAGGTAGCCGTAGGCGCGCGCCGCTTCCACGCGCGTCTCGGCCGACGAGTCGTAGAGCATCGACCTCAGGGCCTTCGCCGCTTCTTCCGGCCGCGTGACGGCGACCGCGCCCCACACCGCGGCGCTCGTGGCGCGCGCGGCCGGCGGACCCTTCATCTCGGCGCGCGCGATCTCCTCGGCCTCGGCGGGTGAGATGAGGCGCGCGTAGAGCGGCAGCGCCGCCGAGCGCAGGCGCGGCGACGACTCGGGGCGGATCGCCTTGTCCAGCGCGGGGCGCAGCGTGGCCGGCGGCGGCCCTGTCCGCCGCAGGATGAGCAGCGCCGCGACGCGCGCGTCGTCGGGCGTCTTGTCGGCGGCGACCACGCGCGCCAGCACCGCCGCGCACGCCGCCGGCGAGCGCGCCGCGATCGATTCGAACAGCACCAGCGCCGCGCGGCGCGCGCCCGCGTCCCCGCCTTGCAGCATGTCGGCCAGCGCGTCGACCACCGCGGCCGGCTCGTGCGCGGCCAGCGCTTCCGCGGACTCCTCGGCGCGCCGCCGCAGCGTCGGATCGGGATCGCGCAGCGCCAGCGTGACGATGCCGGCGGCCTCACGCGCGGGCAGCGAAGCCGCCTCCTGCAGCACGACCGCGCGCACGTCGGCGGACTTGTCCGCCAGCGCGGCGCGCAACGTCGCCGCATGCGCCGATTCAGTCGACTTGGTTGGCTGACGGCGCGCTATGGCCGCCGCGACCGCGACGCCGCGCCGGCGGATGTCGGGCGACGTGTCGGCGAGCGCGCCGGCCAGGATCTCGTCTTCGCCGGCGCCGCCGCGGCCGATGATCGCCAGCGCCGACAGGATCTCGGCGCGCGCCGCCGGATCGCTGAACGCCTGCTTCAGCGCCATGACGCCGTCGGGATCGCCCAGCAGCGCTTTGGCGATGCCGCGCGGAACCGGCCGCAGGCCGTTGAGCACCTCGCGCAGCCATCCCGGAACGTGCGTGGCGGACCGGCTGCCGGAATCCAGCGTCCCCGACACGCGGCCGGCGGCGATGCGCTGGATGGTTTCGGGGTTGAGCCCCGCGGCCGTGTAGCCGGTGTCGGCGATGATCGATCCCAGCGGCGGCGTGCTGGGCATGAAGTTCAGCCACGCCAGCCGGCGGCGCCCCAGCTTGACGACGACCCGCGACGCGCCGCCGACCTCGGGGGAATCGAACGCCAGCGTGTAAGCGCGGCGCGAATCGGCGTACAGCCCGGCGATGACCAGCATGGCGACCGCGACGCCCAGGCCGATGCGCATCGCCGCGCCACCCAGGCTGCGGCGCACGATCGTCCGCTCGCTCGTGGTCAGCGCGCCGCGCAGATGCCGCTGCACGGCGTACAGCTCGGGCAGGCGCAGGCGGCCGCCGGTGGCGACGCGCCTAGTGAGGGCGCGGCGCGCCAGCGACGCGCGCGCGCGCTCGGCGATGGCGAAGTCTTCGATCGTCGGGCGCAGCGCCGGGTGCGACAGCGTGAACACCTCGCGCCGCCCGCGCGTCTGCGCCACCAGCAGGCCACGCGCCTCCAGCGCGGCCAGCGTCTCGGCGCCGCGGTTGCGGCCGCGCCGGATCGCGACGCCCAGATCGGCGACCGCCACGCCCTGCGCGCTGCTCGCCGCCAGCAGCGCGCGCCGCGCCAGCCCGCCACCCGATGCGCGGCACACCTCCGCGAGCCAGATCGCCGGCAGCACGGCGGGCCCGCCGCTGCGGCGATAGCGGCGCAGCGACGCCAGCCGCAGATCGACGATGGCGCGCGCGGTGAGCTGCATGTCCAGCGGGCGGCACGGGCCGCCACGCGTCACATCAGCCGCGACGGCCGCCGCCAGGCCACTCTCGAACGACGTCCCCGACTGAACCGCGCTGCGCTCCAGGATGTCGGCGACGACCGCCTCGGGCAGCCGCGCCAGCGTCAGCGCGGCGGGCGCGCCGCCCTTGCCGGTCTTCGGTGCCAGCGCCGCCAGCAGCGGGTCCAGGCGCGCGTGCGCCTCGTCGTCGACTGACAGCACCAGCCGGGTGCGTGGCGCTTCTTCCATCACGCGCAGCGCCAGCTCCGCGATGGCGGCCGTGTCGACCCCTTGCGACGCGCCCAGCGCCTCTTCGAGCTGATCGAAGATCAGCACCAGGCCGCCCTTGGCCTCGCGCGCGACGCCGCCCAGGTAGTCGGCCGCGTCTTGCCCAGGGACGGGCGGCGTGACACCGGCCAGGCTGGCGGCGCGCACGAGCTCGCGTTCGAGATCGCCGTAGCCACCGATGGCGAGCACGGTCAGCCCGCGGCGAACCAGCGCCGGCGTCAGGCCGGCGCGCAGCAGCGACGTCTTGCCCACGCCCGCCGCCGCGCTCAGCACGACGACATGCGCGTCGCCGGTCAGCAGCTGGTCCAGCCGCGCGACGTCGTCCTTGCGCCCGAAGAAGGCGTCGGCGTTGCGTTCCTCGTAGGGAAGGAACGTGCCGAACAGACTCCTGTCCTTTTTGTCGTCATCGTAGACCAGTCACGCTGACATGCACGTGAGCGTCGTCCGATCTGGACCTCACCCCGCGAAAGCGGGGAGAGGTCGGCGGCCGAAGGCCGCCGGGAGAGGGGAACGGCGCCGCGATTGAAGCGGGCCCCTCTCCCTTACCCTCTCCCCGCTGTCGCGGGGCGAGGGCAAACGGTTGCAGTGACTCGCTGCGGAGGCCTACCGGCGATCCCATCTGATCGAGTTCATGCGACTCTCGTGGGACTGCGGCCGCTACGACTGGCGAATGTCGGACTCGAGCATCTCGGGCTCTTCGTCATAGTCCGAAATGATGATCTCGCGATTGTGGGCGTCCGTCGAGGACGGGGTGAAGAAGCCCTCGACCAGGTCCGCGACCTCTTCGTGCGACGTCCCGCGCTTGACGGTGGACAGGGCATAGACGACGTGGCCGTCGTCGACCACCGACAGGAAGCCGACCCGGCGGCCGTCTTCGACCGACCACAGGTCCCACGATTCGCCCGCCTGCGTGCGGGTCACGCGCGTCGCGTAGAACGTGCGCGGCTCGTGTCGGGTGATCGGTGTGATTTTTGGATCGCGTGGCACGTCGATCTCCGTCGAATTCCCGAGGATAACGCGATCAGCGGGGGAGATCTATCCAGAACGCGGCGCCCGCACCGACGGTGCTGTCGACGCCGATCGTGCCGCCGTGGCGCTCGATGATCGTACGGCAGAGGTAAAGGCCGATGCCCAGGCCGCCCTTGCCCTCGGCGGCGGCGCCGCGCACGAAGCGATCGAAGATGCGCGGCTGCTCGGCCAGCGGCGATGCCGGGGCCGCGATCGCGGACGGTGATGCGCACCGCGGAGGCGCCGGCGCCCGCGACCTCGACCGTGATCGGCGCGCCGTCGGGCGAATAGCGCGCGGCGTTCTCGAGCAGGTTGAGCAACACCTGCTGGATGCGCGTGTCGTCCAGCGACGCCGGCAGCGGCTCGGGCGGCAGCTCGAGCGACGACCGCGCGCGGCCTGGCCGCGGCAGAAGGTGTCGACCGTGTCGCGCACGACCGCGCAGACGTCGGCGACACGCGGGCGGATCGCCAGCTGATCCAGATCGGCGCGCGTCAGGTCCATCAGGTCGTCGACCAGGCGCGCCAGGCGCCGCACCTGCGCGCGCGCGAACGCCATGTCCGTCGGCGCGATCGGCTGCCCCGCCAGCAGCTGCCGCTCGGCGATCTGCAACGTCATCGCCAGCGGCCCGAGCGCGTTCTTGATCTCGTGGGCGGCGGCGCCGAATACGGCAGAGGCCTCGGCGTCCGCGTCGCGGTCGTCGTCGGTCATGCGCGCTCGAACACGGCGGAGATCCCCTGCCCGACGCCGATGCACATCGTCGCCAGGCCGTAGCGGCCGCCGCGGCGCGCGAGCTCGTGCACCAGCGTCGTCACCAGCCGCGCGCCCGACGCGCCCAGCGGGTGACCGATCGCGATCGCGCCGCCGTTGACGTTGACGCGCGCGTGGTCGAGCCCCAGCTCGCGCATGCACGGGATCGCCTGCGCCGCGAACGCCTCGTTGAGCTCGATCAGATCCAGATCGGCGGCCGCGATGCCGGCGCGCGCCAGCAGCTTCCTGGTCGCGGGGATCGGCCCCTCGCCCATCAACTTCGGCTCGACGCCGGCGGCCGCCGACGCGATGAAGCGCGCCAGCGGCTTCCTGGTCAGCCCCGCCAGCGCGGCCTCGGACGCGAGCAGCACGGCCGCGGCGCCGTCGTTCAACCCCGACGCGTTGCCCGCGGTCACCGTGCCGCCCTGCTTGCGGAACGCCGGGCGCAGCGCCGCCAGCTCGGCGGCGGTGGTCTCGGGGCGCGGGTGCTCGTCGATGTCCACCGTGCGCAGCGCGCCTTTCGCCTTCACCTCGACGGGGACCAGCTCGGCGGCGAAGCGGCCGGCGGCGTGCGCCGCCGCCCAGCGCCGCTGGCTCTCCAGCGCGAACGCGTCCTGCGCCTCGCGCGTGACGCCGTATTTTTCGGCCACCAGCTCGGCGGTCTCGCCCAGCGGCTGCGTGCCGTGCAGCGCCTCCATCTTCGGGTTGACGAACCGCCAGCCGAGCGTGCTGTCGTGCATCGTGACGTCGCCGCGCGGAAACGCCTCGCTCGGCTTGGCCATGACCAGCGGCGCGCGCGACATCGACTCCACGCCGCCCGCGATCACCAGCTCGGCCTCGCCCGCGGCGATGGCGCGCGCGCCGGCGATCACCGCCTCCAGGCCCGAGCCGCACAGCCGGTTGACGGTCGCGCCCGGCACGCCGACCGGCAGCCCGGCGAGCAGCAGGCTCATGCGCGCGACGTTGCGGTTGTCCTCGCCCGCCTGGTTGGCGCAGCCGAAGATGACGTCGTCGATCGCCGCCGGATCGAGCCCGGTCCGCCGCACGAGCGCGCGCGATGGCGACCGCGCCCAGATCGTCGGGCCGCACCGCCGCCAGCGCGCCCCGGAACCGCCCCACCGGCGTTCGAACCGCGTCGACGATCAGAACGTCGCGTGTGGGGCGCGCAGGCATCGGCGCCACGATCTTACTAGAAGAATCCGACGGCCGCGAAACCGGGGACGGTCGCGCCTCGGCCGTCACGCAGCGGCGCAAACGTCGCTATCGGCATCGTCGTCGGTCGCCTGACGGCCGGTCGAGTCGACACCCTCGTCGACGTTGCGCGTGAGCAGGTAGCCGCCGAGCAGCCCGAGCCCACCGCCGATCAGCGCCGCGCCCGGCCGCCATGGCGCGCGCGTCGTCGTCAGGCTGAGGGGCTTTGAGACAGGTGTCGGAGAGCGCGACGCACGCCCCGACACCGGCCGCCAGCGCGCCGGCGCCGGCCGCGAGATCGATCAGCAGCACGCGCTTCCACGTCGGACCGTACTTGGACTGATCGGGCAGGTAGGAGGCGAGGAGGCCCGCCACGAGGCCGACGTTGAGACCGATGAGCGCGCCCGGCGCGAGATCGAAGGTGCTCGACTGGCGAAAGACGCAATCGCCCTGGTCGGTGACCTTCGGATCGCACGTGCACGGACCGCCGCCAGCGTTGGTCTCCATCGCCAGTCGCCCCGTCGGCCGCATCTTGCTGTCGTTGGCGATCTCGCGGCTCGGACGTGAACTCCCAGCTCAGACCGTACGGCTTCCATTGCAACGCCACCTGCATCAGAGCGCCCGCGACCATTCCGCCCAGCGCTGCGCTCTGAATCAGCGTGACGCGCCCATAGGTAGGCGCCTTGCGCGCCAGCAAGCTGCCCGAGGTCAACCCGATCGCCAGGCCCGGAATGCTGCCCACGAACGCCGCGCGCAGCTGGCTCCCGGCGTCGGTGCGACAGGGTTCCGGACCGCCGGCCGGGCACCGCGGCTCGTCCATCGTCGGGTCGAACGTGGCGTTGTGGGTCGTCACCTGCCGCCAGACGAAGCCGATGCCCATCCCCTGCGGCGGCGCCGATCCACGTCGTCGCCAGGACGAAGAACGCCTGGTTGTCGGGGATGTACTTGGGCACCAGCGGCGTGGCGATGACGGTGCCGGCGACCGCGCCTGCGATGCCGCCGCCGGTGACCAGGAAGACCGACGCGACGTCCTGCGACTCCAGGTCCTTGCCGATCGCCGCCGCCACTGCGCCCGCGCCCAGCAGGCCGCCGATCAAACCCGACGCCACCAGCAGCTCCGAGCGCCCCGACCGCTGCACGTACGTCAGCCGCACCTTCGCGTCGCCGGTGTAGAGCCGGCGCTCGCCCGCCACCAGCGTCAGGTCCAGCGTCTTGGGCAGGTGATCGGGCGCCTCGGTGAACACCTCGACGCGGCCGGGAGCGATCTCCTGCCGGTACGGGTTACGGGCGCGGTTGCCGTTGATGTACAGCGTGGCGCCCGCCGGGATGGTCTCGATCTCCAGCCGCGCCGGGATCGGGTCCAGCTTGAAGAACAGCGGCTTGGTCTCGGCGATGCCGATGTCGACGACGCGCGTCTGGCCCTGGTGGTTCGCCTTGACGACGTCGACGCGGTAGCGGCCGCGCGGCACCGAGAAGTTGTTGGGCGCCACGCCGGTGGCGACGACCTTGCCGGTCTCACCCGTCTCACTCTGGGCGTGATGGTGACCGTCGCCTCGTCGGGGACGGTGTTGATGGCGAACGTGCTCGGCCACCGGTCGATGCTGGTCACCCTGTCGCGCGCCAGCTCGACGAACTCGCCCTTGGCGCCGACCTGGTCGATGTAGTCCTGGTAGTGCGCGCGCGCCTCCTTGAGGCGCCCGAGCAAGTATTCGCACTGCGCCATCATGAACACCGCGGCCGGCCGCGGCTTGATGTCGTTGGCTGCCGCGAACTCGATCAGCGCCTGTTCGTGCTTGCGCTCCTCGAACAGCGTAACGCCCGCGTCGTAGTGGAACTTGGCGCGCGCCGTGACGTCTTCGGCTCGGGTCGGCGCGGCGACCAGCATCAGCCCGATGACCACTGCTGCCGCCGTCACCGCGCGTGTCATTTATCCGAGTATCCCTCCTTGGATCCGGACGGGAGCACGCCGCGGCTCGACGGTTTCGATACGGCTTTTTCCGCCGCCGGCGACGCATCGGCGCCGGTCGCGGCCTTGAGACGTTTGCGTCGAGCCGGAGCCGGAGGCTGCGGCGGGCTGGGAGTCGCCGCGACCGGCGCGATCTCGGCCGGCGCGCGCGGTGGCGGTGCCGGCGGCGCGGGCGCTGGCGCGGGAGCAGCGACGGGCGCGACCACCGGCGCCGGCGCAGGCATGGGCTTCTCCTCGGGCGTCCCGCGCACCGCGATCGCGATCGCGCCGCTCAGCACGACGGCCGCGCCAGCGAGCAGCGGCCAGCGCTTGGGCGCCACGATCCGCGTCGTCGTGGCCGTCGTTGCGGCCGGCGCCATGCCGACGTTCTGGTCGCCCGCCAGCAGCAGCTCCAGGTCGTGCTCCAGCTCGGCCATCGTCTGGTAGCGGCGCGTGCGGTCCTTGTCCATCGCCCGCATCACCACCGACTCGACCGCGTCGGCGATGCCCAGCTCGGGCCGCAGCTTCGACGGCGGCGTCGGCACGTGCGTGAGCACCTGCGAGATGATGCCCAGGTAGTTGTTGGCGCGGAACGGCACCTCGCCGGTCAGGCACTCGTAGAGCAGGATGCCCAGCGCCCAGATGTCGACGCGGTGGTCCAGGTCCTCCTCGCCGCGCGCCTGCTCCGGCGACATGTACAGCGGCGTCCCCAGCAGCAGCCCCGTGTGCGTCAGCCGGTAGCCTTCGCCGCCCTCGTCGCCCGCCGGCTTCACCGCCTTGGAGATGCCGAAGTCCACCACCTTGACGAAGTCGGCGTCGCCGCGCTTGACCAGGTAGATGTTCTCGGGCTTCACGTCGCGGTGGAAGATCCCCTTGGCGTGCGCTGCCCCCAGCGCGCTCGCCACCTGGCGCGCGATGCCCAGGCTGCGCTCGATGGGCAGCGGCGCCTCGCGCATCGCCAGCTCCGCCAGCGATTCGCCGTCGAGGAACTCCATGACGACGAACGACCGGCCGTCGACGGTCGTGCCGAAGTCCGTGACGTCGACGATGTGCTCGTGGCCGATCGAGCTCGCCAGCCGCGCTTCCTGCAGCAGCCGCGCGACGAAGTCGCTCTTGGCGACGAACTTCTCCAGCAGCACCTTCACGGCGACGCGCTTGCCGATGACCGTGTGCCGGGCTTCGTAGACGGCGCCCATGCCGCCCTCGCCGATCCGGCGCACCACTTCGTAGCGGTCGGCGAGCACGGTGCCGATCAGCGGGTCGAAGCGCGCCTCTTCTTCCGGGCTCTTCGCGGGCGCCGTGCTGGGCGCCGCCGCCGCGCCCGCCCCGCCCTGCGCCGCGCTCGGCGCCGCCACCGGCGCGCCCGGCATCGTCGCCGCCATCACCATCCCCGCCTGCGTGCTGGCGCCCGTCGACATCAGCGCCGCGCCGTCACGGGGACACACCTTTGTCCCGGCGGGGAAGGTGTTATTGCAGGTAGGACAGCTAGGCACGGCAGTCGGCCGAGTCTAACATCGCGGGGCATGTCAGACCCGAAACGGGGCTATATCTTCGACCTCGACGGTACGTTGGTTGACACGATGCCGTCCCACTTCGTTGCCTGGACCGCAATCGCCGCGCGCCACGGCCTGACGTTTCCGGAAGCGCGCTTCTACTCGCTGGGCGGCGTGCCGACCGCGAAGATCGCCGCGATGCTGATCGCCGAGGCCGGGCTCAGCCTGGACCCGAAGGAGATCGCGCTCGAGAAGGAGCAGAGCTATTACGACAGCTTGGCCGCGGGCGACGGCATCCGGCCCATCAAGGTCGTGCTCGACATCGCGCGCGACCTGCGTGACCGGCAAGCGGGACCGCTGGCGGTCGCCTCGGGCAGCGTGCGGCGGCTGATCACGCGCACGCTCGAGGCGCTGGCCATCTCCGACTGGTTCCACGCGGTCGTCGCCGCCGAAGACACGGCCCGCCACAAGCCCGAGCCCGACGTGTTCCTGGAGGCGGCGCGCCGCATCGGCGTCCCCGCCGCCGACTGCACCGTCTACGAAGACACGGACATCGGCCTGGAGGCCGCGCGCCGCGCCGGCATGACCGCCATCGACGTGCGGCCGCTCATCGGATGACCACACGCGCGACGGTGGTGGCGGCGGTGACGCGGCCGCCGTCGCCCGTCTCGCCGATCCGCGCGGTGTCGCCGCGGCGCAGCTGGCCGAAAGCGGCGTTCGCCTCCGCGCGGTCGCGATCGAGGCGGACGAGCAGATGGCGGCCGCTGGCGCCGCATCCGTAGATCTTGAGCTTCCCCTTTTCGGGCAACGGATCGCTGACGATGCGGACCAGCGTCGGGTCGGCGGCGGCGGGCTCGGCGGCGACGCGCTCGCGCAGCACCAGGTAGCTGAAGTCGACGCGCGGGCTCGACGGCACGGGGGCGGCGTCGTGGCACCAGTCGCGTTCGCGCTCCAGCGCCGGGCACGGGCCCGCCCAGAAGCACGGCGCGACGATGGCCAGGGCGGGCTGCGCCGTCTGCGACAGCAGCAGGTCACGCACCGCGAGCAGCTCGCGCGACGTCTCGCGCAGGGCGGGCTCGATGATGACGATGGTGCCACCCGGCGCGAGCAAGCCGCCCGCCCACGCCCGTACCCGCGCCGCCCGCGCCACCGCGCGTTCACCCGCGGCGCGGTCGACGTGTAGCTCCCCCAGCAGGTGCGCGGCGACGATCAGGTCGAAGCGACCGCTGACCGGCGGCAGCCCGGCCGCCAGATCCGCGACGACCACGCCCGGCGCGGCCACGCGATCGACGGCGACGACGTCCAGCTCGGCGCCGAACGCGGCGCGCAGCGCGGCGCCCGCAGCGCCCGTCCCGGCGCCCAGGTCCAGCGCCCGCCGGGGCGCGGCGGCGCCGGCCGGAAACAGCTGCGCCAGCACCTTGCCCAGCGCCGCCAGCGTGCGCGGCGCGATGTCGCGCTCGTACTGTCGGCGCAGCTCGGCGTCGGCCAGGTAGCGCGTCCCGATGAGCGCGCGCTTGCCGACCAGCCCGGCGTGGATCGCGGACCCGCCGACGGTGCCAGCGTTGCCATGGCGCCGCTTCAGCGGCACGGCGCTAGCCCTTCCCGAAGATGTCCTTGAAGCTGACGACGACCAGCACGCCCAGCAACAGCACGAACCCCGCCGTGTGGACCATCGCCTCGATGCGCGGATCGACCTTGCGCCGGATGAGCGATTCGATGCCCAGGAAGACGGCGCGACCGCCGTCCAGCGCCGGCAGCGGCAGCAGGTTGAACAGGCCCAGGTAGACCGACAGCACCATCAGGATCGACAGGAACGACAGCATCCCGCGGTTGGCGGCCTTCGCCATCTCCTTGGTGATGCCGATGGGGCCCTGCAGCGACCCCGGCGCCTCGCCGCGGATGACGTCGTAGAGGCTGACCAGGATGAAGACCGACTGGTGGTACGGGTAGACGACCGCTTCCTTCACGGCCGAGCCGACCGGGACGTGCTTGCGCTCGACGCCGATGTTGATGCCGACCAGGTAGCTGCCGTCCTTGGCGTAGGGCGTGACCGCGAACGTCTGCTCCTGGCCGTCGCGCCGCACCGTGATGTTCACCGGCGCGCCCTGGCTGGCCTTGATGACCTCGTTGATCGGATGTTCCGCGTCGACCGGCTGGCCGTTGGCGGCGACCAGGACGTCGCCCGCCTTGAGCCCCGCGGCCGCCGCCGGGCTGTTGGGCAGCGGCTCTTCGATGCGCGTCGTCTTGGTGCCGATGCCGTAGACGGTGAAGATGATGAACGCCAGCACGATCGCCGTCAGGTAGTTCGCCGCCGGCCCCGCCAGCACCATGGCCAGCCGCATCCAGCGCGGCCGGTTCGGGTAGACCATCGGGTCGGCCTTGTCGAACTCCTCGTTCGGGTTGAGGCCCGTGATCTGCACGAAGCCACCGAGCGGGATGGGCGCGATCTGGAACAGCGTGCCGCCGCGCTTGAAACCGAGCAGCGTCGGGCCGAAGCCGATCGAGAACCGCTCGACGCGCATACCGCACAGTCGGGCCACGATGAAGTGGCCGCCCTCGTGAAGGACGATGAGCAGGCCAAGCCCGATTATGGATATGGCGATCGACATGGAATCGTCAGGTTAGCACATCGCCCGCCGGAGAACGGCGAGCGCGGGCCGCGGCGATCCCCGTCGGGGCGGGGTGGTTCAGGCGGCCAGGAAGCGCAGCACGGGCCGCAGCAGCAGCGGCATCGGGCGGCGCGGGCGCGAGCCCACGATGTCGACGCCCAGCTCCTGCGCGCGGCGTTCGAAGACCGGCTCGAACAGCAAGCCCGGGCCGCTCGCGCGCACGATGATCGGCAGCGCCGCGAGGCGACGCGCGACGACGTAGCGGCCGCGTAGCACGACCGCGTCGCGCCCGGCGCCGATGCGCGACAGCGCCCAGGCCAGCGGCCCGAGCGGCGCGGGCTTGCCCGCATCCAGCAGCACGACGACGTCGCCGCGCGCCTCCGACGAGCCACGCAAGAACGCGCGACCGCCGGCATCGCGGCAGAGCACGCGCAGCTCCGGGATCGACCCGACCAGCAACGTCGCGATCGACAGGCTGTTGTCGTGCGAGCCGGCGTTCACGGCCACGATCTCGAACGGCCGGCCCAGGGCCGACAGGTGGGTGGCGAGCGAACGGATCTGGTGTCCGATCGTCTCCTCGTGGTTGCCGACGGCAATGACTGCCGAAAGCTCCGGCTCGCTATACGTGCGCTGCGACATGAGGGGGGGGCCTCGGGGCTAGCCCCCATAAACCAGCATGACCCATGCCGCCTACCTCGGCGATGTAATTTCAGCTACTTAGGTAGGCCAGTGACCCCAGCCACTGCGCAGGTCGCTTCGCGCCAGGCCGTTTTTGTGCGTATTCGGTTACACGGCGGGGTCGGGAGCGTGAACCCGACCGTGAGGGCGGGGAAGCTGGGCCGCGATGGCGGCTCGAAGCGCGACCGGATCGCTCTGCACGATCACCGGCAGCCCAACCGCACGCGCCTCGGCCGTCGCGAGCGGCGCCCCTTCGGCGCGGCCGTTGGCGAGACGGATCGACGGCTGCACGTAGACGTCGGCCGCGCGCAGCCAGCGCGCGACGTCGCCGCGCGCCACGAAGCCCGGCAGGCGCAGGCGCACACCGAGCTCGGCGGCGAGGCGCGCCAGCCGTTCGCGTTCGGGGCCGTCACCCAGAATGACGACGTCGGGGGCGGCGCCGGCGGCCGCAGGCAGTCCAGGCCAGCGCACGCGCGCAGCAACCGGTCGTGGCCCTTGATCGGAACCAGGCGCCCGACCGCCAGCACCGTGGGGTGGCGAAGGCCGAGCTCCTGCCGCAGCACGGGATCGGCGACCTGGCGGCGCGACCAGACCGGCGACGCCGGCGGCGCGAGCGGCTCGACGGTGCCGAGGGTGGGGTCGGTGCCGGCGAGCGACGCGAACCGGGCGCGCAGCTCGTCGCTGACGAAGCGAAAATCGAAGCGGCCGCGCGCGAGGCGGCGGGCGATCGCGCGCCCGAGCGGCATGCGCTCGAGCAGCGCGACGTCGCCAGAGTGCACGTAGGCGCGCGCGTGGTGCGCGGGCGCCGCCGCCTGCGCCGCCAGCGCGCACGGCACCAGCCAGTGCGCTTCGATCGCGTCCCAGCCGTCGCAGCGCGCGGCGGCGGTCGCCGCGAGCGCGGTCGAGAAGCGCGCCGCCGCCAGCCACGCCGCCGCGCCGCCGCGTTCCAGCGCCTCGGGCGCGCCGGCGCCGTAGAACAACGCCGGCTCCGCGGCGACGCGTGTCACCGACAGCGCGCCGTCGCGCGCGGTCGCGCCGATGGCGGCAGCCGCGTCGCCCGCGGCCAGCACGTCGACCGCGTGCCCGGCAGCCAGCAGCCCCTGCACGCGATCGCCGACGAAGCAGCCCGCGTAGTCGCCGTCGTGGCGCGGGTACGACGTGGTGAGGACGCCGATTCGCATCAGGACGCGCGCGCCTCCGCGCGCAGGCGCCGCACCCACCCGCGCAGCAGCAGCCCGGCGATGGGCAGCGCCACGCGCGCCGGCCGCAGGCCCGAGCGCCACTCCGGGCCGTACACCGGCCGCACCGGCACGTCGACCACGCGCGCCCCGACCGCGGCCAGCCGCGCCAGCAGGTCGTTCGGGTAGCCGTAGCGCGCGAACATGCGCTCGGGACCGATCGCGGCCAGCGTCTGCCGCGACACCACCGTGTAGCCGCACTGCGAATCGAACACGTGCCAGTAGCCGGACGCGAGCCGCGTCAGCAGCGACAGCACCACGCTGCCCGCGACGCGGACCGGCGGCATCGCGCGCCACGCCCCCGGCCACGCGAACCGGTTCCCCTTGGCGTAGTCGGCGGCCCCGCTGACGACGGGCGCCAGCAGCGCCGGCAGATCGTCGGGATGCATCTGCCCGTCACCCGCCATCACCGCGGTCGCGTCGGCGCCGAGCGCCAGCGCGCGCGCGTACCCGGTCGCGATGCGCCGCGCCGACGCCGCGGTTGTGCGCGTGGACGATCACCTCGCCGCCGGGCGGGATCGCCGCGCGCGCGATCGCCGCGGTGTCGTCACGGCTGCCGTCGTCGACGACGATGACGTGGTCGACGAACGCCGGCACGGACCGGATCGTCGCCGCGATCTTGCCGGCTTCGTCGAAGGCGGGGATGACGACCGCGATCGAGGACCCGCGAAACATGCGCGCGCGTCAGTCGGTGATTTCGCCGGTCGGCTCGGCGGAGGGCGCCTCGGCCGCGGCCTTGGCGGCGCGGCGACGATGCGACGACGAGCCAGACGACGACGAGTCCGACGCCGAGCCGGACGACGACGATCCGAGTCCGACGAGGATGAGGACGACGACGGGACGACTTCCGCGGTCCTGGGCGGCGACGGCGCGGGCGCGCCTCCCGTGCCGGCCGACGGCGCCACCTGACCCTGCGGCGTCATGCTGATCGACAGCGGCGTGTCGTCGGCCACGAGCTGTTCGTAGTCGTCGTAGCCGACCTTCTTGAGCCTGAGGCGAACCGACGCGACGCCCGACAGATCGATCGGCAGCGTCACCGGCGTCGCGCCGATCGGCCGCTTGCCGTCGCCCAGGTAGATGTCAGCGCCCTCGGGGTTCGATTTCACGAAGACGTGGAAACGCCGCGCCGGATCGCTCGCGCTGCCCGACCGCACCTCGACACCTTGTTGCCGCGCGCCGAGGTATTTCCAGCCCGCGAAGCCGCCGCCCGCGAGCACCGCCAGCGTCAGCAGCACCGACGGCATCTTCGACTTCGGCTTCAGCGATTCCTGCAGCCCTGCGGGGGGCGTCGGGAACGGCATCGCCGACGCGCCGGATGCCGTTCGCGACACCGGCGGCACCGTGCGCCGCGAGACGCCGCCGCCGCTGGCGGTCGAGCTGCGCGACGCGGACCGCTGGCTGCCGGTGCGCGCCGACGGCACGCCGCCCTCGGGCGGAAACAGGTCGTAGAGGATCTGCGTCAGGTGCGTCGGCTGGAAGCGCGCGGCGTGCACGATGTCGTCCAGCGCGTCGGCCATGTCGGCGGCGTTGCTCCAGCGCCGCGCCGGATCACGCTGCAGCGCCTTCAGCACGATGTGGTCCAGCTCGGGCGGCACGGCCGGGTTCTGCAGCGACGGCTTCGGCACGTCACAGCGGCGCACGCGCTCGATCGTCTGCACGTCGTTCTGTCCCTTGAACAGACGCCGCCCGGTGAGCACCTCGTGCAGCACGATGCCGACGGCGAAGATGTCGCTGCGGTGGTCGATGTTGTCGCCTTCGGTCTGCTCGGGCGCCATGTAGGCGTATTTGCCCTTCATGGTGCCGCTCTTCGACTGGTCGGCCGAGTCGCCCAGCGCCTTGGCGATGCCGAAGTCGAGCATCTTGACCGCGCCCTCGTACGACAGCATCACGTTCGACGGCGACACGTCGCGGTGGATCATCCCCAGCAGGCGGCCGTTCTCGTCGGTCAGCCCGTGGGCATATGCGAGCCCGCGGCACGCCTCGCGGCCGATGTACGAGACCAGCTCGGGGCGCGGCGGCCCCAGCGCCTTCCAGAATCGACCGCATCGTCTCCGACAGGTCGTGGCCGCGGATGTACTCCATCGAGATGAAGTACTCGCCCTCGACCGCGCCCAGCTCGAAGATGTGGACGATGTTCGGGTGGTTGAGGCGCGCCGACAGCTTCGCCTCCTCGACGAACATCTTGATGAACGTCTGGTCGTCGGACAGATGCGGCAGGATGCGCTTGACGACGAACACGCGCTCGAATCCGGCGGGACCCTGAATGCGGCCCTTGAACACCTCGGCCATGCCGCCGCGGCCAATACGCTCGAAGAGCGAGTACTTGCCGAACTGAATCGGCTCGGAGAGTTGATTCGTCGCCACGACAAAAAACCTTCGGGAAGAAAGCGCCGGCGGCAGCGGGGGCCTTCCCGTGGGGGGACTATATGATATGGGCGCGATGAATTCGTCGCAAACAACGCCGGCCCAGCCCGTTTTGATCGTGGTCGTGGGCGGCATCGACCCATCCGGTGGCGCCGGCTTGCTGCGCGACGTTGCGACCGCGGCGGCGCGGGGTGCCCGGGCGCACGCGGTCGGGACGGCGTGGACCGAGCAGGGGGAGGGGGTGCATCGGGTGGAGCCCCGGGATCCGGCGGCGGTGCGCGACGCTTTGCGATGGGCAATCGCCGCGTTGCGGCCGGCCGCGGTGAAGATCGGCATGGCGGTGGGACCGGCGACGGCGGCGGCGCTGGTCGACGGCCTGGCGGCCTACGACGGGCCGGTGGTGGTCGACCCGGTGCTGGCGACATCGCGCGGCGGGCCGCTGTGGGCGGCCCCGGCGGACGAGCTACTGCCGCTGCTTCGCCGTGCCACGCTCGTGACGCCCAACGCCCCGGAGGCGGCGGCGCTGGCGGGGGCGCCGGTTGCCACGATTGCCGAGGCCGAGGCGGCGGGGCGAGCGCTGGTGGCCACGGCCGGGCTGCGGGCGGTGCTGGTCAAGGGGGGGCATCTGCCGGCGGAGGGCGGGGTGGCGACCGACGTCCTGGTCACGGCGGACGCGAGCGTGCGGCTGGCGCACGCGCACGTCCCGGGGGCGAACCCGCGCGGCACCGGCTGCGCGCTGGCGACCGCGATCGCGGTCGAGCTGGGGCGGGGGGCGGAGCTGGCCGCCGCGGTCAGCGCCGCAGCGGCCTGGCTGGGCCAGGATAGCGAGCATCGAGGCTGCTAGGCCCGCGCGGATCGTGACGCAGCTGCCGGAGCAGCGCGTCCCAGCCGTCGTTCGTTACCTGCTTCGACCATTGCCGGCGGTAGACAGCGAGCGCGTTGGCCCGCCAGCGCGCGAGGGCGCTGGGATCGTCGATGAGCCGTGCAGACTGTCGGCGACCACGCCCGCGCTGTGCTCGTCGTCGCGCAGGTGCAGGCCCAGATCGTTTTCGGCCACCCAGTGCGCGATCTCGGACTCTGACGGCCCTGCGTAAAGCACCGGACGCCCGACCGCAAGCGACGCGAAGAACTTGGACGGAACGACCACGCCCGCCCAGTCGTCGCGCAAGCTGATGAGGTGCACGTCTGCCGGCGGCGAGCCGCCGGTGCACCGCCTCCTCGGTGGCGAAGTCGACCAGACGTACGTTCGTGTCGTCGGCCGTGACGGCCGCGCGCAGCTCGGCGGCCCGATTGCCTCGGACGGCGAAGCAGATCGTGACCGCATCACCCGAGCGCGCTCGGCAGACGCGTGCGAGGCGCAGGAACGCCGCGAAGTCGTGCGCGCGCCCCATGGTCCCCGAATACAGCAACGCGAGCTTCGCGCCTGGAAACAGCTCGGCGCGCGCGGCATGCATCGACGGCGACGGGTTGCTCGGCCTCGGTGAGCGCCCACGGAACCAGCGTCTCCTGGCGCGCGCCGCTGCCATAGCCGGCGAGCCGCTCGCGCATGCGCGGGCCGATGTCGACCAGCGCGTCGAAGCTGCGATAGGCCAGGCTCATGAGGCCGCGCGCCAACGGGCGCCAGTCGTGCGGCGCCCTTGCTGGTGCCTTCGGCCACGATTGCCTCCGGGATAGAGATCGAAGCACCAGTGGACGAGCGCGGCGCGCGGATAGGCCAGCCGAAGCGCCAGCGCGACCAGCGGCGAAAACGCCGGGTCCGAGCCGATCACGATAGCGTCGAACTTGCCCGAGCCGTAACGTGCGCAGGAACCACGCCGGCAGCATCCACGCGCTGTTGCCGAGCCGAGCGACGGGACGCGCCTGGTCCCACGGCGGCCGGAACACGCGCTCGATGCTGGACGCCGTTCCACTCCTCGCGCGCGGGCAAGCGGACGTGCGGATCGTGCCACGAACGGTTGCAGGCCAGCGCCGTCACGTCCCAGCCGCGCCGCGCCTGCTCGACGGCCAGGTCAGTGAACATGCGCGCGCTGACGACGTCGTCGGGGTGGAAGAAGTGGTAGCAGACCAGGAGCCGCGGCATCGTCGTCGAACGCTCGCGATGATAGCGCGACTGCGCGCTGTACCGCCGACTGCTATCGCGAAGCCTAGGGCGCGACCTCCAGCCTCAGCATGGGCGTTCGCTTGGTGGGCAGCAGGCCCATCGGATTCGTCGGATCGTTGTTGCGCACGAAGGCCTGGCCGGATACGACGCTGCTCGCCCAGATCGTCGGCGTGCCGCCGGCCTTGCGCACGCCGACCCAGATCACGCCCTTGACGGGCTTCATGTCGACGCAGTCCTCGACGACCCACCGGCCGTCCTTGCCATCGGACAGGTCTTCGCGTGCCAGATCGCGTGTCAGCTTGCGGAGCGGCTCACCCGGCGTCTCGAGGACGGTGCTGTCGTAGATGGTGATCTCGAGCTGGCCCACGCCTCGGCCTGGAAGCGCAACCGCAGCGGACGATGCTCGCCGTCGGGCAGCTGGAAGCGGACGACGCTCTCGTAGGTGAGGCTGGGGAAGGCCATGGTTCCCGACGCGCGCGCGTCGTCATAGGCCATCACCAGCTCGCGGGGACGTGGCGCGGGCCGGCGGCGGCGCCGAAGCGCACGCCCCCGACAGGCAGAGCGAGAGCAGCGGCCGAACGCAGGCGCATCTCCGACCATGCATCGGCAGGACCGACGGTCGCCTGTACCTGATAGGATTCGCGCACATGTCACCCGTCGGGATCGCCATCGTCGGCGCGGGCCCTTGGGGCCTCACGCTGGCGGGCGCGTTCGCGAGCTTGGAGCAGGTCCGGCTTCGCTGGATCTGCGAGCTGGACGGCGAACGCCGCGGCCATGCCGCCGCCGCCCACCCGCACACCCGGATCACCGATGCCGTCGACGAGGTGGTCGCCGATCCCGACGTCATGGCGGTCGTCGTCGCCGTGGAGGCCGCGCGCCACCACGCGGTCGGCATGCAGGCGCTACTGGCACGCAAGCACCTGTTCGTCGAGAAGCCTCTCGCGTTGCGCGCGCATGACGCCGAGGAGCTTTGTGCCACCGCCGCCGCGCGCGGTCTGGTGCTCACCGTCGGACACCTGCTGCTGCACCACCCGGCGATCGCGCGCGCGCGGCAGATGCTCGACGAAGGTGTGCTCGGTGAACCGCTCTACTTCGAGTCGCGGCGCATGACGCCCGGCGCACCTCGCAAGCCGGGCAGCGCGTGGTGGTCGCTGGCGCCGCATGACGTCTCGCTGGCGATCCACCTGTTCGGCGCGCTTCCGCTCACGGTCACAGCGGCCGGCGGCGCGTGGGACCAGGCTGGCGACGACAACGTGGCCAGCTCCGTATTGAGCTTCGATGACGGCAAGACCGCGCACATCCACGTCGGGCGTTTCGCGGATGGCAAGCGGCGTGAAGCGCTGCTCGCCGGCACGCGCGCGACATTGAAGTTCGACGAGCTGCACCCGGAACGAGCCTTGCGCCTGTCCGCGCCCGACCACGACTCGGTCGTGGTCGCGTATGAACGTCGGCGACGCCATTGCTCGCGCAATGCCGCCACTTCGTCGCGTGTGTCGCGCGCGGCGACAGATACGGCGGCAACGGCGCGCACGCCGCGCACGTCGCGCGCGTGCTGGAAGCGGGCGAGCGCTCGATGCGTAGCGGCGGCACCGCCCAGCGGCTGGCGGTGAGCGACGGGCGCGGCGCATCGTTCGAGGCTGCGTGAAGCGGCACTGGGCGCACCCCACCGCGATCATCGACCGCTCCGCTCGGATCGGCGCGGGGACCAAGATCTGGCACTTCTGCCACGTCATGGCTGGCGCGCGCATCGGCAGCGGCTGCGTCCTCGGACAAAACGTGATTCGTCGCCGCGACCGCCGTGATCGGCGACCGCTGCCGCATCCAGAACAACGTGTCGATCTACGACGGCGTGGTGCTCGAGGACGAGGTGTTCGTCGGACCGTCGGCGGTGTTCACCAACGTGCGCAACCCGCGCGCCGCGATCGATCGAAAGGCGGCCTTCGAGCGCACGCTGGTGCGGCGCGGCGCCACGATCGGCGCCAACGCGACGATCGTCTGCGGCGTGGAGATCGGCGAATACGCCTTCGTCGCCGCGGGCGCGGTGGTCACGCGCGACGTAGCTGCGCACACCCTCGTGACGGGCGTGCCGGCACGCAATGGCGGACGCGCCTGTCGCTGCGGTGAGATTGCGTCTGGCCGAACGCGAAAATGTCGCGCGTGTGGGACGGCTCTGGATCGCACGACGGAGATGTGACGCGCGTTGACACCACCTGAATCGAAGCCTTACGGTCGCCGCCAATGACCAACGACGCTCCCCACAACGCCCAGCGCGGGGCCGATGATCCGGATGCTGCTCTGAGCGCGCGCCGCGCGGCCGCAGCGGCTGACAGCGGCGGGATCAGCAACGACACCGTCTACGCCGCGATCGAACGGGAGCTCGCGGCGATCGGCCCGGTGGGTGATGTACTGGACTTCGGCGCGGGCACGGGACAGCTCACGCTCCGGCTGCGCGACGCGGGCCGATACCGATCCGTCACGGGCGCCGATCTGCTTCCCGCGTGCGGACACGGCGCCGGCCGACCTGCGCTGGGTTCAGGGCGATCTGAACGATCGGTTGCCGATCGGCGATCGGAGCTTCGATCTGGTCGTCGCGGCGGAGGTGATCGAACACCTCGAGAATCCGCGCGCGATGTGCCGCGAGATCTTCAGGTTGCTGCGGCCGGGCGGCAGGCTGGTGCTGTCGACGCCCAACAACGAGAGCTGGCGATCGATCGTCGCGCTCGTCGTCAGAGGCCACTTCGTCGCCTTCGGCGACACGTCGTACCCGGCGCACATCACGCCGCTGGTCAGACAAGACCTGGATCACGTGCTGACCGAGGCAGGCTTCGTCGATCGATCGTTCTCGTTCTCCGACGTCGGTGGCATCCCAGGCATGCCGGCACGGACGTGGCAGACGTTGCTCGGCGGGCGAGCCAAGGGTGTCCGCTTCAGCGACAACGTGGTCGTGACCGCTCGCCGGCCGAAACGTGAGCTGACATCGCGGCGCGGTCAGTCGAAACACGCCGCGAGCGCGGCCGCGACTCTGTCCGCACCCGCTTCGCCGAGCGTCGGATAGATCGGCAGCGCCAGGGCCTCCCGGGCGGCGAGCTCCGCGCAGGGGAACTCGCCGCGCCGATACCCGAGCGAAGCCAGCGCGGGCTGAAGATGAAGCGGAACCGGATAGTAGACGGCGCTGGCCACACCGCTGCGACGCAGCAGCGCCTCGGCCACGGCGTCGCGCCGCTCCGCCGGCACGCGGATCACGAACTGATTCCAGACACACCCGTCGTCGGGCGGCGGAAGCGCGATCGGAAGCTGCGCGAGCCGCTCGCGATACAACGACGCGATGCGGACACGTTCGGCCGTCCAGGCCGCGAGGTGCGGCAGCTTCACCCGCAGCAAGGCCGCCTGCAGCTCGTCGAGACGGAAGTTTCCTCCGACCTCCGTGTGGACGAGCTTGCGTGATGCGCCTTGATTGCGCAGCAGCCTCACCCGCGCCGCCAGCGTCTGCGTCGTCCGTGATGACCATGCCCCCGTCACCGAAGCCGCCGAGGTTCTTGCTCGGGAAAGAACGACACGGCGCCGCCGCGGCCCAGCGTCCCGACCGGCCGGCGAACGCCCTGCTCGTCGCGCCAGGCGCCGATCGCCTGCGCCGCGTCCTCGAGCAGCGGAATACCGGCCCGCACGCACGATTCCGACAGGCCCGCGACGCGCGCGACGCGACCAAACAGATGCACGACCAGCACGGCCTTCGTACGCCGCCCGATGAGGCCGGCGGCTGCGCTCGGATCCAGGTTCAGGGTGTCGGTCTCGACGTCCGCGAACCGGGGGCGGGCGCCGACGCGGGCGATCACCGCTGCGGTCGCGAAGAACGAGTAGGGCGTCGTGATCACCTCGTCCCCCGGCCCGACACCGCTGGCCATCAGCATCGCCAGGAGCGCGTCGGTCCCTGACGACACGCCGACGGCGTGAGCGACGCCCAGCACGGAGGCGGTCTCCTGCCTCGAACGCTGCCACCTCGTCGCCGAGGAGGAATTTTCCCGACGCGACGACCCGCGCCGCAGCGCTCTGAAGCTCGCCGAGCAGCGGCGCGTGCAGCGCCTCCAGATCCAACATCGGAACGACCAGCATGCCCGCCACCATACTGCCATGCGGCGTGTTGACCGTCGCGGCGGGCGCGTGTTCTCTTGAGTCGCTCGTGGAGCCGAACTGGACCGATCGAAGCCACCTGCTGACACTGATGGCGGCGGTCGCGGATCGGGAGCGAGCGGCGTCGCTACCCGACGACGATCAGCTCGTGGCGATAGCCCGGCGCCATCGCCTGTCGCCGCTGCTGTCGGCCACCGCCCAGGATAGTTTGCCGGCGCGGCTGGCAGAAACATTCCGGCGCGATCGGCTGAACACCGTCGTGCGCAACATGCTGTTCAGCCGGGCAGCCGAGGAGTGCATCCGCGCGCTCGCGGCCGACGGCATTCCGAGCATCGTGCTCAAGGGCCTCGCCTACGAACAGTCGATCTATCCGGGCCCCGGCACGCGGCCGACGTCGGACGTCGATCTGCTGGTTCCGAACGAGGAACGCCGGCGCGCGTTCGGCGTCCTCGACCGAATGGGGTTCGAACCCAAGGCCGCCGCGCCGGGGTTTGACGACGTCGACTACCACGAGGTCGCCTGGACTCGAGCGGGCGTCGAGGTCGACTTGCACCTCGCGCTCGCGCCGTTCGCGCGCTGCGACATCGACTATCGCGCGGTGTGGGCGGCGGCCGTCCCGTTGCGCCTGGGTGCGACGGACGCTCGTGCGCTGCGCGGCCGACCACGCCGCCGTCTTCCACGCGCTGCACATGGCGATCGATCATTTCGGGATGCCGGCGATCTATCTGGTGGACCTGGCGCGCCTGCTGCCGGCGGCCGACGACATCGCCGCCGCGACCGCGCTGGCGCGTGCCTGGCGTTGCTGGCGTCCGTTCGCGACCGCAACCGCACTGGCGGCCTCGCTGCTGCCGGATTGGGCGCGGATCGAGACGCTGTCGGCGGTCCGTGCCGAGCCATTTTCCAGGCGGGTCGTCGCCGCGTACGGAACGCTCGCTAGCCTACCGCGTCCCGAACAGCTGCTGCGCAAGCTGCAGCACTTCGATACACCGCCGGCACGCGCTCCGCTATCTGGTGGTTCAGTCGCGGCGCAACGTGCGTGAGCTCTTCGAACGCCGCGTGCGACGCCGCTCCCCACGGCAGCGCCTGTCGCTCACCGATCCGCGGTGACGGCCTAGCTCCGCGATGACTCGTCCAGATGACGGAGCAAGCGTCGACGCCATCGCGGATGCTGCACTGACTTCGTTCGCGTTCCCGGGCGCCGGGCCCAGCGTACACGCTGTTCCGGATCGCGATCTGCCGTCGGCATCGCGCGCGTCAAGGCGGCTCGAGTCGCCGTGCGGCACAGACTGCCGATCGGTCGCCCGAGTTGATGATCTCGCTCGGCCCGCCGCCTTGCCGACGCGATGACCGCGCCGCCGCACGCGAACAGCTTCGCGATGGTCAGCCGGCTCCGCACACGCGGCTGGGCACCACGACCGTCGCTCCGCCGCGCGTCAGCCGGGCCGACGTCGCGTCGCGGAATCGCGCGAATTTCGACCTGTCCGCCGAGCGCCAGCGCGGCGCCTGTCGCTTGAGCTCATCGGCGTATCTCGGGTTCCAGACCGATACACGGAGCCGCCGGCGACGAGGAATCGCGCGCGCGGCCGGACGCCCGCGCTCAGCTACGCCCGACGCGGCGTCAGAATCATCGCTGGCCCTTGGAGCGTTGCAGCCGTCCGAACACACCACGACACGTCGCCGGTCTGGTAGCGTTCGAGCCGTCCTGCGCGCGCGGCGCGAGCTTCGCTCAGCGCATCGATCACCATCGGCTGGGCGGTTGGTAGACGACGTCGCCTGCGGCAGCCCAGACGCCGGGACGCGGCGGCTCGGAACGACGTGAGCTCGCTCCTGAAACCGCCAACGTCTTGATCCACCGCGTCGAACGGAAGCTGTGACCAGCGCGCGCGACCGGTCTTCGGGCCAAGGCGAAACGGGTAGATGCCGTGCACGATGTATACCGACCGCGCCCTGACCAACCGTGAAAGCGGACACGATCTCTGAAGACGCGCGCCGTCGCTGTCACGATCATCTGGTAGCCCTGATGAAATACGACGAGCCGGTGCCTGCGCAGCGCCGCGACGTCGGCATCGCGTCCACGGATAGCCGTTGGTCACGACCAGATCGCGAGCTCGTCGACCGCCGCGCCGAGGGCGCGCAGGTTCCAGCTCGGGTGAGCGGTAGGGACCCGACCACGGCGCACTGCCGGGACGGCCGTGATCACCTCGACGTCGCGCAGCCCGCGCGCTGCCAGATGTCGCCATCATCGCCGAGAACGTCTCGACGCCACCCACGTTGGGTCAGAACGCTTTGACGAACAGCGCAATTCGCCGGCGCGCGCGCGCGGTCGCCTTCAGTTCCGCATGGAATTTCCTATAACGTATACTGCGCGCCCGGATCACATGACCCGCCGTCGACGCCTCAGCGTCGTGATCCCGACCTACCAGCGCCCGAACTGGATCCGGCGCGCAGTGCTTTCGCTCGCAGGTCCAGAGCCGGCACGCCCGACGAGGTCATCGCCGTTGCCGCGCGACACCGACGTCGCCGACACACGAAGCGATCGCGGCGCTGCAGGCGAGAATCTGCCGTTCAAGCTCCGGCGGGAGCTCGTCTCCGACGCCGGGCTTCATGCCGCCGGTCAAGGTGGGCGTGTCCGCCGCGACGGGCGACGTCATCGCGGTCATGGACGACGACGCCGAGGCAGAGGACGGCTGGGCTGCCGCGCCTGCTCGGCAACTACGCCAGCGACTGCGATCGGCGCCGTCGGCGGCCGCTGCATCAACACGTCGGACGAAACCGGACCGACGCCCGTGCCCGACACCGATCGGGTCGGTTACGTCAACGGCGTCGGACAGTTCGTCGGCCGCATGTATTGCAGGCCGACCTTCAGCCACCCGGTCGAGGTCGATTTTCTGATGGGCGGCAACATGAGCTTTCGCCGCGACGTCGCCGCGCGGCTCGAGTTCGACATGGAGCTGAATCGCAACGTGGCGCAGGGCTACGAGATCGACATCGGTCTGCAGGTCCGCCGACAGGGCTGGAAGATCATCTTCGATCCTCTGCTGGCGATCCGGCACTACTCCGCGCCGCGCGCCGACCGTCGGCCTGCGGACGTCGACGCGGAGAGCATCCAGTGGTACGCGTTCAATCAGCTGCGCGTTGGCCTGCGTCGCCTGTCCGCTGCCGCGCAAGTCGCTTTCGCTGCGTCTACCAATTCGCTCGTCGGCGAGCGGCCCGCGCCTGGCTTCCTGCCTCTGGTGCTCGCGCCCATCGCGCGCCGAGTTCGGCTTCGAGACCCATCACGCGCGCGCGGCGCTGAAAGGCCGCCTGCTCGCGGCGCATAGCGTCTTCGCTCCCGCGCGACCGCCGTCGTGACCGCCGTCCTGGTCAGCCACCCTCACGTCGCCGCGGTGTCCGCGGGGCTGGCCGAGAGCCTGGCAGAAGCCGGGAGGCTGGCCGGTTACTTCACCGGCGTGGCGTTCGCGCCGGCCAGCCTGTCGGGCCGACTCGCCGGCCTGCTCGCAGCCAGGCGGCCGGTGCTCCGCAACCGGATCCTCGCGAACATCCCTCCGCGCCTGCTGCACGCGCAGGTCGTCGTCGAGCTGTCGGCGCGGATCGCCGCCCGCGCGCTGGCCGGTGTGCATTCGCGTCTTCAACCTTACAACGCCGTATTCGCCGCGCACGATCTGGCCGTCGCGCGCCGTGCCGTGGCCCGCCGGCACGACGACGATCTACGCCTACGAGGACGGCGCTCTGCACACGTTCCGGCGTGCGGCACGACGCGGGTCTGGATCGCATCTGGGACCTGCCGACTGCCACACTACCGAACGATCGGAGACCATCTTCCGCGACGAAGCCCGCGCGCTGGCCCGACGCCGTCGCTCGGCCCGCCGCATCGCGAGCCCGAATGGAAGCAGCACCGCAAGGACGCCGAGCTCGCGCTCGCCACGAAGATCTCGGTGGCGTCTCGTTTCACCAAGCGGTCGCTCGAGGGCATCGCATCCGTCGCGCCCGTCGTGGTCGGACCGTACGGGTTTCCCGTCGCGGAGTTCGCCGCCGCGAGCCGCGCCCCCGACGGACGTTCACGGGTGCTGTCGGTCGGCGCCCACGATCTGCGCAAGGGAACGCCCTATCTTCTCGAGGCGTGGCGGCGCGCTGCGCTCCCGGACGCGGAGCTTCATCTGATCGGGCCGCTGCGGCTGGCGAAGTCGTTCGTCGACGGCTACGCCGGGTCTGTTCGAACACTGGCCGCACGTGCCCCGAGCGCGAGCTCGCGCGCGCGCTATGCCGCGGCCGATCTGCTCGCGTTTCCGACGCTGGGCGACGGCTTCGGTCTGGTGATCCAGGAGGCCATGTGCTGCGCGACGCCGGTCGTGACGACCCCCTGCGGAGGCGGTCCCGAATGCATCACCGACGGCGTCGACGGCTGGCTTGTCCCGCCCCGCGACATCGACGCGCTGGTGGCGCGCTTGCGCGCCTGCGCCGCCGACCGCGACGCCACCGCTCGCGTTGGGCGGGCCGCGCGCGCGCGCGCCGAGCGCTGGACGTGGCGCCAGGCGACCGAATCGATGGTCCGTGCGCCTCGGACTCTGAGATCGACGTGCGCGTCCTCTACCTCAACCCGTTCTCGCAGGAAGTGAGTGGCCCCGACGAGAGCCTGCGCACGCTGCTGGCGGCGCTGATCCCGCGTGGCCTCGAGGCCCACGTCGTGTTGCCGGCGGCCGGCCCGCAGGTCGCGCGCTACGAAGCGCTGGGGGCGCGCGTTCATACTGCGCCGCTCGCGGTTCTTCGCCGCGGCTTGACGATCGGCGCGGCGCTCTACCCGGCGCGGCTCGCGCGCGCAACGGCGGCGATACGTGAAGCTAGCGCGCGGAATCGGCGCCGACGTCATCCACACCAACATGGAGGTGCTGCTGGAAGGCGGCCTCGCAGCGCGGGCCCTCCGCCTGCCACACGTCCTTCACTATCGCGGCAACACCCTGGACGAGCCCAAGTGGGTATTCGATGCGCTGGTCGCGATCTGGACGGCCACGGCCGACCACGTGTTCTGCATCTCGGAGTCGACGGCGGACGATCTTTCGCCGGCGTGGCCACCACCGCAAGGTGGAGGCGCTTCACAACCCGGTCGACCTGACGTTGTTCAGCCCGGCCGCCGCCAGGCGCGGACGTCCGCGCCGCGCTCGGCGCCCGGCCCGGCGACTGCCTGATCGGCACCGTCGGCCGGATCCATCCCCGCAAGGACCTCGAGACGTTCGTGCGCGCGGCCGCGCGCATCGCCGCCGAGCGTTCCCCATGCTCGCTTCGTCGTCGTCGGGGACGCGGAAGCGGACAGCGAGCTCCGCTACCGCGATCAGCTCACGCGCGCTCGTGCGCGAATCGGGCCTCGGCCAGCGCGTGACGTTTGCCGGCGCGCGCCGCGACATCGCGGACGTCATGCGAGCGCTCGACGTCTTCGTGCTGACCTCGCGACACGAGGGGTTCGGGCGGGTCGTCGCGGAAGCCATGGCGACCGGACGGCCGCTGGTCGTGACCGATGAGGGCGCCCCGCCTGCGCTGGTTGGCCACGGACGTTTCGGACTGGTTGCTCGCTCCCGGCGACGACGCGGCGTTCGCGCGTCAGGTCATCGCGCTGCTGGCCGACACGGCGCAAGCGGCGGCTGCGCGCGCGCCAGGCCGCGGAGGCAGCGCGAGAATTCGGAGCAACCGCGATCGCGGACCGCGTGTGGGCGCGCTATCGCCGCCTGGTGGACGCCAGGGCCTGAGTCAGGCGAAGCGCTTGGCCCAGTGCTCGAGCGATGTCAGGGCGAACAGCTTGCGTCCGATGTCCTCGCCGCCGAGGTGGCGATCGATCAGCGCGCCGATCGCCTCGGAGGAGAACCCGAGCTCGCTCACCAGGGCGCCGCTCCTGAGCTCGTTCGCGGACGTCACCGGCGGCAGCCTCGCGAAACCATCGGTCCACCGGAATCTCGAAGCCTCGCTTCGGTCTGCGCGCGGCTCGCGTCCCCAGCTCCGGTTCGCAGCAACCGCCGCATCAGGGTCTTGTTGCGCAGAGGGCCGATCTTCTCGCCGCGCGGAAGCCCCAGCCCGAACTCGACCAGGCTGCGCGAAGAAACGGCACGCGAACCTCCAGGCTGTGAGCCATCGACAGCTTGTCGGCCTTCACCAGCAGGTTGTCGAGCAGCATCGTCTGAAAATCGACGTATTGCAGGGTCTGCACGGGATCCAGATCGAGCGAGCGGGCGGCGGCGAACAGCGACTCGTAACCGGGCAGCCGCGCCGTCGCGGCCCACACCAGCCAGCGAACGCCGTTCGTCCTCGGAGAACAGGTCGAACCACGACAGATAGCGAGACGGCGCCTCGAGCGGGGCCGACTCGACGAGCTTCGCCGCGCGACGGGCGACGTTGAAGATGCCGAGTGACCGTGACGGCAGTAGCGTGGTCATGCCCAGCACCTTGGACGCGTGGCGCTGCAGGACCGGCCGCAGATCCTCGACGATCGGCCCCCAGAAGTAGCGGGCATAACCGCCGAGCACCTCGTCCCCGCCCTCTCCGGACAGGGCGACCTTGACCTGTGCGGCCGTGCCCCGACAGAGGTACCACAGCGGCAACACAGCGCTGTCCGCCATCGGCTCCTCGAGCGCGTCCACGATCGGATCGAGATCGCCGAGATTGGCGGGACCGAGATCGATGCGAACGTTTTCGTTGCCGGCGCGGGCCGCGACCGCCGCCGCGAAGCGCGATCTCGTCGCCGCGATCGGACGCCGAAAAGCCGATCGTGAACGTCTTGGGCGGCGCGGCGTGATGATTCGCGAACACGGTCAGCGCGCTCGAATCCAGCCCGCCCGATAGGAACAAGCCGGTCGGCACGTCCGCCATCAGGTGGCGGCGCACGGACAGCGTTGAGCAATTCGCGCAGCTTCTCCAGCAGCTCGTCCGGACCGCATGTTCGTCGATGCGCGCCGGAGCGAGTCGGTAGAACGTCTCGAGACTGTTTCACCGGTCGCGAGGTCGATCTCGAGCACCGTCCCGGGCTCGAGCTTGACGATCCCCGAGAACGCGCGTCGCCGGGGAGGGGACGTAGCCGACGCGAAGAAACGTATGCGTGAACGTCGGATCGATCGACAGCGGACCTTCGCCGTCGAACGCCAGCGCGCGCACCTCGGAAGCAAACGAGATCTGCGTTCGCTGTCCGACGGATGTAGAGCGGCTTGATGCCGAACCCGTCGCGGGCGAGGGTCAGGCGCCTGCGGCGCCGGTCGTAGAGTGCAAACGCGAACATCCCGGCCAGGCGCGTCGCCAGCTCGGTCGCGCCGAGCTGCTCGTAGCCGTGAACCAGCACCTCCGTGTCGCTGTTGCCCCGAAACTTGTGCCCTTCCGCCTCCAGTCGAGAGCGGATGTCGCGGTGATTGTAGATTTCGCCGTTGAAGACGACGGCGATGCCCTGGTCCTCGTTGAACAGCGGCTGGTGGCCCTGCGGGCTGAGGTCCACGATAGCGAGGCGCCGCATGCCGATGCCGATGCCGCCCTCGACCAGCATGCCCAGCGTCGTCGGGCCCCCGGTGCCGGATGCTGCCGACCATCGCATCGATCTCCGTCCGGCTGACGCGCCGGTCCGTCGAATCGAACGATTCCGACGATGCCACACATGGTCAGGCGGCCCGCGCGATCAAGCCCCGATAGAGACCGATCATCTGCTCCGCGGTCTCGTCCCAGCTGAACTGGGCGGCGCGTTCAAGCCCCGCGCGACACCAGCACCTCGCGCAACCGATCGTCGGTCAGAACAGCTGCCGACGTGCCACGCCAGCGTCTCGAAGTCTTCCGGATCGGCGGTGAGCGCTGCATCCGCAATCACCTCATCGAGCGAGCCCGCGCGCGAGCAGACCACCGGCGTGCCCGACGCCATCGCCTCCAGCGGAGGCCAGCCGAATCCCTCGTACAGAGACGGAAACAGCAGCACGTCGACGGCGTTGTAGAGCGCCG
>CAVSOL010000002.1:0-1284266 GCA_963729535.1 uncultured Pseudomonadota bacterium | reverse complement strand
GGGCGCGCCCATCAGGCCGCATGAAGGGGGCATGCTCAGCAACATCCCCAGACTCATGGAGGCCCTGGTCAACCTGGGCGGTTACATGGGGGCCTGTCTCGTGGATGCCGATACGGGAATGTGCATCGCCAAGGACGGTGGCGCCGCGATCGATCTGGAAAAAGCCGCGGCGTGTAATACGGAGGTCGTTCGTGCCAAGCGGCGCACGATCCAGTCACTCGCGCTCGACGACGAGATCGAGGACATCCTCATCACGCTCGGCAAGCAGCACCATCTGATCCGCCCGTTGCGAAAGAAGCCCAACCTGTTCCTGTACCTGGTCCTCGACCGGCGTTACGCCAACCTCGCCTACGCGCGGCTGTCGTTGGTCGAGGCCGAGGAGAGATACTTGCAGCGCGCGGAGGGTGAAGAGCCGCCAGGTCAATGAGCTGGACCGGGTGCGCTCGGCCCGGCATCACACAAGCGCGCGTCACTTCCTGGAAAGCGACCGCCGGCGCGCGAATCCGGAACATCGAAGGTTGCCAACCGTCGCGATGGTCACCATGGATGAGCCGACCACCTGGCCATGCCCGCGCCCGCGCTCCGTTCGCTGCTCGTCCCGCTCGACCTGTCGCCCGTCTCGGAGCGGGTCGTCCGCCGTACCGCCTGGTTACCGATCGCCGCGGGCGGGACGATCACGCTGCTCCATGTCGTGCCCGGGCGCTTGCCGATCCGCGCCCGCCGGCAAGCCGAGACGGACGCGCGAACGGCGCTGGCCCGGCAAGCGTTGCGCGCGGCGAAGGCGCTTGGCCCCGACGTCGTCGATCGAGCACAGCGTCAGCGTCGGATCGCCCGCGGCGGAGATCGCCGCACATGCGCGCGCGGCTGAAGGCCGACCTCGTCGTCATGGGGCGTGGGGCAGGGCGGCCCGTGCGCGACGCCTTTCTGGGCTCGACGGCGGAGCGGGTGATCCGCCAGGCGCGCACGCCCATCCTCGTCATCCGCTCGCCGGCGCGGGCACGCTATCGGCGCCCGGCGCTCGGTCTCGATGTCGACGGGGCGGCGGAGCCGGTGCTCGCCATGCTGTCCCGGGTGATCCCGCCGCCGCGCCCGCGCGTCACGATCGTCCATGCCCACGACGGGCCCTACCTCGGCATGTTCTACGCCGGCCTGCCCGGCGACCGAGCGCGAAGAGCAGGAGCTTCGACAGCGACAGATCAGCGGCCACGCAGATCGCGCAGGTCGTCGCGCGCGCGCTGCGCGCGCAGCAGCGGCAGCCGGACGACGTGCCCGCCTTCGAGACCTACGTTCGCTACGGGGACCCTCGCAGCGTGATCAAGGCGGCCGTCAAGAAGCTCGACACGGACCTGCTCGTCCTCGGCACGCATGCCTACGCCGGCGTCGCGCACGCGTTTCTCGGGACTGTCGCCGGTGACGTCCTTCGCGACGTGCGCTGTGACGTGCTCGTCGTTCCCCCTCGCCGGCCAAAGGGCCGAAGCCGGTGACGGCAAGCTCGCCGGCCTGACCGATGTCGCTCGCCGCTGTCCTGCTCCTGTTCACGGTGGCGGCCCTGGCGGTGGCCCTGCTGCCGGTGCATGCGCGCAACGGCGTGGCGGCGATCGCCGGCGCGGCCGCGCTCGCGGGCCTGATCGGGCTGGCGCTCCGGTTCCCGGAAGTTCGGGACGGCGGCGTCTCCGTCACGCGCATCGCCTGGGTGCCGTCGCTCGGCCTCGAGCTGGTGCTGCGGCTGGACGGGCTGACCTGGATGTTCGGCGTGCTGGTCCTCGGCATCGGCGCGCTGGTCGATCCTGTACGCGCGCTACTACCTGTCGCCCGTCGGACCCCGTCCCGCGGTTCTTCGCCTTCCTGCTCGCGTTCATCGCCGCGATGCTGGGGACGGTCCTCTCCGGCAACCTGCTGCAGCTCGCGTTCTTCTGGGAGCTGACGTCGCTGCTGCTCGTTCCTGCTCATCGGCTACTGGAACGCAGCGCCGCGACGCCCAGCGCGGGGCGCGCATGGCGCTCACGGTCACCGGGCATGGGCGGGCTGTGCCTGCTCGCCGGCCTGCATCGTGCTCGGGCAGATCGCCGGCAGCTACGATCTCGACCGCGTCCTCGCCAGCGCCGTCCAGGTCAAGGCGCACGCGCTCTACCCGGTGGCGCTGTGCCTGATCCTGCTGGGCGCGTTCACCAAGAGCGCCCAGGTTCCCGTTCCATTTCTGGCTGCCCAACGCGATGGCGGCGCCGACCCCGGTGTCGGCGTACCTGCACTCGGCGACCATGGTGAAGCTGGGGGTGTTCCTGCTCGCCCGGCTGTGGCCGGCGCTGTCCGGCACGCAGCTGTGGTTCTGGCTGGTCGGGTCGGCGGGGCTGGTCACGCTGCTGTTCGGCGCCTGGGTGGCGCTGTTCCGCAATGACCTCAAGGGGCTGCTCGCCTACTCCACCATCTCGCACCTCGGCCTCATCGTGCTGCTGCTCGGGCTCAACAGCCCGCTCGCCGCGGTGGCGGCGGTGTTCCACGTCATGAACCACGCGACGTTCAAGGCGTCGCTGTTCATGGCGGTCGGCATCATCGACCACGAGACCGGGACGCGGGACATGCGGCGGCTGTCCGGGCTGTTTCGCCTGATGCCGCATCACCGGGACGCTGGCGCTGGTCGCGACGGCGGCGATGGCCGGCGTGCCGCTGCTCAACGGCTTTCTGTCGAAGGAGATGTTCTTCGCCGAGGCCGTCTTCATCGACGCCGTGCCGGCGGTCAAGTGGGGGCTGCCGGTCGCCGCCACGCTGGCCGGGCATGGGCAGCGTCGCGTATTCGCTGCGCTTCGCGCTGGGGGTGTTCTTCGGACCGGCGGCGGCGCGCGACACGCCGCGCGTCCCCGAGGAGCCGCCGCGGTGGATGCGCGTGCCGGTCGAGGTGCTGGTGCTCGCGTGCCTGGTGGTCGGCGTCGCGCCGGCGCCGGTCGATGGGGCCGCTGCTCGCCGCCGCCGTCCCGGCCGGTCGTCGGCGGGCCGCTGCCGGAGTACAGCCTCAAGCTCTGGCACGGCTTCACGCCGCCGCTGCTGATGAGCGCGCTGGCGATGGTCGGCGGCACCGCGCTCTACCTCGCGCACCGGCGCTTCGGGCGCCGCGGCTGGCCGCGGCGGGCCGGCGCGCCAGAGCGCGCTTCGACGGCGACGTCGCTCTACACGTCGGTCGCTGGCGTGGCTGACGGCGCGCAGCCGCCAGGTTCGCCGTCGCTGCTGCTCGCCGCCGGGCTTCAGCGCCAGACTGCTGGCCGTCGTCGTCGTCGCGCTGGTCGTGGGCGCGCTGACGCTGTGCGGGGGCGTCGGCGTGGGCGACCGCCCGCTGGTGCCGCTGTCGCCGATCTTCATCGGCCTGTGGGCGGTGGGGCTGGTCGGCGCGGTCGGCGCCGCGTGGCAGGCGAAGTTCCATCGCCTGGCGGCGCTCATGCTCGCGGGCGTCACGGGCGCCGTCACCTGCGTCACGTTCATCTGGTTCTCCGCGCCCGATCTCGCGCTCACCCAGCTCACCGTCGAGGTCATGACGACGCTGCTCATCCTCGCTCGGGCTGCGCTGGCTCCCCGCGCGCGAGCCGGCCCGCGGCGTCTACAACCGCGCGCACGCGGCAGGCGGCGTTCCGGCCGGCGCGCGCGCGACTTCGTCATCGCGCTGGCGGCGGGCACGGGCATGGCGATCCTCGCCTACGCGGTGATGACCCGCGACCTCCCCGAGCGCACGTCGTTCTTCCTCGAGCAGGCGCTGACCGGCGGCGGCGGGCGCAACGTCGTCAACGTCATGCTGGTCGACTTTCGCGGCTTCGACACCTTCGGCGAAGGCGTGGTGCTGGCGCTGGTCGCGCTGACCGTCTATGCGCTGCTGCGCCGGTTCCGGCCCGCGCCCGAGGTGCTGGCGCTGCCGCCGCAGCAGCAGGCGCTCCGTGACCGCGGACGTGCAGACCGATCTCGTCGAGCCCGCGGACCAGGCGCCGGACACCGAGGCCGGGATACCTGCTGGTCCCGCGCAGTGCTGGCGCCGGTCATGCTGCCGGTGTCCGGCATCGTCGCGACGTTCTTCTTCCTGCGCGGACACAACGCGCCCGGCGGCGGGTTCGTGGCGGGGCTGGTGATGGCGGTCGGGCTTGCTCGCTCCAGTACATCGCCTTCGGGACGGACTGGGTCGAGGATCGCGTGCGCCTCGCGCCCCGCGGCGCTGATCGGCGTCGGGCTGCTCCTGGTCCTCGGCACCGGCGCCGGGTCGTTCGTCGTCGGCTATCCGCTGCTGACCTCGCACACCTTCCACCTGGCACGTCCCGCTCGCTCGGCGAGGTCCACGTCGGCAGCGCGCATGTTCTTCGACCTCGGCGTGTTCTGCGTGGTGCTGGGCTCCACGCTGCTCATCCTCGTGGCGCTCGCCCACCAGTCGATCCGCGCGCACCGGCGCAAGGGAGGCGAGTGATGGAGGTCGTCCTCGCGGTCGCCATCGGCGTGTTGACCGGCTCCGGCGTCTGGCTGGTGCTGCGCCCGCGGACGTTCCAGCTGGTCATCGGCCTGTCGCTGCTGTCCTACGCCGTGAACCTGTTCATCTTCAGCATCGGCGGCCTGGCCATCGACAAGGAGCCCATCCTCGTCGACGGGGTGCCGCCCAACCTGGCCAACTACACCGACCCGGTGCCGCAGGCGCTGGTGCTCACCGCGATCGTCATCGGCTTCGCGATGACGGCGCTGCTGCTGGTGGTCATCCTGGCCTCGCGCGGCATGACCGGGCACCGACCACGTCGACGGCGACCGAGCCATGACGAGCGCTCATCCAGCGCCGCCGATGCCACACCTGATCGTGGCGCCCATCCTGCTGCCGATGCTGGCGCGCGGCGGTGATGATCCTGCTGGCCGAGGCACCGGCGGCCGCTGAAGCTGGTCATCGGCGCGGCGTCGACGCTGCTCGGCCTCGCTGATCGTCGCTGGCGCTGCTCGTGTGGGTGGATGCCCACGGGCCGGTGGCCTACCTGCCCGGCAACTGGCCGCGTGCCGTTCGGCATCGCGCTGGCGGTCGACCGGCTGTCGGCGACGATGCTGCTGCTGACCTGGAGCCTGGGCGGCGCGGCGCTGGTCTTCGGCTTCGTCGCGCTGGCACCGCGCGGGCGTGCACTTCCCGGCGCTGTTTCAGCTCCAGCTCATGGGGCTGTCGGGCGCGTTCCTGACCGCCGACATCTTCAACCTGTTCGTGTTCTTCGAGATCCTGCTGGCGGCCTCGTACGGCCTGCTGCTGCACGGCTCGGGCGAGTCCGCGCGTCCGCGCGAGCGTGCGGCTACGTGGCCGTGAACCTCGCTCGCGTCGTCCCTCTTCCTCATCGGCGTGTCGATCATCTACGGCGTGACCGGCACGCTCAACATGGCGGAGCTGGCGGCGCGGCTGTCGGGACCGACGGTGGCGAACCGGCACCTCGTCGACGCGGGCGCGGCCCTGCTCGCCGTCGCCTTCCTGATCAAGGCGGCGGCGTGGCCGCTCAACTTCTGGCTGGTGCCGGCCTATCGCGCCGCCGACGCCGCCCGCGGCGGCGATCTTCGCGGTGCTCACCAAGGTCGGCGTCTACGCGCTGGTGCGGCTGTGGACCCTGATGTTCGCCGGCGGGCCGCTGGCGCGGATTCGGCGGCAGACGGTCTGCTCGCCTTCGGCCTGGTCGACCGCGCTGCTGGCGGCCCTCGGGATGCTCGCCTCTCACCGCCTCGCCGTGCAGGTGGCGTGGGGCGTGGTGGTCTCGGCGGGCACGCTGCTGGCGGCGCTGGGCACGCGCGAGGAGATGGTGCTCGCGCGGCGCGCTGTTCTATCTCGTGCGCGTCCACGCTCGCCTCCAGCGCCGCTCTTCCTGCTCGTGGACCTCGTCGAGCGCTGGCGACGGCGGGCGCGACGGTCGTCGACGAGGCGCCGTTCCTGAACGCCAAGCTCGAAGAGGCCAGCGACGTCAACCTGGACGACGAGGAGGCGCCGCTCGTCGGCCGTCCCTTCCCCGCGTCGACCGCGCTGCTCGGCTTCGCCTTCTTCGCGTGCGCGCTGCTCATCGCCGGCTTGCCGCCGCTGCCGACGTTCATCGGCAAGGCTCGGCGATGTTGTCGGCGGCGCTCGCGCCGCGCCGCCGGGGGCCGTGGCGACGGCGCGCGCGCTGGCGATGTTCGTCGGCCGTGCTCCTCGGCTGCGGCCTGCATCGCCCTCATCGCGCTCACGCGGACGGGAGTCCGCACCTTCTGGTCGGGCGGCAGCCGCGCGCCTGCCGCGCGTCCGCGCGGCCGAGGCCGTCCCGGTCGTCGGCCTGCTCGGGCTGTGCGGCCTGCTGACCGTCGCCGCCGGGCCGACGATGAGCCTCGCGCAGACGGCCGCGCGCTCGCTCCACGACCGCCAGGACTACATCGACGCCGTGCTCGGCGCGCGAGGTGACCGCGCCGCCAGCGCAGCTTCGCGAGGCGCCACGATGAGGCGGCTGGTTGCGTTCCCCGGCGCTGTCGCTGGCGCTGTTCCTGCTGTGGCTGCTGCTCATGCAGTCGCTGAGCGCCGGAGACGTGATCCTGGGCGTCGGCCTGGCGCTGTTCTGGCCCGCGGTCACGGCGCGGTTCGCGGCCGCTGGCCCGCGCGCTGCGCAGGCCGGCTCGTCATGGTGAAGCTGTTCGCGCGCGTCGTCGGCGACATGCTGCGGTCGAACGTCGAGGTGACGTGGGCGGTCCTCACCCGCCGCCCGCGCGACATCCGCTCCGGCTTCGTCCGCATCCCGCTCGAGCTGACGGGACCCGAACGGCCTGGCGGTCCTGGCGATGATCGTCACGTTCACGCCGGGCACCGCCTGGGTGCAGCTGTCCGCCGACAAGCGCGTCCTGCTGCTGCACGTGTTCTCGCGCGTCGGATGACGAGGCCGGTCGTGGCGGCGCATCAAGCGTCGCTACGAGCGCCCGCTGCGGGAGATCTTCGAATGAGCCCGCTGCTGTCGTGGGCGCTGCTGTTCGCGCTCGGCTGTCTCACGCTGGCGATGATGCTCGCCCTGGTGCGCATGATCCTGGGGCCGCGTGCGGAGGATCGCGTGCTCGCCTTCGACTGCCTGTACCTGAACACGATGCTGGTCATCCTCACGCTCGGGCTTGCTGTACCGCAGCAGCTCCTACTTCGAGGCGGCGCTGCTCATCGCCCTGTTCGGCTTCGTGGGCTCATCGGCGATGGCGAAGTTCCTCCTGCGCGGGGAGATCATCGAATGACGACGACGTCGCCGCTGTGGGTGGATGCGCTGACGGCGGCGCTGGTCGTCGTCGGGGCGCTCGCCGCCTTGATCGGATCGTTCGGCCTGCTGCGCGCTGACGACGCTTCTTCCAGCGCGTCCACGCGCCCAGCCTCGGTCGCCACCGCTGGCGACATGGGCCGTGACGCTCGCGACCGTGGTTCAGGCGTCCTTCGTGACGGCGCGACCGTACCTGCACGCGGTCCTCATCCCGGTGTTCGTCGCGCTGACCGCGCCGGTCACCACCGTGTTCCTGATGCGCGCCGCGCTGTTCAGGGCCCGCCAGCGCGGCTCCTCCGACGTCCCGCCGCCGCCGGCTGCGTGACCATTCGCGCGCTGACTGCCTATCGGGTCGGCGTCAAAGGCGATTCGCTCGGCAGTGCCTAGCGAATCGCGAGGCACCGCGGCCTTTCCGCCGTGCCTCGGCTGGACCCACTACCTGATCCTGATGCGCGTCTCGACGCCAACGAGGAGGCTTCGATACGCCTCGCTCACTTCAAGCTGTCGAAGAACTTCCAGATGTTGGCGCGCGCCGTCGACGACACCGTGTGGTCCCAGTTGCCGACGCAGTAGATGACCGGCTCGCTGCAGGCGCCATAGCTCGAGCACCCGGTGTAGATCGACGTGGTCGTCGTGTTGCATCCGTTTCGCATCCTCCAGAAGTCGCGCGTCGCCTCGCCGGATGAAAGCTCCACGATGGTGTCCGCCGTGCCGTGATGGATCATGACCGGGGGCTTGGCGGCGGCGTTCGAGCAGGTGCCGGGTCCGCCCCCCGACACGGGCGCGAAGCCGCGGAACCAGTCGGGGTGGGCGCACGCCGTGGAGTTGGTGAAAAACCCGCCCATGCTGAACCCGGTCATGTACACGCGACTCGCGTCGACGCAGAACTTGCTCTGGATGTCGGCCTTCAGCATCTGCATGAAGTCGTAGTTCGCGGTGTTGGCCATCCAGGTCGACTTGAGCACCTGATCACCCCAGTGGGACGTGTTGCCCGGCGCGGGACCCTCACCCTGCGGCAACACGGTGATCGCCTTGTTGCTCGACTGCGCGGTGAAGTCGTAGAGGTCCACGAGCGCGACGTTGTTCATGTCGTAGCCGTGCAACGCGAACACGAGCGGCAGCGGCGTGTCGGCGGCGCCGCTGGGGACGTTGAGCAGGTAGTAGCGGGTTGTCCCGCCGATGGTCATGGTTTGCTGGGCGCGCCGATCGGGCCGCGCCGTGTTCTTGCCGCAGCCGGATGACGGGCCGCCGCCGTCCGCGGGGGCGCCGCCATCGTCCCCAACCCTGCCGCCGCTGCCCGCGACGCCGCCGCCACCGCTGCCAGCCGCCGCCCCGCCGGCTCGTCCGCCGCTCGATCCACTCGCGCCACTCGTCCCTGCCTGCGCCGTTCCCGCACCTCCACCACGGCCACCACCTGCCGCGCCGCCGGCGCCCGTCGCCGCGGTTCCGCCCGTCGCCGCGGCGCCGCCCGTGCCCGTCGTGTTGCCACCCGCGCCTGACGTCGTCCCGCCCGTGCCCGCCGTCGCGCCGCCAGCCCCAACGGTGCCGCCAGCTCCAACGGTGCCGCCAGCCCCAACGGTGCCGCCAGCCCCAACGGTGCCGCCAGCCCCAACGGTGCCGCCAGCGCCAACGGTGCCGCCGGCTCCGTTTCCGGCCGTTCCTTGTGTCGTTCCCGGCGACGGGTCGGAACATCCGGAAATGCCGCACAGCGCGAAGCCGAGGACGGAACCGAGGGAAATCGCAGACACAAATGACGTGCGCTTCATTGGTGGAGACCCTGGCCTTTCTCTCCTGAATGCCCCGGCGTGGGGGGCACGATCACTGATCGGTCGCACGCGCGCCCGATCCGTGGCACGCTTGCTCGCGATATGCGCCGTCTGCTGGTCACGATTGTGCTGCCCGCGATCTGCTCCATGGCGATCGCCTGCGCGGACGGCGTGACGACGGGACTGCCCGGCACGATGGAGGACTACGTCCCCGACGCGCCGATCGCGTACGACGCGCGCTACCTCGACGGCTCGTTCGAAGGCAATCAGGGCTTCGGCTGGGACACCTGCCACACGCGGACGCCAGGAAAGATCAGCCGCGCGCTGACCGGAGGCTCCGAAGGCACCTCCCACGTGACGTTCGAAGCGGCCACCGCGTGCGAGGGCGTCTGCTCGCCCACGAATCCGTCGGCGTCGCATGTCTACACCTGGTTCAGCGGCGCGCCGAGCGCGACCGCCAGGATGGGCCTCTACTTCGACGTCAAGAACCTGGGCGCCAGTGGCGCCGTTCCGACGGGCATGCTGCGCTTCTACGGCACCGATCTGATCTGCCAGCAGGACAGCGTCCTCGCGGAGATCGATCTCGTCCGCCTGCAGATGACGTCGGGGTGGAGCACGCGCTGCGTGACGGTCACCGGCGCGGGCGCCGACACCGCCATCGGCATGTCGGTGAGCGACGGCGCCCACGCGGTCGGCATCGACGCCCTCCGCCTCGGCCCGCCCTGCCACGCCGGCTCGTAGCCACCTTCGCGGCCGCGAAAGCGGCTCAGTCTTTCTTGAGCTTGAGCTCGACGCGGCCGCCGCCCGATACCAGGCGGGTCGCCACCAGGAACAGCCGGCCCGAGGCGGCGGGCGCCGTCTTCGCCAGGCCCGCCTGGAACGCAGTGGCGCGGCGCAAGGCGAGCGCGCGCAGATCGTCGTCCTCGACGCGCGTGTTGTCGACGATGAGCCGCTCCATGTCGGACGGCGGCAGGGTCTTTTCGAGGCCGAGGGCGTTCTTCGGCTTGGCGAACGACTTGTCGGCCTTGTAGGCCATCTCCAGGAGGCGAGGGCGCTCCGCCGCGTCGATGTGAACTTGCTCGACCGATGCGACGGCCGCGCCCTGCTGGACCAGCTCCGCGACCTTCTGTGCCTTGAGCTTGCGCTCGAACAAGAAACGCCGGAGGCCGTCGCGATCCTGTTTCGGATCGGCGGAACCTTCGATCTCCAGCGACAGGCCCGGTCGTTCCTGCATCGCCTTGCCGAGGCTGCGGAGCTTGCGCTGCGCGTCGGCGTCCAGCGCAGAGGCGCCGGCGGCGAAGTTGATGCGCGACAGCTCGTCACCGCCGCCAAACGCCGACGCGATCAAGGAGAACGGCGCCGTCGCCGCCTTGACCATCAGGGTGCCCAGGACCTTCAGGATCGCGGGCCACACCCCGAACTTGGGGTCGTCGAGCGATCCCGAGATCGGCAGTTCGATGTCGATGACGCCCCGGCGATCCTTGAGCAACGCCACCGCGAGGCGAACCGGCGCCTTGACCGCGTCGGGGCTGTCGACCTTGTCGCCGAACGTGAACTGATCGAGGACCAGCTTGTTCTTCGCGTCCAGGTTCCGGTTCGCGATCTTGTAGTCGAGGGACAGCTCCAGCTTTCCCTTGCTGATCGCGTAGCCGACGAACCTTCCCGAATAGGGGCTGGCGGGCGGAAGCTCGACGTCCCTGAGCGCGACCTGAACGTCGAGGAACAGGTCCTTGGCCAGGGGGTTGGTCTTGCCCACGACCGCCAGCGTCCCGAAGCGGTTCACGGTGGCGTGGACGTCGATCTCCGCGGTGGTCCCCGCGGTCGACGACAACCCGGAGATGCGGCCCTCGATCTCGGACACGTCCGCCGTGTAGTGGGGCTGGATCGCCCGATCCGTGTACGTGACGCTCCCCTTGTGGATCGTGACCTTGGCGACGGCAATCTGCGGGGGAGGATCGCTGGCTGGCGCAGGGGCCGCGGCCGGCTTTGCGTTTCCCTTGTCGGTCTTCGCGCCGCCGCCGGACTGGGGCGGCGCGTTCGGCGGGGCGAAGGCCCGCTCGAGATTGAGGCGGCCGTCGGGGAACATGACCAGGCGCGCGTCGAGGTCGGTGAGCGCGACCTCGCCGACCGCGACCTTCATCGGGGCGGGGTGAGTGGACACCCGGAGCCCGCCCACGTGGAACGACGCCCACTTCACCAGCGGCTCCTGCTTGTCCCGGTCGACCGTGGCCAGGTCGGCGACATCGATGTCAGCGCCGAGGTCGAGCTGGGGCTCCGGCTTGGCGGCACCCTTGCCCTTCGCCATCGTCAGGCCGACCTGGCCTTTGACCGATACCGCGCCGCTCGTGACGGTCAGCCCGACCTGATCGTGGAAATACGGTTGCAGCGGGAGAATGTCGAGCGCGCGCAGGTCGAAGCGAAGGTTGGCCGCCTGCGGATCCAGCCCTGCCGTGCCGGTCACGTTCAGGCGTCCGGTCTTGTTGATTCCGACGCGAAGATCGACGCCGAATCGCGCCCCCGGCGCCGTCGACAGCTTGGTCACGTGCAGGGTGACGGGGTCCAGCGTGGACACGGCTTTCGGGCTGACCGCTCGATCCTCGAAGCGGACGCCCCAGCGTTCGACGTCGATGCGGGCGACGCCGACGGTCCACGCCGGTTCAGCCGCGGGCGCGGCGGGCGGCGCGGGCGCGACGCCCGCCGCCGGCGCAGCCGCCGCGCCGGGGGCGGGCGTGGCCACCAGCGTCGACAGATCGACGACGCCCTTGCTGTCGCGCGACGCCCGGACGCGTGCGTCGCGCGTGGTCACCGCGTCGACGCTCACGGTGCGCCGGCCGAGATCCAGCGCGGCCCCGCGAACGGCGAATTCGGCCATGCGAAAGAAGTCGTCGCGCGCGTCCCGCCGGCGCAACGCCAGCTCGGACAGCTCCACCAGCCCGTCGGTGATACGCACCGTCGGCGCGGCCTTGGCTTGCTCGAAGTGGTAGTGCGCGCCCAGGCGGAGCCGACCCGTCACCACGTCGAAGGTCACCAGATCGCGCGTGTAGGGCCCGAAGCGTGCGAGCTCGATGCCGTCGAGCGCGATGGTCCCGCTCGCGGCGAGCGGCGTCAGGCGAAGCGTGCCTTCGTGGGTGAGCGAGCCGCCCGGAACGGCGCGCAGCCCGGCCTTGACCCGCGCCGAGACGCCGGGAGCGTTCGACAGGCCGGTCACCGACACGGCGATATCCCGCACGTCGCTCTCGAAGGCGGGCTTCACCGACTCGTCCCGGAAGTGCACGCCGGCCTTTTCGAGCGTGACGCTGCCGACGGTGAATCGTGCGCCGTTCGATGAATCGGCGGCCTTCACGTTCGGGCGCCGCGGCGCCGGCGGCGCGGACGGGGAGGGGCGCGGTCGGGGGGCGGCGGGCGCCAGGTGCTCGAGGTTCAGCGTCCCGTCGCGCAATCGGCGCACGTGGACGTCCAGTCCCGCGAGCAGGATCTTGTCCACCTGGAAGCGCTGCGCCGTCACGTCGGAGTCCCCGATCGCGATGTCGAGCTTGCGCAGCGTCGCGAGCGGCCTGGGTCCCGCGGCGTGTTTTTCTCGCACGTCGAGCCCGTCCAGCGCGATCCGGCCCTTGAGCCGCAGCGAGGGTGCGTCGACGCGCGGGCGCACGAACGACAGGTCCAGCGCCAGCGTCAAGCGCGCCGATTCGACGGTGAACGGCAACGGCAGCGGTACGAACGGCACGTACTTCGTCAGGTCGAGCGCGTCGACGCGCACCTCGAGAAGCGTCTCGAGCGAATCCTGGAACGGCTTGGTGCGCCCGGCGATCGCGAACGGTGTCCCGTTCACCTTCACCTTCAATCCGGGTTCCACGAACGAATCCACATGGACGGGGAGGGTCGAGACGAAAGGGACGCCCACGTCGAGGTCGGTGACGTCGTGGCGGGTGCCCAGCGGCCGATCTTCGAAGCTGATGCCCGCGTCCGTGACCCTGATGTTGTTGAACGAGAATCGCGGCGTTCCCGTGGCGGGTGCCGGCGGCTCCGCGGGACGCGCCGCCATGCGCGCCAGGATGTCCGAGAAATTGTAAGCGGCGGTGTCCGCCCAGGCGTCGGGCGTCGCCTTGAGCCGAACCGCGCGGATGCGCAGCCCGTCCAGGCTGACCTCCTTGATCACGGGCGCGCGCCGGAAGATCGACGACAGCTGCGCGTTGACGTACAGCCGGCGGAAGCCGACGAATGGGGTCGTCTGATCGGCTTCGGCGATCTGGAAATCTTCGATCGTCACCGACAGCGCGAAGGGATTGACGCGCAGACGCGCGATCGTCACCTTGCGGCCGAGCAGCTCGCTCAGCTGCTTTCCGGCCACGTGCTTGGCGATCGGGGGGACGACCAGGAAGCCAATGAGCGCGAACGCGGCGGTAGAAACCGCCGCGCCGATCGCCAGCCGGCGGCGCCACGTACCCGGACGAAACGAAGTCCGGAGCTTCTCCATCGCTTCCATGCCCGGAGGTTGCCACATCCGGCTGGATGTCGACGGTGCCGTGGACGTCGCCGTGAAGGAAAACGCGCCCTCGCGCGAAGAAGGGCGACATGAGCTCGCCGCGCGCCCGGACGAACTTCACATGCGCCGTCGGGCGCGCGCTGCGAAGCGCCGCACTGCTGTTGACCGCGCTCCAGGCACTGTCCGCGCGGGCGCAGGTGACACCCGATGTGACGCCCCCGCGCGCGGAGGGGAGCACCGAAGTCCCGTATCCCGACGGCGCCAGCGGCGACGCTGCGGTGTTGCTCGAGCTGGTCGTCGAGGCAGACGGTGCCGTGTCGAGCGCGGTGGTCGTCGAGGGCGACGAGCCGTTCGCGGGCCGGGCGCGGGCGGCCGCGCTGCAATGGCGTTTCACGCCCGCCGCACGCGACGGCGCGCCGGTCAGCGCGCGGATCCGCGCACGCGTCGCCTTCACTGAGGAGCGGCCGCCGGACGCTGCCGACGCCGCGGCGCCTGCGCCGGCCGCGTCGGTCCCGGCGCTGCCGCCGAGCCCTGCGTCGGCGGCCGTCGCCGCCGCCGCCCCGGACCCGCTGCTGGCACCGCCGCTGGACGTCACGATCCGGGGCCGCCGGCGCGAGGCCGGCCAGACGACGCTGTCGGACGCCGACGTGCGCGCCATGCCGGGTGCGTTCGGGGATCCGTTCCGGGCGATTGAAGCGTTGCCCAGTGTCATACCGCTGGTCAGCGGCCTGCCGTACTTCTCCATCCGCGGCGCCCCTGCCAACAACAACGGCTACTACGTCGACGGCATCCGGGTTCCTCTGCTGTTCCACGTCGGCGTCGGGCAAGGGCGTCATCCACCCGGGCCTCATCGATCGCGTGGACTTCTTTCCGGGCGTGGCGCCGGCCAGCTACGGCGGCGTCGCGGGCGCGGTCATCGCCGGACAGACCAGGGATCCAGCGCCGGCGCTGCGCGGACAGGCGAACCTGCGCCTCATCGACATGGGCGCGCTGGTGGAGTCCCCGGTGGGCAACAACCGCGGTAGCGTGCTGGTCGCCGGGCGATACGGCTATCCCGGCCCGATCCTCGGGGCGATCACGCCCGATCTCAGTCTGAGCTACTGGGATTACCAGCTGCGCGCGACCTGGCGGCTCACGGATCGGGACACGGTGGGCGTGTTTGCGTTTGGCAGCCACGACTACCTGGCGACGCCGTCTCCGTCCGGCGATCCGACGGCCGGACCCATCGAGCAGTTTCTCTCCGACTTCCACCGCGTCGACCTGCGCTACGACCACGCTCTGACGGATGGGCGCGTCCGGCTTGCCCTGACCGGCGGCCACGACCGCCAGGGCGCCACGCCGACCTACGTCACGGACAGCTCGGCGGGGCTGCGCCTGGAGGTGGAAGGCCGGGCATCACCCGCGCTGCGGGTTCGCGGCGGAGCCAGCGCGCGGCTCGACGCCTACGGCTTTTCGCAGAGTCCGACGGGACCGAACGATCCGCCCGTGCCGTCGACGGCGGATCCGCCTCCCACCAACCTGACGGCAAGCGCCCACGTCGACGTCGCCTGGCAGGTCGAGCCCGCGCATCGAGATCATCCCGGGGGCGCGATTCGATCTGTTCGCGTCGTCGCGCGCCAGCGCGCCCGGTGCTGCCACGCAGGTCCGCACCACCGTGCCCGCGTTCGATCCGCGCCTGTCGGCACGCCTGACCGTGACGCCGTCCGTGGCGTTGCTGTCCGCCGTCGGCCTCACCCACCAGTATCCAGCGTTGCGCGTCGGCAGCCTGCCGCCGCCGATCGTGTCCGTGCCCGGTTTTCCGTTCGGCGGGCGGCAGCTGCAGACCGCGCTGCAGGCGAGCCAGGGCATCGAGATCGGTCTGCCCGCGGACGTCGTCGTCACGGCGACGGGATTTCTTTCGCGCTGGACCGGCCTCACCGACCTGACTGCCATGTGCACCCAGATGCTGATCGACGACGCGCCGGGGCAAGTGCCTCCGTACGTGTGCCCCGACAGTCAGCCGGTCAACGGACACGCGTACGGCCTGGAGGTGCTGGCGCGCCGGCCGCTGTCGAAGCGGCTCAGCGGCTGGCTGTCGTACACGCTGTCGCGTTCGATCCGCGACGCGCGCTTCGTCACGCCCGCGGGAGGCGTCGACCTGGCGACGGTCGCCAGCGACGCCGATCGCACGCACATCCTCAATGCCATCCTCGCGTTCGAGCTGGGCGCGCGCTGGCGCGTCGGTGCGAGGACCATGTTCTACACCGGCGCGCCGTACTCCCGGCTCGAACGGGAGCTTCCCGTGCCGCCCTACAACGCCTATCGCACGCCGTCGTTCTTCCGGCTGGACCTCCGGCTGGAGAAGCGCTGGTCGCTGGGCAAGACCGGATCGCTGGCGCTGGTCGTCGAAGGACAGAACGTGACGCTGAGCACCGAGGTCAGCAACTCCGATCTGCATTGCATGGGCAGCACCGGGATGCCGATCCGGTGCACGTACGCGAGAGTTGGACCCATCACGATCCCGAGCGTGGGCGTCGAGGCATTTTTCTGATGAATCCGATGAAGGATTCGCGCTGGCCCGCGCGAAGATGGACCACAGGCCATGACGTCGATAGCGCGATATGCCGCGATGGTCTCGACGCTGAGCGCGGTCGCGACCGGCCCCGCGCTCGCCGCGGATCACGGCTGCGCGCCGGCGCCCATCGACACCGATGCCCTGGTGCGGGCGCAGTGGCCGGACCTGCCCGAGCGCATCCAGGGCGTGCTGGCCGGGCGTCGCGACGTCGACACCTGCGCGCGCATCAAGATCCGCGTGCAGCAGGCGGTGTTTGTCGTCGAGGTGGCGCTGCCCGACGGACGCTCCGCTTCGCGGTCGGTGGCGCGCACGGAGGATGTCGTCGCCACGCTCGAAGCGCTGCTTTTGCTGCCGCTGCCCGAGGCGCGCCCGCCCGAGGCGGAGCCGGTCCGCGCGGCCGATCCGGGCGCCCGCGCGACCGCCCGGCAGGCCGAGCTCCGTCCCGTCGATCGCGATCGAACCCCGGTCGTGTCGGCGGGCTCGCAGCGGGCGGCGCCCGAGGCGCGCGGCTGGTTTCGCCTGGAGTTTTCGCTCGCCGCCGGTGCGCGCATCGGCGACGGTCAGGTCGGCGGCGGCTTCGGCGCGCGCACGTCGTTCGACCTGCTCGGATGGCTGGTGGGCTTCGAGGGAGCGACCCAGCGCTACGGGGCGATGGACGGCAACGCGGGCGCGGCGGCGCTGGAGCTGGCGGTGCTGGCCGGACGGCGGTTCCGGTTCGGCGACACCGCGCTCGATCTGACCGCGGGTCCGGCGCTGGCGATGCGTGGTTTCGGCGGCACGGTCACCGTGATGGCGGAAACTGGGTCCCCCCCGACTCGGGTCGTCATGCCAGGCGCGGATGATCTGTCGAAGCGGCTCGTGTGCGGCGCGCGCGTGACCTTCCGGGCGCGTTCGGTGGTCCGCATCTTCGCCGGCGTCGAGGGCGACGTCGCGTTCGGGCGATCCACGACCGCCGTTCCGGCGGGGGAGGGGCCGTTGCCTTCGTGGACCTTCGGACTGGTCCTCGGCACCACGGTGGGGACGCCGTGAGCGCGCAGCGGTCGAACCGGCCTCCTGGCGCGCGCGCCGTTCCGGAGCCGTCGGATCCGGAGATCATGGGTCGGCTGGCGGGCGGCGAGAGCGGTGCTCTCGGTGAGCTCTACGACCGCTATCACGAGCCGATACGGCGATTCATCGCGCGCGCCACGTCCGACGCCGAGGACGTCGACGACCTGGTGCACGCCACCTTCCTCGCCGCCGCGACCAGCGCCGCGCGTTACGACGGGCGCGCCTGTTGCCGGCCGTGGCTGATCGGAATCGCGGTGCAGCACCTCCGCCGCCGGCGGCAGGCGCGGGGCCGCTTCTTCGCCGCGCTGAGCGGGCTGGCGGGGGCGCGGACGGTGGCCGTCGATCCAGACCAGGCGATGACGGCCCTGGCCGCGCGTGGCGACATCGAGCGGGCGCTGCGTCTGATCAGCGAGCCGAAACGCGTCACGCTGCTCATGGCCGAGGTCGAGGAGATGAGCTGCTCGGAGATCGCGGCGGCGCTGCACATCCCGATCGGCACCGTGTGGACGCGCCTGCACGCGGCGCGACGCGAGCTGCGCCAGGCGCTGGGGGGCAAAACATGAAGCCGGCGCCGTGCCCCAGGCTGTTCGAAGCGGAAGCGATCCGCGACGGCCGGCTCGCCGGCGCCGAGCTGGCGAGCTTCGCCCGGCACAGCACGACGTGCCCCGCGTGCCGGCGCGAGGTGCAGGCGCTCGACGAGCTGGCACAGACTCTGCGGGGCGGCACCCAGGCCGGGCAGACCGACGAGCTCCACACGCTGCGCGAGCGGACCCGGCTCGTCGCCGCCTTCGATGCGACGCTGACCGCAGGCCACGCGACCGAGCGCGCGCGGGGCTGGCGCCGGGCGCTGTGGCCCGCGGTCGCGACCGCCGTGGTCGCCGCCGCCCTGTTTTTCGGGCGCAGCCGGCTGGCGCCGACGATCGGGGCCTCGCCCGGCCTGGTCGTCCAGGCCGGCGCCGCGGCCGTCTGGTCGAAGCGTTCAGACGGCGACGGCGACAGGGTGTTTCTCGATGACGGCGAGCTGCGAATCCAAGTCGACCATGCGCGACACCAGACCAGGCTGGTCGTCGCGCTGCCGGACGGCGAGCTGGAAGACACGGGAACGACGTTCACGGTGAGCGTGGTGAACGGCCGCACGGCGCGCGTCGCGGTGCAGGACGGGAGCGTCGTTCTTCGCATCCGCGGCGTGCCGCCGGTTGCCGTCGGCGCGGGAGCCGTCTGGATGCCGGAGCCCCCGCGGCAAGCCGCGCCCGCGCCGCCGGTCTCGCCCGTCGATCTGACGCCGACGCCGACGCCGACGCCGACGCCGTCGCCGGCACGGGCGTCGTCACCGGCACCCCTGGCGGTGCGACGTCGCACGGCGATGGCCCGACCGGCTGGCGCGCCGGACGCGGCAGATCCCGGGACCGAGTTCCGGGCCGCCGTCGCCGCGCTCGCGGCGGGCGCCCACCGCGAAGCGGCCGCGGCGTTTGCCCGCTTCTTGCTGGACCACCCGCGGGATCCGCGGGCCGAAGACGCGGCCTACCTGCGGGTCATCGCGCTCGAGCGCTGCGGCGCCGCCGACGAGACCAGACGCGCGGCGCAGGCATACCTGCAGCTCTACCCGACGGGGTTCCGCCGTACCGAGATCGAAAAGTTGTCGCGTTGACCCAGACCCCACGAACGGAGAGCGTGCCGTGAACAGCGTCGATGCCATCAAGCAGGTCTTGCTCCGCTCGGGGGCGTCATGGGTCCTGTGGTTGCTGGGCGCGGCGCTGGTGGCGGCCGTCGTGGTCATCGTCGAACGGTTGCTGTTCTATCGGACCAGGGAGTGCGATCTGCGCGCGCTCGCGCGACGGCTCGGGGCGCACCTCGCCGGCCGGGACTTCGACGCCGCGGTCGAGGAGCTCGGGCGGTCGAAGTCGGTCGCGGCTGCGATCGCGGCGGCAGGCCTGGAGCTGGCCGCCGCCGGTCCGGCCGCCGCCGACAAGGCCATGCAGAGTGCGGCGGCTCTGGAGCGGCGCGGCCTCGAACGCTGGCTCGCCTATCTCGGCACGCTGGGCAACAACGCCCCTTTCGTCGGTCTGTTCGGCACCGTCATCGGCGTCATCGGGGCCTTCGAGAAGCTCGGTCAGGGCACCGCCGGCGGTGCGGGCGTGGGCGGCGGCGCGCAGGTCGCCTCGCATCTGATCATGGCGAGCATCGCGGAAGCGCTGGTGGCGACGGCGGTTGGCATCCTGGTCGCCCTTCCGGCCGTCGTCGCGTTCAATTATTTCCAGCGCCGCGTCGCTTCGCTGCTGGCCGGCACCGAGGTGCTCTCCAACCTGGTGCTGGCGTACCTGTCGCGCACGCCCGCGCCCACGGTGTAGCGATGGCGTCGCCGCTGGCTCAGGGGAACGGGATCATCTCCGGCATCAACGTCACGCCGCTGGTCGACATCGTGCTGGTGCTGCTGGTCATCTTCATGGTGACGACCACGATCGTCGCCACGCCCGCGATCCCGATGGAGTTGCCGCGGGCGAGCCAGACCGAAGACGTGCAGGTCGTCTTCTCCGTCGTCTTGCCGCCGGCGGGGCCGGTGCACGTCAACGGTGAAGCGGTGACCAGCGACGACACGTTCGCGCGCCTCGCCAGGGATGCGTTCAGGCAGGACCCGCACCTGCGGGCTGTGATCCAGGCGGACGGGGCCGTGCCTCACCGCCGCGTGATTCATACGCTCGATCTCCTGAAGACCGCGGGCATCGCCAGGGTGGCGTTCGGCGCGTTGCCGCTCGACGACCGTGCCCGCTGACGCCGGCCGCGTGAGGGTGGGGGACGTGCATCTGCACCGGCCCATTCACCGGCCCATCGTCCGGTCGATCGTCGACGTCGTGCTCGGCGTGCCGCGTCCGGGGCCGCGTCGAGCCGTGGTGATGTCCACCTGCGCCGGCGTCGGTGCGTTCACCCTGCTGGGGCTGTGGGCGCTGCACGTCGAACGGCGTCCCGCATCGGCGCGCGCGCTGGCCACCCGCATTCCCGTCGACATCTCGCTCGAGGACACCGACGACCCGCGCCCGCCGTCCCCCGTCCTTCCCGCGCGGCCCGAGCCGCTGCCGGCGCCGAGGCCGCCGATGGTGCGGCACACGGCGCGCCGGTCCGACGCGCGCGCCGCGAGCGTGCAGTCCGCGCAGGCGGCAGCCGTCGTGGCACAGGACCCGAGCGGGCCCGTCGATCTGACCGGAGAAACCCTGGTGGTGGGCGCTGCCAGCGTCTACGGCGGCGGCGCGACCCAGACGCAGGGCACGAGCACGGTCCCTGGCCAAGGAAAAGCAACGCAGGCAAGCCCGTCGCCTCGGTCGGCCGCCGGCGACAGCGCCGGCGTGCCGGGCCACTCCGCGCCGGTCGGCCTCGCGAGTCAGAGCTGGTCATGTCCCTGGCCGAGCGAGGCGGATCCGCTGCCGATCGACGAGGAGACGGTGGTCATTCGCGTTGTCGTCCGGCCCGACGGCAGCGCCGAATCGGTGGCCGTCGACTCGGATCCCGGACACGGCTTTGCCGAGGCGGCTGCGCGCTGCGCGATGCGGACGCGGTTCACGCCGGCGCGCGCCGCCGACGGCGAGCCCATACGCACCTCGTCCCCCGCGATCCGGGTGCGGTTCACGCGTTGAGTGAAACGAAGCGGCGATGCCTGCTTCCATTCGAGATCGATTCCGGCGGGACCGGCGTGGTAAACGGCGTGCGTGAACCGCGTTACCCGCATCTTTCTCCAGGCCCTGGTGTGCGCAGTGGCGATGCTGGCGACCGCATGGTCGATCCGCCCGGGCATCGACGGCGCCGGCGTCATGCTGGGGATGATCCGCTTCATCCTGATCATCGGCGGAGCCGCCGCCGCGGTGGCCGTGTGGGCCACCGCGGTGTTCGCCGCCGTGCACCAGGTGATCTGGCCGCTCTTGGTGGCGCTGGTGACGCTGGCCGCCTCGGCGGTGGCGTTTGTGCTGAGCTGAAGCGGCGTCAGCCGGTAGTCACGGCGATCGCACCGTGATCTGCCGCGGGCGCGCCTTCGCAACCTTCGGCAGCTCGAGCCTCAGCACACCGTCCGCGAGCTTCGCGTCGATCTGCGGCTGATCGATCGTCTCCGCCAGCGTGAACTGACGGAAGAACGTCCCGGGCCGGTATTCGCGAACGACGTTCGACTCCTTCGACGTCCCGGGCGCCGTGACCCGACCGGTCAGCGTGAGCACGTTGTCGCGCAGATCGATCTCCAGCTCCGACGCCTTGACGCCCGGCATGTCCGCCAGCAGCGTGATCGAGTTTTCGTTTTCGAAGATATCGACGGCGGGCGAGTAGACGGGACCCATGCGCGTCTGCTCGGGACCGGTCGCGACCGCCTGCGTCCCAGCCTTCTGAACATCGGTAGTGGCTTCCGTGGCCATTGCGTCTTCCTCCTGTCGTTGTTCGTGTTTCATGCCAATCAGCTGCGCACCGCGATCTGCCGCGGCTTGGCCTGCTCCGCCTTCGGCAACGTCAGCGTCAGGACGCCGTCGGCGTAATGGGCGTCGACGCGCTCGGCGTCGACCTCCATGGGCAACGATGACGGCGCGATTGAACGCGCCCTCCGGTCGTTCCTTGCGGTGGTAGCTCACGCGCTCGTGCTCGCGCGGGATGTCGCGCTTGCCCGACACCGAGACGCGATTCCGCAGCGCGGAGATCGACAGCTCGGCCGGCTTGATGCCGGGGATCTCGGCGCGCAGGTAAAAGTTGTCGTCGTCCTGCGTGATGTTCATCGGCGGGAAGACGCCGGCTCCGGGGTCAGGCGCGCCGTCGCCGGCAGCCGTGTCGAGCAAGCGCAACATCTCGCGTCGTATCTGATCGAAGTCGGAGAACGGGCTTTCGAAACTTGGCCTCGACGGCCACACACGTCGCACGAGCATGGTGAACCTCCTGGTTGTTAAGTGCCCGAATGGATACGAGAATTCGTCGGTGCGGTGGAAGTAAAAGCACCGCCGAGCGACCGTCAAGACGACGCCGGTACGCCTCACGGCTGGGGTAGACATCCGCGACTCCGTTCGTATTGTTGTCTGATGAGCAATCAGGGAAAGCCCCCGGTCGCGACGACGGGTGTAGCCGGCATGGACGACATTATCCGCGGCGGCTTTCCGGCCGGGCGCCTGCTGCTCATCGAAGGCGATCCCGGCGTCGGCAAGACCACCTTCGCCCTGCAGTTCTTGCTCGAAGGCGCGCGACGCGGCGAGCGCGGCGTCTACGTCACGCTGTCGGAGACCAGGGAAGAGCTGGAGATGGTCGCGGCGTCCCACGGCTGGTCGCTCGATGGCATCGAGCTGTTCGAGCTGACGCCCCCCGATGCGCTGCGCGGTGACGAGCAGAACACGCTGTTCCATCCCTCCGAGGTCGAGCTCGCGGAGACGACCAAGGCGGTCGTCGATCTGTGCGCGCGCGTCAAACCGACGCGGCTCGTGTTCGATTCGCTGTCGGAGATTCGCCTGCTCGCCCAGAGCCCGCTGCGCTATCGCCGCGAGGTGCTGGCGCTCAAGCAACACTTCGCCGGCCGGGGCTGTCACCGTGCTGTTGCTCGACGACCTCACCGGCACGCAAGCGGACGGACACCTGCAGAGCCTCGCGCACGGGGTGGTGACCCTGGAGAAGCTGGTCCCCCTCTACGGGGCGCAGCGCCGCCGCTTGCGGGTCGCGAAGCTGCGCGGCGTCGACTTCCGCGGCGGCTATCACGACTTCGTCATCGAGCGCGGCGGGGTCGTGGTCTTCCCCCGGCTGGTCGCGTCCGAGCACACGCACGAGTTCGAGCGCGGCGTCGCCTCCAGCGGCATCCGGGAGCTGGACGCGATGCTCGGCGGCGGGCTCGATCGCGGCACCAGCGCGCTGCTGCTCGGCCCGCCGGGCACGGGAAAATCGGCGCTGTCCACGCAATGGGCGTCCGCCGCCGCGGCCCGTGGCGAGAAGGTGCTGGTTTACGCGTTCGACGAGAGCGCCGCGACCATGGAGGCGCGGTCGAAGTCTCTCGGCATCGATCTGCCGGCGCACGAGAAGGCGGGACGCATCGTCGTCAGGCAGATCGATCCGGCGGAGGTTCCGCCCGGGCAGCTCACCCACCAGATTCGCCAGGCGGTCGAAAACGACGGCATCCGCATGGTCATCATCGACAGCCTCAACGGCTATCTGCAGGCCATGCCCGACGAGTCATTCCTGGTCCTGCAGCTGCACGAGCTGCTCACGTATCTCGGCCGCCAGGGCGTCGTCAGCATCCTGGTCGTCGCCCAGAACGGGCTCGTCGGCGCCTCGATGGTGAGCCCGACGGACGTCACGTACCTGGCGGACACCGTCCTGCTGTTCCGCCACTTCGAGGCGGGCGGGGCGTTGCGCAAGGCGGTGTCGGTGCTCAAGAAGCGGACCGGCAAGCACGAGAGCGCCATCCGGGAGCTGCGCCTCAGCGACAAGGGGATCACCGCGGGCGCGCCGCTGACGGGATTCCGGGGCGTGCTCACCGGCGTCCCCACGTTCGAGGGCTCCGCGGACGCTCTGCTGGCGGTTGCGCCCCGGGGCGGAAATGGCTGAGCCCTCGCTTCGGGAGCACGAGCTGCTCGTGTTCGCGCCCCTGGGTCGCGACGCGGCGCTGGCGACACAGGTGCTCGAGCAGGGGGGGATGAGCGCCAGGATCTGCGGCAGCGCCGACGAGCTGCTGGCGGCGATCGGCGACGGCGCGGGTGGCGCGCTCATCGCCCAGGAGGCGCTCAGCCTGCCGGTCATCGCGGCGCTCGCCGCGGCGCTTCGCGACCAGCCTGCGTGGTCGGACTTTCCGCTCATCATCTTCATGCCGCGGACGGCGTCTGCGTTCGACAACCGAAAGGCGCTGGAGGCGTTCGCCGATCTCGGCAACGTGACCGCGCTGGAGAAGCCGATCCATCCGCTGACGATGGTGAGCGCCGCGCGCGCGGCGCTGCGGGCGCGCAGCCGTCAGTACGCGACGCGCGCCGCGCTGGAACAGCGGGAGCGAGACGTCAGGCAGCGTGATCAATTCCTGGCCCTGCTCGGTCACGAGCTGCGCAATCCCCTGGGCGCGCTGCGAAACGCGTCCAAGCTGCTGGAGCGCGATGCGCCCAACCTGCCGCGGCTCGCGAACCCGCTCGCCATCATCGATCGGCAGATCGATACGCTGACGTTGCTCGTCGACGATCTGCTCGACGTCGCCCGGGTCACGTCGGGCAAGATCTCGCTCAAGCTGTCGCCCGTCGATCTCGCGGCGCTGGTGCGCAATCTCGTCGACGAGGCGGGTCGCAGCAGCCGCGAGCGCCGCCTGCGCCTCAGCCTCGACGCGCCGGCCGCCCCGGTCGTCGTCATGGCTGACCGGCTGCGGCTGGAGCAGGTCATCAACAACCTTCTCACCAACGCCCTCAAGTACACCCCGCCCGGCGGTCGCATCGAGGTGACGGTCGCGGGCGGCGACCCCGCCACCTTGCGCGTCGTCGATACCGGCGTCGGCATCAGCGCCGAGGTTCTGCCCACGATCTTCGAACCGTTCACGCAGGCCGCGCAGACCCTCGACCGGGCGCAAGGCGGCATGGGCCTCGGGCTCAGCGTGGTGCGGGCTCTGGTCCGGCTGCACGGCGGCGAAGTCGTCGCGTCGAGCGCCGGCGCCGGCCGCGGCACCGAGTTCACCGTTCGCCTTCCGCGCGTGCTCGACGCGGTGGAGTCGATCGCCGAGTCGCATACGGCCCTGGTGGAGGCACCGTCGCCGCCCCGTCACATCCTCATCGTCGAGGACAGCGACGACAACCGCGAATCGCTCCAGGAGCTGCTCGAGTCGGAAGGACACCGGGTCGACACCGCCATGGACGGCGAGCAGGGCGTGGAGCGCGCCATCGCCGGTCACCCCGAGGTCGCGCTGGTGGACATCGGCCTGCCGCGCCTCGACGGCTACGAGGTGGCGCGGCGCATTCGCGCGGCCGGCGGCTCGGACATCTTTCTGGTGGCGCTGACCGGGTACGGGCAGCCGGAAGATCGCACGCGCGCCGCCGCCGCGGGCTTCGACGTCCACATCACGAAGCCGATCAACTTCGGCAACCTGCGCGACATCCTGTCGGCCGCCTCCTCGAAGTGCAGCCCGGCGCCTGCCGCGGCCGCGAGCTCGCGCTGAGCTCAGACGTTCGCGTCTTCGGGCGGCGTCACCGACGGATCGGGCAGCCCGGCTGACGGGCGGCGATCGCCGGTCTCGGGGGAACCCTTCGCGTCGAGCGTGTACGACGCCATCGACAGCGAACCAAACGCGTAGCCGTCGACCAGCGACGCGAGCGGCCGCTTCGCCGCGCCCGCGAGCCCGGCGATGTAGAGCAGCGGGATGAAGTGCTCGGGCGTCGGGGCGCTGCGGGCGTAGTCGGCGTGGCTGTGCAGCGCCGGCGCGTCGCTGGGCTGGCCGGTGAGCGCCGCGCGCGCGGCGTCGTCGAAGCGACGTGCCCAGTCGAACCCGGCGTCGGCCTGCGACCAGTTCAGCGCGCGCAGGTTGTGGACGATGTTGCCGCTGCCGACGATGAGCACGCCCCGCTCACGCAACGGCGCGAGCCGCGCGCCGAGCTCGAAGTGCGCGTCGAAATCGTGCAGCGCGTGGATGGACAGCTGCACGACCGGGATGTCGGCGTCCGGAAACGCGTGCACGAGGACGGACCACGTGCCGTGGTCGATGCCCCAGCTGTCCTGGTCGAGGCCGACGTGCGTCGGCTTGACGATGTCGGCGACCTCCTCGGCGAGCTCCGGGCTGCCCGGCGCGGGGTAGTCGACGTCGAACAGCCGCTGCGGGAAGCCGAAGAAGTCGTGGATCGTCCGCGGGCGAGCCATCGCGGTCACGGCCGTCGCGTTCACGTACCAGTGCGCCGAGATCGCCAGGATCGCGCGCGGCCTCGGCCACCGCCTGGCCGAAGCTGCGCCAGGCGGTCGTGTATCGGTTCGCCTCGAGGGCGTTCATCGGGCTGCCGTGCCCGATGAACACGGCTGGCATCAGGCTGGTCGTGCGCGCGGCAGCCGGCTCGCTCATCGAGCCATCTTAGCCCGTCAGGGCTTGCCGACGAACGTCGTGACGGTCTTGCTGGGGAGCGACGCCGTGAACGAACCGCCGCTCACCGCGACCGCGGTCTTGGCGGCGAGGTTCTCGCTCGATGACGTCACCCACGGCGTCATCGAGGCTGGCGCCGTCCCGCCGGAGATGGCGAGCGGCACGGTCGCCGCCGCGGTGCCCTTGTTGATGGCCACGACGACGACGGTGCCGTCCATCCCCTTGTACGCGGTGAGCAGGATGTCCGCGGAGCTGTTCCCCGTGATGTCCACGCGCGTGTATCCCGGCCGGATGAACTTGGTGTAGTTGCCGTACGTGTAGTGGCGCTTGGTGTCGGTCCCGTCCGACAGCAGCAGGCCCTCGTTGGTGGCGCCCAGCGCCTTCCACCACCACCAGCACCACCCGCTCACCTGGCCGACCGTGAGCGCGTTGTGAAGCCATCCCGCGACCGCGACGCCGTTGTTGATGTCGCTGCTGGGACCCGCCTCCGGCCACCACTTCACGCCGGACATCTCCGTCTGCCAGACCGGTTTCCTGTCGGGAACGTCGGCCGGCCATGGCTCCGCGACCTGCGTGTCGTACTGGTGCACGCCGATGATGTCGAGCGCGGCCCACGCCACCGGATCCTTGTAGATCCAGTGGCCGTAGTCGTACCCCTCGCCCATCATGCAAGCGGCGCTGGTCGCGGGGAAGCCGCACTTCAGCGGGTCCGAGCTGTTCTTGTTGCCCGGCACCGACCCCGCCGCCGACGTGTTGGACCAGAAGTGGATCCATTCAGACGCCTCGGGCGCGATCAGCTTGACCCCGGCCGCCTTGAGCTTCGGTCCCACCACCTTGAGGAACGCCACCATCTCGTTGGCCGTGTACAGCGTCGTGTCGTAGTTGCCGTTGCACGGCTCGGTCGTGCCACACGACGCGAAGTCGGGCTCGTTCGCCGGCGACATCGCATAGAGGCTGTTGTCTTTCGCGAACTTGGCGATCGTATCCGACCACGAGCCGTAACAGCTCGTCAGCAGGTGGCCGCCGTTCTGCGTGTTGTTGTTGGACTTGCAGTTGGCGGGCGGGCTCCAGGTGGAGCCGATGATGTACTTGACGCCACGAGCCTTCGCTTTCGCGATGTCCGCCGTATTGGCGGTATTGGCGTGGGCGCCGCTCGGCGACATGCCGATGCGCAGAATCGACAGACCGATGCCATTGTCGATGTTGAACAGCTTGTCCGCCGTGGCGTCGTCCATGGCGGGCGCGTAGGTGTTGTTGATGCCGAAGCCGTCGATCGTCTGCTGAGTCATATCGAGCCGCACCGTCAGCGCGCCCGTGCTCCCGCCGGCCGCGCCGGCTGCGCCGGTCGTGCCGCCGCGGCCACCGCCGCCCGCGGTGCCGCCGCCGGCCGCTCCGCCTCGCCCGGCCGCGCCGGTGCCCGCGGCGCCGCCGCCCGTTGCGCCGGTCGTGCCGGCGCCGCCCGCCGTCGATCCACCGCTGCCAGCGCTCCCCGGCGTGCCGGTCCCGGCCGTGCCGGTGGTTCCGGCGTTGTTCCCTGCGCCTGCGGTGCCGGGGGCTCCCGTGCCGGCGGCGCCGGTCGTGCCGGCGTTGCCAGGGGCGCCCGAGCCGGCGTTGCCCGTGGCTCCGCTCGCGCCGGTGGTCCCGGCTGCTCCGGCGCTGGTCGCGCCGCCCGAGCCTGCGCCCGACGAGCCGGCTGAACCCGTGCCCTGGCCGGTGTTGCCTCCGCCGCAGCCCCACGCGAACAGCGCGCTCGCCAAAATCACTCGACCAAATCCGATGTTGCCCACTACGGCCTCCATTCGACGCCTGACCTGCATTACTTACCCGACCCTGAATGCCCTCAGGAGCAGCCGGCGATCACTCGGGCAGGCGTGGGCGCCGTGCCGCGCTCAGTTAATCCGCTCGCCGCCGCTGGCGCTGCCCAGATCCTCGGCGATCGCGGTCTCCGCGGGGATCGGCTGAACAGGCATCTCGACCTGGAACGTCGACCCTTGCCCGGGCGACGAGCGGACCGTGATCCGACCGCCCAGGCTGTCGACGATCTGGCGGACGATGAACAGGCCCAGCCCCAGCCCGCCGTAGTGGCGCACCGACACCGCCCGCTCGAAGCGGTCGAAGATGCGCTTCTGGTCCGCGGGGTCGATACCGACACCCTGATCCGCGACGGTCAACACGGCCGTCGCGCCCCGCCGTTCGACGCGCACGCGAATCGGTTTGCCGGCGCCAAACTTCAGCGCGTTCGACAGCAGGTTCATGACCACCTGCTCGATGCGCGTGCGATCCCAGAAGCCGATCACCGAGTCAGCGCCCGGCGCGATGTCGACCTCGAGATCGAGCGCCTTACCTTCGCCCCCGGCCTGGTCGCGCGCGTCGTCGGCCACGGCCTGCACGATCGCCACCAGGTCGACCGACTCCGGCTCCAGCCGCAGTCGTCCGGCGACGATGCGAGACACGTCCAGCAGCTCCTCGACGAGATGGTTCAATCGCTGGCTCTGTCGATGAAGCGATCCGAGACGCTTCTCGATCCACTCCTCCTTGCCTTCCTTCACGTACTCGCCCATCCGTCTTTGCAGGGTGTTGAGATGGAGCTGGAGCGGCGTCAGCGGCGTCTTCAGCTCGTGCGACGCGACCGAGATGAACTCCTCCCGCGCGGCGACCGCGGCCCGCGTCTGCTCGAACAGCCGCGCGTTGTTGAGCGCCATGGCGCAGCGGCGCGCCAGGTCCTGAGCGATGACGAGATCGCTCGGCCCGTAGTGGCGGCCGGAGCGCGCGTAGACGAACGTGATGATGCCCAGCGTCTGGCCGTGCGTCACGAGACCGACGGAGATCGCCGAACAGGCGCCGGCCGCCTTCCACAGGTTGAAGTGCTCGTCGTTGTGCGCGACGCGGCGCAGCCCTTCTGCGTCGAGCTCGGGAAGCAGCACGGGCGCCCCTCGCAGCAGCACCTTGGTAGCAGGATGCTCCAGGTTGCCGTGCGGCGCCGCGGAGAAGCGCATCAGCCCGCCGGCCAGGGACGCGTCCGCGGGATCGCTGTGCGCGACCTCGACGCGGCGGATGTTGCGCTGGTCGTCGAACAGGTCGAGGAGGCACCAGTCGGCGAACGCCGGGACCGCCAGCCGGGCGACCCGCGCCACCGTCTCGTGCGAGTCGAGCGACTCGGCCAGCACGGCGGTGGCATCGGCGAGAAAGCGCTGTCGTTCCTCCTGGACGCGAAGCTGCTCGAGCGCCGCCTCGAGATCGCGCCGGCGCGCCGCGACCTGAAGCGCGAGGGACTCGAGATCTCGGCTCTGACTGGCGCTCTCGCGCACGAGGACGTCTCGAGCCCGCTTCGTGTCGAGGAGACTCTTCAGCCGCGCGCACAGCTCGCCCGGGAGGAAGGGCTTCGTGATGAAGTCCTGGGCGCCTTGCCGCAATAGAGCCACCCGCAGCTCTTCGTCGGCCTTGGCGGTCAACACGATGATCGGAATCGAATCGAGCGCGCGGCGCGCGCGGATCTCTCGCAACATCGCATCGCCGCTCATGACCGGCATCATGATGTCGCTGATGATGATGTCCGGCGCGCTGTCGAGCGCGCGCGTCAGCCCCTCGCGTCCATCGTGCGCGAAGACGAACCGGTACTGCTCGCCGAGACAGTCACGGATGAACTGGAGCATCTCGCGGTTGTCCTCGACGATCAGGACCGTCGGCCGATCGGCCTTGGTGTCGCGCGGCGCCTCCTCCTGACGTTCGACCGGCGACCGCAGCTCCTGGACAGCTTGCTTCGCGGCTTCGGTCAATAGCGGCCGCGCCGCCGCGACCACGCCGCCATGCGATCGCAGCGGCATGTTGACCACGAAAAGCGCGCCGCCCTCGGGCGCCTGCGCGACCGAGATCGTGCCGCCGTGAAGTCCGACGAAGTCGCGCGCGATGGCCAGGCCGAGACCCGTGCCGCCAAAACGGCGGTTCGCGCCCCCCTCCAGCTGGCGGAAGCGTTCGAACACCGACTCGCGGTCTTCGAGCGGAATTCCCGGGCCGCTGTCCGCGACTTCCACGACGACCCGCTCGGCCCCGCCATCTTCGACATGCATGGCACAGCGCACGGCACCGCCGGCCGGCGTGAACTTGAAGGCGTTCGAAATCAGGTTGAGCAGGATGCGCTGGACCTTGTCGGCGTCGCAGACACCGAGCACACGCGCTGGCGCATCCACCGTGTAGGCGATCCGCCGTTCGCGCGCGAGCACGTCGAAGTGGCTGGCCACGACGCGGAACAGCCGCGCCCAGTCCACCTCCGCGTGGTCGAGCGTCATATGCCCCGCCTCCAGCTTCGAGACGTCGAGCAGATCGTTGACGTGCTTGAGCAGCGTGCGCGCGTTGCGCATGACGACCTCGAGCTCCGGTCGAATCGCGGGCGGGACGCCGTCGGACTCGAGCAGCCTGGCCGTCGGACCGAGGATCAGCGTCAGCGGTGTGCGTAGCTCGTGGCTGACGTTGGCGAAGAACTGCGTCTTGAGCTCATCGAGACGGCCGAGCTGCTGGTTTGCGGCGCTCAGCTGGCGGTTGGCGTCGGCGATCTCCTGCGCCCGCCGGTAGATCTCGACCTCCATCTCGCCGGCTCGCGTGCGCAACGCTTCGGCCAGGGTCTGTTGCTCGGCGCCGCGCTGCTTGAGGCGAACGAAGTCGGTGACGTCCTCGACCCGGTGGATGATGAACTTCAGCGCGCCGTTCGCGTCGAGCACCGGCGAGTTGAACGGGCTCCAGTAGCGCTCTTCGAAGCCCCCGCCGTCAGCGGCCGGCCTGGGGATGTCGTACTGCTGGACGGCCATCGTGTCGGCGACGCGGGTCTGCCCGGACCTGCTCGAGCGAGGCGCGCAGGTTGCGCGCGCCGGTCGCCGCCGGATCCTCGGGGTTGTCGGGGAAGACGTCGAACAGACCTCGACCGAGGATGGCCGACCGGTCCGTCATGGTCGCCCGCAGATAGGCGTCGCTCGCGGCGACGATGGTGAAATCCGGCGCCAGAACCAGGAACAACCCTGGTGCCGCTTCGAACAGCAGCTGGAAGTCGTCGTCGGAGGGCGGGCTCATCTGACGGTGATCACTCGATCTTCGCCTCCCAAGATGATGGCCACGTCGGCCCCGTAAGGCAGATGCTTACTCGCTCAAGCGCGCAGGCCTCGGGCTTCATGGAAGTCCGTGGCTGGACGAACAGGCAACTTGATCAGAAAGACGGTCTCGTCGTTCGGGCAGTCGACGGCGATGGTGCCGCCGTGGGCCTCGACGAGCGCCCGGGCGATGTAGAGGCCAAGTCCCAGGCCCTGGCTCGTGGCGCGTCGCCGGAACGGCTCGAAGATGCTGCGACGCTCCTCGGGCGGGATGGCGCCGCGATTTGTCACCGCGGCCCACACCTCATCATTGTCGCACCCCGTCCGCACGGTGATCGGCGCCTTGGGATCGCCGTGCTCGACGGCGTTGACGAGCAGGTTCTGAAACACCTGGGCCATCCGACCGCGGTCGATGTGTCCATCGCACGCTCCCTGCGGTTCGACGCGGATGTCCCGGTCGGGGCGCGCCAGCTTGATCTCCGCGATCACGTCGGCGGCGATCTCGTTCAACTCACACCTCTCCGGCTTGAGAGGGATCGCGCCGTGCTGACTGGTCGCGAAGTCGAGCAGCTCGCTGATCAGCGCATTGAGGCGGCCGGCGCTCGAGGCGATGCGCGTCACCGCTTTCCTCGCCACGTCGGGAACATCGTTGCGTCTCGCAAGCGAGGTCGCGGCAAGCGATATCGCCTGGACCGGGTTTCGCAGGTCGTGGCCCAGCGCGCCGACGAACAGCTCGCGCTCCTTCTCGGCGCGCTTGCGCTCCGAGATGTCGACCAGCGCGACGACGGCCGCGATCGTCGTCCCGCTGTCGTCGCGGATCGGTCCGGCCGTCACCGAATAGACGCGCTGCGCGGCCGACCGGATCTCCTCTTGCGCCACGACGTCCCCGCGCAACCCGCGCGCGAGCGGCAGATCGTCAGCCCGATAGGCAGACCCATCCGCGCGCAAGGCGGGCCACCTGGCGGAGTCGCCGTCGAGGACGATCTGCGTTCCCCAGGGAAGATGGTCCTGCTCCAGCATTCTCCGGGCGAAGCTGCTCACGTGCATGATCCTGCCGGACGGATCTGCCGCGACGATTCCGATCGGCAGCTGGTCCAGCAGAGCGTGGAAGAAGCGGCGCTCCTGCTCGGCGGTGGTGCGCGCCTTGCTTCTCGGCGGCGTACGTTCGTTTGGCCGAACGGAGCAGGCGGCCGCCGCCCAGCAGCGCAACCAGCAGGGCGGCGAGCGCCGTGCTGCCGATCGCCCAGGTCGCCCGTTGCTGCACACGGGCGACGTGTACCCGTTCCTCGTCGTGCCGCGCCTGCTTGTAGCGAATGAAGGCATCCATCGCATCACGCGCGCCGAATGCCTTGGGCATCACGCGCGTCGTCCATGCCGCTGCGATGTCGTGCAGCGTGCCGTCCATCGCCATCACCTGGCGAAGCGCCTGATCGTGCGCCGTCAGGGCGCCGGTGGCGTCATCGAGTCGCGCGATACCCTCCCTGCTGGTGACGCGCTGGCGAAGCTTGCTCAACACGGCCTCGGTATCGGCCCCGGCCTTGTCAAAGTCGCGCATCAACGCGCGCTCGTGAGCGAGGAGAAAGCCCCGTCCCGCGGCGAGCTTCCGTTCATGAGCTTCCTGGAGAGACCACGCGAGGATCAGCTCATCCGCGTAGGTCGACAGCGCTTCGTTGCCGACTCGAACCGTCGCGACGAGCGTGTAGCCCGCGCCCGCGAGGAGCGCCACGAGAACAAAGCCGACGAGCGCGGCGAGAGAGCCAAGCTGGCCCGAGAACGTCCGCATCATGGCGCCAGTGCGGACGATCCATGCCGGCCTGTGAGCTCCATCGCCGTCCCCTCCAACCCTGAGGGGAACCTAGGTCCAGCCGTCCCGGAAGGTAATCGGTAGTCAGTTGGCGCAGCGTTCCCCACAGGTGCCCACGCGCGCGTCCGACACCTGGCTCATGTCACCGTTTCCATGTCGGAGACACTGCCGTGCGCGTCCGGGTCGCCCCGGGCCGCTCCGCCTCGCAGATCGGCGAGCAAGCTCAGAAGCTGGTCGATGTTCACCGGCTTGACCAGGTGCTCATCGAACCCGGCCTCGCGCCCTGCGGCCCGGTCGCTGGCCTGACCGTAGCCGGTGAGCGCTATCAGGAACATGTCGGCGTGCTCCCGCTTGCTGCGCAGCCGCCGCGCCAGCTCGAAGCCATCCATCTCGGGAAGGCCGACGTCCAGGATCGCGATCGCGGGATGGATCTTGTCGATGAGCTCCAGCGCGGCAGGGCCGCTCTCCGCCGTGGCGCACTCGAATCCCTCCTGCGCCAGCAGCTCGCACAACAGATCGCGGCTGTCGGCGCTGTCGTCGACGACCACGACCTTGGCGCCCCGCCGCAGGCGCGGACGCGGCCGCGGCTGGGGCGCCGCCGCGGCGTCACGCTCCGGAAGCTTGGTCGTGACCGGCAGCCGCACCACGAACTCGCTGCCCTTGCCTTCACCTGGGCTGGTGACCGTGACCATCCCGCCGTGCATGCCCACCAGCGCGCGCACGAGCGTGAGACCGACCCCCAGCCCACCCGCGGATCGATCCAGGGTCCGCGTCGATTGCACGAACAGATCGAAGATCGAGTCGAGCATCTCGGTGTGAATTCCGGCGCCGTCATCTCTCACCCGGATGACGGCCGCGCCTTCTTCGTGCCCGGCCTTCAGCACGACGTGCCCCCCGGCGGGTGTGTACTTCGCGGCGTTGCTGAGCAGGTTGGCCTGGATCTGCTGAAGCCGTGACGGATCGCCGTCGACCCAGATCGCGTCGGGCTGGATGTCCACGGAGAAGCGAATGCCTCGCGACTCGATGATGGGGCGTATCGAATCCGCGGCGTCTTTCGTCACCGAGGTCAGGTCGACGACCTGCCGCTTCAGATCGATCTTGTTCTGCGTCACCCGGCTCGCCTCCAGGAGATCGTCGAGCAGGTGCGCCATCTGCTCGGACTGTCGCTCCAGTATCGTCAGGAAGCGCGGCACCTTCTGCGGCGACGCCCGGTTTGACTTGAGCAGCGCCGTCGCGGTCACGATCGCGCCCAGCGGATTGCGCAGCTCGTGCGACAGCATCGCGAGGAACTGATCGCGACGCCGGACCCCGTCCTGGATCTTTTCCTGGGCTCGCTTCTGCTCGGTCACGTCACGGAAGATCGCGATGACGCCGACGATGCCTCCTTCGCGATCGCGCAGCGGAAGCCGCGTCACGAGATCCCATTCTTCACCTTCGTCCGACCGTCCCCGCTTCTCGAGCTTGTAGTTCTGGATCTCGCCCGTCGCGAGCACGGCTTCATCTTGCCTGTGCAGCTCCATCGCCGCGCTCTGTTCAGGCAGCTCGAGGGCGGTCTTGCCCACCGCGTCGGCGGGGGACTTGATACGGAGCCTGGTCGCCATCGCGTTGTTGGCGCGAATGAATCGCCCGCGCGCATCCTTGAAGTAGATCGCGTCGGGAACGGTCGCGAGCAGGCTGTTCAACAGGTAGCGCTCGTGGAACAGCGCGTCCTCGGCGGCCTTGAGGCCGCTGACGTCGATGAGCGTTATGACGGCGCCGTCGATGGTGCCCTTGGCGCGATAGGGGAGGATGCGCAGAAAGAACGACTTGCCCGCGACGCCGTGAAGCTCCCTCTCCACCGACTGCCCGCTGGCGAGCACGCGCTTCACATCTTCGACCAGCTCGGGATGGTCCAACCTGTTGGTGAACGTCTCGATCGACCTGCCCAGATCGTGCGGGACGAGGGTGAACGTCTCTGCGATCTGGGGCGTGAACTTCCGGATGCGCAGCTGCTTGTCGAGGAAGATGGTCCCGATCTCGGTGCTCGACAGCAGGTTGTCCATGTCATTGGTCAGCTCCGTGAGCTCGGCGATCTTGCGCTGGTATTCGGCGTTGACCGTGTAGAGCTCCTCGTTGACGCTCTGCAGCTCCTCGTTCGTGCTTTGCAGCTCTTCGTTCGACGTCTGCAGCTCCTCGTTCGACGCTTGCAGCTCTTCGTTGCTGGTCTCGAGCTCCTCGATGGCTGACTGCAGGTTCTCCTTGGTGTGGGTCAGCTCGGTCTGCATGGTGCTGAGCTGTTCGCGCGACACCTGGTCCATCTCTATCGGCGCGGGGCCCTGACCGACTGGATCGCCCGCCGCGGCGGCCTCGAAGGAGACGAGCAGGCGCGGGATGCCGCTGTTGCGATCGGCGATATGCTGGATGCTGACCTTGTAGAGCCGGTCGCCATCGCTTTCACGAAGACGCACGCTCCGGTAGACGATCGCGGCAGGCGCGGTCAGCGCGCGCCGCAAGCCGCCGATGAGGATCATCTTCAGCTCGGGATCGACCAGCTCGAACACATCGAGCGCCTGGCGGCCGTCGCGGTGATGCAGAAAGCGGCCAGCCCCGGCAAACGCGTGGATCAACTCACCTCGGTCAGTCAGCAGAAGGCTGGGAGGCATGACCCGCTCGAGGAGCGCGTCATACGTCCCGAGCAGCTGCGACAGAGAATGGCGTCCACCGGTCGGCTGAAATGGCGCCACCGCGACGCGCGCCTCGGCAGACGACAGGGGATGGACGCGCGGGTCGACGGGGATCCGGGTGTCGCTGCGTTTGCGATAGACGCGCCAGTGCTTGTCGATGACCTCGAAGCCACGCGCGACAGGGCTGGCGGTCTCGCTCGGGCCGAGCAGCAGGACGCCGCCGCGGGTCAGGGCGAAGTGGAAAAGCGACAACACCTTCTGCTGCGCCGCCGGCTGCAGGTAGATGAGGAGGTTGCGGCAGGTGACGAGGTCGACGCGCGTGAACGGCGCGTCCTTGATGACGTTGTGCTGGGCGAAGACGACCATCTGGCGGACGTCCGGGACGACCTGGTATCTGTCCCCCTGTCTGATGAAATAGCGCGCCAGACGATCGGGCGACACGCCCGCCACCGCGTCTTCGCCGTAGGTGGCGCGGGTGGCCTGCTCCAGCGAGCCGCGGTGAACGTCGGTGGCGAAGATCTTCACCGGCCGTTCGCCCAGCTTCTGCATCAGGTCGGAGAGCAAGATCGCCAGGGAGTACGCCTCTTCGCCCGTCGCGCAGCCCGCGACCCATAGCCGCAGCGGGGCGTCGCGCGGCTCGCGCTGCAGGAGCTCCGGCAGGACCTGTTCCTCGAGCACCTTGAACGCCTGCTCGTCCCTGAAGAACCGGGTGACCTCGATGAGCAGATCCCGATACAGCACGTCGAGCTCGTTGCGCTCGGACTTCAGACGCCGGACGTACTCGTCGATGTCCCGGGAGTGGGCGAGGGCGAGCCGGCGTTCGATGCGACGGGTCACCGTGCTCGGCTTGTAGTGGGTGAAGTCGATGCCGAACTCCTCCTGGAGCATCTGGTACACCGCCTCGACGCCATCGTCGGGGACCTGCGTCTCCGGCGTGGGGCCACCCTCGGCCAGCGCCTTCCGCGTCCGGCCCGCGGCATGTTCGGCGAGGACGCGGGGCATGTCCTGGGGAGCCAGGACCCACTGGGCGACGCCCGAATCGGCCGCCGTCCTCGGCATGCCGTCGAACTGAGCGCTGTCGACGTCCTGGACGATCACCAGACCGCCGGCCTGGTGAATGTCGAGGATGCCGCGCGACCCATCGCTGCCGCCACCGGACATGACGACGGCGACCGCCCGCGGCCCGCAGTCTTGCGCGAGCGAGCGGAAGAACTGGTCGATGGGCAAGGTGCGCTCTTGTTGCCGGTCCTGCTCGCTCAGCAGGAGGCGGCCGCCCGAAATGATCATCTCGTTCTTCGGCGAGTTGAGATAGACGTGGTCGGCCTCCACCGGCATGCCGTCCTCGACGAGGTGAATGGGAAGCTTGGTGTGACGCGCGAGCAGCTCGTCCATCATGCTTTTGAAGTCGGGCGACAGGTGCTGGACGATCACGAACGCCATGCCGGTGTCCAGCGGGAGGTTGTCGAAGAAGCGCTCGATGGCCTCCAGGCCCCCCGCCGACGCTCCGATGCCGACGATGTAGGAAGGCGTTCGCAACGAGGCGTGTGCGGTGGTCGCGGTTCGTGTCTCGGTTTCCATCGCGATTCACATCAGGGTAAGCATCGAGTTCGGACGACGGAATGTGCAAACCGTTGCCTGCTTGCTTGACCGAAGAGGCAAGGCGACGTCGCGGGCACGTCTGTGCCGCCTGGCGTGTACGCGCGGAGTTGTTAAGTTGCGCCTTCAGCTGCCAACAACCGCGATAGGAAAGAGCCATGAAAAATCCCCATGCCGTGGCTCTTGGACGTCTTGGCGGCACCAAGGGGGGCCTGGCGCGGGCCAAGGCGCTGAGCCCGCGGCGCCGCCGCGAGATCGCCAAACAGGCGGGCGCGGCGCGCGCGCTGTCCCTGTCAGCAGCGGAGCGGCAAGCCGTCGCGCGTCGGGCGGCGGCGGCGCGCTGGGCGCCGAAATCGCGGATCGAGACCGCCGCCGAAGCGCCGGCGGTGGTGCGCCGGCTGCTGAACAGCTACGACCCCGCGCAGCTGCGATGGGCGAAGTTGAACCATCGCTACGTCATCGTTCGTGAGGTCCTGCTTCGCGGTGATGATCGCGCCGTGGGCTGGCTCCGCGGCCTGCTGTTCCCGCGAGAGCTCCGCGATCTGATCCGGCGTTACCGGGGAGCGGGCTGCAACGACGTCGAGCGGCAGAAGTTGCGGACGGCGTTACATCTGACGGCCGACGACATCCCCGCGCGCGCGGAACCCGGTGCGGCGCGTGGCGGCGCTGCCACGACTTCCGACGCCAGCCGCGGCGGCTAGAGCTTCGAGCAGCGCAGCAGCGCCTCCAGGTAGTAGTAGTCGGCGTAGTTCATGCCGACGTCGATCTCGTCGCTGATCGGGTAGTTGCCGACGCTGTGCTGGAGCAGGAAGTGGCCGTTGGCGCCCAGCGCGGCGCGGTAGCCGCCGGTGCCGCCGGCCGACAGCGATCGCACGGCCTTGAGCGCAAACGCGAGGTAGCGCTCGGACGCCTCGCCCGTGGCGTGGCGCGAAAGCTCGATGAGGCCGCTGGCGGCGATCGCGCCCGCGGACGCGTCGCGGTGATCGGGGACATCGTTGCGCCGGGGGGCGTCGAAGTCGAAGTAGGGGACGCCGTCGGCGGGCATGTCGGGGTGGGCCGTGTAGAACTCGGCGATCTTGACCGCCTGGTCCAGGAAGCGCGCGTCCTGGGTCTCGCGATAACACATCGTGAACCCGTGGAGGCCCCACGCCTGGCCGCGCGCCCACGCTGACGCGTCGGCCAGGCCCTGGTTGGTCTGCTTGCGGATCACGGCGCCCGTCGTCGGGTTGTAGTCCACGACGTGGTACGAGCTGCCGTCGGCGCGAAAGTGGTTGGTGCGGGTCGTGAGCGCGTGGGTGATCGCGTTCTGCCGGAACGTGGCGCTGCCGCCGAGCGCGGTCGCCCGGTACAGCAGCTCCAGGTTCATCATGTTGTCGATGATGACGGGGAACGTCCACGACCCGAAGTCCCACGATCGGGTGGCGCCGACGGTGGCGTTGAAGCGTGAGCTCAGCGACTGCGCCGCCGTCGTCATCACCGCGCGGTAGGCCGTGTTCTGCGTCAGCCGGTAGCCGGCGCCAAAGGTGTTGTTGATGACGAAGCCGACGTCGTGTGTGTCGGTGCGCGTGGCCTGACCCTGCAGCGCCGCGGTGCGCGCCTCGGCGGCCGTGCGCCACGCGGCGTCGCCCGTCGCCTCGTAGAGCAGCCAGTAGCTGCCGGCCGGGAAACCGCTGGTCCAGTCGCTCACGGCGACCTGGCGCACGGCGCCGGCCGTCGTGACCGAGCGCGGGATCTGCGTCGCGGTCGGGTAGGCCTCGCGAAAGCGCTGGTAGTGCGCCGCCGCTGCCGTCAATTGCGCCGCGCAGAACGCGGCGTCCGCGGCGTGAGGTCCCCCGCCGCCACCGGCCGCGCCGGCGCTGCCGCTGCTGCCGCCACGTCCGCCTGCGCTTCCTGCTTGCCCACCGGCGGTGCCACCACCGCCGCCGCGCCCAGCGGCGGATGCGCCCGCGCTCCCACCGCTCGCGCCGCCGCCCGCGCCGGCGCTCGCGCCGCCGGTCCCCGCGCTCGCGCCGCCGGTCCCGGCGCCGCCACCGGTCGCCGCGGCTCCGGTCGTGCCCGCGCCCCCGGCGTTGCCCCCGCCTCCCGTCCCCGCCCCGGCGGCGGCGCCGCCGCTTGCCGTGGTACCGGCCGTCCCGGTCGTTCCGGCGCTGCCGGCGCCGCCGCCCACGCCGGTCGCATCACGCGAATCGCTGCCCGTGGGTGAGCACGCGGCCGCGGCCAGCGTGGCGAGCCACAGCAACGATCGACCGGACAACGACAAGTGCGGCATGCGACCTCGACGAACCACCGAAGGCGGCGACTTAGTAAACAGTATAGACTTAATTACGGCGAGTCTTCCAAAATCCCGTCGGGCCCGACGCGGCTTCGGCTGATCGCCGCGTCGTCGACGAAGATCGTCACGGGGACGGGGGACAGGTTCGCGCCGATGTTGACGGCGTCCCACTCGACCCAGGGCGTGGGCCCCATGGCCACGCCGTTGACGTCGGCGACCAGCTGGCCGTTGAACCAGAACGTCGCGCGGCCCGTGTTGTCTTGCGCGTTTCTGTAGAACGCTTCGACGTGGAACCACTGGCCCACGGGCACCACCGGGTCGGTCGTCTGCTGCGGGATCTGGCCCACGATGCGATGATCGAAGATCGAGAACGTCAGCTCGCCCCCGGGCTGAGAACGGATGTTGGCGTCGTAGAGCTCCGCCTCCGTCGCCGCGTCGTCCGCGACTGAGCGCGTGCGCAGCTTGAAGATCGTCCAGAACTTGTCGACCGTGACCCGGCTGGGCACGTAGTACCAGGCGCTGTAGTACGCCTCCACGGGCAAGCCGCTCTTGCGCATCAAGCTGGCGAGCGCCTGAACGTCGGGCGTCGTGGGCACGATGGTGAGCTTCGCCGCGTAACGCCCGCGATGCGCCTGCTCGGTGGATGCCCCCACAACGGTGGGCGCGCCCTGCGGCGTGTGGCCGCCGCCGCCCGGGTCGGACCACTCGTCGAAGTCTCCGCCTTCGAACGTCGAGACCCACAGGAGATCCGAGGCGAGCTGCGCGTGCGGGGTGCAGGCGGTGGCCACCAGCGCGGCCAGTGCGATTCCTGCGCACCGGGCTTGCCCCGCTTGCCCCGCCATCAGAAGCCCATGTTCGCGCCGGCGGTGGCGCTCAACCAGACGCGCGGCGCTTGACCGATGACGCCGCGTGGAAGCACGTAAAGGTCCGACGGAAATGCCACCAGCTGCGCGGCGGCGCCGATGAACGGGGCCAACCGCTGCCAGGCGCGGTAGCGGAGCACGACGCCGGCTCTGGCGCCCCACTCGAGCACCGTCGCGCTGCCGGCTCCCTCCACGCCGCTCGCATGCATGCGCAACCATCCGCCCGCGACGCCGGCGTCCGCGGACAGCTCCCAGCGGTTGGCCAGCGCCACCAGGCGAACGCCGACATCCAGCGGCACGTGGGTGTGGCTCACGGTCAACGCGCCGACGGTCGCGTCGCCCGGCGCGAGCACCGCCACGCCACCGACGGCCTTCACGCGGCCCGCGCCGACGGCGACGCGCGCGCTCGCCCCCACCAGCGCCACCTCGGCGCTCGCGCCGACGCTCGACTCGAACGCGGGGCCGATCGCAACCTGCGTCGTCCCGGTCCACGGCTCCGCGGCCGGCGCCGGCGATCGGAGCGCAGGTTCGCGGGGCGCGGGCTCTCCCGGCAGCGGCAATCCCAGCGCGATGGCCGCGAACACCGCCGCCATGCGCGCGCGCCGGGCACAGTCTCGCGTCTCGTCGTGATATTCGCGCTGCCGCCCGTTGACGGTCACACGAAAGGCGTCGCCGACATCGACCACGTCGATCGCGGGCGCCGGCGCCGTCGCGGTGGGCGCGCCCTCGCCAGACACGACGGGCTGCAGCGCCGCGCGCACCGCCTCGGGGCGCGGACACTGACCCACCGCGGTGTCCTCCGCCGGGTCGGCGGCCGCCGACGCACGAACCGAGACGGTCGTCAGCGCCGCGGCCAATGACGCGACATGCGCTGCAAATGCCACTCGACCGCGCACCTCGCGCACGATACACGAAGGGATCTCGGGTGCAGCACACTTGGAAAAAATTGACGCCCCGCGCGCAGACCCTGAGCGCGAGGCTCGAACCGGCCTTCACGGCACCCCAACCGTTGGAGAGTCCGGCCTGGACGAACGCCCCCCGCGCGGTCGGCCTGTCCAAGGCGCAGTTCCGCGCGATCTACGAGACCTGGCTCGATGAGGTGTCGCGCTGGGTCCACGCGCTCGGCGGCCCCACGGCGGACCGCGACGACATCGTCCAGGAGGTCTTCGTTGTCGCGAGCCGGCGAGCCCCGGCGTTCAGGGGTGACAACATCGCGGGCTGGCTCTATCGCATCACGCGACGACAGGTGCGCGACTTCCGGCGGCGCTTCTGGTTCAAGCACATCTTTTCGCGACGCGAAGACGTCAAGTGGGAGCAGATGCCCTCCGGCGCTCCCGGTGCGCTCGCCAGCATGGAGCAGCAGGAGCTGCTGCGGACGTTCTACGGGTTGCTCGACACGATGAACCCCGATCGACGTTGCGCGCTGGTGCTGTTCGAGATCGAAGGACTGTCGGGGCACGACATCGCGCAGATTCAGAACATCCCGGTGGCGACCGTCTTCTCGCGGCTGCACCAGGCCCGCAGGGAGCTGCTGGAGCTGGCGACCAAGGCGCAGAAGGCGCAACGCAAGGAGCACGGGTGAGCCGCGCCGACGACGACGACCGCGGCGGCGCCCGTGACGATGGCGCGCGCGATCGCGAGCTGCCCCCGCCGCGGCTGATCGACGGACCCGCGCCGGCGCCGGGCTCGCCCGAGGAGCTGGTCGTCGCGTTCATGCGCACGGCGAAGCCGTACCAGACGCCGCCGGGACGGAGACAGCGGTTGCACGCCGCGCTGGCGGGCGGTCGTCGCGCGCGCCGCCGTCCCGTCCGATCGCTGCTGAAGCCCGCGCTGGCGCTGGGCTTGCTGGTGTGCGCCGCCGCCACGGTCAGCGCCCACCTGCTGGAGTGGCCGCGCTGGCTCGCCGATCGGCTGCCCGGGCGCGAAGCGCCGGCCGGGCGCACGACGGCGTCGTCGCGCGCGCCCGCCGTGCCCACGACCGGCGCGGTCAGCGTGTTGCCGCCACCTCCAGCAGAGGCGGCTGCCCCCGAAGCGGCGCCCACGCCGCAACTCGTTCCCGCGCGTAGCGCGCCGGCTGCGGCGTCGCGGCGCACCCAGGCGGGCGTCGCGAAGGCATCTCGAAGCAACGCGACCACCGCCGCGAACGCCGCGAAGGACGCGGCGCCACCGGCGATCGCCGAGGCAGCAGCACCTGCGTCGCCGCCGCCTCCGGACGCGGCAAAGGCCGCCCGCCGCGACACCACCGAGGAAGACGCCGCGCTGGCGCTGGCGGCGCTGACCGCTCTCCGACGCGATCACGATCCCGCCCGCGCCCGCGCGATGGTCGATGCTTACCTTCGCGCTCACCCCGACGGGTCGATGGCCGAGGAGGCGCTGGCGATCGCCATCGAGGCGGCGGCGGCCCATCACGACGCCGACGCGAAGGCCCTGGCCGCGCGCTACCTGTCGCTGTACCCATCGGGAATGTTCCGCGCCCTCGCGCGCAAGACGTTGCACCCCGACTCGCGCTAGCGAGTCGCTCTCACGATTCGTTCATCTTCCGCATCTCACGCGCGCGTTCGTTTGATGTCACCTCGTGAGGGACATCCGCCGAATCAAGTGCACGCAGTCGCGCAGCAACCCAACGCCGCGCGCGCCGACAACGGAACATGCGCGCAATCAAGTCGGGGCGAAGTCGGCAGATGCGGTTGCCGCTCGCGGTGGCCAGGACGTGGGGCGGGGCTCGCAAGGGGGCAGGGCGAAAGCCGCGGGGGCGACCTTCGATGCCGCACGTCACCCGGCCGAAGATCGATCCCCGCTGTCCGGTGCAGATCACGATCCGGGCAACGCCCGGGCTGCCGTCACTTCGATCGGCGCGGGTGTTCGGCGTGCTCCGGCGCGCCATCGCGCGGGCGTCGGTCGATCGCTTTCGGGTGATCCACTTTTCGATCCAGCAGGACCACGGGCACTTCATCGTCGAGGGGGATGAGGCGCGCCGCGCGCGCGGCGGCGTGCACGGGCTCGCCATCCGGTTGGCGCTCGCGGTCAACCGCGCGCTCGGCCGCAGAGGCAAGGTCGTCGGCGACCGCTATCACGCCCGACCGCTGACGACACCGCGGCAGATGCGGGTGAGCATGGTTTACGTGCTGCTCAACTTCAGAAAACACCTCCGTGCTCCCGCGTGCGTCGATCCGCGCAGCTCCGGTCCGCACTTTACCGGTTGGCATCACGCTCCGGTGGCCACTGACGGCGGGCCGGCCACGGCCTCACCAGAGACCTGGATGGCGCGTGTCGGCTGGCGGCGCGCGGGCGGGCCGTTGCGGGTGGAAGAACACCCGGCGGCCGCGCCGCGACCGCGCCCGACTTGATTTCGGCGGATGTTGCACCCACGGAGCACCCCCGCGGGATGTGACGAATCGTGACAGCGGGTCGCTGGCGGCGCGCGGCGCGGCCGCGGGCTCACGGACGTTTGTCGAGTCGGAACATCGCCACGTCGTGGCCCGCGACCGTGACCTTCAGCGGGACGGCGGTCGTGCCGGCGGCGGCGTGCGCGAACAGGTTGCGCAGGACGTACGTCGTCTTCGCGAACACGGTGTCGCGGTGATTCAGCGCGTCCTCGAACCGCTCCTTCTTCCAGTCGATGGTGATCGGCCGGGCGTCTCGGTTGCGGTTGAGCAGGGCAAGCGCCCACGCGTCGCCCGCGAGCGGCTTGATCCAGATCTCGACGCCGGCCTCCTTGCGGTGGGCGAACCCCGAGAAGCCGAGGGGATCCTGATCGACGGCGATGACGTCCTTGTTCGTCAGGATCGCCCGCGTCGCGTCGCTCATCTTGCGGACGTCGTTCCCCGCGATGAGCGGGGCGGCGAGCATCGCCCACATGGCGAAGTGCGCGCGGTCCTCGCTGACGGCCGGCATGTTGCCGACCTCCATCATGTCCGGATCGTTCCAGTGGCCGGGGCCGCCGTGCTTGCGCAGGTCGTCCTGCTTGTCGAGGATCTGCATGACGCCGCTCGACGTCCACGACCCGTGGCCGACGGTGCAGTCCCAGCAGTTCGTGATGTCGCCCGTCGTGCGCCACAGGTGCCCGAGCGGCGCTGCCCCACGACCAGGGCTTGTTCGTGCCCCACTCGCAGATGCTGAACACCATCGGTCGCCCGGCCGCCATGATCGCCTTGGCCATCGTGCGGTACGCCTCCGCGGGCTGCCGATCTTCGGTGTTGCACCAGTCGTACTTGAGGTAGTCGACGCCCCAGCGGCTGTATTGCAGCGCGTCCTGGTACTCGTGGCCCTGGCTGCCGGGATGGCCGCCGCAGGTCTTGTCGCCGGCGTCGGAATAGATGCCGAGGCGCAGCCCCTTGGCGTGCACGTAGTCGGCGAGCGCCTTCATCCCAGACGGGAAGCGCGCGCCGTTCGCCTGGATGACGCCGTTCGCGTCGCGTTCACCGTGCCAGCAATCGTCGATGTTGACGTAGATGTAGCCGGCGTCGCGCATGCCGGACTTGACCATGGCGTCCGCCGTCTCCCGGATCAGCGCCTCGCTGATGTTGCAGCCGAAGGTGTTCCAGCTGTTCCAGCCCATCGGCGGCGTCTGCGCCAGCGCGGCGTACTTGTAGACCGGCGCAGCGGCGGCGGCCGCGGCCGGCTCCGCCTCGGCGCCCGGCGTCGCCGGCAGGAACGCCAGCGCCGCCGCGACGAACGCGCAACGTGCCCGCAAGCTAGTAGAACGCCAGCGTGTCGACCGCCAGCTCGTACGGGGCGGGGACCGGCGCGTAGACGCCGCTGGCATCGGGCATCCAGTTCAGGTCGATCGCGACCTGCAGCTGGCTGATGTTCCTGCCGTCCGGCCTGACCGCGGTTCCCGCCGCGTTGCCTGCGACGAAGCTGGCCCACGGCACCGAAATCTTCGTCCACGTGGTCGTCAGCGGGACGATGAAGGTCGGGTGCACGCACGTCGTGGCGGTGCCGGCGCAGGTGCCGATGGGATCGGCGGGCTTGGCCCGCGTTGACGGGAGCGTGTCCTGCATCTGCAGGGTCAGGGTCGCCGTGCCCTTGGGGCTCATCCCCCGTACCCAGAACGTGACGCCGCTGAAGGCGGTGGCGTTGAGGCAGCCGCTGAGCCAGGTCCCCAGGCCGCCGCCGTAGTTCGCCGCCAGCGTGTCGGCGATCCGCAACGCGTACGTCGAGCCCTGGCCGGCGACCATGCCGGACGTCTCGGGAAAGCCGTTCGCCCGATCACCGTAGGTGAACGGACCGACATACACCCCGGCGGCCGTGTCGCCACCCAGCGGGGCGGACCACGTGCTGATGTCCGAGACACCGTCCCACGCGTCGAAGTCGGCGACGCCCGGGCTGGCCGCGGGGACCGTGTAGGACGCCGCGCATATTGTTCCTGTCGGTCCCGTCGCCGCCCGCTCCGCCGCCGCCGGTCAGGCCGGCTACCGCCCGTCCCTGTCGTGCCGGCGCCCGCGCCACCGTTGCCAGTCGCGCCCGGATCGTTCGTCATCGGTGGTGCAGGCTGTCGCCCCACCAACGCCGAGCGCCGCGGCCACAACGGCCACTCGAAAGGTATCCACAATTGACGTTCATGATCGCCTCCTAGGAGTTGCACAAGTAGCCGCAGACTCGCGCTTCGCGCGAGAGCGGCTAGTCACTGCTGCCACCGTCCATGCGCGTTCGGTAAAACGCGACGTTGTCCAACCACAAGTCGTAGGTCGATCCCTGGACGAACTTGATCTCGACCTTCGCGATGTCCGCCGGATCGATGCCGCCCGCGAGGCGGTTCGGACACGGCCACTGCGCCAGCGCGTCCCAGGGGAGCAGGTAAAGCTGCCAGTCCTCGGTGACCGTGACGTGCGTGTGGAACTGGTTGCCGCACTCGTCGGGCTCGGGTACGCGCGGCACGGTGCCGGGGGGCAGGGTGCCGCCGTAGTAACAGGCGGGCGACGAGTTCTTCGTCGTCGGGGGAGGCGGCACCGGGTCCCGCGCGCGATGTCGCCCGGCCCGACGAAGCCGTCGCCGTCGCGATCCTGGTCCAGCGGTGTGGCCGCGGGCAGCACGCCGGCGTCGGGTGGTGGCGGTGGCATGACGAGCGTCCGCCCGTCGTCGAAGTAGATCAGGAACGTCTTGTCGGTGTTGCCGGGGCTGCGGGCCCAGAAGGAGATGCCTTCGTAGCCCGCGCCGTTGGCGCGGTTGGTGTCGGCGTTGTGGGCGTAGTCGCCGAAGCCGGCGCCGTAGTAGTTGTGGCCGTAGGCGAGCGAGCTCGACCATGCCCGTGTCGCCACAACGGCCCGGCGGGGCGACCTGGGTGATCTCGACGTTCGAGGTCACGGACGGGATCGGGGACGCCGCCCGGCGTGTTGTCGGCGTACAGATACCAGCCCGCTTGCCCACTCGAGAAGTCGGAGATGTTGCGGAACTCGTAGGCGTCGGCGGCCGCGCAGAAGTCGGCGGTCACGGCCGGGCGGGCCTTCGTCGCGCACGACGCGACGGCCAGCGCTCCGAACCAGAAGACATACGCCCGACGAGTCATCACCATCACCACCAGAACGTGACCGACAGCGAGAACACGTCGTTGTCAGGGGTCAGTCCCGGATTGTCGACGGGCGGATAGCCGGTCGCGACGTAGACCTCGCGTCCGTAAACGAAGTGGCTGTACTGGAGAGAGAACTGGTCTCGGCTCAGCCAGTTCGTGTGAAACAGCAGGTTCGCCGTGTAGATGCGTGAACGCGCGCCGGTTGAAGTCGTTGTCCGGACGAACGTGATCGAAGCGGCCCGACGCGCCGAACCACGACTTCATCAAGTACGTCGCCTGCGCGCCGAACTTCAGCTTGAGAACGCCATCGGCGGTCGGGTCGTCGCTGGACACCTTGGTGCCGATGCCGAACAGGCTGAGCAGGACATCGGGGTTCCGGCCGCGAAAGCGGTCGCCGAACATCGCGCGCGCGACGCTGAAGTCGTATTGCAGGCCGACCGTCGTGAGGCCGCCGTTGCCGCCGCTCTGGGGCCCGAGATATTCGGCCACCAGCCCGGGACCGCCCCGCGCGTTCAGGATCTCGACGACGCCCGCGACGACGCCCGCGTTGTTCGCCCACGTGCGCGCCGCGCCCAGGTAGAAGTGCCCGAGCCGGCCCCACGTCAGCCGCACGTCGGCCCCGAGCACGTCGATGCTGCCTTTGGCCAGCACGCCGGCGACGTTCAGGTCGTCGCGGCTCCAGGCGGCGACGTAGTGCAACCCGAACTGAACGCGGCCGGCCAGGTTGACGCCGCCGTGCAGGTGCGCGACGTAGCTCGAGCCGACGTTCGGATCGGCGAAGTCGTTCCAGCCGGCTGACGGAAAGCCGGTTGGTGGGCGGGCGATCTGGCCGCCGACGCCCTCCTCGACGATGAAGGTCGCGACGCCTTTCGTGAAGCTCGCCGTCGCCGTCTGTCCGATGGCGTTGATGCGTGCGATGAGGGGCGTCGCGTAACGACCGGCGTCGAACGCGCCCATCGCCCCGTAACGGAGCTGCATGGCGCCGCCGCGAAGCTGAAAAGGCGTGCCGACCTTGTCGCTGAGGTTCAGCGTCACGTACGCGTTGCTGACGCCGAGCTGGCGAACCGGATCGTAGAAGGCCTCGGCCTCGGTGGCGGCCGTGGCGGCGAGGATGATGGTGCCCGCCACCCGCGAGTTGCCGTAGTCGAGGTTGAGCTGGATCCACGGCGTCGGCAGAACCGCCGTGTATTGAAATCGGCGGTAGCTCTGGGGCACGAGGGGAGGCGTGTGAAACACGGTCCCGTCCTGGCCGGGGGGAGGATTCGCCCGGTTGAGGAGGCCGACGTTCAGCGGCAGCAGCATGTAGCCGTGAAAATCGAAGACGGAATCCTTCGATGACGACGTCGCCACGCCGAACGCCGTCGCCGGCGGCGCGCTGCGAACCGCGGGCTCGGCGATATCGAGCCCCAGGCGCGGAACGCGCCGCTCCTCGGTTCCGTCCTCGTCAGCGGGCCCGGCCTGGGCCACGGCGGGCGCGGCCAGTGCCAGCAGCAACGACCATCGAAGGAGCTCAGCTGAAGGTCTCAGTGCCATGATCGATCCCCTAGAAGGCGAAGCTGCCGCCGATGGTGAGCACGTTGCGATCCAGCGGGAGGACCGGGTTGTTGTCGGTGAAGCCCGAGTAGAAGTACCGGCTGTAGGCGATCGTGATGCGGTCCTGCGACTGCCAGTCGGAGTGAAAGGACAACCCGACTGTCCCGCTGAAGGAGGCCCATCGGCCGGTCAGCACGCGGCCACCGGTGTCCGTCGTCGCGGCGGCGCGACTCTCGCCGAAGACGTAATAGACGGTGCTGAGCCACGACGACAACACGTGCTCGAGGCTGGCGCCCAGGTAGTAGCCGCTGGTGTTGTTGTAGGCCGGGTCGGCGCTCTTCAACGTCCAGTACGGCAGGAACGCGAGCGCCACGCGCAGGTCCCGGCCGTTGCCGTCGAACGGCTCCGGCGAGCGCAGGATGCGCGTCAGGCTGAAGTCGTACTCCATGCTGACAGCCGCGATGTCCCCGTTGCCGCCGCTCTGCGTGCCGAGGAACTTGTTCGTCATTTCACGCCCACCCGCCGTCCAGTCGAGGCCCCACCAGATGCCGTCGTGTACGTACGCCGCGTCCTTGAAGTGCCAGTAGACGGGCGTGATGCCGAGCTGACCGTAGGGATCGGCGACGACGCGCGTCTCCAGCGCGACGACGTCGATGCGACCGTCGCGCCCGACCTCGACCTGGGGTGTGGCGGGATCGTCGTCGAGGAAGCGGCGCAGGTTGCGGCCGGCCGCGCGCGCGAGGTGCAGCTTCGCGAAGTACTTGTTCTTCCAGCTCAGGCCGGCGTGCGCGTGGCTGACGATCGTCGAGATGCCGACCTCCGGCCAGTCGGTGAACGTGCCGCGTGCGTAGCCCTCGTCGACGGCGGGGACGCCGGCCAGCCCGCCCTCGAGGTACAGGTTCAGGTTCGGCGCCAGCTCGTAGTTGGCCACGGCGGTGCCGCCGTAGCCGTGGATCGCGAGGACGGGACCGAACAGACCCCACCCCCACGGGCCCGGCGCGCCGTAGTTCGCCGGGAACGCGCCGACCTGAATCCGCAGGCGCAGGTCGCCGAACGGCGCCGGATTGACGGCCACGTAGGCGGTCCGGATGCGGGGACCGTACTGACCGGCGTAGTAGCCGCGCCACTCGGCGCTCGCGAAGCCCGCCTCGAGGGAGACGAACGCCATGAGCGTCTGGTTTCCGTACTGGAAGTTGATGGTGCCGCCCGGACCCGCCCAGAACGGCGACCGCCCCACGATCCGTGGCGGTGAGTGAAACGGGATGCCGGAGGGTTGGTCGGCGGATGCAGGAAACGCGGGCGTACGCCCGAGCCCGACCTGCCAGATGCCCGAGATGCGCCCCGTGATGCTGAACGCCCACGCGTCGGGATCACCCGCGGTTCCGAACGCGGGCGCGCGGCCTCCGGGCGCCGGGGGCGTGGGAGGCGCCTCCGGCGACAGGCCCAGCCCCGGCCGGCCCGGCGAGCCCGGCAGGCTGACGGGCGCGGGTTGCAGGTCCGCCGGCGTGGAGACCGTTTCGGCTCCTCGGGCGACGGCCGGAACGAGCGCGAACAGCAACGGCCCGATCCAGCTCGTCTTGCTCCTGCCGCGGCTCAATGCAGCTTCACCGCGCTGGCGTTGTGTTCGGTGATGCCGTCGGGCGGGACGGCCACGCCGTGCGCGACGAGGATGAAGTTGACGATGGCCCAGTACTCCTCGGGGCGCAGCGAGCCTGCCTTCTCCGCGGGCAGGGGCATGCTGGTGCTCACGAAGCGAAAGACATCCTCGGCGGTGCGGAACGGATCGCGCCAGGGAGCGCCCGCCGGCCGCGTCCGCGCGCGGAGCCTCAGCAGCTCGGGATCGCCGGCCGCCGGATCAGCGTTGATGTTCTGTTCCGCGGGAAGCTCGGGCAGCGCGCCCGGGCCCATGAGGCGCGGCGCGCGTCCCATGCTCTGGCCGCGGTCGCCGTGACAGATGGCGCAATGGGCCTGGAACAGAGCGGCGCCGCTGGGCGCCGCGCTCTTGGCCTTGCCGATGTTTTCGGGCGAGGCACCGCGCTGCTTTCCGGCGCAGCCCGCGACGAGCGCAGACGTCGCGAGCAGAGCCGCCGCCGACGCGAGCGTCCACCAGCCCCAACGCGCGGCGCGGGGCCTTGCCGGATTCCAATGTTTTCGACGCACGTTAAACGGGCCGACAATGGAAAGGGCAGATGCTTGCGGGATCTGCGGAACAATCGACACGCGCCTGCACGATTGTTTGCGGGCCGTGATTCGCGACGAGAACCGTCCCGAAAGTGATGCATTGTCAGCGGCGTTCGTGTATTTCTGCGCGCCGAAAGGACGGCCATGTCGAACGGTCCAACTGGACTTTCACTCATCGTCGCCACGCTCGTCGCTTCCTCCGGTTGCATCCGCCTTCCCCCCGGTGACGCAGCGGGCGGCAAGCCCGGCACCGCCGAGCGCAAGACGGCGGCCGTGGTGGTCTGGGACGGTGACGAGTACGGCGGCGCCGCCAAGGAATGGGCGAACTGCAACCTCAAGGGTGCGTGTCAGAGCACCGTGAAGGTCGTGCCCGCCGCAGGGACCAAGGGATCGAACGGGCTCGAGTGGCACACCAAGGGCAAGGACTGGAAAGGCTTCGGCTGGAACTGGTTCGGCTTCTGGCCTGAAGACGCCGGCACCGACACGACGAAGTACCAGAACCTGACGTTCTGGATCCGCGTCAAGCCCGACGATCCGAAGAGCGCGCCCGATCTCAAGGACCTCAAGGTGGGGCTCGGCAGCTCGAACAAGGTCAACGTCGAGTCCGAGACCGTGCCGCTGATCTCGTACGTCGACAGCCTCGCCGACGGTGAATGGCACGAGGTCGTCGTCCCGCTCGGCGATCTCCTCAAGGGCAAGGGCAAGAACTTCGACGTCACGAAGGCGTGGGAGTTCCGCCTCGGCGAGTACTCGATGGCCGAGCACGCGTTCACGGTGTCCGTCGACAACATCGGCTTCGACAACCGTCCGATCGTTTCGTTGATCAGCCTGCCGGAGAAGCGCAATCCCGCGCCGCTCGGCAGCGACATCGCCGCCGTCACCGCGAAGGTGGACCTCGGCGCCGCGGGCGTCGCCGTCAGTCCGTACATCTACGGCGTCAGCCACGGCGACGCGGAGACGCTGCACGAGATGGGCGTCGCCGTGCGGCGCATGGGCGGCAACCTGTCCAGCGTCTACGACTGGCGAACCGGCTTCGTGTCGGCAGGGGCCGACTGGTTCTTCGAGAACCGCAAGGCGCTGGAGACGCCGCACCCACAGGAGAACTGGTGGGTGGTCATGCACCGCGAGAACAAGAAGTACGGCATGAAGGACTTCTTCACGCTGCCGTCGGAGTGGGTCGCCAAGGACGGCACGTCGAGCGGCTTCCCGAAGTCGATGTACCCGGAGTGCGACGAGTTCGCGCCCGACCGCCCCGACGCGTGCAACGGCAAGTCGAAGAAGAAGAACGCGAAGGGCGATCCGATCGAGCTCCGCTGCACCGCCGAGAAGCCCACGCAGAACGGCAAACACGTCGGCGCCGAGTACAACGTCGACCTGGTGAAATATTGCATCAAGGATGCGGGCTTCGGCCGCGCCGATCAGGGCGGCGTCGACATCGTGTCGATCGACAACGAACCGATGCTGTACCGGCAAACGCACCGGGACATGTGGTGCAAGGGCTTCACCGCCGACGACTTCTGGGAGCGCACGAAGAAATACGCCGAGCTCATTCGGGCAGCGGATCCGTCGGTGAAGATCGCGGCGCCGGGGCTGTGGGGCTGGACCGCCTACTCCTTCTCGTCGGGCGATCAGGACTACTCCGAGGCGCGCGGCCTGGGATGGGACAAGTCGGAGACGTTCCCGGACTTCAAGAAGTACGGGCCGTTCGCCAGGGACTTCATGAAGCGCTGCGCGGCGTACAAGGCGAAGACCGGCCGCAACCTGATCGACATCTTCGTCTTCCACGGCTACCCGATGACGCCCCAGCTCGACTACGGCAACCAGCCGAACTTCGCCCACCCGACGCCGCAGCTTCAGGAGTTCCGCGTTCGTGACGTCCGCAAGTTCTGGGACGAGTCCTATCGCGACCCCGAGACGTGGATGGGCAAGGAGGCCTGGGCCAACGGCAACATCGCGTACGTGCCGCTGATGCGGCGGTGGATGAAGGAGGCGGGCTGGGACGTGCCGCTCGCCATCGGCGAGTACGACCACGCCGGCCCGGAAGGCGGTCTCGAGATCTCCGGCGCCGTGGCGCAGGTCGAGACGCTGGCGGCGTTTGCGCGCACGCAGCTCGCCTACGGCCTGTACTGGGCCGACCCGCGCAAGCACAGCCCGGTCTACTTCGCGTTCAAGATGTTCCGGAACCCGGATGGCAAGCGGACTGCCGTCGGCGACCATTTCATCGCCGGCGACGTCAGCGACGCCGACAGCGTCGGGGTCTACGTCTACAAGGACCCGAGCCGCAAGGTCGCCTCGCTGATCATCACCAACAAGCGCGCCAAGGTGGCCGCCAGGCTGGCGGTGGAGCTGGGGGCGGCGGTCCCCGCCCAGAAGGCGGCGCGCTACGAGTACAGCGCGGCCAACCCCAAGGCCATCGGCGAGCTGCCGCCCCTGGACGTGAGCGGCAAGACCGTCAACGTCACGATCGCGCCGATGTCGATCCTGCGCATCGACCTGACGATGTGAGCCGCCGCGCAGCAGCCTCCGAGGCTGCGAGCTGCGAGCAGGTGGGTTATAAGCGCCCGATGAAGTCGGAAGGCTGGACGTTCTTTCGTGCAGGCGGATTCGATCAGGTAAAGCTCGAGTCGGGGCGCGATCTGCTGCGCATCGGCGAGCTGGATCAAAAGCTGTGGGTCGCGCTGGCGTGCCCCACCAGCGGTCTCGAGCTGGATCCCCGCACGCTCGCCCTCATCGACGCGGACAACGACGGGCGCGTGCGCGCCAGCGAGCTGATCGCCGCGGTCAAGTTCGCCGGTGACAACCTGAAGAATCCCGACGATCTCCTCAAGGGCGCTGCCAGCTTGCCGCTGTCGTCGTTCAACGACGCCCTGCCCGAGGGCAAGACCCTGCTGTCCGCTGCCCGCCAGATCCTGGTCAACATCGGCAAGCCGGAGGCGACCTCGCTCGCCATCGACGATGTCTCCGACCCAACCCGGATCTTCGCCGACAGCGCGTTCAACGGCGACGGCGTCATCACCGAGATGTCGACGACCGACGAGGCGACGAAGGCGGTCATCCGCGACATCATGTCGTACGTCGGCAGCGACGTGGACCGCTCCGGCAAGCCGGGCGTGACGCAGGAGAAGATCGACCGGTTCTTCGCGGAGGCCGAAGCCTACGTCGCGTGGAACGCCGAGGCCGATGCCGACGCCACCAAGGTGTTCCCGCTGGGGAGCGTCGCCACCACCGCCGCCGTCGCGGCGATGCAGGCCATCCGCGCCAAGGTCGACGACTACTTCGCGCGCTGCCGGCTGGTGGCCTACGACAGCCGGGCCGCCGCCGCGCTGAACCGCAAGGAAGAGGAGTACCTGGAGGTCGCGGCGCAGGACCTGAGCATCACCGCCGCGGAGGTGGCGGGGTTTCCGCTGGCGCAGGTCGCGGCAGATCGCGCGCTGCCGCTGACCGGGCCGGTCAACCCGGCGCACGCCGCGGCGATCGCGACGCTGCGGCAGGCCGCCGTCGAGCCGCTGCTCGGGCAGCGCGCACAGCTCACCGAGGCGGAGTGGACGGCGATGGGCGTCAGGCTCGCCGCCTACGAAGCGTGGATGGCGGCCAAACCGGCGTACAGACGGTGGAGGCGCTGGGCCTGGCACGCATCCGCGACATCCTGGCTTCGGGCGCCAAGGCCGCGCTGGCCGAGCTGGTGGCGCGTGACAAGCAGCTGGAAGCGGAGGCCGCCAGCATCGAGAACGTCGAGCGGCTGGTTCGCTACCACCGCGATCTCGCGCGGCTGTGCACGAACTTCGTCAACTTCAAGGACTTCTACGCGGGCGGCGACGAGGCGTCGATCTTCCAGTGCGGCACGCTGTATCTCGATCAGCGATCGTGCCGGCTGTGTCTGCAGGTCGAGGACGCGGGCCGAGCACGCGGCGCTGGCGGGCCTGGCGGGGGCTTACCTCGCGTATGTCGACTGCGCTCGCAAGGGCACGAACGAGAAGATGACGGTCGTCGCGGCGTTCACCGCGGGTGACAGCGACAACCTGATGGTGGGCCGCAACGGCATCTTCTACGACCGCCGCGGGCAAGACTGGGACGCGACAATCACGAAGATCATCGAGAACCCGATCAGCATCCGGCAGGCGTTCTGGTCGCCGTACAAGAGGTTCGTCCGTCTGCTGGAGGAGCAGGTCGCCAAGCGCGCGGCCGCCGGTGATGCGGACGCCCACTCGTTCATGGCGACGAGCGCCACGACGACCGCCCACGTCGGCGCGGCCAGCCCGCCCGCGGTCAAGAAGATCGACGTCGGCACGGTCGCCGCGCTGGGCGTCGCCGTCGGCGCCATCGGCACCTTCGTCACGGCGCTGATCGGCTACAGCACGGGCCTGTTCAAGCTGGGCCCGCTGGCGGTGGCGGGCGCGATCGTCGGCGTCATGCTGCTGATCTCGTTGCCGGCGGTGGTGCTGGCGATCCTGAAGCTGCGCAAACGAAACCTGGGGCCGATCCTCGACGCCAACGGCTGGGCGGTGAACGCCAGGGCGAAGATCAGCATCCCGTTCGGCACGACGCTGACCCACCTCCCCAAGCTGCCGCCCGGCTCGCGTCGCGACGCCCACGATCCGTACGCCGAGAAGGGCTTCCCGTGGATACGGGCGGTGCTGCTCGTGCTCGTGATCGGCCTCGGCTACGAGTGGTACCACGGCCGGCTGGATCGCCTGCTGCCCGAGCAGGTGCGCGCGGCGCACGTCCTCGGCCGGCCCTAGGTCCACGCCCCCGTCGCCGTAACGTCGCTACAGGAGCGAAAACGGATACGAGATCACCTGGCTCATGTTCGACGCCGGGAACTTCAGGCCGCCGACGACGCCCTTGATGCAGCCGGTGAGCCCGCCCTTGTGCAAGATGACGGGCGCCTCGACCTGCACGCCCTTCACGGCGCCCGTGCGCTGGATGCGGAACCTCACGGTGATGCGGCCCGGGATGAAGGTGTACTCGTCGGGCCGCGCGCGCGTGACGCAAGCCGAGCACGGCGTCCTCCTTGGTGCGGAAGCGCGCGTCGATCTCGTCCTGCGACAGCTCGCGCCCGACGGCGTCGTTCGAGAAGTCGAGGCGCATGTTCTCGGCCTTCGACAAATCCTCGCCCTGCCAGCACGATCTTGAGGTCGCCGGGGCGCAGCTTGATGGGTTCGGGCTCGTGGATGGGCTGACGCTGCACGCCGCTCGCGGCCGGCGCTCGCGCCGGTGACGAGGTCGTGCCGAACACGTCCGCGGGCGCCGCCTCGGTCGTCGATGAGCCGCCCGGCGCAACCGGGGCCCGGTCTTCGGGCGGCGGGGCGAAGACCGCGGGCGGGCCCTCGCCCACAGTCGCTTCCTCCGGCGGCGCCGACGCGACGACGGCGACCTCGTTGCGCGCGAGGCGCCGTGCGCCGCGCTTCCGCCGATGCCGCTTCTTGCCCTCCTTGGCGGGCTCGCCGGTGGCAGCGGCGACCGGCGCGCTGGGCGCGTGGAGGGACTGCCGCCAGTAGAGGACGCCGGCGAGGCCCGCGGCGGCGAAGACGACCAGCAGCAAGAACTTCTTCAATGTCCTCGGCCCAGCCTACCGGAGGCGGTTGACCAAGGCGAGGAGCTGGCGCTGCTCGCCCCGCTTCAGACGCGGGGGCGGACGCGGAGCTCGGGGATGGGATGGGGACGGTCGTCGTCGCGGAAGGTGTACTTCTTGTTCTCCCAGTCCTCGAACATCGCGATCAGCCTGGCCAGCGCGTCGCGTGTCAGCACCCGCTGGTCGCGGCTGAGCAGGTAGCTGCGGGGCGACTCGCCGTCTTCGCGCACGACCAGTTGCTCGTAGGTGCGGTCGCCGTTCTCCGGCGACCGCTGCGCGTTGCGGATGTTCTCGAGCTGGCCGGCGAGCAGGCCCATCGTCGTCCGGAAGCGGACCCAGCGGTGGTTGTCCCACGACACCTCGACGGGGGCGCCGGGCGCGAAGTCGGCGGCCAGGCGCTTGGCCGCGTCACGCCCGCGGTCGGCGAGCTTGCCGATGAGCGGGGCGGGCATATCCAGGTTCAGGCCGCCCTCCTCGGGGGACAGGCTGACGTGAACGACGCGGTCCCGGTAGCCAGGTACCTTGAGCTGCGTGTTGTCGTTCCAGTTCTGCATCGTGTCGATGATGGAGTTCAGGAAACGCAACAGCCGTCCGTTCGACCCGGGAGCTTGGTCGATGTCGGACCACCACTCGTCCAGGCCGCCGCGGTTGCTGTCGACCTTGTGCACGTGACGATCCGGATAGTCGCGGTGGTACGAGCGCAGGTTGATGCTGAAGGTGGGCCACCGGGGCAAGGGCGAGTCGAACAGGTGCACCGGGAAATTGCTGCAGATGCCCCCGTCCGAGAACCAGCACCGCTCGTACGGCCGGCGCCCGTCGGGTCGGCCGAAGTCCACCGCGTAGAGGGGGATGGCGCTGAGCAGGAGAGGAAAGCTCAGGCTCATGCGAGCCGCCAGGACGATGGGCAGGTCCTTCGATGGCGGCAGCCGATAAAGGCCTCCGTTGGCGGCGGCGCTGGCCTCGGTCGTGGGGGAGTGTTTCTTCAACCACTCGACGACAGAGGCCGGGAACAGTGCCTCGAATTCGGACAGCTTGAACGACCACAGGTTCTCTTCCGTGTCGCGGAACGGGAGTCGGTACGGGCGACCGTGCGTCAGGCTGGTCGTCATCATCTGCAGATCGATGTCGGGTTTGTCGCGGCCGCCGGCGCCCCAGAGGTCGCCGAACGTGAGCGGCGCGGCGGCGGGCTGACCCGCCATGCGATTGATCAGCTCTGACAGCCACTGGGTGAGCGCCGGCGAATCGGGGCGGGCCTCGGCCGGCGTGGAGCCGTTGCACAGACCGTAATAATTGTCGGGCACGGCGCTCCCGAGGTCGGCCAGCAACGCCCAGACGACGGCCGCTGCGACGGCGATCAGTGTGAGAACCAGCATGGGGATGAGCGCGATCAGCGCCGCGCGCGTCCCACCTTCCTCGGCGACGACCCACGCGAGCGCCCCCGCGCCGAGAACCGACAGCACCAGCGCACCGACGGACGCGTGTCGATATTCCGCCAGCGCCGTGCCGACCGCGCGCAGCTTGCCGCCGCGTCCCATCGCCGCGAGGATGACGTTGTAGAGCGGCCTCGTCGCTGGCTGCGGTTGGAACAGCGACAACAGCCGTGACCCGCGCCCGTCCTTCATGCCCGTGCCCAGGCTTTCGGGCAACAGCTCCAGCTCGGCGAATCCCGCCAGACTGCCACGCTGCCGTCCCATTTCGGCGGCGGCCGTGGCGGCGGCTGCGATCGCTCCCGCCGACGTGCCGCCGATGTGGCGGAACCGATACTTCCCCGCCAGCTCGCAGATCGCTTTCGGATAGACGATGCCGCTCGTGACGCCGCCCTTGAGCACGAGGTCGCAGCTGAGGGCAGGATTGGGAGACGCGCTCACCGCCTTGGCTTCTTGTCGCCCCTGCACCGTGGCGGCAGTGTAGCCGCGGCAGCGGATCGGGGTCCAGGCAGGTTCTGCGGCCGCATGTTTACGCCGCCGGCGGCGAGCGCCCGCTCGAGGTCATTCCAATAGCGCGATGTCGTGCGCGACCTCCGAGAGGTCGTCGTTGAGTTGATGGTTGCGACCGTCCAGGCGGCGGATGGTCGCGGCGGGAAATGCCGTCGCGAACAGCTCGATGTGAGACAAGGGCACGGTGTCGTCGGCGCCGCCCTGATAAAAATACAGCGGCGCGCTGCCGTGAAGCGCCAGCGCCACCTGTCTCGTTGGCCGCAGATCATCGCTCGGCCAGCCGCCGTCACCGATGAAAGGCGCGGCGATCAGGAAGACGCCCGCAACCCGCCGGCGCTCCATCGCGGCGCCCGCAAGGTAATCCAGGACGATTGCCGCACCCACGGAATGGCCAACCAGAAACATCCCGTCGTTCAGCTCGTGGATCTCCCGGGCGATCGTCTTCTTCCAGGCCGCCGGGTCGGGATCGCCCTCGTCGGGCATGCGTGGGTACCGGATCGCGTAGTCGGCACCGAGCGCCTGCTCGAGGCTCGCCACGAGCTTGTTGTCCCAGGCGTCATGGGTGCCGCTGCCACCGCCTTGAACGAACAACAGCTGCTTCATCGTCGGCATCGCGCACCTCGAGCTTAACGCGCAACAGGAGGCGCGGTGGTGCTCGAAGCAAAAACGTTCCCCACCACGCCGGGTTGACCGCACTCCCCATGCCAGGAGGAAGTGCAATGCGAACATCGAAGGTAGGATTTGGACTTTGTGTGCTCGGTGCAGTCACCGTCACGGCCTGTGATCTGGTGGAGGAGCCTGCCGACGCTGACGCCATGGAGGAGAGCGCGCTGTCGGCTCAGACGCGCTCGCTGTGGCAGCCAGGGCACCCCACCATCAACTTCACGGCGATTGCGTTCTGTTTTCCAGGCGGGTTCGCGACGGACGCGATCTACGCCGACTTCCGGCGCGCCGCCGTCGACGCCGCAAAGCAATGGGAAGCGGCCACTGACGGTCGCTTGCGGCTCACGCCGAGCGGCAAGTGCGGCGCGGGCATTCAGGTGCGCATGGACAACATGGACGCGGGGGGCAGCACGGACATCGGACAGAACAGCGAGCCCATCCACGTCAACCGCGACTTCATCAACGACTACGCCCGGATGAAAGACATCATTCTCCACGAGCTCGGGCACAAGATCGGCTTCACGCACGAGCAAGTTCACCCCGATTCAACCTGCTCCGCTCGTCAGAAGGACAAGTTCTTGTTCTGGGAGTTCGAGACGGACACCGTCGGATCGTCGTACTTCCCTTACGATCCCGACAGCACCATGAACTACTGCCAGCCGCGCGGGGTCGGGCTGTCGGCGGGCGACATCGACGCGGTCCAGCGCTTCTACGGGGGAAACGAATACCTCCTCTCTGACGGGCGTACGTACTGGCTGCGCTCGGGACACGGCAACTTCTTGGGCAACGGCTTCACCACCTCGATGACCACGCGGCACACGTTCACGAACGTGGGACGCAGCGGGCAAGACGTGCAGTACGGCCACAAGGTGACGATCCGGAGCGACAAGGGCAACTACCTGTTCGCCAACACGAGCACCAACGTCAAGAACGGACAGGTCTCCGTCAACGTGGGCTACTCCAGCACGCCCTTCTCCTGGGACGTCAGCGGGTTCCGGACCAGCGGCGCCGTCGGTGTCAATGACCCCGTGGCCTTCAGCGTCGCGAATGGCAACAAGCGCCTGTTCCTGATATCGGGCAAGAACATCAAGAACGGCATCGTGACGCTCGGAGCCACGCTCGTCGCATCGTCGTCGACCACGCCGCCGCAAGATCCGAACTTCGTCTGGCGCGTGCTCGGTCCCGGCCCGGAGACGAAGGCCGTCTGCAGCCCGGGCGACACGCGCTGTGGCAACACCTGCTGCGGCAACGGCAACGCCTGCAAGGACCCATCGATCAGCCTGTGCTGCGGGACGTTCAACGAGCGCTGCGGCAACGTCTGCTGCGATCTCGATTCGACCTGCGTCTCAGGGGTCTGCCGCGTGCAGACACCACCGCCACCCCCGCCGCCTGGCACCAATTGCGGTGTGCGGCCCGCTTGCTCCACGGTCGCGGACTGCCCGATCAACTTCACGTTCTGCAGCGGTGGTTGCTGCGGGCAGATCCGATAGAGCGTCGACGGCGACCACCCGGCAGGGGCCTTCCGTCCCTGCCGGGTCGTCGGCCGAAAGCCTACGGTGCCGACGATGGCATCAAGGTCTTCGTGCCGCCCACGGTGATGCCTGCGGCGACTGCCTCGACTTCGGCCTGCGGCAATCGATCGTTGTTGGCGATCATGAGGTTGCCAGTCACGGTGCGCAGCTTGCCGAGCGCCGCGATGCTCATGAGGTTCGGGTTGAGATGGATGAAGACGTCGCCCTGGACCACCTCCAGGTTCTCCAGGCCATGCAGCGTCAAGAACCCGGGGCTCCGGAAGACGTTGAGAAAGCCTTCGATTCTGGTGACGTTGCCCAGCGCCGCGAAGTCCTCGAGCTCCGTGACCGAGTCCTCCTGGAACCGCCCCACCAGGACGGTGCAGTCCGAGTAGTCAGCCAGCTGCTCGACGCTGTGGACGGAGAAATACACGTCCGGGCCGTCCCCACACCTCTTTTCGGCGACCATTGCGTCGGGGGACGATGTTGCGCCAGAGCCGCATGACAGACAGGGGAGTAACGCGATCACCGCCAGGCCAGCGTTGCGAAGCCACACGCAGGAACGATAACGGCGGCGGCCGTCCTTAGTCGAACCAAAGAATTTCACGGACCCATGTAGCGGCCTTGAAGCGATTAGGGGCGAAGGAATGGCCGGTTGCGGTCACACACGGCGGTCCACGTCCCGTGTGTTCGATGACGCCGGGACGCGTCCTGCGATGGTGATTCGGGTGGACCAGCGTCAATCACCTCGCTGACAACACCTTGCGGGTGGTCGGCATGATTTCTCGATGAAGACGAGGGTGTCCCCGCACCTACTCCGCAATCAGCCGTTCCCGCTCGAAGCGCGGGTTTGCGGCCAATGAACAATTGTCGCAGACCGCGTCTTCGGCGCGGAGTGACTTGCCCAAGGGACACCCCATGACACGCTCCTCGAAGACTCGTTTGTGGTTCGCGCTCAGCGCTTCACTCGCAATCGTCGTTGCACCGGGCTGCGGCGGCAGCGACAGCGAGACAGGAACCGGAGGCAGCACCGGCACCGCGGGCCGCGGTGGCACCACGGGCAACGCCGGCACGACGGGTAACGCGGGCACGACGGGCAACGCGGGCCGTGGCGGCACGACGGGTAACGCGGGCACGACGGGTAACGCGGGCACGACGGGCAACGCGGGCCGTGGCGGCACGACGGGTAACGCGGGCACGACGGGCAACGCGGGCCGTGGCGGCACGACGGGCGCCGCAGGTCGCGGTGGGGCTGGCGGCTCGGGCGGCGCAGCCGCGTGCGCGGACGGCAATTCGTGTACGGGCAACACGACCTGTACGCAGACGTGCACGGCTGGCGGGATGCAGGGCACGCGGACGTGCACGTGCCAGGGCGGCGAGTACAACTGCCCGATGGCCGGCGGCAGCTGCATGACCGGCGGCAGCGCTGGTGCCGGCGGTGGCGCGGGTGGCCGTGGCGGTGCCGGTGGCGCCGCTGGCCGTGGCGGCGCGGGTGGCGGTGGCGGCGCAGCCGCGTGCGCGGACGGCAATTCGTGTACGGGCAACACGACCTGTACGCAGACGTGCACGGCTGGCGGGATGCAGGGCACGCGGACGTGCACGTGCCAGGGCGGCGAGTACAACTGCCCGATGGCCGGCGGCAGCTGCATGACCGGCGGCGGCGGCGGTGCCGGTGGTGGTGGCGGTGGCGGCGCAGCCGCGTGCGCGGACGGCAATTCGTGTACGGGCAACACGACCTGCACGCAGACGTGCACGGCTGGCGGGATGCAGGGCACGCGGACGTGCACGTGCCAGGGCGGCGAGTACAACTGCCCGATGGCCGGCGGCAGCTGCATGACCGGCGGCGGCGGCGGTGCCGGCGGTGGTGGCGGTGGCGGCGCAGCCGCGTGCGCGGACGGCAATTCGTGCACGGGCAACACGACCTGCACGCAGGCGTGCACGGCTGGCGGGATGCAGGGCACGCGGACGTGCACGTGCCAGGGCGGCGAGTACAACTGCCCGATGGCCGGCGGCAGCTGCATGACCGGCGACGGCGGCACGCCCTAGGCGCGAATATCCGTTCGGCGAGTCGCGTCAGGCGGCGGTCAGGATCCGCGGAGCTCGCGGCGCAGCGAAATTCAGCGCGGCTGTTCGGCCGCAGCGGTCTTCCGCAGTACCAGTAGCCAGAGCGCCTTCTGCACGGCGTAGCTGGCGGTGTAGCCCCGTTGCTCGAAGAACGTCCGGACCCATTCGATGGTCGGATGGTGCGCCAGGCCGGCGATGAAGATGACCTGAGATTTGGTCAGCTCCGTATCAGCAAGGTGGCGAACGTAGTTTCTGACGTTGTCATCGATCCTGTAGGGAAGCGGGTACGTCCGATTCGGGAGCGGATACGCCGCGAGGTGCGCGTAGAAGAAGGTCCGCTGTTCGATGCCGCGTTGCCAGTCGATCGCGTTCGTCGGCGGATGTCCGGACTGCACGAACACGGGCGCCGCCCCCGTCGGGTCCAGCGCGCGGACCGCGTGCAGCGGCTGCCGCCAGCTGAGGAGTCCGTCGGCCTGCCGCGACGAGTAGACGCCGTAGAGCACGGGATAAGCCAGAAAGCAGGCGAGCAGCGTCAGCGTCGCCGGGATGGGCGGGAACCCGCGAAACAGCGCCGCGACGATCAGCGCTTGCGCGGCGACGATGTGCAGCACGTAGCGATCGGTGAGAATCGTCTTGCGGAGCAGGTGCGAAGCGACGAACAGCAGCAGCGGCGGCGCCAGGAACCAGAACGTCGCCAGCGCAAGGGCCGAACGGGTCGCGGGTGTCTTCAGCCCATCGAGGCCTGGCCGCCGTGTCAGCGGCAACACCAGCAGCGACGCTAACGCGATCAGCGACAGCATCACCGTGTCTGGCATCAAGATGTCCTTCAGATCGGCCAGGCTCGGCAGCCCCAGCGCGGAAGGATCTGGAAAACGCGACAGGCGCCTCAGCAGGGGGAGCAGTGGCAAGATCAGCGCGGCCGACAAGCCGACCCACAGTGATAGCCGGCGCCAGGCGATCGGCCGTTTGTCGCGTGCGCGGCGCCAGACGATGAACGCCGGCACGACGGCAAAGAGGCCGAACAGGAAATGCAGGTGGACGGCGATCGCGAACGCGACCGAAAACGCGAGACCATGCCGCCAGCTCCCCGTCTCGAGCCAGCGCGCCACGCCCCACAGCGTGGTCAGGCAAGCCGCCAGCGCCAGCGAATACGGCCGCGCCTGCGTGGAATAGGTGAGCATGAGAGGGCTGCCGGCCAGCGCCACCATCGCCAGCAGGCCGGTTCCCCTGCCGGCGAACATCTCCGCCACGCGGTGGATGAGGAAGCAGCTGGCCAGCGTGCCGACGACGACCGGGACGCGCAGCCACAGCTCCATGTGCGGCCCCGGGAAATAGAACAACGCCTCGATGTATCCGAACAGCACCGACTGCGCCGGATCGCCGAGCTTGTCGCGCGCGACGGCCCACCCGGCCTCCGCTTGCCAAGCCATCGTCGTCTCGTCGGTCCACAGGCCCCAGGACAGCGACGGCAGGCACGCGCCGATCAGGATCGCCACCACGACGGCAGGGACGGCGGCCTTCATCCAGCGGGGCAAGTCCGCGGCGGCGCGCTCCGACATCACGGCGATCTTCTCATGAACCAAGACTGCGACGGACGGTCGGATTGAAGGCCTCGGCACCTCGAAGGATCGGCTGGCGGCGCAGTGGACTGCGGGCCGTGGCGATCACCCGACGCCGTCGATCAGGCGGCGGTGAGAACCCGGGGCCCGGCGTCGGTCACGGCGACCGTGTGTTCGACGTGCGCCGACAGGCTGGCGTCGGCGGTGACGACCGTCCAGCCGTCGTCGAGCATCCGCACGGCGGCTCCGCCGGCGTTCAGCATCGGCTCGATCGCCAGCACCATGCCGGGCTTCAGCCGCAGCCCCGACCCCTCGCGACCGTGGTTCGGTACGCTCGGCGGCTCGTGCATGGCGCGCCCGATGCCGTGCCCGACGAAATCGCGCACGATCGAATAGCCGAGCTCCTCGGCGTGCCCCTGGATCGCGGCGCCGAGATCGCCGAGTCGGCCGCCGGGAACGCAGGCGCGGATCGCGCGCTCGAGACACTCCTGGGTTGCGGCGACGAGGGCGCGGGCCGGCGCGCTGACGACGCCGACCGCGACCGTTCGGGCCGCGTCGGCGCAGTAGCCGTCCTTGTAACAGGCGAAGTCGATCCCGACCACATCCCCTTCGCGCAGCACCTGGCGCCGGTCGGGGATGCCGTGGACGACGACGGCGTTCACTGATGTGCAGAGGACGGCCGGGTAGGGCGGCGCCCCGCCTGGCGCGTAGCCGCGAAACGCCGAGGTCGCCTTCGCCCGCCGCAGCTCGCGTTCGGCGATCGCGTTCAGCTCGGCGGTCGTCACCCCCGGCGTACACGCCGCCTCGACCGCATCGAGCACGGCCCGCACGATCAGCCCCGCCTGCCGCATCTTCGCCAGCTCGCGCTCACTCTTGAGGACGATTCCCATCCCGCCAGTCTACCCGGCCCGGAGGCGAAGGCGCGATTTTGCTAGGGCACGAACTCGTCCGCTGCTTCGACGGTCCTCGGTGATGCACGGCTCGGGTCGATCGAGGTGCAGGTAATTCCGCAGCCACGATTGCGACATTGCCTGACACCACGAGGGCGCCGTTCGCGAGCAAAGTTCCGGCGCGCCCCTTGCGAGCCGGCGTGGCGGTGACAATCGTCCGAACGATGCGCCGCCCCGACCGCAAGCTGTTGGTGCTGCTGTCGGCGTGTGGCGTCGCCGGCGCCCTCCTCGTCGCTGGCAGCGGCAGCATGAACGCGGCGCCGCAGACCGCGCTGTTCAACGATTCGCACTTCCACCTGACGAACTACGTACAGAGGGGCCCCGACGCGGGGCAACTCCTGCGGATGGTCGGGCCCAGGGTGGGACGCATCGCGATGTTCGGCGTTCCCCTGCAGCAGCAGTGGTCGCACGGCGTGTCGGGCGCGTCCGCGCCGACGTATTACCTGCAGTCGGACGCGCCGCTCTACTACTACTCCTTCACCGACGCGCACATCGCCGTCGCCTACCGGTCGTTGTCGAAGGCGGATCGGGCGCGCATCGATCCGATGATCACCGGCTTCAACCCGGCCGACATGTACGCCGCCGATCACATCCGCCGCGTGCTCGAGGACTTCCCCGACGTGTTCTCCGGCATCGGCGAGTTCAGCATCCACAAGGAGTTCGTCTCCGGGAAGATCGCGGGCGGCACGCCCAGCCTGCTGAACCCAGCGCTGGATCGCATCCTGGACTTCGCCGGCGAGGTGGGCCTCGTCGTCCTGATCCACAACGACATCGACGTCCCCTTCGCCAAGGCAAACGACCGCCCGACGTACCTGGCGGATCTCGAGGCCGTGTTCAAGCGTCACCCGCGGACGACGATCATCTGGGCGCACCTGGGCGTCGGTCGGGTCGTGCGCCCCGCCGAGGAGCAGGGCGCCCTCGTGAGCCGCATGCTCGACGATCCCCAGCTCGCGCATGTGAACTTCGACATCTCCTGGAACGAGGTCGCGAAGTACCTCTACCGCGACGCCGACACGCCGAGCACGATCGCGCGCATCGCCGGCGTCATGAACCGCAACCCCGATCGCTTCCTGTTCGGCACCGACGAGATCGCCCCGACGACCGCGAAGGAGTACTACACCCTGTATGAGCAGTACGCCCCGCTGTGGACCGCGCTGACGCCCGACGCCCGCGAGAAGATTCTCAAGGCCAACTACGCCCGCCTCTTCGACGCCGCCCGCGCCCGCGTCCGGACCTGGGAGCGTTCCCACCTGGCCGCGCGCGCCCAGACCCCGTGAGGCGCGCATGCGGCAGGCTGCTGGGCGCTGGCGGGCTCTGGCTCTGCCTGACCGCCAGCAACGTTGCCCACGCGCAGCAGTTCAACTCCGACAGCTGGATCTCGAAGGAGCACGGCACCGCGACGGTCATCGTCACGGTCGGCCAGCGAACGACGATGATGATGACGACGCTGTCCCTCCTCCCGCGCTGGGAGTTCACGGTCGCCGCCTACATCTACAACCGGGACGCGGACCGTCTGACGAGTGAGGGCCACTCGAGCTCGGCGTACGCCAAGTTCATGTTCTGGCAGAACGATGCGGAGACGGGCGGTGGCGCGATCAAGGCCGGCGTCGGCATGAACCCGAGCTACATACTGGAGGGCGTCGTCTACAAGACCGGCGCCCAGACGTTCTGGACGAACGCGCCGATCACTCTGCCTTTCTTCGACAACCGGCTGTCAATTGACCTCATGCCGGGCGCCAGCGCGACCCTGAGCTACCCCCGCGACGGTGAGATAGCCTGGGCCTTCACCTACTCCAGTCGCGTCGCCTGGTACCCGTTCAGCCCGAAGCTCGCCCTCGTCGGCGAGGTCTTCGGCTCGGAGGGCCAGGCGGTCGTCTCCCCCACCTACAGGGCTGGCCTGCGCTGGGAGCCGGATGCGCGCACGAACATCGCGCTCACATACGCGGGCAGGTTCGACGGCGCCCAGGGAACGGGCATCGAGTTCGGCATCATGCTGTTCAGCCCGCCGTTCTTCTGCATCGGCACCTGCCGGAAGGATTGACCACGCGACCGCGCAGGGGAGGCGCGGCGGCGCGGGCCGCGCCACTACGGACGCAGATCCCGCCTGCTTCTGGGTATTCTAGCCTTCATGCGAAGGGTACTAGGGGCGGCGCCTCCCGGGCCATGAGGCGCTTCCTCACCGTCCTCCTGGTCGCGTTGCTGGTCGCGCCGGACTCGAGCGGCGCGCCGGCAGGAGCGGCGCCCGCGATGGTGGGTCCGCCGGGAGTCGACGCAGACGGGTATCCGCGGCAGACGGCCGACAAGCGGGCCGCGCTGCGATTGTTACGCGCGCGGAAGTTCGACGCCCTCGACGCCTGGCTGGTCGACCTGCAGGCGCAGTTCGAGGACGACTATCGCAAGGAGTACTGGCCGCTCGACGCGCTCGACGCCTTCAGCAACGTCGATCCCGCCCTGGAGCCGCTGCTCGACGCCTGGGTAGCGGCGAAGCCCAGTTCGTACATGGCGCTCGCGGCCCGGGGCATCCACCAGCAGTCGGTGGGGTGGTTTCGCCGGGGGGGGAAGTGGGCCTGCGATACGCCGCCCGAGAACTTCGAAGCGATGCGCCAGGCGCACCTCACCGCGTTCCCCGACCTGGACGACGCGCTGGTTCGTCACCCCAAGTTGATCGCCGTCCACCGGGCGTTGATCAAGGTGGCGACCGCGAATGGAGCGCCACTGCCGCTGAAGCGGCAGCTGCTCGAGCAAGCGATCCTCCAATGTCCCGATTGTTTTCAGGTTCGCGTCACGTTGATGATGGGATTGCAGCCGCGCTGGGGCGGCAGCCACGAAGAGATGCTGGCGTTCGCACGGGAATCAATCGACGCGTCCCGCAACGGAAGGCTGCGGCTGCTCGCGGGCTACGCCTACGCCGATGCGTGCAACATCCTTCGTCGCCAGGGCAAACCCGCCGAATCGCTCGCCGCTTGCAACCGCGCGCTGGCGACCGGCGAATCAGCGGACTTCTACGAGGAGCGCGCCAGAACGCTGAGCAAGACCAACCGCCCCGCGGCGCTGGCCGATCTGAATCGGGCGCTCTACCTCCGCCCGCAGCGCAGTGACGTCATCGGCAGGCGCGCCGATGTCTTGCTGCAGATGCGCAGGTACTCCGAGCACGCCGCCGACATCGCGCTGCTCAAGCAGATCGATCCCGTCGAAAAGCTCGACAAGGGCGACATCGAGCGCGCGTCCCAGGGCCTCGCCTACGAAGCGGGGCGCCAGCGCCAGGCGGGACGGCCGAACGACGAGGTAGCACTCCTCGAACGCGCCATCGCGCTCGAACCCGACAACCTGGACAACCACCTGCGCCTGGACGCGGCCCTGATCCGCGCGGGATCGCGCGAGAAGGTCCCGGCGATCTGGAAGCGTTACCTCACCCGCCGCCCCAAGGACGCACGCGCCCACCTGGAGCTGGCCGGCGCGCTCCATCACCTGGGCCGCGAGGCCGAGGCACGAGGCGAGGCCGCGATCGCCTGCCGCCTGGGCGAACAGACCGGCTGCCGGATCGCCGGCATGGGGCGTTAGCCCAAAAGGTTCGCTTGCATGCCGCCGATCCGTGCGGTACATACTGAACCACATGGTTCAGTATTCACGTGCCCGCCTCGATGCGTCGTTCGCCGCGCTCTCGGACACCACCCGGCGCGGTGTCCTGGAGCAGCTCGGACGTGCAGGCGCTTCGATCACGGACCTTGCCGAGAAGTTCGACATGACACTCACCGGCATGAAGAAGCACGTCGGCGTCTTGGAGCAGGCCGGCCTCGTCACCACGGAGAAGGTCGGGCGCGTGCGGACCTGCAAGCTCGGCCCGCGCCGACTGGATGAAGAGACGGCATGGATTGAGAGGTACCGCCAGCTCTGGGCCTCACGCTTCGACGAGTTGGACAAGGTTGTCGAAGAACTCAAACAGAAGGAGATGGTCGATGGACGCAAGAAGAGAGAGTGACCCCGCGGGCATGAAGAACCGCACGACGGTGGAACGGAAGTCCGAGCGTGAGATGGTCGTCACGCGAACCTTCAATGGTCCGGCGCGCATCGTGTTCGAGGCGTGGACCAAGGCCGAGCTGTTCAAACGGTGGTGGGTACCGAAGTCGATCGGCGTGTCCCTGCTTTCCTGCGAGATGGATGTTCGTGTCGGGGGCAAGTACCGTCTCGTGTTCGGCAACGATGCCTCAACGCAAATGGAGTTCTTCGGTACGTACATCGAAGTGACACCGCACTCGCGCCTCGTCTGGACCAATGACGAAGGTGGTGAGGGGGGGGCCGTCACGACGGTGACGTTCGAGGAAAAAGGCGGCCAGACGCGGCTGGTCATGCATGACCTCTATCCCTCGAAGGAAGCTCTCGAACTCGGCTCCGGAAGCGTGGACGGGATGCCCGAGACGTTCGAGCAACTGGACGAGCTCCTCGTCACCCTGGGCGCGAGCGTGGGACGGTCATAAAGCCGTCGATCTCGCGGTCGGGCTGGCGAAGGGGACACCCTTCGCCAGGCGGCTCACGGACGCCGTACCGCCACAGCTCCTTCGCTTCCCGGGGAAAATCTGCTAGTAACCGCCGCGAGTGAACGGTCTATCTCTCGACGGCCGTGACCACGATCCGAACCCTTCGGCGGCGACGAATGTCCCAGCCTGACGGCATCTCCCATCTGGTCGACGAAGGGATCATCGACGCCGTCCACGCGCGGTTGATGAGCGGGAAGGAGGCCACGGTCTACGTCGTGGAGCGCGAAGGGCACCTCGGCGCGGCCAAAGTCTACAAGGCGCGCGACGAGCGGACCTTCAAGAAGACGGCCAGCTACGTCGAGGGGCGGAATCAAACCCGCAACTCGCGCGACCGCCGCGCGATGCATAAGAAGAGCACCTACGGGCGCGGGCTCATCGAGGACAACTGGCAGGACATGGAGTTCCATGCGCTGCGAGCCGCTTTCGATGCCGGCGTGCGCGTGCCGGAGCCGTACTTCCTCTACGAAAACGTTCTGTTCATGGAATTGATCGTCGACAGCGCCGGAGCGCCCGCCGCGCGCGTCGCCGATTTTGTCTTCACGGCCGAAGAAGCCACCGCGCTTCATCAGGAGGTCTTCCTTCAGGTGAAGACGCTGCTCGGCACCGGACGCATTCACGGCGATCTGTCGGCCTACAACGTCCTGATGGCAGCGGGCGGCCCGACCATCATCGACATGCCCCAAGTCGTCGAGGTGGCGGGCAACAACAACGCCCGTCAGATCCTGCGGCGCGACCTGCGAAACCTGACCGAGCACATGGCTCGCTTTGACGCGCGGCTCCTACGCTTGGCCGACTGCGGCGACGCGCTCTTTCACCACCTGCAGCGCGGGACTTTGGACACCGTCACCGCGCCCGAGGTGGGGGGGGCCGAGCGTCGCACCGGCGGCGGTGGTGGAAGCGGGCGTCGGCGCCGCGACGCCGAGCGGGGGCGCGCCGGCCGCGACAAGAGGCAACACCCGCACGGCAACGCGCCGACGGCGAGACCAGGCGGCCCGACGCCTCAAGCCGGAGCCCATCCGGGCGATCAATCGCGCGGCTACGTGCGCGGTGCCGATCCCCCGCGGGTCGAAGCCCGCACGGGAGAGCCGTCCCATGCAGGCTCGAACCACCGTCGGCGTCGACACCGCTGACAGCGGGCTACTTGCCGGCCTTCTTGAGCCGCTTGAGCTCCTTCTTCTCCTTCGGTGTCCGCGTTGCGGCCTTCTTGACGTTCTTCTTCGCGTCCTGGCTTTTGCTCATGACGCGGGAGAGTAGTCGATGCCGCCGTCCGATGTCACAGCGATGGTAGGTCTTTCAGGAAATTTTCTGAGGATCGATACCGCGCGGGTCGATCGTCGTGCTATTTGGATAGGTGGGTGCTTTGTGGTGGTCGAGGGCGTCTGCGTTACCGCCGTCGCCATCAAGAGGCTGCCGTGAAGCGCCGATGAAGTTAGATCGACTGGAGCATGCCCCGGCCTCGACACTACCTGCACGGTGACTATCTGGAGCCAGCGGACCGCCGGCCCGACAGCGTCGTCTACTGCGCGTTCTGCGACGGATTTTGCCTGCCGGCACATCTGCACGAGGAGCATGAGGTAGACGCCAACCGCGTCCGGTTGAACGCCAGCAAGAAGGTGTTTTACCGAACTCAGCAGTCCGTCGAGCGCCCGATCGACGCCGCGAACTACTTCGACGGCACGCCAGACCCAGTCTGAAGGGCCATTCGGCCTGGGCCCTGGCGATATTCTTGGTCACTCGCTCGCGTGCGAGTAGCCTTCGCATATGTCGCTCGCTCATCTCCGGGAAACGAAGGCGCAAAGCAATCGCACCTCGGCGGCCGCGCCTCGCAAGGTCGCCACGGCGTCGGCCGGGCTCTGCGGCGCGAGCAGCGAGCCCGCCTATCGCACCATGGACGAGGCCGCCGCGTCCGGCCTGGAGATTTGCGACACCTGCGTCGTCCTCTTTCGGCGACAAGGGAAGGCCCACTGAACAGCTAGGGCGTTCGCCCACCGCGTCAGGCGCTCAGGCGTGAGAGCGCCGGCCCAGCCAGAGCGAGTGCAGGCGGTTCGAGTGGCCATGGGCGTGCACGCGCTCGAGGCGCGTCTCGAGGTCGGCCTCGCGGAGGCGCGCCGTGAAGGCGCGCGACTCGAACGTCGACCAGATGGCGAGGACGCCGTTCGGCCGCAAAGCCGCTCGCGCGCGCCGCAGCCCCTGGCGCGAGTAAAGGTGCTCATTCCCCCGCGAGGTGAACGCCTCGGGGCCGTTGTCGACGTCCAGCAGGATCGCGTCGTAGCGCTCGTGCGCGGTCCCGATCACTTCGGCGACGTCTCCCTCGATGACGCGCACGCGCGGATCGAGGAGTGGCGCGCCCGCGAGGTGGCCGATGAGCTCTCGGTTCCAGCGCACGACCGCGCCGACGAGCTCGACCACGTCGACGACGGCGTCGGGGCGGAGGGCCGCGAGGGCAGCGCGCGCCGTGAAGCCCATGCCCAGCCCGCCGACGAGCACGCGCGCGCGCGGCAGGGTGTCCAGGCCCGCGCAGCCGCGCTCGGCCAGCTTCTCCTCCGAGCCGTGGCTCCTGCTCGTCATGAGCACGTCGCCGTCGATGCGGATCGAGTGCTCGTCGCCGCGCCGCGCGAGCGTCAGCTCGCTGCCGTCGTTCATGAGCGTGCGATCGAGGGTCCGCCAGGCGAGCAAGGGGCGGAATTTACACGGTCGAGGGCCTCGACGCACGCGAGGACGGCGACCCGCCTCATCAGTTAGGGCGTGAGCGACGTGGAGCGGACCGAACGTCCGCGCCACGTGGGACGACGGCGGACGTCAATGACGTTTGGCTTTCGTTTTCGCCTTCCTTTTCGTCTTCTTGGCCATTGGAGACGGCAAAGCGGCGGCGGTGACCCGGATGAGCTCGGCGAGACGATCGTGGTCCTCCAGATCGTCGGCACCAACCAGGATCGAGGGCTTCGCGCCTGGGTACGCGATCCCCTCCGCGTAGCGTTTGCCGACCAGTGCCTTCCCTGGAGCCGTGATCTTCACGAACAGCTGGTCGTCGCATACCAGGGCGACGACCTTCTCCCCACAGTAGAGGGCGTACTCACCGAACATCTTGCGCGCTCGCACGCCCTGCACCGCGCCCAGCTGGTCGAGGAGGAAATCAATCGTGCTCTCTGAAGTGGCCATCGCTGTGTCCTCCGACCCGCTACGCGGGACCACGTTGCGGGTGGAAACGATGCCACACCGCCAGGCGCAGGGCATCGCCCCGATCGGCGGCGCGGCGCCAGGGGGCATCGTGTTTGGCCGACAGCGCCGTTGCCCGGCCCATCCGCTCGATCTCGAAGTCCACGGCGTCGACGGCCTCCTCGATCCGCCCGTCGCTTCCGTTCGATCCCGCGCCATCCCTGGCTGGTTCCGTCTTTCGGTGCAGAGTCGGGGCACAAGGAGGGCTCAAGATTTCGGAGGGAGCCTGGCGGCCGAAGGGAGCCTGAGAGATTAGCCCGAGGAGGCCAGTCCAAAGCTGGTGAAGTTACCGATAGACGGGGAAAGCACCCGCCAACTCCGCCAGCGCTCATTCGAGAAGCTCTGCGCGCTGTCCTACGTGGATTACTATCGAAGCGCGCCCCTCATCGACAAATGGACGCGCCACCACTTCGGCGATCGGATTGTCCCGCGCGAACGAATCCGAGCCTGGGTCGCGAGCACGGACCTGGCGCTCGAGCTCGCGCTCCGCGGGAACCTAGCCGCCGTGGTTCCTGCGGACGTCGCAGAGCCATTCCGTCGAACTCGCCAGCTCGCCGTCGTCGTCGCGACCCGTGAGCCGTTGCAGGATCACGTGTGGCTCAACGACCTCGGCGGCGCCGGATCCAGCCGCGCAGCGACGGAATTTCGTGGGCTGCTTCGCCAGAGCTTGACGACCTGACGAAGGCATCGATGCGCGCCAACATCGGTGGACGCTCCTAACCGGATCCGGGTCGCTTACCCGGCGCCGTCGACCGACGCGTTCGGCAAGATCAGGAGGTTTTGTGGGCTAATCCGGCGCCTGAGGCTGTAGCGCGACGGCAGTCGGGGGGCAGGACCAGGGGAAATAGGGCTCATTTCCGGTGGCAGAAGCCCGAAAGACCAATAACACTTGCCCGGTCAACCCGCCGCCCGAACGCCTCCTCAGAGCCCTGTTTCCACGGCGATGGCTGTACTCCTGCGGGGACTGAAACACCTTGGCGTATCCGTGCGCACCAGTACGATTCACAGACCCGGTCCGGCTCGCGAGCACGGTTCCCGAGCTTCCGTGATCCAGCGCGGCGGTATCTCTCTTCTTCGACGCAGAACTGTGACGCGGGACAAGAAAGACAGAGGCGATCCTCTCAACGTCGACGATGCGACGCGCTCGAAAAGCGTGTCGCCCCCGGTGGACGATACCGACTGGCTGAAGACCGCCGCGATCCTCTTCGTCTCGATCGGGCATTTCGGACACTTCTTCGTGGAAGACGCCCGCTGGTGGAGCGTCGTCGGCCGTCTTGCCGCGCCAACATTCTTCTTCCTCATCGGCTACGCGCGCTCGCGGACCGTCCCGCTCAATTGGATCTGGCTCGGCATCATCCTGACCGTGCTCGAAAGCTGGAATGCTGACTGGGCCTGGGTGGCACCGAACCTTCTCTTGAGCTTCGCATTCATCCGTCTCGCGCGTCCTCATGTGGAACGGCTCGTAGAACGGTACGGCTGGGCCGCCTTCGTCGTACTCGTCTGTGGACTCTTGGCGGTGCTGCCGCTGGCGGCGAAAGGTTTCGACTACGGTTCGGAGGGCTGGCTGTGGGCCCTGTTCGGCTTGTACCAGCGTCGATATGTCGACGGCAGAGCCGCTGCCCAGCTTGCCGGCGCGTCAACGCCGGGCTCGGCCTCGCAACCCAGCATCGCGTCAAAGGCAGAGCCTACCTCGCTGCCTCACGGCACGTCCGCGCGGGCGCAGTCCGGATGGACCCGCCCCAATGCGAAGCTGATCCGGCTCGCCGCATGCGTCGTCGCCGCTCCTGTATTCGTCTGGCAGGAACAAAAGGAATTCTCGTTTCCTCCGCTTCCTTTCACGGTCGTCGTGCTGGAGCTCGTCGCTCTATCAGTTTGCCTGTGCTTGTTTCGGCGCGGACCGAGCCGCCTGCAACCGCCGGAGAGCGCGGCGGGGGTTGTGCGCCTCATCGGTAGACGCACTCTGTTGATCTACGCTGTCCAGCTCGCCGGCTCGGAGCTTCTCGTAAGAGTGCTGCCCGACCGTGAGCAAGAGGACAGCTTGGCACCGCCCGCCGTCGTACCGCTGCCCGACCGTGCGCAAGTGGAAAGCCTGGCACCGCCCGCCGTCGCGCGGGACTATTGGCAGCGGCCGATGACCAGCGACCCGGAGAAGAATTTCGAAGCGCTGTGGAAGACGTTCCACAACAGGTACCCATTCTTCGAATTGAGGAACGTCGACTGGAACAAGCAGTACGAGATCTACAGACCACAGGTCACGTCCGAGACCAGCGATGAAGAGCTGTTCGATGTCCTGCGTCGGATGCTCGATCCTTTGGATGACGGTCACGTCGAGCTGATAGCCAAGCTGAGCGGGCGTCGCGAGCCGCGGCGCTTCACCGCGGAGAAGATGCCCGCCTTCCATCGTGAATTCTCAGGCGGAGGGATAAAGCAGCTATTCGAGACGACCGAGAAAACTCTGATCGGGCATGGTTTCGGCAAGCCTGAGCAGACCGCGGCCTGGATGCTTCACTACTCGAGGTCGGCGGAGTTCGGCTACATCCGCATCCTCGAGCTGGAGGGCATCGCGATGCGAACCTTGACCCGCGCGCTGGACAAGATTGCTCGCGACTTCGATGGCCTGAAAGGCTTCATCATCGACATCCGTGACAACCCCGGCGGCGACGACAGTACAGCGATCGCGATCATCAACCGCTTTTGCGATCGCAGGCGAGTCGCCTTCCGCCGCAAGACGAAGATCGGCCCCGGCAAAGGCGCCTTCACGCCTGTGACGACCTGGCACCTCCATCCGGAAGGCGACGCGCAGTTCGTCGGGCCGATTGTGCTGCTGACCTCCGATTCTGTTTTCAGCGGCGGCGAGGCCTTCGCATTGGCGGTGAGGCAGTTGCCCTACGTTACGATCGTGGGCGATCACACCAACGGCATATTCTCGTATCAGCTCGAAAAGAAGCTTCCGAACGGTTGGGAGTACTGCTTGTCGTACCAGGTATACCTGTCAGCCGACCACGTGTGCTACGAAGGCAAAGGCGTGCCAGCCGATATCGAGCTGTTGAACACAAAGGCAGATATTGCGAGGGGTGTCGATCCTTTGATCACGCGCGCGCTCGACGTCTTGAAGGGGTGATCTCTAGGGGGCAGGCAACCCCTACCCCGTCGGAGAGTAGGGAAATACTCGGCTCGTACAGGCAGACGGGTACGGGCGATGGCGAGTGGCTATGTTGTCTGCGAGTGGCGAAGTTCCTCCTGCCGTCTCACTGTGGCGAAAGATGTCATGAGGACTGAAGCACAGTCCTCACAGGAGCTCTTGGAGCGCCTCGCTTTCGCGGAGAGACGTGCGTTCGAGACCCCGATCATTCGGTTGGATCACGAACCGGTCGACCTGTACGCCAAGCTCGAGTTCCTCAATAGCGTCGGGAGCATCAAGGATCGGCCAGCACTTTGGATGCTGAAGCGCTCCATTGAGCGCGGGCAGGTTCATCCGGGCACCACCATCATCGAGTCCTCCTCGGGCAACCTTGCGCGAGCGCTGGCGGCATTTTGCAAAATCCTGGGTCTACCCTTCATTCCAGTCATTGACCCGTTTGTGTCGCCACTCAATGAATCGTTCCTGCGAGCTCACTGCCAGACGGTAGTCAAGGTGGCGGAGCAAGCTGACGACGCGGGCGGTTACTTGAAGGCCCGACTCCAGGTGGTCAGCCGCTTGTTGGCGGAGCGCGGCGGTGCCGCCTATTGGACAAACCAATACGCAAATCCCGATGCGATGGAGGCTCACTACGTGCTCACCGCCGGCGAGATCTGCAGGAGACTGCCGAACGTGGACTACGTCTTCATTGGCGTCAGCTCCGCGGGGACGGTGGCCGGCGTGTCGCGGCGCCTCAAGGAACACAATCCCGCGATACGCATCGTCGCGGTGGACGCCGAAGGCTCGGTGATCTTCGGCCAACCGGCGAAGAAGCGGCGCATTCCGGGCCTTGGCTCGAGCATCAAGCCTTCGCTGCTCGATCACGCGGCGATCGATGATGTCGTCATCGTCAAAGAGACGGAAACCATCGACGCGTGTCACCTGCTGCTCGAACGCCACGGGCTATTCGTGGGAGGATCGACGGGCACGGTGTATAGCGCGATTCGGCGCTACTTCCCCGACAGGAGCAGTGGCAGACGGCCGCGAGTCCTGTTCTTCTGCTGTGATCGGGGTGATGCCTATCTCCACAACGTCTACGCCGAGTCGACGCCAGGTGCTGCTCGAACAGGCGCGGACCCGCGACAGGTTGTGGATGGGCGATTCGCCCGACCGGCTTCGCAGCGAGGCTGACCTGTCAACATGAGCACCCCTCCGGATCCGTTCGCGGTCATAACCGCGGAAACGATCCTCCCTCTGATTCGGGAGGACCTCAGCGGCTGCATTGCCGTGGTTCGCGACGCGTATCTCGCCCAAGCCGAAGGCCGAGGCGTCAACCCCCGCAGCGTTTTCATGCGCTTCGCAGATCGGCCGGATTGTCGGATCATCGCGCTGCCCAGCCACCTGGGTACCCCATGGAGGACCTCCGGACTGAAGTGGGTGGCGAGCTATCCGGCCAACGTTGCACGGGGAATCCCTCGTGCCTCGGCCGTCCTCCTGCTGAACGACCATGAGTTCGGCTACCCGTTTGCGTGCCTCGAAGGGTCGGTGATTTCCGCTGCTCGCACCGCGGCGTCGGCCGTTCTGGCGGCCTCCCACCTGCGGTCCGGCGATCATCACGTGGGCACGTTCGGCATCGTGGGAACGGGGCTCATCGCAAGATACATTCTTCGTTTTCTCGTCGGCACACAGTGGGAGATCGAAACCGTTGTGCTCTTCGATGTCGATCCCTCCCGCGCCGAACGGTTTGCCGCAAGCGCACGGGCCATGCAGCCAGACGTCCACCTTGACGTTCGCATCGCGTCGGAAATGCCAACCCTGCTGAAGACGAGCGACCTGGTGCTGTTTGCGACGGTGGCGTCCCGCCCGCATGTCCACGACCCGCAGCTTCTCGCGCATCGGCCGGTCGTTCTGCACATCTCTCTCCGCGACCTTGCCCCCGCGGTCCTCGTCGATGCCTTCAACATCGTCGACGACATGGACCATGTCATGCGGGAGGACACGTCATTACATCTGACGGAGCAGCTCACGGGGACGAGAGATTTCGTTGCCGGCTCGCTCGCTGACGTCATCACTGGGCGATGCGGGGTTGATCGCGCTCGGCCCGTCGTGTTCTCGCCGTTCGGCCTCGGCGTTCTCGATCTGGCTGTCGGCAAGTGGGTCTATGACCGCGCTCGGGCCGCCGGCAAGCTCGTCCCCATAGAGCACTTCTTCTCCGACGCAGAACTGTGATTGCCAGCGGGGCAGGAAGGAGGTCCCTTACACAATGTCGACGGTTTGGAGCTGCACGGAGTGGGATCCGCTGGAAGAAGTCATCGTCGGCAATCCGCTGAACGCGCGATTCCCTTCACCAGACCGGAGCACCCAGGTCGCAGAATTTTCGCAGCGCCCGTTAGCCGACATCCCGCGCGGTCCTTTCCCCCAGCGAATCATCGATGAGACCGAGGAGGACCTGAGCCGGTTCATTGACGTCCTGAGGCAGTCCGGCGCTACGGTCAAACGCCCCGAGACCTGGCCGCACGATCGATCGTTTTCCACGATCCATTGGGAGGCCCAGGGCTACTACAACTACTGTCCTCGCGACGTCTTGCTGATCGTCGGCGACCAGATCATCGAAACGCCGAATGTCATTCGCAGTCGCTACCAGGAGACATTCAGCTATCGCGCGCTGCTGCTGGACTACCTGAGATCCGGCGCCAGGTGGTACAGCGCCCCCAAACCCATGCTCCTCGACTCGCTCTTCGAGGTCGACCCGGATAAGCCAACGCCTCGCAACGACGAACCCGCGTTCGATGCTGCCAACGTCCTGCGTCTGGGACGGGATCTGATCTATCTGGTGAGCTCCACGGGCAACGAGCTGGGGGGGCGATGGCTGGAGACGATCCTGGGCAGCGAATTCCGGGTCCACTTCCTCAAAGATGTCTATTACGGCAGTCACATCGACTCGACCCTGGTCGCTTTGCGCCCGGGCCTGCTTCTCTGCAATCCAGCTCGCGTCCGCGATGACACGTTGCCCGCGGTGCTCAAGCAATGGGAAATCATCTACAGCCCGCCAATGGAGAACGTAGGCCGTCATGGCGACGATCCGTCCATGTTGATTGGCAGTGACTGGATCGACATGAACGCCTTCAGCATCAATCCGAATACGGTGGTTGTGGATCGAGATCAGCGGGCCCTGATCAGACTCCTGGAGAAGAAGGGGCTCGATGTAGTCCCCCTCAAGTTGCGGCACGCCCAGCTGCTGGGAGGCGGGTTTCATTGCGCGACCCTGGACACCCGCCGAAGAGGGCCACTGCAACGATACTTCGACTGATCAGTCATGCCTGTCATGGCCGCGATTGCGATCGTCCTTGTTCTGACCTTCGTGGCCTGGAGGATGTACCGCCGGGGGGCAGCAGCGGCGGCGACGGACACCTCCCCCTTTGGCCTCACGGATTGTTTTGACGAGCGCAGCCTCGTGAGCGTGCCGCATCAGAAGGGAGTCCGGTGGCTCACAGAGGTCTTCACTCGCTCCGCCGAGAAGTTTCCCGATCTCACGGCCCTGCAGGTTCCGCACACCGGGGAATCCCTGACCTTCGCCGAGCTCGAACGGCGAGCGGAGGAAGTGGCCGAGGCCGTTGCTCCCTTCCTCACGGGCCCCGACCAGGTCGTGGCCGTGGCGATGTCACAGGACAGCTGGCAGATCGTGGCCGCTCATCTCGGCGTTCTCAGGGCTGGCGGAACCTTCATGTTCCTCGATGCGGCCCTGCCCGACGCGCTGATCAGCCACATGCTGAAGGACGCTCGTCCCGTGGTCGTCCTCACGCAGGGAGTGGACCAGTTCCGCGGCCTGCCGACCCTGAACGTCATGGCGCTACCGGAGAGAAAGTCCCCGCGAGTGCCACCGGACTGGCTGGATGACCCCACGCAGCGCCTGGCGGCGATCTTCTACACGAGCGGGACCACGGGGATGCCCAAGGGCGTGGAGTGCCCGCACGCGGGTTACGTGAACCTCGCTCTGAGCTACGCCGATTACTTCGATCTCCTCCCTGGCATGGATGCGACCTCGCTCACGTCGTCGCTGGGTTACGACGGCAGCATCTCGGAGATGTACAGCGCCTGGGTGTCGGGCTGCGCCGTCGTCCTGCTGACGAAAGAACAGGTCCGGTCCGGCACGGACCTCGTCGCCGTCCTCCGCGAAGCCGAGGTCACGGTCCTCTTCTGTCCGCCGGTGCTGCTCACGACCCTCACGGAAACACCGGAGCTGGATCTCCCTTATCCGTTGTGCCGCTACATCGTACCGGCGGGCGAAGCGTTCCCGATCGCGCTCGTGGAGCCGTGGACACGGGGCCGACGGCAGATCATCAACACTTACGGCCCGACGGAAGCGAGCACCGACACGAGCCGGCAGTCTTTACGGCCGGGAGAGCCCGTCACCATCGGCTCGCCATTTCCTAACGTCACGTACGTGGTCCTCGAGGTGGGGCAGCTGCGCCCACTGCCTCACGGAGAGGTCGGAGAGCTCTGCATCGGGGGCGTGCACCTTGCGCGCGGGTACCGCAACCTGCCGGAACAAACCGCGCAGAAGTTCATCACGCATCCTCAGTTCGGCCGCCTCTACCGCACCGGGGACAAATGCAAGATCGACATCCGAACGCAGCGGGTGCACTTCCTCGGCCGAATCGACGCGCAGCTCAAAGTTCGGGGCCACCGCGTCGAGGCGGAGGCCGTCGAGCACATCCTCGAGACGCAGTTCGGTGAAATCGAGACCGCCGTTCTGGCGAACCAGAACGACTCGCTCGTCGCCTTCGTCGCCGCGCCTTCGGTCCGCGACGGAACGGGCTCCGAGGTTGTTCCGGCGCCGGCTCCGTGGGCTGCCCGGGTGACGGACATCCTGTCCGGGCAACTCCCGCCTCCCTCGGTCCCGACCAGGATCTTCCTCGTACAGAACTTCGTCACGAATCCGATCTCAGGAAAGATCGACCGGAAGCGTCTGCCAGACCTGTCTCACCTGCTGAGAAACGCCACGCCTCGAGCGAAGGCGGAGTCGGCCGGGCAAGCGAAGGCCACACCAGAGCATCCCGCTGAGAGTTTGGACGCCGACTGCGAGGAGGTGCTGGCGATCTGCAAGGCGGTGTTCGAGATCCCGTTGGGACCGGACGATGGATTCGCGGAGTCCGGCGGGCACTCGATCCTCATCGCGCGTCTGGCACAGCGGCTCCAGGCTGCGGGATGGGTGGTGCCGCTCCGGGCGCTCCTCGGCGAATGCAACACGGCACGCAAGGTCGCCATTCGCCCGCGGCGGTCGCCACACACCTGCGTGGCCCCCGCAGGACAGGTGAAGTCCGACGCGGACGCCGCCGGGCGCGATGAGGCCGCGGCCGAGGTGCTCTCCATCGGATATTTCACCACCCTGCAGGTCCTCTTCGCGACTGTCCTGTATCTCCCAGCGTTCTTGGCGATTGTCGGCGTGGCAGGCCTCGTCGACGTCGGAACGTTCGGGACCGCTCGCTTGTCGACGTTCGTGATCGCCGGGCTCCTCGCTTACCTGCTGGGTCTCATCACGCCCTTCGCGGCCCTGCTCTGGGTCATGCTGCTCAAGCTCGTCCTGGGTGGTGACATCCACAAGAACAATGTCCGCCCGGGCGTGTACCCGAAGTGGAGCAGGATGCATCTGCGCGTCTGGCGGATCGAACGGATGGAGCGCACGGTGCTCCGCCCGCTGGCTGCGATGTATCGCAGCGCACCTCTGACCTCCTTCATCCTGCGGCAGCTCGGCGCGACGGTCGGCCACAATCTTCAATGCGCACAGGATGCCTCTGTCTTCGGGCCCCTGGATTTGATCTCCATCGAGGACGATGTCTCTGTCTCGACGGGGGCCTACATCCACACGACGAGGTGGTCGGGGCAGAGCCTGCAGGTCGGCCCGATTCGCCTCGAGAGCGGCTGCAAGATCGGGATGAGGGCCGCCGTGGCCAACGGTGTGACGGTGGGCCGCGGCACGTGGATCACTCCGTTCACCCCCATCCTCGCCGACGTGGGTCCTCACGAGATGTGGGAGGGAGCCCCCGCGCGCCTCGCTGGCCGCTGCACCGAACTGAAAAGGACCGCGCGTGCCTGCCAGTACACGCAGCCGATCTGGTTGCTGGAGATCCTCAATATCCTGATGCAAGGCTTCCTGACCTTCTCACTCAGCGTAGCCCCCACCATCGCGATTTCATGGGTCGCCCTTGGAGTCATGTTTCCTGGAAGGGCTGTTCTCCACAGCGGATATTTCGGCGTGACGCCCGCGTTCGAGATCGTCTGGCGCCTGGCCCTCTGCGGGTTCGTCACCAACTGGGTCAGCATCGTCGTCACCTCAACGCTGGGCTGCCTGTTCATCCGCTGCACGGCTGCCGCACCGGGGCTGTACCCGTCACACGGGCTCCGGGGCGCGCTCCTCATGTACAGGATGAACCGGATGAACGTCATCCAGCGACAGTGGACCTGGACCATCATCGGGCAGTACCTGCGAGCGCTCGCCGGTGTGCACTTCCCGCGGGTTGGGGCCTCGGAATGTGACCTCATGGTCAATCTCGTCCCGGAGCTTGCCAGCGCCGACTCTCGAGCGTTTTGGTGCCATCAGGCCTTCACGAACATGCTCGACTACGGCGCCGAGCACTTGAAGCTGCGCCGGCTCGACTTGCCCCGGAATTTCTTGTGCGGCAACAATTCCGTGGCGGAGTACGGGAAGTTCCCCGCCAACTTTCTTCTGGGGGTCTCCACGCCGGCCAGCGACATACGGTTCCGCCGACAAATGCGCTCGCGGCTCGGCGAGCCAATCACGGTGGCGGGAAACCCGCCGGTGAGATTTGCGAGCGCGTCCTTCGAGGCCGAGAACGAAACACTGCCCGGCTTCTCCCTGTTTCTGACACGCGTCGTCCTGAACGATCTCTTCAGCATCGGCACGCTGCGCATCACCGAAGGGCTGGTCTTCGCGATTTCGTACCTCGGCCTTTCGCGATTGGGGCTCAACCTGGTCGTCAACGTGCTGGTCTCCTTCCTTCTCACCGAGCTCACGCTGATCCTGTTCGCCGCCGTGATCAAGGCATGCCTCGTCGGGCGCCAGTGGGGAGCCGATCACTCGACGCCCTTCTGGTCCTGGAAGCACTTCGCCTATTTCTTCACGCAGGACTGCTTCTTCGTCTGGTGCCGGCGCTCTCTGCAGTTTTTTGCCGGGACCGTCCTCGCCAGTCACGTCCTGCGTCTCATGGGATGCCGGATCGGCCATGGAACGATCGTGAACCAACCGCTGCAATGTTCCGACTGGAACGCGGTGCAGTTCGGCAATGATTGCGTCGTCGATGGCTTTCTGCAGTTTCACACCTTCGAAGACATGATTTTGAGAGTCAAACGGACTCGCATCCTGGACCGCTGCGCCGTCAACTTTGGCGCGACGGTGATGGGCGGCGCCGTGATGGAGCAAGACACGACGCTCGTACCCCTGGCCCTCGTCCTCAAGGAGATGAACATGCCGACGGCCACATACGAAGGCAGCCCCGCGGAGCCGGTGACCGGGTAGGGAAAGCCGGTGCACGGCCTTGCAGTCGGTGAAGTCCAATGAAGTCCATGTCTGGTGCGCTGAGCCTGGCGAACTTGAACGCGATGGCTTGGTCGGTTCGGCTCAAACGCTACTGGCCGAAGACGAAGTCAAGCGGTTGGGACGATTCCGATTCGCCCGCCACCGCTTGATGTTCCTCGCGACGCGCGCTCTCGTTCGCCAGGTACTTTCCCGCTACGCGCCGGTCGCGCCCGAGGCGTGGACCTTCGTCACGACATCTCACGGTCGCCCGGAGATCGCGCGGCCGCGGTCCCCACTGCGCTTCAATCTGTCCAACACTGACGGCCTCGTCGTCTGCGCCGTAACCCATGGACTGGATGTTGGCGTCGACGTCGAATCGCTCGCACGGCCCGCGCCAATCGAGGTGGCCGATCGCTTCTTCGCGCCGGCGGAAGCTCGGGCGCTGCATTCCCTGCCCGTGAGCGAACGAACGCGGCGCTTCTTCGAGTACTGGACGCTCAAAGAGAGCTACGTCAAGGCACGCGGGCTGGGATTGGCGATGCCGCTTGATCTCTGTGGGTTCACGCTCGAGCCTCGTCGGCCGCCGCGCCTGCGAATCGACGCCCGACTCGACGATACGCCTGACGCATGGCGGTTTGCTCAGCTGCGACCCACGCCCGAGCATCTCGTTGCTGTGTGTGTTCGTCGCAGCGCACGAGTCGACACGGACGTCGTTCTCGGCTGGCACCACTTCAGGTGACGCCCGACGCTAGCCGCGTGCTGCGAGCGGTAGCGCCACGTTGACGGCGACGTAACCGACCAGGACGACGACGAAGAAGGTCCGATCGCAGAACCGAGCCAGGCGCTCCTGACCCAGGGTGTCCTCGACATAGACCGCCGCCGTCGACTCGACCATGACGAGGAAAATGGTCAGGAGACCGGTGGCGTTGACCATGGAGGCCAGCGTGACGCGGTCGGAGGCGGGCAGCAGCCCGGACACGAAGGTGTTGTTGCTGACGGCGGCGAAGAAGCCTCCCACCGGCAGCCCGAAGCGCGGATCCAGGTTCATTGGCTTGATGAAGAACACGATCAACGCCACGGCCACGGCGGCGAACAGCGCCTGGAACATGTTCAGATAGATCGGGGCGCTGTCGGTCGTGATGAGCATGGCGACGAAGAACTGGGAATGGGTCTCGCCGGCGGTTCCCTGACGCCCGACCGTAACGCCGACCAGGGTCCTCGCGAGGCGCATGTGGTGTGGCATCGCCTCCGCGTCGACACCGGAGTTGCTCTCGTCGGCCACGTAACGGAGGGTCTCTACCCCCTGGGTTGCATCCTCGATCTGCACCATCAAACCCTCGTCCCCGAAAGGAAAGCGCGAAGCATCGAAGGCCTTCGCAATCCGCGCCACCACGCGATACTGCTCGTACCGCTCCCCGGCACGGTCGTAGCCCTCTATCTTCTCACGCTCGTCGATGTGGCCCTTGACGACGCGGAAGTCCTTGCCGGGAGCCACCGCGTCGCCCCTCCAGCGAAAGGAGATATCGAACTCGGCGGTCAACGAGGAGTCTTTGAGCGCGACCGACCCGATCCGGGTCACGGTCAACGCCACCTTGACGTCTACCGTGTTGGCTGCGGGACCCGAGCGGGGGGGCGGGGCCGCGGTCGGGGGATGCGTGGTCGGGTCGGTCGTCAGCGAGACGATCCTGTCCTGCAGAGTCCTCGCGGTTTCTGCCGCGTATCCTCGCAGCAGTCGCGCCCCGTGGTACGCGCCCAGCGCGTAAAGCAGCAGCACGCCTGCGGCCGCGCAGACGATCACGAGACGATGGCGACGAAGAGCCGCACCTTCGTCACGCGCGCTCAGGTCTTCAGCAGGTCCCATCTGGCGATCCCATGCTGCGGCCTACTCGGGGCGCGGCAAGCGGCCCAACCACCGACTCGATCCGAGTCAGGCGGAACCCTGATTCGCCGGACCTTCCTCTGCCAAGAGCCCCTTACCCGCTACGCGGGGCCACGTCGCGGGTGGAGGCGATGCCACACCGCCAGTCGCAGGGCATCGCCCCGATCGGCGGCGCGGCGCCAGCTGGCGTCGTGCTTGGCCGACAGCGCCGTTGCCCGGCCCATCCGCTCGATCTCGAAGTCCACGGCGTCGACGGCCTCCTCGAGCCGCCCGAAGCGCTCCATCGCCCGGTCGTCCATGACGACCTCCCAGACCTTCCCGCGGCCGGGGTGCCGCAGGACCAGCACCTCGCTCACGCGGTCCGCGCCTCGCTGAAAATGCAGCCCCAGGCCGTGCCGGCCCAGAGAGAACCAGGCGTTGATCGAGATCGCGCGGACGTCCTCGTCGGGCCGCAGCGTCAGCGGATCAAAGCTGGCGGCGCGGTCCTGGATCTCCGCGAGCGTGACCGCGCCCGCCTCCAGCTCGAAGCCCGGCCGATCGAACTCGATGCGCTGCCACACGCGCCGCGCCTCGTTCGCATCTCCCCCCCGCAGATCCAGATCCCGCGGCGTGCCGAACAGCGACGGTAACGTGCACAGACTCAGCGTCGTCAGATCGACGAAGTCCAGGATGAGGCAGTCGGTCTTGCCGGGGAAGAGGCGCGTCCCGCGCCCCACGCACTGGGCGTACAGGCCCTCCGAGCGCGTGGGCCGCGCCATCGCGACGCACGACACACCCGGATCGTCGAAGCCTTCGGTCAAGACGCCCACGTTGGTGAGGACGTGCGTGCGCCTGTCGCGAAAGTCGCGCAGGGCCTGCGCGCGCGCTGCCGCGGGCATGGCGCCGTGAACGATGCCCGCGGGCACGCCCAGCGCGTTCAGGGCGTGCGCCAGATGCCGCGCGTGATTGACCGTCACGCAGAAGGCGATCGTGCGCCGGTCGCGCGCCAGCTCCTGGATCGACCGCGCGACCAAGGCGTTGCGCTCCTCGATGTCGATCGCTTCGGCCAGCTCCTGCTCGTCGTAGTCGAGGCCCGCGGGCGACAGCTTGCGGAGATCCGCCGTCGTCGAGATCCGGAAGCCGCGCAGTGGCGCCAGGTAGCCATCGTCGATCAGCTCGGGCAGGGCGCGCGTGTAGACGACCTCCTCGAACACGTCGTCGAGCCCCTGTCCGTCGCCGCGCGCGGTGGTGGCAGTGAAGCCGAGCAGCGTGCCGTCGAAGTCGGGCTCGAACACGCCCAGCTGCCGCAGGACGCGCAGGTTGTCCTCGGCCGCCGCGTGGTGGCACTCGTCATAGATGATGAGCCCCACGTCGCGGCCCCGCAGGACGCGCGCCAGCCGCTCCTCGTGCAGCGAGCGGATCGAGCACACGAGCACCTTCGCCTCGGCCGACGCCCGGAGCGCGCCGCGCTCGATGTCGACGACGGCGTCGCCCCCGAGCGCGCGGACCAGCTTCTCCCGCGCCTGCGTCAGCAGCTCCTCGCGATGAGCGAGCACCAGCACCTGGCGTCGCGCGAGCCTGGCCAGGTGCGAGAAGATCACGGTCTTGCCGGCGCCCGTCGGCAGATGGACCAGCAGGCGACGCCGGCCCGCGCGGCGCGCCGCGAGCACGGCGTCGATCGCAGCGCGTTGGTAGGGACGCAGATCGCTGGGCGGGTGGGGCGGCAACGCGGCAGTCATACGCTGACATCGGCTGCGCCGGCGAAAGATTGCCGGTAGCCTCCTTGCCCGCCGCACCGCGCCCCGAGGAGACAATGACCACCCAACCGCACAACCCGCTTCACGGCATCACGCTCGAGCAGATTCTCAACGCGCTGGTGGCGCACTTCGGTTGGCCGGAGCTCGGCCAGCAGGTGAACATCCGTTGTTTCACGACGGATCCCAGCGTCCCCTCGAGCTTGAAGTTCCTCCGGCGCACGCCGTGGGCGCGCGAGAAGGTCGAGAGCCTCTACCTCTTCATGCTGCGTGAGCAGAAGCGGCGCGACCGATAGCCGTGCCGGGGCCACCGACCGACGGCTCGAGGCGGCCGCCCGTTCGAGCCGACGAGGCGCCAAGCGACCGACGACGTATGCCTGCCGGGACGGCTTGCTCAGAACTGCGCGATGAACTTCCAGGCCAGCGGTGGAATGAAGGCCTTGAGGCCATCATCTCCGGTCGAAGTCCCGTCATCCACGCTCGACGGCGTGTGCGCTCCATCGAATGTGCACACTTTGACGGGATAACCCGCCATGCAACCTGCGAAGTCGTAGCAGACGAATTTCTTGCTGCCAGCCGTCGCTGTCGGGATGTTGTTCCCGGCGGGAATCGTGCAGCCATTGTCCTTCGCGTGCTGAAGGACGCAGGCCTTCCCGCCCATCGTGTCGTTGCCCCACGGACAGGTGCCATCGCTCATGCCGGTCGTCCCCATGTACGCGATGGGCACATGCGCATTGGTCGGCTGAGTGAAGTTGTAATTGGCCGCTGCCATCGTGACAGCGCCGCGCAGCTTCGACGGGCGCCCGAGAGTCAGGGCATAGCTCATCATCGCTCCGAAGCTGAAGCCCGTGGTGAAGACCCGGCTGTCGTCGATGCACAGGTTCGCGTCGACGAGCGCGAGCAGGTCGTCGAAGAGGACGACGTCTCGATTGTAATCCCATGGAAGGTTGCCGATTCCCCCGGGCGCTATGAAGATGGCGGTATCCTTCGCCGCGGTCATTTCGCGGTGGAGCCCGAAATAGGCATAGTTTTTTGCGTCGAAGTTCGGACCATCATTGGCGGGATGTAGGCCATTCGCATTGCCCGTGTTCGAACCGTACGCCTGGTGCCAGGAAAAGATCAGGCGATGCGGGTGCGTCGGATCGTAATTCGCCGGAATGTCGATGATGTATTCGCGACTCATTCCGCCGCTCGTGATCTTGAGTCTGGTCGACGTGGGAAGAGCGTTCATGACCGACATGCCGCCGGTCGTCAGCGTTTTTGCGCCATCCTGGACGCCACAGCCTTTGCTCGGACGCGCGGCGCTGCCGCCACCGGCACCTCCCCCGCCCGCACTGCCGCCGGTGCCGGAGCTTCCGGCAGTCGAAGCGCCACCCGGACCACCGCCGCGACCGCTCGCACCAATCCCACCCGCCGATCCACCGCCTCCGCCCGCGACGCCGGCTCCCCCTCCGCCTGTACCCGATCTACCACCGCCGGCAGTTCCGCCAGTCGGGGTTCCGCCACCCGCCGCGCCGCCACCGCCCCCAGTCCCTGTCCCTGCGGCGCCGGCCGCCGCGGTCCCGCCACTCGCGCTGCCCCCCGTGGCCGAGCCACCTGTCGGCGAGCCACCCGTCGAGCCCCCGCTGGCTCTGCCCCCCGTGGCGGCCGTAGATCCGCCGGTACCACCCGAATCAGACGTCCCGGGCGTCGAACTTCCACAGCCTATGACTGCTAACGACAATCCGAAAACGAGCGTCGGCAGCCACAGCAGCCACTTCCTATGCATGCGATCCTCCAATGGAAACTGAGGCGCCGCGGGACTCCTCTGCTTACATTGCTCGGGAGGTAGTCGGATTGTAAACATTTGTCACAAACCGGCGTGGGCGCGGGCCACGGTTGCGCCGTCGACCTTTCGGTGCCGCGGCCGATCGACCGTCGTCGACGTGACAACGTGTAGCGGTCACGAAATCTCTGACAATGCGACCGCCCAAGATGCGCAACGAATGCGCACGCGATCAGCTTTCGGCGGTTACATCCGTGTCCAGGTGACGGTGTCCGTCGCCGTCGTCGCGCCGCTGGTGCCGGTCACGACGATGGAGTTGGCGCCGGACCGCAGCGCGACGCTGGTCCACGTGAAGATGTGGTCAGCGCCGGCGCTCGATCCGATGGTCGCACCGTTGACCTGCAGCGTGACGGAATCCATGTTGGAGTACACCTTCACCGGCACCGTCGCGGTTGTTCGGGACGTGAAGCGGCGCGACGTGATGTAGACGAACGGCGCCGTCGTCCAGTTGGCCTTGTACCAGAAGAACGCGTCTTTCTTCGTCTGGCGATCGTAGGTAACGATCCCCTTGTCGTTGCGTCCGGGGGTGTCGCCTTCGTTGCGGCTGTCGACGGCGAAGTCGAACATGTTCCAGATGATCTTCGACCACAGATAGCGGCGCGTCTTCATCTGTTTCCAGTGCGATTCGTGCACCAGGTTCTGCCATTCCTCCGGGTGGGGGGAGCCGTAGGGATCGGGGCGGGTCGGGGTGTCGGCGTGCTGGGTGATGCCCGCGCCGGCGCCGTATTCGCTGACGCCGATCTTCCAGGTCGGCTTGGCCGCGTGCAGCTTGTCGGCCCAGCCGCCGAATTGCTCGGCGGTGCCGAAGGCGTCGTACCAGCCGTAGTACGTGTTGTAGCCGACGACATCCGTGTGCGCGGGCAGGCCGCCGGTGTCGCTCGTGCAACATTGCGCGTAGGTCGACAGGCGCGTGGGATCCTCCTGGTGCACCACGTCGTTGAGCATGGTCAGCAGCGTGTTCGTCGCGGTGTCGTCGGCGCGCAGCTCGTTGCCGATGCCCCAGAACACGATCGACGGGTGGTTGTACTGCTGGCGGATCAACTCGGTGAGCTGCTGGCGGGCGTTGCTGGTGAACGCGGTCGAGTTGGTGATTGAGTTGACGAGCGGAATCTCCGCCCACAGCACGACGCCAGCGCGGTCCGCGAGATCGACGAAGTGCTCGGCGTGCTCGTAGTGCGACAGGCGAATCACGGTCGCGCCAAGCTCGCGGATGAGGGCCATGTCCTCGTCGTGCTGGGCGTCGGTGATCGCCCAGCCCATGTTCAGTCGATCCTGGTGGCGGTTGACGCCATGGAGATCGACGTACTGGCCATTGAGCGAAAAGCCCTGGGCCGCGTCGACCGCGAAGAAGCGGAAGCCGAGCGGCGCCGACACGACGTCGGTCACGATCGCCCCGGCGCGGATCTCCGCGTACACCGTGTAGAGATAGGGATCGACGAGACTCCACAGGTGCGGGTTCGCGAACGCCATCGTCGCGGACAACGCCTGCGACGCTCCGGCCGCGACGCTGCCGGTCGCCGACAGCCGCGCAGCGACCGTCCCGTCGGCGCGCACCACCACCGTGTCAACCGTGACCGGCTGAGCGGCGGCCTGATCGTTGCGCACGCGAACGCTCGTCGCGAGGCTAGCGCTGCTGGCCGTGACGTTTGTGGGCGTGACGTACAACCCCGACGAGCCGAAATCGAGCGCGTCGGCGTGGACCGCATCCGTCACCAGCACGTGCACGTCGCGATAGAGGCCACCAAAGAAGGTGAAGTCGGCGTCCAGCGGTGGCACATCGTTGACCCCGGCGTTCGACACCTGAACGGCAATGACGTTGTCTGCGCCTGGCGTCACGTTAGCCGTCACGTCGAAACGAAACCGGGCGAAGCCGCCGCGGTGCGCGCCGACCATCGTTCCGTTCACGTACACGGTCGCGACGATGTTGGCGCCGTCGAACTGCAAGAACACACGCTTGCCCGACGCAGTGGCCGGCAGCGTGTAATGGCAGCGGTACCAGCCGATACCCCGGTAGTAGTTGCTGCCGCCGTCTTGCCCGTCCTTCGCGTTCCACGAGTGGGGCAAGGTCACCGCCGTCCACGTCGAATCGTCGAAGGTCGTGGCGTTGGCGCCGGTCGCGTTGCTGCGCAGGTGCCTCCAGCCGGTGCCGATGACGGTATCCGTGCGTCCCGCCGCCGGTGGCACGTACCGCGCCCCGCCGCCCACGCCGCCGGCGCTTCCGCCTGCGACTCCGCCCGCTCCGGTTCTGCCTCCCGCGCTTGCAGCTCCCCCCGCACCGCCGATCGCGCCCGCCTGGCCGCCCGAGCCGGCCGATGCGCCGCCGGCACCCGTGCCAGCGACACCGCCACGCCCGGCGGCGCCGCCCACCCCTGCAACGCCTCCCTGCCCTCCCGCGCCTGCCGGTCCGCCGCCCGCCTCGCCACCGTCCGAACCACCACGCCCGCTGCTACCACCCGATGGACGCGAGCCCGACTCGCCCCCGACAGCGCCGCCCGAGCCGCCCATCCCTTGCGTGCCGGCGTTGGACGCGCAGGCGCCGCCAAACGCCACGAGCGTCGCCATCGTGATCGTGCACAGACGAGCGCCGACTGCGTGAATGCGATGGTTCCTTGTTGCTGGCATGATCGTCCTTCGCATCAGTTGCTCCGTGAACAACAATTGCTCCGGCAACACCCCGTTTGTTAAGTTTCTTTACTTTGCCACGACAGTCACCGCCGAGGGCTCCCGAACCGCCTGCCTCGAAGGTTCCCGTTCAGCGATGACGCGGAGCTCTGTCCACCGACGTTTTCCTGCCAGCTCACGCGGCCGGCAAAAAACTGCGCAAGCCGCGACTCAAACAGGCCAAGGAGCGCACATGACGAGAGCTCGGTCGATCTTGGCTTTGGGAATTCCTCTGTTCGCGGCGAGCGCCGGTTGCGAGGCGCCGCAGGGTGGTGATGCCGTGGTCGGGGTTCAGGGCAAGGTTGTCTACGGCACCGACGATCGCAAGGATCCATTCGCTTACGCCGATCAGGTCTGGGCTGCGCGCGCAGTGGGGTTCACGGCCGCACTGGTTCCCACGTCGCAGATAGACGCGACGGATCCCAACAACATCCACATCGGCAACCGGATTCTGAGCGAGCGGCTCGACGTCTGCCCAGACGAGCGCTTCGCGTCGCAGCCAGCAAACGCCGACTGCAGCGCGACGCTCATCGCTGCGGACATCATGCTCACGGCCGGACACTGCATCAACAACTGCAGCGACAGCCGCTTCGTGTTCGACTACTACGTCACGGCAGGCGGCACGCTTCCGCCGATCACACAGGACGACGTCTACGCCTGCTCGAGCTTCCTCGCCCGCGTCCAATCGACGACGGGCCTCGACTACTCGATTGTGCGACTCTCTCGGCCCGTTGTCGGTCGCCAGCCCGCGGCGGTTCGCACGGCGCGTACGGCGCTGCCCATCGGGACGCCGCTCATCGCGTCCGGCTACCCGAGCGGCCTGCCGCTGAAGATCACCGACAACGCTGCGGTACGCAGCAACAGCCCGAATCTGGACTGGTTCGTCGCGAACACCGACACGTTCGTCGGCAACTCGGGCTCCGGCGTGTTCGACGCCAACACCAAAGAGCTCGTCGGCATTCTGGCCCGCGGCGCGCAGGACTACGTTCCCGACGGAAGCTGCAACCGAGTCAACGTCTGCCCGGCCGATGGTTGCCGCGGTGAAGACGTCATCTACGCCTACCGCGCCATCGACGACATGTGCGAAGAGACGTCGTCTCCACTCTGTCCGAGCCCGGCGGTCACGGCGACGTTCAACCTGAGCAGCCAGTCCGCGACTCGGTATTGCGGCGACATCATCGTCCACAACAACACGTCCGCGGTGCTGTCGAGCTGGCAGGTCAACGTCGACCTGCGGCAGTCGAGCCTGATCAACAACTGGAACTCGATCTTCACATCGCAGGGCGGGTCACTCTACGCGGTGACGCCGCCGCCATGGAACCACTTCATCCAGCCCGGCCAGTCCATCGCCGCGGGCATGTGCGCGAGCAAGACCGGGCCGAACTTCCTACCGCAGCTTCTTTCTGCGAGCGGGAGCTAGCCGATGTACGGGACGCGCGGCGTGCAGGCGTTAGTGACTTGGCGTTGGCCGCCGACGTGTCAACGGGCGTACTTGACCAGGCTAAAGAAGTCGATCGGATACACCATCTCGTAGCCGTACCAGCCCGTATCCTTGATCGCGACAATGTCCCACAAGACGTTGTCCTCGAGAACGGGGAGCGCCTTCACGATGTCGTACTTCTTGCGCGCGATGGGCAACCAGAGAGGCTGCGTGTCGTACCACTCCGGGTGAGCCAGCGAGCCATGCCTGCGAGCGCGCTTGAAGTCTTGATCCAAGCGCACCAACGGATAAACAATCTGGTGGGTGCCTTCGTAGTCGCCGCGGGTGGTCTCTGAATAGACGAACCATTCGTTGTCAGGATCCCAGCCGTATTTGACGATGTAGTTCATGCACTGAAGGAGCATGTCGAGAATTTCGCCGCGCCGCGGGGGCGGCACCGACTTGTGAACCGTCGCAAATGCGGCGTCCTGGTCGAGAAAACGAACGAGGTTCGTCAGCAGTGGCCCCGCCATCCACGGGTTCGTGCCGTTCGCGCCGGCCACAGGGTCGCCGTTGTCGTCCTCGGAGTTGTCCATCAACGTCATCGTCCAGTAGCCGGTGCCAACGGATGCGTCGTTGACGCCCACCACGCTGCTCGACACGGTGTTCGTTGCTGGGTTGTAGCCGATGTGATCGTGCGGCGTTCGCCACCACCCGAGCATGTACTCGACGAGCTTCGCGGAGACCTCTGCGTGATACCTCGCGTCTCCCGTGACGCGCACCCATTCCAACATGACGTAGAGCGGCCACGAGAAATCGCGTTCGCTTTCTCGATAGAGGTCGTCGAAAGCGAAAGGCAGCTTGAAGGCGTAGGGGCGCATGAAGCGCCACCAACCCGCGAGCTCTGCGAGCACCTCGAACGACCGGCGATCTCCCGTCAGCAGGTAAAGGTCCGAGAGGCCGCTCACGTGGGCATGCCCAAAGTGCTGGTAGGGGCTGTCATGGTCCACATTCTGGTGACCGGTAGTCTTCGATTCGCCGGCCGGCTGGGGTTGCCCTCCAGTAACCCAGTAACCGCTTCGCGGCGCGTGGCTTACATCGATATCGCGGAAGTGTCGCGTCGCCGTCTCACCGAGCTCGAAGTAGCGTTGATCGCCCGTGCGAATGAACTCGTGGATGAACTGGTTCGCGCCAATGTGCGTGTCGTTGTAGAACGCGGGCAGGAGCACGTCATCAACGCTCACCATTCTGTGCCGCAGCCGATCGCCGAAATCGCGCCAGCCGTAAGTGATTGCCACCGGGACGTGTCCTCCCTCGACAGACATGCTGGGTAAGTAGAGGTTCTGCATGAGTGCGGCGTCATAGCCAACGTCGCCGCTGGTGGACGCCGGCTCGTACTCTCCAAACACCTTGGAACGAGCGTACCAGTCGAGAGGAGCCAGCACGTCCAAGCGGTGGGCCTGATACCGATCGTTGGCGTCGCGTATGCGCGTGTCGTCCTCGGCCCCCGGCGGCAAGCGCAGGCGGACGTTGTAGGTCTTCGCGCCGCCCGGATGCTCGAAATAAAACGAATTGGCGCGCTTATAACTGTTGTCTGTTTGCACAGGCGCTGAGGTGTCGGTGCCGCCGTCGAACAGCGCCAACGTGATCTTGTCTCGATCGAGCTCGAGCGCTCCGGGGAACTGCTGCCAAAAGTCGCGCACAAAAACCTCGGCGTGCTGCGACCTAGAGTCGATCGCCATCCAACCCGGCGCTTTTTTCCCGGAGCCGACGCCTTGGTAGCGGAACGTGTACCCCAAGTTCGTGCCGGACGGTGTGGAGCGATCGTAGGTCCAACTTCCCTTTTGTTGCAGCGCCACCCGACCCTTGAGCGCGCCAGCTACCACGCCTGTGTCGCCTCCGAAGCGGTAGCGGGGCTGATCGATCTCAACATGCCACGTCAAACCCCACCGCTTGCCCGCCAAGGCAAAGGTCGCGGGATGTGATGTCACGGCGGCGTCCAACCGAGAATCGATGATCGAAGCCTCGATGTCGACGATGTCGCTTTGTGCGTAGAACGATGAGCGCAGCTGGTACGAGACCAAGCGCCCGCCAGGACCACGCAGCGTTCCCTTCCCGAGAATCGTAGCTCGAACCGGGCCATCCTCTTCGACAGTCGCTCGACCATCGTCGGCGAGCGACGCGCGGTATGTCTTGCCGTCCAGCGCGTTCTCGAAGAACAAATCCTGCGCAGACAAGAGCGGACGCGCCTCGCGCGAACCCTGTCGAGCCAGAGCAGTCACCAAGCCGCGTTGGTCAATCACCGCGCGCAGGACGCCGGTGTTCACCACCCATTTGCCATCCTCGCGGGTCACGCGTACGGATTTGCTGGGCCGCGCGCCCGCGTCGCAACCGTAATGAAGGCGAAGCGTACGCTCGCTCCCGACATCCAACAAAAAGCTGACCAGCACCGATTCGATCGACCCGTCGGGCCAATGTGCGATTTCGTCGAACTGGGCGACCATAGGCTCACCACGTTCGTCTTCCAGTCGGAATCCGCTACCCGCGGGGAGCGCTCCCATCGGGAATGGGACGCCGGTGCGGAGCGGCGCTTGTGAGAGACGCGGCCCTGAGCCAACGGTTAGAGGGACGCTGCCTCGCCCCGATCCCGAACGCAGCGCTGACTCCAGTTCAGGCGCCGGTGCCTCGCTGACACGCTGATTGCAAGCGCAACAGGCTACGATCACTCCACACGAGACCAACCACCACCGCTCCAATGAGTTCCTCCTCGAGTGCGTAAGTGAACCCAGTATCATTGGTATCGAGATGCGGCAACCGCATCCCCCGAGCCTCACCCTTCGTGACCGAGCCGAAGAGCGGGAAGGGGAGGGACATCCTTCTTGGGAACGAGGCGAGCACGGCGCTCAAGGCCGAACGGCACCCGCCACACTTCAGGGTGCGCTAGCAGCGAGAGCGGCCCAGCCGGCGCTGACGTTGGCGGCCTGTATGCCGCAACCCGCGCCGTTCGAAGCCGGGTTCGTCGACGCGACCGCGATCGCGTGCGCGTTCGGCAGGTTGGTACGAACATCGTCGAGGAACGCGGGATCGTCCTCCCAGTACACCACCCGGCTTTGATCGGCCTTGGACGCCGGTGAGAGACCGTAGTGCGCCATCACCTTGCGAATGAGCGCGGCCTTGGATCCCTTTATCATGCCGTCGAAATGGTACGCGCAGGTGTCGCAGTTCCAGTTGGCGCGGTCATCGATTGCTGGGTACGAGAAGTCGGTCCCGGACTTGTTGTAGTGGATGGACGAAAAGAACTCCGGGAACGCCGCCCGGGTCAGCGTCTGGATCACCTTGTCGTTCCAGCACGCGTCGAATTGTGAGTGGCTCGCGATGCCGATGTAGGCGCCGCGTCGAACGCACTCCGCGATCGCCGCGTGGGCGGCCGTCGCGAGGCACTGGTCGTGCCAAGCGTAGGTGGTGCAGGCGTTGGTTCGGCACAGATACGCGGTCGGCATCGACATCGTCTGCGAGCACGAGTGGCTGGACAGGACGAGGTCGTAGTCGAAGACGCACAGCACCCGCGGCGCATTCGTGCACATGTCGCCCTGGGGAGTGAGGTGGTATCCATGGGCCTCGTCGCAGCCGGCCGCGCCAGCCGCCCCGCCGCCGGCCGCGCCAGCCGCCCCGCCGGCGGCGCCGCCACCACTGCCCGGCGGCGACCCACCGGTGCCCGTTCGGCCAGCGCTGCCCGGTGACGTGCCACCCTTGCCGCCGCCTTGGCCGCCACCGCCCCCCGATCCGGTTTGACCGCTGCTTCCCGGCGCACCGCCTGCTCCAGAAACCGCGCCCCCCGTACCCGCGACACTTCCGCCGCCGCCGAGTTGACCACCGCTACCGCTCACGCTCCCGCCCGAGCCCGCTCCCCCGGTGCCCGCGGTCGCGCCTCCAGAACCAGTGCTCGAGCCGCCGCTCCCGCCGCCAGAACCGGTACTCGAGCCGGGACCGCTACCACCCCCCGATGAGCTACACGCGACGGGCAACAGGATCGTCACCGCTGTCAGAAGCGCCGCTTTCGGATCGAATCGCCATTGCATGACAGCCTCCGAATTGCGTGAACTCGATCGGCGCGCGCCGGACCGTGTCGCCAGGACTAGAAGCCCAGCAGGGGCCAGCGCCGATGACACCGGTGCCAGGGAGGCAGTATAAGGTTACCTGAAATTAAATCCAGCCGCGACTCATGACCGTCGCCGCCACCCGAGATGACCGGCGGTGCGCTGCGGCAGCTCATCGATCGGCGACCAGCGACCATGTCGGCGCGTCCGCAGTCGCTTGCCCGCGCACGCTCAAGGGAAGTAGCATGGCCGCCAACATGAACCGGTGGCGGCGGCGGGGAGGCGAACACGAGACCACCATCTCGAGCCACCACGGGCGCCGCGGCGCGGTCACGTTCGGTGCGGCGGCGCTTCTCGTCACGATCGCCGCCTGCGGAGGTAGCAACAAACCCGCCGGAAGTTTGTACGTCAAGGTGGTGGACAGGTCCAACGCGCCTGCGGCAGACGTGGTTGTCACAACGGAGCCAGAGACCGAGTCGCGCGCGACCGACGCGCTGGGCAGCGTGTTCTTTCCGAAGGTGCCTGCCGGAAGCTACGCGGTCACGGGCACGCACCCGATCGCCGGCTCGGGGCGATCGACAGCGCGGGTGGTCGCTGGCGAGGTCGCCAGAGGCGACCATCGTGCTCGGCGGCAGCGCGACGGGGAGCGGTGGCGGCGGCGCGGTCGGTGGCGGTGGTCGCGGCGGAGGCGGCGGCGGTGGCGGTGGCAGGCGGTGGCAGCGGTGGCAGCGGTGGAACGACGGGCGGCGCCGGCGGCGGTGCGGCAGGCGCCGGCGGCATCGGCGGCGCCGCAGGGACCGGCGTAGCCGGCAGCGGCGGTTCGGCCGGTGCCACCAGCACGGGCGGCCGCGGCGGCGTGGGTGGAACGGCCGGTACTGGCACGGCCGGCAGCGGCGCAACCGGCGGCACGGCGGGGCGCGGCGGCATCGGCGGCACGGCGGGCGCCGGGGGCACGGCGGGCACCGGCGGCAGCGCGGCTGGCAGCAGCGGCGCGGTCGGCACGCTCGTCCTCGCCACGCTCACCAAGGACTCGAACAGCGTCAACCTCTCGTGGACGCCGACGCCGGGGAATGCGTTCGCCACCTACCGTATCTACCGGGGCTCGTCCACGGCCGCGCTGGCGGTGATCAACATCCTGCAGGACGGCGCGGCGGTGCAGTACCGCGACGACAGCGGACAGCTCGGCATCGCCTACACCTACCGGGTCGGTGGGGTGACCGCCGGCGGGCAGGAGGTCCAGAGCAATGCCCAGACGATCACCACCGGCGTCTACATCGATGTCGGATCGCAGATCGAACAGATGATCGTCGATCCGACGCGCCCGTACATCTACGGCGTCGACCGGGTGAACAACTCGCTGCACTTCATCAACCTCACCACCAACACCCTCGAGAAATCGATCTTCGTCGGGTCGTCACCCGTCGACATGGATATGGACCTGGCGGGCACGAAGCTCTACGTCGCCAACTTCGGCAGCACCGAGATAGCGATCGTCGACCTCGCCACCCGCACGCTGAGCGGATCGATCTTCGTCGACACGACCACCGGAACCTGGGACGGCAACCCTTATCGACTCGCCTTCACCGCCGGCGACACGCTGGTGTTCACCAGCATGGACCAGTGGAACGACCTCAAGCTGGTCAACGCCCTCACCGGCGCTTCCCTCCACAACGCCGGGTCGATCTATCAACCGGACCTCGTCGCCAGCCCGGACGGGGTCAGCCTCTACGCCGGCGAGAGTGGCATCTCGACGCAGGTCCTCTATCGCTTCGACGTCGTGAACGGGAAGCTGATGGGGGTCGACCAGTCCGCCGGCGTCGGCGGGTTCGTGGGCGGGACCGTGCTGATGAGCAGCGACGGCAAGCACGTGTTTTACGCGGGAATGAAGCTGCTGGCGAAGAACCTGAAGTCGGTGCTCGGCACATTCTCGGAGGTGATCCTCGCGATCAACAGCGACGGCTCGCTGGCGATTGGGTCCACCAAGATCTTCGACGGCACGACGTTCTCGGCGAAGCGGATGACACCGCTCACGACCACCAAGATGGCCGTGAGCCCGGACGACAAGACGCTGTACCTCTACGACAACACCACCAGCCGTATTTACATGTTCAAGCTGTGAACGCGATGCCCCGCACAGAGCATCGCAACACCTTCCTGACCCTGCTGGCGTTGACGGCGGCGCTCGCGGCCGCGCCCGCTTGCGGCGGAGGCGGCGGCGCCGCGAAGGGTAACCTGTTCGTCGCGGTCACGGACACGTCGGGGGTGCCGGTCGCAAACGCCAGCGTGACGACGATGCCGCCGACCGAGACCCTCACGACCGACACGACCGGCACCGTCTTCTTCCAGAAGATTGCGCCCGGCGGCTACGCCGTCACGGCCACGCATCCGACCGCGGGCGCCGGCCGCGCGGCCGCGCAGGTGAAGAGCGACGACGTCGTGAACGTGAGCGTCCAGGTGACGCCGGTGAGCGGTCAGGTGACCGGCGCCGGTGGGTCCACGGGTGGCGCGGGCGTCGGGGGCAACGGCGGAAACGCGGTGGGGACCGGCGGACGCGGCGGGGCGAGCGGCGGCGCCGCCAACACGGGCACGGCCGGCGCGCTCGGCGGCGCGGGACGCGGCGGCACCGGCGGCACCGTCGCGGGCACGGGCGGCACGGTGGGGACCGGGACGGCGGGACGCGGCGGCACCGGCGGTAGCGCCGCGGGCACGGGCGGCACGGCGGCGACCGGGACGGCGGGACGTGGCGGCACCGGCGGCAGCGCCGGCATTGGCGGGAACACCGGCACCGGAGGGAGCGGCACGGGCACGACGATCGTGCTCGCGGCGCTCAGCAAGGACAGCAACGGCGTGAACATGAGCTGGACGGCGACACCGGCCAACGCCTTCGCCACCTACCGGATCTACCGGAACAGCGCGGTCATCAACATTCTTCAGGACGGCGCCACCGTCCAGTACCGCGACGACACCGGCCAGCTCGGCATGTCGTACACGTACCGGATCGGCGGCGTAACCGCGAGCGGGCAGGAGATCCAGAGCAACACGCAGACGATCGTCACCGGCGTCTACGTCGATGTCGCCTCGCAGATCGAAGCGATGATGGTCGACCCGAAGCGGCCGTACATCTACGGCGTGGACAAGGTGAACAACTCGCTGCACTTCATCAACCTCACGACGAACACCGTCGAGAAGTCGATCTTCGTCGGCTCGTCGCCCGTCGACCTGGACATCAACATCCAGGGGACCACGCTGTACGTGGCGAACTTCGGCAGCACCCAGATCGCGACCGTCGATCTCGAGACCCGCGCCATGACCGCGTCCATCTTCGTCGACACCACCGTGGGCACCTGGGATGGCAACCCGTATCGGATTGCCTGCACGGCGGGCGACACGCTGGTGTTCACCAGCATGGACCAGTGGAATGACCTCAAGCTCGTCAACGCCTTGACCGGCACGGCCCTCCACAACACGGCCTCCATCTACACGCCTGACCTGGCGGCGAGCCCGGATGGGACGCGCCTCTACGTCGCCGGCAGTTTTGACGGCGTCATGCGCTTCGACATCGTCGGTAACATGCTGCAGCAGGTCGACAGCTCGGGGCAGTCCGGCGCCGCCAAGGTGACCGTGACTCGCGACGGCAGGTACGTCTTCTCTTCCGCGCAGAAGCTGCTGGCCAACAACCTCAAATCCGTCGTCGGCACCTTCTCCGAGACGATCCTCGCAGTCACCAGCGATGGTTCACTTGCGGTCGGCGCGCGCAGCATCTACGACGGCAACACCTTCGCGGTGAAGCGCGCGACCCCGGTGCTGACCAACACCATGGCCATCAGCCCCGACGACACCATGCTGTACCTCTACGACACGACGTCGAGCCGCATCTACCTCTACCGTCTCAAGTAGCTGCACCTCCGAACGCGGCCGGTGCGCGAGGACCCGCGATAGCGGCGCCTCGGTGATTTCGCTGAGGTGCCGGAGAATTCGCCGGACGGCGCCCGGCTCGATCACGGCGCTGACGCTCAAGGCGGTCCAGGAGCTGCTCGGCCATTCGACGATCGAGATGACGATGCGCTACGTGGCGATCGAGCTCGGTGTTCGTCGCGCCGCCGCGCGCCGGTTTCCTTACTCGATTGCGTTCATAGAGCTCGCGAAAGTGGTTCGTGTCCTCGCGGGAGCTCACTAAAGACGACGCCCAGGCTATTGGGTTGCGCGCCTTACGGAACGCTGATGCAGAGGGTTCGACTCTTCCGGCTCGCTCCGTTTCATTCCGAGCGTGACCATCCAAATCCGTGTCGTCTGACAACAGACTGACAACGGAGCTGCGGCGCCAGGGCAGGCGTGACGCGTTCCGGATGAAGAACATCACGGTGTTCACGATCGTGATCACCGCCTTGATGAGCGCGCCCACCGGCGTCAGCAGCGGCAGCACTGGATGCGGTCCGTTGTGCGCGTCGAACCGCCTTCGAACTCCGTTGCTGTCGCCTACGTCACCCCGTGAGCGTCAGACAGACTTCCGCCACGACTGCCAGTCGCGGCGGGCGGGGCGTGGCTAAGAGCCTGGCGCCGATCTACTCTCGGACGATGCGTTCCACCGCGAGAATGACGCGCCTCGCACCGCGCCGTGGTTCGGGCCGCGCCGTGGTGTTGCTGTTGTCGGTCGTGGTATTCGGCGCCAGTGCATGCGGCGCGGGCGGAAGCTCCGGCGCCCGCGCGACGGGGGGAGGCGGCGGGACGGGAGGCGCGACGGCTAGCGGAGGCGCCAACGGCGGGACGGGAGGCGCGGGCGCCGGCGGCGCGCTCGGGACTGGAGGAACGGGCTCGGGTGGTAGCTCGGGGACGGGGGGCGCGGCTGGCTCGGGCGCCGCTAACGGCGGGACCGGCGGCGCGAGTGGCGGTGACGTCGGCGGTGCGGGTGGCGGCGGAAGCGGTGGGGCGGCCGGCGGCGCCTCCGGGTCGGGTGGTCGTGCGGGGACCGGCGGCGTGGGTGGCGCGGCTGGCGGTGCGACCGGGACGGGCGGGGACACCTACTCAGCGGGGCACCACTGGTACGGTCGCTGGAACTCAACCGGTTTCGCCGGGATCACCGTCAACAGCGGTAGCCACATCACCACGGCCTTCACCGGTACCGGCATCAAGGCCAACTTCGACACGTCGATGAACCTGGCGTCCAACATGCCGACGCTGGCCTGGCAGATCGACGGCGGCACCTGGCAGGAAGGCGATCTGGCCACGACCGTCTCGCTCGCCAGCGGCCTGGTCGCTGGAACCCACACGGTGACCCTGATGGTGCGGTCGATGGACGAGACGCAAAGCCGCTGGGCGCTGCCGCTGGTGTCCGGCACGAACTTCCGCGCCTTCTTCGTGACCGGGGGTAACATTCAGCCAACCCCGCATCCCCTGCGCCCCAAAATCGAGTTCCTGGGCGACAGCATCACCGAGGGCGTGAACGTGTGGACGTCGCACAACGGCCAGACGCGCAAGGGCTGGAGGGACGATGCCCGAATCGCCTATCCGTCGCAGACCGCGCAGATGCTGGGCGCCGAGTGGCGCCAAGTCGGCTTCGGCTACCTCGGCATCCTGAAGGATGGCAACGGCGGCGTCCCCAAGGCCAACGATTCCTTCAATTGGATCTACCAGTACGTCTCGCGCGATCGGTGGCAAGCCGACATGGTCGTCATCAACCAGGGCACCAACGACTCCGGTGCCGACGCTTCGACGTTCCAGACTGGCTACGCGGAATACATGACGACCATCCGCACCGCCTACCCCAACGCCAAGATCGTCGCGCTGCGCCCCTTCAACGGTTCGCAGGCCGCGCCCATCAAGGCTGCGGTCGACGCCCGCGTGGCCGGCGGCGATCTGCGGACCTATTACGTCGACTCGGACGGCTGGCTCGGCTCGTCGGACTACACCGACGGCGTACACCCCAACGAGCAAGGTAGTGGCAAGGCGGCGCGCGCGCTGGTGACCGCGCTGCAGAAGATCGGGCTGCCCTAGCCGCTGCTTAGCCACACGCAGATCGGAATCCCTTCGGCACTATGTGGGCTTGCGACCGATGCTGCGGAAAGTTCAAGGGTTCGACTCTTCCGGCTCGCTCCGTTCCGTTCCGACCGAGACCATTGAACGCCGTGTCGCCTGACAACAGGCTGACAACGGCTCGAACGCGGGAGAAAGCACGAGCGCGCTTTCGACCGATAGGTCCGCTTCCGTTAACCGAGTCGCCCCTCGATTTCCGGGGCCTTCGGCCCCCTGCCGGGAAGTCGCCTACGAGCTCGGTCTCGGCGCGTCGACGGTGAGCGCGCTGCTCCGCTCCGCGCTGCGCAAGTGTCGCCTCGCGAGCCCGTCGGAGGCGGTGCGCCTGTTCAGCGCAGCCCTGTGACCGCGCTGCCGCAACTGAATGGCGCAGATTGACGAAGGGCGGCTCACGGCGCGACTCTGTGGGCAAGTAGCCGTGATGGCGAGATGGCGTGTGTCGGGATCGCGCGTTCGGACCTGGCTGGCCCTGGCCGCGGCCCTCGCGCTCGGCTGCGGCGATGACCTCACGCTGGGCTGGGAGGAGTTCTGTGTGGCGATGAGCGCGCGCGAGCTGCAGCGGCAGCTCGATTGTGGAGTCCTCTCGGCGCCGACCGCTCCGTCGTCTTACCGGTCGCCGCTTTGTGACGCCGTCGCGCTGTCCTTGAGCCGGGGCGCGGTTCAGTTTCAGGCAACGCAAGCGAGTGCTTGTTTGAGCGCGATCACGTCGATGTCGTGTACGGACGTCGCGGACGTCGCGGCCAGTTTGCGGGTGTCTTGCCCGGAGATCCTGTCGGGTGCGCGCGCGTCCGGCGACCTTTGCCGGCATCCATGGGAGTGCGCGGAGTCGGAATACAACACCTGCGAGACACCCGGCCTGATCTGCGGGACGAGGTGCGTGGCGAGGCGCGGGCTCGACGAATCGTGTCGGGTGACCGCAGAGTGCGTTCAGGGAACGGTGTGTCAGTCCACTTGTCCACCGGGTGTCGGCTGCCCTTCGCTGACGGGGACGTGCGTGATGCTGGTGGGAGAGGGGGCATCGTGTGGGCCGGCGGTCGCTGCCTGCTCTGCGCCCTTCTATTGTGGCGAGGCAGGTGTCTGCGCCGCTCGACGTGCGACTGGATCGTGCCAGGAGGGAAACAGGGCTTGCAGCACGGGCTCATCATGTCGGACGCTTGCGACCGGGGAACGGGCCTGTTTCCCGCTCAAGGGGCCCGGGGACGCGTGCGAGCCCAGGGAGTGCCTGGGCGCCCTTTGTGGCCCCGACGACAGCGGCGGTGTGTGCACGCAGCCGCCGCGCATCGGAGATCGGTGTGGATACGTCCTGCGCGAGCTGACGGTCGTCGGATTTCTGTCATGCATCGAAGGATGGTGCGACCGCCCGCCCGGCGCGCCCGAGGGCACGTGCCGCCCGCACTATCGTGTCGGGGATCCGTGCGTGTCGGGCGTCGAATGCCCGGTCTCACCAGGCATTTTCTGCGTCCTGGGCGTTTGCCAGGAGATCGCTTGCCCCGAGTAAAGTCGGGCGGTTTGGCTCAGCGGCCGACGATGTCGACCTGGGCAGGCGAAGTGGTGTCGCCCAGCCTCGCGAAGCGGAGAGCGTAGTCGCCGCTCCACACCACCGAGGCGAACGGCAGCGCGGGATCCGTGGCGGTACATTCGGGCGCGGCGAAGTCGCAGTCTCGGCACGCCGTGAGCTGCGTGTCCGGCGGCATGGAGATCGCGAGGAGCCGTGGGTCGGGAAGCCGCAGCTTGACCTGCCAGACGGGTTGACCCGGCGGAATCACGACATGGATCGACGGGTATTCGCCGGCGCCAACGGCGATGGGTTGCTGCAACGTCGCACATTCCGGCCCTGTAATGGGAGCCGGTGGACGTTGCACGCGGATGGAGGAGGCGCTGCCGGTGAACGCCAGGTAGTGTTTTCCCGGCGCGATATCGGCGGCGATGTGTCCGGCGGCGGAGTTGATGAATTCGCTGTGTGCCAGCCATGGCGGCTCGAAGCCGGGGTCGTCGCAGGAACCGGCTCGCAGGCGCGATCGCGCGGAGAACGACACCAGCACGCCGCCGGCGTCGGGCGACGTGAACGTTCGGTAATCCTCGTCGGCGCCGCATGACTCGCCGGCTGGCAGCGGCGATCCGTCGATCGCGCCCGCATCGCCCGCGCAGGCCCAGATCGGAATGCAGCCGGGAGGCGCCGCGAGCGCGTCCTGCCACAGCTGCTCGGCCGACGATCCGTAGACGGCCATCATCGCCTGGTCTACCTCCGACGGCGTGGCGTGATGACCCAGTCGCGCGTAGAGCTGCACGAACGCGGGGGCGCCAAACCGTCGCAGGAGGTGAGAGACCAGGCGGCTGCCAACGGTGTAGATCGCGTGCTCGTTGAGGGGGTCGTTCGACAGCACCGCTTGGTCCCAGCTCAGGCTGGGCATTTCGTCGTCCACCTGATCGCAAGCCAGGGCCACCGCGACGCCTTCCTGAAAGATGGCGGGCGGGGTGCCCACGTTGGCGAGGTAGGCGTGCACGAGCTCGTGCTGATGCACAGGCTGATAGCTCCACACCGCCGCGCCCGGCGCGCAAGCGCCGCGCATGCACAGATCGTTGAGACGCATGTCGGTGACGTCCTCGAACTTGAGGTAAGTGATCCTGTCGCTGGGCGACGTGGTCCCGAGGTACGCCGTGATGACCGAGTAGTGCTTCTCGAGCAGATCCATCATCCCGGTGCAGGCGAGATCCTCGCTGGCCTGGGTGCGATACTCGAAGTGCGCCGATTCTCCGCGCGTCACAAACGCCGATGGGTCGACTTCCGAGTCGCCGTCGCAAGCCGACACCAACGCGGCGGCACACACGAGCGGCGGCAACCTGCGCACGGGCGCATCATCGCATCGCGACGGGGCTGGCGCACTTTCGTTTCCGCTTCGGTGGCCGTTCGTCTGCGGCGACGACTACACGAGCGGGGGCTGGTGGGACGGCGGAGTGAAGAGAGCGGTCGACGAGTTCTGGCAAGCCCGCGGCCTGCAGCCCGCGCAGATCCGGAATCAGCAGTTCATCCTGCGCAGATAGCGCGATCCGGTGGAGATCCCCGCCGCCGTCACATGGGGCGGAGCGATTCGGCGGCCTGGGTGGTCAGGGCGGTTGCGAGGCGGGACAGGCTGGGCGAAGCCAGGCCCCACTGCTGCCAGTAAAGCGGGACATCCAGCCAGCGGTCGGCGACCAGGTTGACCAGGCGGCGGGCGCGCAGGTGCGCCTCGGCGAGCGGCTCGGGGTTGAGTCCCCAGCCCAGGCCCAGCACGGTGGCCTCGAGGAAAGCGTTGGGGGACGGCACGAGGTGCGCCTGCAGCTGGCCGGGGCGGGCGCCCAGCACGCGGCGCAGGAAACGCTCCTGCAATTCGTCCTTGCGGTTGAAGACGATGGCGGGCGCGCGGCGCAGGCCCTGGGCGGTGACGCCGTCCGGGAGCCAGCGGCGAATGAAGCGCGGGCTGGCCGTGGCGCGGTAGCGCATCACGCCCAGCGGCTGCACGCGACAGCCCGCCACGGGGTGCGCCTCCGCCGTGACCGCGCCGAGCACGCGGCCGGAGCGCAGCCACTCGGCGGTGTGGTCCTGGTCGTCGACGACGATCTCGATGCGCGCGCCGGACTCGTCGACGAAGCGGGCCAGGGCGCCCACCAGCCAGGTCGCCAGGCTGTCGGCGTTCGCCGCCACGGCCAGCGGCGGGGCGGAGCTGCTCGCCTCGGTGCCGGAGGCGGACGCGACGCCGCTGAGGAGGTCGGCCTCGAGGAGCTCGACCTGCAAGGCGTGGCGGTAGAGGGTCTCGCCGACGCCGGTGGCGGTGCACGGCGTGCCGCGCACCACCACGATGCCGCCCACCCGCTCCTCGAGCTGTTTGATCCGCTGCGACACCGCCGAGGGCGTGAGGTGCAAGGCCCGTGCGGCGCGATCGAAGCTCCCCTCCCGCACCACCGCCACCAGCGCGGAGAGCTGGTCGTACTGCAGCTCCATTAGCGATCCTTAACATGTGTGAAAATCTTTAGCTCGACTGATGAGGGGGGGAGGGGCATCGTGGGGGCTGTCTTTTCGCTTCGCTTCGTTTGCCTTGGTGGGAGGAGTCGCTTGCCATGACCAGGTCCGCGCGCGTGTCGCTGTCGTTGGTGTTCGTCTCTTCGCTGGCGGTGGCGGCCTGCGGCGGCGGTTCCTTGAAGCCGCCGCCGACGCACCTGCCGGACGGCGGCGTCGTCGAAGGTGAAGTCGCCGCCGATTTCCAGGACGGCAGCCGCCTGACCTTTCCGCTCTGGCGGACGGCGGACGGCTTCGCGGTGCGCAAGGGGACGATCTACGACGGCGCGCTGGACGTGGATTGCACGTTCGAGATCGCCAGCGACGGGCGGCGTCGCTGCCTGCCCGCGTCGAGGAGCGTCGTCAACGAGAGGTTCGCCGACCCCGCGTGCACGGAGCCGCTGGCCGACTTCGGCAGCGTCGACGCGCGCTACGTGCGGTCCACGTGGTACAGCACCGCCTGCGCCGGCCGGGACGACGGCGTCCGCGTCGAGATCCGCGAAGCCGGCGCCGAGGTCGAGACCACCACCGTGTACGAGATCTCGGCGACGGCGGGGGGCTGCGTCGAGGCGTTCCGCAACGGACGGCAGTCCTACCGCTACACCGGCGCCGTCGTCCCCCCGGACCGTTTCGTCGCGGCCGAGGAGGCCCTGGTGCAGCCGACCGGGCGCGCGCGTCTGGCCCAGGTGCGACTGGTCGGCGAGGACGGCGCCTGGTTGCAGCAGGCGACGTTCCACGACACGCGGTACGACGTGCGCTGCACACCGCAGCTCGCCAGCGACCGCCGCTTCCGCTGCCTGCCCGCCGGGCGCCACGTCATCGGCATCGAGGTCGATCGGGGCCGGCCGGACTGCAGCGGCCCGCAGATCGCCAGCCCGGTGAGGTGCGCCGACGGCGCCGCCGACGTGATCGAGGTGCCGTCCACGAGCTGCCCGCGATACCTGGCGCTGCACGCGCCAGGAGCGGCGTGGGCGGGCCGGGAGAAGTTTGGCCTGGACCAGAACGGCATCTGCGTCGCCGGCTTCGGGACCAGCGCCAGCGGCGTCGAGGTGGGCGCCGAGCTCGCCCCCGCGCAGTACGCGCTGCTGGAGCTGCGGCACATGGGCACGGGCCGGCTGCGCACGTCGCTCTACGTCGACGTCGACATCCAGCCGGGCCACGGCGCGCGCGCCAGCGGCACGTCGGCGTTCGACACGGCTCTGGGCGCGCCCTGCGCGTTCACGACCGACGACGCCGGCGCGACCCGCTGCCAGCCCGCGCTGCTGACGCCCGCTTTCCGCGACGTCGGCTGCAGCGAGGCCGTGGCGATCGACATGTACGCCTCGCTCGTCGACCCTTGCTTCGCGTCGGACACGACGCCGCGCTTCACGTCGATCGCCGGCGCCCTCTACGGCCCCGCCACGCGCGCGGCCCAGCCCTACGATCAGCTGTTCAGGCTGATCGGCCCCAACGCAATCTGCGAGAACGCGAGCAGCCTGCTCGAGCCCTACGTCACCCACTACGCCACGGGACCCCGCACCGCCGACATGGTCGCCGCCACGCCCTGAGCGAGGTTCGCGCGGGCGCCGTTGGGCGGCCCCGTAGGGCCGCATCCAAACGAGCCCGCTGTTGATCAATGCGTGCGAATGCGTTGATCTCCCCGCGCGAGATGTCCCAACGGATCCACACGAATGGGTTTGTTTCCCTCGGCAACCAAAGGAACCTCGCCGCGGCCCGCGGTCTGGATCCGGGAGAACACGAACGGCAAGGGCGGCCGATCCTTCTACACGATCAGGGGGCACGGCCAGAGCACGTACGCGGAGCCGCAGTTCCGCGAGCTCATGCTGCGCGGAATTCTCTGGTCCGTTCACCGACTGCCGGGAGGAAACTGAGCCGCCGCTGCTGCCCATCGACGCCACCCCCCTCTTCGGCGCGGCGCTCCCGTTCCCGGCTGTGGGGTCAGTCGATCAGCTTGCGCTCGAAGGGGATGAAGCGTTCGGCGGGGTTTACGACCTTGGTCGCCCGGAACAACTTCAGGCCGTCACTCGAGCCGTTACTGGGAGCGTAGCCTGCATCCTGGCAGGCCACCGAGGGTGTGGGGTGATACACCTTGCCCGTGGAGGATGATGTGCCTTCGAACTCGAGCGTTTCGCTGACGGGGACGGGCCCGCATCCAAAGAGCTGAACGATCATGCCGATGGGCTGGCGCTGCGTGTTCGGACAGACGCCGCGGCTCCAGGGATAGACGCGCTCTCCCGTGCAGTCCGCCGATTGGTAGTACAGGTCGAAATTCGCGACCCGGGGAAAGGTCGAAGGAACGCAGCGCCACGTGCCGTCCGCAAACGGGTACGGAACGCAGGAGTCGCCGCTTGCCGCTTCGGTGAACGGCGGCGCGCCGCGCACAGGAAAGAACGGCACGTTGTCGAAGCCGTAGAACGGCCGCCTGAGCGAGCCGGTTCCCACCTGGATGACATCGAGCTTGGGAAGCGAGGCGACGTCGATCGGCGCCCCCTGAACGTATGTCATGGCGGTACCGCGCGACGAAGGCTTGCAGGTCAGAATCGATGGGGTCGTAGGCGAAGAGCTGAGCGCCGCGCGCGGATTCGACCTGCCAGAGCCCCTTGATGGTGGTCCTGGTGCTGCAGCTGTCGTCCATCGATTCCAGCTCCAGAACGGCTCTGATTTCGGATGCGGCACACATGACCGAGGGATCGACGGCCACGCGACGGGTGCAGGTGGAATCGGCGAACGAGTACGAGGGCTCGACCCAATCCGGCACGCAGGCGCGCGAGGACACATCGGGACCGAGAGCGGAGCAGGAGGTCTTGAGGATGGGATCGTGGAACCCGATGACTTCCGAGGAGCCATCGGCACCCTCGCGGACCCAGGCGTCCATGTTCGGCAGAGCAGGCCGGCTCACCCGCTGGACCGCCACGAAGGTGCTGAGCGGTACCTTTTCGAGCGGCCGTTCGGTGCCCCTGGCAGAACCCGCCGGCATGCAGAAATCGGGGTTGTTGCTGTAGAGCGGGGTGCCCGCCGCGAGGGGAGCTCCGAGTCGGTAGGTGGTGCTGCTGCCGCAACCGAGGCCGGCATAAGGGCCGATCGAGACGTAGTTGAAGGGTGTTCCGTCGCAACGCAGATTCGGCCGGACGAAGACCGGCTTCTTGCACGAAGAGTCCAGGTAGTCGGTGTTCTCATTCACCCCGAAGTCCGGGAAGCATCGCTCGACACCGTCCTCGCCCTTCCTGAATACGCACCAGTCGCCCGTCCCGGTGTCGTACCAGGGATTTTCTGTCATGGGGTCGATGACCTCGAGCCCGCCGCCGCGCAGCACGCGCGGCTTGAGGCGCGTGCCCGCGCGGAAATAGGGCGGCGCCATGACCGGGGCCGCGCCACCCGCGGCGCCCGCCGCGCCGCCTGCGGCGCCCGACGCGCCGCCCGACGCGCCGCCCGCGATCCCGGCAACACCGCCCGCTCCCCCCTCCCCGGAAGATCCGCCACCCATCGTGCCGCTTCGTCCGCCATCCTCGCCCCCGCCACCGTTGCCGGCGCCGGCGGCCCCATCGTCAGCAGCTCCCCCAGTTCCCGCATACCCGCTTCCGCCGCGCCCTGGATCCCGGCCCACCGCGGGGGACTGGCCACAGGCGCCGAGCAACCCGCTCGCCGCGATTGCACAGAAGACGATGCGACGGACCGCGGCTCCCTGACTGGACATTCACTCCCTCCATTGCGCCCCGCGCGCTGAGCCTTCGCTCCTTTCTACTTGGTCCGACGCAGAAGTTCTTTTCACACGATTTTAGAAAATCGTGCCGCGCCGCCCGCGGCCATGCGAAAGCTCATCCCCGAACGAGACTACGCGATCTCGAAGCGAGGAAGCGATCCGGCGGGCGCTGCGGGCCGCGAACGTTCGAGACATGCACGGGAAGCTAGCGGAGCTTGCCCGACGCCCCCGCGGGCAGGCGGCGAATCCTGAGCCTCGCCACCGAGTGGGGCGTGCTCTCGCACGTGCCGCCGGTGAAGTGGCTCAAGGTGCCCGAGCCCGAGTTCGACTTCCTCGACTTCGAGGAAGCGCCTCGGCTCGAGAAGGGCGCGGCAGGGGAGTGGGCGGTCATGATCACCGTCGGCCTCACGACCGGACTACGCCAGGGCGAGCTCCTGGCGCTGCGCTGGGAGGATGTCGATCTCGTGAGAGGACGGTTGCTGGTGCGAAGGGCGGTCGCTCGTGGCGTGATCGGAACGCCCAAGAGCGGCAAGTCGCGGGAGATCCCGCTCAACGACAAGGTGCTCGCGGCGCTCAAGCGTCACCGGCACCTTCGAGGCGAGCTGGTGTTCTGCGACGAAGGGGGCCGGATGCTGCCCAAGGGCGTCTGCAAGTGGCCCTTGTGGAGCGCGTGCAAGAAGGCCGGCTTGCGCCGGATCGGATGGCACGTGTTGAGGCACACCTTCGCTTCTCACCTCGTGATGCGCGGTGCGCCGCTCAAGGCGGTCCAGGAGCTGCTCGGCCATTCGACGATCGAGATGACGATGCGCTACGCGCACCTCAGTCCCGACGTGCGAAGGGACGCCGTTCGGCTGCTGGACGTCGATCCGCCTGACAACAGGCTGACAACAGCCGAGGGCGTCCCTCGCATCTCTTCGAACTAACTAGGAAAAATTGGTGGAGGCGCCGGGAGTCGAACCCGGGTCCGGAAGCGCTCTGCTCAAATCTCTACGTGCGTGTCCGACGATTTGGTTTTCGTCACCAGGTTGGCCCGCCGGCGGGGCATCCTGGCACTTATCCTGCGAAGTTTCGCGGCCGCGCCCGCAGGCACCTGCGCGGCCACTAGCCCGCTAAATGGCCACTAACCGGGGTCGCGGGCGGCTCCCCGGGTCGTGGTCTCGTCCGCTGTTTAGGCGGCGAGAGCGAACGCGTTGTCGTTCGCTTTTTCGTTTTTTGCCCGTTTTTACGAGGCCTCGGGCGCCTCGGCACGCAACCTGAACTTTGCAAACCCCCGTCGAAACCGTTTCGCCCCCGAGTGATTTCGGGATCGTGATCAGTATACCAAGACGCAACCGTACGCACGCAGCCCGGCCGCACAACTAGCCTTTGCCTTTTTCGTCCGCCACGGTAGAGAGGGTCCATGACCTCGGCCGGAGTCGGAACCGCCGTCCATCTCGACGGATTCACCGCCGCAGGCCTTGCCGCGCACCGCGCGCTCGCCGCCGCCGGCGTGCGCACCGCCGAGATCGCGATCGTCTTCGCCGGCATCAAGCACGACGACGACGAATACGCGGGCGTGCTCAGCGCCGTGCGCCGCACCATCCCGGGCGCGGCCGTCATCGGCTGCTCGGCGACGGGCGTGCTCACCGGCGCCGAGGAGATCGAAAACGCGAACGCGGTCGCCGTCCAGGTGCTCAGCGGCGGCGGCACGCCGCTGCCGAAGCCGCTGTTCATCCCCGGCGTCCGCGCCGAGCCGCGCGTCGCGGGCGCCCGCCTGGGCCAGCGCGTGCGCGACCTGCTGGGCGGCGACGTCACCGACGCCGCCGTCGCCGTGCTCGTCGATCCGGCCGAGCTCGACGCCGCCGACTTCGTCGCCGGCATCGCCGACGCGGCGCCCGGGTTGCTGATCACCGGCGCCGGCGCGTCCGGCGGCGAACAGGGCTGCCGCGTGTTCTGGGAAGATTCGGCGCACGCCGACGCGGGCGTCGCGCTCGTGTTGCCGCGCGATCTGCATCCCAGCCTGGGCATGACGCAGGGCTGCCAGGCGCTCGGCGATCCGCTGACGATCACCGCCGCCGACGGCAACCTGATCCTGGAGATCGACGGCCGCCCCGCCGTCGAGGCCTACGAGCGCACGCTGTCCGACCCGCGCCACCCCGGCCTGCGCCAGATGACGCCGCACCTGCTCGCCGGCATCGGCGAGCTCGGCTCGGCCGGCCGCTCGAACTACGTGGTCCGGCCGTTCGCGGTCGCCGAGGGCGAGCGCGCCGCGCTAGCCGTCGCGGAGCCGGTGCGCGCCGGCCAGACGATCTGCTTCACGCTGCGCGACGCGATCGGCGCGCGCGACGACATGAAGGCCATGCTCGACGAGCAGGCCGAGGTGCGTGGCGCCTCGACCCCGAAGTTCGGCTTCTACTTCAACTGCGCCGGGCGCGGCTCCGCCCTGTATGGCCAGCCCGGGCTCGATCCCGAGCTGATCCGCCGCCGTTTCGGCACGCTACCGCTCGCGGGCATCGAGAGCTCCTTCGAGATCGCGCCCACGTTCGGACGCCCGCGCATCCACATGTTCACCGGCGTCCTGCTGCTCGCCAGCTGAACTGAAACGAACGGGTCCGTCCCCCAACGGACCCGTGTTTCGCTAACCCGCTACTTGTCCTCCCACCAGAAAACGGTGATGGCGAGGCAATGAAACGCCTCATCCGAGGACTGCGTCACGATCGTATCCACGATCTGACACTGCTGGTGCTCGCGTATCCAGGCCGTGACCTTCTCCCCCAGGTTCTCCCGTTCCTGCGCCATCGTCGCAGAGAACACCTTCACGCCGTTGAATCGCGCCGTCGTGTGGTTCTGTGTTTGTGCCATCGGGCTATTAGTTCCTTTTGGAGCTGGTATCTCTTCCGTATATCAGCGATTCCACGCGTACGGCAATCCCTCGAATCGCTCACCGACGGGAAGTCACCGCCGGGGCTTTCGATCCGGGAGGGACCCTTACTGCTTTCCTCCGTCGGTTTTTGCCTCGGGTAACGCGGGAACGTCGGGCATCGGGCCGAGCCCCATCTTCGCTTTCAGCTCCGCCAGAGCGAGATCAGAGCCGCTCGAGCCCTCCAGCTTCTTGAACTTCTGTTGCAGCGTGTCGCCGGTCAGCTCGCCGCCCAGCTCGGTCGACGCTTCGGACTCGGCTTCGATTTGCTCCACCTTCTGGTTCATGCGCTCGAAGGTGTCGAACGCGCTGTTGTCGGACAGGCCGCGCATCGTGTCCTGAATCGCCTTCTGCGCCTCGGCGCGCTTCTGTCGCGCGATCAGGATGTTCTTCTTACGCTTGGCCTCTTCGATCTTGTCGTTGAGCGAGCGCAGCTGATCCTTCAGCTTGTCGACGGCGTCCTTCTGCAGCTGCCACTGCTTGCCGAACTCGGCCTGCTGGTGGTCATGCTCGGCCTTGCGCGACAGCGCCTCCTTGGCCAGGACGTCGTCGCCGCTGCGCACGGCCAGCATCGCCTTGCGCTCCCATTCCTTCGACAGCTCGATCTGCTCGTCCCACTGCTTCTTCAGCCGCTTCTCGTCGGCGATCGAGGTCGCGACCTGTTTCTTCGCCTCGACGAGCTGGTTCTGCATCTCGAGCACGATCTGGTTCAGCATCTTCTGCGGGTCTTCCGCCTTGCTGATGAGATCGTTGAGGTTCGATTTGATGAGCGTGCCGAGCCTGGAGAATAGTCCCATGTGTTTTTTGTCCTTCGAGTCTCGAACTAACCAGCGACCGCCCCGGCGGCCGCCGGGACGTGGAAGCGTGACAGGGTGTGGTGATGTTTCGCGATGGCCATCGACATGTCGTCGACCACCGCCTGGAACTCATTCAGATCGAGGTTCTCCAGCTCCAGCGCATGCACCACCACCAGCGTGTCTCCCTCCAACCCAAATGCGCCGTGAACCATTTCTGTGGTGTTCAAGCTCAACAACGTCCGGTAAAGCTCTTCACGTCCGGTTCTCGGCAACTCCATGACCTTCAGCCTAAAGGCGACGACCGGCCCGGCGATGGATACCACCAGGTCCGAACCATCGAGCTTGACTAACCAGATCCCAGGCTTGATCGTTTCGTGCGCGATCCCCATCCGCAAGAGGTACGACTCGATGTCCTCCGCGCTCTTCATGCGACAAAGGTTAGTAGGAAAACTGGCTTGCGACAAACGACGCGGCCGCATCGAGCCAGGTCCTGGCATCGACAATTGCTCCTGGCTGTGGTAGCGGGAAACGCGGCGGATGCACCTCGACCTAAGTAAGCTTCCCCGACACGTTGCTGTCATCATGGACGGCAACGGCCGGTGGGCGCAGGAGCACGGCTTGCCGCGTGTCGAAGGTCACCGCCAGGGGGCCAAGGCCGTGCGCGAGGTTGTCCGCGCCGCCCGTGAGGTCGGCCTGCGCGCGCTGACCCTGTACGCCTTCTCCGCCCAGAACTGGCAGCGCCCGCCCGAGGAGGTCGCGACGCTGATGCAGCTGCTGCGCGACTACGTCATCGAGGAGCGCGACGAGATCATGGACAACGACATCCGCCTCGTCGCCATCGGCGAGGTGGAGCGGCTGCCCGACTTCGTCAAGGGCCCCCTCGACGCGCTGATTCACGAATCGGCCGGCAACCGGTCGATGACGCTGTGCCTGGCGCTGTCGTACGGCGGCCGGGAGTCGATCGTCGCCGCGGCGCGCGCGCTTTGCGAAGCCGTCGCGGCCGGCGACCTGGACGCGGCCCAGGTCACAGAAGAGAAGGTCACGGGCGCGCTACAGACCGCAGGCCTGCCGCAGCTCGATCTCCTGATCCGCACCTCGGGCGAGGAGCGGCTGTCGAACTTCCTGCTCTGGGAGGCCGCCTACGCCGAGCTCTACTTCACCGACACGTTCTGGCCCGCCTTCGGCAAGGTGGAGCTGATCCAGGCGCTGGATTCCTACCGGCGTCGCGAGCGCCGGTTCGGACGTACGCGCGAGCAGATTCGCAGCGCGGGCTGACGCGGGGACTGGGCGGAGTCGAGGGCGGTGGCGATGTCCAACCTCGTCCAGCGCGTCCTGTCAGGCATCGTCGCGCTGCCTCTGCTGGGCCTGCTGATCCTATGGCAGCAGCCGCTGGGGTTCGGCGTGCTGGTGTGGGTGATTGCTGGCCTCGCGCTGCACGAGTACCTGGCGATCACGCTGCCGGGCACCTCCTTCCGACTGCGCGCGTCGTTGATCGCGATCGGGGTCGCGCTCTATGCCGGGCTGTACCTGCTGCCGGGCCTGGGCCATGTCTGGGTCGCGGCCGCGTTCATCGTCACCACGACCATCGTCCTGCTCGACCCGGGCGAGATCAACGCCGCCGCCGCGCGGTTGGGGTTCGCGGTGTTTGGCGTCTTCTACCTGGGCGTGCTGACCGCGCCGCTCGCGATCCTGCAGCGTGACGCCGCCTCCGGGCGGACCTGGGTGTTGCTGGCCATCGCGCTGACGTTCGGCAACGACACCGGCGCGTACTTCGCCGGGCGCACGCTCGGGCGTCACAAGCTCTATCCCGCGGTATCGCCCAAGAAAACGGTCGAAGGGGCCGTGGGCGGGCTGGTCGCCGGCCTCGTGGTCATGTTCGTGGCGCGGGCCACCGTGGTGTCGTGGTTGACCGTGCGCGACTGCCTGATCGTCGCCATCGTCGCCTCAGTCGTCGGGCCGGTGGGTGACCTGGTCGAGTCGCTGATCAAGCGCGCCTCAGGCGTCAAGGACTCCGGCCGCCTCATCCCCGGCCATGGCGGCGTCCTCGACCGCATCGACGCGCTGCTGTTCGTCTCCGCGTGGATCTACGTCTACGCCGTCCACCTTCGCTGAGCGCCCATCGCGGGAGGTTCGGAACCCTCAGGGGTCCGAATAAAAAAGACCCCCGCACCCGGGGGTCCGGGGCGGGGGTCAACAAGACCAAACCGAAGGAGGAGGAACGGAAAAAGCGAGGCGAAGATTAAGGAGCTAAGGAATCGGGAAGCGGACCGGCTCCGGGCCGAGCTACTGATAAACCCCGGAAGCCGTCAATCTAGGTGGCACCGGCGGGAACCGGTGCAAGGGGGAGGAGGGAGCGCGAACCAAGTCGAAACCGGGCTCGACGCTTCTGAATATCCGGATCAGCAAGGTGTGTGCCGGAGGGGGGGGCAGCGGCGATGTCATTGATTTGGCAACATTTCCGTGTTACACGGGTCTTCGCTTCTCTCGAAGTTCCGTGATGAACCCTGACATTTACGTCAGCATGTGCCTCGACGGCACGGCGTCTCGCGCGACTCATTTTGTCGGGACCCAAGCTGCGTCCCGCACGCCCCGCGACGAGCTGTGCGCCGAAAAGCCGCGCTGCATCCGCCGCGATTTCCTCGTTCGCTTGAATGCCCCCAAATAGCCTGCTCGTAATCAATGCCGACGGCCCCGAGACGCGGGTCGCGCTCGTCCAAGAGGGGTACCTCGGTGAGCTCTACATCGAGCGCAAGCGCGAGCGTGGGATAGCCGGCAACATCTACAAGGGTCGGGTCGAGCGCGTGCTCCCCGGCATGCAGGCCGCGTTCGTTAACATCGGCCTCGAGAAGAGCGCCTACCTGCACGTGTCCGACGTGCGCGGCACGCCCGACGACCTCAAGCGCTTGCTGTCGGCCGAGTCGACCCGCCAGAGCGATGACGACGACGAAGACGCCGCCGACGCGGCGCGCGCGGGCGGCGGCGCCCGCATCGAAGACCTGCTGAAGGAAGGGCAGGAGATCGTCGTCCAGGTCACCAAGGAACCGATCAGCACCAAGGGCGCGCGGACGACGCGCTACATCTCGCTGCCCGGCCGTCACCTGGTGTTCATGCCGACCGTCGACCACGTCGGCATCTCGCGCCGCATCGCATCCGACAAGGAGCGTCGCCGGCTGCGCGACATCGTCGATTCGATGCGGCCGCAGGGATCGGGCTTCATCGTTCGCACCGTGGCCGACGGGATCTCCGAGCGCGAGCTCAAGTCGGACATGGAGTTCCTCATCAAGCTGTGGAACGAGGTCGTCCGGCGGGCGGCGAGCGGACGCTGTCCGTCGCTGATCTACAACGACCTCGACCTCTTGCTGCGGACGGTGCGCGACCTGTTCACGCCCGACGTCGAGAAGCTGATCATCGATTCGCGGTCGGAATACGATCGCGTCAAGAAGTTCATCGCGGCGTTCATGCCGGACTTCGCCGGCCACATCGAGCTGTACGACGGCAACGACCCGATCTTCGACGGCTACGGCATCGAGATCGAGATCGACCGTGCGCTGGAGCGCAAGGTGTGGCTGAAGTCGGGCGGCTACCTGATCGTCGACGAGATGGAGGCGCTGACCGCGGTCGACGTCAACACCGGCCGCTTCGTCGGCAAGAAGAGCCTCGAAGACACGATCACGAAGACCAACCTCGAGGCGGCGCGCGAGGTTGCCGAGCAGCTTCGCATCCGGTCGATCGGCGGCATGATCGTCGTCGACTTCATCGACATGGACCGGCCGCACAACCGGGACAAGGTCACGCGCGCGTTCAACGAACACCTGCGCCGCGACCGGTCCAAGGCGGCGGTGACGCGGATCTCCGAGCTCGGGCTCATCGAGATGACGCGCAAGCGCACGCGCGAGTCGCTGCTGCACACCCTGACCGAGCCGTGCACCGCGTGCGAGGGCAAGGGCTACACCAAGTCGCGGCGGACCGTGACCTACGAGATCCTGCGCGAGCTGCGCCGTCAGGGCGACCTGGTCGAGGGCGACACCGTTCTGATCGAGGTTCATCCCGACGTCGCCCAGGTGTTGCAGTCGACCGACCGATCGTTCCTGGAAGAGATGGAGAAGCGGCTGCAGAAGCGCATCGTCGTCAAGGCGCGCGGCTCGTTTCACGTCGAGGACTTCGAGATCCGCTCGCCCAACGACAAGACGCCGATTGAAAAGTCGGAGGTCGCGACCGGGGCGCGCGATGACAAGGACGGCATCCGCGACGGCAAGCGCCGCAAGCGGCGCCGCCGCCACCTGGGCCCACCGGCCGAGGTCGAGGCGATGCTGGCCGAGGAAGAAGAGAGCGCGGTCGACCCGGAGGCGCTGGCCGGGGTGCACGCGACCTCGAGCCGGTACGGCGGCGGCCGCGAACCGAACGGCAACGATGCGGGGGCTGGGGCCGGCGAGGCGTCGTCGGACGACGACGATGCCGGCGCGACGCCGCCGCCGACGCCCGTACCGGGCGGCACCGGCGAGCCGCACACGTAGGCGCGCAGGGGAGGGGCGGGGTGGTACGCGTCTGTTTCGTGTGCCTCGGCAACATTTGCCGGTCACCGACGGCCGAGGCGGTGATGCGCCACCTGGTCGCGGCCGAGGGGCTGGAGGACGAGATCTCGATCGAGAGCGCGGGGACGGGCGACTGGCACGTCGGCAACCAGCGCGATCGCCGCAGCCGCGCCGTGGGCCAGGCGCGCGGCATCCCGCTGACGGGGACGGCGCAGCAGTTCACGGCGGCCGACTTCGCGCGCTACGATCACGTCATCGCCATGGATGGGTCGAACCGCGACGAGCTGCGGCGCATGGCGACGACCGCCGCCGACCGCGACAAGATCCGCCTGCTGAGGTCGTACGACCCGAGCGCGCCGCCTGACGCCGACGTACCGGACCCGTATTACGGCGGGCCGCGCGGGTTCGAGGAGGTGTTCGACATCTGCGAGCGCGCCTGCAAGGGCATGCTGGCCGCGCTGCAACGCGAGGCTGGCGAGGCAGGGCGTTGACGTGGACGGCGGGCTGGCGGCGACGCTGACGGCCGCGCTGGGCTCGCCGGTGGCTGGCGCGCGCCCGCTGTCGGGCGGCGACATCAACGACGCGTACGAGGTGACGCTGGGCGACGGCAGGACGCTGTTCGTGAAGGCGAACGCCACCGCCCCGGGCGACATGTTCATCGCCGAGGCGCGCGGGCTGGCCTGGCTGGGCGAGGCCAAGGCGTTGCGCGTCCCGGCGGTCGTGGCCGCGTCGGGGGCGAACGACGTGACGCCGTTCCTGGCGCTGGAGATGATCAAGCAGGCGCGACGGGCGCCCAACTTCGACGAACGGTTGGGGCGTGGTCTGGCGGCGCTGCACCGTCACGGCGCGGGCGCGTTCGGGCTGGACCATGACAACTACATCGGGCGGCTGCCGCAGGCGAACAGGTTCGCGGTCGCGTGGCCCGAGTTCTACCGGGTGCGGCGCCTCGGCCCGCAGCTCAAGCGGGCGGTGGATGGCGGGCTGGCGTCGGTCCGCATGCGGCGCGGGTTCGAGCGGCTGTTCGCCACGCTGGACGAGCTGTGTGGGCCGGCCGAGCCGCCGTCACGGCTGCACGGCGACCTGTGGGGCGGCAACCTGATCGGCGACGAGCACGGCGAGCCGGTCCTGATCGATCCGGCCGTCTACGGCGGCCACCGCGAGATCGACCTGGCGATGATGCGCCTGTTCGGGGGCTTCGGCGCGCGCGTGTTCGCGGCCTACGAAGAGGCGTGGCCGCTGGCCCACGGCCACGGCGAGCGCGTGCCGCTGTACCAGCTCTACCCGCTGATGGTCCACGTCAACCTGTTCGGCGGCGGCTACGTCGGCTCGGTCGAATCGGCGCTGGCCAAGGTGTGCTAGCTTCGCGCCCGCTATGGAATTTCGGTCACTTGGGCGTACGGACTGGAAGGTATCGACGGTCAGTTTCGGTGCGTGGGCAATCGGCGGGACGTTCGGTCCCGTCAAGGACGACGAGTCGATGGCGGCGCTGCACCGGGCGCTGGACAAGGGCGTAAATTTCTTCGACACGGCGGACGTTTACGGCGACGGCCGCAGCGAGCAGCTGCTGGCGCAGCTGCGCCGCGAGCGCAAGGAGCCGTTCTACATCACGACCAAGGCGGGGCGGCGGTTGCCCAAGCAGACGGTCGAGGGCTACAACAAGAAGAACCTGACGTCGTTCGTCGACCGCAGCCTGAAGAACCTGGCGACCGAGACCATCGACCTGCTGCAGCTCCACTGCCCGCCGACCGACGCGTTCTATCACCCGGAGGTGTTCGGGATTCTGCGACGACTTCGTGACGGCCGGGAAGATCCGGTTCTACGGCGTCAGCGTCGAGCGCGTGGAAGAAGCGCTGAAGGCGATCGACTACCCGGGCGTCCAGTCGGTGCAGCTCGTCTACAACATGTTCCGCCAGCGGCCCGCGGACCTGTTCCTGGCCGAGGCGCGTCGGCGCAAGGTCGGCGTGCTGGCGCGGCTGCCGCTGTCGTCGGGGATGCTGGCGGGCAAGATGACGCGCGCGAGCAAGTTCGCCGAGGACGACCACCGCAGCTACAACCGCGAGGGCGAGCACTGGGACAAGGGAGAGACGTTCTCCGGCGTGCCCTTCGAGCTGGGCCTGGAGGCGGTCGAGGAGCTGCGCAAGCTGGCGCCGCGCGAGGCCAGCATGGCGGCGTTCGCGCTGCGCTGGATCCTGATGAACGACGCGGTCACGTGTGTCATCCCGGGCGCCAAGCGGCCGAGCCAGGTCGACGACAACTGCGCGGCGGGCGACCTGCCGGCGCTGGCCGACGAGACCATGGCGCGCGTGCGCGAGCTCTACGAGCGCAAGATCAAGAACCACGTCCACTGGTACTGGTAGGGTACTGGTAGGCGCCTAGGCGCCGCGCGCGGCGGCGAACAGGGGCGCGAGCGGCGGGGCGTCGCCCAGCGCCAGCTCGATGGCGCGCGCCGCCTGGTGGACGAGCATGCCCAGGCCGTCGGCGTAACGGTCGGTCGTGGCGCGGACGGCTTGCGCGAGCGGCGTCGTCGCGCCGTACGCCATCTCCAGGACGGCCGTGTCGGGCGCCAGTGATTCGATGCCGGCGCATAGCCGCGCGTCGGCCCAGGCGGCGGCCGGCACCGCCGAGATCAGCGCCGACGCGCCCGCGAGCGCGCCGGTCAGCGCGGCGCGGTTCCAGGTGGCGATGGCGACCTTGCCGCGGCGGTTCGCGGGCAGCCGGGCGCGCAGCGCGCGGGCGACGGCGGGGCGGCGGGCGACGATGCGGATGGTCGCGCCGGCACGGGTCAGCGCCTCCAGCGCGCCCGGCAGCCGCGCCACCCGCGCCCGCCATGACGATGACCGCGCCCGCCGGCGACACGCCGAGGTCGCCGAGCGCGGCGATCAGGCCGGCGCCGTCGGTGTTCTCGGCGCGCACGCCGCCGCGCTGGAACAGCAGCGTGTTCGCCGCGGCCGACACGCGCACCTCCGGACCGCGGCGCTGGGCCAGCCGGGCGGCGGCCAGCTTGTGCGGGATGGTGACGTTCAGGTAGCGGTAGCCGTCCGCGCGCAGCTTCGCCACCAGCGCGCGGAAGCGCCGGGCCTCCACCGACAGCGCGACGTATTCGCCGTCGACGCCGAGGGCGCGAAACGCCGCGTTGTGGATGGCGGGCGAGCGGCTCTTGCTGACGTCCGCGCCCAGCACGGCGGCGCGGATCATTTGTCGCCCTTGCGATCGACGGCGGCGACGTTCGGCGTCGATGCTGCCGTCGTGCAGGCGGACGTGGATGCGTTCGCCGGGCTGCACGTCGGCGGCGCTGGTCACCACGTGGCCGTCGGCGCGCTGCGTGAGGCTGAAGCCGCGTTCGAGCACGCGCATCGGCGACAGCGCCTCCAGCTTGCCGCACGCCGCCTCGACGGCGTGGCGGCGGCGGACCAGCGCCGGCCGCATCGCCGCCTCCAGCCGGTGGCGCATCGCCGCCAGCGTGCCGCGCTGCTCGCTGATGCGGCGGTGCGGGTGGGCGCGATAAAGGCCGCGTCTCGGCGGCGCGCAGCTCGGCGTGCGCCGCGGCGAGCCGCCGCGCGAACACGCGCCGCCCGCGATCGACCTGATCGTCCAGGCGCTGCCGGCGTTCGTCGAGCAGCCGGCGCGGATCGCCGAGGCGGGCCCGCGCCCGCTCCAGCTCGTGACGCGCGCGCCGCGCGGTCTCGTTCAGCGCCCGCCCGCCGCGGTTGCGCAGCAACGTCATCTCGGTCTTGAGGTCGTCGAACACCGGCACGGCCAGCGCCGCCGCCGCCGACGGCGTCGCGGCGCGCACGTCGGCGACGAAGTCGGCGATGGTGAAGTCGGTCTCGTGGCCGACGGCGGAGATCACCGGCACGCGGCAGGCGACGATGGCGCGCGCCACCGACTCTTCGTTGAACGCCCACAGGTCTTCCAGCGAGCCGCCGCCGCGCGCGACGATGATGACGTCGACGTCGGCGACCGCCTCCAGGCGGCGGATCGCGGCGGCGATGCTGAGCGCGGCGCCGTCCCCCTGCACGGGCGTCGCCACCAGCAGGATGGGCAGCGCGGCGCGCCGGTGCGCGATGCGCACGATGTCGCGGATGACGGCGCCCTGCGCCGACGTCACCACGCCGAGGCGCCGCGGCAGGAACGGCAGCGGCCGCTTGCGCGCCGGATCGAACAGCCCCTCGGCGCCCAGGCGTTGCTTGAGCTGCTCGAACGCCAGCGCCAGCGCGCCGGCCCCCGTCGGCTCGACGTCGACGACCGACATCTGGAACTTGCCGCGCGCCTCGTACAGCGTCAGCCGGCCGCGGCAGCGGACCGCCATGCCTTCTTCGATCGTGAACTTCAGCCGCGACGCCTCGCGCGAGAACAGCACGCAGTCGAGCGCCGCCTCCGCGTCCTTGAGCGAGAAGTAGATGTGCCCGGGGCCGGAGCGCTTGAGCCCGGACACCTCGCCCTCGACGCGGATGTCGGCGAAGCGGCTCTCGAGCGTCAGCCGCGTCGCGCGCAGCAGCTCGGCCACGCGGTAGATGCGCGGCTCGACAGGGACGTTGGCCGCCGGCTCGGCCGCCGGCACCGCTGGCGCTGGCGACCCCGCGGCGCGCGGGCGCGGGCGGCCTGGCCGCTGGCGGTGGCGCGAACCGCGCCTCCAGCGACAGTTGCCCGGCCGGCGCCTCATCCGGCTTTTCGGCCGGCTTGCGGGTCATTTCCCGGCGCGCGCGGCCGCGCGTTCGTAGTCGGCGGCGCTCGCGCGCACGACCTCGAGGTCGTGATACGCGCGGTTCTTGCCCTCTTCGGCCTGCGTCGCCAGCCCCGCGAAACCCCAGCCGCCGTTCTTGCCGCGCTTGAGCTCGACGCGACCGCCGGTCGGGAACGTGGCCGCCGCGCGATCGTCGCCCGGGCCGTTGACGATGCCGCCCTCGGCCATCGTCAGCGGCAGGAACATCGGCAGCAGGGTGGGGGCCGCGTCGTTCTTGAACAGCTCGCGCGCGCTGGACGCCGTCGCCGCGGGCTGGAAACGTTTGGTCGCACGCTCGCGCTCGGGCCCCTCCGGGAAATTGCTGAGCACGATGTCGTAGGCCTCGCGGTGGAACTTCTGGATCGACATCCAGTTCCAGCGCGTCTCCTGGTCCAGCGAATCGAACAGCGCGCCGCCGTCCCCCGCCTTCACCGCGTCCGAGAAGCGCTTGAACGCCTCGGCCGGCGTCTTCGCCTTGTACCCGCAGCCGCCCAGCGCGGCCAGCACGGAACTGATGAGCACGAGCACGCGCACGCGCAGCCCAGCGCACGCGCAGCCCAGTTCGACAGCCGGTAGAGGCGCCCGGACATGCTTGGCACATAGCGGAAAGCCCAGGTTATCGCAAGCTTTGTGCTAGGCTGCCGCCCACTCCGCTCGCTGTCGCGCAAGACATGACCGATACGGCCAAGACCCAGCCTGCACCGGGCGACCCGGCGGGCGCCGTCGACGAATTCGCACACATTCCGCGGTCGCGCGCGCGCCATCCGATCGTGGCGGCCGCCGGGGCGCTGCTCGCGTTTTTCCTCGTGTTCCACAGCCGCAGCGACATCAAGTACGCGCTGTCGTCGCGGCAGCCGGTGGACGCGGGCGTCGCGCGCGTGACGTTCGCCCCCGGCCACGACGTCTCCAGCATCGAGAATCGCGTGGTGCGCGTCGCCGGGACACCCGACCGCGAGAGCGCGCTGGAGCTGGACACCAAGGGGTCGTGGACGTTTTCGCAGCTGTTCCGCGTCATGGGGACCGGCGATCGGCTGTTCGTCCACCGCCGCGAGAACCCGCTGCCCGCGGCGCTCGCCGAGGCCGACGTGTTCGAGGGGCGGCTGACCCGGGTCGATGATCTGCCGTACGCCGCCGCGATCCGCGCCTACTTCGCCAAACACGTCAGCGCGACGCACTTCTTCGCGCCCGAGGCGCTGGCGCGCGCGCTGGCGGGGCGCCAGCAGGGCGCGCCGCTGTCGGTGGTCGATCGCAGCGGCGATGTGGTGTCGCTGGGCCCGGCCGAAGATCTCTCGGTCGAGGTGATCGAAGCCCGACGAGGTCAGGGTGGGGCTGCCACGCCTGCGCTTCGCGACCGAGGCCGACGCGCGCGCCGCGATCGAATCGCGCGGCGGTGAGATCGTCGCGTCGCGCGGCCTGGTCAAGGCGGTGCCGCTGCGTGGTCGACACGGGCGCGCTGTCGTCGGCGCCGCCGCCGCCCGAGCGCTGGACGTTCGTGGTGCGCTTCCCGGCGGACAAGCGCAGGACCGCGCTGGGCGCGCTGGGCGACATCGATCGGACGGTCGAGATCCGCGACGCGCGCGAGACCATCACGACCCACGTCAGCGAGCTGGCGGTCGCGGGGGAGGGGGATGCGGCGGCGCTGGTGATCCGCCCGGCCGGCGGCGAGGCAACAGGTGAACGTCGGCTGAAGGCGAGCGACATCGCGGCGATCCGGACCATGGCCCCGGTCGTCATCCCCGAGGGCGCGTACCTGCTGACCGAAGGCGACTATCCCGCGCGAGCACCTGGCGAGCGTCATGATCGCGCTGGTGTTGCTGACGTTCGGGATCTTCAACGTCGCCGGTCTGATACGTTCCCGTCGGCTCTCCTGAATGTTGCGCATCTACGATACCCGCGCGGGTAAGAAGCTTCCGTTCGAGCCGATCGAAGCCGGCGCGGTCGGCATGTACAGCTGCGGCATCACGGTCTACGACCTGTGCCACGTCGGGCACGCGCGCATGATGGTCGCGTTCGACATCATCGCCCGCCACCTGCGCGCCAGCGGCTACCGCCTGCGCTTCGTGCGCAACGTGACCGACGTCGACGACAAGATCATCCGCAAGGCGGAGGCCGAGAAGCGCACCGCCGCCGAAGTGGCGCAGCAGTACACCGAGGCGATGAACGCCGACCTGCGCGCGCTGGGCGTGGCGCCGGCCGACGTCGAGCCGCTGGCGACCGAGCACATCGCCGAGGTCATCGACATCATCCAGCGCCTGATCGGGCGCGGGCTGGCGTACGCGGCCGGCGGCGACGTGTATTACTCGGTCGTCCGGCTTCGCCGACTACGGCAAGCTGTCGGGGCAGAGCACCGACGATCTCAAGGCGGGCGCGCGCATCGAGGTCGGCGAGCAGAAACGCAGCCCGCTGGACTTCGCGCTGTGGAAGGCGGCGAAGCCGGGCGAGCCGTCGTGGGAGAGCCCGTGGGGGCCGGGGCGGCCTGGCTGGCACATCGAATGTTCGGCGATGTCGCACCGCTACCTGGGCGAGCCGTTCGACATCCACGGCGGCGGCGCCGACCTGATCTTCCCGCACCACGAAAACGAGATCGCGCAGTCCGAGGGGGCGTTCGGCGGCGGCCGCTTCGCGCGCCACTGGCTGCACTCGGGGATGGTCAACTTCGGCGGCGAGAAGATGTCGAAGTCGCTGGGCAACGTCGTCACCATCCGCAAGGTGGCCGAGACCAACGACCTGGAGGCGCTGCGCCTGCTGTTCGCGAGCGTCCACTACCGCAGCCCGGTCGGCTTCACGATCGGCGAAGGGCGATCAGGGCGAGCGAGCGATTCCCGGAGCTGGACGAGGCCGAGGCGCGGCTCGACTACTTCTACAGGACGCTGGAGCGGCTCGACGCGGCGCCGGGGATCGAGGCGGACGACGGCGGCGCGGTGGCCCCGCCCGCCGACCAGACGCGTTCGGCTTTCCAGGAAGCTATGGACGACGACTTCAACACCGCGGCGGCGATCGGCCACCTGTCGGATTCGTTCGCGCTCGCGAACAAATTGCTCGATGAGCCCAAGGCGGTGGCGGCGGACGTGCGCCGCCGGACGCTGTCCCGCCTGCGGCGCGAGCTGCGCATCTGCGGCAAGACGCTGGGGATGCTGCAGCGGCCGCCCGCCGAGTTCCTGTTGCCGCGCCGCGAGCGGCTATGCGCCCGCAAGGGGATTGCCCCGGCGGCGGTCGAAGCGCGCATCGCCGACCGGGCCGCCGCGCGGGCCGGCAAGGACTTCGCCCGGGCCGACGACATCCGGCGCGAGCTCAAGGATCAGGGCATCGAGCTGATGGACAGCGCCGGCGGCACCGCCTGGCGGGTCGTCGCCTAGCCCCGGCGAAAGGCCAGACAGGCTAGAGCGCGCCGACCGTGGGCGTCGGGGGAGCGGACTCGCTGCTCGACGAGGACGACGGCGGCGACGACGACCGCTTGCTGCTGCGGCCGTTGTTGACCCGCTCGCGCAACTCCTTGCCAACCTTGAAGAACGCCAGCCGCTTGGGCGGCACCGCCACCGCCTCGCCGGTGCGCGGGTTGCGTCCCTGGTACTCCTTGTAGGCCCGGATCGAGAAGCTGCCGAAGCCCCGGATCTCGATCCCTTCGCCCTTGCGAAGCGCGTCGACCATCGAATCGAACATCTGGCAGATGAGCAGCTCGGCACGCCCGTGCGGGAGCTTGGTGCGCTCTGCAATTAGGTCTATGAGGTCGGCCTTCGTCATATCGACCGTTACCCGGTACTGTACGCGGAACCCGCTTCGGAAGTCAAAGGTTACGGTAGGTTAGGGTGCGACCTGCCCAGGCGGCGGGCTGGCCGCGCCTGGCCGGGCCTAACCGAGGATCTGGGCGCCGCCCAGATAGGGCCGCAACGCCGCCGGGACGTCGATGCGCCCGTCGGCGCGCTGGTAGGTCTCGAGCACGCCGATCAGTGTCCGCGGCAACGCCAGACCGGATCCATTGAGCGTGTGGACGAACCGGGGTTTGTCCTTCCCCTCCTTGAACCGGATGCGCGCGCGGCGCGCCTGGAAGTCGCCGAAGTTGGAGCAGGAGCTGACCTCCAGCCATTCGCCGCAGCCCGGCGCCCACAGCTCCAGATCCATCTTTGCCATCGCCGAGAACGACAAATCGCCCGTGCACATTTGCACGACGCGATAGGGGATCTCCAGCACCTTCAGGACATCTTCCGCGTCGGCGAGCAGGCCGTTGAGCTCGTCCATCGACGTCTCCGGGCGTACGAACTTCACCAGCTCCACCTTGTCGAACTGGTGCCCGCGCTTGATGCCGCGCGTGTCCCGCCCCGCCGCCATCTGCTCGCGGCGGAAGCAGGCGGTGAACGCGACGTGTTTGATCGGGAGCTGCGCGCTGTCCAGGACCTCTTCGCGATAGAGGTTGGTGACCGGGACCTCCGCGGTCGGGATGAACCAGAAATCTTCCTGTGCGTCGCGATACAGGTTGTCGCCGAACTTGGGCAAATTGCCCGTGCCGACCAGGCAGTCGCGGCGGACCATGTACGGCGGATAGATCTCGCGGTAACCGTGCTTGTCGGTGTGCAGGTCGAGCATCAGCGTGATCAGCGCGCGCTGCAGCCGCGCGCCCCAGCCCTTGAGCACGTAGAACCGCGACCCGGAGATCTTCACGCCGCGTTCGAAGTCGATGATGTCCAGCGCGGTGCCGAGGTCCCAGTGCGGCTTGAGCGCGAAGTCGTAGCTGCGTTTGCTGCCTTCTTCGCGCAGCACGCGGTTTTCGGTCTCGTCCTTGCCGACGGGGACGGACGGGTGGGGGAGGTTCGGCAGCTCCAGCAGCACCGTGTCCAGCGCGGCTTCGGCGGTGGCCAGCTCGGTGTTGAGGCGCTCGATCTTCTCCTTGAGCGCGGTGCTGTCGGCCTTCGCCTTGTCGCGCGCCTCGCCGGCGGCGGCGCGGCCGATGTCCTTCGACAGCCGGTTCTGCTCTGCCTGCAGCGTCTGCGATTCGTTCTTGAGGTCGCGCACGCGCGCATCGGCGGCGGCGACGCTGGTCAGGTCGACCGTCGCGCCCAGCCGCTCGTAGGCGGCGCGCACCTCGTCGGGCTTGTCTCTGAGTAGCCGGATGTCGATCACGGCCCGGCAGTGTACACCGTACCCGCCAAGCCGGGCGCGGTCCTCAGGCGGTGTTGCGGCGCGGGTCGGCGGTCGACAGGTCCTGCATGAGCCGGGTCAGGGCGGCGCGGCCGCCGCCCATGTGTACGGCCAGCGCGTCCGCGAACTCCGTCGCGCTCTGGAAGCGCTCGCCGGGGTCGAGCGCCATGGCGCGCTCGAGGATCTGGGGCGCGGGGTCGGCCAGCTTGCGGATGCGGGCGATGTCGTCCACGTCGACGCCGCCGGCGGCGCGGTACAGCACCTCCAGATCGTTGTTGCCCGAGTACAGCAGCTCGCCCGACAGGCTGTAGTAGAGCGCGAGCGCCAGCGAGTAGAGGTCGCTGCGCGCGTCGACCGCCTGGCCGCGCGCCTGCTCCGGCGACATGAAGTTCGCGTTGCCCTTGACCATGCCGACCTGCGTGCGGCTGACGCGGCTGTTCAGCTTGACGATGCCGAAGTCGGCCAGCTTCACCTCACCGGCGTTCGACAACATGATGTTGGCGGGCGAGACGTCGCGGTGGACGACGCCCAGCGCGCTGCCTTCCTGGTCATGGTGCGCGTGCGCGTAGGCCAGCGCCTGCAGCGTCTCGTGCGCGACGAAATACGCCAGCGGCGCGGGCAGTCCCCCCGGGTGCCGCTCCACCAGCCGGGCCAGGTCGCGCCCGATGATGTACTCCTGGGTCATGAAGTATTCGCCGTCGACGACGCCGAAGTCGAACACGGGCACGATGTTCGAGTGCACGAGGCCGGCCTGCAGGCGGGCCTCGTCGACGAACTGCGCGACGGCATCCTTGTCGCGCGCCAGCTCCGGGCGCAGGCGCTTGAGCACGAACGTGCGCGTGAACCCCGCGACGCCGGACGCCTCGGCCAGGAAGATCTCGGACATGCCGCCTTCACCCAGGCGATCGAGGAGGCGGTAGCGCCCGAACGGCTTTCCGGCACGAGCGGGCGGGGCGAAATCGGGCAAGGGGGCGGGCGGCTGCGGCGGCTCGCGCCGGGAGCCGAGCTTCAGCGTCGGCTCGCGCGGCAGCTCGATGGTGATCTGCCCGGTCGCCGCGCCGGTTGCACGCCCCGGCCTGCGCCCCGTCACCAGCAAGCCGACGCCGCCGAGCCCCACCGCCGCCACGAGCGCCCACGACAGCGGGTGCGCGGCCCGAGCGTCCTGCGGTTGCAGCGCCGCCGGAGTCGCCGCCGGCGCGGGGGCAGGTAGTCCGAGCACCAGCACCGGTTGCTTGTCGGGCAGCACGGACAGCCGCGCCGCCGCGAGCAAGAACGATTGCCCGTCGCGCGTGGCGCGCGCCGAGCCGACGAGCTGCCTTCGCGCCAGAGTCACGATCGCGGCCTCGTCGCCGGCCCCCAGGGACGATCCGCCGCGCGCCGCGATCACCTGATCGCCGACGATCACGCGCACGACCGCGAACTCCTCGCGGTAGGGGCGCCACCAGTCTTCGTTGTCGAGCAGATCGAGCAGCGTCGCGCTGTCGACCTGCGACGGCGATCGCGGCGCTGAGCGGCCGCAAGTCGGCGGCGGCCTGGACCTTCGCCTCGATCGCGCGCAGCTCGCTGGCGCCGCGCTCCACGTCCTGCGTCGCCGCCACGCTCACCGCCGCCGTGGCTTGCGCACGCTCGCCGGTCAATGACCGCAGCGTGATCAAGCTCAGCGCGACAGCGGCGGCGACCAGCGCACCCCCGCACAACCGTCTGGTCCTAGACAAATCCGTGACCTCCAGACCGATACACAAATCGTCGGCTGGTGGCTCCGGCTTAACGGCAATTTCGTGCCGTTTCTTGCCGCTGCCGCACGCGGCTATCCCGCCTGCAGGTCCCGGAAGGCCGCTAACTGTCCGTTAGCCGCCCCCGGGACACTGACGCTACGAGCTAGGAACGTTGGCGCCGAGCGCCGCCGACTACGACGAGCCGCCCGCGCCGCCCGCGCCGCCCAGGCCGGTCGCGCCGCCTACCGCTCCCCCTCCGCCCATGCCCGCCGCGCCAGCTCCACCGGCGCCCGTCGTGCCGGCCGCACCCGTCGAGCCGCCCGCGCCGCCGCGTCCGCCCGCGCCCGTTGCGCCACCGGCGCCGCCGAGGCCGGTCAGAGGGGGCTTGGCGATGTTCTTCGACCAGTCCCAGATGGTGTTCGGATCGTCACCGCGGTCCATCGCCGCCTTCTTCGCGTCGGCGGCCACCTGCGCCGGTGTCTTGCCGGTCAGGCTCTTCAGGAACTCCAGCAGGTCCTGAATCTCGCCGTCGCTCAGGCCGAGCGGACGAAGCTCCGGCGCTTTCTTGCCGACGAATCCCGACGTACCGCCGCCCTCGTTGTAGAACACCAGCACCTCTTCCAGGGTCTTCGCCAGCCCGCTGTGGAAGTAAGGCGCGGTCTCGGCGATGTTGATCAACGATGGCGTCCGGAACAGGCCCTCCAGGGTGTCGTCGTACTTCAGGCACGACACGGTGACGTCCGCCTTGAGCAAGGTCTGAATCTCCGAGCTGATCGCGCTGCTGGTGCAAGCGTCGATATTCGGGACGGCGATGTCATCGGTCTTCCGGCAGACGCACAGCGTGGGGTCCGCCGTGTCCATCTTGAGACATTCGAGCTGCGCCGCTGTGCGCAGGGCCTTCTGCGTGGCGGAAGCGACGACAGCGTCCGTGCACGCGGCGGCGTTCGCGACCGAGGGGACGCTGCGGCAGATGCAGTGCGCAGCGTCCTGCTGCCGGAGCTTGTCCAGGCGCGCGTAGCCGACATCCGGGTGGTCGCTGAACTTGCCCGCGCCGTTGAAGATCGGCGCGTCGGGGTTCGCGTCGAGCAGGTTCAAGCTGGCGACGTTGGCTGCCACCGCCGTCGCGCGTCCACGGTTGATGGCGTTGGGCGTTGGGACACCGGGCACCTGCGTGACGTTTGGCGCGCCGATGTTGTGGAACTTGTTGTCGCTCAAGATCGGCCCGTTGTGACAATCGCTGCAGGCCGCCTTGCCGATGAACAGCTTGAGGCCTCGCTTGGCCGCGCCGCTCAGCGCGCCATAGTCGTTGTCGCGGACGTAGCGCTGGAAAGGTGAGTCCGGCGTCGTCAGCTTGCGCGGGTAGGTGTCGAACGCGCGTCCCAGGTTGGCGCGGATCTGGAAGATATTGTTCTGCGCATCAACCGGCATCATCTCGAACGGGCCCGGCGCTGCGCCCGCTGCCGCCGCGTTGCCGGTCGCCGGATAGACGTTGCCGGGATCGCTCGTCGGCAACCCGAGCCGGGGGTCGAGCGGCGTGTCCGGGAATGCGGCGTTGTATTCGTCCTTGTACTTTGCGTAGAGGAAGCGGGCCTGCGCCAGCTGTGACGCCGACGTGCTCCAAACACCGGCGCCGTGCTCGACCATCGAGTCGAACCGGCCGGCCCACAGCGTCCATTCGTACCAGTGCAGGTTGACCATCTGGCCGGTGTTGGTGCCGAGGTAGTTGCGGCCGTGGGACAAGCCGGGGACGCCGCCGTTCGTCCCCATCGCGCCGGGCGACGCCTGGTGCGAATCAGCGAAGTACGGCGTGTCGTGGCAGTTCACGCAGGCGACCTTCCTGATCTCCCCCACGGCGCCCGATGGCCCCGCGACCGTGATCCCCTCGGCGACATCTTTTTCGAAGAACAACATCTGGCCGAGCTTGGCGATCGTGTCGTTCTGATCCTGGTCGTTGTACGGACTGTGGGGCGGCTCGCCCTTGAGCGGCTCCAGCGCCTTGATCTTCTTCCACTCCACGTCGGTAAAGTCGTCCTTGGCCGATTCGCAGGCAGCGACGAGCGAGCTCATCATCGCGGCGGCACAGACGATCATTTTGAAACGCATGTTTTTTCTTCCTTCTTCCAAGCTGAGATGAAGCATCAGAACGCCAGCACCATCGAGCTGGTCGCGACGTCGTTGTCGAACGCGGCGATGCCGCCGTATTCCACGTTGTGCAGGTACTCCGCCTTCACGACCATGTGCGCGTTGACGATGAAGCGGAGGCCGCCCGTGAAGCGGGCCTGTTTGGTCAGGTAGAGGCGATCCATCCCGAGCGTGACCATCGCGTCACGGAACTCGGCGCGGCCAATGAAGCCGAACTGCGCGAAGGGAAGCCAGTTGATCTCGGCGTAGCCGGACCAGTTGAGCTCGAGTCCCCAGACGCCCTGGTCGGCCAGCCCGGGTGACTTGCCCTTCATGATCTGCGCCTTGAGGGCGTAGTTGACGCCGAGGTACTGCAGATCGCCGCCGACGAACCACATCTTGTTGTTGCTGTAGGTGGCGCGATCCGGCGTGCCCCACTCGCCGGACAGGCCGATCTCGAAGCGGTCGTCGCTGCGGTACAGCCTGCCGATCGGGGCGCTGACGGCGGCGCGCCCGTTCAGCGTCTTGAAGTTGTTCCTGTCGGTCTCGTTGTAGAAGTGAAACATCTCGATCGTCGACGAGCCGTTGGTGACCGAGCCGGCCAGCACCAGCCAGTCGTCGAGCAGCTTGCTGCGAATCTTCAGGCCGAGCTGCGAGCCCACGGTGTAGCGCGCGATCATCGACGGCGTGATGCCGAAGCGCTGATCGGACTTCTTCTCTTTGTACTCGATGCCGAACACCGGGAGGATCTTGCCCGCGAAGAACGACGTCTTGCCGTCCTTCGTGACGAGGTATTCGAGCTCCGCCAGGTCGGCGTCGATCGTGTCGCCCAGTGCGAAATCCGATCCGGTGCGCGGGGCGAAGTTGAGGCTCGCGCGCATGATCGTGTTATCCGACAGCTGGTAACGCGGACGGAGGTTGATCTCGTTGAGGATGAAGCTGGCGGCGCCGTCCGAATTGATGCCGTCGTAGCGGGGCACGGTCAATCCCGGCGCGTCGCCCAGATCGGGGACCTCGCCGCGCGTATTCACCGGGGTGCCGAGGATGTCGCCAACGAAGACCCACGCGTAGTTGGAGTACTGGGGGAACTGCGTGTGGCCGTCGTCGCGAACCCAGCCGACGCCGCCGTTGCCGTTACCCTCGGCGAACGGATCGGACTTGAAGAACCCGAAGTCGACGTAGCCGTTCCACGTCAGGGGCGACGCGACCAGCTTCTTCTCCTCGGCCTGCCGCAGGCGTTCGTTGAGCTCGGCGATCCGCTCCTCGAGGATCTCCGTCTTGTCCATCGGCGCGGGCGCGTCCTCCGCCGTCGGTTCGGGCAGCGACGGCGCGGACGTCCTCTCCTCCTGCGCGGCAGCGGGCGCCGCGAGCGTGACCAGCACGGCTGCGCTCAGCCAGGCGCGCCCGTGACCTCCCGGGCGTGCACAGTGTCGGTGACGTGGGGGCTGTGTCTCTCGGATCATCTATTCTCCTCAGGTGGACGATCTGGTTGCATCGCGTTCGTCGGCCAAGCGCATGATTTCCAGCATCACGTTCTGCAGGTCGAACGCGATGACCGGCATCCCCCTGTCACCTCCTGGATGGAAGGAGAACGCGCCCTCCTTCCAGGCGAGCATCTCCTCCAGCGCATCCAGCACCTGCTGAAACACGACGCGCGTCAGCGGCTGGCGGTCGCCGGGACGCTCGCGCATGAGCAGATCGCCGAGCGTCTCGGCGCCGTCGCCGTCGGGGGCGTTGTCGTCGCGACGTTGCTGAGCCAGCGCGGCGTCGAGCTGCGCGCGCGTGATGATGTTGCGGGCGACGAGCGCCTCGCCCAGTCGTCCAACTCCCGGCGCGGACGCGCTGGTCACCTGACCTTTGACCAGCCGGACGATTCCGGCTCCGCGCCGGGAGGAGACGACCAGGGAACCTGTCTTGTGCTGCAGGCGCAGGAACTCCAGCACCTCGGGCAGCGCAAACGACTTGATGTCGCCGATGAAGCGCGGCGCCGGCGCGGCCGCGGCGGGCGCCGGGGCGGCCGGCGGTGGCGGCAGCGCTTCGAGCGCGGCGCGGATCTCGCTGTCGTCGGGCGCCAGGGCGGCGGCGCGCAGCAGCGCGCGGCGCGCTTCTTCCGGCCGGTCCAGCTCGGCCAGCGCCAGCCCGAGATTGAACGGTCCCACGGCGGTGTCGGGCGCCAGCTCTTCGGCGATCTTGAACGACTCGGCCGCCTCGAGCCATCGCTCGAGCTGCTGGTACGCGAGCCCCAGCCCGCAGTAGGCCTGCGCCGAGCGCGGGTCGAGGCGCAGCGCCTCGGAGAAGCCTGCGACCGCCTCGTGGAGACGCCCGGCCGACAGCTGCGCCATCGCCAGATCCGCGTGCGCCGAGCCGCTGTCGGCGCGGTGTGCCGCCACGTCGGACAGCAGCTGGATCGCCTCGGCGTGCTCGCCATTTCCGGATAGCGCGATTCCGAGCGCGGTCAGCGCATCGACGTCGCGCCCGTGGGTCGCCGCGACGAGCCGGCGCAGGCAATCGATGGAGCCGTTGCGATCGCCCAGCCGGTCGAGGATGGGCGCCATGCGCCGGTTTGCCAGAATATTTACGCTGTCTGCGGCCAGCACAGCCGCCAGGTGATTGGAGGCCTCGATCCAGGCGCCCAGGCGTTCATAGGCGGCGGCGGCCATGCCGTGCAGCTCGAGATCGTTGGGATGGTGTTCGATGGCGCGCAGGGAGATGTGCAGCGCGCGGCGCGCGTCATTGGTCTCGAGCGCCAGCCGCGCCAGCTCGCGCTTCGGCTCGACGTGGGTGGGATACATCTCCAGCGCGCGCCGTAACACTTGCTCCGCGTCGGTGATGAAGCCACCGACGGCGAGCTCGTCCGAGGTGTCGAGCATGCGCTCCAGCGACGGGGTTTTGCCCTGCAACGACGCGAGCAGCGAGTCACGCACGGCCTGCAGCGCGGCCGCGCCGGGAACGTCCGCCGCGTCATCGCGCGGCAGTTCAGCGGTCGGGCGGCGCTTCATGCTGCCGAGTTTTTTCTCTGCCTGGCGGAGCACGCGTCGGAGCATCTCGACGGAGATTGAAGCCGTCTTGAGTTATCAGCGCCAATAAACGAGGTAGTTACGGTGCTGTACACGCGTTTGTATCAGGAAGCGTATTTCGCTTCACGTATCCTGGAGCGATCGGTATCGGGGCTCACGCTTTCTGACGAGGACACTGCCGTGTAGGTCTTGGGAGGAGCAAGGCGTCCGTCGCCGATGGGCGCCTCTGTCGTCGCTGAGCCGTGAGTTTCGATCCGTGTCGGCGCTAAACCAACGGGGGTATAGTGACGAAAGAGTCTCCGCGTGATCGAGCAACGACATTCGGCCGACTCACCAGACGTGTCCGCTCACGTGGGAGAGACATTCGGCCGTTATCGGCTGCTCGGCCTGCTCGGCCAGGGGGGGATGGGTCGGCTTTACGTCGCCGAGCGGCGCGGCATCCAGGGCTTCGTAAAGATCGTCGCGCTCAAGCGCATCCTCCCGCACCTCGCCGACAGCGCGCAGCTCAAAGAGATGTTCTTGAACGAAGCGCGCATCGCCGCGCGCCTCGAGCATCCGAACATCGTCGCGACCTACGAGCTGGGCGAGGTCGACGGAAAATACTTCATCAGCATGGAGTACCTGCCCGGCGAAGATCTGTCGGCGATCATCGCGCGCTGCCAGGTCGGCGGCCGTCCGATTCCGGCCGAGGTCGCGGCGGCGCTGGCGCAGCAGGCGGCGCAAGGTCTGCACTACGCGCACGAGGCGCGCGACGGACAGGGGAAGACGATCGGGCTCGTCCATCGCGACGTCAACCCGCGCAACATCTTCGTCACCTATCACGGCGTCGTGAAGCTGCTCGACTTCGGCGTGGTCAGGGGACCGCAGGGCGGCCAAAAGAGCGTGCCCGGCGTGTTCAAGGGCAAATATGGTTATTGCGCGCCCGAGCAGCTGGAGGGTGGGCGCGTCGACCGACGCACCGACGTCTTCTGTCTGGGCATCGCGCTGTGGGAGTGTCTGACCGGCGCGCGTCTGTTCGACGCCAGCTCCGACGCCACCACGATCGACGCCGTCCGTTCGCGCAAGGTGGAACCTCCCAGCAGCCTGCGTCCCGAGGTCCCCGCGGCGCTGGACGCCATCGTGCTGCGCGCGATGGCGCGCGATCCGGCGCAGCGCTACCAGAGCGCGCACGACATGTCCGAGGAGCTGGATCGGTTCCTTCTGGAATGTCAGAGCCGCCCGACGACGAAGGCGGTGGGGCGGTGGCTGGAAGCGACGTTCACCACCGAACGCGCATCTCTGAAGAAGGCGATCAGCCAGGGCGGCGAGGTCGAGGCGGCGCTGGAGCGGCTGGCGGCGCTGGACGCGGCGGTGCGCACCGCGAGCGGCGACGTCACCGGTTCCGCGAGCGGCCGCCCGTCGTCGTCGAAGGTGCAGCCGCGCGCGATGTGGTCGACCAGCTTCGGGTCCGGGGCGACGGATCCGGGTGATTCGCGGCCGTCCGCGCCGCAGCAGCGCGTGTCGGCGAGCGGCATACGCCCGCCGCCCGAACCGAAGCGCGTGACCGGCGAGACCGCGCAGCGCGTCCGCAGAACGGGCAGCCTGCCGTCGCAGCCGGTGGCGGCGCCGGCGGCCAAGCGGATGCCGCTGGTGACGATCGTCGTGCTGGCCGTCGCCGCGGGGCTGGTGTTTGGCGGCATCGTGCTGCGCGCGAGATCGGCTCCCGACGCTGCCCCCGTGGTGGCCGCCAGCGGGACGGCGACGCTAGAGCTAAAGACCGAGCCGGCGGGCGCGCACGTATTTGTCGACGGCAGCCCCAGCGGCATGTTGACGCCGGCAGTGCTCAAGGGCCTGCCGGTCGGACGGACCGTGCAGCTGAGCCTGGAGAAGCAGGGATACCAGTCGGTGTCGCAGCAGGCGGTGCTCGAGGAAGGCAAGTCGCAGACGCTGTCGTTCACGCTGCGCGAGGCGCAAGGCACGCTCCGGCTGACCGGCGTGCCGCGCAACGCGACCGCTTACCTGGATGATCGGCCGGTCGACACCGACAAGCCGATCGCCGCGTCACCCGGACCGCACCGGTTGCGCGTCGAGGCCGCGGACGGCGTCGTGTTCTCGAACAGCATCGAAATGAAGATGGGCGCCGAGCTGGTGGTGGACGTGGTTCGCGATCGGAGCAGACAATGACGAGACCGAGGTTCGAGGTGGTATCGCCTCCCGCCGCGATGCAGGTGCCGCAGTCGGCGCCGCGACGATCATCGGCGGGCGCGGTGATGGCGGGCGTCGTCGTGCTGGCGGCGCTGGGCGCGGTGTCATGGACGGCGGACCGGCAGATGGGGCGTTTCCTGTCGTCGCTCGACGAGGACATCGTCGGGCAGTCGGCGCGTTCGCTCGATCAGCTGCTGGTGAGCCAGCGCGCTCAGCTGGTCGCAGAGGTCAGGGTGCTCGCCGACGACAACCGCATCCGCGCGACCGTGCTGGCGCCGAAGTTCGACGAGGGGACCGTTCAGGACGTGCTCGAGGACATCCGCAAGTCGTCGGGCGCGACGCTGCTGGCGGTGCTGGATTCGAACGGCAAGGTGCAGGCGGTCGCCGGCGCCACCGGGCTCAAGGAGGTCAACCTGGGGTCGTCGTCGGCCGTCAAGGCCGGCTTCGAACGCCCGACGTCGGACGTGTGGACGCTGCCCGACCAGGTCCAGGTCGTCGGGCTGGCCCCCATCCGTTCGGGCGACCAGACGCCGGCGCTGCTGGTCAAGGGGCTGGCTCTGGGCAAGAGCCAGCTGTCCACCATCGAGACAGCGATGGGGGTGACGGGCGCGGTGTTCATCGGCGAGCGCATCGCCGCTCAGGGCGCCCAGACAGCGGAGCTGGACGTGGCGTTTCGAGCGGCGGGGCAGCTGGCCGACGGGACCGCGCAGGTGGCCGCTGGCGAGCGCAACTACGTCGTCAGGTTGGCGCGTGCTGGTGACGGTGCCACCGCGGCGCGCATTGCTTGGCTGGTGCCGCAGCACCACCACGCCGAGCGGGCGCGATTGCTGTTTTTGCTTGTGTGGTGTCCGGTCGCGCTGGGCGCGCTGCTGCTGCTGATCCTGATCGCAAATGCACGAAGAACAAACGGAGGAATGCCGTGAGGACATTGATGCCTTCAAGAGCCCTGATCGCAGGGATCGCCGCAGCGTTGCTGGCGCTCCCGCATCCAGTGTGGGCGGGGGAGTCGGCGGACGTCGAGGAGCTGAAGCGCGAAGTGCGCCAGCTGCAGTCGCAACTTCAGTCGCTGCGCACGGCGATCGCGGAGGCGGCGGAGATGGATCGGCAGCGGGCCGCGATTCTTGACCCGCGCGCTCAAGAACCTGGCCACCACCTCTTCGGATTCGGCGGCGCCGCGTAGCGAACCCGCGCCGCGCGCCGCCGCTGTCGAGGCCGCACCGCCACCCGCGCGGGCGGCGGCGAGCGCCCCGGCGGCCCGTCGCGCCAGCCCGCCCCCCGTCGCGGCCGCGCCCGTCGAGCAGTCTCCAGGGACGATTCGCGGCAAGGTGGCCGTTCCCGGCGGTGAGCCGGTGGCCTACGTCTACGTCGAAAACGTGCTGGCGCCCGCGGTGAAGGGGCAGCGCAAGGTGATCGAGCAGACCGGGAAGAAGTTCGTGCCGTCGTGGGCGGTGGTTCAGCGCGGGACGGCGATCCAGTTCCCGAACATGGACAACATCTATCACAACGTGTTTTCGCTCAGCTCCGGCAACTCGTTCGATCTCGGGCTCTACAACTCGGGCGGCGAGGCCAAGACGCACACGTTCACCGAGCCGGGCTCGGTCGACGTCTACTGCAACATCCACCCGCAGATGGCGGCCAGCGTGCTCGTCGTTCCGAACAAGCTGTTCGCCAAGGTGAAGGCCGACGGGACGTTCGAGATCGGCAGGCGTTCCCGCCGGGAGGCGTAAGGTCGCCGCGTGGGCGCCGGGCTCGCGCCTGACGGCCGACTGGGTCGAGGTCGGCGCGGGGCAGACCGCCGAGCTCAATCTCAAGCTCGATTCAAAGACGCCGGGGCACAAGAACAAGAGCGGCCAGGCTTACGGGTCGTACGAGTGACGGGCATCAAGAGGGCGAGTGGTGGCATAGGTTTACTGCTGTTGGCTTCCGGGTGCGCGTCCGCGCCCCCGGTCGCCGAGAAGACCATCGAGCCGACGGCCGGTGAAGACTCGGCGTTCGTGCTGTCGCGAAATCCGGCCGGCGCCAAGCCGGTCGAGCGCGCGCCGGTTCACGTTGCCGACGCTTGGTGGTCGTTTCGGGCCGACTTCCTCAAGATCAACGAGGCGCGCGCCAAGGACCGCGACAACGAGATCTCGGAGAAGCAGGCGCCGGCCGAGTTCTGGGACCAGCAGAGCGCGGTCGAGACGATCTCGATCTGGACGACGTTCTGTAACGAGTGTCACGGCGGACGCCGGCGCATGGAGGACGTGGTGAAGATGCCGGGGCCGATCGCCAACTGGGGGAAGGGCGACGGGCTGTTCTTCGGTATTCGCCGGCCGTACGCGGACATCTTCAAGACCATCTACAACGGCAAGATCGAGAAAGAGGGCAACCGCTGGAAGATGCCCGCCTGGCGCGGGAAGCTGTCCAAGGAGCAGATCTGGGCGCTGATCTACTTCGTCGAGTATCAGTCGGGCGGCATCGAGGGGCGCTTCCCACCCAGCCTGTACCCGCGCGAAAACGTCCCGTAAACAACACCCAAGCAACTTTTCGCCGACAACGCGCGCAGGAACTCGCTTCCTGCGCGCGTTTTCTTTTGTGCCGTTGGGTGCCTTTGTTGGGAACAAGGTAAACAACCGTCGTTCGTTGACCGCGACGTGATGGGAAGTGTGATGGCGCGGCGGTCTACGCAGGCAGGAAGGGTCATTGCCCTTACTGGCGAAGGCGCAAAGCCATGCGTGCGTGTAGCCCGTGTGCGCACCCGTCAGCCGCTGCGCGCACTCAAAGAACTGACGCCGCAGCGCTCAGCAGTAAGTCGCACCATTGCCGCCGAAACAACGAAAAGAACAATTCGGATTGCTAATGGTTCAGATACGATTTTCCGAAAGACAGAAATGAGTAACCGCGAGCGAGCAGAGGTGAACGAGCCGTTTCAAATCACTGGAGGGCTTCGATGTTAAAAACGCTGAGGGTCGTTTCAGGTGGATTGGTGTTGGTGTTAGGGGCGTGTGGCATGGAAGACGCCGACGTGACGGGGACCAGCTCCGCGCTGGAAGCCGATCGCAATCAGTTCGGCGTCGCCGAGAGCTTCCACACGACGGGAGCGATCGACTTCAACAACCCGATGTTCCAGCAGCTGGGGACGAACCCGCGTAGCTGCGCGACCTGCCATGGTCCGGACATGGGGTGGACGCTGACGGCAAAGAAGGCGCGCCAGTTGTTCAGGGAGAGCGACGGGCTGGACCCGCTGTTCAACCTGGTCGACGAGGGGAGCCGCCCGGGCGCCGACATCTCGACCGAGGAGGCCCGCAGGGTGACCTTCGATACGACGCTCGACCTGGCCGTCACGCGCTTCACGCGCAACATTCCGGCGGCGGGTGAGTTCACTGTCCTCGCGGTGTCCGACCCGTCGGGCTTCTCGACGCTGACCCAGGTGCTGAACTTCCGCCGACCGACGCCGATGGTGAACGAGGCCAAGACGTCCAGCATCCTGTGGAACTCGGGCCCGCAGGCCGACATCGGTGTTTCGGTGGCCGGTCTGTTCGGTGGCGCGGCCACGCTGCACCTGCAGCGCGATCCGGCCAACCCGACCACGCCGGAGACTCGCGCCGAGGGTGGCGCGTTCGCGATGGGGCTGTTCTTCGCGCAGATCAAGGACGACAGGGCGGGACGCCTGGACGCCGCCGGCGCCAAGGGTGGCCCGGAGAACGTCTTCCTGCAGCCGTTCACGCTGGGCGCCAACGACATCCTGAGCCCGACGTTCACGCGCAAGGTGTTCGACATCTATGACGCGTGGGCGGTCTACGATCGCGACAACGGCCACGGCGACTGCCGCCACGATCGCGGTCGCGGCGGCGCGCGCGCGGCGATCTACCGCGGCCAGGAGCTGTTCAACAACTTCGAGTTCGCGATCAGCGGCGTCCCGGGCTTCAACGACGTCATGGCGCAGGAGACGGTCATGGGCACGTGCAGCACCTGCCACAACGCCCCGAACATCGGCGGCCACGCCGTGTTCCGCGTGATGGACCTGGGCACCAGCAAGCCGGAGAACTGCGATCCGCGCCTGCCGCTGCTGACGCTGCAGAACAAGACGACGATGGAGACGCGCGTGACCTGCGACATGGGCCGCGGTGGCAACGGCATCTGGGCTGACCTCGGGAAGTTCCGCGTCCCGCCGTTGCGTGGTCTGGCGGCGCGCGCGCCGTACTTCCACGACGGCCAGGCGAAGAGCATCGCGGCGGTCGTCCGCTACTACCAGAAGCGCTTCAACATGGGGATGTCGCACCGCCAGCGCGAAGACCTCGAAGCGTTCCTCGGCGCCCTCTAGCTCCGCCTCGCTCGCGGGTTGCTAAAGGAGGCCCTCGCTCCCTTCGGGAGCGAGGGCTTTTTTTTGTTTGTGGTGGGCACCGGCCCCACGGCCCACCCACCCAGCACCCACCATCCACCACCCACCGTTCAAATCGTCCACCACCACAACCACCGCCCACTCACCGTCCACCACCCACAAGGCCCTTGGCCCCTGGCCCGTTGGCCCTGGCCCGTTGCCACCTGTCACGTGGCCCCTGGCTTCGCCCTGGTCGGCTCGCTTCCGATCCCGTCTCTTCGTTGCACGCCTCCGGTCTCCGTCGAACCTCGGCTCAGGTATGTGCGGGTCGAAGGCAACGTCCGATTCCACCGCGACCGCCGCACATGGCTTTTTTCCGGCGCGCAGGTTGGTTTTGATTTCTAGCCGCAACCTGCGCGCCGGAAAAAAGCTTTGGGCGGCCCGAGGCGTCCGGGGAAATGCGAACGTGCGAGCCGCGCAAAACGTACGCGAGGCGCGTCGGGCGTCGGGGCGCCGGGGCGTCGGGCGCGGGGCGCCTGGCGGGGGAAGCGTGGAAGAAGGGGGACGGGCGGGAAGGCGTGGACGGCGGGAAGGCGAGGACGGCGGGACGGCGGGCGAAGGGCGGGGCGGGCGAAGGGCGGGGCGGGCGAAGGGCGGGGGGCGGGCGCCCGCCCTCAGCGCGAGCTGGCCTGCAGCTCGCTGAGCTGTTCGCGCAGGCGATTGACGTTGGCGCGGTAGACGGCGTTGTCAGGTGCCAGTGCCGCGGCTTGCTCCCACGCATCCAGCGCCTCGCCGTAGCGGTGAGCAGCGCGCAGCGAGATGCCCAGGTCGAACAGCTCGACGGCGCGCTCCTGGCGCACGGGGCCGCCCGGCAGTGGCGGCGGGACGGCGCCCGCGGGCCGGACGACGGCGCTCGGCCCCGACTCAGCCGCGTCCCGCACGGCCTCCGCCAGGCTGGAGCCGGCGCCCGCCGCGGACCGCGCCAGCTCCGGGCGCAGGGGCGGGAACGCGTCAGGAGGTAGCGGCAGGCTGATCCGCTCGGTCTCGCCGGCCGAGATCGGCTCGGGCGTAGCTTGTGTGACTTGCGTGGGGTGCTTCCGGATCGGCCCCGACGCCTCGATGATCTCCATCTCGGACAGGGCCATGGCGTCGTCCGACGGGTGCGACGCTTCGACGGGCAGGGGCACGCCGTCGATCTCGGTGGCTCCCGACTGCAATATGTCCGGATCGAGCAGCGCTGACAGCGCGCTGGTGACCTCCGTCTCCTTGCTTGCGGCGCCCACTTGCAACAGGCAGCGCGCCAGCGCCGCGCCCAGGTCGCGCGCGTTCGCGAAGCGATCGCGGGGATCGCGCGCGGTCGCCTTCTTCACCAGCTCGCCGACGCTCGCCGGCAGGGTTGGCACCTTCTGCCGCGGGTCGCACCCACGGCTCTCGGTGACCGCCTTGATCACCTCGGCGTCGGTGCCGTCGAACGGACGCACGCCGGTCAGGCATTCGTACAGCATCACGCCGACCGAATACAGATCGCTGCGCCGGTCTTCCCCCTCGTGCTTGATGCGCTCGGGAGCGGCATAGCGATAGCGCCCGACGAACAGCCGGCCCGGTGGCGTGCGCGCCGTGGCGCGGGCGGCGCCGAAGTCGATGACCTTGGTCGTGCCGCTGGTCGACAGGATGACGTTGTCAGGGGACAGGTCGCGGTGGACGAGGCCGAGCGGCCCGCTGCCGTCCTCCAGGTCGTGGATGTGCTGCAGCGCCTCGCAGACGTCGCGCATGACGTGCAACGCCGCGGCGATCGGCAGCCGTTCGCCGCGCATGACCGTGCGCTTGTGGGCGGCCCGCAACGTCAGCCCCGGGACGTACGCCATGGCGATGAAGTAGCGCCCCTCCAGCTCGCCGAAGTCGAAGACGTCGACGATGTTGGGGTGGGACAGGCGCGCCGCCAGCGACGCCTCGTCGACGAACATCTGCACGATCTCGGGCCGATGACGACAGATGCGTCAGCATCGTCTTGATCACCACCCGCTTCTCGAAGCCCTCGAAGCCCTTCATCTTGGCCCGCCACACCTCGGCCATACCGCCGGTCGCCAGCAAGGAATCGATCTGGTACGTGCTGAAATGTGTGCCGGCGGTCCACGGCGTAGGCGTAGCGATGGCCATCCTGGGTACAGGATCAACGGCACGCGCGCGGCAGAACTTAACTGCCGGCGCGAGAAGTGCAGGATGGCTGACAGTCCATCAATCTGCCCCCCGCAACATGGGAAACATGTCGGCCAGCTCGTCCGAGCGGACCGCGGGCGGCAACATCTTGCTGTCGGACGCGACCACGGACAGCGTCGAGGCGCGTGACAGGGCGCCGTGGAAGCCGTCGGCGGCGCGGATGTCGGCGACGGCGCCGGGGACCGCGAATCCATACGACGCGACGTCGTCGGGCATCGATAGCAGGATGTCCGCCGGGAACCGCGCCGCCGCGTGCGTGAACGCGGTCGCCACGCGATAGAAGATGTCCGGATACGGGCCCGACACCGTCGCATCGAACGCCTGCCGGTCGGCCAGCCTGGCCGTGGCGCCGCTGGCGTCGCGCCACCGGGCGAAGTCCATGCCCAGCCAGCACCACGCGTCCGGGTCGTCGACGACGATGGTCCCCGTCGCGTCCCGGCTGAAGCGGTGGAGGACGCCTTGCCGCCAGATGCCGAACCGCTGCGCGCCGCCGGCGTCGTCCGCAAGCCGCGCGACCGCCAGGTCGACGTACGGGTGGCGCGACGTGCGCGCGGCGATGTCGACGACGTTGTGCCGGGCCGCGTGCAGCGCCACGTAGTTCACGCGCACGTGGACGACGGCGACCGCCTCGAGCGGCGCGGGTGGCGCCTCGGCGGCGGCGCCTGCAGCGGCGGCGGGCGACAGCGCATCGACCGATGCGACGCCGACGTCGGTCAGGATCTGCACCGGGTCGACCAGCAGCGAAGGCCGGTGCGCGTTGCCGTGGTCGGCGAACAGCGTGAACTGGAACTGGCGGCTGTGGTCGGCCTTGAAGGCGCGGATGCGCCGGTCGATCTCGACCAGCATCGTGACCGCCTGGTCCAGGCCGCCCAGGTGCCCGACGACGTCGACGTTGAGCAGGTAGGCGAGGACGCGGGACTTGGTGCGGCCGCGCGCGGCGATGGTGTCGAACATCTGGTCCAGCGTCGGGCGCAGGCTGGCGACCGGATCGAGGTAGCTGTCGAGCATCCAGGTCTCGCCGTCGCCCAGGAAGTCGAAGCGCTGGTACGCCGGGAGCGTGCCGGCGATCCCCTCGCGCAGCGGGTGCTCGGCGACGCCGACGAGCCCGCGGTTCTCCATGGCGTTGGCCTGGGGATCGAAATACTGCAGCTCGTAGCCGCCGAGCGCGCCCGCGCGCAGCGTGCGCGTCCACGAGTAGTCCGACGTGCCGGGGAACGGCGTGATCAGGTCGGCGGCGCGGTAGTCCGCGAACGCGCCGCGCGCCCGCGCCAGGTCGAAGGCCTGCCTCGACAGGCCGTCGACGCCCAGGAACACCTCGACCGGCGCGTCGGGGTCGACCTCCTCGGTCGGGATCGAACCCAGGAACTGCTGGTAGGGGGCGTCGCATCCGCACGCGGCCGCCGCCAGCGCCGCGGCGACCGCACACGTCACCGCCGCGCGCCGCGCCCCCGAGGTCGTCGTCGCCGTCGTCATGGGAACACCACCGCGCCGTCGAACATGATCGTGTTGGCCGCCGTCCCCTCGGGCGCGAAGCGGCGCGCGTACCCCGCCTGCAGCGCCATGTAGCGCATGCGCCAGCCGAACGAGATGCCGACGTGCTCTTGCGCCGCCGCCGGCCAGCCCTCCGCTCCGGCGTGGAACCGCACGCTGCGACCCGCGGGCGTCCACCATTCGACCCATGCCGCCACGCCGCCGGTCGTCGTCTGCAGCTCCGGAACGGTGGACAGCGTTTGCAGCAGCGTCGCGCTGGCGTGCAGGTGAAGGCGCCGCCCCGCCAGCAACGTCACCGCGGCGGCGACCGGCAACAACGTCACGGGCGCGTACGGGTTGGCGAAGCTGCCCGCGTGCAGGTTGCCGATGCCGCGCGTCTCCGCCGCCGTCGGCACGCGAAGCCACGCGGCCTGCACCGCCAGGCGCAGCGGCCCGCGCCGGACGATGCCCAGCTTGGCGTTCGCGTTCAGCGTTCCGTAGAGATCGAGGTACGGATCGGTTCCGACCGTCACCGGCCCGATGCCGACCTGCGTGTGGCGCATGCCGACGCGCGCCGCGCCGCTGTCCTCGACGGCGCCGGTGTGCTCCCACAGCGGGAACAGGCCGTAGACGGCGGGCGGCGGGTCGTCCGAGGGGGCGGGCGGCGCGGCGGGCGCCGCCGCCGGAGGCTGCGCGGCGACCTGCGCCACGGCATCCCCGGCGGCGGCCGCCCGGCTGGCGGCGAACAGCGCGAGCGCGCCCGCCAGCGCGCGACAGGCGAAAACAAATGAACGAGGGGAGACGCGCATGGTGGTTGTCATCACCAATGCAGCCGTGGTGCCAGCCGCTGAGCTCCGGATTGGCGCCACTTCGCGCGGCAATCCGTCAGAAGCTCAACACCTCGGCGGGGAACCGCGCGGCACTATGAGATGCGGCCTAAGCCGGGCTGATGCCCGACAAGCCGGCCTGGACGACGAACGAGGCCAGCGTCGACACCGGCGAGGTCGGCGTCAGGATCGAATCGACGCCGCGGTAGTCGCTGCGCCACAACTGCGGCGTGACCTCGCACCGCACGTAGCCGCGGTGCAACCCGTCGAAGTAGCGGATGTGGGGGTTGTCGGGCAGCGTCGCCTGCACCGCGGGGATCAGGCCCGCCGGGAAGTCGGACGTGATTGACGTGCCGACGAACTCGGCGGCGACGATGCCGGCGCCGGGGTCGTCGAAGTTCTCGAGGATGTTCGCCGCCCACGACGAGTGGATGTCGCCGCTCAGGATCACCGGGTTCGCCGGCGTGCGCGCCGCCAGGAAGTCGAGCAGCCGCTGGCGCGCCGCCACGTAGCCATCCCACGCGTCCATGTTGAACACGGGGATGCCCAGCCCGGCGGCGCGGCCGAGGTTCCACCTGGTGAACATCACCTGCTGCGCCAGCACGTTCCACGTCGCCTGCGAGCCGTCGAGGCCGCTCTGCAGCCACGCCTCCTGCTCGGCGCCGGTCATCGTCGCAGCCGGTGACAGCGCGTCGGCGCACGCGGGCTTGAACCCGTCGCCGCACGGTTGATCGGTCCGGTATTGCCGCGTGTCGAGCATGTGAAACGTCGCGAGCTTGCCGAAGCGCAGCCGGCGGAAGAGCTGCATGGCGCTGCCGCTCGGCTGCTGCGCCTCGCGCAGCGGCAGGTGCTCGAAGTACGCCTGATACGCGGCCGCGCGGCGCTGCAAGAACAGCGCGGGGTCGACCGCGTCCACCGAGATCGCGCCCGCGTAGTTGTCCTCGACCTCGTGGTCGTCGAACGTCGCGATGAACGGGAAGGCGGCGTGCGCCGCCTGCAGCGCCGGATCCAGCTTGTGCTCGGCGTGGCGGACGCGGTAGTCGGCCAGCGTCATGGTCTCGCCGCCGATCACCTGGCGGGGCGCGCCGGCGCGCGCGCCGTCCTCGTAGATGTAGTCGCCGACGTGGACGATGAAGTCGAGATCCTCGGCGGCCAGGTTCGCGTACGCGCTGTAGAAGCCGTTCTGGAAGTCCTGGCACGACACCAGCCCGAACCGCATGCGGCTGGACGCGTCGTGGTGCGCCGGGAACGTGCGCGTCCGCCCGATGGGGCTGTCTTCGCCGCGCGCGAAGAAGCGGTAGTAGTACCAGCGATCGGGATCCAGGCCGTCGACGGTGACGTGCACGGTGTGCGCGGTGGCGGCGCTGGCGATGGTCGTGCCGCGGCTGACGACGTGGCGCATGCGCGCATCGCGCGCCACCTCCCAGCGAACGGGCACCGGGTGCGGCGCCATGCCGCCGTCGGGGAGCAACGGCGCGGGCGCCAGTCGCGTCCAGATGACCAGCGAGCGCGCGCCGGGATCGCCCGAAGCGACGCCCAGCGTGAACATGCGGCTGCCGTGCGCAAACGCCGTCGAGCCTGCCCAGGGAAGGGCATACGCAGCGCCGAGGCCCGCGAGTCCACCACGCAATACCGTCCGTCGATTGATGAGCGACATGCGCCGCATGAAATCACGCGGCGCGCGCTTTGTCAGTGACGTGTGCCAAACGATGTCGATCGCGTCGGCCAACTTCTGGTAACCGGCGTCGTTAGGTGATGGGCACGTTTGACCCGCACAAAAGCGAAAACGCCCCCGCCGCGCTGGGCGGCGAGGGCGTCGTCGGACGGTCCGTGCGTTCGCCTAGAGCGCGGTCAGGAACGCGACGAGGTCGGCCTCCTCCTGGGCCGTATAGACAAAGCCGAGCGCGTCCTCGTAGTGGCGGACGACGTCGAGCAGCGTCGCCGAGATGCCGTTGTGGAAGTACGGCGGGCGCGCGGCCAGACCTCGGATGTTGGGCGTCTTGAAGCGGTTCACATCGCTCCACAGTCCGCTGACGAACCCCTTGCCGGGATCGGTCGTCGTCATGGTTTCGAGCGTCGTCTTGTTCTGCAGCGTGTAGATCGCCATGTCGGGCTTCGCGCGCGAGCCGTCCGATGTGCCCACGTTGAACATGGCGCCGTTGACGTTCTGCCCATTGTTGGCGGCGTTGTGGCAGCCGCTGCAGCTACGCCCGCTCGGGACGTTGACGTTGTTGAAGATCTCCTGGCCGCGTGCGATCTGCGCGCGCTTCGGGTTGTGGCTGCCGATCCATGCGTCGTAGAGATCGAACCGCCCCGCGACGAGGGGCTGAGTCGAGGCAGCCGCGGGCCCGCCGCGCGCGCCACCCGCATCCAGGCGGCCGACGCCCCACATGTAGAGCTGCGCGTGCGAGAACGCCAGCTCCTGATCGACGATCGCGTTGATGACCTCGTCGGTCGCCGCCATGCCCTGCTGGGCACCGGTCACGTTGCTCCTGGCCTGTTTCACCAGGCCGGCGCGGAGATCCGTCCCCACCGTATTGGCGCCGTCCCACATCACGGTGTGGCTCCTGAAGTTGGCCGTGGGCGGGGGGCGCCGGAAGAACAGCAGGCTGGCCGTCGTCCCGAAGTTGAACGGATCGTTGGCGGCGATGACGTTGAACTCGGCCGTCGCTGGCGGCGAGCGGCGCCGGAGGAACTTGCCCTGGCGGAGCATGCTGTACGACGCGAAGCGCGCTTCGACCGTCGACACGTCAGACGTCGGCGTGTTCGCGTCGATGATGTTGAACAGCGGATGCGTGCCATCGGTCAGCGCGAAGAGCAGGTTGCCATCGAGAGGCGTCATGCCCCAGCCCGACGAAACGATGTGGCACGTGCCACAGTCGCGGCCGTTGGTCCCCTGAGGTGTATTGAACTCGTTCGTCAGGTCGATGGATCCCTGCGTGCTGAACACCGCCGACAATCCGGCGGCGTTGAGGAAGGGAAAGTTGTTCGGTAGCGCGTTGATGGAACCGCCGCTGGTGAGGAAATCCTCGCTCGACATGGCTCCGTCGGCATCACCGGGAAGATCTGCGCAGGAAGCCGCCGATGTCAGCAACACTGCGCCGAACAACAACGCGCCGGAACTTCCTGGTCTCGTCATTTCGAACCCCTTTCTTGTTGGCAACTCGAACAATGAAGACGATTCGGCTGCACGATCATTGTTCGGCCGCGTGTGCCTGTCGGTCAAGGCGCAAACCCGGCGCTCACTCATTTGCCGACGCAGTGGTCGGCGACGATGTTTTCAAACGTGCGTGCGTGAGCGACAAAGGCCGAAACACCGACGAGAACGTCGCGCTGTGCACGGCAGTGTTCGTCGCGATGTCGTCAACCCACATCGTCCCCGGCGGAAGCGTTGTCGACATTGGTTGTTCGTCGTTCAACACCTGTCTGAACAGTTCATGTCCATTACAGTTGGCGCGTTGCGGGTCGGCTGCGTCGCTCGATGACTCAGTGGACGATTGCGGATAGCGTTCTGCGAGGTCACGACGTGCAATACGAAACGTGTCGATCGACGCGCGAGCCGCATGTAAGGCAGCACACGGCCGGGGGTGGGCGTGAATGCAGGCGTCTGCCAGCGACGGTCGACAGTGCTCTGGCCGTGTCACCGTCGGACAGACGACCTCGATGCGGGCCGCGAGTGCCCCGATAATCACCTACATCATGGCTCGGCCATTCAAGAACTTGCATTGGCGTGACGATGGTCAGTAGCCTTGCGATTGGTCATCTAGGATGCGAATCGTGCCGACCGTAATCAACCAACTGGGCGCCCGACCCGCGTTGTGCGGCAGGCGATGCGGCGTTGAAGACGGCGAGGCTGTAGGCCGGGTGGGTCGACCTGTTGCAAGCACGGGCTCACTGCTGCCCGCCCGCTGACGGCGCGCGGACGGCTCAATCATCGACGCGGAGGAATAGCATGCGAGTTTCAGTCATTGCCTCGATTCTCGTCCTCAGCCCCGTGATCGCGGCCTGCGACGACATGTGCGCCGACAAGGCCTGCGTGTTCACGTCGACGGAATTGAACATCGTCAAGTCGATGTCGCCGCTGCCGGACGTGCTACCCGATTCGACGAATCGCTTTTCGCAGAACGAGGACGCCGCGACGCTGGGGAAGAAGCTGTTCTACGAAAAGCGCTATTCCACCGCGCTCAAGGTCGCCAGCGGGCTGGGCGCGGTGACCGAAACGGCGAAGGTGGCGTGCGTCTCGTGCCACCTGGCGCCCACGTACGGCGACACGCGCTCGGCGCCGAACAACCTGTCGGTCGGCGTGTCGTGGACCCTGCGCAACGCTCCGGCGCTGGTCAACAATGTCTACTACAAGTGGCACAACTGGAGCGGCAACCGCACCACGTTGTGGGATCAGGCCAGCTTCTCGCCTGAGACTGGCACCAACACCGCCGGCGATCGTTGCTCGTACGCGCACATGCTCTGGGACTTCTACCGCGCCGAGTACGACGCGCTGAATCCAGAGGCGCCGCTGTCCGCCAGGCTGGATCCAGCGTCGACGGAGCCGATTCCGGCGAAGTGCAAGCCGAAGGCGAACGCGATGGCGGCTGACGGCCCGTGGGAGCTGATGCCCGCGGCCGATGTTGCCGCCGGCAGGCCCGAGACCCATACCCAGGACATCGTCCTGCAGATCATGTGCACGCAGGGGAAGTTCGTCGCAGCGTACGAATCCCAGCTGGTGAGCCGGAACGCGCGCTTCGACCAGTACGTCGCCGGTGACGAGGACGCGCTCACGCTGAAGGAAAAGATGGGTTTGAAGCTATTCGTCGGCAAGGCGTCGTGCTCGGACTGCCATCGCGGCCCGTTCTTCACCGATCAGCAGTTCCACAATATCGGCGTCGCTCAGATTGGCCCGAACGTTCCCGCCACCGACAACGGGCGCTTCGACACGATCCCGGAGCTGCCCAAGAGCAACTGTCAACCGAACGGGCGGTTCAGCGACGATCCGAGCGTGGACTGGTTGGATGGACTCGTGAAGCAACCGATGTCGGATCGCGGAGCTTTCCGGACCGCGTCGCTACGCAATGTGGCGCAGACGGCGCCGTACATGCACACCGGTGGGTTCATCACGCTGCGCGACGTGGTCGAGTTCTACAACCGGGGAGGCGACACATCGGGGTTCAGCGGCACCAAGCACCCGAGCATCCGGCCGCTCGGGCTGACGGAAATGGAGATCGATCAGCTGCTGGCATTCTTGGAGACTCTGACCGGCGAGGCTCTGCCGAGTGCGCTGATGGAAGCCCCGACGCTTCCCGGAGTACCGTAACCAGCGCAATTGAGCCCCTACTGAACGAACAGCGCGACATCGACAGCGTCGGCCAGCTTCTGGTAGCCGGAGGCGCTGAGGTGTAGGTGATCGCCGCTGTCGTAGGTGGCGAGTAGATGAGCCGGGTTGGCGGGGTCGCGGACCGCGGCGTCGAGGTCGATGACCGCATCGAAGCGACCGCTGCCTCGGGTCCAGGTGTTGACGGTCTGGCGGGCCGCCTCGTGGTCGGCGCTGTCGTAGTGTGATCCGCCGATCGGCGTCAGCGTGGCTCCGTAGACGCGCACCCCGCGGGTGTGCGCCAGGTCGATGAACTGGCCGTAGGCGCCGATCAGGTCGTGCGCGGCGTGCTGGCCGCCGCTGGGGCCGCAGATATCGTTGACGCCTTCGAACACGATCAGCCAGCGCACGCCGCTCTGCCCGAGCACGTCGCGCGTGAACCGCTGCGTGGCCGTGGCCCCGAGGCCGCCCGAGACCACGGCGTTGCCGCCGATCCCCATGTTGAGCACCGCGACGTTTGCGGTCGCGGCGTTCGCCCGCAGGCGACGCGACAGGTTGTCGGGCCAGCGGTCGTTGCCGTTGGTCGTCGAGCCGCGGCCATCGGTCAGCGAGTCACCCAGCGTCACCACGGCGGCGGCGGCAGCGTCGGCGAGCACGTCGATGCCGGTGATGTAGTACCAGTGGTCGGCGGTCGCCGCGCCGGCCAGGCTCGGCGACGAGACGGCGTCGCCCGACACCAGGTACGACGTGGTCCGCGAGCCGGGATGGCCCGTGATGCCGGCGGGCACGGCGCCGAAGCCGATCGTCACCGCCAGCCTGGTCTGCGGAGCCAGCGCGATGTCGAACGCATCGGACCACACCGACTGACCCGCCGGGATCGTCACCGCCGGCGCGCCCGAAAACGCGAGCGCCGTGTCCGTGTTCGCGTCGATGGCGCCCGCGCCCGTCGACGCCGCCACGTGGACGGCGCGCATGGTCACCGGCCCGTCGCCGAATTCGTTGGACAGCCGCAGGCGCAGCCGCTGGCCGCCGATCGACGTGTAGACGATCTGGCGAAGCGTGTTGTCGCCGAGGCCGGGGGCGGCGGGTTGTTGCCGGGCTCGGTGAGCTGCGGCCCGCACGCCCACGTGCCGACCCAGCGGGACGCGCTCGTGCCGCTCATGCCAACCGTCCGCGCCGTCGCGCAGGCCACACCGGCCAGCAGCAGCATTCCGACGACCGTTCGCGCGCGAACGACATTCAGCACGTCGCACAATACCGCGCCTCGAACGACAAAACGCCCTCCCCCGCGTCGCCGCGGGGGAGGGCCTGGTGGCTTTCCTCCGTGGGACGACGCTACGGGGCGGTGGCGACACCGGCCGTGCAGCCGACGGCGTTCGCGAGCGGGCCCGTGCTGGGCTGGTAGTCGACCACCAGATCGCCGCCGTCGAACCACGCCGCGTAGAAGGTGTTGATCTGCTGGTTGGCGAAGTGCTCGGCGAGTCCGGTCAGCGCCTCGTTGATCGCCGCGCGCGTCTTGTCCTTGGCCAGCGCGGTCTCCAGCGTCTTCTCGACGCGGTTCCGGATCAGCGCTTCGACGTCCGTGAACAGGTCGATGAACCAGTCGGGGACGTTGTTGAGGTTCTTGTCGAAGTGGAACGTCACCAGCGGCGCATCGAAGCCGAGCTGCGTCTTGTCCGCGGTCGGACCGATGGCGGTCAGCTGCGCGTCGACGAGCATGTCCGACAGCTCGACGTCGGGGCACGCGATGCCGTGATCACAGATGATCGTCGGGTTGTTGCTGGATAGCTTCAGCGACAGGTTCGCGTTGGCGCGGTCCGACGCCGGATCCTTGCTGAACGACGAGTCGATCGTCATCGGGCCAATCGTCGTGCGGACGAAGTTGATGTCGAGCGACACGTGGCCTGCCCACGTGTCACGCTCGATCGTGTCGACGGAGAAGAACTGGTCCTCCGCGCCGTGCGCCTCTGCCTGCGCGCCGAAATCGACGTAGCTGTGGAAGGCCGCGCCCGTCATGCCGCACTCCTTGATGTTCGGGAAGTCTTCGTTGAGCTGCTTCAGGCACCGACCCTTGTCCTGCGGCGGGCCCGCCATGCATTCAGCCTTCCCGAGCTCGCGCGCCTCCTGGTTCGGGTAGAAGCAGTGGTAGACCTGCCCGTAGAGAGGCTGGGACGTGCGCGTCGTGTCGTACACGATCCGCGTGCCGCCGAGCAGGGTCGACAGCGCGAAGTCGAGATCGGCCGACGAGATGCGAACGGTCTTGCCACACACATCGTGCGCCGGCGGGGCAGGGGGGAGCGGGTCGGCGATCACGACCGGCGGCGCGATGACGATCGGCGGGGTGACGACAACCGGCGGTTTCACCACACCTCCGACGGCCGGCGGCTTCACGGCGAGGTCGGCGGTGACGTTTCTCGTCAGTGCCGACTGCGTGACCTCTGTCTGCTCGTCGGGCGCATCTGCGGGCGCGCATGCGGTCGTGAACGAGCCGGCGACGAGCGCTACACCCAGCACCCACTGCGGCCCCCGGTTCATTTCGGTCGTTCGAATGGCTTTCATTTGGTCGTCTCCTTGGTGGTGAGCTCAGTCAGCGAGCCCGCCCGGAGTCATCGCAAGCGCCGTGCCTCGCGCGAGAAGACCAATCAAGTCGCCGTTCAGAAGGATAAACGACGGTGTTTGTATACCGCCGGTACACCGGGGCACCGCCCGCGCGGCGTGTTTGTATCCGCGCAGGCGACAGCGGGCGCCGTCAGCGCCGCGCCTTGGGCACGTCGCGATCGAGCACGGTCTTGCGGCCGTCCCGGGCGGCGGCGCGGATGGCTTCGTCGCAGACGCTGCGCACGTGATCGCCCAGCGCCTCGGCCACGGCGTCGGAGGTGTTCATACCCGAACGATCGCGAACGTACTTCTTCACCTTCGACACGACGACCAGCACGTCATCGTGCGCGTAGGTGCTCGACAGCGCTGGCCCGCCTGCGTGCGCCGTGACGGAGCCGACGGAAGCGGAAGAAGGCGCCGCCGGCTGCGCTGGTGGCGCGGGGCGGGGCGCTGACGGCCGGACGAGGGGCGAGGGCGCGGTCAACGGTGACGGCGCAGCGCGGAGTCTCGGCGGCATCCGCCTCTTCGCGGGCGTGCTCTTCGCGGCTGGGAGCCGTCGCCTCGACCGCCCACGCCTCGCGGTGGCGAATCGTCGAGAGGTGCGAGTCCCAGCACGCCACCGAGCAGAACACCAGGCGCATGCGGTTGCGGTTGCAAGTCGACACGCTGCACACCCAGTGAATCTGCCGGAAGGCGATCGCCTTCCGGCACGCGCTGCACAGCATCCACACGCCGCCATCGCTCACGGACATGGCGGCATTGTAATCGACAGCTACGGTTCCAGAGAGGCGCGCAGGAACCAGGCGTGCTTTTCGAACTCGGTGATGATCCCGGTCAGCAGGTCGACCGTATCGGTGTCGTCCAGCTCGTCGACGCTCGCGCGCGCCTGCCGCGTCCCGTCCAGGTATTGCTCGATCCGCTCGGCGAGGAGGCCGACATGCTCCATGTCGCGGACGGCGTCGCGCGGGTATTCGGGCAGCGTCGACGACCTTTGCGACGTGGCGGGCCGTGCCAAACGCCCGGGCGCCCAGCGTGACCGCGCGCTCCGCGATGGCGTCATTGTGTGCGGCCAGGCTGACCGCGAACGTCTCGAACAGCGGATGCAGCGCCGCGAACTGCGGCCCCTTGATGTTCCAGTGCGCGACCTTGATCTGACTGTGCAGATCCAGCCCGTCAGCGAGGCGGGCGTTGAGCGCGTCCGCGATCTTGGCTCGTGCCTGTTCAGGAAGGTGACTCGGGCTCTTGTACATGGCGTCTCTCCAGGTTGGTTTGCGTGCAAGGTCAGCCTGCGCGCGGCGCCGTACGCGCGCCAAGATGTTGTCACTCAGACAGTGATAGCCCGGCCCTATCAACGGGCCGCGCGTCCCGGTTGAGGTCCGAATCCCCCGATAGCTCATCCGTAACCTGACGCGCCAACAGAAATACAGACGATCCAGTACAAGCAGCGAACAGACAGGCAGCCTGGCGACCGCTATCGTGCGCGCGCGATATGGGCGAACGAGCTGTGCACCTCGACGGATGGCGGGGCACGGCGATCGCCGCGCTGCTCCTTGGACACTTCGTGAGCGGCCTGGGCACCGGGCCGGAGGTTGGGTTCAACGTCGGTCGTCTGGGTGTCGAGCTGTTCTTCGTCCTGTCGGGACTGTTGATGGCGAACCTGCTGTTCGTTCGCCGGGTGACCATCCCCACCTTCTACAAGCGCCGGGTCTCGCGGATCTTTCCCGCGCTCTACGTCTACCTGGCGGTGATCACGATCGTCCTCGCGGTCGCGTATCGAACGTTCGAGGTTCGATCAATCGCGGCGGTGTTCCTTCTCTACTTCAACTACTACGCCGCCGGTAACGGCCTGGATATGGCGGCCCAGTATCAACACATCTGGTCGCTGTGCATCGAGGAGCACGCCTACATTCTGCTGAGCCTGGTCGCGATCGTCTCGCGACGCTCTCGCATCAAGGACCACGTCCTGATCGCTGCGACCGTGCTGGTGTCGTGGACGCTCATCGCCGTCTACACGGCAGTTCACCGACTGGAACTACTACGCCCTGTACTGGCGAACCGAGGCCCGGCTGGGATCCGTGTTTTGCTCGGCGTGGCTCGTGTGCTGGCTGCGCGACGGCCACCGCCCGCTGGTCCGTGGCGGGGCGGTGCTCGTGCCACTCGTGGCGGGGCTCGGGTTGCAGGCGGAGATTGTCCCCGACGCCATCAAGTACACCGTCGGGACAGCCTTGCTCGCCGTGGCAGTGACGCACGCGCAGTTCGCATCGGAATGGCTGTTGCGGCCCTACCGGAGCAAGTGGCTGGCGCGCGCCGGCGTGCTGTCGTACTCGCTCTATCTCTGGCAGCAGCCGTTCATGCACTTGCGCAAGGTGATGAACAGCGCCGTCTGCCTGGCCGGCGCCATCGTGATGGGATTGATGTCGTACCATCTACTGGAGAACCCTGCGCGACGATGGCTCAACGCGCGCTGGACCGGCGGCAGGCCGTCTCCAGGACCCGATGAATCGCCACGCAACACTCTGGACACTGACACTGTTTTGCCGCTTGCCGCCGAACCTCGCCGGCTCGCCCCAGCAGCGCGCCGCACCCGCAGTCCCTCTGCCACGTTGATCCCGAGACAAGCGGCCGCGCCCCATCAACGCCGAAGATCGGTTCAGCTCGACGGCGGTAGCGTGAAGAAGATGGTGGCGCCGTCGCCCACCCGGCCCTCGGCCCAGATGCGGCCGCCGTGCCGATCGACGATGCGGTGGCAGGTGGCGAGGCCGATTCCGGTTCCCGGGAATTCGTCTTCCGAATGGAGGCGCTGGAACGCCGTGAACAGCTGGCCGGCGCCCGCCATGTCGAAGCCCGCGCCGTTGTCGCGCACGAAGAAGACGGGCGCGCCGCCGACCTCGGTGGCGCCGACCTCGACGCGGGCGGTCCGCGTCTGGCGCGTGAACTTCCAGGCGTTTTCGACGAGGTTGTCGATCAGCGTGCGCGCCAGCGTTGGATCCATCGTCACCTCCAGACGGCCGGCGACGACCATCTCGACCGCGCGATCGGGCTCCCCGGCGGCGAGGGTGGTCGCGGCCGCGCGCGCCAACTCGGCGAGATCGACGGTTCGGGGCGCCAGGCTGCTCCGACCGACGTTTGCGAGCGGACAGCAACGCTTCGATGAGCCTCCCCATCAGCAGCGCGCTTCCCTTGATTCGCTCCAGGTGGCCGAGCCCGTCGGGACCCAGCTTGTGCCCGTGCTCCTGGAGCAGAATCTCGGCGAAGATGTTCATGCTCTGCAGCGGCCCGCGAAGGTCGTGCGCCACCGAGTAGCTGAAGGCCTCGAGCTCGCGGTTGGCGCTCCGAAGCTGGGTGGTGCGCGCCTGCACGGTGCGCTCCAGGTTGTCGTTCAGCTCCTGGAGTCGATCGTGCGCGAGCATGACCTCGGTCTCGTCCTTGTAGGTGGCGGCCACGTATTCGATCTCGCCTCCCGCCTTGAACAGCGGGAAGATCGTCATCGATACCGCGACGCGCCTCCCCTCCGTGACGTGAACGATCTTGAGATCGCGGGGGTCGTACCAGAACGTCGGCACGTGCACCGTCTCGCCGGCGAAGGCGCGCTGAAACAGGGCCAGCATTCCGTTCGCGACCAGGAGGTCGTCCTTCAGCACGTTGTATTCGGGCGGCGGCTCCACGCGGAACAGCTCCATGAAGGCGTCGTTGGTCAGCAGCGGATGGCCGTCGGCGGTCCATACGCCGAACCCGACGGGTGCGTGCGCGAACAGGTTGACGAGGAAGGCGACCGGATCGGCGACCGACTTCAACCGCTCCTGCAAGCGCTGGAAATCGTGCAGCGACACCGCGGCCATTGTACGACCAAAGACCTCCGCTCACGCGCAGCTGAACGCGCCTGCGTTCACGTCGCCGGCGCCGCGACCCCGGTCACATCTGCCCCATAGTGCTTGCTGCAGAAACGAGTTTGGTTGACCCTGCGGATGCATGCAGACCATCTCGATCTGGCTGTTGGGTGCCACCGTGCTCTCGATCGGCGTTGTCGGCTGTGGCGGCGGCGGCGGCGCGGATAGCTGCGGCAAAGTACAGCCCTGCGGCGGGAACGTTGCGGGAACCTGGCGTTTGAGCGCCGCGTGTACGGACAACGCCATCGCCACGGCTGATCGGATGGAGGGGTGTCCGGGGGCGTCGATCCAGATCGCGAACCTGGCAGTCGACGGCGCGCTGACATTTACGACGAACCTGACCTACACGACCGAATCGTTGATTGAGACCTTTCAGGCGACGGAAACGCTTCCTATCGCCTGCCTCAACGGGTTTAGCTGCGCCGAGCTCGATCAGATGGCCCGCGCGGGCGTGAGCGCGACCGGTCCGCTCCTGTCGGTCTCCTGCACGGGCAGCGAGGTCTGCGTCTGTCACTTCGATTTTTCGGTCAGCGCCATGGGAGAGGCCGGGACCTACGCGACCTCCGGTACTGCGCTCACGCTGGTTCCGAACGACGGCAGCGGGCCGGACGAGCAGCAATACTGCGTTCAAGACCAGTACCTGCACCTCATCTCGTTGAGCACCAGCATGAGCATGGGTCCGATGGGGGAGGCGAGGGTCGTGGTCGACATCGTCGGCAAGAAACAGTAGGCGCCGATCTCCGCCTCACGGGCGGTGGCGTCGGCACCGGAGGCAAGCCAGGGCACTCCCGGCGCGTTCGTGCACCGCAGCCGAAAAGTTGACGGGGGCGGCGGCCGACGTAGCCTGGAGCGATGAGCGAGTTTGCGTGGTACATCGGCGCGGCCGCGGTTCGCCGCTATCTCGACGTCACGGGGGAAACCCTCTCATTCGATGCGGCGGCCGAAAAACTCACCAAGACTTGCGTGGAGATTCACAGGAAGTACCAGCAACAACCCGACCTCAAGCCGCGCCTCCTCGCGTCCGGAGCGTACGTCTACCGCGGACCATCGCCGGAGCGGCTGCGCTTGGTGGTAGCGCCCGCTCAAGGAGATGCTGGCCGCAAACCCCAGCTGGTGGACGTGTTGCCCGGGCACTCCGGCTTCCGCCGTTAGGGCGGCCGGGTGCCGGGTCGACGGACCCTGCCCGACACCTGGCCGGTCTGCGGTCGTGTCACGCCGCTTGCGCCACGGGCGCGGGTGCGGGGCGCCCAGCGCGGCGTTCTCCGCCTTGCGCGCTGCAACCAGCGTGAGGCGGACCTCCTGCGTGATCTCGGGGTGCTCGGCGACGAACGCGCACGCCTTCTCGCGTCCCTGCGCGATGCGCTCGCCCTTGTATGAGTAGAAGGCGCCCGATTTCTCGAACAGCCCGGCCGCCGACGCCAGGTCGACGATCTCGCCCGGGACGTTGACGCCGATGCCGTAGAGGATGTCGAACTCCGCCTCGCGAAACGGCGGCGCGACCTTGTTCTTCACGACCTTCACGCGGGTCGCGCGTGCCGATGATCTGCTCGCCGTTCTTGATCGTGCCGATCTTGCGGATGTCGAGGCGCACGGACGCGTAGAACTTGAGCGCGTTGCCGCCGGTCGTCGTCTCCGGGTTGCCGTAGACGACGCCGATCTTCTGGCGAAGCTGGTTGATGAACGCGACCGCCGTGTTGTTGCGCGCGGTCGCCGCCGTCAGCTTGCGCAACGCCTGGCTCATCAGCCGCGCCTGCAGGCCCATGTGCGCGTCGCCCATCTCGCCCTCGATCTCCGCCTTGGGCACCAGCGCCGCCACCGAATCGATGACGATGAGATCGATGGCGGCCGTGCCCACCAGCTTGTCGGCGATCTCCAGCGCCTGCTCGCCGTGGTCGGGCTGCGACACCAGCAGGTCTTCGATGCGGACGCCCAGCTTGCGCGCGTAGCCGACGTCGAGCGCGTGTTCGGCGTCGATGAACGCGCACACGCCGCCCGCGCGCTGCGCCTCCGCGATCGCGTGCAACGTCAGCGTCGTCTTCCCCGATGACTCGGGGCCGTAGATCTCGATGACGCGGCCGCGCGGCAGGCCGCCGACCCCCAGCGCCAGGTCGAGGCCCACCGATCCGGTCGGGATGGTCCCGATCTCGGCGATGTCGCCGCCTGACAGCGGCATGATCGCGCCCTTGCCGAACTGCTTCTCGATGGCCGCGATCGCGCCGGCCACTGCCTTCATCTTCTCCTTGATGCTGGACATCGTCGTCTCCTTTGCATGTTCACGTGATGGGTTGGTCGAGAACGCGGTACTGGAGCGTCTCCGCGAGGTGGCCGGCGGTGACCGCCTGCGCTGCCCTCCAGATCGGCGATCGTGCGGGCGACGCGCCGGAGCCGCGTGATGGCGCGGGCCGACAGGCCAAGGCGCGTGACCGCACGTTCGAGCAGCACGTGCCCGGCGGTGTCGAGCGCCGCGAAGCGGCCGAGCTCGGCCGACGACAGGCGGGCGTTCCACCTGTTGCCGCGCCGCTGCTGGCGCTCGCGCGCCGCCACGACACGGTCGCGCACCGCCGCGCTGGTCTCTCCCGGGGCCGCGCCCGCCAGCTCGCGATAGGGCAGCGCCGGCACGTCGACGTGCAGGTCGATGCGGTCGAGCAGCGGCCCGGACAGCCGCGATCGGTACGCCGCGATCGCGGCGCTCGAGCAGGTGCAGGTGCGCACGTCGCTGCCCAGGTGGCCGCACGGGCAGGGGTTGAGCGCCGCGATCAGCATGAAGTCCGCCGGGAAGGTGACGCCGCGGCGGACGCGCACGATGGTGACGGCGCGATCCTCGAGCGGCTGGCGCAGCATCTCGAGCACCGAGCGCGGGAACTCGAGCAGCTCGTCGAGGAACAACACGCCGTTGTGCGCGAGCGAGATCTCGCCCGGCCGCACGCCCGCGCCGGCGCCGCCGCCGACCAGGCCCGCCGCCGACACCGTGTGGTGCGGCGCGCGGAACGGCCGCGCGCTGATCAGCGCCGAGCCGCCGAGCAGGCCGGCGATCGAATACACCATCGTCGTCTGCAGCGATTCGTCGAACGACAGCGGCGGCAAGATGCTGGGCAGCCGCTGCGCCAGCATCGTCTTGCCGCACCCCGGTGACCCGACGAGCAGCAGGTTGTGCCCGCCCGCCGCCGCGATCTCGAGCGCGCGCCGCGGGACCTCCTGGCCGCGCACGTCCGCCAGATCCAGTCCGCCGATTGGCCGCGGCGCGCCTGCGCCGCCGCGAGCGCGTCCGCCGCGGGCTGGGCGCTGTCGGGCGCGTCGGTCAGCAGCGCGACGAGCTGACCGATGTCGCGCGGCGCGCGCACGTCGCAGCCGCCGACGATCGCCGCCTCGCCCGCGTTGCCGGGCGGCACGACGATGCGCCGGATCCCCCGCGCCCGCGCCCACGCGGAGATCGGCAACACGCCGCGCACCGGCCGCAGCGTGCCGTCGAGCGCCAGCTCGCCGACGAACAGCGTGTCCGCGAGCGCGTCCGCGCCGACCATCTCCGCCGCGCACAACATGCCGACCGCGATCGGGACGTCGAACGCCGCGCCGTCCTTGCGCAGGTCGGCGGGGGCGAGGCTGACGTTGATCCGGCGCGGCGGCAGCTTGAAGCCGCTGTTGTCGAGCGCGGTGCGGATGCGCACGCGCCCCTCGCGAATGCCCGCGTCGGCCAGCCCGACGATGTTGCAGCAGGGCAGCCCGTTGCCGATGTCGACCTCGATATCGATCGGAGCGGCTTCGATGCCGACCAGAGCTGCGGACGCGACACGCGCGAACATGTCGGCAGCACATTGCGAACGCGGTGCCAGCGGGCGCCCGCATTCCGCGCCGCCCACCGCGCGCCGCCGCGGCCGGTCCCCGGCCGCCCGTCCTCGGAGTGGTCACGCCGCCGGCTTTTGACCCGGCTTGCGATCGAGCGCGGAGCGGACAATCGATGAATACCGCCGCCGACCTACACTGACGGTGTCTATGCTACCATCCGCGTCTGGGCCGGCGCCGTGCAGTCAGCGCCAGCTATTGTCTAGTAATTACAATAACTTGCTGAGGAACAACCGACGATGAAACGTGCCCCCGAGATTGCTTTGGCATATGCCTTGGGGTTCGCAGCCGTGCTCGGCTGCATGACCGGCGACGTCGGCGAGACTGATGGCGGGGCCAGCGGTGCGGCGGGGCAAACCGGCGCGGCAGGTAGCACGGGCGCTGCGGGAACCACGGGTGTCGCAGGGTCGACCGGCGTCGCGGGCGCGACCGGCGTCGCGGGCACGACCGGCGTCGCGGGCACGACCGGCGTCGCGGGCACGACCGGTGTCGCCGGGACGGGCGGCGGCGCGGCAGGTACCACGGGCCAGGGCGGCGCCGCGGCGGGGCCGCCGGCGCAGCGGGGCGCGGCGGAGCCGGCGGCGGCGCAGCGGGGCGCGGCGGAGCTGGCGCGGCAGCCGGGGCCGGCGGGCGCAGCAGGGCGCGGTGGCGGCGGCGGTGGCGGCGCCAGCGGTGGCGGCGGCGGCGGCACCGCGGGTGGCGCGGCCGGCGCGACCGCGTGCAACCTCCCCAACCACAGCGGCAACGGCTCGTTCACCTGGTACAACTTTGCGCAGGGCACGGCGCGCGACGGAAACGGCTACCGGACCGCGTGCGGTTACTACGGCACCGCAAACGGCACGACCGACACGGTCGAAAACATCGCCAGCATGAGCCCCGCGACGGCGACCTACTTCGCCGCCATCCCCGGCAACAACGGCTTCGATTCCAAAGGCCACTGCGGTGACTGCGTGCAGATCACCGGGCAGAACGGCACGATGATCATCGCGACGATCATCGACGAATGTCCGTACGGCAACGACGGCGGCAACACCATCTGCGGCGGCAACCCCAACGGCCACCTCGATCTCAGCAAGAGCGCGTTCGACCGCCTGGGCTACTCCGTCGGCAACCCGACCAACACCAACTGGCGTTACGTCGCGTGCCCCGTGAGCGGCAACGTCAAGGTGCGCGTCAAGCCGGGGAACAACAACGAGATCTTCATCGAAAACGTCGTCACCGCGCTGATGACGGTCACGATCGACGGCGTCAACGCGAGCCGAACCAGCTACGGCGCATGGCACATCGATAGAGCCATCCCGGCCGGCGCACCGATTGTCGCGACCGATCGCGCGGGACGTACGATCTCGTTCCCGCTCACGAGCACGACGATGGGCCAGAACCAGGACACCGGCGTGCAATTCCCGCGCTGCCAGTAACGTAGCCCGATAGGATGTCGGCGGAGGTTTCGCATGCCCTTAGCTCGCTTCGCTTCGCGTTCGGTCCTGTTCCTGTTCGTGGTCGGTGGCGTCGGCTGCGCGGGAGGGTCGGACGGTAGCGGAACGGCCGGGACGACGGGCAGCGCCGGAACGACGGGCATGCGGGGACGACGGGCAGCGCCGGGACAACAGGGGCTTCCGGGACAACAGGCGCGGCCGGGACAACAGGCAGCGCCGGGACAACAGGCGCAGCCGGGACAACAGGCGGCCGCCGGGACGACAGGCGCCGGCCGGGACGACGGGCAGCGCCGGGACGACGGGCGCAGCCGGAACGACGGGCAGCGGCGGGCGGCGGCGGCAGCGCGGGCACGACGGGCACTGCGGGGACGACCGGCGCCGCGGGCTCGAGCGGCGGAGGCGCCGGCGGCACCACCACCCCGCACGGCAGCGCGGCGAAGTTCATCTGCGCGGCGGGCATGACGTACGGCAACCCGCTCACCGGCATGGGGACGGTGAACATGATCGGGCCGCCGCCATCCGGCTACTTCGCGTTCATCGAGGGGCCGGTCTGGATCGGCAGCCTCGGGACCGTGTTCTTCTCCGACAACGCGTCGAGCCCGACCGAGCGCATCTTCAAGGTGGTCCCGCCGTCGACGGCGTCGGCCCTGCTCGCCGACAGCGGCAGCAACGGGCTGGCGGTCGACAACAGCGACCGCATCGTCGCCGCCGATCAGCGCAACAAGCGCATCGCCGTCATCAACCCGATGACGGGGCAGGTGGTCGGCACGCCGATCTCCACGGGGAGCGCCAAGCCCAACGACGTCATCGTGCGCAGCGACGACAACATCTACTTCACCGACCCGGACACCGGCTTTTACAGGATCTCGCCGTCGGGGACCGTCAGCGCGGCCATGAAGCTGACGCAGGGGAGCCGCCCCAACGGCATCGTGCTGTCGACCGACGAGAACACGCTCTATGTCGGCGACGTCGGCAACCGGACCATCGCCAAGTACACGCTGGCGGCGGACGGCACGGTGATGACGGCGACGGGGACCAACTTCGTGGCCCAGACCATGCGCGACACCGTCGACGGCATGTGCGTCGACTGCGCCGGCAACGTCTACGCCGGCACCTCGAACGGGGTCGAGGTCTACTCCTCGGCGGGGACGTACATCGGCACCGTCCCGACCGGCGAATCCTCCAACTGCACGTTTGGCGGCGCGGATCGCAAGACCATGTACGTGACCTCGCGCGCGGTCCTCAAGTACGTGACGCTCGCCGTGCCCGGTCTACCCGATTGACCACGACCGCAACGGCGGTCGAGCTTCGGCGCTCCGCGAGCGCGCGCACCCGGTCCTACCTCACACGACATCGCGGGTCTTAAGCGCGCGCTCTGGCGGGCCGATTTACAGGCCGGTATTCAAGCTCACGCCGTAGACCTCATCAGCCCGGGCACACGTCTCGGCAAGTACGAGATCGTGCATCGGATCGCCTTTGGCGGCATGGCGGAGATCTATCTGGCGCGCGCGTCGGGGATCGAGGGCTTCGAGAAGTACGTCGTCCTCAAGCGCATCCTGCCGCAATACGCCGCGAACCAGGAGTTCGTCAGGATGTTCCTGCGCGAGGCGCGCCTGGCCGCGACGCTGGACCAGGCCAACATCGCGCACGTCTACGACATCGGCGAGACGGGCGGCACGTACTTCTTCACCATGGAGTACCTGCACGGCGAGGACCTGCGCTGGATCACGCGCAAGCTCGCCCACGACGGCAAACGGCTGCCGCTCCAGCAGGCGATGACGATCGTCATCGGCGCCGCCGCCGGGCTGCACTTCGCGCACGAGAAGAAGGCGTCCACCGGGCGCCCGCTGGGCATCGTGCATCGCGACATGTCGCCGTCGAACATCGTCGTCACCTACGACGGTGGCGTGAAGGTCGTCGACTTCGGCATCGCGAAGATGGCGGCGGATCCCGAGCTGTCGAAGCGCTACGCGCTCAAGGGAAAGCTCGCGTACATGTCGCCCGAGCAGCTTCACAACCGGCCGATCGACAGGCGCAGCGATCTGTTCTCGCTGGGCATCGTGCTGTACGAGATCACCACGCACACGCGGCTGTTCAAGGGCCAGACCGAAGTCGACACCATGCGCATGGTGCTCGAGGGAGACGATCCCGCCGCCGTCGACGCACGATCCCGACTATCCACCCGAGCTCGAGCCGATCGTGATGCGCATGCTGGAGAAGGATCCGGACAAGCGCTACGCGTCGGCGCGCGATCTGCAGCTCGATCTCGAGGCGTTTGCGCGCGATCGGCGCCTGCACATCTCGTCCGCCGGGCTGGCCGACTGGATGGAGACGAGCTTCGGACCCAAGCGCGAGATCTGGCACTCGCTGCCCGCCGCGGCGGCGCCGCCGCCGCCGGCGCCGGCCGTCTCGGAGCCCGCCACGAGGATCGTGGCTCACGTCGCGGTCACGAAATCCGACCAGGCAACGGGGTCCGCGTCGGGCGAGGGCTCCGCCACGCCGATCACCCAGTCGCTGCTCGGGCGACAACCCGCGACGCCGTCGTCGACACGGTCGGTGGCTGTCATCGTCGCCGGCATCGGCGCGCTGGCGGTCGCGGCCGCGCTGTGGTTCGGCCGCAGCCACGCGGCCGCGCCGGCGGCCGTCGCGTCGGGGGGCGCGCCCGGCACGTCGGTCGTCATGCTGGTCGCCGAGCGTGGCGCGGTGGCCGTCGAGCCCGGCACGTCGAGACCAGGTTGCTTCTGCCGGACCCTACGCGCGCCGCCGCCGCCAACCGCCACGGCGATCGTGCCGCCGGTGGCGCCGGCCGTCGCCGCGCCGGCGCCGCCGCGCCAGCAACGTGGGCGGCGGCCAGCGGCCAATCCGGTCGCCGGTTTCTCGGCGGCGCTGACCAAGCACCAGGGCGAGATCCGGGGCTGCTTCGCAAAGTCTCCCGCGGGCGCGTCGGCGACCAGCGGCGAGATCTCGCTGCGCTTCGAGGTCGCCGCCGACGGACGTGTCACCTCGGTCGCCGTGCTACCCGCGGCGATCGGAGCGACGCCGCTCGGCAAGTGCCTGGCCGACATCGGCGCGCGCACGGTGTTCGCGCCGCAACCCGCTGCCATCGCGTTCCGTATCCCGTTGATGCTGGAGCGCCGGGTAGCGCAAGAGTCCGATCGCTGAGGAGGGGACGTGGCGAGGGCGGGTATGGGTTCGAGACATCTGTCGCGTAACGTGGGGCTGCCCGCAGCGGGGTTGCTCGCCGTGATCACGGTGGCGTCCGCGGCACCGGCGCGCGCGCTGCCACCGGACCCGGAGGAGCTGGTGACCGCCGCTCCCGCTGCCGCATGCCGCCGCCGACAATGTGGATGATCGCGCGCAGCCGTACATGCTCCCGCGCGTGATGACGGCGAGCCCGGGGCCGCCGGCGCTGTTCGTGCTGTCGTCGGGCGGCTACGGCTACACCGAATCGGTGCTGGGCGCGGCGGACAGCCACCACCGCGTGGCGGGGTCGCTGATGGTGGACGGACGTCCGCTGCGCTGGCTGGGTCTGGCGCTGCGACTGGACGGGCGCTACGACAAGCACGTCATTCCCGGTCAGCCTGGTGACGCCGGGCTGGTGGGCGACCCACGGCTCTACGTACGCGTCGATCGCGCCCTGGGACCGGCGCTGGCGATCGGCGCGCGCGCGGGCGTCTGGCTTCCCGGGCGCAACGCCCCGTCGCTGGACCTCGGGGCGCTGTCGCCCGAGCTGCTGGGGGCGGTGAGCTATTTCCCGGGCGACGGGCGGGTCATCCTCAGCGCCAACCTGGGCTATCGCCTGGATCGCAGCGCGCGCACCGCCACCGATGCGCCGCTGCTCGGCCCGGGCGATCGACTGGCGCTCGGCGTGAGCGCGTACGACAGCGTGCTCGTGGGCGGAGCGGCCGGCGTGCGGCTGGGGCGGGCGCACGTGTTCGTCGAAGGCAGCTGGAACATGCTGGTCGGCGCGGGCAGCCCGCGCGCGCTGGCGTCCCCCATTCGCGTGGGCGGCGGCGTGCGGCTGCCGCTTGGACCGCGTCTGGGGCTGGAGGCGCTGGCCGAAGTCAGCCCCAGCGCCCGGCCCGATGTGTCCGATCCGATGTCCCCGCTGGTGCCCGTACCGCCGCGGTTCGCCGTCGGGCTGGGTCTGGCGTATCGGTTTGCCGGCGCCGTGACGCCGGCATGGATCAGCGGTGCTGGTCGCGTCACCGGCGGCACCGACGGAGCCGGCGCAGCCGCCGCCACCATCGGCACCGGCGGAGCCGCAGCCGTGACGCCGGAGCCAGATCCGCCGGCCGAGCCGAAGGTCGACGAGCCGCCGCCTCCGCCGCGCGGGCAGCTGCGCGGCATCGTGCGATCGTTCCGCGGCAGCGCCGTCGATGCCGACGTCAACGTCGACGGCGGCGACAAGGACCTGCGCGCCGAGCAGGGTCGCTTCGAGCTGGACGTCACGCCTGGCGTGCACGAGGTCCGTATCTCTGCCCGCGGGTACACGACCCAGGTCCGCCGCGTGCGCGTCGAGGAGAACGGTGTCACGCTGCTGAACATCGACCTCAAGAAGGCGCCGTGATCGGGTGGCGGGTGCGTCTCGCCGTGTTCGGGTTGCTGGCGGCAGCTAGCGGCGCGGCTGCGTGTCGCGGCGGCGGCGGCGACGCCACGGTCGCCTCGCTGGTCGAGACCCGAGGCGTGGTCGAACGCGCGGACGGTGAGGCCTGGCAGGGAGCGACCGTCGGAGACCGCTTCGCGATCGGGGGCGCCGTCCGCACCGGGGGCGGAGCCGGCGCGCGCCTGCGGCTGGAAGCCGGGGCGGTCATCCGGATGGGAGAAAACGCGCTGCTTCGATTCCAGCGCGGCAACCTGCCCGGCGCGAGCGCCGCCGAGATCCGCGTCGAGCGCGGCGCCGCCGAGATCGAGCACAACCGCCGGCAGCGAGCTGACGCTGGTGACCGCCGCCGGGCGAACGCGCGTCGAGCGCGGCGCGCACGTCCGCGTCCGCGCCCAGGAAGACGGCGTCGTGCTGGAGGTGCTGGTCGGGCGCGCGGTGCTGCTGAAGCCCGACGGCGACCTGGCGGTCGAGGCGGGATTCGGGGCGCGGCTCCGGATCGGCGGCGCGTTGATCGAGAAGATCGATCTCAAGGTGGGCGCCGCGATCATCGAGCCGTCGCACCCAAGGGCGAGCCGGTGGTGGCGATGGCGCCCGCGGACGCAGCCGTCGCCCGCTCCGGCGGCGGCGGCGGCACAGGCGGCGGCCGCTGCGTCTGCCGGCGCCGCGGCTGCTGCGTCTGCCGCGGCGGCCGCGCATCCCACGCGTTCGGCGCCCGACCGCGTCGACGTGACGATCGCGGCCGGGGAGAGCGCCGTGCTGCACGACGGAAAGTCGTCGCTGTGGGTGCGGCTGCGGTTCGATCACCTGTGCCCGGGTCAGGGCAGCGTCGAAACCGGACGTGAGGGACACGCGCGCGAACCGGTCTCCGGCGCGGGCACGGCGGTGTTGCGGTTGCGCACGGGCAAGGAACCGTATCGGGTGCGCTGCGCGGGCGATCCGGCGAGCGGCACTCCCCGCGCCAGCGGGGTGCTGTCGCTGGTGCGCGACAGCGGCGAGGTGCCGCTGCCGGCTCGGGTCGGCGCCAACGTCATCGAAGCCGACGGGCGCCGGTACACGATCCTCTATCAGAGCCGCCCGCCGGCGCTGACGCTGGTGTGGCCAGCGGCGCCCGCCGGCGTGAAGGGCCTGGAGCTGCACGTGCAGTCGCCGTCGGGGACGCGGACACTGCCGGCGAAGGACGCGCGCCACAGGCTTGCGTCCGGGGCGCTGGCGGAAGGGATCCACACCTGGTGGTACGCGACCGCGGACGGTCGCGAGTCCGCGAAAACGACGATCGCCCTGCGCTTCGACAACACCGCGCCGACGGCGCAGTTCTTCAAGGCCGCGCCCGCCGCCGACCACGCAGGCGCCGTCGCGGTCGACGGGGTGACGGTCCCAGGGGCGGTGGTGAGCGCCGCCGGCAAGCCGATCGATGTCGACGAGCACGGCCGCTTTCGCGCGGCGCTGGCGCCGCTCGAAGGCGACAGCGCCGTGGCCGTACGGCTCGAGCCGGTCCGCGGCCGCGTGCACTACTACATCCGCAGGCGGCCGGAATAGCGATGAAGCTGCTGGCGCGCCGGCGCGGCCGTGTCATCGCGGGGTTCCTGGTTGCCGTGACGGCGAGCGGCTGCGGCAGGCTGGGCTACGATCCGCTGTCGCCGGTGGACGCTGGGCAGCCCGGTAGCGGAGGGACGACGAGCGCCGGCGGCGCCGGGGGGCGCGGTGGCGCGGCAGGTCTCGCAGGCGCCGCTGGCGCGGGCGGCCTGGCTGGCGCAGCCGGTCTCGCAGGCGCCGGCGGCGCCGGTGGCGCGGCTGGCGCATCGGGAGCAGGCGGCGGAGCAGGGAGGGGCGGCGCTGGCGGAAGCGGGTGCGGCGGCGGAGCGGGGAGGGGCGGCGCTGGCGGAAGCGGCGGTGCGGCAGGCGGAGCAGGGAGGGGCGGCGCTGGCGGAACCGGCGGTGCTGCCGGGGCAGCAGGAAGGGGCGGCGGGGGTGGAACCAGCAACGCAGGCGGAGCCGGCGGCGGCCCGGCCGTCGTTTGTCATCCCGCCACGTACGGCGGACACGCCTATCAGTTCTGCGAGACGACCGTCGACTGGGCGACCGCACGCGCCGCGTGTGAGAGCCGCGGCCTGCGTCTGGTCCGTGTCGACGACGCCGCGGAGAATACCTGGCTGATGACGACCGCCAAATCCGCGGCCATCAACTTTCAAATGCGCTTTACCGTGTGGATCGGAGGCCACGAGCCCACGATCGACGGGGACTGGCGGTGGACCGACGGCGACGCGTTCTGGCTGGGCAACGGCACCACCGGCGCCCCCGTCGGCGGGCTGTATTCCAACTGGGACCCCAGCGAGCCCAACAACGCCACCGGGGTCGAGAGCTGCGCCGCCATCCCCCTCAGCGGAATGACCTGGATCGACGACCGCTGCGCGGCCATCGAGTACTTCGTCTGCGAAGACTATCCGTGACCGTCGCCGAGCGCGCGGCGCGCGTTCATCCCGTCGTGAGCACGTCGCGCGTGTGTCGCGCGATCATCAGCTCCTCGTTGGTCGGGATCACCCAGGCCGCGGTGCGGCTGGCGGCCGTGCTGATGCGCGGGCCGCCCGCGGCGTTGGCGGTCGGGTCCAGCTCGACGCCCAGCCAGGCCGCGTTCCGACATACGCGCTCGCGGACGGGGGGCGCGTGCTCGCCAATGCCTGCCGTGAAGACGATCGCGTCGAGGCCGCCGAGGGCGGCAGCCAGGGAGCCGAGCTCACGCCCGATGCGGTAGACGAACAGATCGACGGCGAGCGCCGCGCGTGGCTCGCTCGACGCGAGCAGCACCCGCATGTCGCTTGATACACCGGAGACGCCGAGCAGTCCGGACTGCCGCCAGACCAGCGCCTCGAGCGCCCGCGCATCCATCCCGCGCTGGTCCATGAGGTAGAGCAGGACGCCGGGATCGAGCGCGCCCGACCGCGTCCCCATCGGCAGGCCGTCGATCCCCGTGAGGCCCATGGTGCTGGCGATGCTCCGGCCGCCGTCGAGCGCGCACATGCTGGCGCCGCTGCCGAGGTGGAGGACGACGGTCTTGCCGCGCGCGGCGCGCGCGTCGAACTGGGGCAACACGCTGGCTATGTATTCGTACGACAACCCGTGCAGGCCGTAGCGGCGCACCCCCGCCTCCTCGAGCTCCGGCGGGAGCGCGAACATCTGCTCGACGCGCGGAAAAGTCCGGTGCATCGCCGTGTCGAAACACGCCACCTGCGGCATGTCCGGGGCGCGCGCGAGCGCCGCGCGGATGGGGGCGAGGTTGTGGGGCAGGTGCAGGGGCGCGAGCGGCACCAGCTCTTCCAGCTCCGCGATCAGCGCCGCGTCGACGCGGACGGGCGCGACGTGGTCCTTGCCGCCATGGGCGACGCGGTGACCGACAGCGGCCAGGCGGTGGTCGGCGCCGTACGTCGCCGCGAGCCAGTCGACGATCTCCGCCAGCGCGCGCTCGTGGCCGAAGCCGGCGCCAGCGTCCCAGCGCTGCTCGCCCACCGGATCGCCCGCGGCGTTCTTCGCGCGGAACGTCGGGGCCGTGAAGATGCCCTCGATCTGCCCCCGCGCCACAAGGGCGAGGTCGCCGTTGGCGTCCTTGAACACCGAGAACTTGACGCTGGACGAGCCGGCGTTGATGACCAGGATCGCCGCGTTCATCCTGGCCCGGCTAGACGATCGCCTTCGCGGCGTCTTCACGCCGCGCCTGCGCGAGCAGCAGCGCGACGGCGCACGACGCCAGGCGCGCCATCACCGAATCGGCGCGGCTGGTCAGGATGATCGGCACCCTGGCCCCCAGCACGATGCCGGCGGCGTCGGCCTGCGCCAGGAGGATCAGGCTCTTCGCCAGCATGTTGCCGCTCTCGAGGTTCGGCACGATGAGCACGTTGGCGCTCCCCGCAACCGGTGAGACGATCTTCTTGATCGCGGCCGACTCCGGGCTGATGGCGTTGTCGAGCGCCAGCGGGCCGTCGAGCACGGCGCCCGTGATCTGACCGCGGTCGGCCATCTTGCACAGCGCCGCCGCCTCGACCGTCGACGGGATCTTCGGGTTCACGGTCTCGACCGCCGACATGATGGCGACGCGAACCTCCGGGAAGCGCATCGCATGGCCGAGATCGATCGCGTTCTGCACGATGTCGACCTTGTCTTCCAGCGTCGGCGCGATGTTGATGGCGGCGTCGGAGATGATCAGCGCTTCCTTGTAGGTCGGTACGTCGAGCACGAAGCCGTGACTGAGGCGGCGCGCGGTGCGCAGGCCGGTGTCGCGCTTGACCACGGCCGCGAGCAGCTCGCTGGTGTGAAGGCTCCCCTTCATCAGCGCTTCGGCCCGCCCCTGGGCGACCAGCTGCACCGCTTGCGCCGCGGCGGCGTGGCTGTGTGGGACGTCCACCAGCTCGTAACCCGAGATGTCGATATTCGCGTCCTCGGCGACGGACTCGATCTTGGCCCGCGGCCCGACGAGGATCGGTCGGATCAGGCCGAGCTTCGCGGCGTCGACGGCGCCGGTCAGCGAGCTGACGTGGCACGGGTGGACGACGGCGGTGGTGATCAGCGGCAGCGCTCTGGCGGCGTCGATGAGGCGCGCGTATTTTTCGTGGCTGACGGCGACCCCCGCGCGTGGCCGCGCGCCAGCCTTGACGTCCCCGCCGCCGCCGGCGCCCGCGCTCATGTCGACGCCCCCGCCGCCGCGCCGTCGAGCCCGAGGACGTTCGCGAGCCGGCGAAAGCGCTCCTGCTGGTCGGCCGTCAGCTCGCCGCGCGCGCTCATGATGCTGCGCGCGGCGTCGAAGCCCCGCCGCCGGTTGCCCATGTCGGGCGCGAGCCTGGGGAGCGCGGCGAGCGCCCGCTCCTCGTCGAGCGCCAGCGCGTAGACCTGGCGCTTGATCGCCGCCTTCAACGCCGCCAGTGACGGCCGCGCGTCGGGCTGCATCTCTTCGATCATGCGGCGGACCAGGTTGAACGGACGCTCGTCCACGGCCTCGCCGCGCGGGCGCACGTAGATGAGCAGCCGGGCCCAGGCGTCGAGCAGCGTCCCTTCGTCGATGAACGTCTCGGCTTCCTTGCGCTTGAGCAGCTTGAGCTGCTCGATCTCCCAGGTCGGCGTCGACGGCCCGTCATGCCCCGGCGTCTTGGTGTTGATGCCCACCACGGCCGCCAGCAATGGCGACTCATAGATGGCCTTGAACGCGAGCTCGGTCAGCCTGTCGCGCCCGTCGCGATAGCGGTCGAGCGCCTGCTCGATCTGCTTCGATACGTCGCGCTCGGCCTTGACCAGCGGATTGTCGGCGCTCGTCGGCTTGCGATTGTCGCGCACCGTCGCGGCCATGGCCTTCACCCACAGCATCCACGGGTTGAGATCGGACAGCATCCAGCGCTGCACCCGCACCGGGTTCATCAGCCGCTGCATCACGGCGCTGGCCTCGCTCGACATCGCCTTCACCCACGGCGACACGAACGCGTCGTAGATGCCCTGGTTGATCTGCGACACGCGGTTGACGACCTCGAACGCGCGTTCGTCCTCGCGGCCGTCGTCCAGCGCCAGGATGTCGTCGATCGTGCGCTCCGCGAACTGGATGAGATAGCGGCCCTCGACGTACTGCTGTCCCGGCATGTCGGGGCGCGTGTCTTCGATGAGCGCCTCGTACAGGCCGGGTGGCAGCATGTCGATCAGGTCGAGCGCGCTCGCCAGCTCGGCGGTCTCCCGCTTGGCGACGCTCGCCGACACGAAGATGCCGAGGTGGCCGGCCTTCTCGTGCAGGCAATAGACGATGGTCTGGTCATTGAGGCGGATGTCGTCGACGCTCTGATAGAGGTCGGGGATCCAGTCGAGCGCCTGCTGCGGCGGCGTGATGTTGTCGCCCCACGACGCGAACACGACGATCGGTGAGCGGACGTTGCGGAGGTCGACGCGGTGCCTGCCGTCGAACGACTCGAGCTTGCCCGCGGCCAGCTTGTTGCCGACGAACAGGTTCTGGACGATCCACTCCATCTCCTGCTTGTTCATCAGGAAGTGGCCGCCCCACCACTTCTCGAACTCCAGGAAACGCGGGGGCTCAGTGTCGACCTTGGCGTAGAGGTTGTAGAGCTTGCTCCAGTAGGTGTTCGCGGGGTCGAGGCTCTCGAAGTTGTTGACGATGTGGGCGCCGTCGAACTTGCCGTTGCCGAGATCGCCGTAAAGCGACGCCATCCAGGTGCCACCCAGCAACCCGCCGAGGTAGCGCATCGGGTTCTGCCCCACGACGCCCGCCCAGTACGACAGCGGCGAGCCGGCGAGCAGGATCGGGCCCATCTCGTTGGGCGCGAGCGCGGCGAGCATCATCAGCGCCCAGCCGCCCTGGCAGTTGCCGATCAGGAACGGACGGCCCTCCGCGTGCGGGTGCAGCTCGTTCACCTTGCGCACGAACGCGCCCTCGGCGGCGCACACCGATTCGATGGTCTGACCCGGCACCGGCTGCGGGAAGAACATGACGAAGTAGCAGGGGTGCCCCTGCTTGAGCGCGACGCCGATCTGACTGTCGATCTTGAAGCCGCCGATGCCCGGGCCGTGGCCGGCGCGCGGGTCGATGACCACGAACGGGCGTTTGTTGGCGTCGGTGGGCGGGTTGTCGGCGCCCGGCTTGATGCGCACCAGCGCGTAGTTCGCGGGCGTGGCGAACTGGCGCGCGTCGACCACCATCTCGTAGTCGAACACCAGCACCGGCGGCTTGCTCTGGCGCTCGTGCTCCAGGTACTGGTTGCCGCGCTCGCGCAACACGTCCCAGGTCAGGATCGCGCGTTGCCAGGCGTCGACCAGATAGTCCATCGCCGCACCGCCCGCGTTCGGAGTCTGCTCGGACGATGTCGTCATTGCTAGGTCACCACCCCGAACGAAGCTGAAGCCCCGGCTGGTTCGCCGCAATTCGAAACGCGCGCCCGGCGCAGAATCAGCAAGCTGCCATCAGGAACGGACCGCAGTCGCCGCGCGCGCCGTCCATCACCAGCTTGTAGGGACGATCATGGCGAAGAAGTTGAAGAACAAGCAGTACGTGAAGGAGCTGCGCAAGCTGCAAGCCGAGCTGTGTGGCTTGCAGGCGTGGGTCAAGCACAAGGGCCTGCGCGTCATCGTCGTGTTCGAGGGCCGCGACACGGCGGGCAAGGGAGGAACGATTCGCGCCCTCACCGAGCGTGTCAGCCCGCGCGTGTTTCAGGTCGTGGCGCTGCCGGCGCCGTCCGACCGCGAGACGTCGCAGCTGTACATGCAGCGCTACATGGCGCACTTCCCCGCGGCGGGCGAGATCGTGATCTTCGATCGCAGCTGGTACAACCGCGCGGGCATCGAGCACGTGATGGGCTTCTGTAGCCAGGCACAATACGAGGGCTTTCTCGATGTCTGTCCCGCCGTCGAGAAGCTGATCGTCGCCAGCGGCATTCAGCTGATCAAGGTGTGGCTGGAGGTGGGGCAGGAGGAGCAGGAGCGGCGGATGACCGCCCGCATCCACGATCCGCTGCGCCAGTGGAAGCTGTCCGGCATGGACGTCGAGTCCTGGCCACGGTGGTACGAATACTCGCGCGCCCGTGACCGGATGTTCGACGCGACGGACACCAAACACGCGCCCTGGTACGTCGTGCGTTCCGACGACAAGCGTCGCGCGCGCCTGAACTGCATCTCGCACATCCTCGACCTCATCCCGCACAAGAAGCTGCCGCACGACAAGGTTGAGCTGCCGAAACGGCGGACCAAACATCGCTACGACGACCAGGCCACCCTGAAGGGGAGAAAGTTCGTCGCCGAGAAGTACTGAGCCGAGCTCGCTCGCGGCCCCAGGGTAAATCAGGAAGTTACCCACTGCCGCTGCGGCCACGGCTGACCATCGTGTTCAGACGGTCCGCCGGAACACAGCCGTGGCGCCGTGCGGTCCGCTACAAGGTGGCTGATAACACGAGCAAGCGCACATCCCCCCGCGGGCTGCCGGTCTTCGCCGGCGCGGCGTCGCTATCCGGATTGCTGGCGCTGCTGTGTGGCTGCGCGGTCGGTCCGACGTTCACGACCCCGCAGACCACCGTCCCCGCAAACTGGCGTGCGACCAGCGATCCCAAGATCGCGACGCAGACGGCGGCGGACAACCTGTGGTGGAAGGCGTTCAACGATGCGGTGCTCGATCGCTTGATCGACCTCGCCACCCACCAGAACCTGCCGCTGCAGATCGCGGGGCTCAGGATCTTCGAGGCGCGCGCCCAGCTAGGGGTGGCCACGGGCCGGCAGTATCCGCAGACGCAGACCTTCAACGCCGGCGCGACCGCGGTCGGGCTCACCGAACAGCTGGCCAACTTCTTCAATGTCGACCGCAACCTCCTGAACTTCCAGATCGGGTTCGACGCGACCTGGGAGCTGGATTTCTGGGGCAAGTATCGGCGGGGCGTGCAAGCGGAGACAGCGGGCCTGCTGGCATCGGTGGCCGACTACTACTCCGCCCTGGTGTCGCTGACGGCGGAGGTCGCGCGGACGTACGTCGTCATCCGGACCTTCGAGGTGCTGATCGCGCAGGCCGAGCAGAACGCCAAGCTTCAGGAGGAGGCGCTGGACATCGCGACGTCGCGCTTCCGCAACGGCGCGACGTCGGAGCTCGATCCGACTCAGGCCGCGGTGTTGCTGGGCAGCACCCGGGCAACCATCCCTCAGCTGCGGGTCGGGCTCGAACAGGCGCGCAACGCCTTGAGCACGCTGCTCGGGCAACCGTCGGGCGTCGCCGACTCGCTGCTGACGGGGCCCAAGGAGATCCCCAGGGCGCCCGCCAAGGTGGCGATCGGGGTGCCGGCGGAGATGTTGCGGCGGCGCCCCGACATCCGCGGCGCCGAGCTGCTCGCCGCCTCCCAGTGTGCCCGCATCGGTGTCGCGAAGGCCGATCTGTACCCGAGCTTCAGTCTATTCGGCACGTTCGACCTCCGAGCCATCGGGCCGACGAAGTCGCCGCGCAGCCCGTTTTCCACGAGCAGCATCTTTTATGCCGCCGGCCCGAGCATCAACTGGGCCTTCCTCAACTACGGCCGGATAACCAACAGCGTTCGTATCGAGGACGCGCGCTTTCAGCAGTCGCTGGTCAGCTATCGCGACACCGTGCTCAAGGCGGCGCAGGAGGTAGAGGACGCGCTGGCCGGTTTCATCAACTCCCAGCAAGCGACGGTGTTCGAGCAGGCCGCCGTGAAAGCCGCCGAGCGCGCGGTGGAGTTGTCCCTGGTGGGATACCGCGAAGGCGCCACGGACTACCAGCGCGTGCTGGACGCGCAGCGTTCGCTGCTGCAGGAGCAGAACAGGCTGGCGCAGTCGACGTCGTCGGTCGCGACCAGCGTCATCGCGCTGTACAAGGCGCTGGGCGGTGGCTGGGAATCGCGCCAGGCGCAGCCGGTCGTGCCCGTGGAAACCCAGCAAGAGATGAAACAACGCACGAACTGGGGCGACTTGTTGTCGCAGCCACGGGCGGCGGAGGCGAAGCAATAGAGCTCCCATCATGGCCAAGAAGATCTCGAAGCGGACGTACAAGTGGATCGGGGCGGCGGTTGCCCTGTGTGTGGTCGCGTTCATCGGCGTCAAGTACTGGAAGAAGAAGGCGTCGGCGCTGCCCGACGGGATCGTGGCCGGCAACGGCCGCATCGAGGGCAAGCTGGTCGATGTCGCCGCCAAGGAGCCGCTGCGGGTCAAGAAGATCCGCGTCGAGGAGGGCGCGCTGGTCACGACCGGTGACGTGCTGGTGGACATGGACACCGTCACGCTGGACGCGGAGCTGGCGTCGGCGAAGGCGAGCATCGCCGCGGCGCAGGAGCAGGTGGCGCTCGCCAACGCATCCATCGTCAAGCAGAAGAGCGACATCAAGCTGGCCGAGATCGAGGCCGACCGCTCGCAGCGCCTGGTCGCGCAAGGCGCCGGCTCACAGCGCGAGCTGGACGTGCGGACGACGAAGCTCGAGACCACCAAGGCCACCCTCGCGCAAGCGGAGGCGAGCCTGCAGACGGCCAGGCAGAAGGTCGAGGTCGAACGCGCCAACGCGGAGACGGTGCAGACGCGCATCGACGACGCGACGCTCAAGTCGCCGATCACCGGCCGGGTCCTGTATCGCCTGGTCGAACCCGGCGAGGTGCTGGCCGCGGGCGGCAAGGCGCTGACGCTGGTGAACCTGGAAGACGTCTACATGGAGATCTTCCTGCCATCGGAGGCGGCTGCCCGCGTGAAGATCGGCGCCGAGGGGCGAATCACCGTCGACTACGAGCCGAAGCGCGCCGTGGCGGGGGTCGTCAGCTTCGTGTCTCCGGAGGCGCAGTTCACCCCCAAGCAGGTCGAGACGCGCAGCGAGCGGGAGAAGCTGATGTTCCGGGTGAAGATCCAGGTGCCGCAAGAGGTCGCGAGCCGCTACATCGAGCAGATCAAGACCGGCGTCCGCGGTGTCGGCTACGTGAAGGTGAATGACAGCGCGGTCTGGCCGGCGCGGCTGCAGAACCTCATCGCGCCGCCCACCGTGGGTCTCGCTCACTGAGCGGCGGCCATGGCGACGTCATCGGCCGCATTCGCCGGCAAGTCCGTCGTCACGGTCAAGGACGTCACCCACCGCTACCGCAAGGTGGCCGCGCTCGACGGCATCTCGCTCGACGTGCCGAGCGGCATCATGGTCGGCATCGTCGGCCCGGACGGCGTCGGCAAGTCGACGCTCATGGCGCTGATCGCCGGCTCGAAGAAGATCCAGCAGGGACAGGTGATGGTCCTGGGCGGCGACATGGCCGAGGTGCGACACCGGCGCGCGGTGGGACCACGGGTCGCGTACATGCCGCAGGGGCTGGGCAAGAACCTGTACCTGGAGCTCAGCGTGCACGACAACGTCGACTTCATGGCGCAGCTGTTCGGGCTGTCGCCCGACGAGCGCAAGCGCCGTGTCAGGGAGCTGCTGGACGCCACCGGGCTGGGCCCGTTCGCCGATCGCCCGGCCGGCAAGCTGTCGGGCGGGATGAAGCAGAAGGTCGGGCTGTGCGGCGCGCTGGTGCACGAGCCGGATCTCCTCATCCTCGACGAGCCGACCACCGGCGTCGATCCGCTGTCGCGGCGGCAGTTCTGGACACTCATCGACGACATCCGGGCGGGCCGGCCGGGGATGAGCGTCGTCATCTCCACCGCGTACATGGACGAAGCGCAGAAGTGGGACTGGATCGTGGCCATGGACGCGGGGCGCGTGCTGGCGACGGGGACACCCGGCGAGCTGATGCAGCGGACGGGGACGAACGATCTGGAGCACTGCTTCATCGCCCTGCTGCCCGAAGAAAAGCGCAGCGGACACACCGAGCTGGTCATCCCGCCGCGGACGTCAGAGACCAAGCAGATCGCCATCGAGGCGCACGGGCTGACGCGCAAGTTCGGCAGCTTCACCGCCGTCGATCACGTCACGCTGTCGATCGAGCGCGGCGAGATCTTCGGCTTCCTCGGCTCCAACGGCTGCGGCAAGTCGACGACGATGAAGATGCTCACCGGCCTTCTGCCCGCCAGCGAGGGGACGGCGACGCTGTTCGGCAGCTCCGTCGACGCCGGCAGCATGGAGGTGCGCAAGAACCTCGGCTACATGACCCAGGCGTTTTCGCTCTACGGCGAGCTCAGCGTCCGCCAGAACCTGGTGTTGCACGCGCGCCTCTACCACCTGCCCACGGACAAGGCGACGGCGCGCATCACCGAGCTGGTCGAGCGCTTCGGGTTGCAGGCGCACCTCGATGTGCCCGCGGCAGGACTGCCGATGGGGCTACGCCAGCGGCTGTCGCTGGCCGTGGCGGTGCTGCACGACCCGCAGATCCTGATCCTCGACGAACCGACGTCGGGCGTCGATCCGGTCGCCCGCGATGGCTTCTGGGAGCTGCTGATAACCCTGTCGCGCAAACAGGGCGTCACGATCTTCGTCACCACGCACTTCATGAACGAGGGCATGCGCTGCGATCGCATCTCGCTCATGAACGCCGGCAAGGTGCTGGCGTGTGACGAGCCGCAGAAGCTGATCGACGGCCGCCGCGCCGCCAGCCTGGAGGACGCCTTCATCGCTTACATGGAGGACTCGATCGCGGAGGCCGGGCCCCCGCCCACCGAGCTCAAGCCCGCGGCCGCCGCCACCGTCCCGACCCAGGCAGCGGCCCCCCCGCCGGCGGCGGCGCAGATGTCCAGCTTCCGGCAACACGTCGGGCGGATGCTGGCTTACGCGCGCAACGAAACCATGCAGATACGCCGCGATCCGATCCGGCTGGCGTTCGCGTTCATCGGTTCGGCGCTGCTCATGCTCGTGTTCGGCTTTGGCATCACCACCGACGTCGAGCACATCCGCTACGCGTCCCTCGATCTCGATCAGTCCGCCGAGAGTCGGACTTACCTCGAGCAGTTCGCCGCCTCGCAACGCTACTTCTCCGGCACGCGGCCGGCCCGCTCCGCCGACGAGGCGCTGACCCGCATGCAGTCGGACGACGTCTCCGTCGTCATCGAGATGCCGCCGCATTTCGGCCGCGATCTTCGCCGCGGCTCGGGACCGGAGGTGCTGGCGCAGGTCGACGGCGCCATGACGTTCCGTGGCGACACCATCGAGCAATACGTGCAGGGCGTCCACGCCAACCTGATGCGTGATCCCGCGAACGGGCTCGCGCCGGCCACGCCCCCGAAATACACGGCCGACATCGAAGAGCGGTTCATGTACAACCCCGCGTTCGAGAGCGTCTACTCGATCGTCCCGAGCGTCCCCGCGCTGCTGCTGCTGCTGATCCCAGCCATCCTGATGACGGTCAGCATCGTCCGCGAGAAGGAGCTGGGGTCGATCATCAACTTCTACGTCACGCCGACGACCAGGCTCGAGTACCTGCTGGGCAAGCAGCTCCCCTATGTCGCCATCGCGCTGCTCAACTTCATCATCCTGACGGCGCTGGCGCTGACCGTCTTCGGGCTGTCGATCAAGGGGAGCTTCCTGACGCTGGCCCTGTGCACGTTGCTCTACGTCATGGCGACGACCGGCATCGGCATGTTGACGTCGACGTTCACCAGCAGCCAGGTCGCCGCCGTGTTCGTCACCGCGATCCTCACCATCATTCCCACCATCCAGTTCTCCGGCCTGTTGCAGCCGGTGTCGACGCTGAGCGGCAGCGCGGGGGTGATCGGCTCGATCTGGCCGGCCTCCTACTACATGCACGCCAGCCTGGGCGCCTACACGAAGGGGCTGGGCGCCGGGCTGATGCTCACCGACGTCATCTTCCTCGCCTGCAGCATCCCGGTCCTGCTCGCCGTCAGCGTCCTCGGCCTCCGGAAGCAGGAGAAGTAGCGGTGCGGTCGTTCAAGAACATCCTGTGGCTCGGGCTCAAGGAGATCCGCAGCCTGATGAGCGACGTCGTGATGGTCGTGTTCGTCGTCTACGCGTTCACGTTCGCCATCTACGTCCAGGCGACGGGGACGTCCAGCGAGGTCAACAACGCGTCGATCGCCTTCGTCGACGAGGACGGCTCTGCTCTGTCAAAAGAGCTGTTCAACGCGTTCTACCCGCCCCGCTTCAAGTTCCCGAGGCTGATCACCGCCGCCGAAGTGCAGCCGGAGATGGACAAGGGCCGGCTGATGTTCGTCGTCGTGATTCCGCCCCGCTTCGAGCACGACCTGCGCGGCGGCCGCAATCCGGCGATCCAGGTGAACATCGACGCGACCGCGATGCAGCAGGCGGGCATCGGCGCCGGCTACATCAAGAACATCGTCAACGACCGCGTCGAGTCCTTCCTGAAACGCACGGACGTGTCGGTGCAGCGACCCATCAACCTGGTGGTGCGCAAGCTGTTCAACCCCAACGGGGTGTCGTCCTGGTTCAAGAGCGTGGTGGCGATCATCAATCAGATCACGCTGCTCACCGTCGTGCTGACCGGCGCCGCCGTCATCCGCGAACGCGAGCACGGAACGCTGGAGCACCTGCTGGTGATGCCGCTCACCGCCTTCGAGATCGCGATGGCCAAGGTGTGGGCCAACAGCTTCGTGATTCTGGTCGCCACCGGGGCGTCGCTGTTCCTGGTCGTGCGCTTCGCGCTCAGCGTGCCGTTCGCGGGGTCGGTGGCGTTGTGGTTCCTGGGCGTCGTGCTCTATCTGTTCTTCGCGACCGCGCTCGGGATGTTCCTGGGGACGACGTCACGGTCGATGGCGCAGTTCGCGCTGCTGATCATCCTCGTGATCGTCGTGCTTCAGCTGCTGTCGGGCGGCAGCACGCCGGTCGAGAGTCAGCCCAAGTGGCTGCAGTACGCGACGTTCCTGTTACCGGCGCGGCACTTCGTCAGCTTCTCGCAGGTGATCATCTACCGCGGCGGCGGCCTGCGCGCGGTCTGGCTTCAGTTCGTGATGGTCGGCGGCATCGGCCTGGTGTTCTTCGTCTACAGCCTGGGGCTGTTCCGCAAGTCGATCGCGGTGACGAAGTAGCCCGGGCTTAGACGACGCGCCAGATCGCGTCGAGCGTAGCGCGGCTTGGCCGCGCGGAGCTCATCGCGGGGGGCTCGGGACCCTCCCAGGGGCCCGAACTAGAACAGCAGGCGCAGGCCGAGGCGGCCGCTGAACGGCAGCTGGTACGCGATCGCGTGGCCGTAGTTCGGGTTCTTCGTGATCGGGCCACCGGCGAAGTTCTTGGCGAACTTCAGGTCGGTCGTCGTGCCGTTGATGATCGACGGCGCCAGGTCGTACGTGTAGACGTCGTCGGTCAACATCGTCGCCTGCTGATTGAAGACGTTGAACAGGTCCAGGTACGCCTCCATGGTCATGCCGGCGCCAATCGCCCGCCCGTACATGATCTTGCCGTCGAACTGCGTGACGGCCGGCGTGCGGCCGCCCGAGCCGCGCGGCAGCAGCATGTTGTGCCCGTTGCCGAAGTACCACGCCGACAGGTAATTGCGCGGCATGCCCGAGCGCGCCGAGAACGACAGGCCGAAGGTGATCGTCCCCTTGCCCAGCGGGTGGCTCCAGTAACCGTCCAGACGGCCCTGGTTCGGGCGATCGTTGGGCAGGTAGCCGCGCTGGTTGTTGTAGAGGTCGGGCGTGTCGTAGGCGTTGCTGCCGTTGGGCGCGAAGTAGTTACCTTCGGTCTGGAACAGACCCTGGTAGTTGCCGACCAGGCGCGAATACGTGTACGAAGCGCGCGTGAACCAGTGCTTCGAGAAGCGCTTGTTCACCGACAGCGTGATCGCGTCGTACGTCCGCTCCGGCTTGGGCGCGTTGGCCAGCCCCTCGAGGTTGGCCAGCTTCTGCTGGGCGGCGGCCGTCTGCGCCGCGACGTTGGGGTCGGTCTGGTCCATGCCCTGCAGCGTCGTGAGCTCGTTCTTGGCCGCGTCGATCGACGCCTTGGGGATGTCGCCCGGGTTGGCGAGCACGAACGAGAAGCTGCCGTTCGGGTCAGCGGTGCCGTCTTCGATGACCTTGCCGATCCAGCGGTGGATGTAGTCGGCGCGCACCGTCAGGTCCTCGATGATCTCGCGCTCCGCGGTCGCGACGATCTCGTTGTGGAACTGGCCCTTGAGGTTGGCCTGCACCGGGTAGCTCGAACCGTTGTTGAACGGGGTGGTGCCGCCCGCCGCCACGTCGGTCGTCGAGCCGATCGGGGGCCGATCACACTGGTTCCACTCGGCGTTGCCGGTCCACTTGTACGCGTCGGGCTGCGCGCAGGTCGACAGCGGCACGCCAGCGCGGGGCAGGAGCCCCTCGCCGCCGAAGTAGCGCGCGGCGATGTTCATCGGGATCGCCTCGAAGTAGCGGCCGTAGGACACCGAGATCTTCGACCGGCCGTCGCCGGTCGGGTCGTAGATGGCGCCGAAGCGGGGGCCGAGGTTGTTGGTGTCGAGGAACGCCTTACCGTAGGTGTCGGTCATGCGCTGCATCTCGAGGCGCGCGCCCAGGTTGATCGTCAGGTTGCGCAGCTTCGACGGGCTGTAGCTGTCCTGCAGGAAGAACGCGTTCGACAGGCTCGATACGTTGGCCTTCAGGTTGTCCTGGTAGGCGGGGGGCTGCAGCAGATCGGTGTACGGCATGCCGCCGGGACCGTAGCTGGCCGGGAACGTGCCCGGCGGCAGCGTGAAGAAGGTGTTCGAGTTGAAATACGGAAACGGCGCGCCAACCGCGCCGCCGCCGTTCGGGTTCAACTGGATCAATGCGCGCGATCCTGGCGGACCCGAATAGAAGCGGTCCTGCTCGAACTGCGAGTACTCGAGGCGCACGCCGTACTTGATCTCGTGCTGGCCGCCCGCGTTCACCAGATGGGTCGACTTCAGCTCGCCCATCCAGCGCTGGCCGGTGTACTGCCGGGCCAGGCCGAAGCCGCCCGTGTGGTACGGGTTGCCGCCCACGCCGACGGGGCAGGGCTGGAACGTCGTCATGGCGCCGGTCGCCGCGTCCGTGCGTGGAATCGGCTCGCAGCCCGGGGCCCGCTCCAGGTCCCACAGGTTGGTGTTGTGGTACTCGAGCTGGTTGAGCGCGTTCAGCCTGTCGTCGGGCGACTTGTTGTTGAAGTCCTCGCGGTGCAGGCCCGCGTTCGCTTCGATGATCCAGCGGCGGTCGAACAGCTTCGACACCCAGCGCGCCGTGATGTCGGAGTTGGTCTTGTTCAGCGATTCGCGCAACCACGACGGGCTGGACACAGCGTCAATGCCGGGGTTGAACACGCTGCGCATCTGCTTGTTGAAGCTGGGCGTCCCCATCACCGCCAGCGTCAGGCGGTGCTCGGGGCGCGGGGTGAAGTCGACGGTCGCCGCGTAGTTGTACGTCTGGCGCGATTCATTGACGCGCGCGCGCCAGTATTCGAGCTCATTGACGATCGGCTGGCCGTTGGCGTCCAGCTGCGCGGTCCCGCGGTTGATCGGGTCCTCGACCTGAGCGTACGTCAAACGGTACACGTGTGAGTTGTTGAAGCGGGGCGCAAAGCCGGCCCAGAAGAACAGCCTGTCCTTGATCAACGGACCGCCGACCTCGGCGCCAATGCTGGTGTCGTAGTCGAGCTTGCGCATGCTGCCCAGCGACGCGCCCGTGATGACGACGGGGTTGGGGTTGCCGGTCATCCAGTACGGCGCCCACAGGGTGAACACGCTGCCGTGAAACTCGTTGCTGCCCGACTTGAGCACCGTGTTGATGACGCCGCCCATCGCGCCGCCGTATTCAGCCTGGTAGCCGCCGCTGTTGACGTCGATCTGGTTCATGAACTCGATGGGCAGGTTGGTGCCGCCGCCCAGGCTGCCGGCGCCGCTCTCGAGGTTGCCCATGTCCATGCCGGTGACGTTGAGGCCGTTGATGATGTAGATGTTCTCGAGGCCGGTGGAGCCGGCGATCGACACGTTGCCCGTGGCGTCGATGAAGGCGCCCGGAGCGCGCTGGATGACGTCGCCGTAGTTGCGGCCCGTCGGCACGTTATTCGTGTAGTTCTCGTTGAACGTCGCGCCGACGCGCGCGCTGCCGACGTCGATCGTGGGGACCTTGCCGGTGATGACGTAGGTCTGCTGCGCCTGCGCCTGCACCGCGCTGGAGATCTTCGCGTTGGCGCGCACCGTCTTTTCGGCCGCGACGATGACACCGGTCTGTTCGACCTGCGTCGACGCGTTGGCGACGTAGAAGCGGATGGTGTACGTGCCGAGCGGCAGGGACGTCAGCCGGTAGTTGCCCTGGTCGTCGGTGATCGTCGCATCCTCACCCTGCGGGCCCTGGATGATGACGGTCACCCCGGCCAGCGGCGCACCGGTGTCCTGGTCGGTCACGCGGCCGATGACACGCCCCGTGGTCTCCTGCGCGTAGGCGACGCCGGCGACCGCCAGCAGCGCAATGACGAGGGGCAATCGCAGACTGGCTGCACCACCACGGATCCGGTTCATCAGGCCTCGCTTTCGATGATCGCTATCAACACGGGGAAGGGGTTCGCGCGCCGCGGGAGACATCACGGCGTCATGAAGGTCAGGGTTGCGCCTGCCGCGCCCAAGGAGTCACCGGCTGCGTTGGTGGTGCCGGGGTCGAGCGTGATCACCACGGTGGCGCCGGCGGGCCACGGGGTCACCGGCGTGATCGCTACCGTCACCTCGTTGACCGCGGCGACGGTGATCGCAGCCGCGGCGCCGTTGACGGTCGCGTGCGCGTGCATCGCGACGTCGTCGGCGACGACCAGGTTGGTGAACGTGGCGGTCACGGTGTTGGTGTCCATCGACATCGCCGACAGATCGGGGGCCGTCAGCGTGGCGCCGAACGCCGCGGTCGTGAACTTGACGATGCCGTCGAGCAGCGCGCCCTTGCCCACGAACGGTGTCGTGCCGTCCTTCGCCAGCACCCTGGCGCCGTTCAGGCTGGTCGTGATCGTGGTGCCCGACGGGAACCCCGACTCCGCGACCGTGAACAGGCTGGGGCCCTCGGTGCGGAAGTTACCGAGGAAGACCTGCGCGAAGAGCGGAATCACCAGGCCCGTCGGCGAACCGTTGGAACCGTAATCGGTCACCACGGGGACGGCGGTGCCGGCGCCCGCCGTCGCCGTCGCGATGTCGGTCGGCGAGTTGGCCGGGTCGTCCAGATCCAGCGGCGCGGTGTCGAGCAGGCGATCGAAGATGGCGATGACGGAGATGACGCCGACGAACGGATCGCAGTTCCACGTGCCCAGCGTCATGTCGTCCGCGTCGGCGATGCAGTTGCACCAGTGGCTGGCGGCGACATCGCGGCAAAGCGTGTCCGGCTCCTCCGGCATCGGCGGCATCGGCCTGCACATCGCGCCCGCCGCCGGCGTCGGGCAGTCGGGCGTTTTGGGCAGAATCTTCGTCGGCGTCGGCCCCGCCTGCACGATGTAGTAAGCGAACAGCTCGGGAGCGCCGGGCTTGACGTCCTGATCAGGCGCGCACGCCGTGCTGGTCAGCGACGCGATCGCCAGTCCCAACGACGCAATGCGCGTGATCGCGGCGCGCGAAACGCCCGCGGGTAGAACCTCCGACCGTTTCATTGCTGCTCCTTTGATGAGCGAGGGGACGACATCAGCGAGCGAGAGACACCACCCGTTGGCGGGCATCGTAACAGTGAAGTCGCGATCTGTGAACTCGAGACCCCATGGAATTCGGCGGTTTGCCGCGTTCCTTAAGCGAGCGCGCGTCGCAGAGTTGACAGAATCACCAGACAGTTCACGGAATGCCGAAAGTGAACGGCGTAAACATCGTCTTCGATGTCAGGTTGCCGCCGGTTGCCTCGATTGCGGTCATTCGTCCTTGGTCACGATGCCCAGCGTGGCGGCGCCGGCCCCCTTGCAGACGTCCATGATGCGCACGGCGCGCCCGTAGTTGGCGTCGTCGGCAATCTTGAAGAACACGACCTTCTGGCGGTCGTGGCGCAGGCGGTCCGCGACGCGCTCCGCGAGCGCCTCGGGCTGGACCGCCTCGCCGTTCAACATCAGCGCGTTGCTGGCGTCCAGCTCGACCACGATCGGGTTTTCGCCCGGCGGCTGCGGCACGTTTTCGGTCTGCTTCTGCGGCACCTTGGCGACCAGCTCCTTGAGCATGATCGGCGTCATCACCATGAAGATGATGAGCAACACCAGGACGATGTCGATCAGCGGGGTGACGTTGATTTCCCCGTAGGGGGCGCGCTTGCGCGTACCGAGGCCGCCGCCGCCGACGGAAAACGCCACGTCAGCGCGCCCCCGAGGCGGCCGCCGCCGCCTTCTGTTCGTCGGTGCCGATCTGCACGTCTTCGACGCCGGCGCGGTGGATCGCCTCCATCGTCGCGCGCGCCGTCCCGTAGCGGATACGGTGATCGGCCTTGAGGAACACGCCCTTGTCGGGGTAGCGGCGCCGCTCCTCCTGGACCGCGGCGGTCAGCCTGTCGACGCTGATCTTGTCGGCGTTGACGTAGATGTCGCCGCTGGCGTTGATGGACACGATCAGGTCTTTATTGTCGTCGTTCTTGCGATCGTGGTTGGCGGTGATCGGCAGGTCGACGCTGACGCCGCGGACGATCATCGGCGTGATGACCATGAAGATGATCAGCAGCACCAGCACGACGTCGACCAGCGGGGTGACGTTGATCTCCGCGCGCACCTGCCCCTTGGGGCGGCGCTTGGTGGCCAGGCGGCGGCCGCGCGGCAGGTTCATCACGCGTGGCTGCCCCGCAAGATCGAGTCGACCAGCTCGGACGCGGTCTCGTCGATGTCGATGGTGATGTCGTCGAGGCGCGCCGTGAAGTAGTTGTAGAACCACACCGCGATGATCGCGACGCCGAGGCCGACGGCGGTGGTCACCAGCGCCTCGGCGATACCGGCCGACACGGTGCCGATGCCGCCGCCGCCCTTGGTCGGGTCGGCCAGCTTCTGGAACGCGGTGATGATGCCGCCGACGGTGCCGAACAGGCCGACGAACGGCGCCGACGACGCCACCGTCGCCAGCACGGGCATGCCGCGGCGCAGGCCGGCGAGCTCGCGCTCCTTGCTGCGCTCCATGGCGCGGTTGACGACCTCGGCCACCTCGAACGCGGGCGGGGCGGCGCCGGCGCGGTCGAGCCCGCGCGCGTATTCGGTCAGCCCTGCGCCGATGACGCTGGCCACCGAGCTGCCGGCGAAGCGCTTGTCCAGCCCGACCGCGTCGCGCAGCCGCCCCGCGCTGTCGACCATCGGCGCCAGCGCGGCGATGTACAGGCGCGATTGCTTGCGGCTGCGCCAGAACGTCATCAGCCGCTCGCCGGTGATCGCCAGCGAATACAGCGACATCACGACCAGCACGACGACGACGCCGCGGGCGACGATGCCCATCTCGTTCCACAGTCCGACCAGCGTGAAATCCATGTCTCTAGTCTCCGTTTCGGCGGTTGGGCGGTCTTTCTACTGGGGATTTGCTACTGGGATTTGAACTCGAACAGCGCGGGGTAACAGAAGGGGACGGTCACGTCGTTCGCGACCAGCGGCCGGTAGCGCCAGGTCTTCACCGTCGCGATCACGCCGTCATCCAGCAGCGGGTCGGCGCCCTTCGACATGATGACCTTGTCGACGCTGCCGGCGGTCGTCACGCAGATCTTGACCATCACGCGGTAGATCGCGCCGTTCTTGCGCAGCGAAGCCGGGAAGGGCGGGTCGGCTGCCGGACAGCTTCTGCGCGGCGCCCAGGTGCTGCGGCATGAACTTGGCGGACGGCGCCGTGCCGGTGCCGCCGATCTTGCCGCCCGGTTCGCCGCCGATCTTGCCGCCGATCTCGCCGCCGATCTTGCCGCCGATCTCGCCGCCGATCGTTGCCGCCGATCTCGCCCGCCCTTTTGCCCGTCGCCCGGCCTCGGCTCTTCCTTGGGCGGCTCGACGACCTTGGGCGTCTCCTTGGGTTGCACGATCGCGGTCGTCTTCGGCTCCACCGGGCGGACCTTGGGCACCTTCTTCTTGGGCGCGTTCGCGCCGCCACCGCCCGGCGGTGGCGGCGGCGGCGGGGGCGGCGGCGCCGCCGACATGAACGTCAGCTTGAGCCGCGGCGGCGACAGCTCCTCGACGTGCCAGAACGAATAGGCGACGCCGACCAGGATCAGCCCCACGTGCACCGCCACGGAGCCCGACGTACATCAGCGTGCGCCAGCGCGCGCGCGGGCGTGCCCCCCCGTCGGCGCCGGCGCGAAAGGCCTCGAACGCCATCGCCTAGCTCTTACCCGTGCGCGCCACCAGCGCCTTGCGCTGCCATTCGTTGGCGCGGTCCACCGCGGCCTGCCACGCCGCGGGCTCGGCGAACAGCGCGAACGACTTCTGCCGCCAGCACAGGCCCATGTACGTCATCGCGTCCGCGTAGTGGGGGCGCAAGGCCAGCGCCTTGTCCAGGTACGCGATCGCCTGGTCCGCCAGCTCGACGCGCTGCTTGCCCGTGATGTCGCTGGCCGCCGTCGCCGGGGGCGGCGGCGCGACCGGCTCGGGTGGCTTGGCGGCCTTGCGCGACTTTCCAGCCTTGCCCGCCGCCGGCGGCTCGTCGGCTTCCGGCGGCAGGCGCGGGCGCGGGTCGAAGGCGGCCATGTCGGCGCCGCCGCCGCGCGTGGCCAGGATCTGCCAGATGAAGGTCCCCACGCCGTATTGCGCCTCGGCGTCGTTCGCGCGCAGCGCCGCCGCCCGCTTCGACCATTCCAGCGCCTGCGGCCACTTCCCCCACTTGAGGTAGACCTCCTGCAGCCCGTGAACGATGTCGTAGTCGTTGGGCGCGCGGGCGGCGCGTTCGAGGAACGTCTTCTCCAGCGTCGGGAAATCGTCGATGTCGAACCAGGTCTGGATGGTGAGCTGGTCGGCGCGCGCGTCCCGCGGCGCCAGCTCGCCCAGCCGCTTGAACGCGGCCAGCGCGCAGTCGGCGGCCCGCCGGCTGTCCGCGTCCTTGCCGCCGGGCGCGATCAGCTGCCGGCAGGTGTAGCCCTTGTTCAGCCACAGCGTCGGCAGCGCCGGCACCATGGTCTCCGCCTGCTCGTAGACGGCGACCGCCTCGCGGTAGCGGCCGCGCTTGTAGAGCTCGTTGGCCTCCTGGACCCGCTTGCGGCCGCGCACCTCTGTGCAGCCGCCGGCCGCGAGCGACAGACCGGCGACGGCGACGACGCTAACGCAGATCGAAAATCTGCAGCTCATCGCCTCCCCGGGCAAAGCTCTTGAAGCGCTTGAGCACGACCAGCGTGTCGCCGCGCAGCCGCCACGCGACCGGCCGGGGAGTGAACACGCGTCCACGCAGCTTGACCGCGCCCTGGGCAACATCGGTCGTATAGACGTCCAGCATCGGCAGATCGACCTTGCGCCGCTGGATCGCGTCCGGGTTCAGCGGGTCGACCGCGATCGCGAAGGTGAGCTTGCCCGCGGCCGGGCCCTCCTCGACGCGCAGCGACTTCGGATCGTAGAGGCGCAGGGGCACCGCCAGCGTGGCCGCTTGCTTCTTGCCCATCGCATCAACCACATCGACGCCCGACGCGTCGTCATTTAGCTCGACGAACAGGGAGCGGCCGGGGTTCTCGCGCCTCAGCCGTCCGGTGTGCGCCCAGCCGATGATGTCGCCGATCTGGGTCTCGGTGGTGACCTTGCCGCTGACGGCGTCGATGACCGCCATCTTGGGCGGCGCGCGCACGTCGGCCTTCTTGTCGTATTCGCCCTGGCGCTCGGCCAGGATGCGCGTGTAGCCGTCGAAGAACCCGACCAGGCGCAGCGGCGGCGTCTTGAGCTGGCCCGCGACGTCGGTCTTGTGCACGCGCGGCTTGCCGGCGGGCGCCAGCGTCGCCAGGTCGAACGGTGTGACGGTGTAGGTGGCCTCCGCGCCCTGGCTGCCCAGCTTGCGATCGAACGCCACCAGCAGCTTCGCCCGCGCCGTCCCGTCGGCGGGGGGGCGGCCGAAGGCGATCGCCGGTCCGACCTTCGCCGTCTGCTTTCCGGCGGCGTCGAAGCGATACGCGTACAGCGGCGCCTGATCGTCGGGCTTGTCGCGCGCGATGACGACCACGCCCTTGCCGTCGGGCAGGACCTCGATGTCGGTCGCGACCAGCGACTTGGACGGCAGGTCGAACGAGGTCAGGATCGCGCCGGTGGCCGTGTCGGCAAGCTCGACCTTGGCGAACGTGGCGGCGTCGGTCCGGATCACCGCCACGGTCTTGCCGTCGGCGGACAGGCCGAAGGCGTCGTCGAAGTAGCCCTCCTGGTTCTGCGGCTTCAGCGTCTTGGCGGGCTCGACGGGCTTGGGGTCGCTCTTGGCGTCCGCCGCCGCGGGTCCCCAGGCCACCACCGACAGGACCGCGAGCGCGAGGGTCGCCCTGTGCAACATGCGGGTCATCACCCGCGCAGAATAAATAGCGGGAACCCTTTGAGGGTTCCCATCTTGATCAAACGCCCGCGCGCGCGAGGAAGGCGTCAATCTGGGCCTGCGCCGCGGGGCTCGGGTCGACGAACTTCACGCCCATGCGCAGCTCCTCGGGCCCGGCCGCCGACACGATCTCGCCCGACACCGCGATGGGCGTCGTGTCGCCCGGGAGCGTGAAGGTCAGGTTCACCATGGTCCCCACGGGCAGCGGGATCGTGTGCTCGAGGCGCAGGCCGCCGCGGGACAGGTTGCCGGCGCGGCGAAAGTAGCGCTCGGAGCCGGTCGTCTCCTCGACCCACATCTCGATGGGGATTCGAGGTCCCTCCGCGCCGCTCCCCCGTGGTTTCCGACATGCCGAAAATCCTAACACGGGTGCGCTCGGGCCTCTAAATTCCCAGCACGATCAGGTGCACCAGCGCCTGATCGTCCGTGAAGCGGCGCGCCAGCTGGTACTGGACGGCGATCGGCACGACCCACATCGCCAGGCGCAGCGTCAGCGCGCCGCCGGCGGCGGTGTGGCGCGCGCCGTTCCGCCCCTCGGTGGCGGCGACGCCGAACAGATCGAGGTCGATCTGGCGCACGAACAGCGACGGCAGCAGGCCAAGCGTCGAAGCCCAGCCGTAGTCGATGATGAACGGCAGTCGGTAGGTGGCCTGGGCGATCGCGATGCGGTCGACGGCGAACGCGTGGTCTTCGAAGCCGCGCAGCGGCTCGACGAACCGCGTGCCGGGCGGAAGCCCCGGGTAATTGGTCAGGATGGTTTCGGGCGACTCGGCGTGGCGCCACAGCGGTGTCCGCGAAGTACCCGCCGACGCGCAGCACGCGTTCGCCCGCCGGCACGCCGACCAGATCGCGCGCGCGCGCGGTGAGCGCCAGCGTGTGGCGGCGATACAGCGGCAGCGGCACGACGGCGGCCAGCTGGCCGCGCGCGTCGACGAAGCCGAAGCCGGCTGAATTCCATGCGCTCGGATACGCGGCGACGTCGCCCGCCGCGGCGAACAGCCGGCGCGCGCCGGTGTACGGGGCCGTCGCGGCGCCGACGAACGCCGCGGACAGGTGGGGGCCGGCCAGGCGGCGCAATGGCACCTGCACCGCGGGATCGTCGGGGCGATAGGTCTCGACGAACGAAAACCCGGCGCCGACCGGATTGCCCCAGAACGCGCGCTCGGCGTCGACCGCCAGCTCGCGATCGCGGCGAAACAGCGTGAATTCGGAGGAGCTCGGCACACCGGCGCCGTCGGGGCGGGGCGGCACGTCCATGAACGTCAGCTGCGCCGCCGACAGGGTCAGCGTCAGCGGCGCCAGCTGCCGGTTCGAATAGGCAAACGTGCCGCTGCCGTGGCCACCGGCGATGAACTGGTAGTAGCCGGCCAGCGCCCAGCGATGTTTCGACAGACGGTCGCCGCCGGCGAGGACGGCTCCCAGCACCTCAACGCCGCGCCCGTAGACCGCGAAGGTCGGGCCGTACAGGTGCGGCACGAACAGATGATCGACGCTCGATGCCGGCTGGTCGGCGATGACGGTCGGTATGACTTCGACGGGCGCCGTGATGAGGGTGTCGACGTGCGGCGCCGTCGGTATGACTTCGACGGGCGGGGGCGGCGGGGGTAGGTCGTCAGCGGCTGGCGCCTCGGCGACCACGGGTGCTGGCGTCGGCGGCGCGGGCGCTGGCGGCGGAGGCGGTAGTTGGATCTCGTCGACCGTCCAGCCCCAGCCTTCGCGGTTCAGGAACCGCAGCGTCCGCCCGTCGGCGGCGTTGGGCTGGAACGCGAGGTACGGCGCCTGGGTCAGCTTGTCGATCCGCCCGGTCGCCAGCTCGTGGGCGTAGACCTGGAAGCCCGAGTCGCTCGGCGCGCCGCCGAGATAGATGACGCGCTGGTCGTCGATCCACGACGGATCGGCGACCGGGTCGTCGCCGGTCGTCAGCGTCGACAGCAGCTTGCCGTCGGCGGGGTCGAGCACGACGATGCGAAAGCGGATGCCGTCGAAGCGCGTCGCGACCAGCCGGGTGCCGTCGGGGGAGAACCGCGGGTTGGCGATGTAGGCGCCGTGGGGCTCGTGCGCGATCACGCGCACGGCGCCGGTCGCGACGTCGACCTCGGCGAGGTCGTGGTGGTCGCCGTCGGCGTGCGCGAACATGTAGCGGCGGCCGTCGGGGCTGAGCGACCCGCCCGGCCCGCGCAGGTCGCGGGCGACGATCGCGAGCTGGCCCGAGGCGATGTCGTAGCGGCAGAGCCGCGACGCCTGATACGTGGGGTCGAGATCCAGCGCGACGAAATACAGCGAGCGCCCGTCGCGCGAGAAGCTGAGGCCGCTGGCGAACGTCGGCGCGGCGATGACCAGCCGGCGCGGCGGCAGCACCTGCGCCAGATCGCGCTCGGCGCGGACGGTGCCGTCGGGGGCGTAGATCGTCAGCCACGCCGGGCGATCGAGCGTGGAGACGATCAGCGCCTCGGTGCCGTCTGCCGCCCGCGCATAGCGCGCGTTGTTCCCCGCGGGCCGCAGCACGCGCTGCGCCAGGGGGCGGGTGCGCGGCGGCAGGGCAGCCTCGGCCTCGTCGGCGAATTCGTCGATCAGCCCCGACAGCGACTTGCCGAACGCGCTCCAGAACCGCACGTTGACGAACAGCGGGAAGAAGATCGATCGCGCCTGGACGTGAACCAGCTTCCACACCGCGTCCTCGCCGTAGCGGTCAGCGAGGAAACGCACGAACTGGCTGCCCACCAGGTACTGGTGGCCGCCGTGAAAGTTGCGCTGGAACACGGACAGGTCGCCGCCGTTGATGCGCTTGCCGGCGAAGCCCGCGGCGAACGAGCCGCGCCAGAACGGCCACGCCAGCCGCCCGATCCCGGACTGCAGCTTGGTCTCGTAGTAGACGGCCAGCCCCTCGTTGAACCACGGGTCCAGGCCGATCTGCGGCGTGTAGACGTCGCCGAACAGGCAATTCCAGAACCACGCGAAGCCGGCGATCTGCTGGAGCTGCACGTAGTGCGTGATCTCGTGGCAGCCGATCGCGCCCGGATCGGGCGGCAGACCCATCTCGAGCGAAAACGTCTCCAGCGTGTCGAAGGTGGGGACGACGGTCTGCGTCTCGTAGCCGGACTGCGCGCGGCGCGACGAACGCGTTGTTGAACGGCAGCTCCGGCATGATCGCGACGATCTTCTCGTCGGCGACCGAGTTGTGGACGTGCGCGCGCCGGCGTAGATAGCCCGCGCAGCCTTCGACGCGGGTCGGCGAACCGCCACGCGTCGATCTCCTGCCCCTGCGGGTAGTAGACCAGCATGTCGGTGGTCTCCAGCCGGCGCATCGGCTTGGCGGCCAGCGCCGCGCTGACGTCCTGCGGGAGCCGCGGCGCCGCGATCGGGACGCAGGCCGCCGACGTGAGCGCGAGCACGCCAAGCACCAGCGTCGATCCGCGGCGGGGGCTTGTCGGCATCGCGGCGATGGTAGTATCAACAACCATGTCTCGGCGTCGCATATTGGTCACAGGTGGTTCAGGGTTTCTCGGCTCGCACCTGTGCGAGCGGTTGTTGACGCGACGGCCACGAGGTCGTGTGCCTGGACAACTTCTTCACCGGCTCGCGCGCGAACGTCGAGCACCTGCTGGACAACCACCGCTTCGAGCTGATGCGCCACGACGTCACCGACCCTTTGACGATGGAGGTCGACGAGGTCTATCACCTGGCCTGTCCGGCGTCGCCGATCCACTACCAGCGCAACCCCGTGCGCACGATTCGCACCGCGGTCGAGGGGACGCTGAACATGCTGGACCTGGCGCGCGAGGCGAAGGCGCGCATCATGATCGCGTCGACGTCGGAGGTCTACGGCGATCCGACCGAACATCCGCAGCGCGAGAGCTACTGGGGCAACGTCAACCCGATCGGCCCGCGCGCCTGCTACGACGAGGGCAAGCGCTGCGCCGAGGCGCTGGCCGTGTCGTACGCGCGCCAGTTCGCCGTCGAGGTCCGCATCGTCCGCATCTTCAACACCTACGGGCCGCGCATGCACGAGAACGACGGCCGCGTGGTGTCGAACTTCGTCGTGCAGGCGCTGCGCAACGAACCGATGACCATCTACGGCGAAGGCGACCAGACGCGTTCGTTCTGTTTCGCGACCGATCTGATCGAAGGCTTCACCCGCCTGATGGCCAGCCCGCACGGCGTCGACCCGGTCAACATCGGCAACCCGCGCGAGACGACGGTGCTGGAGCTGGCGGAGATCATCCGGCGGCTGGCGAATTCGAAGTCGGAGATCATCCGCGCGCCGCTGCCCAAGGACGATCCCACGCGGCGCAAGCCCGACATCTCGCGCGCTCAGCAGCTGCTGGGCAACTGGGCGCCGCGCGTGTCGCTGGAAGAGGGGATCGCCGCGACGATCAAGGACTTCAAGCAGCGCTTCGGAATGGCCTAAGCCCGTCGCACCGACGGATCGGGCGCCGCGCTGTCGAGCGCGTCGCCGGTGATCGGGTGGACGAGGCCGGGGAGGGCGACGTCGGCCAGCGGGATGCGCACGAAGCCGCGTTCCAGCATGCGGGGGTGGGGGACGATCAGGGTGGGGGGGCGGTCGATGACGGCGTCGCCGTGGAGCAGGAGGTCGACGTCGATGACGCGCGGGGCGGCGAGGCGGCCGGGCGGACGGACGCGTCCCAGCGCCGCCTCGACGGCCAGGCAGGTCGCCAGCAGCGCGTCCGCCGGCTGCGACGTCTCGACGCGCGCCGCCGCGTTCAGGTAGCGCGGCTGCGGATCGGGCGCGACGGCGTCGGTCTCGTACAGCGGCGAGCGCGCGACCACGCGCACGCCGGCGTCGTCGAGGCGCGCGAGCGCCGCGTCGATCGCGGCGGCGCGGTCGCCCAGGTTCGCGCCGAGCGCCAGGTACGCCGTCGTCATCGAACGCGCATGATAGTCCGGGTGGTGTAATAGTCCCCCAGCGCGATGGGTTCCGGGTTATTGGCGGCCGTACTCTCCGGGCTGGCGACCAGCCTGGGCGCGCTGCCATTCCTGCTGATGCGCGAGCTGCCGCGCCGGACCTACGACGGCATCCTGGGGCTGGGCGCCGGGTTGATGCTCGCGGCGGCGACGCTGGGATTGCTCGCCGAGGCCGTGCACGGCGTCCGCGGGCCCGACGGGCTCGACGTCGCCAAGCTGCTGCTGGTCGTCGCCGGCTTTGGCGTCGGCGTCGGGCTCGCGGCGGCGATGGATCGCTTCATTCCCCACCACCACGCCGGTGGCCACCACGAGCACCTCGGCCACGAGCCTGGCCACGACGTCCACGATCGCCCGCACGCCGCCGACCACGACGGCCGGCAGCAGGCGGCGCGGCACGCGTACGCCGTCGTCGGCGCGCTCAGCCTGCATCGCATACCCGAAGGGCTGGCGATCGGCGCCGGGTTTGCCGTCCCGGGCGCGGCACGCGTCGGTATCCTTCTGGCGATCGCCGTCGGCGTGCAGAACGCGTGCGAGGGGATCGTGATGTCGGCGCCGCTCCGCCAGGGGGGCGTGTCGCCGCGCCGGGGGTTCATCATCGTCGCGCTCACCGGCCTGACGATCCCGATCGGCGCCGTCGTCGGTCAGGCGCTGGCCGCGGTGGCGGCGGCGATGATGCCGTTCGTGCTCGCGCTGGCAGGCGGCACGCTCATCTACGTCACGTCCAACGAGATCATCCCGGAGTCGCACAGCCACGGCAACGAAGGCACGGCCTCCGCCGGCCTCGTCCTCGGCTTCCTGCTGACGATGGTGCTCGAAGCGGTGCTGCACTAGCGCCCGGCGGCTCGCGCCCCGCCGCCGCGGTTCGCACCCCGCACCCCCGGTCGCACCCGCACCTCGGCCCGGGCTCGGGCGCTTCCTCTCGCCCGTGCTCCCCCGGTCTCGGGCAACCCCGCCTCAGGTATGTGCGGGTCGAAGGCAACGTTCGAACCACCGCTTCCTCCGCACATGGCTTTTTTCCGGCGCGCAGGTTGGTTCCAATTTCTAGCCTCAACCTGCGCGCCGGAAAAGCTTCGGGCGGCCAGATGCGCCCGGGGAAATACGGACGTGCGAGCCGCGCGAAACGGACGCGAGGTGCGGCGACCGAGGGGGCGAGGCGCCCAGCTAAGGGGGCGCAGGCGCCCAGCTAAGCGAAGCCAACCTAAGCGAAGCCGCTAGCAACCCCTGCGCGCGACCCCGACCCGACGCGAGACGAGCTGTCCGGTATGAAGCTGGCCATGCGGTGGGATTCCTGTTTGAGCTCGGCGCCGTAGAGCTCGACGACGAGCGCGGCGGTCGCGGTCGCTCCGCCTCGCGCCAGCGGTTCCAGCGCCGCGGCCATGGCGTGCGCGTCGGGGTAGCGGTCTTCGATCTTGTCCGAGGTCGCGCGGTCGATCACCGCCGCGAGCCCCGGCGGCAGCGCGTGGATCGCCGCGCGTTCGTCGGGGCCCGGGGCCGTTGCCGGCCTTCATCAGCAGCCCGTACGTCGTGTCGGCGGCGTACAGCGGTTTGCCCGTCGCGCAGAAGAACATCACCAGCGCCAGCGAATACAGATCGGCGCGCGCGTCCACGTCCAGGCCGCGCGCCTGCTCGGGGGCCATGTACGTGACGTTTCCCTTCACGACGCCCATGTCGGTCCGCGCGACGCGCCCCTCGTCGGCCTTGACGACGCCGAAGTCGAGCAGCTTGACCTCGCCGCGCGCCGACACCATCACGTTTTCGGGCGACACGTCCCGATGGACGATGCCCAGCGACCGCCCCTGCTCGTTGGTGAGGCTGTGCGCGTACTCGAGACCCTTGAGCAGCTCGCAGGCGACGTGGGCGATGACGTCGGCGGGCAGCGGGCTCGCGCGCTCCGCCAACCGGCGCGCCACCAGCCGGCCGAGGTCGCGGCCGAACACGTACTCCTCGGCCAGGAAGAACTGATTCTGCGACCGGCCGAAATCGTGCACGGCGACGATGTTCGGGTGGTGCAGGGCGGCCAGCAGGTTGGCCTCGTCGCAGAACTGCGCCACCGCGTTGGGATCGGCGATCAGCTCGGGCCGCAGGCGTTTGATCACCACCGGGCGGCGGAAGCTGCCTTCGCCCATGGTCACCGCGGAGAAGATCTCGGCCATGCCGCCCTGGCCGATCCGCTCGACAATCGTATAGCGGCCGATGGAGCCCATGTCCGTGTCGGCTTCGGCCGCGGCGTCGTCCGCCAGCTCGTCGTCGTCCAGCTCAGCGTCCCCCGCCTGCCGCGCCAGCATCAGGTACAGGCCGACCGAAAGCGTGACGCCGATGATCAGGATGGCGACCGCCGACCACGGGATCGGCATGCCGCCCGGGGTGACCGGGGCCGCCACGCTGACCAGCACGCGCAGCCCGCCCGACAGCGGCAGCGCGGCCACCGTCGCCGTCCCGAACGAGACGCGCCCGGGCGCCGGTATGTCGATGCCCCGCTTCAGCGCCAGCAGATCGTCGCCGCTCCCGGCGGCGCCCGTGGTCGCCGCGACCAGCAGCCGGCGGCCGTCGGAGATCGCGACGGCGCCACCCGCGCGTTCGGCCATCTCCGACAGCAGACCGACGTCCAGAACCTTCGTCGACACCAGCACGGGCCACTCCGACCGCCCGGCCAGGTCCACCGGGCACGCCGCCACGGCCAGCACCTGTCCTGCCGCCAGCTGCAGCCCCGACGACGTCCGCCGCCCCTGACGCGCGTCCTGCACCATCGCGTGCACGTTGAAGTTGGTGGGCAGGCGCGACGACACGACCGGCCCGTCGTCCTCGTCGTACAGCCCGAAGCCATCGATCGCGCGCCGGAACGGCTCCCACCACGGCTCGGTGAGCAACAGGTCGCGCAGCGTCTCCTGATCGACGTTGGCGTTCAGCGCCGCGACCAGCCGCGGATTCGCGGTCGCGTTCTGCGTCTGGCCTTCCACCGACGCGATGAGGCTCTTGATGCCGTCCGCCGCGCGCAGCGCCGCCGCCTGCGCCTCCGTCGTCACGCGCGCGGTCGTCTGCCCGCGATCGATGCGCACCAGCCAGACGACCGCGCCGATGGTCAGCGCCAGCACGGCGATCGCCGCGAGCAGGCGTGTGAGCCGCCGCGACGGCGGGCGGCCGCCATCCGGGCCGTGGCCGTCGTTGGACCCGCCGGGATCGTACGAGTCATTCGACACTTCCGACACTTCCGACACCTCGGACGCGTGCAGCGTCTGCGATACAGAGATGTCCGACGGCTTCGCCATGTCAGTACCCGAGCTGCGGCTGGCGTTTGTGGCCGTATTTGTCGGGGACGAACGGGCCGGCGCGGCGATCACCGCCCACCGTCACCGTCACGTCGTGCGCGCCTTCCGGACCGACGACGATGGTCTTGCGCGTGACGCTGGACGCGGCTTCGTGCCACGCGGCCAGCTCGTACCGTCCGGGCGGGACGCCGCGGATGCTGAACGCGCCCGATGCCTGCGCCTTGGCGAAGAACGGCGAATCCACGACGTAGACGTACGCGTTCATCGTCGAATGAATGTTGCAGAGGAGCTCGACCGCCCCCGGATGCGTGAACGTGCGCGTGTAAGTGGCGCCGGTCTTGCGGATGCCGGCGTCGAAGTCGTTCGGTTTCGCGATCGAAAATACGTTGTGGTAGATGCGGTCGTCGTTTCGAAATTCGACCGTCGTGCCGAGCGGCACCGCCAGCACGTGAGGCAGGAACGTCTTCTCGCGCTGGGTGACGACCTGATTGGCCAGCGAAGCGGTGCGCGGCATCGCGCCGTCCAGGCGCTTCAGCCACACGACGGCGCCGCCCGGGCCGATCTGACCGCCGCCGGTCACGGTGCCGGCGACCATGATCGCCCCGGCGCCCGGCGCGCGGCGGCCGGCGGCTACCGGCGTGCCTCGGCGGCCGTCGCCCGGCCGTTCGCTGGCGACCTTGGTGCGCGCGTCCGCCAGGAACGGCGCCACCGCTTTTTCGATCTGCGGATCGAGCCCGCCGATGCGCAGCAAGGCGTCCCACTTGTCGACGGCCGTCGCGTAGTCGCCGCGCTGATACGCGAGCTTGCCGCCCGCCATCAGGTTGAAGATCAGGTACTGGCGCTCGACGGCCGACTTGAAGCCAATGTCCTGCGGCGTCTTCACTGGCAGCGGCAGCGGCAGCTCGTCACTCAGCCACCGCCCCGCCTCGGCGGCAGTGTGGGCGGCGGGCGGCGTTTGCCGCCGGCGCCGCGAGCGCGAACAACGTGGCCAGCGCGTTGGCGACCAGCCCGCACGCGCGCGTGCCGCCGCGTCCTGTGGGTGTGGTGACCATCCGGTCGCTCGTCACCATGTCCATACCACCGAAGATGTGAACACATTGTTGCGAACGGTAGGCGCACCTTCCAGCTCACGGTTGAGCAGGTATTCCGCCTTTATCTGGAGGTTTTCGCCAATACCGAGGTTCAGCCCCGTGGTGACGCGATCGACCAGGATGGCTGCGAAGTCGACGAACTCGCCGTGCCGACGTTCGTAGCGCGCGTATGGCGTCAGCCGGAACGGCGCGCCCGTGCAGCGAAGCTCGTACGCCGCCTCGAGCCAGAAGCCGCGGGCGTTGAACGCGCTGGCGACCGGGTAGGCGCCGGTGCCGGTCAGCTTGCCGTCGCCGCTGCCTTCCTTCTCCGCGACGTCGACGTATTCGCCCCAGACGCTCAGGCCCGCGACGTAGACGCGCACATCGACCCCCCACAGCCGCTGCGTCGCCTCGCGGTCCAGCTGATCGTTGCGCGGACCGTATTCGATGCTGGTCCCCACCTTGATCGACACGCGCGGCAGGTTCAGCTCGTAGCCGAGTCGCGCCGCGCCCACCGGTACGCCGGTCAGGCTGCGCGACGAACCCTGCAGCGGTTCGATGAACGAGCCGCTGTTGGTAGCCGACGCGTTGACGCTGATCGCCGACGACAGCGGCATCACCTGATAGCGATAAAACGCCTTGATGCCGACCGACGTCCCCGACGTGTAGCGGGCGAACAGCGACGGTGTGACGCCGACGCGGAAGTTGGCCTGGTTCTCCAGGTACTCGATGCCGAACACGGAGTCGAACTTGCCGACGCTGATCGCGAGCTCGGCGCTCTTGATCGGCGCGATGCGGCCGAACGCCTGCTCGAGCAGCAGGCGCGTCGTCTCGCCGTCGCTGTCGAGCCGCGGCAGCAGGTGCATGCGCGTGAACACCATCACCGGCAGATCGGGCGACGTGTAACGGAGATCGACGTTGGCGGTGTTGAGAAGGAACGACGGCGTGCCGCCGATGCCGGCTGAACGCGGCAGGAAGCCGTTGACGAAGCGCGGGTTGCCGAGCGCGTCCCTGCCGGGATCGGTCGACGCCGCGTCGCCGCGCGAGTTCACCGCGGGCGCGAACGGATCGACGCCGTAGTCGAGCGGCGCGCGCGTGTCGGCGGGGTGGAAGCTGGTGCCGTCGCCCTGCGCGTCGGCGAAGCCGACATCGACATAGCCCGTCACCACCAGCGGCGCCGCCTGCGGCGACGAATCGGACGCCGGCTCCTCGACGTCCGCCGGGTCGTCGGGCGCGGGCAGCGGTGGTCGGTGCGCGGTGGCGGCGCGTCGGTCGTCGCGGCCGCGGCGGCGGAGGGGCTTCCGGCGGCGATGCCGGTGCGGGCGCCGGCGGCGCCGCGGGCGCTTGCGCTGCCGCCTGCGCGGGGGCGCCCGCCAGGCAGGCCGCGCCGATCGCGACGGCCATCCGCAATCCGCACCGCGCCGCGCCCGTCGTCACCGCGCCACCGCTTGCTTGTCGTAAAGGACGAACGGGCAGGTCGCCGTCATCGCGGTCGGCTGCAGGCTCGCGCTGCCCAGCATCGATTCCAGCTGGGCCTGGCTGTCCAGCCAGACGCAGCCGTCGGGGAACCCGGCCGTGTCGTCGAAGCACCCGACGTCCAGCGCGACGCGCCCTTCCAGCTCCAGCGCGTCGCTGCCCGCGGGGAGCGACGCGACGGCGGCGGGGTGCGCGCTGCCGTGGAACGCCCCGGCGCCCCTCGGCAGCGTCGCCTTGTAGATGCGCCACAGCGCGCCAGCCCCGGGCCGCGGCGCGGCGCCTGCCACGCGCGGCACGTCCGCCAGCAACGTACCGTCCGCGTCGGCGAACACGAACATCGGCAGCTCCTCGACCACCGCGCCGTCGTGCGTGTCGGCGCGCGCCCGGAACAGATCGACGCCGAAATCGAACAGGCCCACGCGTCGTCGACGTGCCCCGGTCGTCGTACACCGCTTCGCCCATCGGGATGGCGCGCAGCGGAATGTTCCACGCGTCCCAGGGGGGCGGCAGCGCGATGCTCCCCGCCATGTCCAGCGGCCGCAGCGGACAGGTGTGCGGGACGGCCGGGACGATCGCCGACGCCGCGTCGAGCAGCTGCTTCGACGACCGATAGCGATCGGCCGGCACGTCGCCGACGACGGCCAGGTTCACCTGCCAGAACGGGCTGTAGAAGCTGCTCTTCGGCCCGACGTCGATGATGCGCGGCGCGCCGGGAACCAGCGTCTGCCCGTCGACGCTCTGGGCATACAGCGGTTGCACCCAGACGCCGTCGGCGTAGTTCACCCAGATCTCGGTCGTGACGAACGCCGCCGGCTGACCGTCCGCAAACGCCCGCTGCACCTTCAGGTGGACAACCCCGTCCGTGTCCCGTTCCAGCAGCGTCGCCCGCGGTCACGCCCGTGTCGCCGAGCGGGGCGGTGTCGCCGGCGTCGAACGCCGCGCGCCATGTCGAACAGCGTCCAGATGTCGTGGTCGAGGCGGTGGCGGTCACCGCAGCCCGCCGCGCTGGCGCTGGCGAGGAGGCCGCACGCCACCACACCCCCGAACGACCAGGAACCTCTACCGGAAGACCGACTCAAACACCCAATAATATCAGGGAAACCCGGGAGATCCGGGGCCCGGGACGCAGGCCGAGCGCGGCTCTAGTGGCCGAGGCCCTCGGTCATCAGCGTGCGGAGCAGTCCGGCGAGCCGCGCCTTCGCGTCTGCCGTCAGCGAGGCGATCGCCGCCGGCGCCCGCATCGCGCCGGCGATCAACTGGTCGCGGACCTGCGCCCCCTTTTCGGTCACGGCCAGCTGCTTGACGCGGCGATCGAGGTCAGAGCCCTGGCGCGCGATGAGGCCGCGCGATTCCAGCTTGTCGACGATCCCGGTGACGTTGGAGGCGTCGCAGACCAGGGCCTCCGCCAGCGCGCTCATCGGCACCGGCCGCTTGGGGTCGAGGACGCGCAGCGCGTGCCCCTGCGCCGCGGTCAGATCGAACTCGGCGCACAGCGCGACCCACCAGTTCCGCATCGCCAGCAGGAACTCGACCATCGTCGGCCACAGGTCGTCGTGGCTGGCTGTCGTCGCGGTCGATGTCCTTCACAGTTCTTCATAATGTCGAAGGCCTTAATCGTTGACAACCTAAATCATCGTCGTGTACGAATATGGCCGAGTTCAAATGACGAAAGCAGCCAGTTTCATGGGTAAGTACCTGGCCCTCGCCACATTGTTGGCGTGTGGCGTCACCGCGGCGGGATGCAAGGGTCCCGCGGCGCAACCAAAAGACGACAAGGCGGCGGTCGATGCCGACGCGCCCGTCACCGTCTCGCTGGTCGAGGCCCGCGAGCTGAAGACGCCGCGTGTCGTGACGCTGTCGGGGACGCTGGTTGGCGCCGAGGAGGCCGACGTCGCGGCGGGCGCCGCCGGCAAGGTGCTCGCGACGTTCGTCGAGCGCGGATCGGTGGTTCGCAAGGGGGCAGTGCTGGTGAAGCTGGACGCGCGCTCGGTCGGCGCGCAGGCGGCGCAGGCCGCGGCCGACGCCGAGGGGTCGCGCGTGCAGGCGGCGCAGGCGAAGCTCGATTGCGATCGCACCGAGAAGATGCTGGAGAAGGGCGCCATCTCGAAGGCCGACTACGACAAGCAGCACACGGCGTGCGAGTCCAGCAAGTTCACCGTGCAGTCGGCGGAGGCGCGCAAGTCGCTGACCGCCGAGGCGCTGCGCGACATGGAGATCCGCGCGCCGTTCTCGGGCATGGTCGTCGAGCGCTCGGTCAGCCCCGGCGAATACGTCCTCCCCGCCACGAAGGTCGTCACGCTGGTCGACGTCGATTCGCTGCGCGTCGAGATCACGGTGCCGGAGGCTGACGTGCCGCTGGTCAAGCAGGGGATGAAGGTCGATTTCCGCGCCGCCTCGGGCGGCGACGGCCGCGTCTTCCACGGCAAGATTCGCTACGTCGGCCCGTCGGTGCGGCGCCAGAGCCGCGACGCGATCGTCGAGGCGGTGTTCGCCAACGAGACCCACGAGCTGCGGCCGGGGATGTTCGTCACCGCGCGCGTCGCGCTGGGCGAGCAGGTGTTGCCGTCGGTGCCCAGCAAGGCGGTGCGCGCCGACGGCGCGCTCAGGCACGTATACGTCGCGACCGGTGGCCGCCTGGAGGACCGGCTGGTGCAGGCGGGTGAACCGCTGGAAGGTCAGGTGCCGATCGTCAGCGGCATCAAGGCCGGCGAACAGGTCGTCGCCGAGTTGACCCCCGACGTGCGCGACGGCGCCAAGGTCAAGTGAGGGCGCCATGCAGTGGCTCGCCAGTATCTGCGTCCGTCGTCCGGTCTTCGCAACCGTCCTCATCCTGACCATCGCCGTCGTCGGCATCGTCGGCTACAAGAACCTCAGCGTCGATCGCTTCCCCAACGTCGACCTGCCCATCGTCGCCGTCGTGACGACGCTGCCGGGCGCGTCGCCGCAGGAGATCGAGACCGAGGTCTCGGAGAAGATCGAAGAGGCGATCAACACCATCAGCGGCATCGACGAGCTGCGCTCGATCTCGACTGAAGGCGTGTCGCAGGTCATCGTCAGCTTCCAGCTGGACAAGGACATCAACGTCGCCGCGCAGGAAGTGCGCGAGCACGTGTCCATGGTGACGCCCGATCTGCCGGAGGGGACGAAGAGTCCGTCGATCGCCAAGCTGGATCCGGACGCGGCGCCGGTGCTGTTCCTGGCGCTGGAGTCGCCGCGGTCCGATCCGCGAGGTCACCGAGTTCGCCGATCACGAGGTGCGCCAGGCGCTGGAGAACGTCAGCGGCGTCGGCCAGGTGACGATCGTGGGCGGGCGCGCCCGCCAGATTCAAGTCGAGCTCGACACCGCGCGGCTGCGCGCCGCCGGCTTGAGCGCCGTCGACGTCCAGCGCGCCATCGTCGCGCAGAACATCTCGGCGCCCGGCGGCGCGGTCGACACCGGCCCGCAGCGCCTCACGTTCCGCGTCAGCGGCCGCGTCACCAGCGTGCAGGCGATCGGCGACATCGTCGTGCGTAGCATCGAAGGCCACCCGATCCTGGTCCGCGACGTCGGCACCGTCGTCGACGGCGAGGAAGAGGCCGAGACCGCCGCCAGCATCGCCGGCAAGCCGGCGGTCGTGTTGTCGATCCGCAAGCAGTCGGGCGCCAACAGCGTCGATGTCGTCGACGCGATCATGGCGCGAATCAAGGAGGCGACGCCGACGTTCCCGTCCGGCTACACGCTCAAGAGGATCCGCGACAACACCGAGACCACGCGCACCAGCGTCGCCGCGGTCAAGGAGCACCTGTTCCTGGGCGCGATCCTGGCGTCGCTGGTCGTGTTGTTGTTCCTGGGCAGCATGCGCAGCACGGTCATCGCCGCGCTCGCCATCCCGACGTCGATCGTCGGCACGTTCATGTGCATGTGGTGGCTGGGCTTCACGCTCAACACGATCACGCTGCTGGCGCTGGCGCTGGCGGTCGGCATCGTCATCGACGACGCCATCGTCGTGCTCGAGAACATCTTCCGCTACATCGAAGAGAAGAAGGTGCGGCCCATGCCGGCCGCGATCTACGCGACGCGCGAGATCGGCCTGCCCGTGCTCGCGACGACGCTGTCGCTGCTGGCGGTGTTCCTGCCGGTCGCGTTCATGCAGAGCATCCCGGGACGCTTCCTCAAGAGCTTCGGCCTCACCATGGGCGCTTCGATCGCGATCTCGTTGCTGGTCAGCTTCACGCTGACGCCGATGCTCGCGTCGCGCTGGCTACGCCTCCATCCGGAGGGCGCGGCGGAGCGCAAGAAGAACATCCTGCAGCGGATGTCCGACGCCTTCTACAACCCGATCGAGCGCGCCTACATGGCGGCGCTGCGCTTCTCGCTCAAGCGGCGGTGGGTCATCGTGCTCGCCGCGTTCGCGACGCTGGGGTCGTGCGTGCCGCTGGTGCAGAAGGTGCCCAAGGGCTTCTTGCCCAAGAACGACGAAGCCCAGTTCCAGATCGAGCTGCGCACGCCCGAGGGCACCAGCCTGGCAGCGACGCAGATCGCCGCCGAGCGTATCGCGCGCGCCGTGCGCGAGTGGCCGGAGGTGGAGACCACGGTGCTCAGCATCGGCGACAACCAGCAGAAGACGCCGAACCTGGCGCAGGTCTACGTGCGCCTGGTCCCCCCTGACAAGCGCAAGGCCAACCAGGACGAGTTGCAGGACAAGGTGCGGCGCGAGCTGCTGCCCAAGCAGCCGAAGGAGTACCGCATCACCGTGTCGCAGGTGGCGGCGTTCGGCGCCGGCACGTTCAGCACGGCGACCGTGCAGTACATCCTGAGCGGCCCCGATCTGGATCGCCTGACCCAGTACACCAAGCAGATCGTCGACAAGGCGAAGAAGATCCCGGGCGCGGTCGACGTCGACACCAGCCTGGTGACCGGCAACCCGGAGGTCGTCGCGCACGTCAACCGGCGCAAGGCCGCCGACCTCGGCGTCAGCGTCGCGGACGTCGCGTTCGCGGGTCAGATCTTGATCGGCGGCGTGAAGGTGTCGCGCTACGAGGAGGCCGGGCGCGAATACGACATCCTGGTGCGCGCGCAGCGCGACGCGCGGTCCAGCGCCGAGGCGCTCGAGCAGATCGCGGTGCCGTCGCAGCGGGGCGGGGTCGTGCCGCTCACCGACGTCGTCGAGCTGAAACGCGCCGAGGGGCCGTCGAAGATCGATCGCTACGCGCGCCAGCGCCAGGTGCTGTTCCTGGCCAACACTTCGCCGGGCGTCGGCTCGGGCGAGGTTGGCGCGGCCGTCGAGAAGATCGTCAAGGACATGAACCTGCCGGCGCAGTACCGCTTCGTCGCCTTCGGCCAGTCGCGCGAGATCGCCCGCACGGGCAAGGCGTTCATGATCGCTTTCGGGTTGTCGTTCATCTTCATGTATCTCATCCTTGCGGCCCAATTCGAGTCATGGCTGCACCCGATCACGATCCTGCTCGCCCTGCCGCTGACGGTGCCGTTCGCGCTGGTGTCGTTGCTGATGCTGAAGTCGTCGCTGGATATCTTCACGATGCTCGGCATCCTCGTGCTGTTTGGCGTCGTCAAGAAGAACTCCATCTTGCAGATCGCGCACATCAACCAGCTGCGCTCGGAGGGGCACTCGCGGCTGGACGCGATCCTGATCGGCAACCGCGATCGGTTGCGGCCGATCTTGATGACGACGTTCGCGTTCGTCGCGGGCATGTTGCCGCTGGTGACCTCGAAGGGCATCGGCGCGGAGTTCAACCGCGCCACGGCGGGCCCGGTGGTCGGCGGCCAGCTGCTGTCGTTGTTGCTGACGCTGCTCGCGACGCCGGTCGCGTACACGTTCTTCGACGACCTCTCCAACGGGTTGCGGCGCCTGTTCCGCATCAAGACGCGCCCGGCGTCGGAGACCGGCGCCGACGAGATCGAGCCGCAGCCGGCCCGTCATGCGATGGCGGCGGTCGAAGGCCACAACGGCAAGCCTCGAATCGAGGCCGCGCAATGACACGGTCCGTTCGTCTGGCCGCGGTGGTCCTCGCCGCGGCGGTTCTGGCTGCACCCACGGCTGCTCGCGCGACCGCCGAGGCGCGCGCGCTGACGCTGGACGATGCGCTGGCGCTGGCCAAGAAGCGCAACCGCAGCCTGGTCGTCGAGCAGGCGCGGCTGGCGCAGGCGCAGACCAACATATCGTCGGCGTGGGCGCTGCTGCTGCCGACGGTCGCCGCGCAGGGGAAGTACACGCGCAACTACGCCGAGTTCGGATTCCTGACGCCAGGCGGTCCGAATCCCGCGGATCCGACCATGCCGAACCCGCCGCGGAGCCTGCTCATCCAGCCGGTCAACCAGCTGGACGCCGCGATCAACTTCACGGCGCCGCTGATCGTGCCGGCCGCGTGGTCGGGGCTGCAGTCGGTGAAGGCCGGCATCGCGGCGACCGAGGCCAACGTCGAGGCCTCCGACGCCAGCGTCATGTTCGCGGTGGCGCAGGCGTTTTACGTCGCCGCCGGCGCAGACGAGGTGCTGGTGGCGCGCAACTCCAGCATCAACGTCGCGCGCGCGACGCTGGCGAACGCCAAGACGCGCATGGCGGCGGGGACGGTGACCAAGGTCGACGTCGACCGCGCCGAGCTGGCGCTGGTGCGCGCCGAGCAGCTGGAGCGCGACGCGCGCCACGGCCGCAACCAGGCGTATCGCGCGCTGGCAACGCTGATCCAGATGCCCGACACCGAGCGCTTCGTCGTCCAGCCGCCCGTGGCGATCGCGCCCGCGACTGACGTGCCGGATTTGCAGAACGCGCTGCAGTTGCGGCCGGAGCTGCGCTCGCTGAACCTGCAGCTGCAGGCCGAGGAGCTGCACTCCCGCTCGTACGCCTGGCGGTGGGCGCCGTCGCTGTCGGCGTTCGGCAACGCGCGCAAGTTCAACTACGACAACTTCCGCGGCGATCGCTATGCGTGGGCGGTCGGCGTATCGCTCGACTGGGTGCTGTTCGACGGTGGCAACCGGGACGCCCAGCGTCACCTGGCCAACGCGCAGGCGGTGGAGTCGCAGGCGCAGGCGGCAGTGTTCGCCGACACCGTCCGTGACGACATGGCCAACGCGCGCGGCCTGCTCGACACCAAGCGGCACGGTGTCGCGGCCGCGACGCGATCCGTCGAGCTGGCGACCGAGACCATCGAGCTCGTGCGCACGCAATACGAGGCGGGCACCGTGACGCAGGTCGACCTGCTGCAGGCGCAGGACGGCCTGGTCGGCGCCCAGCTGTCGCTCGTGCAGGCCAAGTTCGACGTCGCCGTCGCCGACCTGACGCTGCGCCGCGCCGCGGGCACGTTCCCGCCCAAGTAGCGCGCGGAACCCCGTTGGGACGATAATCGCGCCCATGGCCGGCGCGAGCGGTCACTGCCCCGGATGCGACGTGGAGCTGGCCCGCGGTGATCTGCGCGGCGTCAGCGTCCAGGTGTGCAAGCAGTGTCGGGGCGCGCTGGTCGCGCAGATCGACATGTTCCGGCTGTTCGAGGCGATGATCGCCGACCTGCTGTCCGGCTTCGACCCCGACACGACGCTGACGCCGATCGCGCCCCGCGCGGGGGCCAGTAGCTGCCCTGGGTGCAGCACGGCGATGTCGCGCGATGACTACTGCGGGGCAGGCCTGGTCCGCTTCGACCGCTGCGAGCGCTGCCGGCTGCTGTGGCTGGGGGCCGACGAGCTGGGAACGATGACGCTGATGTGGGCGCGGATGGAGAAGCAGATCGCGCGCGCGCAGAAGCAGAGCCAGCAGTTTCTCGACGACACCGACTCCATCGTCCACGCCACGTTGCTGGGCCGCCGCGCCGGCAACATCCTGTTCCGCACGCTGGGCCTGTAGGTCCGACGGGCGAAGCCCGTCTGCGCCCGACGCGATCATCGTTTTCCTCGGAACCCCGGGCGGGGGCGATTGTCTGACGATCAAAGGCCGCACTCTTGCCCGGGGGAACCTAGATGCGTTCGGGACTCCACGTTGGAATCGACCTCGGCACCACGAACTCGGCGATAGCGGTCTTCGACGGCGAGACCGTCTCGGTCGTTCCCAACGCCATCGGTGAAACCCTGACCCCGACGGTGGTCCGCATCGACGGGCGCGGCGGGCGGACGGTCGGCCGGCGCGCGCTGCCCGGCCTCGCCGGCGACCCCGCGAACACGCGCGGCGAGTGGAAGCGGCTGATGGGCACGGCAGAGCGGCTGCGGTTCGAGGCCGCGGGCGCCGAGTTGCTGCCCGAGGAGCTGTCGGCCGCGGTGCTGAAGTCGCTGCTCGCGGACGCGCGCGACGTGCTGGGCTTCACCGCCGCGCGCGGCGGTGATCTCGACGCCGGCGCTGTTCGAGCTGCCGCAGAGCCACGCCACCGCGCGCGCCGGCAAGCTGGCCGGGCTGGAGGAGGTGGTGCTGATCCAGGAGCCGGTCGCCAGCGCGGTCGCCGCCGGCTGGCGCGCCGACGAGGCGCGAGGCGGCAGCGCAGGCAAGTGGCTGGTGTTCGACCTGGGCGGCGGGACGCTGGACGTATCGCTGCTGGAGACGACGGACGGACGGCTGCGCGTCGTCGACCACGCCGGCGACAACTTCCTGGGTGGCCGGGACATCGACGGCGCCGTCACGGAGTGGGCGCTGGGCGAGCTCGCGCGCCGCGGCCGCAGCGACGTCGCGCTCGATCGGTCGTCGCGGCGCGGGTACGCCAGGCTGCGCGCCGCGTGCGAGCAGGCCAAGATCGAGCTGTCGCGCGCCACCCACACGCTGATCGCGCTGCCCGAGGTGGTCACCAGCGGCGGCGGCACGATCGATGTCGACATCGAGATGACACGCGCCGATCTGGACGGCCTGACGGCGCCGTTCATCTCGCGCGCGCTGTCGGCGGTGCGCAACCTGCTGGACAAGAACCAGTGCGCGCCCGCCGACGTCGCGCGCGTCGTGCTCGTCGGGGGGCCGACGCTGATGCCCGCGCTGCGCGCGCGCGTCGCGGAGCAGTTCGGCGGCCGCATCGCGGAGGGGGTCGATCCGATGACCATCGTCGCGCGCGGCGCTGCCCTGTACGCGGGCAGCGCGGGCGTCGACGCGGCGCCGGCTACACGCGCGCCGGAGGTCGGCGCCGGCATCCCGCTGCGCATCGAGCATCCGCCCGTGACCGCGGACGCCGAGCCGTTCGTCGTCGGGCGTTTCCTGCCGGCGTCGGCCGAGGCGTTGCCCGCGCGCGTCCGCGTCGCGCGCGACGACGGCGGCTGGCAGAGCGGCGACGCCACGCTGTCCGCCGAGGGGAGCTTCGTCGTCCAGGTGTCGCTGACGCGGCACCGCAAGAACGGCTTCCGCGTGCTCGCGTTCGATCGCGACGGCGCCGGCGTCGCCGTCGCCACCCCGGCGTTCGCGATCGTGCACGGGGTATCGGTCGCCGACCCGCCGCTGGCGCGCGCCATCGGCGTCGCGCGCGCCGACGATCTGACGCAGGTGTACTTCGCCAAGGGGACGCCGCTGCCGGCGCGCCGCACGTTCGTGCACCAGACCGTCCGCGCCGTGTCGGCGAGCGGCGGCGACGACGTGCTGGCGATCCCCGTCGTCCAGGGGGAGTCGGTGCGGGCGCACCGCAACCGGCTGGTCGGCATGTTGCGCCTGGGCGGCATCAACTGCGATCTGCCAGCGGGCACGCGTGTCGAGGTCACGCTGGAGCTGGATCGTTCGGGGCAGCTACACACGCGCGCCGACGTGCCGGCGGCGGGGCAGACGTTCGGCGAGCTGGCGCACGTGCTGGTGCCGACGGCGACGGTGGCGACGGCGGAGCGCGAGCTGGCGGCGACCAGCGGCCGCGCGGGCGACGTGCAGCGGCGGACGTTCCAGCTGGGTGTGCCCGCCGCCGTGCAGGCGATCGGCGACCTGTCGGCGCTGCTGGCGGAGGCAGAGCGCGCGCTCGGGCCGGCGCGCGACGGCGACCTCGATGCGGCGCAGAAGCTGCACCGCCTGCTCATCGACGCAAACCTCGCGCTGGACGACGCCGAGGCGATCCTGGAGTGGCCCGACATCGATGCGGAGGCGCGGCGCTGCAGCCTGTTCTACACGCCGCTGGTCGCTGAATGGGGGACGGCCACCGAACAGCGGCTCTACGACGCGGAGCTGGAGGCGGCGTCGTCTGCGCGCCGCCGCCGCGACGCCGCGGAGCTGGAGCTGCACCTGGAGGCGATGCGTTCGATCGGGCGGGCGTCGTATTGCCGCGACCCGCGGGCGATGGACGACGCGCTCGCCTGGGCGGCGGCGCACGTGACCGAGGCCGTCGACGTCGCGCGCGCCACCAGCCTGCTCGATCGCGCGCGCGTCATCCAGACCCAGCACGCGGAGATGGCGAGTCAGTCGTCGCTGCGCGCGCTGGTCTCGCAGATCTGGGACCTGTTCCCGAGCAACCCCGAGCTGCGGCGCCAGAGCTTCGATTCAGGTGTCAGGTGATGGACGGATCAGTGGCGCCGTCTTGCTTGGAACGATCGGAACACGGCAGCTGTTCGCCCTCGCCCCGCGTAGCGGGGAGAGGGAAGGGAGAGGGGTCCGCCGCCTCCTCGACGCGCGTGCAAGAGTCGTGATCGATCAGCTTGAAAACCTGCTGAACGCGCACGTCGCGAACCCGTTCTTCGTGCTCGCGCTGTCGCCGGCGGCGCCGGCGGCGGAGGTGGAGCGGCAGGCGCAGCGGCTGCTCTCCGAGCTGGCGGCGGAGCTCGCGGACGCGCGGCGCTATCGCACGCCGTTTGGCGAACACGAGCGCACGCCCGAGCTGGTGCGAGCGTCGGTCGCGGAGCTGCGCGATCCGGCGCGCCGCCTGCGCCACGAGTGGTGGGCGCGCGGCATGTCGGAGCCGGCGTGACGACCGATTCGCTTTCTCGCGTGCGCGTCGCGGCGCCTGCGCCCGCGTCGGTGCCGCGAGACGCCGGGCACCGGCCTGCAGGCCGTCATCCGCGCCGCGGTGTGGACCGTGGTGTGGGCGACGATCCTGCGCAACATCGGCGGCAGCGTCGGCGTGTGGGCGGCGGGCTCGCTGAGCGCGGCCGTCACCATCCTGATCAGCGTCGTCATCCCGGTGTGGCTGTTCGTGTTCTTTCCCAGCTGGCTCGCGTGGCGGGTGGCGCAGCCGCTGGGGATGCCCGTGGTCGCCGCGGTCGCCAGCTGGATGTCACCGCTGGTGCGGATGCGCGACCTTCACAGCATCTCCGTCTTCATGGCCGTCGCGGCGGGCCGGCCGTTTCCGGCGCGCGGCGAGCTGCCCGCCGACGCCTGGATCGCGCTGGCGGCCGCGCTTCAGGGTGACGGCGGCGTCGGGGTGCGCGCGGCGCGGATCGCCGACGCGCTCGCGCACCTGCCGGCAGGCGCGCGCTTCCCGCGGCTGGCGCGCAGCCACGGCGTCGAGGTGCTGATGCTCGCGGCGTTGCGGCGACGCGACTTCACGGCCGCCGCGCGCTGGGGCGAGCTCGGGCGCGGCCGGCTGATCGGCCTGCTGGCGCTGATCGCACGCGCCGGCACGGGCGGTGGCTCCGACGTTCCCGCGCGCGTTTTTTGGCTGCGCTGGGCACTCGCGCCCGCGCGCCGGGCGACGCTGCCGCTGGTCCGCGCGGTGACGTCGCGGCGGCCGGCGTCGCCGCAACCGGCGCTGTTCGCGCCGCCCGCTGGCCAGGCGTCGGTGCACGCGCGCCACGTCGCGCTGATCGCCGCCGCCGCACGCAACCAGCCGGTCGTCGACGCGCGACGTCGCGGCGCTGGCGTCGGCATGGCGAACCGGCCTCGACGAGGCGGCGATGGCGCGCCTGCAGGCCCGCGCGCTGGAGCTGGACGTGCGCAACGGCGCCGAGCAGGCGCGCGCCCTGCGCGGGCGTGTGCTCGACGAGCTGGCCGCGCTGCTGTCGGTGTCACACGGCGAAACGATCGCGACGGCGAGCAACGACGACTTCGACGCGGAGCTGGCCAGCCGCATCCGCCAGCGGCAGCTCGACGACGTCAGGGACGCGCTGCGCCCGCTGGATCCCGACGCGGCGTCGCAACCGCTGGAGGCGTGGGAACGATGGCTCGCGCTGCGCGCCGTCCTCGAGCGCATCGATCAGCACGCCGGCCGCGCGGCGTCGGCCGCGCTCTGGTACGGCAACGTGCGCGACCCGCTCTGGCGCTGGAGCTGCGCGCTGTTCCACCAGCACGGGCCGCGCGCGGGCTGGGTGGCGGTCGCCATCTTCGACTGGGTCGCCAACCGGGCCGAATACGTCGGCGACATGGTCGGCATGCTCGCCAACCGCGAGAACGCGCGCGCCGCCTCGGCAGTCGCGCGCTGACCCCCTCAGTTTTTTGATGCCGCCGCCACGCCAGGCGCGCGTAATCACCGAGAATTTCATCGGCACGGGCTGGCACCGATCCTGCTCTAATCATGGCAGAGGCCCACGATGCGCGATCGACGAGGAGTGACGCTGTCGTTGTCCCTGGCTCTGCCCGTGGCAGCTGTCCTGGCGGCGGCCGGCTGTGCGCTGGATCCTGTCCCCCTCGAACCACCCGACGCGGGCACCGGCGTCGCCGGCCGCTCCGTCCGGATCCGGCGGCAGGGGCGGCGCGGGCGGCGTCCATCCCACGCCGGCCCCGAACTGCGTCAACCTGCCGATTCCAGCGATCGCGTGCGCGTTCGGGGAGACCGTCACGGTTTGCGTGTTCGATTCGGCCGGTCGCCCGACGTGGCAGATCACCTGTCCCGACCAGCCGGACGCGGGAACGACGGGGACGGGCGGCGTGGCGGGCACCGCCGGTGGTACGGCGGGCAGAGGCGCCGGTGGCGCGGCGGGTGGAGGCGCGGCGGGCAGCGGCGGTGCCAGCGGCCGCACGCCGTGCGTGTCGACGGGGAGCTGCGCGAAGGACGAGGTGTGCACGACGGAAGACGGCGATTGCAAGGCGGCGCCCGGCTGCGGCCACGGGCGTGGGGTGTCCCGCCGTCTGTTACGGCGAGTGTCGGCCCGCGGGCAGCACCGGGACGCCGTGCGCGTCGACGGCGAGCTGCGCGAAAGACGAGGTGTGCACGACGGAAGACGGCGTCTGCAAGGCGCCGCCCGGCTGCGGCGCCGGGGCGATATGTCCAGCGGTCTGCTACGGCGACTGCCGGCCGGCGCGGACGGGCGGGGCGTGCAACGTCGACGGAGATTGCCGCCTGGAGGCGGACTACTGCACGGGCTGCGATTGCCGCGCGCTCGCCAAGGGCGAGACGGTGCCCCGTTGCCCGGGGCCGGGCGTCGCGTGCCTGGTCGATCCGTGCGGCCGGCTGGCCGCGCGCTGCGTGAGCGGAAAGTGTGCGGCGCAATGAGGCGCGCGGCGATCATCGCGGCGGCTGTCGCGTGCGTCGGGCTCGGCGCCTGCTCGCGCGACCTCGACACGACGGACCCGCAGCCAGATCCGGAACCGAGGTCGGTCAACCTGCACCTGCAGAACGGTGGCGCCAGCGCCGCGTACGTCTACCAGGGTTGCCTCGTCGATTTCAGGATCACGTCGCTCGCCAACCCCTCGGTCACGATCAACCGCGTCGAGGGCTGCGTCTGCGAGTGTGGTCAGAACGCGTGCCCGGTCTGCGGCGCCTGCTACGCGGGGCCGCGCGAGATCCCCGCCGGGGAAGAGGTCATCGCCCCCTGGCTCACCGCCAGCGTGACGACCGAAACCAGCCCGATCGGTGGCTGCCAGCGGTTGCACACGCTCCCCGCCGGCTCGTACCGCATCGAGGTGCCGGTCTACTCCTTCGAGGCGGATGCGGCCGCGAAGGTGTTGCCGCGCGTCGTGACCCAGGTCTTCACGCTGCCCGCGCCCGACGACACCGTCGTGATTCCCGTCGGCACCGCGCCGTAGCGTTGTTGCGGCCCGTGCTCTAGCCGGGACTCGCGAAACCGTTTCGCACTGTCCTCCCTGAACACCCTGCTAAAACAAGCGGGGTTGAAGCCATGAAGTATCTCGTTGTGGTCGAGGCAAGCGCCACCGGGTTCTCCGCCTATTCACCCGACCTTCCGGGCTGTGTGGCAGCAGCCGGTACGCGACAAGAGGTCGAAGACGAGATGGCCAAGGCCATCGCGTTCCATATCGATGGTTTGCGCGCGGAGGGGATCGACGTGCCCGAGCCCCGCACGTCGTCGCTCTACGTCGACGTATAGGATCAGCGTTCGAAGCGTTGGCCTTCGCCGGTGCGGAAGGCGATCGAGAACAGGTTGGTCGGCGCGATCCAGTAGGCGTGGCCGGCGTCGTGAACGACCGGGATCATGCGCCCGTATTCGAACAGCACGGCGCGCCCGCTCGCGCGCCGCAGCTCGATGCCCGCGTAGGCGACGACGCAGCCCTCGCCGGGGCCCATCGGCGACGTAGCCTGCGAGCCGGGCATGAGCTCGTCGTCTCTGCCCCATTCCCACAGGGCGCGATAACCGACGGCGGCATAAGGCGTGAACCAAGGCGCCACCTCCACGCTCGCGGTGAGCGTGACGGGCACGTGCAGGATGTAGAAGCCGTCGTTGTTGGACCACGCGGCGCCGCCGACGCCCCCGGACAGCGCCAGCGCGGCGCGCCCCTCGGGCGGCAGCAGGTTCACCTTCACGTCGGCGAGAGCGCCCAGGCCCCATTGCAAGCGCACGCCGAAGTCGACGCGATCGCTGACGCCGTGCCTGACCTCCAGGTGGATGGGGAGCGGAAACATCGGGATGATCGCCTGTGGCGGGGTGAAGCTGACACGGCGCGCGTTGTCGAGGCCGCTCGTCACCACTGTCCCGCCGATGGTCGTCCGCGTCTTGCCGGGTGGGAGCGTCTTGGCCGTCTGCAGCTGCGCGAACCCGCCGCATGCCGTGAGACAGCAAACGACGCCCATCACCCCCAGCCGTGCAGATCCCGGCACGGGCGCGACCGGTGCAATCCGCAAGCCTGGGCGGTTGCCCGCATGCCATGCGGCCTTCGCGCCCGCGACCCCGACATTGCTGTCAGGGTCGGTCGGGCCGGGCGTCAGGCGCGCTTTTCTTCGCCGCGCACGAGGCGCGCGATGTTGGCGCGGTGCCGCAGCGTCACCAGCATCGCGCCGCCGATGGCCAGCGCGATGAGCGGGCGGGGCGGCTGGCCGCGCAGCGAAAACGCGAGCGAGAACGTCCACACGCCCAGCAGCGATCCCAGCGACGACAGCCGCGTCGCCGTGTAGATGACGATGTACGCGCCGAAGCCGATCAGCGCCGTGATCGGCGACAGCGCGAGCGCCACGCCCAGCGAGGTCGCCACCCCCTTGCCGCCGCGCCCGCGCAGGAACAGCGTGAACATGTGGCCGACGATCGCGGCGCCGCCGGCGGCGGCGACGATCTCGGGCGGCATGTCGAACCGCCGCCCCAGCCAGACGGGCACGAACCCCTTGGCTGCGTCGCCCAGCAGCACGGCGATCGCCCAGCCCTTGCCCAGCGCGCGCGCCACGTTGGTCGCGCCGATGTTGCCGCTGCCGACCTGGCGCAGATCGACCCCCTTGGCGCGCGCGACGACGACGCCGAACGGGATGGAGCCGATGACGTAGGCCCCGACGCACAGGAGCACCTGCATCGCCGTCGACGTCATGACGCCGGCGACGTTGCGGTGGCGGCGGGGCTCGTGGCGGGGCGGACCCGCGCCCAGAAGTCGGCGACGTCGGGGAGCAGCTCGGTGCGCGGGCAATCGCCCGGCAGGCTGGCGAGCAGCGTCGCTCCGTAGCTCTTGCGCGCGACGCGTCCGTCGAGGACGGCGACCACGCCCGCGTCGGTGCGGGTGCGGATCAGGCGGCCGAAGCCCTGCTTGAGCGACAGCGCCGCGCGCGGCAGCTGGTAGCCCTCGAACGGATCGCCGTCGTCGTCGCGGATGCGATCGATGCGCGCCGCGGTCAGCGGATCGTCGGGGACGGCGAACGGGATGCGGTCCATGACGACCAGCGACAGCGCTTCGCCGGGAATGTCGACCCCCTCCCAGAAGCTCTGTGTCGCCAGCAGCACGGAGCCGATGCGAGCGCGCATCGCGGCCAGCAACATGTGGCGCGGGCGCTCGCCCTGCACCAGCAGCGGGTAGGGGAGCGACGGGCGCAGCAGCGCCTCGGCGATGCGCAGGTTGCGGAAGCTGGTGAACAGCAGCAGCGCGCGGCCGTGCGTGATGTCGCACAGCTCCGCCATGCGCGCGGCGGCGGCGGCGGGGAAGTCGTCGTGGTTGGGCTCGGGCAGATCGGGCGCGATGTACAGCAGCGCCTGCCGGCGGTAGTCGAACGGCGACGGGAACGTCGCCTCGGCGGCAGTGTCGCCGAGGCCGACGCGCGCGCGCAGGTAGTCGAACGATCCGGCGACGGTCAGCGTCGCCGACGTGAGGATGATCGGTCCGGGGCAGGCGTCCAGCGCGCGTCCCAGCAGCGGCCCGACGTCGATCGGCGACGCGTGCAGGCCGACGTTGCGCGCCGACGCCCCCATCCAGCGCACGTGCTCGCGGCCGCGGCCGTCGACCAGCAGCGACAGGTCGGTGCGCAGCGCGGTCGCCCGGCGTGCGAGCCCGGCCAGCTCGTTCGGGCGCTGCGACCGCGACACCGCGTCGCCGTCGGGATCCAGCCAGGTCGCGATGTCTTCGAGGCGCTCGTCCAGATCGTGGTAGCGGGAGAGCGCCGGCGTCTTTTCGAGGTCGCTCGGGAACGGCGCCCGCGTCTCGTCGACGCCGGGGCGCGCGGGCGGCACCAGGCCGCGCAGCGCGGCGGCGAACGCGTCGGTGGCGGCGGCCAGTCGTCCGGCCGTGGCCTGCGCGCGCCCCGCATCGAATTGGACGCCCGTCTCGCGCCCGAGGTCGCGGCCGAGCGCGAACAGCCGCTGTGTCGACGCGTGCACGCCGAAGAACTCGGTCGCCACGTCTTCGATCTGGTGGGCTTCGTCGAAGATGACGACCTCGTACGGCGGCAGCACCTGCGCCTCGGGCCAGCGCGCGCGCAGCGCCAGGTCGGCGAAGAACAGGTGATGGTTGACGATGACCAGCGGCGCGGCGGCGGCGCGGCGCCGCATGTTGGTCACGAAGCAGCGCTCGAAGAACGCACAGCGCGGGCCGATGCGCGTCTCCGGCGTCGCCGCGATGTCGCCCCACACGGGAGAATTGTCGGGGAGGTCCGACAGCGCGGCGCGGTCGCCGGTCGGCGACGACTCCGCGAACGCGAGCAGGAGGTCCAGATCGGGGTCGGCGACGAGCGATCGCTGCCGGTCGCGCTCGTGCAGCCGGCGCAGGCAGACGTAGTTGCTCAATCCCTTCATCACCGCCCAGTTCAGCGGCCCCGGCAGCACGCCCGCCCGCTCGAAGATCGAGCGTAGCCGCGGCAGATCGACGGTGGCGATCTGATCCTGCAACGTCTTGGTGCCGGTGCTGACGACGACCTTGCGCCCCGACAGCAGCGCCGGCACCAGGTACGCCAGCGTCTTGCCGGTTCCCGTCCCCGCCTCGACGAACAGGCGTTCGTCGCGGTCGATGGCCGTGGCGATGCGTTCAGCCATCGCGAGCTGGCCGGGCCGCGGTTCGTAGCCGGGCAACATCGCCGCCGCCGCGCCGCCCGGGCCCAGGATCGCGTGCAGCTCCCGCATCATGGCTTGTGGCTTGTTGCGGCTCGCCTTCTCGTCGATCCCCGATGTGCCGAACCGGCGCCGCAGCTCGGCGGCGACGTCGTCCAGGGCACGCCCGCCGCTTCCAGTCCGACCAGCATGTGGAACAGCAGGTCGGCCGCCTCGTGCGCGGTGTGGGCCTTGTCGCTGGCCGGCAGCGCCTCGACCAGCTCGCCCGCCTCCTCGGTGATCTTGCCGCTGATCTTGCCGAAGCCCGCGTCGAGCAGCGACACGACGTACGACTTTTCGGGGCGCTCGCGGCGCCGCCTGGCGATCACGTCGGCGACGCGCGCGATCATGACCGACGGCGGATCGCCGGGGCCGTCGTCGGCCGCCAGCGCGCCGTCGTCGCCGACGCGGCGGAAGAAACACGACGTGGCGCCCGTGTGGCACGACGGGCCGACCGCGTCGACCACGTACAGCACGACGTCGCCGTCGCAGTCGATGCGCACGTCGCGCACCGCCAGCGTGTTCCCCGAGCTCTCGCCCTTGCGCCACGCCGCGCGCCGCGACCGGCTCCAGAAGTGCGCGGCGCCGGTCGCCAGCGTCTGCGCCAGCGCGTCGCGGTTGGCCCACGCCATCATGCGGATCATCCCGGTGCGCGCCTCCTGCGCGATCACCGGCACCAGCCCGTCGGCGTCGAACGTGACGGCGGCCAGCAGCTGGTCAGCGGGGGGCGGCGACATCGGCACCATCTTGCACCCTATCTCGCACCGGGATGCCGCGTGCGCGCAAGTAATCGTGCGCCTGGCCGACCGTCGCCTCGCCGAAGTGGAAGATCGACGCCGCCAGCACGGCCTCGGCGTGGCCGTCGGCGATGCCATGGTAGAGGTGCTCGAGGTTGCCGACGCCGCCCGACGCGATCACCGGGATGGGGACGCGATCGGCGACGGCGCGCGTCAGCTCGATGTCGAAGCCGTCGCGCGTGCCGTCGCGGTCCATGCTGGTCAGCAGGATCTCGCCCGCGCCGTACGCCGCCATCTTCTCGCACCACGCGATCGCGTCGATGCCGGTCGGCCGCCGCCCGCCGTGCGTGAACACCTGCCAGCGCAGCCCGTCGCCGCCGGGCTCGCGGCGCGCGTCGACCGCGACGACGATCGCCTGGTTGCCGAACGCGTCGGACGCGCGGCGCACCAGCTCGGGATCGGCGATGGCGGCGGTGTTGATGCCGGCCTTGTCGGCGCCCGCGAGCAGCAGCTCGCGCACGTTTTCCACCGAGCGCACGCCGCCGCCCACGGTCAGCGGCAGGAACACGCGCTCGGCGGTGGCGCGCACGACGTCGAGCATGGTCGCCCGACCGTCCGACGACGCCGTGATGTCCAGGAAGCAGATCTCGTCGGCGCCCTGCGCGTCGTACGCCGCGGCGACCGCGACCGGATCGCCCGCGTCGCGCAGCTGCTTGAACTGGACCCCCTTCTTGACGCGACCTTCGTCGACGTCCAGGCACGGGATCACGCGCTTGCACAACATCGTCGCGACCTAGCCCTCGCCCGCGCTCGCGCGCGCCAGGGCTTCCTCGACGGTGAACACGCTCTCGTACAGCGCCTTGCCGACGACGACGGCGGTCGCGCCCGTCGGCAGCAGCGCGTCCAGGTCCTCCAGGCGCGCGACGCCGCCCGACGCGATGACCGGGCAGGGGGCCAGGCTGCGCGCCAGCCGCGCCGTCGCCTCCAGGTTGGGGCCGCCGCGCATGCCGTCGCGCCCGATGTCGGTGTAGAGCACGGCGCCCGCGCCGGCGCGCGCCACCGCCAGCCCGACGTCGACCGCGTCGGCGGCAGTGTCTTGCGTCCACGCCTCGACCGAAACCTTGCCCTCGCGCGCGTCCACCGCGACGACGACCCGCCCCGGCCAGCGCGTGCACGCCGCCTCGACCAGCGCCGGGTCCTTGATCGCCACCGTCCCCAGCACCACGTGCCGCACGCCCAGGTCGAACAGCCGCGCGCACTCGTCCAGCGAGCGCACGCCGCCGCCCGCCTCGATGTCCACCCCCGCCGCCTCGGCGATGCGGCGGATGGTCGCGTGGTTGTGCCTGGGCTCGGCGGACGCGCGCGTGAATGCCGCGTCCAGGTCGACGACGTGCAGCCGCGTCGCGCCGGCCGCGGCGAACCGCGCCGCCACCTCCCACGGCGCCCGGTCGTAGACCTTGACGCTCTCGCGCCGTCCTTGCTCCAGGCGCACGGCGGCGCCGTCCATGAGATCGATCGCGGGGAAAACCAGCATGGGGCGCCTAGTCTAAGCCACGAACCGGCGCAGCAGCGACAGTCCGGCGGCCTGGCTCTTTTCGGGGTGGAACTGGCAGCCGAAGACGTTGTCGCGGCCGACCGCGGCGCAGAAGCGGACGCCGTGCTCGCTCCACAGCGCGACGTCGTCGGCGCGCGCCGGATCGGGGAAGTAGCTGTGCACGAAGTAGAAGTGCGTGCCGTCGGCGACGCCCGCGACCGGGCTGGCCGGCGCCGCGGCCGCCGGACCGCGCGCGGTCCCGTTCCAGCCCATGTGCGGGACCTTCAGGCCCGGGGCGGCGGCGAAGCGGCGGACGCGCCCCGGCAGGATCGCCCAGGCCGCGCGCAGTCGGGGTTCTCCTCGCTGCTGTCGAACAGCATCTGCATGCCGATGCAGATGCCGAAGAACGGGCGGCCGCCGCGCGATGAACGCGAGCACCGCCTGGCGCAGCGCCGCCGCCGTCGCGGTCCAGCCCGGCCACGCAGGCGCCGAACGCCCCCTGGCCGGGCACGACCAGCTTGTCGGCGCGGCCGACGACGTCGGCGTCGGCGCTGACCGTGACGCTGGCGCCGACCGCGGCCAGCGCCTTCTCCACGCTGCGCAGGTTGCCGCTGCCCGTGTCGACGACGGCTGACGCGCGGACGCTCACGCAAGTGAGCGTCCCCTTGGTCGATGGCACGCCCTCCACGCGCGGGTCCAGGCGCGCCGCCGCGCGCGGTCGCGCGCGCGAACGCCTTGAACAGCGCCTCGACGATGTGGTGCGCGTTTTCGCCGTAGCGCACCTCCAGGTGCAGGTTGCACAGCGCGGTGCTGACGAAGCCGCCGAAGAACTCGCGCGCCAGCTCGGCGTCGAACGTCCCGACCCAGCCGCCCCTTGAGCGCGTCAGCGCGGTAGACGAACGCCGCGCGGCCGCCGAAGTCCACCGCCGCCGAGACCAGCGTCTCGTCCATGGGGATGGACGGCGTCGCCGTAGCGGGTGATGCCGCGTCTTGTCGCCCAGCGCCTGGTGGAACGCCTGCCCCAGGCAGATGCCCACGTCCTCGACGGTGTGGTGGGCGTCGACCTCGACGTCGCCGGTGGCGTCGACCTGCAGGTCGTAGAGGCCGTGTCTCGCCACCGCCTCCAGCATGTGATTGAAAAACGGCACCGGGGTGGCGATGCGGCGGTCGCCCTTGCCGTCCAGGGTCAGCGACAGGCTGATGCTGGTCTCGTTGGTCTTGCGGTCGATTTTCGCTTGTCGCGCCATGATTTTCGGGAGGGCGAAGTGTAACCCGCTGTAGGCAAGCGCGCCAAAACCGCCCGGGGAGCGCCCCGAGTCAGGGATCCTCAACGAAGTGCAGAGGTTCGGCGATATAATTCACATGCCTCGTCCCATGGCCCAACGCGCTCGCCTTAGCCCGGTACTCGGCTACAACCACAACCTCCGTCACGGCGGGCGGATCTTCCACGTGCAGACGGAGGATTCGGGTCAGGGGTACGCGCGGCTGAAGACGCACCTGTTCTTCGAGGGGACGATCCTGTCGTCGAAGAAGCAGGAGTATGACCCGAGCGCGCCCGAAGACGCGGTCCGCGCGCTGATGCAGCAGCTGCACAAATCGATGATCAGGGAGCTGACGCGCGGCGAGCACGATCCGCGCATCAACGCGTTCTTCGCCGCGCGCGGCGAGCCTGCGATGGTCCTGCCGCCGGTCAGCCCGCCCGAGGTCGTCGAGGCCGCGGTCGCGCAGGCGCAGCCCGAGATGCCGGCGGCGGTGGCCGCGGCGGCCGCGGCGACGCCCGCCCCGGCGGTGCGCGCCGCCGCGCCGCAGGCGACGCCGAAGCCCGTGGTGATCGTCAAGCCCGGCGCCGTGAAGCGGCCGCCCGTCGTCTTGTCGAGCTCCGCCGACGGCGTCGTGGTCCGGCGCAACGTTGTCATCAACGTCGGTGGCGGCGCGCCGCAGGTGAACGGCACGCCCGGGGCGGCGGAACGTGCGCCACCCGCTGCGGTGCGCGGTCGTGGCGTGGCGGCGCCCATCGCCGGGAACGACGGCACGCTCGCGGCGGGGAAAAGGCGGCCGCCGCGCGCCCGCCGGTTCCCGAGTCGTCGCCGCAGCCGCTGGCTTCGTCGCGCGACATCCGCATGCCGTGGGAGACGCCCGGGCCGTCGCGGGCGTCGTCGGCGCCCCCGATCGTCGCCGCGGCCGAGCCGCCGCGCGTCTCGTCCAGCCACGAGGTCAGATGCCCTGGGATCCGCCGAGCCCTTCGGCCTCCCTGGACGCTTTCGCCGCCGGCCTCGCCGACGACAAGAGCCTCGACGAAGTGATCCTCGAATACCTGTCCGACGAGAACGAGACCGAAGAGCGTTAGCCGGCTCGTCTTGGGGGCTAGCTGAGGCGGACGACGAGGCCCGCGCCGCCGTCGACCAGCACCTGATCGCCGTCGCGTAACACGCGGCAGGCGCCGACGGCGCCGACGACGGTCGGGATGCCGCGCTCGCGCGCCTGCGCGGCGACGTGGTCGAGGACGCCGCCGGTCTCGACGACGATCGCCGCCGGCGACAGCAGCGGCAGCTCGGTCGGCAGCAGCGTGCGCGCGACCAGCACGTGGCTGGAGTCGTGGTCGTGTTCGTGGTCGCGATCGCCGCGATAGATCCGCACCGGCCCGATGCGCGCGCCGCTGGCGCCGGGGCGCCCGCGCACGACGTCGGCGCCCACGTCCAGCGTGTCGGCGGCGCCGAGCGGCGGCGGGTTGGCGCGCTCCTCGGCGTCGGTGGCGCGCGCCGCGGTCAGCAGCATCGCGGCCTGCTCGTAGCCGATCTCGATGTCGCCGCGCGCGTCCTTGCGGACGAGGTCGAGCGGCAGCCAGAACACTTCGGCGGCCTCGGTGAGCACGCCGCGTTTCCACAGCCGCTCGCCTTCGCGGAGCAGGGCGCGCCGCACGTGCGCCTGCAGCTGGGCGTACAGCGCGTCGTCGTCTTCGGCGACGGCGGCGGCGCGGCGGGCCGCCGACAGCTTGACCTCCCACTGTTCGTGCGCGTCTTCGGGCAGCCGCGCGCGCACCGCCTCGGCCGCCTCGCGCCACGACTGTTCGTCGACGGGTGCGCCGATGTTGGCGCCGCGGAGCAAGCGCTCGAGCGCGTTCGGACGCTCGCGCCACGTCGGCGCCGCGACGTCCCAGTGCGGCGCCTCGTCGCCGAATTCCTCCAGGTAGGACTGCAGCGCCAGCGCGCGCGCCTTCGGATCGACGGCCGCCGCCAGCTCGCGCGCGCACCGTGCCCGCTCGGTCGCCGCCGACGGAACTCCGGACAGCAGCTTGGGCAACAACGGGCCGGGATCGAAGCCGCTGCGGCGGAGGAACGCCGCGAGCACACCGCGCGCCGTGCGTGCATTCGGCTGCACGACGCCGAACAGCGGCTGATAGATGGCGACGAACGTCTCCAGCGCCTGCTCCAGCGTCGGCGTCGGTCGCGCCAGCCGCTCGCGGGCCGCTTCCCACAGGCCGCGCAGCGCATCGGCGACTCCGATGGGCGTCGTCTCGGACGTCGGATCGGTCGCGTAGAACAGATACCCGCCCACGACGCGCTGGCGCAGGCCGATCTTGCATTGCTCGTCGACCAGCGCCACCAGTCCCGCCTGCGCCGGCGATAGCGGCACCGGGTTGTGGGCGGCGTCCCAGTGCCAGTCGTCGGCGGCCGCCAGCTGGGCGGCGTCGTGCGCGTCGGCCTGCCGCTTCGCCGCGCGCTGCGCGCCTTCCCCGCCGGCAGCGGCAGCGTTGGGCGACTGGAACGGCCGCATCTGCAGGAACGTGACCTCGCCGCCGGCCGACACCCATTCGATCTCGACGGGGCCGTGGCTCGCCGCCAGCGTACGCGCCGCTTCGGTGATACGTGCGCGCGGGCGCCCGTCGATCGCCGACGGGTTGCCGCTCTGCACCTCGATGGTCAGCAGGTCGGGCGCGGCGGGGTCGTACGCGGCGACCCCCGCGGCGTCACCGTCGACGAATCCGTGGATGAGCACCGCGAACCCGAGCGCGTCCGCGCGCAGACCGTGTTGCGCCAGGTACGCGACGACCGCGGGCGAAAACGCCGAGCCGAGCACGGCGCGGACCGCTTCCAGCACTTCGACCCGCGCGGTGTTGACCCGCGACAGGAACAGGCCGGCGGCCAGCACGTTGCTCTCGTCCTCGATCGTGGCGGACGAGCGCACCGCGTAGCGCGCCCCCGGCTCGGGCACCAGCGTGTCGATCTCGCGCGCCAGCGTCTCCGCGAACCCAGCCGGCCAGGGCGCGGTCGCGATGGCCCGCGCCGCGCTCTCCACCGTCGCCAGGGCGCCGGGCGCGGCCAGCGACGCCGGCAGCGGCGGGGCGCCCGCCCGCAACGTCGGCAGCAGATCCGTCGTCACGACGATCGCGGGCGGGACGGATAGCCCGGCCGTGGCCAGTCGCACCAGGGAACGCGCCTTGCCGCCGATGCGATCAGCCGGCGCATCCCGGCCGAGGCGCACGCAGAACGTCATGCACGACCTTCCATCGCTGGTCGATCGACCCCGGAACCCTGGAAGGGTTCCGGACCTCCCGCGATGGAACTCGTCGAGCAAAGCTCGCCGAGTTCCGACGCGCGATTGACCCCGGAACCCTGGAAGGGTTCCGGACCTCCCGCGATGGAACCCGTCGAGCGAAGCTCGCCGAGTTCCGACGCGTGTCGTGATAGGTTCGCGCCCCGTACGATGGGTGTTCGTGGTCCGTTGCTATCCGGGGCGCTCGGCAGCGCACAGACGCTGACCGCGGTGCTGCGTTGGACCGAGGGGCGCTCGCCCTTGGTGGTGCTCGGCCCGCCGTGGCTGGGCGACGCCGTGGCGAACGCGGGGCGCACGCTCGTGCTCGTCGAATCGGAGGCGCGGCCGGTCGCGCTGCGCACGCGCAAGCGGGCGCACAAGCAAAACCGCGCGCTCGACGTCGCGCTGGCGGGGGCCGACCTGCCGCTGCGCCGGGGCGCGCTGCGCGCGCTGGTGGTCGAAAACGTGTCGGGCCTGAACGCGCCCGACGCAGCGCGCTGGCTGGCGGCGCTGGTCCCCTGCCTGGTGCCAGGCGGCCGGCTCATAGCCGCGGACGCGACATCCAGCACCGTTTCCGCGGCGCGCGTCGCAGGCGCGTTCCTGTCGGTGGCGCTCACGGAGATAGTCCAGGAATGGCCGCGCGAGGGGGCACTGCTGACCATTGGTGTCGCACCTCCTGCCGCCGTCATCGAAGCACGTTTCGCTCCGCCGTAGCTGCGTCGGATTGGGTCATGCCGGGACGCACATGACGCCATGCGCATGACGCTGGAAGACTAGCAAACCCCAGAATTTTGGGGGGATTTCGCGCCGCGCGTCCGCGTCGGGAATCGAGGCTGGGGCGTGGGAATGCGGTACGCTCTACGTTGTGGCCATGCTGCTTCGCGCCAGCATCGGAGTCGTCGCTTCACTTGTGGCGCACCTCGGCATGGTCGCGCTGGCCCTGGTGCTGGGCGGCAGCGGCTTCTCTCTGCCCGTCGAGGTCGAGGTCTCTCGCGTGCGCCTCGACGACATCACGGACCTGCCGCTCGGACGTCCCGACAACGGCGAGCGCGAGCGAGCGGAGGCGCGGGCCCGCAGCCGCAGCCGCGGCGTGCAGGCGCCCGCCGAGGCCGGGACGCTGGCGTCGCGCGCCGGCAAAGACGAGCGGACCAACGAGTCGCCCGAGACCGAAACCGACACCGGGCCCGCGCCGACCAGCGATCTCGGCGCCTACGGCCCCGCCGGCTCTCGGCTGACGGTGCTGATGCGGCTGGATCGGTTGCGCGGCACGGACTACGCGGCGCCCGTCGACGAGCTGCTGATGCGGCTGCCGGACCGGCGCGCTCTGCTGGGCGGCGCCGGGACCAACCTGTTCAACGACTTCGACGCGCTGCTGGTCGCGACGCCCAACCCGCTGGATCCGTCGGCCACGTTCGTCGCGGCGCGCCACCACATGGACGAGGCGAAGCTGCGTTCGGTGCTGAACCAGGGCGCCAAGGCGAGCGATCACGCGTTGTCCTGGCGCACGCGGGGGGGCCGGCCGATCGCGGAGCGACGACCGCGCGCGGGCGGCGACCCGGAAGGCCGCGACGATCGCCTCATCCTGCTGGCGACACCGCGCCTGGCGGTCGTCACGTCGCCGGTCTACGTGAAGCTGCTGCTGGCGCCGGCGGCGAAGCCGGCCCAGGGGGCGGCGGGCGCGGAGCCCGACGGCGGCGTCGCAGCGGAGCCGGCGGCGGAGACGGTGAAGCCGGCGTGGGGGAGCCTGCTGGCCCGTCTCGACGCCGAGGAGGGGCTGATGCCGCCCGACGGCGCCGTGATGGTCAACGTGGTCGACATGTTGAAGTCGCGCGCGCCCGCGCCGGGCGAGCCGCCGGTCTTCTACGGCATGGAGGTGCCCGCGTCGCTGAACGCGGTCATCGGCATCGCCGACGGGCCGTTCCTGGACGTCGTCGGCGAGTTCAAGACCGAAGAGCCGGCGCGCCACTGGGAGGCGTATTGGCCGACGCTGCAGCGCAAGCTGCGCACGAATCCCTACGTCATGGGCGGCGGGTTCTCGGGGATCATCGCGAAGGCGAAGCTGGAACGCGACGGCAGCCGCGTGCGTGTCCACCTGGGGGTGACGCACGACGAGGCGCTGCGCATCCTGGCGGTCGCCCAGAGCCTGCTGGCGTGGCGGTTCGGCGGCGGCGTGCCCGCGCGTTAACTTCTACTACTGCGGCGCGGGGCGGGGCGGGCGCGGCGGTTTGCGCCCGGGCGGTACGCCGTCGGACGCGACCTCTTCCATCGTCGTGCGGAGCTTGCCGCCGGTGTCGTCGGCGCGGACGCCGGGCGGGCGCTGCCACGGGACGTCCCGCAGCGGCTGGTTGGCGGCGACCTCGGTGATGAAGCGCGCGAACATCGGCACGGTCAGCATGAACGCAGCGTCCTTCAGGCCCAGCGGGCGTTCGCGCAGGTCGTCGCCGATCCACGTCGACGTCATCCAGCGCGACGTGTAGCCGATGAACCACGTGTCCATCGTCGCGCTCGACGTGCCGGTCTTGCCGGCGGCGTACAGGCCCGCGCTGCGGATCGAAGGCGCGTGGCCGCGCGTCACCACGTGGCGCAGCAGGATCGACGTCAGGTGCGCGGTGCGCGGCGAGATGACCGGCTCGGTGCGCACGCTCGCCAGCGCCACCAGTCGGTCCAGCCGCTCCGATGGCTTGCCGAACGGATCGCCGGGCGCGGTGTGGTCCTCGACGACGAGGCCGTTACGATCGCGGATGCGGCGGATGTAGACCGGATCGACGATGACGCCGTTCTTGGCGAACGCCGAGAACGCACGCGTCAGCTCGTCGACGCGCGTGCACGACGCTCCCAGCGCCAGCGCCTGGTCGGGGATGATGGGCGTCGATATGCCCAGGCGGCGCGCCCACTTCTCGACTTCTTTGCCGCCGACCAGCTTGAACAGCTGCACCGACGGCACGTTCTTCGACCAGATCAGCGCGTATTCCAGCGACACCTGGTATTCGACGGTGTTGTTGAGGTTGGTCGGCGTCCACACCTCGCCCGTGATCGGATCGACCTCGGCGCGCGGCACGTCGTTGAGCAGCGACGTGAAGCCGTAGCCCTTGTCGATCGCCAGCGAGTAGTACATCGGCTTGTACACCGAGCCCGGCTGGCGGCATGCCTGCGACACGCGGTTGAACTCGGAGCGGTCGTAGTCTTCGCCGCCGACCATCGCGACGACGTAGCCGGTGTCGTGGTCGTAGCTGAAGATCGTCCCCTGCACGCGCGGCGTCTGCTCCAGCAGCAGCTCGACCGGCTTGCCCGCGGCCGGTCTGCGCGGCGCGCCAGCTTTCGCGGGCGCGTTCTCGTCGTAGGCGGGCAGCCACTGCACCTCGCTCTTGGCGTCGTACACCCAGTCGGCGTACCGGCGCCGGCGAGACTGGTGCGCGTTCTTCACCCAGATGACGTCGCCCGCGCGCAGCACGCCGACCGTCGATTCCAGCTGCTTGCCGTTGGTCGCGTCCCTGGTGCTGTACGGCACCGCCCACGTCATCGCGGCCGACGGGATGGTGTAGATCCCCTTGCCCACGCGTACGCGCGCGGCGCCCGCGGCCGTCGTCGACTCGACCAGCCCCAGGTAAAGCCGCCCCTCGGCGGGAGGATCGGCGCCGTAGCGCTCGCCGATGCGGCGCCGGAACTCGTCGGCGGCGGCGCCGGCGAGGCGCGCGACCGGCCCGCGCCACCCCTGCCGCTTGTCCAGCTTGCGCAGCGAGAAGTCGACGTTCTCCTGGGCGGCGGCGTCGATCCACGGCACGACGGCGGTCTCGATGTCCAGGCCGCCTTCGAGCAGCTTCTTGTCGCCGTAACGGCGCGCGACGTCGCGGCGGACGTGCTCGGTGAAATACGGCGACGTCATGCGGAAGAAGTCCGGGCGCTGGCGCACGACGACGGGGCGGGCGCGCCAGCGGTTGGCCTCGTCGTCGGTCAGGTAGCCGGCTGCGATCATCGCCGCCAGCACCTGGTCGCGGCGCGCGCGCGCCGCCTCCAGGTTGGTCAGCGGCGAGAACCGCGACGGGGCGCGCGCCAGGCCGGCGATCATCGCCATCTCGCCCAGGTCCAGATCGCCGACGGCCTTGTCGAAGTAGCGGCGGGCGGCCGCGGCGACGCCGTAGGAGCCGTGGCCGAGGAAGATCTGGTTGAGGTACAGCGTCAGGATGTCGCGCTTCGAAAACCGCGTCTCCATCCGGCGCGCCACGATCGCCTCGCGAATCTTTCGCTGGATCGTCCGCTCCGACGACAGGAACGACTTCGCCACCTGCTGGGTGATCGTCGACCCCCCCTGCGCGACGACGCCGGCGCGCAGGTTGGCGCTGAGCGCGCGCACGATGCCGCGGTAGTCGAGCCCCTGGTGGTCGTAGAACCGGCGATCCTCGGCCGCCAGGAACGCCTGCACCAGCGGCGGCGGAAAGCGGTCGAACGACAGGATCTCGCGGCGTTCGCTCGCCAGCTCCGCCAGCGGCGTGCCGTCGGCGGCGCGCATCACGGTCGTCGTCGCGGCGACGTCGTGATATGTGGCGATGTCGGGCAGCGCGGGCAGCGTCGCGGCGAAATAGATGTACGTCCCGATCGCCGTCATGAACAGCGCGCCCAGCCCGCACAGCAGGCCGAAGGCATAGAAGCGCAGCAGCCAGTAGAAGAAGCCGCCGTCGGAGCGGTTGACCACCTCGACATCGCCTCCTTGGCCGTCGGCGCGCGGGGGCTCGGCCCACGGCGCGGCCAGCATGGGCGGGGGCGTGAGCGTGTCGTGGTGCGCTGGCGCCGGGGGCGGGTTATCGGGATCGGTGTCGGGCTCGGCTTCCGCCTCGACGGGAGGCGGCGCCGCCGGCGGTCGAGGTGGCGGATGCGGCACGCGCTTCGGCCGCCGAGCATCAGGAGGCAGAGGCGGCGGCTTCTTCGACGCCATGAGCGGGGAACGTTAACACGCGCCGCGGCGTTTTCATGTGGTAGTGGGCGACCTTCCACCTGGACCGCACCCCGGTCGCGCTCGCCGGCGCGAGGTCAGCGCGGTCGCGGCCCCGCTTGGCGGTTGTCGGGGGCGGCCCCAACTACGGTGGTGAAAGGGGGACGCGATGACAAATCCGTGGCTGAAGCTGAGCGGGATAGGACTTGCGGCACTGCTGGGCCTCGGGGCGCCCGCGGTCGCGCTGGCCGGTGGCGACGCCGATGCGAAGTTCAAAGGGATGGACACGAATGGCGACGGCAAGATCTCCGAAGACGAGTTCGAGGCTGTCTCGGATCGGAAGTTCGTGGAGATTGACGTCAACCGCGACGGGCGCGTGACCGTCATGGAAATGGACAACTACAAGGCGCGCGTGCACCCGAACAAGACGGACAAGGGCGGCTGGCCCGCCCGGTACACGTCCTCCGCGGAGATCAAGAAGATCGACGTCAATAATGACGGCTCGGTTACTGAAGATGAGTTCGAGGACGCTGCCGAAGCCAAGTTCGACAAGATCGACACCGACGGCGACGACTACGTGACCATTACCGAGTGGAAGGCGGGGCACGACAAGGCGCACAAGGGATCTGGCAAGTAGGGCCGGTCGACGCCACAATCGGCGACGGCATGCTCGCGCGGGCGGTCGTCGCTGCACTTCACTACCTGGCACTCGGCATCGGGCTGGGGGCGGTCGTCGCGCGCGGCTTCCGTCTGCGAGCCCTGCGCCGGGCGCCAAGCGACGCCGCGCAGCTGACGCCGCTGTTTCACGCCGACTCGCTGTGGGGGCTGGCGGCGGCGCTCTGGCTGGTAACCGGCTTGCTGCGGGCGTTCGCCGGCCTGGAGAAGGCGACCGCGTTTTACATCAACAACGGCTTCTTTTACGTGAAGATGGCGCTGTTCCTGGCGGTGTTCGCGCTCGAGATCACGCCGATGGTGACGTTCATCAAGTGGCGGGCGGCGCGCGGCCGCGGCGCCACGCCGTGGGCCGACGCGTCGATCGGCCGGCTGGTGCGGCTGAACGACGTCGAGGTCGTGCTGGTGGTGCTGATCCCGTTCGCGGCGTCGCTGATGGCCCGCGGCGCCTGGTTGTTCTGACGCGCTGACTAAGTCGCGGTCCCCGCAACCTCGGCCGCCCGTTTCTGTATGGACGGGCATGGATGCTCACACCGCCGTCGTTCCCGCCGTCCCAGACCGCGAGCCGCTGCCTCCGAGCGTCGTCAACTACTACCGCGAGACGACGCAGGACTATCGCGCCTGGAGCCCGAACCTGAACATGCACTTCGGCTACTGGCGCCTGGGCCTGTCGCCGTTCGATCGCGAGCGGATGATCGACGAGATGACGCTGCAGGTGCTGGCGCGGCTGGAGCGCGGCGGCCACCGGCTGGCGCGGCTCGCCGATCTGGGCTGCGGCGCGGGTGGACCGGCCGCGGTCGTGTTGCGGGCGCGGCCGGCGCTGCGCCTGGACGGCGTCACGCTGCTGCCCGAGCAGGTCGCGCTCGCGCGCGCGGCCGCCGGCCGTCACGGTGTCGCGGCGCGCGCGGCGTTCCACGCCGCCGACTACACGGTGACCCGGCTACCGGCGGGTACGTTCGACGGCGCGATGGCGATCGAGAGCGCCTGCCACGCGCCCGGCCCGGACAAGGTCGGCTTCGTGCGCGAGGCGGCGCGGCTGCTGGCGCCGGGCGGCCGGCTGGTGGTCGCCGACGGTTTCCTCAAGCGCCCGGCGCGCCGCGGGGGATTCGGGGCGTGGGCGATCGACGCGCTGGCGCGTAACTGGGCAGTCCCGGGATTCGCCCGCATCGACGACTTTCGCCGCGTGCTGACTGACCACGGCTTCGACGACATCGAGGTCGAGGAGGTGTCGATGCGCCTCGGCCCGTCGGTGCTGCATATCCCGTTCGTCACCACGCGCGTGCTGGCGCGCTACCTGATGCGGCGCGACCTGACCATCGGGCGCGTCCGCTGGGGCCACGTGCTCGCCAGCGCGCTGGCGCCCATCGTCGGCCTGATGCGGCGGAGCTTCGGCTACTTCTCTCGTCGCCGCGCGCAAGCGAGGCTGACGCGTCATGCGACTCGTCGCGTTGCGCGCGTACGGGCGGCGCTCTCCAGCGTAAAATGCCGGCGTGGATCTGTTCGACCGGCCGCGCGCGCCCCGAAAAGGCGAAAAGCTGCAGGCCGACACCACGATCGAAGGGACCGTCGAGCGCGTCGTGTATTCGGGCGGCGACGGCGCATTCACTGTCGCGCGGCTCAAGGTGGACAAAGGCGGCGCCGTCGTCACCGTCGTCGGCAGCCTGGTCGGCATCCCGGCGGGCGCCGTGTTGCGCGTCAGCGGGCGGTTCGAGACGACGCCGCGGTTCGGCGAGCAGTTCCGCGTCGAGCGCTACACGGAGGTCGCGCCGCAGACGATCGACGGCCTGCGCCGCTATCTCGGCTCGGGGTTGATCAAGGGCATCGGTCCCGAGTTCGCGTCGCGCATCGTCGACCGCTTCGGCATCGAGACGCTGGAGATCCTGGACAGCGATCCGGCGCGCATCAGCGAGGTCCCCGGCATCGGCCCGTCGCGCGCGCGCGCCATCCGCCAGGCGTGGAGCGCGCAGCGTGAGGTGCGCAAGGTGATGGTGTTCCTGCAGGGCTACGGCGTGTCGCCCGCGTTCGCGGCGCGCATCTACAAGCGCTACGGCGCCGCCGCGATCGCGCGCGTGCGCGAGAACCCGTACCGCCTGGCGTTCGACGTGTGGGGGATCGGATTCCTGTCGGCGGACAAGCTGGCGGCGGCGCTGGGCGTGGCGCGCGACGCGCCCGCGCGCGCCGAGGCGGGCGTGCGCCACGTGCTGGACGAGCAGGGGGGCAACGGCCATGTGTTCGTACCGCGGCCGCGGCTGGTGCAGGCGGCGGCCGCGCTGCTGGACCTGCCCGAAGACAGCGTCGACCAGGCGATCGACCGGCTGGCGCGCACCGGCGATTGCGCCATCGACGCGTCCGTGGTCGAGGACGCGCGCGCGCCCGCCGTCTATGAAGCGGGCCTGTACCGGGCCGAGTGCGCCCTGGCCGCCGGGCTGCGCAAGCTGCTGGCGATGCCCGCGCCCCAGACTGGATTTCGGATCGCGAGCGCGCGATCGCCTGGTACGAGCGCGAGGCGGGTATCGCGCTGGCGCGCCAGCAGGTCGAGGCCGTCAGCACGGCGCTGTCGGCGAAGGTCGCGGTGATCACCGGCGGCCCGGGCGTCGGCAAGACGACGATCGTGCGCGGCATCGTGTCGATCCTGGAGAAGAAGGGCGTCCGGGTCGCGCTGGCGGCGCCGACGGGGCGCGCCGCCAAGCGCCTGTCCGACGCGACCGGCGCGTCCGCGTCGACGTTGCACCGCATGCTGGAATGGCGCCCGGCGGAGGCGAGCTTCGCGCGCAACGCGGCCCGGCCGCTGGAGCACGACGTGTTGATCGTCGACGAGGCGTCGATGCTGGACGTGCGCCTGGCCGCCGATCTGGTGGCGGCGCTGCCGCCGGCGGCGCGGCTGGTGCTGGTCGGCGACGTCGATCAGCTGCCGTCGGTGGGGCCGGGGACGGTGCTCGGCGACGTCATCGCCAGCGGCGCGGTGCCCGTCGTGCGCCTGACCGAGATCTTCCGCCAGGCGGCCCAGAGCATGATCGTCGTCAACGCGCACCGCATCCACGACGGCGACATGCCCGATCTCGGCGGCGGCGCGGAGCGCGACTTCTTCTTCCTGGAGCACGACGATCCGGCGGGTGCGGCGGAGCTGATCCGCGATCTGGTCACCACGCGGCTGCCCAAGAAATACGGCCTGCAGCCGCACGACATCCAGGTGCTGTCACCGATGCACCGCGGGGAGCTGGGCGCCGGTAACCTCAATCAGCTGCTGCAGGCGGCGCTGACCACGGGCGCGCAGGGCGTCGAGCGCGGCGCGCGCAGTCTGCGCGTCGGCGACAAGGTGATGCAGATCCGCAACGACTACGACAAGGAGGTGTGGAACGGCGACAGCGGCGTCATCGACAGCATCGACGCCGACGGCGACGCGCTTGCACGTCCGCTTCGACGACCGCACGATCGAATACGGCATCGACGAGCTCGACACGCTGGCGCTCGCGTACGCGGCGACCGTGCACAAGTCGCAGGGCTCCGAGTACGCGGCGGTCGTCGTGCCGGTGCACACGCAGCACTACGTGATGCTGCAGCGCAACCTGCTCTACACCGCGATCACGCGTGGCAAGCGGCTGGTGGTGCTGGTCGGCACGCGCAAGGCGCTGGCGCTGGCGGTGCGCAACGCCGACGTCGCGGCGCGCGCCTCGGGGCTCGCCGCGCGGCTACGCGCCGACTACCACCAGATGCCAACGAGGGTGGTGAGCCCGTAGCTGTTCGAGACGTCGCCGCTGAGGTTGAGGTTGTAGAACGGCCCGGCGCCGATGAACGCGTGCGGCACGATGTGGTAGGCGATCGGCGCGAGCACCGAGATGAACGTCGCGGAGTCCGAGCCGGCGGGGGTGCTGAGCTGATCGAAAGAGAAGCCGACTCGGCCCCAGAAGCTCACATGTTCGGTGAAATTGAGGTTGTATCCGGCGCGCAGGCCGACGGCGTAATATTTCGTGTCTGTCTCGTCGATGCGCAAGGCGACGGACCCGCCCACGGTGACAGACGGAGCGATGAAATAGTCGAGCCCGGGGGCGAACAGGAAAGACCAGCCCTGGTTGTTCACCTTGTTGAACAACACGTTCGCCTCGCTGGTTATGACGAACTGCCCTGCCTCGCCGAAGCCCTGGCCCAGCGAACCCGCCGGCATGGGTGCTGGCGCTGGATCTTGCGCTGATGCCGGGCTCGGCAGCGCGGCGAGCAGGCCAACAACGGTCAGGGCCAACGCGACCCTCTTCACGATGTGGGACAAAGAGAGCCTCATCATTGGGTGAGGGAACCATGATCCCCCTGCGGGATCAAATTATCTTGGGGAATCAGCGCGTCGCTACAACCAGCCGCCGAGCACGAAGTCGAGGCCGTAGCTGCTGCCGTCACCACCGGAGAGCTGAAACGCGAACGACGGGCCCAAGCCGGCGAACAGGTGTGGGACCAGGTGATAGAGGAAGGGCGCGAAGATGTTCAGCGACGTCGACGTCGACGAGGTGTGGTCGACGTTTTGGTGGCGCGCGGAGATGCCGACGTTGGGCCACCAGCCGATGTGGTCGGTGATGTTGAGGTTGAAGCCGCCGCGCGCGCCGATGTCCAGCCACGTCGATCCCGCATTGGCGGGCGAATAAGCGATGCCCACCGTGCCGCCGACGGAGAACCGGCCGGTGATGAAGTAGTCGAGGGTCGGGTGCAGAGCCAACTCCCAGTTGCCGTCGCCGCTCCCCTTGTGGAAGAAGACGAAGCCGTTGTCCTGCGTCGTCCGCATCGTCAGCACCCACTGGCCGATGGCGCCGAAGCCGCTCGACGGCGCGACCGCGAACGGCGCCGGCGACGTCTTGTTGTTGGCGAACGGCGCGCTGTCGTCCGAGTCCTGCGCGTGCGCGCTGCCGGCCAACAGCAACGCGACCAGCGCGAGCAACAGCGACGACGCAGAGATCGACTTCATGGTACGCCGGTACCACGTCCCCCCGCGTCGATCAAATTGCGCGGGTGCGTGCCGATTTCTTGCGCAGGCGCAGGTTCAGTAGCTCCACGACCAGCGAAAACGCCATCGCGAAGTAGATGTAGCCGCGGTTGACGTGCTGGCCGAACGCGTCGGCAGTCAGCAGCACGCCGATGAGCAGCAGGAACGACAGCGCCAGCACCTTCATGCTGGGGTGGCGGGTGACGAAGTCGGCGACCACGTTCGCGAAGATCAACATCACGGTCACCGCGATCACCATCGCCGCCATCATCACCGAGATCGCCCGCGCCATGCCGACCGCGGTGATCACGGAGTCGAGCGAGAACACCAGGTCGAGCAGCAGGATCTGCACCAGCGTCGACGCGAAGCCCGCGCTGCCCGCCTTGTCGCTGGCCTCGTGGCCGGTCGGTCCCTCGGGCGAGCGTTCGATCCGATCGTAGAGCTCGTACGTCGCCTTGTAGATCAGGAACAGGCCGCCGAGCAGCAGCACCAGGTCGCGGCCCGACAGCGGATCGTCGAACAGCGGCAGGCTGAACAGCGGCTTGGTCAGCCCCATCAGCCACGACAGCCCGAACAGCAGGCCGATGCGCATCACCAGCGCCAGGCCGATGCCCACGCGGCGGACCCGCGTTCGCTTCGACTCCTCCACCTTGGCCGACAGGATCGCGACCAGCAGGATGTTGTCGATGCCGAGAACGATCTCCATGACCGAGAGGCTGGCCAGGCTGATCAGCCCCTCCGTCGTCAGCAGCGCGCTAAAATCGAGCACGGGCGAAGGTTAGCTCTGACCGAGCTTGCTGGCGACGTGCGCGGCTTCTTCGACCGCGCGCGCGATCACCGACCGGATGCGGCCATCTTCCAGGATCAGCAGGCCGGCGATCGTGCTGCCCGCCGGCGTCGTCACCTGATCTTTCAGCGCCGCCGGGTGCATGCCGGTCTGCAGCACCATGCGCGCCGCGCCCTGGACCATCTGCGCCGCGATCTGCATCGCGGTGTCGCGGCGCAGCCCCATGCGCACGCCCCCGTCGCACAGCGCTTCCATCATGATGTACGCGAACGCGGGCCCGCTGCCGTTGAGGCTGGTCACCGCGTCCATCACCTTGTCCTCCGCCTCCAGGCAGCCGCCGACGCAGCCGAAGATCTCCAGCGCCACCTTGGCCTGGTCGTCGGTGACGGCGGCGCCGCGCGCGATCACCGTCATGCCTTCGCCGATCAGGCACGGCGTGTTGGGCATCGCGCGCACGACCGCGCTCTTCGGCAGCCAGCCCGCGAGCTGCTCCAGCCGGACGCCGGCGGCGATGCTGATCACCAGCTTGCCCGCCAGCAGCGCCGCCATGTCCGGCGCGCCCAGCAGCGGCCCGACCTCGTGCGGCTTGACGCAGACGACCACGACGTCGCCCGCCTTGGACGCTTCGCGGTTGTCGCTGGTGGTACGAATGCCGTGTTTGTCGCGCAGCGCCTTGAGCACCTCGGCGCGCCGGTCGGTCGCCAGGATCTGCCCCGGCTCCACGCGCCCCGAACGCAGGATCCCGCGCACGATGGCCTCACCCATCGTGCCGCAGCCGAGCACCGTCAGCGTCTGGTTCTTGGCGAGCATGCCGGCGGAAATATGGCACAAACCCTACGCCGGACGGTAAATTTGCCGGCTTGACGTCGTGACGACTCACATGGGCACCTCCGAAGCACGCAAACACCTGGCCGACGCGCACCGCATCGTGGTGAAGGTCGGCACCCACGTCGTCACGCACGACGGCGTGGAGCTGGCGCTCGGACGGATCATGGAGATCGTCGAGGGGCTGGCGCGGCTGCGGCACGCGGGGCGCGAGATCGTGCTGGTGTCGAGCGGCGCGGTCGGCATGGGGATGCGCGTGCTGGGGTTGAAGGACCGCCCGCGCTCGCTCGGCATGCGGCAGGCGTGCGCGGCGGTCGGCCAGGGCCACCTCATGAGCCTGTACACGGACGCGTTCGCCCAGTTCGACGTCGTCGCGGCGCAGGTGCTGCTGACGCAGGAGGATCTGGCCGATCGCGATCGCGCGCTGTGCCTGCGCACGACGCTGATGCGGCTGCTGGAGCTGGGCGTCATCCCGGTGCTCAACGAAAACGACAGCGTCAGCGTGCAGGAGCTGGTCGAACATCGCCGGGTACAGGCCGGCGCCGCCGTCACCGCGCCCGCCGCGTTCGGCGACAACGACGGGCTGTCGGCGCGTGTCGCGGTCAGCCTGGACGCGGATCTGCTGGTGCTGCTGACCAACGTCGGCGGCCTCTACACCGCCAACCCGCGCATCGATCCCGCGGCGGCGCTGATCTCCGAGCTGGCGGGCGTCGACGACGCGGCGCTGGCGCGCGCCGACGGCGGCTCCGCGGGCGGAACCGGCGGCATGGCGAGCAAGCTGGAGGCGGCGCGGCTGGCGTCGTCCGAAGGGACGGCGGTGCTGATCGCGGGCGGCGGCGAGGCGCGCGTCGTCGAGCGCGCGCTGGCGGGCGACGACGTCGGCACGTTGATCGCGGTCGGCGAGCGCCGCACGGCGCGCATCCGCCACATCGCCGTGGGCGCGCGGCACCAGGGCGCGCTGGTGGTCAACGACGGCGCGCTGCGCGCGCTGGCCGGCGAGAAGGCGTCGCTGCTGCCCATCGGCGTCGTCGGCGTCGAGGGGACCTTCGACAAGGGCGACGTCGTCGAGATCCGCGACGGCAGCGGGCGCGTGCACGGCCGCGGCCTGGTCAACTACGCCGCCGACGCGTGCCGGAAGCTGGCCGGGCGGCACAGCGACGACATCGATGCCATCCTTGGCTGGCGGGGCTACGACGCCCTGATCACGCGCGACAACCTGGTCATGGGAGCCGTTTGATGACGACGAGCAGCACCGACGCAGCAGCGACGAAATCGGCGGCAGCGGACGCGATGCGGGCGACCGCGCTCGCCGCGAAGGCAGCCGGGGGGAAGCTGGCGCGGTTGGGCGCCGACGGGCGCTCGGCGCTGCTGCGCGCGCTGGCCGCCGCGCTGCGCGAGCCGGGTGTGCGCGCCGAGCTGGCGGCCGCCAACGCCGCCGATCTCGAGCGCGCCAAGGCGGAGAACGTCGCGACGCCGCTGGTCAAGCGCCTGGGGCTGGACGCGGGCAAGCTGGACGGCGTGTGCGATGGGCTGGACCAGCTCGCCGCGATGCCCGACCTGGTCGGGCGCGCGACGCTGCGCCGCGAGCTGGACGACGGCCTGGTGCTGGAACGCGTGAGCGCGCCGCTGGGGTTGCTGGGCGTCGTGTTCGAATCGCGCCCGGACGCGCTGGTGCAGATCGTCGGCCTGGCGTGGAAGAGCGGCAACGCCGTCCTGCTCAAGGGCGGGCGTGAGGCGCTGGGCACCAACCGCGCGCTGGCCGCCGTCATCCACAAGGTGCTGGAGGCGGCCGGCATCGACCGGCGCGCTGCCGTGTTGCTCGAGGGGCGCGAGGACGTCGCCGCGGTGCTGGGCCTGCACGGCATCGTCGAGGTCATCGTCGCGCGCGGATCGTCGGAGTTCGTCCGCCACATCATGGATGCGAGCGACATCCCCGTCATGGGTCACGCCGCCGGCGTCTGTCATCTGTACCTGCACACGGGCGCCGACCCGGCGATGGCGGCGGCGCTGGCCGTCGACGGCAAGACGACATACCCGGCCGCGTGCAACGCGACCGAGACGCTGCTGTGGGACGCGGGCGCGGGCGCGGCGCTGGACGCGGCGGCCGAGGCGCTGAAGGCGGCCGGCGTCGAGGTCCGCGGCGACGCGGCGACGCGCGCGCGGCAACCGTGGGTCAAGCCCGCGACCGACGGCGACTTCGGCTACGAGTTCGGCGCCAACATCATCGCCGTCAAGCAGGTGGGCGGCATCGACGACGCGCTGGCGCACATCGCCGCCAACGGTTCGAAGCACACCGAGGCGATCGTCACGCGCGACGCCGCCGCCGCCGAGCGGTTCCTGGCCGAGGTCGACGCCGCCGGCGCCTTCCACAACGCCAGCACGCGCTTCGCCGATGGCTACCGCTACGGCCTGGGCGCCGAGGTCGGCATCAGCACCGACAAGCTGCACGCGCGCGGTCCCGTCGGCGTCGAGGGGCTGCTCACCTACCGCTGGCTTCTGCGCGGCAACGGCCAGCAGACCGCCAGCTACGGGCCCGGCAAGCGCGCGTTCAAGCACCGCGACCGCGACGTCTAGCCGCCCACGGCTTGGCCACGGCTTGGCCTCACTCGGCCTCTCGCCTGCTCCGTTCGCCTGCTCCGTTCGCCCACTCCATTCGACGGCACCCTTCGCCCGCTCCGTTCGACGCCCCCGGTCTTTAACAACCCTCGCTTCCGAGATGTGCGGGTCGAAGGCAACGTCCGATTCCACCGCTTCCTCCGCACATGACTTTTTTCCGGCGCGCAGGTTGGTTTCAATTTCTAGCCTCAACCTGCGCGCCGGAAAAAGTTCGGGCGGCCCGAAGCGCCCGGGGGATACGGACGTGGGAGCCGCGCGAAACGGACGCGAGGTGCGGCGAAGGCGGCATCGCGGCGAGGGCGAAGGCGGCATCGCGGCGAGGGCGAAGGCGGCATCGCGGCGAGGGCGAAGGCGGCATCGCCGCGAGGGCAGCTAGGGTTGTGGCGCCCGAGGCGCCGCGGGCGCAGGCGCCGCGGCGGTGCCCGCCGTCGGGTCCTCACCCAGCGTGTACGGGTAGCTGGCCGTCACCACACCCGCCGGGATGGGCCGGGGCATCTGCCATTCATAGGCGCGGTCGGTGATGCAACGTTCGGCTTGCTCGTGGCGGGGCGCCGCCTCGTCGACCTGCGCCTGGATGACCTCGCCGTTGCGGTTGAACATCAGCGTCAGCACCGCGCGCGCCTTCACGGCGGTTCCCGGCCCCATCGCGTCCTGGTAGCAAGCCTTGACGTCCTCGCGGTGCGCGGCCAGCGCGGCGCGCACGCGTTCCTTCGGCGCGGTCGCGCGGCGCACGCCGGCGTTGGGTCCTGGCGGGCAGGGTCCGCTGTCGTCGGGGGCGAAGATGATCCCGGTGCGGAAGCGTGTCGTTCCACCAGACGGCGGCGGGAACGACCAGCCGGCCGCGCGCTCGAGCACGCAGGTGCGCAGCATCTCCGGGGTGCCGATGGCGCGCCCGACTTTCACCTGCGCCTTGCCGCCGCCCGCCGGGACGTCGAAGATCAGATCGACGCGCGCGCCCAGCGTGTCGTCGTACTGGCGGGATGCGCACTCGCACGATTCGATGTCGGCGTTGTGGCTGACGATCGTCGCGCATTCCTCCTGAACGCAGTAGCGCGGCAGCGGCGCGTCCACTGTGCCCGTCGGCAGCGGCACCGGCTTGTGCGCACACGCGGCGATCGCGAGCAGCGATAGGCTGGTCAAGCGACGGAGGCGACGCACGGACGGACCTTATCAGAATCAGCTACCATGCTGTCGTGAGACGGCTCGAGACGAGACAGATCGTGGGGCTCGCGGCGCTGGCTGCGGTGGTGTTCGGGGTTGGCCTCTACCTGTTTGTGGATCACTCGATAACCAAGGCGCGCGACACCAAGCTCGCCGAGGTGCGCGCCGATACGGAGCGGATGCAGAAGCGCGGCGGCGCGCCGATGCTGGAGTCGGCGGCCGCGGTCGCGTCGCAGTTCGTCGCGCACGTCGGCGCCGGCCGCTTCGCCGAAGCGCACGCGCTGCTCGCCGCGCCGTACAAGAGCGCGGTCAGCGTCGAAGCGTTCGCGCGCGCGTGCCGCGCGTCGGCGCTGCTGGCCGGCGCCCGCGCCACGACGCTCAATCGCCTGCGCCAGCAGAGCGCCGGCGGCGCGTCGTCGATCGAGGCGAGCGGCGTCCTGAATTCCGCGGCGGGCGCGGTGCCGATCGCCTTCGTGTTTCTGCAGGAGCCGCCCGGGCTCCGCATCCTGGTCGTCTCGCTGGGCGGCGTCCCCGTGTTGCAGGGGGTCGCTCCGGCGCGACCCTAGGAGGTTGACCATGTAGCCGCAAACGCGCGCTTCGCGCGCGAGCTGGCTAGCTCGATTCCGGAAGGTGGATCCCGCACTCCTTGTTTTCGGGATCCTCCCACCACCACCGGCCGGCGCGCGGGTGCTCGTCCGGCTTGATGGCGCGCGTGCAAGGGGCGCAGCCGATCGACGGGTAGCCGCGGTCGTGCATCGGGTGAATCGGGACCTTGTGCTCGTCCGCGTAGGCGCGCACTTCGGCGGCGGTCCAGCGGACGATCGGGTTCAGCTTGGCGATGCCGCCGTGCGCGGCGTCGATCTCGAGCTCGGGCGTCTCGGCGCGCGTCACCGATTGATCGTTGCGTAGCCCGGTCATCCACGCGTCCAGCCCCGACAGCGCGCGGCCGAGCGGCTCGACCTTGCGGATGCCGCAACATTCATGTCGGTTGTCGAGCGAGTCGCGGAAGCTGTACAGCCCCTTGAGCCGGATGAGGTTCTCGACGGCGGCGCGTTCGGGGAACACCCATTCGATGTTGATGCCGTATTTCATGCGCACCCGCTCGGCGGTCATGTACGTCTCGTCAGGCAGCCGGCCGGTGTCGAGCGAGAACACGCGTATGTCCGGCGTCGCGCGCGCCGCCAGGTCGATGACCACACAGTCTTCGATCGAAAAGCTCGACGCCAGCGCCAGCTTGTTGCCGTAGCGAGTCACGCCCCAGGACACCACCTTTGACGCGGGGGCCCCGCGTAGGCCGCGGGCGGCTTCTTCCAGTGAACTGGCGTCGGTCGGCATGGCGCCGGCAGCATAGCCGACTTTGGTGGCCCGAGAATTCTTTACCGAAAAGGTAGTTTATCGAACTTCTGTGAGCTTGATCGGGGGCTTCGTGACAGCTATCGTGGCCCGGTTTTCGAACGGATCTGGGCCCAGATTCACGACCGATAGAGTCAACAATGTCGCTGTATCCACTTTTCCTGAAGCTGAGCGGGCGGCGCGTGCTGGTCGTGGGCGGCGGCACCGTCGCCACGGCGAAGGTGGCGGCGCTACAGGAGGCGGGGGCCGACATCGCCGTCGTCGCGCCCGAGCCCGCTCCCGAGCTCTTGCAGGCGGCGGCTGCCGGGAAGATTTCACTCGCGCGGCGTTCCTTCGACGCGGGTGACCTGGCCGGTACTTGGTTGGTCGTTTCGGCGGCGACACCGGAGGTCAACCGCATCGTGGCGGCGGCGGCGGAGTCCCGGCGCCTGTTCGTGCTCGCGGTCGACGATCAACCGGCCGCGAGCGCGTACGGCGCGGGGACGTTGCGGCGGGGCGGCGTCACCGTCGCGGTGTCGACGGAGGGGCGCGCGCCCGCGCTCGCCGGTCTGCTGCGCGAGGCGCTCGAGGCAGTCCTGCCCGACGATCTCGACGCCTGGATGGCCGAGGCGGAGCGCGTGCGCGCCGGCTGGCGCGAAGCCGGCGTGCCGATGGCCGAGCGACGCCCGCTGCTGCTGCGCGCGCTGAACCAGCTTTACCAGGCCAAATCGTCGACGATTGACGCTAAGGTGACGCCATGACGACGACGCCGGCGCCGGTCACGCCCACCGTCGGTCGCGTCGCGCTGGTGGGAGCGGGGCCGGGCAGCGCCGACCTCATCACCGTGCGCGGGGCGCGCCGGCTGGCCGAGGCCGAGCTGGTGCTCTACGACGCGCTCGCGTCGCTGGAGATGCGCTCGCTCGCGCCGGGCGCGCGCTGGTTCTACGTCGGCAAGCGCGCCTGCCGGCAGTCGATCCGGCAGGAGGTGCTGAACCGCCTGCTGATCAAATACGCGCGGCGCGGGCTGCGCGTCGTGCGCCTCAAGTGCGGCGACCCGTACGTGTTCGGGCGCGGCGGCGAGGAGGCGCTGGCGCTGGCGCGCGCCGGTATCCCGTTCGAGGTGATCCCGGGCGTGTCGACGGCCGTCGCGGCGCCGGCGCTGGCCGGCATCCCGGTCACGCACCGCGGGCTCGCTTCCAGCTACGCGGTCATCACGGGTCATCACGAAGCGACGTTCGGGCCGCTGCTGGACGGTTTCGTCCCCGGCAGCCTGACGCTGGTGGTGCTGATGGCGATGGGACACCGCGCGTCGATCGCGGCGCGGCTGGTGGCGCGCGGCTGGTCGACGGAGACGCCGGCGGCGGTGATCGTCGGCGCGGCGACGCCGCAGAGCTGGAGCTGGACGGGCACGCTCGCGTCGCTCGGCGCCGTCGAGGTTCCTGCCGCGTCGTCGGGCGCGCCCGGACTGCTGGTGATCGGCGCGGTCGTTGGCCTGGCCGCCGAGCTGGCAGCGGGGCTCACCGCCGATGGCGCGGCGGTCGAGGTCGCCGGCTCGTGAGCCTCGTCGTCAAGAATCTCACCAAGCGGTTCACCGCGCGCGGCACGCCGGCGGTCGCCGACGTGTCGTTCACGGCGCCGGCGGGCGGCATCACGACGCTGCTCGGGCCGTCGGGGTCGGGCAAGTCGACCGTGCTGCGGGTGATCGCGGGGCTGGAGCAGCCCGACGCGGGCGTCATCATGTTCGGCGACGAAGACGTCACCAACCTGCCGGCGCAGAAGCGCGGGCTGGGGTTCGTGTTCCAGAGCTACGCGCTGTTCAAGCACATGACGGTGCGCAAGAACATCGCGTTCGGGCTGGGCGTGCGCAAGGTCGACAAGGAGGAGTCGCGGCACAAGGTCGAGAAGCTGCTGAAGCTGGTGCAGCTGGACGGCCTCGGCGATCGCTATCCGACGCAGCTGTCCGGCGGGCAGCGGCAGCGCGTGGCGTTCGCGCGCGCGCTGGCGATCGAGCCGAAGATGCTGCTGCTCGACGAGCCGTTCGGGGCGCTGGACGCGATGGTGCGCGTCGAGCTGCGCGACTGGCTGCGCAAGTTTCACGACGAGCAGCACGTGACGACGATGCTGGTGACGCACGATCAGGAGGAGGCGGCCGAGGTGTCCGACCACGTCGTGGTCATGCACGAGGGGCACGTCGCGCAGGTGGGGACGCCGCGCGCGATCTACGACAAGCCCGCGACGCCGTTCGTGGCCGGGTTCGTCGGCGGCGCCAACGTGCTGCGCGGGCAGATGCTCAACGGCCGCGTCAGCGTCGGCGCGATGGCGGTCGCTGTCGCGGGCGGTTCGGACGCGCCTGACGGCACCGCGGTCAGCGCGTACGTCCGGTCGCACGACGTCACGCTGACCAAGGCCGACGCCAGCGCCCCCGAGATCTCGGTCGCGCGCGTCGAGCGCATGGCGTGGCTGGGCGGCTACGTGAAGCTGTCGCTGAAGCTGTCCGACGGCTCGCCGATGACCGTGGAGATGCCGAAGACGGAGGTCGAGACGCTGGCGCTGGCCGAAGGCGATCGGGTGATGGCGAACCTGCGCGAGGCGAAGGTGTTCGTGGAGGACTACTCGATATGACCAGCCGCGTGTACGGGGGCGCGACCGAGATCGTCGGACGGACGCCGATCGTCGCGCTGGAGCGCTTCGTCGCGGCCGCGGCGGGCGACGGCGGCGCGCCCGTCGTGGCGCGGTTGCTCGGCAAGCTCGAATCGAAGAACCCGTTCGGCAGCGTCAAGGACCGCATCGGCGTGGCGATGATCGAAGACGCCGAGAAGCGCGGGCGGCTGAGCCCGGGCGCGACGCTGGTCGAGCCGACGACCGGCAACACGGGCGTCGCGCTGGCGTCGGTGGCGGCGGCGAAGGGTTACCGCATCATCGTGACGATGCCCGAGCGCATGTCGTCGGAGCGTGTCGCGCTGCTGCGTTATCTCGGCGCCGAGATCGTGACCACGCCGGGGACGTTGATGCGCGACGCGGTCACGCGCGCCGGCGAGCTGGTGCGCGAGCTCCCCAACGCCGTCATGCTGGAGCAGTTCAAGAACCCGGCGAACGCCGAGGCGCACCGGCGCACGACCGGGCCGGAGATCTGGGACGACACCGGTGGCGCGGTCGACGTGTTCGTCGCGGGTGTCGGGACGGGCGGGACGATCACCGGCGTCGGCGAGGTGTTGAAGCTGAAGAAGCCCGGCGTGCGCGTCGTCGCCGTCGAGCCCGCGAAGGCGGCGGTGCTGTCGGGCGGGCGCGCCGGCAACCACATGATCCAGGGGATCGGCGCCGGCTTCGTCCCGGACGTGCTGAACCGCCAGGTCATCGACGAGGTCGTCGCGGTCACCGAGGACGACGCGTTCACGGCCGCGCGGCGGCTGGCGCGCAGCGAGGGGATCATGGTCGGCATCTCCAGCGGCGCGGCGCTGGCGGCGGCGGTCGCGGTCGGCAGGCGCCCGGAAGCGAAGGGCAAGGTCATCGTCGTCATGCTCCCCGACGGCGGCGAGCGCTACGCCAGCACCCCGCTGTTCGCCGAGATGCTCGCGGTGACCGCGACGGTGACGTCGTCGCGCAGCGGGACCGCCGGCTAGCGGCGGGGGGCGCAGTAGAGGCGAACGATCCGTGCGCGTCACCACCCGAAGCCGCTACGCGATCTGCGCGCTGTACGATCTCGCGTTCCATCGGCTGGGGCAGGCAGCGCAGGCGAAGGAGATCGCCGCGCGCCAGCACATCCCACTGCGCTTCCTCGAGCGCATCCTGCAGGACCTGCGCAAGGCCGGCATCGTCGAGGCGCGCCGCGGGCCGCGCGGCGGCTACGCGCTGGCGAAGCCGCCTGCCGACGTGTCGCTGGCGCGCGTGCTGGATGCCGTGCGCGGGCCGCTGGAGCAGATGTTCGGCTTCGAGCGAACCAAGACGCCCACGAAAGCGACAGACGACATCCCGGGGGCCGTGTGGACCGACGTGCGCGCGCGCCTGGTCGACGTGCTCGAACACGCGACGCTGCAGGACTTCGTGACGCGGGCCGAGGCGGCCGGCGTCAAGCGCGCCGTGCTTCCGCCGACGATGTACTTCATATGATGAGCGCGATCGCCGACAGCATCCTGGACCGCATCGGGCGGACGCCGCTGGTGCGGCTGCGCCGGCTGCCGGGCGCGGGCGCCGCCACGGTCCTGGCCAAGTGCGAACAGCTGAACCCGGGCGGCTCGGTTAAGGACCGGCCGGCGCTGGCGATGATCGAAGCGGCCGAGCGCGCCGGGCGGCTGCACCCCGGGCGGTCGACGATCATCGAGGCGACGTCGGGGAACACGGGCGTCGGGCTGGCGCTGGTCGCGGCGGTAAAGGGTTACCGGCTGGTGTTGACCATGCCCGAGAACATGTCGCCCGAGCGGATGGCGCTGCTGCGCGCGTACGGCGCCGAGCTGCACCTGACCCCGGCCGACCGGGTCATGCGCGGCGCCGTCGAGAAGGCGGACGCGATCGCCGCCGCCGATCCGGACGCGTTCATGCCGCAGCAGTTCAAGAACCCGACCAACCCGGCCATCCACCAGGCGACGACCGGCGTCGAGCTGGTCGAGCAGCTCGGGGGCGTCGCGCCGGACGCGTTCGTGGCCGGTGTCGGCACCGGCGGTACGATCACGGGCATCGGCCACGCGCTGCGCGCGCGTCACGCCGGCGTCGCGATCATCGCGGTCGAGCCCGCCGCCAGCGCCGTGCTGTCGGGCGGCCCGCCGGGCCCGCACCGCATCCAGGGGATCGGCGCCGGCTTCGTGCCCGACAACCTGGATCGCAGCCTGATCACCGAGGTGCGGCGCGTGAGCGAAGACGCCGCCGAGGACATGCGCCTGCGGCTGGCGCGGGAGGAAGGCTTGCTGGTGGGTATCTCGGCCGGGGCGGCGGTCACCGTCGCCGTCGAGGTCGCGCGCGCGCTCGGCCCGGGCAAGACCGTCGTCACGATCCTGCCCGACACGGGCGAGCGCTACATCAGCGCGGTGGCGCCGAAACGCGCGCGCTGACGTCGTCGGTGCACGAGCAGTCGCAGTCGCGCAGCGCCGCGATGGTGCCGGCGGCGCACGTGCGCTGTAGCTGCCGGCCGAGCGCCTGCCGCGCGCGGTGCAGGCGCACGGCGGCGTTGTTGGCGGTGATGTGCGCGTCCGCGGCGTAGGCGCGCAGCGCGACGCCGTCCAGGTCGACGCGCTGGACGATGTCCGCGAGCTCGGGCTTCAGCGTGCCGACCAGCCCGGTCACGCAGCCGCAGATCGCGTCGAGCAGATCGGCGTCGCCCGCGCCCGCCGGCCCCGGATCGTCGGCCATCGCGGCCAGCGCCCGGCGTTCGGCGTCGCAGCGCCGCCAGTGATCGGTCAGCACGTTGCGCAGCAGGCGGTAGAACCACGCGGTCGCCGACTCGCCGTCGCGCAGGCCGCCGCCGCGGTCCATGCCGCGCACGTACGCCTGCTGCAGGATCTCCTCGGCGACGTCGCGGCTGCCCACGCGCCGCTCGAGGAAAGCCAGGAAGCGCGCCCGGTTGTCGACCAGCGCGGCGAGCGCGCCCGCCGCCATCGACGCTTGCGCGCCGGGCGGACGGGCCGCGTCATCGCCGCCGTCAGCAGCAGCCGGGGTAGCAGACGGGGCAGTCGCAGTCATCGCAGGTGCAGTCATCTCCGGTCTCCGACGCCTCATAGTTTGGGTCCACGCCGCCCCGCGGCGCAAGGTTGCAGCCGCAGAGCTTGGGTTCGGTCGAGCTGGATGGTGTTCGTTCGGTCATGACGGGCTCCTTTCACCCTTGCTGACGGATGACGGCCGCGGCGATTACAGCGCTATGCTTGCGGCGTGATCGCCCCCGGAATCTGGGTGCTTGCCCTGGCGCTGGACGGGGGTGCGGGTGCGGGCGCCGACGCGGGTGCGAGTGCGGCCGTGGGTGCGGCCGCGGCCGCCCCTGCGCTGGTTCCGCCGCCGGCCGCCGCCGGCGCGCTGCTGACGCGGGCACGCGCCGCGGCGGTGTGGGGGGCCAGGCGCGTCCCCTCCACCGGCGCGGCGCAGGCGATCGGCGTCGTGCAGCTGCGGTTGCCTGCAGGGCGGGGCGACGTTGCCCGTCAGCGGCCGAGGCTACGAGGTGGTGCGCGTCGGTCGCAACCGCCGCTACGGCCACCCCCAGCTGGTCGCGTTCGTGCGTCGGCTGGGGGCAGCCGCGGCGCGCCGCAAGCTCGGGCTGCTGATGGTCGGCGATCTGTCCCAGCCGCGCGGTGGTCCCACGCCCAGCGGCCACCGCAGTCACCAGTCTGGCCTGGACGCCGACATCGGCTACGTCGCGCCCGCCGGCCTGCGCGCCGGGCGTGTCTCGGCGCACGACCGCGAGAACCTGTGGCCGCTGGCCGTCGTCGACGTGAAGACCCACGCGGCGACGCCCGCGTGGGGGCCGCGCGTCGTCAAGCTGATCGGCGTCGCCGCTTCGGATCCGTCGGTCGATCGCATCTTCGTCAACCCTGCCGTCAAGAAGATGTTGTGCACGGGCGCGACGGCGAAGGCGCCGTGGCAGCGGCGCGTGCGCCCGTGGCGGGCCCACCACGATCACTTCCATGTGCGTCTGCGCTGTCCGGCCGGCAGCCCGCTGTGCGTGCCGCAGGAACCGCCGCCCGACGATGGCTGCGGCGCCTCGCTGGCCTGGTGGTTCCGCACCAGCGACGCCGATGCGAAGCGCGCGAAAAAGAAGGACGCCGACGCGCCCGAGCCACCGCCGCCGCCGTTCGTGATGCCCGAGGCGTGCGCCGCCCTGAGCGTCGACTGATTAGCTTCGCGCGGGCGCGGCTAGTTCTTCTTCGTGTCGCAGTTGAACATCCAGTTGATGCCGTATGCGTCCTGGAGCATGCCGAACTTCGCGCCCCAGAACGTGTCCTGCAGCGGCATCGTGATGCGGCCGCCCGCCGACAGCGCGTCGAAGCGCCGCGCCATCTCCGACGCGTCGTCGAAGTCCAGGGTGACGTGATTGTTGTTGCCGGCGGTGACGGGCACACCGGGCTGGCTGTCGCTGATCATGATGGCGCCTGCGCCGATGTTCAGCACGGCGTGCATCACGCGATCCTTGTTCTCCGCCGGGACCTGCATGCCGGGCACGTCGCCGAACTTTTGCGCGGTCTCGACCTTCGCGCCCAGCGCCTTTTCGTACAGCGCGATCGCCTTCGCGGCGGTGCCGTCGAAGTTGAGGTACGGGTTGAGCTTCCTGATCGCCATGGCGTTCTCCTTTGTCAGTCACGCTGGTCGCAGACGCGGTGCGCGGCCGCAATCTCGCGCTCGCTCGGCAGCGGCGCGTCTTCCAGCTTGTGCAGCAACCAGCGCGCCGCGGCGCCGCGATCGCAGTGTGTGGCGTCGCGCTGGAGCCAGCGCCGCTCGTCGGGCGACAGCCGGACGACGGACGTGACCGGCCGGCGCGAGATGTGCTCGATCGCCGAGATCAGCGCCAGCTGGCGCGGGTACTGCTCATCGGCGTAGAGCACGTCGGGCGCGTCAGGCCGCGACGACTCCCAGCCGTAGAAATGTCGTTCGTTCAGCAGCTCCAGCCGCAGCTCGGGCAGGGCGCGAACGCTGCCGAGGTACGCGAGCCCGAACGCGGCGTCGCGCTCGCCCGCGCCCAGGCGCTCGATCCAGCGGTGCTCGAGCTCGCCCCGGTTCGCGCCGATGACGGGCAGCTCGTGCGCGAACGTCGCGGCGAACACGGACGGTCCGCACACCTCCACGCCGTCCGGACCGGAACATGCGGCGGCGACGTTGTCGACGACCTCGTCCACGGTCGGCAGCGGGCGCGCCGCCGGACCCACAGACCATGCGCGCTGCGGGGCGCCTGTGCGGGTGGAACACGCGATCCGCGGCGACGAGCGCGACGAGCGCGATGAACGGTACGGCGAGGTTCGTCATTCGCATGGTGTTCTCGATTTTACGTCAACGTGGCAGCGCGGACGCCGCGCGCGGCGCCGCGGACGCCCGCCAGATCGCGTTGCCGACGTCGTCCGCGACCAGCAGCGCCCCCTTGCCGTCGATCGCCACGCCCACGGGCCGGCCGTAGGCGTCGCCCTCGGGGCTGAGAAAGCCGGTGAGGACGGTGACCGGCTTGCCGGCCGGCTTGCCGCCCGCGAACGGCACGAAGATCACCGCGTAGCCGCTCGGCGGCTTGCGGTTCCATGATCCGTGTTGCCCGATGAACATGCCGCCCGCCAGCTCCGGCGGCAGCGCGGCGCCGCGCGCGACGGCCAGCCCCAGCGACGCCGTGTGCGCGCCCAGGCCGTAATCGGGGATGAGCGCGGTCGCCACCAGGTCCGGCCGCTGCGGCTTGACGCGTTCGTCGACGTGTTGCCCGAAGTAGCTGTACGGCCAGCCGTAGAAGCCGCCGTCCTTGACCGACGTCAGGTAGTCGGGCACCAGGTCGCTGCCGATCTCGTCGCGCTCGTTGACCACCGTCCACAGCGCGCCGGTCTCCGGCTCCCACGCCATGCCGTTCGGGTTGCGCAGCCCGGACGCGAACACGCGGTGCGCGCCGGTCTTGCGCTCGATCTCCCAGATCGCGGCGCGCCCTTCTTCGTTCTCCATGCCGCGCTCGCCGACGTTGCTGTTCGAGCCGACGGTCGCGTACAGCTTCCTTCCGTCGACGCTGGCGATCAGGCTCTTGGTCCAGTGGTGGTTGATCGGCCCGGCCGGCAGGTCGACCAGCTTCACCGGCGGCGCGTCGATGCGCGTCGCGCCGGATTGATAGGGAAAGCGGACGACGGTGTCCGAGTTGGCGACGTAGAAATCACCGTCGATCAGCGCCATGCCGAACGGCGAACGCAGGCCTTCGATGAACGCCGTGCGCGTCTCGGCGACGCCGTCGCCGTCGCCGTCGCGCAGCAGCGTGATGCGGTCGGCGCTCGGGCCGGCGGAGCCTGCCTTCTTCATCGACCGCTTGAAGAACCAGCCGCGCACGCCCTTGGCGTCTTCCGGCTTGGGCGGCGCGTTGGTCTCGGCGACCAGCACGTCGCCGTTGGGCAACACGTGCAGCCAGCGCGGGTGAACCAGGCCGGTCGCGAACGCGCTGACGTTCATGCCCGCCGCCGCGATGGGCTTGCCGCCCGCCGGCCAGCCCACGGCGCGCGCGATCTGCACGGTCGGCATCAGCGTCTTGCGCGGCGCCGGCAGCGTCGGCGTGGGACCCATCCCCGATTCGACCGGAAGCTCAGCCTTCTCGGAGCAGGCCAGGCCTGCGGCTGCGAGCACCAGCGCAATCAGACGATGCCGCATCATGCGAGCATCCTTAGTCGTCATCCGGCGGGCGCAAGGGGCAGACCCGCCCTCGCGCCGCCAGGGCGGGCACGCTTGCCCGGCGCCCTTAGATTCTCGCCATGACCAAGGAACTGTCAGAGGCAGACAAGCGGCAACAGCTCGCCAAGCTGATGTCGGAGTTCAAGACGGCCATGCTGGTGACGCGAACCGATGACGGCCACATGCGCGCGCGCCCGCTGTCGATCGCAGGCAGTCGGCAGGACGGGGCGGTGTACTTTTCCACGGCGGTCGAATCGCCGAAGGTGCACGAGCTCGACGCCGATCCACACGTCAACGTCGTGATGCAGGACGGACACCGCTTCGTGTCGCTGTCGGGCGTCGCCAGCGTCGTGGGCGACCGGGCGCTCATCGACGAGCTGTGGTCCGAGTCGTGGAAGGTCTGGTTCCCGAAGGGGAAGGACGACCCGTCGCTGCGTATCGTCGCCGTCGAGCCTGTCGAGGCGGCGTACTGGGACATGTCGGGCACCACCGGCATCAAGTACGTCTTCGAGATGGCGAAGGCCTACGTCACCGGCAAGCGCCCGCCGTCCGACAACGACGAGCGTCACACGGCGCGCTTCAAGCTGTAGCTGCCGCTGCCGGCGTGGTCTACCGGGACAGGCTCGGCCTCAGCAGCGGGCCGCAGTTGCCGCTGGGCATGCCGGCGTCGACCCAGGCGGCGATGATCGCGATGTCGGCCTCGGTGGGGCGGACGGCTTCGGCTTTCGGCGGCATCGGGTTCATGGTGTCCTGCATGCGCGCGACCATCTCTTCGCCGTACGTCGCTTCCCCGGTCCACCGGGCCTGCGATCGGACGTACTCCGGGGTCAGGAACGCCGGCGTGTACATCTGGCCGGCGTGACAGTCGGCGCAATAGGTGACCAGCACCTGCCGCACGTCACACGGGAACCCTTCGCCCTCGGCGGGGCCGAAACGGGTCGGGTCGGGAGGCGGATCGTCGGGGGTGGCCAGCGTTCCCTCGCAGGACCCGGCAGCGAGCAGCGCGAAGCCAAGCAAACCGAGCGTCGTTCTCATGTCGCCATGGTGGCGCCGGTCGATAGATAACAGAATCAGTATGTTGTGAACGTGATTGTAAGCGGCTGCCTATATTGTCTCGGCGGGGGTCGGCGCCAGCGGCGACGGCGCGCCGGTCACGACCAGCCACAGCTGGTACGCCGCGCGCGTCACGCCGATGTGGAACAGGTGGCGTGCCTCGTCGTCGCGGCCGTAGCTGGACGCGTTCACGTCCAGCATCACGACGTAGTCGAACTCCAGGCCCTTGACCTGGCGGACATCGGTCACCTCGACGCCGGGGCGGAAGGCGAACTCCTGCGCGCGCACCCGGCGCAGCGCGGGGACCTCGGCGCGGCGCAGGCCGTCGAAGTAGCGGTCGGCCTGCTCGGGGTGACGGGCGAGCAGGGCGACGGTGGCGCGCGGCTCGCGCGCGGACAGCTCGCGCAGCGCCTCGGCCAGGAACGCGACCGCGGCGCCGACGCCGGGAAAGCGGAACGTCTCGACCGGCGCGCCGCTGCGCGGCGCCTCGGGCGGGTCAGGGTCGGCGAGCGGGCCCATCGCGTCGCGCGCGACCGCCAGGATCTCGCGCGTCGAACGGTAGGCGATGCGCAGCGGCTCGACGGCGACGTGCCCGAGGTCCAGGTGGGCCAGCACGCCGCGCCAGTCGCCGAAGCCGTTGTCCAGGAACAGCCGCTGCGACGTGTCCCCCGCGAGCGTGATCGACGGGACGCTCGCGCGCCCGCCGCCGGTGGCCGGCGTGTTGCCGATCAGCACCGACAGCTTCATCGGCGACAGGTCCTGCGCCTCGTCGACGAACAGGTGCGAAAACGGCCGCCTGGCGCCGCGCACGAGCTGGTTGGCGCGCAGCAGGATGGCGACGTCGTCGGCGTCCAGCACCGGCAGATCGTCGTCCGTGGGCAGGCCGTCGATGCCGGTCGCGCCGCGCACGTTCTGATCGTCGTCCGCGTCATCGCTGTTCTCATCGTCGACGTTGCCCTCGACCCGGCGCACGCCTTCGGGGAGATCGCTGTCGACGGTGCGCGCGCCCAGCTTCTGCGCCAGCCCCATCGCCGTCCAGTGCATGTCGGGCGGCGGCGCGTCCGGTTTGCGCCGCGGCTTGCGCCCGGATTTCGCCGACTTTGCCGCGGCGGCCGCCTCCGCGCCCCCCTCGCGCGGATCGCGCGCGACGACGGCGGCTACCCGGTCGGTCATCTCGCGGTGCGCTTCCAGCACGTCACGTTCGGGGATGGGCATCTCGGCGGCGTCGCGCACCAGCGCCAGCAGCCGCGCGCGATCCGTGAGCAGGTCCGCCCACAGCTCGACCGCCGCGCGCGAGGTGCGCTTGCCGCGGTACGCGGCCGCCAGCCGCGTCAGCTCGTGGACCAGCGCGGGGTGGCTCTTGACGCGCGTCACCGCGGGCGGCGCGTCGTCGACGATGGCGGCGCGCAGCCACGGCAGCTCGGCGCGCAGCTCGCGCCCGCCCAGCCCGCTGAACGTCGTCACGCGCACGCCGGGAACGCCCAGCGCCGGCAGCAGCTGGCTGATGTACGCGGCCAGCGCGGCGCCGTGCGTGACGATCGCCAGGCGGCGCGGCGGGAAGCGCTCGCGATACGTGTGCGCCAGGTAAGCGAGCCGGTGCAGGCCGACCGTCGTCTTGCCGCTGCCGGCGCCGCCCTGGATGACGATGACGCCGGCGTCGCGCGCGGTGATGACGTCGAACTGGCGTGGGTCGAGCAGCGCCGCGATCTCGGGGAGGTGGCGGTCCAGCGCCTGCCGGCCGGCGGGCGCGGCGCCCAGCACGCCGCGCGCGGGACGCGCCGCCGTCTCCTGGCCGCCCGCGAGCTCGTGCGTGGGCAGGTCGGTGCGCTGCCAGACGGCGTTGTCGCGGCCGTCTTGTCCACGCTGCGGGCGCCGCGCCCACACCCCCTGCGGGCAGGCGACGCGCACCAGCACGCCGCCTTCGATGGTCAGGATGCGGCGGGCGATGACCTCGCCGGAGACGTCGCGGTCGCCGAACTGTTCTTCGTAGTCGCTCCCCTCGGCGTAGCGATAGAACAGCTGGCTCACCGGCGCGTGCCGCCAGTCGACGATGTTCACGCGCGCGGCGGCGTCGACGAACGTCGCGCGCCCGATGAACACGTCGCGCTCGACCGCGCCGCGGCCGGCGACGTCTTCGCGCAGGCGCAGGTGGCCGAAATACGGCGCTGCGGGATCGACCAGGATCGTCTGCAGGTCGCCACGGGTCAGGGACACCCCCTGTAACCGCTCCATCTGCGCGACCAGCGCGGGCACGTCCTCCAGGCGCGCCTCGCCGATCTCGTCGCGCAGCGCCATCATCTCGTCGGCGTAACTGCGGCGCTGCGGCGCCCCGGACGCGGGCCGCACCTGCGAGCCGGGTGTCGCTCCGGGCCCCGGCGGCGGCACCGCCGCGTGCGCCGCCAGGCTCGCCAGCACGCGCGCCAGCAGCCGCTCTTCTTCGGCCGGGATGTCGCTGCCGGTTTCGCCGTCGCCAGTCACACGCCCCAATGTAACTTGGGTACTTGGCTACTTGGCTACGTACCTACTTGGCGGCGAGCAGATCGACCTTCTCGATCCGCGGCGGTTCGGCGAGCAGCTCGGGCGCCTTGTCCATCAGCGCCGCGGCGATGCGTCCGTTGAGGTGCGCCTCGCGCCCGCTCTCGCCCGCGAACGCGTCGAAGATCCCGAACGTCGCGGGGCCGAACTGCAGCGCGTACCAGACCTCCGTCTCACGTTCCTCCTGCGCGAGGCGCAGCGCGCCCGTCAGCAGCTTCGCGACCTCGGCTTCTTTTCCCGGCTTGGCTTGCAGGCGTGCGAACAGACCGACTTTGACCATGGCGACGTCCTTTCCGGCCCTCGGGGGTGTGGCGGGGCGACGCCAAGCTAACGCCGATGTTCCCGCTGGCCAGGGGTCGGGCGTAGTGCCCGCAGGGGTCGGGGGCTCAGGGGAGGGCGTGTTCCTCCGGAATCCCGGCGGCGCCCGCCGGCAGCGGCAGGCGCGCGGGACGCCGGCTGAAGTAGCGGATGATCGGCCAGGCGCGGCCGCCGCGAGCGGCGAGCGCGATGTAGCCGTCCGGGCGCACCAGGTAGACGGCGTTGCGCGCCAGCCCGGCGGCGGCGGCGGGCGCGTCGAACGGGAAGACGTGCAGCGGCAGATCGCGCGCGGCCGCCGTTCGCTGCAACGCCGGCGACGCGACCCCGTACACGTGCAGCTGCCAGTCCATCGAGCGCAGCGGCGCGAAGTTGTCGCCGTCCGGGCCGTCGCCGTTCCCCGAGCGCACCCACGGCAGCCGGTCGCCCGCGCGCACGCGACCGGTGCGCCCCGTGCTGAGGCGGCTGCGGTGATAGTGAAGGTCGGTCTGCGACAGCGCGCGGAACATCACGCGCCGGAACCAGCGCCGCTGCCCCAGGCGCGGCAGCAGGCGCGGCACCAGCCCCATGCGCACGCGGCGCGCGATGGCGCCGTCGCGCGTGACGAACGAGAACGCGCGGTCGGTCGACGCCACCAGCCGGCGCGCGAAGGCGATGCGTTCGGGTTCGTAGCTGTCGAGCAGCGCCGGCGCCGCCTCGCCGGCGACGACCGAGGCCAGCTTCCACGCCAGGTTCACGGCATCACCGATGCCGGTGTTCATCCCCTGGCCGCCGACGGGGCTGTGGATGTGGGCGGCGTCGCCCGCCAGGAAGATCCGCCCGCTCCGGAAGTGACGGGCGACGCGGTGGTGCACGCGGTAGGTCGAGAACCAGTTGACGCGTTCGATGTCGAGCTGCATGCGCTCGACGGCGTGCGACCTGACGTCGTCCCAGACCGGCTCGCGATCTCCGACGGCGTCGCTGCGCATGGTGCCGATGATGCGCGCGGCGCCGTCGCCCGCCAGCGGGAACACCGCCAGGAAGTCGGCGTCGTCCAGCGCGACGTGAAGCTCGTGGTTCGCGGTCGGGCCGCGCATCGCGACGTCGGCGACGTAGAACATGCGTTGATAGGTGCCGCCCGGGAAGCCGACGCGAATGAGCTCGCGCACGCGCGAGTGGGCGCCGTCGCAGCCGACGACGTAGGCGGCGCGCAGCGTCGACTCGGCGCCGCCGGCGTGGCGCATGCGCAGCGATACGGAGTCGCCCACGGGCGCGAAGTCGACGAGCTCGGTCGCGCGCTCGACCTCGACGCCGGTGCGCGCCAGCGCGGCGGCGAGCAGGCGCTCATGTTCGTCCTGCGGCAGGATGACGATGTACGGGTACGGCGTCATCCCGCGCCCGATGTCGTCGAACACGATGCGCCCGGCGTGGCGCCCGCGCGCCCACAGGTTGACGGTCGTGAACGACAGGCTGTGCGCGACGATCTCGGTAGCGATCCCGAGCTGGCGGTACAGCTCGAGCGTGCGCGCGTGGACGACCAGCGCGCGCGACGTCGTCCCTGGGCGCTCCGCCGCGTCGATGATGCGCACGGCGACGCCGCGGCGCGCGAGCCATAGCGCGAGCACCAGCCCCGTCGGGCCCGCTCCCACGACCGCGACCTCGGTGCGTTCGCCGACCATGCCCAGACCTTAAACCTAACTACGCCCCGCAGGCCCGTCGCCGGCGTGACCGGGCCACCTGCAATGTTCCTTCTGGGCTATCCATACCGATCCCGATCGAAGTCGTCGAGTAGGCTTGTCCCATGCCCACCGCGCTGGTCACCGGTGGCAACCGCGGCCTGGGGCTGGAGACCGCGCGGCAGCTGGCGCGCGACGGCCTCCGCGTCATCCTGACCAGCCGCGATCCGGCCGACGCGCGCGCCGCGGCGGCGACGCTGGCGGGGGAGGGCGGCGCCATCGAGCCGCTGCCGGTGGCGCTCGATGTCGCCGACCCGGCGTCGATCACGGCCGCGGCGGACCACCTGCGCGACGGGGCGACATCGATCGACGTGCTGGTCAACAACGCGGGCGTGTCGCTGCACGGCTTCGACGCCGGCGTCGCGCGCGCGACGCTCGCCACCAACTTCTTCGGCCCGCTGCGCGTCACCGAGGCGCTGCTGCCGCTGATGCCGGCGGGCGGCGTCGTCGTCATGGTGTCGAGCGGCATGGGCGAGCTCGCGGGCCTGGACGCGGGGCTGCGCGCGCGCTTCACCGATGCGGCGCTGACGCGCGACGCGCTGGTCGACCTGATGGACGCGTTCGTCGCCGACGTCGCCGCCGGCCGCCAGCGCGAGCGCGGCTGGCCGTCGAACGCGTACCGGGTGTCGAAGATCGGGCTCAACGCGCTGGTGCGTGTCTGGGCACCGGCGTTCGCCGAGCGGCGCATCGCGGTCAACGCCGTCTGCCCGGGCTGGGTGCGCACCGACATGGGCGGGCGCGGCGCCAGCCGCGGCGTCGACAAGGGCGCCGCGTCGATCGTGTGGGCGGCGACGCGTCCGACGGGCGGCGGCGGGCCGACGGGCGGCTTCTTCCGGGACGGGCGCGCCATCGACTGGTGACGCGCGGCCGGCGTGACGCCCGGCGCTTGCGGTCGCGCGGGTCGCGGGCGATCGTCGTCGCATGCTCATCGGCGTCATCTCGGACACGCACGGCCTGCTGCGGCCCGAGGCGGTGGACGCGTTGCGCGGCGTCGATCGCATCATTCACGCCGGGGACATCGGCGCGCCCGAGGTGCTGTCCGCGCTCGCGGCGGTGGCGCCGGTGACCGCCGTGCGCGGCAACAACGATCGCGCGCCATGGGCGTCGGCGATCGCCCACACGCAGGTCGTCGACGCGGACGGCGTGCTCATCTACGTCATCCATGACGTCGCCGAGCTCGACATCGATCCGGCGGCGGGCGGCTTCGGCGTCGTCATCGCTGGCCACTCGCACCAGCCGCTGAACGAGCAGCGCGGCGGCGTGTTGTGGTTCAACCCGGGCAGCGCCGGACCGCGCCGCTTCAAGCTGCCGATCGCCCTCGGCCGCCTGACCATCGCAGCGGGCCGCGTGCGCGGCGACATCGTGACCTTGTGATGAGCATCGCAGCGCGCGCGGCGGTGGCGACGTTGCTGGCGGCGGTCGCGATGGCGGCGTGCGCCCCGCCGTCGCGCCGGCTGACGCCGCGGGTAGTGGAAGATCCGATCGTGCTGCCGCGGCGGATGGCGTCGGTGGCGCTGCGCGGGTTCGCCGCCCACTACGAGCCGACCGACGTGCGCCGTTACAACCTGTTGCTCGGGTTCCGTTACGCCGTTCACCGATCGCCTCGAGTGGGTCGACCTGCTGTCGCTTCGCTACGCCTTGCTCGACGACCGTCCCATGGACGGCCGCCCGGCGCGGCCGATCTCGCTCGCGGTCCGCGCGGGTGCCACCGGGATGGGCTACTCGTCCTTCATCGGGCTCCTCGTGTTTCCTGTCGTCTCCGTCGAGGCGCTCAAGCACATCGCCGACCGCTGGGCGCTCGACCTGATCGGTCGACTGGTCGGCGTTGTGGCAACAACGAACCACGACCTTCGTGGCGTCGCCGCCGCTACACCGCCACCCTCGGCTTACGCCGGGAACGCCGTGTCCAGCTTGACGTTTCGCGGCAAGGCGACGCGGCAGCTTGCCGAGCGCGTCGCCCTCGGCGCGTCGGCGTCGGTCACCCAGACCACCGGCTGCCTCAGCCCGACCTGCGCGTGGGTGTCGCGCGGCGGGGGCGCCGCGCTCACCGTCAGCGTACGCCCGTGGCACTGGGTCACGCTGGCCGCCGGTCCGTTCGTCGGCTACCGCTACCGTCCCGACGGGCCGCTCGTCCCGCCCGCCAATCCGACCGCCCCGGTCGTGATCCCGCTGCGCCGGGTCGAGTGGGTGGGGCTGGAGGGGTTCGTCACGTTCTACTGGTGAGCCGGCATCTCGTAGAGCTGGTGAACCTCACACGTCCCCTGGCCGACGACGGTCAGGAACTTGCGGCACAGCTCGACGACCTCGGCCTTCGAGCCCGCCTGCATCAGCGCGTAGCCGCCGAGGACCTCCTTCGCCTCGGCGAACGGCCCGTCGGTGACCCTGATTTCCCCGCTGCTGGCCTTGTGCACCTTCACGCCGACCCCGCCGAAGCTCACCCCCTCGGTGGCGATCAGCCAGCCGGCCTTCATGCCGTCTTCGATGAGCTTCCCCATCGTGGCCATCTCCGCCTCGGTCGGCGGTCGTTGTTCGTCCCCTCGTGCGTGAAAATGCTGATGAACTTCATGTCGTTCCTCCTGGTTCGCGGTTGTCGTTGACTGGGTCTACATCCAGGCGACGAACGAGCGCAGGCCAGATCGACACGCCCGGCGAAGTTTTTTTCGCGGCCGCTTGGAAGGTGGTTGCTGGCTGATCACAGCTTCAAGGTTCCGGCGTCGGGTGCGCTCGGGCCGGCCGCCGCCAGGTCTTTCAGCAGGCGCTCGACGTCGCGGACGAGGGCATCGACCGCCGCGAGCGGCGGACGCCGGGAAGCGGGCGTCGGACCCGCGCTGCAGATCTTCTGGATGCCCCGGGCGAGAAGGCGGGCCGCCGGACGCGGTCGGCCGCGCTGGAGGTGGTGGAGGCCGGCTGCGATCTGAATGAGCCCCTGCACCAAGCTGCGCTGATCGCCGGCGAGATCGCGCCACACGTCTTCCCAGAGCTCGTGCGCCTCGAAGAACGCGCCGCGGTTGAAGGCGGCTCGGCCGGGCTGAAGGCGGGCGTCGAGGGTAGCGGGGGGCGCGACGGGCTCGGTCAGGGCGTCACGGTTGCCTGGACGGTTTGACGTCCACGTTGTGGTACGCCTCGATCCACCACTTTCCCTGGCGTCGTACAAAGATCTCCATCAACTGCGTTCTCACGACGCCGTCCACGGGGACGACGATGCCCGCGGGCATCGCCTTGACGCCCCGCACCTCGTTGTCGATGTCGACGATCGCAACATTCGGTGCCACGAAACGGAGGCGGCGGACGACGTGTTGCTTGCTGGTCCCCTTGTAGAAGGTCGACAGGATCTCGGTGTGGCGTTTCTCGAAAGCGGTTGCGCCATACATGACCATGCCGAAGAGATTGGTGAAAGACACATCCGAGCTGACATGGCTCGCATAGCTCTTGCCGTCGCCTGCATTCCACGCGACCACCTGCTCAGCGACGATTGCGCGGATCGCCGCTTCGGCGGCGGGCGTGCTTTGTTCTGCGGCAGACGCCGCGGGCGTCGTCCACATCGATAGAGCCAGGAGGACGAAGAACACCGTTCGCATTGAACGGGTCATCCTCGATAGCCGCCGGCGCCGCAAGGCAATAGTGACGCCTGCAGCGCGTCGCCGTCATCTGGGACCCGAAGTCCAAACCGGATTTTTTCCAGAACCGCGCTAACTTTATGGGCGTGGGTATCGTGGGTTTGGCGCTGCCGTGCGCGGAGGTTGTTTCTCTGGCGCTGGCTCCGTTCTGGGCGCTGGCGGTGGTCTGGGGATCGCCGTTGCGGCGCGGCGACCGGCTCGCCACCTGGCTGGGTCTGTGCGTCGGCTTCTGCATGATGTGGACGCTGCCGCTACACGCGGTGGCGATCATGATCACGGGCCCGGGTTTCTATGGCTGGCTCGCGCCGCTGTTCGGCATCGCGTCGCTCGCGCTCGGCATCAGCGTCAGCGCGGTGCACCGCCGTCGCATGGAAGGCGAAGACGCCGGCGATCCGCGGCTGGCGGCGGCGTGCCTGGCGTTCGGCGCGACGGTGGCGCTGCTGTTGTCGCCGATGGTCGTTGCCACCGCCGGTGGCTACGCCGCCTACGCCGGCACGGTCGCGCTGGCGATGGCGACGCAGGCGTGGTTGTTGCTGCCGCCGAACCTTGTCACCCGCGCCGGCGCGTGCGCCGCGCTGTTCGGTGTCGTTGGCGCGGCGCCGCTGCTGTCGATGCTGCGCTGACGCGCAGCCGTCGCTACATGTTCATCACGCAGAGGATGTTGCCGTCGGGGTCCTTGAACCACGCGGTCTTGAAGTCGCCGGCGACGTGCAGGTCGCCCTTGCGTGTCAGCCCAGGCAGGTCGTAGTGCTCGAACACCACCCCGCGATCCGCCAGGCCATGGACGATGTTTTCGATGTCGTCGCCGACCAGAAAATTGGCGGCGGTTGCCCGGTTGGTCCCCGCAAACTGCGACCGGTAGACGATGAGCTGCGCATGGCCGCTCTTGAACGTCAGAGCCTCTTCCCCCTGACCGTCCTTGACCTTGAGCCCGAGCACGCCTTCGTAGAACTTCCGCGCGGCGCCCAGGTCTTTGACCGCGAGCGTCGCCACCGCTTCCTTGTCTCCCAGCATGGCCGTCCTCCTTCCGACTTTCGATTCTAATCACGCACGCTGAACGCGACCCCTGCGTTTTGTCGGTCCGATTTGCCTGGGCTCGGACATTGAGGGGCATGCGACGAAATTCCCGTCCGGTGTTTTCTGCCGTCCTGCTCGCGCTCAGCGGCAGCGTGTTCACCGCGTGCGGCGACGAAAGTGGCGGTGGCGCCGCGGGCGCGGGCGGTCAATCGGCGGGGACGAGCGGCGGCCCCGGTGGTGGTGGTAACGGCGGAAACGGGATGGCCGGCTCGGCCGGTGGCGCGGCGACAGGCGGCGCGTCGGGCAGCGTGGGGGGCACGGGCGGCGCGGCCGGCGCTGCGGGACGCGGTGGCGCGGGCGGCAGCGCGGGGACAGGTGGCGGCAGCGCGGCAGGTGGCGGCGGCGCCGCCGGAGCTGCGGGTGCCGTTGGGCGTGGCGGCGCGGCGGGCGGCGGCACGGCGGGCACCAGCGCCGGCGGGCGCGGCGGCGCGGCCGGGACCGGAGCCGCGGGCGCGGCCGGCGGCGGCGCGCGCGGGCACGGGCGCCGGCGGACGCGGCGGCACGGCGGGGACGCCCGGGCCCTTGCCGGCGTTTCCGGGCGCCGACGGCGCGGCGGCGCGCATCACCGGCGGGCGCGGCGGCGACGTCTACCACGTGACGTTGCTGGACACGGACTTCAGCGACATGCGGCCGGGCACGCTGCGCTACGGCCTGTCGACGGCGACATCGGCGCGCACGATCGTGTTCGACGTCAGCGGCGTGTTCAGCATGGGGCGCACGGCCGTCAGCGGCTGGGACTCGAAGGGCAACGGCTGGGACACGGCGTCGCGCATGAACATCCCGTCCAACGTCACCATCGCGGGCCAGACCGCGCCCGGCCCGGTGATCATCATGGGCGGCGGCTTCAAGCCGGGCGGCACCAACATCATCATCCGCAACGTCACGGTCGCGCCCGGCTACGGCAACCGCGGCTTCGACGAATCCGGCAAGCCGCCGGTCGCGGGTGACTTCCCGGACTCGTACGTCTACGACGCGTTCGACATCAGCGGCACCAACGTGATGATCGATCACGTGACGACCATCTACGCCACCGACGAGACCATCTCGATGAACGAGCTGGCGAACAACGTCACCATCCAGTACTGCAACATCGCGCTCGGCCAGAACTACCCGCAGGCGGACGCGGAAGCGAGCGGCGTCAGCTACACGGGCCACGCGCTGGGGTCGCTGTTCCAGGCGGGATCGAACGCGCGCATCAGCGTCGCGCACAACCTGTACGCGCACCTCAAGGGGCGGCTGCCGCGCGTGGGGACGGAAGCCGGCAAGCTCACCGCCGCCGGCGTCGGCGCCTACAACGACTTCCGCAACAACGTCTTCTACAACTGGCTGGGCACGGCGGGCACGGGCGCGTCGGGGCAGGCCAGCCAGAACAACTTCGTCGGCAACTTCTACCTGGCGGGCAACGGCGGCGACAACCCGAGCGGCGGCACCAGCACGGCGATCTCGAACGCCGCCGGCGGCACGAGCATCTTCAACGGCTCCGACTCGTCGCTGACCAAGGTGTTTCACTCCGGCAACCTCAAGGACACCAACAAGGACGGCGACGCGAGCGACGGCGCGGCGCTGGCCAACGCGGACTTCGGGTCGGCGGCGTTCCAGGGCAGCGCGTTCACGCAGACGCCGTACTACGGCGTCACCGAGACGGCGGCGGTGGCGTTCGATCGCGTGCTGACGTACGCGGGCGCGCGCTGGTGGAGCCGCGGCGCCGTCGACGCGCGCCTGGCCAGCGAGACGCGCGCCGGCACCGGGCGCATCGTGGCGTGGGCCGACGATCCCTTCAACAGCAGCACCAGCGAGGGGACCGAATGGCGCGCGCTGCGCGCCACGCCGCTGACCTCGCGGCCGGCGGGCTTCGACACCGACGGCGACGGCATGCCCGACGCCTGGGAGACAGGCGCACGGCCTGAACCCGGCGGCCGCCGACAACAACGGCGACTTCGACGGCGACGGCTACACGAACCTGGAGGAGTACATCAACGAGGTCGCCGCCTGGCCGGCGACCGCGGCGCTGATGCTCGACGGCGGCGTCGGCGGCGCGCGCACGCGCTACGCCGACATCCGCAACTGGAGCGTCGGTGGCAAGTCGGGCGTCTGGCAGCCGAGCCACCTGGACGTGGCCGTCGTCCGTAGCGGCCACGCGGTGGTGGACGCGCCCGGGCAACACGCGAAGCGCCTGGACGTCGCCGGCCACGGCCACGCTGGACGTCGCCGGCGGCTGGCTCGACGTCGCCGATCGCGTCGACGTCGGCGCGCGCGGCGTGCTGGCGCTCGCGGGCGGGCGCCTCGCGGCGGGTGAGCTGCGCCTCGACGATCGCGCCGCTGTGGAGGTCGACGCCAGCCGCGCGTCGCGGGACGCAGCCGCCATCGCCGTGCGCGGCGCCGTCCGGTTGGGCGGCGATCTGCGCGTGCGCGCGTCCGCGCGGCCACGCCCGGGCACGTCGTGGACGCTGCTGACCGTCGCGGGCGGCATCACCGGCGGGTTCCGCTCCGTCCCCTCCGGCTATGCCGTCACGGTCGATCACGGCCGCGTCACGCTGACTTTCCGCGGCCACAGCGACTATCTGGCCGCGCGCTGACCTCAGAAAATCGCCGCGCTCGGCGCAACCGGCGTGCGCGCTCCCTGTATGGGTGGGAAAGGAGCGCACCATGACATCCACCGATCAGACACCACTCATCTCGATCTACCTCGTCTACGCCGCAGCCAGCCTCGGGCTGACCATCTGGCTCGCGCGCACGCTGTTCAAGAACGGCGAGGCGTTTCTGGAAGACGTGTTCGCCGACAACCCGCGCATCGCGAGCGCGGTCAACCGCCTTCTGGTGGTCGGCTTCTACCTGCTCAATCTCGGCTACGCGCTGCTGACGCTCAAGGCGAGCCAGGAGGTCACGACCGCAGCGCAGGGGATAGAGACGCTGGCCATCAAGCTCGGCTCGCTGCTGCTCGCGCTCGGCGCGGTGCACATGGGCAACCTGTACCTGTTCCATCGCATCCGCCGGCGCGGGCAGATCCGCATGGCGCCGCCGCCGGTGCGCGCGCAGATGCAACACAATGGCGTGGGCGTCGCGGTCGCCCCTGCGGTCGATGCACGTCTGTGACGGCGGCGGAGACGTGATGGATGCCGCGACGTGGATGCAAGACATCGAAGCCCGCGTGCAGGAGCGCGTCGCGCCTGCCGGCGCGCGCAGCCCGCGGGCGCTGACCGTGCTCTTCGATCCAGCGTGCGCGCTCTGCCGGCGCTGCCGCGATTGGATGCTGGGTCAGGCAGCGTACGTGCCGCTGGTGTTCATCCCGTGCACGGGCGCGGAGGCCCGTGCGCGCTACGGCGAAATTCCCTGGCTGGGCGACGAGATCGTGGTCGTCGGCGACGGCGGCGAGGTGTGGGCCGGCCCGGCTGCGTTTCTCACCTGCTTGTGGGCGCTCGAAGACTGGCGCGAGTGGTCATACCGGCTCGCAGGTCCGGTGTTCGCGCCGCTCGCTGACCGGTTCTTCCGCATCGTCTCCAGCAATCGCCGTGGCATCGCCGCGCTCCTCGACCACGACTGCGCGGACGGGAGCTGCCGCGTTGGTGCGCGAGCGCGCTGACCGTGGATCCGGCCTCCGCACTCGGCCAGCTCCTGACGATTTCTGCGCACGTTCGACGTCGGCGCGCGTCTATGGGATGAGAGGCTCCCTTGCTACTGCGTCGCCGCCTGCTTCGTTCGTTTCTGCTGCCCGTCATGCTGGTCTGCGCATCGCTGTCCGGCAGTGGGTGTTCGTTTGTGTTCGTCGAGGGGCCGCCGCCACCCGAGAGACGCGTGGGGCTCGTCAGGTGCACGACCAGCAGCGTGGCGCCCGTGATCGACCTGGTGCTGGTGGCGATGCAAGCGTTTCGATTTTTCCAGGCGGCGACGGGGGACGAGGTCGAATACCAGAACGACATGGGAATCTCGCGGGAGATAGGCATCTGGTCGAGCCTGGCCTTCGGAACGCTCTACACGTCGTCGGCGATCTGGGGATTCAACACCGTCAGCCACTGTCGCGAAGTGAAGGACGTCGAGGAGCAGGAGGCCGAGGAGGATGCGGCGCGCGCGCGCCGCGCCGCGAAGCAGGCTGCCGCGGCCGCGGCGGCGGCGAAAGCGGCCGGCGACGCGGCAGCCGCCGGAGGTTCCGCCGCGTCCAAGGCCGCCGGTCAGCCGGCGGCGCCCGCGCCCACCGCGCCTTGATTCCTGGCGCGGCGGACGCTGATCGTCACCACGGCCATTTGAAGCCCCACTGCACCACGAGCACCGCGAGCACGACGAAGCGGATGAAGCGCATGCCGATCATCAGCGGCAGCAGCGGCGCCGGGCGCGGCGCCAGCCCCGGCGCCAGCGTGGCGGCGACGGACAGCGGCGGAAGCCCGAGCAGGCCGCTCGCCGCCGACGCGACAATCGCGTTGCGCGTCATGCGCTCGCCGAAGCGCGCGCGGACGCGCTCGCACTTGCGATCGAACCAGCGCCAGCGCCGCCGCAGCTCGCCCCCGAACAGGAACAGCAACGTCAGCGACACCGCCTGTCCGCCGGCCGCCACCGCCGCGACGACCACCGGGCTCCATTGCTGCTTCGACGCGAACAGCGCGACGGCCGCTTCCGGGCTGGCCACCCAGAACACCGTCCCGAGCACCGCGATCCCGAACAGCGTCGCTATCGACATCCCTGAAGCTTGGATCGCGACGGGCGCTGGCGACCGGGCCCATGCGATCACCTCACGCATTTCACCCATGCGCCAGTGAAATAGTTCCAGGCGCCCGACGCACCCGCGTTGAAGCCGGTGAAGCCGTCGTCGAAGTTCAGCGCCCACGCCGCCGTCGTCGATCCCGCCGCCTGGTGCGACGCCCAGTACCAGTTGTTGCTCCTCGATCCGTACTTGGTGTTGGGGAACATCGTACGGTTGATCGACGGCGCGACCTGCGCTTCGTCGACCAGCGTCGCCAGCTCGCGGATGCTCGGCAGCCGCCACGTGTGGCCACCGATCGTCAGCCCGGTGCAATACGCGCGCGCGTCGGCCCACGGCATCACCGCCATCGGCGCCGTCTGCGACGAATCGGCGCGCTGCCACACGAGGCCCGTGTAGTTGTCGCGCACCTCGTCGGCGGTGACCATCGTGTACTGATTCGGCGGCGGCACCGACAGCGCGCCCGGCGCCGTGTCGAGCAGATCGTCGCCGCCGCCGCGCACGCAGCGGACGCGGTCCGCGGTGGCGCCGGAGCGCGCGTTGCTGACGATGCCGTCGGAGAAGTTGTACGCCCAGCCGAAATCGGTGCCCGCGCCGGCGCCGATCTGCTTCGTCGTCAGCACCCACTCGGAGCCGGTCTTGAAGAAGCCGCCGGTGTTGGCGAGCGGCGCGGGGAACTTGGCGCCGCTGGCCGTGAAGTCGTTGACCGACGCCAGCTCGATGCGCGTCGCCATCCGCCAGCCGGCGCCCAGGCCGGCGCAATAGGCGCGTCCCGCGTCGACCGTGTACGTCGCCGGCCCGGCCGCCTTCTGCCAGGTCAGGCACGTGACGTTGTCCGTGACGGTGCCGTCGCCGTTGTCGCGATAGCTGGCCGGGTTCGGCAGCCCGGAGCTCACCGGGTTGGGCATCGGCCAGCACGCCCAGCGATGCGTGCCGCACGGCGCGCACGCCGACGGAGATCCGCCCGCGCCTGCTTGCCCGGTCGTCCCCGCGCCGGCGGCCGCGCGCCGCCGCGCCCCGCCGCGCTGCCGGCGGTGCCGCCGCGCCCACCCGCCGCCGTCGTGCCCGCCGCGCCACCACGTCCGGCCGCGCCCGTGCTGCCCGCGCCTCCGCCGCCCGCCCCCGCGTTTCCCGCGACCCCGGCCGCGCCCGTCGTGCCCGCCGTCCCGGTCATGCCCGCGGCGCCGGTCGTTCCCGCGACGCCGCTGCTCCCGGCGCCGCCCGACACGCCCGCGGCGCCCGACACGCCGGCGCCACCACCCGAGCCCGCGGTGCCCTGGCCCGACATGTCGATCTCACTGCTCGCGCACGACAGGGTCAGGGCGGCGACAAGATACCCACGCACACGCATGCGACGATTAGTGTCGCGCGGCGCGCAAACCTTCGATCAGATGAGGCGGCCGGTGGCCAGCAGCGCCAGCAGGACCACGCCCAGCGCGATGCGGTAGACGACGAACGGGATCGTGTTGCGCGCGCGCAGGAAGCGCAGCAACCACGCGATGCTGGCGTAGCCCGACACCGCGGCCGCGACCAACCCGATCGCCAGCGCGCCACCGCTCACGTCGTGCGAGCGCAGGATCTTGGGCAGCTCGAAGATCCCAGCCGCGCCGATCGCCGGCACGCCCAGCAGGAACGAGAAGCGCGCGGCGGCATCGCGGCGCAGGCCGATCGCCATCGCCGCCACCAGTGTGATCCCCGAACGCGACACGCCGGGGACCAGCGCCAGCGCCTGCGCAAGACCGATGATGATCGCGTCGCGCAGGCCGATGTCATCGAAGCCGCGGCTGTGGCGCGCCGTACGCTCGATCCACAGCAGCACCAGCGCGACGACGATGAGCGCGATCGAGATGACCCACAGCGAACGCAGCGAGCCTTCGATCGCGTGTTTGAACGCGAGGCCCGCGATGCCGATCGGCACCGTGCCGATGATCAGGTAGCCGAGCATGCGCGCCGGTGGCTCGGGTGGCCGCGACCGATCGGTCACCGCGGTGATCGATGCCCGCACCATCTTCAGCAGGTCGGGCAGGAAGTAGCCGACCACCGCGACCAGCGTCCCGAGCTGCAGCACGGCCGTGAACGCCGCCCCGGCGTCGCCCCAGCCAGCCAGCGCCGGCACGATGCGCAGGTGCGCTGTCGACGAGATCGGCAGGAACTCCGTCACGCCCTGGACCACACCCATCACAAGCGATTCGAACGTCGTCATGTATGAATCTCTCCCGATACCACGCGGTGAATGCGACCTGCGTCGTCGCGCAGGATGAGCGCGCCGTCGGCATCGATGCGCAGCGCCGTTCCTTCCAGCCGATCGTCGACGCGGCAGCGCTCGGGCAGCGCCGCGTGAGCGCCGAACGCATCGACCGCGGCCGCCGGGCCGCGGCGCACGAAGTCGTCGTAGCGCGGCTCGAACGCGTTCAGCACCGACGCGAGCAGCTGCGCGCGCGCGACGCCGCGCCCCAGCGCCAGCGCGACCGACGTGGCGCGGTCGGCGATGTCGGGCGGGAAGTCCGTGCCGTTGACGTTGATGCCGATGCCGACGACGACGTGCTCGACCGAAGCGCCGGAGGTCGCCATCTCGGTGAGGATGCCGGCCAGCTTTCGCCGCCGAACGCCACCATCGATCGCACGCGCGCGGTCGACGAGCTGCACGTCGTTCGGCCACTTGAGACGCGGCAGCAGCCCCAGCGCGGCGACCGCGTCGGCCACCGCGGCGCCCGCGAGCAGCGTCAGCGGCGGGATCTCGGCGGGCGCGCGTGTCGGCCGCAGCAACAGCGAGACGTACAAGTTGTCGCCGGGCGGCGAGTGCCAGCTTCGTCCCAGGCGGCCGCGCCCCGCCGTCTGCGTGTCGGCGGCGATCACCAGCCCCGCCGCGGCGCCCGCCCGGGCGCGCTCGGCGCAGACGTCGTTCGTCGACGCGCAGGCCGCAAGCCACTCGTGTTGCCGCCCCAGCCAGCGCGTCGCCAGGCCCGCAGCGACGAGATCCGTTAGGGGCGGAGCAGGCTGCGGTTCGTCGATCATTTCGTCGGCTGCCAGCGTCGGCATCGAGCGGCGTCAGCTTACACCTCCACCGTCGGTCGCGAAGCGTATAGTTCCGCGCATGCGGTACGGCGAACGCATCGCAGTCATGTGCTTGTTGCTCGGCGCGGGCGCGTGCGGTGGCGGCGGCACGACGGGCGTCGGCGGCAGCGCGGCAGCGCCGCGGGCGTGTCCGGCGGCGCAGGCTCATCCGGTGCAGCGGGCACGACAGGCGTCGCTGGCGGCGCGGCGGGCACGACGGGCGTCGCGGGTGGCGCCGCAGGCGCGTCCGGTGTCGCGGGCAGCGCGGCTGGAACGAGCGGCGCCGCCGGCAGCGGTGGCGGCGCAGCCGGAAGCGCAGGAGGCGCGCGTCGCGGCGGTGTGGGTGGCGTCGCTGGCGGCGGCGCTGGCCGCGGTGGTGCGAGTGGCGGCGCGGCGGGCCGCGGCGGTGCGGGTGGCGCCGCGGGCGGCGGCGCCGCCGGATCACCCGACGGCGGCACCACGCCGAGCCCCGCGCCCGGCCAGTACGGCCGGCGCGCGAACCTGCTCGCCTCGAACTCCGAGTTCGCGGCCGGCGAAGTGAACGGCCGCATCTACGTCGTCGGCGGCTACCCGTCGTCGCCCAGCGCGACCGTCGCCACCGTGCTCGTCTACACCATCGCGACCGACACCTGGGCGATGGGTCCGAACCACCCGATCCCCGTGCACCACCCCGTCGTCGTTGGCGTGGGGGGCAAGCTCTACAGCCTCGGCGGCCAGACCACCGGCGCCGACACCAACCGCGTCTTCGAGCTCGACCCCGCCGTCGGCGCCAATGGCACCTGGCGCGAGCTGGCGATGATGCCCACCGCGCGCGGCGCGGGCGCCGCCGCCGTCGTCGGCGACAAGATCTACGTCGTCGCCGGCCGCCCCGGCGCGATGAACAAGTTCGAGGCGTACGACATCAGCGACAACGCGTGGACGACGCTGGCGCCGCTGCCGTCGACCTACGCCGACCGCAACCACATAGCCGCCACCGCGATCGGCGGCAAGATCTACGTCGCCGGCGGCCGCTACGGCGGTGGCGGCTTCGGCAGCCCGCGCACCGCATCGCTGGACATCTTCGATCCCGCCAGCGGCAGCCCCGGCACCTGGACCACCGGCATGTCGATGCCGCGCGCGCGCGGCGGCGTCAACGGCGTCGCCGCCAACGGTTGCTTCTTCGTCTGGGGCGGCGAGGGGCAGGGGATCGGCGAGCCCAACGACGTGTTCCCGGACCACGACGTCTACAACCCGCGCACCAACACCTGGACGTCCCTGTTGCCGCTGCCCACGCCCATCCACGGCGTCACCGGCGCCGCCTTCGTCGGCGGCCTGATCTACATGCCGGGCGGCGGCCTCGAGTCCGGCGGCTCCAGCGGCAGCAACATCTTCCAGGTCTACCGCCCCGCGATGAGCTGCGAATGAAATGAAAGGCGCCGCCTCATCACTCGAGGGCCGTGCTCGATGCCTTGCCCGATCCCGATCGGGTCGCGCGGCTGCACGAGCTGGAAGCGGTGATCGCGCGTCGGGTGAGCGCGGCGAAGACGCCCGAGGCGTTTCTCCGTGAATGCCGGCTAATCGTCGACGAGCTCAGAGCCCTGGGCCACGATCTGTGGAGCTGGGACTCCGACGGCGAAAACGAAACCTGGGGCGGCGACTACATGCACCCCGAAACCGGCGGCCGACTGCTGGTCATGTTCGAGTTCAGGGGCTCGACCCGCCTCGCCTGGTGGAACGGCCTCAGCGCCACGACCTGACGGCGGCGAAGCGGACAGCCGCTATTCGCGTTCGCGCGCGCTGTCCACCGGGTGGACCTGGCACGAGAAGTCGATGGCGCGCGCCGAATGCGTGATCGAGCCGATCGACACGACGTCGACGCCGGTCTTGCTGATCTCGCGGATGCGGTCCAGGGTCACGCCGCCCGACGCCTCGATGACAACGGGGGCGCGCCGGTCGCGCACGCGCTTCACCGCTTCCGCCATGTCGCGCGTCTGGAAGTTGTCCAGCAGGATCCCCTCGGCGCCCGCTTCCAGCGCCTCATCGAGCTGCGCCAGATCGTCGACCTCGACGACAACGCGCAGCACGTGCGACGCGTTGGCGCGCGCGCGGCGCACGGCCTCGCGCACCGAGCCCACCAGCGCGATGTGGTTGTCCTTGATCAGCACGCCCGACGCCAGATCCGAACGGTGGTTCGCGCCGCCGCCGACGCGCACCGCGTACTTCTCCAGCGCGCGTAGCCCCGGCGTCGTCTTGCGCGTGTCGGTGATGCGGATCTTGGCGCCCTCGGCCGCCGCGACGAACGCCTGCGTCAGCGTCGCGATCCCCGACAGGTGCTGCAGGAAGTTCAGCGCCGTCCGCTCGCCCGCCATCAGCGCCGCCGCCGGGCCGCGCACGGAAGCGACGACGCCACCGGGTGCGATCGGATCGCCGTCCGAAACCTTCATGCGGGCGCGCGTGCGCCAGTCGAAGCGCGTGAATACCGCCTCGACCACGCCCAGGCCACACACCACCGCGCGCTCGCGCGCGATGATCTCCGCCTCGGCTTCCTGGGTCTCGTCGATCACCGACGACGTGGTGACGTCGCCGCGGCCGACGTCCTCCTCGAGCGCCAGATCGAGCAGGCGCTGCACGGCGGGCGTGTACCAGGGGGCCGAATACACGCTCATACGCTTGCCTCCGGCGTCGGCGACACGATCAGCGGCGTCGGCGCGCTCCAGTCCTGCACCGGCCAGCCGCGCCGCTTGGCGATGCGCCTGAGGCGCGGGTCGGGGTTCACGACCACCTGGTTGCCCACGCGCTCGAGCATCGGCATGTCCGTGTACGAATCCGTGTAGAACCAGCTCTGCGACAGGTCGAGCTGGCGGCGCGCCACCAGGTCCTCGGCCCAGTGGACCTTGCCGCGGCCGACGCACGCGGGGCCGACGAGCCGCCCGGTGAACTGCCCGCTCTCGACCTCGAACCGCGTCGAGATCACCTCTTCGATGCCCAGCACCTCGGCCAGGGGCTCGGTCACGTAAGTGGGCGAAGTCGAAAGGATCGCCAGCACATGACCCTCGGCGCGGTGCTTCGCGATCTTCTCTCGCGCGCCGGGGACGACCAGCGGCAGCACATCCTTGGTGACCCAATCTCGGCAACGGGCCGCGAAGTCGCGCTCATCCTGGCCCTGCATCTGGGTGGCGATGCGCGCCGCGACCCACTGCAGGTCGATCAGCGACAGGTGGTACTTCGCCATCCAGAAAAGCGCCCGCAGCGCTCCGAAGAACGAAATCTCACCTCTGGCGCGCAGGTCACGCAGGAAGAGGCGCGCCGTGTTGCACGACACAATCGTCCTATCGACGTCGAAGAATGCAACTACACGCGGCATGGCGGTTGGACAGTCTATCACCGGAATGGCTACGGCCCCCAGGGCAGGACGGCCGTAAATTAGCGACCTGGCGCGTTGCGTTGTGACGATTCCGGGCTCGACCGCACACGGCGGTGCTCGACGGTGGACCCCATTTGACCGCTTCTGTTCGGCGCGGTAGGAAGGTTCCTATATGCGGCTGACCGGCGGGCAGGATCGTGGCCGGCGACTCATCGCTCCCAAGGGTGCTCGAACGCGCCCCACCGCCGCGAAGGTTCGCGAGGCGATCTTCAACATCCTGGGTCCGCCGCCCGGCTCGGTGCTCGACCTGTTCGCCGGCACAGGCGCTCTGGGCCTGGAGGCGCTGTCGCGCGGAGCGACGGCCGCGGTGTTCGTCGAGCGGGACGCCAACGCGCTGAAGGCGCTGCGCAGCAACCTGAAGGAGACCGGGTACGAGGACAAGGCGACGGTCCTCGGCGGCGACGTGCGCTCGGCGCTCCGCCGGCTGGCCACCATCATCGGTGAGCCGGGGGGACCGCCGCCGTTTTCGTGGGTGTTCCTGGATCCGCCCTACGTCCGCGAGACGGAAGGGCTCCTCGGGGAGCTGTGCGGCTCGAATTTGCTCAGCGCGTGCGCGGTCGTCGTCGTCGAGCATGACCGGCGCCACCGCCCCCCCGAGCGCGCCGGCTGTCTGTTCCTGACCGACCTGCGACAGTACGGTGATACCGAGCTGTCGTTCTACCGTGCCTCCGGCTCGTGAGCCTCGCGGTCTACCCGGGTACCTTCGACCCGATCACGAACGGCCACGTCGACATCCTGCGGCGGTCGCTGAAGATCTTCGATCGCGTCGTGGTGGCGCTGGCCGAAAACGTCCGCAAGTCGCCGCTGTTCTCGCTCGAGGAGCGCCGGACGATGATCGTGGAAGCGCTGGGTCGCGAGCCGCGCGTGGAGGTCGACGCCTTCCAGGGCCTGCTGGCGGAGTATTGCCGGCGCCGGTCGGCCGCCGTGGTCATCCGCGGCCTGCGCGCGCTCGCAGACTTCGAGTACGAGTTCCAGACGGCGCACATGAACCGCCGCCTGGCGCCTGACGTGGAAACGTTGTTTCTGATGACCGGCGAGGAGAGCTTTTATGTATCCTCCTCGCTCGTAAAAGAGGTGGCGTTGATGGGTGGCGATGTCTCGGGGCTCGTGCCGCCGGGAGTGGCCGCCGCGCTGGCCGATAAACGCAAACAAGGAGTCGCTCCGTGAAGCTCGCCCGCAGGTTGTCCGTCGTCGAACCGTCCCCCACACTGGCCGTATCCGCGAAGGCGGCGAAGCTCAAGGCCGAGGGGATCGACGTCGTCAGCTTCGGCGCCGGCGAGCCCGACTTCGACACGCCGGTCCATATCAAGGAAGCGGCGAAGAAGGCGCTCGACGCGGGCGCGACCAAATACACGCTGGTCGAGGGGACCGTGCCGCTGCGCAAGGCGGTGGCCAACTGGATCAGCAAGGCGCACGGCATCCCGGTCGAGCCGAGCGAGGTCATCGTCAGCTCGGGCGCCAAGCAGTCGATCTTCAACGCGGTGTTCGCGCTGATCGACGAGGGCGACGAGGTCATCATCCCGACGCCGGCGTGGGTCAGCTACAACGACATCGTCAAGCTGGCGGGCGGCCGGCCGGTGAACGTGCCGACGAGCGCCGACGAGAACTTCCAGGTTCGCGTCGAGGACGTCGCCGCCGCCATCACGCCGCGCACCAAGATGATCCTGGTCTGCTCGCCGTCGAACCCGACGGGCGCCATCTACGACGAGGCGACCCTGCGCGGCCTGGCGCAGCTGGCGGTCGACAAGAACGTCTGGCTGATGACCGACGACATCTACCGCACGCTGGTCTACGGCGACGGCAAGTTCTTCCAGCCGGCGACGATCAGCCCGGCGGTCCGCGCCCACACCATCATCATCGACGGCGTGTCGAAGGCGTTCGCGATGACCGGCTGGCGCGTCGGCTTCACCGTCGCGCCGAAGCACGTCGTCGAGGCGATGGCGACGCTGCAGGGCCAGTCGACGACGCACGCGGCGGCGGTCGCGCAGGCGGCGGCGCTGGCGGCGATCGAGGGCCCGACCGACGAGCTCGAGAAGATGCGCGTCGAGTTCGACAAGCGCCGCAAGACCATGGTCGCGCGGCTGCGCGAGATCCCGGGCGTCACCTGCGTCGAGCCCAAGGGGGCGTTCTACGCGTTCCCGAACCTGTCGGCGTTCATCGGGCGCAAGACCCCCGAGGGCAAGAAGATCGAGAACGACGTTCAGCTGTGCGAGTGGCTGATCGAGGCCGCGCGCGTCGCGGTCGTCATGGGCTCGGCGTTCCACGCCCCCGGCTTCGTCCGCCTGTCGTACGCGACCTCGATGAAAAACGTCGAGGAGGGCGTGCGCCGGATGGCCGAGGCGCTGCCCAAGCTCGTCTGAGCGGCCATGCGCGCCGGAGTATCGTTCGCGATGCTCTGGCTTGCGTCTGCTGCGATTGGTTGCGGCGACGGCACCCCGTGCGATCTTTCACCCGCACGCGTCTCCGTCGTGATCACCGGAGGCCAGACGTCGTTCGCATCGATTGAGATGTCCGGGCCTTGCCAGGTGATCGAAAACACCTGCGAGCCGGCCCCCGCGACCTGCTCTGGCGCCAACTGCCCCTGTGCAGTGACGCTCTACATCACGGCTTCGTTCCCGACCTGTCACATCACGGTCTCGTCTTCGGCCGGAGCGACCTTCGAGGTCGACGTACCGGTGGTCAGCGCTGGCGACGAACAATGCCTGGTGCTGACGCCTGGCGGACGCTCAGCAATCGACCATCGTGGTCGACTTCCTCGAACGTTCGCCCTAGGCGACCAGCGACGCGTCGGCTGCCGGCGGGCCGCCGGCGCGGTCGAGCAGCGTCGCCAGCGGCGGGCTGGCCGTCGCCTTGATGCGTACTGCGAACAACGCCTTGGCGTCGCCGACGCGCTTCAGCTCGCAGGGCGCGCCGTAGAGCGTCTTGGCCAGCGCCTCCAGCTCGGGGCGCACGGCGGCGAACGTCGCGTCCGTGTTGGGCGCTTCGAGGCGGTCGTTGATCCGGAACAGCAGCTCGTCGGTCGCGAAGCGGACCTTGCCCGTGAGCGCGAGGTCCTTCTCCAGCAGCAGCGCCGCGTGCAGCGTGCGCCGCGCCAGGTCGGGCAGGCGCTCGCCCGGCGCCATGCCGGCGCGCTTGCGGTTGTGCAGCAGGCCACGCCGCCCCTCGCCCTCGTCGAGGAAGTAGTCCGAGCCGTGGCCGATGAGCACCACGCCCGGCCCCTTGGGGACGTGTTCGTAGTTGGCGACGTCGATCGTCAGCTCGGGCAGCGCGTGTTGCTTGATCCAGCGGTGAAACACCGGGACCAGGTCGTCCAGGTTCAGCGCGCTCCCGGTCTCGGGCGTCAGGAAGATCTTCAGCTGCAGCTTGTGTGCGTCCACGATCAGGCCACCGGCGTTTGGGTCGGGTTGCGCAGCGCCGAGCCCAGCCGCGTGTAGCACTGGTGGGCGGCGTCGACGAACAGCGTCGCCTCCTCGATCAGCTGGTGAACGGCGTCCTTGCTCTGGTCCTTGCTCCGCTCCTCGTGCGCGCGGAACAGGTACTGCGCGAACTTGCCGCCCGCGAACGGGTCGAAGAACAGCTGGGTGTCGTAGAAGTGCTTGCGGAACTCGGCGACCACCTCGTTCGGGTCGGTGCCGACGTTGGCGTTCTTCTCGCGCGTCAGCGCCCGCGCCGCCGCCAGCATCGCCGAGAACGCGCGCGTCGACGCGCCGTCAGCCTTGCCCTCGTCCAGCAGCACCTGCGCCTCGAACAGCTCGCGCTCCGCCGCGGCCAGCTCGACCTCGACGTAGGGGACGACCTCGCCCGCGCACTCGCCTTCGCCCATGTCGGCGATCGTGTACTCGCGCGGGTCGCCCCAGTCGCTGTAGAAGCTCGGGTCCTGGTCGTAGGTCGGCAGCACCTGCAGCTCCTCGACCATCGCGCGGATGGTCTTCTTGCCGATGCGGGTGGCGAAGTCGGCGAACGATCTCGTCGCCCGACGCGCTCCTTCGACGAACCGCTCGGTCAGTCGCTTGACGACCTCGGGGACGCGCTTCGACGGCACGGCGCCGATCGCCAGGCCGTAGCTGCCGCCGTTGTTCTCCCACTGGCCGCCGACGACCAGCTGGAAGTGCGGCACGCGCCGCCCGCCGACGTTGCGGCTGACGCCCAGGAAGCCGATGTCGGCGACGTGGTGCTGCGCCGCACGAGTTGAAGCAGCCGCTGGCCTTGATGTGCAGGTCGCTTGGCGTTCGGATCGCGATCGATCCCGGACGCGCGCAGCTGCTTGCCGCAGCTCGCGCCGCCAGCGCGCGCGACGACGAGATGCCGAGCTTGCAGGTGTCGGTGCCCGGGCAGGCGCGTGATGTCGCTGATCGTGCCGGCGCCCGGCGCCGCCAGGTCGATGGCCTTGAGCGCCGCGTAGAGCGTCGGGCAGGTCGGCCTCGCTCACCCAGCGCAGCAGCATGTTCTGGTCGACGGTGGTGCGCATCGTGTCGCCGGTGTACTTGCGCGCCATGTCGGCCAGCGCGCGCGCCTGGTCGGACGTCAGGTCGCCGAGCGGCAGCGTGATGGTCGCCATGACGTAGCCGGGCTGCCGCTGCGGCACGACGTTGGTCGCGCGCCAGTCGGCGAAGCCTTCCGGATGCGGTCCGGCGGGCAGCGGCCCCGCGGGGCGCAGCGGCTTCTCGTCGGTCGACGTGCAGGTCGGCCAGGAACGCCGTCCAGCGCGGATCGGGCCGCAGCTTGGCGCGCTCTTCCAGCACCAGCCGCTTGAACTCCTCGATGCCCAGCTTCTTGACCACGAACTTGATGCGCGCGCTGCGCGCGGTTGGCCCGCTCGCCGAGCCGCGCGAACACGCGGCACATCGCCTGCGAGATCGGCAGCAGCTCCTCTTCGGGCAGGAACTCGTCGAACAGCTGCGCCGCCTGCGGCACGGCGCCCAGGCCGCCGCCGACGTACAGCTCGAAGCCGCGCTACGGTCTTGCCGTCGACCTCGCGCGTGCGCGCGATGGCGCCGATGTCGTGGAAGTTGGTCAGGCCGCAGGCGTTCTCCTTGCAGCCCGAGAACGCGACCTTGAACTTGCGCCCGAAGTCCTGCGTGTCGTCGTGGCCGAGCAGGAAGAACGTCAGCGCGTGCGCGTACGGCGCGACGTCGAACGCCTCCGTCGCTGCAGACGCCGGCGATACGGGCAGGCGGTGACGTTGCGGACGGTGTTGCCGCACGCCTCGCGCGTCGTGATGCCGACGGCGGCCAGGCGCCGCATGCATGTCGGGCGTGTCCTCGATGTGGATGAAGTGCAGCTGGATGTCCTGGCGCGTCGTGACGTGCAGGATGCGGTCGGAGTACTCCTCGGCGACGTCGGCCAGCACGTCCAGCTGGTCGGCGCTGAGCTTGCCCAACGGGATCTTGATCCGCTGCATGCCGGGCGCGTCCCACAGCGTGCTCGGCCCCTTGGTGATGTCCTTCGACGGGAACACCAGCGCCTGCGTCTTCTCGCCGTCGTGGCGCTGGCCGTTGTCGTAGCGCTGGCCGTAGGCCCCGCGCCGCAGCCGCGTCTCGGCGAACAGCTTCTCCTCGATCTTGCCGCTGCTTGCGCAGCTCGATCTGGGTCTCGAAGATGTCGATCTCGCGCCCCCACGCTTCGGGGACGCGCGGGCCGAGGGTCTGCTTCCAGGTCTTGCTGTCGTTCATGAAGTCACCGGGGGCACACACTATGCCGACAAAACCGTCGGCCGGGCGTCTTTTATACAAGACGCCGACCTAGGGGCAACCCCTTTTCCGGAAGGGATTTCCCGCCTCGGCCGGGCGTTACGCGACGCGCTTGCGGCGCAGCTTCTCGACCAGGGTCGTGCGGTTCAGCCCCAGCAGCTCGGCGGCGCGGTTCTTGTTGCCGCCGGTCCGCTCCAGAGCCTCGCCGATCATGCGCGCCTCGACCGCCTCCAGCATCGCGCGCAGGTCGGTGCCGGCCTCGGGCAGGTCGTAGATCGGCGTCTCCCTGGGCGTCACCCGGCGCGGCGTGCGGATCTGGGGGGGCAGGTCGGCGATGCCGATGATGCCCCGCACCTTGACGATCACCAGGCGCTCGACGACGTTCTCGAGCTCGCGGATGTTGCCGGGCCAGTTGTAGGCCTTGAACAGCGCCGGTCACCTGCGGGTCGAAGCCGGCGACGCTGCGTTTGTGCCTGCCGTTGGCGTTCGCCAGGAAGTGCTCCGCCAGCGGAATGATGTCGCCGGGGCGCTCGCGCAGCGACGGCAGCTCGACGGGGATGACGTTGAGGCGCCAGAACAGATCGGCGCGGAAGCGGCCGTTCGCGACCTCGTGTTCCAGGTTGCGATTGGTCGCCGCCAGGATGCGAACGTCGACGCGCGTCGGGGTCTCCTCACCGACGGGATAAAGCTCGCCGTCCTGGATCAGGCGCAGCAGCTTGGCCTGGACGGCCGGCTCCATCTCGCCGATCTCGTCGAGCAGGATGGTGCCGGTGTCCGCCTGCGCGAAGCGGCCCATGCGCGAGCTGGTCGCGCCCGTGAACGCGCCGCGCGCGTGGCCGAACAGCTCGGATTCGACCAGGTTGGCCGGGATGGCGGCGCAGTTGACCGCCACGAACGGTCGCTTGGCGCGCGCCGAACCGGCGTGCAGCGAACGCGCGGCCAGCTCCTTGCCGGTGCCCGATTCGCCGGTGATCAGCACCGTGCATCGCGTGTCCGCGACCTTCGCCAGCATCGACAGGGCAGGGTGCAGCGCGGGATCGCTGCCCAGCAGCCAGGGCGCGTGCTGGTCGCGCCACGCCAGCGCGTCGGTCTCCGGCTCGCCGGCCGGCGCCGGCTTGAGCACGGCGGCGACCGCCTCCTCCAGCGTGCGGACCTCGAACGGCTTGATCAGGAAATCGCGCGCGCCGGCGTGCATCGCGCGCACCGCATCAGGAATTTCGGCGCTGCCGCTCATCGCGATCACGGGCGTGCCGGGCGCGTGCACGCGGGCGGCGGCCAGGATCTCGAACCCGCTGACGTCGGGCATGCGGATGTCGGTCAGGATCAGGTCGAAGCGCTCTTGCTTCAGGCGGGCATAGCCCTGGACGCCGTCCAGCGCGACAACTTCATGACCCGCCGAGCGCAGGATACGGCCCAAGCTCCGGCACAGAGAGTCTTCATCGTCGCACAGGAGGATCTTTCCCACTGAAACCCTACTCAAGTTTCTCACGGCGCAACCGATTTGCGCGAGCTTTTTTTGCAACCGAGACTACATTCGCCTGCGGCTTGATTGTTGGCGAGATCGCGTACGCTGGTTTTCCGGAGCTTCGTCTTTTCCCGGCGTGGCCACGCTCCAGCGTGCAAAACGGTGTCGTGGTTTCGCTTGCTTGTCGGGTTGGTGTGTCCTAAATCGTCGCCATGCGGGAGCCGGCGCAGACGCTCATCGGCGAAGTAGAACGCGTCGTGTCAGCGCTACCAGACGCGGTCCTGTTCCCCGGTCTGGGGCTGGATGGGCCGCGCCGGTTCGCGGTCACGATGGGGGTGCCGGCGCCGCCGGGACTGGCAGCATTCCTGGCCGCCCACGACGGAGGCCTGCTGTCGCCCGACGCCAAGTTATTGACGCTGGACGAGTCGACGGCGCGGGTGACGGGCGTGCGGGCGGAGCCCATTGCCGGCATGCGCTGGCCAGCCGGGCTGTGGCCGGTCGTCGATCGCGGCGGCCGCCGGTATGCGCTGGACGCGGAAGAGGCCAACGGCGACGGTGAATGGCCGGTGGTCGAGGTGACCGAACACGGCGTCGACCGGGTCGGCACGTCGTTCCTCCGCTTCCTGCACGTGCTGTGCGCCGAGCTGGGGGCGGGCAGCGTGACGGGGGCCGCGGCCATCGAGCTGGCCGAGACACGGTCGCACCGCGACCCGGGGCATGCGGACCACTGGCTCGACCTGGCCGAGCTGCTCGAGACCGCGGGCCGCACCGACGAGATTGATGCGACGCTGGCGGCCGCGCTGCGGGCGGCGATGCCGCCGACGCCGGCGCTGATGCTGGCAGTCGGCATGCGCGCCATTCGCAAGGGGCAGGCGGCCGGCGGTCGCGCTGTCGACGCCGAGGAGCAGGCGCTGCGCGCGTTCAAGGACGCGATCGCGCTCGAGCCGGTGGGCGCGCGCGACGACGACGCGCGCCTGGATGCGGCGGCGCTGGTGTTCGTGCTGTCGGCCGAGCGCGGCGACGCGGTGGGCGCGGCGCACGCGCGCGCGCTGCTGGGCGAATCGACGTCGGCGACGGCCGCGTTCTGGCGTGGCGAGGCGCTGGCGGCGCTGGCCGAAGAGAAGGGCGCCCCGGTGTCGCCGGTGGGCGCGCTGGCGTTGCGCATCGTCGCCATGCTGGAGCCGGACGACCGCGATCTGCCGCGACTGCAGGCGCCGACGGCGGAGCTGCGCAGCGGGCTGCGCCGGCTGCGCGAGGCGCGTGAGGCGCTGGAGGCGGGACAGATCGAGGCGGCGGTGCGCGCGGCGCGCGCGGCGCTGGCGATGTCCGAAGTCGCGCAGCTCGGCGCCGCGCACGCGTTTCTCGCGGAGGCGCTGAACGCCGCCCGCGACACGGCGGCTGTGGCGTCGGCGGTGCGCGCGACCGAGCTGAACCCGACGCTGGTCGACGGCTGGCGCGAGCTCGGCGACGGTCAGCTCGAGGCGGGCGCGCTCAAGCAGGCGGAGGCCGCGTTCCGGCGCGTCGTCGCGATGGATACGACGTACGGGCTCGGCTACGCGAAGCTGGCGCAGGTGCTGCTGGAGCAGGGGCGGACGCTGGAGGCGCTGGAGGCGATCGGCGAGGCGGCGCGGCGCGGCGGCGACCCGTTCTTCATCGCGGCGATCCGCGGCGACATCTACGCCGAGATGGAGCGCCACCCGGAGGCCGCCGAGGCCTACGACCAGGCGCTGGCGATCGATCCCGAAGATCACTGGGCGCTGCACCAGGCTGCCCTGGAGCACGGCTTCGCGGGCCACTCGGGGCGCGCGTCGGAGCTGTTCCAGGCCGCGCTCGAGCACGATCGCGAGGGCTGCCACCAGACGCTGGTCGACTACGGCGACCACCTGCGCCGCATCGGGCGCATCGGCGACGCGGTGAAGCTGTATCGCCGCGCGGTGGCGGCTGTCCCCGGCGAGGCCGAGTGGAAGCAGACGCTGCGCGAGGCCGAACGCGAGCTGCTGGCCGCGCCAAACTAGGCGGGCTCAGGCTTGGTGGGGCGGGCATGAGCGACGTCCGGCGGCTGGTTCCGATCCTGACCGGCCGCCACCGCTACGACGCCAGCCTGTCGCTGCACGGCAAGCCGCACGGGACGACGATCGAGGCGCCGATCCTCGCGTACCTGATCGAAACCGCGCACGGCCGCGTGCTGTACGACGTCGGCTGCGACTACAGGAAGATCACCGACCCCGCGCTGCGCGAACGCTACTACGGCGCGGGCGGGTTCCCGTTCGGCCCGCCGGAGATGTCCGCCGACGATCGCCTGTCGGTGCTGCTGGCGGGGCTCGGCATCCCGCCGGCGCGACATCGACGCGATCGTGCTGGGCCACCTGCACTTCGATCACGCGGGCGGCCTGGGCGACTTCACGGGCGCCGAGATCCACTGCCACGCCGACGAGTGGGCGGCGGCGCAGGACAACGCCGACGGCGCATATTTCGCGGACGACTTCGCGGCCCAGCACCGCTGGCGGTTCGATCGCGAGGAGAAGGCGCTGTGCGCCGGGCTGCGGATCGATCGACAGCCCGGGTCACACGGCGGGGCACCGGTCACTGGTCGTGGAGCCGGCGGGGGGACCGCCCGTGATCCTGGCGGGCGACGCCGCCGACCTGCAGCAGAACCTGGACGACGAGATCGCGCCCGGCATCCTGTGGCGCGATCCCGCCGGCCGCCACCGCGAGGACCTGGCGCTGGCCAGCATTCGCCGCCTCAAGGCGCTGGCCGCCGGCGAGGGCGCGCGAGCTGTGGCCCAACCACGACCTGCGCCACTGGCAGCGCCTGCGCGCGCGCGGCTGGGTGACAGTAGCTGAGCGCCCAGCGGGCCGTGACCTCGTCGACGTTGGTGAGCGTGCCCCAGATGCCGCCTTCCTCCTGGATCATCTTCTCGCAGGCGCGGCGGATCTCCGGGTCGAAGCAGGAGATCGCGTCGGCGACGTAGTGGCAGTTGAACCAGCGGTCGTAGGCCTCGCGCAGCGTGGTGTGGACGCAGACGTCGGCGGTGACGCCGGCGAACACCAGCGTGTCGATGCCGCGCCCGCGCAGCAGGCGCTCCAGGTTCGTGCCGCAGAAGGCGCCGTAGCTGGCCTTGTCGACGACGATCTCGCCGGGCAGCGGGCGGAGCTCGTCGATGATGTCGTGCCCGTGTTCGCCGCGGATCAGCAGGCGCCCCATCGGGCCGCGCGTGCCGATCTCGCTGCCCGCGTTGCGGCTGCGCTGCAGCTTCATGGGCGAGCAGTCGGACAGATCGGGGGCGTAGCCCTCGCGCGTGTGGATGACCAGCAGCCCGGCCCGGCGCGCCGCCTCGAGCAGCCGGCGGGCCGGGGCGATGATGGGCAGCACCCAGTCGAGGCCCGCGAAGCGGTCCGAATAGCCGCCGGCGGCGCAGAAGTCGCGCTGGAAGTCGATCATCAGGAGGGCGGTTGCGCCCAGTGTGGACGTCGGCGTCGGCTTCGTCGACATGGGTGCGCGGCCTACTTCAGGAACGAGGGGTCGTAGAGCTTGCTGACGTCGACCAGCGTGTCGTTGACCTTCTTGTCCTTGAAGAACTTCGCCACCAGCGCGGTCGCCGTGGCGGCCGGCCCGCCCATGACCTCGACGTTCTTCGCCGGGCTGTAGAGCATCACCTTCGGCAGCATCGCCTTGACCTCGTCGGGCTTCTGCTCGAGCGCCTTCGCGGCGATCGCCACCGCCTCGTCCGGGCTCTTCTGCACGAACTCGTAGCCGCGGTTGAGCGCCTTGAGAAACGCGCGCGTCTCGGCCGGCTTCTTCTGCGCGGTCTTGCTGCTGATCGCCAGCACGTCGAGGATCAGGTTGGGCGTGTCCTTGGAGCTGAAGATGACGTGACCCTTCTTGTCGCCCGAGGCCTTGGTGATCCACGGCTCCCAGGTGACGGCGACGTCGATCTTGCCGGCGGCGAAGGCGGCGCCCGCGTCGTCGGGGTTCATGTTGACCAGCTGGATGTCCTTTTCGGTCAGGCCGGCTTTCTCCAGCGCCTTCTGCAGCAGCAGGTGGTTGCACTGGCCCAGCGTGGCGGCGACCTTCTTCCCCTTCATCGCCTTGACGTCGGCGATGTCCTTCTTCGCCAGCACCGCGTCGGCGCCCGCCGACGTGTCGGTCAGGTAGACGACCTTGAGCTGACCGGGCGCCTTGTCGAGCACGGTGATCACGCTGTCGGCGGTGCTGAGGTGCGCGTCGAGGCCGCCGGTGAGCAGCGGCGGCAGGCCGTCGCCCGGCGCGCTGAAGCTCTTGGCCTGCACGTCCAGCCCTTCTTCCTTGAAGAAGCCCTTGTCGCGCGCGACGAAGAACGCGATCGATCCGATCCAGGCGTTGAACCCGACCTTGTAGGGCTTGAGCGCGGGCGCGGCGGAGCGCGCGGGCGCGCCGGACAGGCCGAAGACGGCGGCCGCCGCGACGAGCGCGAGGGCGATTCGTGATTTGACGTTGGTGGTCATGTGATTTCCTTTCGTTCGTTTCATGAAGCGGCCGCCGTGGTGTCCGCCCAGCGAAACAGCCGGCGGTTGACGGTGCGGAAGGTGAAGTCCAGCGCCAGGCCGATGACGCCCAGGATCAGCAGGTAGACCCAGATCCGCGGCGTCTGCAGGAAGCGTGAGAACTTGAGCACGCGGTAGCCGAGCCCTTCGTTCGCGGCGACCAGCTCCGCGATGACGAGGTAGGTCCACGCCCATCCGTTGCAGAGGCGGAGCGCATCGAAGATGCCCGGCTTGGCGGCGCGCCACAGCACGCGCGTGATCGTGAACCGCCGGTCAGCGCCCAGCGTGTAGCTGACCTCGAGCAGCTCGCGCGGCACGCGCCGGATCTCGTCGGCGACCATCAACGCGAGCTGGAAGAACGTCCCCGCCCAGATCAGCGCCACCTTCGACAGCTCGTCGATGCCGAACAGCACCATGCAGATCGGCACCAGCGCGGGCACCGGGACGTAGCGGACGAATTCGATCAGCGGCTGCCACAGCGCCTCGAACACCTTGAACGCGCCCATGGCGATGCCGACGGGCAGCGCGATGGCGGCCGCCAGCAGGAAACCCGCCGTGACGCGAAAGAAGCTGGCCTTGACGTCGGTCCACAGATCTCCGTCGCCCACCACGGCGCGCGCCGCTTCCCACACGGCGCCCGGGGTGGGAAGGAAGACGGAGTCGACGAGCTCGCGATGACTTAGCCACGCCCACAGCGCCAGCACCGAAGCGAAGCCTGCGACGGCCAGCGCGCGGTAGGCGCGGGCGGGAATCTCGCGCCGCAAGACGAACAAGCGCACGCGGCCAAGCTACCCGCGACGCGATTGCGCCGAGGTTTCTTGGCCGTCAAACGTTGGTAACGGTGCGGGCTACAGGCTCCAGTACTGGATGCCGCGTTCCATCTTGTCGGGAGTGAACACGCTCTTGACGTCGATGAAGCAGCCGTTGTCGCGGAGCATGCTCAGGATCTTCTTCTGCCCGAGGTCGACGTATTCCTTGTGGCTGACCGCGACGATGAGGCCGTCGAGGTTCTTGTACTCGTCGATGTGATTCAGCTCGACACCGTATTCGTGGTGGGCTTCCTTCGGGTTGCCGCGGCTGTCGTGGATCATCGGCTCGATGCCGAACTGGCGCAGCTCGTTCAGGATGTCGGGGACCTTGCTGTTGCGCAGGTCGTTGCAGTCTTCCTTGAACGTCAGCCCGAGGACGCCGATGCGCGCGCCCTTCACCTGCAGGCCTTGCTTGATCAGCATCTTGACCAGGCGCTGCGCGATGTACGGTCCGACGTTGTTGTTGATGCGGCGGCCGGCGAGGATGACCTCGGGCTGGTAGCCGAGCTGCTGCGCCTTCATCGTCAGGTAGTAGGGATCGACGCCGATGCAGTGGCCGCCGACCAGGCCGGGACGGAACTTCAGGAAGTTCCACTTGGTGCCGGCGGCTTCCAGCACGTCGGCCGTCCGGATGTCCATACGCTCGAAGATGATCGCCAGCTCGTTCATCAGAGCGATGTTCAGATCGCGCTGCGTGTTCTCGATGACCTTGGCGGCCTCGGCGACCTTGATGCACGACGCGCGGTGCACGCCGGCGTCGATGATGGCGCCGTAGGCGTCGGCGACGCGCTTCAGCGTCTCCGCGTCTTCGCCCGAGACGACCTTGACGATGCGCTCCAGCGTGTGTTCCTTGTCGCCGGGGTTGATGCGCTCGGGCGAGTAGCCGAGCTTGAAGTCCTTGCCCTGGGTCAGGCCGGAGACCTTGGCGAGGATCGGCCCGCACACGTCTTCGGTCACGCCCGGGTAGACCGTCGACTCGTAGACGACGACGGCGCCCTTGGACAGGCCCTTGCCGACGGTCTCGGACGCCTTCACGACCGGGGTCAGATCGGGGACGTTGTTGTGATCGACCGGCGTCGGCACGGCGACGACGAAGAACGTGATCGACTTGAGGTCGGCGATGTCCGACGTGATCGCCAGCGACGACTCCTTGAGCTCCTGCTCGGAGACCTCCTGGTTTCGGTCGTAGCCGCGGCGCAGCTCCTCGACCTTCTCCTTGTTGACATCGAACCCGACCGCTCCAGGGAACTTGCGCGCGAAGGCCAGTGCCACCGGCAAGCCCACGTAACCTAGACCAATGACTGCTATACGTTCTTGCATCGTCTGCTCCTCGGCGAAGCAGAGTATCGCGTTTTACCCGGCGAGAGCTAGAGCCGAGCTGCGCGCCGACCTAGAAGCGAGCGCAGGGTGGCTTTGCCGCCCGGAGCGAGCCGGGGGCGCGGGGGACCAAAGGGCGCGCAGCGCCCGACGTCCCCCGATCAAGTAGAAGCCGGGAAGACGACGCGGAACACCGTGCCGTCGCCGGGTGGGGAGGCCACCCAGATGTCGCCGCCCGACAACCGCGCCAGCTGGCGCGAGATCGCCAGGCCCAGCCCCAGCGATTCGCTGTTGGGCTTCGTGGTGCGTCCGGGCTCGAACAGGTGGCGCTTGACCTCCGGGCTCAGGCCGGGGCCGTTGTCCCTGACATCGATCGTCGGGCGCCCCTCGAAGGTGTAGACGCGCACCTCGATCTGGTTGGCGCTCCACGCGCGGTCGGTCAGCGCGTCCGCCGCGTTGAGCAGCAGGTTGAGGACGATCTGCGTGATGCGGATCGATGGTGTGCGGACCATCGGAACGTCTTCGAGCTGCACCGACACCGGCGATACGGTGGCCAGCCGCACGCGCGCCATCTGGATCGCGCGCACGACGGCGGGCTTCACCTCGCACGGCCCGATGATCGGCGTGATCTCGTTGGGGCGCAGGAACATCTGGAAGTCACGCAGCATCGCCGTGATCGCATCGGTGCTGAGCCGCGCCAGCTCCATGTCGGGCGCCAGGCGCTCGAGCTCGGAGGCCGTCGCGCTGCCGTGCTTGCGCATGCGGTCGAAGCGCTCGTTCGTCCAGTCCAGCGCCAGCACGAGCGAGGCGAGCGGGTTCGCCAGCTCGTGCGCCAGCCCCGTCGCCAGCAAGCTGGTCGTTGCCAGCCTGTCCAGGCGCGCGAGCATCTCCGTGGGCACCGGCGTCACGTCGCTCAGTTCACTCGCCACGCGATTCAGAACGTGCATCATGTGATCCTCTCCTCCGTCCTCGTTCACTGGGGCGCGACGTGGCTGAGCAATCGCCATACCAGTGACGGCCTGCCGCCGCGCCCATGTAGCGCGCCGACGGTCGACCCCGCGCCGACGCCTGAGCCACGACAGGCCGTGGAACGCCCACGACCCCCACGAACGGCCGTGGGCCTTGTCATGTCAGGTGCGCCCGCGCGATAGCAGTGTGCGCAGGTAGGGGCCGCCGCCCTCGACCGACAACCAATCACCAATGCCCGCTTCGATCACCGCGAGGCAACCTGCGTCGATCACAGTTACTTCAGCCACATCCAGCACGACGTGGCCACGATCGGCCACGGCGCGGACGATCTGCTCGCGCAGCACGCGCTCCGCCTGGCGGCCCGACAGCTCGCCGGCGGCATGCAGCCGCACCAGATTCTCGTCCTGCTGATTGTCGATCCGAAAAGCCATGCCGACGCAGCGTTGTGCAAACGCCACGCCGACGGAGATCGAGTCTTTCGGTTACAGGAAAACCGCGTCGTTCAGTTCGCGCCAAAGGGGGGGCGGTTGACGCCCCAGCGCTTGAGCCGTGACCTCAGCGTGTTGGGGTGCAGCCCCAGCCGGCGGGCGGCGCCGCGCTCGCCTTCGATGACCCAGTTGGTCTCGGCCAGCACCTGCTCGACGTAGCCGCGTTCGACCTCGGCGATCGTCCGCTGTCCGGCGGGCGTCTCGGACGGCGTGCTCGAGGCGGCCGGCTGGGCCAACACCGCCGCCGCCAGCTCAGGCAGCGCCTCGACGTCCACCACCGAACCGCGCACCAGGATGACGGCACGTTCGATGACGTTCTGCAGCTCGCGCACGTTGCCGGGCCAGTGGTACGCCATCAGTCGCCACATCGCCGGCGGCGTGACGTCGTCGATGCGCTTGCCGGCCTGGCGCGCGAACCGGCGCAGGAACGCGTGCACCAGCAGCGGGATGTCCTCGGCGCGCTCGCGTAGCGGCGGCAGCGTGACCGGGAAGACGTTGAGCCGATAGAACAGATCCTCGCGGAACGTGCCGCGCGCGACCATGTCGGGGAGGTTGCGGTTCGTCGCCGCGATGACGCGCACGTCGACGCGGATGGTCTCGCTGCCGCCGACGCGCTCGAACTCGCGTTCCTGCAGCACGCGCAGCAGCTTGACCTGCGTCTCCAGCGGTAGCTCGCCGATCTCGTCCAGGAACAGGGTGCCGCCGTGCGCCAGCTCGAAGCGGCCCTTGCGCCGCTGCACCGCGCCCGTGAACGCCCCCTTCTCGTGGCCGAACAGCTCGCTCTCGACCAGGCCCGCCGAGATCGCGGCGCAGTTGACCGTCACCAGCAGCCGATCGCGGCGCGGGCTGGATTCGTGGATCGTGCTGGCGACCAGCTCCTTGCCGGTGCCGGTCTCGCCCGTGATGAGGACGTTGGTGTTCGTGGTCGCGACCATCGCGACCCGCTCCATCATCCGCCGCAGCCCGGGTGAGCTGCCGACGATCTCCGACGCGACGTCCTTGGCGTCGAGCTCCTGCCGCAGGTACTCGCGATCGCTCGTCAGCTGCTCTTCGCGCCGCTTGCGATCGGAGACGTCTTCGAAGAAGAACGAAACGCCCGTGGGCGACGGGTACAGGCGCGCCTCGTACAGCTTGGGGCCGAACGGCGCTTCGACGGTCACGCTGCGCTGCTCGGCGATCGCCTGCAGAAACGCGCGGTGCGTCGGGCCGCCGACCAGCTGCGGGTGTATCTCCCAGGCACTCTTACCGATCAGCTGGTCGCGCGGCAGCCCGCAGATGGTCAGCGCGCGATCGTTGGCGTAGGTGTAGCGGCCGTCGCCGTCGAGCGCGATGAACGCGTCCGAGATGCGCGACAGGATGTTGTCGACGTCCGCGCGCGCGGCTTCCGCCTCCTGGCGTGCGGCCACGGCCTCGGCGCGCGCCGCTTCGGTGCGCGCCAGCATTTCCCGGCGCTCCTGCTCGGCGCGCACGCGGTCGGTGACGTCTTCGAGCAAACCAAGAAATGCAGTCTGGCGGCCGGGCCCCGCGATCGGGACCGCGCGCACCTCGACTGAACGCACGTCGCCGTTCCTGTGCAGGAAACGGTGCACGGGCCTCGCGTAGGCGCGGCGGGCCTCGACCGCCGCGGTCCAGGACTGGAGAACGAGTGCGCGATCGTCGGGGTGGAGGGTGTTTATCCATCCCTGCCCCAGCGTCTCCTCGTGAGACCGGCCCACGATGCGCTGGCCGGCCGGGTTCAGATACAGGCAGTCGCCTGACTCGTCGGTGAGGAAGATGCCAAGCGGCGATGCGTCGCACATCGCGCGGAAGCGCTCCTCGCTGGCGTGCAATGCGCTCTCGACGCGCGCCCGCTCCACGGCGCGCGCGACGCCCTGGGCGACGATCTGCAGCAGGTCGATGTCGCCCTGTTGCCACGCGGATTCGACCGCGGCCGCGAAGCCCGCGACGCCGATCAGCACCCCCTCGACCACGACCGGCAACAGTGCCAGCGCGCGATCGCCGTTGGCGTCGACCAGCTGCTCGACGGACGGGCTGAGAAACTTGTGCGTGCGCGGGATGCGTACGACGCCGCCCCGGCGCAGGTTGGCGACCAGCGGCGCGGGCAACAGGTCCAGCCGCAGGTGCGCGAACTTGGGGGCGGCCTTCATCGCGCGCAGCTCCGGCGCGTGCCACTCATGCGTCAGCGTCAGCACGCCGGCCTTGTCGTCGAGCTGGTAGTAGAAGGCGCGGTCGACACCGCGTTGCAGGCCGACCGCGGCCAGCGCGCGTGTGATCGCTTCATCGACCGCCTTGGACGGAAGTCCCAGCAGCGCGGTCGCGACGATCGCGGCGACGCGATCGTCGTCGACGTGCGCGAAGCTCTCGTTGCTGGTCCCCAGCGGCAGCATGGCCGCCAGCCATTGCAGCTCGCGCGCGAGCGCCGCGCGCTGCGCCGGCTTGCGGTCCGGGGTTGGGTCGATCGCGATGGTCATGGTCATTGTCGGCCCGCCGTCATGGCTTGCGGAAGCTTGTCGGCCAGATCGCATTTGTCGAGCAGCCCATCCGCGCCGGTCTCTTCCAGAAGCCCAGGTGGAATCGCCTCCGCGTGGTTGGTCAGTAGCAAGATTCGCGGCGGCGGCGTGGGCGCGGCGCGCATCCGCCGTGTCGCCTCCAGGCCGTCCATGTTCGGCATCCGCACGTCCATCAACACCAGGTCGGGGTTCGTGCGCGCGACCTCGGCCAGCGCCTCCAGCCCGTCCGAGGCTTCCGCCACGATCTCGACGCCGGGGAGGGTGTTGAGATACCAACTCAGCAGGCCGCGGAAGGCCGCCGAGTCGTCAACGAGCAGAACGCGCCTTTTCACGCTGCCAGCATGCAGCCCTGGGCTGCACCCAAACCATCAGGGTGTTTACCGGTGAACCGGGGGGACAAACACCTATAGAGCGCGCTGGTAGAGTCTGTTGCACGAAGTAGCCGCAGACTCGCGCTGCGCGCGAGAGCGGCTAGCGATCGGTTGAAACCAGACCGGTGCGGACGGCGTAGCGCACCAGGCCCGCGAGGTCCCGGATCCCCAGCCGGTCCATGATCTGCGCGCGGTGGGTCTCGACCGTCTTGGCGCTGAGGTCGAGCAGCTGGGCCACCTCCTTGGTCGACTTCCCCTCGGCGACCAGCTGCAGGATCTCGCGCTGGCGCGGGGTCAACACGTCCAGGTCCGAGCTGTCGTGCGCCCCGGCGGCGGCCGCCGTGGCCGGCGACGACGTGCGCCCCAGGTAGCCGTCGACGACCTGCTTCGAGATCGTCGGTGACAGATAGGTCTCGCCGCGCATCACCGCCCGCAGCAGCACGGGCAGCTCGTCGGCGGCCGAGTCCTTGAGCAGGTAGCCACAGACGCCGGCGCGCAGTGCCTGCGCCACGTGGCCGGGCGTGCCGTGCATCGACAGGATCACGAGGCGCGTCCCCGGCGCCTCGCGCATGACCCGCGCCGCCAGCTCCAGGCCGTTCAGCCCCGGCATCGCGATGTCGACCAGGGCGACGTCGGGCTTCAGTTCGCGCAGCAGCGACAGCGCCTCCTGCCCATCGCCGGCCTCGATGACGCTCTCGACGTCCGGCAGACCGGTGAGCAGCGCCCGAATTCCCGCGCGCACGAGCGCGTGGTCGTCAGCCAGCAGAACCCGCATCCCGGTGCCTCCCCGCGCGGGATGATACTACGGCGTTCCGCGTTACAGTGGTCGCCGTGAGCTTGGTGGTGCGGTCATGGCGGGAGACGATCCTGCGCGCGATCCTGACCGTCGCGGCGGTGATCGGGCCGGTGGTGATCGGGCTGGCGCTGTTCATGCGGTCCGGACGGCCGGGTCCGGTGGAGACCGCTGTCCTGGTGGCGGTGGCGGTCATGTTGCCGCTGCTGCGCCTGTTGCCGCGGCTGTCGGTCGCGGCGCGCGCCGCCGGGCTGATCGCGGTGTTCTTCTCCCTGTCTGTGTTCATGCTGGCACGCATCGGCTTCACGCCGGGGCTCGCGATCACGCTCGCGATGACGTGCGTACTGGGCGACATCTACCTCGGGCCGCCAGTTCGGCTTCTTGCTGGTGGTGGCATCCGGGCTCGCTTACTTCGTCGTCGGACTGCTGGTCTCGGACGGCACGGTGGCGCTCACGCCCGGCGACCTGGATCCCGCTGCGGCTGCGCAACTGGGTGCGCATGGCGCTGGTGACGGCGCTGACGACCGCGGTGCTGACGCTGGGGGTCGACTTCGTCATTCGTCAGGTCGAGGCGAGCTCGCGCGCGGCGACCGAAGCGCGCGCGCGCTGGCAGCGCGGCGCCGAGCAGCTGATCGCGCTCGGGCGCGGGACCGCGATCGAATCGGGCGAGGTGAATGACGCGTTCCGCGCGCTGTGCGAGGCGGGCGCGCGTGTGCTGGAGGCCGCGCGCTGCAGCATCTGGTTGCTGGACGAAAAGCGCGGGATCCTACGCTGCGAGAACATGTACGAGCGCGCGTCGGGGCGGCATTCGAGCGGGCTCCGGATAACGGCGGCGGACGCGCCGGCGTATTTCGCCGCGCTGCGCGAGGCGCGCAGCCTGCCCGTCGAGGACGCGCGCAACGACCCGCGCACGCAGCAGCTCGGCAGCTACCTGGAGGAACACGGCGTGAAGTCGCTGCTCGACGCGCCCATCCGTTACGGCGATCGCGTCGTCGGTGTCGTCTGCCACGAACACATGGAACGCCGCGTGGCGTTCAGTCCCGATGCGGAGAGCTACGCGGCGTCGCTGGCCGACTTCGCGGCGCGCGCGATGGCCGCCGCCGATCGGGCCGCCAACGAACGCGACCTGCGTGTTGCCTACGAACGCCTGGGCCAGCTCAATCGCCGCCTGGAGGCGGCGAAGGAAGAAGAGCGCCGTTTCCTGGCGCACGAGCTGCACGACGAGCTGGGGCAAGCGCTGACGGCGCTGAAGCTGCGGCTTCAGATCGGCGAGCGCGCGCCGGGCGCCGACGCAACCAGCGCAGCGGCCGCGGCGGCCACGGACGCGATCGCGATCGTCGACGACATGATCGCGCGCGTGCGGAAGATGTCGGTCGATCTGCGGCCGCCGCTGCTGGACGAAGTCGGGCTGGTGCCGGCGCTGCGCGCCTACCTGCACGCGCAGGCGACGGTGTCAGGCGTGGCGATGGATCTGACGGACGGGGACGGCGCAGGCGGCGCCGGCGCGGACGGCGCGGACGGCGCGCGGCTGTCGCCCGACATGGAGATCGCGTGTTTTCGCGTCGCGCAAGAATCGATCACCAACGTGTTGCGGCATGCGGCGGCCCGGAAAATCACGGTTCGCATCGCGCGCCAGCCGCACAGCGTCCGGCTGGCCATCCAGGACGACGGCCGCGGGTTCAATCCAGCCGCCACGCTAGAGGCAGCGGCCGCAGGCGGCCACCTGGGCATCATCGGCATGCGCGAGCGTGCGCGGGCCGGCGGCGGCACGTTCAAGCTCGCGTCGCAGCCCGGCAAGGGGACCACGGTCGAGATCGAGTTGCCGATCGCGGGCGGCTAGGGCGCCGACAGCTTTTTTTTGAGCCGATTTGGTGGGTTGATGGCCACTTGCCGGCGCGGTCGAGACGGTCGAGACCGCTAGCGAACTCAGGCGGTCAATGTCAGAATCGCGCGCGTCAAAGATGGATCATCTGGAGCAACTCGAACAGCAGAGCGTCTACATCTTCCGCGAAGCGTTCCGGCACTTCGAACGCTTGTGCATGTTGTGGTCGATTGGCAAGGACTCGACCGTCCTGTTGTGGCTGGCGCGCAAGGCGTTCTTCGGCCACGTGCCGTTCCCGCTCGTGCACATCGACACCAACTACAAGCTCCCCGAGATGATCATGTACCGGGACAAGCTGGCGCTCGAGTACAAGCTGCAGATGGTCGTCGGTCAGAACAAGGCCGCGCTCGAGGCGAAGGACACCTTCCCCGACAGGCTCAAGGCGAACCCGAACATGAGCACGGAAGAGCAGGCCGAGGCGCGCACCGCCTGCTGCGGCCAGCTCAAGACCAAGGCGCTGACGGAGACGCTGCACGGCACGGGCACGCGCATGCGCATGAACCTGAAGACGGGCAAATACGACCTCGATCCCGACAAGCTGCCGTACACCGGCGTCATCGTCGGCGCGCGCTCGGACGAGGAGGGGAGCCGGTCCAAGGAGCGGTACTTCTCGCCGCGCGACAAGCACAACGACTGGAACGTCGGCGACCAGCCGCCGGAGTTCTGGAATCAGTTCAAGACCGACTTCGCGCCCGGCACGCACGTGCGCATCCACCCGCTGCTCGACTGGACCGAGCTCAACATCTGGGAGTACATCAAGCGCGAGTCGATCCCGACGGTGTCGCTGTACTACGACCAGGGCGCCGGCACGCGTTATCGCAGCCTGGGCTGCGGGCCCTGCCAGTCGCCGATCAAGAGCACGTCGAAGAACGTCGACGACATCCTCACGGAGATCCGGAGCGGAAAGCTCAAGAACATCGCCGAGCGATCCGGTCGGCTCCAGGACGGCAAACACGGCCTCGAGGAGCTGCGTCGCAAGGGGTACATGTGATACGAGTGCAGCTGTAATGCCCCCGGCAACGGACCGCGAAAACTTCAACGTCGTCATCGTCGGCCACGTCGATCACGGCAAGAGCACCGTCGTCGGACGCCTGCTCGCTGACACGGGATCGCTGCCCGAAGGCAAGCTCGACGCCGTCAAGCGCGAGTGCGAGCGGACGGGCAAGCCGTTCGAATACGCGTTCCTGCTGGACGCGCTGTCGGACGAGCAGGACCAGGGGATCACGATCGACACGGCGCGATCGTTCTTCAAGAGCGCGACGCGCGACTACATCATCATCGATGCGCCCGGGCACATCGAGTTCCTGAAGAACATGATCTCGGGCGCGGCGCGCGCCGAGGCCGCGGTGCTGGTCATCGACGCGAAGGAAGGCGTGCGCGAGAACAGCCGCCGGCACGGCTACATCCTGTCGATGCTCGGCATCCGGCAGGTGATCGTGGTCGTCAACAAGATGGACCTGGTCAAGTTCGACAAGGACCACTTCCGCGCCATCGAGTCCGAGTACCGCGCGTTCCTCGAGGGCATCGGCGCCGCCAGCCCGCGCCACTTCATCCCCGTCGCCGCGGTGATGGGCGTCAACCTCAACACGCGCTCCAAGCAGACGTCCTGGTACGAAGGGCCGACGCTGATGGAGGCGCTGGACAAGCTGCCCAAGGCGCCGCCCAAGACCGACCAGCCGCTGCGCATGCCGCTGCAGGCGGTCTACAAGTTCACCGAGCACGGCGACGACCGCCGCATCTTCGCGGGGCGCGTCGAGGCCGGCAAGGTCGCGGTCGGCGACAAGGTGGTGTTCTCGCCGTCGAACAAGATCTCGACGATCAAGAGCATCGAGGGCTTCAACGCCGAGCCGCGCACCAGCATCGACGCGGGCTGGTCGACCGGGTTCACGCTGACCGAGGAGATCTACGTGACCCGCGGCGAGGTGATGAGCCAGGTCGACAAGCCGCCGCTGGTGTCGACGCGCATCGCCACGAACATGATCTGGCTCGGCAAGAGCCCGTTCGTCACCGGCAAGGACTACAAGCTGAAGCTGGGCACCGCCGCGGTGCCCGTGCAGCTGCACAAGATCAACAAGGTCATCGACGCCAGCGCGCTGGACCGGAAGCTGGAGAAGGACAGCGTCGGCCGCCACGACGTCGCCGACGTCGTGCTGGAGGTGCGGCAGCCGATCGCGTTCGACCTGACCGCCGACTGCGAGGCGACCGGGCGGTTCGTGATCGTCGACGGCTACGACGTCGCGGGCGGCGGCATCATCACCGCCGCCGTCGCCGACGAGCTGCGCGACCTGCGCGCCGAGGCGCGCACGCGCGACTTCAACTGGGTCGAGGGCGGCGTGACCGCGGCCGACCGCGCGCACCGCGCCGGCCACCGCGAGGCGCTGGTCATGTTCGTCGGCAAGAGCGGCGCCGGCAAGCACCGCTACGCGCGCGCGCTGGAGCGGGCGCTGTTCGACGCCGGCCGCAGCGCCTACATGCTCGACGGCCAGAACGTCATGCTCGGCGTCGACAGCGACCTGTGGGTCGACGCCGCGCTGTCCGAGCTGGTGCGCCGCTTCGGCGAGGTCGTGCACATCCTGCTCAACGCCGGCCTGATCGTCGTGTCGACGACCAACGCCATCGGCCTCGCGGACGCGACCGCCGTGCAGGCGCTGATCCCCGATTCGCCGATGCTGCTGGTCGACATCGACCCCAACGGCTCGAGCACGCAGGCCTGCGACCTGCGCATCAGCGGCAACGAGCCCGAGGCCGACGTGATCGCGAAGATCGCCGACCTGCTCGCCCGCCGCGGCATCACCACCCCCGCCTGACCGGCCCCCAGATTGACGCCGTGCTATCATTGATAGCATGGCGCAACTGATCGTCCGGAACATCGATAAGGCGATCGTGGACTCACTGCGCGCGAGGGCCGCCAAACACGGCCGTTCGTCCGAGGCAGAGCACCGGGAGATTCTGCGTGAGGCGCTGGTCGAGCGTCCGGCCGGTGACTTCAAGCAACACCTGCTGGCCATGCCCTACGACGGTCATGATGACTTTCGCATCCCTCGCAAGCGGGGGCGGCGCGTGCGGCTGTGAGCTTTCTCCTCGATACGAACGTGATCTCCGAGGCGCGCAAGGGAGCAGCCGCCAACCCGGCGGTCGCCGAATGGTTTGCCAACGCGGACCCAACCAAGCTCTTCCTTTCCGTGCTGGTCGTGGGTGAGCTGCGCCAGGGCGTCGAGCTGGCGAGGCGACGCGATCCTACGTTTGGTCAGAAATTGGATCGGTGGCTGGGCGTCATCGTCGACAGGTACGGGAACCGCATCCTGCCGATCGACCAGCAAACCGCCGACCTTTGGGGCCGTCTCAACGTGCCCAACCCGGTGCCCGTCGTCGATGGCCTGCTGGCGGCCACCGCGCTTACTCACGACCTGACGCTGGTGACCCGGAACACCCGCCAGGTCGCCGGCACTGGCGCTCGTTTGCTCGATCCATTCAAGGGTTGATCACGGCGCCAGGGCGATGCGCAGCGCGCGCGCGTAGTCGAGCGACATCGCGGTCAGCCGGCCGTCGGCGGCGACGAAGACGATGCCGGCCGGAGCCGCGATGGCGGCGGTCCGCATCTGGTCGGCGATCAGCGACGGCGGTCCGCCGTCGACCGGCGCCGCGAACAGGTTGAGGGACGGCGTCGAGCCACAGCCGCGTGACAGGCTCGCCGCCGTCACGATCAGGCTGTCGCCGGCGATCGCGAAGGCTTCGCCGCTCTGTTCGGTGGGCAGCGTCACGATGGTCTCGACGGGCGGGCCGCCGGCCGGCAGGCGCGCGACCGCCGTCGTCCACAGGTTGGGGAAGTGCGTGAAGTAGAGCGCGTCGGTCGCGGCGAACAGCGCAAACGGGCTGCTCGGCATGCCGACGACGACGCCTGCGTCGCCGCCCGCGAGCGCCGCCACGGGCGCGCGGCGCATCGTCGAGCTGTACTGCGGTCGCGCCGATGGCGCCGAACGGCGTCCAGTACAGGACGCCGTCGCGGATGGCGAGCGATGCGATCTCTTCGTTCACGGCCGCGGTGACCAGCGTGATCGGGGCGGCGCCCGGCGCGGCGGCGAACGGCAGCATGCGGACGGCGCCCGCGCCCTGACCGTAGCTGCCCAGCGTCTCCGTCCAGTAGATGTTCGCGGCGTCGGCCACCAGGTTGTCGCCGCGGACGGCGCGCGCGACGACGTCGTCGGCCGTCCCGTCGGCGCGCGTCCTGTGCAGCGCCGATCGCGCCGAGCCCATCCAGAAGACGAAGCCGCCCGCGAGCAGCGGCGGCGACGGCGCCTGGCAATACGGCCCAGCTTCGGCATCGGCGGCGAGGCGCTCGGGCGCGCCCTGTTCGGTGCGCAGCACCCACAGCTCGTTCGCGGGCGTCGTCCAGTAGATGCCGGAGCTATCCGCGGCGAGCGCGAACGCGTCGATTCGGCGCGTCGGACAGCGCGCGCATGCCGGGCGGTGGTGTCGGCGGCGACGCATCGGGCGACGATGCGTCGGGCGCCGGTGCCGTGCCGGCGTTCTGCTGCACCGGGTCCATGGCGCACGCCGCCACAGCGCAGATTGCTCCCACCAGCCACCCCAACCGCCCCCCCACGCGAATAAGGTAACTACCGTAGCGGCGGCGGGGGGAACCTGGGAGACTGTCGCGCGATCCCGATGCCCCCCCGTGTCTGGCTCGCCCCCCTCGTCGCGGTCATGGCCTGTGCGACGCCTGCCGCCGCCCCTCCCGCCGCTCCGTCGCCGCCGACGCAGCCTGGGCGCGACCTGGCTCTACCGGCCGAGACGCACCTGTCGAACCTGCGCCAGCTGACCTTCGGCGGCGAGAACGCCGAGGCGTACTGGTCGTGGGCCGGCGACCAGCTCATCCTGCAGGCGCGGCCGCCGGAGGCGGGGTGCGATCGCATCTTCCGGCTGCCGCTGACCGCCGACAGGCGCGCCGCGGCGTCCGGCATGGTGCCCGTGTCCAACGGCCGCGGCGCGACGACGTGCTCGTTTTTCCTGCCCGGCGACAAGCAGGTGATCTTCGCGTCGACGGAGGCGGGCGGGGCGGCGTGCCCGCCGCGCCCCGACCACAGCATGGGCTACGTCTGGGCGCTGTACCCCGACTACGACATCTATCGCGCCAACGTCGACGGCAGCGGCGCGCACCGTCTGACCACCACGCCCGGCTACGACGCCGAGGGGACGGTGTGCGGCAAGGACGGATCGATCGTGTTCACGTCGGTGCGCGACGGCGACATCGACCTCTACCGTATGGACGCCGACGGCAAGAACGTTCGCCGGCTGACGCACGAGGTTGGCTACGACGGCGGCGCCGTGTTCGACGCGGACTGCGAGCGCATCGTCTGGCGCGCGTCACGGCCGAAGCCCGGCAAGGAGCTGGACGACTACAAGCGCCTGCTGGCGCAGAACCTGGTGCGCCCGAGCAAGCTCGAGCTCTACGTCGCCGAGGCCGACGGCCGCGACCCGCGCCAGGTGACGTACCTGGACGCCGCGTCGTTCGGCCCCGCGTTCCAGCCCGGCGGGCAGCGCATCATCTTCTCGTCGAACGTCGGCGATCCGCGCGGGCGTGAGTTCGACCTGTGGGCGATCGACGTCGCCGGGACGCGGCTGGAGCGGATCACGGCGGCGCCGGGGTTCGATGGCTTCCCGCTGTTTTCGCCCGACGGCAAGCGGCTGGCGTTCGCGTCGAACCGCGCGACAGCGCCAGGCGCGCACGACACCAACGTGTTCGTCGCCGACTGGAAGCCGGAGCCGGTGGCGCCGGCGGTGGTGACGGCCGGGGCGGCGGGGGCGGCGTACGATCGTCCTGCCGATCGGATCGCCGCCGACATCCGCTGGCTGGCCGATCCGGAGCGGGAGGGGCGCGGCATCGGTAGCGCGGGTCTGGAGGCCTCGGGCGCGTACATCGAGCAGCGGTGGAAGGCGCTGGGGCTGGAGCCGGGCGGCGAGGGCGGCGGCTTCCGGCAGCCGTTCACGGTGCGCACCGGCGTGAAGGTCGAGCCCGCGACGGCGGTAAAGCTCGGCGCCACGGCGCTGGCGGGCGACGAATTCAAGCCGAGCGGGTTCTCGGCGCCGGGCAAGGCGTCGGGGCAGCTGGTGCTGGCCGGCTACGGTCTGCAGGACAAGGCGAGCGGCATCGACGACTACGCGGGCGTCGACGTGCGCGGCAAGATCGCCATCGTCCGCCGCTTCGTGCCCGATCACCCGTCGCTGGCGACCCCTGACCGGCAGCGGCGCGCCGGCGACCTGCGCCAGAAGGCGTGGCTGGCGCGCGAGCGCGGCGCGCGCGCGGTGCTCATCGTCGATCTGCCGGTGCGCCCGAAGACCGCGCCCGCGGACTGGCGCCCGCCGGACGAGGCGACGCTGCCGGCGCCGCGCCCGACCGGCTACGGCGACGCCGGCATCCCGGTGGTGCTGGTCAAGCGCGCGGCGCTGGCCCCGGTGATGGACAGGCTGGCGAAGGGTGAGCGCGTGACCGCGAGCGTCGAGGTGGCGCTGTCGTACACGAGCAAGCAGGCGTTCAACGTCGTCGGGCGGCTGCGCGCGGGCCCCGGCGGGCCGGGCGGCGTGGTCGTCGTCGGCGCGCACTACGACCACCTGGGCCTGGGCGAGCACCACTCGCTGGCGCCCGACAGCCACGCGCCGCACCTGGGCGCCGACGACAACGCGTCCGGGACGGCGACGATCATGGAGGTGGCGCGTCAGCTCGCGACGGCGCCGGCGACGTCGAAGCCGGCGCGCGACGTCGTGTTCGTCGCGTTTTCGGGCGAGGAGGAGGGGACGCTCGGCTCGACGCACTTCACGCGCACGCCGCCGCCCGGGCTGGCGGTCGCCGACGTGCGCGCGATGATCAACCTCGACATGGTCGGGCGGCTGCGCGACAACCGCGCCACGATCCTGGGGGCCGCGTCGGCGGCCGAGTGGCCGGCGCTGCTGACGTCGGCGTGTGAGCACGCGCGCATCGCGTGCACGCCGTCGCCCGACGGTGGCTTCGGCCCCAGCGATCAGATGCCGTTCTACGCGGCCGGTGTTCCGGTCACGCACTTCTTCACCGGCTCGCACGCCGACTATCACAAGCCGACCGACGCCGCCGATCGCATCAACGCGGCGGGCGCCGCGCAGATCGCCGACGCGGTCGCGTCGCTGGCGACCGCGGTGGCGGCGCGCCGCGAGGCGTTCACGTTCCAGCGCATGTCCGGCCCGGCGACCGAAGGCGACGCGCGCAGCTTCAACGCGTCGCTGGGCACCGTGCCCGACTACGCCGGCCCCCCCGGCGGCGCGTCGGGCGTGTTGCTCGCCGGCGTGCGCGCCGGCGCGCCGGCCGAGAAGGCGGGCTTGCGTCGCGGCGACATCCTGGTCCGCCTGGGGCTGCACCCGATCGGCAGCGTCGAGGACCTGATGTACGCGCTGAACGCGAGCAAGCCGGGCGAGACCGTCACCGCCGTCGTCAAACGCGAGGGCAAGGAAGTGAAGCTCCCTGTGACGTTCGAGGAAGGGCGGCGCGGCAAGTAGGGCGGGCGCGGGCGGGCTCAGCGCGGCCAGACGAGCTGGCGCGCTGCAGGCCGGTGGACGGTGTAGAGGGCGAAGCCGCCGAGGAAGACCAACCCCGCGACCAGCTCGCCGAACAGCAGCGTGCGCCCGGGGAGGCTGACGTAGATGCTCGCGACCGCCAGCGCGGCGGCGAGCGCGGCGCCCAGCGCGATGACCATCGCGTCGAGCTTCAGCTGGCGCAGCCGTTCCTGGCCCGATGATGCCAGACGTTCCCAGAGCAGTTGCTCCAGGCGCCAGTAGGTGACGACGACGGGGATGATCTCCAGCGTCAGGAACGCCGACGTGATCAGGCCACCGACCATCGGCGCCGCGATCCGCTTCATGACGTCGGCGCCGGAGGTGGTCGCCCACAGCAGCGGCACCAGGCCGATGAGCATCGTCGACACGGTCATCAGCTTCGGGCGTACGCGCTGAACCGTCCCCTCCATGTGCGCGGCGACGATGTCGTCGAGGTTGTTGATCATGCCGGCCGCCTTGCGGCGTTTGAACGCCTGATCGATGTAGACGATCATCACGATGCCGGTCTGCGCGGCCAGCCCGACCAGCGCGATGATGCCGACCCAGACCGCCGTCGACAGCCGGTAGTCGAGCAGCCACATCAGCCACACGCTGCCGATGAGCGCGAACGGGATCGACAGCAGGATGATCAGCACCTCGACGAAGTTGCGAAACTGCAGGTACAGCAGCAGCACGATGAGCAGCAACGTCACCGGCACGACCAGCTTCATGCGCTCCTGCATGCGGGCGAGCTCCTCGTATTGCCCGGTCCATTTGAGGTAGCTGCCGGCAGGCAGGGCGAGCGCGCCGCTCGCCATCGCGTCGGCGACGACCTGCTTCGCGTCGTGGACGTAGCCGCCGATGTCGCGCTTGGTCTCGTCGATGTCGACGTAGACGTAGCCGACCAGCAGGCCGGCCTCGTCGCGCACCATGGGCGGACCGCCGACCACCTTGATGTCGGCGATCTGTCCCAGGGGGACGAACGACTGGCGGCCGGAACCGCCGCCGCCCGTCGGTTGCGGCGCAGAGCCCATCGGAGCCTGAGCGTCGGATCGAGGCATCGCGCCTCCCGTCATCCCAATGCCGGACGGCGGCATGTCCGACGCCGAACGGACGTCGCCGGGCAGCCGTGGCCGCGTCATCTGCGAGCCGCCGCGCGGCCCCGCTGCGCCGCCCATGTCGCCCATCGCCTGCGCCAGGAAGATCGGGCGCGGCCAGCCGACCGCGCCCGCGGATGCGAACGCCGAGCCGCCGGGCGCGGCTTCGAGCGCGCCCTCCGTCCCCACCGGGGGCGGGATCGGGATCAGCACGCTGCGCAACGAATCGATGTCGCTGCGCAGGTCCTGCGGATAGCGGACGCTGATGGAAAATCGGTTGCGTCCCTCGATCGTGGTTCCGATCGGCGCCCCGCCGATTGCGCTTTCGATGACGCGTTCGACGTCGGCGAACCGCAGTCCGTAGCGGGCCAGCTCGTCCGGTTTGGGGATGATGTCCAGGTAGAGGCCGCCCAGATTCCGCTCGTAGAGCACGCTGCGTGTGCCGCTGATCGGCGCCATCAGGTGCTCGAGCGCGACGCCGACGCGCTCGATCTCGCCGAGGTCGGTGCCGAACACCTTGATGCCGATCGGCGTGCGCACCCCGGTCGTCAACATGTCGACGCGCGTCTTGATCGGCAGCGTCCATGCGTTCGTCCAGCCGGGGAACTGCATCTTGCCGTTCATCTCGGTGGTGAGCTCGTCCCAGCTCAGCGGCTGTTCCTCGGGCCACACGGGGCGCAGCGCCGGCTTCAGCCAGCCCGGCGCCCAGCCCGAATACCAGCGATGGTGGTGCCGCTTGCGCCACTCGTTCGTGGGGCGCAGCTGCACCGTGGTTTCGACCATGGTTATCGGCGCCGGATCGGTCGCGCTTTCGGCCCGGCCGACCTTGCCGAACACCGTCTTCACCTCGGGGAAGCCGCGCAGGATGCGGTCCTGATACTGGAGCTGCCGCTTGGCCTCCTCGATCGAGATGTTGGGGAAGGTGATCGGCATGTAGAGCAGGTCGCCTTCGTTGAGCGGGGGCATGAACTCCCGGCCCAGCTGCTTGGCGACCGGGATCGCCGACGCCAGGGCGAACAGACCGATCGCGATCGTCGACTTCGGGCGCCGGAGCGCCACGTAGACGAACGGCTCGTAGAGGCGGATCAAGAAGCGCGACACCGGGTGTGTCTTCTCGGGGCGGATCTTGCCGCGAATGAACAGATCGGCGAGGGCGGGCGCGAACGTGATCGACAGCAACGCCGAGATCAACATGACGAACGTCTTCGTGTACGCGAGCGGCTTGAACAGCCGGCCCGCCTGGCCGGTCAGCGTGAACACGGGCAGGAACGCCACCGCGATGATGAGCAGCGAGAAGAAGATCGCCGGCGTCACCTCCTTCGCCGCGTCGATGAGGATGCGGCGGCGATCGGCGCCCGGGGGCGCGTGTTCGAGACGCTTGTGCCCCGCCTCGATCATGACGATCTGCGCGTCGACGGTGGCGCCGATCGCGATCGCGATGCCGCCCAGGCTCATGATCGTCGACGGGATGTCGAGCAGCACCATCGGTATGAACGACAGCGCGACGCTGATCGGCAGCGACAGGATGGGCAGCAGCGAGCTGCGCAGGTGGAGGAGAAACAGCATGATCACCAGGCTGACGACGATCGCCTCCTCGGTCAGCGCGTGCTTCAGCGTGTCGATCGACCGCTTGATGAGCCCGGAGCGATCGTAGGCGATCGTCATCTCGACGCCGGCGGGGAAGCTGGGCGCGAGCTCGGCGAACTTCTTCTTCACCCGCTCGATGACGTCGAGCGCGTTGCCGCCGTAGCGCATGACGACGATACCGCCGACGGCTTCCCCCTCGCCGTTCCATTCCAGCAGCCCGCGCCGGATGTCCGGGCCGAAGCGCACGGTCGCCAGGTCCTTGATGAGCAGCGGTGGCGTGCCGCCGCCGCCGCCGCGGACGGCGATCTTCTCGATCGCGCCGAGGTCGGTGATGTAGCCGCGCCCGCGGACGTAATACTCGCGTCCCGAGAACTCCAGGATGCGGCCGCCGACGTCGTTGTTCGACTGGCGAATGGCGTCGATCACGTCGGACAGCGTCACGCCGTGCGCGCGCAGCCGGTCCGGATCCACGGTCACCTGGTATTGCTTCTGATAGCCGCCGATGCTGGCGACCTCGGCGACGCCCGGGACGCTGCCCAGCGCGTAGCGCAGCGTGAAGTCCTGGAAGGTGCGCAGATCGTCCAGCCCGTGTTTGCCGGTCTTGTCGGTCAGCGTGTACTGGAACACCCAGCCGATGCCGGTGGCGTCGGGGCCGAGCGTCGGCGTCACGCCTTCGGGCAGCCCGCCGCGAAGCCCGCTCATGTACTCCAGCACGCGGCTGCGTGCCCAGTAGATGTCGGTGCCTTCCTCGAAGACGACGTGGACGAACGACATGCCGAACATCGAGAAGCCGCGCACGTCGGTGACGTGCGGCGTGCCGATCAGCTTCGACACGATCGGATACGTCACCTGGTCCTCGACCAGCGTCGGGCTGCGTCCCATCCATTCGGTGAACACGATGACCTGCGGATCGGACAGGTCGGGGATGGCGTCCAGCTTGGCGTGCTTGATCGCCACGAGCGAGCCGATCAGCGCGAAGCCGACGCCGAGGATGACGAGCAGCCGGTTGCGGGCGCACAGCTCGATGATCTTCTCGACCATGACGCTCTACCTCCCCTTCGTGGTGTCGGCGCCCTCGATCGCCGCGCGCAGGCGGCTCTCGGAGTCGACCAGGAAGTTGCCGGTGGTGACGATGGTCTCGCCCTCCGCGACGCCGCTCAGGATCTCGACGCGGTCCTTGACGCGCGCGCCGACCTTCACCGCCCGCGGCTCGAAGCGGCCGCCGTCCTTGCTGACGAAGACGTAGCGCGCCTCGCCGGTGTCGACGACCGCTTCGGTGGGCACCATCAGCCCCGTCGTGGCCGGCAGGTCGAGCAGCACGGTGGCGTACATCCCCGGCCGCAGCCGCGGGCCGTTGCGATCGGTGCGGTTCTTGAACTCCAGCCGCAGCTTCAGCGTCCGGCTTGCCGGGTCCAGCAGTGGCTGAATGAACTGCACCTTCCCCGTGTGGGTCTCGCCCGGGAACGACGTCAGCTCCAGGCGGGCCTTCTGCCCGACATGAATGCGCGAGATGTCCTGCTCGTAGATCTCGGCGTTCACCCAGACCTGCGACAGATCGGCCACCTCGAACAACACGGTCCCCGGTTGAACGGCCAGTCCCGCGACGGCGGTCTTCGCCACCACGTAGCCGTCGACCGGCGACCGGATCGAGATCGCGTCGGCGAGCTTGCCCGTGCGGACGACTTCGTCGATCTCCTGCGCCGAGATCCCGAGCAGCTCCAGCCGGCGGCGGGCGCTGGCGTCCATGCCGCCGCCTGGCATGTTTTGCCCGCTCCAGCCGCGCGTCACCAGCAGCTCCTGCTGGGCGCGCAGGACCTCCGGGCTGTAGATCGTCGCCAGCACCTGCCCCTTGTGGACGCGTTCGCCCGTGGCGGACACCAGCAGCTTCTGCACCCAGCCCGCGAAGCGCGTGTTGATCTGCGCGAGCCCGCGCTCGTTGGCCGCGATCGTCCCCGTCGTGCGCAGCTCGCCGCCCAGCGCCTCGCGCTTGACCGTGCCCGTGCGCATGCCGATGAGCTGGATGCGTTCGGGCGTCAGATCGATCGCCGTCAGGCCGGCGACGCCGGCGCTGGCATCCGCGGCGGGCGCCGCCTTGCCGCCGCCCGACAGCTTCGGCACCAGCGTCATGTTGCAGATCGGACACGTGCCCGGATGGTCCTGGATGATCTGCGGATGCATCGGGCAGGTGTAGAGCTGCACGGGCGCAGCCGTCTTGCCGCCGCTGCCGCCACCGCCCCGGCCCGCGCCGAAATAGCTGACGATCGAGACGACGGCGACCAGGGCCGCCACCGCCACCAGCACCCAGCGAACGACCGACATCGTCGCGACGCCGCGGGGCGGGCCCTCGGGTATGTCGGCGCTCATCGTGCCCCTCCTTGCACAGCCAGCGTCCCGGCGGCGCGCTCGAGATCCGCCTGGCTCGCGGCCAGATCCGCCAGCGCGCGCACGCGTTCGATCCTCACCTGCAGGTACGACCGGAGCGCGTCGAGCAGCGCGATCGCGTCGCCTTGCCCCGACGCGTACGCCGCCTGCGTCGCCTCCAGGCTGCGCCTGGCCTGCGCCAGCAGGCTCTGGTCGATGATCGTGAACGACTGGCGCGCGGAATCGAGGCGCGCCGCGGCGTCGCGCAGCTCGTAGCGGACGGCGTTGCGCGTGGACGCCAGCGCGTGCTGTTCCGCCTGCACCGCCTGCTCCCCCTCGCGCACCTCGTCGCGCCGCCGGCCGGACAGCCAGGGCAGGTTGATGGCGATCATCGCGCCGTAGCCGTGATGGGTCTCGATCCCCATCGGCATGTACCAGTAGTCGGCGCCGATCATGAGGCTCGGGAACCGCGCCGATCGGCGCGCGCCGTCGAGCAGCGCCTCGCTTCGCCGCACCGCCCGCGCCGCCGCGCCAATCTCCGGCCGGGTCGCGTCGACGTTCCGCTCCAGCGCGGCGACGTCCTTGGTGGGGGTGACCGTCAGATCCTCGGGGGGACCGAGTGGCGCGTCGGGCGCGCGGTCCATGAGCGCGTTGAGCAGCGCGCGGCTCGATCGCTGCTCGCGCTCGATGCGCGCGACGTCGGTGTGCACCCGGGTGAGCTCCAGCTCCATGCGCAGGACGTCCTGCAGCCCGCCGTGTCCGGTGCGCTGATTGATCTTGGCCAGCTCCAGCACCCGCGATGTCAGGCCGGCGTGCTCGAGGTGCAGCCGCAGCTCCTGGTCGGCCTTGTAGTAGGCCGCGTACGTGCGTCTGACCTGCGCCGCGACCTCCTGGCGGCGGGCACGCGCCGCGTCCTGCGCGCCGCCGGCGTCCTCCTGGGCGGCGCGCCCGCGCGCGTCCAGCGCGCCCCACGCGGGGAACGTCTGTCGCAGGCCGAACATCAACGTATCGGAGCGGTGGAGCGCGAGCGGGCGCGACAGCGGTACACCCCACTGCTCGTATTTCGCCTCCAGGTCGGGCAACCGCGACGCCGCCTGGCTGCGCGCCGCGGCGGCGCGCGCGCGCGCCTCGTTCTCCGCGACGTCGCGGTTTCGATCGAGCGCGACGCGGATGATGGTCTCGAGGCGGGCGCTCCTCGCCAGCTCGGCGTCATCGCCGGTGGCGGCGCGCGCGCTGTGCGCGGTCAACAACAAGGTGAGCGAGGCAAACGATACGGATCGGACGAGTCTCATGGGCGCTCCTGGGATCGTTGAGGTGGCGGACACACGAATGCCGAACACCGGCCGTGCGCGCGGGGCGCGCAGGTCAGCGTTCGCCGTCGTCCGGGCTCAGATCAGGAACGACTGCTTGACGAGAACGATGGGTGGGCCGCCACGCGCGGGCCCATACCTCTGCGCCACCCAGGCAGCCGGGCGGGACGGGGAGGTGTCGGTGACGGGCGAAGCGACGGGGGTCGCGACCCACGCCCAGGTGACGGGGCCAGGGTCCGCACGGCGCGCCGCTTCGACCACCGGCCGTTGCTCGCTCGTGCTCATCACGCGATCGCAGCAGTCCCCGGCCTTGACGACCGGGCCGGCGTTTTGCGCCTCATGCCCGCCCTGCGGACAGCAGCACGCCGGGCGCAGCAGCCCGTCGAACCGGCAGCGCATCATCATCTCCCCCGGCAGATACACCACGAGCAGCAGCAGCGGCGCCAGCGCCACCAGCTTCTGCCACACGGAGAATCGCCGAGACATCACGCACCACAAGCGTCCGCGATCGAAGTGGTGCTGTCAATGTCCCCTGTGTTCGACTGATTGCGGACAGGCCCATACGGTCGTCAGGCGATCGGGCACGCGCGCGTCGAGCTCGATGAGCTCGAGGGCGCTGTTGGCGACGGCGCGTGGCGTGGTCGCCCCGTGCGCGCTGGCGCGCAGCGCCGCCAGCGTATCGGCGATGGGCGCGGCCGGGCGTGTGTCGCCGAAGCGGCCGACCGTGACATGGGGCTGGTACGGCGCGAAGCGCACCTCTTTGGCGCCGGGGACCGCCAGCGCCACCCGCAGCGCCGCGACATCCCCGTGCGGATCGTGAACCTCGAGGAACGCACAGGTCGCGAACGCGTTGGGCGCGCCGACGACGAGGCGCGGGCGCGGCAAGCGCGCCGCCGCCCGGCGTTGCGCGGCGAGGATCGTGTCGGCGACGTCATCGTCGAACGCGGGCGCCGCGCACGGGAAGCCGCACACCCAGACGGTCACGTGCGCGCGCTCGGGCGCCACCGGCACGATGGCGCCCGCCAGCCGGTCGGCCACCGCCGCCATCCTGGCGATGACCACCGGATCGACGACGCGCAGCGCCCACACGGCGTAGCGCTCCCGCCCCCGCCGCCACGTATCGATCGCGTCGTCCGTCGGCCCGAGCGTGTGCTCGAGCGCGCGGAACGTCGCCCAGGTGTCGGCAAATGCGCGCGTCTGCTGGTCGTCGGACGACATCGGAACTAGCGGCGCGGCCGCGCGTGGGGGTGGACGTGGTGGATGTCTTCGCTGTGCTCGTGCGAATGCGTGACTGGATCGCGTCCCTCCGCGGTCATCGCCGAAACTCTATGTTCGGAGTCGGACCGCTGTCCATGCTGCCCGCGCGCGCGTCGCGATAGCCGCCAAATCCGATCGCGCGTGTGACAGAGTAGCGACCGATGGAGGTTGAAGCCGCCGCACACGGCGACGAGAAGTCGAAACCGCAGCCGTTTTCGCGCGAGGCGCTGGAGCGCGAGCTGAACCAGGCCCAGGTCGAGGCGGTGACGCACCCGCCCGGGCCGCTGCTGGTGGTCGCGGGCGCGGGATCGGGCAAGACGCGCGTCATCACTTACCGGCTGGCGCGCCTGGTGGCGGCGGGCGCGGATCCGCGCCGCATCCTGGCGGTCACGTTCACCAACAAGGCGGCCGGCGAGCTGCGCGAGCGGGTCGACAAGCTGCTGTGGGACCGGATGGGGATCGGCACGCGCGGGTTGTGGGTCGGCACCTTCCACGCCACCAGCGCGCGCATCCTGCGCCAGTGGGGCGAGACGGTCGGGCTGCGCAAGGACTTCGTCATCTACGACGACGACGATCAGAAGCGGCTGCTCGGCCGCGTGCTCACCGACCTCAAGGTCCCCGAGCGCATGTTCCCCGTGCGGCAGGTGCTGTCGGCGATCGATCGCGCCAAGAACCAGGGCATCGGGCCCATCGACTTCGTCGCCAACGACTACCTGGACGACGTCATCGGCAAGGCCTATCGCCTGTACGAGGAGCGGCTGGCAGCGGCGAACGCGACCGACTTCGGCGGCCTGCTGCTGTCGGTGCTGCGCCTGGCCGCCGGCGGCACGCCCGCCGCCGAGGAGCTGGGCGCGCGCTTCGACCACGTGCTGGTCGACGAGTTCCAGGACACCAACAGCGTCCAGTACCGGCTGGTGCGGCTGCTGTCGCGCCGCACCAACAGCATCACCGTCGTCGGCGACGAGGACCAGTCGATCTACCGCTGGCGCGGCGCCGACATCCGCAACATCCTGGACTTCGAGAGCGACCACCCGGGCGCGCGCGTCGTCAAGCTGGAGCGCAACTACCGCTCGACCGGCAACATCCTGGCCGCCGCCAACGCGATCATCGAGCGCAACAGCGAGCGCCGACCCAAGCGCCTGTTCACGGAGGAGGGGGAAGGCGAGCGCATCGTCCTGTTCGAAGGCGAGACCGAGCGCGACGAGGCCGAGTTCGTCGCCGGCCGCATCGAAGACGCGCTGTCGGCGACGCTGGCGCCGCGCGACTTCGCCGTCTTCTACCGGACCAACGCCCAGTCGCGCGTGCTCGAAGATGCGCTGCGCGCGCGCAACCTGCCGTACGCGGTCGTCGGCGGCACGCGCTTCTTCGACCGCGCCGAGATCAAGGACCTGGTCTGCTACATGCGTGCCGTCGCCAACCCCGACGACGGCATGGCGCTGCAGCGGATCATCAACGTCCCGGCGCGCGGCATCGGCGGCACCACCGTCGATCGCATCAGCGAGATCATCTACGAGCGCAAGATGCGACCGTGGGAGGTGCTGGAGCTGGTCGCGCGCGACGACCAGGATCTGGTGGGCACCGGACCGCGCAAGAAGGTCGCCGCGTTCGTCCAGCTCATGACCAAGCTGCGCGCCGAAGGCGGCGGGCTGGGGCCGGCGTCGCTGGCCGAAAAGATCCTGGAGGAGACCGGCTACCGCGACGCGCTGGCGGCCGACGCGACGATGGAGGCCGAGGGGCGCATCGAGAACTTGCTCGAGTTCGTCGGGCAGATGCGCGAATACGAACGCGAGGCCGAGGAGCCGACGCTGCACGGGTTCCTGGAGCGCATCGCGCTGGCCTCCGACGTCGACGGCTACGATCCCGAAAAGGGCGCGATCTCGCTGATGACCGTGCACACGGCCAAGGGGCTCGAGTTCCCGGTCGTGTTCATCACGGGCCTCGAGGAGCGGATCTTCCCGCACGCGCGCAGCGTCGACGACGATTCGGCGGTCGAGGAGGAGCGGCGCCTGTGCTACGTCGCGGTCACGCGCGCGCGCAAGCAGCTGTTCCTGTCGCGCGTGCGGCGGCGTCGACTGTCCGGCCAGGAGCTGCCCGGCGTACCGAGCCGCTTCCTGCGCGACGTGCCGGCCGCGTGCATCGAGGCGATCGTCATGGCGCGCCCGGCCGAATATTCCGGCGGCTACGGCAGCAGCGAGGGGCGCGGTCCCTGGGGCGGACGCTGGTCGCGCGACAACCGCGATGAAGACGAGACGCGCTCGCGCATCCCGCCGGCGGCGCGGCGCGCGCCGGCGAGCGCGACCGCGCCCGCGGGACGCCCCGGCGAGCTCCGCGTCGAATACGACGCCGACGATCAGGCAGACGGCCTGCGCGTCGGGACCAAGCTGCGCCACCCATCGTTCGGCGTCGGCGAGGTGCGCGCGTGGCAGGGGGCAGGCAACGATCTGAAGGTGACCATGCGGTTCCCCGCCGTCGGCGTGAAGACGATCCTGGCGCGCTTCCTCACGAAGCCCTAGCCGCGCGCCGGTGCTGGCGCGCTGGTTGCACAGATCGCCCGTGATGGCTCTCCGACCGCGCCTTCGCCCGACTTCGATCGCGCTGGTCATGACATTGCTGTCAGGGGGCTGCGCGACGACCGCGACCATCCGCTCACCGGTAGGAGCGCGGGCGTACGACCGGCGCGATGTCGCCGCCGATCCTGGCACGACCATCGTGTCGCCGCTGGACGTGAAGATCGTCGGCTCCGACGCGTCGAGCCTGCATTTCAATGACGACCACGGTAATCAGTTCCGGCTCGGGCAGTACCACGTGTCCGACGTCGATCATCCCGGCAACGTCCTGTTCTGGCTGGGCACCCCGTTCCTGGCTTATGGCGTCGGCATACTCGTTGCGATGTACGCGCAGCCGCCTCGCGATCCCGGTCAGCCGGGCGACGGCTTCGTCGGCCTCGGCTACGCGTTCGGATGGACCGGGGTCGCGATGGGCCTCGGGATGATGATCTCGGGCGCGTGGAGCTGGAGCCGTTCGAAGCGTGCCGCGCGCGCGTTCGAATCGGGGCGCCCGCCCGACTGGCTGATCCCCGTCGCGTCGCCCGATCGCTATCCATTCTTCCGCTGACCCGCGCTTGCTCGCGACGCGAATCGGGGCGACGATCACAGCGATGCGCGTCTACGTCGGGTTCCTGACGCTTGCTCTGGTTGCGTGCGGTGGCGGAGGTGGCGGTGCTGGCGGTGGTGGCGGTGGCGGTGGGTCGCCCTCCGGCGGAGCGGGAACGGGAGCGGCGGCGGGCGCCGGTGGTGGTGGCGGCAGCGGTGGCATGCCGGTCGTCCCCACCGGCAGCGGCCTGTTCGATCAGCCGCACCCGTGGACGACCGACGTCTCGGCGCTTCCCAAGGCCGCGACCTCCGACACGATCATCGCCGGGCTGATGGCCGCCGGCGGGTGGGGGCAGGGGAACGTGTTCCTGACCGACGCCAGCATCCTGATCCTCGAGGACGATGGCTCCGCTGTCACGCGCACGTTCACGCGCACGTCGGACTTCTACTCGCCCGACTGCGACAACGTTCCGTTTCCGGTGCCGGCGACCGGCGCCGTCGAAGGTGAGACCGGCTACGCGTGCGAGGGCAACGGCGACTGCCACCTGATCGTCGTCCAGCGCGCGCAGAAGCGGTTGTTCGAGATGTGGCGCGCGAACATCACGGGCACCAGCGTCGCCCAGTTCCGCGCCGGCTGCGCCGCGGTGTGGGACCTGGCGAAGCAATACGGCCCGACCCTACGGGGCAAGGGCTGCTCGTCGGCGGACGCGGGCGGCTTCCCGATGACCGCGATGCTCGCGACGTCCGACGAGGTCGCCGCCGGCAACGTCGGCCACGCGCTGCGCTTCATCCTGCCCAACGAGCGCATCCGCGACGGCATCTATGTGCCGCCCGCGACGCACTCGACCGGGCCGACCAGCGGCGGGCCGGCGACGCCGCCCTACGGCGTTCGCTTCCGGCTGCGCGCCGCTTTCGACACCAGCAGCCTGTCGCAGGGGGGACGCGTGCTCGCGCAGGCGCTCAAGACGTACGGCATGTTCCTGTCCGACGGCGGCAACATCGCGCTGACCATCGCCTCCGATCGCTACTCGACCGCGAAGTGGTCCAGCGTCGGCGTCACCAACAACCGTTCGCTGGCGACGCTTCAGGTCGCCGACTTCGAGGTCGTCGACTACGGCGCCGAGACCAACTGGAAGGCCGACACCGACTGCGTCCGCAACCCGTGAGACAACGTCACAAGCTGCCGAGCAAGGGACCTTCGACGACACGCGCGGCGGCCGCGGCGGCGGCGCGCGCGGCGTCCGCCGGCGGCGCCCCCGCGGCGAGCTGCAACGTGAGGACGACGCCGAACACGTCGCCCGCGCCGGTGGGATCGATCTCGCGCGCCGGCGCGGCGGCGACGGCGACCCGCCCGGACGGCATGACCAGGGTCGCACCGCGCGCGCCGCGCGTGATCGCGACGGTCGCCCCGGCGCCCGCGAATCGCGTCGCGATGTCGTCGACCCGCGGGTGATCCGCCTCCGACACGACGGCCACGTCCAGGCGCGGCGATTCGCCGAGGTCCGCGGGCGCAACGCGGCCGCCGGCGCCGGCGCGCCGCAGCCAGCCCTGCAGGCCCGCGCCGACGAAGCGCGCGTCCAGCGCCGCCACGAAGGCGGCGTCGCATTCGCTCGCGACCACGCCGACATAAGCGACCGGCGGCCGCAGCCAGGCGGCGGGAACGTCGGCCATGGTCAGCGGGCGCGCGCGCTGTCTCATCGTCAGCACGCGCGGCTCGCGCGCGTAGTCCAGCCCGAACGTCGTCATCACGTCACCGGGGACGCAGTGGACGATCAGCCCCTTCGCCTGTCGCAGCGGCGCCAGTAGGGGATCATCCGGAGGCGCCACGGTGACCAGCCCCGCGCGGTAGCCCAGGCGCGCGGCGGCCAGCGCGGCGTAGGTCGCCGCGCCACCGAGACGTACGCCGTCCGCCATCTCGTCGCGCGTCACATGCCCGACGACCAGCAGGTCCACAAGGCGTTTCTAACCCAGTTTGATTCGCGAGCCGCAACACCGACACCCCATGCGACCCTGTGGTATCTGAAGGCCCATGTCGAAATCGCTGAAGCTCTTTGGATCGACGAACCCCAGGTCGTTCAACACGTTGAAGATTCGTTTCGCGCTGGCCGAGATCGGCGTGGACTACGAATTCGAGCCTGTCGACGTCGGCAAGGGGGAGGGGCGGAAGCCTGAGTTCTTGAGCTTGAACCCGCACGGCAAGATCCCCGTGCTGCTGGACGGCGACTTCGCGCTGCCCGAATCCGACGCCATCCTCTGGTACCTGGGGGAGAAGTTTCCGGACGCGAAGCTGCTGCGGCCCGCCGACGGCAGCCAGGAGGCGCTGCAGACGCGCGCGCAGGTGCTGCGCTTCTGCGACATCGCGTCGACGACGTTTTATCCCGCGTACAGCGACTGGTGGACCGCGACCAACGCCACGCCGCCCAACCCGCTGGCCGCCGACACGGCGCTGGTGAAGGTCAACCGCGCGCTCGGCGTGCTCGAGTCGGCGCTGGCCGCTGGCGAGCATTTGGCGGGTGCGTTTTCGCTGGCCGACATCGCGATGGTGTCGATCCTGTTCGCGCTAAAGCGCCGGCTGCCGCTCGATCCGCTGTCCGGGTTCGAACGCGTGCGTGCCTGGTACGACCGTGTGGGCGCGCGGCCGAGCTGGGAGCACGTCAGCGCCGAGTGAGCGCCCGGTTGAATTGAATCCTTTCCGCGGTTCACGTGTCCTAGCGGCAAGGAGTACAATGACGACCATGTTAGCTCTCACGCTACAGCTCGCTCTGGCATCTACAGTGTTCGCGTCGCCTGCCGTGGTGGCGCCGCCACGGCCCGTCGCCGCGCACGTCCGCACGGTCGCGCAGGGAGGATGGCGGCAGCCGGTGCAGGCGCAGCCCGTGCCGGCGCGTCCCGCACCGGCGCGTCCGCGCCCGCGCCGCCGCCGGTCGTCGCGTATCCGACGCAGGCGCCGCCGCCGCCGGTCGTCGAGCGTGTCACGCGCCGCCGCGGCTGGATCTGGGTGGCCGGTAACTACGATTGGCGCGACGGCCGCTATATGTGGGTCGGCGGTCACTGGGAACGCGATCGCTCGGGCTACCAGTGGCAGCAGGGTCGCTGGGACTGGCAGGGCAACCGCTACGTCTGGATGCCCGGCAGCTGGGTGGTGGTCGGGCCGCCGCCCCCGCCGCCCGCGCCGACGCCGCCGCCTCCGCCGCCCGCGCCGGTCGTCTACGTCGACCACACACCGCCGCCCCCGCCGGCCCCGATGGTCGAGACCACGCCGCCCGCGCGTCGCGGCTTCTACTGGGTTCCCGGCGCGCACGTCTGGCGCGATGGCCGCTACGTCTGGGCGCCCGGTCGCTGGGAGGCCGAGCGCAAGGGATACCGCTGGCGGCCAGGTTCTTGGGGGCGCGAAGGAAACCGCCATGTCTGGCGTGAAGGCACCTGGGATCGCGACGGCGATGGCGACGTCGACGGGCGCGACCGCTTCCTCCAGAAACACGACCGCGATGGTGACGGAGACGTCGATCGCAAAGACAAGTTCCTGAAGAAGCACGACCGCGATCGCGACGGAGACGTCGATCGCAACGACCGCGGCCGCGGCCGTGGTCGCCGCGACCGCGACTAGCACGGCAGACGCGGCGACCAAGGGCGTCGCTCTCCGAGCGCATCACCCCCAGAAGCGGGTGATGCGCTCGATGCACCAGAAGCACGCGAGCGCGCCGATCGCATAGGTCGGCGCGAGGCGCAGCCAGCGGTGCTGCGTCCACGATTGTCGCGACAGAAGCCGGCCGATCGCCAGGACGACGCCAACGAAGGCGAGCTGGCCGAGCTCGACGCCCAGATTGAACGTCAACAACGCGAGCGGGACGTCGGCGTCGGGCAGGCCGACCTCGGCGAGCGCGCCCGCGAAACCGAGCCCGTGCAGCAGGCCGAAAGCGAAAGCCACCGGCCACGCGTGGCTAGCGGTCGAGCCAGGGCGGCCGTGCTGGACGAGCCAGACTTCGCGCGCGACGAACACGATCGTGAGCGCGATGGTCGCCTCGACCGGCGGCGGCGGCAGCCGGAGGATGCCCGTCGCGGCCAGCGCCAGCGTCAAGCTGTGCGCCGCGGTGAACGCCGTGATCGTCTTCCACAACCGCCGCCACGCAGGCGTCAGCAGCACCAGCGCCAGCACGAACGCCAGGTGGTCGAGCCCGGTCAGGATGTGCTCGACGCCGAGGCGCAGGTACGTGCCAGCGACGGCCCGCGTGGACGGCGCGGCCGGCACCAGCCAGTCGGCGACGCTGGCGCCTCGGCCGGGAACGAGCCGTCCGACGCTGGTGCGGCCGTCGCTGGTGGCGACGCGCACCAGCACCTCGCTGCCGCTGCCACCTCCGAACCGGACGCCGAGCCGACGGCCGGCCAGCGCGCCGGGCACCTGCACGGCAAATCGTTCGACCGACATCGTGCCGAAGCGGGTTCGCGTCGTACCGCCCGCGCGCTCGCTGCCGGCCGGGAAGATTGGCGCCGGCGCCTCCTCCAGCGTCGCTTCGATGGGCACGCGAAATTCGACGTCGTAGCGTTCGGGGCCGACCTGCGTCACGGACAGCAGCGCGGGCCGCAGATCGTGCGCGCGCGCCGCCGCCGGCAGCGCGAACGCCACCGCCAGCGACGCCAGCGCGATCCCGCGCCGCCCGGCTCATCGCGCCCGGGCCAGGAACGGCGCCAGCGCCGGAGCCGCGGTCAGCGTCTGCTTCAGCTCGGGCGGCAGCGAGATCTGGTAGCGCGGCAGCAGACTGAGGGCCGCGGCGCGCAGGCCACGCGTCTCCTGTGTCAGCCAGTCGGCGCGCACCTGCTTGTCCACCTCGTCGAACGGGGGCAGGCGTTCCGGCTCGCGTTCGATGACGCGCACCAGGTGCACACCGTGCCGGGACTGTACGGGGCCATGCCAGCGCCCGACAGGCGCGGTGAACACCGCGGCTGCGAAGCTCTCGCCCAGCAGGTGCGCAAGCTCGAGCTGCGATCGTCGCTTCATCGCGGCCGGCAACACGAACGTGTCGCCGGTGCCGTCGGGCGCGGGCTGCGCGGCGCCCGCGTTGGCCAGCGTGGCCAGCGCCGTCCTGGCGGCTGCCGTCGCGTCGCCGCGTCGCCCGGGATCGAAGTAGAGCTGCTCGAAGCTGACAGCCGCGGGCTGCACGAAGCGGTGCCCGTAGGCCTGGTAGTGCCGCACCAGCTCCTCGCGCGGTGGATCGCTGTCGGGCGCCGTGGGCCGCGCGAGCGCCGTCATCTTTTCGATCACCCGCCGCCGCACGACGCGATCGTCCCGATCCAGGCCCAGCGCCATCCCCTCGCGGAACAGCAGCTCTTCACTGATCACGCCCTGCACCAGATCCGCCAGCTCCCGCGGGTTGGGCTCGCGCTTCGACGCGGCACGGAACTGGGTGCGCGCGGCGTCGACATCGCTGGTGGCGATCGTCACCGTTCGCGGCGTGGCGCCGAGCGCGGGCGAACGCGGGTCGGCCGCACCGCGCCGCGCCAGCGCCGACAGGGCGAACAGCACGGCGCCGAGCACCGCAAAGTGAACGAGCGGTTCCCTGAGGACCTTCATCTGTGACAGCATAGCCGGCCGATGTCCCCCGGATGGCGCTCAATCCTGGCGCTGCTAGCGCTGAGCTTCGCTGGCGCGTGCGACGCGCCGCCGGACACGGTGGGCGGCGGCAAGGACGACGCAGGTTTCGGCCAGGGGGGCTTCAGCGGCAACTCGCCGTGGGCGGGCCGCGATGCCACGCTGGGAGGCGACGTCGCGTCTGGCGGCGATGCCTCGGCCGATCTCGGCGGGATCGATGCGGCGATCTTCAACTGCCCGGAGGTCCCCACCGCCTACGTCTTCGAGCGCCTGGACCCGTACACGAATGTCGTGGGGGACGCGACGCAGCTGCTGACCGCCGCCGGCTTCACCGTGCAGCCGCTGCCGCTCGACCGCGATCCCAGGGAGCTGCGCGGCCTCATCTTCCTCGGCTCGTTCGTCAGCGAGACCGCCGAATACAAGGACTGGGTCGCGCGCTACCCGACCGCGATCTACACGTTCGTCGACGCCGCCAACGTGCTGATCCAGATGTCGCAGGCCGATCAGACGGAGGAGCGGCCGCCGTTCCTGCCCAGCTCGCAGTCGGCGCGCCGGACCGACGTCGACGTCGGCGCGCTGGTGGCGCTGGACGCGGAGCATCCGCTGCTGGCCGAGGTGCCGATGGACGCGTCGGGCAACCTCTCGTGGCAGGCGCCGCGCGTCGGCTGGGAGACGTTCGGCGCGCAGAGCGGCTTCGGCGTGCTGCTCGCCGCCAACAAGAACGCCGCCAGCCCGGCGCTGATGGAGGGCGTCGTACGCCCAGGGGCGGTTCATCCTGACCGCGATGGCGCTGGACAAGCCCGAAGGCCCGGGCGCTGATCGCGACGCGTTCAACGTCGCGTTCTTTCAAAACCTCTACAAGTACACGCGCGACGTGTGCCGGCGGCAGGCGCGGCCGGTCAACGTGACGCCGTCGCAGGGCGCCACCGGCTTCGGCGGCGCGTTCTCGATCGTGGCGCTGCCCGACACGCAGTACTACTCGTTCGCGTACCCGGGCATCTTCCTGTCGCAGGTCAGCTGGATCGTCGCCAACGTCCAGCGGCTGCGCATCCCCTATGTGTTTCACCTGGGCGACATCGTCGATCAGAACACGCCGCTGGAATGGCAGCGGGCGGCGCAGGCGATGTGGCTGCTCGAGGGCGTGGTGCCGTACACGGTCGTGCCCGGCAACCACGACGTCGGCCCGTCGGGCAGCGCGTCGACGCGCGACACGCTGATGAACCAGTACTTCTCGTACGCGATGACGTCGACGTGGCCGACGTTCGGCGGCGCGTTCGAGGTCGGCAAGATGGAGAACACGTACCACCTGTTCTCGGCCGGCGGGCGCGACTACATCGTGATGGCGCTGGAGTGGGGGCCGCGCGACGTGGTGGTGGCGTGGGCCGACGGCGTGATGGCGGCGAATCCGCGCCGCTACGGCATCCTGGTCACGCACGCGTACCTGAACAACAACGACCGCCGCTACGACATCACCGACACCGCGCACCCGCAGGACTACAACCCGCACCACTACCGGACCGCCGGCGGCGTCAACGACGGCGAGGAGCTGTGGCAGAAGCTGGTGCGCAAGCACGCCTTCGTGCTGACGCTGAACGGCCACGTCCTGGGCGACGGCACCGGCTACCTGGCCAGCGTCACCGACAGGGGCAACACCTGCCACCAGATCATGTCGAACTACCAGTTCCGCTCGCTGGGCGGCGAGGGCTACCTGCGCGTGATGTCGTTCCAGGACGACAACAAGACGATCAAGGTTCAGACGTATTCGCCGCTCTACGACTCCTTCCTGGTCGAGCCCGACCAGAACTTCACCATCACCCTCGACGTTCCCGTCGGGCCCGCCGCGCCCTAACGGCTGCGCCTTGCGCTCGGTGGCGTTCATTTAGGGGGTGCTGCGGCACACGCCGCGTAGCGCCGTCCGGAGCGGCTTCGGCATTGTCGGGCCGCGTTGGGCCATGTGCGGCCGCAACGCTCGGCACTGAGGAGCGTCGCCTTCGCTCCGCGCACGCGGCCCGACTTTCACGAGCACGGGCTCCGCAACGCGCCGACGTGCCCACGGCGCTGCCGAAGCATGTCTGGCCGGCGAGCGAGCGAGCGCGGCTAGCGAATCAACGCGAGCTTGGAGCTGCGCTTGCCGCCGCCCTGGGCGGGGCCGTTGCGCACCGACAGGGCGCACGCGACGGTCGACGCGATGCCGGCGAAGATCTCGGCGACCTTCGAGCCCGGATCGCGCACGACGATCGGCGTGCCGTCGTCGCCGGCGCGGCTGATCGCCGCCTGCAGCGGGATCTCGCCCAGGAACGGGATGCCGGCGCGCTCCGCCAGCCGCCGCCCGCCGCCGCGCAGAAAGATCTCCTCGTGGTGGCCGCAGCTCGGGCAGAGAAAGCCGCTCATGTTCTCGATCAGGCCCAGCACCGGCACCTCGACGCGCGTCCACATGCCCAGCGCCTTCTCGACGTCGATGACCGACACCTCTTGCGGCGCGGTCACCATCACGGCGCCGGTGATCGGCAGCAGCTGCGACAGCGATAGCTGCGCGTCGCCCGTTCCGGGCGGCAGGTCGACGATCAGGTAGTCCAGCTCGCCCCAGTCGACGTCTTCGATGAACTGCTGCAGCAGCTTGTGCACCATCGGGCCGCGCCAGATGACGGCGCCGCCGCGCTCGACGAAGAAGCCGATCGAAACCACGCGCATGCCGTGGTGCACGGCGGGGACGATCTTGTTCCCGGTCTGCACTTCGGCGGCCCGCTCCGGCGTCCCCATCATCTGCGGGATCGACGGGCCATAGACGTCGGCGTCGAGGATGCCGACGCTGGCGCCAGTGCGCGCCAGCGCTGCCGCCAGGTTGGTGCTGACCGTCGACTTGCCGACGCCACCCTTACCGGCGGCCACCGCGATGATGTTGCGGACGCCAGGCAGTCGCGGGTTCGACGGGTGGTTCGGGCGGCCCACGACGCGCGCCGTGAACGTCACCTCGACGCGCGTGACGCCGGGCAGGCGGCCGACCGCCTCTTCGATCGATCGCGAGATGACGTCCTTCGACGGACACGCGGGCGTCGTCAGCTGGATGCCGATCGCCGCGCGCCCATCCGTGAACGCGACCGACGACACCATCCCCGCGGTCACGAAGTCGACGTTGAGCGCAGGATCTTTCGTGACGGCGAGGACCGCCGTGATCTCTTCGACCGTTGGAATGTGGGAGCGTCCTTTGGCCGGTCAGCGTTTGCGCGCGGATGACAGCGCGCGCAGCCGGACCGGTTGGTCGGGATGATGCCCCATTTTTCGGCGCTTGACCGCCAGATACGCGGCGTTGTGCTGATTCTCCCCGACCCAGTGGGCGATGCGGTCCGTGACCGTCACGCCGGCGGCGCGCAGACCGGCCACCTTCAGCGGGTTGTTGGTCAGCAGGCGAATCGAACGCGCGCCGATGTCGGCCAGGATCGCGGCCGCCAGGTCGTAGCGGCGCTCGTCCGCCTCGAACCCCAGCGCCAGGTTTGCCTCCACCGTGTCTGCCCCCTCGGCCTGCAGCGCGTACGCGCGCACCTTGTTGCCCAGGCCGATGCCGCGCCCTTCCTGGCGCAGGTAGACGACCACGCCGGTCCCCTCGGCGGCGATGCGCTCCATCGCCGCGTCGAGCTGCTCGCGGCAATCGCACTTGAGCGACCCGATGACCTCCGACGTCCAGCATTCGGAGTGGACGCGGCAGAGCACGTTGGACTTGTTCTCCACGTCCCCGCGCACGATGGCCATGTGCTCTTCCACGGTCGGGGAATCGCTGTCCGCGTCGGCGGCGTCACGGTAGACCAGCAGGCGGAATGGCCCGTGGACGGTTGGGATTTCGGCGTCGGCGTATCGGATCAGCTTCATGTTGTTCGTTAATTAGATGGGCGAGGGGCGCCGACGTTACCATCGGTTGCGCTCATTTTCCGCCGATGTCATGTTAATGGTGGCCATGGCGGTAAGATCCATCCTCAGATTTCCGGATCCGAAACTACGTCAGCGTTCGGCAGAGATCGGCGAAATCACCGACGACGTGCGTCAGCTTGTGGCTGATATGGCCGAGACGATGGCGGATGCCAACGGGGCGGGCCTTGCGGCCATCCAGGTCGGCGTTCCGGTCCGGCTGTTCATCGTCGAAGGCCACGTGACCGGGGGCGCGGAGGACGCGCCGCCCAAGGTCTTCATCAACCCCGAGCTGGTCGAGATCTCGGACGAGGCGCAGACCGGCGACGAGGGCTGCCTGTCCTTCCCCGGCATCTACGTCCCGGTCAAGCGCGGCATGCGCGCCAAGATCCGCGCGCGCGACCTCGACGGCAACGTCTTCGAGTCCGAGGGCGAGGAGCTGTACGCTCGCGCCATGCAGCACGAGACCGATCACCTCAACGGCCGTCTGCTCATCGATCAGGTCGGGCCCGTCAAGCGCGAGCTGATCAAGCGCAGGCTGCGCAAGGACGCCGAGGCGGAGCGGGAAGAGGCGGCAGAGCGCGCGGCGAACCGCGGCAGCTCGGCCACTGGCTGACGAGCGGGCGACGGCGCCATGCTGACGATTGCACTCCACCGCATCGAGTTCGACGGCCGTCACGGCGCGACCGCCGTCGAGCGGCGCTCGACGCGCAAGTTCGAGGTCGATCTGGAGCTGGAGGTCGACGCCGGCGTCGCGGAACGCAGCGACGTGCTGGCGGACACCGTCGACTACAGCCACGTCGCCGACGTGATCGTCGGCGTCGGGGCGGGCGAGCCGCACCACCTGCTGGAATCGCTGGCGCGCCGGATGCTGGACGGCGTGTGCGAGAAATTCCCGCGCGTGCGGCGGGCGCGCATCGAGCTGCGCAAGCTCAATCCGCCGACCTGCCCGGGCCACCCCGCATACGCGGCGGTCCGGATGCAGCGCGACGGAATAGCTTAGTTCGCCGCTTCTGCCCGCACGCGGGCGGACAGCAACGCGTCGCCGTGCTTGATGCGGATCGTCGCGCCGACCGGGACGCTGGTGTGAACCGTCGCCAGCGCGACCGCCCGCCCGTCGGGCAGGCGCGCGGCGCTGGTCACGCGGCCGGCCTTCGGCTTGGTGTCGCTCTCGAGCACGTCGCCGGCGCCCGCGTCGACGTCACCGTCGACGTCCAGGCCGCACAGCCGCCAGTTGATGTGCCCGCGGTCGCGGATGCGCACGATCGGCTCCTGACCCAGGTAGCACCCCTTGCCATAGGCGATCGCGCCCGACAGCCCGACCTCCATCGGAAAGTAGTCCGGCGTGATCTCGGCGCCGGCGCGCGGCTCCATCGCCGCGATGCGCGCCGCTTCGGCCACGGCGGGCGCGAGCGCGCTGACGCCCGCCTCGGCCAGCCGCGCGCGCGCCGCCGCCAGCGCCGTGGCAGGTCCGCCCAGCCAGAAGCCGTCGCTGCCGAGCTCGCGCACGCGCGCCAGCCACAGCTCGCCCACCTGCGCGTGGGTCAGCAGGGCAGCGCCCGCCAGCGCGCCGGCGTCGACGCCGATCGCCTGCAGGCGCGCGGCCGCCTCCGGGCCCAGCAGCGACGCCATCGCGAAGTCGGCGTGCGGGGCGGCGGCGAAGTCGTCCATGATCGCGTAGCGCGACAGCGTCTCGGCGACGGACGCCGCGAGGCCGGCGTCGACGACGATCCAGATCGCATCGCCGCTCATGAACAGGTGCATGTCGGCGACGACGTGCCCCTTGGGGGTCAACAGCGCCGAACGGCAGCCGTGGCCGGCCGTCGTTCCCGCCACGTCCGCGGTGACGATGCCATGCAAGAAACGGCTGCGGTCGGCGCCGGTCGCGACGACGAGCTCGCGCCCGCCGTCGACCCAGACCGCGTCGTGCTGGAGCTGGCCCATGTCGGTCGTGCTGGTCACGTCTACGTCTTCCTGCGCTTCTTCATAGCGCGAAGCTCGCGCAGTCGCACGGCGCGGCGGCGGCGCGCGTCCGCGAACCGGCGCCGATCGACCGCCGTCTCGAGCCGCAGCGGCGGCACGGAGCGGGGCCGCCCCTCGTCGTCGACGGCGACGAACGTCAGGTAGGCGCGCGTCGTCTGCCGCCGCGTCGAGAACTGGCGATCCTCGGCGAACACGCGTACGCCGATCTCCATCGACGTCGTGCCCGCGAAGTTCACCTGCGCCTCGATGGTCACCACCTCGCCGAGCTGAACTGGCGTCAGGAAGTGCAGCCGATCCATCGACGCGGTCACCACCGGGCCGCGCGCGTGCCGGGACGCCGAGATTCCGGCGGCGATGTCGATCCACTGCGTCAGGATGCCGCCGAACACGGTGCCGTGGACGTTGGTCAAGCCCGGCAACACGAGCTGTTCGGTCCGGGAGCGCGACGCGCGCGGGGTCTGTCGGCCTCGCGAGGTGGCTTTCGAATCTTCCATCGCAAAGCCGGTATCACCGCCGCCGGTGGCCGTCAAACGTCGGAACCCGTCGAGTCCGACGCACTGCCTCCTGTATAGTGAGCGTCATGACTGGAAAAACCCGTGTTCCCCGTCACCGCGTCTCGCTGCTGCTGGGTGCGGCAGCCGCGGCGGCGGCCATGCTCATCAGCTCGCCGGCGTCGGCGCGGAAGATGAACCTGCAGCAGCTGTTGGAGATGGCGCGCGGGAACCCCGGATTGCAGGCCAGCGCCGCGGCGACGTCCGCGATGCAAGCGCAGGTGCTGGAGGCGAAGCTCAACTGGTTGCCGCAAGGCGACATCCTGTCGCTGCTGGCGCCGTCGCCGGACATCCAGTGCAACACGCCGCCGCTCGGCAGCGGCCTGCCGCCGCCCTGTCTGACGACGTCGGCGCCCGAGGCCAGCCTGCGCAACGTGTCGTGGAACAAGGTGTTCACGCGCACCGAGCTGAAGTTGATCCAGCCGCTGTACGACTTCGGCAAGATCTCGGCGGGCGTCGCGGCGGCCGAGGCGGGCGTCAACGTCTCGCGCCAGCGCGAGGCGGGGGCGCGCGCGGACCTCGAGCTCAACGTCCGCAAGGCGTACTACGGCCTGAAGTTCGCGCGCGAGGTCATCGACATGCTGGAGCAGGGCTCAAGCTACGTCGACGAGGGGACGCAGAAGGTCGAGAAGGATCTCGCGAACGGGACGGGCAACGTGACGGTCACCGACAAGCTGCGGATGCGCACCGTGCGCGCCGAGCTCGACGCCCGCATCCTGGAGGCGAAGCGGCTGCAGAACCTGGCGCGCGAGAGCCTGCGCACGTTGCTCGGCCCCGAAGCGCCGAGCGAGGTGGAGGTCGACGACGATCCGTTCGAGCCGCCCGAGGTGAAGGACCGAGGCATCGCCTACTACGAAGACCTGGCGCGCCAGGGACGTCCCGAGGTGCGGTTGCTGGAGTACGCGGTCAAGGCCAAGAACGCGCTGGCCGATCTCGAGCGCCGCCGCGAATACCCCGACCTGGTGCTGATCGCGACGGCGGCGTTCGCGCGCGCGCAGACGGTCGACGATCCCAACAACGCGTTCCTGAGCCACTACTTCAACAGCACGTCGGCGGGCGTCGCCGCGGCGTTGCGCATGCAGCTGGACCTGGGGCCGAAGATCGCGCGCGCGCGCAAGGTCAAGCACGAAGCCGAAGAGGTCGAGTACCGGCGCAGCGAGGCGCTGGGCGGCATCCTGCTGGACGTGCGCAAGACCTACGGCGAGACCACCGAGGCGCTGGCGCGCGTCGCCGCGATGGAGAAGGGCGAAAAGGCGGGCAAGGCGTGGATCTCGGCGGTGGCCCAGAACTTCGCCGTCGGGCTCGCGGAGGCGCGCGATCTGTCCGACGCGCTGATCGCGTTCTTCGGCATGCGTACGCGCTACCTGCAGGCGGTGTTCGACCTCAACATCGCGCGGTCGGCGCTGGGTCGCGCCACCGGCTCATCGGAGCTGTGACCGCGCCTCGGCGGTCAGCGCGCCCAGCCGGCTGATCACGCTGCCCAGCTGCAGCGCGTCCGCCGCGGGCAGCAGCAGCAGCCGGTGGCGGGCGCCTTCGAGCTGCGCTTCGATCTGCGCCACCGACCGGTTGCGCCGCGCGCGGCGCGGGTGGGTGATGATCATGCGTTCGACGCAGACCTGCAGCGCCATCGCCAGCGTGGACGCCAGCAGCAGCCCCGGTAGGCCGTTCGATTCGACCAGCGCGACCACCAGCAGCACGGTCAGCGTCGGGCTGGGCCGGCGCGCGATCAGCAGCCGGCGCGCGACCATGCGGTCGAGCGCGAAGACCACCAGCACGGCGAAGATGGCCGCGGCGGCCGCCGCCGGCAGCCCGATGGCGTTTCCGGCGACGAAGGTCACCGCCGCGATCAGCGGGATGCCGAAGAACGGGATCAGGCGCAGCACGCCGGCCGCCAGCGCGGGCAGCATCGGCAGCGGCATGCGCGACAGCCGGAACGTGACCGCCAGGATCAGCACCGCCAGCACGCTCTGCGTCAGCTCGCTGCGCATGTGCGTCCCCACCGATCGCTCGATCGCGCGCCAGACGTCGCGCGCCCGCGGCCGGCTGCGCGCCGGCACCAGCGACAGCCACAGCCGCTCCAGCGCCTCGCGGCTGCCGCTCCAGTAGGCGGACAGCGCGACGACGACGATGAACTGGGCCACCTGATCGAACACGTTGCGTGTGACGCCCAGCGCCTGGTCGACGAGCCGGGTCGGGCGCGCGCCGCCGATGGCTTCGTACAGGGCGGCGGCGGGCGGCAGCCGGTGCAGCAGGTATTCGGACAGCGCCCCGGAGTCGCCGGCGCCGGCGACCATCCGATCGTAGCCAGCGCCCAGGCGTTCGACAGCCTCGTCCAGCTCGTGCAGGACGCCGCGCGATACGACGTAGATGAACAGGCCGGCGAGGGCGATCCCCGCCACGTAGATCAGCGCGACGGCGAGCGAGCGGCCCAGCCGGCGTTCGACGGCGTCGATGGCGGGGCGGACGATCGCCGCCATCGCGATCGACAGCACGAACAGCGACGCCGCGGCGCGGAACCGCCACAGCAGCCAGGCAGCGGTCGCGGTCGCCAGCGTGATGGCAGCGGCGAACGCGATCCGCTTCACGATCGCCCCTCGCGCTCGGCCAGCAGCCGATCCAGGTCGTGCGCGATGCCTTCCACCGCGTCCTCGACCCGCTCGGTCGACGCGGGGCGCCGGCTGCCGCGCACGCGGTGAAGCCTGCGCAGGTCGACGATGACCTCGTTGACCTCGTAGCGCACGGCGCTCAGGCGATCGCGGCCGACGGGCGGCGCCGCGTGTTGCGCGTCCGCGCCCAGCCAGAACCGGTAGAGCAGCAGCTGGACGATCGCCGCCATCGGGATGGCCAGGATCGCGCCCGAGATCCCCAGCACCGACCCGAACGCGGTGATGGCCAGCAGCGTGACCAGCGGGCTGGTGCCGACCGTGCGGCCCATGACGCGCGGGATGAGCAGGTAGTTCTCGAACAGCTGCAGGCAGACGGCCACGATGATCACGGCGAACACCAGCGACGGGTTGACCGACGCGGCGACCACGCACGCGGTGACGGTGCCGATGATCGGACCGACGACCGGCACGGCTTCGCCGAGCGCGTAGACCAGGCCGACGATGCCGGCGTGGGGCACGCCCAGGGCGCGGTACGCGACGAACGCCATCACGCCGATCACCAGGCAGACCAGCGATTGGCCGCGCAGGTAGGCGCCGACGGTGTGCTCGACGTCGGTCAGCAGGGAGCGGATCGCGCGCCGGCGCTCGAACGGGGCGAACAGCGCCAGCGCGCGCACGCGCCGGTCACCCTCCAGGGTCCAGTAGAACCCGAGCAGCAACACGGAGGCGATGATGAACAGGTTGCGCCCCAGCGCCCCGCCGTAACGCAGCAGTGTCGTGACGTCGAGGGTCGCGATGCCGCCGCGGTCCGCCGCCGGCAGGTACCAGGCGAGCCGCTGCAGCGTGTGGCTCTGCGACGACAGCAGCTCGTTGCGCAGGCGTTCGATCTGGTGGGGCGCGCGCGCGAGCAGCGCCTCGCTCTGTTCGATGAGCAGCGGCACGGCGAGCACGAGCACGGTCGCGGCGAGGCAGCCGAGCACCGCGTAAAGCGTCAGCGCTCCAATCCAGCGCGTGACGCCGTGGCGGCGCAGCCATTCGACGCCGGGCCGGACCGCCATGCCCACGGCGACGCCCGCGAACAGGATGAACAGCGCGCCCGCGAAGCGAAACAGCAGCGCGAAGCAGATCACGACCGCCAGCACGACCAGGTTGGCGAACCAGATCGTGCGCGCGTCCCAGCTCGTCGGCGGCGCGGTCGCCGATGACGTCGTCGTCGGTGATGCAGGCTGCGTCGCGCCATTGCCATTGGCGGCGCGGCCGGTAGTCCGGACCGTTCTTGACCGTGACGAAAGCGAGCTCACGTTGAGTCCATGCGTAGCTTCTTGAAGAAGTTAGTGGGCCGCGGTCGAGGTGGAAGGAGCGGCCGGCAGGGCTACTGCGATCGGATGGAAGCGGTGCTCCACGAGTGGGAGGCGCTGTTCGCCGAGCTGGGGAGTGAGGTCGGCGCCCACACGACGCGCGTGCGCGCGCACTACGCCATCTGCGCCACGTCGTTCGCGGCGCGTCGCCTCGACGTCGCGCACGAGCTGGCCGAGCTACGCGCTGCGCCGCAGGCCGACTGGGACCGTCGCAAGCCGGAGCTGGAGCGGACGCTCGGGGGCCTGCGCGGCGTCGTCGCGGGAGCGGAGCGCCGCCTCACGCGCTGACGCGCGTTGCTGGTGTCGGGGCTGGTCTGGTCAGGCGGGGTGTGTGAGCGGCGGGGGTTATCAGACAGGAGGGGGCGATGTTGTGGACGGTTGCAGTTGTTCTTTTGCTTTTGTGGGTGCTGGGGCTGGTGAGCGCGACCACCATGGGTGGGTTCATTCACGTGTTGCTCGTCGCCGCGCTGGCGCTCGTGCTGGTGCGCGTGATTCAGGGGCGCCGCCCGATCGAGGGTCCTTGACTGGGGTCGAGCAGGCCCCAAGTTGAACAATGACCATCAAGCGTTGACGGTGCGGGTCGTCTTCCCCGTCGGTGAGTGTGGGGTAGGTTGAAGGGGGATCGACGAGGAATCTCGACATCTTTCCGGTAGGGAGATGCTCTGGGACCGCAGGACGACATCGAAACGGCCAACGAGGTCAACGACGGGGGGCATGCGCGACGGCGCACTGCCCCCTTTCACTATTTCCGTCTCCCTCTCCCCGCTCGGCGGGAGAGGGTCGGGGTGAGGGGTCCGCTGCCGCTACGTGCCGTCGACGGTGTAGGCGGCGCCGTCGAGGTGAAGGTGGTTCTTGTGGTGGCTGTCGAACGACGGCGTCAGCACGACGCTGAAGATCTGCTCGTCGTAGAGGCGGCGCGTGAGGCGGCGCAGGAACTGCGCGGCCGGCGTCTTCGCTGGCTGGTCGGCGCGGACCCAGTCGCGTTCGACCTCGACGCGGCTGCCGTTCTTGAGCACGAACGTCGCGATGTCGATCGCGTTGGCGAACGAGTGTTCGCTGACGAAGTCGGGATACGCCGCCATCTTGCGGCAGTTGTACGTGCCCAGGTGAACGATGGACGCGACCGGGCTCTTGAAGGCGCTCCGCGCCTCCTCCTGCATCACCGCTTCGAACCGGCTGAGGCGCAGCGCGAACGCGCAGTTGACGCGCGCCAGCGGCTGGAAGCGCAGCCCGGCGCCGCCGCGTTTGATGGCGACGCCTTCGGGCGCCTCGCACACGACGCCGCTGGCCATGCGCGACGGCCGCAGCGGCCACGGCGTGAACCGCACGCCGCCGGTCTTCAAGTTGTCGCGGCAACCTTCCGGCGCGGCGGGCGCTTCGGCCTTGGCGAAGTCGACCGTCCCCTCCACCGTCGCGAGCGACGCGAGCAGGACGACGTACCCGATCACCCTTGAAGCTTAGCTCAGCCGCAGTTGAGCGTCCGTCAGATTTGCGCCCCTGTGGCGCGTCCACGGGCGATCGGCGCAATGGTTGCGCGAAAACACCGCCTGGGCAGCGGAACGGGCTTTGCTGTTCATCGGGCCGTGTCCAGCGTCTCTTGCTCCCGGTGCGCGCGGATATTTGCCTGCCTGCTCGCCGTGTTTGCCGGCGCGTGCTTGCCCGAGGGCGCGCAACGTCCGCCCGGACCCGGGCAGCCCGTCGACTGGGACGTTGGCACCCGGCTCCCCGAGGCCGTCGATCGCGATCCAGATCCCGACGTCCTGGAGATCGACCTCGAGGCGCGCGTGTCGTCGCTGCAGCTCGTGCCGGGCGGCCTCACGCCAGCGTGGACCTACAACGGCCAGCTACCGGGACCGCTGCTGCGGGTGCCGGCAGGCGGGCGCGTCATCGTTCACTTCACGAACAACTTGCCGGAGGAGACGACCATCCACTGGCACGGCGTGCGGCTCACGGCCGACATGGACGGCGTGCCCGAGCACTCGCAGCCCGCGGTGCCGCCCGGCGGCTCATTCGACTACGCCTTCACCGTCCCCGACAGCGGCCTCTTCTGGTACCACCCGCACGTCCGTTCGGCGCGACAGGTGGGCGACGGTCTTTACGGCGCGCTGCTGGTCGAACCGCGCCCGCCGCCCGCCGCGCGCGAGGAGCCTGACGGGCTCGGCGATCCGCTGGTGCTGGTGCTGTCGGACATCGGCGTCAATGACGATGGAACGCTGCACGATCCCGAAAACGGCGGCGATCTGCTCAAGCTGTTCGGAAGCGAGGGCAACATCGTGCTGGTCAACGGGCGGATCGCGCCGGTGGTGCTGGCGCGGCGCGGGCTGCGCCAGCGCTGGCGCATCGTCAACGCGGCAAAGACGCGCTACTTCCAGCTTGCGATGACGGGGCACTCGTTCGTGCGCATCGGCGGCGACGGTGGATTGCTCGTCGCGCCCGAGGAATCGCAGACGCTGCTGCTGACCCCCGGCCAGCGCGCGGACGTTCTGGTCACGCCGCAGGGCGAGCCCGGAACGCGCGTGCCGGTGCGCTGGGTTGCCTACGATCGTGGCTTCGGCAGCGCCGAGTTCCGCCCCGACGTCGAAACGTTCGTCGTTCAGATCACGGGCGACGAGCCGGTCGTCGGCGACCCCATCCCGCCCGTGCTGCGCCAGATCGCGCCGCTGGACGGCGCGGTCGCGGTCGCGCGGGTGCTCGCGCTGACGCAGGCGACGGTCGACGACAAGCTGGTGCTGGGGATCGACGGGGTTCCGTCGTGGGCCGCAGAGCCACTGTACGCGCGCGTCGGCGATACGGAGACCTGGACGGTGACCAACGAGATGGCCTGGGATCACCCGTTTCACCTGCACGGGTTCTTCTTCCAGCCCCTCGACCCGGTGACCGGCCTGCTGCCGGCGCGGCCCGAGTGGCGGGACACCCTCAACGTGCCGCGGAACGGAACCGCCGCCTTCGTCGTCCGCTACGACGATCGCCCCGGCATGTGGATGTTCCACTGCCACATCCTGGACCACGCCGACGCAGGAATGATGGGCATGGTGCACCTGACCCGCTGACGGGCGGCGTGGTCCGCGGCGCGCGCTAGCCGACGTCGATGGTCGGGCAGCCGAGCACGACGTCGACCCTTCCGTCGAGGTCGGTCTGCAGCATCGTGCACGTCGTGGGGCAGGCGGTGATCTTCGTCGGCGTGCCGCTGGCCGGATCCTTGTCGTAGTACCAGCCGCCGCGCGCGTCGCAGCCGGCGCCGTCGGTGCCGTCGATGGGGGCGTGGCCGATGGTCGACTGCACGCTGGTGCCGCTGGTGAAGCTGACGTTGACCTTCTTGAAGTCGACGCCGGTGGCAGGCAGCTTGTACTCGCAGGAGATCGCCTTGGTCCGGATCTCGGCGAGCTTGGTCCGCAGCACCTGGCTGACGTCCATGCTGGTGTCGATCAGGATGGCCGATTTGGTGCCACCACCGGTCGCGATCTGGTTGAGCATCGGGCCGATCACGGCCGCCTCGGCCATCGACGGGATGCCGATGACGAAGGTCGGAACGGAGGGCATCCCGCCCGTGGTCGCGACGCCTTCCGCGGCGATCGCAGCAATCCCCGGGATGTCGATCGGGTTGCACTCCGTTCGCGGGAAGCCGGGCTTGACCGCGCCCAAGGCGGTGTCGAAGAAGTCGGTGAAGCCGAGCGGCAATCCGTCCGTGACCAGAACGACCGCGAGCTTGTGGCCGGCGTGGGACTGCGCATACTGCCGCGCATACGCGATGGCCCCCTTGAGCGCCGGCGCCGTCGGCGTGTAGCCGTCGGGGATACGCCCCATGAGAGACGTCGCCAGCGTCGCCGCCTGTCCCGTTCCCGATCCCGACAGCGCGGCGATCGGAACGACCGGCGTCGCATACGCCGTCGAGTCGCAGATGTCGCGCGCGTGGCAGTAGCCGGGGAACACAGTGCAGTTGGTGGCACAGGTCCCGGGGGCGTCAGCCGCACAGTAATTCGGCTCGCCGCAATCCTGAATGAGCGCGCAGACCTGGTTCGCCGGGCAGGTGGTGTTGTCGATGCAGAGCGGTGTCACGACCGTCGTCGATTTACCGGTCTGAACGCACGTCTTGCGCCGGTCGCACGGCCCGAACGTGCCGCACTCGTTGTCCATCGTGCAGGTGGGCACCTGCGCGAGGCTCGGTTGAAGGGCGGGGAAGTAGCCGAGGCCCACACCGAGCCCCATCGACTGCGCATCGGTGAAGAACCCGTTCATCGCTGATCGCACGGCGTCCCATTTGGTCGCCATCGCTCCGAACGAAGTCTTCCGCGTCATCGACTTCGAAACGTCCACGATGAAGAACAGATCGAGCGGCAGCGGCTCGGCCATCGTCGAGGTCGCCGAGCAGATGCCGTCGCTCTTCGTGTCACCGACCGGGATGTCGATGGCGGCGTCGAAGCCGCTTCCGCCGGTTCCGGTGGTGCCGGCGTTGCCGGTGGTGCCGCCGGTGCCTGCACCGGTGCCGGCGCTGCCCCCGTCGAACGGCGTCGGCTTGACGCCTGCGCTGCAGCCAAGCAATAGCGCCGTGGCGCCGATTCCAAAGAGCGTTCGGGTGTTGTTCATCAGGCTACTCGAAGATGATGCTGCCGCAGGGGAACTCGAGTTCGATCTTCTTGCTGCCCGGGTTGCGCCAGGTCGTGCAGGCGGTGCCGCTGAACACCAGCTGCGTCGGGGCGGCCACGTCGACGGTCCAGCCGTTGGTGGTGCTCAGGGGAACCTCGGTTCCTTCGATGCGCACGTGCGCCAGGTTCAACTTCGTCGTGTCGACCTTGATCACCTTGCCCCCGACGTCGTTGAGGTCGAACGTGCAGCTCTTCACGCCCGCGAGCGCTTGCGAAAGCTGCGTGACCAGCAACGCCTGATTGGAGGCGTCCGGCTGGTAGGGGGTGGTCGGGCCCTTCGTCGTGCCGTACGTGCCCACTGTCGCCGTCGGTCCGCGCACGGTCGGGTGGCCGGACGCGGTCAGGTCGGTGCGCCACGGCATGACGCCCTGACACTGATCGAAGATCGCGGTCGGATCGAGACCGGCCGTCAAGCCCGGCACCGTCGCCTCTCCCGCGCCGGCATTCGCGAAGGCCTGCAAGACGCCGACGGGCAGGTTGAACTGCATCGTCTGAAGACCGAAGACGATCGTGCGGATGTTCGACGCGAACGCGGTCTGCAGCGCTCCGACGGTGGAGTCGGACGCGCAGATCTCGAGCGCGTCGTCGCAGTAGTCCTCCTGTCCGTCGGTGAGGAAGAGCATGTACTTGTCGCCCATCGTCGTGTCGGCCGTGAGCGCCTTGGCGGTCGCCGTCAGGGCATACATCGCGGGCGACTCGAGCTTCTTGCCCGTGTTCATCGCGTCGCTCGGGTTCGGCCACATGGCGCTGAGGGCGTCGTATTTGGTCTTGATGTCCATCGCGTTGTTCAGCTTCGGAGGGACGTTGTCGGCGAGCGCGCCGGTGCTGGCCAGCAGGCACGCTCCGCCCCCGGTCGGGTTGGTCCCGTAGATCGTCGTGAAGCCGAACCGCACCTCCGCCTGAAGCTGCATCACCACCGTCTGGATGGCGTCTTTGAGCTTTGTCCACGACGTGTCCGCCTTGTCGGGGCAGACGAGCTCGCTGGTCTTGAGGCAGTGGAACATGCTGCCCGAGCGATCGACCACCAGGTAGACGGTCGGGATCTTCGGGACGTATTCGAGCTGCGCCATCTGGCAGATGCCACCGGAGCCCCCCGCGCCCGTCGGACCGACCCCGCCGGCGCCGGTCACCGTGCCGCCCGCGCCGGGGCTCGAGGAGCCGCCGCTGCCGGGGCTGCTGACGCCGCCAGCGCCGCTGCTGCCGCCGCCCGCGCCGCCGCTGCCGGCCACGCCGGGGCCGCCCATGCCCGCGACGCCTGTCCCTGCCACGCCGGAGCTGCCGCTGCCCGCCGCGCCCGATCCCGTACCGGCAGAACCGGGGCTTCCAGTTCCTGCGGTGCCGGTACTGCCGCTGCCAGCCGCGCCTGGGTTGCCGGAACCCGCAGCGCCTGGAGACGACGACCCGCCGGTACCTGGGTTCGATGTTCCGGCACCCGCGCAGCCCAGAGATACGGCCAGGCCGAGCGCCAGGACGTAAGCAAGGATTGCCGGGAGGGCCAGTGTCGAGCGAAGACGCATGGCTAAGACCTCCTAAAAAGGAGGTCCAGAATATGCCAAAGGTCCCCCGTTTGCGACTACACAGGGATCCCGGGCACGACAGTTCCGGTTCGCCGGCGCCTGCCGTGTCGCCTTGTTCGTGGCAGGTGGGTCAGGAGCCGGGCGCTGCGTCGAGCAGCGACAGATCGGGGAAGCCCGCGTTGATCGTCGCGTCCATCGTCCGCACGAGCGTGTCGTAGGGGATGCCGTCGTAGGACATCACCTTCACGTCCTTCTTGTCGGGATACGCCATCTTCACCGCCCTGAGCTCCGCGGTGAGGGCAGGGTAGTCGAGGTCGCCGCCGACGCGCTTGGGCAGCGGCTTCTGGTCATGGCCGACGATCAGGTTGAACCCGTCGTCGTGGACGACCACCGCGACGTCCTGAGTGGGATCGTGATGAGCCATCTCGTCGTCCGTGCCTGGTCCTTTCTGGCTGACGCTCAGGCTGGCGAGCTGCGTCCACACGGCGGTGATGAGCAGGAACGCCACCATGCACGTGAGGAGATCGATGTAAGGAACCAGGTTCAGCTCCGCGTTGACGGGCTTTTGGCGCCCGCCCCGACCGTCGATAGTAAATCCCATGGCTACCTCCGCTGGTGAAGGGACACCGCGCCCTGGGCGCGGGTTCCCGCCTGGTTGCGGCGGCGCTGGCCTTGGTTGTGCTCGTCGGATGCTCGATCGACATGCCGCCCGCGGACTTCGCGATGTGCATGGCGCCGGCCGACGCGGGGACGCCACCCGAAGCCGGGATGTCGACGACGCCCGACTACTGGCACGACGCGAAGCCGATCCTCGACGCGAAGTGCGCGTCCTGCCAAGCTGCGCCGGCGCGACGACAGTCGGGTGAAGATCGCAGTGGGCCCGGCGGTGGGCTTCCGCTGGATCTCGTCGAGCGGCGCCGCGATGCAGGTCAGCTACCTGACCGTGCCCGTGATGTTCGGCATCGACGTCGGCCGGCATCAGATCGTGATCGCGCCCGAGGTGGCGATGCAGCTGTGGACCAGCGCTGGCTCCAACGAGGTGTGGGTTCCGGTCGCCGGGATGTCGCTGGGCTTCGTGTGGAAGCTGGGCCAGCGCTTCGCGCTCGTCCCCGAGATCGCCGCCTACCGCACGCCGCTCGCGATTGACTACAGCCGCGGCTCGCAAATGCTCCACTTCGGGGTTGGGTTTCTGTATTGAGTGCCCCGGCGATACCGAGCGCAGGCACGCTCGGTATCGCGCGAACCCTGAGTTCGACTGCAGTCGAACAACCGATGCGTTCCCGAATATTTAGAGCGCTTTCGCGCTGTTTTCGTAGCGGCGATAGGTGGCGAAAGGAGGCGTCGGTATCGGATTACCGAGGTCTGTATAATGGTAGTTGGGCGGACAAGCGGAGGCTGCGAATGGTCGAACGGTGGGACGAGACCTGGCATCGCCTGCGCGAATGGACGAGCGGACAGGGCCCTTCTGAACGGCTCGCCGCCCAGATCTTGCTCGCGGAGGGATTCACGAATGTCGATCCCAGCCACCCATTGGGAGGGCGCGACGGCGGCAAAGACGCGCTCTGCCATCGAGATGGAATCAAATGGGCGATGGCGGTCTACTCCCCTCGCGGGCAGCAAGGGTTCAGCGCCATCAAAGCGAAGTTCTTGGCCGATCTGGCTGGGGCGAAGGAGAACGACGCGTCGGGAATTGCGTTCGTTACGAACCAGGAGCTGACGCTCTCGGAACGCGAAGAACTCACGCGGACAGCGGGCGACTTCAAAGTGGAACTGTTCCACATTGAACGAGCCACGGCGATCCTCGATCAGCCTCGTATGTCGGACGTCCGGAAGCAGTTCCTCTCGCTGGAACATGCCGGCGCGATCGTCGAGGACAAATGGGTGGGCACCGAGTACCTCGCGAAGTCAGGGCTGGAAACGAAGCTGCACGCGGAGGGGTATCGTCTGAACTGGGTGGATGCAGAGCACGAGAACGAGCGCGTAGAGTTCGAGGGCTGGGAATACGTCGAGGTCACAAAGCCCGATGCGACGCGGACTCACCTCAAGATTCGTGACTCGGGCGCCGGCGGCGGCTACCTAGTCCTCCTGAAGAAGAAAGAAGGCGCGTGAACGCGGGCAGTCTGGTTGCTTTTGCTGCCGAACCGCGCGTTGCAGCGGACGGCGCTTGCGCGCCGCCGCTGAACGCGTGATCGTTAGCCAGACGGATGTGGAACCTGTTCAATAGAAAGGTCGCCGTCGGGCGAACGCCGAGCCAACGATGATCTTCCACTGGAAGTCCTCCGTCTCGAACCGATGGCCTCGGGCAACCACGCACTCCTCTTGTCGAATCGGGTCACTTGGGAAGCGTTTCCGTCGTACGCGCCCGCCCTTGCTGGTCTACTGGGAGGACGAATCGCCGACAAAGCCGACTCGGCTGCTGAGCGAGTGTGGACAGCTGTCATTAAGGGCCAGAGCTTTTTCATCTCTTACGACGACTATCCTTTTGGAGTGAGCCTTGAGCCACAGAACGACGGCGCTGCGGCGCTCATCCCGACGATACGAGAGACACTCCTCCGAGTGCGAGACCAGCGAGGAGCTGGCTAACCCGCCGTTGCAGTCGGACGGTCGGCTCGGTCGCTACGCTCCCTCTCCCGTCCGCCGCTGAACGGCAGTATCGTTGGGCGGACGAACGGAAGATCCCGTGGGGCGACACGACTGGTACCGGAAGACAACCTGGACTGTGGCGGATCAAGAAGCGTTCTGGACGCGCTTCGATAGAAGCCGCAGCGGCTCCAGCAAGACTCAGTACCTGCTATCCAAGCCGAAGTCTTCTGTCGACGGGCGAAGCGGATCTGGTAGTTCCCGCTCTCGCAATCCTCGAACGAGTCTTGGACGAGTACCCGCACGAAGCGTTCCTGTCGGACGCTCACCACGTCCGGGCACAATGCTTCGCCACGCTTCGACGGTGGGATGACGCGCTCTCCTCATATCGTCTCGCGTTCGACGCGCGAAGAGCTCATCCGGGAATGCAAAATCAGGCCTACCTCGATTTCGCGTGGCTCATCGTGGAAGCGGAGCGCGTCGATCTCTATGACGAGGCACTTCAGATCCTCGATGAGTTCTCAGGCACCGGAGAGGTCTTTCCATTGCACGCGTACAGGAACGCGGCCGCGCGCGCTCTGATGTGGGCCGGAAAGGGTGACAAAGATCGAGCCGCGACATACGCCAGGGAGGCGATAGCGGCGTCGAGCAAGAGCGAGTCACCATTTCGACATCACCCACAGCTGGGACTCGTCGACGACATCGATCAGAAGCTCCAGGTACGTCTGTTCGCGCTCGCCGCCGCCCAACCAGCCGTTGCAGCGGACGGGCGCTTCGCCCCGCCGCTGAACGCCAGTATCGTTGGGCAGACAGTACGAGGCGCGCCTCGGGATGGATGCGCGGCCTTCGGTTACCTTCCGCGACGAAGGAGAATCTCCGATGACCAAGGTGACACCATTCCTGATGTTCAACGATCAGCTCGAGGCGGCCATGGAGTTCTACACCGCCACCTTCCCGGACTCCGAAATCAGGAACGTCGCCCGCACCGGCAAGGACGGTCCGATCACCTCCGCCGAGTTCCTCGTCGGTGGTCAAGTCTTCATGGGCTACAACGGGGGCTCGTACTTTACGTTCTCCGAAGGCTTCTCGCTCTACGTTGACTGCGAGGACCAGGCCGAAGTCGACGAGTATTGGGACAAACTGGTCAAGGCCGGGGCGAAGCCTACCCAGTGCGGCTGGATCAAGGATCCGTTCGGCCTCTCGTGGCAGATTGTCCCGCGGCGATTCATCGAGCTGATCCGCGACAAGGATGCCAGGAGAGTGAAGGCCGTGATGGAGGCCATGATGACGATGGTGAAGCTCGACGTAGCGGCCCTTGAGCGAGCCTACAATGAGGCGTAGCGGTGCCACACGCCACGCTTGGAGTGCTGCCCAACAAGGCGATGCACCTGACGGCGCTGCGCGCCGCAGGTGATCGCCACGACGTTGGGCGGACTGACTCGCCCGCAAGAGCAATGACGACCGACGCCCCTACAATGTCGCCTGGTTCTGCGCATCCTGGCTCGGTGCGCGTGCGCTCGTCTCACTTTGTCATGAGGGCATTCGATGGCCTCCCCACACGGGTGCGTGCGCATTGGCTCCTGAGCGTCGCAACGCTGGCGCTGGTCGGCTACGCGGGCTGCGGGAAGGAAGGAACGATCACCGGCGATGCCTCCGCCTCGTCCGACACTGATGCGACCTTTCTGCCGGACGCTGCACCCGTTGCCGTCGGAACGGGACTGTGCTCAGAAGCGCAGATCGTCTACTTCGTGGCCCAGCCCTCGACAATTGTGAGCGGCCAAGTGTCAACGCTCTCATGGCGAAGCTTGGCACGCATCTGCTATCTGCAGCCCGGCGACATCATACCGTCCAGCGAGGTGTATCAAGTGTCGCCGACCGTAACGACCACGTATACGCTGCGCTGTGCAATGACTGCGTGTCTGGTCGACCAGGGAGAGGATCGAGCGGCTACGGCGAACGTCACGGTCACGGTGCACTGAATGTACCGGACGACATCGGACATGCCCGTCAAGATTGGTGAAGTAGAGGCGCTCTACCGGTACCCGGTGAAGTCCATGGCGGGCGAGAGTCTCGACGTCACCGACGTGGGCTGGCACGGCCTCGATGGCGACCGGCGCTTGGCCTTCCGTCGGGCTGATGATCGGGGCGGCTTCCCCTGGTTGACCGCCTCCAAGCTTCCGGATCTGATTCTCTTTGCTCCCAAGCGGCAGGGACCTGCCGCCAATGGAGAGCTCCCGACGCACGTTCGCACGCCGGAAGGGCAGGATCTGGCCGTATTCGGCCAGGAACTGGCGACGGAGGTCGGTCGCCGCCATGGTTCGCCGGTCGAGATGATGCACCTTAGCCGTGGCATCTTCGACGAGGCGAGCGTCTCCGTGATTGCCTCCGCCACCGTCAGCGAAGTTGCCAGGCTTGCAGCGCAACGCCCAGACGTCCGACGGTTCCGACCGAACATCTTGATTGCATCACTGCGATCAGTTCCCTTCGAGGAGGACGAATGGGTGGGAGGCGTGCTCTGGTTCGGAGAAACCAACGAAGGCGCCGCCATCGGTATCACCAATCGCGACGAGCGCTGCTCGATGGTGAACTTCGACCCTGACTCGGCACGCCCCGCCGCGGAGGTGCTGAAAGCGATCGTTCGGGTGAGGGACAACAAGGCCGGGGTCTACGGCACCGTCACTCGACGCGGCCGCGTCGCGGTAGGGCAGCCCGTCTTCTTCGAGCCGGCGGCCGAGCACCGCGAGCGCCCGTGAATCGACCGGAGTCTCGCCAACCCGCTGTTGCAGTCGGACGGGCGCCAGTGTCGTTGGACCGACCAGAAACATGCTGCTTCCCCTTGTGGCGTTAAGCGTCCTGCTCTCCGCTCCAGGAGCGGTGAAGGCCCCTTCGGTCTTTGATCCGTACGCTGGTCCACAGCCGGTGGTGGTCTTGCTTGAAACGAACCCGTGGCTGATGGTCATTGGGTCCGACACGCCACGCCTAGTCGTCTACGAGAACCGGCTTGTTCTGCAGCTGAGGACGAAGCAGGGCGATGAGGGATACGAGTACGTCGCCCAGACCCTGGATGAGCGCGCATATGGCGCTCTTCTTGGTCGACTGGGGAGCCTTGCCGCGGGGGCAAAATGGAAACCTTCGTACGACGCCGCACCCGGTGTTACCGACCAGGGGGCCACAAGCGTGTACCTCCGAATCGGAAACCCTTCGGTCGTAACGCGGGTATTCGGTTTCGACTTCGACCCAAAGCACATCGGAGACCCGTCAACGTACAAACGAATCGAGCAGGCCGCGGCTCAAGTCCCGGCCGACCTCCGCGCAGTGGTGAACGAGCTACGAACGCTGAGTCTCCCAGCGGCCCGGAAGTGGGAGCCGCAATTTATCGAGATCATGCTATGGCGCTATGAAAACGCGCCCGACCGATCAGTTGCATGGCCGGCGCGATGGCCAGGCCTGCGTTCCGAGCGTTCAATCCGGCGCGGCCACGATAGCTACTCGATCTACCTTTCGGGCACGCAGCGTGGCGCGCTCGAGCGGTTTCTCTCAAGACGTAAGCCTCGTGGTGCAGTCGAGCTGGGTGGAAGGAAGTGGGCGGCCGAGTACCGATTCGTCTTTCCGGCGGAGCCCACGTGGCGGAAGGCGTTCTCCTCGCTCCGCGAGTAGCGCACAGGCCGCTATACGCGTCGGTCGCTACGCTCCCTGGTGCGCCCGCCGCTGAATGCCACTATTGTTAGCCGGGCAGATCTGGATGCATCACCTTCGGACCAGCATGATCGCAGTGGCCACGGTCGTCCTGTCGGGCACCGCAGTGGCTCAACCCAACGTTGTCCCATCGTCGGCAACCTCGCGCGAAGCGGAGGCAGACGTCGCGCAAAGGTGGGCGCTGTACGGTGTTTTGGTACCCATTGGTGCTGCCACGGCCATCGCCATCGTCACCAACCCGAGTGAGAACGACGTTCCTACTCCGGTACTCGGCGCGATCGGTGGTCTCTGGGCACTCGGCGGGTTGTGGGGTGTGTCCGCCGGCTACTATCGAGCCGGCCGTCCCCTTGCGGCAACGCTCTTCGGTCTTGGCAAGACGGCGCTTCTCGCTAGCTGCGTTCTGGCCGACCGGGCTCTCGCGGACAACGCCCCGACCGATTCCATGGGAACAAGACACGGCTTTGCCGTCTTTACCGTTCTCGCCACCGTCGGCATTGTCGTCTGGGACGTTTTCGACTATCTGCACCTCGGCCGCTCGATTCGCGACCGACCGCCAAGCGTGGCGGTGCTTCCAGCAATCATCGCAACAGATCGCCTCGCTGCCGTGGGACTCAGCGGCCGGTTCTGAGGCCCTGGTGCCTACTTCGAAGGCGCAGCGCCCGGAGCAGTCGACAAACTCTTCACGAACGTCGCGTATTCGTCCTTCAGCTTCGGGTAGCTCGCCGTCGAGGCGTTGAGGACGAGGAAGTAGATCGCGCCGTTGCGTTCCAGCGTCGTGACCTCGCCCTGGCGCTGGGCCTTGCCCTTCTTCTCGCGGAACTGCTCGCGCTTGCTGCCGGGGATCAGCGGCGGCAGCGACTTGAGCTTCGCCTCGGGGAACATGTTGCGCGCGCCCTTGCGGGCCAGCGCCGCCGCCTCCTTGTCCTCCGGCTTGTGCACGATCAGCGACACGCCCGCGCGTTCGGTCTCGCCGTCGTCGCGGTTCGCGCGCCCGGTCGTCAGCTCGACGATGACGCCGGTCGACGGCTCCGCCTGGCGCGCGACCACGCGCCACGACAGCGGCCAGTCGATGCTGAAGCCGTACGACGCGCTCTTCATGCCGCCGCGCTCGGCCGTGCCCGTGAACGTCAGCTCGCCCGCGGTCGGCGCCTTGGGCGCCGGCATCAGCGCCGGCTCTTTGCCGCCGGTGGCGATCAGCTTCTTGGCGCGCGGATCGAACGGGTCGTCTTCCAGGTAACGCTTCATCGCCGCCAGCCCGGGCTGCGGCTTGCCCGCCGCCAGCAGCGCGCGCCCGACGACGTAGTTCACGCGCGGCGACACGCCGGGGATCGCGGTCGCCGCCTCGGCGAGCGACAGCGCCTTGTCGTTTTCGCCCGCCAGCATCAGCACGCGCGCGCGCGACAGCGCCACGTCCGCCCGCGACGGCGTGCGTTTCAAGACGTCGTCCAGCACGGCAGCCGCCTGCTCGGCGGCGCCCGGCCAGTCCAGCGCCGCGGCGATCGCCAGCGCGCGCCCGGTCAGCGCGCGGCGCTCGTCCTGGAAGTCGGGATCGGCGGCCAGCGACGCCGCCTCGTCGATCAGCTGGTGCACGAGATCGTCGACCGCGCCGCGCGACTTCAGCTCGACCAGCGGCGGCCGCTCCGCGATCGTCCGCTCCAGGTGGTCGAGGTCCTTCATCAGGCCGCGCACGTGGCCCATGCTGCTGTCGCGCTTGACGCCCACGCGGTACGCCAGCACCTCCGGGCGCAGCTTGGCGCCGTCGAAGAAGCTCGCGCCGCCCGGGCCGCCGCCCGCCTTGGCGTCGGCCTCGGTCTCCAGGATCACCCACTGCTCGTCCGACTTCCCGGCGACGACCGCCATCTTGCCGCACGCCCCCGCGCCCTTGATGCGCACCAGGATGTCGCCGGTCTGCAGGTCGGTCGGCGGCACCGCCGTGTACAACCCCTTGGGCTTGCGCGCCTCCGTGGCGAGCAGCTCGGCCGACCGCATCGGGCTCGGGTAGCGCAGCCACTTGGGGGGGAAGTGGTCGCGGTCCTCCTCGATGTCGGGGACGATGCCGCCCTGCTGCTCGACGGCCTCCCACGCGGTGACCGACGATCGCTCCCAGCCGTTGTAGCCGGGCGGCGTCGGGACGGCGTCGTCCTCGATGCACGTGGTGGTCTGGCGCGCGGCCGCCGCCGGCCCCGCCGGCACCACCACAACCACCACCGCCGCCAACATCACGGCGCAGGCGAGCGTGGCACGCCGGCGCACGCTACACGCCGATGAACAGCCGATGGCCGAAGTTCGGTTCCAGGTCGGCGCTGAAGATCTTCTCGGCCGACGCCTTGATGTCGTAGTCGACGCGCTTGAACTCGAACTCTTTCTTGTCGGTGTCGAACAGGGTGTAGCTGGCGCGCGGGTCGTAGTCGCGCGGCTGGCCGACCGACCCGACGCTGACGATGTACTTCCAGCCGGGCCGCAGCTCGAACTTGTCGGACACGACCTCGTGGACGCCGTCGGGCGAAAGCGCGAACGACTTGCACAGGTGCGAGTGCCCGATGAGCGTCAGCGGCGCCAGGTCGTCCCAGATATCCAGGCACTGCGCCGCCTGGTCGCGCGCGAAGATGTAGTCGAACTCCTCGATGTTCAGCGGCGAGCCGTGACAGTAGTGGATGTCGCCCTCGCGGACCTCGTACGGCAGCTCCTTGAGCCACTTCATGTGCTCGGGCGTCAGCAGCCGCGCGTGCAGGTCCAGCGCGTGTCGGGCCGCATGGTAGTAGTACGAGTAGTCCATCCGGCCCGCGACCGCCGCGTCGTGGTTGCCCAGGATGGTGTGGGCGGCGCGCTCGCGGATGATGGCGCAGCACTCGTTCGGGCTGGCGCCGTAGCCGACCGTGTCGCCTAGACAGACGCGCTTGTCCACGCCGTCATCGGTCAGCGCTCGTTGAACCGCTTCGAGCGCTTCGATGTTCGCGTGCGTGTCGGAAAAGATGCCAATTCGCATCGAGATACGAATCCTTACGATAACACCTCCGACGCGGCTTGTCCGGGGCCGGGGGCGGAAGAGCCCTAGCGCAGCTCTGGCGCGGGGATGCGGGGCTGGATCTCGATGTTTACCTGGCCCAGCACGGACGAAAGCTCGAGCAGCGCGGTGCGGGTCGCCCGGACCGGGGTTCGGTGGCCCACGATACGAGGCCCGCAGCCAGTCGCCGTCGCGGCGCGAGGCCTTCAACGGCAGGTCGGACGCCACCGGCATGGCCGCCCGGGCGCGCAGCTCGAACGGGGCGGAATCGCCCACCGGGATGATGCGCACATCGCCCGCATAGCTGCGCAGGTCGTAGTGGGCGCCGGGGCGAATGACGCCGATGAGCACGATCTGGCCGGTCGTGGTCACCAGCCGCACCAGGCCCGAGCGCAGCGATTCGGCGCGGATGCTGCCGTCGACCAGCCGCGCGTCGACGCGCCCGCCGCCCAGGTCACGTAGGTCCATGTCCCCCTCGACGCCGTCCAGATCGACGTCGCCCTCGACCGCGGCGACCTTCTGGCCGCCGCGCAGCTGGCGCGTGACCACGCCGCCGCGCACGTCGTTGACGTTGACCCGGCCGCCGGTGGTCTCCAGGCGCGCGCCCGCGCGCAGCCCCGACGCCGTCACGTCGCCACCGAACGTCTTGGCCTCGACGGCGATCTCGGGCGGCACCTCCACCACGAGATCGACGCGGCTTCCGGCCAGCGGCAGCGACCGCTCGCGGCCGCCGAGCTCGACGCGCGTGTCGACGACCACCTCGCCACCCTCGAACGCGGTGTAGTGGACGCGCAGCCGCCCGAGCGCCTCGGGCGACGATGCCCGCTTCTCCGCGATGATGTGGATCTCGCCGGGGCGCGCGCTGCCGCGGATGACGATGCGGCCGAGCAGGTTGTCGATGCGGACCGTCTCGGCCCCCTTCGCGGGGACGATGATCTCGCGCCGGTCGTACAGCATGTCGCCGGCGCCCGCGTCCGCGGCCAGCGCGTGGGCCGACGCGGTCACGATCATCAGCGCGCACGCGGCGGCCTCGCGGGTCAGGCGGATGCTCATGGCAGCGCGCTCCCGCGCTTGCCCCATTCGCCCGCCTCGCCGCCGCGGTGGACGGCGGCGGCTCAGGAACGCGATCTTCTGCTGATACGCGGCCAGCAGCTGCTCGTTGCCGACGCTGTCGCCGGGGGTGCGCCGCGCCAGCTCGCGCGAGCGCGCGATCGCGTCGTCCAGGCGCGCGACGCGCTCGCTGTAGCGCGACCGCTCCTCCGGGCTCCAGCGCGATTCCTCGCGCGCCAGCAGGCCACGCAGCTTCTCGATCGAACGTTCGTAGGCCGCGGCGGCCTCCGCGAACTCGGCCTCGGCTTCGTAGAGCAGCGGGTCGTGGACCTCGGCCACCGCCGCCGGCACCGGCAGCGACGCGACAGCGCCGCCCGTGCGGGCGCGCAGCGTCGGGAGCACGGCCGCGAGCAGCACGACGGCCACGCCGCCGGCGAGCGCGCCGATGGTGAACGGCCGCCAGGCCAGCCACGACCGCCGTTCGTGCCGTTCGAGGCCGCCTTCGATGGCCGCCCACAGCGTCGGCGGCGGCTCGGGCGCGTCCAGCGCCTGCGTGGCCATCACCATCATGCGCAGCTCGGCCATCGCCGGCGCGCACCGCGGGCACGCGTCGACGTGCGCGCGCACCGCCTGAGACTCGGCCGGCGGCAGATCGCCGTCGACCGCCGCCGACAGGCGTTCGATCGGGTATCCGGAGCAGGTGCCTTTGATCTCAGCCGTCATCTTCGTTGCTTCGTTTCTTTGTTTCTTCGTTCGACCGTCGTCATCCGTCCTGAAGCGATGCCGCCGTGATGCCGTCTGCGGCCAGCATCTCGCGCAGCCGGGCGCGCGCCTTGTGGAGCTGCGACTTCGAGGTGCCGACGTGGCAGCCGAGGATCGACGCCACCTCCTCGTGTTCCAGGCCCTCGACGTCGTGCAGCACGATCACGGTGCGGTACCCGGTCGGCAGCCGCGCCATCGCGCGTTCGATGCGCACGCGCAGCACCGCGTCGCCGCGCGCCGGCTCGGCGCCGGGCAGGAGCGCCGCTTCCTCATTGCCGTCGGCATCGGCCACCGTCCCGCGGCGCGAGCGGTGCGACAGGGCGGCGTTGACGGCCAGGCGGTAGATCCACGTCGCCAGCGCCGCGTCGCCGCGGAACTTCGCCAGGCCGCGGAAGATGCGAATGAACGCCTCCTGCGCCACCTCCTCGGCGTCGACCGCCCCCACGATGCGCACCGCCAGGGCGAACACGCGCTTCTTGAACCGGTGATAGAGCGCCTCGCGGCTGCCGGCGTCCCCACGACGGATCGCGTCGACCAGCGCCGCGTCATTATGAGGGGATTGAGCCTGAGCCTGGGCCACTTGCGTCCCTTGTCGGGGCGGCCCGAGCCGTAGCCCTTCGATAGCGGCCACTTGTGCGGTGACGCCGAGCATTGGGTTCGTGGGAGGTTTGACTGACATCGCCGGCTACGGGTTGTCCAGGCTACGCGGGGCTGTGCAAGGGTGCCAGCGAACGTACACTGTCGTCGCACATCAAACGGGAGGGGGCGAGATGAGTATCCGCTTGTATAGCTGGCAGCCGAGCTCCGCACCGGGCGCCCGCTGGGCACTGGAAGAGCTGGGTGTGGGCTATGAATACATCCAGCTCGATCGCGCCAAGGGCGAGCACCGCGCCCCGGACTACCTGGCGATCAACCCGAACGGCAAGGTGCCGGCGCTGGTCGACAGCGGGCAGGCGTACTTCGAATCGCTGGCGATCCTGCTGCACCTGGGCGACAGCTACGGCGGCAAGCGCGGGCTGTGGCCGACGGACGCGACCGGGCGCGCCGAGGCGCTGTGCTGGTCGGTGTGGGCGATCACCGAGCTGCGCATGTACATGATGCAGTACCTGTATCACGGGGTCGACACGCCCGTGTCGTACGCGCCGGCGGATCGCAGCAAGGCGGCCGCGGACTACAATCACCGTCAGTACTCGTGGATGCTCGACGTGCTCGATGGGCGACTGGCGACGCGGCCGTACATTCTCGGCGACGCGTTTTCGCTCGCCGACATCCCGGCGGCGGCGGTGCTGATGTTCGGGACGATGCTGGGCGGCGGTGCCGAGGGGCGCGCCCACGTCGAGGCGTGGCTCGGCCGCTGTCGCGCGCGGCCCGCGCTGGCGAAGGGGGCGGACTAGCCGCACACGCGCGACGCGTGCGACGCGTGGACGTCCGGTCAGTTCTCCGATGAGCTCCATTAAAGCCGAGACGACGCCGGGCGGCGGCGGTGTGTCGTTCGCGCTGGCCGGCATTCCGGTTCGCGTCCGGTCGACGTTTTTCGTCACGGCGGCGCTGCTCGCCTTGATGGGCGGCCAGGAGTCGCCCACGCGGATCGCGATGTGGGCGGCGATCGTCCTGCTGTCGGTGCTCTGGCACGAGCTCGGGCACGCGATCGCCGCGATCGTCTTCGGCTTCAAGCCGGACATCGAGCTCGGCGGCATGGGCGGCCTCACACACACGGGCGCGACCAGCGCGATCACGTGGTGGAAGGACATCATCATCTCGCTGGCGGGCCCGGCTGCCGGCTTGCTGCTCGGCGGCGCGGTGTGGACGCTTGCGCGCGTGATTCCGCCCGAGTCGGACGCGGCGCAGTTCGCGCTGAGCGGGGCGCTATGGGTGAACGTCGGATGGAGCCTGATCAACCTTCTTCCCGTGCTTCCGTATGACGGCGGCGCCGCGCTGCGGGCGGGGCTGGTCGCGCGCTTTGCCCGGCGAGGCGACACCGCCGCTCACATCGTCACGCTGGTCGTGGGCGTCGCGGCGTGTGGTGTCGCGCTCAGCGCCCGCATGATCTGGGCGGCGTACCTGGCGGGCGCCGCAAGCGCGAGCGCGCTGATGTGGCTTGGCAAGCAGCGCACCGAGCGGCGCATCGACGCGGCGTGGGCGGCGCTGCACGCGGGGCAGCGCGAGGCGGCGGCGAAGCACGTCGCCGCGGTCATGCGCGGCGGCGCCGAGCCGGGGACGCAGGCGCGCGCCGCCGAGCTCGCCGGCTGGATCGCGGTTCACGACGGTGACACGGCGGCGGCGCGCGAGGCGCTGAAAGCGATACCGCCGGCGTTCAATCCGTCCGATCTGATCACGACAACGATCGACACGCTGGAAGGCAAGGACACGGAGGCGGCGGCGCGCGCGATCGATCCGGCTGTGCTGTTGAGCCAGTGGTCGCACCTGGAAGCGTCGTTGTTCCACGCGGGCAAATACGAGGCAGCGGTGGCGATCGCGAGGCGCGCGTTCGAGACCCACGGCAACGCGACCAGCGCGTACAACGTCGCCTGTTGCCTGTCGCGCCTTGGCCGGCCGGATACGGCCTTGCCCTGGTTGGAGCGCGCCGTCGACGCCGGCTATCGGGACTTGTCGCACTTGCAGGCCGACGAGGATCTCGCGCCCGTACGTGCGTTGCCGGGATTTGCCCCGATCGCGCAGCGCCTGATCTGACGGTTTTGATCGAGGCGCCTTGGCGCGATCGCCTCCGTCCTTAGTTTCCAGGAAGGCGGAAGTCGGGGAGGGCGGAGTGGAGAGAAGATTGTGCCGGCTGTTGGTTGCGGGTGCGCTGTTTGCCAGCTGTCTCGTCGGGTGTGGGGATGAGCCGCGGCGGCCGCGCGCCGGCGTCGCGCAGAGGACCGAGGGGATGCCGCCCGATTCGCCGGTGACGGGCGGCGACGCCGGAAGCGGACACGCCGGCCGGAGCGGGTCGCAGTCGCCGTCGCCGCTGCCGCCGCCAGGGACCCAGCTGTCGCCCGGTAGCTGGTGTGAGAGAGACGGCTGGTGCTGGTACAACCCGCTGCCCCACGGCAACTGGCAGACGGCAGTCGCGGGTGCCGGCAGGACCGACTTGTGGATCGGAGGCGATACCACCTTCGGCATAGAGGGCTCGTCCAACCTGCTGCACTTCGACGCGGGTCGCTGGATCATCGAGCGGTCGTCGCTCGCACTGAACAAAGCGATCTGGGCGTCGGCCGAGGACGACGTGTGGGTCGTGGGAGCGCAGGGCCTCTCGCTCCCGGGGGCCGTCTACCACATTCCCGGTGGTGGCCCGCCCGAGCTGACGGTTTTCAACAACGTCGGCCTGCTGACTGACGTGTGGGGGGCCAGCGCCACCGATATCTATGCCGTTGGCGTCGACTTCAACACCAACGTCGAAAGCGCCCTGCACTGGGACGGCACCGCCTGGACGTTGATTCCGGGGGTGGCCGGCAGGCGCGTCGCAGGCACGGGGCCCGACGACGTCTGGATTGCATCGTTCGGCGGCTTGTTGCACTTCGACGGCGCCGGGTGGTCACGAGTCCTCGATCTCGAGGGCGTGACCGTCGTGGCGTTGTCGCTGGCCGCGCGCGGTGACGTCTGGCTGGTCACGAATCGTGGCGGCGGCATCATGCAGGTCGAGCACCTCGATGCGACCGGGTTGCACGTCAGCTTGCAGACCACCACCTTCAACGAGGACCTGACGTCGATCAGCGCCGCGTCGAATCAGGACGTGTGGGTCGTTGGAAGCGTCTTTGGTCCCGGCGGGCGGCGCGGCTATCTGAGTCACTACGACGGGCAGTCATGGGTCCGCGGGCCGGAGGCGCCGACGTCACTGCAGCGGGTCGCCCATGTCCCCGGGTTCGGCGATCTCGCTGTGGGCAGCGAGGGCGGCATGGTGCAGCTTGCCGCCAGACCACAGCCGAGATTCACCGATCTGCGGTGGGAACGAGCGCTGATCTGGCGGGCGTCTTCGGCAGCGCGCCGACGGACATGTGGGCGGTCGGAGAGGGCGGCACGACGTTGCACTACGACGGGCGCGCGGTCGTCTCGGTGCCGGCCGGAACCAGCGCGAACCTGAAGGACGTGTGGGGGACGGGCGCGAACGATGTCTGGGCCGTGGGCGACGGCGGTACGGTCATGCACTACGACGGCAACGCGTTTGCGCCCGTCGCGTCCGGTACGACCGTGGACCTGAAGGCGGTGTTCACCGCGCGACCCGACGACGTCTGGATCGGGGGCGACGGCCCGACGCTGCTGCACTGGGACGGCAGCAGCATGACGCCAGTGACGCTGGTCGGCGCGAATCCGGGCAGCGCGGTGCTCGACCTGCACGGCATTGCCGCCGGCGATGTCTGGCTGTCGGGCGGGGGCTTCCTACACGATGGAGCAAGGCTACGTCGCTCACTTCGACGGCGCGGCGTGGTCACCGGTTTCGGTGCTGACATTCGACGCCTACGGCGTCGGCGTCACCCAGCCGCTGGCGCGTGTCTGGGAGCTGGCCCCTGACGATGTCTGGGTGTCCGCGGGAACGCTCGCGCTGCGCGGCGGCGGGCCCGACGCCTACATGCACTTCGACGGCACGGCGTGGACCCAGCTGTTGCTCGATCTGGCTGGGCTCCCGCAGCCCGAGCCGCCGTTCGTGTTTCCGAACCGCGACCGCCCGGGCTTCGTGTTCGGGCCGCACGACCGGTGGCTCGCCGACTTCTTCGGCATCTGGCAGCGCAACACAAACTGACAACTGAGCCGCTGTCCGTGCGGCGGCGCGCGGGCGGGACGTTGTATAAGAGCGTCCCCCATGCGCGCCGTCGTGCTCGCCTGCTTCTTCCTGTCCGGGGCGTCCGGGCTCATCCTGGAGATGCTCTGGACGCGGATGCTCACGCTCGTCTTCGGGTCGACGACGCTGGCCGTGTCGACCGTGCTGGCGACGTTCATGGGCGGGCTCGGCCTCGGGTCGTACCTCGCCGGGCGGTTCGCCGACCGCCTGAAGAACCCGGTGCGGGCGTACGCGCTCGCCGAAGCGGCGATCGGCGCTCTACGCGCTGCTGGTGCCGCTGGTCATCAGCCTTTACCCGGGGCTGAACCGGTGGCTGTGGACCACGTTCGGCGATCGCTACGCGCTGCTGTCGGTGCTGCGCTTCATCGCGTCGGCGCTGCTGCTGCTGCTGCCCACGACGCTGATGGGGGCGACGCTGCCGATGCTGGCGCGCCACTTCGTGACGCGGCCGTGGGAGCTGCGGCGCGTCGGGCTGCGCATCGGCACGCTGTATTCGATCAACCTGTTCGGCGCCGTCGCCGGATCGTTCTTCGCCGGCTTCGTGTTCATGCCGCTGTTCGGCGTGCGCTGGACGAACATCACGGCGGCGTCCTTCAACCTCACGCTGGCGGCGGCGATCCTGCTGGCGCGGCGCTCCTCGACAGCACCAGCAGCGGCGACGCCGCGAGCGCCGACGAGCGCCTGGACGTCGCCGCCGCCGAGGCGAAGCTGGAGACGACGGCGCTGCCGCCGCCGCCCGTCGTCGACCGCCGGTCGTCGCGCGCGGTGCTGATCGCGTTCGCGGTGTCGGGCGCGACGGCGATGACGCTGCAGGTGCTGTGGACGCGCGCGCTGGCCGTGCTGCTCGGCTCGTCGATCTTCTCGTTCACGCTCATCCTGCTGGCGTTCCTGGTCGGCCTGGGCGTCGGCTCGGCGGTGTTCGCGCGCGCCAGCCAGCGCACGCCGCACCCGGTCCGCTGGCTGGCGGTGCTGCACCTGGCGATCGGCGGCGGCCGTCGGCCTGTCGTACCTGTTCACCGACCGCATCCCTTACGTGTTCACGTGGCTGCTGCAGTCGTCCAGCTTCGGCGTCGACGCCATCCTGGTCTGCCAGTTCGTGCTCGCCTGCATCACCGTGTTGCCGGCGACCATCCTGATGGGCGGCGTCTTCCCGCTGACCGTGCGGGTGGCGGCGGGCGCGCTCGATTCGGTCGGCCACGACGTCGGCAACGCGTACGCGCTCAACACCCTGGGCGCCATCGTCGGCTCTTTCCTGTCGGGGTTCGTCGTCCTGCCCAAGCTGGGGCTGCAGCGCGGCATCTACGTGGCCGTGGTGTTCGACCTGGCGCTGGCGGCGGCGCTGTTCTGGCTGGCGCCCGCGCTGACGCGCCGGCAGCGCCTGATCGGCGTCGGGTCGGCGGTGGCGCTGGCGCTGATCGGCCTCGTGCTGCCGCGCTGGGACCTGGGCAGCTTCTCGGCGGGCTTCTTCCGCGTCTCGATCGCGCGCGAGTACATCTACCGCAAGGTCCACAAGCGGACGTGGCAGACGCCCGAAGCTGGTGTTCTACGAGGACGGCATCGCCACCACGGTCAGCGTCGACCAGTGGGACCGCATCTATTCGATGAAGAACAACGGCAAGGTCGACGCGTCGAACGACGCCGACATGCCGACGCAGATCATCGTCGGCCTGCTGCCGTTGCTGTTCTACAACCAGCCGACGCCGCCCAAGGTCGCGCTGGTCGGCTACGGCTCGGGCGTGACCGCGGGCGCCATCACGCAGTACCCGATCGAGTCGCTGGAGGTCGTCGAGCTCGAGCCCGCCGTCTACCGGGCGGCGCGCTTCTTCGACAACGACAACCACCGGCCGCTGGAGAACCCGAAGGTGACGGCGCGCGTGGGCGACGGGCGCAACTTCCTGACGCAGCGGAAGGACCAGTTCGACGTCATCGTCAGCGAGCCGTCGAACCCGTGGATCACCGGCGTCTCGAACCTGTTCACGCGCGAGTACTTCCGGCTGGTCAAGACGCGCCTGGCCGAGCACGGCATCTTCTGCCAGTGGGCGCAGCTGTACGAGATGGCGCCCTGGAACATCAAGACCATCTACCGCACGGTGCGCGAGGAGTTCCCGTACCTGTACGTGTTCGCGGCCGAGGACTGGTCGTCGGACACGATCCTCATCGGCAGCCTCGATCCGCTGCCGCTGGACTTCGACGTCGTCGAGCGCGCGTTCCGCGATCCGGTGACGCGCGCCGAGGCGAAGCGCGGCGGCTTCAGCTCGCCGCACGACGTGTTCGCGTACCTGCTGATGGGCCCCGAGGAGCTGGAGACGTTCACCGCCGGCTCGCCCGACAACACCGACGACAACGCGCGCATCGAGTTCTCGGCGCCGCGCGATCTGCTGGGCTACGCGAAGTTCGACCCCTACCGGGCCAACGTCTATGGGCCGATGTGGCCGTACGGGCGGCTGAGCGAGCTGGTGCGCGGCTACGACGGGCCCGACAAGAGCGCGCGCTGCGGCGAAGCTGGCGATCAGCCTGCTGGCCCACGGCAAGGCGCGCGAGGCGGAGCTGTGGGCGCGGCGCGCGGAGGCGGCGGGCGATTCGCCCGAGGCGCGGCACGCGCGCCTGATGCTGCGGCTGGTGTCGACGCGGCTGGATCGCGACCCCGAGATCCCGCTGGCGGCGGGCGGCGAGCTGGAGCCGCCCGTGCTGCCGGCGGCGCTGGCGGCGAGCAAGCCGCATCTGGTCGTGAAGCTGAAGGAGCAGTACCCGGAGATCCTGGCGGCGTTCAGGGCGCGCCGCTACGCCACCGCGTACAAGGTCATGGAGGACTGGCCCGAAGAGATGTGGACCGGGCTGGGCAAGGACTTCTCGATGCTGTCCGGTTTCCTCGACTACAAGGCGGAGATGTACGCCGACTCCATCGAGGAGCTGAAGACGCTGGCCGACGACTCGACCTACGTCGCGCGCCACCCCGAGGTGCTGTACTACCTGGGGCGCTCGTACTACGCGGCCGCCCAGTTCACCAAGGCCGCCGACGCGCTGGAGCGCTACGTGCGGTCGCAGTCCGTGCTCGAGCGCCCGCTGCTCCCCGGCGAGTAGCGGCTACTTCGTCGCCGCGATCGCGGCGACGACGCGATCGGTGAACGCGCGCGTCGTGCCGGTGCCGCCGAGGTCGGGCGTCAGGTCTCTGACCGTCGGCGACGACGCGCCGGATGGCGGCCTCGAGCCGCACCGCGCGCTCGCGCTGGCCCATGTGCTCCAGCATCATCGCCCCCGCCAGCATGACGGCGGTGGGGTTGGCCATGCCCTTGCCCGCGATGTCGGGCGCCGTGCCGTGCACGGCCTCGAAGATGGCGGCGTTTTCGCCGATGTTCGCGCCGGCGACCAGGCCGAGGCCGCCGACCAGGCCGGCCGTCAGGTCGGACAGGATGTCGCCGAACAGGTTGGTCGTGACGAGGACGTCCATGCGCGTCGGATCGCGTACGAGCTGCATGGCGCAGTTGTCGACGATGAGGTCGGTGAACTCGATGTCGGGATACGACTGCGCAATCTCGCGGCCGACCTGCAGGAACAGCCCCGACGTCATCTTCAGGATGTTGGCCTTGTGGACCAGCGTGACCTTGCGGCGCTTGTTGGCGCGCGCGAAGTCGAACGCGAAGCGCACGATGCGGTCCGACCCGAAGCGCGTGATGATCGAGATCGCCTCGGCGGCGTTCTTGGTCGGGTCGATGAAGTGCTCGATGCCCGAATACTCGCCCTGCGTGTTCTCGCGGACGACAACCAGGTCGACGTTCTCGTAGCGGTTGGCCAGGCCCGCGAACGTGCGCGCCGGGCGAAGGTTGGCGTACAGGTCGAACTCCAGCCGCAGCGCGACGTTGACGCTGCGGTAGCCGCCGCCGATCGGGGTCGCCAGCGGCCCCTTCAGGCAAAGGCGGTTGCGGCGGATCGACTCCAGCGTCGCGTCCGGCAGGGGCGTGCCGTGGGTGGAGACCGCGCCCGCGCCGGCGTCGGCCGGCTCCCACGTGATCTCCGCGCCGGTCGCTTCGACGGCACGCACTGCGCCGTCGACAACCTCGGGTCCGATGCCGTCTCCGCGAATCAAAGTCACTGCCGTCGCCATGGGCGACATCTTAGTATGTTATTTTCAAGACGATGACCGCAGCTTCCGACCGTGTTGTCGGCCTCGGGCAAGTGACCGTCGAGCAGATCGGCGTCGGCCCGCGTTCGCCGGAGTCGGTTGTTGAACTGGAAACATTCAGCCTGCAGAGCGGCGGCGCGGTCGGGACGACGCTGGCGACCGTGTGCGCGCTGGGCGGTCAGGCGAGCTACTTCGGGCGGCTGTCGGACGACGAGTTCGGGTCGATCATCATGCGCGGCCTGAAGGCGTTCGGCGTCGACGTGTCGTCGGTGCTGATCGAGCCCGGCAAGATCTCGCCGACGGCGTTCGTGCTGGTGGACGAGCGCACCGGCCGGCGGTGGATGCGCTTCACGCGCGGCAGCACGACGCCCATCGACCCGGGCGAGCTGCCCCGCGACCTGCTCGACAACGCGAAGATCTTGCTGGTCGACGGCCGCAACCCGCCGTCGGACATCGCCGCCGCCGAGCGCGCCCGCGCCAAGGGCGTCAGCGTGGTGCTGGACGCGCGCCGGCTGGGCAGCGGCATGGGCGAGTTGCTCGATCTGTCGGACATCGTCATCGGCAACGAACGCTTCGCCGCCGAGTTCTCGCATTCGTCGGACATGAAGCGCAGCCTGCTGGAGCTGACCCAGATGGGCCCGCGCATCGCCGTCATCACCCTGGGCGAGGAGGGCGTCATCGCCCTCGAGGGCGAGACCCTGGTCCGCCAGCCCGCGCTGCCGATCGAGGTCTACGACAGCCACGGCGCCAGCGAAGTCTTCCGCGGCGCGTTCATCTACGGCCAGCTCCAGGGCTGGCCCCTCGACCGCTGCGTCCCGTTCGCCAACGCCGCCGCCGCCCTCAACTGCCGCCACCTCGGCGGCACCGGCGGCATCCCGTCGCTGACCGAGGTGTCACACGCGGCGGGCCTGTCCGCGTAGCTCCGGATCCCGCAGCGCCGTATTGCTGGGAGCGATCGGACCACTGAAGCCGTTTGCCCTCGCCCCGCGCAGCGGGAAGAGGGCAGGGTGAGGGGTCCGCGACTTCTTGCGGCGCCGTGCCTAGGGTGAAGGCACCCGCAGGTACGCCGAGAAGTACCCCGCGTACTTGCGCTGCAGCTCCTTGCGCCGCCAGTCGGCGGGCGTGACCACCCCGCGGCAGCTGGCGGCCCCGCAGCCGCAGCGCATGCGCTTCGCGTCGCCGCCGAACATCGCGTAGTCGATGGTCAGCTCCTCGCCCGCGCGGATCGGCCGCATCGCGACGAACAGAATCTGCCCCTGGATGCCGACGTTGGGCTCACACGAGTGATTCAGGAACATCATCACGCTGTCGACCTCGCGCTTCTTCAGCGGCGCCAGCACCAAGTCGTCCGCGATCGGGTAGCCCCAGTAGCCCGCCGGCTTGCGCAGCCGCCGCTCCGCCCGCCGCGTGATGATGTGCCCACCCCTGACCGACACGATCTCCCCCTTGTGGATCGCCTTCGCCGCGAACAACCCCCGCCCATGTGTCCCGCTCGCCCGCACCTCCGTCTTGGGAGACCGATACGACGCCGCGATCATCAACCGACGCTAGCACGCGCCAACGCGGTCTCCACCGCGCGGAGCGCGTCGTCGATCGCAGCAGCCTCGGCACCGAAGGTCTCGCAGGGCCTGGCGCAATGCGTACCAGCTATCTGAAAGCGGGGACGGCATCGGATATGCCCGGAGAATGATCGACAGCGGGCGTAGCGCGCGACGCTCACACCATCCGTCAACAAGTTGATCGAGCAGCTCAGGCAGCTCCACGGATACCTCCCCTGCAGCTCCAACTTGAATAGGGCCACAAAGGAGGTGAGTCGTCGCCGCTCCGCTTCCACATCTTGTCAGCCAACGACCCGTTTGTGCGCCGCGAGCCGAATCGCGATCGCAAAGCCAAGGCTTGCGAGCTCGGCGTCAGTGAGTGTCGTCTCGAGCAACGCCTTGCGATCGAGCTCCACGCTGGTGAACAGGAACTGATGGCTCCAACTGGAACCGTTCCGCTGAACGTCATCGAAGACGAGGCGGACCTTCCCGTCGGGGGCATCGACCATCGACACCACGACACCACTTCGTCCCCTGACGCCGTCATCAGGACTCGGATCCTGTTTCCCACTGTCAGCCACAAGCACCTCCTGACGTCTCGCCAATGATATTGCGGCACAGCGGTGGGCGGGAGAGGGCCGCGGATGGCAAGGAAGAGGTGCATTCAGACGTGTCTTGACGCGAAAAGCCTCCTCTTTGTGTCGTTTGGCAAGAGTAAAGGTGGCGTTATCGGTCCAAAACGCGCACCCTCTCCCGATGGCAAAAACATGGATTCCTAGGACTGGCATCAAGTCCGCGAGGGCGTTCGCCAAGGCGATGCGCGCGCTGCGGAATACGAGAGGCAGCAGCGGCGGTCGCGGTCAATTCCGTCCTCGCTAGTGTCAACGAACGGCGCGCCCTCACGAGTCTTTCCGGAGAGGGCGCGTCGTGAAGTACGCGCGTATCAGCCGCGGTCGGGGGTCTTGGCGGCTTCGAACTTGTCGCGCACCTAGCGAGCGCTGTTTTCGGGCGTCAGCTGGCTCACCGGGGCGTTGACGTCCGGCGCCCCGTAGCCGCAAGCGCGGCCGCCGCCGCTAGCTTGTGTGTGGCCTGCCATGGCGGGCCGATGGATTTGCCCATCGCGTGCAGAAAAGCGTCGATGTCATTGCGGCCGAGCGCCGCCGCCGCGTCGCGGAAGACGCGCTCGGACGCGACGGTGACGAGCACTGCCGAGTTACCGTGCTCGGCGACGCCGACGATCGCGACGCGCAGCATTCGGCGTCCGGCCTCTAATCAACGGCGGTGCCCGCGTCGAGCGTACAGACGCTCGATGGCACGGACGCCGACTCACACGCCGGTATGTTGCCCGCGGTCTCGGAGAAGCTCGAGTTGCCGCAGTAGCTCAAGACATCGTCGTCCCTCACGGCCCCAATCAGGGCGCCCGTGCTGACGGAGTAGTAGCAATCAACGCCGTGTGTCCCCCAGCTACGGGACAGCTTTCGCGAGTCGCCGCACGTCCGTGTGGTGCGCGTTTCGCTCATCCAGCAGCTTGGCTGCCCGCTGCCCTGTCCATCGAAGCTTGCGGCACAGCACCAGTGCGGGGTCGCACCGCACGTCACCGCCGCGAGAGTCGTCGTGCAGTCACTGGAACTGGCACTGGAACTGGAACAGTCCACAGCCGACAGCCCGAGTAGTCCCAAAAGGAGGAGTCCGTTCAATCTCATTCGCAGCGACCTTGATGTTCTTGTCGGGAGTGGCTCCATGCTCACCGACGACGGGTGATGGAGGTCTCTACGACGCCGTCAGCCGTGTCTCGGTAGATCAGAAAGAGCTCGTCGCCGGCGGTGGGATCGAAGTGGAACTCCAGGCCCGCGTACACCCATATCGCCGGCGCCTGACGACTTCTTGAAGTGCCTCCCACGTCATCAGGCGCCCCGATGGCGGCCCGCACATCATCGCGGGTCATGCCCAGGCGAATAGGGCAGATGTCCCCCGTGGAGGCGAACTTCTCGTACCACTGCTGAAACACCAGGCTCGCCATCGTCGCCGTCCAGGCAACGATACTGCCGCACGGCGGCGGGCGCGAGTGGGCCGCTTGGTTCTTGATGTTTCGCTCCTCCCCAACACCCGGCCGGGGCGGCCGTGGCTACTTGGGCGCGGCGAATCATCTGCGTCCGACCAGGGCAACGGGCACGCGAAGCGGTAGTACTTCACGCCGAGCAACAGCGTGATCGGTCCAGTCGCTCGTTACAGGCCGGGCAGGACTTCATCAAATGACGTCCGCATAAAGATACTGGGGTGGACGGCGATCCCGGGCGTTCAGCGGCGGCGCGCAGCGCCGTCCGTCAGCAAAGCCTTGTTGGCCAGCAACATTCCTACTTTGCTACCAGGTCAGCTTCTCGCATAAAGGCCGCAAGCGCTTCGGCGGACTCGTCGCTCTCCTGGAGCAGTCCGTTGATCATGCCAGTCCGATCGGCGTCAGGCCGATTTTGCCCGAGCTTCCATTTTCCCGAGAGACGCGCAATCGGCATCTCGACACCGACAATCGCGCCGAGAAGCTTGGAAAGATAGTCGTCGGGCGCGTCGGAAACCTTCCACGGTAGGTCGCGCGTTCCTTCATGCGTGTGAGTGAGCTGATTCAGGTGCTCTCGCAACCACTGCTGGTCGTCCATGAACCTGGGCCGGCCGTGTGCGTGGACCACGACATAGTTCCACGTGGGTACAACCTTTCCGGTCTCCTTCTTCGTCGCGTACCAGGATGGGGTGATGTAGTGATCGGGCCCCTGGAATATGGCCACAGCATCGACGTCCGCAGGCGTGGCCCGCCAGATGGGGTTTGCGCGCGCGACATGTCCCCTGAGAACTCCGAGCGGTCCTGTTGTCGCGTCGATGAGGAACGGAATGTGGTCGACGCTGAGACCGTCGCTCGTCATGACGACGAGAGTTCCAAATGGTCGCTTGCGCACAAGGGCATGAAGAACTTCGGTCCTCGTCTCCTCGAACTGCTTCGGTAAGTGCATCTTCTTCTCTCACCCAAACGGATGCCGATCTGGCTAACGATACTGGCGTTCAGCGGCCGACTGCAACGCTGGGTTGCGCAGCTGCGTCGCCGCTACGGCCTTTTTCGAGGGAGTTCCGTCTCCCAGGAGTCGAGACGCTTCTGAGCATACCCAGCGATCGTCGCATTCTCCCCGCGTGCTAGCTCGCGAAGTCGATCGCGAGCCGCGGGCGTACCTATGTCGGCGAGCGCCCAGGTGCACTTTCTAGCAAGACTGAAGAACTCGTCGTAGTCCAAGTAGTCGTGCCGGGAGAGTGCCGCCTCGAACAAGGCGTCGACGGCGCTCGGATCCTTCATGCGCTGCAATGCGGTCGCAAGATCTTCGTGGCGCGTGTGCCAAGGCATGATCAGGGCCGCCGCCAGGACGCCAGCCAGGTCGGCGGGGAGGCCAACGCCAAATGCCGCCCCAACCGCGCGCTCGAAAGCATCGGCATCACGGGCGTCGATGGCGCGGAGCAGTTCCGCTCTGACGTCAGTCGGCCCACTCATGTGCTTGGTCTGCCCAACGCCTGGTCAGCCGGCACTGACGATACCATGCACCCATCGGCTGCTTACTGGGCGCCACCGCGGGCCAGCTCCAGAATCCCGGCGCTGATGAGCCGCAGCTCTTGGCGGAGGCGACGGCGCAAGCTGACTGTCATGCCGTCCGACAGCGCCAGGGCGAAGCCGTGAAGGAAGTCGACGAATGTGTCGCGGGCGAGCCTGTGCTGCCGGGGGGTGAGCGCGATGGGCGCAACTGCGTGACGGAAGAGCGGCTCGAAGCGGCGTTCCGGCCCGCGCGATGCGTCGGGGCGGGCGGTCACGTAGCGCAGCAGTTCGCCGGCGCCGGCCAGTAGCTCGAGGTAGGCAGTGGCCAGCGTCTCGAGCCGGGCGCGACAGCTGGCGGTCCGAGTCGCAGGAACCCGGAGGCGAGCGTAAGCGACATCGGCGGCCGCCCGCAGCAACGCGTCCCGGTCGCCGTAGTAGTGGTACAAGGCCATCGGGTCGACGCGCAGCCGGCGGGCTAGGCCGCGCATAGTCACCGCCGATAGGCCGCCTTCCTCGAGCAGAGCAAGTGCCCCGGCGAGGATACGCTCGCGTCCAACCACCGGCTTACCGGGGCGACCTGGACGGCGACTGGGCATTGGCTATATTCTACGCCGTAGAAATAGGAGGACAACCATGCAGTGCTCGGTGTTCATCGCCACCAGCCTCGATGGCTACATCGCCCGCCCCGACGGCTCGATCGACTGGCTGTCAGCGGTACAAGTCGACGGCGAGGACTATGGCTACGCCCGTTTCGCCGAAACCGTGGACGTCATCGTCCTGGGCCGCAACACCTACGACGTGGTGCTCGGCTTCGCCGCCTGGCCCTACGCCGGCAAGCGAGCGATTGTGATGACCAACCACCCGACCAGAAGCCGCCACGGCGAGGAGTTCTACGCCGGCGCCGCCGCCGACCTGGTCCGCCGGCTGGCTGCGGAGGGTGCCCGCCGCGTGTACATAGACGGAGGCGTCGTCATCCAGCAATTCCGCAGCGCCGGCTTGATTGACGACCTGACCATCTCGATCATTCCAGTGGTCCTGGGCGAAGGCATCCCGCTGTTCGCCGCCGGCGGGTCCGAGGGGCGATTGACCCTCGTCGACGTGCGGTCCTGGCCGAGCGGGCTGGTTCAACTGCACTACCGGCTGCCGGAGATGCCGAAAACCGCATAGCCGAGTTTTCCTGTCACGATCTGCCCCGCCGCCACCGGGCCTCCATCGCTCCGCTTCAGGTGTGCGGGTTACGTGACCACAGCCGCCGAATGGCCCTTGCAAGGTTCTCTCGGGCGCGCGGATCTACCAAGAACGAGTCCCCACGAGTCCGGCTAACGGCTAGGGGTTAACTTGCGGGGCCCTCGTCCCAGACGCCGACCGGGAAAGAAACCAGCGCCAGCCGTAGGCTGGCGCGACCAGAGGCCAACGTCAGGCCACAACGCTCGCGGGGCCCCGTCAAGTTCAACCCCTTGTTAGGCCGCTCCCTTCAGAGGCTGCCGCAAACCTTCCTACATCGGCGATGTCCGGCACCGCGAGGCGAGCAGTCCGGTGGCCGTGCTGAGGTCCAGATCCGCCACGAGCAGGCCCTCCTGTCCATAAGGCTGAAAGCACTGCAGCGTCCCATCCGGACGCGCGATCGCCGACGTGGTGCCGGAACCTTCGCTCGCGCAGTTCACAGACGCGAAGTAGCAGGTGTTCTCCGCCGCGCGACACAGTATCGCCTTCTCGTGGAAGGTGTTGGCGGGATCGGCGAACGTGACGGGACGATAGCTCCCGGGTTCGGCGACATGCGCGTGTGGGTGAAACACGACCTGCGCGCCTCGACGCACGGCCCACCGCACCGTCTCTGGATAGCGCCACCCTTCGTGGCAAATCACCACACCGAAGGTCAGCGGCCCGGCGGTGAAGACCCGACGTTCGGTCCCGAATGCGGGATAGATGGCCTCCTCCGACGGGTCGAGCTGTCCCTTGTCCTGCCACCCCGCGACCGTGCCGTCCGGATTGATCACACAGGCGGTGATCTGCAAGCCGCGGTCGGTCACGCGCTCCGTGCCCAGGATGACCGTGATGCGGGCAGCCCTGGCGGCATCCGCCACATCAGCCCACGCCCGTTCGAGGAACGCGGGATCGGGCGCTGGCGCTGTCGTGCCCGGCCACCGATACCCGGGAACGAAGCATTCCGGAAAGCAGATCACCATCGCGCCTTGTCGGCCTGCCTCGGCGACTGCCGATGTCGCCAGGAGGACGGACTCGTCAGGTGTCGCGGGCACGCGGATGTTCGCGAGGGCGATGCGGACCGTGCTCATGATTGTGCTCCGCTACGGCGTCGCGACTTGACCGGGCAGATGCGTTTCATCCTGCGGCCTAACGATCACGTGTTCAGCGGCGGCGCGCAAGCGCCGTCCGCTGGAACACGCGGTTAGCCGGGCCTCGGCGCAGCAGACGATCTACGGTTCGTCCCGCGCGCCGGCACCTCCCTTGTCGGTGGGTAGATCGTCGTGGTGATGGTGCCCCCGGCCCGGGCGACAGCCTGAATCAGTTTCGGACTAAGCGTGCTCACTGACGCCTTCGCGGCCTTTCGAGGATCCTTGGCGTACCAGCGACCAGATCCCGGGGGCCGCTCGTGCAACAGCGTCACAAATTCCTCGGCCTGATAGCCGACATTGAACACACGTGATTCGGCGCTCTTCCAGACCCTGCGTGCGACGGGTGGAAGGGACCTGATCACCTTGAGCAACGCCCACATGGTCGCTTCAGGTGATGACAGTCCCGTTTCTTTCGCCTCAAAAGCCACAAGATGCTTTCGCCGGCTCTTTCCAACATAGAGGACGAGCGCCACCGCTTCGATAGCGTTGCCGAGCGCCGACAGATCACTGCGCGACCACACTTCAAGATCGACATTGATGAAGTGCGGTCCCACTGGCGCAGGCACAGCGTCAGCTCCGGCTAACGTTATGGCGTTAACCTGCAGGCCGAAGGCCCATCAGGTTCAACGCCGAGTTGGACGGCACGATGCCAGTGAGCCGTCGTTCCACGAATCCGCGTCAGGGCAAGGCGAATGGCACTGGCGGACGTCTTAGCCGCGCGACTGTGTTCAATCTGCTTGAGGGCCCTCTCGAGCGCCGGGATAGAAGGAGCCGCCTGCGGACCTAGGAAGCCAAGCCCCATTGCTGTCCAGTAGCGTACGGAGTCATCTCGGTCACTCATGAGGCTCGTGATGTCGGCGAGCACGCTGTCCGGGATCGTCTCCGCTGCTTTCTCTTTCAGGAGATCGGCAAGGGCCTCGGCTTCATTGGTGCGGCTCCTCCCAGAGGGCTCCCGCTTGATCTTGTCCACTTGTCGAGTGACTGCCCTCCATGGCTGCGGTGTTCCAGCCATCACGACCGGAGACAATAGGACCCAAAGACATGCGGTCAGCGCGATTCGCAGATGCATACCTGTCTGTCCAACGATACTGGCGTTCAGCGGCGGACGCGAGAGGGAGGGAAGCGACCGACGCGTCCGTCCGCCTGCAACGCCGTGTTGGACAGCGCAGGTCAGGCGACAACAGGCGAGAAACCACGGGCGCCTCTAAAGTCCCAATCTTTCGCTTCTTCGTCGCTTTCGATCAGAGGTTCTAGGCCCGCCGTCTTGATCTCGGAGATCTGCGCATAAGTGAAACCCGCTGGGGCGAACCGCTCGGGCGGCTCGATTGAGTCGACGACGTGGGGATCAGGCGGCGTGGGCCACGCGCATCCGCACGAGGGGCAGCCGAAGAAGATCGCGCCACCATCGAGGGACTTCAGGAAGACCGCTGCGCCGGCACCCGCGCAGACTGAGCAGCCGCCTGCAACGTAGATGCGATCCTGCGCGTCACGAGAGGCCATCGCTAGCGCGCCTATGCCGAAGGCGTCGAGTCTTCAGGGAGTTTTCCGCGACGTGCGAAGATCTTGAGCGCGTTCGCCGCCGCGAGTCGGAGGCGATTCCATTCGGGCGTCGCGACCAGAACGTCGAGATCGGGAAGCGGGTCGGGCGTTCGAGCTGAGACGTCCGCCCACGTCGAGTGAAAGTCCACGACCGCTTGACGCTCGTCGTGCGAAAAGGACGCGTCGCCGAGCCAAGCGGCTTTCGGATCATCAACCCAGTCCTCCCATTGGTTGATGACCTCCACGGGGACAGAGACCTGAGCCGTTCGCTGGTACGCTCGTTGCTCATCGAAGGAGCTGGCCAGTTCCAAATACTCGATGATGCCGTTCCTCACACGTCGAACGACCAAGTGTCTGCTAGGTGCTTCGTCCTCAGGACCAGTTGACCTGCCTGGGTTCTTCGGACCAGTGGATTACTAGAGAACGGCCTCTCCGGGTTTGGGTTGTTGTCGTCACCTTCTTCGTCTCTGAACTCGTTCGGGGTGAGATAGCCGAGGCTCGAGTGCGGACGGACGTCGTTGTAGTGCCGTCGCCAGGTCTCGATCATCGCGACCGCCTCGTGCGCGGTTGCGGAACCACTCGATGTTCAGGCACTCGTCGCGGAACTTGCCGTTGAAGCTCTCGTCGGTGCCGTTCTGCCAGGGCTTGCCGGGGTCGATGTGCGCCGTCTCGATGCCCTGCTTCGGTCAGCCAGCGCAGGATCGCGCGTGGCGACGAACTCGGGGCCGTTGTCGGAGCGCAGGTAGCGCGGCGCGCCGTGGACGCTGACGAGCCGCGCGAGCACCTCGATGACGCGGCCGGAGCGGATGCTGCCCGGCGACGTCGATGGCGAGGCCTCGCGCGTCTACTCGTCGACGACCGTCAGGCACTTGAGCTGTCTGCCCGTTGGCGCAGGCATCGAAGACGAAGTCGTACGCCCAGACCTGGTTCGGGCCCGTCGGCGGCATCGGCCGCGGACGCCGCTGGCCACGCGCCGACGTGGCCGTCTGCGCGGCACCTGAGGCCGCGCGCGCCAGAGGCGATGCGCGCGGTCGGTGCTCATCGCGTGCCCGTCGCGCGCCAGGAAGATCTGGATGCGTCGGTAGCCGTAGCGCGGATACTGCGCCGCGAGCTCGCGCATCGCGCGCCAGCGACCGGCGCATCCTTCGCTCGCCAGCTTCGACGCGATAGCTCAGCGCCGACCGCGCCACCGACAGCAGCGCGCACGCCCGGCGGCAGGACAGCCCGCGCCGTCGCGCGTACGCGACCTGCTGCCGACGCGCCGTGCGCGCTCACCATTTTTTTGCGGCGATCTCCTTCATCACCTCGATCTCGAGGTCGCGCTCGGCCAGCAGCTTCTTCAGCCGGGCGTTCTCGGCCTCGAGCGCCTGCAGCCGCTTCGCGTCGGCCGCCTCCATCGTCGCCGAACCGCTTGCGCCAGCGTAGATCGTCTGCTCGCTGACGCCGTGCTTCTTGGCGACCTCGGCGATCGGCGTCTTGTCGGCCTCGCGGAGGATCTTGACCATCTGCTCTTCGGTGAACCGGCTCTTGCGCATCGGCTCCTCCGGGTTGCCGGAGAGGCATGTCTCTCAGGTTTCAACTGGTCCGAAAATCGCCAGGCAGGTCACGCATTCGTCTGTCCAACGATACAGCCGTTCAGCAGCGAACGCCGAGGTCGCGTTCGGGCGTACCACGGCCGCGAGGCGCCGCGGGCGCAGCCGCGGCGTCGCGGCATGAGCGCAGCGGCGAGCGGAAGCGCGTGGCGTTCGGCTGCTGCAACGGCCGGTTGGGCAGCTCACCGGTACAGCCGGGGTAGATTCGGTAGATCATCGATGCGCCGACCAACGTGACCGTGACCACGCGAGGATGGATGGGCTCGGCTGTAGTGTTGCTTCGATTGGAGGAGCGGAGTGGAGCTAAAGCGATGGTTGATGGTGGGTGTGCTGACAGCACCGGGATGCGCAGCCACTTTCGAGCAGCTACAGGCTCGAGCGGCGCTCGATCTTGAGTGCCAGCCCGCGGCGATTTCGGGTCGGCGAGTCGACGACCACACCATGGTCGCCAGTGGCTGCGGCAAACAGGCGATCTACGTGGAAACCTGCACCGGAGACAACCACACCGGCTGCACCTGGCTGCTCAACTCGACGGTCAAGCCCGCGCCCGGCGGATGATCCGCGCAAAGCTGACGTTCAGTTCTCGTTTTAGGAAGCGTCTCGCTTGTCTGCCCAACGTCGTGGTGTTCAGCGGCGAGCATCCGCCCGAGCGAAGCGAGGAAGGATGATCGACCGCTGCAACACCATGTTAGCCGGCGTCCCGGTACGACCGGGGTAAGATCCTTTACACGTGTCCGGGCACATCCTTTACACACTCGGGGATGCCGTGGAAGCAGACGAGTCCCTTGATGGAACGCGCGGAGGTTCGTGCGAGAGCTGGCGTCGGGCGAGTGGACGATGGGCGCGCCGCGCCGGCGCGTCGTTACTTCGGGCCGCCCGACTTGGGCTCGGCGCCGCGGCGCCCGGGCGGGCCCGCCGTTCCGTAGAACGCTTCGTTGACGTTGGCGGCCGTGCCCCACTTGGACTTCGACCACGACGTCTCGTAGGCGTAGAGCAAACCCAGCACGCCGCGCATCGAGCGCATCGCGATCGGCCGCTCGGCGGCGACGTCCTTCTGTTCGCGCGGATCGTCCAGCTCGTCGTAGAGCTCCATGCGCCCCGGGCCGCGGTGGACCAGGCGGTAGCGGTCGACCTTCATGCCGCGCGCGACCTGGCCGTCGATGGTCAGCGCGGCGCGCGGGCTGGCGCCCACCTCGTCGCGCGCCAGCGCCACCAGGCTGTCGCCCTGGACGTTGGCTCCCACCTTCACGCCCGCCAGCTCCAGCACGGTCGGGTAGACGTCCATCGCCTCGACGTCGGCGCGCACGACGTGCCCGGCCGGGAACACGCCGGGGGCGCGGATGATCAGCGGCACGTGTACCAGCTCCTGGTAGACGGTGTCGCCGTGGCCGACGCTGCCGTGCTCGTAGAACTGGTCGCCGTGGTCGGACACCACGATCACCGCTGACTTGTCGTAGATGCCCAGCGTCTTCAGGTCGGCGATGAACGTCGCGAACGCGGCGTCGCTCTGGGTGATCTCGGCGTCGTGCAACGCCTCCAGGTACTTCTTGTCGTTGTCGGTGACCTTGAGCTTGCCGGCCTTGATCAGCCCGAGCTGCACGCCCGACAGGTTCTGCTTGATCGGCCCGGAGTAGACCTTGTCCCAGTACTTGACCAGGAACTCCTTCTTGGGCGCGTACGCGACGTGCGGCTCGATGGTCGCCAGGTACGCGAACTGCTTCTTCGCCACGCCGGGCGCGACCCACGCCTTCGCGGTCTTCCACAGGTACTCGGACCCGTTGGGGAGCGATTCGCGGATGAAGTTGCGGTTGACCTCCCAGCCGCGATCGAAGCCCCACTTCGACGAGATGTAGCCGTTCGAAGAGAACATCGCGGTCTTGAAGCCCGCCTTCTTCAGCTCCTCGGCGACGAACGGCGCGGTCGGCGCCAGCTTCGCTTCGTGCGCGGTCGCGCGGTGCACGCTCGGGTAGACGCCGGTCAGGATCGACGCGTGCGACGGCAGCGACCACGTCCCCGGCACCTGCGCCCACGCGAAGCGCGTCGCGTCCGCCGCGAACGCGTCGTACGCCGGCGTCGTCACGCGCGACTTCGGGTTGTACGACTTCAGCTTGTCGGCGCGCAGCGTGTCGACCATCCACACGAACACGTGCTCGAACTTGGGCGGCGCCGCCGGGGCCGCCACGGCCGGCGCCTTGACGACGATGCGCGGGTCGCCCCACGCCAGCTCTCCCTTGGTGCCGCGGCCGACCAGGTCGATGCGCGCCGCGCGTCCCGCCGCGGCGCCGAGGTCGACGAGCACATCACTCCAGGCCGCGCCCACCGGTCCCTCGTGCAGCGTGCGCGCCGCGGCGCCGTCCGTCGCGACGCGAATCAGCGCCGTGCCGCCCGCCGCCGCCGCGCCGTAGCCGACCGATAGCTGCGCGCCCGCCGGAAGCTGCACGTAGAACGACAGCCGCGAGCTCGCGCCGCCCGCGACCAGCGCGCGCCGCTTCGCCCCGCCAAGCTCGGTCTCGCGCACCACCGCCGGCGTCAGGTCCCCGGCCGGCGCGCCCGCCGCCGCCGGCGCGAGCGCCAGGCCGGTGACCGCCGCCGCCGCGCGCTTGCCGCCGGCAACGTCGGCCGCGCTCTTGAACTGCATGCGGATCCGGTTGTCGCCCGGGTGCAGCAGCGCCGCCGGAACGTTGATGTCGTAACGCTTGCTCGCCGCTTCGATGTCCAGCGTGCCCGCCGGCTTCTCGTTGACGAACAGCGACATCTTCTGCGCGGGTGCCAGCGACCGCATCGTGATCGACAGCGTCGCATCACCCGCCGCCGTCCCTCCGGCGCCGTCGCCGTCCGTGTCCACCGGCAGGAACGCGAGCGCCGCCAGCCCGGCGACCAGCGCCGCCGGCTTGCCCTGATCCTTTTCGCCGAGCAGCCACGACGTCTTCCAACCGCCGTCGATGTACTTGAGGAAGTCGAGGCCGCCCGTGTCGACGACCAGCCGCCCGTCGCGATGCGACACCGCGTGCACGCGGTTGCCGATCAGGTCGATGGCCGTCCGGAAGCCGCTCAGATCAGCCGGCGGTTTGGGCGCGGCGGCCGCAGGGGCCGCGGGTGCGGCCGGCGCCGCATTTGCTGTGCCTTCTACTGCACCAGCGACCGGTTGTTTAGCGCCGCCACCGCAGCTCAGCGCCAAGTAGAAGACGACTAGAAAGGTCGAGCTTTTGCGTAGCAAATTGGCCGCAAGTATCGCGGCCACAGGCGGAAGGTCAAGGTTATCTGTAGACGATGCGGACCCGCTGGTTGTGCGTGTCGGCAATGTAGAGGTTGCCGTCGGCGTCCAGCGCGATGCCGCCCGGCTTGTTGAGCTTGGCCTCCGTCGCCGGCCCGCTGTCGCCCGCGAACCCGGGCGCCCCGCACGTCCCAGCGACGGTGGCGATGATGCCGTCCGACGCGCGCACGACGCGAACACAGCCGTTGGCGGTGTCCGCGATGTAGACGTCGCCGCTCGGCGCCACCTCGACGTCCGCCAGCCCGGACAGCGACGCCTCCGTCGCCGGGCCGCCGTCGCCGCCCGACCCGACGACGCCGTTGCCCGCGATGGTCGTGATCATCCCGGCCGTGTCGATCTTGCGGACGCGCGCGTTCAACGTGTCCGCGATGTAGATGTTGCCGGCGGCGTCGATGTCGATGCGGCCGCCCGGGCGCGCCGACTGCCCCTGCGGCAGCGAGATGAACGCGCTGGCCGCCGGACCGCCGTCGCCCAGGGCAGGGCAGGCGCCCGGGGTGGTGCACGGCCCGACGCCCGCGATCGTGGTGATCGTCTGCGTCGCGGCATCGATCCGGCGCAGCCGGTCGTTGGCCTGATCCGCGATCACCAGGTTGCCGGCCGGATCGAACTCGACCGCGACCGGCAGGTCCAGCGTCGCCGTCGCCGCCGGCCCGCCGTCGCCGGCGAAGCCGCGCTTGCCGTTGCCGCAGACGTCCAGGATGGCGCCCGTCGCCAGGTCGACGGTCTTGATACGGCTGTTGTGCCACGCCGCGATGACCAGGTTGCCGGCGGCGTCGAACGTCACCTGCGTCGGGTGGTTGAGGCGGTCGGTGGTCGGGTCGTCGGAGTCGGGCCCGAGCTCGCCCGCGCCCGCGACGATGTGCAACGTCCCGTCGGGCTGGCGCGCGCGGATGCGGTGGTTGTTCCAGTCGACGATGAACAGGCGCCCGTCGGGCGCGATGCTGACGTCTTGCGGGAGGTAGATCCGGGTCTCCAGCGCCGCCAGGTCGTCGGCGCCGTCGCCCGCGATGCCGGTGCCGGCGACCGTGCAGATGACGCCGCTGCCCGGGACGCACGGCTTGGACTCCGGCGGGCCGGCGTCGTCGCCGCAGCCGGCCGCGCCTGCCGCGACTGCTGCCATCACCACTGCCGTCGCGATCGAGCGCCCGATCATGGCGTCACCTTCCGGATGCGGTTGTTGAACGTGTCAGCGATGTAGAGCGCGCCCGCCGGGTCGACCCCGATCCCCCACGGTCGTTTGAGCGACGCCATCGCCGGTGGGCCGCCGTCGCCGCCGAACGTCGCGTCGCCGTTGCCCGCATAGGTGGTGATGGTCCCCGTCGTCAGGTCGACGGCGCGCACCCTGTGGTTGTCGGTGTCGGCGATGTAGAGCCGCCCGTCGGTCCCGATCGCCGCGTCGCGCGGGTAGTTGATCGACGCCTCCGTCGCCGGGCCGCCGTCGCCCGAGAACCCCGCCGTGCCGTTCCCCGCGACGGTCTCGATCGTGTTGGCCGCGAAGTCGACGCGCCGGATGCGCTGGTTTTCGGTGTCGACGATGTACAGGCGCTCCTGCGCGTCGATGGTCAGGCCGCCGCCCGGCTCCGGGTTGTCGTTGGGCTTCTGGAACGCCAGCAGCGCCGACAGGGGCGGGCCGCCGTCGCCCGCGAACCCCGCCATCGCGCCGCCGACGACGGTTTCGATGGTGCCGTCCGTGTTGATACGGCGGACGCGGAAGTTGCGCGTGTCGGCGACGTACGCCGCGCCCGTGGTCTGGCTGAAGACGACCGCCTTGGGCTGGTTCATCAGCGCGCCCAGCGCCGGCATGCCGTCGCCCGTGAACCCCGGGCCCTTGCCGGCGACGACGTCGACCATGCCGGTCGCCGGGTCCAGCCGGCGAACCTTGTGGTTGTGCCACGCCGCCAGCAGCACGGTGCCGTCGGGGGCGAACGCGACGTCGGTCGGGTGGTTGAGCGTGCAGTCTGTGCCGGGGACGCCGGGCGCCGTCCGTTCGTCGCCGATGTCGGGGCCATCGCCCACGTCGCCGGTGCCGATGACGGTCTCGAACTTGTCGTCCAGGTTCACGCGCCGGACGCGGTGGTTCTGCCAGTCGAGGATGTAAGCGCGGCCGTCGGGATCAAACGCCAGGTCGGTCGGCCAGTACAGCATCGCTTCGTGGCGGTCGAGCCCGTCGCCGTAGAACGCCGGGTCGCCGTTTCCAGCCCAGGTGCAGATCACGCCTGATTCGCACGCGGCCGGCGGAGGCGGCGGCGCCGTCCCGTCGTCGCATCCGATCGCCGCGATTGTCGCCGCCGCGGGTAGGGCCAGGGCCATCAGGCGCTGTCTCATGCGTTCGGTCATAGGCAAGCGGCGGACCAAGCGATTCGCGTCAGCATTTCGCTAGGTTGCCACCTCCAGGGCCCGTAAGGCATTGGAAAACCATGACAGGGATGTCCGGATCCGACGGATCTCCGAGAGCCACCGTCCGCGCTAAGCCCCCGGGACGCAAGGGGGGCAGGGCGCTGGCCACGTGCTTGCAGCCCCCGCGGGCCATGACGAGGGCGTTGCTGGTGTCTTTGGGCGTGGTGCTGCTGGCCTGGTCGGACGCGCGGCCGGCGCGGGCGTGCGGCGGCTTCTTCTGCAACCAGCCGCCGCCGGACGGCACGCTGCCCATCGCGCAGGCGGCCGAAAACGTGCTGTTCGTGCTCGACCGCGATCCCGGCACCGGCGTCCGGCGCGTCGAGGCCCACATCCAGATCCTGTACACGGGTCCGGCCAGCGAGTTTTCGTGGATCGTGCCGGTGACCTCCGTGCCGACCGTGAGCGTGGGCTCCGACATCCTGTTCGATCGCATCGAGCCGCCCACGCGCCCTTCGTTCCGTGTCACCTACCAGATGGACGGCAACTGCCGCGGCTTCTCGGGCGTCAACGCCGGCTGCGGCAGCGCGGCGGCCGGCGCTGCCGACTCAGCCGGGGGCTTCGGTACCGGCGGCGCCGGCACGCCGCCGCCGGTCGAGGTGCTCGCGCGCGGCAGCGCCGGTCCGTTCGAATACGTCGTCATCCGCTCGGAGGACGGCGCCACGCTGCGCACGTGGCTGACGAGCAACAACTACTTCGTCTCGCCCGAGGCCGCGGCCATCGTCGACGAATACGTCGCCGGAAAGTTCTCGTTCGTCGCGCTCCGGCTGCAGGTCGGGCAGGACACGTCGGCCATCCGCCCGATCGTCCTGAAGATGATGGCCGAGGAAGCCTGCCTGCCGCTGAAGCTCACCGCGATCGCGGCGACGCCCGATCTGCGCATCAACGTCTGGGTGCTCGGTGACGCGCGCGCCGTCCCCATCAATTACTCGGAGATCGCGATCAACCAGGCGCGGCTCGACTGGTTCAACTTCGGCCGCAACTACGATCAGCTGCTGAAGGACGCGGCGAACGAAGCGCAGGGGAACGCGTTCGCCGTCGAATACGCGATGCCTGCCCAGCCGTCGAGCGCGTGGTTCACCGTGTCGACGTCCGCGCGCGCCGAGCTGCGGTCGGCGGTGACTCCACCGACCTTCGTGGCGACGATGGCGCGCATCGGCCTGCAGCCCACGGGGGCGGTGTTGCAGTTCCTGCGCGAGTACATCCCGATGCCGGCCGCGCTGGCGGCGTCGGGGGTCACCGAGTTCTCGTTCTACAGCAACATCACCATGTACTGGGAGGCCAACCGATCTGCGTTCGCGAACTTCGACTACAGCCGCGCGGCCGAGGCGCTGGAGACCGACATCCTTCTGCCGATGGACAGCTACCGTCGCTTGTTCGAGAGCAACGCGAAGCTGACCAGGCTGGCGACGTTCATCTCGCCCGAGGAGATGATGACCGATCCGCTGTTCGTGACCAACGCGTCGCTGCCCGACGTGTCTCCGCAGCACATGGCCGTCGCGCACGTCATGTGCGGCGACAACCAGTACGATCCCTGCGCCGCGCCGGTGCGGGTGCGCACCGAAGACGGCCAGGACGTGAAGCTGCGCGCCACCGCGTGCATGCAATACGACCGCGGCAACCTGGACAACGACCTGCCGGCTGCCAGCGTCGCCTGGCAGCGCGACGCCGACGGCGATGGGCAGATGGTGGTCGACAACCGCGCGCAGATCACGAGCGCGCTCAAGACCCACAACGCGACGATCGCGTCGCCCGACGCCGACGGCGGCTGCGGTTGCGCCATGGGGAGGTCCCCAGGCGCGCTGCTGCTGGCGGTTCTAGCCAGCGGCGCGCTGGCCATTCGCCTGCGCCGCCGCGGCGCACGGCGCGCGAGCTAGGGATCACCGCCGAAGTCCCCGGTGCCCTTGCCAAGCGACCCGCGAGACGGCTACTCGGCGTCTTGTTCCCGGCGCTTGCGGGCGATCGCCTCGATCGACGCCAGGCGCCCGAGCTCGCGGTGGATGCGGGCGACGCGCTCGATCTGGCCCTTGGCCGGAAAACGCTCGTAGAACCCCTCGTTGCGGAACGTCTTCAGCTCCGCGGTCCACGGGGCCAGGCGCCGCTCCCACCGCTTCTGCCGGCCGTCGACCGGCTCGGCGTCGACGTGGGCCAGGTCGGCGGCGACGCGCAGCATCGCCTTGATCGTCACCGGCTTGGTCACCATGTAGTTGCCGTTGCCCCACGATTCGCCCCACACCTTCTCCGACGCCTTGAGGAAGTCGCGCACGATCTGGTAGAGGCGGTTGACCAGCGTCCGCGACGTCGCCTGCTTCTGCAGCTTCTTCCAGTCCGCCGCCACCCAGCGGTGAATCTCGTTGAACAGCTCCGCCTGCAGGATCCATTTTTCGCGCTGGCTGCGACCGCCCAGCCGGTTGATGCGGTAGCGCAGCGGGCTGTCGGCCTCGACGTACAGCATCGCGACCACCTGCGCGGCGACGCGCTTGTCGGGCGCCGACCACGACACCTTCTCGTACAGATCGACCAGGTGGCTCTTGTTGATGCGCGTCGGCGTCGAATTGATGATGACGAACATCTCGGTGGCGAAGTCCTCGCTCTTGCCGTCGAAGATCACGCACGGTACGTGCAGCGTGCGGGCGTCGTCGGCGCGTTCCTTGCGGAAGAAGTGCAGGGCAGCCAGCCGGTGCTGGCCGTCGATGATCAGGTACTTCGAGCGCGGCTCTTCGAGGTTACCGACGTTGTCGAAGCCCTTGATCGCGTCGAAGTGCAGCCGCTCGGGGGTGAACAGCAACACCGTCCCCGGAATCGGCGGCTGGCTGACCGCGGTTTCATAGAAGTTCTTGATCGCGGCCACCTTGGCCTTCGACAGGTCACGCTGGAAGGCGCTGTCGCTGCGTTCGATCTTCGAGATGAACTGCGCGACGTCGTCGCCCTCCTCGACCTTGGCGGGCGCGATCTGCCCTTCCTCATCATAGAACCGGCTGATGAACTGGACCTTGTCCAGCAGGTGGTCCGTCGGGTACGAGACGAAGTAGAAGACGCTGTCCTTCTGTCTGACCTGAGTGGCGAGCATGCCGGGGATATTAGCCCAGGCATGCCCCCAGGGTTATCGTCGGTAGCAGCCCCGATCTAGCGGCAGACGGCGTCGATGCACTGGCCCGAGGAGCAGTTGGCGGCCAGCTGGCAAACCGGCGCCGCTTCGCCGGCGGTGACGCAGAAGCCGTGCGAGCAGACATTGGCGTCACCGCAGGTGCAGCAGTCCGCGGAGGTGGCGCAGCCCGTGCGGCAGCTGCCGTTGACGCACATCTGGCCGCCGCTGCAGTCGGTGTTGACGCGGCAGCTCGGGCGCGGGCGATCGTCGGCGCGGCACAACCCCGCCACGCAGCGGTCGAGCGGGCCGCAGTCGGCGTCGGCGCGGCAGTCGCCATGGCAGTGGCCGTTGACGCACGTGCCGCCGCTGCAACTGGCACTGAGCACGCACTGTCCGCCACCGACGGGATCCGGCTGGCAGAAGCCGCCGACGCAGGCGTCACCGGTGCCGCAGCTCGTGGCTGCCGTGCACGGGCGCTCGCAGCGGGCGTTGCGACAGCGCCCGCCGACGCCGCACTCGCTGTTGAACTGGCAGGCCGGCGTGGTCGTCGGCAGCGGCTGGCACATCCCGGAGACACAACATTCGGTGGGCCGGCAATCGGTCGTCACGCGGCACGCGTTGCCCTGGGCGCCAGCGGCGCCAGTGGTCCCCGCCGCGCCGGTGGTCCCAGCGACGCCGGTGGTCCCCGCCACGCCGGTGGTTCCGGCCACGCCGGTGGTCCCGGCCGCGCCGGTCGTGGCGCCGGTGCCCGTCGTTGCGGCGGCGCCGGTCGTGGCGCCGGTGCCGGTCGTGCCACCGCGGCCGGTCATTCCCGCGACGCCCGTGGTCCCCGCATATCCGTACCCGCCCCAGCCGGCCGTCGCGCCACCCTTGCCTCCCTTGCCGGATGCGCCGGCGGCGCCGGCCGGCCCCGCGACGCCCGCAAAGCCGCCCGGCGCACCGCCGCGCCCGCTCTGCGCTCCCTTGCCCCGCTGGCCGGTGCCAGCACCCGAATACGAATGACCGCAGTTCGGGTCGTAGGCGCAGTCGTCATCGGGCGAGGCCATGCAGCCAGCAAGCGCGGTGAATCCGATCAGCGCGCAGGCGGCGAGGGCGCGGACGTGAAGGGCGGTGGTGGTGCGGTCGAGCTTCATGTTGTTGTGGTTCCTTTCGGCCGCAGGCGCTCTCGCAATTCGCACGCCAGCGCGCGCGTTTCGTGATCGCGGTAACTCAACCGCAAGATCACCGCGACACCACGCTGCGCGCGCACGCGCGCGTGAGGCACGTGAGTGATCGCGCGCACAAGACGCTACGCACGTGGCCCTAATTCACACGCCGCTGGTGTGCTGACTTCGCCTCAGGTGGGGTAGCGAGAGGCGGAGCCTTACGCGTCGACCACGCGTAACAGCGTCGCGAGATCGACCGGCTTGACCAGATGTTCCACGAAGCCGGCTTGCTTGCTGCGGGCGAAGTCGTGCTCCTGGCCATATCCGGAAAGCGCGACCAGCCGGCAGTCGCGTCCGGGCATGCTCTGACGAATCCGTTCCGCGAGCTGGTAGCCGTCCATGACCGGCAGGCCGATGTCGACCACCGCCACGTCGGGGTTCTGCTCCTCGATCGACTTGAGCGCCGCGATCGGGTCGTTTGCCAGCAGCACTTCGTGACCGCTCTCCTCGAGCAGCTCGCCGAGCATCTCGGCCGCATCGACGTTGTCGTCGACGACCAGCACGCGCTTGCCGCGCGTCGCCCGTGGTTTGCTGGCAGGCGCCGGAAGCCGCTTGCCCGCCACGACCGCGGGCGACGGCGCCGGTAGCCGGATCGTGAACGTGGTCCCCTTGCCCAGCCCGTCGCTGGCGGCGCCGATGGTTCCGCCGTGCAGCGTGACCAGCGACTTGGCCAGCGTCAGGCCCAGGCCAAGCCCCCCCTCGGCGCGATCCAGGCTGCGCTGCCCCTGCACGAACAGCTCGAAGATGCGCGGCAACATGTCGGGCGCGATGCCGACGCCGTTGTCGCTGACGCGGATGGTGACCTGATCGGCGTCGCGCAGCGCCGCGAGCTGGATGCGGCCGCCGTGCGGCGTATAGCGCGCGGCGTTGGTCAGCAGGTTGGCCAGGACCTGCGCCAGTCGGACCGGGTCGCCTTCCCACGCCAGACCGACACGCGGCACGTCGACGATCAGCTCGTGGTTGCGCTGTTCCAGCAGCACGCTGGCCATGTGGACGGCGTTGTTCACCACCTCCGCCAGCTCGACCACCTCACGCTTGAGCTCGATCTTGCCGCGCGTGATCTTCGAGACGTCGAGCAGATCGTCGACCAGTCGAACCAGGTGCTCCACCTGGCGTTCGATGACGCTGCGCTCGCTGTCGCCGCCGTCGCGATGCAGCTTCATCAGCTCCAGCGCGGTGACGATCGGTGACAGCGGGTTGCGCAGCTCGTGACCCAGCATGGCGAGGAACTCGTCTTTCGCCCGGTTGGCGGACTCCAGCTCGGACAGCAGCCCAGCGCGCACGCGCTGCGCGTCGATGCGGACCTGCGCGGTGCAGATGTGCGCGGCGAGCTGGGTCAGAAAACCCCGGTAGGCGTCGTTGAACGGCAGGCGGGGGCTGAGCCCGAAGACGACGAAGCCGTTGGGCACGTCGTCCGGCGTCTTGCACAGCGGCGTCACGAACGCCGCGGTCGGATGTTCGGGCCACGGCCCGCCGGGCAGCCCCGGTGGTAGTTGATGCACCACACCCGGCGGGTCGCCGCGGACGGCGAGCCCGGGCAACTCGGCTACGAACGTCGCGCCGAAGCGCGTCGCGACGTCGTCGCGCGACATGCCCACGGCTTCCGCCAGGTGCAGCGCTCGCTCCGAACCGCCGACCGTGAACAGCAGCGCGAACGGGATGTCGCTGCTCGCGCCCGCGAGCACGTCGGCGGCGCTGCGCACCAGCGCCGGTCGATCACCAGCCGCGGCGGTCCCCTCGAGCAACGCGCGCGCTGTCTCGAGTCGGCGCTGCGCGACGACGCGGGCCGTGGTCTCGGTGCAGACGACCAGCGTGCCGTCGACGTCACCGTTGTCGCCGATGACAGGGGAGTACCCGTAGGTCCAGTACACCTCCTCGATCCGGCCGTTACGAAAGATCGGCACCAGGTGGTCTTCGTTCCATGTCGACTTGCCGTGTGTCATGACGTCGTCGATCTGCGGCCCGATGATCGGCCAGATCTCTTGCCAGCAGTCGCGGCCAGCCTGTCCCATCGCCGCTGGGTGTTTCCCCTTGCCGAAGCTGGGCATGTAGGCGTCGTTGTAGAACTGGATCAACTCGGGGCCCCACCAGAGGAACATCGGGTGACGCGAGTGAAGCAGGATGCCGATCACCATCTTGAGGCCGTTGGGCCAGCCGCTGGTCGGGCCTAGCGGCGTCGCCGCCCAGTCGATCGAACGGATCAACGCCCCGGCTTCGCCGCCTCCTTCGTTCCAGCGGGTGGGGCGTTCTTGGTTGCGGGGGTTGTCTGCTGACAAACGGCGCCTCGCGTGTCGCGAGGTTAGTGCGCGCCCTGCTGAGGGGCAAGCTCGCACCGACGGAGATCGGTCGTTTCCCGACGACAGGCGAAGGCTTACTGTCGTCGGTGTGGCGATGACCGGAAATCAGCGACGGGTCCTGCTGGCGAGCATCCTGGGCTCGTTCGTCGCGTTTCTCGATGGCTCGGTCGTGAACGTCGCGCTGCCGGCGATGCAGGCGGAGCTGGGCGGCGGCATCGCGACGCAGCAATGGATCGTCGACGCGTATCTGCTGTCGTTGGGATCCCTGATCCTGCTCGCCGGGTCGCTGTCGGATCTGTTCGGTCGCAAGCGCGTGTTCGCCGCCGGCCTGATCGGATTTGCGGTCACGTCGCTGGCGTGCGCGTTCGCGCCGACGGCGCCGGTGCTGATCGTCGCGCGCGGGCTGCAGGGGATCGCCGGCGCGTTGCTGGTGCCGAGCTCGCTGGCGATGATCGTCGGCAACTTCTCGGGCGCGGCGCAGGCGAAGGCGATCGGATCGTGGACCGCGTGGACGGGCGTGTCGTTCATCGCGGGGCCGTTGCTGGGCGGCGCGCTGGTCGACGCGGCGTCGTGGCGGTGGATCTTCGCGATCAACGTCGTGCCCGTCGCGGCGACGCTGGTCATCCTGGCGCGCATCGCGCCGGAGCGGGCGCGCGGAGGTGACGCCAGCGTCGACTGGCTGGGGGCCCTGACGTGTGTGCTGGGCCTGGGCGGCGTGATCTTCGCGCTCATCGAGCAACCGCGGCGCGGCTGGCACGCGCCCGCGATCTATCTGCCGCTGGTGGGCGGCGCGCTGGCGTCCGTGGCGTTCGTCGTGTGGGAGCGGCGCGCGCGGCAGCCGATGCTGGACTTCGCGCTGTTCCGCAACCGGAACTTCGCGGCCGGCAACGCCGCGACCGTTGCGATCTACGCCGGGCTGGGTGGCTCGACGTTCCTGATCACGGTGTTCCTGCAGCAGGTCGCGGGCTATTCGGCGACGGCGGCCGGGCTGGCGCTGATGCCGCTGACCTTGTTGATGTTCGTGCTGTCGCCGGTCGCCGGGCGGCTGGCGGGGCGGTGGGGGCCTCGCTGGTTCATGACAGCCGGGCCGCTGCTGGCGGCGGCCGGGCTGGCGTTGCTGGCGACGCTGGACGCCGACATCGTCTATGCGCGTGACTTGCTGCCGGGCGTGACGCTGCTGGGCCTCGGGCTATCGACCACCGTCGCGCCGCTGACCGCCGCCGTGCTGGGCGGCGTCGATGAACGTCACGCGGGCGTCGGCTCCGCGATCAACAACGCGGTCGCGCGCGTCGCCGGGCTGCTGGCGGTGGCGGCGATCGGCGCGATCGTTGCCAGCGCGGCCAGCGCGGCCGCCGTGGCCACCGAAGCTCACGCGCTGACGGCCGACGCGAAGCAGGCGTCGGTGCGGGCGTTCGGCGTCGCGATGGTGTCGATGGCGGCGCTGCTGGCGATCGGCGGCGGCGTGTCGGCGATCGGCATCAGGCGGCGACCGAGTCAGGATCCCGCGGCGGGGCGCCCCGCGTCGCCGCCGTCGCGCGCCGGCGGGTGAGCGCGAGCACGTGCGGCAACACGGCGCTGACGCCGGCGGCCGCTGGCTCGTGGATGCGCAGCGCGCCGAACGCGGCGACGAAGCGAAGCAGCGCCGACGCGATGAACAGCAGTTGCAGGTTGTGGACCGGCTGGCCCAGCACGATCAGCTCGCGGGGCAGCGTCTGGGCCAGGATGCCGCCGCACGCGGTGGCGATCGTGAAGGCGAGGCCGCCGGTCACCGCGATGGCGGCGACGTAGAACGGCCGCCCGCGCTCGGGCGTGACGGTCATCGGCGCCACGAACATGGCGAGGTTGTGTCCGCCCCACAACACGCCCGCGAGCACGGCGTCGATGAGCAACGGCCACAGGAACGTCGGCGTCGGGAACAGCCAGCACAGCGGGATGGCGCTGATGCCGAACGCGCACGCGACCAGCACCGGACGCGCGCCGAGCCGATCGATCACGCGTCCCCACAGCGGCGCCGTCAGCACGCGCGCCGCCGCCAGGCCGATGCCGTGCAGCGCGACCAGCGTGAACCCCATGCGCAGGTTCTGCAGCATGTAGAGGGCGAAGAAGCTGCCCGCCAGGCCGACCGCGAGGTTCCACGCGAGGACGTAGACCAGCAGGCCGCGCGCCGACCGATCGCGAAACGGCTGCAGCGCGGCGGCGAGCGACAGGGCGGGTCTGCCGGCGGCGCCGCGCCCCGGGTCGTGCTGGCGCAGCATCAGCACGGTCGTCACGACGCCGGCCACCGACGCGAGCAGCTGCAGCGCCGGCCAGCATCGCGCCCGTCGCGCCGTGCGGCCGCGCCCAGTCCAGCGCCAGCCCGACGCCCGCCGACGCGGTCGCGCCCGCGATCGTGCACAGCGCGATGCGCCGCCCGAAGTAGCGGCCGCGGATCCGCCGTGGCACGAGGTCGCCCATCCACGACACCCACGCGTTGTTGCCGAGCACGCCCAGCACCGCCGACAGCGCCGCCACCGCGAGCAAGACGGCCTGCCCGGTGGACTGCGAAGGCGCGAACAGCGGCATGACCGCCAGCGGCAGCATCACCTGGCGCGACACCGCCACCAGCGCGACGGCGGCGCGGCGACGGCCGAGGAGCGCGGTGCTCCAGGCGGCGGGGAGCTGGAACAGCTGGGCCATCTGCGGCAGCGCGACGACGAGGCCGGTGAGCAGGGCGCTGGCCTGCAGGTGAATCGCCCACCCGGTGAGGATGGCGCCGCCCGCGCAGGCGCTGACCACTTCCGCGACCAGGCCCTCGGCGGTGCACGCGCCGAGCGAGCGGCGCAGTCGGGAGCGCGACGTGGCGGCGGCCTCGGCCGCGTCGGCGCGGGGTGCGCCGGCCAGCGCGCCGATGCCGGCGGCAAACTGCGCCAGCGGCCAAAGCAACGAGCTCTTGAGCTTGTGACGGTGACGAAAAAACGCGTACGCCACGGTCCACTACATGATTCGACAGCTCGGCGCACGCGCTTGAATCAGCGACGCGTGGACGTTGTCGACCTGGGAACTGAAGCAGAGGCCGCGGTCGGCGGCGCGCGGCGGCGCCGCTACTTGGCGCCGGCGTTCTTGCTCAGCCGGTCGATGCGGCGCGAGATGATGGCCCGGTCGGCGGCGCGCGGGGCCAGCTTCAGATATTTGTGCAGCGCGCGGATCGCCGACGCGGTCTCACCCTTCTGCTCGTAGGCCAGGCCAAGGCCGCGGTAGCCGATGGGGTCCGTCGGCGCGTCGTTGACCGCATCGCGGTAGGCGGCGATGGCGCCCGTCGCGTCGCCCGCGAACAGCAAGGCGTTGCCGCGTTCGTAAGGGGGGCGTGGGTCGCCGCGCTCGGCGGGGGCGGTGGGGGTCGTGGTGCGCTTGGCGGCCAGCGTGCGCTGCTTGCGGTCGGCCTTGGCCACGCGCGCTTCGCGCTTGAGCTGGCGCTTGCCGTGGTGGGCGACGGACGCCTTGCGCTTCGCCGGTCCCGCCCGCCGCTTGGCCACGCGGTCGGTCTTGCCCGAATCGGCGGCGGCAGGCGGCGCTTCGGCGGGCGCCACCTCCGGCGTCGCCGGCGCCAGTGGCTCGGTCGTCGGCGCCGACGGCGTCACGGGTGTGGCGACCGACGCGACGGCGGTCGCGCCACCCGGCGCTCTGAGCACGAGCATCAGCCCGACCGCCAGCGACAGCGCGGCCCCCGATCCCATCAGCATGAGCCTTCGGGTGCGGCCGGATGCCTCGGCGGGGGCGGCCAGTGGTGACGGCGCAGCGATTGGCGGCGCCAGCGGCGGTATCGCGACGGGCGGCGGCGTGACGTCGTCGACCTGCAACCCGGCGTATCCGCCTTCGTCCGCCGACGGCGGCGGCGTCTTCATCGTCGATGGTGACGGTGCCGCGGGTGGTGGCGGCGGGCTGGCCTGAGCGCGGGCGTTGGCCCGCTCTACCGGTTGCCCGGCGGCCGGCGGTCGTCGCGGTGTCCACTTGAGCGGCGCGGCGCAGAACGGGCACGTCGTCCCCTCAGGCAGCGCGCGCAACGTCGCCTCGGGCAACTGCCGCTGGCAGCGCGGGCAAGGACGCGCGCTCACGGCGTGTCACTCCCGGACATGAATGCGTGGTCGACCAGCTCCGCGACCCCGGCTCGCGCGGCCTGCGGGTCGTCGAAGGTCTTCTCCACCCGCTTCGGCGGCGTTCCCGCCCGTACGTCGAACAGCGCCAGCGTGACACGGATGGATTTCTTGGGCGTGGGACCGCGGCGCAGCTCGCCCCACACCATCTGATCGGCGCCCAGCGATTTGCCGACGGCGCGATAACAGGCGGGGGTCTGCTCCGTGCACTCGATGGCCAGCTGAGCCATCTCCAGGCTGACGGCGGCCTTCACGCTGTCGCCCGTGCCGGGGAGCTTGAGCCGCCCGAGGTGGTCGTTGATCGTCCGGGCGACGTCGGGCGCATCGAACATGTCGACCGGCAGCCACGCGAGCTTCTTCGGCTGCTGGGCGGGCGCGGCCGCCCGCGGCGTCACCGGGGCGGGTGGTTTCCGGCTGGCGCACGCGCCGGCGCAAAGGCTCACCGCACCTGCCAGGGACAGGAACAGTTTCGCCCACGCAAATCGCGCTGACATTTGTCGAACCTGACATCGGGGGAGCCTGATGTGAGCTGAAGCGGGCGGCGCGGGATTTGACGCGTCGGCGCCACGCGCGGCGGCGACGTTCGTGGCGAAATGGAGGCGAGAGTGGTCGTGATACGCTGCTTTCGCTTGTCTGACGCGCGTGTGGGTTCCTGGTCGAGGGTGGGGGGGCTCGCGGCGGTCGCGGTCGTGATGGCGGGTGGCTGCCTCCATCCCGTCGCCCCGGAGTCTCCTTCTCCGCCGCGGGCTGGGCGCGTCGCCCGTGGCGCTCCGGCAGGCGCCGTCGCGCGGCCGGCGATCACGCTGGCGCACCCGCGCTTGCTCCACCTGGTGCTGCCGAGCGGGATGCGCCTGCTGCTGGATGAAGACCCGCACGCGACCGCCGCCGGCGCGGTCAGCATCGTCACCGGCGGCTCGAGCGCGGATCCGGTGGGCGCCGAGGGGCTGGCACACCTGGTCGAGCACCTGGCCTACCGCGCCGTGGATCCGGCGACCCCGGGCGCGGGGGCGGGCGAGCCGAGCGGCAACCGGCGCGACCGGCTGACGCGCCTCGGGGCGGTGGCGAGCAATGCCCACACGACGCACGACTGCCTCATCTTCTATGAGCTGGGGCCGACGGCGCGGCTGGATGCGTTGCTGACGCTGGCGACGTCCCGGCTGGTCCGTCCGCTGGTCGGCGTCGACGAAGACGCGTTCGTGCGCGAGCGCCGCATCGTCGGCAACGAGATCCTGCTGCGCGAGGATCCACGCCGCGGGGCGTGGGCGATTCACGCGCTGATGCCCGCGCTGTTTCCGCCGTCGCACCGCTACGCGCGTCCGACCGCGGGGACCGACGGCAGCCGCCGCAAGCTCACGCTGGCGCAGGCCCGCGCCTACGCCGCCCAGACCTTTCGTCCCGAACGGATGACGCTGCTGGTGACGGCGCCTCCGGGCCTGACGTCGCTGGACGCGATCGCCGACAAGCTGCCGCCGGAGCTGCGCGGCGACGCCAGCCACCCCGTCGCGCGCGCGACCGCGGCGAAGCCCGCTGCGCCGGCAGCGGCTGTCGCGCCCGCGACGGCCGCGACACAGACGGCTGCGGCGACGCAGGCGGCGGCGACCCAGGTGCCAGTGGCGCGCGTCGAGCGCCGGACGTCGCCGATGCCGACGCCCGAGCTGTGGATCGGCTGGGCGCTGCCGGGCGCGTACGGGGCGGGGGCGCCCGGCCAGGAGCTGCTGGCGCGCTGGGTGCGGCAGGACGTCTGGTCCGATCAGCTCCTGCAGGAGGAGCCGAAGATCCGCCACGTCGAGACCACGCTCTACCCGGGCGTCGACGCCAGCGTGCTGTTCGTGCGTGCGTTGCTCGCCGACGGCGCCGATCCCGATCGCGTCGCGCGCGTGCTGGTCGCGCGCGTGAGCAGCATCTGGGCCCGCGAGGCCGCGCAGCGCGACGTGATCGGCCAGCTCAAGACCATTTACGAGGCGCAGCAAGCGCTGGACGAGCCGCCGCAGCTGCCGCGCGCGATCGAGGAGGCGCTGCTGGCGGGGCTGGGCGAGCGGCCGCAGCCCAGGTCTGACGTCGCGACCGCGTTGCAGTCCGTCGAGTCGTCGCGGATCGCCGAGCTGGCGTTCCGGCACCTGACCCGGGAACGGGCGCGCGCCGTGATGTTCACCCCGGGGGCGGCCGCGTCGCCGGAGGCGCAGCTGGCCACCGCCGCCGCCCACCGCCCCGCGGGCGACGCGGGCGGCGCCGCGCCCCGCGAGCTGGTCGCCGGCGCCGGCGGCTGGAATCCGGGCGAGCTGCGCGATCTGCTGCCCGTGCGCGACGCGGTCAGCGCGAAGAAGCTGGCGAGCGGGCTGACCGTCGTCACCGTGCGCCGGCGATCGGCGGCGGTGGTGGCGTGGCTCGCGTTTCGCGGCGGCGCCGCCGACGCCGAGCCGCCGCTGCTGGTCGAGATGGCCGTGCGCGTCCGCCCCGATGCGATGCAGGCGATGAAGCTGCACATCCTGCCCGGGCGCGGCGCCACGCGCGACATGTCGTTCGACAGCGTGCAGTTTCCGGCCGATCGCCTGCCCGAATCGCTGGCGTTGCTGTTCGCCAAGGCGACGGCGCCCGTCAAGGAGTGGCCGTCGCGCGAGGGGATCGCGCGCCTGCTGGCGCCGGCGCTGGCGGCGGAGGACGATCTGTCGCGCAAGGCCGACCGCGAGTTCTGGCGGGCGCTGTTCGGCGATCATCCGCTGGCGCGCACGGTGAGCGTCGAGGACGTCGACAAGCTCACGCGGTCGGACATCGACGCCTGGCTGGGACGGGTGCACACGCTGCGCAACGCGGCGCTGATCGTCGTCGGCGACGTCCACCCCGACACCGTCGAGCGCGCGGCGACGGTGCTCGCGCGCCAGCTCAAGACGCCCGACTGGGTCACGGACCTGCCCGGCCTGGCGGCGGCCGTGCCCCGTTCGGGCCAGGGCCAGGGGAAAGACGGGCAGGCGCCGGCGCCAGCCACGATCGTCACCGGGCGGCCCGGCACGCTGACGGAGGTCCGGCTCGGCTGCCTGTTGCCGACGATGGCCGCCGCCGATCGCGGTCACTACGAGCTGCTGACAAACGCCATCGAAGCGCGCCTGGACGCTGCCCTGCGCGTCGACGACGGCGACAGCTACGGCGTCAACGTGGCGTTCGATCGCCTGCGTGGCGGCACGACGTTGATGGTGGCGAACACATACGTCGGGCAGGAGACGCTGGCGCGTTCGCTGGCGGCCATTCGCGGCAACTGGCAACGCTGGGGGCGAGATGGCTTCGACGCCGGCGAGCTCAACGTCGCGCGCTGGCGCTACGCCGGGAGCCTGGCGATGGTCCACGGCAACGCGCACGCCCTCGCGTTCGAGCTCGCGAAGCTGTGGACCAGCGAGCCGGAGGCGCTGGCGAAGGAGCGGCTGTTCCCCGACGTCGCCGGCTTGAAGGCGGCGCGGGTCAACGAGCTGTTCGCGACGTGCAAGGCCAACGCGGTGCTGGCGCTGACCGGCAACGAGGCGCTGGTGCGCAAGGCGATCGATCACGCGTGGCCGGGGCTGGCGCCGCCGCGGCGCAACCGCCCCGCGCGCTGAGCGCCGGCAGCGTCAGGGCGCGGATGTCGGTGACGGCGCCGTTGCAGGCGCCGGCTGTGGTGGCGGCGGCGCATCGGTCTCGGCGGCGGGGACCTGGGGCCTGGAGTTGATGAGCGCGATGCGCACCAGCGACATCATCGCGGCGTAGCGCACCAGCGCGTCGTGCGGGTAGAAGCGGGCATCCCGGTAGGTGAGCAACGCGCGCAGCGTGGCTTCGGCGCCGACCTGGCCGGCCAGCCACGCCACCGACGACGCCTGGAACCGCTCGTCGATGTCGCCGCGCTGCAGGTAGGCGAGCAAGGTGGGCCCCGCGTCGGGGTCCTGTCTGGTCAGCTTCACGACGATCCGCGTGCGCGCGTTGCCGTGCGCCATCAGCCTGTCGAGCTTGGCGCGCGGATATTCGTCGCGGGTCGCGAGCGCCAGGCCGATGTGCGTCTGCAGGCGCGGATAGCGAATGAACCAGTTGCCGAGATAGGCGAGCGGCGCCTCGCCGGGGATGTTCAGCGCGGCGTCCACGGCGTAGTGCGCCTCCGGGCTGTCGTGCTCGCCGAAGCGCTCCATCGTCTGCCGCAGCAGCGGCAGATCGGCGGCGGTCGACACCTTGGCCAGCCGCGCCAGCAGCGGTCCCGGGAACAGGACGTCGTTGCGCGCGGATGCCTCCGAGCTGCGCGACTTCAGCCGCGCGACGACGTCGGCGCGCGACAGGCTGTCGGCGTTCTCGACCGCCGCGGTGGCGATGTCACGCAGCCGCTCGTCCGTGCCCTTGGTGCGCGCGGCGACGATCAGCGCCTCGACCGACGCCGGCTCCAGCGGCTTGACGTTGCCGATGTCGCGCAGCGCCGCGGCGGCGAACAGGCGCGCCATCACGTCGATGCGGGTGTCGGCGACGATGCGCGCCAGCGGCGCCTGGTCGAGCTCCGCCTTGGTCTGCAGCGGCAGCCAGTCGACGAGCGAGGCGGGGAGCACGCACGTCGCGGGCTTGCACACGGCGAGCGCGCCCGTCAGGGTCGCGAGGTGTTCGGTGACGCCGTGGTGAAACAGCGAAAACGCGAGCACCAGCTTGACCTGCGCGTCGGTCTCGACCGGCAGGCGGGCCTCGACGAGGGCGCGCGTCTCCTGCGTCGGCGCCATCCCCAGCGTCGCGGCGGCGTTGGCGCGGACCTCCGGGCGGCGATGGGCGAGGGCGTCGACGACCGCCTGGCGCTGCAGCGGGAACGAGCTGGCGATGGCGCTGCACACGCGCGGGAGGAAGGGGCGGGACGCCATCCTGACGGCGTCCTTGCGCAGCGCCGCGACGGGCGTCTGCGCCAGGTAATACGCGGCCGCCCACGTCTTGGGATCCTTGCCGAAGTCGTCCGTCAGCCGGCGGCGGAACGCCTCGGCCAGCTTGGGATAGCGGGTCGTCGTGGCGGCGGTGGCGGCGGCGGGCCGCAGCTCGGCGATGGCGTCGCGCAGCGACACGCGATCGACGGCGGCCGTCTTGCCCAGGTCCATGAGCTGCTCCTGCACCGCGACCTCGGTCTCGCTGCGACCCCACAGCCTCGCGTTGATCGTCTCGAGCTCGTCGTCGAAGCCGAGCTCGCCGTAGAGCCGGATCTCGGCGACGACCAGCTTGAGGAACTGGTTGTGATTGACGTCGGCGGGCAGGTCGCCGGCCTGCGCGATACCCTTGTTGCGCGCGAGCACGGCCTGCTGGAAGTAGCGATAGTCGGCGATCGACAGCCACAGCCCGGCGTCGGCGAGCTGCCGCTGCTCGATCTCGCGGATGGCGATGAGCGCGAGTTGCTCCGCCGGCACGTGCCCGGGCGCCAGCTCCGGGGACGCCAGCTCGCGCGCCACGCGGTCGGCGACCTGCTCGGCGGTCGACGCGTGGTCGACCGGCGCGGGCCGGACGTGCATCGCCCACGTGGGCACGCCCTCGCCCCTCCCCACGCAACCGCCGCTCATGGCCGCGGCTGTCACGAGCGCCAGCAGCGTCCCCCTCCCGTCGCAGCCCCTCATCGTTGCCGTCCATGATACCTGCGAATCGCGGGGCGCGAACGCGGCGCGCGGGGGCGAGGATTGTTCGCAATGCAGAACAGTGTCGTCGCGTCTGGGCGGCTAATCGCGGGGCGCCTGTCTGGCTAGCTTGGTCGGTGAGAGGAGACTTCACATGACCACAATCGATCAGACGCATTCAGGACTCGGCTTCGCACCGGCGCGGGCACGGCGGGCGCCGGTGGCGCGGGCGCTCGACCGGGCGATCGCCACGCCCAGCGACGCGTCGGCCACCGTGGCCCGTGTCGCGCTGGGGCTCATCATGTTGCCGCACGGCATGCAGCACGCGCTGGGCTCGTTCGGCGGCTACGGCTTCTCGGCGGACGTTCGGCTGGATGACCGGCACCGCCGGGATTCCCGGCGCCGCTCGCGGCGCTCGCCATCGTCACCGAGCTGGTCGCGCCGTTCCTGCTCATCGCGGGGCTGGGCGGGCGCGCCGCGGCGCTCGGCATCATCGGCATCATGGCGGGCGCGATCATGACGCACGCGCCGGCCGGGTTCTTCATGAACTGGTTCGGCAAGCTGCCGGCGGGGACCGAGGGCTTCGAGTACCACCTGGTCGTGATCGCGCTGGCGGCGGTGGTCGTGATCAAGGGGAGCGGGGCGCTGTCGCTCGATCGCGTGTTGTCACAGCGGGTGCGCGCGGAAGTGGGCCGCCAGTAGGTCCACGAACGCGCGCACCTTGGGCGACGGCCGCCCGCCCTGGGGCTGGGGGTACACGGCGTAGATCCCCAGCGCGACACCTTCGAAGCTGTCGATCACCGGGCGCAGGCGGCCGGCGTCCAGATCGGCGGCGACCATGAAGCGGGGCAACACCGCCAGGCCCATCCCGGCCAGCGCGGCGCCGCGCAGCACGGCGCCGCTGGCCGCCGAGAACCGCCCCTCGATCGGGACGCTGACGATGCGCTTGCCGGCGCGGAAGCGCCACTCGGCGGCCTCCTTCAGCAGCGAGTACAGCAGGCAATCGTGATGCACGAGGTCCGCCGGCGCCTCCGGCTTTCCCTTGCGCGCCAGGTAGGCGGGCGACGCGCACAGCACGGTGCGATCGGTGCCGAGCTTGCGCGCCACCAGGCCCGCGCCTGCCAGCCGGTAGGTGATGCGGATCGCGACGTCGACGCCTTCGTCGACGAGATCGATCATTCGATCGTTCATGGTCAGCGCGACCCGGACCTGCGGATGACGCTCGAGGTACTTCGCCACCGGCGCGGCCAGTCGCTCCTGTGCAAAGACGATCGGCGCGTCGACGCGCAGCACGCCGTGTGGCGTGTCACCCGTGCGATCCGCGGCGGCAGCGGCCTCGTCGGCGGCCGCCGCGACGCGCGCGCAGCGCTCGTACAGCGCCAGCCCCTCGCGCGTCAGCGACAGCTTGCGCGTCGTCCGGTGCAGCAGCGGCGCGCGCAGCCGCCGTTCGAACGCGGCGATGCGCGCGCTGACCACCGACTTCGACACGCCCAGCTTCGCCGCCGCAGCGGTGAACGATCGCTGCTCGACGACGCGCGCGAAGAACACCATCGCCATGACGTCGTCTGGTGACGCGGTCATGGCGATGTCGTGCCCGCGAGGCCCGGTGTCTACGTCGTCGCCAGGCCGCGGGTCATGATGATCTTGCCCGACCGCACCAGCTCGACGATCTGATACGTGCGCAGCAGGTCCAGGAAGACGTCCAGCTTCTCCTTGGCGCCCACGATGCGGACGATCAGCGAGTCGACGCCGTAGTCGACGACCTTGGCGCTGTACAGCTCGGCGATCTGCAGGATCTCCGTCCGCTCGGTGATCGCGCACTTCAGCTTCACCAGGCCGACCTCGGTCTCGTACACCGCCTGGCCGGTGTGGTCGAAGGCGTGCACGACGTCGATCAGCTTGGTCACCTGCTTGATGATCTGCTCCAGCGTCTCGGGCTGGCCGCTGCAGGTGATCGTCATGCGCGAGAAGTCGCCGTTGGCGACGTCGGTGCTGACGACCAGGCTCTCGATGTTGTAGCCACGCCGCGCGAACACGAGCGCGATGCGCACGAGCACGCCGGGCTTGTTGCGCACCAGGATGGAGATGGTGTGCAGGGGCGCCGCCGGTGAGTCGGGCGTCGCCACTGTTGCCGCTGCGCGCCGACATGACTAGGTGCTCCCTTCGGGCTTGGCCATCTTCTGCTTCGGCCGTTCGATGATCATGTCGCGCAGCGCAGCGCCCGCCGGGATCATCGGGAAGACGTTGTCCTCCTTGATCACCTCGGCGTCGATGAGGCACGGGCCCTCGTTCCACTCCATCGCCGCCTTGAGCACGCGGTCGACCTCGGCCGGCCGCTTGATGCGCCAGCCCTTGATGCCGTACGCGCCCGCCAGCTTGACGAAGTCCGGGTTGCCTTCCAGGTCGACGCCCGACAGCCGGTTGTCGAAGAACAGCTCCTGCCACTGGCGCACCATGCCCAGGTAGGCGTTGTTGATGATCAGGATCTTGACCGGCAGCTTGTGCAGCGCCGCCGTCGCCAGCTCGCACAGCGTCATCTGGAAGCCGCCGTCGCCGACGATGCACCACACCTTCTTGCCCGGGTTGGCGAACTGCGCGCCGATCGCCGCCGGGAAGCCGTAGCCCATCGTCCCGGCGCCGCCCGACGACAGCCAGTGGCGGTTCTTGGTCGTGCGGCAGAACTGCGCCGCCCACATCTGGTGCTGGCCGACGTCCGTCGTCAGGATGGCGTCGCGGCCGCCGAGCGCGTCCAGCCGGTCGAGCACGTGTTGCGCCCTGAGGCCACCGCGCTTCGAGTACTTGAGCGGGAACTGCTTGCGCCAGTCGCCGATCTCCTTGAGCCAGGCGTCGGTGTCCAGCTTGTCGACCAGCGGCAGCAGGTCTTCGATCGCCAGCCGCGCGTCGGCGGCCATCGACACGTCGGGGCGCACGATCTTGTTGAACTCGGCGACGTCGATGTCGATGTGGATCTTGGTCGCGCCCACGCAGAACTCGCTGAGCTTGCCGGTGATGCGGTCGTCCCAGCGCGCGCCGATCGCCATGATGAGGTCACAGTTGGTGACCGTCTTGTTGGCGTAGGCGGTGCCGTGCATGCCCAGCATGCCCTGGTGCAGCGGGTTGTCCTCCGGGCACGCCCCCTTGCCCAAGAGCGTGTTGACGATGGGGGCTTGAAGTTTTTCGGCGAGCTTCATGATCGCCGGGCCGGCGCCCGAGATCACCGCGCCGTGGCCGACGTACAGCACCGGCTTGCGGCTCCGGGCGAGCAGCGCCGCCGTCTTCTTCACCAGGTCGGGCTCCGGGTGGCCGGGGACGTGGTAGCCGGGCAGGCTCACCTTGTCCACGGGCGTCGCCGTGCACGGCGCGCTGGTCACGTCCTTGGGCAGATCGATCAGCACCGGGCCGGGGCGGCCGGTCGTCGCCAGGTGGAACGCCTCGCGCGTGACGCGCGGGATGTCGTTCGGGTTCTTGACCAGGTACGAGTGCTTCACCACCGGGTAGGTGATGCCGGTGACGTCCGCTTCCTGGAACGCGTCCTTGCCCAGCATCGGCGAGATGGTCTGGCCGGTGAGCACGATCATCGGACACGAATCCATCAGCGCGGTCAGCAGGCCGGTGACCGTGTTGGTCGCGCCCGGGCCCGACGTCACCAGCACGACGCCCGGCTTGCCGGTCGAACGCGCGTAGCCGTCGGCCATGTGCGTGGCGCCCTGTTCGTGGCGGACCAGGATCAGCTTGATCTTCGAGTCGACGAGCGCGTCGAAGATCGGCATCGCGGCGCCGCCGGACAGCCCGAAGATGTACTCGACCCCTTCGCGCTCCAGGCAGCGGATCAGCGCCTCGGCGCCGGTCTGCGCCTTGACGGGGACGGGCGGGGCGGCGGCCGGCTTGGTGTCGGCGGGGGCGGGCACGGTGGTCAGCGATCGGGGCGCGGATGAGGAAGACACGGTGGAAACCTCGCTTTCAGGATGAAGGGTGGCAAACCTACGGCGGTTTGCCTCATCCGTCCAGGGTTTCTTGGGTGAAATCCACGCGGCTGTGTCTGTTTTGTCGTGATGACGCGCTGCTCACGGCGCCTTGGCGGTCCAGCCTGTCGATTTGGCCGCCAGGGCATGATTCTAGGTTGGGCCACCCCTCGCGCGCGCCTGCCACCAGGTCTTGCCGGCGATCTCGTCGGCGAATGGCGCCCACGCCTCGCGCGACTCGATGTCCAGCCCGGCCGCCGCCAGCGCGCCGGCGATCTGTCCTTCGTCGAAGCAGCGCTCGGCCATGGTGTGGCTGACGGTGGTGCCGGCGTGGACGATGGTGGTGTCCGCGGTCGCGGTTCGCGTCGCCTCGTCGAAGTCGGTGGTGATGCGCATCTGCCAGTGCCGGCCGCGGTAGTTGCTGGTCCCACGCCACCACTGCCGGAACCCGAGCAGGGTGGTGACGTCGAAGACCAGCAGGCCGCCGGGGCGCAGCACGGCAGAGATCGCGGCGAACGCCCGCGTCAGCGCGCCGTCGTCGGGCAGGTGATTGACGGCGTCGTAGAACGCGCCGCACGCGTCGAACGCCCGCCCGAACGGCAGCGGCTGGTCGACCGTGGCGCGCGCCCAGACGATCCGGTTGGCGCCGCGCTTCCGGCGCGCCATCCGCAACATCCCGGCGCTCGCGTCGGCGCCGGCCAGCCGCCACGACGACGGCAGCGCGTCGCGCACGTCGAGCAGCATGGTTCCCGTGCCGCAGCCGAGGTCCAGGAACGCGCCCCGATCGGTCACGCCCGCCTGCTTGCGCCGCCGCCGCTCGTCCGCGAGCACGTCGATGAGCTTGTCCGCGGCGACGGCCGAGAACGACACCATCCCGGTCGACGCCTGCCACTCGTCGTAGATCGGCGCGAGCGCGTCGTAGAAACGGCCGCGCGCGCGGCGTCGTCGCCCACTTAGTGATCGTCGCGGACGGGGGCGCGGCCGGCCTTCTTGTCGGACTGCGCGTGCTTGTCGCGCAACATCCTCTGCTTGGCGCGGCGCGATCGCCGGCGCTTCTGCCGGCGGACGCGCTCCATCTCCTGCTGGCGCTTGCTCTCCTTGCCGAGGCGCAGCTCCTCGATCTTGTCGGCCAGCATGCGGCGCGCGACCAGCCGGTTGAGCCCCTGCGTCCGCTCGCGCTGGCACTTGATCGCGATGCCGGTCGGCCGGTGCACGAGCACGACGCAGGTCGCGACCTTGTTGACGTTCTGGCCGCCCTTGCCACCGGAGTGGATGAAGCTCTCGTCGAGATCTTCGTCACGCACGCCGAGCTTTGCGAGCCGCTCCTCGAGCGCGCGTGCCTTGTCACCGTGCAGGGGCATGTCGACCCATCGAGTATATGATCGCGCGCGTGGTAACCCGTTTTTGCTTCGCGATCGTGCTCGTGGCGATGCAGCTCGCCGGCGGCTGTGCGCACCAGGGGCGGCGGTTCGACCCGGCGGCGCGGCGCACCTGCCTGGTGCTGTCGGTGGCCGGGCCGGCGGGTGTCGCGCACATCGGCGCGATCGCGGCGATCAAGGAGGCGCGCCTGCCGATCGACTGCGTCGTCGGCAACAGCATGGGGGCGCTGGTCGGCGGCCTGCACGTCACCGCGCCCGGCGAAGATCTGGACGCGCGCTTCCGCGGCTTCGTCGGGCGCGTACGCGGACGCGACCAAGGCAGAGGCGATGCGCAACGGGCTGGGGCTGGGGCTCATCGCGGGCGGCGTCGCGGCGGCGAACGGCGGCGGCAAGGCCGGGGCGGCGGCGGCGTTCGCCGCGGGGGCCGTGCTGGGTGTCGCCGCGACCGAGAAGCTGGAGCACGACCGGATGGTGCGCGTGCTCGACGACTTCGTGCACGGCGCCGCCATCGAACGGCTGCCGATCCGCTACGTCACCTTCTTTCAGGAGGGGACGGCGACCGGCGTCGTCGCGCGCAAGGCCGACAGCGGTCCGCTGGCCGCGGCGGTCGGCGGCAGCGTCGCCAACCCGCTGATCTTCTCGACGCTGGCGTTCGGGCCGGGGCGGCCGATCGATCCGGGCGCCGATCGCGTGTCGGCGACGCCGGTGCAGGACGCGTGCGCGGCGTTCCCGGACGCCAACCTGCTGGCGATCAACGCCAGCGGCCAGCCCATCTTCACCGACGCCAGCATGACGTGTCCGGTGCTGGAGGTGCGCGTGGACGCGGGGGCGGTGTCGCCGGCGGAGGTCATGCAGCTGGGCGACGCCTACCGGCGGGTCGTCGAATCGGGATACGCGGCGACGCGCGGCGCGCTGCGCCGGCTTTGACCACCGGCTGTGACCTCGACCGCGCCCGGCGGTGTGGCATGCTCCGCCCGGCCAGACGATGACGACGCCGAGCGGACGCAAGCGGGTGGTGATCGTCGGTGCCGGCTTTGGCGGTCTGGAGGCGGCGAAGGTGCTCGGGTCTCGCGACGAGGGGAGCCGCGTCGAGGTGACGGTCGTCGATCGCCTGAACTACTTCCTGTTCCAGCCGCTGCTGTATCAGGTGGCGCTGGCGGGGCTGGCGGCGACCGACGTCGCGTATCCGATCCGCGCGGCGCTGCATCACCGGCGCAACGTATCGGTGCTGCTGGGCGAGGTGACCGGTGTCGACGTCGCGGGGCGCAGCGTGCGCCTCGAGGACGGGACGACGCTGTCCTACGACTACCTGATCCTGGCGGCGGGCGCGCGCACCAGCTACTTTGGCCACGACGAGTGGGCCGAGCACGCGCCCGGGCTGAAGGACCTGGACGACGCGCTGGAGATCCGGCGGCGCGTGCTGGTGGCGCTGGAGTCGGCGGAGCGCGCGACCGATGCGGCGGAGCGGCAGCGGCTGCTGACGTTCGTGGTCGTGGGTGGCGGGCCGACCGGCGTCGAGCTGGCGGGCGCGATCGCCGATCTGTCACGCGACATCCTGGCCGTTGATTTCAAGAAGCTGGATCGCCACGCGGTGCGCGTCGTGCTGGTCGAGATGGCCGACCGCGTCCTGACGCCGTTCGTGCCGGCGCTGTCCGACAAGGCGCGCGCGCAGCTCGAGGAGCTGCGCGTCGAGATCCGCACCGGCGTGCGCGTCGAAGACGTCGACGCGCGCGGCGCGAAGGTCGGCGGCGAACGTATCGACGCCGGCACCGTGTTGTGGGGCGCGGGCGTGCGCCCGAGTCCGCTCGGGGCGGGGCTGGGCGTCCCGGTCGACGCGGCGGGTCGGGTCATCGTCGGCCCCGACTGCGCGGTCCCCGGGCACCCCGAGCTGTTCGTCATCGGCGACATGGCGGCGTTCACGCCCGCCGGCGCGGGCGCGCCGCTGCCCGGCACCAGCCCGGTGGCGCTGCAGAAGGCGCGCTCGGTGGCGCGCAACATCCTGGCCGACGTCGACGAGCTGCCGCGCGAGCCGTTCCGGTTCGTCGACAAGGGGTTCATGGCGACGATCGGCCGCGCGCGCGCCGTCGCCCAGATCGGGCCGCTGAAGCTGTCGGGCCTCATCGCGTGGCTCGCGTGGGTGTTCCTGCACCTGATGTACCTGGTCGGCTTCCGCAACCGGGTGTCCGTGTTCATGAACTGGATCTGGGCGTACGTCGTCTCGCGCCACGGCGCGCGCATCATCACCGGGCGACCCAAGCGCGGCCGATCGTAGAGCGCCGTCGGGCGCTTCTGGATGTAACCTGACAGGCATGGGCCGCCTGTCGCAACTAACAGCGGCCGCGATGCTCGGCGTCGCCGCGCTCGGCGCCGCCGTTCCCGCGGCGGTCCACGCCAACGGCGCGTTTCCCGATTCGCAGAGCATCCTGACGCCCGCCGACCGGCCGGGGCAGATCATCATGGCGACGAACTTCGGCGTCATCCTGTCGCCGGACGCGGGCGCCACCTGGCTGTGGTCGTGCGAGACGGAGGGCAACGCCTACGGCACGCTGTACCAGCTCGCGCCGCTGCCGCGCGATCGTCTGTTCACGGTGGCCAACCTGACGCTTGCGTACTCCGACGACGGCACGTGTAGCTGGCAGACCGCGCGCGGCGTGCTGGCGGAGCTGCCGGTGACCGATGCGTACGTGGACCCGAGCGACGCCAACCACGTGCTGGCGATCGGCGCGCCCGGCTCGCTGTATTCGCTGTATGAATCCACCGACGGCGGCGCGACGTTCGGTCCCCCGCTTTACACCGCGCCGGCCGACGCCGCCATCCAGGGCGTCGAGATCGCGCAGAGCGACCCGCTGACCATCTACATGTCGATGACGTCGCCGACGGCGGCGCCGCTGCTGGCGCGGTCGACGGACGGCGGCGCCCACTTCACCGTCAGCGATCTTTCGGCGGATCTCGGGCCCGGGTGGCTGCGCATCATCGCCGTCGATCCGGAAGACCCGGCGCGCGTGTTGCTGCGTTTCCTGGGCCTCGAACGATCAGTCGCTGGCGCTGACCACCGACGGGGGCATGCGCGCGACCAAACCGGTCACCATCGCCGGCAACTTCACGTCGTTCGTCCGCCTGCCGTCGGGGACGATGCTAGTGGGCGCCATGGTGCAGGGGGGAGCCGTGCCCGCGTTGTTTCGCTCGCGCGATCGTGGCGCGAGCTTCGAGACGGTGGCGAGCCCGCCGTCGATCCGCGCCCTGTCTCAGCGCGACGGGATCGTCTACGCCGCCGCCGACAACTTCCGCGACGGCTTCGCGCTGGGGACGTCAGCGGACGAAGGCGAAACCTGGCAGGCGCTGTTCAGGTACAACCAGGTCCAGGGGATCCTGCCGTGCCTCAGCACCCGCTGCCAGCCCGACTGCCAGTCCAAGGTGGACATCGGCCTGTGGCCGCAAGCCGTGTGCGGCGACGCCGTCGCCGTTGATGGCGGCACCGGCGCCCGCCCGCCCGCGAGCGGCTGTGGCTGCGGCGTCGTGGCACGCCGGTCCCGCGATCCGGGCGCCGTCGCCCTGGTCGTGGTTGCGGTCCTCGCCGCTATCCTCGCCATTATCTTGGCGGCGGGCCGTAGAGCGTCGCGCGCTTCTGGATGTAGCCGAAGTTCGTCTGCGTCCGCAGCTCCTGCACGACGGCGCCGGACGGGTCGATCTCCTGGATGACCCCCTTGCCGCCGAAGGCGATGACGTGGTTGCCGTTCGGCATCCGCTGGACGTCGCCCATGACGTCGGTCTGGTAGGCGTTGCCCGTCGCCTTGTAGGACCAGATCTTGGTGACCGTCTTGGCGGCGAGATTGAGCTTGATCTCGAGGACGCCCGAGCCGTCGCCGGTGCCGCCGGGCTCCGTGCTGCCAATGGGGAGCCTGAGCGTGTTGTTGTTGAAGATGATGAAGTTCTCGAGACCGAGGATGTGGATGCCGTGCTGGCTGCCGAGCCAGGTGTCGCCCGTGAAGGTCTTGGTCGCGTTGTTCAACACCCAGACCGTCCCGCCGTCGGACCGCCTGATCTTCGCGACGGCGGCGTGGACGTGGTCCGAGAACACGAGCGTGTCGTCGACCTTCGAGTACTGGATGTTGTTGACGTGGCAGTTGCCGGTCGTGCCCAGCGCCCGCTGCGAGTTGGCGACTGTCCGGACGGTACCGTTGGGCGCCCGTTCCTTGATGTCGTCGCACCCCTCACGCCCGCCGTCGGACGCATAGAACGCGATCGTCTCGTCGGGCAACACGGCGATCTGGTGCGACAGGCTCGGCAGGCTGCTCGACAGATCTTCGTCCATCAGGCCGTCCATCGTCACCCGGTGGGTCTTCGACTCGCTGACGTTGGGGGGGTGGTTGTTGATCCACATGTGCGTCCCCGCGTAGTCCATCACCACGCTGACCACGTAGTCTTCGATCATGTACCACCACACGTAGTCACCGTCGGCGTCGAGGATGTACGCCGGCCCGTTGCCGGTGGAGTTCTGCACGTATTGCCCGGTGAGCAGGAAGCCGCCCGACAGCGCCGCGGCGTTCCTGGTCATCACCGTCGGCTTGACGAGCCCGTTGGCGAGCGGGCCGGTCATGATCGTGTTGTCCGGGCCCTGGCATTCGCCGGTGCTGCTCGTGGCGGTGATGCGAAAGTGGTACATGCGCGACGCCTTCATGCCGAGCAGCAGCGTGCGATAGCTCGGCTGCGCGAGATCGACCGGCGCCGTCATGCCGTACGACGTCGTCAGGCCGAAATCGATCTTCGCTGACTGCACGCCAGACATGGTCGTCGACCAGGTGACGATTCCGACGGTCGGGATCTTCGTGCTGACCGACGACGTAGTCGTGAACGTGCAGCTCGCCGACCCGCTCCCGGCCGCGCCCGTCGTTCCGGCCGCGCCCGTGGTTCCGGCTGAGCCCGTCGTTCCGGCTGAGCCCGTCGTTCCGGCTGCGCCCGTCGTTCCGGCTGAGCCCGTCGTTCCGGCTGAGCCTGTCGTTCCGGCTGAGCCTGTCGTCCCGGCGACGCTGCCACCGGTGCCCGGGTTAGTGGTTGCCGTATTTCCCCCGCAGCCCCCGCTGACCAGCACGAAGCCACAAAGAATTAACGCGGATGCCCAAATACGTCGCATGACGTGTTTGGGTGGCGGCTGCGCGCGCTACATCGAACAAGGTTTCAAAATCGACATGTACCAGGGGGCCGGATTTCGGCAGTTGCCGCAGACGAGGCCGACCAGCCAGGTGCCACTGTCGTCGACGCCAGGGAAGCTGGCGCCATTTTTGTCCTTGAGCGTCGTGAAGTCGAGCGTCGAGCCCGAGACGATGTCGGCGCTGTAGGTCGCCGTCGCGATGCGGTCGAGATCGAGAAACTGCGTCTCGAGCTGGGCGGGCGTCTGCGTGTAGTGACCGACGATGGCGCGCGTGACGTAGCCCTCCTGGAAATCGGCACCCAGGGCGTTCGTCGTCATCTGCGACCAGTCGAGCGTCAGAGCCGCCGTGCCGCCCGGCACGCCGGTGATCGTCAGGCTGCGCAGGTTCGCGGTGTAGGCCAGCTTGGTCGACGTGTCGGTGAGCGCCACGTTTGTGACCGTCGACGTCGCATTGAGCTCGATCGCCTGCAGCATGCGAATGTCTCGCCCGAGCTCGGTGCCCGATTGCACCCCGACGAGAAACGTCGTCGTGGCTGGCGGGTAGAGCGTCGCGTCGAAGTACGTCGTTGAACATTTCAGGCGTGACCGCCGTGCCGTTGACCAGGAACTGGTGGAGCTGCGCCGACGTCGCGCCCGTGATGGGAAGGTTCAGCGGCGGCGACACGACGAGATCAGCCGTGTAGAGCTGGTCCGCGTTCAGCGCCGTCTCGAAGTCCGCGCGCTTCAGGTTCCAGATCATCATGACGCCCATGACGATATCGGTCGCCGGGTTGAGCGGGTGGCCGAGAAAGTCCTTGGTCAGCCCGCTCCAGTCGAACGTCAGGTTCGACATCGGCGCGACCGTGACGGGCGGCAGCGTGATCGTGCTGGAAAACGCGTAGTTGTTGCGCTCGTGCGCCACCACGTTGGCGCCGGAGCACATCGTCGGCTGGCTGTCGCCGCCGCTGCCGCCGCAGCCGATCGCCACAAGCAAGAGTGGTGCCGTGCATACGATAATTTGGGTCGACTTGCGCATTGTGTCGCGATGTTAGCCGATCCGGCGCCGATGTAGATCGGCGACGGAGCAGATACCAATCGCTATGCCCACTGCGGGGGGCAACGATCCCTCTCCGGACAAGACGCCGGTCGAATATGAACGCGCGACCGTGCTGGCGTTCGCGCCCGACGGCAGCGGTCGGCGCGTGTCACCTGTAGGCGCGTCTAGGGAGGAGAAATAGTCTGTCCGACGCGTTCGCCGATGATCTGCAGCGCTGGCGCGTAGCTGTCGTCGCAGATACTCAGCTGGACGCCGTTGGCGCCGAAGGCGTCGACGAACGCGCCGATGCGGACGGCGGGGTCGGCGAAGCTGGTGTCCCTGGCCGTGCAGGCGTGCGTGATCTCCGGCCACGGCTGGGTGTCGAGCGAGGACGGGTTTCGCCAGTGGACCTGGTACGGCGTCGCCGGGCCGGTGATCGCTGACACCACGATCTGATGATCCGGATCGGGCTTGAGCGCGCGGATCTGCGCCACGAGCGTCGCGACTGGCGTCAACATGCCATTCGCTTCGGCGGGGACACAATCCTCCAGCGTCACCGTGTCCGTGACGTTGCCGGTCGGCGCTTGGCGCGGAGGCTTGCTGCCCCTGCACAGGTGGCCGAACTCGTTGCAGCGGAAGTTCGACGGTGGGCCGAGCGGGTCCGCGATCGTCAGGTTGCTGTTGGTGTCGAAGAACGACGATCCCTGCGGCGTCGAGCAGTCGTCTTCGTTGGTCAGCATGACGATGAACAGGTAGGCGTCCGGGCGCAAGAAGCCCTGGTTTTCGGCCGGCGCCGGCCGTCCGTCGGCGCCGAGCGCACGCACGATGGCACGCAGCTGTTGCTCGAAGCCACAGCCGTTTTCGCCAAGCGCGGCGATGCACGAGAACACGTTCGTGAGGTTGCCTGTGTAGTTCGGGGTTCCGCCGACGTTGGAGATGTACGTCGCGCCGGCCATCAGGTTCGTCGCCGTGCAGGCGCCGCGCGCGGTGTACTGGAAGATGCCGCCCTTGCCCTCGGTGGCGTTGCAGCCCGAAATCGAACCGTCGCCGGCACCCATGTCGGATGAAATGACGGCGAGGTGCAGGTTCGGCAGGCCACCCGGCAGCGCCTCCAGTGATGTGATGAACGCCGGGAAGTTGCGTTCGAGGTTCACCTGCGACAGCCGCATGCTGGACGAGTCGTCGATCAGGAACAGGATGTCGACGTTGCGGCCCGTGGGCCCGCCGGAGCGGCCTCCGCTGCCTCCGCCTCGGCCGGCGTTGCCGCCGCTTTGGCCGGCGACGCTGCCGCCCCTGCCGGCGGCTCCGGTGCTGTCGAGCGGCTTGCTGTCACAACCGGCGGCGAGCACGACGAGCGCGCAGGCCAGTTGAATCCGAACGCTTCTCACCTCAAACACGGGCATGTTCTCCCCCTTCCACCGCGCATCACATCGCGATGTTAACCCGATTCACAAACTGATGGCGGCGCCGATGCGCTCCGCGATGACCTGCAGCGCCGGAGCGTAACTTTCGTCACAGATGCTCATCACCCTGCCGTTCGCGCCGAAGGCGGACACGAACGCGGTGATGCGGACGGAGGGATCGGCGTAGCTGGTGTCCGCGGCGGTGCACGAGTGTGTGATCTCGGGCCAGGGGCCGGTGTCGGCCGTGCCCGGGTTCTTCCAGTGAACCGCGTAGGGCGTCGCCGGGCCGGTGATCGCCGAGACCACGATCTGTTGATCGGGGAACGGCTTGACCGAGCGCAGTTGCGACACGAACGTCGCGACCGGGGTCAACATGCCGCTCGCCTCCGCCGGCACGCAATCGGTGAGCGTCGCCGTGTCGGTGACGTTGCCGTTGGGCGCGCGGCGCGGCGGCTTGCTGCCGCTGCACAGGTGGCCGAACTCGTTGCAGCGGAAGCTCCCGGGTGGGCCGAGCGGTGAGGCCAGCGTGGTGTTGGCGGCGGTGTCGAACAGCGCGGCCGGCCCGGAGCAGTCATCCTCGCCGGTGACGAGCACGACGAACAGGAACGCGTTCGGGCGCAGGAAGCCCCGGTTCTCGACGGGCGCCGCCCGGCCGTCGGCGCCCAGCGCGCGGACGATCGCGGCCAGCTGGTGCTCGAAGCCGCAGCCGGTCTCGCCCAGCATCGCGATGCACGTGAGAACAGTGTCCAGGTTGCCCGTGTAGTTCGCGACGCCGCCGACGTTGGAGATGAACGTGGCGCCCGCTTGTAGGTTCGTCGCCGTGCAGGCGCCGCGGGCGGTGTACTGAAACCTTCCCCCCTTGCCGTCACCCGCGCAGCCGGAGACGCTGCCATTGCCTGCGCCCATGTCCGACGAGACGACGGCGATGTGGATGTCGGGGAGCCCGCCCGGCAGCGCCTCCAGGCTCCTGATGAAACTCGGGACGTTGACCTCGAGCTTCGCCTGCGCCGACCGCATGTCCGACGAGTCGTCGACCAAGAACAGGATGTCGACCGCGCGCGACGGAACGAACGTGCCGCCCACGCCACTGACGCCACCGCTACCACCGGCGCCGCTGGCGTCGGCGGGGTCGAGCGGCTTGCTGCTGCAGCCGGCGGCGAACGCGAAGACAGCGGCAACGAAGAGCAGCGCGAGGTTGCGCGTCATGGCGTGATTCTTTCGGCGATGCGGCCGGCGATTGCCTGCAGTCTCGGTGCGAAGCTGTCGTCGCAGATGCTGCTCCGCATGCCGCTGCCGCCGAACGCGTCGACGAACGCGGCGATTCGGATCGCGGGGCTCAGCGGCGTTCCAGCCGCCGACGACGCACGCGGGCGACATCGCCGGCCACGGACCGACATCCGTCACGTACGGAGGTGTCCAGTGGATGGTGTACGGGGTCGTCGGGCCGGTGATCGCGGACACCACGATCTGCGTGTCGGGATCGGCCTTCAGCGCGCGAAGGCCCGCGACCAGTGTGGGGATCGGCGTCATCAGGCCGTGGCCGTCCGAGGCGACGCAATTGTTGAACGTGACCGTGTCGGTGACACTGCCCGTCGGCGCGAAGCGCGGTGGTCTCTTGCCGTCGCACAGGTGGCCGAACTCGATACAACGAAAATTCGGCGGACCCAGGCTGGTCTGCAGCGTGAAGTGGTTGTCGATGTCGAACAGCGGCGATCCCTGATGCGCGGAGCAGTCGTCTTCGTCGGTCAACAACACGACGACCAGCAGGGCTTCGGGACGTAAGAACCCCAGATTCTCTGATGGTGGTGCCTTTCCGTCGGCTCCGAGCGCGCGGGCCACGGCGGCCAACTGGTGTTCGAAGCCACAGCCGCTCTCGCCGAGCCACCCGATGCAGGCGAACACGTCGGCGAGGTCGCCGGTGTAGTTCGCGCCGCCGCCGCCGCCGTCGGCGATGTAGGTGGCGCCGGGATCGAGATTCGTCGCCGCGCACGGGCCACGCGCCGTCGACTGGAACACGCCGGCCTTGCCCAGACCGTTGCAGCCCGAGATCGATCCATCGCCGGCGCCCATGTCCGACGACACGACCGCGATGTGAAGGCTCGGAAGCCCGCCGGGCAGCGCCCTCAGCGCCGCGACGAACTGCGGGAAGCTGCGAACGAGGTTCTGCTGTGCGAGCACGCATGCCGTCCGAGTCGTCGATCAGGAACAGGATGTCGACGTTGCGATTCGGGATGACGCCAGCCGGGCGCCCGCCCGCGCCCCGACCACCCGCGCCGGCGGCGTTCGCCCCACCCATACCCGCGGCGTCCCTGGCGTCCAGCGGCCTCGCGTTGCAGCCCGCGGCCAGGACGACGATCGCGCCGGTGAGGGCGATCGTGACGCCAAGCAGCCGCCGGCTCATGTCCATCGAGTGCCCCGACGCATGTCCGATCCGGTCGTCGAAGGTGGTCGTCCGGGTTGAATCCGGGGCCGGCTGACCTTAAACACGGGCATGGCTCTCACTCTCCCCACCCTCATAGAGGTTATCACCGCGATCCTGGCGTGGGGTCCCGCCGGTGCCGTACCCCCACCGGCAGCCCCTGCGCCGGCGACCCCGGCGCAGGCGGCACCGGCGGCCGCGGCCCCGCGGCCCAGGCCCTTCGTCGGTGTTCGCGACCAGCATCCGGGGAAGCGCGTCATGATCGTGCCTGCCGATCTGCCGCCGCCGCGTGCGACAAAGTCGGTCAACAACCCGCCGCGCGTGGTCGCGCGACCGAAGGGGGCGCTGCCGCAGGCCCCGGCTGGTTTCACCGTGCAGCTCTACGCCGACGGGCTGTCGGAGCCGCGGCTGCTGCGTGTCGCGCCCAACGGCGACGCGTTCGTGGTCGAGAGTGAAGCCGGCGTGATCAAGGTCGTGCGCGGCCTGCTCGCCACCGGCAAGGCGGCCTGGTCGGGCGTGTTCGCCAAGGACCTCAAGCAGCCGTTCGGGATCGCGTTCTATCCGGCGGGCGGCGACCCGCGCTGGCTGTACGTCGCCAACACCGATTCGGTCGTGCGCTTCCCCTACCGCAACGGCGACACGCAGGCGCGCGGCGCGCCCGAGACCGTGGTCGCGCAGTTGCCCGGCGGCGGGCGGCTGCCCGGCGGCGGGCACTGGACGCGCGACATCGCGTTTTCGCGCGACGGCAAGACGATGTTCGTGTCGGTGGGCTCGCGCTCGAACGTCGACGATCCCGACAAGACGCCGGCCGAATACGAACGCGCGACGGTGCTGGCGTTCGCGCCCGATGGCAGCGGCCGGCGCGTGTTCGCGTCCGGGATCCGCAACGCGGTGGGCATCGCCGTTCACCCGCGCTCGGGCGAGCTGTGGGCGTCGGTCAACGAGCGCGACGAGCTGGGTGACGACCTGGTCCCCGATTACATCACGCACGTCGAGGACGGCGGGTTCTACGGCTGGCCCTGGTACTACATCGGCGGCAACCAGGATCCGCGCCACCGCGGCAAACATCCGGAGCTGAAGGACAAGTCGATCGTCCCCGACGTGCTGTTGCAGCCGCACAGCGCGTCGCTGCAGATGCTGTTCTACGACGGCAAGCAGTTCCCGCCCGACTACGCCGGGAACATCTTCGCCGCGCAGCACGGGTCGTGGAACCGCGAGCCGCGCACCGGCTACGCCGTCATCCACGTGCCGATGCGAGGCACGAGCGCGGTCGGCGACTACGAATATTTCCTGACCGGGTTCGTGACCGCGAACGGTGAAGTGTGGGGGCGGCCGGTCGGCGTCGCGGTGGCGAAGGACGGCGCGCTGCTGGTGACCGACGATGGCGCCAACGTGATCTGGCGCGTCACCTACACGGCCCCGGGCGCGGCTGGCAAGCACTGACGGTTGCGTCTGCCGCCGACGTTGTCGATACTGCGCGCGTCGCCGGCGACTCCGGCGCGGGAGGCTTCAATGCGCGGAGCGATTGCTGTCGGTCTGGTCGTGATGATCGGGGTAGGTCTGTCCGCAGGTTGCGACAAGCCGGCTGCACCGCCGCCACCGGCGCCGGCGGCCGCGCCGCCGCCACCACCGCCACCACCGCCGCCTGCCGCGGCGGCCGACGCGGGCACCAAGCCCAAGATGGTCGCGCCCACCGACGGGCTGTCGCTGGCTGACCGCATGGCCAAGCGTCAGGCGGAGGAGAAGAAGCTCGCCGACCAGCTCGCGGGCGAAGAGAAGAAGCGCCTGCTCGCGTACGACAAGACCAAGCTGGCGGCTCACCAGAAGGTGTTCGCTTCGATCAAAAAGGTGCGCGCGGCGCTCGCGAAGGCCAAGAGCAAGGAGGACGTCGCGAAGATCCAGCTCGCGCAGCAGAAGACGATCGACGCGACCGGCAAGCAGATGGTGGCCATCGATCCCAAGGGCGGGCAGTCGAACGTCGTCACCGACTACGACGTGATGATAGACGCGCTGTCGCACGGCTATCCGGACGCGCTGATGGGCTCGTTCGACGGCGACAAGAAGGGGCTGGAAGACGTGAACGCCGAGCTCGACAAGCGCACCAAGAAGATCGAGGACTGGCTCGCCGACGTAAAGGCGTTCAAGAAGTAGCCATGGCGAACGTCGACGATCTGCAGAAGGAGCACGAGGCCAAGCTGTCGGCGCTGCTGACGGAGCTGGCCGGACGCAGCGGCGAATCGGATGTCGCGCTGGTGCGCGCGCTGATCCACCGCGGCGTCCACCTGGCCGCCGAGCGCAAGGCGATCGAGTTCTGTGGGCTGGCGACGTTCCTGGGCGAGATGATCGGCCACGCGCACCAGTTGCTCCACGGCGGCGACAAGAACGCGTCAGCCCACCACGACGTCGTTCACTAGCCGTTGCCGCGCGAAGCGCGCGCTGCCGACTACCAGAGGTCGGCGAGCTGAAGCACGACGTCGCCGAGCAGCGCCGGACAGCTCAGGGCGCCGTCCTGCGCGATGACGCGGATTTCGTCCTGGGTGATGACGCGAGCGATCCGCTGTTCCATGTCGATCACCCAGACGGCGGTCGCGCCGGCAGAGATGAACTCTGCCGCCTTGTGATCGACCTCTGACCACCGGTCCCCCGGCGACATCACCTCCACCGCGAGATCGGGCGGGCCGATCATGAACTCGGACGGCAACCCCGCCGAGACGCGGGCCGCGCGAACGAACGCCACGTCGGGAGCACGCACCAGATCGGGCCCGCGCCGGAGCACGAAGCCGGCGTCGCCGGCCAGCACGACGCCCAGACCGCGCGGCTCGACCGCGTCGCACAGCGCGCGGCTGATGCGCGCGACCATCCGTCCATGGCGCGCGCCGGCGGGGCTCATGAACACGAACCGGCCGTCGACCAGCTCCCAGGTTCCCGCAGGGTTGAGGCGCAGCGCCTCCTCCGCCGTGAACTGACCGGAGTGCAGCGCGCCACCCATCCTGAAAAGGCTACCACACCGATCACATCCGACGTTTCGGACGTGATCGGCGCCGGTTGCGCTTGCGCTCGCGCTACCTAGGGGGTCGACGCTTCGTCTTTTGCTTCTTCAGCAGCCGCCGGCGCCGCTGCCTTCTTCGCCGGCTTCTCGTCGATCACGCCCTCGAGGAACGTCTTCGCGGCGTCGGTCCACACGTCGCCGTAGGTCTGCGCGTAGAGCAGCGCTTCCTCCAGCGAGCCGGGCTGCGCGGCGGCGACGTTCTCGACGCGCTTCCGGACGCGGCCGAGCAGCGCCTTGCCGTAGTGACCGTTGCTTTCGAGCGCGGCCGCGAGCGCGGTCTTCGCCTTGCCTTCGTCGCCGGCGGCGAAGTGCGCCAGGGCCAGCGCGATCTGCGCGCGTCCCGCGCCGGCTTCCAGCTTGGTCGCCGGCTCCAGCAGCGTCACGGCGTCGGCGGGCTTCTCCAGCTTCATGAGCGCCTTGGCCGAGATCAGCCGCGCTTCGGTGCCCACCGACCCGTCGTCGATCGAGTGCACCCGCTCGAGATCCTTCACCGCGTCCTCGAAGCGGTTCTCGTCGTACGCCAGGCAGCCCAGCGCGTGCGCGGCGCGGATGTACGGCTGCGCCTCGGGCTTGCTGAACGCGTCCTTGGCGCCGGCGGTGCGCAGCTTCGCGACGTCGGCGTCGCCGGCCGCGATGACCGCGCCCAGCTCCTCCTTCGCCCCGTCGGCATTTCCCGCCGACAGCCGCGCCATGCCGATGCCGACGTGCGCGTCTTGCAGGCTGGGGTCGATGGCGAGCGCCGCCTTGAACTCCTTCTCGGCGGCGCCGGGTCGGCGCTGCTCGAACAGCCGCCAGCCGCTCGCGGCCAGCTCCTTGGCGTCCGGCTCCTCCGGCGGCGCGATCGTCGACTGCTCGTCGGCGGCGAGGTGACACTTCTTGTATTTCTTCCCCGAGCCGCACGCGCACGCGTCGTTGCGTCCGGTGGCGGCGAGCCGCTCGCGCGCCTTGGTGACGTCTGCTTCGCTGGCGGAGGCAGGTGGATCGTCGTGGGCGTGATCGTGGTCGGCGTGGTCGTGATCGTGTGCGGGGGCGGCCGCCTTCTTGCGCGGCTTGGGGGTCTCTGCTGCCTTTGCCATGTTGGGTTCGTCCTTGCTGGGGACGGGACCTTACCGTAAAAAACCAATCGAGATGGGACAACTGTCGGGCCGAACAATCGCTCTCCCGGAGACGCGCGAGCTCGACCGTCTGGCGCAGCTGCTGGAAGCGGAGGGGGCGGCCACGTTGCGCTGTCCGCTGGTCGCCATCAAGGATGCCCCCGATCAGCGCCCCGTCGAGGCGTGGCTGCGCGCGCTGGTGGCCGACGGCGTGGACGATCTGGTGCTGCTCACCGGCGAAGGCTTGCGCCGGCTGCTCGAGGCCGCCGAGCGGATCGGCATCCGCGCCGAGGTGATCGCCGCCATCTCTCGCGCGCGCACGATAACCCGCGGTCCGAAGCCGGCGCGCGCGCTGCACGATGTCGGGCTGGCGTCGTCGCTGCCGGCGGCGGTGCCGACGTCGGCGGGCGTGATCGACGAGCTGTCGCGGCTGGATCTGCGCGGCCGCCGCGTCGGCGTGCAGCTGTACGGCGAGGAGCCGAACCGTCCGCTCGTCGACTTCCTGGAGGCCGCCGGCGCTCGCGTCACCACGGTCGCCCCCTACATCTACGCGTCCGCCAGCGACGAGGCCGCGGTCAAGGCGCTGGTCGCCGCGCTCGGCGACGGCAGGGTCGACGCGATCGCGTTCACCAGCGCCTCGCAGGTCGACCGCCTGTGGCAGGTGGCCACCGACGCCGGACTGGAGGCGACGCTACGCGCGGGCCTGGAGCGGGTGCGTGTCGCGGCGATCGGCCCGATTGTCCACGGCGCGCTGGTGTCCCGCGGCGTCCGCGTCGACGTCGAGCCCGAGAAGGCATTTGTCATGCGCCGCCTGGTCAGCGCGCTCGCGGCCGCGCTCGGTCCTGGCGCATGAAGGCCGCCGCCGCGGCCGCGGTCATGGTCGTGGCCGCGTGCACCGATCTGGCGACCGGCATCGGCGGCCGGCCCGGGCCGGAAGCCGGGCTGCTGCGCGGCAAGCAGCCGATGACCTCGGCCGGCGTCACGCACGTCGCGCGGCTGACCGACGGCATCACGGCGGCGCCTGGCGATCTGCCGCGCACGGATCTGACGTCGCTGTTTTCGTCGCCAGGCGGCCATGTCATCTATGACCTGGGCGGCTCTGTGCCGATCACCTGCGTCGCGCTGGACGCCGACGCCGGCAGCAGCTACACGCTGAACGTGTCTGCGGATGCGGTCGCGTGGCAGCCGTTGTTGACGGCGGCGACGACCGGCGAGCCCGGCATCCAGACGCGCGCCGTCCGCAAGCTGACCGCCGTGGGCCGCTACGTGCGCCTGGCCGTGGAGCCGGGAGGCGGCCCCCACGCGGTCGCCGAGGTGTCGATCGGGTCGGAGTGCGCTTCGCGCTGGCCGCCGCCGCTGGCGCCGCAGCGCGGGACGCCACTCGAGACGTCGGCGCTGAGCAAGTGGTGGCTGTTCGTCGCGCTCGCGTCTGCTTACGTGCTCGCGTACCGCCGCAAGCTGCCCGACTTCATCAAGCTGCTCGTCGCCGCCCCGCTGGGCATCGGCCTGGCGCTGGCGATTCAGCTCGCCGACATCTGGCCACCGCCGTCGTCGATGTACGGGCCGCTGGCGGGAGGCGCCGCGATCGTCGCGGCCGCGGTCGCCGTCAGGGTGGTGGTGTCCCGGCTACGACGACGCCGTTGACGGTCGCCAGCATGTGGTCGTTTGCGACGAACTGGCTGACGCTGACCGGTGGCAGGTACGAGTAGTCGTTGGTCGGGAGCTGCGCGGATGGACCGATCGTCAGCGCGATCGTGATCGTGTCGCCGGCGGCCATCGGCGACGTCAGCGCGCAGCCGAAGTCGACGTAGGAGTTTCGCGTCGGCGCGGACGCGAAGGTCGTGAGCGTCGTGCAGCCGCCATTGCTGGCCAGGTTTATGGTCGTCGACGGGCTCGCGATCTTCCAGCTGGCCGACATGATCGCCGGTGTCGCGGTGTGGTCGCCCGAATCGTCGAGGAAGTAGTAGCGAATCTTGATGGCGGAGATCAGCGGTGTCGTCGGTCCCACGTTGGTGAGGCGCGCCGAGAAGCTGGTCGCGGTCGTCGCGGTGGTCATCGATTCGAGGATGACGTTCGCGGGCGGCGTCGCGCCGCCCGTGCCGGCCGCCCCGGCAGCGCCACCTGCTGCGCCGGCTGTTCCTGCCACGCCGGCGGCTCCCGCCGCGCCGGCCGTGCCGCCCGCTGCGCCGGCCGCGCCGCCTGCAGCGCCCGCGGTGCCACCCGCGGCGCCGGCCGTGCCACCCGCGGCGCCGCCGGCCGCGCCTGCGGCGCCGCCGGTCGCGCCCGCGGCGCCGCCGGATGCTCCCGCAGCACCGGCAACGCCTGCCGTCCCGCCTGCGCCTGCTGCGGCACCCGCCGCACCGCCACCTCCCGCGTCACCGCCCGCCGCGCCGCCGCGGCCGCTCGTACCAGCCGCGCCGCCCGGTCCGGCGTTGCCGCCGCTGCCGCCGCAGGATGCGGCCAGCACCAGCACCAAGGCTGGTAACGCCAGCGTCGACAGCGGTCGCGACACGCTAGGCAGGCGTCGCGGTGAGCATCTTCTTGAGGTCGCCCTTGTCGTGCAGCTGGCGGACGATGTCGTGTCCGCCGACCAGCTTGCTGTCGACGTAGAGCTGCGGGTAGGTCGGCCAGCTCGAGTATTCCTTCAGCCCCTCGCGCAGCTCCTGGTCGGCGAGGATGTTGAAGGACTCGAACGGTGCGCCCACCTCCTTCAGCATGCCCACCACAGCGGCAGAGAAGCCGCACTGGGGCATCGCAGGGTTGCCCTTCATGAACAGCATCACGCGACCTTTGGCGATGGTGTCTGCGATCCGTTTACGAAGCTCGTCGGTCACGGTGATCTCCTTTCATCGGGGGTCTCGGTCTTCAGCGCCAGTGCATGGATCGGCGCGGCCGGGCCCATGATGACGTCCTTGAGCGCGGAGTAGACGAGCTGGTGGCGCTCGACCGGTCCCTTGCCGGCGAACGCGGCCGACACGACCGTGGCGTCGAAGTGGTCGCCGCCGCCAGTCGTGTCGGTAACGCTGACCTCGGCGTCGGGCAGCACCGCGCGAATCCGGGCTCGAATCTCGTCGATCGTCATGGGCAGGCGCTGTTCTTATAGCACCGGGCCACGGCCGAGCCCCCAAGGTCCCGAAAAGGTCCCGAGAATCATGACGGACCTGCGACACTTTTACGCATTCCCGAGCGGGCGTTGATCGTCCATCTTGGCGGCGTGGACCGTTCCCGCCTGCTTCCCTCGCTGCTGTGCGCCGCCGCGCTGGCGGGCTGCGCGGCCGGTGATCCGGGGCCCAGCGGGCCGATCGCCTTCACCGGTCCGCCCCAGCAGACGCTGGCGTCGGCGTCCGGCGAGCTGCATGTCGACGTCCGCTGGTGGCCCCAGCCGGTCCACGTCGGCGACGGCGCTGTCGAGCTGGCCATCGCCGGCGTCAACGGCACACCCGCCGCGGGCGTGTCGCTGTCCGTGTTGCTGTGGATGCCGGCGCATGGCCACGGGACGTCCGTGCAGCCGCAGGTCTCGGAGACCGCGCCGGGCGTGTTCGTCGCCGCGCCGCTCTACCTTCACATGCCGGGCGAGTGGGAGCTCTTGATGTCGATGTCGACGGCCACGTCGATGCCGGGAACGCTTGATGACCAGGCGACGGCGTCGCTCACCGTTCAGTGATCGCCGGCGCGGCGGCGCGGCGGCGCTGGCCGGCGTCGTCCCGATGGCCGCGCTGATCGCGCTCGCCATCGTGATGCCGAGCCGCGATGCCGCTGCCCAGGCTTGCTGTGCGGGCGGGTCCGTCGTGGCGCCGACGCGGCTGGCGGCATACGAAGACTTTGCGGTCGGGGTGCAGACGCGCGCCCAGGGAGCGATGGGCTCGTTCGGCGCCGACGGGCGTTACCTGCCGTCGCAGTCCAGCAGCGAGCAGACCTTCGAGCAGCAGCTGCTCGCGTCGGTCCGCTTCGCGCGCGCCGCGCAGGCCGGTGTCGTGCTGCGCGCGCTCAGCACCCACCGCAACGCGGCCGGCATCGACGAATGGGGCGGCGGCCTGGGCGACGTCACGCTGACGGCGCGCTACGACTTCATCCTGCCGGCCGAGCGGCCGCGCATGCCGGGACTGGCCGTGCTCGCCGCCGCCACGCTGCCCACTGGTACGCCCGTTGACCGCGCGACGCAGCCGCTGGCGACCGACGCGACCGGCGCGGGCAGCTTCGACGCCTCGCTGGGGCTGAGCCTGGAGAAGGCGGGCAGCCACGTGTTCGGCATGCTCGCGCTGTGGGGGACGCAGCGCGCCGGTCGCACCGTGTCGCTGCCCGGCGCGCCGTCGGTGACGCAGTCGTTCGGGCTGCGGTGGACGGCGCTGGCCACCGCCGGCTGGGTGTTCGAATCGGAAGCTGCGGTCGCGCTCTACGCCACCGCGTTCGACGAGGGCGATCCGACCATCAACGGCGTCCGCGACGGCGCTGCCGGCCGGCGCCTGACGACGGTCGGCGCGGCGGGAGCGGTGCCGTTCGCTGCGGCGTGGCGCGTCCAGGGGACGGCGTTCGCCGATCTCACGGTCGCCTCGCTGGGCCGCAACCAGCCTGCCGGCGCCGGCGCGACATTATCGCTTGTCCGCGTCTGGTACTGACGGCGCGGGTCCCGTTCCAAGCCTATAATTCCCGGCAGATGAAGCTCGGGACGCGCGTGACGCTGGTGACCACGACGGTCATCGCATCGGTCCTCGCCGTCTCGACCTACGCCGCGCTCAAGGTGCGGCGCGCGAACCTCGAGGCGGATCTGGGACGCGAGGCGCACGAGATCGCCGCCGCGCTGCGCGCCGGCATCGAGCCGGTGGCCGGCAGCCGCGACGAGATCAACGAGATGCTCCGCCACCGCATCCGCGCCGCGCGCGAGCACGGCGAGCTGTTCCAGCTCGAGGTGCTCAGCGGCGGGCGCGAGCAGCGCACCCTCGATCAGGCGTGGCTGCTGTTGATGCAGGCGGCCGACATCGAAGACGCGCCCGTCGGCCGGCTGTTCGACTCCGAGACGGGCCCGCGGTCGTACGCCATGGCGGTGCCGCTCTATGACGCGGCCACCCTGGAGCTGCCGCGGCGCCACCCGGCGCGCAAGCCGGTCGCCAACATCGGCATGCGCCGCGACACCGGATACATCGACGCCGAGGTCGCGGCCACGGCGCGCCGGATCGTGCCGCTGTTCGTCATCGTCGTCATCGGCGTCGCGCTGGGCGTGAGGTTCGCGCTGCGCCAGACCGTGGTTCAGCCGCTGCGCCGCCTGGTCGAAGGCATCGACGCCGTCGGCAAGGGCGATCTGTCGCGCGTCATCCTGGCCGAGCGCGACGACGAGATCGGCACCATCGCCGGGCGGTTCAACGCCATGACCGGTTCGCTGCGCGAGGCGCGCGAGGACGGCGAGCGCGCCGCCAGCGCCCGGCTGGATCTGGAGGAACGCCTGCGCCACGCCGAGAAGCTGGCGACCATCGGCCAGATGGCGGCGGAGATCGCGCACGAGCTGGGGACGCCGCTGAACGTCATCGGCGGGCGGGCGCGGGCGCTGAGCAAGAAGGCGGGCGACGCGGCCGAGGTGACGAAGAACGCCGGCCTGATCTCCGATGAGGTCGTGCGCATCACGAAGATCATCCGCCAGGTGCTCGACTTCTCGCGGCCGCGCGGGCCGACGCTGACGCGCGTTCGGCATCGGCGCCGTTGTCGCCGAGGCGCTCGAGTTCGTCCGCGAGACGGTGCGGCGCATCGGCATCAAGGTCGAGCTCGGCACGTCGCCGCCGCCGCCCGAGGTCCCCGGCGATCCCGATCAGATCCAGCAGGTCTGCCTGAACCTCATCACCAACGCGATCCACGCCATGCCCGGCGGCGGGACGCTGCGCATCACGACCGAGCAGGTCGTGCGGCGAAAGGGCGGGCTGGACCTGTCGCCGCCCGCCGAATACGTGGTGCTGTCGATCGCCGACACCGGCCGAGGCATCCCCGCGGCCGACCGCGACAAGATCTTCGAGCCGTTCTTCACGACCAAGGACGCGGGGCAGGGGACGGGCCTCGGCCTGGCGGTCAGTAACGGCATAGTCAAGGACCACGACGGCTGGATCGAGGTCGACTCCCCAGCCGCCGGTGGCGCGCTGTTCCGCGTCTTTTTGCCGTGTGCGGTCGCGGCCGGGGCCACGATTCCGCCGGCTGAGCCGCCGCCGAGACCTGAACCCGAGTCCATGACGCTTGCCCAGGCCACGTCGATAGGCAAGGATTGATCAGGCTCGGGTGCATGGCCGACTCGCACGCGCATATCGCTTCCTCCTCCGATTCACCCGAGCGCACGCCTGAGCCCGCCACCGGGGGGCACGGCGCGACGCTGCTGGTCGTCGAGGACGACACCGCCATGCGGACCATGCTGCGGGAGGCCCTCGAGGAGGACGGCTACACGGTCGAGACAGCATCGGGCGGCCGCGCCGGCATCGACCGCGTCAAGCAGGGCGGCATCGATCTGGTCGTCTCCGACGTCAAGATGCCGGACCTCGACGGGCTCGACATGTTGCGTGAGATCAAGGCGGTGTCGCCGTCGCCCCACGTCATCACCATCACCGCGTTCGGATCGATCGACACCGCCATCCGCGCCGTGAAGCTGGGCGCGTTCGACTACATCACGAAGCCGTTCGACGTCGATCAGCTGATCCTGTCCGTGCAGAAGGCGCTCGACGAACGGGCGCTGCGCTCGGAGCTGGCGCGGCTGCGCGACGAGGTTTCGCGCAACTACCGCTGGGGCAACATCATCGGCAGGTCGGCCGTGATGCAGGAGATGTTCGCGCTCATCCGGCGGCTGTCGCGTTCGACCGCGTCGGTGCTGGTGACGGGCGCGTCGGGCACCGGCAAGGAGCTGGTGGCCAAGGCGCTGCACTTCAACAGCCCGCGCCGCGAACGCCCGTTCGTCGCCATCAACTGCGCCGCGATTCCTGACACGCTGCTGGAGAGCGAGCTGTTCGGCTACAAGCGCGGCGCGTTCACCGACGCGCGGTCGGATCGCGCCGGGCTGTTCGTCGAGGCGGACGGCGGCACGTTGTTCCTGGACGAGATCGCCGAGCTGTCGCCCGCGCTGCAGGCGAAGCTGCTGCGCGTCCTGCAGGAGGGCGAGATCCGGCCGCTGGGGGCGGCGCGCAGCCAGAAGATCGACGTGCGCGTCGTCGCCGCCACCAACAAGGAGCTGGAAGACCGGCTGGCGAACGGCAGCTTCCGCGAGGACCTGTTCTACCGGCTGAACGTCATTCACATCCACCTGCCGGCGCTGCGCGACCGCGCCGAGGACATCCTGCCGCTGGCCGAACATTTCCTGGCGACCGCCGCCGGCAAGGCGGCGAAGGACATCCGCGCGTTTCACGAGGCGGCGAAGAAGGTCATGCTCGGTTACGGCTGGCCGGGCAACGTGCGCGAGCTGGAGAACGTCGTCGAGCGCGCCGTCGCGCTGACCGAGGGGACGCTGATCCGCGTCGAGGATCTGCCGGCGTTGCCGGGCATGCGCGTCCGGGCGGTCGAAGCGCCGGACGGCGAGCAGGATCCGCTGGCCGCCGCCGCCGGGCGCGGGCTCACGCTCGCCGAGCTGGAACGGGATTACATCATGTGTGTGCTCGCGGCCGAGGGGGGGAACAAGACGCGCGCCGCGCAGCGGCTCGGCCTCGATCGCAAGACCCTGTACCGGAAGTTGGAGGAGTACGCCGCCAGCGGCGCGATCCAGAACGAAACTGAGCGAGGTTAAACAATGCCGAACGAGGTGAAGTTCCAGGCCAGTGCCGAACCCGGGCCGGATGTTGTGCGCTCGCCGGTGACCGGTGAGCCCTGCGTGCACTGGCGGCTGCGGATCGTCGAGCACCTGACGGCGCGCAGCGCGCTGGTACATGAGGTCGCGTCGTCCGAGACCTTCGTGCTGGCCTGGGGGCAGACCGACCCCGGCGGCTCCCCGGCGCGCATCCGCATCGATCCCGAGACGTCGCGGATCGAGGGGACGCCCACCCTGTACCGGTCGGGTACGCCGGGCGCGGAAGCTGTGGCGCGCGCGTTCGGCTTCGTCGGCGGCATCTCGGTGGAGGAGGTCGCGATCCGTCCGGGTGACGACGTGCACGCCGAAGGAACGCTGATCCACCTCGAAGACGGCGCGGGTCCGTTCCGTTCCGTGCGCCATGAGCCCGAGCTGCTGGACGCGGTGTTACACCTGCCGTCGCGCAGCCTGGGTCCGGCGCTGCTGCCGTGGGCGTTCGGCACCGCGGCCGCGCTGATCGGCGGCGTCGGCCTCGCGACCTGGGCGGCGTGGCGGTATCACGGGTTGCACCAGGCAGCGGCTGCGACCCACCGCGGCCACTCGCCGGCGCATCTGCAGCCGCCGGCGTTCCCGCATCCCCGCCTCCCGTAGCGGAGCCCCTCTCCCTGACCCTCTCCCCGCTCCGCGGGGCGAGGGCGAACGGCTGCCGGGTGGCGTGCGCCTTTTTCTTTCTCCCTCTCCCGCTTGCGACGCTTGCGGGAGAGGGTCGGGGGAGAGGGCAAGCCGCCTGAGGCGAGTTACTTCGAGGGATCCACCACGCGCCCCTGGAACAGGATCGCGCCCGTGGGGTCGTGGCGGATGAAGAACAGGAACGGGCGGTCGGCGCGCAGCTGCGGCGGCAGCGACGTCGTGCCGACGACGACGCCCGTCGCGGCGGCGGCGGTCGTCCCCTTCTCGTCGACGGCGATGATCGCCTTGTGAATCACGGACTGGACGTGCAGGTCGCGGCCGCCGTTGATGCCCGAGAAGTCGGCGCCCAGCGAGAACGCCTCCGGCATGCCCATCGCGGTCAGCGTGTCCTTCAGCGCGACGCCGGTGTTGAACTTGAAGCGCGGCATGATCAGATCGCCGCCGCCGGCCTGGGCCGGCGACAGGATCGCCGCCAGCGACTCGGCGGTCAGCCCCGCCTCGAACGTGTCGAACGTGCCCGCGTCGGGAACGACGACGATCATCGACGCGGTGTCACCGACGTACGCGGCCGACGCGGCGGCGTAGCCGGCCCCGCTCCACAACCGCGCGTTGCCGCTGCCGATCATCATCGGCACGGAGACGTCGCCGCCGGGCGCGTGGAAGGGGGCGTTCTGGCTGTTGTGGTTGAACGGCTTCTTCCAGTCGCCGTGGAAGAACACCGCGTTGGCGAGCACCAGCCGCGTCATGGTCGTGATCGATCCCTGCGGGAACAGCTCCGGGATCTGCGCTTCGGTCTGATCGGACACCCAGCCGTTGATGTCGACGCGCGCGGCCTCGGCCTGGGTCGTGAAGTCCTTCTGGAACAGGCCGGCGCCGTAGTTGACGGCCAGCGTGTCGAGGTAAGTGGGGAGGACGTTGAACCCGTCCTGCACCCAGCTCGAGTTCGCGAGCTTGAGGCGGAAGGCAGCGGCGTCGCCGCCCGCGGGCGGCGTGGTCAGCGCCAGGTCCAGCGCGTTGAACGCCGCGTGCAGGCGCTCGGCGGGCAGGGAGAAGTGCAGCGTCGACGCCATCTCGGCGGCGGTGGTCGTGGCGGCGCCGGCGTACAGCATCGCGAGCGCGGTCGAGATGCTGGTCTGCGAGAAGATGAAGTTGCCGGTCTCCTGTGCCCGCAGCCGCTTGTGCATGTCGACCGCGAACGCCAGGTTGTCGGCGGCCAGTTGGGCCGCGTCGGCGTCGCTGACCGCGGGGTTGGTGACGCGGATCTTGTCGGAGCGCAGGTCCGGCGTCGGCGTCGGCGTCGGGGCGGGATCGGACGTGCCGCAGGCGGCGAGCAGCGCGGGGAAGGCGAGGGCGGCGGCGCGGGCTAGTCTTCATGACCCAGGCCTACAGCAATCCAGGGGCCACCGGCAACCGCGCGGAATCACGAGCCCGCCCGCGGCCACCACCTCGAATTTTCGAGATCAGTCGGCCAGCGGATCGCGAGGGTTCCGAGCTGGATCGCAGCGTCTGATTGCGCGTCGGGGTGCGCGGCCTGGAATGCCGGCAATCGCGCGCACGCGGCCTCGGCGCGCAGCAGCGTCGGATAACGGGCAACGTCGACCGCCCACCGGCGCGCCGAGTAGAGCTGCGGGACCAGGTAGAGGTCGGCCAGCGTCGGGGCGTCGCCGACCAGAAACGCCCCCGCGGTTTCGCCGGCGACCGCCTCCAGCGCCGCCAGCCCACGCGCGTTGAAGTAGGCCGACCACGCGATCGGGTCGGCGCCCAGCTCGCGCACGCGTTCCATCGTCGGCAAGTTTTGCATCGGCTGGATGCCGGCGTTCACCATCTCGGCGAGCTGGCGCGTGCGCGCGCGAAGCCACGCGTCGGCGGGGAGCAGCGCCGGCGTCGGGAAGCGCTCCTCGAGATACGCGAGGATCGCCATCGACTGGGTGAGGGGTCGCGCGCCGGCGTCCGGGATCAACACGGGCACCTGCGACAGCGGGTTCAGCGCCTTGAAGTCGGCGCCGTGCTGCTCGCTGCTGCCCGGGCCGATGTTCACGACCCGGCGCTCGAACGCGATGCCCTTCAGGTGCAGCGCGATGCGCACGCGCCACGCGGAGCTGGACCGCCAGTAGTCGTACAGGATCACCCGGCCACCACCTTCTGCTCGATGCGGCCGAAGACGTCGCGCCACGCGGCGTCGCGCACCTCGATCGCGACCGTGTCACCTATCGCCATGTACGGCGACGATGCCTCGCCGCCGTCGATCAGCTCCAGCGCGCGCCGCTCGACCAGGCACGACACGCCGCGCGCGCGATCGGTGTTCGACACCGTGCCGCTGCCCAGGACGGTGCCCGCCGTGAACGCCCGCGTGCGCGCGATGTGTTCGATGAGATCGTAGAACGAGAAGTGCATCTCGCCGGCGTTGGGATCGCCGACCGGCGCGCCGTTGTGGAACGTCCGCACCGGCAGGTGGACGCGGCCGCCGTGCCACGCGGCGCCCAGCTCGTCGGGCGTGATCGCGAACGGCGAAAACGCGGTCGCCGGCTTCGACTGGAAGAAGCCGAACCCCCGCTTCAGCTCGTACGACACCAGCTGCCGCAGGGTGAGGTCGTTGGCGAGCATCAGCAGCCGCACGTGCGGGGCAGCGTCGGCGGCCATCGTCCCTTGCGGCGTGTCGCCGAGGATCGCGGCGATCTCGCTCTCGAAGTCCAGCCCCCAGCTGGGATCTTCCAGCGGGATGTCGTCGCGCGGGCCGAGCAACACGCCCGAGCCCCCCTGGTAGACGAGCGGATCGCTCTCCAGCGTGGCGGGCGGCGCGGCGCCGCGCGCCTTGCGCACGCGGATGACGTGCGACAGGAACGCCGACCCGTCGATCCATTCGTAGGCGCGCGGCAGCGGCGGCGCCAGGCGCGCGATGTCCAGGGGCTCGCCGATCGCGCGGCCGCCCGCGTCCAGCTTGCCGGCCAGCTCGGCGAGCGCGGGCGCGGCGCGCTCCCAGTCGTCCAGCGCGTCCTGCAGCGTCGCCGCGATCGCGCCCGCGCGCGCGCAGCGATCGCCGTCGCGCCCGACGACGACCAGCGCGCCATCGCGCGTTCCATCCCGCAGCGTCGCAAGCCTCATGCGGGCAGTGTAGTAATCTCCCTGGCAGATGGCCAAAGATCCCAAAACCGAGCTCGACGAGCTGCGCGCCGACATCGACCGCACCGACGACGAGATCCTGGCGGCGCTGAACCGGCGCGCCGGGCTGGTCGGCAGGGTGGCCGAGGTGAAACACGCGGGCGCGGTGCCGTTCTACGTGCCGTCGCGCGAGCGCCAGATCGCCGATCGGCTGTCGGCGACCAACCCGGGGCCGTTCCCCACCGACGCCATCCGCTCCGTGTTTCAGGAGATCTTCAGCGCCTGCCTGGCGCTGGAGAAGGGCGTGCGCATCGCCTACCTCGGCCCCGAAGGGACGTTTTCACACATGGCCGTCAAGCAGCAGTTCGGGCTGTCGGCGCGCGCGCTGCCGGTCGGCACCATCCCCGGCGTGTTCGAGGAGGTCCAGCGCGGCAGCGCCGATTTCGGCGTCGTCCCCGTCGAGAACACGACCGAAGGCGGCATCATCCACACCTTCGACACGTTCCTGGACAGCGATCTCAAGATCAGCGCGGAGATCGCCCTCGAGATCCACATGTGCTTGCTCGCGCGCGCGGGTGTCGAGCTGAACGACATCGAGCGCGTGTATTCGATCCCGGTCGCCGCCGGGCAGTGCCGCCGCTGGCTGGCGGCGCACCTGCCGCGCGCGTCGGTGGTGGAGGCGCGGTCGACCGCCGACGGCGCGCGCCAGGCGCACGACGACCCGCGCGGTGCCGCCGTCGGCGCCGAGATCGCGGCGCGGCTCTACGACCTCGTCGTGTTGCGCCGCAACATCGAGGACCTCGCGCACAACATGACGCGTTTCCTCGTCGTCGGGCGCGAGCAGGCGAAGCCGACCGGCCGCGACAAGACGTCGCTGCTGCTGGTGACGCGCGACGAGCCCGGCATCCTGTATCGCGTGCTGGGCGCGTTCGCGCAGCGCGGGCTGAACATGAGCAAGATCGAGAGCCGCCCGTCGCGCCGCCGCCCGTGGGAGTACGTGTTCTTCGTCGACATCGACGGCCACGAGAACGATCAGCCGGTCGCCGCGGCGTTGGCTGACGTACGGCCTTCTTGCGAGACGCTGAAGGTGCTCGGCTCCTACCCCCGCGCCGAACCACTACCCGCCGCGCCGGCTGCGACCTGAAATCGCAAAACGTGCAACGCTGACAAGCCCGCGGTAAGCCCCGGGATTCTGGCAAGCTTCAACTGATTTCCTGAACGCTGTTGCGGGGTTGTCAACACCGGCCCTGCTCAAGCGTCCTGTTCCCGGCGCCGATGCAAGTACCTAAGACATGGCAAGGCAGGTCCTCATCGTCGGTGCCGACTCGACGGTCACCGTCGAGGTCGCGGCGGTCGCAGCCGCGATGGGACACGACACCGTCCAGACCGCGAGCGCGGCTGAGGCGATCGCGCTGCTGGGGGCGCGCCACTTCTCGGTCGCGATAGTCGACCTGGCGTTGCCGGCGGGGGAGGGGGTCGCCGTGATCATGAAGGCGCGCACCTGCCGGCCGGCGGTGACCGCGCTGGCGCTGACCGCGCGCGGCTCGGTCGCAGGCGCCGTGGATGCGCTGCGTGCCGGGGCCGCCGACGTCGTCGCCAAGCCCTTCCACACGTCGGCGCTCGAAGACGCGCTCGAACGCATGCTGGAGTCGCCGGAGCGGACCGGCCAGCGCAACCGCCGCACGCCCGGCGTCGCCGTCATCGGCGACCACCCTGCCATGCGGCTGGTGCTCGATCGCGTCGACCAGATCGCGGACACCGACGCCTGCGTGCTCATCCGTGGCGAGACCGGCACCGGCAAGGAGGTCATCGCCCGCCTGGTCCACGGCGCCAGCGAGCGGCGCACGGGGCCGTTCGTCGCGATCAACATGGCCGCGACGCCGGAGGCGTTCGCCGAGGCCGAGCTGTTCGGACACCTGCCCGGCGCCTTCACGGGCGCGACGCTGGCGCGCACCGGGCGCATGGCCGCCGCGCACGGCGGCACGCTGTTCCTGGACGAGATTGGCGAGATGCCGCGCAGCCTGCAGGCCAAGCTGCTGCGCGTGCTGCAGGAGCGCGAGGCGACGCCGGTCGGCGGCGGCACGCCGGTCCCCGTCGACGTGCGCGTGGTCGCCGGCACCTGCCGCGATCTGGAGGCGCTGATCGCCGACGGGCGTTTCCGCGAGGACCTGTATTACCGCCTGGACGTCGTCCCGCTCGAGATCCCGCCGCTGCGCGCGCGCCGCGAAGACATCCCGGCGCTGGCCGAACACTTCCGCCGCGAGGTGAACGCGCGCGAATCGCGCTCCGTGCCTGGCTTCGCGCTGGACGTCATGCAGCGGCTGGCGCACTACGACTGGCCCGGCAACGTCCGCGAGCTGGAGAACCTGGTCGAACGCGTGGTGGTCATGGCTGGGTCGCGCATGGTGGTCATGCAGGATCTGCCATCCCACATGCGCACCCAGGTGCTGGACCTGGAGCGCGCCGCCCACGATTTACCGACGGGCGGCGTCGATCTGCCGATGCTGCTCACCGAGATCGAGCAGCACCTGATCACCGAGGCGCTCGGGCGCACGGGCGGCGATCGCGACCGCGCCGCCGAGCTGCTCGGTCTGCACAGCGCCGCACTTGTCGAGAAGCTGCGCCGGAGGAACGTGGCGTAGCGAAGTCAGCGACTCTGCACACATTCTCCGTCGGTGAACGAAGTTGGAGACCGTCATCCGGATGACGGCGCCAGAGACCCGCGATCGCCAATCCGCTGACGGTAGCCAACGTGGGATATGCCGCAAATCGGTTGACTCGGCGCGGTCCCTGACACGCCATGAACGTGGCATGCAACGTGCTCAGCAACACGCGCATGGCCACGACCAGCAAGCGCAAGGTAGCAACTGCCCGCTCCCCGAAGAAGGCCCCCGCGAAGCGAGACGCGAAGAAAGACCTCCTCACCCGCCGCAACGAGTACGCGGCTAAGTTTTTCCCCTACATCGAGAAGGTCGCGCGGCGGCTCGCGCGCCGGCTCCCCGCCCACGTCGAGATCGACGACCTGATCTCGTCGGGCGTCATCGGCCTGATGGAGGCCGCCGAGCGCTTCGACCCGGAGCGCGTCGATCGCTTCGAGGCGTTCGCCGAGTTCCGCATCCGCGGCGCCATGCTGGATGACCTGCGCGCCCGCGACACCCTGTCGCGCGACATGCGCCGGCTGTCGAACGAGCTGCGCGACGCCACCAGGCGCCTGGAGGCGCAGCTGGGGCGCACGCCTGACCACGAGGAGATCGCCAAGCGCCTGGGCGTCGGCGTCGACGAGCTGTACGCACGCCAGCAGAAGCTGTCGGGGTCGTCGGTGGTCGGCATCGACGACGCCGGGCCGGACCTGCTCGAGCGGACCGGCGACCAGACCGCCGACGACCCGTTCGAGATCGCGTCGCGCCGCGAGATGATGCAGCGGCTGGTGTCGGGCATCGGCGACCTGCCCGAGAAGATGCAGCAGGTGCTGTCGCTGTACTACTGCGACAACCTCAACCTGAAGGAGATCGGCGCGGTGCTGGGCGTGACCGAATCGCGCGTCTGCCAGATCCACGGTGAGGCGACGCGCCGCCTGCGGGACAACCTGGGCGAGCTGGCGGCGGAAGCCGCGGCGTAAAGCCGCGAAACCTCAGCCGATCGCGGACCGTCAAGCAATTGACGTGAAGGTGTTCCTAAAGCAAATCGGCACATCAGCCGAGCTGTAGGTCATGAGCGACACCAACCGCTACAGCCCCCGCCGGGCCCCCATCTCTGCTTCACGCGCTGCCGTCGAGGCCGCTCCCGGTGAGAATTCGCCGGCGCGTATCGAGGCGCTGCGCAAGCTGGTCGCCGCCGGGCAGTACCACGTGAGCCCGCGCTGGTTGGCGACGAAGATCTTCCGGGCCGCCGGCCTGAAGATCCCCGAGTAGCCGTCCCCGGCTGGGGTAGCTACTTCATCGCCGCGCCGATGCGCGCGAGCGTTGCGATCGCGGCGGCGAGCTCCGCCGGTTCCACGGGCTTCGGCAGGTGCATCTCGAACCCGGCCCGCATCGCCTGGCGTCGATCCTCGGCGCGGGCGTAGGCAGTCAGCGCGGCCGCGGGTGTGCGGCCGCCGGCGGACGGGGCCAGCTGGCGCAGGCGGCGGACCAGGTCGTAGCCGTCTTCGCCGGGCATGCCGATGTCGGACAGGATGACGTCGGGGTGGAACGCGCCGACGCTCATCCAGCGCCTCGCCGGTCGGACCCGGCGGTCGCGACCACGCATCCGCAGCGCGTGGCGACCTCGGCGACCAGATCGCGCGCGTCGGGCTCGTCGTCGACGACCAGGACCTTCAGGTTCGCCAGCTCGGGCGGGCACTCGAAGTGGACGTCGCGGCCGGCGGTCGGGTGCACGCGCGGCGGCTCGGCCGCGGCGGTCGCGCCAGACACCGGCAGCACCGGCAGCTTGACGGTGAACGCCGCCCCCTCGCCCGGGCCGGCGCTGGCGGCCTCGATCGTCCCGCCGTGCAGCTCCACCAGGTGGCGTGTGATGGCCAGCCCCAGGCCCAGGCCGCCGTGTGCGCGTGATTCGCTGGCGTCGGCCTGCTGGAAGCGCTGGAACAGGCGCGGCAGGAACGACGGCTCGAGCCCCTGGCCGGAGTCGCGCACCGTCAGCTCGACGTGTGAGTTGATGCGCTGGAGCGCCAGCTGGACCTTGCCCTCCTTGGGCGTGAACTTGATCGCGTTCGACAGCAGGTTCCACACCACCTGCTGCAGGCGGTTCGGATCGCCGAGCATCGGCGCGACGCCGGGATCGATCATCGTCTGAAAACGGATCTGGCGCGCGTCCATCGCCGGGCGGACCGAGTCGGTCGCCGCCGCGATCACCTTGTGCAGATCCATCTCCTGCAGGTCCAGGCGCAGCTTGCCCGACACGATGCGCGACACGTCGAGCAGGTCGTCGATGAGCTGGGCCTGCGCGACCGAGTTGCGCTCGATGGCTTCGATGGCGCGCCGCTGGCGATCGGCGTCCGACCGATCGGATCGCAGCAGGCGCGACCAGCCCAGGATCGCCGTCAGCGGCGTGCGCAGCTCGTGCGACACGGTGGCCAGGAACTGGTCCTTCGCCTGGTTCGCGGCCTCGGCTTCGCGGCGCGCGCCCCGCTCGCGATCCTCGCTGGCCTCGCGTTCATGCAACGCCTGGCGGTAGATGGCCTCGATGGCGCGGATCTGCCGGCCCAGCATCACCGTGATGACGCCGCCCAGCAGCACGACGACCAGCCCGCCGCCGAACAACATCTGACGTGTGTGCTGGACCAGCGTCGCGCTCCGCTCCTCGAGCAGCCGCTGTTCCTCGGCGGCGATGGCGTCCACGCGCGCGCGGATGCCGTCCATGAGGCGCTTGCCCTCGTCCTGCACCGCAGTCGTGCCGCCCCCGGGCAGCGGCATCGGCTGACCGTCGCGCCAGCCGACCATCTTGTCGGTGGCCATGCGCTTCCAGTCGGCGATCGCGGCGACCAGCTCCTGCACGCGCGCGAGCTGCACCGGGTTGTCGGCGACCAGCCGCGCCAGCCGCGCCGTCGTGTCGTCGAGCAGGCCGGCGGCTGTCTCGAACGGCTTCAGGTGCTGGGGCCCGCCGGTCAGCAGATAGCCGCGCAGCGCGGTCTCGTGATCGACCGTGAGGCGGTACGTGCGCGACACCGTCGCGATGACGTCCTGCGTGTGCTCCGTGAAGCCGTTGAGCCGGCGCAGGTAGAGGATCTCGCTGGTCGTCAGCGCCGTCATCACGATCGCCAGCACGAACGGCAACGTCAGTGCGCGGAGGACGATCTTACGGAGCAGCGAAGACATCGAAACTCGTAAGGCAATACCCTAGCGCAGGCGACGCGAAAGCCCTCCCCCGTGTGACGAGGCGAGGGCGTTTCCAGCTTCCAGGATGGTGGGTCGGTTACGGCTCCGTCCCCCAACCACGCCGTTGCGGTACAGCTCACCTTTTCCGTCGGTGAGCGCAGTCTTGTTACGTCGTACAGTGTCTTTCTATTCGGTATCGTTGCTCTAGTCGTTCTTGTTCGTGCGCATCTGGACGTCGCTGGTCGCAGAGCCGTTGTTCATGTTGCCGGCCGCGGCTGCGATGCCGAGCTCCAGTTGGTGGCGGCGCCGTGTCGGTCGGCGACACCGCTACGAAGGCGCGCGTCACGTTGGCGCAGCTGTCCTGCGCCCAGTCGCTGTTCGACGTCTGCGCCACGCCGCCTTCGTTCGTGTACCAGTAGCGCAGCTTCAGTTCTGACAGCGGAAACGCGGCGCCGCTGCTGTTGACGATGGCGAGCACCGGCTTCACCTGGTTGTCGCTCGGCGTTTGTGTCCGCCGTGCGGTACTGGACCTTCAGGCCCGAGCTGCCTGCCGATCCACCAGCGCCCAAGCCGCGCCGCCCGCGCCCGCCGCGCCTGCGACACCTGCGCGCCAGCCGCGCCACCCGCACCGCCACCTCTCCCACCCGCGCCGCTCATGCCACCCGCGCCGCCAGCGCCACCCGCGCCCCCACGCCACCGATTCCGCCCATGGCCGCCAACCACGAGCTGCATCGTTTACCCTCGTTGTCATACGCGTACATGTGCGCGTGTTGCCGACACGCTGTAGGCGACATCTCGCGGTGTCGGCAGCGCCGCGCTGCCCACGACCGGCGGCAGCGCCACGTTTACTGCGTGCAGCTGCGACTGCGCGCGGCCGCTGTCAGCTTGTACTCCTCGTTGCGCTTGTTCTACGCGTCTACGACTGCCCGCAGCTGTTCGGTGCCCGGGCAGCAGCTGCGAGCCCGATCTCGCACGCTGCCGGCCGCCGGCAGTTCGCGCGGCTGTTTCTGCGTGGCATACACGGTCAGCGCGCCCGACGACAGCTTGAGCTGGTTGGGTGCGACGTCGTCGCCGCATCGAGCACGACACTATCCCGTTCTTCAGCGCATGTTTCACCAGACCCGTCGACGTCACACCCGCCGTCTTGTACGACGTCTCGTAGCGCATCTTGTCGGTGCACAAGTGCACGCGCCCGCGCCACCGGTCATCTATGTCCAGGCGCTCCTTACCGGTTACCGCGTCGATGTCCGTCGCCAGCTCCGTCACGCTCTGCAGCTCTCGCGCCGCGAAGTTCGTCCCCAGCCGCCCTGCGTTCAGCGCAGACAGTGAAGTGTGTCGACGTGCACCTCATCGAATCCGCACGGCACTCGGTGATCTCCGTCTCGCTTCAGCGCCGTGATGTTCCGGTCCATTCCCCTGGAATCAGTCGTCGCCCACGGTGACCCCTCGGGCGATGAATCGACGCCTGCCTTGTCAGCGTGTCGACATGAGGATGTCCGCGGTCATCGTCGACGATCGGCACGTCGGACAGGCTCTGCGGATTCGCCGCGCGCTGCCACGCGGGAGCAGCGTGCGCATCGTACACGTCCGTCAAATGGTCGAGGAGCGGCGTCTGCCTCGACAGTTGTCGCAAGCGCACCAGGTCGTAGCGATCGTGCAGCGTCGCCGACGGCACTGCCTTCATCGCGGCGTGCGCAAACCACGGGTGGTAGATGTATTCGCGCTCGTGCATCGTTCCGTCGCTGTGCGACAGGCACGTCAGCGACCCTTGCCGACCGGCCTGTTGCCGACCAGCAGTTTGCCGCTGGCGTGGGCGGTGACGCCTATCATCCTGACCAGTCGTCTGCAACGCCAGCTGTGCGGGCAGCGACTCGATGCCTCCCGAGACTGACACGACCTCGTAGAGCGGCGCGCCGCGCTAGCCGAATCGTTTACCATCTTGTTCTATGCCGCTAGGTTTCTGTGCTTGGCGCCGGTGCCGTCCGTGGCGGCCGCTTCCGACGCGCAGGCGCTCGTACGCGGGCGGCTGCAGCCGGTTCAGCCGGTACGTTCCGCTCGCGCCGACGCTTGATCTGACGCTTCCGATCGGCCACCGCCGCGGTCACTGGGTCGTGTCATCGCCGGCGCCACGGGCTAACCTGTCTTGCACATCCAAGTTTAGCCGCTGGGGTCGGCGTGTAGGCCGCCGAGCAGCGTGTCCGTCCCGTGTGACCGGCGTCCGTCGGACCGAACACCGACGCTCCACGTGGCCTTCGACGTCGACGGTGTCGAACAGCGCTGGCCGTTGACGGTCAGGCCATCGGCGCTCGATGTAGTGCGGCTCGTTCCAGGTTCACGGCGAGCAACGGCGTCTCGCCGTCGGGTTGCCGCTGATCCCAGATGCCCGCGCAGTTTGTCGAGCCTTTCTTAAACTCCTTCTTGTCGTGCGGGCGCCACAGTGTCACTGTCGCGTCGTGCACATGGTCGACGGCGGGATCGTTGTTCTCGACGATCACCTTGGCGGGCGCCACCTGCCACCATTGCCCAGCTCGTATCCATCCCCGGGCCGCCGGTTCCGCTAGGCTCGCCCGCGTTGCGCATGCCGACGATGCGCATGTGAGACAGCACGTCGTTCTCCCAGAAGACTTTGCAGTTGTTAACTTGCTCCTGATTCTACCAGACTCAGGCTATATCTGCAAACGCTCACGTTGCCGAGCATCCGGCTACAGCCGTCAGCGACGGCTCGGTGACGTACTGATACAGGTCGCCGAGCTCGTGAACAGGTGGCGGCTCGTGCATCTCGTCGGACTCGCCGCTGCAGTACCTGCCGATCGCCCGTGCCGCCTAAGCCAGGTCGACCTTGTCCCGCGGCGCTCTCGTACAGGTCCCGGCGTCGACGTGCTTCGCCTTGTACGGGCGACTCTTCGTCCGCAGGCCCTCCGTCCTGACATCGTAGCCGTCCATCGTCGACGCGATCGCGGCGCCGGTCTTGACGCCGGCGCAGCTGCGCGCCCAGCCGACGTCGCTGAAGTCAGCGAGCTTGCGCTGACACGTTCTCGCGCGACGCCTTTTCACCGCCGACCGTCAGCGTGCGCTCCATGCTGTGCGCGTAGTTGTGCAACTTGCCGTGGTGCATCCATCGCGTGCAGCGCAGCCTCTACGCTGTTGTTGCGCTTGTTGCGGTCTGTGCCGCCGCTGACCGATGCGATCTTCCAGCGCTCGCCTATCGTGTCGTCTTTCAGCTTCTTCCACGTGCCCGGCATCTGTTGATCAGGCTGTACTGCCAGGCGAAGTTCGGCGCGGCGACCTTGACGTAGCGCTGGTCCCAGCGCTTGGTGGCGTCGAACGTCGGGATGGAGACGTTGACCAGCGTGCTGGATGTCGGCGCCGTCGACGTCTAGTACGTCGGCGTTGCGGCTGGTCTTGTTGGTCCAGAACTTCACCGTGACCGTGTTGGCCGTGATCGTCGTCTTACCGTTGTTCTTCAGATACGCGTGTAGGTGACCTGTTCCTTCAGCGACTGCCAGCCGTACTTCACCTGGTCGCTGCGGCGCCGGTACTTCGTCGTGCGCTCGATGAACGCGATCTCGACGTCGCTGCCGGTCGTGGGATGCTTCCCCGGCGGTTTGCTGCGTCGTCGTACGACGTGATCGCCTTGTCGGTGTACCCGAACAGGCGTCGGCGGTGACGTCGGTGATCACCGCCTGCACGCGGTCGGTGATGTTGCTCGTCGTCAGCAGCGTCAGGCTGCCCGCGTCAGCCAGCGTCGCCTCGTAGAGCTTGATCGACTTGGCGTGCCGGTTGCCACGATCGCGACGCTGTCACGCCCGCGACGTAGAAAGTCGCCCGACGCGATCTTGCCCGACACCGTGTTGCCGCTGGTGCGGAGTGCATCCAGGCGCCCGCGTTCCAGCGGTAGAACCCGCGCTTGCCGTCGCTGCGCAGCAGCGCGATCTCGTCCTTGCCGCGAGGGCCATGGCCGACGCCGTCGTTGAACAGCTCCCCTTCTTTCACTTCTCGTCATGTACTCCGTGCGGTAGCGCACCTCCTCTTCTTCGCTGTCGCCGGTGAAGAACTCTCCCGCCGTGATGCCCTTCCACGTCTTGCTCATCGCGAGGTCTGAGCATTTGTTCCACTTGCCCTTCACTGTCGCTCGCGCCTTGTACACGCGATGCGCGTCACGTGATACCACTAGCTATTGCGCCCTTCCCCAATCCCCCGCGGCGTCGAATTTCCGGCCGGCGGCGACGGCAGCTTCTGCGCCGCGGACATCGCCGGCCAGCTGACGCAGACGCGCATCTCGGGCGGTTTCTGCACCGTGCCCGGCCGTTCTTGATCGCCAGCATGTCCGCCTCGGCGTCGGCCGCGCGCCAGAAGTCGCCGCGACGATGCACGCGCGCCGACGTCAGCGGACAGTAAGCGCGTCGGCCTCGGCGCGTCCTGCCGCGCACCGGCGACGCCAGCGCCTTCAGCTGCTGCCGTCGATGACGCCAGCTGCGAATTGCCGAACCCGACAGCTACGGATCGCCGCTGGCTTGGGCATCGGGCTCGCGCTGCGACCCGACTGCCGCTCCACGGTCGCCTCCGTCGTTTCGTCATCCGGCGACGTGACCGACGCGCCGGCGAGCGCGATCGCAACCCCGCAGCCGAGCCACGCCCGCTTCACGGCTCTCTGTGTGGTCCGCAGCCTGCATCGCCTCGCGCTTCCCACACGACGCGGCCCGCGCTCGCCGCGCGCTTCGCCAGCCGCGTGCCGCGTCGCGATCAGCGCACGCTGGGCACTTTGACCAGCTCGGGTGGGCCTTTTGTGGTGCATCAGTCGACAGCGTTGCTCTCGGCGACCACTCGCGCTTGCGTCGACGATGCTGCTGGGTGCGCCGGGCTGGTCTTGCTCATCGCCTTCTTTATCTCGCGTTCGATGATATCTTCGTTGTTCTCTTTATTTCGCTGCGAGAGCGAGTTCTTTACGCTACGCGGCTGCACCGACCATTTTTCAGCGACGTTGAACCGCGCGGATTGAAGCTTTCCTTCCGGTGCTCACCAGGTCGACGTCATCGCCGACGGCGTGACCATGTCGTGCGCGTTCAGCTTCGCGGGCAGCGGGGTGTCGCGACGTGCCCTTCCGCGCTGGATGTGACGGTGGGTCTGTCATCGACCTTCATCGAGATCAGATGGGCGAACCGTGTCGCGCGCCGCGATCCGAGCCCCGGTCAGTTCATCGAGCGGCTCGACGCTTCGGCGTTCACCGCGCGCCCTGCGCTCTTCAGTCGGTCGCCTGCGTCACGCTGCTCGACCAGGGCGAACGCGCCGACCGCCGAGGCAGCATATCCGAACGGCCCCGAGTGCGAGCCGGGTGCCTGCTTGCGTCCGGGGCTCTGCGTTGCATGAGCCACTAACGTTCGATCCCGGCGTTGGCCAGCGCGCGCGCGAAACGGATGCGCTCGGCGGGCGGCATCGCGTCGGCGCCGGAGAAGATGGTCTGCATCGCGAAGCACTGGTCGGCCTTCGACGGGCTGGCCGCGGCGCCCGCCCCGTCGACGATCGCGTCGAAGCGCTGGCGCCGGTTGCCGGCAGCTCCTCGGCGATCGCGCCCAACCCCTGCTGGAGGTCGGCCTGCGTGTCGGGAGCCGCCGACGACGCCGCCAGCTCGGCCAACGCCGCGGCGGTCGACAGGCGCGACCAGCTCTCCAGGTCCGGCGGCGTCAGGCGCGCCAGGCCGTCCATGATGTCCGCCTCCGTGCAGGTCGTCGGATCCCAGAAGCACGGGCACACGCGCTTCGACGCGAACACCATCTTCTTCTTCAGGTCGTGCAGCGCGCTCATGTCCGCATCGGGCAGGCGAGGGACCCCGCGCGCGACCAGCATGCGGCCCAGCTCCTTCGAGAACGCGATGTCGTCGGTCTTCACACCCTTGGCGCGCGCGGCCGCGAGCTGCTGCTTCTGGTAGTCCTTGAAACGCTGGCTGTCCAGCACCGGTTTCATGTCGCGCTCGAGGGCGTCGAAGATCCGGTCGCGCATCGCCGGCTCCAGCCCCCATCCCGCCGTGGCGGTCAGCTTCGCCTTGCGCGCGTTGTGTGGCGTGAAGCCTTCCTTCATCCCGATGAAGCCGCCGATGGCGGCGGCGACGCTCGCGGCCACGACGATGGCGCCGACCATCTTTCGCTGTCCTTCGCTCATCGCGCCGCCTCTACGCCGAATCCTACCGCGGTTGCCGCGGCCGCGGGCGCGGCTCACTCCACGACTAGATCGTCTATTAACAGGCCGGCGAGCTCCTCGTGAGCGGACAGCTGCCTACCACCGCAGACGAGCTCTCCCGCCGTGCCGGCTGTCAGTGTAATCGTCGTGGTTCCGACGGCGCTGACCGACGCGGTGTCGCCGTCGCTCAGGTTGACTGTCGAAAACTGCGCGCTACCTGTCAAGCTCCGTTGCCCCACCGTACCGCCTACCGAGCCGAAGACCAGCTCGCGCACCGTAGATACTCCCTTAGTCACCGTGATCGTGCGTAACCACAGCCTTATGCGCGTGCGCCCGCCTGCGTCATCGTCAGCCGCAGCACCTGTCTACACCGACCTGCTCGAGCAGCCGTCGTTTGACTCCGTCCTCGCAGGTACAGCTCTTGCTGCCTTTGGCCGGCACCTCGCCGCCGCCGACGATCTCGCCCGCGCTTATCTCGCCGGTGGCGGATTCGAAGCCGTCCTGCGCGATCAGCGGCTGCACGCGCAGCGTGTCGAACTCCAGCCGCGCCTCGTGGTCGCCCGCGAAGTCTGTGAGCGACGAGGTCACCAGCCGCATCTTGCCCCGTAGGGCAACACCACAGGCTTGCGTTCGCGACGCGCAGACAACTCGCCCATCACGCGGGCGTCGTCGCGAAGTAAGGAAACATCGCGATACGTCGCCTTCCATCTATTCGAACCGTCGGCCCACCGGAACGCCTCTACAGCGAAGAGATCGAGTCGCGCATCGGTCCATCGGGCCTTCCCAGAACCAGCGAACGACTGCGTCGTCGTATCGGGCCGACCGATCATCGAGCTCAATGCCAGGCGAAGACGCTGGGCGCTTGCTCGATCCGTTCTTCCAGCTGACGTACCACGGCCGTTCCGCTCAGTCCGTCGCTGACGGCCGTCAACACGCGTCGCCGTAGCTGATCGCCGCGTCGTCGAGTCTATGTCGAACTACCCTTGCACGCAACTGCGTCCATCGCTGGTCGTCGCGTATCGACCCGGTGCCGACGATCACCGCTCCGCTGTCCGCGTCGAGCACGAGCGTAACGTCTGCGCGTAACCGGCGCGGAGACCCTGTCGTTCGCGGCATGCCGCCTGTTGTACACCGCCACTACCTGAGCTCGCGCTTGTCTATGCTCGTGGTCACGTCGAACTCGTGCACGCCGTGAAGCCGCGGCGGCCCACCCGCCACGCCGCCGGCGCCGTAGCCCGCGGCGCCGCCGGCCGCACCGTCCTGGGGCGGCAGCCCCGCGTCGACATCCGGCGAGCCGCCGCTGGCGCCAGCCTCGCCGTGCCCGACCCTCCGTCACCCAGTTGCCCGAACATGCGCCGCCGCCGGCGGCAACGAACAAAAACAGTACCAGCTTTGCTCTCAGCGTCACGCGTGCTTCCCCACCGTCCCTCACAGGCAAGGAGCATACCCCCCACCGCGCGTCTCCGCGAGCCAGTTTCATGCCGTCGGCGCGTCGCCCCGTCATTGTTTCCTGACAGCGAACGCGACATTTGGATCGCGTCCGGCCTGCTGGACGACGATCAGCGCCCGGTGGAGAGCGGATCGTGCGATCGCACGCCGGGCGGGATCCCGCCCGTGACCTCGTCGGCGGTGACGCGGCCGTTCGACCACAGCGTTCGCTCCGTCATGATCCGGTAGACGCGAAGCAGCTCGCGCTCGACGTCCGGCCCTTCGAGGATCCCGAGCGCGAGCGCCACCGCCTCCAGCGTCGCCAGGTGGTGAGACGTCGAAGCTGTTGCGCAGGCGCTTCTGCGCCGGCGCCGCCGGCAGCGACACACACGGGATGTCACCGAGCTGCGCCGCGAGCTGCGTGCGCGTGCGCCCGGCTTGTCGCCACGTCCCGTCGGGGACCAGCAGCGCGATCGGCTCCGCGCGGCCGCGCCAGTCCTCGAGCGGCGTCGCCGAGGCGTGCGGAAACAGCATCAGTCGCTGCGCCCCGGCCGCCGACAGCGTCGGCGCATCGCCGGTCATGCTCGCGCCGCCGGCCTCGGGCGGCCGGCCGCGGTAGACGATGGCGCTGTTCGGCAGGCAGCGCGCCGCGACCACGCCCGTGTTCGTCGGCTTCAGCGATTCGAGCTGATGGATGATGAGCACCACGCGCGTGCGCGTCTCGATGCGCGGCAACAGCGCGCAGATGCACAGGCTGAGGTGCATCCGGCATTCGCGGCAGCGCAGGTGCGGCTTCGAATGGCGGCTCATTGCGTGCAGCGGCCTTGCTCGCACGCGAGCCGGACGCTGGCCTGGCCGCACGCGGGGACGCGACAGCCTTTGCCCGGGTGGGTCTTGCAGAACGCTTCGTGCGCGCCCACCCAGGCGGCGCTGCCGACGCGCACGCCGCACTCCCAGCAGCAGCGTTCGTCCATGTGCGTGAAGCCGCAGTCGCTGGTCTTGGCACAGGCGACGTCGTGCTTCGGCGGCGTGTCGCCCTTCGCCAGCACCACGGCGGACAGGACCAGCAGCAGCAGCAACGGAGCCAGGGCGCGCTTGATCGACATCAGAACCTCCCCGACAGCGTGAGCAGGCGCCGGCCTTCGGCGTCGACGGCGGCGCCCAGCATGGGCAGCCTGCTCCACTCCGGCGCCGGCCTGTCCTGGCGCGCCAGGATGATCGCGTCGAGCACGACGACCGAGCTGACGGCCACATCGATCAGCAGCAACGTTCCCAGCGGAAAGCAGAAGTAAGCCGACTGTGCTTCGCACTCTTCCCTGGCCAACCGGCCGGCGAAGTACAGGCCGCCCCACAGCGCCAGACGCATCCCCAGGCTGATGCCCGCGCTGCGGAACTCGCCGTGCGCCGTGTGGATCAGCGGCGTCAGCAGCATCATCGGCGCCGCACCATAAACTTCATCGGGACGCCCGAGCCAGAACAACAGCGACAGGATATCGGCCGTCAGCGTCCATCCCAGGTAGCGCTCCGGGCGGATGGGCGCCTCGGCGGCGGCCGGGAGATCGGGCGGGCGCGCGAGGGATCTCCACCTCCTCGCCCGTACCGTCGGCCGGCGCCGCGGCGCAGGAAAATCCACGCGGCGCGGTGGCAGCGGCGGCGGCGACGTCGCCGTGCACGCGGCGGCGATCGCGACGGTCGCCGCGACGGCGGCGCACCGCCAGTCAGCGGAACCGGATCGCCCGCCCATGTCCCCGCAACTCGACGTAGCTCCACCAGCTGCTGCCGATCTGGCCGTAGGCGACGAGGATGACCGCGTGCGCGCCCATGCGGCCCGCCTGTTCGCGCATCGCCTGCTCGGCGTACGCGCGCGTCGGTGGATCACCGAACGCGCCGCGCTGGCGCACCGCCACCTCCAGGTCGCCGAGGACGTCGTACGGCTGATCGACGTCCGTCGTCGAACAGCGCGATCTGCGGCGGGCGCGGTCTGGCGCGCGGCGCGCCCGTTGGCGTGCCGCAGATCGGGGGTGAGCCAGACCTCCGGCGTGCACGCGGCGACGGCCAGTGTGGTCATCAGGCCGACACAAACCGCCAGCGCGCGCCGCATCCCTGGCCGATTGTACCCCCACCGTTGTCCGGACCGGATCGCCCGGCGAGCGCAAATAGCTGGCGGTCTCCGTCCGTGACAAGCTCGCCAGCATGGCCGCCGGGCGCAGCGGGACCGCCGATCTGCCGTTGCACGGCGGGCGTGTCCCGGCGTGGCTCGCGGCGCGCATGGCGCGGCTCGGCCGTGTCATCGTCGAAGCCATCGCGCACGAGTACGGCCGCGACGAGGTGCTGCGCCGGCTGGCGAGCCCGTTCTGGTTTCAGTCGTTCGGCGCCGTCATGGGGATGGACTGGCACTCGTCGGGCATCACGACCAGCGTCGTCGGCGCGCTCAAGCGCGGGCTCGCGCCGGTCGCGGGTGAGCTCGGGCTGCACGTGTGCGGCGGCCGCGGCCGCCACTCGCGCCGCACGCCCGACGAGCTGACCGCGCTCGGCGACGCCATCGGGCTGGACGCGCCCGCGCTCGTGCGCGCCAGCCGGCTGGTGGCGAAGGTCGACAGCGCCGCGGTCCAGGACGGATTCGACCTGTACCTGCACGGCTTCATCGTCGCCGACGACGGGGCGTGGGTGGTCGTGCAGCAGGGGATGAACACCGCGCGCCGGCAGGCGCGCCGCTATCACTGGATCTGGGACGCGCGCCGGCAACTTCGTCGACGAGCCTCACGCGGCGATCGAGGGGCTGCCGGCGGGCGACATCGTCAACCTCGTCGACCGGCGCGCGGCCGCGGCGCGCGCCGAGGTCGTCGGCCTGGCGCGCGCGGCGCCCGACGCCGCCATCGGCGGCCTGGCGCGGCTGCGGATGCCCGCGCATCACGACGTGCGCGCCGGCGACATCGATCTCGGACGGCTGGGCAAGACGCTGGCGGCCGTCGCCGCCCGCGGCCCGCACGACTTCGCCGAGCTGCTGCTGGTGCCCGGCGTCGGCGCCCGCACGCTGTTCGCGCTGGCGCTGGTGGCCGAGGTCGTGCACGGCTCGCCCAGCCGGTTCTCCGACCCGGCGCGGTTTTCGCTCGCGCACGGCGGCAAGGACGGCCACCCGTTCCCGGTTCCGCTGCGCGTCTACGATCAGACGATCGGTGTGCTCAAGCGGGCGGTCGAGCGCGCGAAGCTCGGCGACGGCGACCGCCTCGCCGCGATCCGGCGGCTCGACGATCAGGCGCGGCACGCCGACGGCGCCGCGGCGATGACCGCCGAGGACTTCAACCGCGCGGTCGCCGCCGAATGGCAGGCCAAGCGCCAGCTCGGCGGCAGGGAGGTCGCCGACGATCGACCGCGGTCACGGCGGCAGCTGGCGCTGCCCTTCTAGATAACCGTCTAGCGGCCCGCCGCCGCGGCCTGCGGCCCGCTGCGTATCCACTGCGTCGCGACCAGGTGCACGCGCGGCGTCCTTCGGGAACGCGTCGCGCACGTACGCTTCCAGCTCCGCGACCGTCGCGCCGGCCTTGCGGCGTTCGATCAGAGTCTTGGTCTCGGGCGGGGGCGCGACGCCCATGCGCTGGAAGCGGACGTAGAGCGACAGATCGTGCGGGTTCAGCCGCTGCATCAACTCGCGCATGCCCTCCATTTGCCTCCGGGCCAGCGGGCCGGGGGCGTCGGCCGGGGCAGCGGCCGCCGCGGGCGCGTCGGCGACCGGCGGCGCGGCGGCTTGCGGTGAGGGCAGGGCGGCTGGTTGCGGTGTCGCGGGCGCGGGTGGCTCCGCCGCCACGGGCGCGGCGCCGGGCCCGGCCTCCGCTTCAGCTTCGGGCGCCGACCTGGGCCAGATCAGGAAGATCAACCCAGCGTCAACGCCGCCGCGGCGGCCACCACCAAGCTCAGGCGTCGCATGCGCCAGTCGTGACTAAAGCAAGTCTGTTCACGAACCCTCCCTTTGCCCGCGACCGCCGCGCGGTTCGGAGCCGGCGGATGATGCCACAACGCAAAACCGCGCGCCAGCAAACACCGCCCGATCTTTTCCGTGAGCCGATCTCCGTCGGAGATGGACACGCAGCCGAAACATCCCGCGAGGAATTCCAGCAACGAAAAATTTGCTCATTTCGTCGGAAATTCCTGTTGATCGCGCTCGTTCAGGGCGTACTGTCGCGCCGATTGCAGCAGATTTTGCGGAAGGATTCGTCGGATGAATTGCCGGTCGTTTTTGGTGGTCGTGGTGATGGTGGCGCTTCGCTGGTCGCGACGGGCGCGCAAGCGCGGCGGGGTGACTCGCGCGCGCGTGACGAGGAGAACGCGCAGGTGCGCGAGCTGCTCGGAAGCTCGCGGCGGCGTCCGCCGAAGCGGCGCCCGAAGAGAAGACCGACGCCGATCTGATGTACGAAGCGATGCTGCGCTGGAACGGCCAGCCGGCTGGCAGCGCCGCCATCGATCGCCTGGTCGCGCAGTCGGGCAAGGACGCGGATCGCACCAAGCGCGCGACGAAGGAGCGCATCCGCCAGATGTTCTGGCGTGACCCGTTCTCCGATGACAACAGGATCGTCCCGGTTCGCGCGCGCGATCGCGCGCTGCTCGCCGCGTACTCGCAGAAGCCGCGCCGCACGGCGGCCTACGGCGGCAGCGACGCGGAGGTCTCGCGCCTGCGCGCCGAGCTCGAGTCGGCGCGCGCGGAGGCCGAGTCGGCGCGCGCCGAGGCGATGCGGATCCGCGAGCGCGCCGAATCGGCGATGTCGACGGATCGCGCTGGCTGTTTCCCCGACGAGGCGTCGCAGCCCAGCGAAGAGACGATCGCCAAGCGCGCGCGGCGTCGCGCGTCGCGCGCCCGCGCGCGGCACCGCTCGCTGTCGCAGCAGCCGCCGGTGGTCGCGGCTGCCCCCGTGCCCGAGCCGGCGCAGACGCCGATGCCGACGTCGACCAAGCCGGCGTGGACGACCGGCGGTCCGAGCGGCATCATCATCACGCCGCTGGAATCCCCGCCGCCGCCGGCTCCGGCGGCGAAGGCTGAACGTCACGCGCGCTCCAGCTCCCGCCCGGCCCGCGGGCGCTAGCCGGTAGTCAGCGCTGAGTCATCGACGGGCGTCGAGCCCGTCGATGATGCGGTCCAGCGTCGCCAGGTCCAGCGGCTTGACGCAGTGATAGTCGAAGCCGACCTCGCGCGACCGCCGGCGATGCTCTTCCTGCGCGTAGCCGGTGAGCGCGACCAGGCAAACGCGCTCGAACGTCGGTGAACCGCGCAGCTCGGTCGCCAGATCGTAGCCGCTGATGTCCGGCAGGCTGATGTCGAGCAGCACCGCCTCGGGCTGGAACCCGCGCGCGACTTCCATCACGCGCTTGCCTTCGGTCACCATGCGGACGTCGTGACCCAGCTCGTGGAGCACCGCCACCAGGCTCTCCGCCGCGTCGACGTTGTCGTCCACGACCAGGATACGCCGGCCGGTCGGCGCGGGCGGCGCCGCTCCCGCCTCGGCTTCACGGCCGCGGGCCGCGTCGCGCGCCGCGTCCGGCGCGAGCACGGGCAGCGTCACGACGAACTCGCTGCCGCGTCCGGCACCGTCGCTGCGCGCCTCGACGCGTCCATGCTGCATCTCGACCAGCGTCCGTACCAGCGCCAGCCCGATCCCGAGCCCACCCTGCGAACGTTCCAGCGTCGAGTCCGCCTGCGTGAACAGGTCGAAGATCCGCGGCAGCATGTCGGCGCGGATGCCAATGCCGTTGTCGCGCACGACGATGCGGGCTTCGTCGCCGTTGCGTTCGAGCGCGACCAGGATGCGCCCGCCCTCGGGCGTGAACTTGGCTGCGTTGTGGACGATGTTCGAGACGACCTGCGCCAGCCGGGCCGCGTCCCCGTGCACCATCACGGGCGTCGGCGGCAGCAGCGACACCAGCTCCTGCCTGCGCGCCTGAATCGTCGGCTGCACAGTCTCGAGGCCGCCGGCGATCGCCTTGGTCAAGTCGACGGGGCCCGCCTCCAGGCGGATCTGGCCGCGCGTGACGCGCGAGACGTCCATCAGGTCGTCGATCAGCCGACTGAGCTGGGTGACCTGCCGGTCGATGACGTCGGCGGCCCAGGTCACCCGGCTATCGCCGTGTTTGCTCAGCTTGATCGCCAGCGCCGCGTTGCGGATGGGCGCCACCGGGTTGCGCAGCTCGTGCGCCAGCATCGCCAGGAATTCGTCCTTGCGCCGGCTCTCCATCAGCAGCTGCTCGCGATGGCGTTCGCCCGTCAGGTCGGTGACGATCAGGCAGTGGAGGTCGCCGTCGTCCATCGCGATGCGGTTCATCGTCGCGTGAACCGGCACCAGCGTCCCGTCGGCGGCGCGTAGCACCAGCTCCCTGCGCCGGGGCTGGCTGCCGGCGGTCGCTGCCTTCAGCCCTTCGAAGAACGGACGGCTTTCGTCGACGAAGTGCGGAAGCACGGTGCTTCCGAGCAGGCCCTTCCGGTCGCGCTGCACCAGGCGGGCGAAATACGCGTTCGCGTACACGATCAGACCGCTGGAATCGATCGCGACCGCGCCATCCTTCATTTCCTCGATCATGCCGCGGTAGAGCACATCCGCGCTGCGCAGGCTGTAGACGCGGTCACCGCGTTGATCGTTGACGACGACCGCGTCGACCTCGCCCTGCCGGATGGCACGGATGATCTCTTCTGGCTCGCGCAGCCGCGCACGCAGCTCGGCGAGCTGCACGCGCAGACCCGCCACCTCCGCCTTCAGCTTCGCGTCGCCGGCCCCGCGGTCGCTCATCGCTGCACGCTGACCTGTTTTTCGGAGTCGGCGCGCAGGTCGAAGCCGACCAGCATGCGTTCGCCGTCGGACAGATCGCCGACGATCTTGCGCAGCGGCTGGGGGACCTTGCGCACCAGGGTCGGGATCGCGAGGATCTGGTCGTCGCGCGCCAGTCTGGGGTTATCGAGCAGGTCGATCACCTCGACGGTGTAGCGACCGGCGAGGTGCTGCTCGCAGAATCGATTCAGGTTGCGGACGGCGGCGACGCACTTGGGCGACTGGCCGGCGACGTAGAGCCGCAAGTTCCAGGTTTCGGCGTCGTCGGCCGCGGCCTCGGCCTTGGCCTTTGTCTTGCGAGCCGGAGCCGCGCGGCGTTTGGATGCGGGCGGCCGCTTCGCCTGGTTGCCCGTCCGTTTCTTCATGACGTACGTGCTCCTTGCCTGCTGCCGTTGCTGGTTTTGCTACCGCCGCCGCGCGGCCGCCGCGCATCGGGCGCCGCAGCCCGATCGCTGGCCTTGCGGCTGCGCTGCATCGCCTGGCGCTCCGCCACGCTCTGCTCGACGCGCGCCTCCTCTTCGAGGGCCGCGGCCTGCAGCGCGCCCACGTCGTCTTCCAGCTCGGACTGCAGCGCGGCGATCCGTGCTTCCAGCTCCCGGCGCTTGCGGTCGAGCGCCCGCCGGCGCAGCTCGAACTCGCGCGTGCGCGCCAGCTCGGCCGTCTGTTCGCGGGCCTCCTGCGCCAGCCGCATCGAGCCGGTCAGCACGCCTTCGGGGCCGCTGTAGACCTCGCGCAGCTGCACGCCGTCGGCGCTGAGCACGAACTCGCGGATCTGATTCGAGTGCGCCATGCCGCGCGACTTGAGCACGTAGATGCCGCGGTTGCGTTCGCCGCCGAGCTCGATGTCGCGCAGCAACAGCCAGGTGTCGATCACCGACGACACGCTGACGTCCGTCGCCTCGGCCGCGCTGCCGCCGCTGGTTGAGTGACGTGAACACGCCGGTCACCTGCTGCGCCTTCAAGAAATCGAGCAGCCGCGTCAGCATCGCGATCGCGTCTTTGTCGGGTCCCGGCGTCGCTGAAGTTGCTGATCGGATCGACGATGACCATGCGCGGGTCGAAGTCGCGCACGTGCTTGTGCATGATCGCGAGGTGCGTCTCCATCCCCGCCAGCGACGGCCGCCCGGCGACGAACGCGCAGCAGACCTTTCTTCACCCACGGCCGCAGGTCGACGCCGATCGAGCGCATGTTGCGCGCGATCTGGCTGAACGACTCCTCGAACGCGAAGTAGAGGCAGCGCTCGCCGCGCCGGCAGCTGGCATCGGCGAAGTGCGCGGCGATGCTGCTCTTGCCGGTGCCGGCCGTTCCCGATACCAGCACGCTGCTGCCGCGGTAGACGCCGTTACCGCCCAGCATCGTGTCCAGCGCCGGAATGCCGGTCGTCACGCGCTCTTCCGACACTTCGTGATCGAGCGCCTTGGCGGTGATGGGCAGGACCGAAAATCCCGATCTCGTCGATCAGAAACGGATACTCGTTCGTGCCGTGCGCGGTGCCGCGGTATTTGACGACGCGCAGCCGGCGCGTCGAGACCTGATCGATGACGCGATGGTCGAGCAAGATCACGCAGTCGGAGACGTACTCCTCGAGGCCGTTGCGCGTCAGCGCGCCGTCACCGCGCTCTGCGGTGATGACGGCGGTGATGCCGCGATCCTTCAGCCAGCGGAACAGACGGCGCAGCTCCGCGCGCAGGATGGCCTGGTTGTCGAGCCCGCCGAACAGCGTCTCGATGGTGTCGAGCACGACGCGCTTGGCGCCGATCGAATCGATCGCGTAGCCGAGCCGGATGAACAGACCGTCCAGGTCGTATTCGCCGTTCTCCTCCAGCTCGCTGCGCTCGACGTGAACGTGTTCGAGCGCGACCTTGTTGTCGGCGACCAGCTTGTCGAGGTCGAAGCCGAGCGAGCGGACGTTGGCGGCGAGCTCGTCGGCCGTCTCTTCGAACGCCATGAACACGCCCGGTTCGTCGAACTGGGTCGCGCCCCTGACCAGGAACTCCATCGCCATCAGCGTCTTGCCGCAGCCCGCCGCGCCGCAGATCAGCGTCGGACGACCGCGGGGAAGGCCGCCACCGGTGATCTGGTCGAGGCCCTCGATACCCGTCGGGCTCTTGGGTAGCTGACGCAAACTGCGATGACCATTCGTGGTCCGTTTGCTCATGCGTTTAGCTCTCCATGCGACAGCGACCGACATCGCGTATGTACCATCACGGCTTCCACGATCCATGGAAACCGCAGCTCAGCCGCGGGCCGTCCGTCAGAATTCAGGGATATCCCCGAAACGAGGCGGGCTGGTCCTCAAGCCGGCGTGCCGCACCGCCGAAAGTCAGAGGTGATGTCGGACTTCGAGCCTGAACCGAACACCCCGGATCACGCGCACTGGCTGAGGGGCAGGAGGCGACGCCGCGTCGAGTTCTTGCTGGCCGTGTGCACGATGGCGCTGGTGACGGGGATGGTCATGACGTTCTATTCGATCCTGACGCGCGCCTGAGCCGCGCCCTGTTCGACAGCGGAGCGACTAGCGCCGCTGCTCGTTCGCCTCGAGCACGCGCAGCACGTTGCCGCCCAGGATCTTCTCGACGTCGGCAGGCGACAACCCGCGCGCGCGCAGGCCGGCGGTGATCGCGGGCAGCTTGCTCGCATCTTCCATCCCGGTGGGGGTCACGGGCACGCCGTCGAAGTCGCTGCCCAGGCAGGCGTGGTCGACGCCCGCGACCTTCGCGACGTGCTGGATGTGATCGAGCAGTCGGGCGAGCGGCACCTGCGGCGACAGCGCGGCCGCGTCGACGCGGATCTGCCGCCACATGTCGAACGGCGTCCCGCTGCGCTTCTTCTTCCACAGCGCCTCTTCCTTGCCGTGGAAGGCGTCGTCGAGGAACCCCGAGCCGAAGTTCACGCACACGGCGCCGCCGTTCGCGGCCACCGCCTTCAACATCGCGTCGGTCATGTTGCGCGGGATGTTGGCCAGCGCGCGCGCCGACGAGTGCGTCGCGAGCACGGGCTTGCTGGTGGCGCGGATCGCGTCCCAGAACGTCGGGTCGGAGACGTGCGAGATGTCGACGACGATGCCCAGGCGGTTCATCTCCTTCACCACCTCGGCGCCGAACGGCGTCAGGCCGCGGATGTCGCCGGCGTCGCCCGACGAGCCGCCGATGTCGTTGCTGATCGCCCACGTCAGCGTCATGTAGCGGACGCCGCGGCGCCCGAGCTCGCGCAGGTGTTCGAGCTGCGTCTTGTGGTCGCCGGGCAGGAGGGCGTGGCCGCCCTCGAGGCCGTAGAGCGCGCTCATCACGCCCGCCTTGGCGTTGGCGCGCAGATCGGCGGCGGTGCGCGCGACGCGGATGCGCGTCGGGTTCGCGGCGGCCAGCTTGTCGAGCGCGTCGAGCTGGCGCACCGCCTCGGTGTAGAACTCCGCCGGCTTGAACCGCATCGGCAGCACGAAGATCGAGAAGAACTCGGCGTCCAGCCCGCCCGCGGCGGCCTTCGCCAGATCGACCTGCACGCCGGGCTGCGGGCGCGCGATGTCGACGTCGCCGTAGGTGATGACCTGCGTGGTGTCGGCGTGCGTGTCGATCACCAGCGCGCGCTTGTGCAGCACGTCGTCGGCGGGCGCGGCGGGGCGGCGACCGGCGGCGGCCAGCAGCAGGGCGAGCGAAGGCAGCGGAGTCATGACCCCCTATACACCGCGGCAGGCCAAGTCTAAAACATCGGCATGCGCATCGATCGCCGCAAGTTCCTGGCCGGGGCCGTCACGACCACCGTCGGTGGCAAGCTGGCGCTGGCGGCCACGCCGGCCGTCGCGCCGCCCAAGCCTGCGACAACGGCCGCCGAGTCCGACCTGTCGACGTGGCCCGGCGTGCGCGCCGAGTTCTTGCTGTCGCGCGACTACATCCACATGGCGTTGATGCTGCTGGCGTCGCACCCGCGTCCGGTGCGCGAGGCGATCGACCGCCACCGGCGCGGCCTGGACGAAAACCCGGTCGCGTACGGGATGCAGAACTTCGGCTCGCTGGAGACCGCCGTGCGCGTCGCCGCGGCCGACTACCTCGGCGCCAAGCCCGACGACATCGCGTTGACCGGCAACACGACGACCGGGCTGGCCATGCTGTTCGGCGGCCTGCCGCTGAAGCCGAAGCAGGAGATCGTCACCACGACACACGATCACTACGTGATGCACGAATCGCTGCGGCTGCGCGCGCTGCACACGGGCGCCAGCGTGCGCAAGGTGACGCTCTATGCCGTGCCCGAGACCGCGACCGAAGCCGAGATCGTCGCCAACACGCTGAAGGCCGTCGGTCCGCGCACGCGCGCGCTGGCCGTCACCTGGGTGCACTCGTCGACGGGGGTGAAGCTGCCCATCCGGCGCATGGCGGACGCGCTGCGCGACGTGAACAAGAAGCGCGCCGAGGCCGACCGCGTGCTCCTGTGCGTCGACGGCGTGCACGGGTTCGGCGTCGAGCAGGAATCGGTCACCGATCTCGGCTGCGACTTCCTGGTCGCCGGCTGCCACAAGTGGCTGTTCGGCCCGCGCGGCACCGGCATCGTGTGGGGGCGCCCCGAGGCGTGGAAGGGGCACGCCGGCATCATCCCGTCGTTCGAATTCGCGGCGCTGCACGCGTGGATGGAGGGCAAGACGCCCGACTTCCTGCCGCCGGGGCCGCGCACGTCACCGGGCGGCTTCCATTCGTTCGAGCACCGCTGGGCGCTGGCCGAAGCGTTCCGCTTTCAGATGAAGATCGGCAAGCCGCGCGTCACGGCGCGCATCCACGAGCTGGCCACCCGCTGCAAGCAGGGGCTGGCGGCGATCCCGAAGGTGAAGCTGCACACGCCGATGTCGAACACGCTGTCGGCCGGCATCACCTGCTTCGAGATCCAGGGCATGGAGCCGAAGCAGATCGTCGAGAAGCTGTACGCGCGCAAGGTCATCGCCAGCGACAGCCCCTACGCGACGTCGTACGCGCGCCTGACGCCGGGCCTGCTCAACACGCCGGAGGAGGTCGACCGCGCCGTCGCCGAGGTCAAGGCGCTGGCGGCGTAGCCGGTCAATTCGTTCCCTCGATGCGCCAGCCGAAGCCGAGGACCCATGCGCTCTCGCTGGGGCCGCGCGCGAACGCGGTCAGGTGATGCACGAACAGCTCCGGGCCCGAGCGCATCTTGCGCGCCTCGGGCGTGAAGCCGGGGATCGCGGCGTCGTAGCTGCCGAGGCCGAACAGGGTCAATGACGCGAACGGGCCGACGACCCCGGCGACCTGATCGCCGAGCCAGTCCGCCGGCGCGCCGACATGGAAGACGGAGATGTTGCCCCCCAATGTGGCGGCCAGCGCCCACCGGCGGCCGAGGGGGAACTGGCGGTCGATGCCGAGCTCACCGCCGATGTGGCCGAAAACCCCGGTCGTCGGATCGTCGTCGCCGTCGGAGATGACGTTCTCCGGCGGGCAGTCAGCGCCCCGGCAGCCCGCGACGCCGACAGTGAATCCGAAGAAGCCGCGCACGGGGCCCATCGGCCGGATCGCGCGCGCCTCCGTGGTCACGCGCATACCAGTCCCGCCGAGCGGCGCCAGCGGGTGATCGAGCCGCAGCCCCAGGCTCAGTGACCAGGGCGTCGTCGATGCGCGCCACAGCGTCTGGTCACCGGCGGCCGTCAGCGGCAAGCGCATGCATCCTTGCTCGGTCCCGTTGTCGACCTTGAAGTCGAGGAACTGGTTCGGTCCGGCGGGGTGGAAGCCGCCGACATCGACGAACACGGTCTCGACACCGTTGATCTCGAACGACCGTGGCGCGTGGGTGCCCGGGGCGACGAGCGCGTCGTGTCCGACGGGCAGCGACTGCTCGGAGTCACACGACGGGCGATCGCCCGTCGACATCGACACCGGGCCGATCAGCGTCGGCTGCTGCGTGCGCAGCAACACCTCGGCCTTGTCGGCCGCGCCGCGGACCGACACGACGTCGATCATCACGCCCGGCCCCAGCCCCGGGCGTGGTTCGGTCGGCCGGTAGGTGGTTATGGCGCAGCCGGTGAGCGCCGCCAGCGCCGCCGCCGCGAGCGCCGCCGCCGCGAGCGTGCGCGTGGGGATGGGGCAGGGCAACGTCGGGCCGCCAAGCAAACGCGCCCAACTTTACCTGCACCCGCCGCGATGCGGTAGCGAGGGCGGTCACGCACCCGCGCCGCTGGGCAGCGCCTGCGTCTGCACGCAGGCGCGCGCCGGCCACGTGGCCGCCAGCGCGCAGCCGGCGAGCAGCGCCATCGCCAGCGCGACGGTGTACCCATCGGGGGCCAGCAGCGGGATACCACGCAGCGCCTGCACCAGCGTGATTGCCACCAGGCCGATGACGCCGGCCCCGGCGACGACGGTCAGCCGGACAGCGCGCGCCGCGCCGGCGGCGCTCGCGCGCCCGCGCCGTCCCAGCCGCCAGCCGACCAGCGGCAGGAGCTGCAGCGCGTGGATGCCGATGAAGTGCGGTACGCGCAGATCGCCGCCTTCCGTGCTCCACCTGGTGACGGGCAGGCCGGGGCCGCCGTCGGCGACGCCGACCGCGTGCGCGCCCACCATCGCGGGCGGGCTTCCCGCGCGCATGCTGTCGAGCTGCGCGGGCGTCGGGCGTGGCATCACGTACGCGATCGCGCTGCCCGCCAGCATCGTCGCGAGCCCGAGGCGAATTCCCCATCCCAGCGCGCGGTCGGCGAAGCGCTGGCGGAAGGCGACCCACGTGATGTACGCGACCGCGACGGCGAAGATCGAGATGCCGATGCCCATCGCCGAGAACAGCGCCATGTTCAGCGCCGAAGTGGCGTTGAAGTGGCTGGCGACGCCGCGCGCCGCCTGCAGCGTGATGATCACCTGCTCCAGCGCCGCGGTGATGACGATGACGGCGACGGCGCGCCGGCCGCCGCGCGCGGGCAGGCGAACGTGTGGCAGCAGCAACGCCAGGGTTCCGGCGGCGGCGGCGATCGACGCCGCGAACTTCGCGGGCTTCAGCCAGACGGACGCGCCCATGAGCTGGCGCGGATCGACCAGCATCAGGATGAGGCAGGCCGCCAGCACGGCAAGGCAGCCAGCGACCAGCAACAGCAGCGGGCGCGACAGGGATTTGAGCAGCGACACGAACGACGACATCGAAAACCTCCTGGGTAGGGGGCGGGGTGGATTGGAACTGGAATGTAGGCAACGTAAACATCTGGATGTTGTCTGTGTCAACATATTTAGTAGGCGCCGTAAACATGTTAGTCTGCGACACATGCCCATCCAGGTGGCCCGCAAGAGGCGTGACAGCTACCAGCACGGCGGCCTGCGCGAGGCGCTCGTCCAGGCCGGCTTGAAGCTGCTGGCCGAATCAGGCGTCGAGGGTTTGAGCCTGCGCGCGGCCGCGCAGCTGGCCGGCGTCAGCCACGCCGCGCCGTACCGTCACTTCCGCGACAAGCGTGCGCTGGTCGCCGCCATCGCCGAGCGCGGCTTCCGGATGTTGACGACGTCGATGCGCGCCGAGGTGGGCCCGATGACGACCACCGACGCGCGCGAGCGGATCATCGCGCTGGGCGTGGGGTACCTGAAGTTCGCGACCACGTCGCCCGGGTATCTGCACGTGATCTTCGGCGGCGTGCTGGGGGGGGAGGACGTGCCGCGCGCGCTGGCGGAGGCGGGCGCCGAGGCCTACGAAACGTTGCGCGCCGAGGTCGCCTCCGGCATCGAACGCGGCGAGCTGCGCCCCGGGGATGCCGACGTGCAGGCGCTGGCCTGCTGGTCGATGGTGCACGGGCTGTCGATGCTGATCATCAACGGCGCCATCCCGGCCGCGACCGGCAATGCGCAGCGGCAGCTGATCGAAGAGCTGCTCCGGCTGCTCGGCACCGGGCTTTACGCGCCGGCCACGGGGTCGCGCCCCGCGGCCGGCAGGCCGCCGCCCTCGTGAGTCAGCTTCGATCCGAGAACACCGACGGGCGCCGATCGCGCCACGGGCGCGCGGCTTCCAGCTGCGCCGCCAGTCGGAACAGCGTCGCCTCATCGCCCAGGCGGGCCTGGAAGTGGACGCCGATCGGCACGCCGGCCGCGTTCCAGTGCAGCGGCACGCTCATCGCCGGCTGGCCGGTGACGTTTGCCAGCGGCGTGAACGGGATGAACCGGAACACGCGCCGGACTGAATCGTTGGTGACACCGGGCAGCCGCAGCAGGAACCCCAGGCGCAGGGCGACGACCAGTTCCTGCGCGAACGCTTCGGGGCCGCGCGGCGCCAGCGCGCCGATCGGCACCGGCGGCAGCCCCAGCGTCGGCGACAGCACGACGTCGTAGCCGCCGTACACGGTCGTCGCCTCGCGCGCGACGGCGTCCAGACGCTCGCGCGCCAGCACCGCGGCGACGGCGGAGCTCTGTCGCCCCAGGATCGCCGCGATCGCGGTGCTGGTCTCGAGCTCGCCGCGGCGCGCGCGCCGGCCGCGCGTCTCCTCGACGCGCGCCACGAGGGCGGCGATCTCGACGCACGCGTGCAGGAAGAAGTCGCGCGCGAACCCGTCGCCGTCGACCTGCATGTCGACCTCCTCGACGTGGTGGCCGAGATCGGCGAGCAGCCGCGCGGCGTCGTCGGCGGCCGCCACGCAGTCGGCGTGCGGCGGCATCGCCGCGGCGGTCCCGCGCTTGGTCAGCGCCACGCGCAGCCGGCCGGGTGGCGCACCCACCTCGTCCAGGAACGGACGCGCCGCCGCGGGCGCGTGGTACGGCGACGTCGGCTCCGGTCCGGCGATGGCGTCCAGCATGGCGGCGCTGTCGCGCACGCTGCGCGACAGTACGCCCCCGATCGCGTAGCCGCTCCACAGCTGCGTGCGATCCGGACCAGCCGGCGTGCGGCCACGCGACGGTTTGAGCCCGAACAGACCGCAGCACGACGCCGGAATCCGGATCGAGCCGCCGCCGTCGTTCGCATGCGCCAGCGGCACGATGCCGGCGGCGACTGCGGCCGCAGCGCCGCCGCTCGAGCCGCCCGGCGTGAGCTCCAGGTTCCACGGGTTGCGCGTCGGCCCGTACGCCTTCGGCTCGGTGTACGGCACCAGCCCCAGCTCGGGCGTCGCGGTCTTGCCGAACACGATCGCCCCCGCGCGGCGGAAGCGCTCGACGATGGTCGAATCGCGCGTGGGCACGTAGCCGGCCAGCAGGCGCGACCCCGCCGCCTGGGGCGCGCCGGCCAGCGCCGCGTCCAGATCCTTGAGCAGAAACGGCAACCCCGCGAACGGGCCGGCGTTCGGAGGCGCCGCCGTGGCGGCCTCCGCGCGGGCGCGATCGTACAGCGGCGTGACGATGGCGCCGATGCGCGGGTTGACCCGCTCGGCGCGCGCGATCGCCTCTTCGATCAGCTCGGCGGGCGTCACCTGGCGCCGGCGCACCAGCTCCGCCAGCGCCAGGCCGTCCAGCTGCCCGTATTCAGCGATCGCCATCGTCGTTTCGCGCACCGCGCGCCGGCTTGTCACGCAGCAGGCGCGGCAGCACGACGGCCGCCACGACGGCGGCCACCGCGGTCGCGCAGCGGACGACCAGGTCGATGCCGTAGGCCGGGTGCCAGACGACCCAGGCGTCGAGGACGTGCGCCGCCGCCAGCCCACTTGCCGCCAGCGCCATCGCCAGCGCCCCGCGGCGGCGGCAGCGCGCGAAGATCACCGCCATCACCGCGCACGCGAGCGCGATGACCAGGCTGGCGATGACCTCGCCCAGCATCAGGGCAGGCGTCCACAGGTACGCGTGCCCCCGGGGCATGAAGCTCTGTGTCGAGAACAGGTGGGACACGGGGTGTGGCTGGCCAGCATGCCGGCCGGCGTCGTTCCTGGCAAACCAGGGCGGGTCCCCGCTGGCGCGGGAGGCTCACAGGCCGAATGTGATTGGCGTCGCGCTTAAGTTTTGCCCACCTCGGCCGTTGATCCGAGGCCCGGTCGTCGTGCGTTCACGAGAGGACAACCTCGCTCCAACACCCGCGCCGCCGCGCGGCGCTTCGGGCGTGCCGGTGGCGCCGACACCGACGGAGCAGACGGGCGCCGCGGCGCCGGTCGCCGCCACGGCGTCACCGTGGGTGCAGGGTGCGGAGTTCAGCCGCTACGCGATCGATTCGTTGCTGGCCGCGGGCGGCATGGCCGAAGTGTGGCGCGCCAAGGTCAAGGGGGCGCAGGGGTTCGAAAAGCGCATCGTCATCAAGACGATGCTGACGCGGCTGCAGCACCGCACCGAGCTGGTGCAGATGTTCATCGCCGAGGCGGCTCTCGCCGCGCAGCTCAGTCACTCGAACATCGTCCACGTCTTCGACTTCGGTCAGCTCGAGGGGCGGTATTTCATCGCCATGGAGTACGTGCCGGGCGTGACGCTGCGCCTGGCACACAAGCGGATGGTGACGCGCGGCGAGCGGCTGCCGCTGACCACTGCCCTGCACGTGATGATGGACGTGTGCGACGCGCTGGAGCACGTGCACGAAGCCGCGGACGCGAACGGCGTGATGGGCCTCGTGCACCGCGACCTCTCCCCCGACAACATCATCGTGTCGACCAGCGGCAGCGCCAAGCTGATCGACTTCGGCGCGGCGCGCGCCACCGCGCGTACGCCGCCGACGCCGGTGTTCGTGGGCAAGTACCGCTACTCGGCGCCGGAGCGGATCCGACAGGCGAGCGAGGACCGCCGCAGCGACGTGTACTCCGCCGGCGTGATCCTCTACGAGTGCATCACCGGCAAGCGGCCGTTCGACGGCCCCGACGCCGACGTCATCAAGGCCGCGCTGGCCAGCAGCCGCGGGTGTGATCCGCGCGAGCGGGTGCCCGAGCTCCCGGCGCGGCTGGCCGAGGCCGTGGTGCGGGCGACCGCGCCGAACCCCGACGACCGCTTCGCCAGCGCGCGCGACCTGCGGCTGGCGCTCGCCGCCTGCATGGGCGAGCTGGGCGCGGGCAGCAAGGAGCGCGACGTCACCGCGGCGCTGGTGACCCTGCTGGAGGCGCCGCCCGCCGTCGTCGCCGCGCCCGCGGCGCCGGCGGTGGCAGCCGAAGCCGTGCCGGAGCCGATCGGCGTGTCGGCGGACGACTATCCTGGCCCGGCGACGGGGACGGACGATGACTTCGCGCTGTGCGAGGTCGAGATCCTCGAGGCGTCGGGGCCGATCCGCAAGCTGATGCCGCCGGCGCCTCTGCCCCCGCCGCTGCCGACGGCGGTCAAGGCGTCACCGCTGCCGCCGGTCGCGGCGCCGCCGCTGCCGCCGCCCGTGTCGATCTTCGCGGCGCGCGCGGTCCCCGCCGGGACGGCGGTGCGCGGCTGGCGCACGACGACGCGCTCCGGATCGCCGGAGGCGGAGCGCGGGGCGCGCGAGCGGGCCGTCGAGCTCTACGACCGCGGCCTGGAGCTGCGCACGTCCGGGCGTTACGGCGAGGCGCTCAACGCGTGGGAGAAGGCGCTGGCGCTCGCGCCCGACAACCACGTCTATCAGTCGAGCGTGCAGCGCATGCGCGGCGATCTCGGCCGGTTGCGCGCCCAGACGCCGGCCGTCGACGTCGCCGGCGCGCTGCGCATCTCGCGCCCGACGCTGGGGAGCGATGCGGGCGTCGGTCTCTACCGGATGCTGCGGCTGGTGGCGTTCGACGCCGGCAGCGGCGCCGAGGCCGCCGCGACGGCGCGCGCCGCGGGCGAAAAGCTGGGACGGTCGCTGGGGCTCACGACGCTGGACGGGCTGGTCGCCTTCGTCGATTCGCTCAAGCTCGGTCTCATCGACGCCTCGGTGGTGTCGGAGTCCGTCATCAGGGTCGCCGTGCGCGAGTGCGCCGCGTGCTCCGGCCTGAACGCCCGCGGCCACGCAATTTGCCACTTCGAGGGCGGCCTGCTGGCCGGCGCCGTCGAGAGCATCTTCAGGCACCCGGTGCGCGTCAGCGAGACCGCGTGCATCGGCGGCCACGGCGCCGATGCCTGCCGGTTCGAGATCGAGTTCAAGTAGACCGCGCGCGCCAGGCGCGCTGTCACCCTTTTGCAACAGCCGATCGCGGCTGACCTTCCCGCGGGGTGACATTCGCCGCGCCAACTGTGGGGCTTTTCCTGACGTGGGTTGGCGTGCGCGTTGCTCCATCCCTCAGCCATGAAAGCCACGGCAGGGCTAATGGTTGGGCTTGTCGCGCTCGCGGGCGCCGCCGGCGCGGCGCGCGCTGACCTGGTGGCCGTGTTCGCGGATGGCCACGGCGGCGTCGCCACGGGAGGCGGCGCGACGAACGCGGACGGGACCAGCTCGTCCGCGCCCGGTGTCGGCTTCCGGCTGGGCGCGCGTCTGCTGATCTTCGAGGGCTACTATGACTACACCGGCTTCGGCCGCGGCACGTCGGTCAGCCGCGGCATCCTGGGTCTGCGCGGCGGCTTTGGCACGCAGCAGCTGCGGCTGGTCCTGCGCGCCGGCGCAGGCGTGATCGAGGAAGAGGGCGGGGCGCTCACCGGCCGCGGCGTCGGCACGCCTGATCGCCGCGGCGCCGTCGGACGTATCGGCGCGGCCGTCGAGGGCCGCGTAGCGCCTCTGTTCCTCGTCGGCGTCGGCATCGACGGCGAGAGGTTCGTGCTTCCCGAGACGGGAGGCCCCTACGGCACGCTGGGCGCCGTCACCGGAACCAACGTCTTCGCCAACCTGCACATCCTGTTCGAGCTCGGAATCTGATCAGTCGATCAGTCGATCAACGCTGCGCGCTGAGCCACTGCTGCCGGAAGCGCTTGTCGAGCGTGCGCGCCAGCGATCCGGACGTGACATAGACGCTGTCGGTGTGTTCATCGTCGCTGCTGCCGCCGCCGGACTCCGACCATCTGTGCGATCCGACCAGCACGTTGTCGTCTGAGATCACGACCTTGGAATGGCCCGCCACCCTGGGAATGCTGGTGATCGAGCGGCAGGGGACGACGAGCTGCCGCGCGCGCTTGACGCGCCGCTTCCGCCAGCTGGACCATCATGGTGTTCGACTGGGCGCCACCGACCAGCAGGCGGGCGTCGACCCCGCGCGCGCTCGCGTCGGCGAGCTCTACCAGCAGCGTCTCCATGACCAGCTCACGGTCGCGCCACGGGGCGCTGACCAGGAACACGCTGACCAGACAGCGGCGCTCGGCCGCCGCGAACAGCCTGGCCACGAACGACAGGTAGTCGCGGTCGGGAATCAGCCACGGCCCCGCAAACCGGGTCTCGACCGGATCGCGCGCCGCCTCGGGTATCCCTGTCACGCCGTGTCCCCCCTTGGCATCAACGTTGCCTCGGCGGGAATCTTCCCGTGCTGAAGCTAAGGCGGCGTGATTACCAGCTGGCGCTCGAGCCAGGAGGTGCCGCCGCGGTCGTCGCGCACGACGACCCACAGCGTGACCGGGCCGGTGAAGTTGGCGGGCGCGCTGTACTCGGATTCGATGTGCGTCTCGTCACCGATGATCACGACCCCCGGCAGCGGCTCGCTGGACGTCTGCGCGGGCGAAAACGAGCCGGCGGTCGCGAAGTACCGGTAACGCAGCGTCTCGCGCTCGACGAACAACGGCACCGCCCGGTGTGTGTCCGGATCGATCACCGTCGTCCAGTAGGGCTCGCGCGTCGCGCGCTCCGGTTCGAACCAGACCTTGGCGCCCGCCGGGACCGCAAACGGGATGCCGGGCTCGACGGGCATCACCGTGTCGGGCGAGGGCAGCAGCGTGTCCGGATCGCGCGCGGGATAACTCTTCAGCGACGCCATCACCGGCGTCTGGTTCGCCACCTGCTCGGCGTGAACCGGCACGGCCCAGTACAGCGCGCGCTTGATCACCCGGATCGATTCGCTGCCCGCGTCGATCTTGATGTCGAGCGTGAACGGCATCCCGAGATCGAAGCCGCCGTGGATGTTGCCGAACTGGTCGGGAAACAGGTCCGCCATGAACGCCGCCCGCAGCTGATCGGCCGTCGGCTGCACGGTGAACGTCGGCGGCGCTCCCGCCACCACCTCCGTCGCGGGCATCAGCGTCCACGTGTTGGGGCTGGCCTCGTCGCACAGCGCGCTGCCGACCGTCGTGCGCGCGCCGCCCGACGGGAACGGGCCGCCGCCCTGCGACGCCCCCGGCGGCGCGGCGGCGAACGGATCGTTCGGGCACGCGAGGATGGTGTACGTCAGCGGGCGACCGCCGCCCTGCGGGTCGGCGACCAGCGGCGTGACCGTCCAGCGACGGGATGTTGTTGGGGTCGACGGTCGGATTGCTCGGATCGGTGAGGTCGACGTTCAGAACGATCTCCGACGGCTCGAGCCGGACCGCGAGCGCGCGCAGGTCGATCACCGTGGTCGGATCCTCGAAGTCCGTGCACGCGGGCGCGACGGCCAGCGCCGCCAGTGACATCCACCCCGCGATGCCGATGCGCCTCAAAACCGCCCCCTCGCGCCCAGCACCGGGAAGATCGGAATGCCGCGCAACGGCGCCGACGCGCGCGACCGGTAGTCGAACAGCTGGCCCTCCGCATTTTCGATGTTCAGCGCGTTCAAGACGTCGACGTAGACGCCGAGCACCCACTTGTCGAACGTGAACCGGCGCTCGACGCGAAGGTCCAGCTGCGCGAACGTCGCGTGCCGCGTCGAGCGCAGCGGGCCCGTTGACGCGCGTGTAGTTGCCGGTGTCGGCGTCCAGGAACGATCCCGCCACCGGGGTGTTCGGCCTGCCGCTCACCATCCTGAACGTGGCCCCCGCCTCCCATTTTTCCCAGCGGTAGCTGCCGACCGCGATCAGGCTGTGCGGCTGGTCGAACTGCGCCAGCCGCCACGACAGGTCGGCGCCGTTTCGCGCCATGCCGTTCAAGTTCATCGGCACGCCCTCCGCCAGCGCGCCCGCGTTCTCCGCGCGCGACAGCGTGTACGCGAGCCAGCCGTAGAAATGTTTGGTGATCTGGTGCCGCAGCAGGAATTCGAGGCCGTAGGCGCGCCCGCGCCCGGTGCTGGAGAAGTGATCGATGCTGGGCACCGGCAGATCCTGGCGCGTCACGTAATACGCCGTCGCCGTCAGGTTGATCGCGTCGGTGAACTGGCGCTCGACGCCCAGCTGGTACTGCACCGCTCGCGGCAGCTTCAGGTTCGGGTTGCCGAACTCGCGGTCCAGGAACTCGGGCATCGGCAGCTGGTGATAGATGCCGGCCGACGCCTTGATCGCGGTCCACGGCGTCACGTCCCAGCGCACCGCCAGCCGCGGGTCCCACGAATATTTGTCCGTGTCCAGCACGTGGTAGTAGTCGAACCGCAGGCCGGGGACCAGGCGCAGCTTCGGGTGCGGGTTCCACTGCGCCTCGACATACGCCGCCGGCGCGGTGTTGTAGAGCTCCCGGATGATCTCGCTCCGCGGCGGCATCGTCGGCCCCAGCGTGCGGCCGTCGCGCGGGAACGGGATGTCGGTGAACTTCGCCCAGTCGTAGCTGAGCACGACGTCCAGGCCGAGCGTCAGCGCGATCCAGGGCGCGAAGCGTTTGTTGACCTCGTGCCGCCCGTAGAAACGGGCGTAGCGCTGGTAGCCGCCGAACAGGCCGGTGTTGACGCTCTGGTTCCCGTACGCGGACATGGCTGTCAGCCGCGACGCCCAGCCGCCGGGCAGGGTCGTCACCCACTCCCCCATGAGGTTGTGGAAGCCGATCTGCGAGTCCGCCGTGAGCTCCAGCGTCGGATCGCCGGCGACCACCTCCAGCGCGTCGCTGCTGCCATAGCCGATCAGCGACAGTCGCCCGCCGCCCGCCAGGTCCTTGTCGACGCGTCCCTGGTAGTCCCAGTACACGGGCGCGACCGACACGTACGTCGATCCGACGCGCGGCTCGACGAACAGCGGCAGCACCACCGGCAGCACCACATCGATGTAGCTGCGGCGGACGGCGAAGCTCGCGCGGTAGCCCTTGCCAAGCGGTCCTTCGACGAACGCCGACGAATCGCGCAGGTTGACGTCGACAGCGCCGTGCAGCGTCCTGCCGACGTCGCCTTTGATCGTCACGTCGATCGCGCCGCCGATGTAGCGCCCGTAGCGAACGCCGAAGCCGCCGGGATAGAAGTCGATCTTGTCGATCAGGTTGTAGGTGAACACCGACGGTCCGGCGAGGAAGTGGTAGAGCACCGGGACCGGCTCGCCGCCGATGAACACGCCCGTGTCCCCCGGGCTCGACCCGCGGACGACCAGCAGACCCAGGCCGAACGGCACGCGCGCCATGCCGGGCATGTTCATCAGCACCCGCAGCGGGTCGCCGACCGTCCCCGGCACGGTGGTCAGCTCCGTCTTGCTCAGCGAATGTTTGGTCTCCTCCGGGTGCTCGGCCTTGGCGCGCACGCGCGTCTCGTTGAGGCCGGCGTCGCGTGCCCGGCTGTAGCAGAGCCATTCGACCGGCGTCGCGCCGCCAACCTCGGTCGCGCCGAAGTCGCGCACGCAGCTCTCATGCGTTGCGTCGGAGACGATGACCGTCAGGTTGCTGGCGGCCGCCGCGCGCACCTCGAACCGCCCGTCGTCGTCCGTCGCCCCTTCCGTGATCGCCGGCGGGTCGCCGCCGCCGCTTGCCGTGCCGCGGCGAATCACGGCGACGTTGGCGCCGATCACCGGTTCGCGCGTGCCCCGCTCCAGCATCCGGCCCCGCACGACCACCCGTCCCGTCGCTTCGGGGGTCTGAGGCTCCTCCGGCGTGGGCTCCGGCTCGGCCGCTGGCGGCGGCGGGGCTTCCGGGATGGTTTTGGGCTGGAAATGCAGGGTGTAGGCGATCCGGATGGGGGCCGGTTTGCCGTCGATCTCGGCCGGCGAAAACTCCATCTGCTTGACCGCCTCGACCGCGGCCTCGTCGAAGCCATTGCCGGCCGGGGTGGTGACCGCCACAGACGTGACGAGCCCCTCGGCGTCGATGTCGATGGTGAGGGTGACGTCGCCCGACAGCCCGGCGGCCAGCGCCTCTGGCGGGTATACGGGATCGACGCTCTTGCGGACCGCCGGGGGTTTGGTCACCTTGGGCGGCCGGGCGGGCTCCGCCGGCTCCGGGGGGGCCGGCAGCGGTTGGTCTGACTGGCCGGACGCCACCGCCGGGAAGGCCAGCGCCGCGGCTGTCACCCAGACGGCCAGGAGGCATCGAAGGAGCCACGCGGAATGGCGCACGAAATGCGCGGAACTTTACCCGATGGGAAACGTTTGTTCGACGTGCCGACCGTCCTTGTGCGCTTGCTGACTGCGCACGTTGTGCGCTTGCTGACCGCCACGAGATCGGATTGAATCATGGGGTTGCAAACGAAGGAGGGGAACGGCGCGGCCGAAGAGCCGGCGACGCAGACGCTCGCCGTAGGCGAGGTCATCGCGGACAAGTACCGGATAGAACGCCTGCTCGGCGCCGGCGGCATGGCGGAGGTGTACGCCGCGATCAACATCCGCACCGACCGTCGCGTTGCTCTGAAGTGGATCCTCCCCGCCCTGGCGGCCAGCACCGAGGTGCTGGCGCGGTTCCGGCGCGAGGCGCTGGCCGCTGGCCGCATCAATCACCCCAACGTCGTGACCATCTTCGACGTCGTCGAGCACCATGGCTCGGCGTGCATCGTGATGGAGCTGCTGGGCGGCGAGACGTTGCACGAGCGCATGTCGCGCGTCGGCCAGATGGCGTTCGTCGAGGCGGTGGCGATCATCCTGCCCGCGATGCGTGGCGTGGCGGCGGCGCACGCCCACGGCGTCATTCACCGCGACCTCAAGCCCGACAACATCTTCCTGTGCCTGGACGCCGACGGTTCGATCAGGGACTGCAAGGTGCTGGACTTCGGCGTGTCGAAGCTGACCGTCGCGGACGCGGCGACGACGGGCGACATCACGCTGTCGGGCAACGTCGTGGGCACGCCGGAGTACATGGCGCCCGAGCAGGTGCGGTCGGGCAAGGGTGCGGATCACCGCATCGACATCTATTCGCTGGGCGTCGTGTTCTACGAGATGCTCGCGGGCCGGCCGCCGTTCGTCGGCGAGCACTTCTCGGGCCTGATGCTGGACATCATGCAGCGCGATCCTCCGCCGCTGGTCGGCTTTCGCGCCGATGTTCCGCGCCGTCTCGCCAGCGTCATCCACCGTGCGCTGGAGCGCGATCTGGAGAAGCGTTACCTGGACATGCAGGGGTTCATCGTGGCGCTCGAGAGCGTGGGCCGCGACGAGCTGAAGCTGGCGATGGAGACGCCGCCAGAAGGTCTGGTGACGAAGCTAGCGCTGCCGCGGCTGACGCCGGCGATCCAGCCGGCGCCGCTTTCGCCGCTGCGCGACCGGCGCCTGCTCGGCGCGGTCGGGGCGATCGCGGTCGGTGTGGCGGCAGGCGGCATCTATCTGTGGGTGCAGAACCGGCCTGTGCCGGACGTGGCGCGGCCGTCGGTCTCGATCCCGGCGGCGATGGCCGCGGAGCGGCCGGCACCCAGCCCGACGACGATCGCGCCCGCGCCCGCGGCGCCCGAGGCGGCCAAGCCGCCGGCGGCAGGCGTGCTGGTCAAGCACCCGGCGGGTGCGGTCGAACCGGCGGAGGCGCCGCCTTCGGACACGGCGAGCTCCTCGAAACGTTCCAGTCGCAAGCGCGATGGCCGCACCGGCGGCGGCGATCGCGAGCAGACGAAGGCCGAAGCGACCGCGGCTGCAGCGGCCGCTCCGACGCTGCCTCAGCGAGTGACATCGCAGCCGGTTGGCCGGCCGAACCGCGCCGGAAAGCTATCAGTGGATGACTTCTAGGACAGCGGTGACCGCAATCGCGGCGCTGGTCGTGACCGCGGTCGCCGCGGCGGGGTGGGCCGCGGACAAGCCGGCCGACAAGTCCGACGACGCGGCGAACACCGCCGTTCCCGTGCTGATCGGCGACGCGGTCGCCGAATATGATGCGGGCCGCTACGAGGAAGCGCGGGCGTTGTTCCGGCTTGCGCACGAGAAGTCTCCGACGGCGCGCACGCTGCGCGGCATCGGCATGGCCTCGTTCGAGATGCGCGACTACGTCGAGGCGACGCGCGCGCTGGCGGCGGCGCTGCGCGACCAGCGGCGCCCGTTGACCGCCGACCAGCGCAAGCACGCGCAGGCGTTGCTCGCGCGCGCCGAGACGTTCGTCGGACAATTTTCGCTGAAGCTGAGCCCGGCGAGCCTGTCCGTGTTCGTCGACGGCAGGCCCGCGGTGCTCGAGGGGGACGGCGGCGTGCTGCTGCCGCTCGGCCGTCACGAGCTGTCGGTGCGCTGCGCGACGTGTTCGCCGAACGAGAAGCAGCTGACCGTCGACGTCGTGGGCGGTGAAAAGAAGCCCATCGAGCTGACGCTCGCGCTCGCATCGGCGCCGCCGGCGACGGCGGATACGACGGGCGGCGGGGCAGGGGACGGCAACGTCCCCACGCTGGTCGGCGGCCAGCAAGACACCGCCGGAGGCGGCGGTTCGGGCCACCTGTGGCTGGTGGGCGCGGCCGGGGTCGCCGCGCTCGTCGGCAGGCGCCAGCGCGCTGTGGTGGAGCAAGAGACAGTAGGAGCTCAACGAGTGCCGGTCGATGGAGGCCGACATGATCGTCGAGTGCACGAACGAGTCGAAGATCTACGCACTGAGCGCAGCGCTCGCGATGGGCACCACGATCGGGCTCGGTGCGACCGCCATCGTGACCGGCGTCCTGGCGGCGATCTTCTGGCCCTCCGAGCAGAGCGCGCCGGCCACGAGCACGGTGGCCTGTTTCGGCGGAAAGGATTCGGTGGGCTGTGCGTTCAGGTTCTGAGCGGATGTCGAACCGGGCGCTTGCTGCTGTCGAGCTGCGCCGCCGCGCTGTTTGCGGCCGTCGGCTGCACCGAGGCGATGTACAGGCAGTTCGATGGCGGGCAGGCGGGCAGCGGCAGCGCGGGCCGTGGCGGCAGCGCCGGAGGTGGCGCGAGCGGCAGCGGTGTCGCTGGCATTGGTGGCGGTGGCAGCGGTGGCAGCAGTGGCAGCGGTGGATTGAGTGGCAGCGGATCTGGCGGCTCAGGCGGCGTGGGAGGCACCGGCGGCACAGCGGGCGCCGCGGGTCGTGGCGGCACCGGAGGCACCGGCGGCACAGCGGGCGCCGCGGGTCGTGGCGGCGCCGGCGGCACCGGCGCCATGGCGGGCACGGGCGGCAGCGCCGGCATGGGCGGCAGCGCGGGCATGGGCGGCAGCGCGGGCATGGGCGGCAGCGCGCGGCATGGGCGGCAGCGCCGGTCGCGGCGGTGATGCGGGCAGCGCCGTGGCGGGGACGGGCGGTGGTGGCGCCGGTGGCACGGGCGGCGCGCCTGCGGTGATCCCGACGGTGGCCGGCCAGCTCGTCGCTGACCGAGTTGATGCACGACGCTGTCGTCGTCAACAACGACGACTTCGGGGAATGGTTCGAGCTCTTCAACCCGGACCCGGCAGTCACCTTCGATCTTTTCGGGTGCACGCTCCGGGATGTGGCCAATCCCCACGTCATCGTGACGCACCTCTTGATGCCGCCGCGCACGTTCAAGACGTTCGCCATCTCCGCCAACCCTGGCTTCACCCCTGACTACATCTACACCGGCATCAAGTTCGACAATCAGGCCGGCGACCAGATCAACCTCATCTGCGGCTCGACGGTCATCGATACGTACGCCTATCCGGACTCGTTGGCCTCGATCGGCGGCCGTTCATTCGCCGTCGATCCGGCGCACTACAACGCGATCGAAAATGACCTGCCGGCGAACTACTGCATCGCGATGACGCCGTACAACACGAACGGCACAGCGACCGACTACGGCACCCCCGGCGCCACGAACCCACCCTGTCCGTAGCTACCGCGGCGCGCTTTGCGTGCTATGAGCGAGGGGAGACCTCGCTTCATGGCAGCCCCCCTGCCGCGCCTGCGCGCCGACCTCGACGTGATGCCGTCGCCGGTCCCGGATCAGCCGGGACTGCTGATCCGCGATCCGTTCCAGTACTCGACGGTGACGCTGATCATCCCGCCGATCCTCGCCCGCTGCCTCGGCTGCTTCGACGGCGAGCAGGATGAAGGCGACCTGCGCGCGGCGCTCGCGCGGCTGACAGGGCAGGTGGCGGTTGCGGATATCAGCAAGCGTCTCATCACCGCCTTGCGCGACGCCGGCTTCCTCGACGACCAGCGCTTCGCGGAGATGCGCGGCGCGCGCGAGCGCGAGTTCGCGGCGACACCCGAGCGCGCCCCGGCACACTCCGGCAGCGGCTACCCGGACGATGGCGCCGCGCTGACCAGCAAGCTGCGCGGATATTTCGACGCGGCAAAACCGGCCGCGAAGAAGCGCAATGGTGGCGGGCCGCTGATCGGCATCGCGGCGCCGCACGTCAGCCCGGAGGGGGGAAGCGCCAGCTACGCCGCGGCGTATCGCGCGCTGCCGCCCGGCGACGGCGAGCGGATCTTCGTCGTGCTGGGGACGTCGCATTATGGCGAGCCCGATCGCTTCGGGCTGACGCGGAAACCATTCGCCACGCCGTTCGGCGTCGCGCCCACCGAGCTGGCGCTGGTCGACGAGCTGGCGGCCGGCGCGCGGCGGTCGGTGGCTGTCGAGGACTACTGCCACGCGGTCGAGCACTCGATCGAGTTCCAGGTGGTCTTCCTGCAGTACATCTACGGGCCGCGCGTGCGCATCCTGCCCGTGCTGTGCGGCGCGTTCGTGGGCGGGCCGCTCGCGCGCCGTCCGCCCGAGGCCAGTGACACGGTCGCGGCGTTCATCGACAAGCTGGGCGACATCGCGGCGCGCGAAGGGTCGAAGCTGTGCTTCGTGCTGGGCGTCGACTTCGCGCACGTCGGCCGCCGCTACGGCGACGCGCGCGCGGCCCGCGCCTACGAGGGGCCGCTGGCCGAGGTCGCCGAACGCGACGACGCGCGGCTGGATCGGGTGGTCGCGGGTGACGCGGCGGGTTTCTGGAACCTGGTCGTCGAGAACGGCGACGACGATCTCAAGTGGTGTGGATCGTCGCCGCTCTACACGTTCTTGCGCGCTGTGCCGAGCACGCGAGGCCGCCGCCTGGCGTACGAACACTGGAATATCGACGAAGCCAGCGTCGTCAGCTTCGGCGCCGTGGCATTCAGACAGCACGAGACGGCGAAATAGCTTGACCGAGTGAGGGGGCTAGCGGTCTGATCGCCGTCGGTCATCGGACCCCCTGGGTGGTCGGCGGGAGGGGAGCCCCTTAATGCGTCACCCGAAATCCGCTTCGCATATCGCGACCCTTATCCTCGGCTTCGCGAGCTTCGTTTCGCTTGCTGACTGCACCGGCTTGACCGGACATCACGGCACGCCCGGGGGCGCCGGAACGGCGGGCGCGGCCGGCAGCGCCGGCGGCGCCACGGGCGGCACGACGGGGGCGGCTGGCACCACCGTCGTGTCCGGCGGCGGCGGCAGCGGCACAGGCGTCGGTGGCAACAGCGGCGGTGCCGGCTCCGGCGTCGCGGGCAACCTCGGCACGGCCGGCAGCGTCGCCGGCAGCGGCGTTTCGGGCGCGGGTGGCCTGGGCGGGGGCGGCACGTGGGCCGGCGGCGGCCGCGGCGGCTCCGGGGGCGGCGCGGGCTCTGGTGGTGGCGCGCCGACGCGTGGGCCGACGCCCGCGGTCAATGGCGTCAACTTCCCGTTCCCCCAGAACCGCGAGTCATCGCGCTGCGTCTACCCGACCGGCTACCTCAACTCGCACGTGGTCGCAGCCTACGAGCAATGGAAGGCCGACACCGTCACCAGCGAACGGCGCCGGCGGCGCTCGCCGCGTGCAGCGGCTGCCCTCTGACCCCGTCAACATGTACACGCCTGCCAGGTTCGACGGTCTCCGAGGGGATCTCGTACGGGATGATGATGGCGGTGTACATGAACGACCGCCCGCTGTTCGACGACCTGTGGAACTACTCGCAGAAACATCTCAACGGCAACGGCCTGATGAACTGGTCGATCACCGCCGACGGCATGGGGACGCCAGGCGTGGGCGGCGCGACCGATGCGGACGAGGACATCGCGTTCTCGCTGGTGATGGCCGACCGGCAGTGGGGCTCGACCGGCGCGCTCAACTACCTGAACCTGGCGAAGAGCCAGATCAACAACATCTGGAACCACGAGATCATCGACAGCAAGCTGGCGGGGCCCGGCGACAGCTGGGGGCCGACCAACCTGTGGAACCACATCAACATCTCGTACTTCGCGCCGGCCTTCTATCGCATCTTCAAGCAGGTCGACCCCGGCCACGACTGGGACGCGGTGATCAAGACGACCTACGACACGATCATCGCATCGCTGAACGCGAGCAACGGCAACATGACCAACGGACTGGTCCCCGCGTGGTGCACCAGCTCGGGCGGCATGTCGCCGACGACGCCGTTCCACTACCAGTACGACTCCTGCCGCACGCCGTTCCGCATCGCGCTCGACTGGTGCTGGTTCGGTGAGCAGCGCGCCCGCGACTACCTGGCCAAGACCAGCAGCTTCTTCAGCGGCATCGGCGCCGCCAACATCGTCGACGGCTACGAGATGAACGGCAACAAGCGCGTGCAGTTCTCGCCAGCAACGGGGACTCCGACGCTGGCGCAGCAGTCCGCGGCCTTCGTCGGTCCTGCGGGCGTCGGCGCGATGAGCAGCGCAACCTACCAGACATTCATCAACGACAGCTACGCGCGCGTCGCGACCCGCCAGATGCTGGTCGGCGGCGCGTACTACGACGAATCGTGGACAGTGCTGTCGCTGCTCATGATGACCGGCAACTACTTCGACATGACGGCGTACCAGCCGCTCACGCAGTAGCGGCGCACGCCCGCAGGCGCGGTCGGCCGGTCAGTTGTGCGCGACGGCGCCGAGCTGCATCGACTTCATCGCCGCGATGCGCGGGCGGATGGCGTCGATGAACGCGCCGCGATCGGGGACGGGGGCGTCGCGGTTGATCTGCAGCTTGCTGGGATCGACGAACGCGCCGTTCCTGGTCACCGAGAAGTGCAGGTGTGGGCCGGTCGACAGGCCGGTGGTGCCGACGAAGCCGATGACGTCCTTCTGCCTGACCGGCATGCCGGCGCGCAGCCCGCGCGCGAACTTCGACAGGTGGTAGTAGCGCGTCGATAGCCCGTTCGAGTGGGCGATCACGACGGTGTTGCCCGAGCCGCGCTTCATTGCCGCCTCGACGACACGGCCGCTCGCCGATGCCCACACCGGCGTTCCGACCGGCGCGGCGTAGTCGATGCCCAGGTGGGCGCGCTCGACGTGCAGGATGGGGTGCAGGCGCTTGCGATCGAACTTGGAGCTGATGCGCACGAACCGCAGCGGCGTCTTCAGCATCGTCTTGGAGACCGCCAGCCCCTTTTCGTCGTAGTACTTGCCGGGGCGATCGCGGGGCGCGTCCTTGCCCGCCCAGTAGAACGCGCGGAACGTGCCGACCTTGCCGCCGTATTCAGCCGCCAGCACGCGACCGTATTTGTAGAACTGGCCGCCCAGGTACTGCTTTTCGACGACCACCTTCCAGCGATCGCCGGGGTGGGTGTCGATGTAGAAGTTCACGTCCCAGGCGAACAGCTCGACCAGCAGGCCGACGAGCGCTGTCGGCTCGCCGGACTTCTGCACCGATTCGTACAGCGACGATTCGACCACGCCGCCCGCGTGCACCGTCTTGATCTCGACCGTCGCCTCCAGCTTGCGCGCGGTCCAGGTCGGCTTCGCGCCGTCCGCGCCGTCCTCGCGCTCGACCAGGTAGCGGAGCGCGGGCGTGGGCTGATACTCGAAACCGTCCGGCGTGCCGTCATCGCCCATGTGCACGACGTATTTCGCGCCGCCGCGGATCGTGCGCGGGTCGACCAGCTTGTTGAGCGCGGCGATGACGTTGGGGCCCGCGGCGCCGAACCCCTCGCGCGCCATCACCTGTCCCAGCGTGTCGGCGGCAGCGAACTGCTTCTCGACGGCCTGTTGCCCCTGCTGGTCGGCTGCCGGGCCGTCGTCTTCCGGTGGCGGCGCGAACGGGATCTCGATCGTCCGCGGCGCAGGCGCGCGTGATGCGACCGAGTCGGGCGGTGGCGCGTACGGAATGCGAATCACCGGCGGCGCGGCCGCCGCGACGACGACGGGGGCCGCCGCCGGCTTGGGGGCGGCCGCGGGCGCAACGGCAGGCGCGGGCTCGGCCGCAGGCGCGGGTTCAACCGCAGGCGCTATCACAACCGGCGGCTTGGCGGCCGGGGAGGGCGGCTTGGCGGCGGGTGAGGGCGCCGGCCGGTGCGCGTCACCGGACGCCGACGCGACCAGCTCGCCCGCCTTGCGGACGTCGGCGGCCAGCGTCTCCTTCTTCGACGCCTCGAACGTCTTCGACGTCGACTGGAGGTTCAGGACCTCGCGCGGCGCCGTGGTCCGGTTGAAGAAGAATACGTAGACGTTGATGCCGACCAGCGCGGTCAGCAGGACGCCCAGCCTCAACGACCTCTTCATCTCACCGGAGCGCCGTTTGCGTCGTCTGCGTGCCAATACCGACCTTGCGAAAGCGGGGGGCCGGCTCTGGAATGGCCGGTCACTCCACGTAGCACGCGACCGGGGTCGGGGCAATTTACACGCCTGGCTGAGGCGCGTTGCCCTTTACTCCAGGCGGGCGTTGCGCAGCATCTCGTCCGCGTGGGCGGCGGCCTGGGCGGACGGTGATGCGCCGGCGAGCATGCGCGCGATCTCACCGGTGCGCTCGGCCGCGGACAGCGGCTCGATCGCCACGTGGGTCTTCCCGCGACTGACGCTCTTGCTGACCCGGACGTGCGCGTCGGCGAACGCCGCCACCTGCGGCAGGTGCGTGATGACGATGACCTGGCGGTCGGCGGCCAGGCGTTTGAGCTTGCGGCCAACGACCTCGGCCGCGCCGCCGCCGATGCCGGCGTCGACCTCGTCGAACACGTACGTCAGCACGTCGTCCGTCCGCGCCAGCGCTTGCTTGACGGCCAGCATGACGCGCGACAGCTCGCCGCCCGACGCGATCTTGGCCAGCGGGCGCGGCTCCTCACCGGGGTTGGGCGCGAACAGGAAGCGGACGCGGTCGATGCCGGTCGCGCCCAGCTCCCGCGCCTCGACCGCGATCGGCAGCCGCCCGGCCGCGAACCCGAGCTCGCGCAGCGTGGCGCCGACCTTGCGCTCCAGGCTGCTGGCCGCGCGCTTGCGCGACGTCGACAGCGCCGCCGCGGCCGCCGCCGCGCGCGCGTTCGCCTGGTCGACCGCCACCTGGCGGGTCGCGACCCCTTCTTCGTACGAGCCGATCTCGGCCAGCTCGGCCGCCAGCGCCTCGCGCCGTGCGGCGAGCTCGGCCACGGAGCCGCCATGTTTGCGCGCGAGCCGCGACAGCAGGAACAGACGCTCTTCGATCTCCGCCAGCCGCGCCGGATCCGACCGCACGCCGCGCGCGTAGCGCCCCAGGTCCCGGGCGACGTCGTCGACGGTGGCCGCCGCCTCCGCCAGCCGCTCGGCCAGCGCCGCCAGCGCCGGATCCAGCGCCACCAGCGGCTCGAGGTCGCGCAGCACGGCCGCGATCCGCTCGCTGACCGCGCCGTCGCCGGCGTACAGCGTCTCCTCGCCGCGCGACGTCGCCGCGAAGAAGCGGTCGGCGGCGCGCAGGCGCTCGCGTTCGGCGGCCAGCGTCGTGTCTTCGCCCGCCACCGGCTGTGCCGCGTCCAGCTCCGCCGAGCTGAAAGCGGAGCATGTCCTCGCGTTCGGCCCGGGCGCGCGCGTCGGCAGAGAACGTCGCCAGCGCCGCCGCCGCGTCGACCGCGGCCGCGTGCGCCGCCGCCATCTCGTCGCGCAACGCCGCGTTCTCCGCGAACGCGTCCAGGATCGCGAGCTGACTGTCCGGATCGGTCAGCGACTGCTGGTCGTGCTGCGAGGCGATGTCGATCAGCGGACCCACGACCCGGCCCAGGTCCGCCGCCGTCGCCAGGCTGCCGCCCAGGTGGGCGCGCCCGCGGCCCGCGCGCGCGATGACGCGCCTGACGACCAGACCCTCGTCCGCATCACCCGGCTCGCGGCCGTCGCTGGCCAGCCGCGCCCGCGCCGGCGATCCGGCGGGAAGCTCGACGATCGCCTCGACGCGCGCCTCATCGCGGCCGGTGCGCACCAGGTCGGCGCCCGCGCGCGCGCCGCGCAACAGCCCCAGCGCCTCGACCAGGATGCTCTTGCCGGCGCCCGTCTCGCCGGTGACCGCGGTCAGGCCCGCCCCGAACGCGATCTCGACCTCATCAATCAGCGCGAACCCCGAGATCTTGAGCAGCGTCAGCATCGCGGCTTCATCTTCGGCCAAACCCTGGCGGCGTTGCCACGCCTTTCAGCTCTGGCGTTCCCCCCACGACAACTTCTCGCGCAGGATCCCGAAGAAGCCGCGCGGCGAGCGGTAGATGCGCAACGGCTGCGCCGCGCGCCGCAGCTCGATCGACGCGTCCGGCACCAGCTCGTGCACCCATTGGCCGTCGATGGTCAGCGTCACCGATCCACCGGAGCCGTTGCGAATCTGCAGCAGCGAATCCGGCGGGAACACGAGCGGGCGATTGGTCAACGTGTGCGGGCAGATCGGCGTCAGCACCATCGCCTGGACCTCGGGCGTCAGGATGGGCCCACCCGCGGCAAGCGTGTACGCCGTCGATCCCGTCGGCGTCGACACGATGATGCCGTCGGCCTTGTAGGTGGCGATCTCGGCCCCGTCGAGGCGCGCCTCCAGATCCAGCAGGCGCGCGATCGAACGCTGGGTCAGCACCGCGTCGTTGACCGCGCTGCGCGTCGCCGTGGCCGCCGCGGGCCCGCCCTTTGGCGGTTGAATCGTCACCGCCAGGCGGATGCGTTCCTCGATCGGCGCGCGGCCTTCGACGACGTCGACGATCGCGCTGGCGGCCTCGCTGCGGGCGTAGGGCGTGATGAACCCCAGGCTGCCCAGGTTCACCCCGAAGATCGGGACGCCGTGGTCGGCGACCAGGGCCGCTCCGTAGAGGAAGGTGCCATCGCCCCCCAGCACAGCCAGCGCATCGATCGATGTGCCCAGCTCGGCCTCGGTCACGGCGCGGGCGCCGGGGATCGCGGCGACGTCGTCCGGCAGCGCGACCAGGGGGCAACCGCGCTCGGCGAGCAGGCTGGCGAGCTCGGCCGCCAGCTGGCGCGCTTCGGGCTTGCCGCGCTTGAGCAGAAACCCTATCCGCATCGGCGCATCCCCGGCATCGCCGCCTGGCACCGCACGGGATGAACGCCCACGCGGCTAGGTTACTGCGCTACGAGCTCGTAGAAAATCGTGATCGTCAGACAGTGAAACTCGCTGTCCGAGCTTTGGGTGACGATCTTGTCCAGAATGCGTGCGCGCGGATTAGCCTGGATCCAGCGGGTGACGACCTCGCCGAGCTCTTCGCGGTCTTTGGCCTTCGTGGCAGTGAAGACCTTGGCCCCCATGACCATGCTGTTAGCTCCTTTTTGACCCTCGTGGAACCGGAACCACTGACGATCCCCCCGGTTCGGCAGCGGAACACTCGGTTCGAAACGTTGGCGTTCATACCCTGTCCGGATGTGATGTGCAAAGACCGATTTGGGAAAATGCGTCGACGACGCGGCTTGACGGGGGTGGGTTGAGAGTGTCAAATCCGCAGCTTCCAAGGAGACACGTTTGGAAACATTGCTCGGCCGGCCGCTAGAAGTTGAAGTCAGGGATTCCGTCGATAAGGCGCTCAAGATCCTGAAGCAGAAGATGTCGAAGGAAGGGATCCTGCAGGAGATCAAGCGGCGGCGTTATTACGAGAAGCCGTCCGTGAAGCGGAAGCGAAAGATGCGCGAGGCGCGGAAGCGCCGCCGTCGTGAGGCGAAGCGCCGCATCATTCGTTGATCGCAGCGGCCGCCGATCGCCCGCGGCGACGCGGGCGACATCGGCAATGGCGGCGAATGTGGGATGCCGGGCATGTGGATTGAGCTCGCGATCGAAGTTCCTTCGCCGGCGGCCGAAGTCCTCGCGGACGCCGTCGGCGAGCTGACCGGCGGCGTGGAGCTCCGCGACGCGGAGACCATCGTTCGCGTTCAGGGCGGACGGTCGCTGATCGTCGCGCTGACCGCGCCCGAGGCGGAGGCGGACGTGATGGCCGCCGTCGAGGCGGCTTGCGCGCGGCTGCGCGCGGCGGGCGTGTCGCCGGACCCGATGACGCTGGCGCGGCGCGAAGCGCACGAAGACGAGTGGCGCGACATCTGGAAGCGCTACTTCAAGACCCAGCGCGTGGGCAAGAGCTTCGTCATCCGACCGAGCTGGGAGCCCCAGGCCGCGGTCGCCGGCGATCGCGTGATCGACATCGATCCCGGGCGCGCCTTCGGCACAGGCGGGCACGCGTCGACGCGGCTGGTGATCGCGATGGCCGAGGAGCTCGCGGATCGCCACGTCGCCCGTTTCGTGGATCTCGGTTGTGGCTCCGGCATCCTGTCGATGGCCGCGACGCTGTTGTGGCCGGGGGCGCGCGGTCTGGCGCTGGACGTCGATTCCGAGGCGGTGGCGACCACGCTCGAAAACCTGGCGCTCAATCGCATCACCACGGTCGATGCGCGCGTCGGCAGCCTGGCCGACGTGCCGCTGTCGCCGCCGTGCGACGTCATGCTGGCCAACATCGAGGCGACGGTGCTGGTGCCGCTGGCGCCGGCGTTCCCGGCGTGCCTGGCGCCGGACGCCGCCGTCATCCTGTCGGGCCTGCTCGCGACCGACGTCGAACAGGTGATGCGTGCGTACGAGGCCGCCGGATTCCAGCTGGAGGCGCGCCGCGACGAGGACGAGTGGTCCGCGTTGCGCCTGCGCCGCACGCGGGCCGCATGACCCGGGGCCGCCGCCTGTTCGTGCCGCCGGCGAAGCTGACGGCCGAGCGGCTCACCATCACGGCGGCCGATCATCGCCACCTGGCGCGCGTGCTGCGCGCTCAGCCGGGCGACACCGTCACGCTGTTCGACGGCGTGGGCAACGAGGTCGAGGCGCGCATCACGCGCGTCGGGCGCACGGACACGGAGCTGCTGCTCGGCGCGGCGAGCGCCCGCAGCGGCGCACCGCGCGAGCCGTTGCTGGTGTTGCTGACGGCGGTGCCGCGCGGTGCGCGCATGGACCTGCTGGTGGAGAAGACCTGCGAGCTGGGGGTGTCGCGCATCGTGCCCGTGTTGACGGAGCGTTCTGTCGTTCGTCCGGACGCGACGCGCCGCGGGCGCTGGGAGAAGATCGCGCGCGAGGCGGCCCGCCAGTGCGGCCGGGCCGATGTCCCGGACGTTGACGCCCCGATCGCGCTCGTCACGGCGCTGGCGGCGCCCGAGCTGCCGCACCGGCGCCTGATGGCGTGGGAGGGGGAGGGGGGGACCGCGCTCCGGTCGCGACCCGACGGCGGCGAGCCGACGGCGTTGCTCGTGGGCCCCGAAGGTGGCTTCACCGCTGCCGAGGTGGAGGCGGCGCGGCACGCCGGCTTCGACACGGTCACGCTCGGTCACCGCATCCTGCGCGTCGAGACCGCGGCCATGGTTGCGGTCGCGCTGGTGCGGGATCTCCAGCTCCCCACGCCGCCAGTTCCCTGAAGTTGCGTCGAGCGTAAACTTGAAGTCCGCAGCCGGTCTCCGCAAAATGCACGTGTGACCGCCGCAGCAGTGACCATGCCCGAATCGTCAGCCCCGTCGTCCTCCCGCTCGCGTGCGGAGCGTGTCGTGCGGGTGCGCGTCACCGGTTTCCCGCGGCGCGCCGTCGCCGCGCTCACCGACCTTGCGCTGCTGCTCGCCCTGACCAGCGCCGTGACCGTCGCGATGGCGCTGGCGCTGGGCGTCCCGATCCCCGGGCTGCGCGAGCTCGGCCCCGACCTGCTGGTCGCCGGCATCCTCGATCGCAACCCGATGGCGGTCGGCGCCGTCGGCCTGTTCCTGGGGATGGCGGGCCTCTACCAGCTCTACTTCGGCGGCATGTCGGGGCAGACCCCCGGCATGCGCCTGATGGGGATCCGCCTCATCTCGTTCCGCGGCCGGGCGCCTGGTCCAGCGCGCGGCCTGCTGCGCCTGCTGGCGCTGGTGCCCAGCTTGCTGCCGGCAGGCCTCGGCTGGCTGTGGGCGCTGTTCGATCGCGAGCACCGCGCGCTGCACGATCACCTGGCCGGCACGTACGTCATCATCGACGAGCCGTAGAAGGCTCATGGCCTCGCGGCTCTCCGATCGGCTGCTGGACGTGGGGATCGCGGCCGACACCGTGCAGGCGGCGATCGCGCGTCAGGCGGTCTACGGCGGCGCGCTGGACACCGCGGTGCTCGAGATGGACGTGCTCGACGAGCCCGCGCTGTGGGCCGAGATGGGCGTGGCCAGTGGACTGCCGCTGCCCGAGGCCGCCCTGTGTGAGAGCCCGGTCAAGTGCGTGAACGCGGACGGGTCGGTCATCGAGCTGGACGGGGTGTGGTCCGAGCGCGCCCGCGCGGTTCCTGTCGGCGTCCACGCCGGGGCGCTGCAGGTGCTGTGCGGCGAGCCGGTCGCGCACGCCGAGCTCGCCGCGGCGTCGGCCAGGCTGGGCGTGCCGTTCAGCCTGTACATCGTCCCGGAGGTCCGCCTGGCGGCGGTGCGCCAGGCCGTCTTCGATCGGCCGATGCCGCCCCGCCTGTTGCGGCTGTTCGCGCGCATCGCCGGCGCCGAACCGGTGCGCCGGTGGCAGACGTCGCAGATCAAGCCCGTGGCGATTGACGAGAAACGCGGCGTCGAGGTGCTGCCGCGGCGAACGCCTGTTGCCCCCGCCGCAGCGGCGGCTGGGCCGACGTCGCCCGTTCTACCGACTTTGCCCACTTTGCCCGCCGCCGCCCCCACGGCCGCGCTGAAGGCCGCGTCGGCGGCGGCCAGCGCCGCGGGCAAAGCGGAGGTCCCGAAGTTGATCGGCCAGCTCGTCGGCGCCGGGGCGGCAGCCGCCAGGTCCGAGCTGGTCAAGCTGACCGGGCAGGACTTCGGCAGCAAGGTCAAACGCTGGCAGGCCTGGTGGGAGAAGCACCGCGACGCCGATCGGGTCGAATGGCTGTTCGAGGGGCTGTCGCACAAGGAAGAGCAGGTGCGTGCCGCCGCCGAGCGCGAGCTGCGCGGGATCACCGGCGAATACTTCGGCTACCACTTCGACCTCCCGCGCCGCGAGCGCGAGCACGCGCGCGAGCGCTGGCAGTCGTGGTGGTACGAGTCCGGGCGCGCCCGCAAGACCTGACCCCTCGTCGCCCGCGATCGCGTGATCGCGTGATCGGAGGGCGAGCTCCGCTCGCTCGAGCTCATCGCGGGGGTGTGGGACCCTCCCAGGGTCCCACGACATGGTAGTCTCCGCGCGCTCACATGTTCGAGACGCTTACGAAGGGGTTCCGCTCGGCCAAGCAGCGGTTCCAGGGCCTCGCCGAGCTGGACGATGCGACGGTCGACGAGGCGCTGAAAGACGTGCGCACGGCGCTGCTCGAGGCCGACGTCGGCTTCGATGTCGTTCAGGACTTCTGCCAGCGGGTGAAGGAAAAGGCCGTCGGCGTCATCGTCAAGGTGAAGGCGTCGAGCAAGGAGAAGGTCCGGCGGGTCACGCCCGAGGATCACTTCGTCAAGCTGTGCCACGACGAGCTCGTCGAGCTGATGGGGCCCATCGACGCGGGCATCAAGTTCGCCAAGAAGGGCGCGACCGGGATCATGCTGGTCGGCCTGCAGGGGTCGGGCAAGACCACGACCGTCGGCAAGCTGGCGCGCTATCTCGAGAAGCAGCACAAGCGGCCGCTGCTGGTCGCGGCCGACGTCTACCGCCCGGCCGCCATCGATCAGCTGAAGATCCTCGGCGAGCAGCTCGGCATCCCGGTCTATTCGGAGGTGGGCGGCACCCCACCCGACATCTGCGCGCGCGCCGTGCAGGTGGCGGCCGAGAAGGGCCGCGACGTCATCATGTTCGACACCGCCGGGCGACTGGCGATCGACGAGCCGCTGATGCAGGAGCTGACGGAGATCAACCGCCGCGTAAACCCCGCCAACATCTTGCTGGTGGTCGACGCGATGATCGGTCAGGACGCGGTCGGCACCGCGAAGGCGTTCAACGAGCGCCTGAATCTGGACGGCGTCATCCTGACCAAGCTGGACGGCGACGCGCGCGGCGGCGCCGCGCTGTCGGTCAGGGCCGTGACCGGCAAGCCGATCAAGTTCGTCGGTATGGGCGAAGCGTCGGACCGGCTGGAGGAGTTCCGGCCCGACGGCATGGCCAGCCGCATCCTGGGGCGCGGCGACGTCGTCGGCCTGATCCAGCAGTTCGAGGAGGTCGTCGACGAGGAGAAGGCGGAGCAGGACGCCGTCCGGATGCTCAAGGGGAAGTTCGATATGAAGGACTTCCTCGACCAGATCGGCATGCTCAAGAAGATGGGCCCGCTGAAGGACATGGTCGACAAGATCCCGGGCATCGCCGACGCGCTCCCGGAAGGCGCCCAGATCAGCGACGACGAGCTGGTGCGCATCGAATCGATGATCTCGTCGATGACCGAAGACGAGCGCCGGCATCCCGAGCGGTTCATCGTCACCAGCTGGGAAGAGGTGGTCGAGGGGGGCAAGCGCAAGAAGAAGCGCAGCGCGTTCTACGAGACCAGCCGACTGGCGCGCGTCTCGCGCGGTTGCGGCCGGCGGGAGCAGGAGGTGGCCGACCTGCTCAACCGGTTCGCGATGATGCGGCAGATGATGATGCAGATCGGAATGTCGACCGGCCTGCTCGGCAAGATCCCCGGCTTCAAGCAGCTGGCGCAGGCGAAGAAGATGATGGGCCTGGACGTCAACCAGCTGGCGAACATGATGCAGACGCCGTCCGCCGAGCGCGGCCACTTCCAGGCGCCGAAGCGCAACGTCGACCGCATGAAGGAGAAGCGCAAGCGCAAGGACGCCCGCAAGGCGCGCAAGAAGGGGCGGCAGCGCCGCTAGGTAACAGCGAGCGCGCGAGCGCCGCTAGGCGACTCAGTCGCCGAGTACGAGCACGATCACGGCGGCGAGGATGCCGGCCAGCACCGCCGCCGCGACGAACGTCGCGCCGCGCGGGCTATGCAACGCCGAACGCGATCGCTCGTCGATGATCGATTGCGGCACCCGGTCCGCGGCTATCGCGGCTGCGATCGCAGGGTGCAGCTCGTCGAGCACGGCAGAAGCAACAGGCGTGCTCGGGCGGGCAAATCGGGACTTGCGCGCGCCGCCCGTCGCGCCGGCCTTCGGCGCGTGGGGATGGGCGGCGGCGATCGGCGCCGGCGCAGTGAATGCCGGGGCGGGCGCCGAAGCGGGGGTAGGGACCGGCGACGGCGCGCGCGACACGCGGTTGTCCTGCTGCGCCTCGATGTCGCGCATGTAGCGATCCTCCGGGTCCGCGAGCTGCAGCTTGATCGGGCCCATCTGGATCACGGCCCCGTCGGATAGACGCGTCTCGCTCACCGTCACGCCGTTGACCTGAATGCCGTTCTTCGAGCCGAGGTCGCGGACAACGACGCCATTCGATCCACGAGTGAAGGCGGCGTGCTCGCGCGACAGCTCGTTCACCTTGATGCACAGCGCGCAGCTGTTGGATCGTCCGATGGTGAAGTCCTTGCCGCGCTCGACCAGGCGCAGGACGCTGCCGCTCGACGGGCCCTCGACCACCGTCAGCGTGGGGGCGTTGGTCTCGGGCGCCGCCAGGAACAGATCGCTCACCAACCGCCGCGCGATGGTCCCGGTCCCCTCGGCCCCGGTGATACGCGGCGACGGGCCGTCGAATACCACGTTGATGTGCGCGAGCGCGATGCGCGTCCCGGCCGTGACCGGGCGCTGCGCGCCGCGTTCCAGCCGTTCATTGCCGATGAACGTGCCGTTCTTGCTCCCCATGTCCTCGATGAGCCAGGTGTCGAGGGGCCTGTCGGTCCCGTTCGCGTTGTTGCCGCTGTTGCTCTTGCGCTTGCGGACCAGGCGCGCGTGCACCGCCGATAGTGCCTTGAAGGGCAGCGGTAGCTCCAGGTCCGGGCGGCGGCCGATGCGGATCTCGGCGACGTCGTCGGCGAACTCGATGCTGCGTTCGGCCACGGGGCTGCGCTCGCCACTGGCGCTCCCATTGGGACTTGCAGGGCCTGGCACTACGCGCAACCGCACCGGCATCGGAAGCGCAGCTACTTTATCTCAAGTAGCGCGCTCCCGCGTCGAAGCGTGTGTTCGATCCTTTCCTTCTCTGCGGTTATCTCGGCGGCCAGCTCGGGCACAGCGTCCACCTCGAGCGTCGCCAGCTGTTGCCGCGCCTCGCCGCCACGGCCCAGCCGGGCGAGCGCCTCGGCGCGGACGAGCTTCGCCTCTGGATAGCGCGGGCGCAGGGCCAGCGCCGCGTCAGCCTCCTGCAGCGCCAGGCGGAAGTCGTCCCGCCGCAGGGCGACGAAGCCGAGCGCGAAGCGGACCTCGGGACGCCGCGGCGCCGCGCTGGCCAGGGTCGCCAGCGCTCGCGCCGCCTCGTTCCACGCTCCCCGGGCCGCCATGATCGTGGCGTGAGCGAGGCGGTCGTCGATCGAGCCCGGGTTGGCCGCGATCAACCCCGCCAGCTCGTCGGCGGCGCCGTCGAGGTCGCCGCTGCGGCGCAGGATCTCCGCGCGTGCCCGGTGCGCCATCGGCTGCATGGGATCGATGGCCAGCGCGGCGCGCGCTTCGTCTTCGGCCGCGGCGATGCGTCCCAGCCGCGCCAGCACCAGCGCGCTGGCGGCCCGCGCATCGGCCCGCTCGGGCGCCGCCGCGCACAGCTTCTCCAGCTCCCAGCGCGCGTCGTCGAGCTGCCCGAGGCGCAGCAGCAGCTCGCCGACGATCAGCCGCGCGTCCGCGTAGCCGGGATCGATCGCCAGCGCGGCGCGTGCCTCGATCAGCGCCGCGTCATGGTCACCTCGGTGCAGCAGCACGGAGGCGAGGTTGGCGTGGGCTTCCGCCAGCTCCTCGTTCATCGCCAGCGCGGCGCGAAACCGCTCCTCGGCGCGTGTCCAGTCTCCCCGGCGCACCGCCACCAGGCCGAGGCCGTTCTCCGCCTCGCCCAGCCGCGGCTCGAACTCCAGCGCGAGCGCGAAATGGCCCGCCGCGCGATCGAGCTCCCCGCGCCCCAGCGCCTGGACCCCCGAGGCCTGCAGCTCGAGGGCGCGCGGCTGCAACCGCCTGGCGGAGGTCGCGCAGGCGCCCGCGAGCAGGACCGCCATCGACGTCGCGAGCAGCAGGGGCAGCGGATACGTTTCGGCAGGTGGCATGTCGGGTCATCGGCCGCCGCCGCCCGCCGGTTGCGTCTCGGGGCAACCGCGTTCGCAGCGCACCGCCATCACCCCATCAGGCCGGATGGTCACCGTGATCGCGCCGTCCCGGTCGGTGCGGAGCACGCGCGCGCCGCGGGTCTGGTAGCGCGCGACGACCTCGGACGCCGGGAAACGGAACTGGTTGCGCCAGCCGAGCGACATCACGGCCAGCGCCGGCGCGACCGCATCGACCAGCTCCGCGCTGGAGGACGTGCGGCTGCCGTGGTGAGGCACCTTCAGGATGTCCGCCGTGACTGTCTGACCGGCGTCGCGCCGTCCGACGAGCTCCCCCTCGCCGTCGGCCTCCAGATCGCCAGCGAACAGAACACCACGGCCGGAAAACGCGACCCGCAGCACCAGCGAAGCGTCGTTGACCGTCAACCCCTCGGGCGCGCCGATGCGTTCGCCCGCGTGTGAGCCCGAAAACGGGCCCAGCGGTTCGATGCTGGCGCCGCCCAGGGTCGTCGCCGCGACCTCCGGCGCCGGCACACCACGCCTCCGGGCGACGGCGAGCAGCCGGCCATACTCCGGGTTGTGGCCGTCGTCGCCGCTGGTCCACAGCGCGCCGACCGGAAACCGCTCGATGATCCGGAACAGCCCGCTCATGTGGTCGGGGTGCGGGTGCGACAGCGCGACGATGTCGACGCGGCCGATGCCGCGCGCGCGCAGGAACGGCTCGACGATGCGCGCCCCCGGATCGAAGGCGCCGTCGCGTACCCCGCCGCCGTCGACCAGCATGACCGCGCCGCCGGGGGCTTCGACCACGGCGGCGTCGCCCTGGCCGACGTCCAGGAACGTCACATTCAAATCGCGCGCGCTCCGTCGAACCACGTCGCGCACCACCAGGCTGCCGGCGGCCAGCACGGCGGCGGCCAGCGCGGCGACCGCGGCGACGCGTCGTGGCCGGCCGCGCGCCGCGATCGCGATCAGCGCGACGCAACCGGCCGCCGTGAGCGCCGCCGTCTCCAGCGCGTTCGGCGTCCGGCACAGCCACAGCGGCGCGTGGCCGCGGAAGCCCGCCGCGATCCACAACGCCGCCCGTGCCGCCAGCGCCGCCACCGCCAACGGCAGCCGGCCCAGCGGCTCCCAGATCGCGCCGGCCGCCGCGCCGAGCAACCCCGCCGGAACGACGCCCAGCTCGACCAGCGGCACCAGCGCCAGGTTGCCGAGCGGCGCCAGCGGCGCCACCTCGCCGAAGTGATGCGCGACGAGTGGCGCGGTCGCCGCGGTGGCGGCAGCCGTGGCGGCCGCGAACCGCCACAGCCAGGCGAGCGCGCGGCCGCCCGGGCGACCGCCGTCGCCGTCGGGCACGGGCCCGATGCCGCGCGCGCACAGGGCGATGCCGATGACCGACGCCAGCGACAGCTGCAGCGACACGTCCAGGAGCTGCAGCGGGCGCGCCGCCAGCAGCACCAGCGCCGCCGCCGCGATCGCCGGCCCGGGCGACGCGCGCCTGCCGACCAGGAAGGCCGCCATCGCCAGCGACAACATCAGCGCCGAGCGCAGCGTGGCGACCGCCTCGCCGGTCAGCAGCGCGAAGAACGCGATCGACGGCAGCGCCACCGCGGCGGCGACCGCGCGCGGGTCGACGTAGAGCGGAAGCCGCGGCACCCGCACCGCCGCCGCGCGCACGAGCACGAACAGCAGCGCGGCCACCGCCGCCAGGTGCAGCCCCGACACCGACAGCACGTGGGTCGCCCCGGCGACGCGAAACCCCTCCTCGACGTCGGCGCTGATGCCGCGCCGGTCGCCCAGCACGGCAGTCTTCAGGAACGCGGCGGCTTCACCGCTGACGCCGCGATCGATCGCGGCGCGCATCGCCCGCCGCGCGACGAAGGCGGCGCGGCGCGGGCCGGTGCCGTCCGGCTCGGCGACGCGCGTGATCTTCGCCGCCTCCCCGACGCCGGCCAGCGCGTCGATGCCCGCGGCGCGTAGCCCCAGCGTCGGATCGGGGAGCCCGGGGTTGCGCGTGCCGCGCAGCGCGCGCAGCCGCGCCGTGCACGCGATCGTCTCGCCCGGTCCGAAGTCGGGCCACCCGCGCGCGACCGACAGCGCCAGCGTCCCCGCGGCCGACGCGCCGTCGATGCTGGTCAGCGCGACGACGAGGCGCGCCCCGGAGCCGGTGCTCTCGGGGCCGCGAGCCACCTTGCCCTCGACGACGTTCGCCTTCCGGTCGTCGCGCGCGATCACCGCGGCCAGCACCGGGTGCAGCTCGGTCGGCCGCGCAGCCCGCGCCCCCAGCACCGCACCCGCGGCGGCGAACACAATCGTCGCGACGACGGCCGCACGCCGCCCGCGCGCGACCACGATCGCCAGCGCCGCGACCACCGCCGCCGCGACGCCCGACCGCCAGCCGAGCGCGCCCGTCAGCGCACACGCGTCGCCGGCGACGAACGCGACGCACCAGGCAACCAGGCGCACGCCGTCATGTTCGGCGGCGCGCGCGACCGGTTGCTGTCAATCGTGGTCGGTCAGTACCAGTTGAGGCCGATCATGAATGCGACGTTGTTGACGTCGCGGTCCCTGGCTGTAGAAGCCATGGCCGAGACGGAACTGCAGATCGAGCGCGAAGTTATAGGACTGCAAGACCTCGACGCCGATCGCCGCCATGGCAGCCGGGCCCGCTCTCGTCGCCGATGCCGGCCGAGCCGTCATAGCCGAACTGCAGATTGGCGAACCCGAGGCCTCCCTTGAGCCAGAGGATCGGCGTTGCCCAGTACTGCAGCGCGACGGTGTAGATGCCCTGGAAGGTCGTGCCGGTGCCGTAGCCGTCGTCCCACGGGTGCGCGCCGCCCCAGAAGTCCCCCATCAGCGCCAGCCGGGGGTTGAGCATGCCGCCGATGTGCCCTTCGATCATCCCCGCGCCGCCGCAATACGCCGCCGCAGTCATTCGAGGAGATCGTGCCCCCGCCCACCGAGCCGCCGAACGTCAGTCCGCCGCGATACATGCCTCGTGGCGGCGGCGGCGGCGGATAACCGTATTGCGCGTGCGCGCTCGGGGCGTTGGCGAGCAGCGTCGCCAGCGTGATGCCGAACGCGAGGGCCAGGGGCTTAGCGGATTTCATGCGGTCTCCTTCGGAGCGGTTTGCTCGTCTGCGCCATTGGACGCAGCAAGTGGCTGAATCATTAAAGTGCCGAATCGAAATTTCGCAACCTTTGCGCGTGGATCGGGTGCGCCGTGTCACGTGTTAGATCTCACAGCGCGAAGATGCGCTGGTACCAAACTGAGATCCGTCTGAAGCCGCGGTCGCGCGGATTCCACCTTGTCACGAAAGAGGTTGTCGCGGGGCTTCCCGAGCTCGCGCAGTTCAAGGTGGGGCTGGCACACGTCTTCATCCAGCACACGTCGGCGTCGCTGGCGATCAACGAGAACGCAGATCCCGATGTGCGCGGCGACATGGAGCGCTGGTTCTCGCGCGCCGTTCCGGAAAACGCGCCCTACTTCGAGCACACCACCGAAGGCCCCGACGACATGCCCGCGCATATCAAGGCGGTGGTGGCCGGGACGTCGGTGACGGTGCCGATTCGCAACGGACGCCTCGCGCTCGGCACCTGGCAGGGGATCTACCTCGGCGAGCACCGCGACAACGGCGGCGCGCGCACCATCGTCGTCACGCTGTCGGGCGAGTAGCGCGCGTCGATCGCGTCAGTCGACGCGGTTGCGGCGCTGGCCGGCGACGAACGCGCGCAGGTTCTCGGTCGCCTCGGCGGCCAGTCGTAGCCGCGATTCGATCGCGCCCCACGCGATGTGGGGCGTGACGACGACGCGGTTGGCCCACGGCGCGCGCGCGTCGCACAGCGGGTGATCGGCCGGCGGTGGCTCCTCGCCCAGCACGTCCAGCCCCGCGCCCCCCAGCCTGCCCCTGGCCAGCGCGGCGATCAGCGCCGCCTCGTCCACCAGCGGGCCGCGGGCCGTGTTGATCAAGATCGCGCCCGGCTTCATCGCCATCAGGAAACGCGCGTCGACCATGCCACGCGTCGCCTCGGTCAGCGGGCAATGCAGCGACACGACGTCAGCGACAGGCAGCGCCTCCAGCAGCGGCGTGCGCGACTGTCCCGCGCGCGGCGGTGACCCCGGCACCGCGGCGCGCACGACGCGCATTCCGAACGCCTCCGCGATGCGCGCGACGGCGCCGCCGATCGCGCCGCTGCCGACCAGCACGAGCGTCTTCCCCGCCAGCTCGAACATCTCCCTGGTGAAGAAGCAGAAGTCCGGCGACGCCGCCCACGCGCCCGCCTTCACGGCCGCCGTGTGGCCGGCGACGTCCTGTGAAAACTGCAGCACCAGCGCCATCACGTGCTGCGCGACGGCCGCCGCCGCGTAGCTGGGAACGTTGGTCACCGCCACGCCCGCCGCGCGCGCCGCGTCGACGTCGACGATGTTCGTGCCGGTCGCCAGCACGCCGACGTAGCGCAGCCCGGGCAGCGCGGCGAAGCGCGCGGCCGGAAACGGCACCTTGTTGGTCAGCGCGGCGTCCGCGCCGCGGCAGCGCGCCACGACGGCGTCGTCGTCGCTGCGCGCGAACACCTCCAGCTCGCCGAGCGCGCGCAGCCCCGCCCAGAAGCCGTCGACGTCTCCCTGATCGGCGGCGAAGCTGTCGAGGATGACGATGCGCATCGCGCGCGGTCCGTCAGGTCTCGGCCGGTGGCTTGAGAGCTTCGGCCTGGAAGTGCGCGCGCAGGCTGCCGATGACGTCGATCAGATCGCCGTCCATGATGCCGGGCAGGTTGTGGCGGGTCATGCCGATGCGATGATCGGTCAGCCGGTCCTGCGGGAAGTTGTAGGTGCGGATCTTCTCCGAGCGATCGCCCGAGCCGATCTGGCTGCGGCGCGCGTCGCGCTCCGCCGCCTGCCGCTTCTCTTCTTCGATGTCGTAGAGCTTGGCGCGCAGCAGCTTCATCGCCATCGCCTTGTTCTTGTGCTGCGATTTTTCCTGCTGGCAGTGGACGAGGAGCCCGCTCGGGATGTGGTGGATGCGCACCGCCGAGTCTGTGGTGTTGACCGACTGCCCGCCGGGGCCGCCCGAACGCATCACGTCTATCTTGAGGTCCTTCGGGTCGATGTGGATCTCGACGTCCTCGACCTCGGGCATCACGGCGACGGTGGCGGTCGACGTGTGGATGCGCCCCTGCGCCTCGGTCGCCGGCACGCGCTGCACACGGTGCACGCCCGATTCGTACTTGAGCTGCGAAAACGCCCCGTGGCCCGTGATGCCCGCCGTCACTTCCTTGATGCCGCCCGCCGAAGCGCTCGACATCGACAGGATCTCGACCCCCCAGCGCCGCCGCTCGGCGAACCGGGTGTACATGCGGAACAGCTCCGCCGCGAACAGCGCCGCTTCTTCGCCGCCCGTGCCGGCGCGGATCTCCAGGATGATGTTCTTGTCATCGTTGGGATCCTTCGGCATCAGCAGCTCTTTGAGCGTCTTCTCCAGCCGCTCCTGCTCGGCGGTGAGCTCGGTCTCTTCCTGCCGCGCCAGGTCGCGCATCTCCGGATCCTTCTGCAGCTCGCGCGCTTCGGTCACGCGCTTGGAGACGTCGCGGTACACGCGCAGCGTCTCGACCAGCTCGCGCAGGTCGGAGTGCTCCTTGCCGAGCTTCTGCATCTGCTGGCGGTTCGCCAGCACGGCCGGGTCGGCCAGCAGGATCGACAGCTCTTCGTAGCGGACTTCGACCGCGGCGAGCTTGTCGAGCAGCAGCTGATCCAGCAAGGCGACCGTTTCCCACCGCCGCCCGCAGGCGCGGACAGCGGCTGGTAGGGGTTCTAGTTAGGTGGTGGGCGGCGTGCCGCCGCCGGCCTTGCCGTACTTCTTTTGGAAGCGCTCGATGCGGCCGGCCGCGTCCACGAACTTCTGCTTACCCGTGTAGAACGGGTGGCAGGCAGAACAAATTTCGACCGAAAACGCCGCGCGGGTCGAATACGTCTCGACCTTGTTGCCGCACGCGCACGTGATGGTGGTCGGCTTGTAGACGGGATGAATGCCTTTTTTCGCCATGATCTGGGGCTCCGGAAACGCGCTTTTATAGTGGGCGTTGAGCCCAGATGCAAGGTTATCTCGCGTCGGAGCCTGTCGAGCTTTGCTTGGCGGGCTCCATCGCGCGAGGTGGGAGGTGTGGAGGGGAAGGGGCCCCCACCTTCTCCTCCAGGTGTATAGTCCCGCCCCGAAATGCCGGAAGATCCCGCCCCCGATACTTTGTCCCGCCGTTTAGCGCTCTACGCCTACCTGGAGCGGCTGCTCGCGAACAAGCGCGTGCTCGAGATCGGCAAGGCGGCGCCCGACGGTGCGGAGTACCTGCGGTCGATCGGCGCGCGCGTGGTCACCGTCGAGGGCGACGCGTCGCGCATAGACGAACGCTTCGACGTCGTCGTCGTCCCCGAGGCTGACGCAGCGACCGGCCCGGCCGTCGTCGGCTGGCGGCGGCTGCTCGCCGAACGCGGGCGGTTGGTGGTCGCTGCCGCCAATCCCGACCGTGGCGGCGGCGGAGTCGGCTACTACGATCTCCACGGCGCGCTGGCGCAGCACTTCGCGCACGTGCAGATGCTGGGTCTGACCCCGTTTCTGGGCATGGGCGTGGTCGAGTTCGACGGCGCCCTGGACGGCCTGCGCATCGAGTCCCGGCTGGTCAAGGACGGTCCCGAGCTGCCAGCGGCGTACGTCGCGGTGGCGGGCGCCGATGCGGCGACGGGGCTCGGCTACCTGCTGGTGCAGCTGCCGTTCGCGCCGTTCGCGGCCCGGCTGGCGGGCGCCGCGGCCCCGGCGCCATCGGCGGTGCTGCTCAAGGAGGAGATCGATGAGCTGCGCGGCCGCCTGCGGCGCGCGGCGGATGATCGCGGCGCGCTGGACGCCGAGGTCAGCAAGCTACGGACGGCGCTGACCGACGCCGACCAGGCGGTCGTCAACCTGACGCGCAAGACCGCGGACGAGATGGCGGCGCTGACGGCGCGGTTGTCGACCGGGCTGCGCGTCGACGCGGAGGCGCGCGAGTCGGCGGAGTTGCTCGCGGCGCGTGACGAGGTCGCGCGTTATCGCGTGCGGCTGGCCGAGGCCGACGCGCGCGTGGCGGCGGCCGAGCAGCGGCTGGAGGAGGTTGGCGGCTCGACGCGGGCGCGGCAGACGGAGCTGGAGGACGCGCTGGAGAGGCTGCGTCTGGCTGATAGCGAGCTCGCCCGCGCCCGGCGCCACGCTGCGAAGTTCGAGGAGGAGGCGCGCGCCTCCGCTACGATCGCGCGCGGGCTGGAAGAGCGCGACATGGCGATCGCAGCGCGCGACGAACGCATCGCCAAGCTCGAGAGCGAGAAACAGGATCTGGTCTGGCGGCTGGCGGAGCTGGAGGACAAGCTGACGGACGCGATCGCGCGCGCGGTGCGTGCGGACGGTCGTGGCGGCGGCGGGCGCCCCGAGTCGCGCGCGGAAGCGGCGACCTCCGACGAGCTGGTCGCGGCACGCGCGGTGCGCGCGCGAGCGCTCGACGAGTTCCACAAGGCCGCGGCGGTGCATGTCGACGAGGTGACCCAGCTCAAGGCATCGGTCTCCGAACAGGCTGCCCTGGTCGCCGAGCTGGAAGACGCGCTGCAGGTGGCGGAGGCGCGCGCGACGACGGCGGCGGCCGACGCGGCTGCGCTGCGCGGGACGGCGAAGGATCTCGAAGAGGCGGACCGCAGTCGGCGCTCGCGGCTCGCCGAGCTGGAAGGCAAGCTGCTACGGCTCGAGCACGAACGCAGGTCGGCGCAGGCCCAAGGCGGGGATGGCGCCCCGGAGCTCCTGGCCGATCTCGAACGCCAGCTGTTCACCGCCCGCACGGCCGCCGACGAACTGCGGCGGCAGCTCGCTGACCGGAGCGCGGCCTGGGAGCAGGAACGAACGGTCCTGCGGGCCGAGCTCGAACAGCGGGCGCAGAAGCCCGCCGGGGGAAATGGGCACGACAAGCCGCCCGCGCCGGCGGCGTTCGCGCCCGGACCCGAGCTGGAAGAGACCGCGAGCCGGCTGGCCAACACGATCGGCAACTACCGTCAGCGCGCCGGACGCCTGCGCGACGAGCTGCTCGGCATCCGCCGCCGCCTCGAGGCGCTGTCGTCGTCCGAGATTGCCGGCTACCTCGAAGAGCTGGGCGACGATCTGGCGGAGCTGGAGAGGTGAGCACCGCCGCGACGCCGGGGCGCACCCGCCGCGCGACCGGCGGGGCGGTGGTCCGCGTCGCGATCGTCGGGCTGGGCTCGATCGGCATCGACGTCCTGAAGGCGGTGGTGGCGCGGCCGGGGCTGAGCCTGGTAGCGGTCGCGGATCCGGCCCACGTCGGGCGCGACGCGGGCGAGGTAGCGGGCGTGGGGGCGTGCGGCGTGACGGTCGTCGGCAGTGCAGCCGAGGCGTTCACCGGTGGCGGGGCGGACGTTGCGCTGGTGCTGACGGGCTCCGGGGTCGCCGAGGTCATGCCCATCATCGAGGCAGCGGCGGCGAGCGGCGTCGACGTCATCTCCACGTGCGAGGACCTGGCTTACGCCGATCACGCCACGCCCGATCTGGCCCGCCAGATCGACGCCCGCGCGCGCGCCGGCTCAATCACCGTCATAGGCACCGGCGTCAATCCCGGCTTCGTCATGGACCGCCTGCCGCTGACGCTGGCAGCGGCGTGCGTGCGCGTCGATCGCGTGGCGGTCGAACGGGTGGTCGACGCGGCGAAGCGGCGCGGGCCGTTGCGCGCCAAGGTGGGCGCGGGCCTGACCCCCGACGAGTTTCGTGCTGGCGTGGCGGATGGCCGCCTCGGGCATCGTGGCTTCGCCGAGTCGTGCGCGCTGATCGGCCTGGGAATGGGCTGGGTCCTCGACGAGATCAAGACGACGATCGACCCGGTGGTTGCCGACCGGCCCGGCATACCCGCGGGGCGGGTGGCCGGATTGCGGCAGTCGGCGGCCGGGATGCGCGGCGGGCGCGAGGTCGTCCGGCTGGATCTGGAGATGTCCATCGCGGCACCCGATCCCCACGACCGCGTCGTCATCGACGGGGATCCCCCCTCGACGTCGTGATTCGTGACGGTACGCACGGTGACCGGGGGACGGTCGGCACGGTGCTCTCGGCTATCGCGCCCGTGATCGCGGCACCACCCGGGCTGAAAACGGTTCTCGACCTCGCGTTGGTCGGTCGTTGAGCCGGCCGCGCAACACCAACCCGCGCCATTTCTAAACAAAAACGCGGAGCCAGTTGCTTGTCTGTGCATGAGTTGTGCTAGTGTGCCGCCGCCGGCCACGCAAGCGCGGAGAGGCCGTCAACTGGAGATGACGCTCATGAAGAATCTGGGACCTCGTTGGTTGGTATTGGCAATGCTCATTGGCGGCGTTGCCGCTATGACTTCGAATTTTGGCTGCGGTGGCGATGACGGTGACACCGGCAGCGGCGGTCGCGGCGGCGGCTCGGCGGGACGCGGCGGCTCGGCCGGCGGCTCGGCGGGACGCGGCGGCTCGGCGGGCGGCTCGGCGGGACGCGGCGGCAGCGCCGGCGGCGTTGCCGGCTCGACGGCTGGCACCGGCGGCAGCGTCGCAGGCAGCGGTGGCACCGGCGGCGGCGTGGCAGGCAGCGGTGGCACCGGTGGTGCGGCAGGCGGCGCTGCTGGGACCGGTGGTGCGGCGGGCCGCGGCGGAAGCGGTGGCGCGGCTGGCGGCACGGCGGGCGCGGCTGGTGGCGCTGCGGGCGCGGCCGGTGGCGCTGCGGGCGCGGCTGGTGGCGCTGCGGGCGCGGCTGGTGGCGCTGCGGGCGCGGCTGGTGGCGCTGCGGGCGCGGCCGGTGGCGCTGCGGGCGCGGCCGGTGGCGCTGCGGGCGCGGCTGGTGGCGCTGCGGGCGCGGCTGGTGGCGCTGCGGGCGCGGCTGGTGGCGCTGCGGGCGCTGGCGGTAGCGCCTAGTCGGGATCGACAGCTATAGCCTCGGATAGCCGAGGCGGTCCGCGACGACGCGGCGTGTTCCGGGCGGTTCAGCCGGACACGCCGCGTTTTGCTATTCCGGCGCTGGCCGGCTTTGTAGCAAGCTGCGATGTTCCAGGTGGTTGTTAGCCGCGCGGCGGCCGATTACCATTCCGGAATCTGATCCCGACTGCGATGTCGGGGAATATCTGGCTTGAGCACTTCAGTGCCCCTTCGTTCATCGCTCCCAGCGATCTTGCTGCTGTCGTTCGCGGTTGCGGCGTGTGCAAACCGTGGCATGAAGGCTCCCGACGGCGGCTCGCAGGGCGCGGCCGGTACCGTCGGAGCGGGTGGTCGCGGCGGCACCGGGGATGCGGGTGCGGCTGAGGTAGGCGTTGGGCGGTAGCGCCGGTCGTGGCGGCGCGGGCGGCGGCATCGGGGGCATCGCAGGCGGCGTCGCGGGCATGGGCGGCGGTGCGGCAGGCCGAGGTGGTGGGCCGGCGGGCGCAGGCGGTGGTGTCGCCGGGATGGGTGGCCGTGGCGGCGGCGCCGCCGGCGGACCGGCGGGGGCGGGCGGCGGACCTGGAGGCGCGGGCGGCGGACCAGCGGGCGCGGCGGGTGGACCCGCGGGCGCGGCGGGCGGACCCGCGGGCGCGGCGGGCGGCCCGGCGGGCGCGGGCGGTGGTGTCGCCGGGATGGGGGGCCGCGGCGGCGGTGCGGCGGGCGCCGCCGGTGGACCAGCGGGCGCCGGAGGCGGACCAGCAGGCGCGGGCGGCAGCGTCGCGGGCATGGGCGGTCGCGGCGGCGGCGCTGCCGGCACGGGCGGCTCGGCCGGTGGCCCGTACTCGTGCCCGCTCGGCGGCGTGCTCGATTGTTCGATGACCGGATCGCTCGACATGACGCCCGGCGGTCAGGTGGTCGACTTCTCGGCGCTGGAATGGAACGCCACGACGAGCAAGTGGTGCGACGCGAACGGGCTGGACGGCGACACCTTTGCGTATGCGGGCGCGACGCCGTCGGCGAGCACGGCGGTGGTCGACACGACGGCGCGCAACCTGCGACTCAACTTCACCGTTTCAGCCGGCCAGTACGCGGGCGGCGGCATCTCGTTCGACTCGTGTGTCGACGCATCGTCCTTCAATGCGATCTCCTTCACCGCGTCGGTCACGATGGGCAGCCTCGTCGGTTGCGTCTGGCAGGTGCAGCTGCAGACGCAGGACCAGCGTCCGTCGACCGTGACAGATCCAACCGGCGGCACGTGCAACCCGAACGGTGCCGGAGGCTGCTATCGCTACCCGGCGGCGACCCTCGCGACACCGGTCGCGGCGAGTTACGTCGTGCCTTTCACCGCGTTCAATAACCCGGCCAGCTCGACGATCGCCACGCCGACGCAGATCGTCGGCGTGCAGTGGCAGGCCAACTCCGGATCATCGGGCACCGGCACCTGCAGCGTCGAGCTGCGCATCGACGACGTTCGCTTCGTCGCGCAGTGAGCTGAGCAAGACGCTCTCGCGTCGCAGGTCCGCACGGGCCGGCGAGGTTGCTTCGCGTTGCGGCAGGGGTTTACGATGAGGACTGGCCGGAGTCTGGCGTTATGCGCCGATCTGGCCCTTTGGTGCCTCCGTGCGCATGCGCATTTGTCCTATCGCCCCCGCGCTGACCCTTTCTGCGGTCCTCGTGGTTCTTACGTCGTGTGCCAACCGAGGGATGCGCGCGCCGGATGGCGACGCGGAAGGTGAAGGCGGAACCAGCGGCGTTCAAGGCCAAGCCGGCCGCGGCGGTGGTGGAGCGGGCGGCATGAGGGACGCGGGCGTGGACATGTCAGCGACTGGCACCGGCGGTGGTCCGGCGGGCGCGGATGGTGGCGCGGCGGGCGCTGCTGGTGGCGTCGCTGGCACGAGCGGGCGGGGTGGCGCCGCCGCGGGAGCCTCAGGCGCGGCCGGGGCGGCGGGTTCGCCCGGCGGCCGGGGCGGCGGCGTCGCGGGTGGCGGTGGCGCGGGAACGGGCGGTCCCGCGGGGGCGGGCGGCCGTGGTGGCGCGGCGGGTGGTGCAGCAGGGACGGGCGGCGGCGCGGCGGGCGTGGGCGGCGGCGTGGCGGGCGCGCCTGGGCGTGGTGGCAGCGGCGGCGGTGGCGACGCGGGCAGCGCGGGGCGCGGCGGTGCCGCCGGCGGCGCGGCGGGCGCGGGTGGTCGCGGCGGCGGGGCAGGCGCGGCGATGGACGCCGGCATGGATGGCGCCGCGTGCTCGGCGCGCTTCAACTTCGAGGCGGGAGCGCTGCACGGCGCCCGCGCCAACACCGGCTATCAGACGTCGTTCACGACGATCACCAACAGCGCCGATGCGTTCTGCGGTGGGGGCGCGCTGCGGCTCGACACCACGTTCGACGCGACCAACGTCAAGGGCGAGGCGATCATCCCGCTCGCGGCGGCCGAGGACGTCTCCGGCAAGATGTTTTCGATCTCGTACAAGGCGTCGCCGGCGGGGCCGGCGGGCGGGTTCATCCTGGTGTTTCTGGTGCCGAGCTACACGATCGTGCTGTCTCAGCCGGCGCCGGTGCCGGGGACGTGGACGACACGCAGCGTGGCGTTGCCCAGCGGCGCGGACGCGGGGACCAGCGCGGTGAGCGCGATCTCGATCCAGTGGCTGGCGGGCACGACGTATACGGGCGCGCTGCTCGTCGACGAGATCGACATCAGGTGATCCACATGAACCTCCGCAGATCGATCGTGACGTCGTTCGCGGCGCTGGCGCTGGCGGCGTGTGCCGAGTCGGAGCCCGGCATCGATCCCGGCGCGGGCGCGGCTGGCAACGGTGGCTCCGGCCCCGGCGGCGGCGCCGCCGGTACGGGCGTCGCGGGTGGCGGCGGCAGCACCGGCGTCGCGGGCGCGTCGGGCATAGCCGGCGGTGGTGGATTGGCCGGCACCGGCACGGGTACGGCGGGGACGGGCGGCATGGCTGGCGGCAGCGCGGGTCGCGGCGGCGCCGGCGGCGTCGCGGGCACCGCGGCGGGACGCGGCGGCGGGGGGGGGCAAGGTGGACTGGCAGGTGCGGCCGGCGGCGGCGCGGGACGTGGCGGCGCGGGCGGTGCCGCCGGCGGAACCGCCGGACGTGGCGGCGCGGGTGGCGCGACCGGCAGCGCCGGCATCGGCGGCGCGTCGCTGTGCACCGCGGGGCGCTTCTTGCTGTGCGAAGGCTTCGAAGGCGTCAACGTCGGCAACAACACGCCGTCGGGATGGTCGCGATCGGGGAACGCGACCGTCGCCGACGATCAGGCGGCGCGCGGCGCGCACGCGCTCAAGCTGACGCCCGCCGCCGACAAGGGTTACGGCTTCTACAACTACGGCAACTCCGAGGCGTTCGGCGCGGCGCACTGGGGGCGCATCTTCTATCGCGTGCAGACGCCGCCGCCCGAGGCGTTCGTGCACGCGTCGATGGCGGCGTACCAGGGCGACGGGCCCGGCATCGGACCGTCGACCTTCCGTGTCGTCGACACCGTGAAGATGACGGGGACGACGGCGAAGCACCAGTTCCTCTACAACGTCCAGATCACCGGCTCGAGCGAGTTCGGCAAGGAAGGCCCGTACAACTGGATGTTCGACGGCGCCTGGCACTGCGCCGAGTGGTTCGTCGACGGCGCCAACCAGGCCTACCAGTTCTACTGGGACGGCGCGGAGGTGACGCAGATGCGGCTGGCGAACGGCGCCGGCAACAACGGCAGCGGCGACAACCGCACGCACCTTCCCATGATGTTCACCGACTTCCGCGTCGGCTTCATCACGTACCAGAACGCGCCGCCCGGGTTCACTGCCTGGATCGACGAGGTCGCGATCGACAGCGCCCGCATCGGCTGCGGCAACTAGCAGGAAGTCAGAGCTTGCCGACGCCGGCGCCGGCGGGCACGGTCGTCGGCAGATCGGCGACCGCGTCCAGCGTGTACATGTACGGCGGCGTGAGCTGGCCCGTCGACGTCGTCGGCTGGCTGCCGGTGCAGGCGGAGAACGTGTTGTTGGCGACGTCCCAGGTGCCGGTCACAGCGCTGTCCCAGAAGCCGATCGGGTTCTCGATGGTCTGGAAGTAGTTGCCGTCGACGCGGACGACGGCGCCCATGCGGCTGTTGACGCCCGTGCCGCCGAAGTTGTTCACGAAGTAGCTGGAGAAGATGTGCGCCTTGCCGAAGCGGATGCTGGGCAGGCGCGAGCCGCAGTTGTGGAAGTAGTTGTGGTGGTAAGTCGCGCGGATGACGGTGTCGCCGACCTGCTCGTCGCCCGAGCTGATCAGGCTGGCCTTGTAGTGGTCGTGGATGTGGCACCACGACACGGTGATGAACGCGGCGCCGTTTTTGATCTCCAGCAAGCCGTCGTAGTAGTCCTTGTCGTGCGTCAGGTCGGAGTAGAGCTCGCAGTGATCGATCCAGACGTTCATCGCGCCGTTGATGACGATCGCGTCGTTGGCCGCGCCGGAGCCGTCGGCGATGACGTGCGACACGGCGATGTTGCGGATGATGACGTTGCGCGCGTTGGCGATCTCCAGCTCGATGCCTTGCAGGTGCGCGCCCGCGCCGGTGCCGAGCAGCGTCTTGTTCGACGCGATCTTGACGCTGTCGGCGCCCTGGATCAGGCCCGAGAACGTCACGACGTACGGGTCCGGGCTGGCGAGGTAGGTCTTGAGCTCGTCGAGCGTCGTCGCCGTCACCGTCGGGCCGAGCGAGCCGCCGTTGAGCAGGTAGGGCGTCCCCTTGTCGTCCTGGACGGCGGCGTAGCCGACCAGCGCCATGTCCTGCACGGTGCCGGTCGGCAGGAAGCGCGCGGTCATCGTCGTGTTCTTCGTGATCGCGAACGTGTACGCCGCGGTCGCGCTCGGCGAATCGCCCGTCCAGCTCTGGAAGAAGTAACCGGCCGACGCGGTCGCCATCACGGTCACCTGCGTGCCGACGGGATAGAACGCCATCATCGGCGCGTACGTGACGCTGCCCCCCGCGGGATCGTTGGCCGCGACGGTCAGCGAGAAGCTCGGGTTGTCGGGCGTGATGCCTTCGCCGCGGATCTCGATGTAGTCGATGTTGGCGAGGCCGCTGGCGCCCGTCGCCTGCAGCTGGATGAAGTTGGAGCCGGCGGCGAGCTGCACCGCCAGCGGCGGCGTCACCTGCCAGTTGTTCCAGTCGGTGGTGAAGGGGAACAGCGACCTCGGCGGCGGCGGACGCCGTTGATCATCAGCCTGGCGTCGCGCGTGTTCGCGGCGGCGCCACCGAACGCGTAACGCCACAGCAGCGCGTACGTCCCCGCGGTCTCGGCCTTGACCGTCCAGCTGATCGTCTTGCCCAGCCCGGAATCGCCGTCCGCGAACCCGGTGCCGGTGTAGCCCGTGACCGTCGTGCTCCCCTGGCGCGGCAGCACCTTGCCGTCGATGGCCGCGAAGCCGGGCTGGTCCTCCTGGATGAAGGTGACGCCGGGCGTGCTGATCGGCGTCTCGGGGCCTGCGTCGGTTGGCCCGCCGCCCGTGCCGGCGGCCGCGTCGGGCGTGCCGCCGCCCATACCGGCGGCCGCGTCGGGCGCGTCAGCGCCGCCGCTGCCGGCGGCGCCCGGCCCGGTGCCCGCCGTCCCGGGCGTCCCCGCGTCGGGGACGCGCGCCGCCGGCTTGGACGAGCAGCCGGCCGCGACAAGAGGGCGGCGAACGCGGCATGGCGGACGAAGGGCGTCATTCCGGGGATAGGTTGCCCGGACGCTCCGAAGGTTCAGGGCCTGATCGCGTCGAGCGGGAGGTTCGGGACCCTTTGAGGGGCCCGGGTCAGAACGACAGCTTGCCGAGCACGCGCGGGCCGACGGCGCCGGTCACCGCCGGGATGTTGCCGGCTTCCCCGAACAGCGTCTGGTTGGCGAGCACGGCGAACGAGATCGCTTCCTTGGCCTCCGGGTCGACGCCCAGCGCGGCGCTCGATTCGACGCGGATCGGCGCCAGCAGCTCCTTGAGGTGGCGCATCAGCACCGGGTTCAGCGCGCCGCCGCCCGAGACGAAGACCTCGTCGGGCAGCGCGGGCAGCATCTCGCGGTAGCTGCGCGCGATCGCCTCGGCGGAGAACCGGGTCAGCGTCGCGAGCAGGTCGTCCTTGCGCGACTCGTAGCGGGTGAGCAACGGGTAGACGAAGTCGCGGCCGAAGGTCTCGCGCCCGGTCGACTTGGGCAGCGGCTTGGCCAGGTAGGGGTGCCGGTGCAGCTCGGTGAGCAGACCCGCGTCGATCGAGCCGCGCGCGGCGCGGTGGCCGTCGCGGTCGAAGGCTTCGCTGCCGGCGGACGCCGAGCGCGCCACCGTGTCCAGCGGCATGTTGCCCGGGGCGTTGTCGAACGCGACCAGCTCGTCCAGGCGCGACGACACCAGCGTGACGTTGGCGATGCCGCCGATGTTCTGCATCGCGCGCCGCCGCCCGGGCGCCCGGAACAGCAGGTGATCGACCAGCGGCACCAGCGGCGCCCCCTCGCCGCCGGCGGCGACGTCGCGCACGCGGAAGTCGCTGATCACCGGGCGGCCGGTGCGCTCGGCGATCACGGCGGCCTCGCCGATCTGCAGCGTCGCGCCCAGGCTCCCGGCGGAGCGCGGGTGGTGCACGGCGGTCTGGCCGTGCGAGCCGATGAGATCCACTTCCTCGATGGTGATGCCCGCCGCCGCGCACACCGCAAACGCCGCGTCGGCGAACGTCTCGCCCAGCAAGACGTCGAGATCGCACAGCTCGGACGCGTCGGCCTGCGCCAGGCGGTAGATGCGTTCGCGCAGCGGTCGCGGGAACGGCGTGGTCACGAACGCGCGCGCGACCAGGCCGGTGTTCTCGCCGAAGCCGCCGACGTCGCACAGCGCCGCGTCGGTTCCGTCGGCGCTGGTCCCGGACAGCAGGCCGATGATGATGCGGCGGGGGCGCTCGCGCGCGGCGAGCAGGCGGCGCAGCGGGTCGTCTGTCATCGCGCCCCGTTGCCGGTGCGCGGCCCTTCGTCCATGTCGGCCACGCTGTCGCCGCAGCCATCGGGCGCGACGTCGCCGACGATCGCGCGCAGCGAGCCCTTGTGCTTGACCAGCAGCTCCTTGGCGCGCGTCGCGTTGACGCCCGCGTGGTGCATGACCAGCGCGACCTTCGCGCGGCCGCCGGCCTTCTCGATCAGCCGGCGCGCGGTCGCGTCGTCGACGCCGGACAGTGTCCGCACGATGCGGATCGCGCGCGCCCACAGCTTCGCGTTGGTGGGGCGCACGTCGACCATCAGGCCGCCGTAGGTCTTGCCCAGCAGCACGAACGCAGCGGTCGACATCGCGTTGAGGGTGATCTTCGTCGCCGTCCCCGCCTTGAGCCGCGTCGAGCCGGCGATCACCTCCGGCCCGGTGTCCAGCGCGATGACCACGTTGGCGGCGCCGCTGTCGTCGTCGTTGGGCCGCCCGCAGCGGACGAAGATGGTCGCGGCGCGCCGGAAGCGCGCGTAGTCGAGCGCCGCGCGCACGAACGGCGTCGTCCCCGACGCGGCGACGCAGCAGACGACGTCGGCCGGGCCGACCGCCACGCGCCGCATGCGCTGCTCGCCGTCGCGCACGTTGTCCTCGGCGCCTTCGATCGAACGCGTCAGCGCCGCCGGCCCGCCCGCGATGATCGGCACCAGCCGCGACGGCGGCACGCCGAACGTCGGCACGCACTCCACCGCGTCCAGCGTCCCCAGGCGCCCCGACGTCCCCGCGCCGACGTAGATCAGCCGGCCTCCCGCCGCCAGCTTGTCGGCGATCAGGCGCGCGGCCTTGCCGATGTCATCGGCGCGCGCCTGCGCGGCGCGCACCGCCTTCGCCTCCTCGCCCAGCATCAGCGCCGCGATCGCCTCGGGCGGCATGGTGTCCAGTCGCGCCGCGCGGGGGTGCGTCGCCTCCGTCGGAAGCTCGGCCAGCTCCGACGACGTCCGTGGCGCGCGAGGCATCCGCTCATATTACGGGCTGCGCAAACCCCCGACAAATCAGCCGAAGTCGTAAGGCGACCTGGACGGTGAAACAAGCCCGCGACAGGGCTTGAACTCGGACGCCGCGAGCGGTAACAAGGCGGCATGAGCAACCGCGTCTACAACTTCAGCGCAGGGCCGGCGATGCTGCCGGCAGAGGTCCTCGAGGCATCCGCCAAGGCTCTGGTCGACTACCAGGGCAAGGGCTTCGGCATCGCCGAGTGCAGCCACCGCGGCAAGGAGTTCGACGGTGTCCTCGACGAGGCGATCGCCAAGTGCAAGAGCCTGCTGTCGGTGCCGGATACGCACGACATCCTCTTCCTGCAGGGCGGGGCGACGCAGCTGTTCAACGTCATCCCGATGAACATCCTCAACGGGACGGCCGACTACGTCGTCGGCGGCGAGTGGTCGAAGAAGGCGGCGTCCGCGGCGCAGAGCGCCTACGGCGAGAAGATCCGCGTCATTGGTTCCAGCGAAGCGACCAACTTCGATCGTCCGCCCACGGGCTGGACGGCCGATCCGGCCGCCGCCTACCTGCACGTCTGCTCGAACGAGACCGTGCACGGCCACCGGCTGGTCGAATGGCCGGAGCACGCGAACCTGGTCGTCGACTCCAGCTCCGAGATGATGTCGCGGCCCGCACCCGATCGCGCGCACCGCGCTGGTGTACGCGGGGGCGCAGAAGAACCTCGGGCCGGCCGGCGTCGTGCTGACGATCGTGCGCAAGGACCTCTACGACCGCATCGCCAAGAGCGTGCCGAAGATCTTCAGCTTCAAGGCGCTCGCCGAGGCCAAGAGCTGCCTCAACACGCCGCCGACGTTCGGCATCTACTTCCTGCTCGAGACGTTCCGGTGGATCGAGGCGCAGGGCGGCCTGGCCGCCGTCGAGAAGCGCAACGCCGAGAAGGCGGCGCTGATCTACGGCGCCATCGACGCGTCGGGCGGCTTCTACAAGGGGACGGTCGCCGACAAGGCGGCGCGCAGCCACATGAACGTGACGTTCCTGCTCCCCAGCGAAGAGCAGACCGACAAGTTCGTGAAGGATGCCGCGAAGGCCGGCATGGTGGCGCTCAAGGGCTACCGCACGGTCGGCGGCATCCGCGCGTCGATCTACAACGCGATGCCGGTCGCGGGCGCCAAGGCGCTGGCCGACTTCATGGCGACGTTCGCCAAAGCGGCCGGCTAGCCGCGGGCTAAGTCCGACTGTTGCCTCGATAACGGGCAGGTGTTGCTGATGACGCAACGCCTGCCAGGCACGGCTCACGACGAGCCATATAAGAATCAGTTAGTTAAGTATTTTACTCAAATTTATTTTGTAGGCATGCTTACTGCAACCGATTGGCCCGGTATGCACCGGCCCGTCACGCTCAGTCCCGAGTCGCCCACTCTTGCTCTGTCGCTGCCGATGTCGGCCACCTTCGCGGGGCTCGGATGTTTGCCGGCCTCTGACGACGACGGCGTCGCGGAGGACACCAGCGCCCTCGAGGCGTCAGAGAACGGGCTGACGATGAACGGCCTGACCATGAACGGGCTGACGATGAACGGCCTGACCATGAACGGGCTGACGATGAACGGCCTGACCATGAACGGCCTCAGCGCCGTCAACGGGCTGACCATGAACGGGCTGACGATGAACGGGCTCATGACGACCGACGGCGGGCGCATGATGTCCAAGTACCTTGTTCGCTGCGCGCTGCCCGAAGGCCGCAGCATCGCGAAGCAAGACCAGAACGGCACCTCGTATCACGATGCAAGGCTCGCTCGGCCTCGCGCCTCAGTGGGAGAACGGCGTCTGCGACGGTCCCGTGCAAGCGCTGGATCTCCGCCTGCTTGCTCGCCCACGTCAACACTGCCGGCATTCACGTGCCGATCTCCATCGTCGCGCAGAACTCGGCGATCGGCTGGGGCCAGGATCCGAACTACCCCAACCAGGAGGGGACGTTCTTCGGCAACATGTTCCAGCTGAACAACGTAGGCCGCATCGACGCCTACTACTGCAGCGGCCCCGGCTTCGACAAGGACGTCGTCGAGGGGCGCATCGGCGCCAAGCAGACAGGCGCGCCGTATCGCAACCTGTTTGCCAGCGGCTTCTGCCACATCAACGGCTGCGTCCCGTCGGACGCGAAGACCAACAACGTCCCCGATGGCTACAAGGCGTGCGCGATGGGCGAAGGCCCGATGAGCGCGTGGAACGAGACCATCACCGTGTGGCGGCAGAACAAGAGCTTCACCTCCTCCGGCCAGGTGGTCGCCGGCAAGACCGCCGACGGGCGCACGGTCCGCTACGACTTCGAATCGGGCGTCGACGGCTGGACCGCCGGCAACACCCAGCTCGTGCTGAGCTCGTCGAACCAGACCGTCGCGCAGACGGGCAGCAAGTTCCTCAAGGCGGCCTACGCCAGCGGCTCCGGCACGATCCGCATGCAGGGCCCGTCGAACCTGGCGCTCCCCGCCGGCACCAAGGTGAGCTTCTATCTGTACCTCGCGTCGGACAGCAAGCTCACCGCACATCAACCCGTTCGTGAAGAAGGTCGGGCGGCAACGAGTGGAAGGTGATCAACCCGGTGTCGACCGTGCTCAAGGGCTCGTGGAACGTCGTCACCATCACCGTGCCGGCCGGTTGCTCGGGCAAGCAGGTGGGCGTCGAGTTCCAGACCAGCGGCGCGTTCAGCGCCTACGTCGACGCCGTCACCTGGTAACGGCTGCCTACAGCCCGAGGCCGAGCACGTTGCGCATGTCGTAGAGGCCGGGCTGGCAGCCGACCACCCACAGCGCGGCGCGGACGGCGCCGACGGCGAACGTGTCGCGCGTGCTGGCGCGGTGGGTGACCTCCAGCCGGTCGCCGTTGCCCAGGAACATCACCGTGTGGTCGCCCACGACGTCGCCGCCGCGCAAGGTCTGGATGCCGATCTCGTTGTGCGAGCGCGCGCCGATGTCGCCGTGGCGGGCGTAACGGGCGGCGGCCGCCAGGTCGCGCCCGCTCGCCGAGGCCAGCGCGTCCGCCAGCGTCAACGCCGTGCCCGACGGCGCGTCGCGCTTGGCGCGGTGGTGCGCCTCGACGAGCTCGATGTCGTAGTCGGGGCCCAGCGCGCGCGCCGCGTCGGCGATCAGCTTCAGCATCACGTTGATGCCGACCGAGTAGTTGGCCGCGTAGACGACCGGGATGCGCGTCGCCGCGACGCCCAGCGCCGCGCGCGCGTGTGTCCCCAGGCCCGTGGTCCCGACGACCAGCCCGACGCCCTGGGCGGTGGCGGTGGCCGCGACCGACTCCGTCACGTTGGCCGACGTGAAGTCGATCCAGACGTCGGCGGTGCCGCGCGCCGGCAGCTCCTCGGCGATCGCCACGCCTGCCGCCTCCACGCCCGCGACGACACCCGCGTCCTTGCCCACGGCCGCGTGCCCGGGCCGCTCCGACGCCGCCGCGAGCTGCGCGCGCGGAGACGCCGCCATCACCGCGCGGGTGAGGGCGCGTCCCATCCGCCCGTCGGCCCCCAGCACCGCGATGCGAATCGGGCGCGCCACGGTTAGACCAGTCCGAGCTCGGCGAGTTGCGCGCGTAGCTTCGCGCGGAATTGCTCGGCCAGCGGGTAGAGCGGCGGTCGGATCTCGTCCGCGATTCGCCCCATCATCGCCAGCGCCGCCTTGACCGGAATCGGGTTCGCCTCGACGAACAGCCCCTCGCCGAGCGGCAGCAGCTTGTAGTGGATCTCGCGCGCCTTGTTCCAGTCGCCGGCGGCGGCGGCGTTGCACATGCCGCTCATCAGCGCGGGCGCGACGTTGCTGACCACGGAGATCACGCCGCGCGCGCCCAGCGCGAGCAGCGGGAACGTCGTCGCGTCGTCGCCCGACAGCACGGCCAGCCGATCGCCGACGCGGGCGATGATCTGCGCTGCGCGCAGCGCCGATCCGGTCGCTTCCTTGACGGCGACCAGCGTGCGCACCTCTGTGAGGCGCGCGATCGTCTCGGGCAGCGCGTCGCACGCGGTGCGCCCGGGGACGTTGTAGAGGATCGCCGGCAGCGGCACGGCTTCCATCACCGCCTTGAAGTGGCGGTAAAGGTGCTCCTGCCCGGGACGGTTGTAATACGGCGTGACCAGCAACAGGCCGTCGGCGCCGACGCGCTTCGCCGCCGCGGACATCTCGATGGTCTCGCGCGTCGAGTTCGATCCGGTGCCGGCGATCACCGGCACGCGCTTGTTCGCCGCCTGCACGACGATCTCGATGATGCGGACGTGCTCTTCGTTGGTGACGGTCGGCGATTCGCCCGTGGTCCCGACCGGGACCAAGCCGTGAATGCCCGCGGCGATCTGCTCGTCGACCAGGCGGCGCAGCGCCTCCTCGTCGATCGCGTCTCCGCGGAAGGGCGTTACCAGCGCTGTGATGGCCCCTTGAAACATGGACTTCGTATATCACACCGATCGGAGGCGGCGGCCGAGCTTCATGGCAGAATTGGCCATGACTTATCGCTATCGGTTGCTTGGTTTTGTAGGGTCGATCGCGTTGGGTCTGGCGGCGTGCGGCGGCGGCGGCGCGGCAACGGACGGCGGTGGAGGCGCGGCGGGCAGCGGCGCCGGCAACGCGGGCAGCGGCGGCAGCACAGGCGCCGGCGGTGCGGGGGGCAGCGCACCCGGTTTCATCACCGGCACCGTCGACGGCGTCGTCGTTCGCGCCGAGTCCGAGCCGAAAGCCGGCGTTCAGGGCGTGGCCGATGGTCAGATCTGGGTCGTTGCAGGGACGGCGCCGACGTCGTGGAATCTCTACGTACTGAACCAGGTCGGTATGCACGACTGTGGGATGGGCTGGGTCGGGCTGTTCGACAACAACGGCAACCCGCGATCCGATCTGGGCGGCGGCAGCTGCAGCGTCAACGTCACGTCCGCCGCCCCGGCCATCGGCGACGTCATCCAGGGCACGTTCACGGCGACGTTGAAGTCGATGGTGCCCGCGCGCACCGTCACCGTCACCGACGGCGCGTTCCGCGTCGTCCGCACCAACCCCTGAGGCGCTATCGCGCTTCGGGAGACAGTCGGATGATCGGGATGAAGGTGCCGTCGTCGCGGACGCGGCCGGCGGCGGCGCGCAGCGAATGCAGGTCGGGCACGACGACCACGGTGGTCCCGCCCATCGACGTCAGCGCCGTGGTGCGCGGCTCGACGGCGATGCCAGTGGGCGTCCGCCGCAACAGCAGTAGCTGCAGTGCCGGCGAATTCACGTTCGGCGGCAGCCGCCATTCGATCTCGACCTCGTCGCCCCGCCGGTCGACGCGCAGCCCGGGCGTGTCCATCGGCCGTGCGTCGCGCGGGGTGCCCAGCGCAGCCATCCGCGCCTCGTAGCGGCGGCGCGGGGCAAGCTCCTCACTCTGGTCCGCCAGCCGTCGATAGATGGCGAGAGCCTCGTCCACCAGCCCCTGTTTGACGCACAGCTCGGCCATCGTCTCGGTGTCGAACATCGCGGTCATACTAGCTGTCGGATACGCGCGACGTCTCGCTCGATCTGCGCCACCAGCGCCGCGACCGAGTCGAATTTCAACTCGTCGCGCAATCGCTCGCCGAGCTCGACGCGCAGCCGCCGGTCGTAAAGATCACCTTCGAAATCCAGCAAGTACGCTTCGACGCTGACGTCGGCAGCAGAAGAAAACGTCGGATTCCGGCCGACGCTGAGCGCCGCGGCGTGGACCTGGCCTGCAAGCTCGCCGTCCAGCACGCGCGCGCGCGCCGCGTAGATGCCTAGCGCCGGGCGAAGCTCCCCCTCCGCGGCGATGTTGGCGGTCGGGAAGCCGAGGCCGCGGCCGCGGCCCGCTCCGCGCACCACCGGCCCTTCGAGCTCGAACGGCCGGCCCAGCAGCCGCGCCGCGCCGACGGTGTCGCCGGCGGTGACCAGCTCGCGGATGCGCGTCGACGAGCAGCTGGTATCGCCGATCGCGACCGGCGGGATCACGGCGACTTCGATACCCAGGCTCGCGCCGAGCTGCGCCAGCAGGCGGGCGTCGCCGGCGCGCCCGCGCCCGAAGCTGAAGTCGTAACCGACCACGACGTCGCGCGCGCCCAGGTCACGGCCCAGCACGTCGCGCACGAACGCGTCGGCGGGCGTCGCGGCGAACTCACGGGTGAACGGCTCGACGATCGCCAGCTCGATGCCGGCCTCGGCGCACAGCTCCAGCCGCCGTGCGAGCGGCATGATGAGCGGCGGCGCCTTCGCCGGGGCGAACAGCCGCGCCGGGTGGGGCGTGAACGTCAAGATCGCGGCGCGCGCGGCGTGCCGCTCCGCGCGCGCACGCGCCTCGCGCAGCAGCGCCTGGTGGCCGATGTGCACGCCGTCGAAGTTACCCACAGCCACGGCCAGCGGCCGCGGGTCGCCCGCGCGCGCCGTCGCCGCGAACTCGGTCGCGCCGGCCACGAGCTTCATTGCGCCGCCGCCACGGCCAGCATGCCGTTGACGGTGTCGATCAACGTCTCGAGCTCGAACGGCTTTTCGATGACGCGGTCGTGGGTGACGCCCAGCGCCGCGCGCCGCCGCGGCGGCACGCCGGTCATCAGCGCGAGCGGCGTCGACGGGAAAATGCCGCCGAGCTCCGACGGAAGCTGGGCCGGTCCGGGCGACCCCGCGACCATGAGGTCGCTGATCACGGCCGCGGGCGCGTTGCCTTCCGCCCGCCAGGTCCGCGCCGCGCCCACGTCGCGCACCAGCACGGGCGCAAAGCCTGCCTCGCGAAGCACCTGGACGACCAGCCCACCGATGTGCGCGTCGTCTTCGATGATCAGAATCACCTCACGAGGCATTGACTTCCCTGCTCACGACATAAAGAATAGCGGCCCGAGTTGAAGACGACATTCTTCTCGGCGTCAAGCAGACGCGGAACGGAGACACGATGACCGCGCCTGCCCGATCGACCGCTAAACAGACCAAGTTCATCTTCGTAACGGGTGGGGTGGTCTCGTCGCTGGGCAAGGGGCTCGCGTCGGCGTCGATCGGCAGCCTGCTGGAGACACGCGGGCTGAAGCTGACGATCCAGAAGCTGGACCCGTACCTCAACGTCGACCCGGGGACGATGAACCCCACGCAGCACGGCGAGGTGTTCGTCACCGACGACGGCGCCGAGACCGACCTGGACCTGGGCCACTACGAGCGCTTCATCTCGCAGCGCATGACGAGGCTGAACAACGCGACCAGCGGCCAGATCTATCAGACGGTCATCCAGAAGGAGCGCCGCGGCGAGTACCTGGGCGGCACCGTGCAGGTGATCCCGCACGTCACCGACGAGATCAAGGCGCGCATCCTCGACTGCGCCAAGGGGCAGGACGTGCTGATCGTCGAGGTCGGCGGCACCGTCGGCGACATCGAATCGCTGCCGTTCCTCGAGGCGATCAGGCAGCTGCGGCTGGAGGTCGGCCCGACCAACGCCGTGTCCGTGCACGTGACGCTGGTGCCGTTCATCGGCGCCGCGGGTGAGCTCAAGACCAAGCCGACGCAGCACTCGGTGATGAAGCTACGCGAGATCGGCATCCAGCCGGAGATCCTGCTGTGCCGGTCCGAGCGCCCGATCGAGGCGGCGCTGAAGAAGAAGATCGCGATGTTCACCAACGTCGCGCCCGACGCCGTGTTCTCGGCCGAAGACGTCAGCTGCATCTACGAGGTGCCGATCCGCTTCCACGACGAAGGCGTCGACGCCAAGATCGGCGAGCTGCTCAACATCTGGTCGCGCGCCCCCGAGCTGACCGGCTGGGAGCGCGTCGTGCACCGGCTCAAGAGCCCGCAGGCCGAGGTCGAGATCGGCCTGGTCGGCAAGTACGTCGACCTGGTCGAATCGTACAAGAGCCTCAACGAGGCGCTGATCCACGGCGGCATCGGCAACGACTGCCGCGTCAACCTGCGCCACATCGACTCCGAGGAGATCGAGCGGCGCGGCGCGCCCGCGCTGCTGTCCGAGATGGACGGCATCCTGGTGGCGCCCGGCTTCGGCAGCCGCGGCATCCAGGGCAAGGTCGACGCCGTCCGCTACGCGCGCGAAGAGAGCGTGCCGTTCTTCGGCATCTGCCTGGGGATGCAGGTCGCGGTGATCGAGTTCGCGCGCAACGTCTCCGGCCTGCGCGGCGCGAACTCGACCGAGTTCGAACCGAACCCGCCGTACCCGGTCGTCGATCTGATGCCCGAGCAGCGTACGGTCACCGAGAAGGGCGCGACGATGCGCCTCGGTTCGTACCCGTGCGTGATCACGCCGGGCGCGAAGGCGGCCGCCGCGTACGGCACGTTGGAGATCAGCGAGCGGCACCGCCATCGCTACGAGGTGAACAACGACTTCCGCGAGGCGCTGACCGGCCACGGGATGTTGATCTCGGGCTCGTCACCCGACCGCCGGCTGGTCGAGATGATCGAGCTGCCCCAGCACCCGTATTTCGTCGGCTGCCAGTTCCACCCCGAGTTCAAGTCGCGGCCCCAGGCACCTCATCCGCTGTTCCAGTCGTTCATCGCGGCGGCCCTGCGCGCTCGCCTCGGCGATCGACGACGCCGCTCTGGTCGAAGCTGCTGCGGCCCCGGCGCCATAGCCCACAAAAACAACGAGCAGTTACGCATGCTTGCGGCGTAGGCTCGCCCAGGGCGTTGGTGTGCGACAGAGTATGTGCAATTCGTGTACCACAAGCCCCTTGACGCTTGTCGGTGCCGACCTTCAAGTGTTACAAGTGAACGAGGTCGCCGCATGTCCATCGAGATAAAGCAGCACCTGACGCCTGTCGCAGCAGCTGGTGATGACCCCCCAGCTGCAGCAGGCGATCAAGCTCCTGCAGCTGTCGCGGATGGAGCTGTGCGACATGGTCCGCGACGAGATGCTGGAAAACCCCATTCTGGAGGACAGCGTCGAGTCGGCCAACGAGCAGGCGAAGGCCGAGGCGCCGGCGGAGGTCGACAGCAACGGCGCGGACATGGAGCGGGTGGGGGAGACCGAGACGCCGATCGTCGAGATCCGCGAGAACAAGGTCGACACGACGTCCGAGGTGAAGGCCGACGTCGGCTCCAACGAGGCGGTCAACGACTTCGACTGGGAGGGCTACCTCGACAACCAGGCGGCGGCGGCGCCGATGCCGTCGTACAAGTCGAACAACGAGGACCTGCCGTCGCTGGAAGCGACGCTGACGCGCGGCACGTCGCTGTTCAACCACCTGGAGTGGCAGCTCAAGCTCAGCCACTTCACGCTGGAAGAAGACGGCATCGCGATGCTGATCATCGGCAACCTGACGCCGGACGGCTACCTGGAGGACGACCTCGCGGATCTGGCGGAGGAGGCGGGCGTCAGCCTCGAGCTGTCGGAGTCGGTGCTCGAAGCGCATCCAGGAGTTCGACCCGGTTGGCGTCGCCGCGCGGTCGCTGGAGGAGTGCCTGCTGATCCAGGCGCGCCACATCGGCGCCGACGACGACGTCGTGGTCGGCATCATCACCAAGCACCTCACCAACCTGGAGAAGAAGAACTACCAGGCGATCGCCAAGGACCTGGGCCAGCCCGTCGAGGAGATCTACGAGGCGGCCAAGGTGCTCAAGGCCTTCGACCCGAAGCCGGGGCGCGAGTACACCGCCGAGGAACCGACCTACATCACGCCCGACGTCTACGTGCACAAGGTCGGCGACAAGTACTTCGTCGTCGCCAACGACGACGGGTTGCCCAAGCTCAAGATCTCCGACTTCTACCGGACGGCGCTGGCCGGCGGCGCCAAGGCGCGCGAGTACATCCAGGAAAAGCTACGCAGCGCGCAGTGGCTCATCCGGTCGATCCAGCAGCGGCAGCGAACGATCGTGCGCGTCACGGAGTCGATCCTGAAGTTTCAGCGCGAGTTTTTCGACAAGGGGACCGCGCACTTGAAGCCGCTCATCCTGCGCGACGTCGCCGAGGACATCGGCATGCACGAATCCACCGTGTCGCGCGTCACGACCAACAAGTACGTCCACACCCCCCAGGGCATCTACGAGCTGAAATACTTCTTCAACTCGGGGATCGCACGCACCGACGGCGAGGATCTGGCGTCCGAAGCGGTCAAGCTCAAGATAAAGCAAATCATCGGCTCGGAGAGCCCTGCCAATCCGCACTCGGATCAGACGCATCGTAGAGCTCCTCAAGGACCAAAACATCGAGATCGCGCGGCGAACGGTGGCCAAGTACCGTGAGCAACTTCGCATCCTATCCTCGTCGAAAAGACGCCAGGTTTTCTGATACGGCGGGCGGCCCGGTCTGGGTCCGGCGGCCCCCCCGTATTTATTGTTCCTCGACGGGAAAAGGGGTAAAAGCGGTGCGCGTAAACGGCCCGGTCGCAAGTGATGACCGGCGGCGCACACGGTAAATCGGCCAACGGGAAGGAAGCGTCATGCAGCTCTCCACGACGTTTCGGCACATGGATGCCTCGCAAGCGGTGCGAGAGTATGCGGCCGATAAGCTCGAGAAGATTCGTAAGTATTTCAACAAGGATCCGATCTCACGCCCATGCGGTGTTCTCGGTCGAACGCGGTTTCCATCACGTCGCCGATCTGAACATCACGCTGCCGAGCGGCATCGTCATCAACGCCAAGGAGACGACGGAGGACATGTACTCCTCCATCGACCTCGCCGCGGCGCGCATCGAACGCCAGGTTCGCAAGTGGAAGGACAAGATCCGCGACCACAAGCCGCACGGCGGGCCGTCGACGTCGGTGCGCGAGATGGTCATCACCGCCGAGGAGGTCGAGCCGCAGCCGCAGCCCCAGCCGGCGACAACGCCCCCGACGCCCGTGGCTACGGCTGTCGCCGGCTACAACGTCATCAAGGACGAGCGCTTCACCGCGCGGTCGATGACGGTCGAGGACGCCGTGATGCAGATGAACCTGCTGGGTGACGAGCTACTGGTGTTCACCGACGCCACCAGCGGCCGTACGGTCGTCCTTTACCGGCGCAAGGACGGCAACTACGGCCTGATCGAGACGGCCAACGGGAGCCCGGGCGGGCGCTGATCCGGGCGAAGTTGCGCCATGAAAGTCACCGACTTCCTTCAGCCTGACTGCATCATTGCAGTGCTACAGGCGAAGAGTAAGCCGGCGGTGCTGGCCGAGCTGTCGTTGCACCTGTCCAAGGTCGTCCCGGGGGTAGAGGCCGAGGCGCTGCGCAAGGTCCTGGACGAACGCGAGCAGCTGGCCTCGACGGCGATCGGCGACGGCATCGCCATCCCGCACGGCAAGCTCGACTCGGTCGGGCGCCTGGTGGGCTGCCTGGGGCGCGCGGTCGAAGGCATCGAGTTCGAGTCGATCGACGGCAAGCCGACCAACCTGGTGTTCATGCTGGTGGCCCCGGCGAGCTCGACGGGGGTTCACCTCAAGGCCCTGGCCCGGCTGTCGCGGCTGTTTCGCGACGCCAGCTTCCGCAAGCGGCTGCTCGACGCGCCGTCCAGCGAGGCCATGTATCAGGTCATCGTCGAGGAAGACGCCAAATACTAGACCTGTCTGATCCGTCTGACGCTGGAGTAGGCTAAGGCGCGATGACGCCAACGCTCACGGTCCGGTCGCTGCTCGACGAAGGCGCGGACCTTCGGCTGGTGTTGCTGGCGGGCGAAGCGGGGCTCGGGCGCCGCATCACGATTCAGCGCATCCAGAAACCCGGGCTGGCGCTGGCGGGCTATGTCCGGCAGGTGCACCCGGAGCGGGTGCAGGTGCTGGGCGCGACGGAGATCTCGTACCTGGAGACGCTGTCCGAGGAGGCGGCGCGCACGGCGATCGACGCGTTCTTCAGCCTGAACCCGGCCTGCGTCGTCGTCACCAAGGGGCTGGAGGTTCCCGGCCTGCTACGCGAGGGGGCGGAACGGCTGGGCGTGCCGTTGCTGCGGACACCGCTGGTGTCGTCGGCGGCGATCGATCAGATCCAGAAATACCTGGAGCTGCAGCTCGCGCCCACCGCCAGCATCCACGCCGTGCTGATGGACGTTCTGGGCGTGGGCGTGCTGCTGCTGGGCAAGAGCGGCATCGGCAAGTCGGAGGCGGCGCTCGATCTCATCATGCGCGGCCACCGGCTGGTCGCCGACGATCTGGTCGAGGTGCGGCGGACGTCGGGCAGCGTGCTGGTCGGCTGGGCGTCCGAGCTGATCAAGCACCACATGGAGGTGCGCGGCCTCGGCATCATCAACATCAAGGACATGTTCGGCGTCGCGGCCGTGCGCGACGAGAAGCGCATCGAGCTGGTGCTGGAGCTGATCCGCTGGGATCAGACCGACGCCCACGATCGCCTGGGCCTGGACGAGATGGTGTATCCAATCCTGGAGGTGCAGGTGCCGCTGCTGCGCATACCGGTCAGCCCGGGCCGCAACGTCAGCTCGCTGATCGAGGTCGCGGCGCGCAATCGGTTGCTGCAGGTGCGCGGTCACCACTCGGCGCGCGAGTTTCAGGAGCGCCTGGATCGGGCGCTGGCCGACGCGCGCGAGCGGCGCTGGCGGGACGACGTCGAATGAGGCTCGTGGTCGTCACCGGCGTGTCGGGAGCGGGCAAGTCCACGGCGCTGCGCGCGCTGGAGGATCTGGGCTTCTATGCCGTCGACAACCTGCCGCTGCCGCTGGTGCCGGAGTTGATCGACCTGCTCGCCAGCCGCCCGGACGTCGACCGCGCGGCGCTGGGCGTCGACGCGCGCAGCGGCAACTTCCTGGAAGGTGTCTGCGTCGGTGTTCGCCGATCTGCGCGCGCGCGGCCATTCCGTCGAGGTGTTGTTCCTGGAGGCGACGGACGAGATCTTGATCCGGCGGTTCTCCGAGACGCGGCGCCGCCACCCGCTGTCGGACACGGACATCCGCGCCGGCGTCGCGGCGGAGCGGCGGACGCTGGCGGGTTTGCGGCAGGAGGCGAGCGCCGTCGTCGATACGGGCGCGCTCAACGTGCACGTGTTGCGCGGCCTCATCCAGGAGCGCTACGGGCGCGGCGAGGGTGAACTGGCGGTGACCCTGCTGTCGTTCGGCTTCAAGCACGGCATCCCGTCGGAGGCGGACGTGGTGCTCGACGTCCGCTTCCTGCCCAATCCGTTCTTCGTCCCGCAGCTGTCGGCGCTGTCGGGCGAAGACGAGGCGGTCGTCAAATTCGTCATGAACGACCCGGAGACCGCCGGCTTCCTGGAGGACGCGGCGCGGCTGCTGCGCCGTTCCGTGCACGGCTTCCGGCGCGAGGGCAAATCGTACGCGACCGTCGCCATCGGCTGCACGGGTGGGCGTCATCGATCTGTCGCGATCGCCAAGGAGCTCGGCCGTCGGCTGGGCGACGAATTCTCGCTCTCCATCCGCCACCGCGACATATCGATCTGACCGATTCACATCTAAGGCGCGACGCGACGCGCTCCGCCTTGCCGTCGGTGGTAAAGTACATGACTCCATGGCGACGGCGCAGCCCGCTCAGGTTGGCCTGGTCATCGTGACGCACGGTGGCTGCGGCGAATGCCTGCTCGCCGCCGCCGCGGACATCATCGGGCCGGTCGCGAACTCGACCGCGGTCTCGGTGGTGCAGTCCGAGGCCTTCGACGACATCGTCCGGCGCGTCGGCCGTGCCTGTGACCAGGTCGATTCAGGCGTCGGTATCCTCATCCTGGCCGACGTGCACGGCTCGTCGCCGTTTCGTGCGTGCCTGGCGATGGTCGACGGCACGCGGCCGGTCGAGATCGTCGCGGGAGTGAACCTCCCCATGCTGATCAAGCTGGCGACCTGCGATCGCAGCGGGCTGCGGCCGGCCGAGGTGGCTGAGCGAGTCAAAGAGGTGGGGAAGCGGTCGATTCGGTTGGGTTCGGAGTTGACCGGCAAGTTCGCCATCCCCAGGGAAGATCACCACTAGCGATGGCGCGCGCCGAACGCGAGGTTCAGGTCCGCAACCGCCTGGGCATGCACGCCCGGGCCGCCGTGCGGTTCGTGCAAACTGCCAATGGCTTTCGGTCGGATGTCACCGTCGTCAAGGACGGGCAGGAGGCCAACGGCAAGAGCATCATGGGCTTGCTGACGCTGGTGGCGGCGCACGGCGTGACCATGACCGTCGTATGCGACGGCGACGACGCCGACGCGGCGGTCGCGGCGCTGGCGGAGCTCGTGGGCACGGGCTTCGGCGAGGGGGTCGATCCCTGATGGAGCGCCTGATCGGGGTGGGCGCGTCCCCGGGCATCGCGATCGGTGTCGCGCACGTGCTCGCGAGCCGCGTCGAGATCCACGAGCGCCGCATCGCCGCTGACCAGGTCGACCACGAGCTCAAACGCCTGGAGAAGGCGCTGTTCGAGACCGACGCGCAGCTGGCGCGCATCCAGGCAGAGATCGCCGAACGCGAGGGCGACGAACATCAGTATCGGATCCTCGAGGCCCACCGGCTGATGCTGTCGGACGTGCACCTGGTCGAGCGGGCGCGGCGCATGATCCGCGACGACAAGGCCGCCGCCGAGTGGGCGGTGCGCAAGGCGCTGGACCAGATCCAGGCGGTGTTCGAGCGCATCGAGGACCCCTACTTCCGCGACCGCAAGAGCGACGTCGCGCTGGTCGGCGAACGCCTGCTGCGCAACCTGGTTGGTATCGGCGACTCGGCGTCGCCGGAGGAGGCTCCCAAGGGGAGCATCGCGGTGGCGCACGAGCTGTCGCCCGCCGATGCGGCGCAGCTGGGGCGGGCGGAGGCCGCCGGCTTCTGCACCGAAGGGGGCGGGCGCACCTCGCATACGGCGATCGTGGCGCGCGCGCTGGGGCTGCCGTACGTGTGCGGCGTCGAGGCGGTCGGGCACAAGGTGTGGTCGGGGATGACGCTGGTCATCGACGGCGACCGCGGCGAGGTGATCCTCGACCCCGACGCCGATGCGCTGCAGCGCTACGAAGAGCGCGCCGAGGTGCGCCGGTCGCGCGCGGAGCGGCTGGCGGCGATCCGCGACGTGCCGAGCCGGACCAGCGACGGCACCGCGATCCACCTGCAGGCGAACATCGAGATGCTGGAGGAGATCCCGATCGCCGTCGAGCTGGGCGCCGAGGGGGTGGGGCTGTTCCGCACCGAGTTTCTCTACCTCGAACGCACCGACCTGCCGTCGGAGGACGAGCAGTACGCGCACGCCGTCGCGGCGCTGAAGAGCGTCGGCGGCCGCACCGTCACGTTCCGCACGCTGGATCTCGGCGGCGACAAGCTGCCGCCGTCGGTGCGCATCCCGAGCGGCATGAACCCGGCGATGGGGCTGCGATCGATTCGCTTTTCGCTCAAGCGCGAGGACGTGTTTCGCACCCAGCTGCGCGCGCTGTACCGGGCGGCGGCGATCGGCCCGATGCAGATCCTGTTTCCGCTGGTGTCGGGCGTCGCCGAGCTGCGCGCGGCCAAGCAGCTGTGCCAGGAGGTGGCCGACGAGCTGAAGAGCCGCGGGACGCCGCACGCGGCGAAGGTGCCGCTGGGCGTGATGATCGAGACGCCGAGCGCGGCGACGATCTCGGACCTGCTGGCCGCGGAGTGCGACTTCCTCAGCATCGGCACCAACGATCTGATCCAATACTCGCTGGCCGCCGATCGCGAGGACGAACACGTCGGCTACCTGTATCACCCGCTGCACCCGGCCATCCTGCGGGTGCTGCGCCAGATCGTCGTGGCGGCGGAGCGCACCGGCAAACCGGTCGCGATGTGCGGCGACATGGCGGGCGATCCGATGCTGGCGTGGATCCTCGTCGGGCTGGGCCTGCGCCACCTGTCGATGGCGCCGCGGCAGATCCCGGTGGTCAAGTCGATCATGCGCGCCACGCGCGTGGCCGACGCGGAGCGGCTGCTGGCGCAGGCGCTGACGATGTCGACCGAGACCGAGATCGAAGAGCTGGTCTACGGCACGATGAAGGGACGCTTTCCGCTGGAGCTCGGCGACAGCGAGGAGGAACGGCCGACAGCGTGACCGCCGCGGCGGCGATACGCGTCCGTCGCGCGCGGCGCGAGGACTGGCCTGCTGCCCGCGCGCTGCTGCGCGAGATCGACGACCTGCACGCGGCGATCGCGCCCGAGTACTTCCGCGCCACGGCGCGCGCCGAGGACGAATGGCTGCGCCTGCTGGAGGAAGACGCGACCGCGGTGTTCGTCGGCGAGCACCAGTCCCAGGACGGTCCCGTCGCGGTGCTGGTCGCGCGCATCTACGACACCCCCGAGAACCCCGCGATGGTGCCGCGCCGCCGGCTGCACGTCGAGACGCTGGTCGTGGCGAGCAAGCAGCGCCGGCACGGTATCGGACGCCGGATGATGTTCGAGGTGGCGCAGTGGGGGCGCGGCCACGGCGCCGTCGAGCTGGTGCTGACGACCTGGGTCGGCAACCGCGACGCCGCCGCGTTCTACGAGCGGCTCGGCTACCGCGAGCTGTCGCGCGTGCTCACAGCGGCCGCTCTGACGGTGGACGCCGGCGGCGGCCGGTTGCCGGGCTTCGACAGGCGGGCGAACAGCAGGTAGAGCGAGCGGCGCGAGCACGCAGCGAATACGACAGCAAGTGGCCGATGCTGCCGTCGGGGCCCGAACATCTCGGTCGCGTCGTGGAAGCCCTGGCTGCCATGGATGACGCCGCTTTCGGCCAGCTCGTGGACGCCGTAGACGAGCAGCTGGATCAGGAACAGGCCGAGGAACAGCGCCGTCACCTTGAGGATGACGCCCAGGTTGAGGCGATGGCCCCAGCGGGTCCAGCTCCAGGCGAAGAACCCCGCGATGACGAAGCCCGAGCACGGCGCCACCAGCATCAGCACCGCCTGGGTCGAGTCGTCGCCTGCCGCACCGCCATCGCCTGCACGCCCAGATAGAAGACCGCCTCGAGCCCCTCGCGCGTCACCAGCAGCGTCGTCACCAGCGCGACGCCGGCCAGGCGCGCAGCGACGGCGGCGCACCCTCGTTCGCCGGCCATGCGGCCGACCTGGCTGTTCGATCTGGCCCTTGATGTGGCGGCCGGCGCGCAGCATCTGGACCAGCAGCACGCCGACCACGGCCGCCGCGGTCAGCGCCGCGATGCCTTCGTAGAGCGGCTGGTTCGGCACCTGCAACCACAGCCATGCGCCGACGACGCAGGTGACCACCGACAGCGCCAGGCCGATGCGCACGCCCTTGACGAGCCCCGCCGCGCTGCGTCTTCTTCAGGTAGGCGACGAGGATCCCGATGATCAGGAACGACTCGATCCCTTCGCGGAACGTGACCAGCAGCGCCTCCAGCATCGTCGACGGGAACTATAGCGCGGTGATAAGGTGAATTTTGGCCGTTTTGGGCCCGTCAATCCACGTTGCCACATTGGGAGGAAGCCTATGCGCGTGAACACATGGTCGGCAGCAGCGGTGCTGTGCTTCAGCCTGGTGGTGCTGGCGCCGGTGCTGGCGCACGCCGACGACGCGGCCGGGCACTACAACCTGGCGCTCCAGTACAAGCGCGAGGGGAAGCTCCCCGCCGCGATCGCCGAGTGCGAGAAGGCGATCGCGCTGCGCCCGAACTACGCGGCCGCGTACATGACGCTGGGGAGCCTGCACCGCGCGCAGGGGAACTACGCGAAGGCGGCCGAGGCGTACGAGAAGACCGTGAAGCTCGAGCCCAAGGACGCGATGGCGCACGCCAACCTGGGCGCCGCCTACGTGCGCCTCAAGCGCGTCGACGACGGCATCCGCGAGCTCGAGGAAGCGGTCTCGCTCAAGCCCGACGACTACGAAGCGCTGGTGTCGCTGGGCGCGGCGTACCGGCAGAAGAGCGACTACAAGTCGGCGATCAAGCACCTCGAGAAGGCGACGACCTTGAAGCCGGCCGACGCGACCGCGTGGAGGAACCTGGGCGTCGCCAAGACGAAGACCGACGACAAGGAGGGCGCGATCGTGGCCTACAAGAAGGCGCTGGCGATCAAGCCCGACGACGGCGAGCTGCACTTCGACCTGGCCACCGTCTACCGCCGCCAGCGCAAGACCGACCTGGCGATCGCCGAATACGAGGTCGCGGTGCAGAAGAACCCGCGCCTGGCGAAGGCGTACTACGACCTGGGCCTCATGTACTCGCAGGAGAAGAAGACCGCCGAGGCCCGCGCGGCGTTCGAGAACTACCTGAAGTACGGCGTCAGCGAAGACGCCGCGTCCAAGAAGGACGCCGAAGAGCGCCTGAAGTCGCTCAAGTAGACGCGCCGGCAGTGTGGGCGGCGGCGCAGCCCGGTTCCCCGCGTGCTGGCTGGCTAGAACTTCACGCCCATGTAGATGCGGATCATCTGGGCGACGCTGGCGTCTTCGGCGCCCTTCGGGCCACAGCGGGCCGCGGTTGAGGGCGCCGAGGGGCAAGAACACGGCCCACGTGCCGCCGGCGTAGAAGCCTTCGGCGGTGTTGCGGTAGCCGACGCCGACGTTGGTCTCGACGCCGTAGCTCAGCGCGTTGCCCGGGGTCGACACGGGGACCTGGGCGATGCTGTAGATGGCCGCGCCCTGCAGGCCCACGGCGCGCGTGTTGCCGAGGTCGAACCAGTAGGCGGCCTGCGGCTTGACGTAGATCGCGTTGGTGACCGTGCCGATGATGTTGCGGAAGAAGATCTGGTCGACGTGGTAGTCGGGCGAGAAGTGGAAGTTCCTGATCGCGTGGTCGCCGGACGGCTGCTGCGACGAACTTCCAGCGGTAGTTCAGGTATTGCCCGGGCTGCTCGGCCTGGTCGCCGGTGGCGCCGCCCGTCTCCAGCCCGACGAAGAACGAATCGCGATACAGGCGTAGCTCGCTGGCCATGACCCAGCCGAACTGCATCAGCGTCAGCTTCTGATCGTTCGCCGCCAGGATGCCCGGCCGGTTGATGCGCCCGAAGACGCCGATGCCTTCGAACTCGATGGTCAGCGCCTTGTACTGCAGCTTGAACCACACGTCGGGCGTGAAGCTGAGGGCGCCGTACGGCGTCGCGTGCGAACAGCTGGTCCGGCGTCTGCGGCTGCGGGCCGGTGGTCGACGGCACCGCGCCGTCGGCGATCCTGGGCAGCACGATGCTGTCCTGGTTGCGGTACACGACCTGGACGCCGTAGTTGACGACGATGTCGCCGCGGTCGACGCGCTCGCGCGCCTTCACCGGGGTGTCGATGCGCATGATCGACGCCATGTACTGCGTCACGTCGTCGCCCTGCGACAGGTCGTACTGGGTGCCGCTCGGGTCGTTTCGACCCAGCGTCAGCTGCTGGGTCGTCGGTCCCTGCGCGCCGATGTCCCACGCCGCCGCGATCTGGTGTCCGTAGATCGTCGTCAGACCCATCACGCGGTCGACGGTCGTCCCGACGTCGCAGTCTGGGCAGGCGCCCGCGTTGAAGGCCATGCCGCGTCCCCAGTGCCAGGGCATGCGGCCGAACCGGATCGACCCGAACTCGCTGTCGATCTCGGCCCACGCGCGCTTGGCGCGGATGCTGCCCACGAAGCCGTTCGCGCCGACTTCGGGCGGGTACTGGTTGGTGCTCAGGAAGCCGGAGGCGGCGCCGCCGGGCGCGTCGCTGGGCGCGCCCGTTCCGAGCGGGCCGGTTGTAGCCCTCGATGCCGGCGAGGGTCTCGGGCGTCGAGCCCAGGATCGTGTTGTCGAGGACGTCGACCAGGCCGAGCACGCGCACCTGGTCGGTGACGTTGATCGTCGGCTGCAGGCGCAGGCGCGTGTTGGCGCCGCCGATGTTCTTGCTGGCGCACGGCCCCTGCGGGTTGTTGGGGGCGGCGCGGTTGTTATCAGAAGGCTGCAGCGCCCCCGGATCGCTGGGGCTCCAGCATTCGAGCGGCAGCGGGAACGGCGGCAGGCCGTAGTTCCCGACGTTGCCGCTGGGGATCGAGGTGTAGCCCTGGCCAAGGCCGAACTGGTGCATCCAGTCCGTGCGCAGGCGCAGGTAGCCGTCCAGCTCGAAGATCTGCATGCGGCGCTTGTTCTGCTCCGCGTATCCAGACAGCGGTTCCAGGTCCGCGGGGCGCGTCTCTTCGGGCGCCTCTTCCGCCGGCCCTTCCTCTTTTTCCTTGCCGGCGCCAGGCGGGGGCGGCGGCTGCATGCCGCCGGGGCCGAAGCCGCCGGGGCCCATCTGCGCGAGCGCGGCTCCGCCCAGCAACAGCGTCGCGGCGGTGATGCTGAGACCCAGCAGCCGGCGGTAGCTCACCCGCCGGACCCCGCTTCGGCGCACAGCTCGAACAGGACGCCGCCCGTGGCGGCCGGGTGCACGAACGCGACGTCGTGGCCGCGCGCGCCGGGGCGCGGGGTCTCGTCGATCAGGCGCACGCCAGCAGCCTTGAGCGCGGCGAGCGCTGCGGGGAGGTCGTCGACCGCGAAGCAGACGTGGTGCAGGCCCGGGCCGCGGCGGGCGAGGAAACGGGACAGCGCCGCGTTGCCCGCGGGCGCGATGATCTCGAGGGCGGCGCGATCGTCGCTGCCGGCGGCGGCGTTTCCAGGATGCAGGAAGGCGACGTCGGTCGCCTGACCGGCGACGTGCTCGCGCGCGCCCGCAGTGAGGCCAAACAGACCGGCCAGGCTTTGCGCCGCCTGGTCTCGGTCGCCGACGGCGATCGCGACGTGATCGATTCTCTTGACCTTGAGCATGAGGGGACGGGCGGCGTGGAGTGGCGAGGCGGGCGCAACTTATATCAGCAGCAGCCGGAATGGAAAGCGGAGAAGCATCAGCCTAGGATGGAGATCGCAATGAACGTCGGGATGTGTTCTCCGACCCGTCGCGCTCGCCTCAGGTTGCCTGGCGCGTGCACGCGATGACCGCCCTGGCGCGCAACGTGGGGCAGCTGCTGTCCGTCGGCTTCGACGGGGCGGCCGCCCCCGCCGACCTGCTGGCCCGCATCGCCGCAGGCGAGGTGGGCGGCGTGATGCTGTTTCGCCCCAACATCGCCGTCCCCGGGGCAGGTGGCGGCGCTGGTGGCGGCGCTGCGGGGCGCGGCGCCCGACGGCGCGCCCTTGCTGGTATCGATTGATCAGGAGGGGGGCCTGGTGCAGCGGGTGCGCGCCCCGGCGACCGAATGGCCGCCGATGCTGTCGGTGGGCGCCGGCGGCGATCCGGCGCGCACGGCGGCGGTGGGGCGGGCGCTGGGCGAAGAGATGGCGGCGCTCGGCATCGGCTGGGACTTCGCGCCCGTGCTGGATGTACACACAAACCCTGCCAACCCGGTCATCGGCAACCGCGCCTTTGGCAGCGACGCCGACGCGGTGACCACACACGCGCTGGCGTTCTGGCGCGGGCTGCGCGGCGCGGGGCTGGTCGGCTGCGGCAAGCACTTCCCCGGGCACGGCGACACGCGCACCGATTCGCACCACGAGCTGCCGGTCGTCGCGCACGACGTCGAGCGGCTGCGCGCCGTCGAGCTGGCGCCGTTCGCGGCGGCGGCGCGGGCGGGCATGGAGGCGATCATGACCGCACACGTGATGTATCCGGCGCTGGATCCGGATCGGCCGGCGACGCTGTCGCGCCGGATCGCGACGGACGTCCTGCGCGGCGAGCTCGGCTTTCGCGGCGTGCTCGTGTCGGACGACCTGGGCATGAAGGCGGTCGCCGACCGCTATCCGATCGACGAGCTGGCGGTCGGCGCGATCGCGGCGGGCTGCGATCACCTGTTGATACGCGAGCCCGCGGCGCGGCAGCAGGCGGCGTTCGAGGCGCTCGTGCGCGCCGCCGAGTCGCGCGCGGAGCTGCGCGCGCGCGTCGCGGAGAGCGCGGCGCGCGTCGCGGCGCTGAAGGCCGCCTGCACGGTGGCGATGCCCGCGCCCGGCGCCATGTTGCCGTCGCTGCTCGGCACCCCCGCGCACAAGGCGCTGGCCGCGTCGTTCGGCGGCGCGGCCCCGTCGGCGGTGTCGCGAGTCGCCGGTCGTGGGCTAGCGAGCTCTCCGGCTACAGCTTGACGCCGACCGCGAGGCCTTCGCCGGTCGGCAGCACGGTCGCCTTCCAGCGGCCGCTGTTCGCCAGCGCCTCGTGCACGGCGCGCATCGCGGCGATCTGCCGCGGCGCGCTCGCCGCGGGGCTCGTCGGCGAGGTGGCCGAACAGGAAGGCGTTGTCCATCGCGACGACGCCGCCCGGGCGCAGGTTGTCAGCCGCCCACGCCAGGTACGCGGGGTAGCCTTCCTTGTCGGCGTCGACGAACACGAGGTCGAACGGGCCGCGCGCCACCAGCGTCGGCAGCACCGACGACGCCGCGCCGACGTGGATGCGCGCGCGCGCCGCGACGCCGGCCTTGCGGAAGCTCTCGCGCGCGACCTCGGCGTGCCGCGGCTCCAGTTCGATGGTGTCGAGCTCGCCGTCGGGCGCCATGCCGCGCAGGAGCGCGATCCCCGAATAGCCGCCGAGCGTGCCGACCTCGACGGCGCGACGCGCGCCGGCGGCGCGCGCCAGGACCTCCAGGTGGCGCGCGTCCAGCGCTGCGACCTGGATGTCCGGCAGTCCGGCGGCCGCGCTGCGCGCGCGCACCTCGGCCAGGATCGCGTCTTCGGGCGCGTAGACGCGCGCGACGTGGTCCGCCAGCGACGGGCTGTCGTTGCCGAATGGTTTGTTCAAGCCGCCTGCGCTCCCTTCGGTTTGACCCTGCCGCGCCGGTACCTGACCGTCAACAACGACTCGATGAGCACGAGCACGATCGCCGCCGCGCCCAGCGCGTGCCACAGCTCGAGCCGCCGGCGTGGCGGCGGCCCCGCGGCCGCGCCGCCCGCGGCGGCGTCGGGCCGCTTGTCGTCGGGCAGCCGCGCCGGATCCGATTCGCTCGCGTCCAGCGTGACGACGAACGCCGCGTCCGGGCGCTCGCTCGTGGTGCCGTCGGCGCGCGCGGCGCGCACGCGGTACAGGCCCGGCTCGTCGGTCTCGGTGAACACGACGTTGTGGCGCGCGCGCGCGTCGCCGGCGTGCGCGGCCGGCGTCAGCCAGCTCGACGCGCCGCCCGGCTTGACGATCTCCACGCGCCGGTCCTCGGCGCCCAGCGCGATCTCGCGCTTGCCGCCGACGACGATCGCCGCCGCCGCCTCGCCCGACGGCGCCCCCGCCAGGTAGCGCGCCGCCTCCTGCACCAGCGGCAGGAAGCCGGGCCGGATCGGCAGGTCGGTCCACTCGCGATCGACCGTGGTCGTCAGCAGCAGCACGCGCCCGCGGCCGGTCTCTGCCTCGACCAGCGCGGGCGCGCCGCTCTCGTAGCGCAGCACGGTCCGCCTGCCGGGCGCGTCCGGCTCGGGCGCCAGCAGCATGAACTGGAAGAATCGCGCCGACGCCAGCCCCTCGCCCTTGGCCGGGAACGCCGCGAGCAGCGGGTGGCGGCGATCGATCGGCGCCAGCCGCTCGGCCGGGCGCAGGTCGACGGTCTCGCCTTCGGGGTGCGCGCCGGGCCGGGCGGCGGCGCTGCGCTTCAACCCCAGCGGCTGCGGCAGCACCGCCTTCATCGCCTGGTTCCAGGCGTCCGCGTCGACGCGATCGCCGACCGAGATGAACAGGCCGCCGCCGGCTTCGACGTAGCGGGTGATCGCAGCCGCGACCTCGGCGGTCGGCTTCGCGACGTTGGCCATGAACACCGCGCCGTACGATCCCAGCTCGCGGTTGCCGACGTCGTCGGGCAACACGGTGGTGACCGCGAAGCCGGAGCCGCCGGCGCGCAACGCCGCCTCCAGGAAGAACGCCTCGTCTTCGGTGCGCACCGTGCGCGGATCGCCGTCGACCAGCAGCACGCGCAGGCCGCGCGACGCCTCGACGCGGCACGCGCGCTGGTCGTCGAGCGTGAAGCTGTCGGGGTCGATCTCGACCTCCGCCTGGCGCGCGCCCCCGGTCGACACCGTGTGCACGAAGCGCTTGCGCGCGCGGCCGCCCGCCGCGATGTCGACGAAGCCGCGCGCCACCTCGGTGCCGTCGAGGCGCAGCGTGATGCCCAGCGCGTGCACCGGCTCGGCGGCGTAGTTCGCGATCTCGGCGACGACCGCGATCCCCTGCGCCCCCTCCTCGGGCGCGGGCTCCGCGGCCAGCCCGATCACCGCCCGGTTCGGCCACGGCTCGCCGCCGCTGACGTCGAGCAGCACCGTCTCGGGACCGGCCGCCAGCGCCGCCGGCGTGACGTCTTCCCACCCCGCCGCCTGCAGGTCGGTGACGACGTAGATCAACCGGTCGGCGCGTGGCGAGCTGGTCAGGATCTGGCTCGCGCGCCGCAGCGCCGCCCCGAAATCGGCGCGCCGCGCCGTCGACGCGACCCCGGCCAGCGTCGCCATCACGCGCGCGCGGTCGCTCGACAGCTCGGCCAGCGGCGCCGCCGACGCCTCGGACGCGAGCACGATCGCGACCTCCGAATCGGGCGACATGTGCTCGACGACCGCCTGCGCCCGCGCCCGCGCCAGCTCGAACAGGGTGTCGCCGGCGGGCGCGCGCCGCCGCATGCTGGCCGAATCGTCGAGCACGACCACCGCGCTCTGCGATCGTCCGGTCACCGCCGGCAGGTCGGAGCGCACCTCGGCGAACGGGCGCGCGAACGCCAGCGGCAGCGCCATCGCCAGCAAGGTGCGCGCGATCAGCAGCGCCACGTCGCGCAGCCGCCGCCGCGCCGACACCTCGCGCTCCGCGCGCAGCAGGAGCTCCATCGCCGCGAAGCGCACCGGGCGCGCGCGCCGGCGGCCGATGCGGTGGATGAGCCATGGCGCTACCGCGGCGACGAGACCGAGCAGCAGCGCCGGCGCGAGGAAGTTCATGCCGTCACCGCCGCGTCCGCTGCCGGTCGAACAGGAAGGCGCGCAGCACCTCGGCGGGCGGCTCCGCCGTGGTCGCGAACCGGTACTCGACGCGCGCATCCAGGCACGCGTGCCGCCAGCGCTCGCGCAGGGCAGCCGACTCGCGCTTGAACGACGCCGCCAGATCGCGCGGATCGACCAGCAGCCGCCGCGCGTCCTCCGGCTCCATGCCCTCGAAGTCGGTGACGTCGTCGTAGGGCAGCTCGACCTCGTCGGGATCGAGCAGCTGGAACACGACCACGTCGTTGCCGCGCGAGCGCAGCTGGCGCAGCCGATCGCCCAGGTCCGCCGGCGCGTCCAGCAGGTCCGAGAACACGACGATCAGGCACCGCCGCCCGGCGATCTCGCCGACCTCCGCCAGCGCGCGCCCCGGCTCCGTCCGCCCCGCGGGATACGCGCCCTCCAGCGCCATCAGCAGGTCGCGGATGTGGCCGCCGCGCGTGCGCGGCGGCAGGTACTGACGCGTCTTCTCGTCGAACAGCATCAGCCCCGCGGGATCGCCCTGCTGCGCCAGCAGGTAGCCGAGCGCCGCCGCCAGGTAGCTCGCGTACTGGAGCTTGGTCACCCCCGCCCGCTGGTAGCCCATCGACGCGGACGCGTCGACGAGCAGGAACGTGCGCATCTCGGTCTCGTCCTCGAAGCGCTTGATGTAGTAGCGGTCGACGCGGCCGACCGCCTTCCAGTCGATGCGCCTGATGTCGTCGCCGGGCGCGTACTCCTTGTGCTCGGCGAACTCGATCGAAGACCCCGCGTGCGGGTTCTGGTGCAGGCCCACGAACGCGCCCTCGACGATGACGCGCGCCCGCACGCTCATCGACCCGAGGCGCGCGATGTCCATCGGGTCGAGCACGAGGGGCTTCCTCGCTCCGCCCCCGGCCTCCGTGGGTTGCGCCATCGCGCCCGCCTCTACGGGCGGATCGCTTCGACCAGCCGGTCGACCAGCGCCCGCGCGGTCAGCCCGTCGGCCTCGGCGTGGAAGTTCGGCAACACGCGGTGGATCAGCACCGGCCCGGCCAGCGCGCGCACGTCCTCGACGGCGGCCGCGTAGCGCCCCGCCAGGATCGCGCGCGCCTTCGCCGCCAGCACCAGGAACTGCGACGCGCGCGGCCCCGCGCCCCACGACACGTACTTGCGTATGAAGTCGGGCGCGGTCGGCTCCGCGGGACGCGTCGCGCGCGTCAGCGCGACCGCGTGCTGGACCACGTGCGGCGCCGCCGGCACGCGCAGCACGACATCCTGCAGCTCCAGGATGCGCTCGGGCGACAGCACCTTGCGCACCTGCGTCTTGTACGCGGTGGTCACCTGGTTGACGATGCGCACCTCTTCCTCCGCCGACGGATAGCCGACGTCGATCTGGAACATGAAGCGATCGAGCTGCGCCTCGGGCAGCGGGTACGTCCCCTCCTGCTCGATCGGGTTCTGCGTCGCGAACACAAGGAAAGGCAGGGGCAGCGGGTAGGTCTGCCCGCCGGCCGACACGCGGTACTCCTGCATCGACTGCAGCAGCGCGGCCTGCGTCTTGGGCGGCGTGCGGTTGACCTCGTCGGCCAGCACGACGTGCGCGAAGATCGGCCCGCGCACGAACCGGAACACGCGGCGTCCGGTCGCGCGGTCTTCCTCCAGCACGTCGGTGCCGGTGATGTCGGCGGGCATCAGATCGGGCGTGAACTGGATGCGGCCGAACGACAGCGCCAGCGCGTCCGCCAGCGTCTGGATGAGGAGGGTTTTGGCCAGACCAGGCACGCCGACGAACAGGCAGTGCCCGCGCGCGAACAGCGCCACCAGCAGGTGGTCGATGACCTTCTCCTGGCCGACGATGCGCTTGCCGATCTCGCCCAGCAGCACGCGCCGCGTGGCCGCGACCTCGCGTACCGCGTCCAGGTCGCGCTCCGGGTCCACGAACGGGAGCGGCGTCGGCCCGGGGTCGTCCACGGTGATTTCGGACGACGGGGTCTCCGGGAACGGGGCCACCGGGCCTCTGTCGGACATCCGCACCAGGATGCCACGGGGGGGAGGCCGGCGCCACGGCGCGTAGAGCGTAGGCAGGCTTTGCCCGCCGGGGCTCATCGCGGGAGGGTATGGGGACCCTGTCAGGGTTCCCATCAAGGCCGGCGAAGCTTGAAAACCGCCCCTAGGCGCGATACCCAAGGGTCAAGGAGACCTTCCATGCGCCACCTCTCAATCCTGTCGACCGTCATCGCCGCGCTCGCCCTGGCGGCGCTGGCGCCGCGCGAAGCGCGCGCGCAGCAGAAGGGGAAGATCTACGTCAGCGACGTCGAGTACGGCACCCCAGGTTCCGAGAAGGAGCTGGCGGGCGCGCTCAAGCGCCAATCGAAGACCGTCATCAAGGGCGAAGACGGGACCTGGCAGCTGAACCTGATGGTGTTCCTCAACGCCGCCCCCGGCGGCGAACGCGATCAACATCGTCTACTACGACCTCAGCAAGAAGAACGAACAGGTCGACTTCGCCGAGGTGTCGGTCAAGCCGGACCAGAAGATCATCCTGCTCAACGGGCAGACGGTGTCGAAGGAGAAGGGCTTCGTCAAAGGCCACAAGTACGACATCCGCGCCACGCGCGTCGTCGGCGGCAAAGAGAAGGTGCTGGCGAAAGCGACGATCACGTTGAAGTGAGGCTTCGCGGCGCCGTCGCTCTGCGCGATCGTCGCCGTCGTCGTCGCCGACCCGGCTTGCAGCCGCGCGCCCCGCAAGCCGCACGCGTCCGGCGAGCTGCCCGTCTACCGCGATCCCGACCGCTCCCCCGCTGACCGCGCCGCCGATCTGGTCGGGCGCATGACCGTGTCGGAGAAGATCGCGCAGACGATGACCGCGGCGACCGCGATCCCGCGTCTGGGCGTGCCCGCGTACGAATGGTGGAGCGAGGCGCTGCACGGCGTGGCGCGCGCCGGTCGCGCCACCGTGTTCCCGCAGGCGATCGCGCTGGCGGCCACCTTCGACGAGACGCTGATGCGGCGGGTGGCGACCATCGTCTCGGACGAGGGGCGCGCCAAGTTCAACCTGGCGCAGGCGCGCGGCGACCGCACCCGCTACCACGGGCTGACGTTCTTCTCGCCCAACGTGAACATCTTCCGCGACCCGCGCTGGGGGCGGGGGCACGAGACGTTCGGCGAGGATCCGCTGCTGACCGCGCGCATGGGCGTCGCGTTCATCGCCGGCATGCAGGGCGACGACCCGCGCTACTGGAAGACGGTCGCGACCGCGAAGCACTTCGCCGTCCATAGCGGCCCCGAGGCCGACCGGCACGTGTTCGACGCGCGCGTCAGCGCCCACGACCTGGCCGACACCTATCTGCCGCACTTCGAGGCGACCGTGCGCGAGGGGCGCGTCGCCTCGATCATGGCGGCGTACAACCGCGTCGGCGGCGAGGCGGCCGTCGCCAGCCAGACGCTGCTCGCCGACACGCTGCGCGCCCGCTGGGGGTTCACCGGCTACGTCGTCGGCGACTGCGGCGCGGTGGCCGACGTCTACCAGCACCACAAGATCGTCGCGACCGCGGCCGAGGCCGCCGCGCTGTCGCTGCGCGCCGGCACCGACCTCGACTGCGGCCGGGCGTACGCCAGCCTGAACGAGGCGCTGGTGCGCGGCCTGATCAAGGAAGCCGATCTGGATCGCGCGGTCGTGCGCCTGTTCACCGCCCGTTTCCGCCTGGGCCTGTTCGATCCCCCCGACCGCGTCCCGTGGTCGGGCCTGGGCGCGGAGACGGTCGAGGCCGCCGGCGCACCTGGCGCTGGCGCGCGAGGCCGCCGCCCGCTCCATCGTGCTGCTGGAGAACCGCGGCGCGCTGCCGCTCGCGCCGTCGGTGCGGCGGCTGGCGGTGATCGGCCCGACCGCCGACAACCTGCCCGTGCTGCTCGCCAACTACAACGGCACCCCGTCGCGGCCGGTCAAGCTGCTCGACGGCGTCCGCGCTGCCGCCGCCGCGCGCGGCATCTCGGTCGCCTACGCCGCGGGTAGCAGGCTGATCGATACGTCCGACAGCGCCATCGCGGCGGCCGTCGCCGTGGCGCGCGACGCCGACGCGGTGATCGCCGTCGTCGGCCTGGACCCGCGCATGGAGGGCGAGGAGGGGGGCAGGGGCATGGGCTTGAACCCGACCGGCGACAAGCGCGACCTCGACCTGCCCGCGGCGCAGCAGCGGTTGCTGGACGCGGTGATCGACGCCGGCCGCCCGGTGATCGTCGTGTTGACCGGCGGCAGCGCCCTGGCGCTGGGGCGGTTCGCGGAGCGCGTGGCCGGGCTGCTCGCGGTCTGGTACCCGGGCGCCGAAGGTGGCCGCGCGGTCGCTGATGTCCTGTTCGGCGACGTCAACCCGGCCGGCCGCTTGCCCGTGACCTTCTACCGTTCGACCGACGACCTGCCGCCGTTCGCCGACTACGCCATGCGCGGCCGGACCTACCGGTACTTCGACGGCCAGCCGCAGTATGGCTTCGGCTTCGGGCTGTCGTACACGACGTTCCGCTACACGGGCGCCGCCGCGCGCACGGGCGCGTTCGCCACGGTCACCGTCGATGTCGTCAACACGGGCGGCCGCGCCGGCGACGAGGTGGTCCAGGTCTACGTCATGCCGCGCGGCGCCCCGGCGTACGCGCCCCACCGCTGGCTGGCCGCGTTCACCCGCGTCTCCCTCGCCGCCGGACGAGCGGCGCACGGTTCGCCTGCCGCTGGCGCCCGACGCGCTGACGCTGGTCGATGACACCGGGGCGCGCAGACCGCTCACGGGTGACGTCGACATCGCCATCGGCGGCCGGCAGCCCGACCGCGCCGGTCACTACGCCAGCGACGCCCAGGGCATGACGCTGCGGATCAACCTCGACTGAGCTACGGCCGGACTCGGCGCGCGCTACGCGCGCGTCGGTCGGACGAGGTCGCGCAGGGTCGACACCAGCTTATCGGTGTCGATCGGCTTGCTGAACCTGGTCGAAAGGCCGAGCTCTTCGGCGTTGGTGTTGCTCAGATCGTAGGCCGTGATCACGACCACCGGAATGTTGGCCATCACGGCCGTCTTCCTCTGCATCGCCCGCAGCTCCAGCCCGTCGAGGTGCGGCAGCATGATGTCGAGCAAGATCACGTCCGGCCGGGGCATGAGGTGGAGGCGACGATAGGCGTCCCTGCCGTCGGCACACGACTCGACCCGAAACCCTTCGGCCATCAGCAGCTCGGACAGCGACATCCGCAGGACGAAGTCGTCTTCGACCAGCAGGATGAGCGGTAGCGGGCGCAAGAGGGGCGCGGGACCAGCGATCACTTCAGGTGACTCCCCGAGCTGCATTTGGTTAGCCAATGTTGTACCAAACGCGGCGAAGCGAAAGGGCCTTGGCGAAAATAGTTCGACGGGAAGGCCTGGCGTCGTGTTTCCGACGAAGGGTTGACCCCGAGCGGCATGTGCGCGATACAAAACCCGCGCGGGACGCGGGATAATTCGCCTAGGAGGGAGGTAAACTTTTGCCGGTCGAAAACAGACCTCGTTCCGGCCGTACCCTGAAGGCGCCGGCCCAGGTTCCTGGAAATGGGAGGTCTTCGCTCGAGGAGAGTGACGGCGACGCTGACGCTGGCGTCGCTGACGAGGGGACGCAGCCCGGCAGCGCCGACGACGCGGCAGCCCAGCATTCTTCATCGTTGGCGTCGGCGCCTCGGCCGGGGGCTTCGAGGCGCTGACCGCCCTGCTGACCAAGATCCATCTCGAGCGCATGGCGGTCGTGATCGTCCAGCACCTCGCCCCCAAACACGAAAGTCTCCTGCCCGCGCTGCTGTCCCGCACCAGCCACGTCGAGGTGGTCGCGGCCACGGACGGAACCAAGGTCGAGGCCAATCACGTCTACGTCATTCCGCCCAACGCGGACCTGGCCATCTTGCAGGGGACGCTGCACGTGATGACCCCGCAGCTGATTCCGCTGCCGCAGGGGCCGCATCTGCCGGTCGACTACTTCTTCCGCTCGCTCGCCGCCGACCAGGGGTCGCGGTCGATCGGCATCGTGCTGTCGGGGACCGGCTCGGACGGGACGTTCGGCCTGCGCGCGATCAAGGAGGCCGGCGGCATCACGTTCGCGCAGGATCCCGTGAGCGCGAAATACGACGGCATGCCGCGCAGCGCGTTCGAGAGCGGCTGGGCGGACTTCTGCCTGCCGCCCGACGCCATCGCGCAGGAGCTGGCGAACATCAGCCAGCATCCGTATCTGTCGCGCGCCAAGCCGTTCGTCACCCAGGCGCAGGACGGCGTGTCGAAGCTCATCGTCCTCATGCGCGCCGCGTTCGGCAACGACCTCAGCTACTACAAGCCGACCACGGTCGAGCGGCGCATCGAGCGCCGGATGGCGTTGCACAAGGTCGAGAGGCTGGCTGACTACGTCAAGTTCGTTCACGCCAATCCCGACGAGCTGCGCCTGCTGTACAAGGACATGCTCATCGGCGTCACCAGCTTCTTCCGCGACCCCGAGGCGTTCGACGCGCTCAAGACGCGTGTGTTCCCGAGCCTGCTGGAGAACAAGGACGCCGGGGGGCACATCCGCGTCTGGGTGCCCGCGTGCGCGACCGGCGAAGAGGCGTATTCGCTGGCGATCGCGCTGCTCGAGTACCTCGACGATCGCGCGTCGGAGTTCCGCCTGCAGGTCTTCGGCACCGACGTCGACGAGGAGGCGATCCAGCACGCGCGTCGCGGCGCCTACCCGGAGAACATCAGGCTGGACGTCTCGCCGGCGCGGCTGCACCGGTTCTTCATCAAAGCGCGAGTCCGACTACCAGGTGGCGCGGCGCGTTCGCGACATGGTGGTGTTCTCCAGCCAGAACGTCACCAAGGACGCGCCGTTTTCGCGCCTGGACCTGGTGTCGTGCCGCAACCTGCTCATCTACCTGCGCACCGGGATGCAGAAGAAGGTGCTGCGCATCCTGCACTACGCGCTGCAGCCCGCGGGCTACCTGATGCTCGGGCACGTCCGAGACCGTGGGCGAGTCGTCGGAGTATTTTTCGCTCGTCGACCGCAAGAACAAGATCTATGCGCGGCGCAGCGTCGCCTCCAAGGCGGCGCTGGACTTCGGGTTCGGCGTGCAGGCGCCGGACGTCGGCGCCAACATCCAACCGAACGTCACGCAGCGGACGGCCAGCAGCCTGGCGACCGTGGCCGAACGGAAGATCCTCGAGATGTACGCGCCGCCGGGCGTGGTCATCAACGAGGACCTCGACATCATTCACTTCCGTGGCGGGACCGGGCCTTACTTCGAGCCGATGCCCGGCGCGCCCAGCTTCAACATCCTGCGCCTGGCGCGGTCGGAGCTGCACGTCGATCTGCGCCGCGCGATTCACGACGCCAAGGAGAGCAACCAGCGCACGGCGGTCGAGACCCGGCTGACCGACGACGGCAAGACGCGCGCCCTGGAGATCGAGATCCTGCCCGTCATCGAGCCCGACACGCGCAGCCGGTGCTTCCTGGTGCTGTTTCACGAGCCGAAGCCGCGGCGCGAGATCACGGGCGCGCCGGCGGTGTCGTCGGAGGACGGATCGCCCGAAGACGAGCGCCGCCAGGAGCTGGAGCGCGAGCTGCTGGTCACCAAGGAATACCTGCAGAGCACGATCGAGGAGCTGGAGAGCGCCAACGAGGAGCTCAAGTCGTCGAACGAGGAGCTGCAGTCGTCCAACGAAGAGCTGCAGAGCACCAACGAGGAGCTGGAGACGTCGAAGGAGGAGCTGCAGTCGTCGAACGAGGAGCTGACGACCGTGAACGACGAGCTGCAGAACCGCATGGGCGAGCTGCAGCTGACCAACGACGATCTGCACAACGTGCTGGCCGGCATCGGCGAGGCGATCGTCATCGTCGGCATGGACCTGCGCATCCGGCGCTTCACCCAGTCCGCCGAGAAGCTGCTGAACCTGGTGCCGAGTGACGTCGGGCGTTCGGTCAGTCAGCTCAACGCCTTCATCCGCAAGCACCGCGTCGAGGAGCTCGCGGCGCGTGTCATCGAACGCCTGCTGCCGATCGAGGAGAAGGTGCTGTGCGCCGACCAGCGCTGGTACGACCTGCGCGTCACGCCGTACCGGACCCTGGATCACACGATCAAGGGCGCGCTCATCGTGATGGTCGCGGCGGCTGCCAGCGGCGCCGTGGCGCGCCCCGCGGCCAAGGCCGTGGCGAAGGCCGAGGGCGAAGGTCAGGACCACGCCCAAGGCCAAGCCAAAGCCAAGGCCCAAGCCGGCGAAGAAGCGGCGATGACGGCGATGAAAAAGCCGCGCAAAGCCGGCACGGTGACGCCAGCCGACGTCGACGCCGCGGACACCCAGGCGATGCTGCACGATCTCGACGTGCATCGGCTGGAGCTCGAGATGCAGAACCGCGAGCTGCGCGAGGCGCAGGAGCAACTGGAAGAGTCGCGCAGTCGGCTGGCCGATCTGTATGACTTCGCGCCCGTTGCCTACGTCACGCTCGATCCGATGGGCAAGATTCTGGAAGCGAACCTGACCGCCGCGGCGATGTTCGGCATCGCGCGCGGCAACCTGATAGGCAAGTTCGTGACCACGCTGGTCGCGCTTGCCGATCGGCGCGCGCTTCGCGACCACATCCGCCGTTGCTTCGGCGAGCGCATCCGCGTCGAGACCGACCTCAGCTTCACCGTGCGCGGGCGCCCGCCCGTGACGGCGCAGGTGGTGAGCGCGCCGTTCATCGCGGCGGACGGCGCGGTGATCGGATGCAAGACGACGCTCACCGACATCACGGCGCTGAAGCAGGGCCAGGAACAGTTGCAGCTGCTGGCCCAGGCCGCCGGCAAGCTCGTGTCGTCGTTCGACTATCGCACCACGCTCGCGGAGGTCGCGCGCCTCGCCGTGCCGACCCTGGCGGACATCTGCGTCGTCGATCTGCTGAACGCGGACGGTCACATCGAGCGGCTCGAGGTCGCGTGCGCCAGCGACGCCGTCGCGGTCCGGCTCGCACCGTATCGGGGCGCGCCGGCTCGCGCCACCGAGGCGAGCGCGAGCGCGTGGGTCATGCGCATGCGACAGCCGATCCTGCTCGGCGAATGTTCGCCGGCAGCGGTGGCGACGGTGGCGCCGGGCTTCGAGCACGATGGACTGATCCGGGCGTCGGCGAGGGACGTCGATGATGATCGTGCCGCTCGCGGCGCGCGACAGCGTGCTCGGCGTGCTGACGTTCATCGCGGCGGAATCGGGCCGGCGCTTCACCGACACGGCGCTGGCCACGGCGCGCGATCTGGCCGTGCACGCGGCGACGGCGATCGAAAATGCGCGCCTCTACGAGTCGGCCCGGCGGGCGATCCGGGCGCGCCAGGACGTCCTCACCTTCGTATCGCACGACCTGCGCAACCCGCTGACCGGCATTCATCTCACGACGGAGATGTTGTTGCGTGGCGCGCAGCGGCAACGAACGGCGCAAGGGGTGGAGCCAGCTCGAACGGGTCCGGCGCAGCACACAGCAGATGCAGCGCATGATCGACGACCTGCTCGACGTGGCCAGCGTCGAGGCCGGCCGGCTCAACGTCGATCTCGGCAACCACGAGGTTCCGCGCCTGTGTGAGGATGCGCTTGCGATGCTCGCGCCGGCGGCCAACGAGAAAGGTCTCAGGTTGCACTTCGACATGCGCGCCGGCGGACTTGTCGCCCGTTGCGATCGGGAACGAGTGGTCCAGGTGCTGTCGAACCTGCTGGGCAACGCGGTCAAGTTCACCCCGACGGGGGGGACGGTCTTGCTGACCGTCGAGCAGATCGGGGACAGGGCGCAGTTCACGGTCCTCGACACAGGCCCCGGCGTGTCCCCGGCCCTCCGCGAGCACATCTTCGAGCGCTTCCGGCAGGCCGAGGACACCGCGCGCAAGGGGCGCGGGCTGGGGCTCTACATCGCCAAAGGCCTGGTCGAGGCGCAGGGCGGCACGATCTGGATGGAGTCGCCCCCGCAGGGGGGCGCCAGCTTCTCGTTCACGCTGCCGCTGGCGCCCGCTGACGATGCGGAGCGGGACGCGTGCAAGCCAGAGCGCGGTGGCCCGCGGCGGCCGCGCCCGGCCGCGCGACCGGGCTGACCGCGACCAGCGCCTATCCTGGATCGGGGGGCGGCGGCGGAGGTGGTGGCGGCGGCACGACGGGCGGGCGCCCGACGGTCGGCGGCGGCTGCGTCGGCGTGCCCGGCGGCGGCACGATCGGCGGCTGCGGCATCGCGGTCGGCGGCTCCACGCACGACGACAGGTCGAAGAACAGGAACTCGAGCGCCTTGGCCTGCGGGGTCATCATGTTGACCTTGCAGCCCGACGGGAACGGCTTGGTCGGATCGGAGTCGTCGCCGCCGCCGCCGTTGAGCGACTGCTTGATGTGGATGTCGGTGAACACGGCCTTCCCGCACTGCATCGCCTCGGGCGTGCCGACGGGCGTGTTGAAGCTCATGTACTGCACCGAGCGCCGCATCTGCGAGTCGCGGGTGTTGGTGGGCAGGTAGATCCATTCGGTGGTCGGCGCCGTCACCGCCGTGACCGAGTGTTCGAGGCCGGCGACCGTGATCTGTCCCCAGCGTGGGGCTGGCCATGACGACCGGCCCGGCGAGCCACTGCGCCAGCGCCATCCCCTTGGGGAACGTCTGGTTGATGGTCAGGTGCAGCGGGTCCGATGCGTCCGCCGGCGGGTGGCGTGCCGGTGCCGATGTACGTGGCCGTGCCGGCGAACATCGGGCTCTTCTGCAGCCAGATGTAGTGCAGGTGCGACATGAACACGCGGCCGCCCGAGTTGGCGTAGTTGGTGACGTTGTCGATCGACGCCTGCGGCTTCATGGCGAGGAACTCGCTCGTGCTGCCCTCGCACGACAGCAGCGTGACGTCGTACTTCGCGAGCTGCGTGCGGTTGCCCCACAGCGTCGTCGCGGCGCTCAGCGTGCCGCCGGCCATCAGGCTGTTCGTCCCCTTGCCGCCCGCGTAGAGGTGGACGCGGCCGGCGCCCGCGTCGTTGGTGAACTCGGTGTCGGCGATGCCGACGCGGCGGAGCAGGCACTCGAGCGCGTCGGAGCCGCCCGTCGTCACGGCGATCTGCGGGATGTTCCCCTCCGACTTGGTGCGCGGCAGCCGCGTCTGGTCCTTGTTGGTGAGCGCGTTGTTGGCGCACGTCGTCAGCGACGGGATCATGATCTGCCGGCGCCACTTGCCGACCTGCATGACCAGCGGGACGTTGGTGGTCGACGGCACCGGCTCCAGGGTCAGCGTGAAGCGCCCCTGCGTGTCGGTCAGCGCCGACGCCAGCGGCGCGGTGACCTGGGCGCCGCAGCGGTCGCAGCTGACGCCTTCGGCCAGCGTCGGCAGCGGGCCGCTCGGGATGTAGACGATGACGTTGTAGAGCGGGTTGACGCCGGCGGGGTCGTAGACCACGCCGCTGATCGTCGTCTTGGTGGCGCCCGCGCAGGTCGGCGGCACCGTCGTCATCGAGCCCGGGCAGACGTGCGCGGAGGCGCCCGTCGTCGGGCACGCCATGCCGTTGGCGCAGGCGCCGCAGTCCTGCGTGCCGCCGCAGTTGTTGCCGATGACGCCGCAGTACTGGCCGCCCATCGGCGTGCACGACGTCTTGACGCACGTCGGGTCGTTGCAGACGTTGGGGATGCCGCCGGTGCCGCCGCAGGTGCCGCCGTTCGGGCACGTGCCGCAGTCCAGCGTGCCGCCGCAGTTGTCGCCGATCATGCCGCAGTAGCGGAGGTTGCCGGCGGCGGCGCACGTCAGCGGCACGCAGCCGGGGTCGACGCAGATGCCGTTGCGGCATTGCTGGCCGCTGGCGCACGCGGCGGTGCAATCGAGCTTGCGGCCGCAGCCGTCGCCGATCGTGCCGCAGTAGTTGCCGCAGGTGATCGGCGTGCACGACGCGCCGCCGACGCACTGATTCGACTCGCAGATGCCGTCGCCCGGACAGGCGGGGCACTCCAGCTTCTGTCCCGGGCAGCCGGCGCCGATCGTGCCGCAGTACCGGCCGCCGGGCGGGTCGCACACCGTCGACGGCACGCACGCGCCGCCGGTGCCGTTGGTGCCGCCGGTGACGATGATCCCACCGGCGCCGGTGACGCTGCCACCGCCTCGGCCGCCAGAGGCCGCGCCGGAGCCTGCCGCTCCGCTCGGGCCACCGCCCGCGCCCGTGGTCGATGCGTTAGGTTTCGTCCCTGCGCATGCGGCGGCGGTCAGCGCGCACGCAAGCGTAATTAGTCCAAGCCCAAAGCGCGGCATGCGCTTCGGGGGTTGCCTGCCGCGCCCAAAAAGGCTCGCGGCAGGCTAACGCGGGCTAGGTAGGATACGACCCTACGCCTACCGGAAGAAGTAGGTGGCGCCGAAGGCGCCGGTCACCTGGCCGCCGAGCCCGATCTCGGTGCCGCCGCTGCCGGTGTCGCCGAACACGAACGCCAGCCCGCCGCGCCCGAAGACCGCGACGTTCGGCGTGACGAACGCGCGGATCAGGGCGCCCGGCTCGAACGCTGTGACGGTCGTGGATCCGCCCGGGGCCGACGTCGTGCCCACCACGATGACGCCGCCCAGCGAGAAGTCGCTGGAGGACCCCTGATTCAGGTGGTACCAGCCGCCGGCGCCGAACACGAGACTCGGTCGCCCGATCATCGCCGCCGCCGACCTCGCTGGCTGTTGAAGCCGAACAGGCCTTCCAGGTGCCAGATCGACTGGTCGTACACGAACTGGCCGACCGCGCCGAACGGTCCGCCCGCACACGATTGTCTGCGTGACGCCGACGCCGATGCCGGCGCCGCCGCCGCTGCTGCTGCTGTGGCGGGCGGGCGGCGGGAGGGGGGGATTCGGAGACGGCGGCGGCGCGATTCCTGCGCCTGCGCCGCGGCGCCGAGCCCGAGAACGAGAAGACCACCGAACAACGACACGATCGATTTGTGAGTCAGCTTCATATCCGACACCTCGCGAGTTTGTGGATGTCCGTGAATTAATTGCGTGTTTTGAACGGCCCCCAGTATCAAGGCGCCAGGGGTGGCGTCAACTTACGCAGTACGGACTTGGCTTACTCGCCTTCGGACAGGCTCTTGCAGAACTGCTGCTCGCGGGCGATCACCGCGGCGGCGGGCCGCTCGGCGGCGGCGACATCGGTGTAAGCGGCGGCGAGCGCGCAGTGAACGCGCGGGTCGAACGGGTTGGTGGCCAGCGCGGCGCGCAGCGGCGCGATGGCGGCCTGGGGCTCCCCCTTGGCGACCAGCGCCTCGCCCGCGATCAGGTTTGGCCACGGCAGATCCGGGTGCAGCGCCTGCACGGGGGCCAGCGCCTTGAGCGCGCGATCCGGCTCGCCGAGCGCGAGGTACGTCCGCCCCAGCTTCACCGGGAACACCCAGCTCGCCGACGGATCGCCGCGCGTCGCGTTGCCGGTGGCGACCGCCTTCGCCCCCTTTTCGTATTCGGCGACCGCGGCGCGCGGCCGGTCGCGGCGCAGCAGCATGTTGCCGAGCCGCAGGTGGCGGTACGGCGTGCCCGCCTTCAGCGTCGCCGACAGCGCGTCTTCCTCGGCGGGCTTGCGGCGGGACGCGATCGCGCTCGGCTTGCGGATGTGCGTCGTCGCGATGTCGATCGCCGGGAACGTCTTGTAGTGCTGCGCGGCCATGAAGGTCTTCCAGCCGCGCTCGAACTCGGGCCACGGGACGCCGGCCGCCCCCGCCACCGCGGCGCGCGCGTCTTCACCGGCGGCGACGCGCTTGAGCGTGTCGCGCAGCGCCGGCATGCCGCCCTTGTCGTGCAGGTAGGCGACGGCGTTGGCGACCTCGGCGAACGCCAGCGTCGCGTCTTCGGCGGACGGCAGCTTCGCCATCGACGGGTGCATCGCCTCGAAGCTGATCAGCTTGCCGGAGCGCAGCGCCTTGGCCAGCAGGTGCTCCATCGCCGGCGGGATGCGGCCGCCCGGGGGCTCGCGCCAGCGGCGCTCGAGGAACTTGGCCAGCCCCTCCTGCAGCCAGACCGGCGCGCGGTCGGCGGTCAGCGTCGACACCGCGTAGTGCACCAGCTCGTGGCTGATCGTGTCCAGCCACGGGTAGCCGTAGGCGAGGGCGCGCGGCGTGGTCACCATCAGCCGCCCCCACTTGCACAGCGCGATCGTGCCGGTGCGCGCGACCTCCGCCTGCGACAGCGACGACACGGCGGCCAGATCGGCCGGGCTGCGATACAGCTCGACCCGGATCGGCATCTCGGTGTCGAAGCCCAGGTCGTCGTGCAGCGTCTTGTACGCCGCCTCCAGCGCCTCGCGCGCGTACGGGACCAGCACCGCGTCTTCGGGCGCGTAGCGGATGATGACGTGGGCGGAGCGGTCCTCCTTGTGATCCTTGACGGCGTCGCGCGCTTCACGCGCCAGGTCCGCCAGCATCTTCACGTCCATGCTCTGCGGCAGCGCCTGCGCGGCGGTGGTCAGCACCTGCACGGCGCCGTCGTAGTCGCCGCGCAGGAACTTGTCGTAGCCGTCCAGGTACACGGTCTCGGGCGACGCAGGCGCCGCCTTCTTCAGCGCGGCCAGCGCCGTCTCCGCCTCGCGGAACCGCCACGCGTCCAGCAGGCCGTCGATGCGCTTCGCCTCGTCCGACGTCACGGGCGGCGTCGCGTGCGCGGGCGGCGGCGACGGACGAGGCGCGACGGGCGAGGACGAGCTTCTCGAGGGCGCGCACTATCGCACCAGCTCCTCGTAGTAGCGGCGGACCTCGTCGCGGAAGCGTTCGGGGGCCTTCTCCTTCATCGCGTCCAGCAGCTCCTGGCGCCAGGCGCGCGGCGCGCTCGATTCGTCGGCGCCCGGGATGCGCACCGGTTCGTGCGGCTGGCGGCTGCCGCCCATCGGGCGCTCCTGCATCGAATCGCGCAGCTTGGCCAGCCGATCGGCGGCGTCGCGCTCCGCGGCGGCCGCCCCCTTGGATTCATCGCGGCGAAGCATCTCCTGCGCCTGGCGCATGCGCGCCGCCGCGCTCTTCAGCTCGCCCTCGGCCTTCTCCATGCCGGGCATCTTGCCCAGGCGCCGCAGCGCCTCGCCCGCGACGTCGTCGGTGCGTTTGCCGATCGCCCCCTGCCGCTCCGCCTGCCCGCGTCCCGCCTCGCGATCCTGCGGCGACAACATCTCCGACGGCTTGGGCAGCAGCTTGGCCAGGTCGTCCGCGATCTCCTGCGCCAGCGCGCGCGACTCGGCGACCGCCTCCGCGCGCTTGTCCTTCTCGGGATCGGCGTTCGGGCGCTTGACCCGCCGCGCGTCCGCCATCGCGTCCAGCTGCTCGGTCGCGCGCTCCAGGCTCCCCTCGGCGCGCTCCGCCTCGCCCTTCGCCTCGGGCAGATCGCGCTCGCTCAGCAGGCGCCGCAGCTGCCGCACGCTGTCGCGCGCCCGCTCCAGCTCCTCGGCGAGCGACCCCTGCGAATTGCCGGGCGGCACGCCGCCCAGGCGCTGCTTCAGCTTCTCGACCTTCTCGATCTCCTTCTTGATGAACTCGTCCATCTGGCCCTTGAGCCGGCGCTGGATCTCCGCCTCCTGCTTGTCCGCGATCGCCTGCGTCTCCTTGTGCAGCGCGCGCTGGTCGCCTTCGATGTCGCCGATCTTCTTCATCAGGTCGGCGACGACGCGGTTCTCCTGCGGGAAGCGCTCCGAGCCGAAGCTCTCGGCGTTCTGATCGAGCATCTTGCGCAGGTCGCCGAGGTCGTTGCCCAGCTGCGCGAGCGCCTTGTCCAGATCCGCCTCGTTGCCCTTCTCGAGCAGGTCGTCCAGCTTGCGCGCCTGGTCGGCCAGCGACTTCATGTCGGGCATGTTCCGCCACTCGTCGGCGACGTCGTTGCGCGCCTTGACCGCCGCGATCTTCTGCGCCAGGTCGGCGATGCGGGCGCGCAGCTCGCGCGCCTCGCGTTCCAGCTGCCGCCGCAGCCCCTCGTCCTTCGTCTTCTTGTAGCGGTCCAGCAGATCCTTCAGCCGCTGGTGCGAATCGGTCAGCTCCTTGCCCAGGCTGGCCAGATCCTCCAGCCGCTGCCGCCCGATCAGATCGTCCAGCAGCAACACGTCGTTCTCCAGCTCGGTGACGTGGCGCGCGGAGATCGCCTCCAGCCGCGACAGGTTGCCCGTCGCCTTGCCCTTGAGCGCCGCCAGCGCCTGCCCCTCCTCGCGCAGCAGCTTCTCCAGGCGATCGGCGATCCCCCCGAGCGCCGCGCGCAGCACCTTGCCCATGGTGCCGTTGCGCCGATCCTCGTCGATGAGCTGGCCGAGCAAGCCGAGGTGCGCGTCCTCGGCGTCGTGCATCGCCGTGTAGATCGCCAGCCGTTCGGGGACGCTCACCGCCTCGCCCTGACCCTGGCCCTGGGATGTCCCGCCCTTCTCGATGCGGTCCGCCGAGATCGCCGATCAGCTTCTCCAGCAGCTCGCGCTGCCGCTCCAGCCGATCCTCCAGGCTCTCGTGCGGGTTCTGGATGATGACGTACAGCGTGCGCGACGAGCCCGGCTTGCCGTTCGGGCCGCCCGAGACGTCGTCGCGATCGCGCGCCTCGATGCGATACGAGATCCGCTCGGCGCCGCTCAGCCCGGCCGTCGCCGGATCCCACAACGTGCGCCCCTGCACCGTGCGCCCGCCGCTGCCGTCGCGCAGCAGCGTCCGCTGCTCGGGACGTTCGCCGGCGCGCGTGACCAGCTCGACGATGCCCAGGCCGAAGTCGTCGCTGGCGGAATAGCCGATCTCGATCGGCCGCGGCGTCGCCAGCTCCAGCCGGTCCGCCGGGCCCAGGATCTCGACGCGCGGCGCGCCGTCGGCCTCGGAGGTCAGGTGGTGGCTGCGCGCCTCGCGCACCGCGCGGCCGAAGGTCGGCTGCAGCCAGAACCGGTAGCTCGCGTCTTCCGACACCGTCAGCTCGGCGACCAGCAGATCGCCGGTCAGCTTCGCCGCGACCTCGCCCTTCTCGCCGTGTTCGCCGAGCAGCAGCAGCGCCCGGCGCGCGTTGCGCAGCGGGTGGGTTTCGATGCGCACGCGCGTCCCCTTGACGGCGGCGATGTCGCCGGTCGAGCCCTCGACGGTGCGCGGCGGCAGGCCGGTGTAGCCGGGATAGCTGTAGGTGATGCGCACGTCGCCGACCAGCGGCACCGTCGACACCGCGGCGCCTTCGAACAGCGACGGCCGGTGGATCAACGTGCGCAGGCCATGCGCGAACTTCGGCGACCACCAGGCGCCCGCGGCCAGCGCCGCGACCGCGACGAGCGCGGTGGCCAGCGCGCGCACGGCCGGGCGCAGCGACACCAGCTGCCGCGCATCGACCGGCGCCACCGAACGCCCGACGTAGTCTTGAAACGCCTGCACCAGGCCCGCGGACACGGAGGCCGCGCGCGGATCCGGCTCGCGCGGCTCGGCCAGCTCGACGGCGGACAGCAGATCGCTGGCCATCGCCGGCAGCAGCACGCCTGCCTGGCGCGCCGCCGTCCGATCCTTGCGCAGCGCGCGCGACGGCAGCCAGACGCCCCACGCGAGGATGGCCACCGCGGCCGTGCCCAGCACGCTCGCCGTGACGATGGGCCAGAACGACGCGGGGCCGGTCGCCGCCGCCGCGAGCGCGAGCAGCGCCAGGCCGACACCCAGCAGCGCCGTGCCGTAGCCCGCCGTCGTCAAACCCGTCCGCAAGATGAGGCGTCGCCGCACAGCGGCAAGAAAGCCGCGAATCGGGTCAACGCCACTCATGTAGGTGGAATGGTAGCAGTTAGAGAGCGAGCAGAGACGCCGTGTCGTGGGCCACAGAAGCGCGGCCCCCCGGTTGCACTACCTCCCGACGGAGGTTGACCGATGCGCCCGACTCGCGACACCAGCCAGCTCCACCAAGCAAAAACGCCCCAACCCCGAGAGGCGGTTTCGTCGCCCCCGGAAAGCGCCCCGCCGAACGACGATTTCGGGGAATTGATCGCCGCCGCCCAGTCCGGGAAGACCGACGCCCTGGAACGACTGCTGGCCGGCGGCGCGCCCGAGGTTGCTCGCGCTCGCGATGCGCGTGCTGGGCGACGTCGACGAGGCGGAGGACGCCGTGCAGGACGCGATGATCAAGGTCTGGCGCCACCTGGGCCGCTTCGAGGGGCGCGCGGCGTTCACGACCTGGTTGCACCGCATCGCCGTCAACGCCGCGCTGGATCGCCGCCGGCGCCGCTCGGCGGTCGCGATGCCCACGAACCTCGGCGTCGACGAAGATCGCATGCACGCCGCCAGCGATCAGCAGACCGTCACCGAAACGCCGGAACGGATCTACGCGCGCGCCGAGACCGCCATCGTCGTTCGCGGCGCGATGGCGCGCCTGTCGAGCGTGCACGGCGAGGCGCTGCGCCTGTGCGATCTGGAGGGCGAGTCATACGCCACGATCGCCACCGAGACCGACTGCCCGCTGGGAACGGTGATGTCGCGGCTCTACCACGCGCGCCGCAACCTGGCGCGCGAGCTGACGACGCACGCGACAGATACCGGCGATCTCGAAGCTCTGCGGGCCGCATAGCGGCGCGGCAGAGCTGGCGTAGTGGCTTTCGGGATGCCCGGCGCGCGATCGTGGGCGGGGGTGGGGGTTGGGGTGGGGGTCACGCCGTTCGTGCGGATCTTCGTGCGGATCTTCGGGCGGCAAGTCGGATAGTATTCGCAGGTTGTGCTGTCGCCAGGCCAGCCAGGACGCCCCGGTCCCCCGACTGGTTTTGGCGCGCGACCGGAGGGCCGCGCCCAGCGGATCCGCGCCTGGGTCCGGGCGCACCCGCGCTGGACGATAGCCGGCGGCGTCGTCGTCCTGCTGACGATGGTCTACGTGATGGCCGCGGGCACGATCGCGGCGAGCGTGTTCGCCAGCAAGGCGAGCGCGAAGCTCGGAAAGCCGGTGACGGTCGGGCGCGGGCGCGGCGGGTTCGGCGCCATCGTGCTCGACGACGTGTCGATCGCGGGCGCGCCGGGCAAGCCGCCGCTGATGACGATGCGCCACATCCGCGTGCCGCTGATGGTGGCGCTGGGCGGGCGCGGGCCGATCCGCATCGAGGGGCTGCGCATCGCCGCGGTCAAGGGCGGCGACGACGACAACGTCAGCGACATCATCGACGGCCTGCGCGGCGGCAAGAAGAAGGGGCCAAAGACGCCGACGCCGTCGCGGACAAGGCGGACAAGCCGGCGGCCGACAGCGGCGGCGGCGCCTCGGCAGGCGCGAGCGCCGCCAAGCTGCCCGACATCGTCATCGAAGACGCGAAGCTGGAAGCGCGCGACGAGGACAAGCACCTGTCGGTGGCGGTCGGCTCGTTCGACGGCGAGCTGCGGCCCGGGGTGAAGTTCATGCTGCGCCTGCGGGCGGTGCGCGGCCAGCTGGCGATCGGCGACGGCGGCGCCGGGCCCAGCTTCGGCGCCGACGAGATCGACGTGCAGACGGCGCTCGTCGGGTTGCGCCCCACCGGCGTGCCGGCGCTGCGGATCAACGCGGGGCGCGCGTCGCCGCTGCCGTCGCTGTCGCTGACCGGCATCACCGGCGTCATCGCGCCGCCGCCGTCGGGCGTGCCCGGGCCGCAAGGCGGGCTGGTCATCGATCTGCGCGGCAGCTACGGCGGCGCGCAGGAGACGCTGTGGACGGCGAAGGGGCGCGCGGATCTCGAGGCGGGGAAGGGGACGCTGGCGCTGCGCGCCGAGCAGTTCTCGCTCGGACGCATCAAGGACGTGTTGCCGCGCTCGGTGCTGTCACCCGACAACACGACGCTGGACGCGGCGCTGGATCTCGCGTGGACCGGCGAAGCGATTCGCTTCGGCGGCGAGCTGGCGGTCGTCGGGCTGTCGCTGCACAGCGACGCGCTGGCCGCCGAGCCGATCGAGAACGTCTCCGTCGGGCTGACGATGAAGGGGACCGCGTATCCGTTCACGCGCCGCCTGGAGCTGGAGCGCGCGGAGGCGCGCGTCCGCGACGTCACGGCGCGGCTCGCGGGCAGCTTTGCGATGCCGTCGGGCACCTTCAAGTTCACCAACGGCAAGACGCTGGACGTCGTCCCGAAGATCGAGATCGCCGTTCACGGTCCCCAAGGTGTCGTGCGCGAAGCTGCTGGCCAGCGTCCCGCCGGCGCTGCTGCCGCGCCTGCAGGGGTTCGTGCTGCAGGGGACCTTCGCCGCCGACGTCGGCGCCAAGATCGACTACGCGAACCTCGAGGCGCTGGAGCTGACGGGCAAGATCGGCATCGACGGCTGCAAGGTGCTGAAGGCGCCGCCCGAGGTGCTGGCGCTGGCCGGCAAGGAATCGCTGCTGGTCAACGTCGAGGTGCCGAAGAAGCTGGGCGCGCCGCCCGGGTCGGAGCCGGACGTGATGTCGGTGATCGTCGGCCCCGACAACCCGGACTTCGTCCCCTACGAGGAGATCTCGCCGCATCTGCCGGGATCGATCATGACCACGGAGGACAACGGCTTCTTCAAGCACCGCGGCTGGGTCAGCTCCGAGTTCAAGAGCGCGCTGCGCCGCAACCTGCAGCGCGGCGGGTTCAGGCTGGGCGCGTCGTCGATCACCATGCAGATGACGAAGAACGTCCTGCTGACCAAAGAGAAGACGCTGTCGCGCAAGGTGCAGGAGCTTTTCCTCGTCTGGTACCTGGAGCAGATCCTCCCCAAGGAACGCATCCTGGAGCTCTACTTCAACGCCATCGAGTTCGGGCCGCGCATCTACGGCATCGGCGCGGCGACGCGGCACTACTTCGGCAAGAAGCCGGCGGAGCTGACGCCGCTGGAGGCGGCGTTCTTCTCGTCGATCATGCCCAACCCGAAGCGGCGCTACATCCAGTACTGCCACGGCGCGCCGCTGGCCCAGTGGGACAAGTACATCCACCGGATCATGGCGAAGACGCACGAGCGCGGGCGGTTGACCGACGAGGAGTACTCCCAGTACGCGTTCGAGACGCTGAAGTTCGATCGCAAGGAAGCGACGTTCACCGAGAAGCAGTGCCTGGAGTGGGTGAAGGCGATGGCGCCCAAGCCCGAGCCCGAGGCGCCGACGGATCTCGACGACGCGGGCGGCGACGGCGGCGGCGCGTCGGCGGCGGAGAAGAAGCTGCGGCGGCTGTACGCGCAAGGCAACAAGCGCGGCGGCGCCGCGCCCGCCGCCACGGGCAAGACCGCGAAGTCGGTCGGTACGCGCAACCGGTGACGGCTGTCCGGGCCGCGGCGTGGGCGCTGACCGCGGCCGCCGCGGCGCTGTCACCCGCGGCGGCGCCGGGCGCGTCGTCGTTCGATCGCTGGGTGGCGAACCCGTACCCGGTCGCGGACGGGTTCGCGTCTCCCACAGGCGAGGGCGGGGCCGTGACGGCCGCCGCCACCGGCAAGGTCGTCGCGGCGCGGCCGGTGGTCGTGGTCGAGCACATCGTGCTCGACGGGTACGAGAAGCGGCGCGTGCGCTCGCACTACGGGCGGCTGTCGCGCGTCGACGTGCGCGTCGGGCAGATCGTGCGGCGCGGCGCCGTCATCGGCGCGGCGGGCAACGGCGACCTGCAGTTCGACATCCTGTCGGGCGGCCAGCGCGAGCCCGACGCCGGCGCGTTCGTCCGCGCGCACGCCCGGCTGCCCGATCCGGCGGCGGAGAAGCAGCTGGTGCTGATCGACCAGCAACGCTTCCGCATGCAGGTCCGCGTCGACGGGCGCGTGCGGCGCGACGTCGAGATCGGGCTGGGGCAGGCCGCCGGCCAGAAACGCCGCGAGGGCGACCAGCGAACGCCCAAGGGGATCTACTTCGTCGTCGACAAGCTGAAGGGAAAGTTCGACGGCCCGAGCGCGGAGTACTTCGGCGGCTACTGGATCAAGATCAACTACCCGGGCGCGGCCGACGCCGCGTGGGGGCTTGGCGGCGGCATCATCGACGCGGCGACCGCGGCGACGATCGCCGCCGCGTGGAGCGAGCGCAAGCTGACGCCGCAGACCACGCCGCTGGGCAGCGGCATCGGCTTTCACGGCTGGGCAGAAGAGTGGGAGGCGCCGAAGGGAGGCGCGCGGCTGTCGTTCGGCTGCGTCGTCATGCACGCGCCCGACATCGCGACCTGGTTCGAGGAAGTCGACATCGGCACGATGGTGGTCATTTTCTGAGGCGTGTCTAAGCTTTGCCGCATGGCAAAGCTGGCGCTGGTCACGGGAGCAAATCGCGGCATCGGTCTGGCGCTGGCGCGGCGGCTGAAAGAAGGCGGCCGCGACGTCATCGCCGCCTGCCGGAAGTCGTCGCGCGAGCTGGACGCGCTGGGCGTGCGCGTCGAGGCCGACGTCGACATCACGTCGGACGCGGCGGTGGCTGGGCTCGCGCGTCGCCTCGAAGGCGTGGCGCTGGACGAGCTCGTGTGCAACGCCGGCGTGCTGCGCGGCGGTGGACTGGACGACGTCGATCTTGGTGAGGTGCGCGAGCTCCTGGAGGTGAACGCCATCGGCGCGTTGCGCGTGGTCAAGGCGCTGCGCCGCAACGTACGCCGTGGCGGCAAGATCGCGCTGATGACCAGCCGCATGGGATCGATCGGCGACAACGGTTCGGGCGGCTACTACGCCTACCGCATGTCCAAGGCGGCGCTGAACGCCGCCGGCATGTCGCTGGCGCGCGATCTCGCGCCGGCGGGGATCGCCGTGGCGATCCTGCACCCGGGCTACGTGCGCACGGAGATGACCGAGGGGAGCGGCAACGTCGATCCCGCCGACGCCGCCAAGCAGCTCGTCGAGCGCATCGACCAGCTCAACATGGAGTCGACCGGCACGTTCTGGCACGCCAACGGGCAGGTCCTGCCCTGGTAGCCTGCTAGCCGGTCAGCGCCGCTAGCCGGCTTCTTCGATGCGCGTCAGCCAGTAGTCGATGTCGAAGCGCGCGTCGCCGGTCAGGTGGCGCCACAGGCGGATGCGGTTGACGAGCTCCAGGCGGAGCTCGTGGCCGTACCAGCCGTGGTCGCGTTGCAGCGTGCGTGCGACCGCCGGGTCGTCGATGTCGCTGGTGTCCCAGGTGCGCTTCTGCGGCCGTCGCGGACACAGGCGCAGCTTGAACATGGTGCGCGCGCGCTCGGTCAGGTTGGGCTGGCCGCCGTGCCAGATGCCGTGGTGGCAGACCAGCAGCGAGCCGGCGGGGCAGGCCATCGCCAGCTGGCCGACGAAGTTCTGGTAGCGCGCGATCGCCGCTTCGTTGATCCGCCGCAGGTGGCTGCCGGGGAGGACCATCGTCCCGCCCATCTGGCGGGGCGTATCGTGCGGGAAGAAGAACAGCTGGATGTCGAACGCGTGGCGCCGCGGGTCCAGGATGGCGTCCGCGTGCCATGGCTGGCTCCAGCGTTGCGCGGCGGCGATGACGTGCGTGTAGTGGTGATCGTAGATCGGGTCCGGGCCGAGCAGGCTGTCGATGATCCCGGCGACCTTCGGCAGGCGCAGCATCGCGGACACCGCGGGCGACGACGCCGAACAGCGCGGACAGCGGCTGACCGGGCCAGGTCGCGGCGTCGGTGCCGGGCGTGGCGCCGAACGGCGACGGCGGTCCGCCGCCCGCCAGCTCCGCCAGCACGGCCGCGCATTCGGCCGGCGGCACGATGCCGTCGAAGCGCAGGAAGCCGTCGGCGACGAACGCCGCCATCTGCTTGCTGTCGAGCAAGGGGAGGGTCGTCATGGCTAGCGCCCCCCTCGGCCGTCGACTTCGATCATCTTCTCGAGCACGAACTCGTATTTGAGGAACGCGGTGTCGTGCTCGGCGCCCGGCGCGGCCGGCAGCAGCGCGGGGACCTGGATCACCCGCCAGCCGTCGCGCATGGCGGCGACCACCGACGGGTAGGGCGGCGCGTCCGCGTCGCCGGCCATGTGGTGGTCGCGCCCGGTGCCGTCGAAGAACGACCACGCGCCGACCGCGCTGTCGGGGCTGGAGTTCGCGGTGTAGAGCAACAGCAGTTGCTGACGCTGCATCCCCTAAATGTAGCGCACGCGATAAAGTCCCGGGGCATGCGAATCCTGTACGGCGTCGTCGGCGAAGGCATGGGCCATGCGATGCGCTCGGGAGTCATCCTCGATCACCTGACGAAGAACCACGACGTCCAGGTCGTGGTGTCGGGGCGCGCGCACGATTACCTGGTCAAGCGCGCCAGCGAGCGGCTGTCGGTGCGCAAGATCTGGGGCCTGAGCATCGTCTACGAAGACAACGAGGTGCAGAGCTTCCGGACGCTGATGGCGAACCTCAAGGGCGCGATCACCGGCATGCCCAAGAACGTCGCGACGTATTTCGATGTGGCCGAGAAGTTCGCGCCCGACGTCGTGATCTCCGACTTCGAGAGCTGGAGCTACCTGTTCGGCAAGAACCACATGGTGCCGGTGCTGTCCGTCGACAACATCCAGATGCTCACGCGCTGCACGCACGCGCCCGAGATCCTGGCCGGGCACGAGTCAGCGTTTCGCATGGCCAAGACGGTGATCAAGCCCAAGGTCGCGGGCGCGTTTCACTACCTGATCACGACGTTCTTCTACCCGCAGGTGCGCAAGGCGCGCACGACGCTGGCGCCGCCGATCCTGCGGCCGCAGATCCTGGCCGCCGAACGCGGCCAGGGCGATCACCTGCTCGTCTACCAGACGTCGACGTCGAACGCGGCGCTGCCCGAGTTGCTCGCCGGCACGGGGCGCGAGTGCCGCATCTACGGCCTGCGCCGCGACATCAAGGAGGAGGTCGTCGAGGGCAACCTGCGCTACCGCCCGTTCAGCGAGGCCGGCTTCATCGACGACCTGCGCACGGCGCACGGCGTGATCGCCAACAGCGGCTTCACGCTGATGGGCGAGGCCGTCTACCTGCGCCGCCCGATGCTGGCCATCCCGGTCGGCGGCCAGTTCGAGCAGGTGCTGAACGCGCGCTACCTGGAAGCCGAAGGCTACGGCGTCGCCGCCGACGCAGCTGACCGCGGAACGCCTGGGCGCGTTCCTGGAGCGCATCCCCGACTTCGAACGCAAGCTCGCCGGCTACAGCCAGCACGGCAACACCGAGCTGCTGGCCAAGCTGGACGATCTGCTGGTGCAGGCGGCGGCGTCGCGCGCGGCTACTTCGTAGCGCTGAGGCACTCGATGCGTGTGGCGGTCCGGGCCGCCGGGCACCAGTCGGCGCCGCGGTCGATGTCGGCCACCACGCAGGCGCCGGTCTGCCACTCGGTCAGCCGCCAGCAAGGTGGCATCGCGGTGTCGCAGGCGGGCAGCACCGTGGTTGTCTCCATCTCGTCGCGCGCGACGGTGTCCACGAACGTGCAATCGGCTTGCAGACCGGGCGTCACCGGATCGACGTCGAGCACGCCCACGATGCACGCGGGGTCGATGATGTCGGAGAGGGTCTGGGTGAGCGGGCGCAGCGCCACGGCCGGATCGCCCGCCAGCTCGGTCGTCAGGCCCTTGCCGCCGAACTGCTGCGCGAGCTCGGTGAGGCGCGGGGCTCCGACAGGACCGATGACGGAAACCAGGACCTGGCTGCCTGGGTCGGCTTTCAACCCCTTCACCAGCGCGGCCAGCTCCAAGGGGCTCACATCTGTCGCGTCGTCGCGACCTGCGATGAAGACGATGTGCAGCAGGGCGCTCGCGCGCAGGAACCCGTCCCAGGCCGCGGGCGGCGGTTGGGCGAGGACGTCGCGCACCGCCCAGAATGGCTGCGCGCTCGCGCACGCCTGCGTGCCGAAGTCCGCCATGCAGGTGAAGGTGTCGGCGAAGCTCCCGGCGAAGTTCGAGGTGGCGCCGCAAAACTCGTTGATCAGGAACGAAGAGGGCGCCGTGACGCCACAGTCGCGGGCGCGGGTCTGCGGCGCGCAGCGCGACGCGCGCACGAAGCCGACGTGCATATCGGGGGCGCCGTGCGGCAGGGTCTCGAGCAGATAGGCCATGGCGGGGTACCCCGCGCGCAGGTTGTCCGCCCACGGCGCGATCGCATCGGTGTCGTCGATGACGAACAGCACATCCAGATCCCGGTCGAAGTTCTGCTGGAAGGTCTTGGTGAACGTCCTCTGCGATCCACAGGTGCCGTCGCTGCACACGCCTGGCGCCAGCGAGCCGGTGCACGCGGCCGCCGTCGCGCCCACGGCCACGGTGACGATGGCGACCAGCCCCGCGCGCCTGCTCCCCGCCATCGCGCCCACTCCCAAGCAAGTCACGCACCACACGATACGCCCGGAACGTCGCGACGTCTCATCGCGCGCGGCCAACCGGGTTGGCTTTGCCGCAACCTCAGGCGTCTTGCAGCGCGCACACCGAGTGCTAGCTTTGCGCCGCGTCAAGCAATCCATTTGAACGATCCAGGAGGCCCCTCATGGCGAACGACAAGGTGGTTCTGATAACGGGTGCGACCGGCAAGCAGGGCGGCGCGACACTGCGCCACCTGGCGAAGCAGGGCGGGTTCAAGCTGCGCGCGATGACGCGCAAGCCGGACAGCGAGCCGGCGAAAGCGGCCGCGGCGCTCGGCGCCGAGGTGGTCACGGGCGATCTGGACGACGCCGCGTCGCTGGAGCGCGCGCTCACCGGCGTGTGGGGTGTGTTCGCCGTCCAGAACACCTGGGAAGCGGGCGTCGAGAAGGAAGAGGAGCAGGGGAAGCGCATCGCGAAGATCGCGCGCGACAAGGGCGTGCAGCACTTCGTGTATTCGTCGGTCGGTTCGGCGCACAAGAAGACCGGCATCCCGCACTTCGAGAACAAGATCCGCGTCGAGCAGACGATCAAGCAGCTCGGCTTTCCGTCGCACGTCATCCTGCGGCCGGTGTTCTTCATGGAGAACCTGCCGACGCCGTGGTTCCTGAACGGCGACAAGGTGACCACGACGCTCAAGCCGGAGACCAAGCTGCAGATGGTCGCCGTCGACGACGTCGGCAAGTTTGGCGCGAAGGCGCTGGCCGAGGCGGACAAGTTCAAGGGCGCCGAGATCGACATCGCGGGCGACGCGGCGACGATGCCGGAGGCGGCGGCGGCGCTCAGCGAGCTGACCGGGAAGCCGGTGACGTTCCAGCAGATCCCGATCGCGGCGGTCCGCCAGAACAGCGAGGACTTCGCGCTCATGCTCGAGTGGTTCGACGCCGTCGGCTACTCCGCCGACATCCCGTCGCTGGAAGCGCGCTGGGGGATCCGGCCGATCACGCTCAAGGAGTGGGTGCGCAAGCAGCGCGGTTAGCGCGCCGGCTAATCGCGACGGCCGCCGTCGGCGGCCGCGCACTCGCCCTCGTGATCGAGCTGGGCGTGCGCGCGCCGCCGCTCGCAGTCGTTGCCGTAGGTGACGCCGTCGCAGCCGCAGACGGGCTGATAGTTTCGCGCGCACACGGTGGGCGTCTCGATGCAGATGCCGCCGACGGCGCTCGCGAGGCACCGGCGGGGCTGGTTCATGTCGCAGAACAATCCGCCGGTGCAGACCTGCTGGGCGCTGCATGTGGCTGGTCCTCCGATGCACACGGCCGGCGGAGTGGCGCACATGCCGTTGCCCATGATGTCGGAGCAACACATCTCGCCGACCGCGCATCGGCCGCCGCCGCACGCGATACCCTGGCCTCCGCTGCCGCCGCGGCCTGCGCTGCCGCCACCGCCTGTACTTCCACCACCGCCTCCGTTGCCACTGCGGCCTCCGCTTCCGCCGCGCCCCGCGCTTCCCCCGGATCCGGTCTGGCCCGCCGTGCCGCCGGCGCCGCCTCCTCCTCCCGCGCCCGCGCCGCCGGCGCCGGCCGAGCCCCCGGCGCCGCCGCTGGCCCCCGCGACGCCATCGCCACCCGAGCCGCCGCGGCTCGATGAAGCCCCGCCGCCGCCCGCTCCGCCGCCGCCGTCAGGATCGCCCGGCGTCGAGCTGCATCCGAAGCCTACAAACGCCGCCAGAATGCCGTAGACGAGGATGCGCACGCGCCCGACGGCAGCAACTTGCGCGCCAGCTCTGCGTCGACTCGGCCGCCGCAGCGCCGCGCTTCGATATCGAATTTCTGATACCTCGGGGCAGGCGTACCTCAATCTTCCCGCGTCAAGCAGGCCTGAAGGCGGCGGATAGTTGGTGTGCGGCGTGGCACGTCGGATGCTGTCTGCATGCAAACCATGGATCGCACGTGGTTCGGACGGGTTGTGGCGTTGGTGTTCGTGGCGGCGCTCGGCGCGTGCGGAGGCGTCAGCCCCGCTGGCCCCGGTAACGACGGCGCCACGGATTCGATGGCAGGCGGCGGGCGCGGAGGCGGGACGGGCGCTGCGGGCACGACCGGCGTGGCGGGCGCTGCCGGCACGACCGGTGTCGCCGGCACGGGCGGGATGACCGGCGTCGCGGGTGCGAGCGGCACCGGTGGCGGGGCCGCGGGGCGCGGCGGCGCCAGCGGCACGACCGGCGTCGCGGGCGCGGCCGGTGCGGCGGGACGAGGTGGGGCCGGTGGCGCGACGGGTGTCGCGGGCGCCGGCGGTGGCGCAGCGGGACGAGGTGGCGCAGGTGGCGGCGCCGCGGGCGCAGCAGGACGCGGCGGCAGCGCGGGCGGGCGCCGCGGGCGCGGGCGGCAGCCGCTCGTGCGCGGCCATCGACTGCATCGTCGGGCGCGACTGCTGCAACGGCGCGTGCGTGAACACGGCGAACGATCCGTTCAACTGCGGCGGCTGCAACAAGCGCTGCGAAGGCAACACGCCGTTCTGCGCCGACAGCACGTGCACGCAGGCGCCGTGCGCCGGGAACGTCCTCTGTCAGGCGGGCTCGGCTTGCTGCGGCAGCACGTGCTGCGCCGCCGGGCAGCTGTGCTGCCAGGACCAGGGGCCGGTCGCGGCCGCGCGCCGACGTGCCACACGCCGACGGCCGACCAGCCCACCTGTCCACAGGGCTGCGCTCCGCTGTGCATCAGCGATCGCAACAGGAAGAAGAACATCACGCCCGCCGACACCGATGCCGTGCTCGACAAGGTCAGCAAGCTGCCGATCTCCACCTGGAGCTATACCGCCGAGCCCGCCGAGGTGCGCCACATGGGACCGATGGCGCAGGACTTCCGCGCCAGCTTCGGTCTGGGCGACGACGATCGGACGTACAACGCCATCGACGCGCACGGCGTCGCGCTGGCCGCGATCCAGGCGCTGGAGAAGCGCGTCGTGGAGCAGGGCAAGCGCATCGAGCGGCTGGAACGCGAGAATCGCCGGCTGAGGTCCGCGCCGCAGACCCGCGACCGATAGATCCCGGCCAACTTGCGGTCCTCCTCCTCCCGCTCGCGTTCCGTGATCGACGGTTCCCGCCACGGGAATGCTAGGAGTCCGTGGCCAACCATCAGTTCGAGTGAATCACCCGAGACCAGCAAGCGCAGCCGGCTGCTCGCCAAGATCGGCGCGTTCGGGCCCGCCGCCGTCTGGCTGGCGGGCTTCGCCGTTTGCGCCGCGCTGCGCCCACGATCACGCGCAGCCTGTCCGCCGCGCTGTGGGGCCTGCTGCTCTTGGGGCTCTTTCGTCGCCTGGGGGCGGCTCGTTCAGCATCGCGCTCGGCGATCGGCGGCGTCTCGGCTGGGCTTTCGACGGCACCGTCGGCGATGGCGCGTCACGCTCGCCGTTTTCGGCGTGCTGGCGTGCGCCACGGCTGGTCATCGATACCCGACCGATATTGATCTGGGCGGCGGCGGGGCCGTTCCTCGAAGCCGGGCCTGTGGTTGCGCGGCGGGCGGCCGGCGAACCGGCCGGCGCTGGCACCGGCGCTGGCGCGCGCGCAGCCGTCGCCGAGCTCCTGGCCCGGCGCCCGCCGCTGATGTTACTGCGGCGAGCATCGCGCTGCTGTGGGCGATGGCGGCGCTGCAGTACTGCTTCTCCGTCACCGACACCACGTTCAACGTCGTGGGACGACAACATGGCGTACCGCGTCGTTCGTGCAGTCAGTTCCTCGACTCCGGCACGCTCTACGAACCGTTTTCGTACCGGCGCATCGCGAGCTACGGCGGCGCCAGCCTGCTGCAGGCGATGGTGCTCGCGTTCAGCGATCGCGATCGCATCCACATCTCCGGACAACGGCATCGCCGCTCCTGCTGACGCTCGGCCTCGCTGACCAGCTATCGCGCCGGGCTCGCGCCGCACGGTGCGCGCCGCCATCCTCGCCGCGGGGCTGTTGCTCGCTCACGCTCCCCTACGAGGCGCCACAACCTGGGCGGGCAGATGACGGGCGTGCACGCTGTTCCTGGCGCTGTTCCGCCTGTTCGACGATTCGAGCTTCGTCGTAACGCCCGGCGCGCGCGAACGTCCGTGCATCGTCGGTCTGTTCGCCGCCGGCGATCTGCACGCAGCGCCAGAACTACATCGCCGCGGCCGCGGGCTTCGTGGCGTTGTTCTACCTGCTACGCGCCGCGTATCTCGGGCGGAGCGAGCGTCGGCCTGGCTGCGCCAGGGCGCCATGGCCGGGGCGGCGACCATCGCCTTCTTGCTGCCGTGGTGCGCGCTGGCGTTCGCCACCACGCGCACGGCGTTCTACCCGCTGATGAACGGCAACGTGAACCGGGCCTTCGGCGTCGTGGGCATGGTCCCCTTCGCCGACGAGCTCAAGTGGATGCTGTGGTTGCTGTTCCGGTTCAAGCCCGTCACCAGCATCTCGCTGCTGTTCCTGGCCGCCGCCATGCTCCCGTTCGTGCGGCGGACGCGCGCGCTGCACGCCTTCCTGCTGGCCACCGTGTTCGCCTTCGTTCTGATGATGCATTACTTCCGAACGTTCGCCGATGCCGAGAGCATCCTGCGCTACATGTTCGCCTTCACCGCTCGCCTTCTGCCTGGCCTCGGTGCTGCGCACGTTTCGCGAAGGCGCGCGCGCGGGCCGCGTGCACGCCGCGCTGGCGGCGACCGCCTTCGCAGCGGTCGCCGTCGGCATGCAGATGCTCGGCGCCAACGAGAAGATCCTCGAGCTCTACAGCCAGCGCATCGACGCCGCCGCGCAGCTGTTCGACCGCGCGGCGCCGGCCAAACCGACGGTCAGACCTGGAGCGACTTCTATCGCCGGCTCCAGGCGAGCGTGCCCGCGGGCGAGCCCATCCTCGCCACGCTGGACCACACCTTCTATCTCGATGGGCGGCGGAACCGCATCTACAACTTCGACCATCCCGGCGTCATCGGCCCGCGCGGTGGTCCCACCGGCTTTCCAGGGCCCGGAGGCCTTCGCGAGCTACCTGTCGTTCGGTCGGCATCCGCTACATCGCCTACGTCTTCGGGCCGTCGTCGCCCGAGTACAAGCGCACGCAGTGGGAAGGGCCGCGCATCGAGGGCAGACAGGGGTTCTGGCTGCAGACGCAGGCGCGCTTCGAGCTGGACTTCTTCGACACCGTCACCGCGCTGGCGGCGAGCCGTCGATCCGTGTTTCACGAAGGCGACGTTCGCGTGCTCGATCCTGCGGCACGCCGGCGACGCCGTAGCGCAGGTAGTAGCGCCGCCCGAGCAAGCGGACGCGCCAGCTGTCTTCGAGCGCGATGCGGACGGCGGTCTCGTCCGCCCATTCGGGGTAGGGCAGGACCGGCGGCGGCGCGTCGGGCATGGCCAGGTCGCGAACGTGCGTGCGCAGCGCCGACGCCGCCAGCGCGTAGCCGTGGTTCTCCAGCACCGCGGCCTCGACGTCGGAGAACGCGTCCAGATCGGTGCGTACGGCCGCGATGACCTCGCGGGCGAGCTGCTTGGAATAACCGATGCCGCCGGCGGCGAAGCTGCTGGTCGCGCTGCCGATTCCCCAGTACGCGCCCGACATGACGCGGTCGACGAAGTTCGAGATCAGCCACCGCTTGCGCAGCGCCAGCGCCTGGTGATCCAGGATGTCGACGTAACGTCGCAGGCGTTGCAGCAGGCCGCCGTCGGACGCGCTGCCGAACACCGCGCCGCCGTCCGACACCAGCACGACGCGGTGGTTCTTCCACACCGGCTCGAGGCCCAGGTTGTCGTACAGGCCGCCGTCGGACAGCCGCACGTCTTCGGGCGCCGCCGGTGATTCCCAGCGCCCGCGCTTGAAGCTGGCGGCGGGGACGTCGATCGGCAGCGGGTTGAAGACGGGCGGGAAACACGACGACGCCGCGACGGCGCGCGCCACGTGCCAGTCGGCGGGCGGCGGCGACAGGTAGCCGAGGCGGTAGTCGCCGCGCGCGCTCGCGTTCGAAGACGAAGTTGACGCCGAAGTAGAGGTCGGTCGCGCAGAACACGAAGCGCGGGTGTTCGGGCAGCGACGCCAGCGTCGCGTCGGGCGGCAGCGCGCGCGCGTAGCCGCGCATCAGCGCGCGCACGCCCGCGGACGTATCCCAGGGGGCCAGCAGGCGCCCGAGCATCGCGGGCGTGCGCAGGTTGCGCGCCGCGAACCGCCGCACCGGCTGCGCGACGTCGCGCTCCCAGACGTCGGGCGGGATCGGCGCCGGCGTCGGCGCCGACAGGGGCCAGCGCACGCCCGTCGCCAGGAAGGCAGCCATGATGCTGCCGCCCGACACCGACGAGATCGTGTCGAGCTTGCGCGAGCACACCGGTCTCGTTGAGGCGGCGGAGCGCGCCCAGGTGGAACAGCGTCGCGCGAAAGCCGCCGCCCGAAAGGCACAGCGCGATCCCGGCGCGTTCGCGGTTGGGGACGTAACGTTCGTCGGGGCCTGCGTCCGGTCGCGGCTGCGCGGCTGCGTCCGTCGATTCGTATCTCGGCGTCGGTTCGATCATGCCCTTGATCCGGTCGTCTCGATTGGGCACCATCGCACGAATGCGTCCTCACTCGTTGTCGCTCGCTGCCACCGTCGCTGTTGCTGTCGCCGTCACATCGTTGGCCTGCGGGCCGTCGATCGATCCGGCGGCCAAGGCCGACATCGATCGGCGCGTCGCGATGCTCCAGCCCGGCTCGGCTGCGATGCCGCCGCCGGCGCCCGGGATGTTCGCGCCCATGCCGTTCGCGGTCGGACAGTGGACGCAATACAAGATGATCGACGACAAGGGCCAGCCGTCGTTCATGACGCAGAAGATCGTCGGGCAAGACGGGGACGCGGTCTGGCTGGAATCGGTGAATGAGAGCTACACGCGGCCGCATGATCACGAAGATGCTGGTCGCGTTCGGCAGCCGCATGGACCCGAATCAGGTCGAGATCCGCGCGGTGAAGATGAAGGACACCAGCGGCAACGTGAACGAGATACCGCCGCCGATGATCTCGATGATGCAGTCGACCTACCGGGGCGCGGTGTCGTCGCTGCTGATCTCGTGGCAGGGGCTGCCGCAGGAGGCGACGGCGGTTCCCGCCGGGCGCTTCGACGGTTGTTTCAAGGCGCGCACCGACGCGCAGTGGGGCCCGTGGCGCAGCGTCGCCGATTCGTGGGCGCACCCGGCGGTGCCGCTGTCGGGCACGGTGCGATCGCAGGGTGTCGACAAGCCGTTCACGATGGAGCTGACGGCGTTCGGCACCAGCGGCGCCACGTCGGAACTCTGAGATGGGAACCCTGAGAGGGTTCCCAAACCCTCCCGCGATGAGCTCCGGCGGGCAAAGCCCGCCTGCGCTCGACGCGATTAGTGGCATCTAAAATGGACGGCGCCGCCCGCGAGCGCTACCGCAAGCGCCTGCTCGAGCTGAAGGCGGAGATCCTCAGCGAGGGGGACATCGAGATCGAACCGGGGCGCGACGACGCCACCGCGGTGGGGAGCGACGAGGACGCGCAGCCGCTGACCGAGATGTCGCAGACGATCGCGTCGTCACGCAACCGCAACCGCTCGGCCGTGCTCGCGCGCGTGACCGCGGCGCTGGCACGCATCGACGACGACAGCTTCGGCCTGTGCGCCGAATGCGAGGAGCCGATCTCCGCCAAGCGCCTGGAGCTGATGCCCTACGTCGAGCTGTGCGTCGAGTGCCAGCAGGCGCACGACGACCCGCGCAAGCGCGGCCGCCGCCACCTGACCGACTTTCGCTAGCCGCTCCCTCGCGAAGCGAGGGTGTGCGGCTCTAGGGCGCCGGGCAGCCGACGCGGGTGCGCGAGATGGCGACGTCGTCGATCCACATCGTGCGCGCGCTGTCGGCCTGGTACGACTCCCAGCCGAGGTCCAGGCGATCGAAGTTGGGCGCGGTCCACTGGTAGGTCGCGGGCTGGTTGACGCAGCCCGAGCCCGTCGTCATGACGGTCAGCGTGTCGACCGCGGCGCCGTCCAGCCAGAAGCGCATCGTGTTCGTGGGGCCGTCGAACTGCCACTCGGCGCACGACCACGCGCCCACCGGCACGACGGTCTTGTTGGAGTGTTTCCAGCAGTCGCTGCCGGGGCCCGTCCCGTTGTACGAGTCGGGCGTCTCGTAGTTGGCCATCAGCTGGCTGCCGACGAACGTGCTGCCCTGCATGACGGGAACCTGGCCGCCGTAGCGATACAGCGCGTGGTAGGTCTGCCCGGCGATGAGGCCGCTGCCCTGGACGAAGGTCCAGTGGACCGACGCCGTCGGCGCCGATTCCAGCCGGAACATCATGCGGCCGTAGAAGCCGCTCTGCGCGGCGGGGAAGACAGCCGCGGCCGCGGTGCGGATGTATGCGGTCCGGCTGCCGCTGGTGCCGGCGGGCGTCGTCACCTTGACCGACTTCGATCCCGATCGGAACTGCGCCGTGTCGATGGCGATCGTGGCGCCCGAGCTCATGGTGCGGGTCCAGTTGCCGCCCGGCGGTTGTCCGGTGGTGTAGCTCTCGAAGTCGTCGCACAGCAGCGCGGTCGTGCACGGATTGCCGCCGCCGCCCGCGCCGGTCGTGCCGCCCGCGCCGCGCCGCCGCTGCCGGTTGACCCTGCGGTGCCGCTACCTGCGGTGCCGCTGCCCGCGGTGCCGCTGCCCGCCGTGCCGGTGCCCGCCGTGCCGTTGCCCGCTGTGCCGGTGCCTGCGGTGCCGTTACCTGCCGTGCCGCTGCCGGCGGCGCCCGCCGCGGCGCCGCTGCCGCCGATCGCCGCCGCTGGCGTTGCCACCGCCACCGCTGCCGCCCGTTCCCGGTGTCGACGAGCTGCCCGAGCAGCGGCAGGTCCCGACGAGGACCAGCGCCATGATGATTCCGAGGAGGCCGGAGTGCTTTCGCATATGCGTCCAGCCTATCGTGTCCGACGGATGCGCGTCTGCTTCTGTTTGGGCGTCGGGCGCCGCCGCCACGCCACCGCGGCCAGCGCGAGCAGCAGCGCGACCACAGCCGTGACACCGCCGCGCGCAGGCACGACGTCGCAGCCGCAACCCTCGGCCTCCCGCGGTGTGCGCGAGGCGTCGCTGCCCCCGGCATCAGGCACGACGCCGGCGTCGGGCGCGTCGGTGGTGACACACGAGCCTGTGACACACAGGCCGATGGCGCCGCCCGGCAGCGTGCAGCTCTCGCCGTTGGGCGCCGGCGAGCCGATGCAGAACCCTTGCGCGTTGCACAGGCCGGCGGTCATGCAGCTGGTCTTGGGATCGCAGGTGGTCCCCGGCAGCAGGTTCATCTCGTAACACGCGCCGCTGGAGGGCTGGCAGGCCGGGACCTTGCACGATCCGGTCGGCGGCGGGCAGGTCGCGGGCGCCAGCTCGCAGATGCCGAACGCGCACACCGCGCCCGTCACGCACATGCCGCCCGGATCGCAGGACGAGCCGTTGGACTTGTGCTCGGCCGCGCAGCCGCCCGTGCGCGCGTCGCAGATGCCGACAGTGCACGCGCCGTCGAGCGACGAGCAGTCCCGGGGGACGCCCGAGCAGACGCCGTTCGAGCAGGTGCCCGTGCTGAAGCAGCCGGTGACACCGCACGCGTCACCCGACGTCGGCTGGTAGTCGCAGTTTCCGGTCGTGGCATTGCACGCCACCGTGAAGCAGTCGCGCTTCACGCACGCCACCGGGATGGGATCGCGGACGCACACGCCGCCCTGGCAGCGATCGTGCGGCGTGCACTTGCTCTGATCCGCGTCGCACGCCGTGCCGTCCGGCTTCGCCGTGGGGACGCAGCCGCCCTTGCCGTCGCAGGCGGCGGCGGACAGACACGCGGTCACGTCGCACGTGTACGGCGTGCCGGCGCACGTCCCGTCGCCGCGCCGCACGTCGCCCGTCGTGCAGGGATTGCCGTCGTCGCACTCGGCGCCCGGCCGCGGCGTGATCTTGCACGTCGCCGTGCCGTCGCACTCGCGGATCGTGAGCTCGTCGCTGGCGCAGACGACGGCCGTGCCGGCGCACGCGCCGGCGGCGTTGCACGCGTCGCCGTACGTGCACGGCATGCTGTCGTTGCACGTGCTGCCGGTCGGCTTGACGGGGTTGCTGCACTGGCCGGTGTTGTCGTTGCAGACGCCCGGGTCGTGGCACTGATCGGAGGCGGTGCAGGTGACGGTGGTCGTCCCCTTGCAGATGCCGTTCGTGCACGCGTCCTGCGACGTGCACAGGCTGGTGTCGTTGCACGGCGAGCCGTTTGGCTTGAGCGGCGCGGTGCAGGCGCCGAGCGCGTCGCACGTCGCCGGCGACGTGACACTGGTCGATCGCCGGGCACGTCACGGTCCCCGTGCAGATGCCTTCCACGCACCGGTCACCCATCGTGCACACGCGCGAGTCGTTGCACAGCGCGCCGTTGATCTTGTTGGGGTTCGAACACGTCCCCGTCGACGGGTTACAGGTGCCGACGTCGTGGCACTGATCGGGCGCCGCGCAGACGACGGGGTTGCCGCCGGCGCACGCGCCGTTCTGGCAGGTGTCGGTCCGCGTGCAAGCGTTCTGATCGTTGCACGCCGTGCCGTTGGTCTTGATCGGCGTCGAACACGCGCCGGTCGCCGTGTTGCAGGTGCCGACGTCGTGGCACTGATCGATCGCCGCGCAGGTCACGGGGTTGCCGCCGCTGCATGTCCCGCTCTGGCAGGTATCGGTCTGCGTGCAGGCGTTCTGATCGTTGCACGCCGTGCCGTTCGGCTTGGGCGGATTGGAGCAGACGCCGTTCGTGCACGTGCCGGCGTCGTGGCACTGGTCCGGAGGCGCGCAGGTTCGCGGTGTACCGCCGCCGCAGACGCCGCTCTGGCACTTTTCGCCCGACGTGCACTGGTTGCCGTCGTCGCAGACGATGCCGTCGGCGTAGCTGATCTCGCATATCCCGGTAGCCGGGTTGCAGGTGTTGGTGTAACAGGGGTTGATCGGCGGCGCGCAGCCGGTCGTGTGCAGCCGCCGATCGTGCCGCCGGTCGCGCCAATCCCGCCCGTCGCTCCGCCCCGCCGGTCGCGCCAGTCCCGCCGGTCGCGCCGGTGGCGCCGGAGCCGCCGAACGCGCCGATGCCGCCCGCGCCCGTACCGCCCGAAGCGCTCGCGCCGCTGCCGCCCGAGCCAGCGGCCGAGCTGCCGCCAAAGCCCGCGGTCCCCACCGCTTCCAGCAATTCCTCACCGCCCGCGCCACTCACCAGCTGCCGGCGTGCGATCTCGGCGAGGAAGGCGCCGTCGCTGGTGCCGCCCTGTCCGCACCCCGTCAATCCACTCGCGCCACCCGCCAGACACACCACGATCGTAAGAAAGCTTTTACAGGTCACGTTACGAGGTTAGGGCGTTGCAAAGATCGTCGTCAAGGAACACCTTTCCGCACAGCGCAGCGGTCTCGCACAGCGCAGCGGTCTATTGCAGGCGCATGACAACGCCGCCGTTGCCGACGGCCCACACGTTGCCAAACGACGACCCGCGCACCGCCTGCAGCGGCGTGGTCGTCGGGGCGGTGGCCGGCACCCAACCGACGCCGTTGAAGCGAGAGATGAACGGCGTGCCCGTCGCCGCCACCGGGCGGCCCACCGCCCAGACGTCGTCGTCGGCGCTGCCCCACACGCTGATGGCGATCTCGAGCGGGTTGGAGACCGAAACCCAGCCGCTGCCGTCGTAGTGCAAGGTCACGCGGTCGCCCACGGCCCACACGTCGGTGCGGCTCGACAGCCAGACGCCGTAGAGGATGCTCTGCGTGAGCCCGTGGTTCTGCGCCGCCCACGTTCCACCGGTCGCGTTGCGCCTGATCGCTGTCCCGCGCGAGCCGACCGCCCAGACCTCGCTGTTGCCGACGCCCCACACGCTGGTCAGGTCGGCGGTGATGGTCGATGTCTCGGGGCTGAGGCCGGACTTCGTTCCGTGCAGCACGATGCCGCCGGCGCCAACGACCCAGACGTCGCCGCCGTCGGGCGTGCCCCAGACGCCGGACAGCACCTGCGTCGGCGCCGGGCCGCTGATCGACACCGGCGACCAGCGGTCGCCGTCGAAGTGCAACACCGTCCCCGCCACGCCCACCGCCCACACGTCCGACGCGCTCGACGCCCACACGCCGTACAGCGTCGGCGTGCCCGCGGGCAGCGTGGTGTCGATCCATTGTCCCTGCGAGAAGCGCGCGGCGAGCCGCGCGGCTGGACGTAGCCGACGACCCAGACGTTCGCGTTGTCGATCGGCCACACGCCGTTCAGCGTCGCGGTGGGCGACGGGAACGCCGGCGACACCGCGACCCACTGCGCGGGGTTGTCGCGCGCGTCGCGGCCGCGGACGTCGAGCCCACCGCCGTCGCTGCCGCCGTCACGCGGTCCGTCTCGTCCCGCGTCCGCCATGTACGGAATCGGCTGCGCGACCTGCGTCTTGGCGACGCAGGTTCCACCCGCGATGCAGACCTGGCCCGGCGTCGTGCACGGCATGGCCGTGGCGCAGGCCTGCGACAGGAACAAGGTGATCTCGCGCGCCTCGCCCGGGAAAAACGGCACGGTCGCGGTCTGGGTGACGACGCTTGTGCCGCCGAGCAGCCCGCGCGCGGTGACGTCGATGTTGAACGACGGCGATCCGCTGGGACGGATGGCCAGCGTCGCCGGCAGCGCCGCGCGGCTGCCGATCGTGAAGCTGTCCGTCGTCTGTCCGCCACGCTCCGGCGTCACCTGGATCTCGATGCGGTTCAGCGCCGACGGTACGGCGAGGTCGGTGTCGACGCGCACCACCATCGTCGTGCCGTTGTTCGTCGGGCTGCACGCCACCGCCAGGGCGACCGCGGCCACGAACGCGACGCGAGCCAATTGGACCAGCCGCATCAATCTCCCACCGTGCGGCACGGCGAGATGCCAAGGCAATCGCCGACCTCGCCCCGCGTCGCGACGGCGATGCCGGTCACGACCGCGGCGGCGACCACGGCGCCGACACCGGTCCAGAACCACCAGCGCTGGTAGAAGGCGGGCTCGTCGCCGACGTCACCGCCGCCGGCGGCGGGCGACGCGGTCACGACGGCGGCCGGTGGCGGCGCGGTCGTGGCGGCGGTCGGCGGCGCGGGCAGCACCGGTGGCGGCGCGCTGGCCGCCGGCGGCGGCGCCAGCGGCGTGACCGGTCCCGGCGGCGGGCGCGAGGGAGACGGCTCGACAGCGGGTGGCGGCGCGCCGGCCGCCGGCGCCTTCACCGCCAGCTCGCGTTCGATCTCCTGAATTCGCCGTTCGACCTCGCCGCGGTTGGGAGCGGTGGGGAAGCGCCGCAGGTAGTTGCGGTAGTAGTCGAGCGCTTCGACGTCCTGGCCGAGCTTGCGGTAGCACTGCGCGATGTTGAACAGGAACGCCGGGTCCTGGACGACGCGATACGCGTTCTTAAATTCCGCCAGCGCCTCGCTGTACTCCTTGATGTCGTAGTGGGTCAGGCCCTTCTGGTAGTGCTCGCGCGCTCGGGTCTTCTCCTCGGGCGACGGCGGCGCCGCCGTCACAGGTGTGGCGGGCAGCAGCAGGGCCAGTGTCAGCGCCATCAACACCGCTACACCCCGGCTTCGAGTCGAGTTCACGGCGAGGCTCCTCGGACACAGTATCACGGCTCGCGGGGTTGATGCGGTGTCCCAGCTGGCGTTTGCGGTCGTGTCTTGCTCGTACTTTGTACGACCTTTGTTTCATCTTCGTCGGGCGTGAGCCCTTTTTGGGCCCAGCGGAGACAAATCGAGCGGTGCTAATATGAGCGTAGCGATGGCGTTGCCCCGCGAGATGCGTCCTGGTGCGCATTCAGTGCCTGCTGGCGCGGTCGTCTATACGGACGATGCCGAGCTGGTCGCGGCGCTTCATCGCGGCGATCGCGCCGCGCGCACCGTGTTGGTGCAACGGTACGAACCCCTGGTCGAACGCCTGGTCGCCGGCGCGCTCGGGATCGACTCCGAGATCTCGGACGTCATCCAGGACGTGTTCGTCGGCGTGTTCGAGGGCATCCGCAGCCTGAAGGACGCGTCCGCGCTGCGCAGCTGGATCGCCACGCTGGCCGTGTTCACGGCGCGCGGGCGGATTCGCAGGCGGCGGCGGTGGCGCTGGATCCGCTTCCTGGCGCCCGAAGAGGTCCCCGAGGTGCCGGTGCATGGACCTCAGGGCGAGACGCACGAGGCCGTACGCGCCACGTATCGCGTGCTCGATACATTGCCCGACGACGAACGCATGGCGTTCTCGTTGCGCTTCATCTCCGAAATGCAGTTGACCGAGGTGGCGGCCGCTTGTCGCGTGTCGCTGGCTACGGTCAAGCGACGGCTCGCGCGCGCAGAGCGCCGGTTCGTCGATGCCGCGAAGGATCATCCTGCGCTGCGTGAGCGGCTGCAAAACGGGGGACGTTGGGGGGTCGACGAGTCATGAACGAGCTAGAGAACCTGATGCGCGACGTGGCGCGGACCGTCCAGACGGACGCCCGCCGCCGACAGCTGCTGCCTGAGATCCAGGCGCGGCTGGCCGCGCTGGACGAAAAACGGCAGCCCGCACGCGCGGTGTGGCGCTGGTCGATGGCCGGCGCGATGGCGTGCTGCGCGGCCGGGATCGCCTTTTATGTGATGCAGGTGCAGCCGGTGTCGTTCGCCGTCGACGGCGTGAGCAGCGCCGGGAACACCGGGGCGGTCGGCCAGAAGCTGGCGGCGCCCGAGTCGAGCGCGCTGTCGTTGCGTTTCTCCGACGGGTCGCAGGTCACGCTGCCGCCGCGCGCGCAGGCGCACGTCGATGACGTCGACAACCAGGGCGCGACCGTGGCGGTCGACGAGGGGACCGTCGAGGTCTCGGTCGTTCACCGGGCGAAGACGCGCTGGCAGGTGCGCGCCGGGCGCTACCAGATTCACGTCACCGGCACGCGGTTCGCCGCGGGCTGGGATTCGCGCGAGCAGACGCTGACCGTGACCATGCGTGAAGGTTCGGTCACCGTGACGGGCCCCGGGCTCAAGCAGGGGACGCCGCTGACGACCGGGCAGCGGCTGCGGGTCAACGCCGCCGCCGCCGAGCCGGCCGCGACCATCGACGACGCGAACGCGCCCGAGCCGGCGACGCCGACTCCGGCCGCTGCCGAGGCAGCCCAGCCTGCCGAGGCCGAGGCTGAACCCGCCGTCGTCGTGACCGAGACGGCGGCCCCCGTGCGCGAGGAACGTCGCGGCGGCAATGCGCGCACGCGGCGCGCGGCGCCGACCAAGCTCGCCCAGCTCGACGACGACTGGCGCACGTTCGAGTCGCGACACCAGTACAAAGAGGCGCTGGCCGCGGCCGTGAGCGCGGGCTGGGACAACTACTGCGCCCGGCTCGGCGCGGACGACCTGGTCAGGCTGGGCAACGTCGCGCGCTACGCCAAAGACTTCTCGCACGCCGAGAGCGCCTACCAGGCGGCGCGGCGCCGGTTCCCCAGCGCCGACCAGCCGGTCTTCTTCCTGGGGCGCCTCGCGTTCGATGGTCGCAAGGACTACGCGGCGGCAGCGGGCTGGTTCGATGTCTACTTGAAGCGGTTCTCGAGCGGCCCCGTGGCCATGGAAGCCGCCGGCCTGCTGCTGGATTCGCGACTCAAGGCGGGCGACAATGTTGGCGCACGCGACGCCGCCGCCAGTTACCTCAAGCGCTTCCCGCACGGACCGCACGCCAGCAAGGCACGCGCAGCCGAAGGTCAGTGATCCGTCCGCGCGGCGGCGCGCGGTTTCAGATTTTCTTCCTCTGCTTGCTGGCGGTGGTGGCCGTGATGCGTCCGCCCGCGGCGCGCGCGCAGGCCGCCGACACCGCGCACCCGCGCGTTGTGTTGCTGTCGATCACCGACGACGATGCATTGGCGGCGCGGCTTGCCGCCGAGCTGGAGGCGATGGGGCTGGAGGTCGCGCGCGCGCTCATCAACCCGACCGTGGCGATCGAAGACATGGTCCGCAACGCGCTGACAGCGGGGGCGCGCGGCGTGGTCGTCGCCGACGGTCGCCGGACAGAGTTCTGGGTCGCCGAGGAGGGGACCGACCGGATCGCGCTGCGCCAGGAGCTGGAGATCGAGAGCAGCCCGGCGATGGAGTCCGTGCTGTCGCTGCGCACGGTCGAGTTCCTGCGCGTGAGCCTTGGACTGGCGGGCGCCGGTCCCAGGCCACCGCCGCCGGAGGTCATGCCGCCGCCGGTGGCGCCGCGGCCGATCGAGCCGCGCAGCACGCTCGGCGTGTCGTCGGGCGTGGTCGCCAGCACCGGAGCCCTGGCGCCGTTCGCCACCGTGGCGGCCGCGCTGCGCGTGCGCGTCATCGGCCCGCTTGGTGTGGAGCTGCGCGCGGCCGCGCCCTTCGGCACCGATCGCCTGTCGACGGCCACCGACGACGCGGATGTTTCGGTGTGGCTGGCGGGCGGCGGTCTCGTGCTGGCGCCGCGCACGACGGGGCCGGTGCGCGTCGAGCTGGGGGCGGGCGCGATGGCCACGATCGCGCGTGCCGTCGGCGTGCCGCGGCCGCCCGCGCGGGGGTTCATCGACCAGGCGGTGGGACTGGCGGCCTACGGCCGCGTGTCAGGACACATCCGCCTGGCCCCGCGCTGGGGGGTACGCTTCGACCTGATTGGCGGCAGCACGCGGATGCAACGTCCGATCGTCACGTTCATCGACAACGGTGTGCCGCGGGATGTCGCGATCTGGGGTGTCGGGTTCGTGTCGTTGCTGGGCGGCGTCGAAGTCGCGTTCTAAGAGGGCGTTTCGCGTCGAGCGGCGCGGCCGATGAGCCGTCCGGCCGCGGCACGAACACTCACGGGAAGGCATGTTTTCCCGAAGGATTGTGCGTGTCTCGGTGATGTTGGCGCTGGCGGCGTTCGCGTCGGCGCTGGTGCATCCGGCGGCGCGGGCACAGGGGGGCGATGTGACCGAGAAGGTCACGCAGCTCAACCGCGAGGCGCTGGCGGCGATCGACAAGCGCGAGTTCGAGAAGGCGCGCGAGTTGCTCAAGCGCGCGCTCGATCTCTGTCAGAGCGCGGGGCTGGAGCAGCACCCGATCGCCGCGCGCACGCACATCCACATGGGCGTGGTGATCGTGCGCGGCTTCAAGAACCACGAGCTCGGCAGCAAGCAGTTCGCGAAGGCGCTGGCCATCGAGCCGAACATCACCGTCACCAGGTCGGTGTCGACGCCCGATGTGGAAGAGGTGTTCGCCGACGTGAAGGCGGCCGGCGGCGGGGCGGTGGCGGGTGGCGGTGACGACGGGGCGGGCGCCGCGGCGGCGACGAAGAAGGCACCGGCGCGCGACGCGGACACGGCGACGCGTGTGCCGGCGCCGTCGTCGGCGGGCTTCAGCTACCACACGGTCAGCGAGGTCAAGCAGGGGGCCAGCGTCGTCGTCACGGTCACCGTCGAGGAGTCGCTGAAGTTCAAGAAGCTGGTGCTCGCGTACCGGCCACAGGGGACGTCAGATTTCCTCGGGCGTGAGATGGAGCCGGTGGGCGGCGGCGCGTATCGCGCCGAGATCCCGGACCACGCGACGACGGGCTCGTCGGTTTCGTACTACATGGAAGCGCAGGACGACGCGGGGGAGCCGGTCGCGTCGCGTGGCACCGAGGAGCGGCCGCTCGTGATTCTCGTTCGCGGCGACGGCGCGGTCGTCGTCGAAGACCGCGGCAGCCATCGAGAAGAAGGCGGAGGAGCGGCAGCCCGACGAGGACGACGACGACGAGGTCGGGAAGTTCTTCGTCAGCCTGCTGGTGGGCAGCGGTGTCGGCTACACGTCGGGCAACGGCGAGGTGAACGCCGACACGCCCGTGGCCGGGACGGTGTCGGGCGCGCTCATCGGCCACATCGCGCCCGAGGTCGGCTACTGGCTGGCGCCCGGTTTCATGGTGTCGCTGCAGGGGCGCTTCCAGCTGGTCAGCGGGCCGACCGAATACGCCGAGTCCGGCCGCACCTACAGCCCGGTGCCAGCGGCGCTGGCGGTGCTGGCCAAGGCCAGCTGGTTCATGGGGTCGGGCGACTTCCGCCCGTTCGTCTCGGCGGGCGTCGGCGGCGGGCAGATTCGCCACGTCGTCACGTTCTCGAACCTCAATGACTGCGGCGCCACGCGCAACCAGACGTGCGTCGATTCGGTGGCGGCGGGGCCGCTGCTGGGGCAGGTCGGCGGTGGCTTCGTCTATCGGCTGACCCCGAGCCTCGGGCTGGTGCTGTCGAGCAACGCACAGGTGGCGGCGCCCAACTTCACGCTGAACCTGGACGTGAACGCCGGCGTCGGCTTCTCGTTCTGAGCCGCGCTGCGCGCGCGCTCGGCGTGACTGAAAATTGCAACTGAGGTAGCAAAGGCAAAGGCAAGGGCGCATGAAACGCTTTCTCGACGAGGATTTCCTGCTGGACAGCAAGACGGCTGTCGACCTGTACCAGGGCTTCGCGCGGCGGCAGCCGATCATCGACTATCACTGCCACCTGTCGCCGCATCAGATCGCGGACGACCATCGCTGGCGGTCGCTGACCGAGATCTGGCTGGACGGCGACCACTACAAGTGGCGCGCGATGCGCGCCGCCGGGATCCCCGAACGGCTGATCACCGGCGACGCGTCCGACGCGGAGAAGTTCGCGGCGTGGGCGTCGGTCGTGCCGCAGACGCTGCGCAACCCGCTCTACCACTGGACGCACCTGGAGCTGGCGTTCCCGTTCGGCGTGCGCGGCAAGCTGCTGGGCCCCGACACCGCCGCCGAGATCTTCGAGCACTGCAACCAGAAGCTGGCCGAGCGCGAGTTCACGGCGCAGGGGATGCTGAAGCAGTTCGGCGTGCGCGTCGTGTGCAGCACCGACGATCCGATCGATGACCTGGAGCCGCACCGGCGCCACGCGGCCAACACCGCCGCCGCCACCAAGCTGCTGCCGACGTGGCGTCCGGACAAGGCGCTGGCGCTGCACGACCCCGCGGGGTGGAACAAGTGGATCGACAAGCTGGCCGCCGCCGCCGACATCGACATCCCCGACCTCGCGCGCTTTCGCGACGCCATCGCCGAGCGTCACGCCTTCTTTCACGAGCGCGGTTGCCGCGCGTCTGACCACGGCCTGGAGCGAATCTACGCGGCGCCTTACACCGACGCCGAGGCTGCCGCCGCGTTCGCCGCGGCGCGCGCCGGCAAGCCGCTGGCGCCGGAGCAGATCGAAAAGCTGCGCGCCGCGCTCTGCTACGACTTCGCGGTGATGGATCAGCGGCGCGGCTGGGTGCAGCAGTTCCACCTCGGCGCCATGCGCAACACCAGCACGCGCGCGATGCGCTCCCTCGGCCCAGACACCGGCTACGACGCCGTCGGCGATTACCCGCAGGGTGAGGCGCTGGCGCGGTTCCTCGATCGCCTGGACGCCGAGGGCCACCTGGCCAAGACCATCGTCTACAACCTGAACCCGCGCGACAACGAGCTGCTGACGACGATCATCGGTTCGTTCCAGGACGGCTCGGTGCCGGGCAAGATGCAGTTCGGCAGCGCGTGGTGGTTCCTGGATCAGCTCGACGGCATGGAGAAGCAGATGAACGCGCTGTCGAACATGGGCCTGCTGTCGCGCTTCGTCGGCATGCTGACCGATTCGCGCAGCTTCCTGTCGTACTCGCGACACGACTACTTCCGCCGGCTGCTGTGCAACCTGCTCGGCAACGACGTCGAGGCGGGGCGGCTGCCGCCCGAGCGCGCGCTGCTGGGCAAGCTGGTCGAAGACGTCTGCTTCGGAAACGCCCGCGCCTACTTCGGCTTCAACGTCTAGCGCTGGCGGCTACAGGGGCGCCAGGCCCTGCGGCGTTATCTGCACCGGCTGGCCGACCGCGAACGGCGGGTAGCCTTCGTAGAAGAATGACCACGCGTTGCCGTCGTCGAAGCGCACGACGATCTGGTACATGCGGCGCTCGGCGTAGCCGGAGCTCGCGTTCGCGCCGATCATCGCGCCGTGGGCAGCGCCGAAGAATGCGCCGGGGCCGCGGCCGCGGGTCAGCACGCTGCCGATGATGCCGCCGATGACGGCGCCGGCGACCGCACCCCCGGCGGGGTCTCCCTGCTGGCGCTGGACGGTCTCCTGGATCCACTCGACGCGTCCGGTGTGGCCAGAGCCGCCCTGATAAACGGGCGGCAGCGGCTGGCCGCCGCCCCAGCTCTGGCTGGTCGTCGTCGTCGTCGCGCAGCCGCCGCTCGCCGCCGCCACGGCAGTGATCGCAATCGCGGCTACGAGCGAACGCAGCGTGTTGTGCGGCGTGGTGTGCAGCTTGGCCATCCCTTACTTCGGAGCATTTACCGTGCCGGGATTCCAGCCGCCCAGCACGTTTACCTTGTTGCGTAGCTTGTCCGCCGCGGCAGCAGTGAGCAAGCGCGCGGCGGGGTGTCTGCCGGTCCGGTTGAGGTACGGTGTGTCGAGGCCGCGGTTGTCGTACTCCCACAGACGAAGCTCACCCGTGAACGTATCGGCCGGTGTGACCAGCCAGCCCGCGGGGTCGAGGTGCGGTCCCAGCATGCAGAAGATGAACGCGACCTGGCTAGCGGGGAATCGCGCCGCGTCGACGCGCGCCAGGAAGCTGCCGGTGATGCCGGCGTCGGCGGTGAACATGCAGTCGTAGAAGACGAAGCCCAGGCGATTGGCGGGGTTGCGTGGCTGGACGATGGTGCCGGGGTGGCCGACGGTCTTCAGCTCGCAGCGCTCGAAGAACGCGATGCCCTGGCCGCCGACGAAGTCGACGTTGCCCTCGATGGTGGACTCGCTGACGTAGACGCGCCCGGTCAGCAGCAGCGTGTCGTGGCGGCTCAGCAGGTCGACGTGGCGCACGATGACGCGGTCGCCGGGCTCGACGCGCAGCGCTTCGGCCGGGCCGCCGCCCTCCGGCGTCAGGTTTCTGAGCGTCAGGTTCTCGACGGTGACGTCGGCGGCGTTTTCGATGCTGACCAGCGCGCGTAGCTTCGGGCCGCCGCCCGCCTGCAACTTGTCATTGTTGGCGTACGCGATCACCGTGTTGCGGCGGTCGCCGCCGGAGAGGTGGATGTTGCTCTTGCCGGCGATGAGCACGATCTCGTGGTAACGGCCGGGCTTGATGGCGATCGTCACGGGCGCCGTGTTGCCGGCGGGCACGGCGTCGACCGCTCCCTGGACGGTGCAGAAGTCACCGCCGCCGGCGGCCGCGACGGTCAACAGGCCGGCGGCGGGGCGCGCCGCCCGCGTCGAGAACCGCCACGCCTTCGGCCCGGCTCACCGCGCCGTACGAGTTGCCGCGCTCATCGAAGAATGTCCCGTCGTCGACGGTGACGAAGTAGCTGCCGCCCGGCGCGAGCGCGGCGGTGGGAAGCACGATCGTGACCTCGCGCCCGCCGTCGTCGACGGACACCGGGCGGTTGAGCGCGAACCGGCGGCCGCCGATGACGTCGCTGTGGGTGGTGGCGGCGAGATCGACCGTCGCGGCGGGCGTGCCCGGGTTCGCGGTGGCGAAGACGCGGATCGCACCCGACGTCCCGAGCGCGACGGGGCCTTGGAACGTGATCTTGAGGCGGGCGTCCGGGCAGACGTTCGCTGAACCGGTCCCCGGTAGATGAGCTGCCGTGAATTCGATCAGGTTGCGCGTGGGCTGCGCGCCGGAGCGTGGTGGCCGCCGTGACGCGCAGGCGGCCGACGCGAGCGCCAGCGCCACGCAGGGCCGCCGCCGCGCCCGCCCGCTTCATGATGCGAGCAGGGCGGCGCGCGCCGCGCGGCTGGCGAGCAGCGCCTGGTGCAGCGACCACTGGCCGCGCGCGCGCACCAGGTTGTGCTCGCCGCGGCCCGGGAAGCGCGTCGCGTCCCAGCCGAAATACGACTCCGCGAGCGCGTCGGCCGCGAAGCGCGCGGCCAGCTCCAGGCTGATCCATTCGACGCCGAGCAACAGGCCGCTGCGCTCGTCGGCGGCCAGCGGGCGGCCGAGCCCGGCGAGATAACCGTCCAGCGACGCGCGAAACACGTCGAGGTCCAGGCGCGCGTCGACGTCGTCCTCGCCGGCGCGGTTGCACCACGACCGCCACGCGTCGCCCAGCTCGTAGGCGAGCGACTGCGGCCCGCAGGTGTCGAGGTCGATGAGGCACACGGCGCGCGTGTCGTCGGGCGGCTGCCGCCCCGCGAACAGGATGTTGTTGAACTTCAGAATCGCCGTGGCAGACGCGCGGCGCCAGCGCGGGCAGCGGCGGCAGCGCGGCGGCACCAGCGTCGATGGCGTCGGCGAGCGGGCGCACGGCGGCCGCCAGGCGATGGCCGGCGTGCGCGGCCACGGCATCGTTCAGGCGGCGCAGGTGCGCGGGCGTGTCGTGCACCCCGGCGCGCGGGTTGACGAAGCTGTACGAGAAGCCGTCGAGCGCGCGATGGAATCGGCCGACGAGCTCGCCGGCGGCGCGCGCCTGCGCGGCGCTGCCGACGACGTCGAACGCGACGCCGTCGACGTACGTCTGGAGGCGCCAGATGCCGCGTTCGCCCGCGTCCAGGTACAGCGCCCCGGCGCGTGGTCGGCAGCAGGCGCGGCGTCGCCAGACCGTGCTCGGCCAGCCGCGCCGTGATCGCCGCGATGTTGTCGTGAATCGCGGGCGAGAAGATCTTGCTCACCCCCTGCAGCACCCCGCGCATCACCGGCCCGGCGCCGGCGCGGGTCAGCAGGAAGCTGCGATTGATGAGCCCGGAGTTGATGCGCGTGATGGTCGCGGTCTCCCATCCGGGGTAGTGGGACAGCACACGCGCGCGAATCTCGTCGATGTCGTCCACGGCGGCGCCGTCGACGTTAACACGCTGGGTCCTAGCGTCGTATCTGTACCGCGCGTGGCTCGACGTCCTTGCCGATCACCACCGGCGCGCGCGCGTCGGCGAGGTCGTTTTCGCCGATGATGATCGACTGCGTGTCGCGGCCGCGGATGGACAGGAAGCCTTCGCTGCCGGGCGGCGCGAAGCAACCCTGCACGAAGGCGTGCTTGACGTTGATCATCTCGACCGCAGGCGTGCCGGCGTGCGGCGCCAGCGTGCCGACGTCGAACAGGCGCACGTCGTTGCTTCGTTCGGTGATGATCGCGGGCCCGGTTTGCGTGTGGATGCGGACCGAACGCAGCGTCACGTGGTTGGCGTTCTTGATGACGAAGCCCGTGTTCGCGACGATGTCGATGTCGGTCAGCGTGACGTCGTCCAGGCGTGCCTCCTCCAGCCCCAGCAGCGTCCCGGCCTGGTCCGCGTGCGCGGTGACGCCGGAGATGCGGATGTTGCGGAAGCGCGGCGTCCGCTCCGAGACCGGCTCGACCGGCACGTCCGTGTAGAAGCTGTTGAGCGTGATCGCTTCCTGCTTGATGTCGCGCATGACGATGTTGCTGACGCGCACGTCTTCGACCGCGCCGCCGCGGCCGCGCGTCGACTTGATGCGGATGCCGCGCTCCGTCCCCTGAAACACGCAGTTCGAGATCGCGACCCGGCGCACGCCGCCGGACATCTCGCTGCCGATGGCGACGCCGCCGTGGCCGTGCAACATCGTGCAGTTGGTGATCGTGATGTTTTCGGACGGGCGGCCGATGCGCCGCCCCTGCCGGTCGCGCCCCGACTTGATCGTGATGCAGTCGTCGCCGGAGTTGATGTGGGAGTCGGAGATGTGGACGTTGCGCGACGATTCGGGGTTGATGCCGTCGGTGTTGGGCGAATCGTTGGGGTTATCGATGGTCACGCCGCGCACGGTGACGCCGTCGCAGTAGACGGGGTTGATCGTCCAGAACGGCGGGTTCTTGAGCGTGAGATCGGTGATCGACAGGTTGCGGCAGTTCAGGATCTGGATGAGGGGAGGGCGCAGGAAGCCCATCTCCAGCATGCGGCGATCGTCGGGCCAGTCGGCGCGGTCGGTGTTGAGCCGCGCGAACTCCTTCTGCCACTTCGAATCCTTCGGGTACGCGCCGGTGCGTTTGTGCTCGGCCTGGAGCTTGCGGAAGTTGTCCCACCACGGCTCGCCGCCGCCGTCGATCAGGCCGCGCCCCGTGATCGCGACGTTCTCGACGTAGTCGCCGTAGATGAGCGGCGAGAAGTTCACGACCTCGGTCCCTTCCCAGCGCATGCGCACCATGGGCAGGTAGTCGTCGAAGTCGCTCGAGAACCTCAGCACCGCGCCGGCGTCGATGTTCAGCGTGATGTTGCTCTTGAGGTGGATGGGGCCGGTCAGGAACACGCCCCCGGCGAACAGGATGGTGCCGCCGCCATTTGTGGCCGCCGCCGCGATCGCCTTGCGGATCGCGTCCGTGGCCTTGGTCTTGCCGTCGGGCGTGGCGCCGAACGTGCGCACGTCGTAGACGGCGGGTGTGGTGCGGCGCGCCGGCGCGGCCAGCGCGGCGCCGCCGAGGCCGGCGTCGCTGGCAGCGCCGAGCAGGATCAGGAACGGCAGGAGCGTCGGGCGCCGCCGCATCGCTAGCTCCGCTCCGCCGCGGCGAGGATGAACGCGCCGACGCCCTTGGGATCGTCGGCGACCACCTCGGTGCCGACGTAGTAGTCGTAGCTGCCGTCGCGATACGGCTTGCCGCCCAGCCCGGCGACCTTGCACACGTTGTTGAGTCGCACGCGCTGGTCTTTCTCCTCGACGAACTGGTTGAGGACGCCGGCATAGCCGAGCGCGGCGACGGGGCCGTACGTCTTGGCGTCGAGCCAGCCGGCCTTGACCCCCTTGCTCAGCATGTAGACGAACATCGCCGATGCGGACGCCTCGCGATAGTTGCCGGGACGGGCTGGTGCGTCGAGCACCTGCCACCAGACGCCGGTGGTCTTGTCCTGCACGGCGGCGATCGCGGCCGCCAGCCGGCGCAGCACCGCCAGCACGCTCGGCGCGCTTGTGGTGGCTCGCGGGCATCTCGGCCAGCACGTCGGCGACGGCCATCGCGTACCAGCCGACGGCGCGCCCCCAGAACTGCGGCGACGTGCCGGTCTTCGGATTGGCCCAGCGCTCGGCCTTGCGCTCGTCCCAGCCGTGGAAGAGCAGGCCGGTCTTCGCGTCGCGCAGGTGCGACTCGGCGAGCAGGATCTGCTTGGCGGCGTCGTCCAGCGCCGCCGGCTGCGCGAACACCGCCGCGTACTTCGCCAGGAACGGCGCCGCCATGTACGCGCCGTCCGCCCACATCTGGTGCGGGTAGATCTTCTTGTGCCAGAAGCCGCCGTCGCCGGTGCGCGGCTGGGTGTCGAGCTGCGCGCGCAGCAGGTGCAGCACCTTGCGATAGCGTTCCTTGTCGACCGGGTCGGCGGTCGCGGCGTACAGCGCGAACAGCACCTTGCCCATGTTGATGTCGTCGAGCGTGGCCTCTTCGGGCGCGTAGCCCTTGATGGTGGTGCCGTCGGCGTCGATCAGCTTGTCGATGGTCGCCTTGACGTAGTCGAGATAGCGGCGGTCGCCCGTGCGCCGCCCGACGTCCTGGATGCCGTAGAGCACCAGGCCCGTGTCGTAGTGCCAGCGATCGGTGAGCGTACCGGGGTGCGCGGTCATGACCGCGTCGGCCGCGCGTCGCGCCCAGGTGTCGCTGCCCCCCGCCGGCGCGGCGCCCGCCGCCTGGCGCGACGCCGACAGCGTGATGCGGACCGGCGCCGCGACCAGGCGCGCCATGTCTTCGACCCGCTTCGTCCACGCGGCGGCGTCGGCGACGTCACCGCTGCGATCCCACGCCGCGCCCATGTGGGTGACGAACGGGACGCCGGGCGTCGCCTTGCTGATCAGAATGTTGTCGGTCGCCGTCGTCTTCCACTCGACGCCGGGGCCGACCACGACGCCGCAGCCCAGGTTGCCGCTGTCGTTCTTCAGCGGCTCCCATGTTCGCATCCAGCCGGCGCGCTTGTCGAAGAACATGCTGGATTTGTCGTGGTTCGCGATGCCGACGCCAATGTGGATGCCAAGCGGCGCGCTCGCGCCGGCCGCCGTCGACGACGCGGTACGTGCTGTCGACGCGATCGAAGTTGCTGCCGGCGTCCAGCGTGATGCGTTTCGTCTCGGACACCTTCATGCCGCCCGCGTCCCACGGCGCGTAGCCGAGCTCGAACACCAGCCGGATGGGGCCGTTCGTCAGCACGCGCGACGTCGTGAAGTTGCGCGACACCGCCAGCTTGTCGCCCGTCCACACGCCGCTGCCGCCGCAGCCGCGCGTCTTGCCGACCGAATACAGGTCCGCGCCCTCGCCGGTGTCGCGGTGGTAGTCGTCCATCATGTACCAGTCGTTGATCACCAGCTTGCGCGTCCGCTTGCCCCAGACGTCGATGCCGCTGGACGTCAGCGGCTCCTTGCGCCAGGTCTCCAGATCCGTGCCGTACATGCGGTGCGCGATGCGATCGTTCTCCCACGCGAAGTCGTCGTGACGCTCGCGCACGAACCGGCCGTAGACCTTGAAGTCCTCGCGCTTCGGCGCCGGCCGCTGGCCGACCACGAGGTCGAAGCGTCGCGTCTGCCGCGCGCCCAGGTCGGCCTGGAACACCAGCTCATCCGGCGGCGTCGTCGCCGTCGACGTCGACCAGCTGCGACAGGACCGGCTTGCCCTTGTCGTCGACGACGACCGTCTTGCCCGGCTCCAGCGCCAGCGCGAGCCGTCTGACCTCGGCGAGATTGACCGCGATCGTCGCGGCCGTACGCGGCGCCGGCAGCGGGTTCTGGATGGTGACCGTCACGCCCGCGGGGGCGGCGGCGGCGGGCGCCGCCGCGACGGCGGCAGCGACGGTGGATACGAGGATGGCTTGGTGCAACATGGGACGCCTAGTCGGTGTAGTTGGGGGGCTAAAACAGCTCGCCGAACAGCTCCCTGATCACGGCCCCGCCGTCGACGGTCTTGATCGGCCGGCCCGAGGGGGCGAAGCGGGTCCGGTCGGGGTCGAGCGCCATCGCCGCGGCCACGGAGCGGAAGATATCCGGAACTGTGACCGGACGGCTGACGATCTCGTCGCCGCCGCGGTTGGTGGCGCCGATGATCTGTCCGCCTGTGATGCCGCCGCCTGCCAGCACCACGGCGCCCGCCGCCGGAAAGTGGTCGCGCCCGCCGCGCTCGTTGATGCGCGGCGTGCGCCCGAAGTCGCCCATCCACAACACCAGCGTCGAATCGAGCAGGCCGTGCGCGGCGAGATCGTCGAGCAGCGCCGCCATCCCGTGGTCCAGCGTCGCGCACAGCTCCTTGACGCGCGGGAAGTTGTTCTCGTGCGTGTCCCAGCCGCGCAGCATCACCTCGACGAACGGCACGCCTTCCGCGACCAGCCGGCGCGCCATCAGGCACCCGGCGCCGAACGGCTTGTCGGCGCCGTACGCGCGTCGCGTCGCCTCGGGCTCGCCGGTGACGTCGAACGCGGCGGCGCCACGCGCGTGCATCAGCGCCAGCGCCTGCTCGCCCACCTCGCGCTGGCCGTCGACCACCGTGCCCGCGTGCGACGACGCGAACCCGGCCTGCAACGTTCGCCACAGCTCGACGCGCGCGCCGAAGCGCGCGTCGTCGACGCCGCGGGCGAGCGTCAGGTTGCGCGTCGGCTTGACGGGGTTCAGCACCGGCAGCGGCGAATACGCCGCGCTCAGGAAGCCGGCGTCCTTGCCCGGGCCGCCGATCGCGACGTAGCCCGGAACTTCCTTCCGCCCGCGCGCCTCGGCGACCAGCGCGCCGAACGCGGGATGGTCGACCCCGCCTTGCGGCGGATAGCCGGTGTGCATCAGGTGGCGCGCGCGATCGTGATTGCCTTCCTTGCTGGTCAGCGAGCGGATGATCGCGAGCCGCCGCGCCTGCCGCGCGAGCAGCGGCAGGTGCTCGGAGATCGCGGATGCCCGACACGCTGCTCTCGATCGCCTTGTGCGGCCCGCCGGTCGGCTCGCCCGGCTTCGGATCGAACGTGTCGAGCTGGCTCGGCCCGCCCTCCATGTAGAGCAGGATGCACGCGCGCGCGCGGCCCTGGCCGGCAGGACGCTGCGCTGCGACGGCGACGGCAGGCGCGGGATCGGCCACGACCACGCCGGCCGCGCGGCGGCGAACGGCACGCTGACGCCGGCCCACGCCGCGGCACGCAGCCAGCTGCGTCGGGTCATCGACGTGGATGTTCGTGACGTGGCCGGCATGTCAGTGGTTGGTCAGCATCTCTGTCGACGTGAGCAGCGCGAAGAACAGGTCCTCGTAGGCGGCCGGCGTCGTCAGCGTCGGGACGAAGCGCGCCGCCTCTGCCGCCGTCGGCGGGCGGGAGTAAGTCGCCAGGAACATGCGCTCCAGCCGCCGCGCGGGCTCCGGCGTCGACGCCAGGATCGTCGCCAGCGTGCTTCCCGGCCGCGCCCGCGCGCCCTGGTTCGTCACGTCGCCGTTCCACAGCAGCAGCGCCTGCGGGACGTTGCCCGCGAACGCGCTCACCTCCGCCATCTCGTCGTCGCCGAACGTGTACTCGAACTCGCGCAGCAGCCGGCGCAGCTTCTTCTCGGCCTTGTCGGCGGCAGCCGGATCGGCGCGGTCGGTGCCGGTCGCGACGCGCAGCGATCGAAACAGCTGCTCGGGCGTCAGGCGGCGGACGGGCGCGCGCGCGAACGCCGCCGGCGCGGCGTGGCGCACCGCCGGTCGTCGAGCCGAGGCCGTACGCGCGCGACAGCACGAGCAGCCTGAGCAGGCGCTTGAAGTCGAAGCCGCCGGCGCGGAAGTCGTCGGCCAGCCGGCGCAACAGGGGCGGGTGTTTGCTGTCGCCTTCGCCGCCCAGATCGTCCCACGGCTCGACGATGCCCTGGCCGAAGAGCTGCGCCCACGTCCGCGACACCGCCGCCTTCGCGAACAGGTCCGACGTCACGATCGCGCGCGCGGCCGTGTCGCGCAGCGATTCGCCGCCGATCGGCGGCAGCGGCCGCCCCAGGAAGCGCGGCTGGCACGACGACCTCGTCGCTGGTCCCCGGTCGCTTGAAGCCGGCGGCGCCGCGCGGCTTGGGCAGGATGCGGTAACCCCCGTCCTGCTTGAACCGCGTCTTCGCGAAGTACGCGACCAGCCCGTAGAAGTCGTCCTGCTTGTAGCGCGTGTCGGTGGGATGGTCGTGGCACTGCGCGCACGACAGCTGCACGCCCAGGAAGACGCGCGCCGACGCGGACGCCAGCGTCTCGGGCCCGCCGGCGCGCAGGTGCGACGCAACGAACACGCCCGGGCTGCCCGCGCCGAGGTCTCCCGAAAACGTCAGCATCTCGGTGACCATCCGGTCATAGCGGACGTTGTCGCGGAACGCGGCGACGAAGTAGCCGCGCGGCTCGAGCTGCTTCTCGATCCCGGGCTTGCGAAACGGGCGGGCGACGTAGAGGTCGAGCGCCACGTCCGCCCACCACTCGGCGTAGTCGGCGCTGGCGAGCAGACGGTCGACTGTCTCGGCGCGCCTGGTCGGGCGCGTGTCCGCCGCGAAGGCGTCGATCTCCGCGAGCGTCGGCACCCGGCCCACCAGGTCCAGCGTCACCCGCCGCAGCCATGTCGGTGTCGCTGGCCATCGGCGCGGGCACGACGCCCGCCTCGCGCCAGGTCGCTTCCATCAAGCGATCAAGGTCCGCCGGCGCCAGCAGGACGGGGCCCGACGGCTGCGGTGCTGGCGCTGGGGTCGAGGTTGCGACGGTGACTGCGGGCGTCGGCGGCGGGGTGCGCGTCGCACAGCCCGCCACTGCCGCAAGCACGACCGTGATCTGCCAGGCCGGACGCATCACCGGGTAACGAAGCCCTCTGAAGCCGTAGGTTAGACTCCAATGGCGTCCTGAGCCATCTCAGGACCGTCGGGGACACTGAAAGAAAAGGGGAATTTACCGCGTATGAACCCGTCTCAGACCCTGCACATCTCCGCCGACGACAACGTCGTCGTGGCGCTGCGAATGATTGCAGGCGGCACCGTGGTCGACGGCGTCACCGTCGCCAGCGAGGTGCCCGCCGGCCACAAGATCGCGATGCGCGTCATCCGCGCGGGCGAGATCGTCCTCAAGTACGGCTACCCGATCGGCGTCGCCACGCGCGACATCGCGCCCGGCGAGCACGTGCACTCGCACAACCTGGCCAGCACGCTGCGCGAGGACTTCGACCCCAGCAAGCGCGCGGGCCGCCAGCGCCCGTTCGCCGCCGCGCTGGAAGCGGCGACGTTCGATGGCTTCCGGCGCGCCGACGGCCGCGTCGGCGTGCGCAACGAGATCTGGATCGTCAACACCGTCGGCTGCGTGAACAACGCCGCCGAGCGCATCGCCGCCGCCGCGCGCGCCGAGCTCGGCGCCCGGCACCACGGTCGACGGCGTGAACGCCTTCCCGCACCAGTTCGGCTGCTCGCAGCTCGGCGAGGACCTGGAGCTGACGCAGCGGATCCTCGCTGGCCTGGTCCGCCACCCCAACGCGGGCGGCGTGCTGATCCTGGGGCTCGGCTGCGAGAACAACCAGATGAAGCTGCTGCTCGAGCAGGTGGGCGCGATCGAGCCCGACCGCGTCGAGTACTTCAACGCTCAGGACGTCGGCGACGAGGTCGAGGAGGGGCTGGCGCGCATCCGCAAGCTCGTCGGCCCACGCCGGCAAGGCGAAGCGGCAGTCGATCCCCGCCAAGGAGCTGATCCTGGGCATGAAGTGCGGCGGCAGCGACGGGCTGTCGGGCATCACCGCGAACCCGCTGGTCGGCAAGATCGCCAACCGCATCGCGGGCGCGGGCGGCACCGTGCTGCTGACCGAGGTCCCCGAGATGTTCGGCGCCGAGGAGGTGCTGCTCGACCGCGCGACCAGCGACGGCGTCGCCAAGAACGCCATCGACATGGTCAACAGCTTCCGCGCCTACTTCCGCAAGTACAACCAGCCCATCGACGAGAACCCCGCCCCCGGCAACAAGGCGGGCGGCATCACGACGCTGGCGGAGAAGTCGCTGGGCTGCGTGCAGAAGGGCGGCGACGCTCCCGTCGCGCAGGTGCTCGCGTACGGCGAGCAGGCGCCCGTCGGGCTGGGCGGTATCGGCCTGATCAACGCCCCCGGCAACGACGGCGTGTCGTCGACGGCGATGGTCGCCGCCGGCGCGCACATCCTGCTGTTCACGACCGGCCGCGGGACGCCGCTCGGCTTCCCGTCGCCGACGATCAAGATCAGCACCAACTCGGACCTGGCGAACAAGAAGCCGACCTGGATCGACTTCGACGCCGGGCCGATCGCGCTCGGCACCAGCACGTTCGAGGAGCTGGGCGCCGGCCTGTACAAGCTGGTGCTCGACGTCGCCAGCGGCCGCGCGCAGACGAAGAACGAACGCAACGGCTTCCGCGAGATCGCCATCTGGAAAGACGGCGTCACGCTGTGACCACGGCCCGGCTCGACGCGAAGCTGCTCGGGTCAGGGCACAGGTTTCCCCCCGAGCTGACGCTCCCGCGGCCGCAGACGAAGGCGCTGCCCGAGCGGGTGCTGCAGTTCGGCGAGGGGAACTTCCTGCGCGCGTTCGTCGACTGGATGATCGCGCGGCTGAACGCGCGCGGCCTGTTCGGCGGGCGCGTCGTGCTGGTGCAGCCGATCGCGGCCGGCATGGCGCGGCAGGTGAACGAGCAGGACGGCCTGTACACGGTCATCCTGCGCGGCCTGGCCGACGGGCGCATCGTCGAGTCGCGCGAGGTCGTGTCGGCGGTCAGCCGCTGCGTCGACCCGTACCAGGACTTCGACGCGTTCATCGCCTGCGCGGCGAACCCGGACCTGCGCTTCGTCGTGTCGAACACGACCGAGGCGGGGATCCGCACCGATCCGGCCGACGCGCTCGACGCGCGCCCGTCGCCGTCGTTTCCGGGCAAGCTGACGCAGCTCCTGCACGCGCGCTTCACCGCCACCGGCGGCGCGCCCGACAAGGGGCTGGTGATGCTGCCGTGCGAGCTCATCGAGCGGAACGGCGACGTGCTGGCGCGCGCGGTCATCGAGACGGCGCAGCGCTGGGGGCTCGGCGACGCGTTCGTGCGCTGGCTGCGCGAGGCGTGCGTGTTCACCAACACGCTGGTCGATCGCATCGTCACCGGCTACCCGAAGGACGAGGCCGCCGAGCTGTCGGCGCAGCTCGGCTACGACGACCAGCTGCTGGTCACCGGCGAGGTGTTCCATTCGTGGGTGATCGAATCGCCGCGGCCGCTCGACGGCGAGCTGCCGTTCGCCAAGGCCGGCCTGGACGTGACGTGGACGGCGGACATGACGCCGTACCGCGAGCGCAAGGTCCGCATCCTCAACGGCGCGCACACGATGACCGTGCTGGCCGCCTACCTGGCCGGCAAGGAGACCGTGCGCGAGTGCATGGACGACCCGCTCATCCGCGGCTACATGGAGCGCGGCATCGAGCAGGAGATCCTGCCGACGCTGTCGCTGCCGCGCGCCGACGTCGCGGCGTTCGCGCGCAGCGTGAGCGAACGCTTCTCGAACCCGTTCATCAAGCACTACCTCACGAGCATCGCGCTCAACTCGGTCAGCAAGTACAAGGCGCGCATCCTGGGCACGGTGCTCGACTACACGCGCGCGCACGACGGCAAGCTGCCGCCGCGGCTGACGTTCGCGCTCGCGGCGCTGTTCGCGTTCTATCGCGGCAGCGAGATCCGCGATGGCGCGCTCATCGGCCGCCGCGACGGCGCCGACTACCGCATCCAGGACGACGCCCAGGTGCTGGCCGCGTTTCGTGACGCCTGGGTAGCGGCCGGTGATCGCCCGACCGATGACGGCTTCCTCGCGCTCGTGCGCGGCCTCCTGGCGCGGGCCGACTTCTGGGGCAAGGACCTGACGACGGCGCTGCCCGGCTTCGACGCCGCCGTCGCGCGCGATCTCGCCGACATCTGCCGCTCGGGCGTCCGCGCCACGCTGGAACGCGTCGCCGGCGCGTGATCCGGGGGTGCCGGGCTCGAGGCCCCGGCCCCGAACGGCAGAAAAGTCCACGGGCGCGGGCTCGACCGGAGATTGACCCGGCACCATGCCAATCATCCGGACAACCCTGTCACGCACGCTGCTTGCCGCGGGTTTCGCCGCCATCGGCTGCAGCCACACGCCCGTTCCCGCCGCCGCCGACCCGAACGCCGCTCCCGCCGCATCGGCCGCACCCGCCGCCGATGCGATCGCCGCGGCTGCCGGCTTCGACAAGCTGTTCCTGCACGATCCGTGCACCGGCCCCTTCCCACCGCAGCCGGACACCTGCGCCCACGAACGGCGCCACGAAAAATCATTCACGTTCGGCGGCAACCCCGGCGCCGTCTACGACGTCACGCTGCACGTTCGCGGCATCTTCGAGCCCACCATCATCAAGGGGGGCGAGACGCCCTATGCGCAGCATCCGTACTTCAAGGTCGGCGGCACCGTCGACGCCATCGACTGGTCACACTGGCACATCGAGGTGTCGGAGCCCAAGCAGACCTACTGGCTCAATCACTACCCGAAGTTCTCACACACCATCTACAAGGAAGACTACGAGGCGACCATTCCGGTCGCCGCCGGCGCCAACGTCGTCGTTCGCGTCATCGACGGCAACGATCGTCAGATCGACAACGGCAAGACGACCGGGCCAGACCGCCAGCAGGTCATCGCGGGCGCGGTCGACAAGCCGCTCGACGGCCAGATGTTGCGGCTGGACGTCGTCCGCGTCACCGCCCGCTAGCTACGGGACGTCGATGTCTGGGCAGCCGTAGATGATCTGCACCTTGTCGCTGCCGGCGCTCTTGATCATGTCGCACCACGAACCGTAGACCTGCAGCGACGAGTTCTCGGCGTTCAAGTACGTCCAGCCGTTCTGCCCCGCGGGGTCGTGGGGAATCTTGGTGTTACCGGACGTGAAGTAGACGCCGAGCTTGGTCGGGTCGTCCTTGACCGGTGGCGGCGGGTTGAGCGGGAAGATGCAGCTCGACGCCTGGCCGGTGATGAACGCCAGCGCCGCGCTGAGGTCGTTCTGCGTCGACCCCAGGTAGAAGCGCGTCAGCAGGCCGGCGCGCGGCTCCTTGCCCGCGACCGCCAGGTCGTTGAGCACGGTCGTCGCCGAGTCCTTGGTCGTGGCGACGCCGACGACGAAGGTGTGGAAGTTCAGGTTCGCGGCGTTGGTGACCGCGGTGACCGCGAACGGGCGCGCGCTCGACGAGCCTTGCGAAGTCCCCGCGCACGACGGCTCGCCGTCGGTGGCCAGCAGGATGTACTTGCGGTTCGTGCTGGTCAGCGTCTGCAGATATGCGACGGCGGCGTTGACGGCGTCGCCGGTCGGCGTGCCGTTGCCTTCGTCTGTCGTCATGTTGATCGCGTTGACGACCGTGGCCGCGTTCATCGGCGCGATCGGGACGTCGATCTTGTTGGTGACGCTGCCGGCGACACACTCGCTGCCGTTGCCTTCGGGGAACACCTTCAGACCCCAGTGCACGGACATGTCGGAGTCCATGATGACCTTCTTGACCGCCGGGATGATGAGGTCCCACTTCGGCGCCGACCCTGACGGCGCGCCGTCGGGCGGGTCCTTCATGGACGCCGAGCGATCGAGCAGCAGCAGGATCTCGGCTGGCTTGCGCTCGAGGTCGAATGACTGCAAGCCGCAGCTGCGTCCTCCGCCGCCGTCCGAGCCGGCGAGGTTGAAGCCGCCGATGCCGGTGGTGCCCGCCGGCCCGGAGCCGCCCCTGCCTGCGCTACCGGTGGTGCCCGCCAGCGCCTGTCCCCGTGCCCGTGGTCCCCGCCCCGCCCGCAGCCGGGGCGTTGGTCCCCGCGGTGCAGCCGGCGGCGACCGTGGCGGCCAGCAACCCCGAAAGCAGTGCAAAAGACGCGCGAAATGCAGGCACGTGGAGCCTCCTGGCCTCTTGAGTGTCCACAGCTACGGCGCGAAGCTCAGCGCAACCGCAGCGATTCCGCGGCCGCGCGAGCCATTTCGCGCGCGGCGCGCAACTCTCTGGGAGGCGTCACACCCATGACTACACTGCTGCTCGGCCGTTACCGCTGGCTCGTCTGCTCGCTGCTGTTTCTGGCGACGACGATCAACTACATCGACCGTCAGATCCTGTCGCTGCTGAAGTCCACGCTCGACAACGAGCTTCACTGGACCAACGCCGAGTTCGGGCTGGTCAACTCCATGTTCTCGGGGGCCTACGCCCTCGGCTTGCTGCTGTTCGGCAAGTTCATCGATCGCTTCGGCGTGAAGCTCGGCTACGCGACGTCGATCGTGGCCTGGAGCCTGGCCGCCGCCGGCCACGCGCTGGTGGGCAGCGTGTTCGGCTTCAAGATCGCGCGCATCGCGCTGGGCCTGGGCGAAGGTGGAAACTTCCCGTCGTCGATCAAGGCGGTCGCGCTGTGGTTCCCGAAGCGCGAGCGCGCGTTCGCGACGGCGCTGTTCAACTCGGGCGCCAACGTCGGCGCGATCGTGGCGCCTGCGATCGTCCCGGTCATCGCCGGCGCGTGGGGCTGGCGCGCGGCGTTCGTGTTGATGGGCGTCGTGGGCCTGCTGTGGCTGTTGCTCTGGCTGCCGTTTTACGACAGTCCCGAGAAGATCGCGCGCGTGACGCGTGACGAGCTTCTGCACATCCGCTCCGACGCCGTGGCCGTCGATCCGAACGAGGGCCGGCCGATGGGCTGGATCGAGCTGCTCGGCTATCGCCAGGCGTGGTCGTTCATCGTCGCCAAGTTCATGACCGATCCGGTCTGGTGGTTCTTCCTCATCTGGCTGCCCGACTACTTCAAGAAGAAGTTCGCCCTGGACATCAAGAACAGCTGGGTCCACCTGGTGACGATCTACGCGATCATCACCGTGCTCAGCATCGCGGGCAGCTGGTTCACGGGCAACCTGTCGAAGCGCGGCTGGAGCAGCAACCGCGCCCGCAAGACCGGGATGTTCGTCTTCGCGTGCTGCGTGTTCCCGATCTTCTTCGCGACGCGCGTCGATCCCTGGACGGCGGTCGTGCTGATCGGCATCGCCGGCGCGGCGCACCAGGCGTGGTCGGCCAACCTGTTCACCACCACGTCGGACATGTTCCCCAAGCGCGCGGTCGCGTCACTGGTAGGGATGGGTGGGATGGCCGGGTCGTTGGGCGGGATCCTGTTCCCGCTGTTCGCGGGCGTGCTGCTCGATCGCCTGGGAACGCCAGGATATGCCGTGCTTTTTGGCATCTGTGGCTCGGCCTACCTGCTGGCGTTCATCGCCAACCACCTGCTGGCGCCGCGGTTTGAGCCGATCGAGATCCCCTCGCGACACTAACGACCAAGGTGGGCGACCGCCCCATGCGTATGGCTGGGCTAAGGCTTTGTGTCCTCTCGATTGGCGCGCTGGTTTGCGCGGCGGGCTGCCTGAGCACGGAGGGCTACTACCGCTACCAGGACGCAGGCGCGACGGGCGCCGCGGGCACCGGTAGCACGGGCGTCGCCGGCACGACCGGCGTCGCCGGCACCGTGGGGACGGCGGGCACGGGTGGCAGCAACCCATCGGGCGTCGCCGGCACGACGGGCGCGGCGGGGCGGGGCGGCACGACGGGCACGGCGGGGCGGGGCGGCACGACAGGCGCGGCGGGCACGACGGGCGCGGCAGGGCGGGGCGGCGTCACCGGCACGGGCGCGACCTCGGGCACGGCGCTGTTCATGGACAACTTCGAGGCGGGCCTGACGAAGTGGGACTTCTCGTCTGGCGGCATGCACATGACCGTCAACGACGGCACCATGGCGCTGAGCATGAACGAGACCGCGGGCGACCAGGTCCTGGCCGCCGCCGGACAGGCTGACGTGGACCGACATCATCGTCGAGGCGCGCGTCAAGGTGATCAGCTTCAGCGGCACCAGCAGCTCGGATGCGGCGGCGATCTGCCTCCGCCTCAGCAACGTCACGCACTTTTACTACTTCGCCATCCAGGCCGACGGTAAGGCGAAGATCAAGATCCAGAACGACGGCAACAGCTCGCTGGGCAGCTCGATCGACATCGCCTTCCAGCCGAACACCTGGTACACGATGAAGCTGCAGGTCGTCGGCAACACGCTGACCGCGTTCGTCAACGGCACGCAGGTGGGAACCTTCACCGCGACCGAGACCGATCAGATCCTGACCAACGGCGGCGTCGGCCTGATGGTCCAGCGCACCAACGCCGTCTTCGACGACGTCGTCGTCCGCGCGCCGTAGCGGCCCCCGGGCCGCTGGCTAGAGCTTGGCGCGCGCGGCCGCGACGGCGGCGACCAGCTCGCGGGCGCGGTCGGTCAGGATGCTGTCGTTGCCGGCGGCGAGCGCGGCGGGATCGACCAGCTCGGAGCCGACGCCCAGCGCGCAAGCGCCGGCGGCGATGTAATCGCCCGCGGTGGTGGCGTTGACGCCGCCGGTGGGGAGCAGCTTCACCTGCGGCAGCGGGCCGCGCAGCGCCTTCAGGTACTTGGCGCCGCCGACCGCCGACGCGGGGAAGATCTTCACCATGTCGGCGCCGGCCTTCCACGCGGTGATCACCTCGGTCGGCGTCAGCGCGCCCGGCATGATCGGCACGCCGCGCTCGTGCGCGGCCGCGATCGTCGGCAGGTCCAGCCCGGGGCTGACGATGAACGCCGCGCCGGCCTCGATGCACAGCCGGGCGTCGTCGGCGGACAGCACGGTGCCGGCGCCGACGACGGCGCGATCGCCGAAGCGCGCGACCAGCGACCGGATGACGGCGGGCGCGTTGGGGACGGTCATCGTGATCTCGAAGATCGAGATCCCGCCGGCCAGCACCGCCGCGGCGGCGCGCTCGGCGAGCTCGGGCGTCGCGGCGCGCACGACCGGGACGATGCCGACGGTCTCGACGCGCTTACAGGTTTCGGCGATGGTCGGTCTTGTCATCTGGTCGATCCTCGCTCCCGAGCCCTTCATCGCGCGCATGACCTCGGCGAACGTCGCCATCGTCGTGTCGCCGGGCGTGGTCATCGCCAGCGCGCCGTGCGCGACGCCGCACTCGAGCGCCCACTGCGGATCCTTGCCGGCCAGCAGGCCGTAGATGAAGCCCGAGGCGAACGAATCGCCGCCACCGACGCGGTCCAGGATCTCGACGTCGCGCTGCGCGACCTCGTAGAACTTCCCCTCGTGCCAGCAGATCGCGCCCCAGCCGTTGACCGACGCGGAGTGCGCGGTGCGCAGCGTGGTCGCGACGGTCTTGATGTTGGGGAACGCGGCGACGACGTCCGCGATCATGGCGCGGAACGCCGCCGTCGGCAGCGCGCTGAAGTGCGGGTCGACGTCTTTGCAGCTCGAAGCCCAGCGCCGCCGAGAAGTCTTCCTCGTTGCCGAACAGCACGTCGACGAACGGCATCAGCGAGCGGTTGACGGCGCGCGCCTGCACCTTGCCGCCGAACGACCGCCACAGCGAGTCGCGGTAGTTGAGGTCGTACGACACGAACGTGCCGTTGGCGTGCGCCTGCTCCATCGCCGCGCGCGCGACCGCCGGCGTCCCCTCCGACAGCGCGCAGAACACGCCGCCGGTGTGCAACCAGCGCGAGCCTTCGCCGGCGCCGCCGAACAGCCGCGCCCAGTCGACGTCTTCGGCGGTCAGCTGCGACACCGCCGTGTGGCCGCGGTCCGAGCAGCCGACCGCGCCGCGCACGCCGAAGCCGCGCTCGGTGAAGTTGAGGCCGTTGCGCAGGCTGCGGCCGACGCCGTCGTACGGCTTCCAGCGCAGGTACGACAGATCGACGCCCCCCTGCAGCATCAGGTCCTCGACCAGCCGGCCCACCGGGTTGTCGGCCAGCGCGGTCACATGCGCGGTGCGCAGGCCGAAGCAGCGGCGCAGGCCGCGCGCGACGTTGTATTCGCCGCCGCCTTCCCATGCCGTGAACGACCGCGTGGTGTGAATGCGCCCCTCGCCGGGGTCCAGCCGCAACATCACCTCGCCCAGGCTGACCAGGTCGAAGCGACAAGCGCTCGTCGGTTTGATGTTCAGTGTTCCGCTCATGGTCAGTTCGTCGTCATTGTAGATCGGAGGGTGGGCCACCCTGATCGTGTTCGCGGCCGCTACTTTCGGCTCGCCTCGAGCTCCGAGCCGCGGTCGTCGAATCACGCCGATAATTGTCTCTACACCCGGGATTTTCAATCGGCAAGCATGTCCAGCGCGTGAGCCGCGCGTGCGCCGCGACGACACCCTGGAGGGACGTTGGCCGTGATCTATCGACGCGCGTTCGCATTGGTCGTTGTTGTGTGTCGGGCGGGTGGAGTTGCTCGAGCGATGCCGGCCCACAGCCGTCCGGCGCCGCCGGCAACGGTGCGGGCGTTGCGGGCGCGGGCGGCGGGCACGGGCGGCGGGATGGCGGGAGCGGCGATGGCGCGGGAGTCGTCCGCGGGCAGTCGGCGGCGCCGCGGCCGGCACCGGCGGCACGCTGCCGCCGATCGCGCCGCCGCCCTGCGATGCGATCGGCGCCGAGCCCACGATCCCGCCCGCGTGCGCGACCGTGCTCGCGACCAAGACGGTGACGAACGGCAGCCCCAGCGACGAGATCCTCGACACCCCGGCGATTCAGGCGGCGATCACCGCTTGCCCGGTGGGACAGGCCGTGCGGCTGGCGACCGACGGCGACAAGACCGCGTTCGTGTCGGCTGGCCTGTCGCTGAAGGCGGGCGTCACCCTGTGGCTCGACACCGGGACGACGCTGTTCGCGTCGCGCGATCCGCGCGAGTTCGACGCCGTCGCCGGCAAGTGCGCCGGCAACGGTACGGGCAACTCGTCGTGCAAACACCTGATCAGCGTCGCCGGCCCGATCGACTCCGGCGTCGTCGGCGCCGGCACCATCGACGGCCGCGGCGGCGACATCCTGACGGGCGACACCAACAGCTGGTGGACGCTCGAGGAGCTGTACGAGGGCCAGCTCGCGGCGCCACGCTTGATCCAGGTAATCGGCGGTACGAACTTCGTGCTCTATCAGGTGACGCTCAAGAACGCGCCCAAGTTCCACGTCGTCATCGATTCCACCGTCGGCTACAAGGTCTGGGGCATCACCATCAGCGCGCCGGGCGACTCGCCCAACACCGACGGTGTCGATCCCTCGCGCGCCAAGAACGGCGTCATCGCCTACACCAAGATCTCGACGGGCGACGACAACATCGCCGTCAAGGGCGGGGGGCCCGGCGTGGTCGACGGACTGCTGGTCGCGCACAACCACTTCGGCGAGGGGCACGGCATGTCGATCGGCAGCGAGACCAACGGCGGCGTGCGCAACGTCAGCGTCTGCGATCTGTCGCTCGACGGCACCGACAACGGCCTGCGCATCAAATCCGACGCCAGCCGCGGCGGCCTGGTGCAAGGGGTCGTGTACACGGATGTCTGCATCCGCAACAGCCGGCACCCGCTGGTGTTCGATTCGTTCTACAGCTCGGCGACGGGGACCGCGATTCCCGACTTTCGCGACATCGTGGTCAACAACGTTCACGTGCTGGGCGCCGGCGGCATCAACACGTTCCGAGGTTGGGACGCTGCCCACCCGCTCGGCATCACGCTCAACAACGTCGTTCTTCGACAGCGCTCCGACGACCATCACCGCCAGCGACGCCAACATCGTGCTCGGGCCGGGGGGCGTGAACATCACGCCGGCGGGGACCCGCGTCACCGTGACCGACCAGGTCACGGGCAGCGCGACGCCGCGGGTCTGCGACGACGCCTGGGTTACGTTCTGATTTCGCATATGCTCAGACGGCCGGCATGAGCGCAGGCCGCCCGCCTGGGCCGCCAGACGCAGCAGTGGCAGCGGTCGGGGGTGGTGCGGCGGTCGCCGAGGGGGGCCGGTGGCGGGCGTGGCAGCGGCGGTCGCAATGCGGCGTGAGTGGGTCCAGCGCGCTTCCAGCCGTCGCGGGGCCGTAAACACCTGATCGGCGCTAATCCGCGCTGATCCGCCGCTTCGCGAGCCGTTTCCGGGTTGTTCGACAACCCATAACCCCGAGCAGCGGCCATGGGCTCCGACGGACAAAGCCCGTTTCCGCCCTACGCGTTTCTAGCGGCAATTGGGCTTCGGAGGCCCCGAAAAACATGATCCAAACAGCCACGTCAGGTCGATGCAAATCTATCCTCACCACCGTTGCGCTCGTTGCTTTGGCCGCCGCTCCTGCGCGCGCGCAATCGACCAGTGATGTCGCCACGCCGCCGGCAGGCGCCGCGCCGGTTGTCGCGCCGACCGACGCGTCGCCGCCAGCGCCGCCGCCGCCGCGTCGTGACGTCGACGCCCGCGCCGCCGCCGCCCGCGCCGCCACCGCTGCCGCCGCCGCCGGGCGAGCGTGTTCGCGCCGGGGCCACCGTGGTTGCGCCGAGCACCGAAATTCCGACGACCCCGGCGGTCACGGCGCCGTCCTGGTTCACGCGAGCCCCGCTTCGGCTGGTGCTCGGAGGCAACGACAAATCGTGGGCGGTGACGTTCTTCGGCATCATCCAGTCCGACTACATCACCGACACGACGCGCAGCTACAACGAGATCATCGGCGGCTCGCTGGTCGCGCGCGACGACACCTACGAGGGGACCGTCGGGCGCACGCAGTTCTCGATGCGCAACACGCGTTTCGGGTTCATGCTCGATTCCCCCGTCGTCGGCGGGCTGGACACCGAGCGCGGTGCTGCAGGGCGACTTCGCCGGCAATCAGCCCGGCGTTCCGTATGTGCCGCCGGGGCAGGCGGGGCCGTCGCCGATTCCCGAGAACGCGTATTTCGGCAGTCCGACGTTCCGGATCCGGCATGCCTACCTGGCCCTGAAGAGCCAGCTACGTCGACATGCTCGCGGGCCAGACCTTCGACCTGTTCGGGTGGCAGAGCTTCTATCTGGGGTTTTCGCTGCTGGGCCTGCCCAACCAGGTCTCGTCGCGCAACGCGCAGTTCAGGATGTCGCGCACGTTCGGTGCCGGCGGGCCCGTCTCCGTCGACGTCGCCGTCGAGGCGGCGCGTCCGGCGCAGCGCGATTCGATGGTTCCCGACATCCAGGGCGGCGTCCGCATCAGCCTCAACGGCTGGAAGGGCATCACGACGCCGGGTAACGCCATCACCGTCGCCGCGCCGCTGTCGCTCGGCATCTCCGGCGTCACGCGCCAGTTCAACGTCAACGCCTTCACGCCGCCGCCGGCGCAGTCGTCGAACAAGACCATGGGCTGGGGCGCGTCCTTCGACCTGTTCATTCCCGTCATCCCGGCGAGGAACGTCAACGACCGGGGTAACCGGCTGTCGCTCATCGGCTCGTTCGTGATTGGCACCGGCATCGCCGACCTGATCGCGGCGGGCGGCGGCGCGCGCTTCCCGACGTTGCCGAACCCGGCGCAGGCGAGCCCGCCGCCGCAGTACACGCCCGACGTCGACAACGGCCTGGTGTCGTTCGACGTGGTGGGCGTGCTGCACACGATCGACTGGTGGGCCGCCAAGGGGTCGTTCCAGTACTACTTCCCCGGCCTGGGCCGGCTCGCCTTCGCGGGGAACTTCACCTACGCGGAGTCGGACAACATCGGCCAGCTGTTCCCGCGCGGCGGCGCCGAGATCGAGCTGCTCGGCGCCGTCGCCGACAAGTCGCTCTCCGGCGACGCCACCCTGGTCTGGGACGCGACCCCCGCCATCCGCTTCGGCCTCTCCGGCCAGTACACCCAGGTCCAGTACCTCGACGGCAACAAGCCCCACAACATCCGCGGCATCGGCCAGGCCGTCTACATCTTCTAGGCCGCACCGAGGTTACTTCGTAGGCCGCGGGGCAGCGGCCCCTCTCTAGGCCGCACCGAGGTTACTTCGAGGTGGCCGCACCGAGGTTACGGCTCTCTTCTAGGCCGCACCGAGATGCTCTTGCCACCGAGGTTAGGCCTCGCCGGGTAGGCCCACTACAGGGGTAGGCCTGCCACACCAGGCTCTAGGCTAGGCCGCACGGTAGGCGCACCGGGATCGCCGAAGGCTGTGACGGATCGTTGGTCGTGAGCCAGGCTCGTCGTGATGGACGACTGGCGCGTGACTGTTGAACGGCCATGAGCCGTCACGAGCACCTGCCAGGCGTCGCCCGACTAGTGTGCTGTTCGCGTGCGACGTCGGATGGGCGTCAGGCCGGCGACGCGTGCGCAGAGAGCTCGAGCGAACCGCCGCAGCCAGTAGGTTCCCGCAGGAAATAGGACGTCGCGGGCTCCCTTGATGAAGAGCGCCCGCGCCTGCAGGTAGGCGTCACGGAAGGCCTTGTTCCTCAGGATGGCTTCGATTCGGCTCCACTTGCTCCGAGCAGCGACGCGTGGACTCAGCTCGCGGCGCGGCTCACGCGAGGCTGGTCGTTCGCTCCAGCGCTGATCCAACACGGCTTTGCGCCCGAGAACGCGCGTCCCTTTCCGACGACGCTCGACGGCCGCCACCTCCTCGGCCTGACGGACCCGTTCCAGGACCAGCGCCGCAAACTCAGGAGCGGACAACTGTTCAAAGCCCCTGGGCTTCGCGAAGACGAGCCTGACCGATTCAGGCATCGTCCCGTCCTCCCGAAAGAAGTGTTTTGGTCGCCAGGCCACCATCGGCGAACCGTGCATCAGGAACCCGAGTGAGCTGACCCCAGGCCAGTGATGGGCCCTCTCGACCAAGCCGTCCTTGACGGGATTGGTCAGCGCGTACGTCATCTTTTCCACAACGTCGGCCGGGGCCACGAGTCGGACGACACTCGTCTGTTCGGACGACCAGAAGTTCTCCCAGCGCCCTCGCAGCGCGTTCTGGCACTTCGCGAAGAGCTTGTGGAAGTGCTCGATGAAAGCTGGGTAGTTACCTTCCGGGTCGTAGATGCCCGTGTGGTGGTGGTTGCTCATCGCAGCCGTGAACAGCACCTCGATTCCGAAACGGGCGGCGGCCTCGGCGAGGCAGTAGACGAACGCGTTGTTGGTCTCCTTGTCCGGACGCATGAGGAATTGCCGCTGCGTACAACGGCGCGTGATCATGTACGTCTGGCCAGGCAGGACCTCGCGGGGCAACGACATGCCAGGTCATCGGCTGTCGTCGCCTGAAGTGTCTTCTGAAATCAACCTCGGTGCGGTCTACGGAACGAAATCAACCTCGGTGCGGTCTACAGTCTACGGGAAATCAACCTCGGTGCGGTCTACGGAATCGTGCCGTCCATCCTGCGGGCGCCCGTCCTGGTCGTCGGGCAGCCGCTGGTGGTGATGCCGGAGACGCCCTGGTCGCCCGAGGTGCCGTTGGCGCATGAGGTGCAACCGGTGCAGGTCGAGTTCGCGCCGCTGTTGTTGGTGAAGCCTCGCGCCTTGTTGTCCCAGGCGCTGCAATTGACGAGCTGGTGGTTGCCGCCCGTGTCGTCGCCGCCGAGCTTGAAGCCGTTGCCGTCCGAGTCGGCCCGGTGAAGGACGCGTTGCGCGCGCTCCGGTACGCCCAGCAGTTCTCGAGCCTGACGGTGCCGATCCACGCGTAGAAGTCGTAGCCGTCGTCGGCGTTCTCCCAGGCGCGGCAGCCGATGAACTTGTTGCCGGTTCCCGACGCTTCCTTCATGCCGAAGCCGTCGGCGTTCTCGCCGCCGTTCGCCGCGTCGTAGTTGTGGTACGAGTCGCAGTCCTTGACGGTGTTGTTGATGCCGCTGGTCCCGGCCGGCGCCGACGTGTTGACGCCGATCTGGATGCCCGTGTCGTCGTTGTCGTGGACGACGCAGTTCTCGACGATGCTGTTGGCGCCCTGGATGTGGATGCCGTTGTCGTTGGCGTGCATGACCTCGAAGCCTTTGACGTGCGTCCAGTCGGCGTTGACCTTGATGCCACGGTCGGTGTTTTCGGGATCCTCGCCCGCCGGGAGACGCGGCTGCGAAGAGAAGTTGAGGATCGGCCTGCGTCGTCGCGTTCGGCGCCGCCCAGATCTTCAGCATCTTGGCCTGCGTGCCGCTGCGCGTGGACCGGATGTACAGCGACGCGCTCATCGCGTACGTCCCCGACTTGAAGCAGATGGTCCAGTTGGGGCTGGTGCCGGAGCAGGGGACGGTACCCGACGCACCCGTTCCCGCCGGGCACATCGTGTTGTAGGCCTTGTCGAACGTCGCGAACGGCGCCGCCTCGCTGCCGACCGCCGTATCGGATCCGTTCGGCGCCACCCAGTAGTCGCAGCCCATGCTGGCTGGCGGCGCGCCGCCCGTTCCACCAGCAGCGCTTCCACCGCGGCCGCTCATTCCCGCCACGCCCGTCCCCGCCGCGCCCGTCCCCGCCGCGCCCGTGCCACCGCGGCCGCCCATGCCCGCCACGCCCGTCGTGCCCGCCACGCCCGTGGTGCCGCCGCGACCCGCGTTTCCGCTCGTTCCCGCCACGCCCGTCGTTCCCGCCGCGCCCGTCGTCCCCGCCACGCCCGTCGTCCCTGCCGCCCCCGTCGTGCCCGCCACGCCTGTCGTCCCCGCCGCGCCCGTCGTCCCCGCCACGCCCGTCGTGCCTGCCGCCCGTCGTCCCCGCCGCGCCCGTCGTCCCCGCCGCCCCCGTCGTCCCCGCCGCTCCCGTCGTTCCCGCCGCTCCGGGCGTGCCGGTGGCGTGCTCCCAGCGCAGCCGACAGCTGCGATCAGGGGACAAAGGACAAGAACAACGCGAAGTCTCGAGCTCGACATGGGATCCCTCCGGGGTGGATTACGGGCACGGAATGAGTCGTCGCCGGGCTCCGCAAAGGCTCACGGCGGGCCGCATTTCGCGGCGAAAAAAGCAGCTACTGGTGGGCGCCGGGGCCCGAATTGCGGTATTCGCGCCAGGTACGGCTCAGCCGGTGTCGGGCCGACGCCCGCCGGGAAGTAATCGTCGGACGTGTAGACGACGACCGGCGTCGTGCCCGTCGGGTCCTTGGGGGTGGTCGTGCGCGCGCCCATCGTCGACCAGGGCGCCGCGCCCGCCAGATGGGCGCCCAGCGTCGAGTTGCGCACGATCATCTTCCCCACCGGCATCCCTCGCGTCGCCAGCGTGTCGCTCTCCTCCATCCACTGCCGCCCCAGGAACACGCCGCTCGCGCCCGCCTCCGCGGTGAAGTTGCAGCTGTCGAACAGGAAGCCGTAGCCGTTGAACACCAGCGTGCTCGGGTACGCGATGGTCCCGCCCGTGGGCTGCCGGCCGGCCAGGTACTTGATCTCCGTGTGATCGAAGACCGCGACGCCGCGGCCGACGATGAAGTCCTGATCGCCTTCGATGTAACAGTTGCGGAAGTACGAACGGGCCGCGATGGTCTCGACGGACGACTTGACGTACAGCGTGCCGATGTTCCCCAGGAACCGCACGTTCTCGAACTGCGCCTGATCGCTCTGCAGCAGCATCGCCACGGCGCTCTGGTTGTTACCCGGCGACGATCCCTCGACGTAGTCGTTGGCGACCGTGATGTTCTTCATCTGGAAGCCGCGGATCGCCTTGATGGTCATCGTCGCGGACAACGTCATGCTCCCCGCCGTGGCCCCCGCCTGATTGGCCACGATCACCGTCTTCGACGCGTCCGATTCCGTGCTGTACAGGGTGATGTTCGGGGCCGACGTCTTGCTGTTCAGCAGCACCTGGCCGCGATATTCGCCCGGCATCAGCCGGATGTAGACGCGACCGCAGACGCCCAGGTTGAGGGCGTCGACGAAGGCCGGGTAGATCGTCGTGTGCGTGCCGCTGCCGTCGGCCGCGACGGTGAACGTCGGCGTGAACGTCGCCGGATCGCCGATGCCGTTGGCGAGCGGATCCCAGTTGTCGTTGGCCGAATAGGTCACCGGCCCGACGCCGCCATCGGGCGGGTTGCCGTCGTTGATCAGGTAGCCCTGCGCCAGAGCCTTCCGGATCGTGTATTTCCCGTCGGCGACTTCCGCCGACAGCTCCGGCCGCGTGGGCGACGTCGCCACCATCGGACCGGCGGCTTGCATCGGGTCCGTGCCGGCGGGAATCGGCCCGCCCGACGGCGGCGGCGCGCACTCGATGCCGGGGCCGTCCATCGCAGCTCCCGCGTCTGCCGCATCCTGAGGCGCCGCCGCGTCGTCGACGCCACCGTCAGGAGCGACTGGCGTGTCGGTCGCCTGCGCCTGATCCACCGGCACATCCATCTGCGCCGGGGCGTCCTGGACGCCCGTGTCCGGCTTCGGTGACTGGGTTCCTCCGCCGCACGCGCCGACTGCGAGCGCCAGCGCGATGAGGCCGGTGTAATACCTCACGAAACGTCTACTCCTCGTCGAGCCCGCTGCCGGTCCCGCTGCCCACGCCCGGCGGAACGTAGTCGCAGCAGTAGAGCTTTGCCGGGTAGCCATCGTCGCTGATGCCCTCGACCGGAGGGTTGGGGCAGCGGATTGGCAGGTAGTTCTGGTTGGGGGTGTCGCGTCCGTAACACGCGAACCCGAACTTCCCAGGCCCGCACGTCCGGGATGGTCTTGGTGATGCCGGGGTTGTAGACGCACGAGCCGCCAGGAAGCACAGGCGACGGCGTGAAGCAGCAGTACGTCGAATAGTCCGGGTTCGGCGCCGGCGTCGGCACGCCGCACACGAAGTAGTAGTAGTCGGCGCGGCTCTCGTTGGCGCCGAAGTCCTCGCCGCGCGGACGAAATCCCTCCGGGCAGACCCAGCCGATCAGGCCGCCCGTGCAGCCGAAGGCGCCCTTCGCCTGCGTGCAGCCGACCGGTCGCGGCTGCGAATGACAGCAGTAGTTGACCCAGTTGCCCTCGCGGACGCCGTTGCCGCACGTGATGGCGGCGTTGTTGACCTCGGGACGGTTGGGTCCCCAGCACTGATAGCCGGTGGCCTTCCCGGGCCCGTCGCCGTCGTCGTCGGGACAGATCGCCGTCGGGTTGTACGCGCAGTTCGCCAGGTCGTCCTCCGACGTGCAGCAGTACTCACCCGCGTTCGCCTGGCTGGCGCAGATCTGCCCGAACGGGATGCCGTGGATGTACTTGGCGTACTGATCGGGGCGGTCGGTCCCCTGGCAGGTGTAGCCCACCAGGCCAAGCGGCACACCTGCGTCCTTGTCGCCGGCCAACACCGTGTTGCAGGGCATCTCCGCGTTGATGACGCAGCTCGTGGCGGTGACCGTCGCGTCGTCTTTCATGCAGCCGGCGACACCGCCCCAGGCGACGGCGGAGCCGAGCAAAGCGATCGAACACCGCGCGCGCATCGACAATGAAGCCATTAGTGGAGCCACCCTTCTGGTTCTTTCGGAGCAGGCAACTTCGGGAACTTGCACTCCTTGGGCGCGCTCGTACCGGTGCGGGAGTCCGACATGATGTCGACGCCGCGCCCCGTGGGCGTGAAGTTCACGTCGCCCGGACCGAGGTGGAACTTGGCGAACTCCGCCGCCACCGACAGATCAGGATTGATGTTGTCGAAGACGACGTTGTCCATCGAGATCTCCGGCCGCAACGTCGCGTTGTAGCCGTCCAGCGTTATGACCGACGGGTTGAGCGCCTTGCAGGTCACGCCGCGAATGTTCTTGAACGATATCCGCCTGAAGTCGGGGTAGCTCTGGCCGGCGAACAGCGGGTTGTACGCGGTGCTGATCAAGATGCCGTTGACCATGTCGCGCAGACAGACGTCTTCGTAGGTGATGTTGTCGACCAGACCACCGCGGCTCTCGTCGGTCTTGATGCGGATGCCGTTGAAATCCGCCGCGTGGGCCTCGTGGCCGACCGGGCGCGAGTCGGCGTCGATCGTCAGGTCGTAGACGTGAACGTTCTGAACGCCGCGGTGCAGGACGTTGTCCGGCGTCAGGCTGCTGCCATACGTCTCGCTGCCGATCGACATGCCGTGGCCGGTGCCGAAGCGCATGTGGGCGATGGTCAGGTTCTCGACCCAGTGACCGCCCTTGATCGCGATCTGGTCGTCGCCCGTGCTGATCGTGCTGCACGCGATGACGCCGCAGTAGGCGATGTCGGTCGTTCCCGGGATCGACGCCGTCGCTGTTGCGGGCCCAGCTCGGCGTGAGCTGATAGCCCGCGCTGTTGAACCACTTCGACGGCGTCAGCAGCGTGATACCCCAGACGATGTAGCCCTTGCCGTACGGCTCGGTGTCGCAGACACCGGGCAGCGCGCCTTCCGGCGGCGACGACGTCAGCTTGACGTGGAACTTGGCGGCGTTGTGCAGCGTGAGGCCGTAGAGGATGAAGCCCGTCGTCCCCTTGCGGAGGTTGATCATGTTGGGCTGGCCGATGCTGCCGTTGATCGCGCGCAGCGCGTACGACGCCTGCCACCACGAGTAGTCCTTGCCGACCATCGGCTCGCCGCCCTGGCCGTCGATCGTTCCGCGGCCGACGATGGCGGGGCGCATCCCCTGCACGGTGATGAACTCCAGGCAGGCGCTCGAGTCGTTGACGCCGATCGCGCCGCAGTTGCCCGTCTGCTGGAACAGCGCGGGATTACGCGACTGGAACAGCGTCACGCCCTCGTCGATCCACAGCGTCTTGCCGCCGGGGGCGGTCAGCCCGCCGTCGATCTTGATGTTGCTCGACAGGAACGCGTTGTTGTCGCCGTCCTTGACGAGCTTGACGACCGAACACCTGCCGAGGGCGGCGTTGATGCGCACGCCGTCCAGCTCCAGCATCGCCTGCGTCGCGTCCTTGGGCTCGTAGAGCACCTTGCCTTCGGGCGGCTCGATCCGGCTCGCCTTGAGGATGCAATCCTCGGGGGATCGGGCGGCAGCGTCGGTTCGGGCGGCAACCGCGGATCCCCCTCGCCGCAGCGCGGAGCCGGCATCGACGGATCGGGCTCCGGCTCATCACCGCAGATGTAGCTGATGGCGGTGATGGGTTCGTTGTCGGGCATGCTGCAGCCGAGCAGGAACAACAGCCCGCCCGCCGAGACGATGCTCGGCAGGCGGGTGGACGACGACCGTTGGTGTTTCATGCTTGGTTTCAGCCTGCTCGTCTGAGTGTGTTCGGCGTCTGTCGCGTGGTGCCGTTAGCAGCCCGAGCCAAGCGGGCACGGCCACGCCGTGTCGCTGGCGCAGCGTCCACGTGCGCATCCCGGCCGAGTTCGGCTCCTGGCAGGTGCACCAGCCGACCTTGGGCGCGCCCGACGAGTCGAGGTACTGACCGCCGACGGTGCCCTGGGTGCTGTTGCACTGCGTGCAGTGCGGGGTGTCGCAGGGCATCGAGCCCTGGGGCGTCACGCCGGCCGGGCACGCGGTCTGCGCGACGGTCGGGATCTTGTAGCAGGAGTAATCGTTGGCCGGATTGAACGTGCAGCCGGACATCTCGGCGTACGTGCCGCTCGTCTGGCAGGTCTCGGACTTGACGCCCGTCTTCTCCGGTCCGCAGGTCTTGTAGCAGAACTGCTGATCCGTCGGCGTACAGGCGCCGCCCTTGACGACCGAAGACAGACAGGCGGGCTCGCCGAAGCGCCGCGCTGCCGGCCGCGCCGGTGGTGCCAGCCGCGCCGGTGGTGCCGGCCGCGCCGGTGGTGCCGGCCGCGCCGGTGGTGCCGGCCGCGCCGGTCGTCCCGGCGGCGCCCGTGCCCGTCGGGTCCATAGCGGGATCGTTGCTGCCGCTGCAGCCTACGAAGAAGAACACCTGCGCCGTGAGCGCCACCGCGCCCAGCAGGCGCACCGATTGGACATAGGGCCGAATGCGCTTGATCATTGGAAATCCTCGTTTTTTGTTGGCGGCCCCACGGGTTACTCAGCCCGCGGCCGGCCTTTGCTCATTGGGTGTCCGTACCCGACCCGGAAGGCTCAGGGCCCAGGGGCTAGTCGCGGGGCGTATCCAGGGAGCGGAGCGGGGGCGCGCGGTCGATCCAGGCGAACAGCCCCAGGCCGCTCGGCGTGGGGCCTTCGCCGGGCCCAGGGGGCGGCGACAGGAGCTGCACAAGACGGCTTCGCGTTCGGGGTCGGGTGGCCGGGCGGGTTCGCGGTGGCCGATATAGCCCTGGTACACGCGCGTCTCGGGCGGCTCGAGGTCCGCTTCGGTCGGTTGCCGCTGCGGACGCGAGCGCAGTCCGAGCAGCGCTCCCCAGAACGCCACGGCCAGCAGGCTCGTCTTCAGCCACAGCGCGCGGCCCAGGCGCAGGACGGGCGCGAAGCAGTCCCTGGTGACGACGGTGCCGTCAGGGCGGAGGTGAAGCCGCATGCAGGGGCGGGTGCCCTCGTGTCTGGTGACGGCGGCGTGAAGCTGGGCGCGCGTCATCGACCGGCTGTCGTAGACCGGCTTGTCGCAGCTGTCGCAGAAGCGCACCAGGCCCGCCGGATCGATGCGCGTCATTCCGTTCCAGTCGACGTGGCACGGAACCGGGACGGCGATCTCGATGCGAGGCAGGGACCGGCGCGGCATGTGGTCCTGATCTGATCGAAGGACCGCGGCGAACGGCCGAGGTTCCCGCGCAATTCGCGCTCATTTGTCGGCACCGCGTCCGGCGCGCCGCCGATCGGGCTGGTACGATCGCAGCCAATGCTGAAGCTCAGGTCAACCGGACGGGGTGGCAACTACTCCTCTTGCGCGGGTTGATCGAATCGGTGCAGTCGCTGCTCTACGCCGGGGGCTGGCCGGCGTGGCTGCTCGACCAGTGGGCGGCGACCGCACGCCCGAGGTGCGCGTCGTCGAGCACCAGCTCGCGTGCGGCCGCGCGGGCCGGCCGCCGCTGCGGCTCGCGTTCGCGTCGGATCTGCACATCGGACCGCTGACGTCGATGCGCGTCCTGGAGGCAGCGTTCGCGCGCCTGGCGGCGCTGGCGCCCGACGTGCTGGTGCTGGGCGGCGACTACGTGTCGCTGGAGGTGACGCCGCGGATGGGGGAGCTGCTGGAACGGCTGGTCGCCGGCGTGCCGGCGGCGGTGAAGGTCGCGGTGCTCGGCAACCATGACCTGTGGACGGACCACACGATCGTCGAGCGCGCGCTCGCCCGCGCCGGCGCGACGGTGCTGGTCAACCACAACATCCGCTTGCCGCCGCCACACGACGACGTCGCGCTGGTGGGGCTCGACGATCCGTGGACGGGGGCGCCCGACGCGGGCGCGGCGTTCGCCGGCACGGCCGACGCCGGCGTGCGCATCGCTGTCGTGCACGCGCCCGAGGGCTACCCGTTCGTGCGCGATCGCGCCGCCGCGTTGATGTTGTGCGGGCACACGCACGGCGGGCAGATCGCGACGCCGCGCGGGCCGATCATCGTGCCCGGGCCGCTCGGTCCGCGCTGGCCGGCGGGCCTCTACGACGTCGACGGCCTGGCGCTGTACGTGTCGCGCGGGGTGGGGGTCGTCGACCTGCCGGTGCGGCTGTTCGCGCCGCCCGACGTCGCGTTGTTCACCATCACTTAGTGCCGCGCGCGGCCCCCGCGTAAACGACGGGGTCGGTGTTCACGTGCAGCGCCGGCTGGCATGATGGCCGCTGACATGATGGCGAGTCGGCGAATCGGTCGGCTGGTGTTCGGGGCGGCGATGGTCGCCATGGTCGCGCCTGCCTGCGGCAAGCGCGTGCTCGAGCCGGGCGGCGGTGGGATGGGCAGGATCGAGGCCGGTGTGCTGGGAGGCGCTGGGTGGAGGTCGTCCGCCGCCGGGGGCGGCGGAGGCAGTGGCATCGCGGGCGCTGCGGGCGTGGGCGGCCAGCCGCCGCCGGGACCGCCGCGGTACCTCGGAGCCGCCTGTTCGTTCGCGCGTCGACTGCCAGAGCGGCTTCTGCGTCGACGGCGTCTGCTGCAACACCGCGTGCACGGAGCCCTGTCGGAGCTGCAGCCTGGCGGAGGCCGTCGGGACCTGCGTCGGGATTCCCGCGGGGGGCACACCGAGGACAGCCACCGCCTGTCCCGCCCAGCCGGCGTCGACGTGTGGCCTGGACGGCACGTGCGACGGCGCCGGCAGTTGCCGCCGCCATGTCGCCGGAACGCTGTGCGCGCCCGGGACGTGTGTGGACACGACCGTCGTCGGATCGCGCGTCGTGCAACGGGAACGGCACCTGCAGGACCGGCGCGACCCTCCTCTGCGTGCCCTTCGCCTGCGATCCCGCGACGGGCACGTGCTTCAGCATCCTGCACGAGCGACGCGCAGTGCGTGGGCCGGCCGTGCGTCGACGGAAGTTGCTTTCGCCCACCGACGGGGCGCTGTCAGAGCAACAGCCAGTGCGTCAGCGGGTTCTGCGTCGTCCGGCGTCTGCTGCAACGCCGCCTGCGCGGACCCGTGTACGGCCTGCAACCTGCCCAGCCGCGAGGGGACGTGCTGGCCGCGGCCCGATTGCCCCGCGCAGGACGCGGGGTTGGACTGAAACCGCGGGAACGCTTGGCAATTCCCGCGCCCCCGCGATAGAAACGCGGCGGCAATGGAGCTGCCTTCGACGACCCCCGCGGAGCTGCGGGCGCCCGATTTTTCGCCGTCCGAGATCTTCCGCGGGCGGAACGTCTTCATCCTGGGGAGCACCGGCTTCGTCGGCAAGGTCGCGCTCAGCATGCTGCTCGACCGTTATCCTCAGATCGGCGCGCGCCTATGTGATGGTGCGGCGCGGGTCGGGGACCGACAGCGAGGCGCGCTTCTGGCAGAGCGTGGTGACGTCGCCCGCGTTCGATCCGCTGCGCGCCAAGCACGGCGGCAAGGAAGGCCTGGCGGCGTTCATGCGCGAGAAGGTGTCCGTCGTCGACGGCGACATCACCGAGCCCAACCTGGGGATGTCGGACGCGGTGGCGGCGGCGGTGGCCGGCGACATCGACGTGCTCATCAATTCGTCGGGACGCGTCACGTTCAACCCGCCGCTCGAGTCGGCGCTGCGCACCAACGTCCAAGGCACGAAGAACGTCATCGCGTTCGCCAAGCGCATGCGCCGCCCGGCGCTCATCCACACCAGCACCTGCTTCGTGGCCGGCAACCGCTCGGGCGAGGTCTGGGAGGACGAGGAGCTCGACGGCTACTTCCCGCTGCACAAGCAGCACTCCGGCACCCGGTTTTCGGTCGAGCAGGAGACCGCCGACAACGCGCTGGGCGCCGAGCGCATCCGCCAGCTCGCCGACGACGCGCAGGTGCTGGCGATGCTGCGCCAGCAGGCGCGCGACCGCCTGCGCGAGGAGAACCGCGACCCCGACGACGAGCAGGCGCTGAAGCTGGCCGTCGCGCGCGCGCGCAAGGAGTGGATCCGCTCCGAGATGACCAAGCAGGGGGTCGAGCGCGCCGCCAAGTGGGGCTGGCCCAACATCTACACGTACACGAAGAGCATGGGCGACCAGCTGGTGGCGCGCGAGACCGGCATCGTGCGCGCCATCGTCCGCCCGGCGATCGTCGAGAGCGCGGTGTCGTATCCGTTCCGCGGCTGGAACGAAGGCTTCACGACGTCGGCGCCGCTCGTCTACCTGGCGCTCAAGGGGCAGAACGTGCTGCCGGTGTCGCCCAAGCTGATCCTCGACGTCGTCCCGGTCGACCACGTCGTGTCCGCGATGTTGATGGTGTCGGCGCAGGCGATCGTCGAGCAGCCGAAGCTGGTGTTCCAGCTGTCGAGCGGCGATCTGAACCCGCTGCACATGGATCGCGTGGTGACGCTGACCGGGCTCTACAAGCGCAAGCGCTTCCAGGACAAGGAGACCGGCAACCGCTTCATCAACGAGCTGGCGGCGCGCATGGAGTTCCGGCCGGTGGCGCAGGCGCACTACGACCGGTTCTCGATCCCCAAGCTCAACAGCCTGGCGAAGAAGGCGTCGGAGACGCTGGGCAAGGTGCGCCCGAGCTGGGGGGCAGGGCGCTTCACCGCCGTGCTCGACCGCATCAAGAAGGGCTTCGACGAGGTCGACCGGGTGACGACCGAGGCCGCCGTGAACATCGAGCTGTTCAAGCCGTTCATCTTCGAGAACAGCTACATCTTCCGCGCCGACAACATCCGCGCGCTGCGTGACCGGATGCCGGAGGAGGACAAGGCCCTGCTGACGTGGGGCCCGGAGGCGCTCGACCTGTACGACTACTGGATGAACGTCCACTTCCCGGGGCTGGAACGCTGGGTGCTCCCCGAGCTGGACGAGACCTACGCGCAGCGGCCCAAGCAGGTCTACAGCTACCACGACCTGCTGGAGCTGTTCGACACGACGGCGAAGCTGCACGCCACGCGGCCGGCGATGCGCATCGAGCGCGGCGAGCGCGAGGAGGTCTACAGCTACGCCGACCTGCAGGAGCTGGCGACGCGCATCGGCGTTTTTCTGTCCGTGGGCGGCGTCGCGGCCGGCGAGCGCGTGATGCTGTTCGCGAAGAACGCGCCCGAGTGGGCGATGGCGTACTTCGGCGTGCTCAAGGCCGGGGCGACGGTGGTGCCGGTCGACCACGACGTCGACGGTCGCCGAGCTCGATCAACATCGCGCGCGCGTCGGGCGCGGTCGCCATGCTGATCAGCGACGACCTGCACGAACGCAACGAGCGAGGCGCTGGCGCGCGGCCTGGCCGAGGCGGGGCTCGGCGACCAAGCTCTGGCCGTTCGCGACGGCGTTCGCGCTGCCCGACATCGAGGTCGAGCGCGCGCGCGCGGCAGGGCTGCTGCGCCGGCAGAGCCCGGACGCGCTCGCGTCGCTGATCTTCACGTCGGGCACGACGGGCAAGCCCAAGGGCGTGATGCTCACCCACCGGAACTTCACGTTCATGGTGTCCGAGCTGTCGAAGATCTTCGAGTTCGGCGTCAGCGACGGGATGCTGTCCGTGCTGCCGCTGCACCACACGTTCGAGTTCGCGACCGGCCTGCTGGTGCCGCTGGCGCACGGCGCGCAGATCACGTACCTGCCCGAGCTGACGGGCGACGCGATCGCGTCGGCGCCCTCAAGCAGGGGCACGTCACCGCCATCGTCGGCGTGCCCGCGCTGTGGGATCTGCTGCGGCGGCGGCTGTTCCAGCGCTTCGACGACAAGTCGCCGCGTCCTCGAGCGGCTTCATGCGCGGCGCTCGCGTCGGCGAACTACGAGCTGCGGTCGCGCACCGGGCTCGACCTGGGCATGCTGCTCTTCCTGCCGGTGCACGAAGGCTTCGGCGGCCGCATCCGCTACCTGATCAGCGGCGGCTCGGCGCTGCCGCCGGACGTGCATGCAGCGCGTTCGCACGGCATGGGCTTCAACTTCTTCGAGGGCTACGGCCTGACGGAGACCGCGCCGGTGCTGACGGTCACGTCGCCCAAGCAGAAGCCGATCGTCGGCTCGGTCGGCCAGCCGCTGCCGGGGATCGAGGTCAAGATCGACGAGCCCGACGCGACGACGGGCGTCGGCGAGGTGATCGCGCGCGGCCGCAACGTCATGGCCGGCTACTGGCAGGACCCCGACGCCACGGCGATGGCCATGCGCGACGGCTGGTTCCACACCGGCGATCTCGGGCGCTTCGACGACGACGGCAACCTGTACCTGGTCGGGCGATCGAAGGACGTCATCGTCGACGCCAACGGCAAGAACGTCTACCCCGACGAGATCGAGGACCTCTACCGCGAGAGCCCGTTCATCAAGGAGCTGTCCGTCGTCGGCATCGCCGACGGCATCGGCGAGCAGGTGGCGTGCGCGGTGGTCGCCGACCTCGAACGCGACAAGGAGCTGTCGCGCCGCCGACGTCCACAAGCGCGTCGAGGAGCACTTCGCGCAAGGTGTCGGCCGATCTGCCGCTGTGGAAGCGGGTGCGGGTGCTGCACTTCTGGGACGGCGATCTGCCCAAGACCGCCAAGCGTTCGATCAAGCGCCGCGACGTCGCCGCCGAGATCGCGCGCATCCGCAGCAAGAACGAGGAGGCCAAGGGCGCGCTGGCGGTGGCGTCGGGCGAGGGCGGCCAGGTCGCCTGGCTGCTGGACACGGTCGCGACGGTGTCGGGCCGGCGGCGCGTCGAGGTGCAGCTCGGCAGCCGGTTCGGCGAGCTGGGCTTCGACAGCCTGATGTACGCGGAGCTGTCGAGCGCGCTCGAGAACGCCGGCATCGCGCTGCCCGAGAGCGTCGACGTCACGACGCTGGGGACGGTCGCCGAGCTGCAGGAGCTGCTCGCGCGCGGGCCGGCGGCCGCGGCGCGCGAACGCGCCGCCAAGCGGGTGCAGGACGACGGCGACGACGGAGATTCACGTCCCGCAGACCGTGTCGGCGGCCGGCAAGCGCGGCCTGGCGTGGGCGCAGCGCGCGCTTCTACCAGGGGCGTGCTGTCGACACGCGGTGAAGGGGGCCAACCACATCCCCCAGCACACGAGCTTCATCGTCGCCGCCAACCACTCCTCGCACCTCGACATGGGGGCGATCAAGGTCGCGCTGGGCGACGCCGGGCAAGGATCTGACGTCGCTGGCGGCGGCTGACTACTTCTTCCGCAACCGCTACCGGCGCGCCTACTTCAAGCACTTCACCAACCTCGTGCCGATGGAGCGCTCGGGCTCGATCCGCAAGTCGATGGACGCCGCCGAGCGCGTGCTCCGGCGCGGGCGCAGCATGGTCGTGTTCCCCGAGGGGACGCGTTCGGTCACCGGCGAGATGGCGGACTTCCTCCCCAGCCTCGGCTACCTGGCGATGCGCGCCGAGATCGGCATGCTGCCGGCGCACGTCGCCGGCAGCTTCGAGTCGCTGCCCAAGGGGGCGGCGGTGCCGCGCGCGCGCGAGCTGACGGTCTCGTTCGGGCCGTTCCTGGCGTCCGAATGGCTGGCGACGCTGACCGCAGGGTCTGCCGCAGCAGGAGGCGTGGCGGCTGGTCGCGGCGTTCACCCAGCGGGTGGTCGAGAACCTGCGGGACGGCGTCGCGACGGCGCTGGACGCGGACGCGGCGCGCGCCGCGTGGGACGGCAAGGTGCTGGGGCCGGTCACGGTGCGCGCGCGGACGCCGCGGCGGATCCTGAGGTCGGTGCCATGAGCCCGGCCAAGCGGGAACGCAGCGGAACGACGCTGGTCACCGGCGGGACGGGATTCCTGGGGACGCACCTCGTGCGCGCGCTGGCCCGGCCTGGCGGGGCAAGGCGGCGGGCGCTTGCGCGTGCTCGTGCAGTGGCGCGGCGCCGGCTTGGCTGCGCGAGCTGGGGGCCGAGATCGTGCCAGGGATCGGTGACGTCGGCCGAAGACGTCGGCGCGCGCGCTGGCCGGCGTCGACGACGTCTACCACCTGGCCGGGATGGTCTCGCACCGCCCGAGGACGCGCACCGCATGTACGCGGTTCACGTCGACGGCACGCGGCTGCTGTGCGAGGCGGCGGCGCGCGCCGGCGTGCAGGCGGATCGTGATGGCGTCGACCAGCGGCACGGTCGCCGTGTCGCGGCGCGCCGACGACATCGCCGACGAGGACACGCCCACGCCGGTCGACCTCATCGGCGCGCTGGGCCTACTACGCCAGCAAGCTCTATCAGGAAGAGACGGCGCGCCGCGCGTGCGGCGACAAGGTGGAGCTGGTGACCGTCAACCCGAGCCTGCTGCTGGGCCCGGGCGACGATCGTCTGAGCTCGACGCGGCCGGTGCTGCAGTTCCTGGCGCGCGAGATCGCGTTGATGCCGGCGGGGGGCCTCAACGTCGTCGACGCCCGCGACGTCGCGGCGCTGCTGCCGGTGGCGATGGCGCGCGGCACGGCAGGGCGCGCGCTACCTGCTGGGCGCGGTCAACTGGACGTTCGCCGAGTTCTTCGGCCGGCTCGAGCGGCTGACCAAGATCGCCGCGCCCAAGCTGAAGTTGTCGGGCGAGCTCCCCTTCCTCGCGGCGCGCGCGCAGGCGGCGGTGTGGAAGAAGCTCGGCCGCAAGGTCCCCGTCGAACCCGAGAGCGTCGAGATGGCGCAGTACTTCTGGTACCTCGACGCGGGCAAGGCGGCGCGCGAGCTCGGCTTCGTCCCGCGCGATCCCGCCGACACGCTGCGCGACACCGTGAACTACGTGCGCGAATCCGTGCTCGGCAAGGCCGCGTTCGTCAAAGCGGCCGGGTAGCTACTTCGATTCCAGCTTGTCGACCCGCGCCTCGAGCGAGATGACCCGGGGCTCCAGGCGGGAATCGCGCTCGGAGATCGCCTTGGTGTACCGGACGACGAAGCGCTGTTGCTCCGCGAGGTCGAGCAGCGTCGTCTCGACGGCGCCAAGCCGCTTGTTCATCGTCACTTCCACGCCATCGAGCCGCTGGTGGTGGCATCGAGCCGCTGGTTGGTGGCATCGAGCCGCTGGTTGGTGCCGCGAATCTCGTCGCGAATCTCCTTGAGGATCTCGACCGTGATATCTGCGCCCATCGACATCTCCCTTTCAGGTTAGCAGGGCTGCGGTGCGATTTCCGCGCCAGCCCCAGGGCCCTGAATTCCGCCTGCAAATGCGGGCTGTTGGCCACACGTCGGCCAACTGCGTCCGGCAGCCGTCTAGGCCCGGATGCGCAGCGCGCCGGGCAGGATGTCGAAGGTCGCGGGGAGGAAGCCGGGCGTCTCGCCGTCGAGCTCGACCGGGATCATCTCGTCGGTGTCGACCGGTTCGGCCACCAGGTGAGTGACGCGCGCGCTTTTCACGTCCTCCAGCTCCAGGTGCGTGCCTTCGTACAGTTTCCCGAGGTTGACCACCACCTCGCCGCGCGACAGATCGCCGACCGTCACCAGGTCCAGCGCGCCGTCGTTGATGCGCGCGTCGGGGCAGATCTTCATGCCGCCGCCGAAGAAGCGGCCGTTGCCCACCGCCGCCAACATCACGCGCCGGCGCTGGCGTTCCTGTCCGTCCATGGTCAGCCAGACGTCGCGGTTGTCGTGCGCGATCAGCTCGCGCAGCGTCGCGGCGAAGAACGCGATGCGGCCGCCGAAGCGCTTCGACGACGCGTTGGCGCGGCTGGCGACGGCGCTGGAGAAGCCGAACGAGGCGACGTTGACGAAGTGGCGCACCGCCTCGCTGCCGTCGTGCGCCCGGTAGCGGACGCGCCCCGCGTCGACCGCCTGGCGCGCGCGTCTCGTGGATGTGGCGCGCGGCCGCGCCGATCTCGTGCGGCAGCTCCAGCGTGCGGCGGAAGTCGCCGCCCGTGCCGCGCGGGATGAGCGCGATCTCGGTGGCGCTCGCCGCGCCGCCCGCCAGCAGCACACCGTCGGCGACCTCGGAGATCGTCCCGTCGCCGCCCAGCGCGATGATGAGGCGGCGCCCCGCCGTGGCCTCGCGCCCGGCGATCGCCGTCGCGTCGCGCGGCCCGGTGGTGAACGCGCTGTCGATCTCCCCCAGCCCGTCGGCGAGCGCGCCACGCACGCGCGCCCAGCGCGCTTCGGACAGCCCGGCGCCCGAGCGCGGGTTGACGATGACGAGCGGTCGACCGAGATCCACGCGACAGTCTTCTAACAGACGAACGCCGGTACCGGTATTCGTCTAAGCTCCACGCCCCCCATGCTCCCCGGTATCCTCCTCGGCCTCGGCGCCAGCGTCTGCTGGGGCCTTGCCAACGTCGCCGTGCAGCGGGCGTCCCGCAGCGTGGGCACGTTCCGCGGCGTTGCTGTGGTCGCAGGTGCTCGGGGCGGTGATGGCGGGCATCGCCGCCGTCGCGCTGGACCACCGAACCGCTCAGCCCGCACTTCCGGATATTGCCTGGATCGCCGTCGCCGGCGCGTCCGCGCTGCTCGCTTACCTCTGCCTGTTCTACGCCTTCGAGCACGGCCGCCTGACGCTGGCGGTACCGATCATGTCGTCGTGGGCGGTGCTCTCGGCCGGCCTGTCGCTGGTGATCTTCGATCACCGCCCGACCGCGCCCCAGCTGCTTGGCGGTGCCGTGGTGATCGCGGGCGCGCTGCTGGTGTCGCGCTACGCGCAGCGGGGCGACAGCGCCGGCGGCGGCACCGGCTCGCGCGGCTGGCTGTTCGCTTCGATCGGCGCCGCGGTCGGATTCGGCGTGCTGATCCCGGCGATGGCGCGTCTGGTCCCGGCGTACGGCAGCAGCGGCGCCGTCGCACTGTCTTATGCCGCCGAGGTCGTCATCGGACTGCCGCTCGCGCTCGCGTTCCGCATCGGGCTCGCGCCGCCCGCCGGCGCGGCGTGGCTGCCCGTGTTTCTCGCTGCCCTGCTCGAGACGGCAGGGTTCATCTGTCTCGCCGTCGGCTCGCGGGTCGCGCCCCTGGCCATCGTCTCGCCGTTCGCCAGCCTCGCGTCGGCTCTGACCGTCGGCTACGCGTGGGCCGTGCTGCGCGAGCGCCCCGCGCGCGGCGTCCTGATCGGCGCCGCGCTGGTCACCGCCGGCGTCGTGGCGCTGGCGCTCTGAGCAGGGGACGCCACAAAAAAAACGGGCCTGGTCTCGTGCGCGAAGCACCGTGACCAGGCCCGCCCCCCAGTGTGATGGCTTTCAATTACATCAACCGTGCCAGCCACAAGTGGCCGGAATCGCGCCCCGCCGACCTCACTTCCGTTTCAGCCGGCGCAACAGTTGTTGTGGCTCAAGCAACTGAGCGGCACATCGCAGCGAAGCTGCGATGCCGGGAAGTCGCGTTTTACGCAACGGGGTGCGCGGGCGGCGTCCTGAGCTAAACTGCGCGCCGCCATGGCGCACCAGTACATCTACACGATGCAGAACCTCCGGCGGGTCCACCCGCCCAACAAGGAGGTCCTGAAGGGGATCTATCTGTCGTTCTATCCGGGCGCGAAGATCGGCGTCCTCGGATCAAACGGCTCGGGCAAGTCGACGCTCCTGCGCATCATGGCGGGCGTCGACAAGGACTTCTTCGGCGACGCGAAGCCGGCCGACGGCATCCGCATCGGCTACCTGCCCCAGGAGCCGGCGCTCGACCCGACCAAGAACGTCCTCGGCAACGTCGAGCAGGCGGTCGCGAAGACGAAGGCGCTGCTGCAGCGCTTCGACGAGGTGAACCTGAAGCTGGGCGAGGACATGAAGCCCGCCGAGATGGACAAGCTGCTCGACGAGCAGGGGAAGCTGCAGGACGCGATCGAGGCGGCCAACGGCTGGGACCTCGACCGGACGCTGGAGATCGCGATGGACGCGCTCAGGCTGCCGCCCGCCGACGCAGACGTCACCAAGCTATCGGGCGGCGAGCGGCGGCGCGTGGCGCTGTGCCGCATGCTGCTCGAACGCCCGGACATGTTGCTGCTCGACGAGCCGACCAACCATCTCGACGCCGAGAGCGTCGCGTGGCTGGAGCACTACCTGCACGAGTACCCCGGCACGATCGTCGCGGTCACCCACGATCGCTACTTCCTCGACAACGTCGCGGGCTGGATCCTCGAGCTCGATCGCGGCGCGGGGATCCCCTGGGAGGGGAACTACTCGTCGTGGCTGGATCAGAAGCGCAAGCGCCTCGAAGGCGAAGAGAAGGCGGAGTCGTCGCGGCAGCGGACGCTGGCGCGCGAGCTCGAGTGGGTGCGCGCATCGCCGCGCGCCCGCCAGGCCAAGTCGAAGGCGCGTCTGGCGGCGTACGAGCAGATGCTGGCCGACGAGTCGCAGAAGCGCGACGAGGTGGTCGACATCAGCATCCCGCCGGGACCGCGGCTGGGTGACGTCGTCGTCAAGGCGGACAAGCTGCGCAAGGGCTACGGCGACAACTTGCTGATCGAAGATCTGACGTTCAACCTCCCGCGCGGCGGCATCGTCGGCATCATCGGCGCCAACGGCGCCGGCAAGACGACGCTGTTCCGGATGATGACCGGGCAGGAGAAGCCGGACAGCGGCACGCTGCGCATGGGCGACACCGTGAAGCTGGCGTACGTCGACCAGAGCCGCGACACGCTGGACGGCGACAAGACGGCGTTCGACGAGATCGCGCAGGGCGCCGAGATGCTGGAGATCGGCAAGCGCAAGGTCCCGGCGCGCGCCTACGTGGCGGGCTTCAACTTCAAGGGGACGGACCAGCAGAAGCGGGTCAAGGACCTGTCAGGCGGCGAGCGCAACCGCGTCCACCTGGCCAAGGTGCTGCGGTCGGGGGGCAACGTGCTGTTGCTGGATGAGCCGACCAACGACCTGGACGTCGATACGCTGCGTGCCCTCGAGGACGCGCTGCTGGCGTTCGCGGGCTGCGTCGTCGTCATCAGCCACGATCGCTGGTTCCTGGACCGCATCGCGACCCACATCCTCGCGTTCGAGGGCGACAGCCAGGTCGTGTGGTTCGAAGGCAACTACCAGGACTACGAAGCCGATCGGAAGCGCAGGCTGGGCGCGGCCGCCGACCAGCCGCACCGCATCCGCTACAAGAAGCTGATTCATTAGCCGCTGCGGCGCTGTTAAGATGAGCGCATGATCTCGTACGAAGAGCTGGACCGTGCGCTCGGCCGCTGGAAGGCGCGCTCGCGCGGAGGCGCCGTCGAGGCGCCCGCCGCTGCCCCCGTCGAAATCTCCACCGAGGCGACGCCGCTGCCCATCCCTGCTGATGAGCTGGGGAGCATCCCCACCGCGATCTCGCCCGGCACCGAACGCACGGGCGAAATCGACGCCAACGACCTCGAGACGTACGAAGACGAGCCGTCAGGTCGTCAGAAATAGAACCTGACGCCCAGGCCGCCTTCTATGGCGAAGCCGAAGCCGGGGACCAGATAGAACGCCGGCGCGAGCTCGAAGAAGATCTCCATGAAGCCGGGGTTGTTGAACATCAGATCGAGGCCGATCGGCGCCCGCGCCGCGACCGCGAAGCAGTCGCCGGAGCATCCGCCCCACCAGACGAACCGGCCGCCCGCGCCGACGTGCCAGTCGAGCTGAGCCTGGCCACGCACGATGTTGGACTGCCAGAGGTAGTCCATGTTGAACGTGCCGTTGCTGTAGCCGAACCGATCGCAGTGCGTGTTGCCGCTGTTGTCGACCCAGCAGCGATCGTTGAAGCCGTAGCCCCAGAACCCGAGGCCGAAATCGAGCGCGTTCGTGCCGCCGATCCACCACTTGGCTGACAGACCAGTGGGATCGCCGATGACGAAGCCCAGCCCGAACTTCCTGCCATAGCCGACCTCGGTCGCGTGCGCCGCTCCGGCGATCGACGTCAGCAACGTCGCCGCCAGCAGCGCGGTGAGGATTGTCCTTTTCATGGCGGCTATAGTAGGCACGAAAGCAGCGCGATCTACAGTTTCCCCATTAGGTTTCCAGCGCTCGCCAGTGTTCGTGTCGTTACGCTACACCGTCTTCGTAGTCCTGATCGCGGCGCTCGCGTGCAGCCGCCGCGCGCCCGCGCCGCCAGCACCACCTCGCGAGCCGGCGCCGGCGTCACCCGCGCCCGTCGTCGCTGCGCCACGCCCGCGCCCGCCGCCGCTGCCCGCCGAAGATGTTTTGCCGGCGGCTCCGGATCTTCCACCGGAGCGGCGCGCCATCCAGATCGTCGGCGACGAGGAGCGCGTCGTGGACGCGGACGTCGCGCGCGCGCGCGGCATGGTCGTCGTCGATCTCTCTGACGGCTGGGCGCCCGCCGTCCTCGACAACGTCGCCTATCGCGCCGTGTTCACCGGTCTCGCGACCGATCGCAGCGACGGCGACGGCCAGCCGCTCGCGCCGGGCAGCGGAACTACCTCGAGCTCTACGGCATCCCGCCCGCTCCGTCGGTGTTGCGGCGTCGCTTTCTGGAGGATGCGGCGGGCGCGTGCGCGGGCGCGTTCGATCCGGAGGTCCTGCTCGCCGTCGACGAGATCCGCACCTGGGGAGCGACGAGCGAGCAGAAGGAGATCGCCAAGCATCGCGCGCGCGGGCAGCGCCTCGAGGCCGCGCGTGCGGCGGCCGGCGTGGTCGATCTGCAGACGCTCGCCGAAAAGGATCCGCGGCGTGCCAAGGAGGTCAAGGAGCACCAACGCTTCGAGTCCGAACGCGCCGTGTTCGCCGAGGTCGAAAAACGCCTGATCTGCGAGGGCCTGCTCGACGCGCGCAAGCACAAGTCCGGCGCGTACGACACGGCTATGCGCACGGCGATGCTGGATTTCCAGCAGAAGCACTCGATCATGGACCAGGCCGACATCAGGCGGTCGACGCTGGACGCGCTCGCGCGTCCGCCGCTCGCCAACGACTTCAGCGCGCTTGCGCGCGTGCTGGTCGAACGCGCGATGCACGCTGGTGGTTTCATCGAAGACGGCTCGGTCGATTCCGGGGAGTCGGCCGTCGGGCCGACGTATCCCGGCGCTGACGGCGCGCGCCATCGCGTGCCCGACTTCGCCAGCGCGGCGCGCGACGCGACGCTGGCCGCGCTGGGCATCTTGACCGTCGACGATGCGGTCGCGTTCTTCCGCCGCCACCCGCGCGCCGACTTCCAGTGGTTGAAGGTCGCGGTCAGGATGCCGCCGGCGCCGGAGTACTACGGCGGCGCGATGGACCTGTCGGTCGAGATCGATCGCGGCGACGTCTGGTACGACTTCCCGTTCGACGCCGCGGGCGTGCGTCAGCCGCAGCCGCGCGAGCGCTTTCCCACGTTCACGCTGTACGTGAAGTGGCGCGGCGAACGCGTCCCGCTCGTGCGCTGGCGGACGACGGTCGGCGGCTGGCGCGGCGAGCTGGCGGCCGACGGGCAGGAGTACTACCGCTACAAGGGCTCCGACGTCGGGCCGCGCGTCTGGCGGCACATCGTGGCCGCGCCGGTGTGGATCCCGCCCGCGTCGTCGCCGCTCGGTTCGATGGTCAAGGAGAAGCTGGTCGACGGGCATGTACACGCGGGTGACCAACTACGACGAGACCGGCCCCGGCTACCTGTCGGCGTACGGGCTGGTCGCCGCGATCCACGAGGAGATGCGCAAGGGGCCGGACGGCGCGCGCTTCTTCGACAACGGCATCCGCACCCACGGGTCGTTCGACTACATGTCGCTGCGCGGGCGCTTCTCGCACGGCTGTCACCGCCTGAACAACCAGCTCGCCCTGCGCCTCTACAGCTTCGTGCTCCGCCACCGGCGCTTCCGCGTCTCCGGCCCGGTCGCGCTCGGCTTCCGGCGGCCGTTCTATTCGGCGGGCGAGGTGTTCGAGATGAGGCTGCCCACGCGCGGCTTCTATCGCGAGCTGCAGCCGCCGATCCCGGTCGACGTCCTCGAGGGGCGAATCAAGGGGACGCAGACGAAACCGCTGGCGGGTTACGTGCCGAAGCCAGGCGTGAAGTACGTGTCGCGCGCGCTGCCGGCGGCATCCAACACGCCAGACGACAAGGCTGGCGGTGAATCGCCATGAGGCTGGTGCGCACATCGTTGCTGCTCGCCGCGCTGCACGTCGCCGCGTGTAGCGGCGGCGCATCGTCGCGAGCGCCCGGCGCGGCCGCCGACGGCGGTGCGCCGCCCGTCGCGGCCGTAGCGCCGCCGCCCCCGCCGCCACCACTCCCGGGCGATCTGGAACCCGAACCCGAGCCCGCGCCCGCGTCTACCGAGACGGTCACCATCAAGCTGATCGCGGACGCCCGCCGGCAGGCGCGCGTGACGTGGGGCAGGAAGGACCTGGGCCTGGCGCCGCTGGAGATCGTCCGCCCGCGCGGAAGCGCGCCGCTGGACCTGCTGATCGTCGCGCCGGGCTACCTGCCGCTACGGACGCGTGTGTTCACCGACCGCAACGACGTCCTCTCATTGCGCCTGTACACGGAGCGGGAAGCCGCTGTCCTTCCCGGATTTTCAAGCAATCGCAACAACGCCCCCTCCCCGACGACAAAACCGCGGCAATAGTTTTGACACAAAGGAAACATCTACGAGTTTCCGCCGTTTTTTCTTCCAACTTGGCAGCGTTTCACCCACAATGCCGCCAATTTTCCCTCGGAAAGGAGCGAAACTGATGGCCAAACCGATGTCTAAGTCGGACCTGATTTCGAAGCTTGCGGACGAGCACTCCGAAAAGCTGACCCGTAAGGACGTGAAGTCTGTGCTCGAGAGCCTGGCAACTGTTGGCTACAAGGAACTGAAGAAGACGGGGACCTTCCTGGTGCCCGGGTTTGCGAAGTTCGTCGTCATCAAGAAGCCGGCGACCAAGGAACGCAAGGGGATCAACCCCTTCACCAAAGAGCCGACGGTCTTCAAGGCGAAGCCCGCCCGGAAGGTCCTCAAGGCCCGGCCGGTCAAGGCCGCCAAAGACGCCCTCTAAATAGAGCAGGGGGCGCCCCGGGCCCGGCGCACGCACTATATTGGGGGCCGTCATGGACGGGTTGGTGCGCCGGTACCTGGAGGTCAGGCGACAGACCGAGCACTTGTGTCAGCCGCTCTCGGCCGAGGACTGTCAGGTGCAATCGATGCCGGACGCGAGTCCGGCAAAGTGGCACCTGGCACACACATCCTGGTTCTTCGAGACGTTCGTCGTCGGTGGTGAGCCGATGGCGGCGTCTTTCGGATACCTGTTCAATTCGTATTACGAGGCGCTGGGGCCCCGCCACCAACGGGCTGCCCGTGGGGTGCTGTCCCGCCCGTCGCTGGACGAGGTCCGCGACTACCGGCGTCGCGTCGACGACGCGATGCTCGCGCGCTTCGAACGCGGTCTGGACGACAGCGCGCGCGCGCGCGCGGTGCTTGGCCTGGCCCACGAGGAGCAGCATCAGGAGCTGATCCTCAGCGACGTCAAACACCTGTTCGGCGCCAATCCGATCGCGCCCGCGTATCGGCGGCGGCAGCAGCCGCCGCCGTCTGGTCGGGTCCCGGCGCGCGATGCGCTCGCCTGGATCGCGCAGCCGGGCGGCGTCGTGGAGATTGGCGCCGCCGCGCCAGGACCGACGGGCGAGCCGTTTGCGTTCGACAACGAGGGCCCGCGGCACCAGGTGCTGCTGCGCCCGTACGCGCTCGCGTCCCGGCTGGTGACGTGCGGCGAATACCGAGCGTTCATCCAGGACGGCGGCTATCGCCGGCCCGAGCTCTGGCTGTCGGACGGCTGGACGGAGGTCGCCGCCAGCCGGCTGGAGGCGCCGCTGTACTGGCGGCAGGCCGGCTCGACGCAGCCGGGCCAGCGCGGACTGGACCAGGTCTTCACGCTCGACGGGACCCGGCCGCTGGCCGACGACGAGCCGGTCGTTCACGTCAGCTACTACGAGGCCGACGCCTACGCGCGCTGGGCAGGGGCGCGGCTGCCGACCGAGGCGGAGTGGGAGGTGGCGGCGGCGCGCGTCCCGCGGCGCACGGACGACAACCTGCTGGAGAGTGAATCGTTGCATCCGCTCCCGGCGCGCCGCGGCGGCGGCCAGGCGGAGGGCCTCGCCCAGCTTTACGGTGACGCCTGGGAATGGACGTCGAGCGCCTACGCGCCGTACCCCGGATTCGTGCCAGCGGCGGGCGCGCTGGGCGAATATAACGGCAAGTTCATGTGCAACCAGCAGGTGTTGCGTGGCGGCTCGTGCGCGACTCCGCGCGCGCACATTCGCGCCAGCTACCGGAATTTCTTTCCCCCTGGCGCTCGCTGGCAATGGAGCGGAATTCGCTTGGCGCGCGATGCCTGAAGCCGACGAACTGGGGTTGGTGCTCGCGGTGCTGCCTGACGGCATCACCGTGCAGGACAGCGAGGGCCGTTTCATCTATGCGAACGACGCGGCCGCGCACGCCGCCGGCTTTGCCACCGCCAGCGACATGATCGGCACCTCTCAGGAGGACCTGGTGTCGCGGTTCACCTTCTGGGACGAAGCCGGCCAGCTGTTGCGAGCCGACGCGCTGCCGGGGCACCAGGCGCTGGCCGGGAAACGCTCGCTGGGCGTGCTGCGCTACCGCAGCGCCGACGTGGGCGGGCGTCCCCAACATGGCGAGCGCTGGGTGTCGATGGCAGCCGTGCCCATCGTCGACGCGAACGGGCGGGTGCAGCGCGTCGTGAGCATCTATCACGACGTCACCGAGCAGCGGCGCAACGATGAATGGCAGCGGTTCCTTGGCGACGCGAGCAAGGCGCTGGGCTCGTCGATGGAGCTCGAGACGGTGGCAGCGTCGGTCGCCGGCATCGCCGTGCGTTCGATCGCCGATTGCTGCGCGATCGCGATGCGCACAGGGCCAGTCGGGCGCGGCGTCATGGCTGTCGCGCGCGCGAGCGAGCTGGACGCGGGGGTGGACGCCGCCGGGCTGCGCACCGCCGCCGAGACGTGCGCCCTCGAGCTCATGGCCGCGGACGACGCGGGGCCGTTGCTGGTCGAGGCGAGCGACCGCGACGTCAGCATGGTTCCGGAGCGCGCCCGCCCGGCCGTCGCGGCGCTCAGCGCCCGCGGCGTCCGGTCGCTGCTCGCGGTTCCGTTCGCCCCCAGAGGCGAGCGGCTGGGGATGATCTTGCTGGCCATCGTCGGCGAGACCGCGGGCTACGACCGTTCGGACTTCTCGGCGGCCGGCGAGCTGGCGCACCGCGCCGCGATCGCGTTCGACAACGTTCGCCTCTACGGCGAGGCGCAGGAGGCGCTGCGCGCGCGCGAGGACCTGCTGGCGATCGTGTCGCACGACCTGCGCAACCCGCTGGGGGTCGTGCTGGCGTCCAGCGCGCTGCTGCTCAAGAGCAGCCTGCCGCCCGAACGCGAGGAGCGCGCCCGGCGTCAGGTCGAGGCCATCCAGCGCGCCGGCAACCGCATGAACCGGCTGATCCGCGACCTGCTCGACTTCGCCAGCATCCAGGCCGGGCACCTGTCGGTCAGCACGCGCCCGCAGGCGGTCGGCGACATGGTGACCGAGGTGCTCGAGACGCTGGAGCCGCTGGCCGCGGCCAAGTCGCAGCGACTCCACGCCGACGTTCCGCCCGGGATGGAGATGCGCTGCGATCACGACCGCGTCATCCAGCTGTTCTCGAACGTCGTCGGCAACGCCATCAAGTTCACGCCCGAGGCGGGCGAAATCCGGATTACCGCCTCCGTCGACCCGCAGGACGGCCGGCTGGTGCGCTTCGCGGTGACCGACAGCGGGCCGGGAATCCCTGCCGACGAGCTGCCACACGTCTTCGATCGCTACTACCAGGCCCGGCGCAAGAACCGGGAGGGCATCGGCCTGGGGCTGACGATAGCGCGGGGCATCGTCGAGGCGCACGGGGGGCGGATCTGGGTCGAAAGCGAGGAAGGCAAGGGGAGCACCTTCCTGTTCACGCTGGCACAGCACTGAGCCTCGGCGCCGAGCTCAGGAAACCTCCTACTTCGTCCGATGCACGCGACGGCGACAGCGTCCGATGTCCTATAATGCCCGGCGCCCGAGGCAGGAAGCGAACGAACAACTGACATGGCGAATGGTCTGGACGCAAAGGCGAATGGCAAGGGAACCTCTCACTCGCCGGCAGCGCCGGTGCTTGAGTCACCCGAAATGGGACACGAGCCGGCTGATTTCTCCGGCCTGGCTGTGTCGAATTTCGCCTTCGCGGAGGAGCTTTACTACCAGTACCTGCGCGACCCCGGCAGCGTCGATGCCGGCTGGCGCCGCTACTTCGACACGCTGAGCCGCGGCAACGGCGCCGGCGCGGCGCGTGTCCGCGCCGCCGGACGCGTTCAAGCGCAGCATCTTCGCGGGCAGCGGCGTCGCGGCGTCCGCGGCGGGCGCGATCGCCAGCCGCACGTCGGTGCGCCTGCTGTCCGAGCGCGTGCAGCGGCTGGTCGAGGCGTATCGCGAGATGGGACACCTGTCCGCCGCAGCTCGATCCGCTCGGGCTCGTGCAGCGCAGGCATCCGCCGATCGCGCTCGAGGACTTCGCGCTCGAAGAAGAGGACCTGGACCTGGTGTTCAGCAGCGAAAACGTCGCGGGTCCGGACCGCACGACGCTGCGCGATCTGGCCGGCCTGCTGCGCGAGACCTACTGCCGCACCATCGGCGTCGAGCTGGCCCACCTGCACGACGTCGAGCTGCGTTCGTGGCTGCAGAACCGCATGGAGAGCACGCGCAACCGGCTGGCGCTGACGCGCGCCGACCGGCTGCAGCCTCTTCACGCAGGTGATCGGCGCCGAGGTGCTCGAGCAGTTCCTGCAGAACAAGTTCCTGGGCTACAAGCGCTTCTCGCTGGAGGGCGCCGAGAGCCTGATTCCGCTGATGGAGCGGCTCATCGAGCGCGCCGCGCGGTCGAACGTCGTCGAGATCGTCATCGGCATGGCGCACCGCGGGCGGCTCAACGTGCTCGCCAACGTGCTGCAGAAGCCGGCGTCGGAGATCTTCGCCGAGTTCCAGGACAAGGTCGACGCCGACCCCAACAGCGGCGGCGGTGACGTCAAGTACCACCTGGGGTTCTCGATCGACCGCATGTTTGGCGACGGCGCCAACGCGCACAAGGTGCACGTGTCGCTGGCGTTCAACCCCAGCCACCTCGAGTGGGTGAACACGGTCGTGCAGGGGCGCGTGCGCGCCAAGCAGGACCGCGTCGCCGATCTCGGCCGCACGCGCTGCCTGCCGCTGCTGATCCACGGCGACGCCGCGTTCGCCGGGCAGGGGATCGTCGCCGAGGCGCTGAACATGTCCGACCTCGACGGCTACCGCGTCGGCGGCACCGTTCACGTCGTCGTCAACAACCAGGTCGGGTTCACGACGTCGCCCCAGCACGCCAAGTCGACCACGTACGCGACCGACGTCGCGCGCATGCTGCAGATCCCGATCCTCCACGTCAACGGCGAGGATCCCGAGGCGGTGTCGCCAGGTGGTCGATCTGGCCGTCGACTTCCGGCAGCGCTTTCACCGCGACGTCATCATCGAGCTGTGGTGCTACCGGAAGCTCGGGCACAACGAGGGCGACGAGCCTTCGTACACGCAGCCGGTGATGTACCGCCACATCGCGAGCAAGCCGTCGATCCGCATGGCCTACCTGGCCTACGACAACGCCAACCCGGCGCCGGGGGGCGACCGCCCGATCACCGTCGAGGAGACCGACGCCATCGCCGCGGCGAAACGCCAGGCGCTGGAGGCGGAGCTGGACATCGCGACCAAGGCGCAGACGCCGCCGCGGCCGAGCACGTTCGCGGGCGCGTGGGCGCGCATCAAGGGCGGCCCGGACGCCGGGGTGCCCGACGTGCCGACCGCGGTCAGCGTCGAGCTCGTCCGCGAGGTCACGCGCGCGCTGTCGATGCTGCCGGCCGACTTCAACGTCCACCCCAAGCTGAAGGCGTTCGTCATCGAGGGGCGCGCGGCGATGGGGGCCGGCGAAAAGCCGATCGACTGGGGGATGGGCGAGGCGCTGGCGTTCGGCACGCTGGTGGCGCAGGGCGGGCGGGTGCGGCTGTCGGGCCAGGACTCGCGCCGCGGCACCTTCAGCCACCGGCACGCGACGCTGTTCGACTACAACGACGGGCACGAATACACGCCGCTGCAGCACATCCGCGACAAGCAGGGGACGTTCGAGGTCCGCGACAGCCCGCTGTCCGAGGCGGGCGTGCTGGGCTTCGACTACGGCTACAGCCTGGACATGCCCGAGGGGCTGACGATCTGGGAGGCGCAGTTCGGCGACTTCGTCAACGCGGCGCAGGTGATCATCGATCAGTTCCTGTCGTCGTCCGAGGCCAAGTGGCACCGGGTGAGCGGCCTGGTGATGCTGCTGCCGCACGGCATGGAAGGGCAGGGGCCCGAGCACTCGAACGCGCGGCTCGATCGCTTCCTCAACCTGTGCGTGAACGACAACATGCAGGTCGTGAACCTGACGACGCCGGCGCAGTATTTCCACGCGCTGCGCCGGCAGGTGGTGCGGCCCTACCGCAAGCCGCTGATCGTCATGTCGCCCAAGAGCCTGCTGCGCTCGCCGGCGGCGACGTCGCCGCTGGCGGAGTTCACGTCGGGCGGCTTCCGCCACATCATCCCGGACGCGGACATCGGCCAAGCGAACGGCCAGCGCAAGCCGGGCGCGATCCGAAGCAGATCAAGCGCGTCGTGCTGTGCACCGGCAAGGTCTATTACGATCTGGTCGCCACACGCGAGGAACGCGGCTACGATGACACCGCCATCGTGCGCGTCGAACAGCTTTACCCGCTTCGCAAGGACGACCTCCTCGAGATGCTGTCGACGTTTCCCGACGGGACACCCGTCGTGTGGGTACAAGAGGAGCCGAAGAACATGGGTGCCTGGGCGTACATGAACCGTGAGCTGCAGGGGCTGCTCGCCGGCTCGTTCCAGTGGTCGTGCGTCAGCCGGCCGCTGTCGGCCAGCCCCGCGACCGGTTCGATGAAGCGACACTTGCGCGAGCAGGCGCGGCTGATGGCCGACGCGTTCGGCAGGAGCGTTTGATGGCGCTGGCGCTGCGCGTTCCGGCACTGGGTGAATCGGTCCGCGAGGCCACGATCGGCGCGTGGAAGCGCGCCGAGGGCGACGAGGTCACGGCCGACGAGCCGCTGGTCGAGGTCGAAAGCGAGAAGGCGACGCTGGAGGTGCCGTCGCCTGGCGCCGGCATCTTGCGCAAGATCCTGCGCAAGACGGGCGAGACCGTCGCGGTCGGCGACATCATCGCCGAGATCGATCAGATCGGCGCCGGGCGCCGCGGCCGCGCCGCCCACGAAGCGACGCCGCCGCGCGCCGGCCGCTCCGGCGGCCAGCCGACGCCGGCGCAAGTCGACCAACGGCGGCGCGCCTCGCGCGGCGCCGTCGGCGCGCAAGGCCATGGCCGAGAGCGGCATCGCGCCCGGCGACGTCAAGGGGAGCGGGCGCGGTGGGCGCATCTCCAAGCAGGACGTCGATCGCGCCGTCGAGGAGCGCTCGGCGACCGCGTCACACGCCGTCGAGACGCGCGCGCCCGAGCCGGTGGAGCTGCCCGCGGCCGCGCGCGCGTCCGCTGGACGTGGGACGCGAACGCGTGGTGCCGATGTCGCCGCTGCGGCGGACGGTCGCGCGGCGGCTGGTCGAGGCGCAGCAGACGGCGGCGATCCTCACGACGTTCAACGAGGTCGACATGACGAACGTGCTCGCGCTGCGCGAGCGCTACCAGGAGCGGTTCGTCAAGTCGCACGGCATCAAGCTGGGCTTCATGTCGTTCTTCGTGAAGGCGGTCGATCGACGCGCTCAAGGCCTTCCCCGCCGTCAACGCCGAGGTGCGCGGCACCGACATCATCTACAAGGACCACTACGACATCGGCGTGGCGGTCGGCGGCGGCAAGGGGCTGGTGGTCCCGGTCGTGCGCGACGCCGATCGGCTGTCGTTCGCCGAGGTCGAAGCGACGATCGCCGAGCTGGCGGGGCGCGCGCGCGAAAACAAGCTCACGATGAAGGAGCTGGAGGGCGGCACGTTCACCATCTCGAACGGCGGCATCTACGGCTCGCTGCTGTCGACGCCGATCCTGAACCCGCCCCAGAGCGGCATCCTGGGCCTGCACGCGATCCAGAAGCGCCCGATGGCCGTCGGCGACGCCGTCGTCGTGCGGCCGATGATGTACATCGCGCTGTCCTACGACCACCGCCTGGTCGACGGACGCGAGGCGGTCGGCTTCCTGGTGCGCGTCAAGGAATGCGTCGAAGACCCTGATCGCATCTTGATCGAAGTGTAGTCGGTTGACGTAGCCGCAGACCGTTGCTACGAACCACTAGGTGGGCGTGCCAGCGACGGGTGGTGTGACGACGCGCCGACGGCAAACGCCGTCGGCGGCGCGGGAAGCAATCCGCATCGACGTGTTGCTCACCGACGAAGAGCGGCTGGCGCTGCTGCGCGCCGAGGCACGGCGCGGGCTGACCGCGTCGCCGAAGCAGCTCCCCCCCAAGTGGTTCTACGATCAACGAGGTTCGGCGCTGTTCGAGGACATCACGCGGCAGCCCGAATATTATCTGACGCGCCGGGAGCGCGAGATCCTGCTCGCCCGCGCCGGCGAGATCGCGCACGTGACGCTGGCGACGACGCTGGTCGAGCTGGGTTCGGGCAGCTCCGAGAAGACGCGGCTGCTGATCGATGCGCTGCGCGGCGAGGAGTCGTTGCGGCGGTTCATGCCGTTCGACGTCTGCCTGCCGTTCGTGCGCGACGCCGCCGGCGCGATCGCGCACGACTATCCGGGGATGGACGTGCACGCGATCGTCGGCGACTTCCACAAACACGTCCGCTTCCTGCCACGCGATGCGATCGCGGGGACGGTGATGGTCGCCTTCCTGGGCAGCACGATCGGCAACTTCGACGACACGGAGCGGGCGCGGTTCTTCCGCTCGCTGGCCGTCGTGCTTCGCCCCGGCGACTGGTTCTTGCTGGGCGCCGATCTGGTCAAGGCCAAGCGCCGCCTCGACGCCGCCTACAACGACGCCGCCGGCGTGACCGTGCAGTTCAACAAGAACGTGCTCAGGGTGCTCGACCGCGATCTGGACGCCACCTTCGACGAGGACCTGTTCGACCACGTCGCCCGCTACGACGTGAAGCGCGAGCTGGTCGACATCCGCCTGCGCGCGCGCGTCGCGCACAAGGTGAAGGTGGGCGCGCTGGGGCTGACGGTGCCGTTCGCCGCCCGCGAGGAGATGCGCACCGAGATCAGCGTCAAGTTCACGCGCAAGGGGCTCGAGACCGAGCTCGCGGCCGCGGGGCTCAAGCAGTCGCGCTGGTGGACCGACCCCGGGCGCGACTTCTCGCTGTCGCTGTGGCGGCGCGGCTAGCGGCTCCGCGCCGAAGGCGCGGTTGCGACGACATCAAGAAAAGTAGTCGTACACCGGCGCTGCGCGGGAGCGGCTAGGCTAGACCGCCAGACGCACAGCGAATGATTTCTCGGCTGTTTCGGCCGAGTAAAATGCTCGCCGGGGCGCGCGCGCGGCGTGGTAACCGGTTTCAGGCTGCGCCATCCTGGGCGGGTTCGCCATGCAGGTTGATGCGACCACGCACGAAGCAGCGGACGCACCGCTGGCAGCGGACGTGCTCCGCCGCCTGCAGCAGCGGTCCGACGGACGCGGCCTGCTGCGCCTGGCCGGGCACCTCGTGCTGATCGCCGCGACCGGCTTGCTCTACGGCGCCGCGCTCGCGCGCGCCGCGCCGCTCATCCTCGTCGCGCCCGCCGCCGTCCTGTTCGGTTTCACGCTGGTGACGATGTTCGCGGCGATGCACGAGTCGATTCACCGCACAGCGTTTCGCAGCCGCCGCCTCGGTGACGCGGTCGGCTGGCTCGCCGGCCTGCTGTCCTTCTACAACTCGACCTTCTATCGCTACTACCACGGCTGGCATCACCGCTTCACGCAGATCCGCGGCCGCGACCCCGAGCTCGACGATCCCAAGCCCACCAACCTGCGCATCTACCTGCTCGAGCTCGTCGGCTGGTACTGGTGGACGGGCAAGCTGCAGACGCACGTTTCGATCGCGCGCGGGCACGTCGCCGCCTACGGGTTCCTCAACGACAAGACACGACCCGAGGTGGTGCGCTCCGTGCGGCTGCAGCTCCTGGTCTACGGTGCGGCCATCGCGGTGTCAGTCGCGCTCTGGCAGCCGCTGTTCGTCACGTACTGGCTGCTGCCCGTCGCGCTCGGGCAGCCGCTGCTGCGCGCCGTCTTGATGGCCGAGCACACAGGCTGCAGCGAAGACGACAACCCGCTCACCAACACGCGCACGACGCACACGTGGTTCCTCGTCCGGTTCCTGATGTGGGACATGCCGTATCACGCCGAGCACCACCGTCATCCGGCCCTGCCGTTCTTCGCGCTGGCGCCCGCCCACGACGCGCTGGGACCCCACCTGACGCACGTGGCACGCAGCGGCTACCTGGGCTTTCACGCCGACCTGCTGCGACGCCTGTTCAAGCAACGCCCCGACAAGCGCGCGGCATGACCGACGGGGCCGCCGTCTTCGAGCTCGGGTCATTCAAGCTGCAGAGCGGCCTGGTGCTCACCGACGCCAAGCTCGTCTACCGGGTGTACGGCACGCTGGCGCCCGACCGATCGAACGTCGTCCTCTACCCGACCTCGTACGGCGCCCATCACACCGACATCGAGTGGCTGATCAAGCCAGACGGTATCCTCGACCCGCAGCGCTGGCTGATCGTCATCCCCAACATGTTCGGCAACGGGCTATCCACGTCGCCGAGCCATCTGCAGGGCTCGCCCGCCGACGTCGCCGTCACCCACCACGACAACGTCGCCGCGCAAGATCGCCTGCTGCGTGAGGTGCTGGGCGTCGAGGAGCTGGCGCTCGTCTACGGCTGGTCGATGGGCGCCCAGCAGGCCTATCACTGGGCCGTGCTGCACCCGGACCGCGTGCGGCACATCGCCGCCGTGTGCGGCACCGCGCGCACCACCGATCACAACATCGTCTTCCTCCGCAGCCTGGAGGCGGCGCTGGAGGCCGACCCGGCGTGGAACGGCGCCCGCTTCACCGCGCCGCCGCTGCGCGGGTTTCGCGCGTTCGCGCGCATCTACGCGAGCTGGGCCGCGTCGCAGGCCTTCTACCGCAAGGGCATCTACCGCGAGCTCGGCTACACCGACCTCGACGACTACCTGGTGCGCAGCTGGGAGGCGAGCTACCTGCGGCGCCACCCCGCGGACCTGCTGGCGATGCTGCGCACCTGGATCGCGTGTGACGTCTCCGCCAACCCGGTCCACCGCGGCGACCTCGGCGCGGCGCTCGGGTCGATCAAGGCGAAGGCGCTCGTGATGCCGAGCGCGACCGATCTGTATTTCACGCCCGAGGACTGCGCCGCGAACGCCGCCGCGATTCCGGGCGCGCGCTGCCTGACGATTCCATCGATCTGGGGCCACCGGGCGGGCAACCCGTACCAGAACCCGGAAGACGAGTTCTTCATCCGTCGAGCCATCGAGGAGTTGATGCAGACATGACGCTAGCGAACATCGCCGAGAAAAACGGGATCAAGTATTTCCTGGTGTCGTTCAGCGACCTGCGCGGCGTGCAGCGCGCCAAGCTGGTCCCGGCCGCCAGCATCGACCGCATCGCGGTCGAAGGCGCCGGATTCGCCGGGTTCGCCGCCTGGCTGGATCTGACGCCCGCTGATCCGGACGTGCTCGGCATGGCCGACGCGTCCAGCCTGGTGCAGCTCCCCTGGCAGCCTGAGGTGGCGTGGGTGGCGGGCGATCTGGTGATGGGCGGAAAGCCGCTGGAGCAATCGCCGCGCCGCGTGTTGCAGCGCCAGATCGCGCGCGCCAAGGAGCACGGGCTCAACATTCGCACCGGCGTGGAGTGCGAATTCTTCGTGCTGTCCGCCGACGGCGACGCGGTGAGCGACAGCGGCGACCACCAGAGCAAGCCCTGTTACGACCAGCAGGCGTTGATGCGGCGCTACGATCTCATCGCGGCGATCTGCGACTGCATGCTGACGCTCGGGTGGGGGCCGTACCAGAACGACCACGAGGACGCGAACGGCCAGTTCGAGATGAACTGGACCTACGCCGACGCGCTGACGACCGCCGACCGGCACGCGTTCTTCAAGTACATGGTCAAGTCGCTGGCCGAGCGCGCCGGCATGCGGGCGACGTTCATGCCCAAGCCGTTCACGGGCCTGTCGGGAAACGGCTGCCACGTACACGTGTCCGCGTGGGACGCCGCCGACAAGAACCTGTTTCACGATCCCGACGGTGACCTGGGGCTGTCGCGTACCGCGTACCAGTTCATCGCGGGGCTGCTGCAGAACGCTGAAGCGGTGTGTGCGCTGACCAACCCGACGGTCAATTCGTTCAAGCGCATCAACGGCGCGACGACGCTGTCCGGGGCGACGTGGTCGCCGAACGCGATCAGCTACACCGGCAACAACCGCACGCACATGATTCGCATCCCCGACAGAGATCGCTTCGAGCTCCGCCTGCCCGACGGGGCCGCGAACCCCTACCTGCTGCAGGCCGCGATCATCGCCGCCGGCCTCGACGGCATCGCCAACCAGCGGGCGCCGGGAAAGCGCTTCGACAACAACATGTACACGCACCCGCTGCCAGCGGGCGACGCGCGCCGGCTACCGACCAACCTTCTCGATGCGCTGCGGGCGCTGCGCACGAACAAGGAGCTCGTCGCCGCGCTGGGGGCGCCGTTCGTCGACGCGTTCACGAAGCTCAAGGAAGCAGAGTGGGCGGAACACCACGCCCAGATCTCCCCCTGGGAGCGCCGGTCGATGCTGGACTGTTAAACCGCGCCGACCGTCGCGCGGACGCGGCGGGTCGTCGTGCGGGGGCGGCGGGCGGCCGTGGGGCGCTGTACCGCGCGGCGTCCGCCAGCAGGCTGTTGCGACTTGTGCTGGTTCTTGTCGGCGTACATCGCGGCGTCGGCGCGGGTCAGCAGCGCGTCGACGCTGTCGCCGGCCTCGGGCCAGCTCGCCGTGCCGAGGCTGAGCGAGATCGGGATGCGGCGCTCGCCGTTCGTGGCCGCCAGCCCCGTCCGCAGCCGCGCGATCAGGTGCCCGCAGTCGTCGGCCGACAGATCGGGGAGCAGCACGCTGAACTCGTCGCCGCCGGTGCGACAGGGGACGTCGTGGCCACGCAGGTGGGTCACCAGGAACTGCCCCACGTCCGTGAGCACGCTGTCCCCGACCGGGTGGCCGTAGCGATCGTTGGTCGCCTTGAAATCGTTGAGGTCGAGGACCATCACCGAGAACCGCCGCCCCAGCCCCGCCCGCTGTGAACGGCCGAGCTCCTCCTTGAGCCGCTCCTCGAAGTAGCGCCTGTTCCACAGGCCGGTCAGCGGGTCGCGGTAGGCCATGGCACGGTAGACCTCCAGCCGTGCCAGCTCCCGTTTCAACGCGGCGTTCTCACGCGCCAGCTTCACAAGCTGTGCGCGGGCTAACGATGTTTCCTTCGGAGCCCGCGGAGAACCCAAGCGGCAATAATAGTAGCAGCCCATCGCGCATCGCCAAGAAATTGGATGCTGGAACTGGCTCGGTTCAGCTTGTGGCCGATCGCCACAGCCCCACGTTCAAGGCGAAGGGGAGGGAACCATGAGCATACTGTGGGCACTCATCATTGGTCTCGTGGCAGGTGCGCTCGCCAAGCTCTTCATGCCCGGGAAAGATCCAGGCGGCATCATCGTAACGATGCTGCTCGGTGTGGCTGGCTCATTGGTCGCGGGCTTCGTGGGGCGGGCGTTCGGGTGGTACAGCTCAGGCAGCAGCGGACCGGGCATCATCGCCTCGGTCATCGGCGCCATGGCTGCTGCTCGGCATCTACCGGCTGGTCATACGACGTCGCGGAACCACGACCGTGGCAGGCGGCCGACACGTCTAGAGCTCACCAAAAGGGGGCGCCACCTCGTCCTGCGGAAGGGGTGGACCTGCCCCCGGATTTCCACGGTTTCCGCGTCTTTCCGTGGCGCGGGGGGCAGCTTCGGTCTAGAGTGCGCTCCGACCGGAGCCCCCACGGGTGAAGCCGACAGACGTCAATAATCCGAGCTACTTCCACAAGGTCGTTGATTGTCAGTGGGCCTGTCCCGCGCACACCAACGTGCCGGAGTACATCCGGCTTATTGCGCAGGGACGGTACACCGACGCGTACATGCTCAACCGGGAGAGCAACGTGTTCCCGGGTATCCTGGGCCGTACCTGTGACCGTCCGTGCGAGCCGGCGTGCCGGCGCACGCGCGTTGACGACAAGCCGGTCGCGATCTGCCGGCTAAAGCGCGTCGCCGCCGATCTGCGCGGCGACATCAGCGGCCTCCTGCCGGCCGTCCCCGCGAAGAAGAACGGCAAGCGCGTCGCCTGCATCGGCGCCGGACCGGCGTCGCTGGCGGTGGCGAATGATCTCGCGCCGCTGGGCTACGAGGTCGTGATCTTCGAGCGCTTCAACGAGCCCGGTGGGCTGATGCGCACGAACGTGCCGATCTTCCGGCTGCCGCGCCAGGTGCTCGACGAAGAGATCGGCATGATCCTGGATCGTGGCGTCGAGATTCGTTACGGCACGCCGGTCGAAAGCATGAAGGCGCTGCTCGGCGACAAGCCCGGGTTCGACGCCGTGTTCGTCGGGACGGGCGCGCCCCGAGGCAAGGAGCTGGAGCTGCCGGGGCGGCGCGAGGCGGGCGATCGCATCCACATCGGCATCGATTGGCTGGCGAGCGTCGCGTTCGGCCACATCGAGAAGATCGGCGAGCGCGTGCTCATCATCGGCGTCGGCAACACCGCCATGGACTGCTGCCGCACGTCGCGGCGGCTGGGCGGCAAGGACGTCAAGGTGATGGCGCGGCGGCCGCGGCAGTTCTTCAAGGCGTCGCCCTGGGAGCTGGACGACGCCGAGGAAGAACAGGTCGAGATCCTGGTCAACCACGTCCCCAAGCGCTTCGTCGTCGAAGGCGGCAAGCTGATGGGGATGGAGTTCGAGCGCGTCGAGTGGAGCGAAGACGCGAGCGGTCGGCAACGAGCGATTGTCAAGGATACCGTGGTGATCCCGGCCGACGACGTCATCCTGGCGATCGGCCAGGAGAACGCGTTCCCGTGGATCGAGCGCGACGCGGGCGTCGAGTTCGACCAGCACGGCATGCCGGTCGTCGACGCGGTGACGCTGCAGTCGACGCGTCCCGAGGTGTTCTTCGGCGGCGACTCGGCGTTCGGCCCGAAGAACATCATCTGGGCGGTCGCGCACGCGCACGAGGCCGCGATCTCGATCCACAACCTGTGCAGCGGCAAGCCGGTGACGGAGCGGCCGCCGCACGGGATGAACCTGATCACCCAGAAGATGGGGCTGGCGGAGTGGAGCTACAGCAACGACTACAACCCCGCCAAGCGCGCGAAGATGAAACACGTCGACCTGGTCGAGCGGTTCGCCAAGCTGGCGACCGAGGTCGAGCTGGGGTTCGACGCCGAGCAGACGGCGCGCGAGGTCGAGCGCTGCCTGAACTGCGACATCCAGACCGTGTTCAGCGACGCGCGCTGCATCGAGTGCGACGCCTGCATCGACGTCTGCCCGGTGCACTGCCTGACCATCGCGCCCAACGACGAGGAAGACGAGCTGCGCAAGCGGCTGACCGTCCCCGCCGAGAACAAGGACCAGGCGCTGTACGTGTCGAAGGGGCTACCACACACGGGCCGTGTGATGGTCAAGGACGAGGACGTCTGTGTTCACTGCGGGCTGTGCGCGGAGCGCTGCCCGACGGCGGCCTGGGACATGGAGAAGTTCGAGCTCAAGCTCCCCCACGCAGGACAGAACGGTGTATCGAGATCAAGGTGAACAACCGAAGCAAGCGCGCAGCTCGGGAGGACCGGGCGGCGCGCCGGCGCCGCGGCTGGAGCCCCGGGTCAACGACTTCGCGCTGAAGCTGGCGAACGTCAACGGCACCGGCTCGGCGAGCGCCAACGGCCTGCTCATGCAGGCCATCTTCCGGATGGGCATCCCGGTGTCGGGGAAGAACCTGTTCCCGTCGAACATCCAGGGGCTGCCGACCTGGTACGAGGTGCGCGTCAACAAGGCGGGGCACGTGGCCCGCGCGCTGGACTACGACCTGGTCGTGGCGATGAACGTCGAGACCTACGCGCGCGACGTCAAGGAAGTGCGCAGCGGCGGCTACCTGCTCTACGATTCGAGCTGGCCGCTGGACGCAGAGCTGCTGGCGCGGACCGACGTGACGTTCCTGGGCGTGCCGCTGGCCGAGATGTGCAATGCGATCTTCAAGGAGCCGCGCGAGCGGATCCTGATGAAGAACATCGCCTATCTGGGCGCGCTGGTGGCGCTGCTCGACATCGACATGCACGTCATCGACGAGCTGCTCGATGAGAAGTTCAAGAAGAAGAAGGCGCTGCGCGACTCGAACCACAGCGCGGTACGCGCCGGGTACGACTACGCGAAGTCGCATCTGGAATGCCCGCTGCCCATCCGGCTGGAGAAGATGCACGCGACCGACGATCGCATCCTGATCGACGGCAACACGGCGACCGCGCTCGGCTGCGTCTACGCGGGCGCGACCGTGGCGGCGTGGTACCCGATCACGCCGTCGACGTCGGTGATGGACGCGTTCAAGGAGTTCTGCGCCACCTACCGCCGCGATCCGGAGACGGGCAAGAACAACTACTGCATCCTGCAGGCTGAAGACGAGCTGGCGGCGATCGGCATGGTGATCGGCGCGTCGTGGAACGGCGCGCGCGCGTTCACGTCGACGTCGGGGCCGGGCATCTCGCTGATGAGCGAGCTGATCGGCCTGGCGTATTACGCCGAGATCCCGGCGGTCATCGTCGACGTGCAGCGGACGGGGCCGTCGACGGGCATGCCGACGCGCACGCAGCAGGGCGACATCATGATGTGCGCCTACGCGTCGCACGGCGACACCAAGCACATCGTGCTGTTCCCCAGCAGCCCGGAGGAGTGCTTCACTCTGGCCGTGACGGCGTTCGACCTGGCGGAGCGCTTCCAGACGCCGGTGTTCATGCTGTCCGACCTGGACATCGGCATGAACGACTGGGTCTGCCCGCGCTTCAAGTGGGACGACAGCTACCGCCCCAACCGCGGGCGCGTGCTGGGCGCCGCCGAGCTCGAGGCGATGGCGAAGTTCTACCGCTACTCGAACGAGAACGCGGACCACGTCGCGGCGCGCACGCTGCCCGGTGTCCACTCCAAGGGCGCGTTCTTCACGCGCGGCTCGGGGCACAACAAGCTGGGCGGCTACACCGAGATCCCGGACGAATACCAGGAGGTCATGGACCGCCTGCTGCGCAAGCACCGCGCGGCGGCGGAGGCGGTGCCGGCGCCGATCATCAGCACGCAGACCGACGCGACGTTCGGCATCATCTCGCTGGGCGGCTGCGATCCAGCGGTGCGCGAGGCGGTGACCGTGCTCGCCGAGCGTGGTGTCGTCGCCGACTACATGCGCATCCGCGCCTTCCCGTTCGGCGAGGCGGTCGAGAAGTTCCTGGCGTCGCACGACACGGTGTTCGTCGTCGAGCAGAACCGCGACGCCCAGCTGAAGTCGCTGCTGACGCTGGAGACCGCGGTCGCCAAGGACAAGCTGCGTTCCATCCTGGTCTACGGTGGCTTCCCGCTGTCGAGCCGCCACGTGGTCGACGGAGTGACGAGCCACCTGCAGCCCGAGCTGCGGGAGAGGGGGTAGCGCGATGCCATCCGCAAAACCAAGCGTCATCCACCCGCACCTGCGCCCCAACAAGCTCGGGCTCACGCTGCGCGACTATGAAGGTTCGCCGTCGACGCTGTGCGCGGGCTGCGGCCACGATTCGGTGACCGCGGCGATCGTGCGCGCGTTCTGGGAGCTGGACAAGCCACCGCACATGATCGCGAAGCTGTCCGGCATCGGCTGCTCGTCGAAGACGCCGACATATTTCGTCGGCGGCGCGCACGGCTTCAACTCGGCGCACGGGCGCATGCCGTCGATCGCCAGCGGCGCCGCGGCTGCCAACCGCGAGCTGACGTACATCGGCATCTCGGGCGACGGCGATTCGCTGTCGATCGGCATCGGCCAGCTCGCGCACGCCGTGCGCCGCAACGTCGACATGGTCTACGTCATCGAGAACAACGGCGTCTACGGCCTGACCAAGGGGCAGTTCTCGGCGTCGGCCGACGTCGGCTCGAAGAGCAAGCGCGGCGAGGCGAACCGGTTTTCGCCGATCGATCCGGTCGCGCTGGCGCTGGACCTGGGGGCGACGTTCGTCGCGCGCAGCTTCTCGGGCGACAAGCAGCAGCTGGTGCCGATCCTGAAGGCGGCGCTGTCCCACCGCGGCTTCGCGCTGGTCGATGTCATCTCGCCGTGCGTGACGTTCAACGATCACGAAGGTTCGACCAAGAGCTACCTGCACACGCGCAAGCACCTGCTGAAGGTGGTGCAGGCCGACTTCGTGCCGCCGGCGCAGGAGATCACCGCGCAATACGATGAAGGCACGACGATCACCGTGACGCTGCACGACGGCAGCACGGTGCGCCTGCGCAAGATGTCGCCCGACTACGACCCGAGCGACCGCCAGCGCGCGTCACAGCAGCTGGAGCAGTTCCGCCACCGGGGCGAGGTCCCGACCGGCCTGCTGTTCGTCGAAAAGCGCGCCGCCGACATGCACGACATCAACGGCACCACCGACGTGCCGCTGTCGCGCGTGCCGTACGAGAAGCTCTGTCCGGGCAAGAACGCCCTCGACGAGCTGCAGAACGCCTTCCGCTAGTCCCTGCCCGCTCGCCGGGAACTAGCTACGGTCTGGGCGTTGCATCGCCGGGCATTGCGTGCAATCGATCCCATGAGCAGGAAGGTGATCGGGATGTCCAGGTTCACGGCTTCGATGATGGCGATGGCGACCGTGGGGATGGCGATCGGCTGTGGGGGGGATCCTGTGCCGCTGCCGCCGCTGATCGACCCGCCGCCCGCGGGTGAGGGCGTGCAGATCGCGATGACGTCGACGATTGCAGCCCACTTCGAGACCGAGCGCTGCATGTTCTACCGCGTGCCCGCCGAGGGTCTGTACGTGAACCATGAGGAGATCCGGTACACGCCGGGCAGCCACCATGTGCTGCTGTTCAAGACGCCCTACACGGAGGTCCCGACCACGACCCTGCGCGGCGCGACCGTCGACACGAGAGGGCGTGTTCGACTGCGGTGAAAACGGCGCCACCGCCGACTGGGACATCGTGGGCGTCGCGGGTGGCGCCCAATCCGCCGACAGCCCGCCGTGGGTCGGCAGTTTACCCAGCGACGTCGCCTTCAAGATCGACGGCGGCAGCCTGCTGCTCGTCAACGCGCACTACCTGAACGCGGGCGACAAGCCCCTGCAAGCCCGGATCTTCATCAACCTTTACACGCATTCCGGCCGAGCAGGTGACGCGCGAGGCGGGGATCTTCTTCCTCTACAACCCGTTCATCCACGTCGCGGCGCAGACCTCCAACGACGCCCGCGAGGTGTGCCCGCTCGCCACCGACGTCACTCTGGTCAACGCCCAGTCCCACATGCACGCCCGGGGCGTGAGCTATGTCGCCGATCTGCTCGACGCCGGCGGCAGCAAGCTGGAGGAGATCTACACCACCCGCGCATGGCAGCACGTCGTCAGCAAGTCGATGGACCCGCCGCTGACGATCAGCGCCGGCCAGATGATCGACTTTCGCTGCAGCTACACGAACAACGAGACCCACGACATCAATCAGGGCCGCACCACGCGCGATGAGATGTGCATGTTCCTTGGCCTCTACTACCCCAAGGACACCAAGTCCGAGGTCTGCAGCATGACCAACGACTGGAGCGGCCGTTACCTCGGCGCCAACTGGATCGGGACTGGCACCGCGACCGGCCTGCAGACCGCGGCTTGCCTGCAGACGGCCTTCGCGGGCGGCCTGCCGCCGCCTGGCGCCGTCAGCACTTGCGTGGTGAACGCGTGCCCGGGCATCAGCGTGGAGACATCGACGGCGGTCCGCTGCATCGTCAGCCGGGGACACGGGGTGTGCGCCACCGAGTGCGCCGGGAGCGAGCCCGACCAGGAGGTGTGCAGTCCCTGCGTCCGCGAGCAGTGCACACCCGTCATGCTCGCCCTCGCCGGCACCGACTGTCCGTGACGATGCGCCGGAGGGCGCCGCGCGGTCTTGTCCGGCTGCTCGCCGGCGCCGCGCTCGCCTGCGTCGCCGGCTGCGGGGACGGTGAATCGAGCGAGCCCATCGCCCCGACGCTGAGCGCGATCCAGGCCAAGATCTTCACGCCCAACTGCGCGTCGTTCTCCAGTTGCCACGGCGGCGCGTCGCCCCAGGAGGGGATGAGCCTGGTGGCGCCGGCCGCGGGCGCGTTGATCGGCGTCGCCTCCACCGAGGTGCCGACGCTGATGCGCGTCGCGCCCGGCGATCCCGATGCGTCGTACCTGCTGCAGAAGCTCGAGCGCGCGATGCCCGCCGTCGGGGTGCGCATGCCGCCCGACCAGCCGCTGGCGCCCAGCAAGATCGAAGCGATCCGCCAGTGGATCGCCGCCGGCGCGCAGGACGACTGACCGGCGCGCCGGCCGTCGTGCGGGCTACGGCGCGGTCGCTTGCTCGCGGTCGTTCTTGTACGCCTCGTAGCCGGCGGTGTACTCCATGACGCGCGCGACCTCGTCGATGAAGCGTTCGGCGTAGCCGGCGCGGCGCAGGATGTGGAAGCCCAGCTCCATCCCGGAGGCGATGCCGCCGCCGGTGATGATGCGTCCCGCATCGACGACGCGCGCGCGGCTGATGCGGCAGGCGGGCGCGATCTCCGCCAGACGGGCCAGCGGCACCTTGCCCAGGTCGGAAGCCTCCAGGCGGTCGGGCTCCTTGCGGTTGGTGGCGGGCAAGCCGTCGAGCAGACCCATCTTGCCGTAGACCCACGATCCGGTGCACACGCTGGTCAGCAGGCAGTCGGCCGGCAGCGACCGCACGTACTGGTGCAGCCGGCGGTTGTACATCTCCTGGCGCGTTCCGAATCCGCCGGGGATCAGGAACGCGTCCATCGCCGGCTGATCGGCGAAGCTGGCGTTGGGCAACACGGTGAATCCGGCCTGCGCCTGCACCGGGCGCATCGCCTCGGCGACGAAGAACACGTCCAGCTCGGGATCGAACCGGCGCGCCACCGAAAACACCCCGTAGGGTGCCGCGAAGTCGACGATCTCGGCGTCCTTGAAGATGAAGATTCCCAGGCGAAAACCAGGCATGGCGACCTCGCGCTACCACTTGGTGTAGGGCAAGAACTTGCCGTTCAGCTTCACGACCACGCGGTCGCCCTTCGGGTTCGGCTCCTTGTCGATCTCGAGCTTGAAGTCGATCGCGCTCATGATCCCGTAGCCGAACTTCTCCTGGATGACGTCCTTCAGCGTCGTGCCGTAGACCGCGACGATCTCGTAGAAGCGATAGATCAGTGGATCGGTCGGGACAGGCTTGTCCATGCTCCACCCCTTGAGCGGCGGCTCGGCCAGCGCCGCCTTGACGTCGGGACCCAGGTCCAAGGATGCCGGCCAGCTTGTCGGCGGACTCCGGGTCCAGGCAGTTTTCGCCGTGACCGCAGGAGGCGACCCACACCTCGCCCAGGCCCACCGCCTCGGCCAGCGTGGCCCACGTCAGGCCTTTGCTCTTCTTCGCGGCCAGCACCGCCTCGCTCATCTCTCGCTTGGTCATGGACGCATTGTCCCGGTAGCCGCGTTTCTGCTGCGTCTGTACCTGACGGATCTCCCGTTTCGCGCTGGATGACGGCCGTGGACGGGCGAGTCAGCGCTGCTTGAGCGCCAGCACTTCGGCGGCGTCGGCGTCCGCCCCCATGCGGCGGAGCTCGCCTGCGATGGCGTCGGGCTGGTCGCGCGCCGCTTCGGACAGGACGCGCACCGCATCGCGACGACGCTGGGCCCCATCGAGGAGTCGCGCGACGAGCAGCTGGGTCTGGAGGCCGGCGGAGCGGCGCCGGATCGTCCAGGCCAGCACGACGGGGTCCGAGACGCCGTGGTGTCCGAGGCGGGCGGCGATCCATTCGATCCGCACCACTGTCGGGCCATCGGCGAGGAGCGCGAGCGCCTCGTCGACCGGGGTCGGCGCCGCGGGAGCTTCGCCGGCCATGCGCGCCTCTTGCGGCTCAGCGGTCGGCGTGAGCACGAAGGGGTAGCTGACCACGACGGTGTCTCCGTGGGGCCTGGGGAACTCCCAGCGCCGGACCGCCCGGACGATGCAGTTTTCGGCGCGGGGGTTGGCCAGCGTCGAGCTCTGCAGCAGCGAGCTCGCGACCTGGCCCGACGTTGCGATGGTGAACTGGACGAGGACGCGTCCCCCCAGCCCCGGTGACTTGCGCAGCTCCTGCTGGTAGCAGTACCGGACCTCGTTGATGTGGCGGCGGATGATCCGCCGGATGATCTCCTTGTCGAGCGAACCGCGCACTGTGGCCTGTCCGGGGATCACGTCCGCCGTCTCCGCCCTGCGCCCGCTGGCGTTGCGGCCGTAGCCAGTGCCGCCGCCTTTACCGATCGTCCCCAGGGTGCCGAGCCCGAGCGTCCCTTGGCCGGTGCCGCCGCCGCCCGTGCCTGTGCCGACGAGACCGAGCCCCCCCACGCCGGAGGCTTCGCCGATCTGTTGGCCGGAGAGCAGGCCGAGGAGGCTGGCATTTCTCGCCTGTTCCTCGGCGAGCGTCCGCGCGAGCTGTGGGTCCGGGTTGTCCGTCGGTCCCCGCAAGCCATAGAGCCCTTCGCGCGCCGCCGAGGTCCGCTTCCCCATCTTCCCTTCTTCGCCAGGGTGGCGCCCTCCCGCGGCGTGTTCGATCACTGCCGGCTCGGGGACCTGGAGACCGAAGCGCTGATAGTCCCGCTCGGTCTCCAGCACCAGCAGGGAAGTGACCGGCGTGAGCACCTGCGCGATGTCGTCCGCGGCCTCGCGGTTGCGCCACTCCATCCGCGCGCGCGTCCACAGCGACGCCAGATCGACGGCGAGCGCGGACGTCGAATCCGCCCGGATGGCGTTCGCCTCCGCCTCGGCCGGCGGGATCGCGCCGATGGCGCGCCCGATCCAGACCAGCTCGCCCGCGACGGTCCGCAACGGAAGCCACTCGCCCGCCTTCCGACCTCCCGAGAGATCGCGGCGCGGGTGAAGCGCGTCGGCGACATAGGGGAGCGACTCGGGGAATGACCGCGCCACGACGACCTCACCACCGCTGCCGGCGGCCAGGTCGGCGAGCTGCGGGGGCGTCGCGCCGGTGCCGACGTCGATGACCGAAAGCCGGACTCCGGCGTCGCGCAGCTCGGACGCCGGCGCGCCGGGCAGGGCATCGCGCCCGAAGCCATCGTAGCCGCGCCCGACGAACAACACCGCGTCAGCCTTGGTCCGGCGGGCGTGACCAATCGCCTCGCGCAGCGCCCGCTCGAGGTGGAGCGTGCCCGCCGAGACGATGGCGTCGATCTTGGCGAGCGCGGCCGGCCACTGAGCCGCGTCGACGTCCTCGGCGATCACGGAGGCGTTCCAGTCGGCGGCGAGGATCGTCGCCTTTGATTGCGGTGGCAGCTCGTCGAGGATGGCGTCGATGGCGGCCCGCTGTCTGACGCGGTCGGTGGCGCCCATGGCGACCGACGTCTCCACGACCAGGACGAAGTGGGCCGCGTCGCCGGCCTTCTCGCCGCGCACCAGCACCTGCTCGAACGGATCGCCGGGGAGGCGCCGGGCGACGACGGGGCGTGTATCGGCCGGCGCGATGGCGATCAGGTCGCGGCCGTCCGCCGTCATCCTGTGGCCATCGACCTCCAGCGCCGCCCGACCGATCACCTGATCGCGCTCCGACACGACCGGCACGCGGTACTGAACGCGCCCGTCGGCGACCGCCGCCGGCTCGACCCAGTCCAGCTCGAACCGGCGGGACTGCTTGTGCTCGAGGGGGAAGATCGACACCGCGACCCACCCCGGTCCGTCCCACGTCACCAGCGCCGGGTCGCGTCGCGTCGTGACGATCGACGTGTAGATGTCGGCCGCCCGCTGGCGCTCGACGAACGCTCCTCGCATCGGCTTGCCGTTGACCCACAACACCGCGTCGGTCACCGCGGCGCCCCGGGGCACCGGCAGGCGCATCACTGCCTCCATCTGCTGATCGACCGAGGCCGCCACCTCCATCACCAGGTGCGACCGCACGGTGCCGGGCTGCGTGCTGACCTGCACGGAGAACTTTCGCAGCAGCAGCTCCCCGGTGTCGCCTCCAGCGCTGCGCGCGTAGAAGCGTCCTGCTTCCGGCGACGCCACGGGGGGCCCCTTGGACAGCCGCCGCGTGCTCGCTCCCGTGTCATTGCGACGCGAGCTGACGCCGGCTCTGTCTTGACCGGACTGACAGGCGGCCGAGAGCACCGCCGTGGCGAGGACGAAGATGCGCTTCATGCCTCCGAGACAGCGCGCGCCGCCGTGGGTTCCGCAGAACCTACGGCCGCGCGGGTTGTCGCTGCGACGAAGGCTGCGTGCTGCTGGCTACGGCTCTTTTTCGAGCAACGCCAGGTCGGTCTTCACCGGCTTGAGGTTCCAGATCTCGGAGGCGTACTGGCGGATGGTCGCGTCGCTGGAGAAGCGGCTGGCGCCGGCGATGTTGTAGAGGGCGCGGCGGGACCAGTCGCGCTTGTCGGTGTAGGCGGCGGCGGCGCGCGCCTCGCACGCGAGGTAGGCGTCGAAGTCGGCGCATACCATGTAGGGGTCGTCACCGCGCAGGTGGTCGACGATCGGGCGGTAGCGGTTACGCTCGCCCAGGCTGAAGAAGCCGGACGCGAGCAGCGCCAGCGCCTCCTCGAGCATCGGGCTGCGCGCGATCGCCGCCCGCGGATTGTAGCCGGCGGCGCGCGTCGCGACGACCTCGTCGGCGGTCAGGCCGAACAGGAAGAAGTTGTCGTGGCCGACGGCGTCGCGGATCTCGACGTTGGCGCCGTCGAGGGTGCCGATGGTCAGCGCGCCGTTGAGCGCGAACTTCATGTTGCTGGTGCCCGACGCCTCCTTGCCGGCGGTCGAGATCTGCACCGACAGGTCGGCGGACGGGATGATCCGCTGCGCCAGCGACACGCCGTAGTTGGGGACGAAGGCCACCGCCAGCTTGCCCTTGCGTCACCGGGTCGGTGTTGACCACGGCGGCGACGTCGTTGATCAGGCGGATGTGCAGCTTGGCCATCATGTAGCCGGGCGCCGCCTTGCCGGCGAACACATAGGCGCGCGGCGTCGCCAGCGCGTTGGGATCGCGCTTGAGCGCCAGGTAGTGCGCCACGATCTGCAGACACGCCAGCAGCTGGCGCTTGTATTCGTGGATGCGCTTGACCTGGATGATCGAGCATCGACTCGGGCGGCAGCGTGACGCCCGTGTGGCTCCACACCAGCTCGGCGGCGTCCTGCTTGTTCGACTGCTTGACCGCGTGCAGGCCGTCCAGCAGGTCGTCATCGTCGGCGAAGGCGGTCAGCGCCTGCAGCCGCGATAGCTCGGGCAGATCGATCCAGCCCGAGCCGAGGTGGCTGGTGAGCAGGCGGGTCAGCCGCGGGTTCGCGTGCAGCAGCCAGCGCCGCGGCGTCACGCCGTTGGTCTTGTTGTTGAACTTCTCCGGCCACAGCTCGTAGAAGTCCGGCAGCAGCTGCGACTTGATCAGATCCGATGTGCAGCTTGGCGACGCCGTTGACGCTGTGCGCGCCGACGGTGGCGAGGTGAGCCATGCGCAGCTGCTTGCGCGGTCCCTCTTCGACCAGCGACATGCGCGCCAGCCGGTCGTCTTCACCCGGCCAGCGGTGCTGCACCTGCCACAGGAAGCGCTGGTTGATCTCGTAGATGATCTGCAGGTGCCGCGGCAGCAGTCGCTCGAACAGCGCGACCGGCCAGCGCTCCAGCGCCTCGGGCAGCAGCGTGTGGTTGGTGTACGCGACCGTCTGCTCGACGATCGCCCACGCCGCGTCCCAGTCCAGCCCCTCGTCGTCGACGAGCACGCGCATCAGCTCGGCGACGGCGATCGCCGGGTGCGTGTCGTTGAGCTGGATGGCGAACTTCTCGGGCAGCAGCGTGAAGTCGCTGTGCAGCTTCTTGAACCGGCGGATGATGTCCGCGATCGAGCACGCGACGAAGAAGTACTGCTGCTTGAGCCGCAGCTCCTTGCCCTCGTCGCTCTGGTCGTTGGGGTAGAGGACCTTCGAGATGTTCTCGGTGTCGATCTTCTCCTCGACGGCGCGCCGGTAGTCGCCCTCGTTGAAGAACTGCAGGTTGAAGTCGCGCGTGGCGCGCGCCGCCCACAGCCGCAGCGTGTTCGCCGTGTCGGTGCGGTGGCCGACGATGAACGAATCGTAGGGCAGGCCGATGACGTCGCGCGTGTCGACCCACGCGCGCGCGCAGGCGGCCGTCGCGGTCGTGCTGAAACTCGACGCGGCCGCCGAAGTGGACGGTCTGCGCGTCTTCGTGCCGCGGCAGCTCCCAGGCGTTGCCGAGCTGCAGCCAGTTGTCGTGCTGCTCGACCTGGCGGCCGCCGTCGATGCGCTGCTCGAACATGCCGAAGTCGTAGCGGATGCCGTAGCCGATCGCGGGCAGCTCCAGCGTCGCCAGCGAATCCATGAAACACGCCGCCAGCCGCCCCAGGCCGCCGTTGCCCAGGCCGGGATCGCCCTCGCGCTCGAGGATCTCGCCCAGCTCGAAGCCGTGGTCGGCGGCCAGCTCCACGGCCGCCTCGTGCAGGTCCATGTTCATCAGGCACAGGCCCAGGCTGCGGCCGGTGAGGAACTCGGACGAGAAGTAGCAGACGCGCTTGACGTCCAGCGCGATGTGCGTTCGCTGGGTCGCCAGCCAGCGGTGGACCAGGCGGTCGCGCACCGTGTGCGCAAACGCCTGATAGAAGTCGAACGCCGAGGCGTCGCGAAGCTCCTTGGCGCACGTGTGGAGGACGTGGTCCAGCACGGCAGCGCGGAAGTCCGCAGTGTTGAGGCTGGCCCGCCGGCCGCCCGTGGTCCGTCGCGGTGTCGTCTCTGACGACTCGACGGGGCTCGCCACTTCGGGCCGAACAGAGACCGTCATGGCGGCATGACACCACGGCTCCGGGCACCCAGCGGTTTCTTTACTGTCTGGAGTGTGTAAACGCCTGCTGCGGCGGTTCGGCGTCGGTGCTGCGGCAAACAATTTTCGTGGTGGAAAAGCGCCGGAAACATACCCGGCCCTACGATGGGACATGGCATCGCGAACGAACAGCACGTTCAGCTTTCAGGTTCACGGCGCAGGCGATCGCACGCTGGACGGAATCTTCCGTCTGATCTCGATCGCCGATCAGGAGCGTTCGCTGGAGGAGGTGCTGACCGCGATGTGCGGCGACGTCGCCGACATCGCGAGCGCCGACATCGTCAGCATCTACGTCCGCGAGGACGCCGATGAAGGCGTGCGCTTCACGATGCGCGGCAACGTCGGCTTCCCCGCCGAGGCCGTCGGCCGCGTGCACCTGCGTCCGGGCGAAGGCATCACCGGCTTCGCCGCCGAGCGCATGCGGCCGGTGTCGGTCGCGGTCGGCAAGCGCGACGCCCACTTCAAGTACATCCCCGGCCTGGGCGAGGAGAAATATCCGGCGCTGCTGGCGGTGCCGATCGTCCGCGCCGCCGCCACCACCGGCGTGCTGGTGTTGCAACGGAGCGTGGCGCGCTCGTTCAGCGAGGGCGAGGTCGTGCTGGCGACCGCGCTGGCCGCCGTCATCAATCACGCGCTCGAGCGCGGCGAGGAACGCGAGCGCCAGGCCGCGCGTCAGGCTGAACGCCGCGCCGTGCGGCTGCCCGGGCGCGGGACCGTCGGCGGATCGGCGATGGGGCGCGCCGAGGTGCTGCCGACGCTGTCGGCGCTGACGCGCGCCGAATCCGGCGAGCGGCCGTCGGCCGGCCAGCCTGGAAGCGACCGTCGAACGGCTGCAGACGGAGCTGCGCAAGGCAGCCGCCACCGCCACGGAGGTCGCCGCCGATCAGCTGCGCAGCCTGTCGCTGATCCTCGAGGACTGGCGTTTCCGCGCCGGGCTGGCCGACGGCTGCGCCGCGCCCGCGCCGCTCAAGGCGCTGTCGGCGCTGGCGCGGTCATACGCGCGCGTCGCGTTCACGATTCCGACCAGCGATCGCGCCGGCGCGGCGTTGATCCACGATCGCGCCGCCGAGATCGAAGACCTGTGCGTGTTCGTCTACGCGGCGACGCTGAGCGGCCGCCCGCTGATCCGCCATGGCGCGGTCGTCGTCGCCGAACGCCTGCGTCCGTTCGCGGCGCTGCACGCGATCGACTCGGGCGCGTCGGGCTTCGTCGTCGAGTCCGACGTGCCGCCCGACAGCGCGACGGCGGTGCTGGTGCGCACCGCGGGGCTGCCGCTGCTCGGCTCGGTGAGCGGCGTGTTCTCGTGGCTGCAGCCCGACGATCTGCTGGTCGTCGAGTCGGACGCGGGCATCGTTCAGATCAACCCGCCGGCGTCCGCGGTCGCCCGTTTCCGGAACGAACGGCGCTAGCCGTTCTCACGGCGAAGCGCGTGTTTGCGGCTACTTCCTGAAAAGAGACTCGCCTATGTCCGCGCGTGGCGAAGCGGAAGGTCCGGCCGGGCGATTTAACCAAACCCGGTTGACCACGAAACGTCGAATTTACACGCGTTCGATATGGTCGCTCCGACGTTCACACACACCGAACGGGAGCCAAGAATGAACGGACCATTGACCACAACACGCCGAATTTGCACGACTTTCTTGATGGCGGCGACCGCGCTGCTGGGCAGCGGAACCGCCTCGGCGCAGACGCCCGAAGCGCCCGCGGTCGTCGCGCCGGCCGACGCGCCGCCGCCTCCGCCGCACTGCCACCGCCGCCGCCACCACCACCGTCAGCGCCACCGGCGGCGGTCGAAGCGACGCCCAAGCCGCCCACCGCGTCCGAGGCGATGCCCGCCACCCGTCCCGATGTGCTGCCGCCGATCCAGGTCGGCGCGTGGCTGCGCGCGGGCAGCGTCTTCCAGGGCAGCGACCCGAGCAAGGTCAATGACTGGCGGATGGACAACGCCTACGCGGAGCTCCACGCCGGCGGCAAGATCCACAAGCTGGTCAGCGTCACGCTGAACCTGAACGCCAACATGACCAGACTACGCACGGCCGTGGACCTTGCCGATCGGCCAGGGCAACCCGCTGGTGTCGATCATGGACGCGATCATCTCGTTCGACCCGATGGACGAATTCCACGTGTGGGCCGGCCGCCTGCTCGTCCCCGTCGACCGCGCCAACGCGTCCGGTCCGTTCTTCATGATCCCGTGGAACTACCCCGGGTTCATGCGGTCGGCGGCAACCGACAGATCGTCGCTGCACCGCTGGAAGGCGCGTTCGGCCGTAACAACGGCGCCGTCATCTGGGGCGACATCTCGGGCGGCAAGCTCACGTACCTCGCGGGCGTGTTCGACAACCTCGCCGTGCCGCCACGAGCCCGCTGTTCTCGGGGCGCGTGCGGTTGGCGCTGTGGGATCCGGAGCCCGGGTTCTGGGGTAACTGCAGCTACTTCGGCGACAAGGACCTGCTGTCCATCGGCGTCGGCGGGCAGTTCCAGAACAACGGCTCACGGTCCGGGCCAGCGGACTGGGCCGAGGTCAACGTCGACGTGCTCGTCGAGAAGAAGCTCGGCGGCGGCTCGTTCGTCACCGGCGAGGCCGCGTACTACCACAACACACGTCAACGACGGCGGCGTGAGCGACTCGCTGTACGCGCTCGCGGCGTATGCGACGCCCCCGATCGGCCCCGGCAGCATCCAGCCGATGGTCCGCTATCAGTGGGCGAAGATCAAAGCCAACACCGCTCGACAATCCCTGGAACATCGACGCCGGACTTTCCTACCTGATCAAGGGGCCCGGCGCTGCGGCTGCTCGCCACGTACGGCCACACCACGCTCCCCGGCGACATGACCGCCAACTCCGTGCAGCTCGGCGCACAGGCGATCTTTTTCTAAGTCGACCCCCCAAACACGTGAAGGAGACATGAACATGCGCAAGCATCTCGTTGGATTGTTCATGGCCGGCGGCGCGCTCGCGCCTGTCGGCCTGCCAGAAACCGGAAGAAGCCAAGCCCGGCGCGGCGGCGACGCCGGCGCCGGCCGCGGCACCCGCCGACGACAAGGGTCCGATCAAGGTCGGCATCCTGCACTCGCTGTCGGGAACGATGGCGATCAGTGAGACGTCGCTGAAGGACGTCGCGCTGATGACAATCGAGGAGATCAACGAAAAGGGCGGCCTGCTGGGACGCAAGCTGGAGCCGGTCGTCGTCGATCCGGCGTCCGACTGGCCGCTGTTCGCGCAGAAGGCGCGCGACCTGATCCAGAAGGAGAAGGTTGCGGTCACGTTCGGCTGCTGGACGTCGGTGTCGCGCAAGTCGGTGCTGCCGGTGTACGAGGAGCTGAACGGCCTGCTGTTCTACCCGGTGCAGTACGAGGGTGAAGAGTCGTCGTGGAACGTGTTCTACACGGGCGCGGCGCCGAACCAGCAGGCGATCCCGGCGGTCGAGTACCTGATGGGCAAGAAGGGCGGCTCGGCCAAGCGCTGGGTCCTGCTGGGCAGCGACTACGTCTACCCGCGCACGACGAACAAGATCCTGCGCTACTTCCTGCACGAGAAGGGCGTCGCCGACGAGGACATCATGGAGAAGTACACGCCGTTCGGTCACAGCGACTACCAGACCATCGTCGCCGACATCAAGAAGTTCGCGACCGGCAAGCGCACCGCGGTCGTGTCGACGATCAACGGCGACTCGAACGTGCCGTTCTACAAGGAGCTGGCGAACCAGGGCCTGAAGGCGACGGACATTCCGGTCGTCGCGTTCTCGGTCGGCGAGGAAGAGCTGCGCGGCATCGACACCAAGCCGCTGGTCGGTCACCTGGCAGCGTGGAACTACTTCATGTCGATGGACACGCCGGAGAACAAGGCGTTCATCGAGAAGTGGAACGCGTACGTCAAGAAGAACAACCTGCCGGGCGGCGACAAGCGCGTCACCAACGACCCGATGGAAGCGACCTACGTCGGCATTCACATGTGGGCGCAGGCCGTGCAGCAGGCGAAGACGACCAACGTCGACGCCGTCCGCCAGGCCGTCGGCTTCCAGCACGTCAAGTCGCCGTCGGGCTTCGACATGCAGATGGACGCCAAGAACCACCACCTGTGGAAGCCGGTCGTGATCGGCGAGGTCAAGGGCGACGGCCAGTTCCGCGTCGTGTGGAAGACGGAAGGGCCGATCCGCGCCCAGGCGTGGAGCCCGTTCATCCCCGACAGCGCCAAGAAGGTCGCCGACTGGACGTATCCATGGGCTTGCGGCAACTGCACGGCGCCCAAGTACGGGGCGGCGGGCGTCGTAGCCGCTGCGCAGTAGTGCAGTCAATTCAACAAACGGGAGGGCCGGCGTGAGTACTGCACGAACAACAACACTTCTCGCGGCGCTGGGGGGCAGCGTCTTGATGGTGTTGAGTCCGGCGGCTCACGCCGGTCCGCTCGACGATGCGGTCGATGGACTGGCCGCCTCGTCCGAGGACGCGATCATCGTCAACGTCGGCAGGCTGGCGGCGTTGGACGACCCGCGCGCAATCCCGGCGCTGTCGGCGCTGTGTGACGATAGATTGCGCGCGGGCACCGACGGCCACGCTTACATCTTCGACAACAAGACGCGCGACGTGAAGCATCCGATCACCGGCGCGGTGATCGCTTCGCCGCCGCGTCCGCTGAAGGAAGTAGAGACCAGTAACGACATCCGGCGCGTGGCGCTGCCCGTGCTGGCGCAGCTGCAGCTGGCGTCGCCCGATACGGCGGTGCGGCTGGCGGCGGCGGAAGAGCTTTCGAAGACCGGCTCGGCGGAGGCCGGGACGCTGCTGCACCGCGCGCTGTCGCGCGAGCAGAACGCGGGTGTGCGCGACGTGCTGAGCGAGGCGGTGGCGCGCGTCGATCTCGCCAGCAGCAGCCGCGACGCGCGGCTGGCCGCGCTGGCCATCGTCGAGAAGACCGCCAGCGACGCATTTCTCTCCGAGCTGCAACGGATGACGGCCAAGGGCCCGAACGGCACCGCCGTCGAGACCGACCCGGAGGTCTACGCGGCGGCGATGCGCGCGCTGTCCGCGGTGAAGGGCCGGCAGCGCCTGATCGCCTTCGGCGGCAGCCTGATTCACGGGTTGTCGCTGGCCAGCGTGCTGCTGTTCGTCGCGCTGGGGCTGGCGATCACGTTCGGCCTGCTCGGCGTCATCAACATGGCCCACGGCGAGATGCTGATGCTGGGCGCGTATTCCACCTACACGGTGCAGACGCTGTTCCACAACTACCTGCCGGGCGCGCAGCAGTTCTACCTGCTGGCGGCGATCCCGGTCGCGTTCCTGGCCACCGGCGGCGTCGGCGTGGTGATGGAACGCTCGGTCATCCGCCACCTCTACGGGCGGCCGCTGGAGACGCTGCTGGCGACCTGGGGCATCAGCCTGTTGTTGATCCAGACCATTCGCCTGATCTTCGGCGCGCAGAACGTCAGCGTCGCCAACCCCGACTGGCTCGCGGGCGGCATGCAGATCGCGCAGGGGCTGGTGTTGCCGTGGAGCCGCATCGCGGTCGTCGGCTTCGTCATCCTGGTGGCGGCGGGCGTGTGGTTCATCCTGCAGCGGACGCGCCTCGGTCTGCAGGTGCGCGCGGTGACGCAGAACCGCGGGATGGCCGCGACCCTGGGGGTCCCCACCCGGCGCGTCGACGCGCTGGTGTTCGGCCTCGGCTCGGGCATCGCGGGGCTGGGCGGCGTGGCGCTGTCGCAGCTGGGCAACGTCGGCCCCGAGATGGGACAGAGCTACATCATCGACGCGTTCATGGTCGTCGTGCTCGGCGGCGTCGGCAGGCTGGCGGGCGCGGTCGCGGCGGCGCTGGGCCTGGGCGTGATCAACAAGCTGATCGAGCCGGCGGCGGGCGCCGTGCTGGGGAAGATCGTCGTGCTGGTGTTCATCATCCTGTTCATCCAGCGGCGCCCGCAGGGGCTGTTCGCGCAACGCGGCCGGGTGGAGGTCTGACATGTTGACCCGGCTGCGTGAGATGCACTCGCCGCTCGCGTGGGGGTTGGTCGCGGGCGCGGCGCTGCTGATCGCGGCGCTGCCGGCGCTCGGTCTGCCCGAGTACCTGGTGCCGCAGTTCGGGAAGTTCCTGTGCTTCGGCATCGCGGCGCTGGCGATGGATCTGGTGTGGGGCTACGCCGGCATCCTCAGCCTGGGCCACGGCCTGTTCTTCGCGCTCGGCGGCTACAGCATGGGGATGTACCTGATGCGGTCGATCGCGGGCGAGGGCGTCTACCGCAGCGCGCTCCCCGACTTCATGGTGTTCCTCGACTGGAAGACGCTGCCCTGGTACTGGAGCGGCTTCCAGAACTTCGGCTTCGCGGCGGTGATGTCGCTGGTCGTGCCGGGCACGCTGGCGTTCGTGTTCGGCTGGTTCGCCTTCCGGTCGCGCATCAAGGGCGTGTACTTCTCGATCGTCACGCAGGCGCTGACCTACGCGGCGACGCTGCTGTTCTTCCAGAACGCGACCGGCTTCGGCGGCAACAACGGCCTGACCGACTTCAAGCGCATCCTGGGCGCGCCGCTGCACGATCCGACGACGCGGAAGACGTTGTACCTGGTGTCGGCGATCGCGCTGCTGGGCACCTACTTCGTCTGCCGCTTCGTGGTCACCAGCCGGCTCGGGCGCGTGTTGACCGCGGTGCGCGACGCCGAGCTCAAGGCGCGCTTCTGCGGCTACGAATCGACGCACTACAAGGTGTTCGTGTGGACGCTGTCGGCGATGTTGTGCGGCCTGGCGGGCGCGCTGTACGTGCCGCAGGTCGGCATCATCAACCCCAGCGAGATGCAGCCGTCGAACTCGATCGAGATGGCGATCTGGGTCGCCGTCGGCGGGCGCGGCACGCTGCTGGGCGCCGTGCTGGGCGCGTGGCTCGTCGTCGGCGGCAAGAGCTGGCTGACGGCGGCGATCCCGTCGGCGTGGCTGTACGCGCTGGGCGCGCTGTTCGTCATCGTGACGTTGTTCCTGCCGCGCGGTCTCGTCGGCCTGGGGCCCAAGCTGCGCCCCGTGTTCGACATGGTGGTCGCGCGGCTGCGGCGACCGGTGAAGGCGACATGAGCGCCACGGCCGCCACGCCTCCGACCCGACTATGGAAGACGAACGCCCCACCCCCATCGTCCCGATCACCGTCCCCGACGGCGCGCTCCCCGACCCCGACGACACCACGCTGCCCGATCTCGGGCGCCGTCCCTACGTGTTGTGGGTCGAGGACCTGTCCGTCAGCTTCGACGGATTCAAGGCCCTGAACGGCGTCACGCTGGAGCTCGAGACCGGCGAGCTACGCTGCATCATCGGCCCCAACGGCGCCGGCAAGACGACGCTGATGGACGTCATCACGGGCAAGACGCGGCCCGACACCGGCGGCGTGTTCCTCGACCGGCGCGAGAACGACCTGACCAAGATGTCCGAGTGCCGCATCGCCGAGCTGGGCGTCGGGCGCAAGTTCCAGCGCCCGACGGTGTTCCAGGGGCACTCGGTCTACGAGAACTGCGAGCTGGCGCTGCGCGGGAGCAAGGGCGTGTGGAGCGCGCTGTTCAGGCGGCGCACGCCGGCGGAGCGCGACCGCATCCAGGAGATCCTGAAGATCATCGGGCTCGCGGAGCACGCGGCGCGGCCTGCCGGGCTGCTGGCGCACGGCCAGAAGCAGTGGCTGGAGATCGGCATGTTGCTGGCGCAGGACCCGAAGGTGCTGCTGGTCGACGAGCCGGTGGCCGGCATGACCCACGCCGAGATGGAGCGCACCGCGGAGCTGCTGCGCAGCCTGGCCGGCAAACACACCATCGTCGTCGTCGAGCACGACATGGAGTTCGTGCGCAGCATCGCGCGGCGCGTGACCGTGTTGCACGAGGGCAGGGTGCTGGCCGACGGCCCGATGGCCGAGGTGCAGGCCGACCCGCGCGTCGTGGAGGTCTACCTCGGTGAGTGACGCGATGCTGGCGACCGAGAAGCTCAATCAGTTCTACGGCGGCAGCCACACGTTGTGGGACATCGACCTCGAGATCCCGGCGGGCGGCTGCGTCTGCCTGATGGGACGCAACGGCGTCGGCAAGACGACGCTGCTCAAGGTGATCATGGGGCTGCTGCCGGCGTCGTCGGGGAAGATCCGCTTCCAGGACACGCAGCTGGGCGGCTCGCGGCCCGAGGCGCGCGCGCGCGTCGGCATCGGCTACGTCCCGCAGGGGCGCGAGATCTTCCCGGCGCTGACCGTCGAGGAGAACCTGATGGTGGGGCGGCTGGGATCGCGCGGGCGTGCGAAGCCGGGCCGCGATCTGCCGGAGCGTATCTTCGAGCTGTTCCCGGTGCTGAAGTCGATGCTCAACCGGCGCGGCGGCGACCTGTCGGGCGGGCAGCAGCAGCAGCTGGCGATGGGGCGCGCGCTGGCGCTGGACCCCAAGCTGCTGATCCTCGACGAGCCGACGGAGGGGATTCAACCCAACGTCGTGGCCGAGATCGGCGACGTCATCTCGCGCCTGGGCGAGGAGGGCGTCACCGTGTTGATGGTCGAGCAGAAGCTGGCGTTCGCGCGCCGCGTGGCGCGCAGCTTCTGCATCCTCGACCGCGGCTCTGTCGTCGCCACCGGCGACATCGGATCACTCAGCGACGATCTAGTACGGAGGCACCTCACGGTCTGACGGAGAAAGAAAACACATGGCCACAGTTACCATCGGAGCCGAACCCGCCCCCATCGCGATCGATCCACAGAAGTCGGCGATCGTCATGATCGACATGCAGCGGGACTTTCTGGAGCCGGGTGGCTTTGGTGAGACGCTGGGCAACAACGTGTCGCTGCTGTCGGCGGCGATCGGGCCGTCGAAGGCGTTGCTCGCGGGCGCGCGCCGGCTGGGCATGCTGGTCATCCATACGCGCGAAGGCCACCGCCCCGACATGGCGGACGCGCCGCCGGCGAAGGTCGAACGCGGCGAGCCGAGCAAGCGCATCGGCGACTCCGGGCCGATGGGCCGCATCCTGATCCGCGGCGAGCGCGGTCACGACATCGTCGACGAGCTGGCGCCGGTGGCGGGCGAGCCGGTCATCGACAAGCCGGGCAAGGGCGCGTTCTTCGCGACCGACCTGGGGGCGATCCTCACCAACCGCGGCATCGAGAACCTGATCGTCGGCGGCGTGACCACCGAGGTGTGCGTCCACACGACCGTGCGTGAGGCCAACGACCGCGGCTACCGCTGCGTCGTCGCGTCCGACTGCTGCGGCTCGTACTTCCCCGAATTTCACGAGGTAGGGCTGCGAATGATCAAGGCCCAGGGTGGGATCTTCGGGTGGGTCTCGGATTCGCGACGCATCCTGTCCGCTCTCGAAACTGTGAGGAGGAACGTATGACAACGCCAACGACCAGCACGACGACCGCCCCCGTCGGCTTCAAACCTAAACTCTGGGTACCGGGGGACTGGAACGCGTTCTTCGGGTTCGGGACCAACATCCTCGTCAACCTGATGGTGCTGACGACGTTGCTCCGCTTCGTCATCAAGATGCCCGACTCCCTGGTGTTTGGCCGCATCCTGCCCGCGACCGGGCTGATGTTGTGCCTGTCGACCTGGTACTACGCGTACCTGGCGTACAAGCTGGCGCAGAAGACCGGCCGCAAGGACGTGTGCGCGCTGCCGTCGGGCATCAGCGTGCCGCACATGTTCGTCGTCACGTTCGTCATCATGTTGCCGATCGCGCTCAAGACCGGCGATCCGGTGCAGGGCTGGGAGGCGGGGCTGACCTGGGTGTTCATCCAGAGCTTCGTGCTGATGCTGGGCGGCTTCATCGGGCCGGTCATCCGCAAGATCACGCCGCGCGCGGCGCTGCTGGGAACGCTGGCGGGCGTGTCGATCGCGTTCATCTCGATGCGGCCGGCGCAGGAGATGTTCATCACCCCGGTCATCGGCTTCGTCTGCTTTTCGATCATCCTGGCGAGCTGGTTCGGCGGCGTGAAGTACCGCGGCGTGCCGGCGGGGCTGGTGGCCATCGCGGTTGGTTCGGCCATCGCCTGGATCTCGGCGGCGGCGGGCTGGGGCTTCGGCGGCATGGGCCTCGCGAAGCTACAAGCGTCCGTCTCGAACTTCGGCTTCTCCTTTCCCATCCCGGCGTTCGACCACACCTTCCACGGCTTCAAGTACCTGGGTGTCATTCTGATCACCGCGATTCCGTTCGGCATCTACGACCTGGTCGAAGCGCTCGACAACGTCGAGAGCGCGGCGGTGGCGGGCGACAGCTTCCCGACCACGCGCGTGCTGACCGCCGACGGCGTCGTCAGCTTGATCGGCTGCCTGATGGGGACCCCGTTCATCAACGCCGTCTACATCGGCCACCCGGGATGGAAGGCGATGGGCGGCCGCATCGGCTACTCGGCAGCGACCGGCGTCATGGTCATCGCGCTGTCGTGGTTTGGCGTCATCTCCGTGATGGTGTCGCTGGTGCCGATCGTCGCGATCTCACCGATTCTCCTCTACATCGGCATGCTGATCGGCGCGCAATCGTTCCAGGAGACGCCGAAGAGTCACGCGCCAGCGATCATCTTGGGCCTGGTCCCGCACCTGGCGGCGTGGGGCAAGCTGCAGATCGACAACGCTCTGCACGCCGCCGGCACCAGCGTCGCGCAGGTTGGGATCGATAACCTCGGGAAGCAGGGGATCCTGTACCAGGGGCTGGAGGTGATGGGTGGCGGGTCGATCCTGGGTGGGTTGATCCTGACCGCGATCGCCGTGTTCATCATCGATCGCAACTTCGTCAAGGCGTCGATGTTCTCGGTGGCGGGGGCCGTGTTCACCTTCTTCGGCTTCATGCACGGCGAGAAGATCGGCATCGGCGAGTCGCCGACGATGGCGATCAGCTACCTGGGCGTCGCGACCGTTCTCTACGGCTGCGCGCGCCTCGGCGCCGTGGCGACGGCCCCGGCGGAGGAGCTGCACGGGCACGGCGAGCCGGAGCCGTTGCCGGCGGCAGAGTAGCGGGGCGCTAGGCGCCGCTCGGCGGGGAGCAGATCTTTCGATCTTTGGGCTCCTCGACCAGCACCGCCGTGGACGAGCAGTTGGCCTCGACGTCCACGGCGCGGCTGCGGTTGCAGTCCGTCTTCACGTTGCAGATCAGGAAGCAGTAGTTCATGCCGTCGTCGTGCGTGACGCACGCCGAGCCCGGCGGACAGTTCGCGTCCTCCGTGCAGGCGGCGACACCGCAATAGCCGCCCTTGAACTGCGTCAGGCAGCTCTGCCCGGTCTCCGTACATTCGTGGGTCGCGTCACACGCCGCGCCGACCCCGCGCCGCTGAGCTTCGGATTCCGCCGTCGCCGCAGCCGAGGGTCAGAACCGCGAGGACGAGCGGGCAGAGAACGGCCAGGGTTTTGGGCATGTCATGGAGAGCCCCGGTGCGCCCGAGACGGCTCACGCGCCAGATCTGCGACGCGTGATTCCCGGAACATGGCGCGAGGTCATCGCGTCGGCTCCGCCTCCCACAGGCCCGGGTAGCGGCGGACGAAACCCGCCGGGGTCACCTCGAGCAGCGCCGCGTAGCCGAAGCGGGGTGATTCGTACCAGTACGTCCATTCCGAGCGGCGCTCGTAGCGCTGGCGTAGCACCTCGAGCTGCCCGGAGGTGACGTCCAGCCAGGCGACGGGCACGTCGGCGGCGTCGCCGATGGACAGGTCCACGCGCTGGAGCTGGGACAGGTTCGTCGCCGGCGTGAAGCCGAAGTCGATGTCAGCGCAGTCATCGAACCCGGATGCCGGCGCGCCGTTGAATCGCCACGCGCCATCGGGCGTGCGGTCGATGTGAAACTCCAGCGCGCGCGTTCCGACCCAGCCGCGCACGCGACCCTCCGTGGCGCGCCAGTCAGGATCGCACGTGATCTCGTACGCGAGTTGCGCGGGCTGATCGTCGTGCAGGAAGACGGCCGTGCCTGCCAGCCGCCAGCCGCGTGCGGTTTGATCCAGTCGACAGCCATCATGACCGGGCGAATCGACTCGCCGCCACAGAACGGAGCTTGCCTCCATGCAACACCCCCTTGACGACAGTCAAGATACGCAGATTTTCGAGGCTGACGACGCCGCGATGTTCGAAATACCGACGGACAGCGTCGAAGAAACGCGCGTCGCCGGGGAGTTCTGCGTGGCACACGCGTTGCTGTGTTCGTCCGGATGTTGGACCGCAGAGGCGGCGGATCCGCTTCAGCCCCCCAGTGTTCGGAGATACCAAAATGCAAAAACGCGCTCTCGCTCATATTCTTGCTTGTGTGGTTGGCGGCGTGGCGCTCGCCGGTTGCGAGCTGATCGACGACTGGCCCATTGGCGGCGGTACGGGGTCAGGCGGCTCCGGTGGCGGTGGCGGCGGACAGAAGATCTGCGGCGGCATCGCGGGTCTGCAGTGTGACCGCGGTCAGTTCTGTGAGTTCCCCGCCGGCGTGTGCAGCTCGATCGCGGACGGCACCGGCGTGTGCAAGCAGCAGACGGACGCCTGCCCGGCCATCTACGCGCCGGTCTGCGGCTGCAACGACAAGACCTACGGCAACGACTGCGAGCGGCAGGCGGCGGGCGTGTCCAAGCTGCACGACGGCGCCTGTAAGAACGACGGCGGCGAGGGTGCGGTGTGCGGAGGCATCGCCGGCTTCGCGTGCGCGGACGGTCTGTTCTGCGAGTTCGACGCCGGCGTGTGCAGCTCGGCCGCCGACCACACGGGGACCTGTCGGCGCACGCCGAACGCGTGCACGGACATCTACCAGCCGGTTTGCGGCTGCGACAACAAGACCTACGGCAACGACTGCGATCGCCAGAGCCTGGGTGTGTCGAAGCTGCACGACGGTGCGTGCGGCAGCAACGGGGGCGGCGGCGAGGGCGCGGTGTGCGGAGGCATCGCCGGCTTCGCGTGCGCGCGCGGCCTGTACTGCGAGTTCGACGCCGGGGTGTGCAGCTCGATCGCAGACGGCACCGGCACCTGCCGCGCGCGACCGGCTGCGTGCACGCTGCACTACGCGCCGGTCTGCGGCTGCGACAATCGGACCTACGGCAACGACTGCGAGCGCCAGGGGGCGGGCGTGTCCAAGCTGCACGACGGCGCCTGCAAGAACAACGGCGGCGAAGGCGCGGTGTGCGGTGGCCTCGCCGGCTTCCCGTGCGCCGCGGGCCTGTTCTGCGAGCAGGAGCCGGGCATCTGCAACATCATCGCCGACGGCACCGGCATCTGCCACGCGCAGCCGCAGGCCTGCACACGCGAATACAACCCCGTGTGCGGCTGCGACGGCGTGACCTACGGCAACGACTGCACCCGCAAGGTGGCCGGCCAGTCGAAGGTCCACGACGGCCCCTGCTGACGCTTGGCCGGTGGTTCCGCGCTCCGCGGCGTGCGCAGGTTGCGCACGCCGCGGACGCCGGCCGGCAGACTTCGAGACGTGCTAGCCGAGCTCGTAGAGCCCGACGACGTTCCCCTCGGTGTCGCTCACGCGCGCGAACGCGCCCATGCCGGGGATCGGCGTCTTCGGCGTCACGACCTTGCCGCCGGCCGGCCGCGACCTTCTTCAGCGCCGCGTCGATCGATTCCACGCCCACGTAGACGGCCGTGTGTGGCGCGTCCTTGGGCCGCTGAAACAGTCCGCCGTTGATCGCGCCCCGCTCCTTGGGGAGCTGATCGTCGCTGGTCGGGGCCGTTTCGGCCATCACGTAGCTCATCTCGGCCATGTCGGTCAGCTTCCAGTCAAAGGCGTCCGCGTAGAACTTCATCGCCCGCGTCTTGTCGTCGAACGGAATCTCGAAATGCACGACCTTGCCCATGTGCGCCTCCTGTCCTTCGAGTTGGGTTCCCGCCCGCCGCTCTAGCAAACGGGCCGCGGACCCGCAACGCTTGCTCGGTTACAAAGCGCGCGCGAGCTCGCGCGTGACCGCGGCGGCCGGTGCCTCCCTGCAGCCCGTCACGTTCTGCCCGGCCCACAGCGGCGAGAAGTCGGCGCTGCCCTGGCTCTCTGCCCGGGCGCGGAGGGGCGCGATCGCCGTCGCCGCCAGAGGGAACGGCGGGGCCGCGTTGCTCATCGGGCCGAGCTCCCGCACCAGTCGATTGACGATGCTGCGCGCCGGCCGCCCGGTGAACACGTTCGTGACCGCCGTGACCCGCGCGGCGTCGCTCGCGAGCGCGGCGCGATGGACGGCGCTCGTCGTGGTCTCCGGACACAGGAGGTACGCGGTTCCGACCTGAACGCCGCTCGCCCCCAGCACCATGGCCGCAGCGACGCCGCGCGCGTCGGCGATGCCGCCCGCAGCGATGACGGGAACCTTCACCGCATCCACGATCTGGGGGACCAGCGCGAGCGTGCCCAGCTGCGCGCCGACATCGTCCGACAGGAAGCTGCCGCGATGCCCGCCCGCTTCCAGCCCCTGAGCGATGATCGCGTCGACGCCGCGCGCCTCCAGCCAGCGCGCCTCGGCGACGGTCGTCGCCGACGACAGGACCTTTGCGCCCGCGCCGCGCACGCGCGCGAGCAGCGCTTCCGGCGGCAGGCCGAAATGAAAGCTCACGACCGGCGGTCGCAGCTCCGCGACCAGATCGGCGGCCTGCGCGCTGAAAGGCGCGCGGATGGGTCCGCCGGGGATGGCGTCCGCGTCGATGCCGAATTCAACGAAGTAGGGCGACAGCGCGCGCAGCCATGCCGCCTGCCTGGTCGGCGTCGGGCGCGGCGGCGGCGTGACAGAAGAAGTTCACATTGAAGGGCGCCGTCGTCTGCGCCCGGATGGCCGCCACCTCGCCGCGCACGGCGTCGAGGTCGAGCATCGCGCAAGGCAGTGAGCCGAGGCCGCCGGCGTTCGCCACCGCCACCGCCAGCGCGCTCCCCTGCACGCCGGCCATCGGCGCCTGGATGATCGGCAGCGGTGTCCCCAGCAGGTCCTGCAGGCGCGTCACGCTTCACAACGTGACATGTCCGCCGCCTAGGTCAACGGCTGCAGGTGATGGTAGTCCTCGGACACCAGGTCTTCGGCCGACAGCCCGTCGCTGTCGCTGCCCGGCACCAGGTAGACCGCGTCCGCCTGGACGAGAGCTGAAGTTGAGGCGCGGGAAGATCGAGATCAGGCGGGCGAACGTCTGCCGGGTCAGCCACACCGGCTCGGGGATGTCGCACCAGTGTCCGATCGTCTCGTCGGAGTTCGAATCCTTGTCGACCAGGACCATCATCGTGACCAGCACGTAAGACGCCGTCGACGCGAGCCGCGTCACCTCGTCGGCGGCCGCTCCGACCTCCTCGGAGACGGTGGCCAGGCTACCCTCGATGTCGCTCGCCCACTCGTTGAACGTCTGCTCGGCGTTGCCGCCGCGGATCAGGTCCCAGTCGCCGTATTCGAACACCGGCATCGCCTCGACGAGCAGCGCGGTGAACCGCTTCCAGAACCGCTGCTTCTCGGCGAACGACTGCCGTGAGCCGGCGTCGGCTGAAACGATCTGGTGCAGCTTCTGCCGCAACGGATCGCGGTGGAAGTTCTTGAACGCGACCTGAATGCCGAGGAAGGAATATGCCGCCACGACTCTCCGCTATCTGGCGGTCACCCGCCGCTTGACGAGCTCCCGCGTCCGAACGAACCGCTGCGCCCCTTGGATACGCTGATCGCGCCGCTGCTGCGCGCGGTGCGGATCGACACCCGACCGAACCCGCTCGGCTTCTGCTTGCCGACGCCGGCGATGCCGCCCACGGCGCGCGTCGAGAACAGCGTCGGGCGCGCGACCGGTCGATACGAGGCGGCGCGCGACGGCGGCGGCGGGGGAGGGCGGGGCCCGCCGCGCGGCGGCGCCGGTCGATACCAGCCGTACTGGTTCCAGAAGTAGACGTACCCCCACGACCCGCCGCCCCCGTAGTGATAGTGGGTGTGAGTGGAGCTGTAGCGCGTGGAGCTGGTGGTCGGCGCGCCGGCGTCGGGGGCAGGGGGCGACACCGGGTCGCGCTCGAAATCCGCGAGCGACGCCTGCCGGACCTCGATGCCGGCGCGTTCGAGCTCGGCGAGGTCGGCGTTCAGGTCGTCGGACTCGAGGGTCGCGCCGCCGTCGCGGACGTAGAGGAGGCGCGACACGCCCAGCGGCCTGCAGCGACGACGCCGACGGCAACGACACCGCGTAGCGGTTGTCGAAGTGCGCCACCTCGTCGGTGTAGGACGCCAGCCGATTCGCGTCGAGCACGAACGCCGGCGGCGCGGGCGTCGAGCGCGAGGCCGCCGCGCGCTGCAGCCACGGCAGGTAGTAGAGCGCGGCGGCCAGCGTCTCGTGCGACGGCACGACGCCGCGCGGGTGCGGCCAGTTGTCGAAGGTGAACACGGGCGCGAAGTCGGGCGCGACGGCGGCCGCCACCGCCACCGCCTCGGGACCCTTCATGTCGATCACCAGCGCCGTGTCGCGCGGATGCCCGGCGGCCGCGAACGCCTCGGCGAGGGCGCGGCCGCGGTCGTAGACGTCCTCCATCGACGTGCGCAGCATGGGGGTCAGATCCATCCGGAGGTCCGCCGACTGATCGGGGGCCTGAAACAACGACGGCGCGTAATACGGCTGCAGCCGCGCCTCGCCCGGCGCCAGCACATCGGCCAGGCGCTGGTTGAGCAGCACGGTCCGCCATATCTCGCTGCCGTCGGCGTCGTTGGTGCGGCCGTCGGTCAGCGTGAGGCGGCGATCGACGTCGCCGACGTTCCAGCTCGTGCGGCGCTGGAGCTCCAGCGCGTCCATCTTGCTCTCGACGTCGTCGTCGTCGCTCTTGTTCGCGATGACGCCGCCGACGACGGCGATGGCCATGACGCCGCCACCGAGGCCGAGCTGCAGCGCGATCGCCCGCCGGCGGGAGATCGCCGCGGCGTTCACCTGCATGGCCTGGTTCCACCATCGCGCGGCCGTCCCGTCCGGGCTCTCGATGCTCGCGCGCGGCACGAACGGAGCGCGTTCGTTCGGCGTCGCTCACGGTTCCACCACCACCGGCGCCACCGAGATGGCCGAGGCGTCCGTCGCCCCCTGCGAAAGCCGCGTGTAGAGCCCGGCCGCGCAGCCCGCCGCGATGAACACGCCGTGGTTCGCGACGCGGCCGGCGGCGTCCCGCCTGCTGTCGAAGCGGCGCTGCGCGATCCAGCGCCGCGGGATCGCGTGCGCCAGCAAGTCCGCCCACAGCTCCTGCGGCACGTCCCGCCCGATGATCACCTCTTCGCCCTCGCAGCCGTAGTCGGTCTTGAGCACCCAGTCCTCGCGCTCGCGCAGCAGCACATCGCGATCGGCCGCTTCGAGCCGGAGGGAGAACGGGATCGTGGCGCGGATGACCGCCTGCGCCTCCGGCGAGAACCGAGCCAGGCGCTCCCAGCAGAACGCGAACGCGCGCTTGTTCTGCGGCAGCACGGCGCCGAACGGGTTCACCACCGCGACCTCGCTGGCCAGCTCGGCGGACAGCAGCGCGGCCAGCGGCTCGGACAGCGGATCGGGATCCGCGAACGGCTGCTCGTCGTCGCGCACCGGCAGCCGCTCGCCCCACCAGTCGGTCTTGTAGTGGCGGAGCACGACGTCGCAGCGGCGGCCGAACAGGGCGATGCCACGGCCGGGGATGCGCTCCAGGTTGTACGGCGAGCCGAGCACGACGTCATGCCCCGCTTGCGCGCACCAGCCGCGGTAGAGCGCGACGAGGCCGAGGTCGTCCGCCATCTCCGTCGGATAGACGATGCCCACCGTGATCGGGTCGCCGGCCGCGCGCAGCGGCACGCCCGCGGCGAACCGCGACAGCACGGCCAGGAAGCGCGCGCCGAGGTCGCGGTTCACGTCGCCGTGGCCCGCCGCGGCCGCCAGCTGACCCAGGCAGACCGCTTCGGCGAGCCCGCTGGGCGTGTCGCAGTTCATCTCGCAGACCACGGGCGGCTGTCCGTCACGCAGGAAGACGTCGGCGCGCGCGATGCCGTGCCACAGCGGCGCTGACGCTTGCCACATCAGCTTCTGCGCCGGCGTCATCGCGAAGAAGTCGTCCAGCACCGCGGGGTCGGCGGCGACGATGCCACACAGCTCGTCGAGCACCGCGGCGACAGCTTCCGTGGCGCGCGCCATCGCGTCGAAGTCGGCGCGCGCCAGCGGCAGCGGCGCCACCTGGAAACGCGGGTGGCCATCGAACCACGGATCGGTCACCAGGCCCGAGGCCATGAGCCGGCGAGCGAAGCCGGTGTAGCCGGCGTCTGGATCCGCGCCGGCGGTCGCCCCCGCGGCCGTCATCCGATCGCCGTCGCCAGCAGCGCCATCGCCACGTACGCCAGCGCCTCGATCGCGCCGACCGTCACGCTGCGCTCCTGCGCGACCAGACGGTCCAGCGCCCCGCCGCGCGCGCGCGCCGGCAGCCCGAGCAGCAGCGGTCCGACCACGAGCTGCCGCACCGGGTAGAGCGCCAGCGCCAGCAGCAGCGCCAGCGCGTAGCCACGCAGCGACGTGCCCCAGCTGACGAACGTCCCTTCGGCCGCGTGCGCGATGATGATCGCGAACGCCAGCGTGATGCCGGCGAAGCCCAGCGCGGCGGCGGCGTTGTCGCCGACCACCTCCTGGTCGTCGGCGTAGTGCGTGAGCCCGCGGTACATGAGCTGCAGCACGATCAACGTCGCGACACCGATCAGGTAGAACAGCGCGGACACGGTCAGGCTGCGCAGGTCGCGGCCGAACATGCAGCTTTCCAGGATCCAGCTCACCGCGACGTAGTGGCCCGCGGCGACCAGCCCCGCCGCCACGTTGCCGCGCGCGATCTCGGCGCGCATGCGGCCACCCAGGAAGACGCGGCTCACCAGCGCGCCGCTCGCCAGCAGCAGCACGATGCCCGCCGCCGTGTACGCCGCGCCCCAGCGCAGCGCCCCGTGCCAGCTCCCCGCCTCGCGCACGACGCCGTCGATGACGATGTGGGCGAGCAGCGAGATGCCGATGATGATGCCGACGCGCTCCAGGGCGCGCGCCAGGTTCGCGCTCTTGGCGGCGCTGGCGTCCGCGCCCACGCCGGCTGCCGCGTCCACGACGGCGTCCGCGTCGGCGGCGGCCTGGCGCGGTGCCTCGGCGCTCACGACTCCTCCTCGTGATGGTGCGCGATGCCCCAGTAGGTGCGCGCGAAGTCCTTGACGAAGTCGAGCATGATGATGAACGCGCCCACGCTGAGCGCGAAGCAGATGCCGAAGATCAAGCGTTCGAGGCCGCTGATGTCGAACACCCGTTTGGGCAGGCCGATCAGCGCCGTGCCGATCTCCATGAACAGCCCGACGAGCAGCATCCCCATACCGTTGTGGTGCGCAATCTCGTTGAGCGCGACCTGCGTCGGATCCTTCTCCGCCTTCTTCCGCTGCGCCATGTTGCGCAGCGTCTCGCGGCTCTCGAGGAACACGCCGCCGGCGACCAGGATGCCGGCGAGGCCGTCGACCAGCCCTTCCATCTCGCCGAGTTGCTCGTGCGACGGGTGCGTCGCCCAGGCCGTGCGCAGCGAGTACAGCTGCTCGAGCAGCATCGGCACCATGGCGATGCAGATGCCCACGCCGAGCACGATCCCCATCTCGCGCGAGATGATGAACAGGAAGAACCGATCCAGCAGCCTGGCGACCATGGCCGGCGAGCATAACCCGCGGCCCCCCGGTGGTGGCGGCCTTGTCAGTTGGTAACGCTTCCGGCAAAGAAGAGGAGCGGTGTCGCCCCGAGAATCAGGCGATGCCTTCTCGGCGTCGAAGGGACGCGAATCCAAGAAGGGCGCCCAACGTCGCCGAGGGGGCGAAGCCGAGCAACGGCACGGGGAACTCGCCGAAGCGGACAGCCACGAGGCAGCCGAAGAAGTAGCCGACGAGCGCGGCTGCGGCTGGCCGGGAGTTCCGGTCCAGCCGGCCATCGAACAGCGGTGCGACGACCAGCAACCCGAGCGACAGCACGCCCGCGACGCCGATGACGGGCGTGAGCGCAAACGCCCTTCGAACGATGTCTTCGACGAAGGGAGCGGGTGGCAGCGGATCAAAGCGCAGCCAGGTCACGGCGGCCGTCGCGAGGTAGAGGGACGCGAGCAGGTATCTCCACCGCGGTCCGGACGTCGACAGGATGGCACCGGCGGCGCCCACGCCAAGCGCCGTCGCCTGCCCCGCGTCGGGCTGCAGAAAATGCACCGCTTGCAGCCCGACGAGCAAGACATGCGTTCGGACAGGGAAGCGTCCGAGGTGCCCGACGGCGAACACCAGCAGCACCGGTGTCAGCAGTTGAGACGGCTGGACGCGAACCGGCCCCAGCTCATGCCAGCGCCGCATCCCATCGATGCCCGACGACAGTAGCGTCGAAGCGACGAGGCACCATGCGGCGATGGCAGCCCACGTCGCAACGGGTCGCGACAGCCGCCAGCGCGCGGCCGTCATCACCAGCACGGCGTACAGCGCCAGCCCCAGGGTGCCGGCGCCAACATGCCCGCCCCAACGCGCGAACGGCGCTCGACCACCGACCATGATCAGCGTGCCGACGAGAACCGGCACACACGCGGAGAGCCAGATCGGAATGCCCACGCGTTTCGCCGTCATGCCGGATTCATTCGACCGACTTGATTGGGCAGAGATCACCCGGGTTGTCTCTGCCCAATCAAGATCGCCACGGTACCGCCGAAGCGCTTCGAGCGGCGAGCCACCATCTCAGCAATCCGACCGAACGTGCCTCACGCCTGGGAGTAGCGATGGTGAGCTTCAATCCTCGTTCGGGCATGAGGCAAGACGCAGCCTCGGTCTCGTCGGTGGTCCAGAATATGGACGCGCACGCCTCCCCGTCGAGCTCGCAGGAGACGTCTAGGGCGATGCCGACTCCTTGCGCGCGACCCTTCTCGTAGTAAGAACGAGCGGATTCAGCGGCCGAGGACGAAGAGCGGCGGCGGACCAAGGCCGGCAACCGAAGGATGTCCTCGGCTGCCCTCCACGTGATCTGGGATGGCCACCCCTGATCGGTGAGAAAGCGACGCAATCGATCGCAAGCCACTTCGAATGGTGGGGTCTCTTCCATGACCGCCGCCGGTGACGTTCAGCCGTCGAGCAGCCCTTCGCGGATCACGAACGCCGCGACCGCCTCCACGCCTTCGCCCTTGCGGATGCTGGTGAAGACGAACGGGCGTTCGCCGCGCATCTTGCGGGCGTCGCGGTCCATCACCTCCAGCGACGCGCCGACGTGCGGGGCGAGGTCGGTCTTGTTGATCACCAGCAGGTCCGATCGCGTGATGCCGGGGCCGCCCTTGCGCGGGATCTTGTCGCCGCCCGCCACGTCGATCACGTACAGGGTCAGGTCGGCCAGCTCGGGGCTGAACGTGGCGGCCAGGTTGTCGCCGCCGCTCTCGATGATGACGATGTCCAGCGACGGGAACCGCCGCGACAAGCCGTCGACGGCGTCGAGGTTGATCGACGCGTCCTCGCGGATCGCGGTGTGCGGGCAGCCGCCGGTCTCGACGCCGACGATGCGTTCCTCGGGCAGCGCGCCGCTCCGCATCAGGAACTGCGCGTCCTCCTTGGTGTAGATGTCGTTGGTCACGACGGCGATGTCGTAGCTGTCGCGCAGGCGCTTGCACAGCGCGTCGACCAGCGCGGTCTTGCCCGACCCGACCGGGCCGGCGACGCCGACGCGCAGGGGCTGTGTCCGTTCCTGAGTCGCCGCCTTCATGACCGGAACAGCCTCGAATACAGCGCCTCGTGCAGCGCGCTGGCGATGGCCTGGCCGGGGGCCGTCGCGCCCAGCTCGTCGTCGTCCAGGATGCGCGCGCGCGCGACGGCGTCGGGGATGGCGTCGCCCGCCGCCGCGAGCAGGCGCTGGCCGGCGGTCTGTCCCAGCGGCACCAGCCGCACCGCCGCGCTGGTCGACGCCTCCGCCCACGAGAACGCGTAGCCGACCAGCGCGACCGACGTCGGTATCGAGAAGCGCGCCGCCGCCAGCGCGAACATCGCGGCGTGCGTGACGTCGTCGCGGTCACCCCAGTCGGCCGCGCTGGGCGACGCCGATGCCGACCAGCGCGCGCGCCAGCGCTGCGCCCAGCTGGCGATCTTCGGCCCGCATCTCGCGCGTCGGGCGGCTGGCGCGCAGCCACACGCTCCAGCCCTCGACGCGCGCGATGTCGTCGGACGCGCCACGCGTCCATCAGCCGCTCCAGCACGGGCAGGTCCAGCGTCGCCAGGCTGTGGTGCAGCAGGCCCAGCACCCACTCCTTCGCCGTCGCCTCGTCGGTCACCCACCCGGAGGCGACCGCCTGTTCCAGCCCCTGCGAATACGCGAACGCGCCGATCGGCATCGCCGGGCTGCACAGCTGCAGGAGGCGCGTGAGCGCGACGCCGCCCAGCGCCGAGACGCCGTCGATGCCCGTGTCGACAGTGTGGACAGTGTGTCAGTGGTCATGGCGATGTCCTCCGATGTCGCTGGCCCCCTGGCGGTAGCCGCCCGCCTCGGGCTCGAACGGCGCGACGTGCGTGTCGACCGCCAGCCCCAGGTCCGCGACCATGTGGTCCAGCACGTGATCGTGTTCGTAGGCGAGCCAGCCCGGGCCGACCTGCACGGGGATGTGGCGGTTGCCCAGGTGATAGGCGGCGCGCGTCAGCAAGAGGCCGTCGCTGGCGCGCGCCAGCGACAGCGTCTGCGCCGCCGCGCGCACGGTCACGACCTCGTTCGCGTCCGGATCGCGCAGGCGATCGCCGTCGCGCAGGACGGTCCCGCGCGGCAGCAGCAACGCCGCCTCGCGGCCGTCGTCCAGCCGCGCGCGCATCCGGCTGCGGCGGCGGTCCTCGAACCGCATCGTCAACACCGCGTCAGACGGGCCCGCGTCGTTGCTCGGGCGCGGATCGCCGTTGTCCTCGATCAGCTGGGTGAATCTGAGCATGCTGGTCGGGCCTCCTCGTCCGTCAGAACAGGAAATACCGCTGCGCCAGCGGCAGCGTCGTCGCGGGCGCGCAGGTCAGGAGCTGGCCGTCGGCGCGCACTTCGTAAGTCTGCGCGTCGACCTCGATGTTGGGAAGCGCGTCGTTGTGTATGAGGTCGCGCTTGCGCACGGTGCGCGTGCCGGCCACCGCCACCGCGCGCTTCGCCAGCCGCAGCCGCTCCGGCACGCCGTCGTCCAGCGCCACGCGCGACATGAACGTCACCGACGTCGCGTGCCGCGCGCCGCCCAGCGCGCCGAACATCGGCCGGTAGTGAACCGGCTGCGGCGTCGGGATCGACGCGTTGGGGTCGCCCATCGGCGCGGCCACGATCATGCCGCCCTTGATGATCGCGGCCGGCTTGGCGCCGAAGAACGCCGGCTTCCACAGCACCAGGTCGGCCAGCTTGCCGGGCGTGATCGACCCGACCTCGTGCGCGATGCCGTGCGTGATCGCCGGGTTGATCGTGTACTTGGCCAGGTAGCGCTTGGCGCGGAAGTTGTCGTTGCGGCCGCCGGCCGTCGCGTCCTGCGGCAGCGCCCCGCGCTGCTGCTTCATCTTGTGCGCGGTCTGCCAGGTGCGCGTGATGACCTCGCCGACGCGGCCCATCGCCTGCGAATCGCTGGACATCATGCTGATCGCGCCCAGGTCGTGCAGGATGTCCTCGGCGGCGATGGTCTCGCGCCGGATGCGCGACTCGGCGAACGCGACGTCCTCGGGGATGCTGGGGTCCAGGTGGTGGCACACCATCAGCATGTCCAGGTGCTCGTCGACGGTGTTGACGGTGTACGGGCGCGTCGGGTTGGTCGACGACGGCAACACGTGCGGCGACGCCGCACACCTTGATGATGTCGGGCGCGTGGCCGCCGCCGGCGCCCTCGGTGTGATACGTGTGGATCGCGCGCCCCTTGAACGCGGCCAGCGTGTCCTCGACGAAGCCCGATTCGTTGAGCGTGTCGGTGTGGATCGCGACCTGGACGTCGAACTGCTCGGCGACGCCCAGGCAGCAGTCGATCGCCGCCGGCGTCGTCCCCCAGTCCTCGTGCAGCTTCAGCCCCAGGCAGCCGGCGCGGATCTGCTCGACCAGCGACTCCGGGCGGCTGGCGTTCCCCTTGCCCAGGAAGCCGAGGTTCATCGGCAGCGCGTCCGCCGCCTGCAGCATGCGCGCGACGTTCCACGGCCCCGGCGTGCAGGTCGTCGCGGTGGTCCCGGCGGCCGGGCCGGTGCCGCCGCCGATCATCGTCGTCACGCCCGACATCAGCGCGTCGTCGATCTGCTGCGGCGAGATGAAGTGGATGTGCGTGTCGATGCCGCCCGCGGTCAGCACGCAGCCTTCGCCGGCGATGATCTCCGTGCCCGGGCCGATGACGATGTCGACGCCCGGCTGCACGTCGGGGTTGCCGGCCTTGCCGATGCCGCTGATGCGGCCGTTCTTGATGCCGACGTCGGCCTTGATGATGCCGCCGGTGTCGAACACGACGGCGTTGGTGATCACCGTGTCGGCCACCGCGTCGCCCACTTGCTGGCTCTGGCCCATGCCGTCGCGGATGACCTTGCCGCCGCCGAACTTCACCTCTTCGCCGTAGATGGTGTGGTCGCGTTCGATCTCGACGACCAGATCGGTGTCGCCCAGGCGCACGCGGTCGCCGGTCGTGGGGCCGTACATCTCGGCGTAGGCGCGGCGGTCGATGGACTTCATCAGAGCGGCCCCATGACGTCGCCGCGGAAGCCCTGCACGACGCGCGCGCCGTCGTACGCCACGAGATCGACGGTGCGCGACTGCCCGGGCTCGAAGCGCACGGCCGTGCCGGCGGCGATGTCCAGGCGGAAGCCGCGCGCCTTGGCGCGGTCGAACTGCAGGGCCGGGTTGGTCTCGGCGAAGTGGTAGTGCGAGCCGACCTGGATCGGCCGGTCGCCGGTGTTGGCGACGCTCAGGCGCAGCGTGGCGCGCCCGGCGTTGATGTCGATGGCGCCGGGCGCGGGCGTGACGGCGCCGATGCCCAGCGCGTTCCGGCACGGGATCGGCTGGTGGACGGTGACCAGCTTGGTGCCGTCCGGGAACGTCGCCTCCACCTGGACCTCGGTGATCAGCTCCGCGATGCCGTCCATGACGTCGTCTTCCTTCAGCAGGCGCGTCCCCTCCGACATCAGCTCGGCGACGGTCCGCCCGTCGCGCGCCCCCTCCATGATCGCGGCGGAGATGTACGCCACCGCCTCCGGGTAGTTGAGCTTGAGTCCGCGCGCCTTGCGCCGTTCCGCGACCAGCGCCGCCGTGAACAGCAGCAGCTTGTCTTTTTCCCGTGGGGTCAGCTCCATCGTGTGTTCGTCCTTTTCGGGACCCTCGACGGGTCCCGAGCCTCCCGCGATGAACTCCGGCCGGCACAGCCGGCCTGCGTTCGACGCGTCTCATGTCGCCCATACGCGGGGGGGACTGCGTCGCGTCCGAGCAGCGACGGGCGCACGAGGCGCCACGCCGTCTGCACGAAGTCGCGGGCGCGCTCGGCCGCGTGTCCGAGGTAACGCGCAATCAAGCAGCTGTGTTCGCCGTCGCCGACGACGGTGACACCGCAAAGGTCGCCGCCCGGCGCCGCCGTAGCGGCCGCGGCCAGCGCGCGGACCGCTTCCACCGCGTCCGCCGCCGGCGCGGGCGCGGTGACGAACAGCGCCAGCACGCCGGCGCCGCCCAGGCCCCAGCGCGCGCTGCCGACCAGCCCGCCCGCGTCGTAGCGGCCGCGCTCGATGAGCAGCGGTCGCCCGTCGCGGCGCAGCTCGAACAGCTGCCGGCAATATCCGTGCGCGAACGGCGCGTTGCCGGCCGGCCGCCCGAAGCAGACCGCGTCCGCGCCGATGAAGCGCGCCCCGGGCGCAAGCTCGACGCGCGTCTCGGCCGTCGCACGCGCGCCGTCGAACACGATCGACTCCTGCGGCAGCCACTCCAGCACGCCGCCGGTGGCGACGCGCAGGCGCTGCGTCTGGCGGACAATGGCGCCGGTGGTCCGGTAGATCTTCGCGGCGGCGGGCGTCGTCACCAGCGCGTGAGCGCCGGCGTCCACCTCCAGGCTGACGTCCAGCTCGTCGCCGCCGACCAACCCCCCGGGCGGGTGCAGCACGTAGACGTGGCAGACGCTGTCGCCCTCGGGGAAAAATGGGCGCTGCACGACCAGCGGGCCGCGGTGGGCGCGCCGCCCCAGGCGGGTGGCGCCACGCTCGACGTCGAAGCCGAGCTCCAGGGCGGCGTGCCAGCCCAAGTCAGCGCCGCGCTTCGAGAAAGGTGTTGGGTCGCTCCCACACCACGGCGACGACGCAGCCGTCCGGGCTCGACACCTTGTGGACCGAGCCGGGCTGATTGACGATGTGGGCACCTTCCTCGTAGACGCCGCGCTCGTCACGCTGCGCGCCGCTGAGCACGAAGACGTGCTCGACACCTTCGTGCCGGTGTCGTGGCCCCGTGCTGCCAGGCGCGTAGCGGAGCAGCGCGGCCGACGCCGCATCCGGCACGTCCGGATCGCCCCACAGCCTGTGGATGTCGATGCCGGGCGCGAACGAGCTCCAGGCGAGCTCCGGGCGCTTGGCTCGGTCGCGTAGCTCGTCGAGGGAGAGTCCGGGTCCCAGGACATTCATGCGCCCATACTGTCAGGTTGCGCCGAGCGACTCCAGCAGTGCCGCAGACGTGGACACGGTGCCGAAAACCCCGTTCTGCATCTTCACCATCTTGATGGCGGCCGTGTGGTTCCCCGGATCGGTCGCGCCGCAGCAGTCTTCCAGCAGCAGGCATTCGTAGCCGCGATCGTTGGCCTCGCGCATGGTCGTGTGCACGCAGACGTCGGTGGTGATGCCGGTGAGCACGATGTTGGCGATGCCGCGCTGGCGCAGCACCAGATCGAGATCGGTCGCGCAGAACGATCCCTTGCCGGGCTTGTCGATGATCGGCTCGCCGGGGCGCGGCGCCAGCTCCGGGATGATGTCCCAGCCGGGCTCGCCGCGGACCAGGATGCGTCCGACGGGGCCGCGGTCGCCGATGCCGACGCCTTCGTTGCCGGGCGTCCGGCGCGAGCGCCAGCGCTTGTTCGCGGGCAGGTCGGCCAGGTCGGGACGGTGACCTTCGCGCGTGTGCAGGATCAGGTAGCCACCGGCGCGCATCCGGTCGAGCACGCGGCGGATGGGCTCGATGCACGCGCGCGTCAACCCGATGTCGTAGCCCAGCAGATCGATGTAGCCGCCCTTGCCGCAGAAGTCGGTCTGCATGTCGATGACGATCAGCGCCGTGTTGTCCGGCCGCAGGTCGCCATTCCAGGGCCAGGGATACGGATCGCCGGGGACGAAGCGGGGGGTCGCGCCCATGCGTCGCTTATAGGCCGCCGGATGTTTCTCGATTCTTTCGACGACTTTAATTGTTGGTAACTTCCGTTTCGCGCGTTTCGCGGTTGTCGGGCGGCGCGCGCTCCGGCATCCTGCGCTGTCAACGATGCAGAGCTTCGACGCCGCAGCCCTGGCGCACGCTTATCGCGAAGGCACCCTGCGGCCGGCCGACGTGGTGGAAGACGCGCTGGCGCGCATCGCCCGCCGCGGCGACGACGGGGTGTGGATCGAGCTGGCGGCGCGCGACGGCCTGCTCGCCGCGGCGCGCGACCTCGAGCAGCGCCGCGCCGCGGGCGAGCCGCTGCCGCTCTACGGCCTGCCGTTCGCGGTCAAGGACAACATCGACGTCGCCGGGTTGCCGACGACGGCGGCGTGCCCCGCGTTCGCGTACCGCGCTGCCGCGCACGCGCCCGTGGTGGCGAAGCTGGTGGCGGCGGGCGCGCTGGTCGTCGGCAAGACGAACCTCGACCAGTTCGCGACCGGCCTGGTCGGTGTGCGGTCGCCGTACGGCGTGCCGAAGAACCTGTTCGACGATCGTTTCATCGTCGGCGGCTCCAGCTCGGGATCGGGCGTCGCCGTCGCGGCGGGGCTGGTCAGCTTTTCGCTGGGGACCGACACGGCCGGCTCGGGGCGTGTGCCGGCCGCGTTCAACAACATCGTCGGCCTCAAGCCGAGCCGCGGCCTGTTCAGCACGACCGGCGTCGTCCCCGCTTGCCGTTCGCTCGACTGCGTTTCGATCTTCGCGCTGACCGTCGAGGACGCGGTGCGCGCCGCCGACGTCGCCCGCGGCTTCGACGCGACGGATCCGGCGTCCCGCAGCGAGGCCGATCGGCTGGCGTTCGCGCCGTCGCCGCGGCCGCCGCGCTTCCGCTTCGGCGTCCCGTCGGGGGCGGCGCTCGACTTTCTCGGCGACGCCGGCGCGGCGGAGCTGTTCGCGCGCGGCGTGGCGCAGCTCGCGGCGATGGGCGGCGAGCGCGTCGACATCGACTTCGCGACGTTTCAGGAAGCGGGCTCGCTGCTCTACGAAGGCCCGTTCGTCGCCGAACGCCTGGAGGCGGCCGGGAAGCTGCTCGCCGAAAATCCGGCGGCGATCATCGGGCCGGTGCGGACGATCATGGAAGGCGCGGCGCGCTTCGACGCGCGCGCGGCGTTCGCGGCGCAGCACCGGCTGGCGCGGCTGCGGCGCGAGGCGGGGAGGCTGCTCGCCGGCGTCGACTTCCTGTTCGTGCCGACGACGCCGACCATCTACCCGATCGCGGACGTCGAGGCGTCGCCGCTGGCGCTGAACGGGCGCCTCGGCGCCTACGTGAACTTCGTCAACCTGCTGGACCTGTGTGCGCTCGCGGTGCCGCTCGGCTTTCGCGCGCAAGGTGGGTTGCCCGGCCTGCCGGCGGGCGCGACGCTGGTCGCGCCGTGGGGGCGCGACGCCGCGCTGGCCGCGTTCGCGTCCGAGTTGCACCGGGCGACATCGCAGACCATGGGCGCCACCGGCGCGGCTCTGCCAGCCGCCGGCGAGCCGGCCGCGGCGCCGTCGGGCTGGCTGACGCTCGCTGTTGCGGGCGCGCACCTGTCCGGGCAGCCGCTGAACCGCGAGCTGACCGAGCTCGGCGCGCGCCTCGTCCGCGCCGGCCACACGGCGCCGGCCTATCGGCTGCACGCGCTCGCGACGACGCCGCCCAAGCCGGGCCTGGTCCGCGTCCCCGCGGACGGCGCCGCCGATCGAGATCGAGGTCTGGGCGCTGGAGCCACAGGCGTTCGGCCGCTTCGTCGCGCGCGTCCCGCCGCCGCTGTGCATCGGCACCGTCGAGCTGGACGACGGCACGCGCACCAGCGGCTTCCTGTGCGAGCCGCACGCGCTCGCCGGCGCGCCCGACATCACGCGCTTCGGCGGCTGGCGGAAGTACCGCGACAGCCTGAAGTAGAAGCGCTATCGCGCGCGGCCAGCGTCGGTGTCAGTCCCGCCGTCGGCGCGTCCGCGCGCGCCGGACGACCATGGCGGTGATCGCCGTTGCGAGGGCGATGAACATGGACGCAGTCGCCGAAGACGCATCGCTGCCTGCTCGCCGGCGTGAGCGCACAACCGCAGCCGGCCCCATCGTCACTCGGGGGCACGACGCCAGAGCCCGCCTGACCGCTCCCGGCGGCGCCCGTGGTGCCGGCGACGCCCGTGGTGCCGGCGACGCCCGTGGTGCCAGCGGCGCCCGTGGTGCCAGCGGCGCCCGTGGTGCCGGCGGCGCCCGTGGTGCCAGCGGCGCCCGTGGTGCCAGCGGCGCCCGTGGTGCCAGCGGCGCCCGTGGTGCCCGCCGCGCCACTGGTGCCAGCCACGCCCGTCGTGCCAGCCGCGCCGGTCGTGCCACCCGACCCGGCAACCCCTCCGCCAGCGCCGTTGCCAGCGACTCCCCCGGCGACTCCGCCGTTGCCGCCGCGCCCGCCGCTGCCGCCGCGGCCGCCCGCGCCTACCGCGCCACCGCCACCGCCGGAGCCGCCACCTCCCGCGCCGGCGCCGCCACCGGTGCCGCCGGTGCCCCCCGTGCCGAGGAAGATGCGCTGGGCGAAGTGGTACAGGCTGCGGTTCCAGAAGTTCTTGTCATGGCCCGCGCCCGGCTTCACGTAATAGATGTGCGACACCATGTTCTGATCGAAGTACGTGTCGTAGCGATCGCTGTTGCTCTTCAGGCCGTCCGCGCTGCCGCACGAGATGAAGATCAGCTTCACGGTCGCCTTGAGCGCGGCCAGGTCCCTGATCGTCTGCGTTGGTTGCTGCGTGTTCGGCGCGGCCGAATACGGCCCGATGTAGTGGAAGACGTTGATGTTGGGGAACCCGAAGTTGAAGGTCTGCCCGCCTCCCATTGACAGACCGGACAGCGCCCGGCTATCGGCATCGGTCGCGACGGAATAGGTCCTCTCGACCCAGGGGATGAGGTCGCCGATCAGGACGTCGCCGAACGCCGCGAACCCGTCGGAAGCACCGTCGGTGTTGCCGTCGGGCATGACGATGATCATCGGCTTGGCCAGCTGCATCGAGTACAGATGGTCCATGACGTTGTCTGCGTTGCCCTCGCCGGTGACCCAGGCGACCTCGTTGCCGCCAATCCCGTGCAGGAGGTAGACGACGGGATACTTCTGGCTCGTCGAATACCCCGGCGGCGTATAGACGCTCACCTTCTGCATGCCGTAGGTCCGCGTCGCGTAGGTGAGCGATCGGCTCACCATGCCGTGGGGAATGTTGTTGTTCCTGGTATCGAAACCCTGGGGAGGTTCCGGGAGATCGACGCCAGCGGCATACGCCAGCGTCGGAAGGGCTATCAGGCCGGCAGCGATGACCTTGGCAAACATGGGGGTCCTCCCGATGCTAACTGTCGAATCGGGGGCGACCTTGTCAGGAAATTCTGCTGATCGTCCCCGATTCTGTCAGTGCTCCTTGTGGCATATGCAAAGAACGATCGGCCGCGCGACGCGTTGATCAGGTGGGTCACAGGGTTGTGACGCACGAAGGCCTGCAACCAACCGGGCATCGTCTCCAGGCCGACGATGATGTCGCTCGCGATCGTCAGCGGCATCAGGAAGACGAGGCGGTGATCATCACGGATTCGTGCGTCGTCACCTTCATGCCGAGGATGATCCAGATCCACGACACCGCGACGGCGAAGACGACGACGTCGCGAAATCAACCTGGCAGCAGATTATCCGTACCGTCGAGCTGGACGACGGCACGCGCACCAGCGGCTTCCTGCGCGAGCCGCACGAGCTCGCCGACCGGATTATCCCCGCACCGTTGAGCTGGACAACAGCACGCGCACCAGCGGCTTCCTGTGCGAGCCGCACGCGCTCGCCGGCGCGCCCGACATCACGCGCTTCGGCGGCTGACGGAAGTACCGCGACGTCGTAGCTAGCCGGTAGCGTCATTGGACGCGGTTGCGTTCGTCACCCGTGACGGGATCGTGGCAACCTTGTGGTGACCGTCTGATACCACCCGGCAACGGCGTCTCCCACGCTTGAGGGGTGGTTGGTACGCCGGTCCAGACGCAGCGCTCTCCGAGGAGTTGGTCCAACTACTTTCGCCCCAGCGTCCTGCTGTTCTGGGCGGTTCACGTCGCGGCGGTGGCAGGGATTGTCTACACCGGCTGGTCATGGCGAGGAGCCGCGCTCGCGGTTGTCGTCTACGGCGTCCGCATGGTCGTGGTGACGGCGGGCTATCACCGCTATTTCGCACACCGAGCATTCAAGACGTCGCGACTCGGTCAGTTTCTGCTCGCGCTGGGCGCGCAGAGCGCGGCACAGGGCGGCGTGATCTGGTGGGCCAGCCATCACCGCTGGCACCACAGGTATTCGGACGGGCCCGAAGACGTCCACTCGCCGGCGCGGCGTGGCTTCTGGTACGCCCACATCGGCTGGCTCTACGACAGCGACTGGAACGACGCCAAGGCCGCGCTGGTGCCGGACCTGACGAAGTATCCCGAGCTGCGTTTCGTCAGCCGGGACGCCGTCAACATCTGGCCGACGGTGGCGCTGGCGCTCGCGTTCTTGGCACTCGGCGGAGTGCACGCCCTCGTCTGGGGTTACTTCGTCTCGACGGTGCTGCTCTGGCACGGATCGTTTTCGATCAACTCGCTGGCGCACCTGTTCGGCAGGCGCCGCTATGCCACCCGGGATGACTCGCGCAACAACTGGCTGCTCGCCGTGTTCACGACAGGCGAGGGGTGGCACAACAACCACCACCGCTACCCGGGATCGGCCAGGCAGGGATTTTTCTGGTGGGAGATCGACGTCACCTACTACGTCCTGCGGGCACTGTCCTCGGTCGGTCTGATCTGGGATCTGCGCCAGCCACCCCGGCGCTACGCTGTCGAGTCAGGGACTGGAGGCCGCAATCCTTCGGGAGCATGACGACACCAGCAAGAATGCCGGCGGCGGCCACAACAATCGCCGCGGCGTCTCGACGCTTCGTGGCCGTTTCTGCTGATCACGTGCGCGCTAGGCTGACGAGGCTTCGCTGCCCAGATCGACCTGTCCCGACCAAGCTTCTGCACTTCCAACCACTTCCACAGGCCACCCGCGCGCTAGGCTGACGGCCAGAACTTCAGTAGGATTCACGAATACAAGTTAGCCAGACGACGTGAGCGTGCGAAATATCAGCTACGTGGTCCTTCGGTGCGCTGACCTCGAGCGCTCGCGAGAGTTTTACGAAGCCCTCGGACTTCGCTTGCTACCGGAGCAGCACGGAAAGGGATCGAGACACTACTCGTGTGACGTCGGCGGAACGGTACTCGAGCTCTATCCCCTCGCCGGCAAGACGACATCCGGTCTCCGCATTGGACTCGTCGTCGCGGATCTCTGATCGAGTGGTCAACTCGCTGAGATCGTCGGGCGCGACGGTCGTCGCGGAATCAGAGGCCGCTGTCAGCGTCGTCGATCCCGACGGACATCAGATCGCTCTCGAACAAGAAGGGGCGGCTGGCTAACATGGTGTTGCAGCGGTCGATCACCCTTCCTCGCTTCGCTCGGGCGGTTGCTCGCCGCTGAACACCAAGCCGTTGGGCAGACGAGGATGACAAGCTCGAATGCGATGTGGTTAGCGCTGGGGGCGTACTCGCTCTCATCGCCTCGGTCGCGCGCGCTGGCGATGCTCGAGCGCCTTCGGCATCCACTGTCACGGTGTCGAAGGACGGACGCGCGCTGGAAATCATTCGACCGTCCGACCCCAAAGCGGTTCGAGTGCCAGTGCTCGATCGATGCGGGGACCCTAGGCCAGGTCCTCCGAGAATTCGCGACGTGCAAGTAGACAAAGACAAGGTCGTTGCGACCTACGGGAAACACTGCTCGGCAACCATCTCACTGAGAACCCTCGAGATCGAGTGTTCGGGATGCGATTGACCGCGACACATCGACGCGCCGGTGCGCTGCCCAACATGGCGTTGCAGCGGCTGATCGCCCTTCCTCGCTGCGCTCGGGCGGGCGCTCACCGCTGAACGCCAGTATCGTTGGACAGACGGTCATGAAACTTCGACCTCACTTCAACCGCCTTACCGTCGGAGCGCTGATCTGGGCCTCGCTTTGGGCGATCGCTGGGGTCGCCGTGTTCCGCCGGATGAACGTCGCCACGACGGAGCTCAGCCGAGCAACGTCGTTCCAGCTCGGCGGGCTTACCGGACTCTCCGACGACGCCTTACACCTTCAGTGGCTTCTCCGCGTTCCCGGGGCAGAAGGTCGATTCTCTGAACTCGTAGCCAAGGGCTCTCCAGCGGGGAAGATCTTTGGCGCGTGCGGACTCCAGGCCATTGGGTCCGACCGGTTCGAGGCTGCCCGAACGCAGCTGGCTAAGGATGATTCGGAGGTGCTGGTGATTCTGGGGTGCCTCGGTTCTTCGAAGCCGATCCGCGAAGTGGATTTGCCACAGCTTTGTCCGCACGTTCGGGCCGGCGGGCTGCAGTGGGCGATGGCGGAGATCAATCGGATGCTAGAACGTTGAAGCGCTGTGTTGCGCTGTCCAACCTCGCGTTGCAGCGGACGGCGCTTGCGCGCCGCCGCTGAACGCGTGATCGTTGGGCAGATTCGTGATGGAGATGATTGGCATGACGCGGCTTCAGCGATCGCTCCGGTTCCTCGCTGGTGCTATCGGCATTCTCGCTGGCGCATGGGCGATTGGATCCATCTTCCGGAGACCCGACCCGCGATACGGTGAACTCGGCACCATCCTTTTTCGCGTGGGCTTCTTCGGACTGTTTTCAGTCGCGTTCTTCCTCCGAGCATTCGGGCGCAAGCTACTCGGCATTCAATGGCTCGTATATGCGGTGGCCTGCTCGGTCTGGATCTGGGAGGGTCGATTTAACAGCCGCGTGGGAACGTTAATATTCGGCGCGTCGGCCGCCCTCGCACTGTTCGGAGCTATCCTTGAACGGCGAGCGCGAACTGCCCAACCCGGCGTTGCACCTGCCGGGGCTTCGCCCCGCAGGTGAACGCCAGTATCGTTGGGCGGACGACGGTCTTGTGCGGCGACTCGTCGTCGATCGTATGCAGATCACAATCACAACAGCGGAGCTTTCGTCGGACGGCCTCGTCAGCGTGTCATTCGCGGCGCGATCCGGATCCGGACGAGGGATCTGGCGGGGACCCGAACCGCGACCGGGCCAAGTCTATCAAGTTGAGTTGACCCTGCTGGACGGACTTGAACCAGGACGTAACGTCCACGCGAGCCTCGACGAGACGTATTCCCTCTCGATGATGGCCGACACTATCGCCATGAATGTCCTCGTCGAGTCGGCGGATCCCGACGGTTTCGCCTCGCTGAGTCTCGGGAGCGATGACTTGGTGTTGGCAGGAGTCGTACGCGGACGGCTCCAGTCCGGTGAATGGGTTCGCGCATGCGTTCATTTTGCGAAAGTTCGAGCTCTGGCCGTACGACGTGGGCCCATTTACGATTTTCTCGCGCTGAGGTCGAACGAGAACGCCGCCCAACCCGCCGTTGCAGTCGGACGAACGGGTCGGTCGCTTCGCTCCCTCTCCCGTTCGCCGCTGAATGGCAGTATCGTTAGCCGGACGGCGTTAGCCACGATGGGCGAAGACGAATCTCCGAAAGAGCTCTACCGCCGGGCGTGGAAGTACATCGACGCTCAGGAGTTCGCGGAAGCCGAGCCCCCACTACGGCGCCTCATCGATGCCACGGACCCCAGCGACCCGATACGGCTTTGGGAACTCCACGGTCTCCTCGCCGGCGTTCTGAACAGTTTGTCGCGGACGGCAGAAGGGACGGATTTGTATCGGCGTGCCCTCGCCGAAGCACGTCGTGCCGGTGACGATCACAGCGCCGTGGGGCCTGCTCGGTACATGTTGGCGAACCAGTACCTCCTGTTCGGAGATCCTCGCGACGCTTTGGCGGAGGCGGAGCCGGTTCCGACCGGGGTGGGCCACATTCAATGTCTCCTTCATTCGATAGCTGCCCAGTCGCTCTGGAAGTTGGGCCGGCGAGACGACGCCCAAGTTGCCGCCCAGCAAGCGATGGACATGTCGCCGACTGCAGAACGCCGAGCGGACATGACGCGGGATCTCGCGCATATTCTGGGCGCCGGCTAACATGCTGTTGCAGCGGACGATCATCCTTCCTCGCTTCGCTCGGGCGGATGCTCGCCGCTGAACACCACGAAGTTGGGCAGACGGAACCGGAATGGGCAGGCAAGCCGACAAGTCACACCGGCAGCGTCTCCGCGACCTCGCTTTGCTTGCTTACGAGCGAGAACTGTCGGCCGAGTTGACCGCTCTTGAGCACGACTTCAGTCGCTGGCGTACCGGAGAGGTAAATGCGTTCGACGTCTCGGAAGCGATTCACGCGTTTCACCAAGGACCGGCACGAGAACTCTTTTCGAGGTACGGGCACTCGGAGCTTGAGTTCGTCGTCGCCGGGGCCATTCGCCGCGGCATCATCTCAAGAAGCGAAGTCGAGCCCGACACGCTCGAACGTCTCGCCTCCTATCTAGCCGTCAGCGATCATCGGTAGCGACCACGAGATCTTGCGTGCCCGAAGCCATCATCATTGCCGGTGCGAACGGCGCGGGGAAGACGACATTCGCTCGGCAGTTACTGCCGGCACTGCATCCCGATGTCGCTTTCCTCAACACGGACGAGCTTCAGCTCGAGAATGCGGCATTGTCGCATCCGGTAGCCGCAGGCCGTGAACTGCTACGTAGGCTCGGGGATCGAGCGAGCCTCCGGGAGAGCTTCGCCCTCGAGACGACTCTGTCCTCGACCATGTACCGAAGGCATATCCAGCAATGGCGAGCGTTCGGATACCGTGTCTGTCTCCATTTCATCGAGGTCCCGTCCGAAGACTTCGCCGTCCAGCGCGTCGCGATGCGAGTCGCTGCGGGCGGACATGGCGTCCCGGAGTCCGACGTAAGGCGTCGTTATCAGCGAGGTCTGGTGCTGTTGGAGCAGGTGTACAAGCCCCTCGTCGACGAGTGGTATCATTGGTACAGCGACGAAGGAGGTCTGCGACTTGGCCAGCGTCAGGAAGGATGAGCGCATTTCGAAGCTCGAGGTCATGCTCGAGGCCGCCCGGCGCGCGACCTGGGACGCCCTTCAGGGTCCTCGGCATCTGAGATCGGGACGCTTTCGGCCGACTGCGATGGACCTGGGCGACACCGGTCACGAAAGCGTCGCGCGCGCTGCCCAACAAGGCGTTGCAGCGGACGGCGCTACGCGCCGCCGCTGAACGCCACGCCGTTAGGCCGACGAGGGATACCGTGGTCGAGGATGATTACCCGGAGACAGTCCGCACCTTTCATCCCGAGATTGAGAGGGTGAAGGAGGAACTCCGCGCGGGACGGTCACCATCAGCGATCGCCAACGCCCTCCACGCCCAGGGCATTGGTTCCCTTCATCTCATAGTGATCTTTCACGAAGCGACGGGCGCGTCTCTGGGCGATCTCAAGTCCTTCGGTCAGTGGTGGGGTCGGGATGGAGTGACTGATCGCGCAGGCTTCGACGCGTGGGCGCGCGAGGTCCTGAGCAAGCGCTAGGCACTTCGACCATGTTCGCTCGGTGATCTCGGCTGCGGCCTCACCCGGGCGTTGCAGTCGGCCGGACGCGTCGGTCGCTTCGCTCCCTTTCGCGTCCTTGACCGAATGGGCTGGGATCGATCCGAAAGCACGACATGCGCGCGATGGCGCAGCTTCGTAGTCGTGAACGGGAATCATCCGGAGGCACGCCCGAATGCAACTTCTAGCCCGCCCAGCATCACGCTGCCGCTGCCGGTGTAGTAGCCGATGAATTCGCCCCCGGGCGTGCTCAGCGGGACGATGAGCCGCATGCTGGCGCCCAGCGTCCACGTCGGGGTGGCGATGAACAGATAGCGCGCGACGAGGGAGACAAGAGCGCCGGCGCCGCCGACGACGCAGCTTCCGTCACAAGTGGTCGCGTAGCTCATGGCGAGGACGCCTACCCCTGTGCCTATGCCGACCTCCAAGCGGCGATCGCTCCCCAGGATGAAACCGCCCTCCACCTGCAGGTGCGCGAGGATCGTCCGGTCGCCCGACGTGAAGTAGAGACCTGCCTGGACCGGAATCACGTAGGTGCGTTCCCATCGGTAGCGCAACACCCGAATGCCTACACCGAGCCCGGTCTGGAACGTGTCGAGGTGGCCTTCTCTGCCGAGCGGCTTGCTTACCAGCGCGACGGAGAGGGGCGTCAGCTCGAAGCCGATCCATTCCTGCGTCAGCCCCGGGGATGGTGCAGCGATGTCAGCCACCGCGGTACCGGCGCGGGCGGAGATGGCCAGGCCGGCGACCGCGACGAGCGCGAACGGGAATTGGTGATTCATGAGCGTCATCGACTGCAGTGCAGCCCTCGTGCCGGACCGTTCACCCCTGTTTTGGCGGCCATCCGCGGATACGCTGTGGAAAACCGAACGCACGGCGCACGTCGCCTGACACGGTCTACCGGACCTCTTCTAGCGCGAGGTCAGCTCGGGCGACTTGGGGCGGAACGCCTCATCGAGCAAGCGCGCCATCTTCTGCGTGACGTCCTTGAGCTCACCCCCGGGCGCCGGGGTGAGCGGGCAGTTCATGCCGCAGGATTCGTCCGGCGACAGCGCCTCGAGCTCGAACGAGCACGGCCCCGAGTAATCAGTCGCCGATCCGCCCTGGATCGCGACCGCGATGCCCCAGCCCAGCGCCAGCGTCCCGGGGGTTCTCGGCGAATAGAACCGATTCACGCCGGAGACCTCCGTCGACGCCGCGAACCCCGCGTCGGTGAAGACGCGATCTGCGGTCGCGAAGCAGTCGAGGCTCGAACCGGGCGTGGACAGGTGAACACGCGTCGACCGCGTGTCGTAACAAGCGGACAACGTCCCGAACAGGAGGAGCAGGGCGGACAGCGTCGCGAGTCGGCTCACCGCTCGCGATGGTACATCCGCAGCGCGATCGGCGCAGCCACCAGGACGATGGCCGCCGACGCCGCCAGCACCCACAGGACGTCGGACGCCGCGGGCGTGCCGTGCATCAGGCCGCGCGACGCGTTGGTCAGGTGGGTGACGGGGTTGTGACGCACGATGGCCTGCAGCCAGCCGGGCATCGTCTCCAGGCCGACGAAGATGTTGCTCGCGAACGTCAGCGGCATCAGGAAGACGAAGCTGGTGGTCATCACGGACTCGGGCGTCTTCACCTTCATGCCGAAGATGATCCAGATCCACGACACCGCGACGGCGAAGACGAGGACGAGCGCGAACGCCAGGAACACGCCGACGACGCCGCCCGCCGGGCGGAAGCCGATGATCAGGCCGAGGCCGATGATCAACGCCGACGCGATCGAATAGCGGATCAGATCGCCGGCGAGCGCGCCGATGATCGGCGCCGGCTGCCACATCGGCAGCGAGCGAAACCGATCGTAGAGGCCTTTCTGGATGTCGCTGTTGAGGCCGACCCCCGTGTACACCGTGATGAAGATGATCGTCTGCACCAGGATGCCGGGCAGCAGGAACTGGATGTACTGCCGCGGCGTCCCGCCCAGCGCGCCGCCGAAGATGTACGTGAACAGCAGCGTGAACATGATCGGCGTGATGGTCACGTCGAACAGCTGAAACGGCACGTGCTTGATCTTGAGCAGCGCGCGCCATGCGAGCGTGCCCGTCGCCGCCAGCGCGGTCGGCGGGTTCGTGCGCCCGCGCATCGGCAACGCTTCGCTGCCGCCGGAGATCGCGTCCGCGCTCACGACGCCACCTGGGTGGCTTCCGGCGATTTCGCGTCGCCCTTACCGTGGGGCTTGGTCTCGGCCTTGGCCTCTGCCTTGTCCTCGGCCGGGCGACCCGTCAGCGCGAAGAAGACGTCGTCCAGGCTCGGCGTGCCGAGCGCGAAGTCCGTCAGCGCGATGTTCGCGCGCGCCAGCGCGGTCAGCACGTTGGCCGCCGCTCCGGCGTCCGCGACCTTGATCGTGAATGCCCCGGGCTCCGTGTGCGGGAGGATGCCGTCGCCCAGCACGCCTGAAACGACCGACTGCGCCTGCGCGGTCTGTTCCGGCTTCACCAGGTGGAAGTGCAGCGTGTTGCTGCCGACGGACGACTTGAGGTCGCGGCTCGTGCCCTCGGCGATCACCCGCCCGTGGTCGATGACCGCCAGGCGTTCGGCCAGGCGATCGGCCTCCTCCAGGTATTGCGTCGTCAGCAGCACCGTCGTCCCGCCCGCCGCGATCTGACGGACGAGATCCCACACCTGGTTGCGGCTGCGCGGGTCGAGCCCCGACGTGGGCTCGTCGAGGAACAGGACCTCGGGCGTCGTGACCAGGCTGGCGGCGATGTCGATGCGGCGGCGCATGCCGCCCGAATACGTCCGCACCTGCCGGCCCGCCGCCTCCGACAGCCCGAACGCGCCGAGCAGCTCGGTGGCGCGCGCCCGCGCGTCTCTCCACGACAGGCCCATGAGCCGGCACACCAGCACCAGGTTCTCGTGGCCGGTCAGATCTTCATCGACCGACGCGTATTGCCCGGTGAGGCTCACCTTCCGCCGGACCGTCGCCGCCTCGGCGACGACGTCGTGGCCGAGCACCACCGCCCGGCCGCTCGTCGGCTTGAGCAGCGTCGTGAGCACGCGGATGGTGGTCGTCTTGCCGGCGCCGTTCGGGCCCAGGATGCCGAACACGGAGCCGCGCCGGATCGTCAGGTCGACGCCGTCCAGCGCACGCGTCGTGCCGAATGTTTTGACTAGATTGTTGGTTTCAATGGCGTTTGTCATGGCGTGTCGGGTCGGGAGTGTAGCTAGCGACATCGCCGCGTGCCTCAAGTTACGGCGATCGGGACGGCACGAAATCTGCCCGTAACGTCGTCGGCCTATTCTGCGCAAATGAGAAACAATCGCGTGTTTCCGGCAGTTTTCGCGGTCTTCGGCCTCGCTCTCGCCGGCTGCACCAAGGAGCCGACCCCCGCTCCCGCCCCCGCGGCGGCGCCCGCGCCGGCGGCTCCTGCCCCGGCGCCCGCCAAGCCGCCGCTGCGCATCGCTTACAGCGACTGGCCGGGCTGGACGGCGTTCGAGATCGGCATCCAGAAGGGCTGGTTCAAGGAGGCCGGGGTCGACGTGAAGTTCGACTGGTTCGAGTACGCCCCGTCGATGGAGGCGTTCGCCGCCGGCAAGGTCGACGCCGTGATGATGACGATGGGCGACGCGCTGGTGACCGGCGCGCCGGGCGCGCGCAGCGTCGCCATCCTGATCACCGACTACAGCAACGGCAACGACATGATCGTCGCCAAGAAGGGCATCACCAACATCAAGGGCCTCAAGGGCAAGAAGGTCGGCCTGGAGATCGGGCTGGTCGAGCACCTGATGTTGACCAAGGCGCTGGAGAAGAACGGGCTCAAGATCGGCGACGTCAAGATCGTCAACGTGCCGACGCACCAGACGGCGCAGACGCTGGCGTCGGGGAACGTCGACGCGATCGGCGCGTGGCAGCCGAACGCCGGGCAGGCGCTGAAGGCGGTCGCGGGATCGAAGGCGATCTTCACCAGCGCCGACGTGCCCGGCCTGATCTACGACCTGGTGTGCGTGAACCCGCAGAGCCTGGCGCAGCGGCGCGCCGACTGGGTGAAGGTGGTCAAGGTGTGGAACCGGATCGCGGCGTTCGTGAAGGATCCCGCCAACCAGGCCGAGGCCGTCAAGATCATGGCCGGCCGCGCCGGCGTCGCGCCCGAGGAGTACGCGAAGTTCCTGCCGGGCACGCGCTTCCTGACGCCGGAGGAGGCGCTGGCGCGCTTCGAGCCGAAGGACACGCTGGATTCGCTGCTCGGCAGCGGCAAGGCGGCGGACGAGTTCAACGTCGCCAACAAGGTCTACGCGGCGCCGCAGCCGGTCGCGACCTACATCGACGGGTCGCTGTCCAAGGAAGCGCTCGCCAAGTAGCGCGGCAGCAGGGGGCGCAAGCACGAGGCAGTAACCAATGCGCGGATCCTGGTCCAGGCCGCTCGCCGGGCTTTCACCCCGGTCGAGCGCCGCGCTGTGGGTGGCGTCGTTCGTGATGCCGATCGTGCTGTGGTGCGTGGTCAGCTACGTGCCGTTCATCTGGCACCCGATGGTGCGCGTCACCGATCCGGGCGACATCACGTGGATGTCGCGCGACCTGCTGGTCGAGCGCGCGGCGTTCGCGGCCGAAAACGCCGAGGTGGTCGCGCGCAACGGCCGGCCTGCCGTCGGCGCGCCCGCCAACCCGGTGTTTCTGCCGCCGCCGCACGCGGTGGTGCGCGCGCTGGTGACGGGCTTCACGACGCCGCCCGTGCGCCCCGACGAGCCGTGGCTGCACCAGAGCCTGTGGCACAGCATCAAGGTGATCTTCTGGGGCTTCCTGTTCTCGTCGCTCATCGGCGTTCCGCTGGGCATCCTGTGCGGCGCGCTGCCCGCGATGGCGCGGCTGACCGAGCCGTTCATCGAGTTCTTCCGCTACCTGCCGGCGCCCGCGTTCGGCGCGCTGGCGGTCGCCGTGCTGGGCATCGAAGACGCGCCCAAGGTCGCGATCATCTTCATCGGGACGTTCTTTCAGCAGGTGCTGGTCATCGCCAACACCACCCGGCGCATCGATCCCGCGTTGCTCGAGGCGGCGCAGACGCTGGGCGCCAACCGCCGCGTGCTGATCACGCGCGTCGTCGTGCCGGGCGTCATCACCGAGATCTACACCGACATGCGCGTGCTGCTCGGCTGGGCGTGGACGTACCTGATCGTCGCCGAGCTGATCGGCGTCAGCTCCGGCATCACCTACTTCATCAACCAGCAGGCGAAGTACCGCGCCTACGAGCGCGTGTTCGCGTCGATCATCCTCATCGGGCTCATCGGGCTGGCGACTGACCTGGTGCTGGCGTCGCTGGGGCGGCAGCTGTTTCCGTGGATGCGGAGCGCGCGCCGCGGCTGGTTCTCGGCGCTGGTGGGCATGGTGCGCGGGCGTGGCCGCGGCAGGTCGCCGGTGCCGGCGGCCCGGCCGTCGACCCCGAGGCGCCGGAGAGCGTGGCGCGCGCATGACCGTGGGCGTCGGAATCCAGCAGGCGCCCGAGGTGAGCGCGCGCTTCGCGCGGCTCAAGCAACGGCCGGTGATCCTCGAGGTGCGCAACCTGTCGAAGACGTTCACGTCGCCGGGGCAGCCGCCGACGACCGCGCTCGATCGGCTGAGCTTCGACCTGCACCGGCGCGAGCTGACGTGCGTGATCGGGCCTTCGGGCTGCGGCAAGTCGACGCTGGCGCGCCTGGTCGCCGGGCTGGAGGAGCCGAGCGGCGGCGAGATGCGCATCGACGGCAAGCCGATCCAGGGCCCCGGCCCCGATCGCGGCATGGTGTTCCAGAGCTACACGCTGTTCCCGTGGCTGACGGTGCTCAAGAACGTCATGTTCGGCCTCGAGGCCAGCGGGACGTCGTCGAGCAGCACCGCCGAGGCGGAGGCGCGCACCTGGCTGGAGCTGGTCGGCCTGGACAAGTTTGCGTCGGCGTATCCGCACCAGCTGTCGGGCGGCATGAAGCAGCGGGTCGCGATCGCGCGCGCGCTGGCCAACCGCCCGCGCATGTTGCTGATGGACGAGCCGTTCGGCGCGCTGGACGCGCAGACGCGCAGCCAGATGCAGTCGTACCTGCTGCAGATCTGGAAGCAGGTCGACATCACGATCCTGTTCATCACCCACGATCTCGACGAGGCGGTGTACCTGGCCGATCGCATCCTGGTGCTGGACGCGCACCCGGGGCGGCTGCGCGAGCTGATCGAGGTGCCGGTGCCGCGCCCGCGCAGCCCGGAGCAATTTCTGGACCCGACGTTCATCGGGGCGCGCCGCTACATCGAGGAGCTGATTCATCCGCGCTCGGCCCAACTCACGGATAAGCTGCCGCTGGTCCGCATGGCCGAAGTGGGAGACGACGTCGAATGAGCAAGGTTGTACTGCAACACACGCTGGTGGGCGGCCAGGCGTGGTCGCGCCGCCTGCGACGGAACCAGCGCCTGCGCTTGCGCGACGTCGAGGGCCGGGCGTGCGTGTCGGCGCTGCTGTACAACGCGCGCGATCCGCTCGAACGCTACAACATGGCCGACACGCTGAAGGCGCAGTTCACGGCGTTCCTGACGGCGGGGCGCGTGCTGTATTCGGACATGGGGCGCGTGTTGTGCTCGATCGTCGCGGACACGTGCGGCTGGCACGACACGATCTCGGGGACGGGCGACGCGGTCGCGGCGCGGGCGCGGTTCGGCGACGGGCCGTACCAGACGCTGCGCAACGCGTTCCACCGCAACGCGCGCGACAACCTGCTCGTGGAGCTGGGCAAACACGGCCTCGGCAAGCGCGACATGGTCGCCAACGTGAACTTCTTCGTGCGCGTCGGCGTCGGCGACGACGGTGGGCTCGGCGTGGGTGCCGGACAACAGCCCCGCGGGCGCGGCCGTCGAGCTGCGCGCCGAGATGGACACGCTGGTCGTGCTGTCGAACACGCCGCACCCGCTCGATCCGGCGAGCAAATACGACCCGCCGCCCGTCGAGCTGACGATCACGGAGGGGCCGCCGGCGGCCGCCGACGATCCGTGCCGGCTGTCGCGCCCCGAAAACGGGCGCGGCTTCGCGCTGACCGAGGCGTACGTCCTGGAGATGCAAGCCGTCGGAGGCTTCGGCGTGAGCTTCAAGCACAAGCCTTCGGAGCTGGATCCCGCAGCGCGCCGCGGTCGACGTCACGTTGCCGGCGGGGCAGGGGTGGACACACGAGCTCGCGCCCGGCGACGTCTTCCGCATCGTCGACCTCGAAGGCAACCAGGCGGTCGACACGCTGTTCTTCAACGCCGCGATCTCGACGAGCGCTACAGCGCGACGGAGACCATCCGCGCGCAGGCGAACATCTACCTGACGACCGGCACGCTGCTGATGTCCAGCGAGGGGCGGGCGCTGCTGACCATCGTCGCCGACACCTGCGGCCGTCACGACACGCTGGGCGGCGCCTGCTCGGCCGAGAGCAATCAGGTCCGCTACGCGCTCGACAAGAAGCACATGCACAACTGCCGCGACAGCTTCCTGCTGGCGATGGCGCGCTACGGGCGCGGCATGACCAAGCGCGACCTGCCCAGCAACATCAACTTCTTCATGAACGTCCCGGTGACGCCGGCGGGCGCGCTGACCTTCGACGACGGCGTGTCGGGCCCCGGCCGCTACGTCGAGATGCGCGCCGAGACCGACGTGCTGGTGCTGATCTCGAACTGCCCGCAGCTCAACAACCCGTGCAACGCCTACAATCCCACGCCCGTGCGCCTGCTGGTCTGGAAGAAATAGAGAGCCCGACTCGCTCCGTGTTCAAGAAAGTTCTGGTCGCGAACCGCGGCGCGATAGCGCTGCGGATCCTCCGCACGTTGCGGCGCATGGGCGTCGCTTCCGTGTCGATCTACTCCGAGGCCGACGCGCGGCGCGCTGCACGCCGGCGCCGGCGACGAGGCGATGTCGATCGGCGGCATGACCGCGGCCGAGAGCTACCTGGATCTGGACCTGGTGTTCGAGGCGGCCTACCGCACGGGCGCGGACGCCATCCACCCGGGCTACGGCTTCCTGGCCGAAAACGCCGAGTTCGCGGCGCGCTGCGAGGCGGCCGGCATCGCCTTCGTCGGACCGACCGCCGAGCAGATGCGCCTGTTCGGCCTCAAGCACACGGCGCGCGAGCTGGCGACCAAGGCGGGGCTGCCGCTGTTGCCGGGCACCGGGCTGCTGGCCAACGTCACGCAGGCGAAGCGCGCCGCCAAGCGCATCGGCTACCCGGTCATGCTCAAGAGCACGGCGGGCGGCGGCGGCATCGGCATGCGCCGCTGCGCCGACGGCAAGGAGCTGGCCGCGGCGTTCGACGCCGTCGCGCGCCTGGGCAAGACGCACTTCAAGCAGGCGGGCAGCTACATCGAGAAGCTGGTCGATCCCGCGCGCCACGTCGAGGTGCAGATCTTCGGCGACGGCGCCGGCAAGGTGCTGGCGCTGGGGCAGCGCGACTGCTCGCTGCAGCGGCGCAACCAGAAGGTCATCGAGGAGACGCCGCCGCCCGGGCTGTCCGAGGCCACGCGCGCGGCGATGGACGACGCGGCGGTGCGGCTGGGGACGCGCGGCGAGCTACCGGTCGGCCGGCACCGTCGAGTTCGTCGTCGACGCGGCGACGGGGACGTTCTACTTCCTGGAGGTGAACACGCGCATCCAGGTCGAGCACGGCGTCACCGAGGAGGTGACGGGCGTCGACCTGGTCGAGTGGATGCTGCGGGTCGCGGCGGGCGAGCCGCTGCCCGCTGACGAAGCGCCGCCGGCGCGCGGCGCGGCGATGCAGGCGCGCATCTACGCCGAAGACCCGCGCCGCGACTTCCGCCCCAGCGCCGGCGTGCTGACCGACGTCGTGTGGCCCGACGGCGTGCGCGTCGAGGCGGCCGTCGATCGCGGCAGCGAGGTCACGCCTTACTACGATCCGCTGCTGGCGAAGATCATCGCGCGCGGCGACACGCGCGACGAGGCGCGCGCCCGGCTGGCCGACGCGCTCACGCCGCTGCCGCATCGCGGGCGTCGAGACCAACCGCGACTTCCTGATCGAGGCGCTGGCCGCGCCGGCGTTCGTCGCCGGCAACGTGCACACGCGCCTGCTGGAGCAGGTGTCGTACGGCGGCGACAGCATCGAGGTGCTCGAAGGCGGCACGCAGACGACCGTGCAGGACCACCCCGGCCGGCTCGGCTACTGGCACGTGGGCGTGCCGCCGTCGGGGCCGATGGACGCGCTGTCGTTCCGGCTCGCCAACCGCCTGGTCGGCAACCCGCCCGACGCGGCGGGGCTGGAGTGCACGGCGACCGGTCCGACGCTGCGGTTCCACTCGGCCGCCGTCGTCGCGCTGACGGGCGCGGACATGGGGGCGACGCTCAACGGCGCGCCGCTGGAGCGGTTCCGCCCGGCGGTCGGTGCCGGCGGGCGCGCTGCTCGAGATCGGGCACGTGCGCGCCGTCGGCAGCCGCGCCTATCTGGCCGTGCGCGGCGGCATCGACGTGCCGCCGTACCTCGGCAGCCGCGCGACGTTCACGCTGGGGCTGTTCGGCGGTCACGGCGGGCGCGCGCTGCAGGCGGGCGACATCCTGCACACGGGCGCGCAGCCGCCGGTCGCCGCCGCGGCGCGTGATGTCGACGGCGCTGATCCCGAAGCTGGGCGACACGTGGGAGCTCGCGGTGCTGGACGGGCCGCACGCCGCGCCCGACTTCTTCACCGACGACGACATCGCGCAGCTCTACGCGACCTCGTGGCGCGTCCACCACAACTCGAGCCGCACCGGCGTCCGCCTGATCGGCCCCAAGCCGCGCTGGGCCCGCCCCGACGGCGGCGAGGCGGGCCTGCACCCGTCGAACATTCACGACAACGCGTACGCGGTCGGCACCGTCGATTTCACGGGCGACATGCCCATCATCCTGGGCCCCGACGGCCCGAGCCTGGGCGGCTTCGTCTGCCCGGCGACGATCATCGAGGCCGATCTGTGGAAGATCGGTCAGCTCAAGGCCGACGACACCGTGCGCTTCGTCCCCGTGTCGCTGGTCGAGGCGCGACGGCGCTTGCAGGCGCAGGAGCGCGGCATCGAGACGCTGCGCGTGGACGCCACGTACGCGTTCCCGGGCGCGCTGCCGCGCACGTCAGCCGTGCTGGCGACCCGCGACGGCGGCCCCGGGCGCCCGGCGGTCGTGATCCGCCAGGACGGCGACGCCAACGTGCTGGTCGAATACGGACCCGCGGTGCTCGACCTCGGGCTGCGCTTCCGCGTCCACGCGCTGATGCAGGCGGTCGCCGCGCGCAAGCTGCCCGGCGTCGTCGACGTGACGCCGGGCATCCGTTCGCTGCAGATCCACTACGACGATCGCCAGCTGCCGCGCGAGCAGCTGCTGGCGACGCTGGAAGAGGTCGAGGCGTCGCTGCCCGCCACCGACGACATCGAGGTGGCGTCGCGCATCGTCCACCTGCCGCTGTCGTGGGATGACCCGGCGACGCGGCTCGCGATCCGCAAGTACACGCAGTCGGTGCGGCCGGACGCGCCGTGGTGTCCGAGCAACATCGAGTTCATCCGCCGCATCAACGGCCTCGCCAGCGTCGACGACGTCAAGCGCATCGTCTTCGACGCCAGCTACCTGGTGCTGGGCCTGGGCGACGTCTACCTGGGCGCGCCCGTCGCCACGCCGCTGGACCCGCGCCACCGGCTGGTGACGACGAAGTACAACCCGGCGCGCACGTGGACGCCGGAGAACGCGGTCGGCATCGGCGGCGCGTACCTGTGCGTCTACGGCATGGAGGGCCCGGGCGGCTACCAGTTCGTCGGCCGCACCTGCCAGATGTGGAACCGCTTCCACGAGACGCCGGACTTCGTCCCCGGCAGCCCGTGGCTGCTGCGCTTCTTCGACCAGATCCGCTTCTACGAGGTCGGCGCCGACGAGCTGCTGGCGTTCCGCGCCAAGTTCCCGCGCGGCCACGTGCGCGTGCGCATGGAGGAGACGTCGTTCCGGTTCGCCGACTACCGCGCGTTCCTGGACGACAACGCCGCGTCGATCGAGGCGTTCCGCGCGCAGCAGCGTGAGGCGTTCGTCGCCGAGCGCGAGCGCTGGGCGTTGTTGCCGCCGCCGCCAGACGAGGCCGTCGTGGCGCCGCCCACCACCGAGCAGACGCTGCCGGAGGGCGCGGTCGCCGTGCGCGCCGCGGTCACGGGCAGCGTGTGGGAGGTCGCGGTGCCGACGGGCGCGCGCGTCGCCGCCGGCGATCGCCTGGTCATCATCGAGTCGATGAAGATGGAGACCCCGGTGCTCGCGCCTGCGGCCGGCACCGTGGTCGCCGTCTGCTGCACCCCCGGCGCGCTCGTCCGCGCCGGGCAGACGCTGGTCGGGCTGCGGCCGGACGCGTAGCTGTCATGTTAACGTCACACCATGGCGGACGCGCCGGTGCCAATCGTCTACGCCGACGGGCTCACGCCTGACTACGAAGCCGCGCTCGCGCATCTGCGCAAGCCGAAGCGATTCAGCCAGGGGCTGTTGCTGGTCGGGACGCTGGCTCTGTTCATGCTCGTCCAGCAGTCCAACGCGCAGCAATCCGACTCGATGCGCGGGTTGCTGATCCTGGTCTCCGTGTTGCTGTTTCACGAGCTGGGCCACTTCGTCGGGATGCGCGTCTTCGGCTATCGCGACGTGAAGATGTTCTTCATCCCGTTCTTCGGCGCCGCGGTGTCCGGCAAGCGTGGCGACGTCGCTGCGTGGAAGCAGGGCATCGTGTTGTTGCTCGGCCCGGTGCCGGGGATCGCGATCGGGTTCGCGATCGGGCTCGGCGCCAGGGGCGGCCTGTCGCCGGAGATGCGCGAGGTCGCGCTCACGCTGGTCGCCGTCAACCTGTTCAACCTGTTGCCGCTCGCGGGGCTCGACGGTGCGCGGCTGCTGCAGCTGGTGCTGTTTTCCCGGCGCCGCTGGCTGGAGATCGCGTTTCAGACCTGCACCGGTCTGGCCGCGGCCGCGCTTGCCCTGAGCTGGCAAAGCATCGGGCTCGGCATCTTCGCCGGCTTCATGCTGATGCTGATCCCGTTCCGCTGGCGCGTGCTGAAAGCAGCGGATCGGGTCGTGGCGGCGGGCATCCCGCTGCCCACGGACGCGGCGGCGCTGGAGGGAGAGGCGGGCCGGTTGGTGTTCAACGAGGCGCGCAGCGCGCTGACCTCCGAGGGAAATCGCAAGCCGCCCGCGATCGCCGGCGCGATGGAGCAGGTGCTCGACGCGGCGATCGCAAAGCGCCCGTCGGCGGAAGCTTCGATAGGGCTGGGCGTCACGCTGTTCGTCGCGTTCGTCATCGGCGCGGTCGCGCTGATGCTGGTCGCGGCGCCCGCCAGCGGCTGAACGCCGCCTTATGTCAGTGCACCGACGCGAACGTCGACGCGGGCTCGCTGACATCGCGCGGTGGCGCTTCGCGCAGCTCGGCCAGTGACACGCGCAGGATGATCGCGTCGCTCGCCGCATGGATGAGCCCGGTCGGGACATCCATCGTCGGCCGTCGCCACAGCGACCAGGGCATGTCCATCTCCTTCGCTGCCTGCCGCGAAATCCGGATGCGCAGCGTGTCGATCAACCAGGTCTCCACGTCGACCATCGCCTGCTTCACGCGGCCGACCACGCGGCCGTTTGCGTCCAGCACCGTCCGCCGCGGAAGCTCGTCAAGACTGATGTGCATTACATCCCCCCTTCCCCCTATATCCCTCCTACGAACCTAAGCCGTTTCCTTGCGTTCTCAAGCGGTACACTGGCTGCACTTGCCGCGGTACGCCACGGTCGTATTGCTCGTCGCCATCACCCTGATGGGCGCGGCGCGCGCGCAGGCGCAAACCGCCGCGGGCACCAACCGCGATCGCACGCTCGGTCGCCTCGAACAGGAATCGGTCGACGATGCGCTCGCCGGGCTGGGGCTGACGGCTGACCCGGCGCCGGCGGGGAAGACGATCGGCCAGATCCATGTCGTCAACCAGGAGGTGTTCTCGCGCCGCGACTGGTGGTTCCAGTGGTTCAACCATTTTCACCGCACGACGCGCGCCACCATGCTCGAACGCGAGCTGCTGCTCAAGCCTGGGCAGCCCTACGACCAGGCGCTGGTCGAAGAGAGCACGCGCAACCTGCAGTCGCCGCCGCCGCTGGTGATCTCGGGCCGCTCGCTCTATCAGCCCGAGCTGTCGAGCGTGGTCGTGATCATGCCGGTGGTGGCGCGGTCGGGGCAGCCGGGCGACGTCGATCTGCTGGTGGTCACGCGCGATCTGTGGAGCCTGCGCTTCAACACCAACTTCGAATTCCAGGAGAGCGAGCTGACCTTGCTCGCGACGTCGCTGTCCGAAAACAATCTGTTCGGCTGGCGCAAGTACCTGGCGATGGGCTTCGGCTTCGATCAGGGGGCGTACAACTTCGGGCCGACGTATTTCGATCCCAACATCCGCGGCACGCGCCTGACGCTGTACACGCGCGCGACCTTCTTCGCCGGACGAGAGAGTGGCGACTACGAGGGCAACGCGCAGACCGCTTCGCTGCGCTACCCGCTCTACTCGCTCGCCAGCCGCTGGGGCGGCGGCGTCGACGTCGGCCACGCCGACCAGGTGGCGCGCAACTTCCAGGGCCGCAACCTGCGCCTGGTCGATCTGGCCGCGACGCCCGGCGTGAACGACATGATCCCGTACGAGTACCGGTGGCGCCGCCTCACCGTCGACGGCAACACGGCGCGGTCGTGGCCGGGCTGGCTCACCCAGCGCGTGACGCTGGGCTACCTGGTCGACAGCCGCCGGCCGTCGGTGTTGCCTGGGTTCCCCGATCCGCTGCTGGCGCCCGCGTTCCTGGCCCAGTGGGCGCCGATCTCCGAACGCCGCTCGGAGCCGTACGTGCGCTACGAGCTGTTCACGCCGCGCTACGTGGTGCTGCGCGATCTGGACACCTTCGACCTGCGCGAGAACTATCGCCTCGGCCCGTCGCTGGCGCTACGCATCGCCTACGGGCTGCCGGCGCTGGGCGCCGACTTCGCCGCGCTGGTGTTGAGCGCGTCCGCGAGCTGGGCGGTCAGCCCCGCCGGCGGCTACGCCCGCATCACGGCGTCGGCGTCGACGCGCCGGCTGGAGAGCGACGGGCGCTTCATCGATCAGTTCGGCGAGCTGAGCGCGTACGCCGCGTCGCCGGTGCTCGGGCGCGTGCTGCGCGTCGTGGTCATGGGCGAGCTGCAGTCGGTGCGCACCGACACGCAGCGCACCTTCTTCGACCTCGGCGGCATGAACGGGCTGCGCGGCTACGCGATCGGCGAGTTCATCGGCACGACGGCGGCGGTGGCGCACGTGGAGCTGCGCACGATGGCCGTGCCGGTGTGGTCGCAGCGCTTCGGCGGCCTGGCGTTCTACGATGTTGGAAACGCGGCGACGTCGATCGCCGCGCTGACCCCGTATCACGACTTCGGCATCGGCCTGCGCTGGCTCATCCCGCAGCTCAACTCGTCGGTCATCCGCATCGACTGGGCGATCGCGACGCAGGACTCGCCCAGCGGCCTGACCCGCGCCGGTTTGCCCGGCCGAGTGAGTGCCGGATTTCAGCAGGTCTTCTAGACAGGGGGGAGGTCAGCCCTACAGGGTTTGATGTAGGCTGAGCATGCGCGGCACAAACCCAGGACTAGGAGGCTCCCCATGATGCTTCGAAGCTCGGTTTTCGCGCGTGTGTCCATCACCCTGGCAGCCAGCTTCATCATCGGTTGCAGCGGCAGCGACTCGGGGACTGACGCGGGTACAGGGGGGAGGGGCGGCACGACCGGGCAGGCGGGCACGACCGGACAGGCGGGCACGACCGGGCAGGCGGGCACGACCGGCCAGGCAGGCACGACCGGGCAGGCGGGCACGACCGGGCAGGCGGGCACGACCGGGCAGGCGGGCACGACCGGGCAGGCGGGCACCACCGGCCAAGCCGGCGCCACCGGTCAAGCCGGCGCCACCGGGCAGGCGGGCGCGATGGGGTCGGCGGGCCGCGGCGGTGCAGCAGGCCAGGGCACCGGGCAAGCCGGCGCCACCGGCAACGCCGGGCGAGGCGGCAGCGGTGGGGCGACAACCGCGAGCGCGATGATGAATTTCTTCGTCACCAGCGACACGAGCGCGAACGGCAACCTGGGTGGCCTGGCGGGCGCCGACACCCGCTGCCAGACGTTGGCTGCGGCGGTCGGGCAGGGCGGCAAGACGTGGCGCGCCTATCTGTGCGCGGCGAGCCCCGCGACCAACGCGCGCGATCGCATCGGCGCCGGTCCCTACTACAACTCGGCGGGCGTGGTAGTGGCAGCGGACAAGGACGCGCTGCACGCGCGCAGCGGCGACGCGGCGCTGTTCATCGATGAGAAGGGCGCGCGTATCAACGGCCAGTGGTCGGGATCGCCGACGCCGAACCAGCACGACATCCTGACCGGCTGCACGGCGACCGGCATGTTGATGACAGGCAACACGTGCATGGACTGGACGTCGTCGGCGTCGGGGAGCTCGCAGGTCGGCCACTCGGACGGCCTCGGCCCAAGCATGAACAGCGCGGCGCCGTACAACCAGTGGGCCGGATCCCACACCGGGATGTGCAACAACACGCAGCCCGGCGGCGGCGCCGGCAAGATCTACTGCTTCGTCGGTCCGTGACCAGGCGGAGAGTGGATGCCCGGTCAGTGCGTTCGTTTGCCAGCGCACACACGCGCCCGTAGTTGGAGCGGTTGCAACACCACCGTGACCAAGAGTTAACCCCTGGGTTACACGACTTCTCGTATCGTCGATGCGTTCCGGGGAGGGAGTCAGGTCAGGCGTAAGGGGCGGGTGGACGGGCTGAAGTGGTGGGGGAAGTCGTGGTTCGTGGGAGGAGGCTTATCGGGGGCGCACGAGAAGGCTGGGTGGGGGGCTCGCCGTCACAGGACGGCGAGCCCGCTCCGGGGGTTGATTTGACACCCTGGAAACAGTCGCCGCGCGCAACCCGTGTAGGATGGCTTCGCGGCAAGACGTGAAGGCCACCCGACAGCGAAGGCGATCATCGATAGACGAAGACGCCGCGCTGCGCGAGGACATCCGGTTTCTCGGGCGGCTGCTCGGTGACACGATTCGCGAGCAGGCGGGCGCCGAGGTGTTCGACCTCGTCGAGGCCATCCGTCGCACGGCGATCCACTACCGCCGGGAGCACGATCCCCCAGCCTCAAGCAGCTCGAGAAGACCATCGGGCGGCTCGGGCAGGCCCACGCGACGCTGGTCGTCCGCGCCTTCAGCTACTTCCACCACCTGGCGAACGCCGCCGAGGATCTGAACCGCCGCCGGGCGTCCACGTCCACCGCCGAGGCGACGATCGCGCAGGCGCTGGAAAAGCTGCGCGCCGCGCACATCACCACGCGCAAGCTGATCTCGTTCTTCGATCGCGCGCGCGTCGAGCCGGTGCTGACCGCGCACCCGACGGAGGTGCAGCGCAAGAGCATCCTGGATCGTCACCGCGCGCTCATCGACCTGCTCGCGGCGCGCGACAAGATGTCCGCCGACGACATCGCCAAGGCGTTGCGGCGCGAGATCTTGATCTTGTGGAAGACCAGCGAGCTGCGGCTGTCGAAGCCGACCGTCGCCGACGAGATCGAAAACGGCCTGGCGTATTTTCGTTCGACGTTCATCCACGCGATTCCGCGGATATACGCCGAGCTGGAGGACGGCATGGGGCCGGAGGCGCGCGTGGCGTCGTTCCTGCGCGTCGCGAGCTGGATCGGCGGCGATCGCGACGGCAACCCGCACGTCACAGCTGAGGTCACGGAGCACGCCGTCGAGCGTCAGGCGGCGATCGCGTTCGAGCACTACCTGCGCGAGGTGCACGCGCTGGGCGCCGAGCTGTCGCTGTCGTCGCGCTACACGACGGCGTCATCCGACCTCACGGCGCTGGCGGCGCGCTCGCCCGATCGCGGCACCAGCCGCAACGACGAGCCGTACCGGCGTGCGCTGGTTGGCATCTTCGCGCGCATCGTCGCCACCGCGCGCCAGCTGGGCATCGACCCCGGCGCGCAGGGCGCCACCGCCGCGCCGGCGCGCCCGTACGCCACCCCGTCGGAGCTGGTCGCGGATCTGGGCGTCATCGCGACCGCCCTGATCGACGACGGCGCGGGGCTGGTCGCCGACGGGCGTCTGCGCGACCTCACGCGCGCCGTCGACGTGTTCGGCTTCCATCTGTGCCCGCTGGATCTGCGCCAGCACAGCGAGGTGCACGGCCGCGCCGTCGCCGAGTTGCTCGCGCGCGCCACCGGACGCCGCGGCTACGAGACGCTGGCGGAGCCCGAGCGGCAGACGCTGCTGCTGCGCGAGCTCGGCACGCCGCGGCCGCTGATGTCGCCGCACGTCAGCTACGGCGACGAGACGGCGCAGGTGCTGAGCACGCTGGCGACCGCGGCGCGCGCGCGCGCCCGCTTCGGCGAGCGCGCGATCCCGAACTACGTCATCTCGATGACCGCCGGCCCCAGCGACGTGCTGGAGGTGGCGCTGCTGCTCAAGGAGGTCGGGCTGCTGATTCCGGGCGAGGAGCCCACGAGCGCGGTCAACATCATCCCGCTGTTCGAGACCATCGAGGATCTGCGGCGCTCGGGCGCGGTGATGGATCAGCTGTTCTCGATCGCGTACTACCGCAAGCTGCTCGAGAGCCGCGGCGACATGCAGGAGGTGATGCTCGGCTATTCGGACAGCAACAAGGACGGCGGCTTCCTGACGTCGACCTGGGAGCTGTACAAGGCGGAGCTGGGGCTGGTCGACGTCTGCCGCCGGCACGGCGTCGGCCTGCGCCTGTTTCACGGCCGTGGCGGCACCGTCGGGCGCGGCGGCGGCCCCAGCTACCTGGCCGTGCTGGCGCAGCCGCCCGGCAGCGTCGCCGGCCAGCTGCGGCTGACCGAGCAGGGCGAGGTCATCGCCAGCAAGTACGCCGATCCGATCGTCGGCCGCCGCAACCTGGAGACGCTGGTCGCGGCCACCATGGAGGCGACGCTGCTGGACGGCGGCGACCTGGGCGCCGACGAGGCGCCGTTCCACGAAGCGATGGACGAGCTGTCGCGCTACGCGTTCCAGGAGTACCGCAGCCTGGTCTACGAGACGCCCCGGTTCATCGAGTACTTCCGCGCGTCGACGCCGATCAACGAGATCGGCGACCTCAACATCGGCAGCCGCCCCGCCAGCCGGCGCGCGTCCGACCGCATCGAGGACCTGCGCGCGATCCCGTGGGTGTTCAGCTGGGGGCAGTCGCGCCAGGCGATCCCCGGCTACTTCGGCTTCGGATCTGCGGTGAAGCGCTATCTGGATGCGGGCAGAAAGCGGCGGCTGGCGCTGCTGCGCGCGATGCACGCGCGCTGGCCGTTCTTCCGCACGCTGACCGACCGCCTGGACATGGTGATGGCGAAGCTGGACATGGGGATCGCGGCGCGCTACGCGGGCCTGGTCCCCGACCGCGCGCTACGCCGTACGGTGTTCGATCGCATCCGCCGCGAGCACGACGCCACGCGCGAGGCGCTGCTCGCGATCACGGGCGCGCGGACATTGTTAGAGGGTAACCCGTCGCTGGCGCGCAGCCTGCGCAATCGCATTCCCTACATCGATCCGCTGAACCACCTGCAGGTCGACCTGCTGCGCCGGCTGCGCTCGGGCAAGGGCGACGCCGAGGAGCTGCGCCGCGCCGTCCACCTGACGATCAACGGCGTCGCCGCCGGCCTGCGCAACAGCGGCTAGCGCGCGTCGTGCCGTAACGCTCGCCGCGCGTTGGGTTACGGAGGCGGGCCGCCGCCGTTCAGCTTGTAGAGGTCGTCGATGAGCTCGTTGTGGCCGACCATCTTGTTGGCGTAGTCGTTGCCCGTCGCCACGTCGAACTTCACGTGGAAGACGGTCCGCTTGTCGGGCGTGATCTCGCGGATGGCGCCGCCGGTGCCGTAGTTGCCCAGGACGTTGCCGTTGGCGAGCTTGATCGCCATGCCGCGCGACAGCGCCCATTCGGTGCCGGCGCTGTACGACCACTTCTCGACCAGCCGCTTGTTGGTGCGGTCGATCTCGAACTCGATGAACGCGTGTTGCATCGGTCCGAACGCGCTCCCCTCGGGGAACATCGGCAGGTGCGACGACACCATCAGCGTCCCCGCCGCGCTGATGTTGGGGAAGTGCTGCCATTCGAGCGACCACGACGACGGCATGAACGTGTAGCTGCCCGAGCGATCGCCGTAGGTCGCGACGAGCGCGCCGGTCGCCCGGTTGATCTGCGCGACGGTGTTCGGCTCCGGGAACGACATCAGGACGGTGTCGTCGGCGGGGTTCCAGTTGACCGTGTTCGAGTAACAGTTGTAGCTGGCGCCGAACGCCGTGTGGCAGCTCCAGATCATGCGAGTGGTGCCCGCCTTCGTCCGCTCGAACAGGTCGCCGTTGTTTTCGTAGAGCAGGGCGCCGTCGGTCGTGACGTCGATGGCGTCGCCGATCGGGATGCTGTCGATCTTCTGGAAGTACTGGCGGTCCAGGGTCATCTTGGTGACGCCGCGCGTGCCGGTGCGGCCCCGCTCGATCCAGATGTATTCGCCGTCGCGGGCCATGCGCTGGAAACCAGTCGAGGCGTTGCTGGATGCGTCGCTGTAGTACCAGACGATGCGCCCCTGGCGGTCCATGATGTAGACCCAGAACAGCCCGTCGAAGTAGCAGTTGCGGTTGGTGCAGCCGCCGCTGGAGTTCTCGACGGAGCCGAACATGTAGCGCTCCGGGCTGGCCGCCGCCGCGTCGTACATCGTCACCGTCGGCGCCGGCATGCCGGAGGGGATGGCGCCGGTCGTGCCCATGTAGTCGCGCGTCTTGTAGTCGACGCCGCCCTGACGGCTGACGACGCGCACCGTGACGGCGGTCGCCGCCGGCACACCCAGCACAACGTCGCGGTGCATGCCGGTCGCGCCCGGCTTCGCGCGCGACGACAGCACCGGGCTGCCCGCGAAGCTGAACTCCAGACGCGTGGTCTCGGCGGCCATCGCCTGCGTCCAGGTCACGACCAGGATCGTCGTCGTGTTGGCATGAACCGCGACGTTCACGCCGGTGACGAAGCTGTCGCCCGCGCCGGCGCCGCCCGTCGCGCCGCCGCTTGCACCTGCACTACCGCCACGGCCGCCTGTCCCCACACCCGCGCCGCCACGTCCGCCCATGCCCGCCGCCGCGCCGCCGCGACCACTCGCCCCCGCCGCGCCCGTCGCCGAGCCGCCCGCGCCCGCTGGGCTGCCCGCGACACCAGCCGGCCCGCCCCCCGCGCCCGCGGCGCCGACGCCAGTGCCAGCCGCGCCCGCGCTGCCCGTTACCCCCGCCGCTCCCGTCGTACCCGCTACGCCGGTGCCGGCGCCGGCGGCGCCGCCGCCGGTGCCGGCCGCGCCGCCATCACTACCCGGCGCGCAGGCGGCCGCATACAGCGAAGCAACGATCGCGAGCGACGAAAGGCGACGCATGGCGCTCAGTAGTTGCAGAAGCCATCGCGATGATCGTAGCGGAACAGATCCGTGACCCCCTCGTCCCAGGTCGCGTTGCCGTAGACGTCCCAGGCGCAGCGGTTCTCGAAGTAGCGGAAGCGCACGCTGCCGTGCGCGCCTTGCCACTCGCGGATGAAGCCGATCGAGATCCGCGAGCCGTTGACGGTCGCGATCTTGGCCGTCGTCAGCCCGAGATCGCTGTTGGCGCACGCGCCGGCGACGTCCTTGACCACCGTGGGGTTGCTGTATTCGACCGTCTGCGTCCACGAGCACTCCGTGCAGCCGGCCGGCGCCGTGCCCGAGCGCTTGACGTCGAACCTGACGACGCAGACGTCGTCGCCCAGACCCTCTTCGGCGGTCATGAAGAACTCTTCCCAACCGCTGTACGTCGACGCGGTCGCGGTGGCCTGGCCACGTTGCCCGCAGACGCCGACGTTCGTGTACGTGCTGCCGCCCGTGCCGCCGGCGCCGGTCGTGCCGCCCGTGGCGACGCAGCCGCCGCCGCTCCCCGTGCTGCCCGCCGCGCCGCCGCCGCTGCCCCCCGCGCCGGTCAACGTCCCGCCGTTGTCGGAACAACCGGCGGCCATCATCGTCGCCACAAACAACACGGTCAGAGCAGTGCTTCGCATCCAGTCCTTTCAGGTGACTATTTCGGGCCGCCGCCGTTCAGCGCGTAGAGGTCGTTGATGAGGACGTTGTGGCCGACCATCTTGTTGAAGAAGTCGTTGCCGTTGGGCGAGTCGAACTTCACGTGGAAGGCCGTGCGTTTGTCCGGCGTGATCTCGCGGATGGCGCCGCCGGTGCCGTAGTTGCCCAGCGTGTTGCCGTTGGGCAGGCGGATCGCCATGCCCTTGTACATGGCCCACTCGGGCCCTTCCTTGTAGATCCACTTTTCGACCAGGCGCCGGTTGGTTCGATCGATCTCGAACTCCATGAACGCGTGCTGGTTCGCGACCGGCATGGTGCCGTTCGAGTAGCCGGGCATGTGCGACGACAGGATCAGCGTCCCCTGCGGCGTGAGGTTGGGGAAGTGCTGGTACTCGAACGCCCAGCTCGTCGGCTGGAACGTGTAGCTGCCGGTCCGATCGCCGTACGTCGCGACCAGCGCGCCGGTGGCGCGGTTGATCTGCGCGACGGTGTTCTCCTCCGGGAACGACATCATCACGGTGTCGCTGACGGGGTCCCAGTTGATGGTGTTCGAGTAACAGGAGAAGCCGGAGCCGAACGCGGTCCGGCAGCTCCAGATCGTGCGGATCGTCCCCGCCTTGTTCATCTCGCGCAGCTCGTTCTGCGCGTCGTACAGCAGGCTGCCGTCGGTGGTGACGTCGATGGCGTCGGACAGGTTGGGGACGGCGACCGTCTGCGAGTACTGGCGGTCCAGCGTCATCTTCAAGACGGAGCGCGTGCCGCTGCCGCCGAACGGGCGCTTTTCGATCCAGATGTATTCGCCGTCGCGGGCGATGCGCTGGAATGACGACGTCGCGTTGCTGGCGGCGTCCGCGTAGTACCAGACGATGCGGCCCTGGCGGTCCATGATGTAGACCCAGAACGTGGTGTGGTAGTAGCAGGACGTGTTCGTGCAGCCACCGTCGGAGTTCTCGACGGCGCCGAACATCCAGCGGTCCGGGCTGGCGATCGATGCGTCGTACGACACGATCGTCGGCACCGGCATGCCGTTCGCGCCGCTCGGCACGGCGCCCGTCATCGACGTGTAGTCGCGCGTCTTGTAGTCGGTGGTGCCGGCCTTGTTGACGATGCGCACCGTCACGTTCGTCGAACCGGGAACGCCCAGCACCACGTCGCGGTGCGCGCCGGTCACGCCCGGCTGTGGGCGCGACGTCATCGTGCTGCCGCCGGGGAACGTGAACTCCAGCCACATGGTATCGGCGACGCGCGCCTGCATCCACGTCACGACCAGGATGGTGCGCGTGTTCGCGTGGACGGTGATGGTCACGCCGGTGACGAAGTCGTCGCCCGCGCCCGCACCACCGGTGCCCGTCGTCCCCGCGCTGGCGCTTCCGGCCGCGCCCGTGGCGCCGCCACGTCCGGCGGCGGCCGCACCCGTGGTGCCACCGCGTCCGGCCGCGCCCGTCGCGCCGCCGCGCCCGCCGGTTGTCACGGGCGTGCCGCCCGCGCCCGCGGCTGCGCCGTTCGCGCCCGCCGCGCCGGTCGTCGAGGTGCCGGCCGCGCCCGCAGGCGCGCCGCTGCCGCCCGCCGACGATCCGGCGGATCCGGTCGAGCTACTGCCCGCCGCGCCCGCCGTGCCGCTGCCAGACGCGCCGCCACTGCCCGGAATTGCACTGTTATCAGGCACACAGCCGGCCAGAAGCAGGAGGCCGATCGCCAATGAGCCCGAGCCCAACCGCAGGTGGAGTCTCATTTCCATGGTTAATGTCCGTGCAACGCCGACATCGTGGCCATCAACGGAAATTAAAAGCGCTGCAAAACTGCGCGCTTACGGGGCTGGGTAAAGACTGGCCGCCAGCGTGTGGAATCCGAACACGTACCCGGCGCCCGTGTTCAGCTTCCAGACCGTCGCGCCGGCGGGGTCCAGGCGCTCCATCTGGCCCGCCGCGGACCAGTTGATGAAGGTGCCGCCGTCGTCGAAGCGGACGGGCTCGCCCAGCACGAAGGTGTAGACGCTGGGGGTCGAGACGTAGCTCCAGACCTGCGTCGCGGTCTTCGCCGTGAGATCCAGCTCGTATTCGAGCACACGCGATTCGTTTCCCGGACTTCCTTCATTGTCCAGGAGGAGGATGCGGTTGCCGCGCACCTGGAACTGATGCTGGTGCAGGAAGCGCGCGGCTCCCTGCGCGAAGGTGAGCGTCGCGCCGCTCAGACCCAGCACCCACTCGCACGCGCGCGTCTGCCGGTTGATGCGGGCGATGCTGCTGAGGTTCCGCATCCCCAGGTAGTAGACGTCGTCGACCGGGTCGTAATCGAGCGCGTTCGCGAACGTCCAGCCCTGCGCGACGTCGTCGCTCTTGACCACGGCGGGATCGAAGCAGTCCCACGCGCTCCACACCGTCGTCTGGGTCCCGTCGGGCGCGATCTCGACGATCTTGTCGCCGCGCAGCTGCGTGCCCTGGAAGTCGCGGTACTCGACGACGATCGCCGCCAGCGTGCCGTCGGCGTGCTCGACGAAGTCGTGCGCCAGCAGCGGCACGGGGACGGAGCTGGTCGACTTGCCGTCGAGCGCGACGCGCACCAGCTCCGACGCCTCCGACGGCGCGCCCGAGATGTTGGCGGCGTTGTAGATCAGGTTCTTGCCGTCGACGGACAGCCGCGCGCGGTAGAAGTCCAGGTCGCGAGCGTCGGTGTGGTACCAGACGATCTTGCCGTCGGCGTTGATGATGGTGACCGCGGTGGTCCCGCCCAGCACCGGGACGACCGTGAAGCCCTGGTGCCCGTCACCGGTGCGCGTCAGCGCCGGCATGCCGACCGGCAGGTCGCCGGTGCGGATCGTCTTCGTCCCGGCGGGGTGCGCGGTCGTGCCGTCGACCGCGACCGGTCGATAGTAGATGACGGTGTCGGCGGTCAGGCCCAGCAGGCTGGCGCTGTGATCGGTCGACGGCGTGGTCTCCAATGGCGTTCTCATCGTCATCGCCTGCGTCGGCCCGAACTCGACGTAGCTCACCGACGCGTCGGTGGTCTTCCAGCTCACGTGGACCACCGTGTGGATGTTCGAGCTGACCTCCGCGACGACGTCCGTCGGCGCTTTGGGATCGACGTCGCCGCCGCACGCCCCCGCGAGCAGCCCCAGCCCGAGCGCAAGCGCGACCCCGCCTGCCGGCGCGCGATCGTCGCGGCTCATCCGCCCCCCGTGGCCGGTTCCAGCACCGTGAGCAGCATCGGCGCGGGGTTCTGGCACGTGCTGCACGTGAGCGCCAGCAACCAGACGCCGGCGCCGCTGCCCGAAAATCCCGTGAACGTCGCGTCGCCGCCGCGCTGCTTGGCCGTGCTGAGGTCGGCGGTGCGGCCACCCGCGAGCTTGATCTCCCAGATCGTGGTGGCGTTCAGCTCCAGGTCGAAGAAGTCTGACTGGATCTGGGCGACGGTCATGCCTTCGTAGAACGCCAGCATGAGGCCATCGTTCGCCTCGAAGACGATGTCATTGCCCTGGCCGTCGCGCGTGACGCCGCGCCAGTCGACGACCCAGGGGGCGGCGGCCGGCATCTTCACCTTGGTCAGCGACGACAGGTCCGCCGAAAACGTCAGCATGCCGCAGCCCGTGGGGGCATCGACCCTGGTGTTGGTCGACCCCGCGGTCGGCTTGACGAACGTCATCGTGCGCGCGCCGACGCCCGGCCGCGTCCCGTGCGCGAACAGCATCAGGTACGTCTGATCCGAGCTCACGACGTATTCCTCTTCGACCTTGATCACCGTGCCGAAGAACGACAGCTGCGACAGCTTCATGCACGTCGACGTCGCGTTGGTCTTGTATTCCAGGTAGCCGTCGACCTCTGACTGCGACAGCTCTCCCGACGACAACCGCGATTCGACCTGCTCCTCGGTGAGGTGCAGCAGCCGCAACATCGACACGGTGTTCAGGTCGGCCGTCGGCACGACCGGGTGGCACTGGATGTCGTCGACGACGTTCGTCCAGCAGACGTCCAGGTCCGTCGCGGGCGCGGTCTCGATGGTCGGGATCGCCAGGCTGCCCGACGCCGTGTAGTTGTTGGCGTCGCTCAGCAGGATGGGCCCGCCGCTGTCACCGCCCCCGCACCCGGCCAGCAGCGACAGCACGCCGGCCAGCGGCGACAGCAACCGAAATAGATTTCGCGTCATTGGTTAGTCGATGTCCCGTCGCTGCCGCATCCGTGGGACCGATCCACCCCCGTGCTACGATCTGGGGCATCATGCCGACCGGCCACAACGGTCCCGCGTCGCGTCGTCCCCTGCGCAACTTTAGCAGGCTGGACTACGAACACATGATCGGTGCGGGCATCTTGGGCGAAGACGAACACGTGGAGCTCATCGGCGGCCGGATCGTCGAGATGAGCCCGGAGGGTCCCGCTCACGCCGGCGCGATCGATCTGTGCGCCGAAGCGCTGCGGGCCGTCTTCGGCGCCGGCTATACCGTTCGCGTGCAGCACCCATTGATCGTCGACCCGCTGGACGAGCCCGAGCCGGACGTGGCGATCGTGCCCGGTGGCCCGCGCGATCACCTGGCGGAGCACCCGCGCACGGCGGCGCTGATCGTCGAGGTCGCCGATTCGTCGCTGGAATACGATCGCGGCGACAAGGCGCGGCTCTACGCGCGCGCCGGTTTCGAGGAGTACTGGATCGTCAACCTGCGCGACCGCTGCCTGGAGGTCCACCGCCAGCCGACGCCGGAAGGCTATGGTCGGGTGGGAACGCTCCCCACGAACGCGACGGTGAGTCCGCTTGGCGCGCCGGCGGCGATCATCTCCGTCGCCGCTCTGTTGCCCTAGCGCACCAACTTCCCCCATCGCGACAGGATGAAGGCGGTCGCGCTGTCGCGGCGCGAGTAGACGGCGAAGCCGTCGTTGTTGGTGCGGCTGACCGGCGATAGCTGCCAGAACAGCCCGAGCTGGCCGTCGGACAGGTCGAACAGGTGGCGCAGCCAGCTGTCGTAGGTCTGGCCGCGCTCCTGGTCGGGGGCGGCGAAGCCGCACTCGCCGAGGTAGGCGACCTTGCCGGTCAGCGCGGCGATCGCCTGGTGGCGCTCGATCCAGATCTCGGTGTCGCGCGCCGTCGAGAAGCCGTAGTTGCGCGGGTAGAAGTGGTAGCTCAGCATGTCGAGCGCCTCGATGCGCCCCAGCTTGCTGAAGCTGGCGCCCTCGTCGCCGCGCACGGCGTAGTAGTTCGACAGGCCGACGTACGGCGTCGGGTCGTCGTCGAAGCCGTCGCCGCCGTCGGCGATCAGCTGGTTGGGCGCGATCTGCTTGAGGAACGTCGCCAGCTCGGCGACCGCGTCGGGCAGCTTCGTCGTCCCGGCGCAGCTCGAGCAACGCATCTCGTTGCCGATCTCCCACGCCAGGATCGCCGGCTCGTCGCGGTAGGCGACGCCCGTGTACGTGTTGATCCGGTTGGCGAGCGTCCACGCGTAGTCCTTCCACCACTGCTTCATCTGCGCGTTCGTGTAGAAGTCGTCGTGGTCGTAGGTGCCGCCGAACTCCTCCGACGCCCATGCTCGCGTACGCCGGCAACCCGCCGTACTCCGCCCAGTTGTTGACCAGCGGCAGGATGACGCGGATGCCGCGGCGCTTCGCCTCCCACACCGCCTGGTCCAGCCCGCGCAGCCCCTCCTCGCGGAAGCCCTCCTTCGGGCTGCGGCGGATCGACGACGAGTCCTTCGAATCGTTGAAGCCCCAGATGCGCGCCACCGGCAGCGACAGGCAGACCAGATCGTCCAGCACCTCGCTCACGGCCTGCATCGCCATCGGGTCCTGGTCCTGCTGCGCGTACGACAGCAGCTGCTGCAGGTAGTAGAGGTTGGTGCCCGTCGAACGCCAGGGCGTCACCGAATCCAGCAGCAGCGCCGCGTCGCCGCGGCCGACGAAGCCGGAGATCGGCGGCAGCGGCGGGCAGCCGGTGATGGCGCTCTCGTCGATCTCGACGGCGTTGGGCGGCGCCGGCGGCGGCGGCTCGTCCTCGCAACCCGCGCCGGCCGCCCACCCGAGCATCACCGCCGCCAGCAACGAACGTCGGCAGCCGCTGCCTCAGAGCAACGTCCCTCCGAGGATCGCCGCCGCGGCGGTGAAATAGATCACCAGCCCGAACACGTCGACCAGCGTCGCGACGAACGGCGCCGACGCGCTGGCGGGGTCGAAGCCGAAGCGGCGCAGGATGAACGGCAACATCGAACCCGCGATCGTCCCCCACAGCACGACGCCCAGCAAGCTCAGCCCGACGGTCAGCCCGATGCCGACGTAGTGCGGGCCGTAGGTGTGGAACAGCGCCTCCCACAGCACGATGCGCAGGAAGCCGATGACCGACAGCACCAGCCCCAGGCCGAGGCCGGCGATGAACTCGCGCCGGATGACGCGGTACCAGTCCTTCAGCCGCAGCTCGCCCAGCGCCATCGCCCGGATGACCAGCGTCGTCGCCTGCGATCCGGAGTTGCCGCCGCTCGAGATGATGAGCGGGATGAACAGCGCCAGCACGACGGCGCGCGCGATCTCGTGCTCGAAGAAGCCCATCGCGCTGGCGGTCAACATCTCGCCCAGGAACAGCACGCACAGCCAGCCGACCCGCTTGCGGATCATGCTCGGCATGCCGATCTCCAGGTAGGGCGCGTCGAGGGCCTCGACGCCGCCGACCTTCTGCATATCCTCGGTGGCCTCCTCGCGCACGACGTCGACGACGTCGTCGGCGGTGACGATGCCCTTCATCCTGCCGGCCTGATCGACGACGGGCAGCGCCAGCAGGCGGCTCTGCGCGAACTTCTGCGCCACGGCTTCCTGGTCCATCTGTTCGGGGATGGTGATCACCTGCGTGCGCATGATGTCGGACACGCGCGCCCGCACCGCCGCGTTGAACAGCGCGCTGAACGACACCACGCCCAGCAAGCGCTGCTCGCCGTCCAGCACGAACACGTAGTAGATGGTGCGCGTCTGCTCGCGCATCTGCTTGCGCACGTAGCTGATCGCTTCGTCGACCGTCATCTCCGGGCGCACGCGCACGTGGCGCGGGTTCATCAGCCCGCCGGCGTTGTCCTCGGCGTACGCGAGCAGCGCGGTCACCTCGCGGCGGGTGGCGTCGTCCAGCAGGGCGAGCAGCGGCTCGCGCTTTTCCAGCGGCCCGGCCTGGATCAGGTCGGCCGCGTCGTCGGGCGGCAGGCTGCGCAGCCACGAGCGCTGCTCGCGCGCCGGCACGCCCAGCACGAGGTCCGCCTGATCGCGCGCCTGCAGCCCGAAGAAGAAGTCCTCGGCCTCGTCGCGCGGCAACAGCAGAAACGCCTGGATGCGATCGGCGTGCGCCAGCAGCGGCCAGATCTCGCGGATCTCCGCCAGCGAGAGCGGCTCGCGCTCGGCGGCCGGTGCGGGTGGCGGGGGCCCGGCGGCTTCCATCTGGTCGGCTCCCGCCGGTCTATCCTGCGTGCTCGGGGCGGTATTCGCAGGCTTCGTAGAACTGCCGGCCGAACGCGGTGACGTACAGCGCCTGCCGCCGGATCTCGGCGACCACGCGGTCGTCGTCTCCCGCCTGCGGGTGGCTGCTCTCCAGGGCCGGCGCGCGCGATTCGATGCGCGCGACCGCCGCCTTGACCTCGGGGTGCTCTTCCAGCGCGCGGAAGCTGCGCGTGTCGTCGGCGACGCGGGTCGGCCGCAGCTCGACCAGCCCCAGCCGGCAGAGGTTGTCGATGTAGAGCGACACCCGCTCCGGATACTCGCAGCCCGCCTGCGTCCCGAGCAGGGTGAAGTTTCGCAGCTCGGTCGACAGCCGCTCGCCGAACTTGTAGCGCGCGCCGACGGTGACGAGGGGGTAGGGGCCGTCGTGCTGGAACTGGCTGATGATGCGCGCCTCGTCAGCCGTGAGCTGGCGCAGCACCTCGAGGAACGCCGGGTGGACGCGCGCCGCCTTGTCGCTGTCCATCGACGCGGCCAGCAGGTTCAGGTAGCGCTCGCGCAGCGTCGCCCCGTAGCGGACGCTCCCCGCCAGCGCCTGCGCCGCGAACGCCAATCGCCGGCGCGCGCCGCCGGGCGCCCGGGATCGCCGTCATCCGCTCGCCCAGATCGCGCAGCGTGCCCGGCACGCGCGTCGCCACCTCGGGGAGGTTCTTCAACGGCGCCATCGCCATCATCGCCATCGCGCCCAGGCCGCTGCCGAAGCCGCCGCCTTGCCCCGGTTCGCGTCGCAGCACGAGATCGCGGATCGCGCGCGTCGCGTTCCGCACCGCCTCACGCTCTTTGCCGAAGATCATCGCCCCGGAGGTTAACCGATCTCAACGCCGCAGCGTCCGGCAATCGCTAGGTTTTCACCCGACGGAGCGCAGCGGGGGATCGCGTTCGGTCGACGGTTCGTTCGCCGCGGCGGTGGGCGGCGCAGGGGGACCGAACTCCGCGGTCGACGCCACCCGGACGTCGTCGAGCCCAGGTGCCGGTGCGGGCAAGGGTGCGGCTGCGAGCTCGGGTGCAGCTGCGAGTTCGACCGACGCAGCCGGTTCGGCCGACGCAGCCGGGTCGGTCGTGTCGCTGTTGACGACGACCAGCTCGACGGCGGGCCGTCGCCGCAGCAGGCGGAGGACGTTGGTCGCCAGCCGCGGCCACAGCGCGTAGATCGTCAGCGGGGAGAACACCAGCATCTCGATCGCGATGTTGGTGATTCCCGCGCCGGACAGCGTCGCGGGCCAGCGCGGTGCGTCCGGGAAGATCCGCACCGGCGACTGAAAGCGCATCTCCGAGAAGGGATACAGCAGCGGCAGGCCGCGCCCGCCTTCACCCAGCACATCGAGCACCGCGTGACTGGCGATGGCGGCGCTTGCCATCACCGCCGTGCGCACGACCGGCCAGCCGTACCGCTGCATCACGTAGGCGATCAGCAGCCCGAGGACCAGCGCCACCGGGAACGAGTGCGACGCCCCGCGATGCCCCAGCACGCCTCGGTCAGATGTCCCGAACGCGACCATGATGACGTCGGCGTCCGGTAACATCGCAAGCCCCGCGAACGCCGCCATCGTCGCCAGCGACGGTCGTTGATCCCCCGCGCGTTCTCCCCCGCCGCCGTGCAGCTGTCCGAGCAACAACCCGACGGCCACATGGCCGAAGCTTGCCATTACATCAAGTGTGTTTGGCCACCCGGAGGAATTCCAACAAGTCGGAATAGTCCCTGAAGCTCCAAGCAGTTGCGCGTGAGTGGGCGGATGTCGCACTTCCGGCAATCGCGAAGCCTCGGTTGTCCGGCATCACGCTGCGGCCGGCGTGGCGGAATGAAACCCGCGTAACATCCGATTGTCGCTGTGATCGGACGGAGGGCGCAGATCTCGGCTTCGCGTTGCGCGTCTCCATGTCCAGCGTTCGCTGTCCAACCGGGGAGGGTGTGCATGCGTAGCTTGCTGTTCGTTTGGCTAGCCGCTGTCGCGCGAAGCGCGACTTGCGGCTACTTGTGCAACTGACCCTAGCGGTTTCGAGCGTGTTCGCATCGGCCGCCGGCGCCGCGCCGGCCGCACGCGCGCCGGCGCCCGCGGGGGCATCCGCGTCGGCGTTCGCCTCCGTTCCGGAGGCGCTGCGTCCGTGGATCCCCTGGGTGATGCACGATCACGAAGACGAGCTCTGCCCCGAGCTCGCCGGCAGCGACGACCGCGCGTGCGCGTGGGCGGGACGGCTCGAGCTGGCGCTGGACGCGCGCGGCGGCAAGTTCTCGCAGACCTGGGAGGTGATCGCCCCCGGGCCGATCTTGCTGCCGGGCGGCGCCGCGCAGTGGCCGCTGGACGTCAAGGTGGACGGCAAGGCCGCGGTCGCGACCAGCGGCGACGACGATGACGACGCGCCGCGCGTGCGCGTCGCTGCCGGCCGCCACACGCGTCACGGGCACGTTCGTCTGGAAGCGCATGCCGGAGACGCTGCCCGTGCCGCCGTCGACGGCGCTGCTGTCGCTGGCGCTGGGCGGCCGCGCGGTCGAGTTCCCCAGCCGGTCGGAGGCCGGCGTGCTGTTCCTGCGCAAGGACGGCGACGGCGCCGCGCCCGGGGAAGCCGACGCGCTGGACATCACCGTCCACCGCCGGCTGACCGACGACGTGCCGGCGCTGCTGACGACGCGCATCGCGCTGAACGTCGCGGGCAAGACGCGCGAGCTCGTGCTGGGCAAGAGCCTGCCCAAGGGGTTCGCGCCCCAGGCGCTGGAGTCGGAGCTGCCGGTGCGGTTCGAGCCCGACGGCCGCATCCGCGTGCAGCTGCGCCCCGGCCAGTGGGTCGTCACGCTGGTGGCGCGCAACGACGCGCCGCTGGCGGCGGTCGCGCGCCCCGCTCCGGACGGCCCCTGGAAGGACGGCGAGGAGGTCTGGGTGTTCGACGCGCGGCCGGCGCTGCGCGTGGTCACGGTGACGGGCGTGACCGGTGTCGACCCGCAGCAGACGACGCTGCCCGATGAATGGAAGTCGCTGCCCGCGTACGTGATGCCGGTCGGGCGCGACCATGGCGCTGCGCCAGGAGCGCGCGCGGCGACGCCGACCCCGGCGCCGACCAGCTGTCGCTGACGCGCTCGCTGTGGCTGGACTTCGACGGCCGCGGCCTGACCGCGCGCGACGAGATCACGCGGTTCCTTCCGCCAGTCGTGGCGGCTGGCGATGGGCGGCGAATCGCGTCTTGGGCGCGTCGCCGTGGCGGGCAAGGATCAGTTCATCACCCGGCTGCCGGCGACGCCGGCGGGGAGGCGCGCGAGGGGGTCGAGATCCGGCAGGCGGCGGCGGCGATCACCGCCGAGAGCCGGATGGCGCGCGACGGCCTGTCGATCCCGGCGGTCGGCTGGGATCAGGACTTCCAGTCGGCGGCGGCGGCGCTGGCGTTGCCGGTGGGGTGGCGGCTGCTGCACGCGTCGGGGGCGGACAGCGTCAGCACGAGCTGGCTCAAGGACTGGACGCTGCTGGATCTGTTCCTGGTGCTGATCACCGGCATCGGCATCGGCAAGCTCTATGGCGCGCGCGCGGGCGCGCTGGCGCTGGTGACGCTGGCGCTCGCGTTCCCCGAGAACGACGCGCCCAAGTGGGCGTGGCTGGTGGTGCTGATCGCGGAGGCGCTGGCGCGTGCGCTGCCGCCGGGGTGGATCCTGCGCATCGCGCGTGGGTTCCGGCTGGCGGCGTGGGTCGGGCTGATCCTGATCGCCATCCCGTTCGCGATCGGCCACCTGCGCGTCGGGCATGCATCCGTCGCTCGCGGCGCCGAGCAGGGCGGACGCGCATCGTCCTACTTGGGTTCGCGCGCCGCAAGAGCGCCGCTCGAGCGCGATGCGACGAGCGCCGCAGGCGTCGCCGATCGCAGGCCGGAGGCGTGCGGCCGACACGCCCGCCGAGAAGAGCGGCCATTGGGAGAGACAGCGCCACGGCCGAGCCGCGACGGCGGCGACGACGCTCTGAAGGGGGATTGAGGCCTCCGAGGTCGGCGTCGAGCGGCAAGGTCGCCATCGTGGCGTTGCTCAAGGACGCGACGCCGTCGCGCGCAACGCTGCGCAAGCCTGAACACGTACTACGACCCGAACGCGATGGTGCAGACCGGGCCCGGGCGTGCCGCAGTGGTCGGGGGACGTCGTCCAGCTCGGCGTGGAACGGTCCCGTCGAGCGCGGCCAGCGGTTGAAGCTGTGGCTGGCGCCGCCGTGGCTGAACCTGACGCTGGCGTTCGTGCGCGTCGCGTTCGTCGCGGCGCTCATCTGGCTGCTGCTGGGCGGGCGGCGCGGCGTCGCCGACAAGCTGCGCCTCGGCGCGCAGGCGGCGGCGCTCGCCGATCGTGCTGGCGCGCGGCGCTGGCGCCCGGGGCAGGCGCGCGCCGCCGAGAAGCGGCCGCGCTCCCCGCACGACAAGCTGCTCACCGAGCTGCGCGAGCGCCTGGTCGCAGAAGCCCAAGTGCGCGCCCAACTGCGCGTCGATCGGCCGGCTGGCGATCGAGGCGTCCGCCGATCGCTTGCGGCTGCGGTTCGACGTCGGCGCCGAGGCGGCGGCGGTGGTGACGCTGCCCGGGCACGCCAAACACTGGCTGCCGGCGCAGGTGCTGCTCGACGGCAAGCCGGCGGTGGCGCTGACGCGCGACGACGACGGGCAGCTGCGGCTGCGCGTCGCCGGCGGGCGGCCACCAGGTGGTGATGGAGGGACCGCTGCCGGCGCGCGACGTCGTCCAGATCCCGTTCGCCGCTGCGGCCGCACGCGCTCGACGACCGCGATCCGCGGCTGGCGCCTGGAGGGGCTGACGGAGGACGGCGAGGTCGGCGACAGCCTGCAGCTCGCGCGCGAGACGCGCGGCGCGGGCGGCGGCGGAGCGGCGATGCAAGCGAGCACGGGCGGCCTGGCGCCGAGCAGCCTGCCGCCGTTCGTCACCGTCGAGCGGACGCTGGACCTCGGGCTCAAGTGGCTGGTGCACACGCGCGTCGTGCGGCAGATCGCCGACCGGCGCCGCCGTCGTGCTGGAGGTGCCGCTGCTCGCGCGTCGAATCCGTGGTCAGCGCCGGCGTGCGCGTCGTCAAGGGGAAGGTGCAGGTCAACCTCGGCGCCGAGGAGACCGAGATGGAGTGGACGTCGACGCTGGAGCAGACGGCGCAGCATCGCGCTGTCGGCGCCGCCGCTGGCGGGCGACGGCGCCCGCCGCCGCGTGGGCCGAGACCTGGCGTCGTGGTGGCCGGGCCGCTGTGGCACCTCGCCTACACGGGCCTGCCGCCGGTGCAGTCCGCGACCGGCGGCGGCGATCGCATCCCGCTCTACCGGCCGTGGCCGGGCGAGGCGCTCACCATCGCGATCTCGCGCCCGCCCGGCACCGCCGGCCAGACGCTGACCATCGACAGCAGCGAGCTGGTGCTGGCGCCGGGCATCCGATCGACCGCCGCGACGCTGACGCTGCAGCCTGCGCTCCAGCCGCGGCGGGCAACACACGATCGCGCTACCCGAGGGGCCAAGCTGGAACGCGTGAAGATCGGCGGCGTCATCCACCCGCTGCGCCAGGACGGGCGGCTGGTCACGTTTCCCGTGTCGCCCGGTGCGCAGTCGGTCGAGGTCGTGTGGCGCGAGGCCACCGGCTTCGCGCTGATGTACCGCGGGTCGCAGGTCGACCTGCGCGCGCCCAGCGTCAACGGCGCCGTCCGCTTCCAGATGCCGCGCGATCGCTGGCTGCTGTTCGTCGGCGGCCCGCGCCTGGGCCCGGCGGTGCTGTTCTGGAGCATGTTCATCGTGCTCATCGTCGTGGGCGCGGCGCTCGGCCGATCGCCGTGGACGCCGCTGCGCGGGCGGCACTGGGTCTTGCTCGGCATCGGCCTGTCGCCGATCTCGATCCCGGCGGCGGCGGTGGTCGCGGGCTTCCTGCTCGTCCTCGGCTGGCGGCAGTCGCGCCCGGCCGCCGCGCGCGCGTGGGTCTACGACGCCGGCCAGATCGGGCTGGCGATGTGGACGGTCACCGCCGCGACCGTGCTGGCGGTCAGCGTCGGCCGCGGCCTGCTCGGGCGCCCGGACATGATGATTGCCGGCAACGGCTCGTGGGCGGAATCGCTGCTCTGGTTCTCGGATCGGCTGGACGGCCCGCTGCCGCAGCCGTGGGTCGTGTCGGTGCCGCTGCTCGCGTATCGGCTGGTGATGCTCGCGTGGTCGCTGCGTGGCTCGCGCTGGCCGTGATCCGCTGGGCGCGCTGGACGTGGGCCTGCTTCAGCGAGCGCGGCCTGCTGGCGCCCGCTGTTCCAGCAGCCGCCGCCCGCCGGCTGCCGCCCGCCCCGTGCGGCCGCCGGCCCTACTGCCCCGCGAGGGGCGCCGCCGGCCGAACCCTACGCCCGCTGGGACCTGACATCTCGTGGGTCGAGCGTTCGAAACAAGAGCTGCGGTGCTGATCTCGCTTGATTGCCAGGCGGGGTGCGGCTTCCTTGAGCGTTCGCCCCATCGCGACCGGGCTGCCAATCCGCTCCTCGCGCTTGTGATACGTCGTCTCCTCGGCGGCGATGGCGACCAGAAACCGGCCGTCGGCGAGCACGGGCACGCGCGCCACCGCGTCGCGCGCGGCCTCCAGCCCGCCAAAGAACGGCAGGTCCGTCTTCTGGAGGTTGTGCTGGAGCCAGTCCATCGGATCGGCGGCCTCGATCACGTCGACGGCGTGCTTGCTGGTGAACAGCCCCTTCACCGGCTCGCGCGCCGCGGCGACGACGGCGATGCGACGGCTGTCAGCGAAACGCGCGGCGAGCTGCGCCGCGAGCTCGACGTCCTGGAGTCCCGGGCGGACGAGCTCCTCGCGGCGCGCGACGATGACCAGCCGATCGAAGCTGTCGATGTCGCCGTGCGCGATCAGCACCGGCACCGGCGTGCGCGCGAGCGCCTCGGACGCCTCGCTGTCGGGCTCGAGCGTCTCGCGCATGCTCCACTGCGTGACCAGCATGGTCGCGTTTTCGCCCAGCAGCGTCTCGAGCAGGCCCTCGGGGAGCGTCTGCGACACGCGAAACGCGGTCCGGGACTCGAGACCGTCCTTGGCCAGCCACTCCTCCGCCTGCCCGGCGAGCTTGCGCTGCGCCTTCAGCTCCGGCGGTGGCTGCTCCGTGGTGGCGAAGCTGGCCGCGACGACGATGCCGCCCTCGCTGGTCGCGAGGCGTCCCGCCAGGCGGACAGCCCCCCGGCTCGCTTCGCTCCACACCGGCACCAGCACCGTCTTGGCGAACGCCGCCTTCTCCGCCGCCCCGGTCGGCACGCGCTTGCCGAACGTGCGTGACCATCAGCGGCGTGATCACGAGCGACGCGAGGATGACGACCAGCACCGCGTTGATGGTGGTCGTGTCGAACAGGCCCAGCTTCGCGCCCACCAGGGTGGTCGCCAGCGTCGCCGCCGCCTGCGAGCCCGACAGGCCGGACATCACGCCGACCTCCGGCCAGCTGAACTTGAACACGCGCCCCGCGACGACCGCCGCCAGCGCCTTGCCGCCCAGCACGGCGACCGTGAACACGGCCGCGACGAGCAGCGTCTTCGGGTCGACCATCACCTTCGGCTCGAGCAGCACGCCGACCGACACCAGGAAGATCGGGATGAAGAACGTCGAGCCCATGAACTGCAAACGGTCCATGAGCGGGCTCTCCTCCGGTATCGCCCGGCCCAGGCCGAGGCCCGCGAAGAACGCGCCCACGATGGCGTCGATGCCGGCGGCCTCCGCCATCACGCCGCCGACGAGGAAGGCGGCGATGCCGAACACGAACCGGTACGCGCGATCCGTCCCGACGCGCGCGAAGAACCAGCGCCCGACGCGCGGAAGACCGAGCAGCGACCAGATCGCGAGCAGGGTCAGGCCGACCGCGATGCTGACCAGCTGCATCGCCATGCTGCCGCTCGGATGGACCGTGCCCGACACGACCGACAGGACGAGCAAGGCCGACGTGTCGGTCACGGCGGTCGCGCCGACGACGGTGGCGACGGCCCGGTTGCGCGACAGGCCCATCTGGCGAAGCAACGGGTAGGTCACCAGCGTGTGCGATCCCCAGTTGGACCCCATCAGCACCGCCGCCGCCCACTTGTAGCTGAGCAGCTTGGCGCTGACGACGCCGAGCGTGAACGGGAAGGCGAACGACAGCAGCGCGAACGTGATCGCGACGCGCTTCATCTTCATGAACAGCTTGATGTCCAGCTCGAGACCGGCGCTGAACATCAGGTACAGCAGGCCGAACGTCCCCAGCGCCGACAGCGCGATCTCCTTCGACTCGAGGACGTGGGCGCCGTGAGGTCCCAGCCCCATGCCTGCCAGGACCAGGCCCACCATCGCTGGCAGCCGCAGGCTCTCGGCGATCCTGGGCGCCAGGATCAGCGCCAGCACCAGCATGGCGTAGCCGAGTGTAGGTCCGTCGGTGATCCTGTGGCCAATCTCTCTGAGGAGTTCCATGTAGTGAGACCTCGCGCGTGGTGGTAGCGGACGGGCAATCTGACACCGCGCTTTGGGTCGTCGAGACCGATCCGGCGGCGCGTGCGGGGCCGCGATCGCAAATCAGCCGCGCTCCTACGGAGTCTTCCCCGAGCCCGCGGCTGTCGTCCGTCGAACGCCGCCCCATACTTCCAGCCGCGCCGCTGTCGCGGCCGCCAGGAGGCGTCATGGATGGACTCAGCAACCTGCTCGCGGCGCGAAGCCAGATGGCGTTCACGCTCGGCTTTCACATCCTGCTGGTGCCGTTCGGCCTCTGCCTGCCGGTGTTCGCGCTGATCGCGAACGGCTACGGGCTGCGCCACGGCGACGAGGCCGCGCTCCGGCTGGCGCGCCGCTGGTCACACGCGATGGGCGTGACGTTCGCGGTCGGCGCCGTGACCGGCACGGTGCTGTCGTTCGAGATGGGGCTGCTGTGGCCGGGGCTGATGGGGCGCTTCGGCGACGTGTTCGGGCTGCCGTTCATGATCGAAGGCATCGCGTTCTTCCTCGAGGCGATCTTCATCGCGATCTACATCTTCGGCTGGGATCGGCTGAGCCCGCGCACGCACTTCAGGCTCGGCCTGCCGCTGCCGCTGTTCGCGTTCGTCGGGGCGTTCTCGATCATCGCGGCGAACTCGTGGATGAACACGCCGCGCGGCTTCCGCCTGGACGCCGCCGGCAATCCGATCGACGTCGCGCCCGTTCCAGGTCATCTTCAACCCGGCGCTCCGGCACGAGCTGGTCCACTTCCTGCTCGCCGCGCTGCTGTGCGCGGGCTTCGTCGTCGCATCGATCTATGCGGTCGGGATGTTGAAGGGGCGGCGCGATCGCCTGCATCGTCTCGGCTTCATCATCCCGTTCACCATCGCGGCGTTCGCGATGCCGATGCAGATGGTGGCGGGCGACCAGGCGGTTCGCGAGGTGGTGAAGCTGCAGCCGGTGAAGTTTGCCGCCATCGAGCTGGTGGCGGAGACGGCCACCCACGTCCCCGAGCGGCTCGGCGGCCGCATGAAGGACGGCGTTCCGACGGGCGGCATCGAGGTGCCGGACCTGGCGTCGATGCTGACCGGGTTTCGCCCCGACACGAAGATCGTCGGCCTGAACGCCGTCCCGCCGCGTGACCGGCCGCCCGCGACCATCGTCCACCTGGCGTTCGACGTGATGGTCGGCGCCGCGACGCGCGCTGTCGCTGCTCGCGGTCTGGTACCTGTTCGCCTGGTGGCGGCGGCGCGACCTGCCGCGCTCGCGCTGGTTCTTTCGCGCCGCGGTCGCCGCCGCGCCGCTGTCGATGCTCGCGATGGAGGCGGGGTGGATCACGACCGAGGTCGGCCGCCAGCCCTGGGTCGTCTACGGCCTCCTGCGCACCTCCGAGGCGGTCACGCGCGCGCCCGGGATCTGGGGCATCGTTCGCCGCCGTCGTCGCGCTCTACGCCGCCGTCGGCACGGGCCTCGTCCTCGTCCTGCGCGCGATGGCCCGGCGCTGGCGCACACCGCGTGCCCGAGCCGCTGCCGGGGCCGTACGCGCCGCGCGGCCCGCTGGTGTCATTCCGCCGGGCCCGCGCGTGCCGGCTTCTGCGCACGCGTCATCCGAAGGAAGGACGACAGCATGAGCACCATCGCCGCCGTGATCCTGTGGTTTGGCGTCACCTGCTACGCCGTCTTCGGCGGCGCCGACTACGGCGCGGGGTTCTGGGATCTGACCGCCGGGGGCGCGAAGCGCGGCGCCCGGCCGCGCGCGCTGATCGACCAGGCGATGTCACCCGTCTGGGAGGCGAACAACGTCTGGCTGATCTTCGCGCTGGTCGTGTTGTGGACGGCGTTTCCGCGCGGCTACGCCGCCGTCATGTCGGCGCTGTTCGTGCCGCTGAGCCTCGCCGCCGCCGGCATCGTGCTGCGCGGCGCCGCGTTCGTGTTCCGCAAGACGGTCCAGGAGCTGGCCGGGCGGCGGCTCCTCGGCGCGACGTTCGCGCTGTCGTCGGTGGTGACGCCGTTCTTCCTCGGCGCCGCGCTGGGCGCCATCGTGTCGGGGCGGGTGCGCGTCGGCGATCCGGGCGGCGATCCGGTCATCGGCGTGGACCAGCCCGACGTCGCTGCTGATCGGCGCGCTCGCCGTGCTGTGCGCGGCGTTCCTGGCGGCGGTGTTCCTGGTGTTCGACGCGCGCCGCGCGGGCGACGAGACGCTCGAGCGCTACTTCCGGCGGCGCGCGATCGGCAGCGCCGCCGCGACCGGCCTGCTCGCGATCGCCGGCCTGGACGTGCTGCGGACCGACGCGCCGTTCTTCCTTCAACGCCTGTTGTACCAGGGGCGCCCGTTCATCTTCTTCTCGGCGGCCTGCGGCGTCGCCGCGCTCGCCCTGCTGGCGAGCGGGATCACGCGGGCCACCCGGGCGCTCGCCGCCGGCGCGGTCGTCTCGGTGCTCGCGGGCTGGGGCGTGGCGCAGTACCCGTACCTGCTGCCGACGTCGCTGACGATTGCGGCGGGGGCGGGCGCGCCCGCAACGCTGCGCTGGGTCCTGGTCGTGTTCCTGGTCGCCGCCGTCACCGCGGTGCCCGCGCTCGCGTTCCTCTTCGTCCTCGACCAGCGTGGTCGCCTGGAAGAGCGCGCGACGGTCGCAGTCCCGCAAGCGGCTCCGCGACGTCGCCGCGTTGTCGCTGTCGCTGTCGCCGTCGCGGACAGGCGCCGCCCCCCCGCCGTCCGTCCGCACTGGTGGGAGCGGCCACGGCCTCAGTCCTGAGGCGGCTGCAGCCGCGCTTGTCGCCGCGCGCGCACGCCTTGCGCGCGACCTCGTCGAACGGGGGCGGGCGCTTCGGGTTCTTGGCGCAGCGCGCCCCGAGCAGGTAATCGAGGCCGCGCGATTCGGGCTTCGCTGCGTCGCCCATGTACAGGGCGAGGTACTTGTCGGCGCCGCAAATGACGGCCGTGCTCAGCATCCGCCTGGGTTCGCCGTCCATCGTTCCCTGGCCGTACCACACCTTGCGCGGGCCGCCCCGGCCGCGCTCGACCATCTTTGTCTTGAACGACGTTCCGGTGACGCCGGATCCCGTCGCGATGCCGTCCATGAGCTTGGGCATGATCTCGTCGAACTTGGCGTCGGCCGGCGACTCGCGGCCGGTGTAGATGGAGACGACCAGTCCGTCCGCGTCCAGCGACACGATCGTCGAGCGGGTTCTCGCCGTCGAGCCCGAAGTCGGGGCCGACGTCGAACTCCACGCCGATGACGCTCCGCCTTGCCGTCCAGCGCCGGGTCGGGCCTGCATTCGAAGCTGTCGCGGATGCGCTGTTCCAGGGTGGGACGCCCCTTGCGCGAGCCGACGATCAGGTTGAAAGACCGCTTGCCGCACGCCCACTCGCTGACGACCAGATCGATCTGCTTGCCGCGCAGCAGCCAGCGCGCATCCCGACGTTGCCCGCGACCTTCACCGGGCCGCGTTCGGCGACCGACAGGCCCGAGCGCACTCTTTCAATGGCTTCGACCAGCATCGTCTCGAACTCGTCGTCCGTCAGCGCCTCGCTTGTGCGTCCAGCTGAGGCTTCGCCCGTCCGGCCGCGCCGAACTGGATCTCCAGCCTGCCGTCTCCGTAGGTGATCTTCTCCTGCATCGCCTTGCCCGCCGGAAACAGCAGCGCGGCTCCGGGCAGCTCGCGCCGCGTGAGCTCGACGTCCCTGCGCAGCATGCGCGCCACGCGCGGCGTCTGCCAGAACGCGACGCCCACCAGAACCACGACGACCGCGCAGGATCGACCAGCGCATGCCCGCGAGGCTCACTATACTTGCTGCCGCCGCGAAGCCACGACAGCCATGAAGACGACGCAGCTGGACAGCACCGCGGAGCAGGCGATTGACGATGGTGGCGACGTCGCCGGCGGCATCGACGCGCTGGCGCGTCTGCTGGGCGGGCGGCGGTTCGTGGCGCTGACCGGCGCCGGCTGCAGCACCGAATCAGGGATCCCCGACTACCGCGGCAACGGCCGCAGCGGCCCGCGCAATCCGATCCAGCACGACGCGTACATGCGCAAGCCGGAGGTGCGGCGCCGCTACTGGGCGCGCGCGACGATCGGCTGGCAGCGCTTCTCGCGGCGCGCGCCCCAACGCCGCCCACCGCGCGCTGGCGGCGCTGGAGGCCGCCGGCCACCTGGCCGGCGTCATCACCCAGAACGTCGATCGGCTGCACAGCGAGGCGGGCAGCCGGCGCGTCGTCGAGCTGCACGGCGCGCTGGCCGACGTCCGCTGCCTCGGCTGCAGGCGCGTCGAGCCGCGCGAGGCCGTGCACGAACGGCTGCTGGTCGCGAACCCCGGCTGGCTGGATGTGGCCGGCGACGTGATCCGCTACGCGCCCGACGGCGACGCCGAGCTAGCCGGCCGAGCTGGTCGACGGCTTCCAGGTCGTCGGCTGCGCGACGTGCGGCGACGTGCTCAAGCCCGACGTCGTGTTCTTCGGCGGCAGCGTCGCCGAGCCGACGCTGGCGGACGCGTTCACGCTGGCCGACGAGGGCGCGACGCTGGTCGTCGTCGGCTCGTCGCTGACCGTCTACTCCGGCTATCGCTTCGTCAAGCACGCGCGCGAGCGCGGCGTCGCCGTCGCCGTCATCAACGACGGCCCGACGCGCGCCGATCCGGTCGCCGACCTGCTGCTCCCCGCGCGCGCCGGCCAGGCGCTCCCCAGCCTGGCACGCGCGCTCGGCGTCCCGGTGGCGTGAATACCTAGCGGCGCGCGACGCGGACGTGCCAGCTGTTGCCCTGCACCAGCTCGACGTGGGCGTCGCCGCCCGGCAGCGCGCCCGCCAGGCGTTGCATGTCGGCGCGCGTCCAGTAGTTCGCGATGCGCGGCAACATCTGGTCGAAGATGATCGATTCGACGTTGCGGAACGACAGCGTGCGCAGCCGCCGGTAGTAGTCGGTGCGGAAGGGGAGGGCGCGAATCGCCGGCCACGCCAGCGCCGTGATCCCCTTGGCGACCGCGTGCGTGGCGCCGATCGGCAGCCGCGAGCCGACCGCGCGCAGCGACTGGATGACCGGCAGCATCAGCCGGTTGCCCTCCTTCGCGTAGCACCACAGCAGCAGGTCGCCGCCCGGCGCGACGCAGCTCCACATGCGCGCCAGCGCGCCCTCGGGATCGGCCAGGTGGTGCAGCACGCCGATGCAGGTGACGCGGTCGAAGCTGCCGATGTCGGCGTCGGCCGGGTCCAGCTCGTGCGCCGACCGGCGCAGGACGCGCGCGTTGGCGAACGGCGCCAGGTTGCGGCGCGCCGCCTCCAGGCTGCCGTCGTCGACGTCGACCGCCAGCACCGACGCGGCGCCGGCGTCGACGAACCAGTACGGGTTGCGCCCCATGCCGCAGCCGACGTCGAGCACGCGCTTGCCGCGGAAGCTCGCCAGCCCCGTCGACCCGAGCCAGCGTTCGAGCTGCCCCTTCGATTCGGGCAACACCGTCGCGTACGTCGCCCACTCGTAGCCGAAACGTTCGGGTGATCCTTGCCGCTGGCGGGCGTCGTGCGCTTCGTCGGTCATGGCGCGTGCCCGGGCTGGCGGTTGCGCCGGTACCAGTGATCGAGCACGACCAGCGCCCACAGCGGCTTGCTGGCGTCGCGGCGGTTGTTCTGGTGGTCGCGGTTCAGGTCCGCGAACTCCTGCGCGCCCAGCAGCCCCAGCTCGAACACCGGCGAGCGCGCGACCACCTCCTCGACGCGATCGCGCAGCGGCCCGCGCAGCCAGCGCCCGAGCGGGATGCCGAAGCCCTTCTTCGGGCGGTCGATGATCTCGTCGGGCAGCTTGCCGCGCACGGCGAGCTTGAACAGGTGCTTGCCGCGGCCGCCGCGCAGCTTGGTGCGTGACGGCAGCGCGAACGCCCAGTCGATCAGCGTGTTGTCGAGCAGCGGCGGCCGCACCTCCAGCCCGTGCGCCATCGACGCGCGGTCGACCTTGGTCAGCACCGAGCCCGGCAGGTAGGTCGAGAAATCGAGCGCCAGCATCTGTTGCAGCTTGTCGTCGGTCGCGGGCAGCGCGACGTCCAGCACGGCGGGCCGCCGCCCGGTCGCCGACGGGACCGCGCGCGGCAGCTGCGGGAGATCGACGCTCGACATCCAGCGCAGGTGGCGCGTGACCGCGTCGTCGTCCCAGCGCTCGGTGAACCGCCGCACCTTCCACTCCAGGCTCTGGTAGCTGTCGTCCAGCGGCAGCCGCTTGATCACGGCGCCCAGCAGATCGTGGCGCACCCACGCGGGCAGGGCGGCGTACAGCGGCGCGTGCTGGTGCGCGCGGTAGGTCGGGTAGCCGCCCCACAGCTCGTCGCCGCCGTCGCCGCCCAGCACGACCTTGACGTGGCGCGCGGCCAGCCGCGACAGCATGAACGTCGGCAGCAACGACGGGTCCGCCATCGGCTCGTCCAGCGCGTCCAGCGCGGCGTCGACGACGTCCAGCAGCGCGCGTTCGTCCAGCGTCTCGGTCACGTGCTCGACGTTCAGCCGCGCCGCCACCTGCGCCGCGTACTTCGATTCGTCGAACGTCGCGTCCGTAAAGCCGATCGAAAACGCCTTCATGCGCCCGCCCGCGGCGGCGGCCAGCGTCGCCACGCACGACGAATCGATGCCGCCCGACAGGAAGACGCCGACAGGAACGTCCGACACGAGCTGCGCGGTGACGGCGCGCTCCAGCCCGCGCGCCAGGTCGTCGGCCAGCGTGCGCTCGTTTTCGGTGGCGGCGGCCACGGGCGCCGGCAACGTCCAGTACGCGCGCGGCGCCTGCAGGCGGCCGTCCTGCCAGACCAGCGCGTGCCCGGGGGCCAGCTTGCGCGCGGCGCGCAGGATCGTCGCCGGCGGATGGATGTAGTCGGTGAAGAAGTAGGACGCCAGCCCGTCGGTCGACAGCGCCGCGTCGACGCCGCCGTGCGCGAGCAGGGCAGTCAGCTCCGACGCGAACACGATGCCGCCCGCCGGCAGCTCCGCGTAGTAGAGCGGCTTGATGCCCGCGCGATCGCGCACCAGCGTCAGGCGTTGCGCGCGCGCCTCCCAGATCGCGAACGCGAACATGCCGTCCAGGTCGCTGACGCCGTCGATGCCGCGGCGTTCGAAGTGGCGCGCGACGACCTCGGTGTCCGAGCGGGTGCGGAACGGCGGGCCGCCGTCGCGCTCCAGCCGCGCGCGCAGCTCGGCGAAGTTGTAGACCTCGCCGTTGTAGGTGATGACGACCGCGTCGTCGCCGCCGCCAGCGCCGCCGCCGACCACCATGGGCTGCGCGCCCCCCGCCACGTCGATGATCGCCAGCCGGCGGTGCCCGATCGCGACCTGCCAGTTGCCGTGCTGGCGGACCCACGCGCCTTCTCCGTCAGGACCCCGGTGAGCGATGCGGGCGAGCATGCGCGGCAGAGCCTCGGGCTCGGACGCGTGCTGGATGAACCCCGCGATGCCGCACATGGCAGTTGCGTCCTTAACATGAACACGCCTGGGCTGCCTGGGCCCCCCCCGTCGACCTCTCGACCTCTCGACCCACATTGCCGCTTCGGCTATAAGCAAAATCAGTGTCGCAGGCGGTGCCGCAGGTCTCGATCGTCATTCCCTGCTACGACGAGGAGCAGACGATCCCACGGCTGTGCGCGGCGCTCGACGGCGCGGTCGCCAAGCTGGAGGCCGCCGGCCGCAGCGTCGAGGTCGTGGTCGTCGACGACGGCTCGAGCGACGACAGCTTCGGGCGGCTCAAGCAGGCGGCGGCGACGCGCCCGTGGATGCAGCTGGTGCGCTTCCGCCGCAACTACGGCCAGACCGCGGCGATGGCCGCCGGCTTCGACCGCGCGCGCGGCGCGTACATCGTGCCGATGGACGCCGACCTGCAGAACGACCCCGAGGACATCCCGATGTTGCTCGAGCGCCTGGAGCAGGGCGGCTTCGACGTCGTCTCCGGCTGGCGCAAGGATCGCCAGGACAAGGCGCTGACGCGCCGCCTGCCGTCGAAGATCGCGAACTGGCTGATCGGCAAGGTCAGCGGTGTCCGCCTGCACGACTACGGCTGCACCCTCAAGGCCTACCGCCGCGAGGTGCTGGAGCCCGTGCGCCTGTACGGCGAGATGCACAGGTTCATCCCGATCTACGCCAAGTGGTCGGGCGCCCGCATCACGGAGCAGGTCGTCCGCCACCACCCGCGCGTCGAGGGCAAATCCAAGTACGGCCTGATGCGCACGCTGAAGGTGCTGCTCGACCTGACGACCGTGAAGTTCCTGGGCGACTACTCGACCAAGCCCCTCTACCTGTTCGGCCTGTGGGGCCTGGCGTTCATCGGCTTCGGCTGCGTGTCAGGCGTGGTGACGTTGATCCAGAAGTTCGGAACGCCGATGGTCTACGCCCACCGCAACCCGCTGCTGCTGCTCGCCGTGATGTTGTTCGTCGTCGGCATCCAGCTGATCGGCATGGGCCTGCTCGCCGAGATGCTGGTGCGCACGCACCACGAATCGCAGCGCAAGCCCGTCTACCTGGTCGCCGAGGAGATCAACGCCCCGTCAGCGATCATTGCGCCGCCGATCTCGGAACGCCACGTCGTGCCGCTGCCGCGCGACATCAAGCGTCCCGGCTGATCGTCGCGGACGGATCGCACAGATCGTCGAGCGTCGCGAGCAATCTGTTCACGTCGTGCTGGAAGGCGACGTCGCTGCGGATGTCGCCCTTGGTGAGGGCGCGGCGCGCTTCGGCGATGCTCATGATCTCGTAGTTCTGGTCGTCCATGGCGTTGGCTCCATCCCCAGATAGAGCAACCGACGTGCCGACGGCCGACCCGCGGCAGATCGCCGTTTGTCAGAAAGTCGACGCGGGCTTACTGTACGCTCAGTGGCAACCCCGCCACGCTCATGCCCCGTTCACGCCACACCATTTCCGTCACGGTTCTGGCGGCCGCGCTCGTCGCGGCCCTGCCGGACGCCGCCACGGCTGCCGAGTTGCCGGCGCCGGGGTTCGAGATCGGCGCGCGCGTCGGCTACGCCTTTTCCGCCGGCAACATCGGCGCGGTGGCCAACGGCACCGACGAAAACCTGAGCGACTTCGTCAGCGGGCAGTGGCCGCTGTGGCTGGACCTCGGCTACCGCTTCACGCCGAACCTCTATCTGGGTGGGTTCTTCCAGTACGGCTTCGGCGTCGTGAACGAAGACCAGCAGGACGTCTGTCGCAACGCGAACGTCAACTGCTCGGCCTCCGACGTGCGGCTCGGCGTGATGGGGCGCTACCAGTTCGCGGTCGGCGGTCCGCTGCTCCCCTGGCTCGGGCTGGGCGTCGGGTACGAGTGGGGATCGTTTCTCCGTGCGCCAGACGGTGATCGGCGAGACCAACACCGATTCGACCCGGTCCGGATTCGAGTTCGCGAACTTTCAGGCCGGCGCCGACTACTACCTGGCTCCGCGTGTGACGGTGGCGCCGTTCATCAGCGTCTCGCTCGGCCAGTATCAGAGCGTGTCGACGACGACCACGGCCGGCATGACCACGACCACCACCGACGAGGACCTCGCGAAGAAGTCACTGCACGAGTGGATCATGATCGGCCTGCGCTTCGGCTTCATGCCCTGACGGCTGCCTCGCCGCGACGCCGTCGCGGTTCATGCGGAAACGCGCCGACCACCGCGGGGAAGCCTTCGCGCACGCTGCGGTAGCGCGGCGCCCAGCCGGTGGCAGCGCGTAGCTTGGCGTTGCTGATGCGCTAGCGAGCGCGCGAGCATGTTGCCCATCCCGCCCGCCAGATACGCTGTCCACGCGGGCAGCAGGCGCGGAGGCGGCACGCCGAGCGCATCGGCCAGCGCGTCCGCGAAGGCGCGATGGCGCAGCGGTTCGTCGTCGCTGACGTTGTAGACACCGGCGCGCACGTCCAGCGCCGCGACCACGGCGGCGGCCGCGTCGTCGTGCGACACGGACGACATGTAGCTGTATGCCGGTCCGAGCAGCGGCATCCAGCCGCGACGGACGAGCGCGACCATCACGCCCAGCTGCCCGGCGTCCGGGCCGTAGAACGCGGCGAAGCGCAGCACGACCCCGGCCCCGCGACCGCTGTCGGTGAAGCGGAGCGCGGACGCCTCGGCATCGAGGATGGTCCGGTTGTAGCGGACCGGGCGCAGGGGAACGGATTCGTCGATCCAGGCATCGCCGCTGTCGGGGTAGATGGGCGCGAACGACTCCTGGATGAACCGCGTGACGTGCGCGCACAGCGCCGCATCGACCAGGTTCGCGGAGGCGGCGCGGCGGAGGCGATCGTTTTCGCGCCACGCGCCCGGGATGAACATGCGGACCGTCATCGGCGGCATGTGCGTGGCCAGGTTGATCACCACGTCGTGTCCCGCCAGCGCCGCGCGAAGCTCGGCGGGCGCGAACAGATCGACGCTGCGAACGGTCGCGCCCCGGCGCGCCAGCGCTTCGCCCGCGGCGGCCGACCGCATCACAGCCGTGACCTGATGCCCGGCCGTCAGCAGCGCAGGCACGACCCGGGACCCGACGACACCACTGGCACCCGTGACGAAGATGCGCATGGCTCCCCCTATCGTCCCAGGTTAGGCATCGGCGCCCGACTGGCCAGAGCCGCGACGGCTCAGTCGACCATCGGCGGCGGCGGTGGCGGTGGCGGTGGCGGCGGCGCGGGCGGCTGGGTCACCGACGGTGGCGGCGAGCTCGGCGCGCCGGGCGGCGGAACCACGGGAGGCGTCGGCATCTGGTTGTCGGGCAGCGCGCACGCCGACAGCTCGAAGATCAGGAACTCCCACGCCTTCTCCTGCGGCGTCAGCGCGGCCGTTCCGCACCCGGTCGGGAACGCCGAGCCGTTGCCGCTGGCCGCGACGTGGATGCCGGTGTGGACGAATCGCCCGCACTGCTCGGCGGGCGTCGCCGCGCGTTCGACCGGCATCGGCACGCTGAAGTAGGGGATGCCGTCGGAGGTGTTGATCCAGCGCTGGCTGCCGAAGCCGGGCGTCAGCGACATCGCCGGCGATTCGACGCTGGTCAGGGTGACCTGCCCGCGCGTCGTCGACCCGCCGACCGCGACCAGCCAGTCGGCGAACGCGGCCCCCTTCGCGAAGCTGGTGTCGACGGTGAACGGCGCGTCGCTGCCGCCGTCCCACATCGCCAGCAGCGGCCACGGCGTCGGCTGGAAGTTCTTCGCGTCGGTGGTGCCGGCGACGCCGCGGAAGTAGCCGAACGAGAAGTGCGACCCGAACACGCGGCCGCCCGCGTCGACGAAGTTCTTCACGATCTGCTTCTCGCCGACCGGCTGCGCGCGCGACCGCTCGCTCTCGCCGTGGCACGAGATGACGACCATGTCGTACTTGTTGATGACCGTCTGATTGAACAGCGTCGCCACCGGCGGGAACGCGGCGCCCGACGTGTAGCCCGTGCCGCCGCCGGTCTCGTAGTAGATGTTCACGCGCCCGGTGCCGTCGGGGTTGGTGAACTCGGAGTCGGAGATGCCGATCCGGCGCAGCACGCATTCGAGGCTGTCGGCGCCGCCGCGGGTCATGGCGATCTTGGGCAGGTGCCCCTCGCTCTGGTTCTTGGGCAGGCGGAACGTCTCGGCCCCCGAGAACACGTTGTCCCGGCAGGCCGAGACCGTGGGCAGCGTGATCTGCCGGCGCCACTTGCCGGTCTGGATGACGACGGGGATGTTGCTGCCGACGGGGACGTCCTGCATCGTGAAGTTGCCGGACGCGTCGGTCAGCGCGCTGGCGACGGGGCGGCCCGACGCGATGGTGCCGCACTTGTCGCACGACACGCCCTCGACGATCGGATCCAGCGGCGCGTTGGGCACGTAGACCATCACGTTGTAGAGCGGCAGCTTGCCGCCCGGGTCGTAGACGGTGCCCTTGACCGTGGTCTTGGGCATGCCGTCGCACTTGTTGATCTGGCAGGCGAGCCCGGTGCACGGGCCGCCGGTGCCAGGGACGGCCGGGCAGGCGCCGGCCTGCGCGCCGGTGCCGCACGCCATGCCGCCCGGGCACGACGCCGGGCAGTCGAGCACGCCGCCGCAGCCGTTGCCGATGCGGCCGCAGTACTGGCCGCCGCCCATCGGCGTGCACGTGATCGGCGTGCAGTTGGTCGGCGCGCAGACGCCGGGGACGCCGCCGCCGCCGCAGGTCGAGCCGGCGGCGCAGTTGCCGCACGCCAGCGTGCCGCCGCAGCCGTCGCCGATCGTGCCGCAGTAGCGCGTGGTCCCGGCGGCGCAGGTCAGCGGCACGCAGCCGGCGGTCACGCAGACGCCCTGACGTGCAGACCTGCCCCGCCGCGCACGCGCCGCATTCGAGCTTGCGCCCGCAGCCGTCACCGACGGCGCCGCAGTACTTGGCGCCGCCGCCCGAGGCGCAGGTCAGCGGCTGGCAGCTCGCACCGCCGACGCACACGCCGCCGCCGCTGGTGCTGGTGCCGCCGCCCATGTCGCACGTGCTGTCGCCCGTGCAGGCGCCGCACTCCAGCCGCCCGCCACGGCAACCGTTGCCGATGGTGCCGCAGTAGCGGCCGCCCGCGGGCGTGCAGGTCACCGACGGCGTGCAGGCGGCGTCGCCGCTCGCCGCCGTCGAGGGTGATGACGATCGTGCCGCCCGTGCCCGTCGGCGCGCCTGTCCCCGCGGCGCCCGTCGTGCCGGCGACGCCCGTCGTACCCCGGTGCCGGCTGCACCCGTGACGCCGCCCGTGCCGGTCGGCGAACCAGGCATGACCTTCGCGCAACCGAGCGACGCGATCAGCACCGCGCCGAGGAGACACGGCATGAACGTCGGGGTGAATCCTGCGAGCTTCGGGCTACGCGACATGCGTCGACTCCTGTTCTGGATGGTCGCTAGTCGACCATCGGGGGCGGTGGCGGAGGCGGTGGCGGAGGTGGCACCGGCGGCGTCATCGACGCCGGTGGTGGCGAGCTCGGGCGCGCCGGGCGGCGGAACCACGGGCGGCACCGGCCGCATGGTGTCCGGCTGCACGCACGCCGACAGATCGAAGAACAGGAACTCCAGCGCCTTCTCCTGCGCGGACAGCGTCTTGCCGCGGCAGCCGTCCGGGAACGCCATGTCGGGGCTGGAGATGTCGGTCTTGTCGCCGGCGCCGCCGGCGCCGCGTTCAGGTGGATGGAGGTGAACACCGACGCGCCCGCACTGCGCCTCGGCCGCCGATTCGACCGGCGTGTTGAACGTCATGTACTGGACGGCCGGCCGCTGCGGCGTCATCCTGATCGTTCGTGTTGCGGTCGATGGAGATCCAGCTCTGCGTCGCCCCCATGACCCCCGTCACCGCGTGTTGCGGCTCGTAGATCTGCATCTGGCCGCGCGTGGTGGACGCGCCGCGCGCGACCATCCAGTCGGCCAGCGCCGCGCCCTTGGGGAACGACGTGTTGATGGTGGCGCGTGCTCGGGGAGGGCGGCGTGGTGCCGGGATCGATGTACGCCGCCGTGCTGGGCCACGGCGCGGGCCCCTTGCGCAGGAAGTAGTAGTGGAGGTGGTCCGCGAACAGGCGCCCGCCCGCGTCGGCGTACGCCTTCACGTTCGCGAGGAACGGCGTCTTCACGTCGCCGAACTGGCTCCCCTCGCACGAGAAGATGAGCAGGTCGTAGCCCATCATCTTCGACGTGCTCCCCCACAGCGTCGTCGCCGCCGGGAAGCGGCCGCCGCCCAGCGCGGCGTTGAACTGGATCGCGCCCGGCCCGTTGCCGTTGGGGGTCATGGCGGGATCGCCGCCGGCGTAGAGGTTGATGCGGCCGTTGCCGGAGTCGAGCGTGTACTCCGCGTCGGCGACGCCGATCTTGCGCAGCAGGCACTCGAACGCGTCCGAGCTGCCGGTGGTCACCGCGATCTTGGGGATGTTCCCCTCGGCCTTGCTGCGCGGAAGCCGCGTCAGGTTGGCGTCGGTGAGCGGGTTGTCGACGCAGCCGTTGACCCTGGGGATGGTCACCTGCCGGCGCCACTTGCCGACCTGGATGACCAGCGGGATGTTGGTGCCGGTCGGGACGTTCTCGAGCGTGAACCTCCCGTTGACGTCGCTGAGCGCGGCGGCGATCGGCTTGCCGGACAGCGTGACGTTGCAGCGATCGCAGGACGCGCCCGTCGGGATCGGATCGAGCGCCGCGTTCGGAACGTAGGCGACCGCGTTGTAGAGCGGCGTCACGCCGGCGGGGTCATAGATGGTGCCGGTGACGGTCGTCTTCGCCGTGCCGGTGCACGTCTCGATGTTGCACTGGATGCCGGTGCAGCCGCCGTTGCCGGGCACGCCCGGGCAGACGCCCGCCTGCGCGCCGGTGCCGCACGCCATGCCGCCCGGGCACGTGGTCGGGCATTCGAGCACGCCGCCGCAGCCGTTGCCGATGCGCCCGCAGTACTGGCCGCCGCCCATCGGCGTGCACGTGATCGGCGTGCAGTTGGGGGCAGGGCACACGCCCGGCACGCCGCCGCCGCCGCAGGTCGCGCCGCCGGGGCAGTCGCCGCAGGTGAGCGTCCCGCCGCAGCCGTCGCCGATCGTGCCGCAGTAGCGCGTGGTGCCGGAGGTGCACGTCAGCGGCACGCAGCCCGCCGTCGTGCAGACGCCCGACGTGCAGACCTGGCCGGCCGCGCACGCGCCGCAATCGAGCTTGCGCCCGCAGCCGTCACCGATGCTGCCGCAGAACCTGCTCGAGCCGGTCGCGGCGCAGGTGATACGGCCTGCAGCTCGGCCCGCCCAGGCAGAGCCCGAAGTCGCACGTGCCGTCGCCCGAACACGACCCGCACTCGAGCGCGCCCCCCTTGCAGCCGTTACCGACGCGCCCGCAGTACTGGCCGCCGGCGGGCGTGCAGCTCACCGCCGGCGAGCACGGGCCGTCGCCGCTCCCGGCGTCGGTGGTGATGACGATCGTGCCGCCGGCGCCGGTCGGCGCCGCCAATCCGGCGGCCCCCGTGGAGTCACCGCCCCTGCCGCCCGTTCCCGTGGCGCCCGCCGCGCCGGTGACGCCACCCGTCCCCGTCGGGGACGTGGGACATCACCTTGGCGCATCCGACCGACGCCGCGAGCGCCGCGCATAGCAATACCGTGGGCAGGCGGATCCGCACACCTGACCTGTTGTCTGCCGCCCGCAAAACAGCTCGTTGGTGCCTCCTAGGTGTCCGAACCGGTGGCTACCAGCGAGATCCGTGGCCGACCGGATTGCGTGCGCTGCCGGCGAGCGGCACGCTCGCGCCAGGATCGAGCCATGGCATTTATCACCACCAAGCTAGCCAACCCGGACCGCGTCGAGGTCCGAGATGACAACGGCGTGTGGGTGGCGACCTTCACCGTGAACGCGTACACGGTGACGCTCGCCGGACCCGCGCGAACCCTGTCGGAGACCGCAGGCGAAACCACGGTCTCGGTCAGCCACTCGACCTGGGTGCGCGCCGCCCCTGGCCCCTTCTCCGGCGCGGTCGACGAACGCTGGCTCCGTATGGCCCTGCAGGCCAACGCGGCCGAGGTGCCTGACGCCCTCGGCCTCGCCATGCAGTACATCAAAGGTGCGCCGCCCATCATGCTGGGCGACCTGCGGATAGCGGGAAACGCCTCCTATGGCCCTCTCGCCGCGAACGGCGAGAGGGAGGAAAACTCCGACTTCAACGACTACCTGGGCCTCCGCTGGCTGTATCCCGCCGAGTCGCCGGACGCGCCCGAGACAGCGGAGTTTCGCTGCCTCGACTGCTCGGGCTACGTGCGCATGGTGTGGGGCTACCGGCACCACCTGCCGGGCGCGGGCTACCTGGACCAGGTTCCGCTGTCGCGTGCGCCCCGCACCGGCCTGACGCTGCCGCGCCGGTCATTTCACATCTACGCAGAGGGGCCCGGCGTGGTGATCATTCCGAACGCCGGCACACAGGTCTCCACGCAGGTGATCGCGACCCAGCTCGCGATCGGCGACCTCGTGTTCTTCGATCGCGAAGACGACCCCGGGGTGCTGGACCACCTCGGCATGTACCTGGGCGAGGACGCGGCGGGCGGCCACCGCTTCATCTCCAGCCGTAAGAAGAACGACGGTCCGACGTTCGCCGACGTCGGCGGCAAGTCGCTGCTCAACGGAACGGGCGACTATGCGGAGGCCTTCCGCGCCGCACGCCGCATCTGATGAGCGTCAGGCGTGGATCCAGGCCTCCACGCCCGCCGACTTCTTCCAGACCTCGTACATCCGGATGAAGTTCTTGTTCTTCGCGCCGGCCTGGGCCATCCACGGCCCCTCGCTGCCAGTGGCCACGCCGGGGCGGATCATGGCGACGTGGCCGATGCCGCCCGGCTTCTTCCACGACGCCACCGCCGGGCAGCCGCGGTTGGCGGCAGCCACGGCATCGGCCAGCGGCACCTTTCGCCAGCCAAAGCGCGCGCCGTGCCTGTTCAGCCAGTCGTTGAGCGCGTTCGCGTTCAGCTCGTTGCCTTTCAGGTGCGGCGTGGGGTTGCCGGTCGGCGACACCCAGTGCGGGATCTCGGCGCCCATCGCGCTGGTCACGTCCCACACGAAGATGTTGCAGTACGTGCTGCTTCCGCGGTGCGCGTAGCGCGGGTTCACGCCCACCGCGAACTGGTTGAGCACGTTGTCGTACGCGGCGGCGCTGCGGCTGGATGAATCGTTGCGCAGCGGAGGGCTGCACGGGAACGACCGCCGCGTCTCGACCGTCCCCGGCGCGGGCGTGCTGCCGTCGTAGATCACGGGCCCGGCGGGCGTGGGCGCGGGCGCGGGCCCGGGAGCGCCGGGGGTGGCGATCGGGCCGTGCGCGCCTGACGCCGCCCCGGGCGGGACGATGCGCGTCACCCCCTCGGGGAAACGCACGGCCGCGGGGGTGACGAACAGGACGTTGTGGCCGAACTGGTCGTACGCCACCTGCTCGGGCCGCCAGGCCGCCTTCTTGCGCGCCGCCAGCGCGCGCGTGTACTGCTCCCACTCGGCGCGCGTCGGCTGGCGGCCGTGCTCGCGGCGAAAGTAGACCTTGGTGTCGTCGACGTCCGAGGCGTTGCCGACGGGATTCGGGATCGCGCCGCTCAGCGTCCGCAGCGCCAGGCGGCGCGCGGTCTCATCGAGCTTGCTCCACGGCTTGTTCTGCGTTTCGAGGAAGGTCGTGAGCTGGCCCATCGGCACGTTGGTGCCGGGGTACTTCTCGGTGTGCGTTGGCCGGAACAGGCACCCCTTGTTGTCGAAGGTCGGGTTGCACTTGGCGACGAACTCCTTCACCGACACGTAGTTCCTTATGTACGGCTGCAGCGTCTGCGAGTACTGCTTCAGGAAATTCCCAAAGCTGCCCCAGCCCGGCGTCTTGTCGCGGAGGAACGCGTAGCGGTTCAACAGCGCCCACAGCGTCCCGCGGTTCTCGGCGTTGTCGCGGCCGCCGGCCTCGCTGATCAGGAAGCGCGCCGTGGTGTCGACGTCCTCGGCCGTGAACGCATACCGGAACGGCGTGCGTCCCGGGGATGTTGCACTCCAGCGTCCCGAGCGGCACGCGCGGCGAGCTGACGTCGGCCGACGCCACCTGGGCCAGCTTCGGGCGCACCACCTGGTCGCGGATCGTCACCCACTCACGGGCCAGCGCGGTCTGGTCGCGGCGCAGCGGGATACGCGGCAGCTCGGGATGCCGCGCGAAGAACAGATCGTTGGTGATGACGTTCTCGTCACGCGCGGCTGCAAGCGACATCGCGGCTTCTCCTCAGGCGTGGACCCAGGGTTCGACGTTGGCCGACTTTTTCCAGACGCTGTACATCCGGATGAAGTTCGAGTTCCGCGCGCCGGCCTGGGCCATCCACGGCCCCTCGCTGGCGCTGGCGGCGCCCGGGCGGATGACGGCGATGTGGCCGATGCCGCCGCCGTTGTTCCACGAAGCGACCACCGGGCAGCCGCGGTTGGCGGCGTCCACCGCTTCGGACAGCGACGTCTTTTGCCAGCCGAAGCGCCCGCCATGGTTGTTCAACCAGCTGTTCATCGCGTTGGCGTTCAGCTCGCTGCCCTTGTAGGGCGGAACGGGATCGCCGCCCTTTGACACCCAGTGCGGGGTTTCTGCGCCCATCGCGCTCGTGAGGTCCCACGCGAAGATGTTGCAGTAGGTGCTGCCGTCCTTGTGCGCATAGCGCGGGTTCACGCCGACGGCGAACTGATTGATGACGTTGTCATACAGCGCGGCGCTGCGTTTCGACGGATCGCCGCGCAGGGGTGGATTGCACGGCAGCCACTGCCGCTTCTCGACGGTGCCTGGCGCGGGCGTCTTGCCGTCGTAGATGATCCCGCCGCTGGGGGCCGGGGTGGTGCCGCCCGGTCGGTCGGCTTTGGCCAGCGCGGGCAACACGAGTTGATCACGGATTTCCAGCCACTCGCGAACCAAGGTGGTTTGATCCTTGCGAAGCGGGATGCGCGGCAGCTCGGGATGCCGCGCGAAGAAGACGTCGTTGGTGATCTTGTTCTCGTCGCGCTCGCCGGCCTTGATCCGGTCGTCGATCAGGCGCTGATCCGAGTTTCCGTTACCCCAGAAAGGCAGCCAGCCGAGAAATCCTTCCTGCAGCGTTGGTCCGGTCGTGAATGTCATCGGCGCTTCTCCTCGTCGCGATCTCCGCGTGCATGTCCCTTGCGAGAGGCGTGCCGGCGCGATCGCCGCGGCAAAGCGCGCGCATTGGCGAAACGATGTTCGTTTACAAACGAATGGTGCGCGCGAGGGCGAAGCGGACTTCGGTTCCCTGGGTAATCCCGATATGGCTGCCGGCGAGTTCGGCGCTACGCTGCGTTCGCTTTGATCGAGCGGCTCGTCGCGTCCGACCGCCCGCCAACGGCAGGTCCCCGACGCCGGCGACAGGAGTGGGATGTGATGGGGCAGGAGCTGAGAGTCCAGCTTATGTGTGAGGATCCGGGGGCGTGGTGGCCACGCATCCAGAATGGTTTGCGCGCGCACGGCGTGGTGCTCGCCGATCCGCACGCGACAGCCGCGGACGGCGCGCAACGCTCGGCCACGCTGCTGCTGTTCGACGCGCCATCGTCCGACGTGCTGGCGGCGGTGGCGGAGGCGAGCGCCGGCGGCCGCGAGCGCACGCTGGCCGCGGCGACCAGCCGGCAGCGACTCACGGAGGCGGATACGTGGGCGTTGTTACGAGCTGGCGCCTCGGACTCGTTTGCCTGGGACGAGATCGGCGATCCGATGGCGCACGTCGCGGCCCGTCTCGAGCGCTGGGCGCGCATCGACGGGATCATCGCGGGACCGGTGGTGCGGCGCCAGCTGACGGGCGGCAGCCCGGGCTGGCTGGCCTGCCTGCGCCAGGTCGTGGAGCTGGCCGTGTTCTCCGACGGGCCAGTGCTGCTGCTGGGCGAAAGCGGCACCGGCAAGGAGCTGCTGGCGCGCCTGATCCACGCGCTGGATCCGCGCGCCGGGCAAGGGCGAGCTGGTGGTGCTGGACTGCACGACGGTGGTGCCCGAGCTGTCCGGCAGCGAGTTCTTCGGCCATGAGCGCGGCGCCTTCACGGGCGCGGCGGCGGCGCGCGACGGCGCCTTTGCGCTGGCGGACGGCGGCACGCTGTTCCTCGACGAGGTGGGCGATCTGCCGCTGCCGCTGCAGGCGCAGCTCCTGCGCGTGGTGCAGGAACACACTTACAAGCGGGTCGGGTCCAACATCTGGCAGGGCACCAACTTCCGCCTCGTATGCGCCACGCACCGCGACCTGCGCCAGGACGTGGCGTGTGGCCGGTTCCGCGCGGACTTCTATCACCGCATCGCCAGCCGCATCTGCCACCTGCCGCCGCTGCGCGAGCGGCGCGAGGACATCCTGCCGCTGGCGCATCTGTTCCTGCAGGCGCTGCGGCCGAACGCGGCCGCAGCCTGCTTCGATCATGCGGTCGCGCGCTTCCTGGTGGCCGGGACTATCCGGGCAACGTGCGCGAGCTGCGCCAGCTGGTCGAGCGCATCGGTGATCGCCACGTCGGCCCCAGCGCCATCACGATCGGCGACATCCCCGAGGACGAATGGGCCGAGGCCGAGGCGGCCGGGTCGGCCGGCGACGCCGATGGCGAGGTCACGCCGGGCGCGCCGCGGGCGCCCGCGGGTGCGACGACCTTCGACGCGGCGGTGTTTCAGGCGCTGAATCAGGGCTTCGGGTTGCGCGAGATCGGACGCGTCGCGACCGAGGCAGCCATCCGCGTCGCGCTGGCCAGCGAGGATGGCAACCTGCGCCGCGCCGCCAAACGCCTGGGCGTCACTGACCGCGCGCTGCAGATGCGACGCGCGCAGCGCGCGGAGTGAAGGCCCCGCTCTCCCCGACAGCGCGATGAGCGCCGATCAGGCGCATCAGGTTGCCGCCGGTGATCAGGCGTTCGTCCGCCGGCGGTAAGCCCAGGGCGCGGATCTTCGCCAGCTCGACGCCCGGGTGCAGCCAGGGACCGTCGCTGCCGAACAGGAGCTTTCGCGCGCCGGCGCGCGCGACCGCCTGTTCCAGCAGATCGAAGCGCCGCACGCCCGAAGTGTCAGCGTAGACGTTGGGGAACCGCACCAGGAGGTCGATGACCGCGACCTGCGCGCGGTAGTCGTCGCCGAAGCTGCCGAGGTGCGGGACGATGAAGGGGACGTCCGGGTACTCCGTCGCCACCAGCTCGGCGGTCGTGACCTCGCCCATCACGTCGTACAGGATCGGCAGCTCGAGCGCGCGGGCGACCTCGCACACCTCGCGCGTGATGCGGCCGTCGTGCTGGTGGACCTTGATGCCGCGAAACCCGTAGCGGTTGACCGCGGTGCCGACCAGCGCGCGCACCCGCCCGCAATTCGCGCGGGGGTTCACGAACGCGAACCCGATCAGGCGCCCGCGGTGCTCGGCCACGACCTCGGCCACGCGCCGGTTGGCGGCGGCGTAGTCCGAGTGGAACGCCGAGAACACCACGGTGCGCGCGATGCCGGCCTGGCGCGCGCGCACGAGATAGCGGTCCAGCGGCGCCGCCGTGTCCCACGGCCCGGTGAACCCGTCACCTTCGCCGGCGTGGCAGTGACAGTCGACGATCATGCCGCGACATCCCGGGCCGCGCGCGCAGGCAGGCGCGCCGCCAGCTCGTCGAACAGCGCCAGCGACGCGTCGATGCCGCGGAAGAACGTGGGCAGGTGCAGCTTCTCGTTGGGACCGTGCGCGCGGTCGTCGGGCAGCGCGAACCCCATCAGCACCGGCTCGATCCCGAGGCCGTGCTTCAGGGTGGCGGCCACCGGCAGCGATCCCGCCGAGCGGCGGTAGAGAGGAGGGCGGCCGAAGGCGCGCTCGTACGCCCGCGCCGCCGCCGCGACGGCAGGATGTCCGCGATCGACGATCACCGGCCGCGCGCATCCGCCGCCTTCGATGCGCGCGCTGAGACCGCGCGGCACGTTCTCCTGGACGTGACGGCGCAGCGCCGCCAGCGCCTGCAGCGGATCCTGGTCGGGCACCAGGCGCAGGTTCACCTTCATCGTCGCGCTGGTGCCGAGCACGGTCTTCCACCCTGTGCCCTGGTAGCCGCCGGTGATCCCGGTGATGGTCAGCGCCGGCCGGATGGTCGTGCGCTCGGCGGCGGAGAACCCGGGCTCGCCGTCGCGCGCCTCGGGCGCGTCCGGCGCCCCCGACGCGGGCCCGCCGCCCAGCGCGGCGACACGTGCCAGCTCGGCCCGCTGGGCGGGGCTGGCGGCGCGCACGCGATCGTAGAACCCGGGCAGCGCGACGCGCCCGTCGGGGCCACGCAGGGACGCGCCCAGGCGGCACAGCGCCATCAGCGGATCGGCGACGGCGCCGCCGAAGAGGCCGCTGTGCAGCTCGCCGCCCGCGCGCGACACGGTGATGGTGGCGCTGGCCGAGCCGCGCATCGCCACCGTGATCGCCGGCTGCACCGGCGAGACGATCGGCATGTCAGAGATGACCGCCGCGTCGGCGGCGAACGCCGCCGGGTGCGCCTGCATCAGCGCCAGCAGACCCGCGCTGCCGATCTCCTCCTCGCCCTCGAGCACCACGCGCACGTTGACCGGCAGCGCGCCGCGCGTGGCCAGCAGCGCCTCGATCGCCTTGACGTGCACCCACAGCTGGCCCTTGTCGTCGGAGGCGCCGCGCCCGCGGAGCTCGTCGCCGCGCACGACCGGCGAAAACGGCGGGTGATCCCAGCGCTCGTCCGCGGGCTGCACGTCGTAGTGCCCGTACAGCAGCACCGTGGGCGCGCCGGGCGCGTGCAACCAGTCGGCGACGACCACCGGCGGCGCGCCCCCCGGCGGCGCCACCAGGCGCGCGCCGTCCAGCCCCGCAGCATCCAGCGCCGCGGCCAGGCGGCGCGCGCACCGCTGCATGTCGGACGCGCGTCGCGGATCGGCGCTGATCGACGGGATGGCGACCAGCTCCGCCAGCTCGGCGACGAAGCGGCCAGCGGCACGGCGGGCGTACGTGGTGGCGTCAATCATCGTCGCCCGTACGTCCGTCGTCCGCTGGCCTGCCCGCCGTCGCTGGCCGGTGTCGGCTAGTCGCTCTCACCGGCGTCGTCGTCCGCCTCCGGCGGTTCTGGCTCCTGATCGGGCTCCTCCATCGGCGCGCCGCCGCCGGCCCCCTGCTGCTGCAGCAGCTGTTGTCGCAGGCGGCGCAGGAAGCTGCCCCGCCCGGATCGGCTGAAGCGTCGGCCGACGCGGCCGAAGCGCGCCCAGCGGCGCCACCGCTTGCGGCGCGCCCGGCGCCCGCGACGCCGGCGGAACTCGTCTTCACTCTCGCCCTCGGTTTCGCCCTCCGTCTCCATCTCCATCTCGGCTCCGCCCGCCGAGGCGAGCTTCGATCCGTAGCGGGTGGCGATGTCGCGGCGGAAGTCGCTGGTCATCTGCACGGACTCGGGCTTGTTGCCCTTGTAGATGACGTACACGCCGCCCCCCGGGGGCGGCAGCTCGCCGAGCTGGCGCGCGCGGCCGTCCCAGCGGATGCGCACCGATCCGCCGTCGCCTTGCAACGACATCGGCAGCTCGCCCGCCGGTGGCGCGCCACCTTCGGGCGCGGCGCCACCCTCGGGCGGCGCGCCACCTTCGGGCGGAGCGGCGCCCGCCTCGGGCGGCGCGCCACCTTCGGGCGGCGCGGCACCCGCCTCGGGCGGCGCGCCGCCTTCGGGCGGCGCGGCGCCCGCCTCGGGCGGAGCGGCGCCCGCCTCGGGCGGCGGGGCGGCCTCGACGGGCGGCGGTGGCTCGGGCCCGCTGTACGCGGTGGGTACCAGGCGCCACAGCCAGCCCGACGGCGCCGGTCTGCTGAGCCACGGCCGGTGACGCAGGAAGGACAGGAACGGGGGCAGCGCCGCCCCGGGCAACCCGGGCGCGAACGGGCGGCCGAAGGACCGCCCGCGCAGCCACGGCGCCAGCTGCGGGAGGAACCGCCCGCGCCCCCAGTATCGACCCAGCAACGGGCCGCGCGCCCACGGCCGGTAGCCGCCGGCGTACGGGCGCCGCAACCACGGCGCCAGCCGCGCGCCGCCGTAGCGCCCGCGCGACCAGGGAAAGCGGCCCAAGCTCGGGCCGCGGAACAAGCCTCGCCGCGGACCGAGGAACCGCGGACCGAAACGCGGTCGCGCCAGGAACCGCGACCGCAGCGAGATACCGGGGCGGAATCCGCGCCGGGCGAAGGAACCACCGGTTCGAACGATCATGTCAGGCCTCCAGGTTCAATACAGCTCGTTTGGGTGATGACGCGGCGACAGTCACTCGCCGCGGCGGACAGCGCGGCGGCGGCGCTGCGAAGCTGCCTTTCGTCGTGTCGCGCGGTCACGATGAACGTGAGCGAAATCTCGTCGTTGCAGCGCGCGTGGCGCACCACCGCCTCGACGCCGCGCCGGCTCAGCCCCTGCCGCAGCGCCAGCGCCACGCGCCGATCGGGCATCGGCACGCGCTGCACGGGGTGGAGCCCGCCGCGCACGTCCACACCCCGCGCGCCCAGCTCCTGCCGGAGCAGGCGCACCGCCGACACCAGACGCGCGCGCAGGCCGTCGCCCTGCTCTGCATTCAGCGCCAGCGCGCGCCGGGCGGCGGCCAGCGTCGGCGCTGGCGGCGGGCTGCAGTGGACCAGCGTCTCGCTGCGCGAGGTGAGCTCGTCGATGAAGCGGCGCGAGCCCGCCACCATCGCCAGCGGCGCGCCGAACGCCTTCGCCAGCGACGCCACCAGCACCACGTTGTCCTGGTTCGTGAGCCCGAAGGCGCGCGCCGAGCCGCCGCCCCCACGCCCGTACGGCGTCTCCGCCGATGGCGCCTCGCCGTAGACGCCGATCCCCTGCGCATCGTCGACGATCAGCATCCCCTCGCGGCGGCGCAGCAGCGCCGCGTACGCGTCCAGCGGCGCGGGCCGCCCGCACCCCGCGCAGAATCCGTCGGTGACCACCCAGGGCGGCGCCGCAGCGCCTGCCACCTGGCGCAGGCGCTGCTCCAGCGCCTCGGGATCCAGGTGGCGGAACGGCAGCAGGTGCCCCCGGCTGGCTGCGCGCTCCATCCCCCAGCGGGCGATCGGATAGATCGCATCGTCGTGCAGGATCGCCGCCGGGGGGCGCCAGATCTCTCCGAACAGATCCATGAACGCGTGCAGCGTCGAGCTCAGGACCACCGCTCGCCCACAGCCCACCAGGGCGGCGAAGGTCTGCGCCGCCCGCGTGGCATCGGGCGAGCGGCGCAGGACCGCCGGGGTTCCAGTCGATAGCTCCGTCCATCGCAGGGACTCGCTCGAGTGGGTGAGACCGAGGTAGAGGGCCGATGTGAAGTCCGCCGCCGCCGCTCGCGCGCCCGCCATCTCAGCGCGGGGCCGCCTGCGCCAGCAAGCGGTTGCGCAGGTGGACCGACGGCGGCATGAACCGCGTGTCGGCCGACTTCTGGTCGGTCACATCCGCCGTCAGATCGACGCTGGTCGCGATCCGGTAGGCGTGGATGTAGCCCTGGATCTCGGGGCGCCAGTAGCGCGCCCAGTTCGCCGCGTTGGCCATCTGGTCGACGGTGCTCCAGGCGCCGTAGCGGACGGAGAGCAGGATCTGCTCGCCGAAGATGGCCAGGTCGCGGAAGTGCAGCACGCTGGTGTCGGTCCACCCCTTGAGCTGTCTTCACCGCGTCCACGCGATCCATCCACGGCTCGGGGTACGGCACCATCACGCGCGTCGCCGCAGGAACTCGCGCACCTCGGGGCGCGAGAGGATCCACTGCTGCATCAGCATCTCCTGCCGCGCCTGCGACGGCAGGTCGCCGAACTGGTTGTGCGCCCCCTGCGCCAGCAGGATCAGTGCGTCTCCTTGAGCGCGTTCAGCACCGGGAAGGCGTCGGCGATCACCGTCGTGTCGTCGTCCCGCTGAGTAGAACTGCATGCACCGGTGCAGCAGGTTGTGGAACGCCTCGAGGAACTTCGACCGGCGTGTCGGCCGTGCGCAGCTCGGCCAGCGCCTTGCCGTGCAGCGTGAACCCGTAGTGGTGGTCGTACTCGTGCGCCCGGCGCAGCACGCTGAGGCTGCCCCTGCTCGTCCTGCACGTAGCCCCACAGCAGGTTGTTCACTGGTCGCAGCGGATCGATCTCCATCTGCGCCAGCGGATCGCGCTCGCCGTTCGTGCGCAGGTTCTGGAACCGGCGCGTGATGCTGTTGAAGGACTGGACCAGCATCCCTTCTTCCATCCAGTACGACCAGATGAGCTCGAGCAGGATCGGGTGCACCAGCTTGTCCTGGATCAGCTCCGCCTGCTGATCGACCAGGCTGGCGGTGCTGGATCGCACCGCGCCGATGTCGCCCAGCTTGCGCCGGATGAGATCCAGGTACGGCAGGATGCGCGCCGTCCGCCCGTCGAAGTTGCCGAGCGGCTCCAGATAGTCCTCCCACAAGGTCGCGAACACCGCGCCCAGGCGGTGGCCGAAGCGGGCCTCCTCCTCAACGGGATCCGGACGCAGGGCTGGCGGGCGCAGCACGCCGCAGCGGGTGGTCACGAACAGCTCGGTCGCGATCTTCAGGACGCGGTAGGCGTCGATGCTGGAGAACGCGAACGTCTTGCAGTGCAGGTCCAGCGCGTCCGAGACGGACTTCTTCTCGAGGTTGGCGGCGCGCTCGATGCGCGGGTTCGAGAACAGCGCGTCCATGAAGTCCTGGTAGGGGTTGAAGGCCAGCTCGTTGGCGCTGTTGCGGATCACCACCCACAGGATCTCGTCGGCGGTGTTCGGCTGCCGGGCCCGGCTCAGCGACACCTCGACGTTGGACGACGGCTGCCCATTTGCCGTCCCCTCGCCCTCGAGGGGGATGGGGACCTCGGGCGGACGCACGAAGGCCTTGAAGGAGACGGCGTGATCGTCGTTCGGCGATTCGCGCTCGTCCTCTGTCACGGCGATCCAGTACTCGGCCACCGACAGGTTCCGCTCGCGGCCATTGCCACGCGCGCCACCGCCGCTGGGTTGATGCGGCTGGCTGCCAGCCTGGCCAAGCGCGAACTGCGAGCCCCGGTGATCCAGCTCGTCGGTGTTCACGCGGACCATCCGCCCGAACTTGTCGATCTGCAGCAGCGCACGGTCCGGGATGGGATGCCAGCCGCCGCTCTGGGTCCGGTACCACCAGTGCAGGGGCTTGTGCGGTTCGTAGTTGAACCGCCTGTTCTCCTCCCTGTCGTCTTCGGCCGTGGCGGTGAAGATCGGGGCCTGGTGCCTCTTGTCGGTTTGCGTGTCGAACTGCGGGATGGGTTTGAGGTGCGACATGGGAAGCGTCCTCCTATCTCTTGGCGATTTTGAAAGCAGCGAAGGTCACGACATCGATGCCAGGGCAGGTGGCGCGCCTGGTCGCGGGCGGCGGGGGCGGAGCCGCGGAGACTTCTGGGTGCGGCTGGCGACGGCGCAGACCTCCGCGACGTCGACGGTGCTGCGCCAGGCCCAGTGGCGCAGCAGCTTGGCCAGAAGCTCGCTCTCGGCCTCGGGCGTGAGGCGCCCGTCCAGGCGCGCCTGCCCCAGCACCGCGAACACGAGTGTGGGCGGCGCGCTCCCCATCAGCGCCGGCTGCGCCTGCCAGGCGTCGTACCGCCCGGCCAGACGATCGGGCCGGCGATCGGGGTCGGCCAGCGCCTCGGACAGCGAGCGGCCCGCCAGCGTCGGGGGCCGGTGGCCGAGCAGGCGCTCGATGAACGCCGGCATGGTCTCCTCGAGTCTCGCGAACAGCTCCTGCTTGGCGGCGGGCAAGCGCCGCACGTCGTAGAAGCTCTCCCACATCTCGCTGAGGCGTCGCCACTGCGGGTGCGGGTACAGCGCGTCGCCGATGGCGGCGCTGAGCTTCACGCGGATGTATGGCGACGGATGCGGATCCTCGGTGTCGATCCGGAACACGAACGCCGCCGGCAGGCTGACCACGCCGATGAGGCCCGCCGTCGACGCCGGCCCGAGGCGCGCGATCGACCACAGGTCGGCGACGATCTCCGAGATCCAGCGGCGCCACAGCCCCCAGGTGTTCGCGTCCAGCCGGCCGTCGCGCGCGTCGGCCAGGTCCTCGCGCAGCGACGACACCAGATCCAGCAGCGCCGCGCCCTGGTGCCCCACCTCGTGCACCAGCGATGACGCGATCCCCGTCCCCACCATGCGCTCGCGCGGCACGCGGATGATCGCCACCGGGTTCGGATCGCCGCCCGGCAGGCGCGTGCGCGCCCTGCGGATGGCGGCGCCCGGCCCGCGCGCCAGGTAACACATCACCGGCGGGGCGTCGATGATGCCGGGCAGCTCCAGCGCGTCGCGCGAGACGACGTCCAGGCCCGCCAGCCAGACGCCGGCATCGGCCTCGCTGCGCTGGCTCAGCGCCTCGCTGAAGATGTCGACGTGCGACAGGATGATGTTGAAGCGCAGGCGCAGCAGCGTGAAGCGGCGGTGGGCTTCGGCCGGCGTCGCCCCGCGGCGGGCGCGCCGTTTGAGCCAGTCGATGAAGCCCACGATGCGATCCCGCAACAAGCGCTTGCGGTCCATGAGGAAGCGCTCGATGTCCGACTGCGCCTCGACGCTCAGGCTGGCGGCCGGAACCATGGTCTCCTGGAGAGCGAACGACTTGACGCGCCCCAGGCGGCAGAGGAGGCCACGGGCCTCTTGCTCCAGGTTCCAGAAGGCGAATGGTTCCGGCCCCACGATCAGACTCCGTAGATGACGAGCTTGTTGCCCTTGCGCACCCAGCGGCCCTGGTTCTTCCCCGACGATCCGCTGGTGCCGGTGCCGCCGCCCGCCTGCTCGAGCAGGCCCGGCGCGTACTTTTGCGCCGCCTGCGCCACCGCCTGTTGTGCGACCTGCGCCGGGCTCGATCCGGGCGGCGCGTGCGCGGCGGCCTGCGCGGCGTCCGCGGCCAGGCGCACGAACTGCTTGGCCACCTCGAAGTCGCGATCCTCGTTGCTCAGGCCTTCGAGCTCGAGGCCGAACATCGAACCGACACCGGAGGCGAGCTGGCCGCCGATCTGGCCGCCCACGCCCGGCGCCACCCAGTTGCCGACCGCTTGCCCCGCCAGCGGCAGCGCCTGGCGCGCGACGTTCTTGAGGATGCCGCCGACCTGCTGCCCCGCCGGCGAGCGCGCGAAGTTCCCGACGGCCCCGGTGACGGTCTTGAAGACGTTGCCGAGGAACTGCTCCAGCTCCTTGTCGCTGGAGACGGAGAGTAGCTCGCTGGCGACCTCGTCCACCTCCTCCTCGCCGAGCACCTCCTGCTCGTTCTGCTCGGTCTCGTAACCGCCCTCGTCCTCGCTCTGGAACTCGTACGCCTCCAGATTCGTTCGGCCCATGGTCCTGTCGATGTCATGCATGGTCATTTCTCCTTGAGAGGTTTCCTCGGTGGGCCGCGTGCTCGGCGTGCCTCGCCCCGGCGGCAATGACGGACTTGCAGTCGCGATGCCAATCCGTCGAGGCGCGCGCCGCGCGGATCGCCGGCCGCCAGCAGCGAAGGCAGCTTCGTCGCGACAGTCCGCGAGCCACCGCGGGCGAAGCGCGCTTCGCCGGCCGACGCGCGGCCGTGCGGCGATCGTTCTGGCATAGGGGCTGCTGACAAGGTGCCGCTCCATGGCCCAAATCAAAGGAGACGTCTCATGACCCTTCGCCCCAACCGCATCAATACATCTCGATCGCTGACCCCCGCGCGCGAGCAGCAGCTCGCGCAGCAGCTCCTCAATGTTCAGAGTGAGGAGGAGCTGGATCATTTTCTCCCGCTGATCGCAGCGGCGGCGCCGATGATCGCCAACATCGCCGGGCCGCTGCTCAAGAACCTGGCCGGCGGCCTGTTCGGCGGCGGCGGCGGCGGCGGCCGCAAGAAACGCCGTCCGCGCGACGAGCAGGAACAGTTCCTGGGAAAGATCGCGAAGAGCCTGCTCGGCGAGAGCCAGGCCGAGAACTACGAGGAGGAGCAATTCCTGGGCGGCATCCTCAAGGGTCTGCTCGGTGGCGGCCGCCGCGAGATGGAGGCCGAGCAGCAACAGTTCCTGGGCGGCCTGGTCGGCAAGCTCCTCGGGCGCGAGGCGGAAACGGAGAACTACGTCCAGGAGCAGTTCCTGGGCGGCATCCTCAAGGGTCTGCTCGGCGGCGGCCGAGAGATGGAGACCGCGGCCGAGAGCGAGACCGCGGAGGAGGGCGACGGCGACTACCAGAAGCTGATGTTGCGCGCGCGCAGGTTCGTCCGCCTGGTCAACGCGGCCGCGACGCACGCCGCCGGCATACTGTCGAACAACCAGCGTACGGGACGGCGGCCGGGCCCGGCCGAGCTCAGACAGAATCGTGCTGTCGTCCATCGTGAGCGCCGCCCGCCGCCACAGCCCGCGCCTGGCCTCCGCTGCGTTCCCCACGCCGGGCGCGCATCAGGGCCAGCCCGGCGCCGGGCCGGGGGGAGCCCAAGGGCCCACGGTGCTGGAGATGATGATCGCGGAGGCGAGCCCGATGGGGGGCCGCGGCGCCGCCGGGCGGCACAAAGCCCCTAACGGGTACCCGCTCGGCTGAAGCCGCAACGGCGGTCGCGTCGTCTCATTCGGGATCGACGCGGTAGATGAGTTCCCGCGCGCGCGGCGATGTAGAGCCACGCGCGCGTATCACCTCCCCACGTTCAGTCGGCGCAGCACCCGAGCCTTGTCGGGCGCCTAGAACGTGGGGTGGTAGCGATGAAGAGAGGTGGCGTCGTCAGCGCCGTGAAAGGTTGACCGACCGCTACTGGCGGGCGATGCGCACCAGCCGCACCCCGGTGCGCTCCCGGTCGGCGAGGGTGACCAGCAGGTCCTCGCCGATCGGCTCGAGCCGGTGGACGGAGGTGCACGCGCCGAACTCGTCGTGCGCGGCGGAGTCCAGCACATCCTGGGGGGCGCCCGCGGACACCACCCCGCCCTGAACGCTCAAGGGGTAGTAGCGCAGGGTGCCGAGTCCGTAGAGCAGCCCGCCCGGCCACTGGCTGTGCAGCACCGCCACGCCGGCGCCGAAGCCGGCCGCGCCGCGCACGTCGTCGCGGGCGGTGAGCTCCGGCAAGCCGGCGAGGGCGACGGGCGTGCCGCCGCTCATCGCCTCCGCTAGGGCCGCGGGGGGCACCAACCGCAGCGAGTGCCGGTCCGCGGCGTCCAGGTAGTAGCCGATGACGGTCAGCCCGTTCGTGGTGTGGGCGATGGGGCCGGGGCGGACGTTCTCGCTCGGGTCCCCGACCGGATAGGCGGCGGCCAGCGCCACCGCGGGCGGGTTGGTCTGGACGTTCAGTGCGTAGACGCCGCGGGCGGCGGACAGCGCGCCGAGGCCGCGCGCGCCCACCAGGAAGTTCGACCCCAGCGTGCTGAGCGACTCGAGCCCCGGCGCATCCAGGTGGAGCACCCCGGCGTCAGGTGCGGCGGTGTTGAACAGCGCCACCCGCTCGTCATGGAAGTTTCCGGCCGTCGCCGTGCGGTAGCCGGCCAGCAGGTGGGAGCCGGAGCCCTCCGGTCCCAGGGTCCCGATGAGCTGGCGCGCGCGGTCCGCCGGAACCAGCGCGTCGTAGACGCGGTTGGCGTCCGCGGGCGCCGCGAGCGCGGGCCACGCGCCGAGAGCGTGCACGTGCCCGTCCGAGCTGATGGCGAAGACCTCGGGTCCCTGCGCGCCGGGCACCACGCCCGTGGCCCAGGCCTGCGCCAGCTCCACCGATCCCACCAGGCGGAAGCCGGGCGCCAGCCGCGCGGTGCCGAGTACCGGGTCGTGGGCCACCGCCGAGCACGGGCTGTTCGTGTCGCCCCCGTCCATGTCTCGCCCGTCGAGCTCGCCGCCGTCCAGGTTTCCGCCGTCGAGGTCTGGGCCATCCAGGTTTCCGCCGTCGAGGTCTCCGCCGTCCAGGTCTCCGCCGTCCGACGGGCCCGAGTCCGCGCCTGCGTCCGCGGTCTCCCCGTCGGCAAGACCCCCGTCGTGCGCCCCGGCGTCTGCATCGCCCCGTCCACAGCTCGCCCCCTTGCACGGCTGCGTGCATCCGGTAGCGCTCCAAATCGCGAGCGCCGCGAGCATGGCCGGCCCGACAACCGCCGCCCGGACCCGCTCTTGCTTTCGTTGCTGCATGACGTTCATCCGCCGTTTTATTTACACGAACCTCGTAGTCCGCGGCGCCAATTTTCCAATGGCAGCTTGCTGTTTTGACGGTGCTCAGCCATGGGGCAGCAGGTCCCACGGTTTCTTCGCGTCCGGCTGCGGCCACAGCCAGGAGACTCGTAGACGACCGAGCGCTACGCCCACCTCCGCCCCGACTCGTTCGCCCGGCGTGAGCGCGCCCGCGTCGACGTCGATGTCAGCGCGCCGACGGGAAGGTCATCGATCCGCAGCCGGTGTAGCTGGCCGCGGATCGACTGCGGGTGTCGGAGGCGCCGATCGAGAAAGCCGGATAACATCGCGCCCGCGTTACGAAAGCCGGGGTGGCGAAACGGTAAACGCGGGGGACTTAAAATCCCCTGTCGCGAAAGCGGCCTGCGGGTTCGAAACCCGCCCCCGGCACGTTCAGTTCAGGATCCGCTGTTCTGGGACGCGGCCATGATTGTGGCCCTATTCAAGATGGGGAATCGAGCGCCGGGACCCTCCCCGCCACGACGCGCGTGATTAGTCTTTGGGGCGCCATGGCCGCTGGCTCTCCAAACGACGACTACTACGGCCTCCTCGGCGTCGACGCCGGGGCGACCGCCGCGCAGGTGCGGCGCGCGTGGCGGCAGCTGGCGCTGCGCTGGCACCCGGACCGCGCCGGGCCGAGCGCGAAGTTCATCTTTCAGACCATCCAGGCCGCGTACAAGGTGCTCGCCGACCCGGCCGCGCGCGCGGCGTACGATCGCCGGGTGGGCGTGCCGCCCCACAACGCCGCCCGCCGACAACGCACCCACGCGACGCGCGCCTTCCGTGATGTTGCATCGGTTGAGCGGGCCCCTGGGCGGGCTACTCGCCGGCGGTGTCGCCCGGCGCGTGGACCCGGAGGTCATCGAGCTGTTCCTCAACGAACGAGAAGCGTCGGAAGGCGGCATGGCCTCGATCGCCATGCGCGTGCCGGTTTATTGCCCGGCGTGCGCGGCGAGCCCCTCCGGTCACTGCGCGCGCTGCGGGAGCACGCGCACCGTCGACGAGCTGTTCAGCGCCTGGCTCGCCGTGCGCCCCGGCGTCACCGACGGCGCCGTGCTCAATCCCTCCGCGCTGCTCCCCGGCATGGTGCGCCCGGTGTCGTTTCGCGTGCGCCTCCGCGGCACGACGTAACCGCGCGCCGTCGCGCGCGAGAGGTTACAATCGTCGCGCGTGTCTGTCGCCGCCGTCGCCGCCATCGGGGTCCTGGTGTCCGGCGCGCTTGCGATCACCGGTGCCGAGGCGCGCGTTCGCGCGCTGACGCTGATCTTCAAGCCGCTCGCGACGCTGTTGCTGTTCGCGGTGATGGGCTGGCCGCACGGTTTCTACGCGTGGTGCATCGCGATCGGGTTCGTGTTCTCGCTCGCCGGCGACGTGGCGTTGCTCAGCCCCAGCAACCGCGCGTTCATCATCGGCCTGGCGGCGTTCCTGCTCGGGCACGTCGCGTACGTGGTCGCGTTCATCCGCGTCGACATCGCGCCGGGGTGGCGCCTCTACGGCGCCATCGTCATCGTCGGCACGGCGACCGTGAGTGTCCTGCGCATGATCTTGCCGGGCGCCGCCGGAATGAAAATCCCCGTACTGATCTACGCCACCGTCATCACGGCGATGGTCGTCACCGCGTGGTGCACGATCGGTGGGCCGCTGCCGCGCGCGACCTACGCCGCCGTGGGCGCGACGCTGTTCTACCTGTCGGACATGAGCCTGTCGCTCGACCGCTTCTGGAAGCCGATCCCGCACGGCGCGCTGCTGACCATGGGCGTCTACTGGCTCGGCCAGCTCGGCATCGCCTGGTCGGCGGCGCCGGGCACTAGCTGACGAGCGCTCATGCGGCGCGAGCGCAGCGCGCTCGGGTAGATCCGCCCGATCGCCGCTTCACACGCGCGGAAGAAGCGGATGCGCTCGAGCAGCGGGTTCATCCACCCGACCGTGATGCAGTAGTACTTGTCCTGCGGCGACGCGTGGTGGACGGCGTGGTGCTCGGGCGACAGGATCAGCCCGGCCCGCTGCAGCACGCGTATCCAGCCCGCCGGCTGCTTGGTGTGCGCCCACTTGTGGAACTGGTTGGTGCAGAACACGAACAGCGCCGTGCAGGCGATGACCACGCACGTGAAGAAGAAGAACGTCGGCTCGCGTCGGGATGAACCACACGATGCCCATCAGCACGGGCGCGGCGACGATGCAGTTGTTGCCGTTGGTCTCGATGAAGTCGTGGCGGGTGATGTCTTCGGGATCGACGTGGTGGTAGCGAAACGGCTGCACGAAGTTCGGCCCGAACACCGGCGTGGTCTCGTCGCCGATCGTGTCGCCCGCCCAGTGCACGAAGCCCGACAGAAAGTCCGACACCAGGTAGCCGACCAGCGCGGCGACGCCGATCCCGAGCAGGTCGCGCGGGACGTCCCACGCCACGATGGTCACGCGGCATGCGATCCAGCAAGAGCGACCCGAAGACGAACGCGATGCTGGCGATCTCGAGCGCCCGGTGTCCGCGCCCGTACGGGGCTCGGTTGGGCTTGGGCGAGTCATGACTTCAGCTTAGTTTATAGGAACATCACGTGGATTCAACGCGCCGATTCGACGCAGGAAGGCCTCGGCGGTGTCTCCGCGCGGGGCGCCCGCGGCGAAACAAAATGAACTCGCCCTTCTCGGCCTGCAGCCCGTAAGCGCCCGTGCGCAGGGCGTCGTCGACCATGTTTCGTTCGTCGCCGCCCATCGGCGACCGAATCAGGATGTAGTCGGCGTCGAAGATGGCCGATACGCAGCGTGTAGGCGTTCTTCCGGCTCGAGATCTGGGCGACCAGCATCTCGGACGCCGCGACGCTGGCGTCTGCCCGGAATCTGTCTTGATCAGCGAATGCAGGTCGGCGTGGCGGGTCCGTTCGGCCTTGGTGACGCCGACGCGGAACGGCGAGAACCCGCCCCACGCCGTGTTCTGCTGGAAGAACGAGCCCCATCTGGTACGAGGTCACCAGCGTCGCCACCGCCATCGTGACCACCCAGGCGCGCCGGCTGGCGCGCGCGCGCGGCACGGCCACCGCCGCGTCGGGCGCCTGCGCGGCTTCGCGCTCGACACGCTTGAGCCACGTCAGGTTCGCGACCACGGCGATGAACAGGAACGCGGTCCAGTACGCGGTGTACTGGAAGCTGATCTCGGTCAGCGGCGGATACGTGGTCGCCAGCAGCGTGAAGAAGAAGCCGGGCAGGGTGCACAGCAGGCCGATCGGGCGCCGCCACGCGAAGAACGCCAGCGGCGTCATGATCTGCAGCAGGTAGACCACCTTCTCGCTCTCCAGCAGCGTCGTGACCGTGTAGCCGGGGTTGCCGAACACGGTCTTGAGCACGCCGCCGAACCCCTTGTCGCCCTCGGGCAGCAGGTCCTGGTACTGGTTGACGTACGCGCGTGAAGCCGTCGAGGAAGTGCGGCATCAGGATCAACTTCACGGCGACGAAGTAGACGCCGCCGACGATGGTGATGAGGAGGCCGGCGCGCGGGCGCTCGCCGGTCAGGATGAGGTAGGCGCCGATGACCATCAGCAGCGCCGACATGTCCTCGCGGTTGGCCAGCGTCAGGATGACCGCGACGGTCGCCCAGGCGGTCGCGCGCGCGCCTCCACCAGCCACAGCGTCGTCCACAGCAAGATCGGCGCGAACGGCAGGTAGTGGAAGTCGTAGAGGTTCGACCCGTGCAGCGGCGGCGTAGAACAGGCACATCAGCGCGACCAGGCACGCCAGCCACGCGCCCAGGTGGCGGCGCGCGAACGCGTACAGCGGCAGCGCCGCGCCGCCGATCAGCGTCGCCTGCAGCGCCAGCAGCGATCTCGGGATACGGCGCCAGGCGGTAGGGGAGGCCGATCAGATACGAGATGTACGTCTCGTGATAGCCGATGTGCGTCGACGTTCGGGCCGCCGATCACCGACGTCTTGAACAGCGGGCGCGTTGAAGTGCGCCGCGTTCCACACCAGGTTGTTCTCGATGCCCAGGTCGTAGCCGGCCGTGCCCAGCCGGAGTGGTTCTGGATGGTGATGATCGAGAAATACGATCGCGTAGCCGATGACGGCGACGCCGACGATCGCCAGCGGCAGCCACGGCATCCGCGCCAGCGCGCGCCGCGACGCGCGCGCGGACCGCGTCGATGCGGGCGCGCCAGCGCGCCGGCAGCACGCGGCGGCGTCTCCAGCGCGACGCGCATCAGCGCCTGCAGCGCCAGGACGAACGCCGCCGACCATCACCAGGAAGGTCAGCTCGCGCGGGCCGCCCGCCCACAGCTGCCAGTGAAACAGCAGCGGCACGAACGCCGCCAGGCACAGCGGCGCCAGCCGGCGCGACGCGCGCTCGATGACGTCCAGGCCGGCGGCGCGCCGCCAGATCCAGACGCCCGCGGCGGCGCCGGCGGCCAGCAGCGCGCCACACGAACATGGTGAGCGAGGACCATCTTGCGCGCGCCGGGGGCAGCGCGTTGGCGCTAGACGTAGCTGGTCAGCCGGTCGCGCGACGCGGAGGAACCAGCCGGCGAGCGCCGATCGAGGCGCCCTCGACGGCCAGCAGGCCCAGCGCGCGGAAACGCGCGCGTCAGCGGCGGCGCCGGTGCCGGCGCGTCGTTCTCGATCGCGGCTAGGCGACATCTGATCGGCGGCAGTGTAGCCGATACAGTGGCTCGACGGATCTGATGATGCCGCCGCGATGGCCAGGCTGACCGTGGTCGTCCCCTGTTACAACGAAGCCGAGCGCCTGGACGGCGCGCCGTTGCTGGCATTCGTCGACGCCACGCCGGACGCGTCGCTGCTGCTTCGTCGACGACGGGTCCACGGACGCGACGGCCAGCGTGCTGGCGGCGCTGGCGGCCGAGCGCCCGGGCGCGCATCCGCGTCCTGTCGCTGCACGCCGAACGGCGGCAAGGCGGAGGCGGTGCGCCAGGGGATGCTGCGACGCGCTGGCGGCGGGCGCCGAGATCGTCGGCTACCTGGACGCCGACCTGTCGACGCCGACCAGCGAGATGCCGCGGCTGCTGGCGGCGCTCGCACGCCCGGGCGTCGCAGGTCGCCATCGGCGCGCGCGTCGCGCTGCTCGGGAACGACATCCACCGCAGCCCCGTCCGCCACTACCTGGGCCGCGTGTTCGCCAGCGCGCGCGTCGATGATCCTGCGGGCGCGCATCTACGACACGCAGTGCGGCGCCAAGCTGTTCCGCGCCGACGCCCGCGCTGTCGGCGGCGCTGGCGAGCCGTTCCTGTCGCGCTGGGCGTTCGACGTCGAGTTCCTGGGCCGGCTGCTGGCGGCACGCCGGCCGTGCCGGCGCTGCCGCTGGACGCCATCGTCGAGGTTCCGCTGCCGGTCTGGCACGACGTCAAGGGATCGAAGCTGGGGGCGGTGGCGATGGCGCGACACTCAAGGACCTGGCGATGATCGCGCTCGACTTGGCGGCGCGGCGTCGCGCGGTACATTCTCGTCCCGCAGCCGTGAATCGCAAGGCGATCAAGCCGGACGCCTTCCGGCGCACCTATCTGCAGCTCGATCCGCGCACGCTGGGCGCTGGGGCGGATCGTCTTCGCGCTGGTGCTGATCGTCGATCTGCTGCGCCGCGTCCCGTGGATCCGCGAGTTCTACAGCAACGCCGGCGTGCTCCCCAACCACACGGTGCTGTGGCGCCCGCCGGTGCGCGCGGCTGTTCTCGTTCATGTTCATGTCGTCGCTGCCCGAGGAGGCGGCGCTCGTGGTTCGCGATCTGCTTCTTCTGTTTCTTCTGCTTCCTGATCGGCTGGCGCACGCGGCTGTTCCACGTGCTGTCGTTCGTGATGACGACCAGCCTGCACAACCGCATCCTGTTCGCCGAGAACTGGGGCGGCGTGGCGATCGGCGCGCTGATGGTCTGGACGGTGTTCCTGCCGCTGGGGCGGCGGTTCTCCGTCGACGCGCGTGCGGGCCAGCATGCGCGCGCGGCCGCAACGAGACGCCCGAGGACCTGGCGGCCGGGCGTGCCGCGCGCCCGACAACACGCCCGGCGACGTCGCTGGCGGTGCTGGGGCTGCTGCTGCAGATCGCGATCATCTACTGGTTCAACTACGTCCACAAGAGCGGCGCCGACCTGGAAGCACGGGACGCGCGGTCTACTACGTGCTGCACCAGGAGCGGATCGTCACCTGGCTGGGGCTGTGGGTGCGCGAGCACGTGCCGTTTTCGGTCTGACCAAGCTGATGACGCTACGGGACGCTGGTCGTCGAGGCGGCGGCGCCGTTCCTGGTGCTGACGCCGATCTTCTGGCGCGTGGACGCGGCTGCTGGCGGTGGTGCTGCTGGTCGGGGCTGCACCTCAGCATCGCGGCGATGGTGAACCTGGGGATCTTCTCGGCCGCGATGCTCGCCTTCTACCCGTTCCTGCTCGACGGCGCGCATCTGGCAGCTGGTCGGCGCGGCTGGTGCCGCGCGGGCGGCCGGGCGCGCACCGTCTTCTACGACGTCGACTGCGGCGTCTGCTTCTTCATCGGCGCGCGTGCTGGCGCGGCTGGACGTGCTCCGGCGGCTGCGCTGGCTCTCGAACCGCGACCGGACGGCGCTGCCCGGCCGGCGTCGACCGCGAGCTGCTCGACAGGACGATCCTGGTGGTCGACACGCGACGACGCCGGCCCGCCGCTGGACGCGCGCCGACGCGTTCGCGCAGATCTTCGCGCGCGCTGCCGCTCGGGCGGCTGTGGGCGTGGCCGCTGCGCGTGCCCGGGCCTGCAGCAGCTCGCGGGCGCCGCGTACGATCGCGTTCGCGCGCAACCGGACGCGCATCTCGACCTGGCTGGGGCTGGCGGCGTGCGGCGTGCCGGGCGCGCCGGCGCGCCGGCTGCGCGGCGCCGGAGCGCCGAGCCGACGCCGCTGCGGGCGTGGCTGCGCGCGCGGCGTGCCGCTGGTGCGCGAGCTGGCCATCGCGCTGGTGTTCGTCATCCTGGCGGCCGAGGTGTCGGTCGCGAACCCCGCGGTCCCGCGCGGCGCTGCGCTTCGACCACCGGCCGCGAGTGGATGGTGGCGGCGGTCATGTACCCGCACATCTTCCAGGGCTGGTCGCTGTTCTCGCCCGAGGCGCCGCTGTCCGACGAGACCGTCGTGCGTCGACGCCGTGACCCGCGACGGCCGCCACGTCGATCCGTACAACGAGGTCGGCAGCCGCGTCGCCGTCGCTGCCGGTCGAGCGGCGTGCCGGTGCGCCTCGGCCACGACTCGTTCTGGTGCGACTACACGCTGCGCATCCCCGACGCGCGCCAGTACCACCAGGCGTTGCTCGAGTGGATCCTGCGTTATCCCGAGCGGACCGGGCGCCCGGAGGACGCCGATCGTCCGCTTCGAGGCGTTCGTGCATCTGGCAGGACAGCCCGAAGCCGGGCGAGACGCGAGCCGACCAACTTCCGCAAGCGGCGCTTCCTGCGCTGGCCGGAGAGCGAGTGACGCCGACGCCATCGACGCGACGACCGATGCCGCCAGACGGCGTCGGCAGCGCGGTGGGCGAAGTTCCGCGCGCTACTTCGTCGACACTACCTGACGATCGACGCGCGCAGCCTCGGGCTTCGGGCGGATCGTGCTGGCGCTCGTCCTGCTGCTCGATCTGCGTGCGCCGGATCCCCGACATCACGCTGTTCTATTCGAACCTGGGGCTGGTGCCGAACCACATGATGTTGTGGCGGCCGCCCACGCAGTGGATGTTCTCGTTCTTCTTCATCCTGTCGCACCCCGACGAGGTCGCGTTCGGCTTCGTCGCTGTGCGGGCTCGTCTATCTCCGGCTGCTGATCGGCTGGCGGACGCGGCTGATGCAGGTGCTGTCGCTCGATCTGCGTGCTCAGCCTGCACGGCCGCGTCACGCTGATGGAGAACGGCGGCGACTGGATGCTGGGCGAGCTGGCGCTGTGGACGGCGTTCCTGCCGCTGGGGCGGCGGTTCTCGGTCGACGCCGCTGCGGGCCAGCCTGCGCGCGCGGCGCGAGACGACCGCGGCCGAGCTCGGCGATCGCGAGGCGCTGGAGTGCCGCTGAGCATCGACCGCGCGTCGTTTCGCTGGCGGTGCTGGCGCTCGTCGCTGCAGCTCGCCAACTCGTACCTCTTCAACGCCGCTCCACAAGGGCGGGCCGACCTGGCGGTCGGGGTACGGCCGTCGCACTACGTGCTGCACCAGGACCGGATGGTGCACCTGGTTCGCGGTCTGGATGCGCCCGTACATGACGCTGTGGCTGTCGCGCATCCTGTCGTGGGGCTCGCTGGTCACGGAGTCGATGCTGCCGGTGCTGCTGCTGGCGCCGGTGCAGAAGGTGTCGGCGCGGCGGGTCGCGATCGTCTGCAGTCATCGGCGCTGCACCTCGGGTTCCAGTGCTTCATCAACCTGGGCATCTTCTCGTGGGCGATGATCGGCTACACGCCGTTCCTGCTGACCGGCGCGGACTGGGAGTGCGTTGGCGCGGTTCGCGCGGCGGCGCAGGCGCCGGCTGGCGGCGTACTTCGACGCGGGCTGCGGCGTCTGCTTCCAGATCGTGCGCGTGTGCGCGCGCCTGGATCGGCTGCGGCCGCATCACGCGGTCGCGTCGTCCAGCGCCGAGACGCGCCGACGGCGTCGACGTCGCGGCGTGACCCCCGAGCTGCTGGCGCGGACGATGGTGGTCGTCGACGAGGCGACGGGCGCAGAGTACACGCGCGCGCGACGCGTGGCGCAGGTGCTGCGCGCGTTCCCGGTCGGCTGGCTGTGGTCGCTGCCGCTGCGGCTGCCGGGCCTGCGCGCGCTCGCCAACTGGGGCTACGACCTGTTCGCGCGGCGACGCGAGATCGATCTCGATCTGGCTCGGGCTCGCCGCGTGCGCGCTGCCGGCGCCGGCCATCACCGCCACCGCGCCGCGCCCGCCGACCGCAGCGCGTCGATCGCGCCGCGTCGATGCGCCGTCGATGCACCGAGCAGTCGTGCGCCTGTCGACGCCGTCGATCGCCGCGCCCGCCGTGCCCGCCGCCGTCGCCCGTCGTCGCCCCGCTGGTCGTGCCGCAGCCGCTGCCTCCGCCGGAGCGCGCGCCGATCGTGCAGCTGTTCCGCCGGGGCGTGACCGATCCTGCGCGAAGGCGCGGTGCTGGCGATGATCGTCGTGATGGTCAGCGAGACGCTGTTCATCAACGGCGCCGTGCCCAAGTTCCTCAAGCACGAGCAGCCGCTCTGGATCAAACGCCTGGTCGCCTACCCGCGCCTGATCCAGGCGTGGTCGATGTTCGCGTCGGACGCGCCGATGGGCGACGAGACGATGGTGGTCGACGCCGTCACCGTCGACGGCCGCCACGTCGATCCCTACAGCGAGGCCACCTCCCGCTACCCCAACCCGGGCCGCCACGAGATCCCCGCCGCGCCTCGACAACGATTCGTTCGTGTTCAACTACTCGGGCCGCATCCCGACGTCACCGCGCGTATCACCAGGCGTTCATGGAGTGGATCCTCGACTACCACGAGCGCACCGGGAACCCGAAGGACCGCATCGTCAGCTTCGACGCGTACAAGGTCGAGGACGACAGCCCGCCCATCGGCCAGCTGCAGCCGCGAACGTCCGCAGCCACGTGTTCCTGCGCTACCCGCAATGAAACGCGTCGCAATGGCCGCGACGGCTGGCGCGCTGGCGCTGGCGCTGTGGTGGCCGGCACCAGCGGCGGCGGCCCCGCCCCTGGCCGCGGCGAAGCGCATCGAAGACTTTCTTCCGCCTCGCCTCGACGGCGCGGAGCTGGCGCCAGCGTCGGAGCCCGAACGGACGGTCGGCTCGTATCAGCTGCCGGGCAAGGCCGGCGGCGACACGAGGCACGTGGCCATCACGCTCATCCTGGCGCCCGATGCCATCGAGGTCAGGGACGCGACCATCGTCCCCAAGCCGGGCAAGACGCTCGACTTCGCTGGATACACCTACGAAGGCCTGCGGGTCGGCGGTCGCTTCGTGCAGCGCGCGTGTGGCCTCGACAGCTTCGAGTGCCGGGTCGACGTGCTGCTCGCGAAGCGTCTGCTGGTGAGCGTGCGCGTGGAGCGGCCGACCGAACGCGACGAACCGCTGCGCCTGCTCGCGCAGATCGACCTCAAGGGGCTCGAGGCATTCGCGCGCAAGCAGACTGTGTCGCGCTCGCGCTCGCCCGACGCGGTCGCCGACCGCCTCCATAAAGAGGAAGCCAAGCTCGTGGAGATCTGGCGCTCGGAACAGCGGGCCTGGCTCAAGGCCGTCGGGACGCCCTCCAGCAGCCCGCCGTCGCGCACGAGCTGGACCGTGCCGCCGGCGGCCGCCGAGTCGCTGACGGCCGACCAGATCAAGCATGGCCTGGGCGCCCGTTCCCTGGGCGTCCGCGCCTGCTATGAGGTCGCCGCCGAGGAGAACCCGCGGCTGTCGGGTGGTGACATCACCGTCTCCTTCACTGTCGAGCCGAGCGGCAAGATCGCCAACGCGAAGATCGAGGCCACCACGGTCGCCGACCCGCCCGTCGAAGCCTGCGTCTTGCGTCAATTGCAAAAGGCCTCGTTCCCGGCGGCGCGCGAACCGACCAGCGCGCGCCACACGTTCGCCTTCGCGTCGGCTTCACCGCTGCGACCCGACCGTCGCGGTCCGACGCCGCTCCCCTCGCCGTAGCCTTTCGCGCTGCGCAAAGTGACCGAGATCGCGGGCCAAAGGGCCTGGCAGTGCCCGTCGATTTGTCGAGCCGAGTTCGTGATCACTCTTATTGAAACAGGGAATTAGGATAGGTCATGCCCCATCCCGCCAGGTCTGTCCTCCATGCGCGCCGATCGCTAACCGCCGTGGCTGTCGGCTTTTGCCTTCAGCTTTCGGCGTGCGGAGGCAGCGGAGGAAATACTGGCGCCGCAGGCGGCGCCGGCACCTCCGCCCGGGGAGGGAGCGGCGGCTCGTCGGCCGCCGGCTCGGGCGGTGGGGGCACGACGGGTGTCGCCGGGACGACCGGCGCAGCCGGGACGACGGGCGTCGCCGGGACAACGGGGGCAGCCGGGACGACCGGCGCAGCCGGGACGACCGGCGTCGCCGGAACGGGCGGTGGCGGCGCGGCGGGCGGGGCCGGCGGTAGCAGCGGCACCACCGGGGCGGGGGATCGGCGTCGGCCGGACGCGGCGGCGCTGGCGGAAGCGCGAGCGGGGGCCGGGGTGGCTCTGCCGGAGGGGCCGGTGCGCCGGGCGGCGCTGGCGGCACGGGCGCCGTTGCGGGCGCGGGTGGAAGCGGCGACAACACGCACTTCATGAACTGGCCGACGGGGAGCTCGCCGCAGGAGATCGCCCGGCGCCTGATTCAGAACTACCTCGGCCGCACGCTGTCGCTGAGCGCCGAGATGCACTACGCCGAGGTCTGCACGTGGTACGGCGCGCTGACCGTCGACCAAGCTGATCCCCGACACGGCGCTGGACACGATGCTCATCAACCGCTTCGCGCCGCTGCTGACGACGCAGGGCGCGGACGCGATCCCGTCGCGCGCCCACGTCGACGACCGCATCTTCGGCATCGTGCCGCTGGAGATCTACCTCCACAACAACAGCATGCAGCACCTGACGTTCGGCAAGGACTTCGCCGACAAGCAGTGGATGACGACCACCGCCGACGGCATCACCACCGAGGCGCGCTACTGGGTCGACGACATGTACATGATCCCGTCGCTGCAGGTGCAGGCGTACCGCGCGACCAACGACGTGAAGTACCTGGATCGCGCGGCGCTGACCGTGGCCGCGTACATCGACCGGCTGCAACAGTCGAACGGCCTGTTCTTCCACACGGCGGACTCGCCGCGGTTCTGGGGCCGCGGCAACGGCTGGTTCGCCGCCGGCTTCACCGAGATGCTGCGCGCGCTGCCGCACGACCCATCGCGCGCTACGCGAAGATCCTGGACGGCTACAAGAAGATGATGGCGGGGCTGCTGCACGTATCAGCAGGCGAACGGCATGTGGCGGCAGCTGATCAACGTCGACAGCGCGCAGAACTGGGCCGAGACGTCGTGCACGGCGATGTTCACGTTCGCGATGGTCACCGGCGTCAAGAACGGCTGGCTGCCGGCGGATACCTATGGGCCGGCGGCGCGCAAGGCGTGGCTGACAGATGCTCGACCTACCTGGACAGCAGCGCCAACGTGCGTGAGGTCTGCGCCGGGACCGGCGAGGCCGCCACCAGCGGCGGTGGCACCACCGCAGTCATCCCAGAACGCGTACTACCTGGCTCGCCCCCGAAACGTCGGCGACTTCCATGGCCAGGCACCGTACCTGTGGAGCGCTTCGGCGCTCATGCGCTGAGGAGTCACCAACATGAAAAATCTTCAGCACGATCCGAAGCGTCCTCCGCGGACTGCCGACCGTTGCGTTGCTGCTCGCCGGATGCTCGGGCGGCGCCGACACGACAGGCGGCGCTGGGACCACGGGCACGGCTGGCAGCTCCGGCACCGCCGGCAACGGGCGCGCCGGGACGACGGGCAGCGCGGGGACCACGGCGCGGCCGGCAGCGGAACGACGGGCAGCGCCGGGACCACGGGCGCGGCTGGCACGACGGGCGCGGCCGGGACGACGGGCAGCGCCGGGCACGACAGGCGCGGCTGGCACGACGGGCGCTGCTGGCAGCGCCGGGACCACGGGCAGCGCCGGGACGACGGGCAGCGCTGGCAACGGGGCGACGGGCAGCGACGGTGCGACGGGCGGTGGCGGCGCCGGCCGTGGCGGCACGACGGGCACGGCGGGCGCCGCGGGCGCGGCCGGACGTGGCGGCTCGGGGGCCGGCGGCACTGGCGGGACGTCGACGGCGTGTGTGATGCCGGCGCCGGCGCCGACGCCGACCACGGGTCAGATGGACGTCATCACCGGGGACGCTCACGCAGTTCAACGACAACGGCGCGTGGTGCTGGTACCAGGACGAGCGGGTCGTCGTCGACACGGCCAACAAGAGGCTGGTCATCGGCTCGGCGGCCAGCGGCGGCACGCGCGACGGAAACCTCGAGGCCGTGTTCTTCGACCTCGAGACGCGCGCCACGCCGACCCGCCACATGCTCGGCGATCTGAACCCCGACGATCACAACACGCCGACGCTGCTGATCAAGCCCGACGGCAAATACCTGGCGTTCTACGCCGGCCACAACCAGGACTGCCGCAGCTACTACCGCAACTGGAACGGGACGGCGTGGGACGCGCAGAAGTCGTTCGACTGGGCGCCGCTCGGTTGCGACACGTCGGTCAACACCAAGATCACCTACAACAACGTCTGGAACATGTCGGCGGAGTCGAAGATCTACAACTTCGTGCGCTCCATCGGCACCAGCCCGGGCGCGTTGGTCTCCACCGACAACGGAGCGACCTGGACGCACGGCGGGCGCCTGACGTCGACGCCGCAGGTAGGCTACGTCGCCGGTTACTACAAGTACTGGGGCAACGGCGTCGACCGCATCGACTTCGTCGCCACCGAGGCCCACCCGCGCGACAACGACAACAGCCTGTATCACGGCTATCTCAAGGGCGGGAAGTCGTTCAACTCGGCGGGGACGCAGATCGACGCCAGCCTGTCGGACAACACGCAGCCGCAGATCACGGCGTTCACGAAGATTGTCGCCACCGGTTCCACCATCGGGACGGTGCGGCTGGACCACCTGTGGAACGCCGACCTCATGCGCTACGAGGACGGGACGATCGCGTTCATCGGATCGGGGCGCGTCGTCGGCACCGGCTCCACGGCTCCCGATCTCCGCCTCTACTACACGCGCTTCGACGGAACGTCGTGGAAGTCGACCTACCTCGCCAAGGCGGGGCCCAAGCTCTACGGCGACGAGCAGGACTACACCGGTCTCGGGGCGCTTCACCCCGACGATCCGCACACGATCTACATCGCGACGACCTTCGACCCGCGGGACGACACCACGAACCTGGGCAAGCGCGAGATCTTCCAGGGCACGACCTGCGACAACGGCGCGACGTGGAAGTGGATTCCGATCACGCAGAAGTCGACGCGCGACAACTTCCGTCCCATCGTCCCCAAGTGGGACGCCAGCCACACGGCGTTGCTCTGGTTCCGCGGCACCTACACCAGCGCGCAGATCTTCAGCACCGCCATCGTCGGCATCATCTCCCCGCTCTGACCGATCACGCTATCTGCCGGTCGAATTGGCGCAGCGTTCGAACGCCGATTCGGTGCCGTCGCACGCCGGGAGCCGGAGGGTCTGCCCACTGCAGAAGACCGGCGCCGTCGCGATGCAGGCGACGAACGCCCGGAACTCGGCTGCGCAGGTCGGGAAAGCCGAGGCGGTACCGACGCAGGACTGCTGACAATCGCCGCCGGCCACGCCGGGACACCCGCTCTCCAGATTGGTGCAGGCGGCGGAACACAGCTCGCCGATCGAGCGTTCCTGTCCCGGCAGCAAGTCGTTGCCGCCGATCGTCGGCTCGGACCCGGTGACCGGCGCTGGCTCTGTCCCGAAAGGGAATGGCGGCCTGACTGTCGAGTCGCTGCCGCCATCGGCACAACCCGACGCGAGCATCGCGATCGCGCACGCGGCGAACGCGCGCGTGATGGTTCGAGGCGTCATGGCGGGCCTAGAAATAATACCGGGCCGCCACGTTGCCGGCGAAGATGTCCCAGGGATTGTTCTGCACGGTGGTGGAGAAGCCGAGGGTCGTGTCGCTCTGCGTGACGCCCATGGTTTCCGCCGTGTATTTCCGGCTCTCGAACTGCATGCCGACCGTGGCGCTCAGCGCCAGCTCCGGAATGCCGATGAAGCCGAAGAACAGCTCGAAGCCGGCGCGCGCGCCGACGTCGATGCGCGTGCCGCTGAAGTCCGCCATGCCGACGGCCACCCCGGAAGGTTGCGAGGTCTGGCCGTGGGCGACCGCCACTGAGGGGATGATCTGGAAGCTGACGTGCCGGCGCGTCGACAGCGCGATCGGCAGACCGGCCTGCAGGATGAAACCGAACACGCCGTTCTTGTCCATGCTCGTGCCGGCGACCTCGGTCGAGCCGCCCTGCCATCCGATGCCCAGGCCGAAGTCGAGGCCCGTGGTGGGGTTGATCCAGTAGCGGAGCCCGATCGCGGGAACGGTCAGGTCCACGATACCGGGGGCGCCGATCGGTACCTGGCTCAGCCCGGCGTAGCCGATCGCGAACCTGCGCTTCTCGACGTCCAGGTCCGTGGGGGCGCGTTCAGGCGGCGGCTCCCACGCCGGCTGCTGCCGCACCCTGACCGGCGCAGCAACTGGCGGCGGCGGGGGTGGGGGCGGCGGCGCGGGAAGAGTGGGGGAGGCGAACGGGTCGGCGGGCGTTGTGGTCACGCTGGGCGCCGAATCCGCGGGCGGCGCGGGCTCCTGCGCGTTCGCGGCCGGCGTCCAGACGGACGCCGCGACGACGCTCAACGAGCCAAGGAATCGGGCCATCCGGGCGGTCGACGATCGTGTCATGGGGGTCTCCTGCGGGGGGGGGAGGACTACTGGAACGGGCAGGTGCGGAGGTCGGGGACTTCGAGCGCGTGATCCGAGGCGCCAGCGCGCCCACGGCGGCGCGCGGCGGCGGCGTTCATTGCGGCCCGATCGTGACGCGGACCCAGCGGCCCGGGCGCACGACGACGGTGCCGCTGACGGCGAACTGCAGCGGTGGCACCCAGACGGCGTCGGCCTGGGGAGGCTGCTCGTAGTGCCCGGACGCCCACACCCAGGCGATGCCGTTCCAGTCGTGGCGGCCGGGGATCCACGTGGCGCTGGCGAACGGCGCGGGCGGCGGCGACTCCACGACTGGTGGCGGGCAGGGCGGGCGATCGACGGCGCCCTGGGACTTGAGCCGCAGCTTGGCCTGCACGCGCAGGTCGAACGCCGCCTGGGTCTCGGCGCGCACGCGCTCGGACGCCTCGCGCTGCGCGACCTGCTGGTGCCGCGCCTCGGCGTCCATGTCGCGGAACATCTGCGCGTCGCGCTTGTGTCGAAACTCCGGATCGGCGCCCATCGCCGTCAACCTGCCAGCGAGCTGGAAGCGCAGCGCGACCGCGGCGCGCCGATCCAGCTCGCGCTGCTGCTCGCGGCGCGCGCGGTCCTCGTAGGCGCGGCGCTCGGCTTCGCGGTGGGCGATCAGGCGCGCCTCCTCCTGGCGCTGGCGGTGCTGCGGGTCCGCTCCCAGGCGCACCAGCCGGCCCGCCAGGATCTGGCGCAGCGCGAAGCTCGCCTGGCGGGCGTGCCAGTCGCGCAGCCGGCGCTCCGACGCCTCGATGTCGATGCGCGCCTTGCGCTCCGCTTCCTGCATCGCCTGCGTCTCGCGCTGGCGCGCCAGCGCCGCCAGCCGGTCACGCTCCAGCGCGGCCAGCCGCTCGCGCTCGCGCGCCTCGCTGCGCGCGCTGCGCGTCCTGCTGCACGCGCTGGGCGTCTTGCTGCGCGCGCTGCGCGTCTTGCTGCGCGCGCTGCGGCCTCGGCACAGCTTCGCCTGCTGCAGCGCGCGCTGGGCGTCGAGCTGCGCCTGCTGCTGCCGGCGCTGAGCGTCGAGTTGGGCGTCGAGCTGCGCCTGCCGCTGCCGTCGCTGCGCCTCCTGCTGCTCACGCTGCAACCGTTCTTGCTCGGCGACGCGCTGGCGCTCCGCCTCGCGCCGCGCGCGCAGCCCGGGGTCGGCGCCCAGTCCCTGCAAGCGCGCGACGATCGTCAGCCGCAGCGAATAGTTCGCCTGCCGCGCGGCCATCGCCTTCTGGCGGAGCGCGGCGTCCGCATTCTCGCGCCGGTCCTGCTCCATGCGCTCGCTGCGCTGGCGCTCCTGCTCCTTGCGCCACGCCACCTCCTGGCGGCGCCGATCTTCCTCGGCGGCGGCCGCGCGCGTCGCGGTCCTCTTCGGCGGCGGCGGCGCGGCGCCGCTGGTCCTCTGCCGCGGCGGCCGCGCGACGTCGCTGGTCCTCCTCGGCGAGCGCGCGGGCCCGCGCCCGGGCGTTCGGATCCGCGCCCCGGCGTTGCAGCGATCCGACCAGCCAGACGCGCAGCTGGTGCGCGCGGCGATCCTGCTCGGCGCGGATCGCCGCCTGGCGGGCGCGCTCCTCGGCCTCGACGTCGACGATGCGCACCAGCTCCAGCAGCACGTGCGTCCCCGACAGGTCCTGCTGCGCCGGATCCGCCGCCAGCGTCAGCGAGCACTTGCCGGCGGGCGTCGCGCCCAGATCCACGGTGGCCTGCACCACCTGCGCGCCCGTGTCACCGGGCGGCAGCTGCGGCGGCGGCAGCGACTGGTCCGCGACGGCGTAGGCCGCCGCTCCCGGATTCACTTCGGCGGTCGCCGTCGCCGAGCCGCCCGGCCCGGCTGACGCCGGCGGTCGCCTGCGCGGGCGGCGCCACGGCGCCGACCAGGCTGCCGATCAGCTTGGCCTGCGCCTTCCGCTCCCGTTCCAGCTCCGCCAGCCGGCGGTCGCGGTACTTGTCGAACGTCTCGCCCAGCGTTCCGTCGCGCTGCGCCGTCGGGCACGCGAGCTGGTAACGCAGCTGCACGGCGCGCGGCAGCGAAACGACGTAGCGCAACACCTGCGCGCTGGTGCTCTCGGGCACCGGCATCTCGGTCGCCAGCGGCGCCGCGACGGCGTCGCCACGCCGGTCGTGCGGCCGATCATCTGCGTCTGCATCTGCGGCCGCAGCTGCGGCGACACACGCCCGCGTGACAGCCAACACGATGCGCAACGGCGCTGCGCCGCCCGCGATCACGCCGCCGAGAATATTTGTGGGTGCATTGGCCGTCAACCTTGCGTTGGTACAAAGGACGGCGCCGCTGGCGCGGAAAATTCCGGCGGCTCGTCTCCAACGAACAGGAGCTCCCAATGTCAGCGTTTTCATTCGCATCCGTCTGCTGTGCGTCGGTCGTGGTGATGGCGCTCGGCTGCGCGACCGCGACGACCAACCACTACCGCCCCGCGATCGCCAGCCAGGAACAGTGCTGCGATCGATTGGCCGACCCGAACGCGCGCAACGCCTGCCGGGGCGAGATCCCGCGCACGCAGGACGAGGCGTCGCCGATCAACCAGGAAACGTTCCAGTGCGTCGCGAAACACTTCTCCTGCGATCCGACAACCGGCCGCGCGACGCGCGACTCGGCGCAGTCAGCAGCTCGACTGCCTGAACGACCTGGAATCGACGCAGCAGGCGCGCAACGAGACGCCGGCGCCGAAGTGACCGCGGCTAGGCTCCTAGACAAAGGCGAAACAAACGTTCGTTAGTCGGGTTGCCGCCTCTCCGCGACATCGGCCGGCCCCTGAGCGTTCTCCTCTCGACACGGACCCCGTGATGCCGACAATGCGCCCATGGCGAACAGCTTCGGCAGCCGCGTCCACCCTCGACGTCGGGAAACGCAAGTTCGAGATTCACCGTCTCGTCCGCGCTCGACAAGGCCGGGCTGGCGCCGGCGCGGCTGCCGTTTTCGCTGCGCATCCTGCTCGAGAACCTGCTGCGCCACGAGGACGGCAAGTCGGTCAAGGAAGCGGACATCCGCGCGCTCGCGCGGCTGGGACCCGAAGGCCGAGCCCGCCGAGCGAGATCGCGTTCATGCCCGCGCGCGTGCTGCTGCAGGACTTCACCGGCGTGCCCGCGGTCGTCGACCTGGCGGCGATGCGCGACGGCGATGAAGGCGCTGGGCGGCGATCCGACGCGCATCAACCCGCTGCTGCCGGCCGAGCTGGTCATCGATCACTCGGTGCAGGTCGACGAGTTCGGCAAGCCCGAGGCGCTGTCGCTGAACGCGCAGATCGAGTTCGCGCGCAACAAGGAGCGCTACGCGTTCCTGCGCTGGGGGCAGGCGGCGTTCCGCAACTTCGCGGTCGTGCCGCCCGACACCGGCATCGTCCACCAGGTGAACCTGGAGTACCTGGCGCGCGTCGTGTTCACGGCGGAGTCCAACGGACGGCCCGGCGCGCGCCTACCCCGACACGCTGGTCGGCACCGACTCGCACACGACGATGGTCAACGGCCTGGGCGTGCTGGGCTGGGGCGTCGGCGGCATCGAGGCCGAGGCGGCGATGCTCGGGCAGCCGCTGTCGATGCTGATCCCGCAGGTGGTCGGCTTCCGGCTGCACGGCAAGCTGCGCGAGGGCTCGACCGCGACCGACCTGGTGCTGACCGTCACCGAGATGCTGCGCAAGACGGGCGTGGTCGGGAAGTTCGTCGAGTTCTTCGGCGCCGGGCGTCGCGGCGCTGTCGCTCGCCGACCGCGCGACCATCGCCAACATGGCGCCCGAATACGGCGCGACCTGCGGCATCTTCCCGATCGACGACGAGACGCTGCGCTACCTGCGCCTCACGGGGCGGTCGGCCGACGACAGATCGAGCTGGTCGAGGCCTACGCGCGCGAGCAGGGGATGTTCCACGGCACGTCCACGCACCAAGGAGGCCGAGTACACCGACGTCGTGCGACCTGGATCTGGCGAGCGGTCGAGCCGAGCGTCGCCGGCCCGAAGCGCCCGCAGGATCGCGTCGCGCTGTTCGGCAGACGCGGCAAGTCGTTCCGACGACGCGCTGCCCAGCCTGAAGCCAAGCCGAAGAAGAAGACGTCGACGGCGGGCCCGTGCTCGACGGCGACGACCAGCATCGGCTACGCGCCCGCGGCGCAGGACGCGGCGTCGCCCGACGTGAAGAACGGCTCGGTCGTGATCGCGGCGATCACCAGCTGCACCAACACGTCGAACCCGTCGGTGCTGGTCGCCGCCGGGCTGCTGGCGAAGAAGGCGGTCGAGGCGGGGCTGCAGACGAAGCCGTGGGTGAAGACGTCGCTGGCGCCCGGGTCGAAGGTCGTCACCGAATACCTCGCCGAGGCGGGGCTGACGCCGTACCTCGGAGCAGCTGAAGTTCCACACCGTCGGCTACGGCTGCACGACCTGCATCGGCAACTCGGGCCCGCTGCCGCAGCCGATCTCCGACGCGATCGAGGCGAGCGACCTGGTCGTCGCCAGCGTGCTGTCGGGCAACCGCAACTTCGAGGGGCGCATCAACCCCGACGTGCGCGCCAACTACCTGATGTCGCCGCCGCTGGTGGTCGCGTTCGCGCTGGCCGGGCGCATCGACATCGATCTCGACAAGGAGCCGCTGGGCGAAGGGCAAGGACGGCAAGCCGGTCTTCCTGCACGACATCTGGCCGACGCCGAACGAGGTGAACGACGTCGTGGCGCAGGGCGGTCAAGCCGGAGATGTTCCAGAAGACCTACGCGGTCGTGTTCGAGGGCGACGAGCGCTGGCAGAAGCTGGACGTGCCGCTCGGGCGAGACCTACGTCTGGGATTCGGCGTCGACGTACATCAAGCACCCGCCGTACTTCGACGGCATGACGCAAGACGCCGGCGCGCGGTGGCCGACATCAAGGGCGCGCGCGTGCTGGCGGTGCTGGGCGACAGCGTCACGACCGACCACATCTCGCCGGCGGGCAGCATCAAGAAGGACGGCCCGGCCGGGCAAGTACCTGATCGCCAACGGCGTCGACGTGAAGGACTTCAACAGCTACGGCGCCCGCCGCGGCAACCACGAGGTGATGGTGCGCGGCACGTTCGCCAACGTGCGCCTCAAGAACCTGCTCGCGCCGGGCACCGAGGGCGGCGTCACGCGCCACCTGCCCGACGGCGCGCCGATGTCGATCTTCGACGCGAGCGAGAAGTACGCGGCGGAGGGCGTGCCGCTGGTGATCCTGGCGGGCAAGGAATACGGCAGCGGCTCGTCGCGCGACTGGGCGGCGAAGGGGCCGCGCCTGCTCGGCGTGCGCTTCGTGATCGCCGAGAGCTACGAGCGCATCCACCGCAGCAACCTGGTCGGCATGGGCATCGTGCCGCTGCGAGTTCACGGCGGGCGAGACCGCGGCGTCGCTCGGGCTGACCGGCGAGGAGACTGTACGAGACCGTCGGCCTGCCGGCGCTGCTGCAGGGCGGGTTCGCGGGCGGGCGCGAGCTGGTCGTGCGCGCCACCGGCGCCGACGGCAAGAGTCAAGGACATCCGCACCGTCGTCCGCATCGACACGCCGCAGGAGATCGCCTACTACCAGCACGGCGGCATCCTGCACTACGTGCTGCGCCAGCTGGCTACCTAGATGGCGAACCCTGGGACGGCTCTCCCAAACCCTCTCCGCGTGAGCTCCGGCGAGGGCAAAGCCCGCCTGCGCTCGACGCGATCGCCTAGCTCTCTCCCCCCGCTTGCGAGGGAGGGACGGGGAGAGCGCAAGCCGCCTGAGCCAACGCCCGCGCGAGCTCGCTACTGAATCGGCGGCGGCGGTGGCGGCGGCGGCGGTGGCGGCACCGGCGGCGGCACCGGCGTCACGCCCGGCGGCATCGACGGCAAACCGGGCGGTGGCACGGGCGGCGGCACCGGGCGGTCGGTGTCGGGCTGCACGCACGCCGACAGATCGAAGAACAGGAACTCGAGCGCCTTTTCCTGCGCGCTCAAGGTGACCGACGTGCAGCCGCTGGGGAACGGCGTGCCGTTGGCGCCGGGATCCGACTTGTCCTTGCTTTCGCCCGGCGCCGCCGGGCGCTGCCTTGACGTGGATGTCGGTGTGCACGACGCGGCCGCACTGCGCGTCGGCCGCCGCCTCGACCGGCGTGTTGAACGTCATGTATTGCGTCGACGTCCGGTTGGGCGTCACCGAGTCATTGGGGTTCGTCGGCAGGTAGATCCAGCGCTGCGTCGGCGGCGTCGTCTGCGCCACGGAGTGCGCCGAGTCATAGAGCTGGATCTGGCCGCGCGTGGGGGTCGCGCCGACGGCGACCAGCCAGTCGGCCAGCGCCGCGCCCTTGGGGAACGTCGTGTCGACGGTGGCGGTCGCAGGGTCCGGCGGATCGTTCTCCTCCTTCGAGCCGCCGGTGTAGACCGCCGTCATCGGCCACGGCGCCGGGCCCTTCCACAGCCAGTTGAAGTGCAGGTGGCTGGCGAAGATGCGGCCGCCCGAATCGCCGTAGCCTTTCATGTTGCCGTAGAACGGCATCTTGACGTCGGCGTACTGGCTGCCTTCACACGACAGCAGCACGATGTCGTAACCGCGCATCTTGGTCGCGTTCCCCCACAACGTGGTCGCGTTGGGGAACACGGCGCCGCCGTTCAGCGTCGTCGCGAACCGATCGGTGCCGAGGCTGCTGTCCGCGTCCGGCCTGCCGCCGATGAAGAGGTGCACGCGGCCGTTGCCCGTGTCGGTCGTGAACTCCGCGTCCGCGATGCCGATCTTGCGCAGCAGGCACTCGAGCGCGTCGGAGCCGCCGGTGGTCAGCGCCATCCTGGGGATGTGGCCCTCGGCCTTGGTGCGCGGCAGCCGGGTCAGGTTGGCGTCGGTGATCGGGTTGTCGACGCACGCGGTGACGGTGGGGATGGTGATCTGGCGGCGCCACTTGCCCACCTGGATGACGACCGGGACGTTCTGCGTCGCCGGCACGTTCTCCAGCACGAAGCGTCCGTTGGCGTCGGTCAGCGCGGTCGCGATCGGCTTGCCCGAAAGCTGCGCGCTGCACCGGTCGCACGACGTGCCTTCGGGGATCGGATCCAGCGCCGCGTTCGGCACGTAGACGTTGACGTTGTACAGCGGCACGCGCCCCGCAGGGTCGCGGATCGTCCCGCTCAGCGTCGTCTTCGCGTTGCCCGTGCAGGTCGGGATCATGCACGCGAGCCCGGTGCACGGGCCCGCCGGCCCCGTCCCCGGGCAGACGTTCGGGATCGCCAGCTGCCGCCGGGCGCCGCCGCGCCGCACGTCATGCCGCCCGGGCAGGTCGTGCCGCAGTCCAGGCTGCCGCCGCAGTTGTCGCCGATGACGCCGCAGTAGCGCCCGCCGCCCGCCGGCGAGCAGCTGATCGGCTGGCAGCTCGGATCGCCGCACACGCCAGCGACGCCCCGGCCGCCGCAGGTGGCGGGGGCGGTGCAGGCGCCGCAGTCGAGCATGCCGCCGCAGCCGTCGCCGACCGAGCCGCAGAAGCGCGACGCGCCCGCGTTGCAGGTCAGCCGGGTGCAGGTGGTCGCCACGCACAGCCCCGACGCGCTGCACGTCTGGTTGGCCGCGCAGCCGCCGCAGTCCATCGCGCGGCCGCAGCCGTTACCGACGGTGCCGCAGTACTTGCCGGTCGCCACCTGGCAGACCAGCGGCATGCAGCTGGCGCCGCCGACGCACAGCCCGCCTTCGCAGATCTCCCCGGTGGGGCAAGCGCCGCAGTCCATCGTCCCGAAGCAGCCGTTGCCGATGACGCCGCAGTACCTCCCGCCCGGCGGGCTGCAGGTGACGCCGGAGTTGCAGCCGCCGCCCCCTTCGCCCGCCGCGTCGAGGATGATCTGCGGCCGCGCGTCGGTCCCGGGACTGCCGCTGGTGCCGCCACCGCCGCTGCCGCTGCCGCCCCCGGTCCCCACCGGTACGTCAGCGCCGCCGTCGCGCGAATTCCCGCCCGGTCCGACATTGACCCCGGCGCATGAGGCGGCGAGGAGCGCGACGAGGCCAAACCGGAACGCGAAGGGCATGGGGCCTCCTGACAACCGGTGTCCGGACGCGGCAAACCCGGCTCATGCCCGGGTGCCGGGTTGCCCAGGTCGGACAACATCGTCGTTCCGGACAACAGGCCCGGATGGTCCGGGCCCGTCGTCAGAGCAGCCGGATGCGCGCGGTGTGGGGGACGCCGTCGCCCAGGTCGACGCGCAGCTGCCAGGTCCCCGCCTGCATCCCGCCCGTGCTCAGGAGCAGGAGGTATTGCCCAGCGAGGGGGACGTACCGGAAGAGGTTGTCCAGCGCCGGCGCCGCGCCCACGGCCGGCCGCTCCGCGCCGACGTTGCCCGCCGCATCGACCCGCGCCACGAACAGGCGTGCGCCGAGGTTCGTGATGCCGGCGCTGCTCCCGGTCAGGTCGAACTGCACCGCGACGGGCAGCCCGCGCAGGAAAACGCTCAGCCCCAGCGGATTGATCGGGGCCAACACGTTCGACCACGACACGACCACCCGCACGGTGAAGCTGGCCTGCGTCTGGTTGTGGCTGCTGTCCGTCGCCGTACACGTGACCGTCGTGCTCTCGCCCAGCGGGAACAGCACCGGCTGGCCGGGAGATGCCGACGGTGTGCACTCGACCGGCACCGGGCCGCTGACCGCGTCGGTGGCCGTCACGGCGTAGCTGACGAAAGCGCCCAGGGCGTTGTCGGCCTCGGCGACGATGCCTCCGGCGGGGACGCCGAGGTTGATGACCGGCGGGCCGTCGACGACCGTGATCGGGAACGTCCCCACCGCCACGGCTTGCGTCGCCGGATCGACGGCGGTGCAAAGGACGTTGCTGACCCCGAGCGGGAACAGGCCGCCGGACTGCGGCTGGCAGTCGACGGGCAACGGCGCGCCCGCTGCCGTGGTGGCGCCCGCGGCGTAGTCGAGCAGCGCGCCCGCCGCGCTGGTCGCGTCGACGGCAAGGCCGCCCGGAAGCTGCAGCACCGGCGCGCCGGCGGCCGTGGTGCCGATGCCGACCGGCAGCGCGGGCGACGGACAGCTTTCCAGCCAGCCGCCGCCGGCCGGCGAGTCGACCACCTGGCCGAACGTCAGCTGGTGCCATCCCGGCGTGATGTCGGCCAGCGCGATCTGCCAGTCGCCGGCGTCGGAGGCGCGCGTCGTCCAGACGCGCAGACCGTCGTGGATGTTCACGTCGGCGCGCGGCAGCGCGCAGCCGGCGCCGGGTGACAGCGCGCAGCTCGACGCGCCCAGCACCAACCCAGCGACCGAGGTCAGCGCGCCGGCTCCCGCGGGCAGGCCAAGCGGCGGTGGCGGCAGCGCCACGGCGATGCGGCTCTTCGGCGTGACGGCGATGCTGGCGAAGGCGCGATAGTGGGCGTCGATCTCCGCCTGGGTCGCGTTTGCGGGTGGCGGCGGCGCCTGGAAGAAGGTGAGCAGGTGCTTGCCCAGCGGTAGCGCCGGCGCCGGGATGACGGCCTGGAACGCGAACGATCCGTCGGGTAGCGGCGTCGGATCCACCGTCACCAGCGCCTGGATCAACCCGAGCGCCACGCGCCCGAGCTCCTCGGCGACGACCAGCCGGCCGAAGCTGGCCTCCGGGTACGGGATGGTCCCGCGCGCGATGATCTGGCCAACGTTCGTGGCGCTGCAGTCGACGGGCGGCGCCCGAACGCGGGAACTCGACGGTCGGCGGGCGGATGCCGACGCTGACGAAGGCAGGTTTGCTGGTGGTGACGCACCCGTCCTGCGACAGCGCCAGCTTGTGCCAGCCCGGGTTGGGATCCACGGGCGTCCCCGCGGTCAGAGTCACGCTGCCCGAGATCGTCCCGTCGGCGGCCGCTTGCAGTGAATGCGCGATCACGCCCGACTGGCCGACGCCGCCCCGATCGCAGATCTGCACCGGCGCCGGCAAGCCGCGCCCGCTGACGCGGAACGTGTTCGCCGTGGCGTCGGGCGTGGAGGTCGGATCGCGCGGCGCCGACATCACCGGCGGTGGCGGTGACGCGGGCGCCTGCGCGTCGACGATCACGTCCCAGCTCACCGCCGCGCTCTCGGCGCCCGAATTCGTTCGCTGCGATAGCAGCAGCGTGTGCGCGCCGTAACTTCCCAGCGGAACCACGCCGCCGATCAGGTTGCCGTCGGCATCGAACGGCAGGACGACGTCGGCGCCGGGGCCACCCGCCGTCTGCGGGAACCCGGGCGCGCAGCGCGCCGCCCGTCACGCCGCCCAGCACGGTCAGCAACACCTGCGGCGCCGGCTGGAACACACGTGCGCCGTGCCGCGGGCTGACCACCGCGGGCGGCGGCGGCACGCCGGCACCCGCGCCGTCGCTCGACGCGATGACGTCGACCAGCGGTAGCCCGGTCGCGCCCGCCGGCGGGCGCAGCGAAAGATCGGGCGTGGCGCCCGCGCCCAGCGGCTCGTCGAGATCGGGTGGCGCGGTGCTGCCGGCGGGCCCGCGCGCGAAGACCACCACGTTGAGACCCGCCCCCGCGGCCTCGGCGCCCGCGGCGGGCGCGAACAGCGCCCGGGCAGGCACCACCTCGCGCGCCTGCCGCGCGCTCACCCACGCGAGCTGCGTGGTGACGTCGGCGGAGCCGTTGTCGACGGCCAGGCGGATCGCGTAGCGCACCCCGGCCTCGAGCTGCACGGGCGCGGTCGTCCGCTGGCGCGTCGTCGGGCTGGGCAGCGGGTTCGTGCACGCCAGGCCGCAGACGGCGTTCACCTCGGTGACGCACTTGGCGTCCCACTCGGGCTCCGTCGCGTAATACGAACGGTACCCGCCGTTGCAGCAGAACGGATCGCGCGCGCAGATCTGATCGACACACGGGTGACAGGCCGGCTGGTGTGACGTGCTGGCGGCCAGCTTGTCGCCAAGCGCGCAGATGTCGTGACGGCAGGCGGGCGCCAGCGGCGGGGCGAGCTGTTCCGGTGGCAGCAGCGCCTGGCCGGCGATCGACAGCTCGGCACGCCCGGCGGTGGTCACGACGAACCTGTAGCTGTCGGAGTAGTCGGCCACGATCTCGCCCTGCCAGACCGCCGAAAACTCGGACGCCGCGATGCCGGCCGGAAGCCGCGTCGCCGCGGGCCACGCCGTGCCGACGTCGATGACGGGGTCCAGCCGCTCGACCGCCGCGCCGCTGAAACCGGGATTGTCGAAGTAGGCCGCGGCCAGCCCCTGACCACGTCCGGGCGCCAGGCGATAGAGCAGCGACGACGGGATGGGGGCCTGGGCCGCGCTTCCTGGCGCGCGCCAGGTGAGGCCGATCGCCGCGTCCGGCGGGGAAGGGGCGGGATCGAAGCGATCCCAGCGCACGTGATACTTGCCGCCCGCGACGAGGTCGATGCTCCCTTCGATCGGGCCGGCGCCCGTCCACCAGTCGACGAGCTTGCGGCCGTTGACGAACAGGCGGCTCGGCGCGAGCCCCGACCAGAACGTGTAGCTCCCCGACGCCGGCGCCTCGATCCAGCCGGTGGTGACCGTCGCCCGGGGCGTGCCGCCCGCGGCGGAGGTTTCCAGATCGACGATGCCGTTTCTGAGCAACGTCGGCGGCGCCGCCGGCCCGTCGGTGGTGGCGGCGTCGAGCGCGTAGACGAAAAACGGACCGGCGCTGCCGGCCGGCGGCGCGAAGGCAAATCCGTGGCGGGCGGCGGGCCGGCGCGGGCCGTCGCAGGCGGCGCTGACCTCCAGCGACAGCGGCGAGGCCAGCGCCTCGTCGGCGCGGACGATGCCCAGCAACGTGCTGCCTGGCTGCTCGCGCGGGGCGCCGGCGTGGATCGCCACCGCCACCGACGCGCCCGGCCACTCGGGGTCGCACGCCCATCCCGCCAGCGTCGCCGCGCCGTCGCCCGCGCGGTCCACGCGCTCGACCGCGCCCCCGGGACCGAGCAAGTATTTCGACGGTGGCGGCGAAGCGGGCGCGGGCAGATCGCGGCGGCCACACCCGGCCGGGCGGGTCGTCGCATGTAGCGTCTGCCTGCGCCACGCACAGGGCGTCCCACGACGCCACCGCCTGGTCCAGGCGGCAGCAGCGCGGCTGCAGCTTGCACACTGACGTGGTGCAGGGGCTGCAATCCCAGGCCAGCCCCGCGCCGACCTCGTGTTCACTGTGGGCGCAGTAGTTGGGGGACAGCACCTGGATACGCGGCGTGTTCGTGAGCGGGCTGGCCCAGCGCCCGTCCTCGAAGTGGTCCTGCTCCAGCCGGTCGACGAACGCCAGCTCGGCGCACTGCCCGACCGGCGACAGCTCGCGGTAACGCGTGCGCTGCAGCGCCGACGCCTTGAGGTCGGGGCGGCTCGCCAGCGCATCGACAGACACGAACAGCTCCTGCGCGAACATCCAGCGCGACGCCGGGTCGTCGCCGAACGGGTTCTCGATCGCGTTCGGCCACACCAGCTGGCGCGTGTCGAACAGGTCGACCAGCGTGCCTTCGCGCGTGAAGCTCTGGCGGTCCTGGCAGTAGGCCGCGCGCGCCGCGAGCTTGCACGCGTCGTAGAACGGCTTCATCGCGAAGGTCCGTTCGACCCAGTCCTGGGCCGCGTCGTCGTAGACAAAGCTTCGCTGCGTGCGCCAGGGCCGGAATCCCCAGCCACGCGCGCACTTGGCGGCGACGCCGGTGGCGGTGCACGCGAAGATGAACCGGCCGGGCGCGGCGGGATCTTCGGCGATGGCCATGGCAGTGGCGCCCCCGGTCGCACCGTCGAACGGACACAGCGAGGCCCACTGTCCGCTGGACGAATGAAAGGCGAAGACCGTGTACAGCGTGACGTCCTCGTTGATCTGCGCATCGCCGCGATGGAGCAGGTTCGGCGCCGGGTCGGGACGTTCGTCGGCGATGTAGAGGTCCACATCCTCGGCCGGATTACCGGCGGGGTCGACGAGATGTGCCACGGCGTAATGTCCGACGGCGGAGGCGCCGCCGACCGAGATGTAGTCGCCCGCGCCGGTGCTGATCCCGGGCCCGCTGGTGAGCTCGCACGGCTGGATGGCGCTGGTGGCCGTCGTGCCGCGGATGTCGACCGCCGCGATGTCGACGCCGCGGAGCTCGGTTTTCAGCAGATCCGTGCCCAGCAGCGCGACGCCGGAGCCTCGCATGCCTTGCGGCGAGATGCCCTGCGGCGAGATGCCTTGCGGCGAGATGCCCTGCGGCGAGATGCCCTGCGGTGAAATCCCCTGCGGCGAGATGCCTTGTGGTGAGATGCCCTGCGGCGAGATCCCCTGCGGGGAAATGCCTTGCGGCGAGATGCCCTGCGGCGAGATCCCCTGGCCGCCCGGCGCCCCCACGGCGGCGACGGGGGCGAGCAGCAACAACAACGGGACCCACCGCCGCGTCATGGTTGCTCTTGGGGCGTGGCGCAGACACGAATGCCGGTGGTCACATCGCGGAACGTCGACGGCACCGCGTTGCGGTTGGTCAGGCGACAGGTCGCCGAGTCGAAATAGTAGGCGCCTCCGCGAATGACGAGCTCGTCCTTGACGACCGACGAGCGCACCAGCTCGAACACGTTGCCCGCCATGTCGTCGACGCCGAACGGGCTCCGCGACAGCGGATGCGCGCCGACCGCGTCCGGGCCGAACGCCGCGTCGATGCGGCCGTAAGTGACGTCGAGGTTCGCGTCGTCCAGCGCCAGATCGTTGCCGTGCGGGTAGGCCCGATCGTCGGCGCCACGCGCGGCGCGCTCCCATTCCAGCTCGGTGCACAGGCGCGCGCCCGGCACCCGCCCGCTGTCGCGCAGCCAGCGCAGGTAGCGCTCGGCGTCGGCGGGGGCGGTGCCGGCGACCGGGAAGTCCAGCCAGTCCTGCTTGGCGCGCCGGCTTCGCCCCGCGTAGACGAACGGATCGCCGGCGCGCGCCGTGTATCGCTGCGTGGTCGGCAGAAAGGTGAGCTGCCAGCTTGCGTCGACCACGCCGAGCCGCAGCGATCCCCTCAGCGGCGCCGATACGTTCGGCGCATGCCGCGTCCGTTCGCCCGGCGGCAGCGCGTCCAGGAATTCGATCCACTGGCGATAGGTGGTCTCGTGGCGGGCGATCAGGAAGGCATCTGTCCGCCTGCGGTGGATGGGCACGGTGTCGAGAAACTTCGTGCGCAGGCTCTCGTCGGCGTCGCCAAACCAGAAGTCGCCGGCCGGGACGTAGACGAAGTCGTTCGGGATCCCCGGCGCGCGTCGCAGGCGCAGCTGGACGTCGACGTCCTGGCCGTCCGCGAGCTCGAACGTGTGGATCGCATCGGGGTATCCGGGCGCGCGGGCCACGACGCGGTACGACCCGGGCGGCAGCGTCGCAGCCACGCCGGCGACCGGCGCCGGCGAAACCGGCTGAGTCACGCGCCTGCCGCTACCGGGGTCTTCCTGGTAGCGCTCGACCAGGACCACCGCCGACGCCGCGGCCGGATCCGGGCGCAACATCAGGCTGCCGCGCTGGCGCAGCTCCGCGCGCTTGCGCCCACCGTCGTCATGACGCTCCAGCAGGGTGGCGAGCGCCCGCGCCTGCTCGTCGCGCCGCAGCTCTCGCGCCAGCAGGATGTGCTCGGACAGCAGGTCGGTCAGCTCGCGCCGCGCGCCGGCGCGATCCGGGTCGAGGACGAGCGCCGTCTCGTACGCGCGCTCGGCGCGCTGGAACGCGCCCTCGGCGGCCGGGACCAGCACCAGCGCCTGGAGCCACAGCTCCTCGCCGCGCGCGCGCTCGAGCGCGTCGAATGCCGCGAACGACCGGCGCCGCAGCTCGCGCAGCTCCGCTGCCTTGTCGCGCCCGGCGCGTGCCGCCAGCGTGGCGTCGGTCAGGTGCCGGGTCACCTCCCGGTCGACCGCCTCCTGGCGGTGGCGCACCACCTGCGTCACCGTCACGACGCTGCCGACGACCAGGGCCACGCCCGCCGCCGTGATCAGCCGGCGGCGATGGCGCGCTGCCGGATCGTCCTGCAGCGCCGCGATGAGCGGCGCCATCGACGGCCAGCGCTGCGCGGGATCGGCCTTGAGCCCGCGCAGCACGGCCCGACGGATCCACGCCGGCAGCTCACGGTCTTCGGGCGTCGGTTCCAGGACTCCCTCGGTCACGTTGTGAAGCAGGCGCAGGAGCGAGTCGCCCCGGAACGGACGCTCGCCGTAGAGCGCCTCGTAGAGCGCGACGCAGAAGCTGAACTGGTCCGTGCGCTCGTCGGTCGCGTCGCCCGCGATCTGCTCGGGCGCCATGTAGGCCGGCGTGCCCATGATCGCGCCGGTCCGGGTCAACGTCTCCAGGTGGATGGCTCGCGGCCTCCAGCTCCGGCGCCGTCGTCGCGTTCGGGCCGGCACCGTCCGGGGCGGAGCTGGCGGCGTCACGCGCGAGGCCGAAGTCGACGACGCGCGCGCGCCCGTCCTTGCCGAGCAGCACGTTGTCGGGCTTGAAGTCGCGGTGCACCAGGCCCGCCGCGTGCGCGGCCGCCAGCCCTCGCCCGGCGGCGACGAACACATCCAGCACCTCGCGCCAGTGACGCGGGCGAGCGCCGAGCCAGCTCTTGAGCGTTCCGCCGCCCAGGAACTCCATGGCCAGGAACACCTGTCCGTTGAAGATGCCGACGTCGTGCACGGCGATGACGTTCGGGTGCGCCAGCCGCGCCATCGCCTTCGCCTCGCGCAGCAGCCGCGCGCGCGCCGCGTCCTCCTGACCCTCCTCGCTCCCCTTGAGCAGCTTGAGCGCGATCTTTCGATCGAGCTCCGGATCGTAGGCGCCGTAGACGACGCCCATCGCGCCGCTGCCGACGCGTTCGATGATCAGATAGCGGCCGATACGGGCGCCGGTGTCCAGCGCTGGCTGCTCGCGCGGGTGGGGTACCGGCTGATCACTACTGATCGACACCGATCCTTCATGTGTGAACGACCAATCGACCGCCGAAAGGGGGCAGTAAGAGAAAGTTGTACTAGACGATGATCGGATCGCTCGGCGGTCGCTGACCGCTCGGCGACGCGCGGGCCGAGCGTCACCTGCGGCGGCGAGCGTCTCGGGCAACCTCGACCATGGTCTGGGGACGCTGGTCGGGATCCTTGCGCAACATCCGCGTCACGAGTCGGTCCAGCCACGGCGGCGTTTCCGCGTTCAGCTCCGACACCGCCGGCTGGCGTCCGGAACTTCTGTGCGGTCAGCAGGTCACGGACGCTGGCGGCGCTGAAGATGGGCGTGCCGGCGACCATCTCGAACAGCATGCAGCCGAGCGAATAGATGTCGGAGCGATGGTCGACCCTGGCGCCGCTGCAGTGTTCGGGCGACATGTACTCCGGCGTTCCCAGGATGTGACCCGCTGTCGTCGCGGGCCCGCCGGCGTCGTCACCCTCGAGGAGCTTGGCCACCCCGAAGTCCAGCACCTTGACCTCGGCCGGCTGCGGCCAGTCCGCGCCGCCGAGCAGGAAGACGTTCCCCGGCTTCAGGTCGCGGTGGATGATCTTCTTTTCGTGTGCGGCGCCGATGGCGTCGGCGACCAGGCGCGCGATCCGACACGCGGTCGTCCACGGCAACGCGCGGGTCTTCTCCAGGCGGCTGGCCAGCGATTCTCCGTCGAGGTACTCCATCACGATGTAGGCGCGGCCGTTGCGATGAACGTCGCAGTCGTAGACCTCGACGATGCCCGGGTGGCGAATCAGCGAGATGGCGCGGGCCTCGATGAAGAACCGCCTCATCATGTCGGCATTGCGTGTCCCCTCGGGCACGAGCACCTTGATCGCGGCGCGGCGTTCGATGCGCTGGTGCTCGGCGAGGAACACTTCGCCCATCGTGCCTGCGCCCAGCGTGGCGACGGCTTTGAAGCTACCAAACCTCTCGCCCAACATAGGCGAGGGCAAAGGTGATCACGGCGGCTCGAGCCGATCAAGGCCAGCCCTGATTTTCGGTGCCGAGATCTCGATCGCCGCGACGGCAGGCAGTTCCTGGTTCGTGGATCAGGTCTCTTCCATGATGCGAACCAGCGTGCGTCCGTCGATCGGCTTGGGGACGTGGGCGTCGAACCCGGTTTGCAGCGCCCGGTCCCGGGCCCCGGCGCCCACCATTCCGGTCATCGCCACCAGGCGTGGCCGCGCATCCGTCCTGGACGCCCTGACCTGCTTCGCGACCGTGTAGCCATCGAGGTCGGGCAGGTCGATATCCAGCAACACCACGTCCGGGTCAGTGCGCGCGATCGCGACCAGCGCCGCGCTGCCGCTGTCCGCCGTCGTCACCGAGTGCCCCGCCAGCTGCAGGAACAGCTCGACGGCGTTGCGCACCTCCGAGTTGTCGTCGACGACCAGCACGCGGGATGGCGTGTGGATCTCCGGCGCGGTCGCCACCTCGGCGTGCGCGATCGCGACGGCCGTGGCGGTGCGCGGCAGGGTCACCACGAATTGGGCCCCGTGTCCGCTGCCCGCACTTGCGGCGCGGACGCTGCCGCCGTGAAGCGCGACCAGCTTCTTCACCAGCGCCAATCCGATGCCGAGCCCCCCGCGCCAGGTGTCGCTCGCCTCGGACTGGACGAAGGGTTCGAAGATCCTCTCCAGGTCGGGAGGCGGGATGCCGCGGCCCCAGTCGCGGACCGTGATGACGGCCTGGCGCTCGCTCACCTCCAGGCCGACGGCGACCCGTCCGCCCCAGTTGCTGAACTTGGCGGCGTTGATGATCAGGTTCGACGTCACCTGCGCCAGGCGCACCGGGTCGGCGCGCGTGGGCACGGGCTCGGAGGGGGCGGCCACCTCCAGCGCAACGCCCTGCGCGTCGATCGCTGCCTGGCTGAGCTCGATCGCCCGCTGGATGACGTCACGCAGGTCGATGTTCTCGGGCCGCAGGACGATCTTGCCGCGCGTGAATCGCGCGACCTCCAGCGAGTCCTCGACCAGGCGGGCGAGGTGGGCCAGTTGCCCACGAATGAGACCGTGCAGCCGCGTCAGCTTGGGGTCTTGCACGGGAACCTGCTGCAGCGTATCCGCCGCCACCACCAGCGACGTCAGCGGCGTGCGCAGCTCGTGTGCCAGCGTGGCCAGGAACTCGTCTTTCAGCCGAGCGAGTCGCTCGTGTTCGGCCTCGCGCGCCGTGGCTTCGGCGCGCTCTCGCTCGATGCGCGCGCGCATCGCGGCCGCGGCCTGCGCCTGGCGGCTCTTGCGAAACAGATCGACGAACACCGCCACCTTGGAACGCACGATGTCCGGGTCGAACGGCTTGACGACGAAATCGACGGCGCCGCTGGCGTACGCGCGATGCACCTCTTCTGCCGATACGTTGAACGCCGTCAGAAAGATGATGGGCGTCGTGCCACGTATCCCGCTGCTCCGGATGCGGCGGGCCACCTCGAAGCCATCCATGATCGGCATCTGGGCGTCGAGGATCACCACCGCGAACTCGCGCGCTTGCAACAGCGCCAGCGCCTGGGCTCCCGACGTGGCCCGAACAACGTTGACGTCGGGCTTGGCCAGCACGGCATCGAGCGCCACGAGGTTCGCCGGGGTGTCGTCGACCGCCAGTATGTCGACGTCGATCCGCTCGGCTGGTGACGCTGGACGGCGGCGTCATGACTGGTCGCCGGCAGCGGTGGGGGTGTACTGCGCGTCAGGCAAGGTGATCGTGAACGTGGCGCCGTGGCCGATGCCGTCGCTGGTCGCCGTGACGGCGCCGCCGTGTAGCTCGATCAGAGCCCGCGCCAGCGCCAGGCCCATCCCCAGTCCGCCGCGCAGCCGTGTCGAGGTCGGGTCGCCCTGCTCGAAGCGCCGGAACAGCGTCGAGGCTTTGTCGGCTGGAAAGCCGAGCCCCGTGTCGCTGACGCGGATCGCAAGCCCCGCATCGCTGGCCTCCAGCGTGACATCGGCGTGGCCGCCGCTGGGGGTGAACTTCACGGCGTTCTCGAGCAGGTTGTAAAGGACGTGGCGCAGGCGCCCGCGATCGGCGACGCCGGACCACTTGTTGCGCTTCGGCGTCGCAGGTGACCTTAACCCCGCGTTCGCCCGCCAGCCCGGCGATCTCCGCCACCGCCTCGCCGACCAGCTCGCCAAAGTCGACCGCCGCCCGATCGAGCGTCGTGACGCCGGTGATGAGTCGGCTCATCTCCAGCACGTTGTCCACCAGACGGGCTTCGTGGCGGGCGCAAAGGTCGATGGTCTCGATACCGCGACGGGACGTCTCCCCCGACAGCGGCTTGTTGAGCAACATGTCCGACCAGAGCAGGATCGACGTCAGCGGCGTGCGCAGCTCGTGGCTCAGCGCGGCCAGGAATCGATCCTTTTGCCGGCTCGCCCGCTCGGCGGCGGCCCGCTCGGCCTCCAGCCGGGCGCGTTCGGCCGCCTCGCGCTTCGCCTGCTCGCGACGCTGGTACAGCTCGACGAACACCGCCACCTTTGATTGCAGGATGACCGACTCGAACGGCCGGCGAAGGTAGTCGACCGCACCCACCGCGTAGCCCTCCAGGACCTGGGCGGTGTCGCTGTCCATCGCCGTCAGGAAGATGATCGGGACCTGCGCATTGTGGCTGCCGGCGCGTATGCGGCGTGCGACCTCGACGCCATTCATGCGCGGCATGTGCACGTCGAGCACGACGACCGCGAAGTCCCTGCGGCCGATCTCCGCGAGCGCGCGCTCGCCGGAGTCGACGGTCGTGACGGCCGCGATCGGGGTCAGCAGCGCTTCGAGCGCGATCCGGTTGTGCGGGTAGTCGTCGACGACGAGGACGCCCACCTGCGCCCCCGGGGATGTGGCGTCGTCACCTCTGGTCATACCGCGGGCGCATCAGCCCGTGATCGGCGCGCAGTGCCGCCGGATCGCATCGAGCAGTCGGGGGCGTTCGAGCGGTTTGAAGAACGACTGTCGAAGGTCCAGCTCCGCGGCGATGTCCGGCCGCACACCCACCGCGGTGATGACAATTACCGGAATATCGGCCATGTCGGGCGTCGACCGCTGGACGGCGCGGAACTCCAGGCCGTCCATGTACGGAAGCATGATGTCGAGCAGGATCAGCGACGGCTTGGGCCGGCGCTCGAGACGCCGCAGGGCATCGAGCGCGTTCGCCGCGCTCTCCACCTTGTAGCCTTCCTCCTTGAGGACGGCGGCCAGCGACCCCCTCAGCATGAAGTCGTCCTCGACGAGGAGGATCAGAGCCGGCTCGGCGGGGGAGGGGGGGAGCACCTTGGCGGGCCCCGTATCGGGTGGGTTGATTGCTGCTGGCGTCATGGCTGTCACGCCGTCCTGTACAAGATCAATTGGGGCGAACGTAAGGTTCTCCCCGCACGCGTCAAGCCTCCGACGGTGAATCTGGGCGCCCGGAGTGATTGGAGGTATAGGTAGCGGTGCGCGTGAAGACGCCCGTCGCTACCGTGCTGGCCGCGCTCGCCCTGGTGGTCCCGAGCTGCAATCGCGGCTCGTCGCCCGCGGCCACGGACGCTGGTGCCGCCGCCGTGGTCGTGCCGTCGCCGCGCGCGGACGGCCGGCTGCCGCCCGAAGTGCGGCCGCTGCACTACACGCTCGACCTGATGGTCGACCCCGCGACGCCGCGCTTCTCCGGCCGCGCGCGCATCAAGGTCAAGGTCGCGGCGCCGACGCGCGTGATCGTGCTGCACGCCCGCGGGCTGGACATCCGGCGCGCGACGCTGCACGCGCCCCAGGGTGAGCTGACGGCGGCGACGGCGCTGCGCCACGGCGCGGGGTCGAAGGGCGAGCCGGAGGAGCTGACGCTGGCGTTCGACCAGCCGGTCGTCGCCGGCGAAGGCGAGCTGGACATCACGTACGACGGCCCGTTCGGCAGCAACATGCGCGGCCTGTACCGCGTGCAGGAGCGCGGCGCGTGGTACGCGTTCACGCAGTTCGAGCCCAACGACGCGCGCCGCGCGTTCCCGTGCTTCGACGAACCTGGATTCAAGACGCCGTTCGACGTCGCGATCACCGTCCCCGCCAGTTCAGTCGCGTTCGCGAACATGAAGGAACGCCGCCGCCAGCCGCAGCCGGACAGCGGGCGCGTGCGCTTCGAGTTCGTGTCGTCGCCGCCGCTGCCGACCTATCTGGTCGCGCTGGCGGTCGGGACGTTCGACGTCATGGCGGGCGCGGCATCAGATCTCCCGGTGCGCCTCATCGCCACCGAGGGGAAGGCCGACCTCGCGTCGTACGCGATGACGACGACGCTGGGGCAGATGGGGCCGCTGCAGCGCTACTTCATGCGCGCCTACCCCTACGGCAAGCTGGATCTCGTCGCCGTCCCCAGCTTCGGCGCCGGCGCGATGGAGAACGCCGGCCTGCTCACGTTCCGCGAGGAGCGGCTGCTGCTGGACGAGCGCGCGTCGCGCGCGGCGCGCCTCGCATCGGCGAGCATCATCGCGCACGAGCTGGCGCACCAGTGGTTCGGCGACCTGGTCACGATGGCGTGGTGGGACGACCTGTGGCTGAACGAGGCGTTCGCGACCTGGATGGCCGACAAGAGTCGTCGACGAGCAGCGGCCGATGACCGGGGCGCGCAAGCAGGCGCTGTTCAGCAAGTCGCGCGTCATGAACGAAGACGCGCTGTCGACCGCGCGCCGCATCCGCAACCCCGTGCGCAGCACCAGCGAGGCGCTGGAGGCGTTCGACGGCGTCACGTACAGCAAGGGGCGGGCGGTGCTGGCGATGACCGAGGCGTGGCTGGGCGAGGAGGCGTTTCGCGACGGCGTTCGCCGCTACCTGTCGCGCCACGCGTGGGGGAGCGCGACCGCCGACGATCTCTACGCGGCGCTCGCCGAGGCGAGCGGCGGCCGCCCGGTCGCGCCCGTGATGCAGACGTTCACGACCCAGACCGGCTTCCCGACCGTCGACGCCGCGCTGGACTGCGTCCCCGGGCGGAAGCCCGCCGTGCGCATCACGCAGCGCGAGTATCTGCCGCTGGACCGCAAGGCGGAGGCGAGCGTCAAGCTGTGGCAGCTCCCCATCTGTCTGGTGTCTCCTGCGCAGGGAGGGGCGAAGCTCTCCCGACAGTGCACGCTGCTCGAGACGCGCGACGCGCGCGTCGAGCTCGCCGGCGCCGCCGGCTGTCCGGCGTTCGTCTACGCGAACGCCGGTGAAGACGGCTACTACCGCGTGCGCTTGACGCCCGAGGCGCTGGCGCCGCTCGCGCGCGCGTTGCCCCGGTTGCCCGAGCGCGAGCGCTTCGGCGTCGTCAGCAACGCGATCGCCGCCGTGCGCAGCGGCGATCTGCCGGCGTCCGATCTGCTGGCGCTGCTGGCGAAGTTGCCCAAGGAGCAGAGCCGCCTGGTCTGGTCCGAGGTGATCGATGTGCTGTGGGCGATCGATCGCGGGCTGGTGTCCGACGCCGCGCGGCCGGCGTTCGCGCGCTTCGTGCGCGAGCTGGGCGGACCGACGGCGCGGCGCCTCGGCTGGCGTGATCCGCCGAACGAGAGCGACGACGACCACTTCACGCGCGAGGCCATCCTGCTGGTGCTCGGCGAGCTGGGCGAAGACAAGGCGGTGCTGGCAGAGGCGGACAAGCTCGCGCGCAAGTGGTTGGCGGCGCCGAACGCCGCAGGCGGCGTGAGCAGCGACCTGGCCCGCATCGCGCTGCCGCTCGCCGCCAAGCGCGGCGACGCTGCGCTGTGGGAGCAGATGGTCGCCGTGCTCAAGAACCCGCCCACGCCGGAGGCGCGCCTGCTGGCGCTGTCGGGGCTGACCGGCTTCGACGACCACGTGCTGGTCGAACGCACGCTGGCGCTGGTCCTCGACGGCACGATCAAGGCGCAGGACGTGCGCTACCTGTTTCCGGCGATGGCGATGCGGCGGGCGAGCCGCGACGTGACGCTGGCGTGGCTCCAGGTGCACCTGGACGAGCTCGTGCCGAAGATTCCGGCGGCCGCCGTCGGGCGGCTGCTCAACGCCGTCACCGCGCTGTGCGACGCGAGCCGCGTGCGCGCCTTCGAAACCTTCATGACCGCACGCACCGCCAAGCTCGAGGGCGTCGACAAGGACCTGCGCCAGTCGGTCGAGGCCGCGCTGCGCTGCGCGACCCTGGCCGACGCCCAGCGCGAGGCGGCGTCGGCGTGGCTGATCGCGCACGCGAAGTGAAGCGGCGGCAGCGTCGCGACACAAATGGGGATGCACCGATCGCCGTGTGGCGGCGTGTGCCGCGTTGTTCTGCGGCCTTACGGCCTGCGCCCCAGGTAATGAAGACGGCGTGCCGTCGGGGGCCGCGGGCTCCGGCGGTGATCAGGGCGCTGCTGGAGCGGGCGGGAGCGGCGGCACCGGCGCGGGGGCCAGCGGTGGAGCGGGCGCCAGCGGAAGTGGGGGCAGCGTTGGCGGCGGAAGCGGGGGAGGGGTGGGCGGCATCGCGGGCGGCGCGCGGCGGCGGCGCCTCAGGGCAGGGCGGCGCCAGTGGTGGCAGCGCGGGCGCCGCTGGTGGGAGCGCGGGCCGCGGAGGCGCGAGCGGCGGTCCGGCCGGCGCGGGCGGCGCCAGCGGCGGTCGGGGTGGCTCCTCGGGCAGCGGCGGCGCGACCGGTGGCAGAGGTGGTGCCGCGGGCGCTGCCGCGGAGCGCGGGCGCTGGCGGCGCCGCGGGCGGCGTCGGTCCAGCGCCCGACACGGCGACGCGCATGCGCTGCACCGGGACGGATCCGATCACCTGTCACTTCGGCGGCCAGCCGGGCAACTACGACGTGACCGTCGTGCTCGGCGGCGCGGCCGCCGCCACCACCGTCACGCAGGCCGAGACGTTGCGCGCGATGCTCGACCCCGTCGCGACCGCCGCGGGAGTCACCCGTCGTCTCACGTTCACCGTCAACGTTCGCCAGCCGGAAGGGCAACCGATCCAGGCCGTGCCTGCCGGAACCGCCGGCCTCGATCTCATACTTCGCCGGCAGCGCCGGCGCGCCGCCCGCGTTGCAGTCGATCGGCTACGCCGCCGCGACCGCGCCGCTCGTCATCTATCTCGCCGGCGATTCCACGGTCTGCGACCAATCCGATCCGGAGTACGCCGGCTGGGGACAGATGTTTCCCCGTTACTTCGACTATCCGGTGTCGGTCGCGAACTACGCCGACTCGGGCGAGAGCTCGGGCAGCTTCGCGGGCAGCGGCAGCCTGTTCGGCGCGATCAACTCGCGCCTGAAAGCGGGCGACTGGACGTTCATCCAGTTCGGGCACAACGACAAGGACGTCACCGCGACCGCGTTCCACGACAACATCACGCGCATGGTCACCGGCGTGAAGGCGAAGGGCGCGTTCCCGGTGCTGCTGACGCCAGAGGCGCGCGCGACGTTCTCCGGCGCGACGCTGTCCGCGCAGCACATCAACAACACCGGCGCGAACCTGCCCGAGATCATCAAACAGGTCGGCGTCGAGCAGAACGTCCCCGTCCTCGATCTCACCGCGCGCTCGACGGCCTGGCTGAATCAGCTCGGCCGCAACGGCTGGCAGCCGTACCACGCGCTCGGCACCGACGCGACCCACACCAACGCCGCCGGCGCCGCTGCGGTCGCGGACCTGGTCCGCGATCTGATCCGCGAGGCGAACCTGACCGCGCTGGTCAGTCGCATGCGCTGACGCGCTCCGCGCATGCGCTGACGCGCTCTGCGCATGCGCTGAAGGAAAGCCGCGCTCTCCACATCCAGCCAGGCGTGAGAACCAGCACGGGGGCGCGCCGCGTCGACTGTGCTTGCCTTGGCCATGTTCACGGGCTGCGCGGGCCAGGACGCTCCGTCGAACCAGACAGGAGCCGCGGGTGACCGGCGCGGGCGGCGCGTCGGGGGGAGCGGGCGTGGGCGCCGCGGGAAACAGCGGCGCCAGCGGCGGTCGCTGCGGGGGCGACCGGCGTTGCCGGCGCGGGTGGCGGTGCCGTCGGTGGCGCGGCTCGGCGTCGCCGGCGCCTCGGGTTCGGCGGGCGCAGGCGCTTCGGGCGCAGGCGGCGCCGCGGGCACGGGCGTCGCTGGCGTGTCAGGTGTTGGCGGTACGGCCGGAGGATCGGGCAGGGGCGGGGCTGGAGGGCAACCGGTGCGCGGGGGCGTCAGGTCGAGGCGGATCTGCGGGCGGCGCGAGCGGCGCCGGCGGCGCGCTGTCGGGTGATCCCTGCAAGGCCGCGCGCGTGGGCGCGGGCGACATGCACAGCTGCGCGCTGGCCGGCGACGGATCGGTGCGCTGCTGGGGCAGCAACGCGCAAGCCCAGGTGGGCAACGGGCGCCGCCAGCCGGCAGCTGACGCCGCTGCTCGTGACCGCAGCCGGCAAGGACAACGTCGACCTGATGGTGGGCCACCACGTCTGCGTGCGTGACCAAGACCAGCGGCGCCGTCATGTGCTGGGGCACGTTCGACGACGGCGCCGGCTGGACCAACGTCAGGGATCCGCGCGCCTTCGACGTGTTCGGAAGCGACTGGAGCCAGATGATCGTCGACACCAGCGCCTGCGTGCTGCGCAAGTCCGATCGCAGCGTCAGTTGCTGGGGTTACGCCAACACCCAGCCGACGACGATCACCGGATTCGGCACCGACGTCGTCCACCTGGACCTCGAGTTCCGCACCGTCTGCGTCGTGAAGTCGGGCGGCACCGTGATGTGCAAGACCGACGACGCCGCGCCCCGCGCGATGACCGGCGTCACCGATGCGGTCAAGGTAGGGCCTGCGGCGCGATCACAACGTGCTCGGCGATCCCGAGGACGTCATGGTCGCGGGCGCCGACGGCCGCGGCTGGTACGTCGCACAACGGCAGCGCGTTCCGCGCCATGAACCTCGGCGGCCAGCAGGTCGACATGTTCAACGCCCAGCACCACCTGATCGGCGCCGTGTCGCGCACCGGCCGGGTCATGCTCTGGCACTCGGCGATCTGCGGCGGCTTCGGCGACAACAACCCGCCCGACGACAACGGCAGCACCGCCGGCGATCGCCGGAACTACACGTCCGACGCGCCCGCTGTTCCGACCGGCTTCGACATGGGCGCCACCAAGGACATCGCCCTCGGCCACGAGCACGCATGCGTGATCCGCGCCGCCGATGCGTCGGTCCACTGCTGGGGACGCAACGTCGAAGGCCAGATCGGCAACGGCACGCCGCGCCACCGAATGCGAGGTCGGCGCCGGCAGCCACAACCCCGGCCCCGACGGCAACCAGATGACCCCGTATCGCGTGAATCTCTGCCCCTGAGAAAAATGTTCCCCACGGAGTGCCCGTGGGCGCACTCCATGGTGCAGGGGGATCGATGCTCCAGTCGCCAGTGCCGGTTCGCGCCGGTTCAGAGTCCAGCCGCCTCGCGTTCGAGTCGACCATCCGTTCGATGAAGGCGCGCGGCCTCGCTGCACCTCATTGCCGAGGACGCGCGCTTCGACGGGCGAATCGTCACGCTCGGCGGTCGCGGCCTGGTCAACTACGGCAGCTGCTCGTATCTCGGCCTGGAGATGGACGTGCGGCTCAAGGCGGCGGCGTGCGACGCGGTGATGCGCTACGGGACGCAGTTTTCGTCGTCGCGCGCCTACGTGGCGGCGCCGCTCTATCGCCACTGCGAGCAGCGGCTGAGCGAGATCACGGGCGGCTACCCGGTCGTTCTCGCACAGACGACGTCGCTGGCGCACCTGTCCGCGCTGCCGGTGCTGATCGACGACGACGATGCGGTGCTCTACGACCTGCACGTGCACAGCAGCGTGCACGCCGTGTTGCCCACGCTGCGCGGGCGCGGCATCGTCTGCAACAGCGTCGGCCACGCCGGGCTGGGCCACCTGGAACGTCGGGCGCGGGCGCTGGCGGCCCGGCACAAGCGCGTCTTCTACCTGTGTGACGGCGTGTATTCGATGCACGGGTCGATCCTCGACGTCGAGGCGCTGCGCGGCGTGCTCGATCGCGTGCCCGCCCTGTCCGCCTACGTCGACGACGCGCACGGCGTCGGCTGGTCGGGACGATTTGGCTCGGGCACCGTGCTCGGCGACGGCAAGGGCCTGCACGAACGCATGATCGTGGTGCTGGGGCTGTCCAAGGCGTTCGCGGCGTGCGGCGGCGCGCTGGTGTTTCCCAACGCCGAGCTGGCCGAGCGTGTCCTGCATTGCGGGAGCACGCTGATCTTCTCCGGCCCGCTTCAGCCCGCCCAGCTCGGCGCGTGCGCGGCGTCGGCCCAGCTGCACCTGTCGCCGGAGCTGCCGCCGCTGCAGGAGCGCCTGCGCGAACGCATCGCCGAGTTCGACGACCGCGCCGCGCGCGAAGGCGTGGACGTGTTGTCCCGCGACGTGACGCCGATTCGCATGGTGCCGGTGGGCGACGAAGATCGGACCATGCGGCTCGCCGCGCGCCTGATCGCGGACGGACACTTCGTCAACGTCGCCGTGTTTCCCGCGGTGCCCGCCGGACGCGGCGCCATTCGCATCATGCTCAACAATCACCACACGCTGGCCGACGTGCGCGCGGTCGTCGAGGCCCTCGCCCGAGGGCTGGCACCCGCCGGCGGTCGCGGGTCACAGGCGTGCCAGCTTCACCCCTTCGGTGACCGTGACCGCGCCCGTCTCGACGCCGCGGTAGTTCTTGATCGTCGGCCGCACGCGCGCCGCCAGCGCGGCGGGCAGCGGGTCGCCGACGAGTCCCAGCTGCGCGAGCACCGCCATGCAGATCGGCGCCAGCGCGCGGTCGCCGCCGTCCATCACCTTGACGACGATGCCGATCGCGCGGGTCCGAGAACCCGATCGCCTGCAGCGCCTCGGCGCCGCCCTTCGCAGACGACGCGCGCGCCGAACGCGCGCTGCATCTGCAGGTCGAAGCGCCCTTCGCCCGACACCATCTCCGGGTGCGCCTGCATGGCGGCGCGCACGCGCGCCAGCGCCGAGTCTCCGCGGCGCGGTCGCCAGGTTCTTGAAGCCGCGCGCCAGCGCCGACAGCGGCAGCGCGAAGTTCGGGGCGCTGCAGCCGTCGATGCCGGTCAGCAGGCTGCGCCTCGTCGATCTCGCACGCGTCCGCGACCGCGCGCCGAACCGCCCGTTGCACGGCCGCGTCGGGGTCGAGGTAGTTCTCGGGCGCGACGCCCAGCACGCGCGCCACGGCGAGGAAGCCGGCGTGTTTGCCCGAGCAGTTGTGGCGCAGCGGATCTCTGTCTTCGCCCGCGCAGCGGAAAGCGCCCCGCCGCGCGCATGCCGATCGGCCAGTGCGCTCCGCAGCGCAGGGCGTCCGCGCCCGCGCCCGCCGCCGCGAGCAGCCGTTCAGCGACGGCGCGGTGGCTGTCGTCGCCGTTGTGTGACGCCGCCGCGAGCGCCAGCGCCTCGGTCGTCGATGCCCAGCGTGTCGCACGCGCCCGATTGCACCAGCGGCAGCGCCTGCAGCGGCTTGATCACCGATCGCGTGAACGTGACCAGCTCCGGATCGCCCAGCGCGTGGGTCACGCGCCCGGCCGCGTCCACCACCGCCACGCACGCGTGGTGCCACGCCTCGACCCCGTCGCCCCGGGTCACGACCCGCGTGCAGATGGGGGGGCGCCCTCGGTTTCGTCATCGACATTTTCAACAACACGGTTCTAGCGCCCCCGGACATGTGCGCAAACTGTCCGCGCGGCGTGCGCCGCGCCGAAGGGCTGCGGACACTCCCTCCGGCATGACGGGTGTCGCTCGCCGTTGCCTGGGACTCGTGGCGCTGTTGCCTCTGCTGGCGTGTGCCGCCGAGGTGACGGGCGGACCCACGCCGGGAACCGCCGGTAGCAGCGGCGGCCAGGCCGCGGGGAGCAGCGGCGCCGCCGGCGCGGCGGGCACCACGGGCGTCGCAGGTACGACGGGCGTCGCGGGGACGACCGGCGTCGCGGGCACGACGGGCGTCGCCGGGACGACCGGGCACCGCCGGCGCGGCAGGCACGCCGGCGTCGCCGGCACGACGGGCGTGGCCGGCAGCATGGCGGGCCGCGGGGGGACGACCGGCGTCGCGGGCGGGACGACGGCGCCGCGGGCACGACGCACGGCGGGCCGCGGCGGCACCACGGGCGCCGCCGGGACGACGGGCGCCGCGGGCACGACGGCACCGCCGGGACCCCGGCGGCCCCGTGAACCTCAACGGCCGCAAGGCGCTGTTCGTCGTCGACGACCCCGGCAGCCTCGACGACGGCGACGACGATCCTGAAGCAGACGCTCGAGGGGCGCGGCATGGTCGTCACGCTCGCGCCGCCGCACCGGCCCGGCGTCGCTGGCGACCGGACAGCACGTCGTCCTCGTCTCGTCGGGCGTCGGCGCCGGCGACTTCGTCCCGATCTGGAAGGACATCCCGCAGCCGATGATCGTGTTCGGCAACTCCGCCTATTCGAACCTCGGCTGGATCACGATCGTCGTCGGGCAAGGGGACGGTCGGCAGCACGACGATGGCGACGCTGGTCGACGTGACGATCGCCGCTGGTCTCGGACCTGACCACCGGCACCAGCTTCAAGGTGATCCTGGATTCCCGCAGCACGTCCCTCTACTGGGGGACGCCCGCGGGCTCGCCCATCCGTGTCGCATCGCTGATGGGCCAGCCCACGCAGGTGATCGACTTCGCTTACGAGAAGGGCGCGGCCCTGATGACCGGCACGGCGGCCGGCCGTCGCGTCGCGCTCGGGTTCAAGACGGACGTCGTTCAGTCCCTGACCATCGAAGGTTTCAAGCTGCTCAGCGCGGCCATCGAGTGGACCGCGGGCAGCAATTGATCACATCCCGCCGGACGCGATCACGAAGGAGCAGCTCCATGTCGAGGATCCCAAATAGCGCGCTCGCCGTCGTCTCCGTCGGCGTCGCGCTGGCCGCCGGCGCTCGGCTGCTCGGCGGGCGTCAAGGCGACGCCGACGGGCGCGGCCGGCGCGGCGGCTCGGCGCCGTCGACGCGGGCGCTGATCGGCCGGTGATCACCGGCGCCGCGGGCGCGACCGGGCTCGGCGGCTCGTTCGGCATCGCCGGCACGGGCGGCCCCGATGCGGCGTGCACGCCGACCGTCACCTGCACGCCCCCGGGCGGCACGTATTGCGGCAGGATCGGCAACGGCTGCCGCGGCCAGGCGCTCGAGTGCGGCGCCTGTTCGGGCGACAACACGTGCGACATGGGCGGCGGCACCAGCGGTGGCCTGTGCGTCGGCGGGCCCGACCTGCCCGGCGCGCACCTGCACGGCCGGCACCGACCCAGTACTGCGACACGATCGGCGACGGCTGCGGGCGGGCGCTGAACTGCGGCGCGTGCCCGGCCGGCCAGACCTGTTCGCGGCCGCATCTGCGTCCCGGCCAACTGCACGCCGCTGACGTGCAGCACGGCGGGCGGCGGCAAGTACTGCGGCATGATCGGCGACGGCTGCGGCGGCACGCTGGATTGCGGCGGCTGCACCGCGCCGTTCACCTGCGGCGGCGCCGGCCTGCCCAACGTGTGCGGCGCGTCGCCGGCCAACTGCCCCAACCGGCTGTCGTGCACGCCGATGGGCGGCCAGTACTGCGGCGTCGTCGGCGACAACTGCGGCAGCACCATCGACTGCGGCGCGTGCGCCAACGGCATGCCGTGCGGCACCGGCGCGATGGCGCACGTCTGCCCGTCGACCGGCCCCGGCCCGTGCACGAACCTGCAGTGCCAGATCGACAAGCCCGGCGAGTGCGCCGCGGGCACCGGCACGACGATCAGCGGGCGCGTCTTCGATCCGGCGGGCAAGATCCCGCTCTACAACGTCGCTGGTCTACGTGCCCAACACGGCGCTCGGCCCCATCCCCACCGGCGCGACGTGCGATCGCTGCGATTCGCCGATCTCGGGCCAGCCGGTCGCCGCGGCGCTGACCGACGCGAACGGGAACGTTCAAGATGATGAACGCGCCGTCGGGCACCAACATCCCGCTGGTGATCCAGATCGGCAAGTGGCGGCGCAAGATCATCCTGCCGACGGTGACGAAGTGCGGGAACAACGCGTTCACCGACGCCGCCACGATGCGGCTGCCGCGCAGCATGAACGACCGCGCGCCCGGCGACGCGCCCGGCACGTGCACATGCCGCGCATCGCGCTGTCGACCGGGCACTCCGACGCGCTCGACTGTCTGCTGCGCAAGCTCGGCATCGCCGACAGCGAGTTCACCAACGACAGCGGCAGCGGCCGCGTCCACATGTACGTCGGCGGCACCGACAGCGGCAGCATGGGCGCCGATCCGGCTGATGTCGGGGGCGACGTTCGCCAACGCGTATTCGACGCTGTTCGCGAACTACAACAAGATGCTCGGCTACGACATCGTCATCTTGCAGTGCGAGGGCTCGCAGCTCGAGAGCGCGAAGATGCCCTACCTCGGCAACATGAAGCGCTACGCCGACAACGGCGGCCGCATCTTCGCCGACCACCTGCACTCGGTCTGGATCCGCCAGGGCCTGCCGCCGTGGCCGGCGACCGCGACCGTGGATCGGCGTGGGCGACGACCTGCCGACGCCGATCACCGGCACCGTCGACACGTCGTTCCCCAAGGGCGCGGCGCTGGCCGACTGGCTGGTCGCCAACAACGCGTCGACGACGCGCGGCCAGATCCCGCTGCGTCAACGGCCAGCACTCGGTCGACGCCGTGTCGTCGGCCGGCGCGGCGCTGGATCTACACCGACCAGCCCGGCGACCACGCCAGTACCTGACGTTCAACACGCCGGTCGAGACCTCGGCCGCGAACCAGTGCGGGCGCGTCGTGTTCACCGACGTGCACGTCGTCGACTCGGCAGCGGGCGACAGCTCGCACCCCGCGCGCCGGGCTTCCCGGGCGGCTGCACCGGCCCCATGGACCTGTCGCGCGCAGGAGAAGGCGCTGGAGTTCATGTTCTTCGACCTGTCGTCGTGCGTGCAGATCGACACCGGCACGCCGATGACGCCGCCGATCCCGCTGCCGGGCACGGCGCCCATGCCGCCGCCCGTTTCGGTGCCGGCGCCGGCCGTGCCCGCCGCCGCCGCCCCCGCCGCCGCCCCCGATCAACCCCGACGACCCGTAGCCACGCGCGTCGACACGCCCGGGCGGAGCCTGTAGGCTCCGCCTGTTTAGATGATCGAGATCTCTGGCGGCTCTGCCTTTACCGAAGCTCGGCAGCAAAAACGACTGACGCTGGTCCGGCGCACCAACCCGGGTATTCGCGCGCTCAACGCGTCCTGGGTGCACTTCATCGACGTCGACGGCGCGCTGACCGGCGACGAGGCGCGCGTGCTCGAGCGGCTGCTGAAGTACGGCCCGCGGCCGTCCTCGGACAGCGCCGGCCGCGCCACGGTCGCGTTCGGGCGGCGGATGCTCGTCGTGCCGCGCATCGGCACCATCTCACCGTGGTCGTCCAAGGCGACCGACATCGCGCGCAGCTGCGGCCTGACGCGCGTGCGCCGCATCGAGCGCGGCATCATCTACGTCGTCGTCGGCGAGGTCGCCGACGAGGCGGCGCTGCGCCGCGCGCTGCACGATCGCATGACCGAGTCGGTGTTCGACGACGTCGGCAAGGCGATCCGCCTGTTCGACCACGCCGCGCCCCGGCCGCTCGCGGCGCATCGCGCTGGGCGCCGCCGCGGCCGACGCGCTGGCCGCGGCGAACGACAGGCTCGGCCTGGCGCTGTCGCCCGACGAGATCGACTACCTGGCCGACGCCTACCGCGACGCTGGGGCGCGACCCCACCGACGTCGAGCTGATGATGTTCGCGCAGGCCAACAGCGAGCACTGCCGGCACAAGATCTTCAACGCCGACTTCGTCATCGACGGCCAGCGCCAGCCGCAGTCGCTGTTCCAGATGATCCGCCGCAGCACCGAGGCCAGCCCGGCCGGCGTGCTCTCCGCCTACAAGGACAACGCCGCCGTCATCGAGGGCTCCGTCGCCGGCCGCTTCTTCCCCGACCCCGCGACCGGCGTCTACGCGCGCGCACACGCGAGCCGATGCACGATCCTGATGAAGGTCGAGACCCACAACCACCCGACCGCCATCTCGCCGTTTCCCGGGCGCGGCGACCGGCTCGGGCGGCGAGATCCGCGACGAGGGCGCCACCGGGCGCGGCGCGCAAGCCCAAGGCGGGGCTGACCGGGTTCTCGGTGTCGAACCTGCGCCTGCCGGGCGCGGTGCGCCCGTGGGAGAAGGACCACGGCAAGCCCGAGCGCATCGCCAGCGCGCTGGAGATCATGCTCGACGGCCCGCTGGGCGGCGCCGCGTTCAACAACGAGTTCGGCCGCCCGAACCTGTGCGGCTACTTCCGCACGCTTCGAGCTGGAGGTCGACGCGGCCCGCCGGGCAGCGCGCGAGGTGCGCGGCTACCACAAGCCGATCATGCTCGCGGGCGGCTTCGGCAACGTCCGCGCCGAGCACGTGACCGAAGGGCGAGATCCCGCCCGGCGCGCCGCTCGTCGTGCTGGGCGGTCCGGCGATGCTGATCGGCCTGGGCGGCGGCGCGGCGTCGTCGGTGGCGTCGGGCGCGTCGCACGAGGACCTGGATTTCGCGTCGGTGCAGCGCGACAACGCCGAGATGCAGCGGCGCTGCCAGGAGGTGATCGATCGCTGCTGCGGCGCTGGGCGCCGACAACCCCATCGTCTCCATCCACGACGTCGGCGCGGGCGGGCTGTCGAACGCGCTGCCCGAGCTGGTCCACGACAGCCGGCGCGGCGCCGCATTCGCGCTGCGCGCCGATCCCCAGCGACGAGCCCGGGCATGTCGCCGCTGGAGCTGTGGTGCAACGAGGCGCAGGAGCGCTACGTGCTGGCGATCGCCCCCGAGCGGCTGGCACGCGTTCGAGGCGTCTGCGCGCGCGCGAGCGCTGCCCGTACGCCGTGCGTCGGTCAGGCCACCGACGACGGGCGCCTGGTGGTCGAGGACGACGCCGCACTGCGGCGCGCGCGGCCCATCGACCTGCCGCTGGCGGTGCTGCTCGGCAAGCCGCCGCGCATGACGCGCGAACGGCGCGCGCGTGCGCGCTGCCGCAGCGCGCCGTTCGCCACCGACGCGATTCGACCTGGCGCGAGGCGACGCGCCGCGTGCTGCGCCTGCCGCCGTCGCCGACAAGACCTTCCTGATCACCATCGGCGACCGCACCGTCGGCGGCCTGGTCGCGCGCGATCAGATGGTCGGCCCGTGGCAGGTGCCGGTGGCCGACGCCGCCGTGACCGCGACCAGCTTCGACGTCAACACCGGCGAGGCGATGGCGATGGGCGAGCGCACGCCGGTCGCGCTGCTCGACGCGGCGGCGTCGGCGCGCATGGCGGTCGCCGAGGCGATCACCAACATCGCGTCGGCGCCCATCGCGCGGCTGTCGCGACGTCAAGCTGTCGGCCAACTGGATGGCGGCCGCCGGCCACCCCGGCGAAGACGCGCGCCTGTACGACGCCGTGCGCGCCGTGGGCGTCGAGCTGTGCCCGGCGCTGGGCATCGCCATCCCGGTCGGCAAGGACTCGCATGTCGATGCGCACGGTCGTGGCAGGACGAGCGCGGCGAGAGCCGCAGCGTGACCGCGCCGCTGTCGCTGATCGTCAGCGCGTTCGCGCCGGTGACCGACGTGCGGCGCGCGCTGACCCCGGAGCTGCTCGCGGGCGGCGACACGACCCAGGAGCTGCTGCTCGTCGATCTCGGGCGCGGCAAGAACCGCCTCGGCGGCTCGGCGCTGGCGCAGGTCTACGGGCAGCTCGGCGCGACGCCGCCCGACCTCGACGACCCGGCGCTGCTGCGCGGCTTCTTCGCCGCCGTGCAGGAGCTCGGCGCGGCCGGCATCGCTGCTCGCGTACCACGACCGCACCGACGGCGGCCTGTTCGTGACGCTGCTGGAGATGGCGTTCGCGGGCGGCGCCGGCCTGGACATCGAGCTCGGCGACGCTGGGCGACGACCCGATCGCGGCGCTGTTCGCCGAGGAGCTGGGCGCGGTGGTCGCGGTGCGCGACGCCGACGTCGCGCGCGCGCCGGAGGTGCTCGCCCGCCACGGCCTGCGGCGCGTGCACGCGGCGGCTCGGGCGCGCGAAGCGCGACGATCGCATCATCCTGCGCCGCGACGGCCGCACGGTGTTCGAGGAACGCCGCAGCATCCTGCGCGGCATCTGGTCGGAGACGACCCACGCCATGCAGTCGCTGCGCGACGACCCGACCTGCGCCGACGAGGAGCAGGCGGCGCGCGTCGACGCCGACGATCCCGGGCTGTCGGTCGTCGCGACGCTTCGACCTCGACGACGACGTCGCCGCGCCGCTGCGTCGCCGCGCGGCGGCGCGCGGCCGCGCGTCGCCATCCTGCGCGAGCAGGGCGTCAACGGCCAGATCGAGATGGCGGCGGCCTTCGACCGCGCCGGCTTCGAGGCGGTCGACGTGCACATGAGCGACCTGCTCGGCGGCCGCCGCGACCTGGCCGACTTCCGCGGCCTGGCCGCCTGCGGCGGGTTCTCCTACGGCGACGTGCTCGGCGCCGGCGAGGGCTGGGCGAAGTCGATCCTGTTCAACGCCGCGCGCGCGCGACGCTGTTCGCCGAGCTTCTTCGCGCGCCAGGACACCTTCGCGCTCGGCGTCTGCAACGGCTGCCAGATGATGTCGGCGCTCAAGGAGCTCATCCCGGGCGCCGGCGCCTGGCCGCGCTTCGTGCGCAACCGCAGCGAGCAGTTCGAGGCGCGCCTGTCGCTGGTGACCGTCGAGCCGACAGCCCGTCGGTGCTGCTGCGCGGGATGGCCGGCTCGCGGCTGCCGATCGCCGTCGCCCACGGCGAAGGCCGCGCCGAGTGGCCGACCGACGACGGGCGCGGCGCGCTGGAGCGAGCTGGGCCTCGTCGCCGCGCGCTTCGTCGACCACCGCGGCCGCGCCGACCGAGCGCTACCCCGACAACCCCAACGGCTCGCCCGGCGGCATCACCGCGCTGACCACACCGCGACGGCCGCGTGACGATCCTGATGCCGCACCCCGAGCGCGTCTTCCGCGCCGTCCAGTACTCGTGGCGCCCGCGCGACCTGGCGCGAAGACGGCCCCTGGATGCGCCTCTTCCGCAACGCGCGCGTCTGGGTCGGGTGACGCTACGCGCGCTACGCGCGCTTCGCTTCGCGAGGGGGGCTTTGCCCCCCTCACGGGCTCCCCCCGCGTAGGTCGTCGGTGCCGGCGCGGCGAAGCCGCGCCTCCGCAGGGCTTGGACCCGCTCGCTACGCTCGCTCTGACGGTGTGGTCGTCGGAGTAGCTGATTCGGTCGTCGGACGCCGGAGCTACTTGGCGGCGGTCGCGGGAGACGGCGCGCGCGGGCGGACAGGCGCGCTGGTCGGCGGGGAACCATAGCGTCGCGGTGTCGGCGCACGCCTTCGCCTGCCGCTCGGCCATGCGCTTGCCCCACTTCGACGGGGCCGACAGCTTCACCGGATGGCACTTTCGCTCGGGGTCACATGAATACGCGGCCCAGCCCTCGCCGGATCCAATGCTGAACGCGATGACCGTGACCGGTCCGACGGCCGCCATCGGAATCGCGAGCACGTACGACTTGCCGAGCTCCGGGAAGCCTTTGTCGATCGCCGTCATCGCGCACTTGCGCGTGTCTTCGGCGCTGACGTCCTTGGCCGTGATCCCCTGACCACCACGGTCGACGCACGGCTTCGCGCCACGCGCCGTCCAGCTCTCCAGGCCGAGCGCCTTGTTGATGGCGACGATCGACTCCGTCATCTCCTTCGACACGGCCGGCGAAAGCTTCCCGGGCGCCGCCGCCCCCGCTTCCGCCGCCACGAGTGCCACCACCAGCAGGCCGATGTTCATGTCGCGAAGTCTACTCCCGTCGTGTTGCGCAACAAGTCCGTCGTCTCAGGTGCGAGCACGGAGCACACGCGGCTGCGTGATTTCGCATTTAATAAATGACCCCGGAGGGTCCAGGACGGCTACTGCCAGGTATGGGCGAGTGGGTCTGTCGTCCGGCCGCGGACGTCCAGGAGGGACCATGTTGACCAATGATTCCCGGCAAATGGGGTCCACGATCGCCTTCGTCGCCGGCTGCCTGACTGGCAGGCCTGGTGGCCGGCGCTTGCGACGGCAAGATCGGCCAGAGCGGCGGCCCGGGCGCGGGTGGCGCCGGCGCGCGGCCGGCGTGATCGGCGGGGGTGGCAACATGGTCAAGCCGGGCGACGTCACGGTCCCGCCCGGGCCCATCGATCCGGTGATCGCGTTCTCCGCGACGCGCAAGGTGAAGAACCTGCTCATCGGCCAGCCGCCCACCGACGACGACGTCGCGCTGGTCACCCAGTCCGGCGCCGCCGGGTTGCAGCAGCTGATCAGCACGTGGCTGACCACCGATCCGTATCGCACGTCGTTCGGCGACAAGATGGTCGGGCTGTTCCGCAACGTCTTCCAGCAGACCGGGTTCACGCCGACGGAGGACTTCAAGCCGCAGCTGCTGACCAACGGCGGCTTCGACTTCGGGCCGATCGGCACGCGCGCCGTGGGCGACGATGCGTTCCCGCGCCTCGTGCAGAACCTGCAGGACAGCTTCGCGATGACGGCGTGGCAGCTCGTGAGAGAAGGGCGCCCCTTCACCGAGGTGCTGACCACCAACCGCTTCGTGATGACCACCGCGCTCAAGAGCCTCTACATCCAGACCGAGATGACGGCCGACGCGCCGTTCGGCAACAGCAACGCCACGCCGGCCTGGACGGTCGACTTCTCGGGGGCGCCGATCCCGCTCGAGCAGGCGCTGACGATGATGACGTTCAGCGACGAGAGCCCCGCCAACGGCGCGACTGGCGTCCGTCGGCGGCCGCCAAAAGTGCATCGACGCGGGCGCGGCGTCCGGTTCGTACCGCGGCACGTCGCTGCTGTTCCAGCGCCTGCTCGGCTTCACGCCGCGCTTCCCGTTCACGGGCGACCCGACCTGCTTCGAGCACCCGTCGAAGCCGTACTTCACGACCAACGACCTGACTGACTGGGCGTGGGTCACCATCAACCAGAAGGCGAACCCGGCCGATCGCACCCCGGTGGTTCAGCCCTACGACCTTCCGACGCTGCGCCAGACCAGCGAGCTGTCGCTGTCGCTGCCGCGCGTGGGCTTCTTCACGACGCCCGCGTTCCTGGCGCTGTGGAACACGAACGACAGCAACCAGCACCGCGTGACGGTCAACCAGGCGCTGCTCGTCGCGCTCGGGCAGTCGTTCACCAGCGACGCGCTGATCATCCCCCTCAGCCAGGCGGGCCTCGACGCCGACCACGCGGTCGCCGGCACCGAGTGCGTCGGCTGCCACAAGAGCCTGGATCCGATGCGACAGTTCTGGGGCAACCAGCTGGACTTCAACGACCGCAACGACTTCCCGGCGGGCAACCGCTTCACGGGCGCCGCCGCCAACCCGCGGCCGGGAACGACCGGCGGCGGCTTCGCGTTCGGCGACGTCAACGACACCGGGGGCAACCTGGCCGCGCTGGGGCCGCTGCTGATGAGGGTCACCGACGGTGACACGGGCCAGCCGCTGCACCGCTTCTCGATCGCGATGACCCAGCAGCTCTGCTTCTGGGCGAACTCGTCGCCGTGCAGCGAGACCGATCCCGAGTTCCGCCGCGTCGTCCTGCAGTTCGAGAACAGCAGCGCGGGTCCCTACAACTTCGCCGCCCTGGTCAAGGAGCTGTTCGCGTCGCCGCTGGTGACCGGCGCGAAGTCGACGCAGTCGTACTCGCCCGAGAGCTCGGTGCCGATCAGCATCTCGCGCCGCGATCACCTGTGCGCGGCGCTGTCGAACCGGCTGGGCAAGCCCGATCTTTGCGCGCAGGCGGTCGCCGTGCCGTCGTCGACGCAGAGCGCGACCAAGAACATCGCCGCCAGCGTCGCGCAGGACGCGTTCAGCCGCGGCTCGCAGATCCCGGTAGTGCCGGCCGACCCGACGCTGTTCTATCGTTCGGCCACCGAGCTGCTGTGCTCGAACATCGCGGCGCAGGTCGTCGACCCGACCGCGGGCGGCGGCGTCTACACCAGCACCGACGTCGCGGGCGCGATCAAGAGCATGGTCGAGACGGTGATGGGTTATCCGCCCAGCCATCCGGCGTACGCCGAGGCGGGGCAGATCCTGCAGGAGCACTTCGACATGGCGCGCACCACGTCGACCGGCGGCGGCAGGACCGGCGGCGGAGGCAGCACGACGAGCGCGACGAACGCGTTGCGTTCGACCTTCATCCTGGCGTGCGAGTCGCCAACCGCAGTTTCGATCGGCCTGTAAAGGAGAACCGCACATGGTGAAGCCAATCACACGCCGCGAGAGTCTCCTCACCGGATTGTTCGGCGCTGGTTACGTCGGCCTGCGCGCGCTGGCGACCGGGCTGCCCGCCTGGTACCTGCTGAATCCGCGCCGCGCCACCGCGCAGGATCTGCAGTGCGCGATCACCGCCCGCGAAAACCTGCAGTACCTGATCGTCAGCACCAGCAGCAACGGCGATCCGCTCAACTGCAACTGCCCCGGCACCTACGAAGGCTCGGTGGCCGTCGTCCACCCGCCCGATCCCGAGGTGGAGAAGGTGACCGTGCAGCTCGGCGACAAGAGCTACGGCGCGGCGCTGCCGTGGGCGGATCCGAGCGTCACCAACGCCAGCGCGGCCAACGCCGGACAGCTCACGACCGCCGTGCTGAACCGGACCGCGTTCATCCACCACCGCACCGGCACCACCGTGCACGGCGACCAGCCCAAGGTGATGAAGCTGCTCGGCGACACCAGCGGCGGCGAGATGGCCGTGTCGGCCTACGCCAAGCACCTGTCGACCTGCTTCGGCACGGTGCAGGCAGCGCCGATCTCGGTCGGCGCACGCGGCAACGCCAGCGAGCTGATCAGCTTCGGCGGCCGCATGTTGCCGTCGATCTCGCCGACGCAGCTCAAGCAGCTCCTGCAGGGGACGCGCGGTGACACGCTGGTCGCCAAGGGGACGCTGCGCGATCTGCGCGATTCGTCGCTGACCAAGCTCAACGACCTGGCGAAGCGGACGTCCAGCAACGTGCAGAAGCAGTTCCTCGACAAGCTGGTGACCAGCCAGACGCAGGTGCGCCAGCTCGCGGACGCGCTGGCCGACACGCTCAACGCCATCAGCTCCGACGACGTGGCCGGGCAGGCGCGCGCCGCCGGCGCGCTGATCGCGGCGAACGTCACGCCGGTGGTTTCGATCCGGCTGGCGTTCGGCGGCGACAACCACAGCGACGCCAACCTGCAGGGCGAAGCCGACCAGCACGTCAGCGGCGTCGCCGGCATCCAGACGCTGATGACCACGCTCGCCGGCCTGACCGACACGATGGGCGTCCCGCTGACCGATCGGGTCACGTTCGCGACCATGAATGTCTTCGGCCGCAACCTGAACAACATCTCGAAGCTGTCGTCGACGACGGCGCCGGGCGGCCGCGATCACTTCGGCAATCACAACGTCATGGTCGTGATCGGCAAGAACGTGAAGCCGGGCGTGTACGGCGGCGTCACCGCCGATTCGAAGGGGACGCTGGTCGCGGCCGGCATCGATTCCGCGACCGGCGCCGCGGTGGCGACCGGTGGCGACATCGACGCGACCAAGACGCACGTCTCGGCGGCCAGGACGCTGGGCGCCGCGCTCGGTATCCCGGACAGCGTCGCCGCCGGCGATTACATCGCCTCGGCGGGCGGCAAGGTGATCACCGCCGCGCTGGCTCGTCTGCCGGGCTGAACGGCGCGCACGTCTCCGGTCGGCCGAACCGCGCGGCGAGGAACGTCTCGATGCGCCCGGTGGCGAGGCGTCCCGCCGGCGTGCCCGTGTCCAGCTCGTCGCGCAGCGCCTCCAGCATGGCGCGGCGATCGCGCGGGCTCAGACGCTCGTCGCACGCGATCGACACCAGCCGCGCCGGGAGCTCTGTGATGGCGTCGCGGATGTTCTCGGCGTGCGTCTTCGCCCCCATGTGCGCTCTGACGTCGCTCGTCGCCACGAGAAACTTGGCCTTCTGGTAGCGGTAGGGATCCTGGCCGTTCATGCGCATGATCTCGTCGGTGATGTCGGCGCGTCCGATGACGCTGGCAATGAGCGGCCGCAGCGTGCCGCAATAGCGGCAGCCCTCGCGCGGGTCTGGGCGGTAGCGAGACACCTCCGGGATCAGCGCCGTCGTCTCCGGGGGCGGCGATCCATCGTCGGGCGGACGAGGCGCGGCTGGCGTGTGTCCCTGCAGCGCCGCCTTGAGCGACGACTGCAACGACGGGACGCCCAGATGAATGTTCTTCTTGGGCAGGAACGGCAAGGGGAACAGTCGGAGCTCCGTCACGTGCTTCACGATGAAGCGCACGCTGCCGTCCTTGGCGACGCGGGCCGTGAACCCGGACTCTTCGTAGACGAGCTCGCCGGTGCCGTCCTTCGCGTCCCGCAGCTGGTACACCTCCTGGGGCGGCGGCTTCTTCAGTCCAGGAATCGGGTCCAGCAAGGACCGGGGACGCGGCGCACCGTCCACGTCGGCCATCAGCAGTGCTTGGATCGCCAGGGCGATCGGGGTCGCCGCTACCACACCCCTAGGCTAGCAGAGCCAGAAAAACAAAAACCCCCGGCACGCTTGCGCATACCGGGGGTAAAGCCAGCTCGGCGCGACCGCGAGGCCCCGCCAGGCTTGGCCAGAGACTACTTGGCCTTTTCTTCGGCCTTCTTCTCGCCGCTCGGCGCGCCCTCGGCCTTCTTGCCCTTCTTGGCCTTCTTCTCCTTCTTGTCGGCGGCGGGCGCCTCGCCGGCCGGAGCCGGGTCAGCAGCCTGGGCAACCGAAACGGCCGTGAACGCAAACGCGAGAGCGAGGAAGATCGAGCGAACGAGCGTCATGGGTGACTCCTGATTGGGGTTGAGAGCTGACCCGAAGAGGCCAGCCGCGGCGCCCTACCGTGCACTGCACATGCCACACGGTTGGAACCCCAGTAATTACGAAACAAGCCTGATATCAGCCATTTACACAGCCCACGATTGGTCGAGGGCGGCGGCCGTGAGGCATTCTTGCGCGGGCAGAAATGCTCGTGTGGCGAACCGCCTCACAATGTGGGTGCGGGGCCCCGAGTCGGCGCGGGTCAGCGCGCGGCGTTCGGGGCGGTGAGGATGGCGATGTGGCTCGCCCCCGCCTTCTTCGCGATCGACATGATGTCGACCGCGGATCCCAGAAGCACGCTCTTGTCGCCGCGGATGAGCAGCGTCTCCGAGCCCACCTCGCTCAGCGCCTTCCGGATCTCCGCCTCGAGATCGTTCGGCTCGACCTTCTTCGCTCCCAGGTAGAGCTCGTTGCCCTTGGTGACGGTCAGGACGGGATCGCTGCGCTTCTGCGACACGGGCCCGGCGGCGTTCGCCTTGGGCAACACGACCTTCATGCCCGCGCGCGACGCCTGCTCCGACTCCACCAGCGCGGTCGACGTGACCATGAAGATGATGAGCAACACCAGGAAGACGTCGGTGAGCGGGGTGATGTTGATCTCCGCGACGACCGTCTCGTTGCCGATGTCGGCTTCGTCCGACGCCGCCTGGCCGTCGTCGATCTGGACGTTCATTCCCACAGCAGGTCCGTCCTCACGAAGCCGAGCTGGCGGGCACGGGGGCGGGGCTCTCGGTCACCGGCGTCACCGGCGCCGGCGCGCGGCGCTTGGTGCTCTCGCCGAGGACGGTCAGAAACTCCTCGCAGTAGAGCCGGTATTGCATCGCGATGCCGCCGATGCGCGCGACGAAGTAGTTGTAGGCGATGACCGCGTAGATCGCGACCAGCAGGCCGGCCGCCGTCGCGACCAGCGCCGCCGCGATCCCCTGCGACACGACCTTGAAGCCGCCCGTGCCGGCGACCGACATCGACTGGAACGCCTTGAGGATACCGACGACGGTGCCGAACAGACCGACGAACGGCGCCGACGAGCCGACGGTTCCCAGCGCCCACAGGTAGCGTTTGAGCGACAGCACCGTCGCGTTCCGCTGCGACGTGACCGCTTCGACCGTCTTGGCGGGCGTCTTCTGGTAGACGGTCAGGCCGCGCTCGAAGACGTCGGCGATCGGAACCGGCGACATCTCACACAGCGCGGCGGCCTTCGCCAGATCGCCGCGTTCGAGCGCATCGACGACGCGATTCTTGAACGCCTCCGACTTTGGAATCAGGTTCCACAACGCGTAGAGGCGTTCGCAGATGACGGCCAGCCCGGCGAGGGACCAGGCGAGCAGCAGCGACAGAATCACCCACTCGTCGCGGATCAGATTCCGCATCATTTCCCAGGACATGGACTTGGAAGTGTAGCCCGGAACAACGAAGGGCGCCCGCGCGAGACACCATCAGGGGATGTAAGATTCGCACCTGGTGACGACCCCTCAGGTCGCAGAGCACGGCGTGTCGGCGCGCTCGCGCGAAGCCGACCCACGCTCCCGCTTCGGGCGAAGCCTGATAGCGGTCGAGATTGCCGTGACCGCCGCGGAGATCGTGCTCGTCGTCGGCCCGGCGCTGGCGCTGGCGGCGCAGTCGCTGGCGCGGGCCGCCCGGTCGCCGATGATCGCCGCCGCCGTGGCCGGGCTCATGGTTCTTGGATGGCTCCGCGCCGCGGACCTCATGCGTCCCGTGATCGCCGCGCGCAACGCCAAGCGCGCCGGGCGCGCGCTCGGCGACGAGGAGATCGCCGCGACCGAACGCGCGATCCGCCGCGCACCCCTGGAGATCGCGCTCAGCCGATGGTTGTTGTGGACGGCCGCCGGGGCCTACGTCGCCTTCTATCTGGTGTCGCGCGGTCTGCTGCCGTGGCCGTCCGCGGTCGGTCTGGCGTGCATCACCGCCCTGCACGCGGGCGGCGCGGCGGCGACGCGCGGCGCGCTGTGGGAGCGCCGGCTCGAGCGCGCGCGCCGGCAGGTGCTGCCCAACTTCGATGCGCTGCGCAGCTTCGCCGCCGGTTATCGGCGCTGGCTGTGCCAGACCGCGTGGGCGCTGCTGGCGGTCGCGCACGCGGTGAACGCGGCGCTGATCTCGGTGTTCACCGAGCTCACGTCGCGCCAGTCGGGCGCGATGCTGGCGTTGACCGTGCCCGCGCTGACGCTGCCGATGCTGCTCTGGTACGCGTCGCTGCGCCGGCGGACGCGGCCCATCGAACGCTACTTCGACGTGACGTTTCGCCTGACCCGCACGCGCGGGCCGGCGCGCGACGATCCGGAGGCGATCGCCGCGTTTCGCGCCGCGCAGGGGCTGCCGTACCGGCTGGCGGGATACCAGGTGCTGGCGTGCGCGTTCGCGGTGGTCGCGGTGGTCATCATCGGGCGCAAGCTGTTCGGGTTCGATGCGGGGACGGCGGGGCGGTTGCTGGGCGCCAGCGGGCTCATCCTGCTGGCGATGGGCCTGTACGAGACCCTGCTGCTGCGCGACGTGTTGCGGCCGCTGCTGGCCCAGCTGGGCGCGCGCCACCGCATGCCCGTCGCCGAGATCCGCTCGACGATCACGCTGCGCGCGAAGCTGGTGTTCTTCCTGGCCAGCGTCACCGTGTTCGCGTCGGGCCTGGTGCTGCTGTTCGCGCTGTCGCCCAGCCACGGCAGCTCGATCATGCTGGGGTCGATCACGCTGTCGCTGTCGCTGGCGCTGGGCCTGGTGCTGCTGATCGTGCGCGACCTGGTCGGCCCGGTGCGCGCGCTGGAGGAACGCTCCGACGAGATGGCGCGCGGCGAGCTGGCGCGCCCGGTGCCGCCGTCGGGCGAGGCCGACGAGATCGGCCGCCTGAGCCTGGCGTTCGAGGAGATGCGGCGCGCGCTGCGCGACAAGCTGCGCTCGACCGAATCGCTGAACATCGACCTCGAGCGCGAGGTCCGGCGGCGGACGGAGGTGCTGGAGCAACGCAACGCCGAGCTGCACGACGCGCTGGAGAAGCTGCGGCGCGCGCAGGACAACCTGGTCCGCTCGGAGAAGCTGGCGTCGATGGGGCGGCTGGTGGCCGGCATCGCGCACGAGATCAACAACCCGGTGAACGCCGTCATCAACACGCTCGCGCCGCTGGAGGAGACGATCAAGTTGATCGCCGCCGGCAACAAGGACGACGAGTCAGCGTTGCGCGCGGCGGCCGAGGCGCAGGAGATGTTGCGGGTCGTGCAGCGCGGGGCGGCGCGCAGCAAGGCGATCGTGCAGGCGCTGCACAACTACTCGCGCGGCGACGAGCAGCGCCCGCGCGACCTGGTGCTGGAACGCAGCATCGACGACACGCTGGATCTGCTGCGCCACCGGCTGCGCAACGTCCGCGTCGAAAAGCAGATCGAGCCGGACCTGCGCGGTCAGCGGATTCCCCGGGCAGATCGATCAGGTGTTCATGAACCTGATCGCGAACGCGGCGCAGGCGATGGGCGACCGAGACGAAGGCGGCACCATCCGCATCGCGGCCACGCGCCGCGCGACCGACGTCGAGATCACCGTCGCCGACGACGGCCCCGGCATCCCGCCCGACGTGATCGGCAAGATCTTCGACCCGTTCTTCACCACCAAGGACGTCGGCGAGGGGTCGGGCCTGGGCCTGTCGATCGTCCACGGCATCGTCGATCGCCACGGCGGCCGCATCGAGGTCGAGAGCCACGTCGGCAAGGGAACGACCTTCCGAATCCTGCTGCCGACGGGCTCCGGGCCGCCGTCCGCGACCGCTGCTCCGCCCTGACAATCTGGCACGCCGCGGTGGTCGCGGGGCGCGGCATTGTCACTCTGGCAGCGGGTTGGCGTTGCCGGCCAATCTGGCGTAGCATTCGATGACGTGAATCCAGCTACTTACGCGATTCTGCGTAGCTGGCATCGCTGTTGAACTACCAGGAGAGATGGAAATGACGCCGCCTGCCCCGGGGACACCCACCGTCCTGGTCGTGGATGACGAGCCCGCGATCCTGGATTCGCTACAGAAGATCCTGGAGCGGGAATCGCTGCGCGTGCTGGCGGCGGGATCGGGGGGCGAGGCGCTGGAGATCATCCGGCGCGAGGCCGTGTCGGTGATGCTGACCGACCTGATGATGCCGGGCATGTCGGGGATGGACCTGCTGCGCGCGAGCAAGAGCGTGGCGCCCGAGACCGAGACGGTGCTGATGACGGCGTACGGGACGGTCGAGAACGCCGTCGAGGCGATGAAGCAGGGGGCGTACGACTTCGTGACCAAGCCGATCAAGCGCGCGCACCTGGTGCGCGTCGTCGGCAAGGCGATCGAGAAGCGGTCGCTGGTGCAGGAGAACCGCTCGCTGCGGGCGCAGCTGGCGGCCGAGAAGCGGCGGTCGTTGATCGGCCAGTCGCTGTCGTGGCGGCGGACGATGGAGATCGTCATGCAGGCGGCGCCGTCGCAGGCGACGGTGCTGCTGCTGGGCGAGTCGGGCACGGGCAAGGAGCTGCTCGCCCGCGCCATCCACGAGAGCTCGCCGCGCGCGAACGGGCCGTTCGTGCCCGTGAACTGCGCCGCGCTGCCCGAGAGCATCCTCGAGGCGGAGCTGTTCGGCTACGAGAAGGGCGCGTTCACGGGCGCGGTCCAGCGCCACGACGGGCGCTTCGTGCAGGCCGACCGCGGCACGCTGTTTCTCGACGAGATCGGCGAGATCCCGACGCACGTCCAGGTCAAGCTGCTGCGCGTCCTGCAGGAGGGCGAGGTCGAGCGGCTGGGCGGGCGGACGATGAAGGTCGACCTGCGCCTGGTGGCGGCGACCAACCAGGACCTGCGGGCCGCGGTGCGCGAGGGGCGCTTCCGCGAGGACCTCTACTACCGGCTCAACGTCATCGACGTGCCGATCCCGCCGCTGCGCGACCGCCGCGACGACATTCCGCTGCTGGCCGAGCACTTCCTGCGCCTGTACGCCGCGCGCAACAACCGCCAGCTGGCGGGGTTCTCGCGGGCGGCGGCCGACGCGCTGTCGCGCTTCGAATGGCCGGGCAACGTGCGCGAGCTCGAGAACACCGTCGAGCGCGCGGTGGTGCTGTCGCGCGGGACGACCATCGAGCTCGACGACCTGCCGCCGGAGGTCCGCACGGGCGGCGGCGCGCAGGGCGACGGGCGGTCGCTGTCGTTCGCGGTCGGCACGCCGCTGGAAGAGATCGAGCGCCGGGTCATCCACGCGACGCTGGCCCACGTCGGCGGCGACAAGCGCCTGTGCGCCCAGCTGCTCGGCATCGCGACGCGCACCATCTACCGCCGCCTGGAAGAAGAGCGGTCGCGAGTCGGATCCGGAGTCCCCCGCAGACGCAGAGACCGCGGGGCGAGACGTGCCAAATTGGCAGGCGGCCAACGTGGCCGGCTCGCGCTAACGCAGCGAAAACAAACGAGTTAACGGCGCGGGCCGCTGGTCCCGCCGTTGCTTTGAGGATCCCCCGGTGGAGACCGTTCTGCGCAAATATCTGTGGGCCGTGAACCTCGCGGTCATCGCGCTGTGCGCGATGTTCCTGGCGCGGGCGACGTCCACCAAGGTCGGGACGAAGCTGGTCGCGGGTGCCGGCGGCGCGGTGCCCAAGAAGGTGTCGCGGCCGGCGCCAGCCGCGACCGCCGCGACCGTCTACACCAAGCAGGTCGAAGACATCCTCAAGCGCAACATCTTCTGCTCGGCGTGTCCGCCCATCCTGGCGGTCGAGAAGGCCGAAGGCGACTCGGGTCCGGCCGCGCCGCCGCCGCTGCAGCGGACGGCGCTGCCGCTCAAGCTGCTCGCGATCATGTGGGCGCCGCCGCCGGCCGATCCGCGCTGGTCGGTCGCCGTCATCCGCGACAACGACGCCAAGAGCAGCGGGCCGTACAACGTCGGCTCCAAGATTCGCGAGGCGACGATCGACGACATCGACGACCAGAAGGTCTACCTGGACTTCGGCGGCGGGCGGCGCGAGTACCTGGACCTCCTCGACCGGCCCGTGCCGGCGACGCCCGCGCCGGTCGCGGCCGCGGCGCCGACCGATCCATTCGCCGCCGAGCTCGAGAAGGGGATCAAGAAGACCGGCGAGCACAACTACGAGGTCCAGCGCGGGACGATCGATTCGCTGCTGGGCAACATGGGCGCGCTGGCGAAGGGCGCGCGCATCGTGCCCGAGACCCGCGACGGCAAGTCGGCGGGCTTCCGGCTGTTCAGCATCCGACCCGACGGACCGTTCGCGAAGATCGGCCTGCAGAACGGCGACGTCGTATCGGCGATCAACGGACTCGAGATGACCAGCCCCGACAAGGCGCTGGAGGTCTACACGAAGCTCAAGACTGCGAACCACCTGTCGGTGGCCATCGAACGCAACGGCCAGAAAATCACCAAGGACTACAACATCCGATGACAACACGACGACAAATCCAACGACGAGCTGCCGCGCTGACAGTGTTGTTGTTTGCGGCGAACGTCAACGCCGCAGTGGTCACCGGCCCCGACGGAAAACCGGTCCGCGTTCAGCCCAAGGACACGCTGACGCCCGGCACGCCGCCGACGCCCGGCACCCCTGCCGGCGCGCCGCTGTTGCCGGGTGCGGCGCCCACGACCGGCGGCGGCGCGGTGGCCGTCCACTGCGGGCGACGCCGCCGGGCGGCACGCCGCCGCCGCCGGCGTCGCCGGGCGTGACCGGGCGCGAACCAGCTGATCGGCGAAAAGGACTTCAACACCTGCAAGAAGTTCCCGGCCGGCAAGCGCATCGTGAAGTTGAACCTGAAGCCGGACACCGAGCTCGGCGACCTGATCGCGTGGATCTCGTCGATCACGTGCCGGCAGTTCCTGCTGCCGGGCACGATCCCCGCCAACAGCAAGAAGGTCACGGTCGTGGCGCCCGAGCTGATCACGCCCGAGGAGGCCTACAAGCTGTTCCTCGGCGCGCTGGATTCGGCGGGCCTGACCGTCGAGCACTTCGGCAAGTTCGAGCGCATCGTCGAGACCGCCAAGATCAAGACGATGGGCGGCATCCCGGTCTACGGCGAGGGCGTCGACGTGCCGAGCAGCGAGAGCTACGTGACGCGCCTGGTGCGCGTCGAGAACGTCGATCCCAACGAGGTCGCGACGGTGCTGGGCCGGCTGAAGGGCGAGCAGGGCGACATCGTCGTCTTCGTCCCGCAGAACGCGCTGATCATCACGGACCTCGCCTCCAACATCAACCGCATGATGAAGGTCCTGCGCGACATCGATCAGCCGGGCGCGGGCGAGAAGGTGTGGATCATCAGCCTGCAGAACACGGCGGCGTCGGAGATGGCGCAGAAGCTGGCCGAGATCTTCCAGGTCGCAGCAGGTCGGAAAAAAAGGCGGGGGGGCGGCGCCGCCGCCGGCGGGAGCGCCGGGCCAGCGCCCCCCAAGGTCGGTGATCTGACGACGGAGATGATCATCTCGAAGATCATCCCGGACGAGCGCTCCAACCAGCTGATCGTCATCGCGACCGAGCGCTCGTACGCGCGGGTCAAGCGCATGGTCGAGCAGCTCGACAGGCCGATCAAGGACGGCGACGGCCGCATCCACGTCTACTACTGCGAGAACGCCAACTGCGACGAGCTGGCGCAGACGCTGGGAGCGGTCACCGGCGTGCAGGTGTCGATTCAGGGCGGCCGGGCCGGCACGCGGTCGCGCGGCGGCGCCGCGCCGGCGCCGGCGCCCGCCGCGCCCCAGGGCGGGACGCCGGGGCAGGCGGCGGGGATCCAGAACCTGCTGTTCGAGGGCGAGGTCCGCATCAACTTCGATCGGCCGACCAACTCGCTGATCGTCGTGTCGTCGCTGAAGGACTACCAGGCCGTCCGCCGCGTCATCGAGCGGCTGGACTCGCCGCGCAAGCAGGTGTTCGTCGAGGCGATGATCCTGGAGGTCACGCTGGACAAGCAGCGCGACCTGGGCGCTTCGTTCCACGGCGCCAAGCCGCAGAAGCTGTTCGGCCTGGACAGCGACAGCTTGATCGTCGGCGGCCTCAACCCGAGCAAGACGCTGTTCCCGGTCGGCGCGCTGTCGGAGACGATGCTGGCCGGCATCCTCGGCCCGGTGCTGACGCCCGACGAGGCGAAGAACCTGGGCGCGCTGGCGACGTCGACGGTCGACATCCCGTCGTTCGGCGTGCTGGTCAAGGCGCTGCAGGTCAACAACGACGTCGACGTGCTGTCGAACCCGCACCTGCTGATCATGAACAACGAGGACGGCGAGATCTCGGTCGGCTCGCGCGTGCCGTTCCCGGTCAGCACGTTCGGCCTCGGCGGCGGCGCTGCGCCCGGCGGCGCGGCGCAGATCCCGGGCCTCGGCGGCCTGGGGAGCTTCTTCCCCAACGTGCAGCGCGAAAAGGTCGCGCTGGAGCTGAAGCTCACGCCTCACGTCAACGAGCACGACATGATCCGGCTGGAGGTCGACGAGAAGATCAGCGAGCTGGCGCCGGGGTCGAGCAACCTGGGCCCGTCGACGTCGGAGCGGACGGCGAAGACCATGGTCATGGCGAAGGATCAGCAGACGATCCTGATCGGCGGCCTGATGTCGGACAAGGTGATCAACAGCGTCACCAAGATCCCGTTGCTGGGCGACATCCCGATCCTGGGGTTCTTCTTCCGCAGCTCGACGAAGAAGATCGTGAAGACGAACCTGATCATCGCGCTCACGCCGTACGTCATCAACGACATGTCGGATCTGCGGCGCGTGCTGGAGAAGAAGATGCGCGAGCGGCGCGAGTTCGTGGAGCGGTTCGGCGCGCAGGAGCGGCCCGATCCGCAGGCGCAGTTCGACTACCGCCGCAAGCGCGGCATGCTGGAGGAGATCAACCGGGTCTCGCGCGAGATCGACAGCGAGGCCGACGAGCTGCAGCGGATCCGGCAGAGCCGGGCGCAGGATGAATCGGGGCCGGTCGAGCTGCCGGGTACAGGCGGCGGCGCGGGCGTTGCCGCCGATGGGGGGCGCCCGGTCCGACGCCGGCGGGCGGCCCGACGCCCGCACCGTAAGGAGACACGTGGCAGTCGCCAAGAAACGCCTGGGAGAGTTGCTGCTCGAGCTCAAGGCTCGGACGCCGGGGTCAACGTTGACGCCCGACGTGATCGTGCAGGCGCTCGAGACGCAAAAGCTGGAGGGCGGGCGGCTGGGCGAGATCCTGGTCAAGATGCGCGCCATCACCGAGGAAGACGTGCTGCAGGCGCTGGGCAAGCAGCTCGGCATCCCCTACAGCCCCGAGCTGAAAGCCGACGACGTCGACGCCGACCTTGCGGCGTCGATCCCGATCGGCTTCGCCAAGCAGCACCGGCTGCTGGTGGTCAAGCGCGAGGGCGACGTCGCGATGGTGGCGACGTCGGACCCGCTGGAGATCGGGGCGTTCGACGACCTGCGCATGCAGCTGCAGCTGGAGGTGCAGCCGTTTCTCGTGCCGTCGCAGCGGATCCTGGAGATCATCAACGACATCTACGGCCGCAAGCAGGACAAGGGCGGCGAGCTGGCCGAAGGCGAAAACGACGACGAGGAGGGCGGCAGCGAGGAGCTGGTCGACATCCTCGAGCTCACCGACGAGGCGCCGATCATCCGCTGGGTCAACTCGCTGCTGTTCAACGCCGTCAAGGAGCGGGCCAGCGATATCCACATCGAGCCGGGCGAGAAGGAAGTCATCGTGCGCTACCGCATCGACGGCGTGCTGTACGAGTCGCGGCGGGCCGCGCGCCAGTTCATGCCGTCGATCATCGCGCGCGTGAAGATCATGGCGGGGCTGAACATCGCCGAGAAGCGCCTGCCGCAGGACGGCCGCATCCGCCGCAAGATCGCCGGCAAGGACATCGACATGCGCGTCGCGACCGTGCCGACGGTGAAGCTGGGCGAGCGCATCATCATCCGTCTGCTCGATCGCGAATCGGTGCTGCACGACCTGGCGGACATCGGCTTCGGCGACGACCACCTGAAGCAGATGGACGACCTGATCCACCGGCCGCACGGCATCATCCTGGTCACCGGACCGACCGGCTCGGGCAAGACGACGACGCTGTACGCCTGCCTGGCCAAGATCAACGCGCCCGATCTCAACATCCTCACCATCGAGGACCCGGTCGAGTACCAGCTCGACGGCATCTCGCAGACCGCCGTCAACGAGAAGATCGAGCTGACGTTCGCCGCCGGGCTGCGCTCGTTCCTGCGCCAGGACCCGGACGTCATCATGGTCGGCGAGATCCGCGACAAGGAGACCGCCGAGATCGCGATCCAGGCGTCGCTGACCGGCCACCTGGTGCTGTCGACGATCCACACCAACGACGCGGCGGGCGCGCTCACGCGCCTCGTCGACATGGGCGTGCAGCCGTTCCTGGTCGCGTCATCGTTGATGGCGCTGCTGGCGCAGCGGCTGGTGCGACGTGTCTGCCGCGAATGCCGCGAGGTGTACAAGCCCGGCGACGAGGACCTGTCGAGCATCGGCATCGATCCGGCGGCGTTCGCGCGTGGCCAGGCCCGGCGCGTGCACTTCAAGGGCGACGAGGCGTGGGCGCCGCCGCCCGGCATGTTGTTCCGCGCGAAAGAGGGCGGCTGCACCGTCTGCCTGGGCATGGGCTACAAGGGGCGAACCGCGATCTACGAGCTGCTGCCCATGGACGAGAAGACTCCGGCAGATGACCATCAAGAACGCGGACGCGCAGAGCGTGAAGAACTACGCCATGCAGGCCGGCATGCGCACGCTGCGCGAGGACGGCGCGCAGAAGGTGCTGGCGGGGATGACGACCACCGCCGAGGTCCTGATGATCACCACGCAGGACGTGGAGTAGGCAGCCGATGCCGGTCTACGCCTGGAAGGGGCTCAACACCGCCGGCAAGGCGGTGGGCGGCACCAAAGACGCCGACGGCCCGAAGGCGCTGCGCGCGACGCTGCGCCGCGACGGCGTCTACGTCACCGAGCACCGCGAGATGCTGGGCGGGGCGGCGGCCGCGCGCGGCGGCGGCGGCGTGGCGGTCGCGGGCGGCCAGAAGGTGTCGCTGCTCAAGCGCGAGGTCGACATCCGCGGCCTGTTCGAACGGGTGCGCTCGACGGACATCGCGGTGTTCACGCGCCAGCTCGCGACGCTGCTGCACGCGGGCATCCCGCTGGCCGAGGCGCTGACCGCGCTGTCCGAGCAGGCCGACAACCGCAAGCTCGCGGTGATCCTGACCGAGGTGCGCCAGAAGGTGAACGAGGGGAGCTCGCTGGCGGACACGCTCGCGCCGCACCCGACCATCTTCCCCGACCTCTACACGAACATGGTCCGCTCGGGCGAAGCGGCCGGAAATCTGGACGCCGTGCTCATGCGGCTCGCGGACTTCATGGATGCTCAGAACGCGTTGCGCTCGAAGGTCGTCAGTGCACTGACGTATCCCATCATCATGATGATCCTGGGCGCCGCGGTGATGGGCGTGCTCATGGTCGTGGTCGTCCCCAAGATCACGGCTGTGTTCGAGGACCTGAACAAGACGCTGCCGTGGAATACCGAGCTGCTGATCTTTGTTTCCAGTCTGCTGGGCAATTTCTGGTGGGCGGTTATCGGCGTGGGGACGCTCGCCTACATCTGGTTCAAGCGCTGGGCGCGCAAGCCGCGCGGCCGCGCGCTACTCGATCGGTTGAAGCTGCGGCTGTGGCTGATAGGTCCGCTGGTGCGTTTCATCTCGGTGGCGCGGTTCGCGCGCACGCTGGCGACGATGCTGTCGGCGGGCGTGCCGGTGCTGACCGCGCTGGAGATCGTCAAGAAGGTCCTCAACAACAACGTGCTGGAGAAGGTGGTCGAGGAGGCGCGCGACGCGATTCGCGAGGGCGAGTCCATCGCCGCGCCGCTCAAGCGTTCGGGCCAGTTCCCATCGATGATGGTGCACATGGTCGCCGTCGGCGAGCGTTCAGGCCAGCTCGAGGCCATGCTCGAAAACGTCGCCACCGCGTACGAGCGCGACGTCGAGAGCAAGGTGGCGCGGCTGACGACCGTGCTGTCGCCGCTGATCATCGTGATGATGGCGTTGGTCGTCGTGTTCATCGTGTTCTCGGTGTTGCAGCCAATTCTCGATATGCAGAACTTCGTCCAATGAGGAGGAATCAATGATGTTGAAGCGTTTGTTCAAGACGTGGTGGGAAAGGCGGCGCGAGCGTGTGCGCGTTGCCGGGCGCATCGGACGCATCGGTCTCGGGCGCAACCGGGCCTCCGGCTTCACGATGCTGGAGATCATGATCGTCATCGCGATCATCGCCGCGATCGGCGCCGGCGTCGGCGTCGCGGTGTTTGCCCAGTTCAAGCGGGCGCAGGTCAGGATCGCCAAGCAGCGCGTGAAGGAGGTCATGCAGGGCGTCGCGACCTTCATGATCGACAACAACACCTGCCCGAAGGGGATGGAAGATCTCGTGGCGCAGAAGTACCTGGCGAAGGGCGCGGCGAAAGATCCCTGGGGCAAGGACTTCACGCTCAAGTGCCCGGGCACCCAGGACCCCGATTCGGCCGACATCAGCTCGTCGGGGCCCGACAAGCAGGACGGAACGCCGGACGACATCAGGTCCTGGGACAACTGACCGCAGAGCAGCCGCAGCAGTGACGACACGTCGACAGAGATCGCCGGCCTCGGGCTTCACCCTGATCGAGATCATGGTGGCGATCGCGATCGTCGCGTTGATGACGGGTGGCGCGATCAAGGCCCTGCGCTCGGTGCGGCGGACGGATCTGCGGGAAGCGACGACGCACATGTCCGGCGCCGTTCGCTACCTGTTCGATCGCGCGTCGACGACGGGCAAGGTCCACCGGCTGGTGATCGACATCGAGACCGGGAAATACTGGGCGGAGATCTCGGACGATCGCTTCTACGTGCCGCACGAGGCGGAGTCGGAGCAAGGCGCTGCGGATGCGCGAGGAGAAGGAAGCCGAGCAGGACGAAGAGGACCGCCGCAGGAAAGAGGAGCGCGAGCGGAGCCAGACGCCGGCTTCGTCCAGCTTCGACATGGCAAAGCTGGAGGTGGCGGACTTCCGTCCCAAGCGCGCGCGCTTCGCCGCGTTCAAGGAGATGGCGCTCAAGCCGGTGCAGCTCAAGAAGGCGAAGCTGCGCAGCGTGTACACGCCGCGCGTCGTCGACGCGCTGACGTCGGGGCGCGCGTACCTGTACTTCTTCCCGCTCGGGCAGACCGAACCCGCGATCATCACGCTGTCGGACATGTCCGGCAGCAGCGTGTACTCGCTGGTCGTGCACCCGATCACCGGGCGCGTGAAGGTCTACAACCAGCAGGTCGACCCGCCCGCCGGCGATCGCTACGACGATCAAGGCAACCGGGTGGTGCAATGACGGCGCGATCTCGCGTGGGTGGTTTCACGCTGCTCGAGATCATGGTCGCGCTCGCGATCCTGTCGACGACGCTGGTCGTGCTGCTGCGCATCGTCACCAACAACGTCCGCGCCACCAATCACGCCAAGATGACGACGGCGGCGACGTTCCTGGCGCGCACCAAGATGGTGGAGCTCGAGGACACGATCCTCTACGACGGCTTCATCGAGACCAACGAGTTCAAGAACGGCACCTTCAAGACCGACGGCTATCCGCAGTTTCGCTGGGACACCAGCATCGAGCGCATCGAGCTGCCGACGAACCTGGCGCAGCAGGCTCAGGACGAGTCGCGCACCGCCACCGACAAGGCCAAGGGCGATCCGATGGCGATGATGTCCGGGTTCCTGGGCGGCATGATGAGCACGTTCATCGAGCCGATTCGCATCGGCCTGCAGGAGTCCGTCCGCAAGGTCACGGTGCGGGTGTCGTGGGACGAGATCGGGCGCCGCGACCAGTCGTTCGAGGTCGTGCAGTACCTGACGGATCCCGCCAAGCTGGATCTGGCGCTGACCGGCGGCGGTATGGCCGGTGGTGCCCCTGGCCAGACACCGCCCGGCGGCGCGCCGCGCCCCGGCGGCTTGCCCGGCGGCGGCGTGCCTGGTGGCCTGCCCGGCGGCATCAGCCTGCCCCCGGGCCTGGGGGGGCGATGACGCGCCGGCGGACAGACTCCGGGTTCACGCTCATCGAGGTGTTGCTCGCGCTCGCGATCTTCGCGTTCGTCACCACCATCATGCTCGGGTCATTCACGCAGACCGCGAGGAGCAAGAAGGCGATCCAGTCGGCGCAGGAGCGCACGCACACGGTCCGCGTCGCGCTGACGCGCATGACGCGCGAGATCGAGATGGCGTACCTGTCGTCGTCGGAGAACATGGGGCTGACCAACCGCCGCACGCTGCTGATCGGCTCGACGCGCGCCGACGTGGACCAGCTGATGTTCTCGACCTTCGCGCACCAGCGGCTGCGCGCCGGCGCCGCCGAATCCGACACCTCGGTCGTGAGCTACTTCGGCGAGCGCGATCCCGAAGACCGCCGGGTCCTCAACCTGATGCGCCGCGAGACGCGACGGCTGCAGGCGGAGGACCCGAACTTGCTGGTCGGCGAGTCGTACATCCTGTGTCCGGACGTCAGCCGCGTGAAGATCTCCTACTACGACCACAAGCGGAAGGAGTGGACCACCGACTGGAACACGCTGAACGCCTCGGGGCAGCAATACCTGCCGACGCACATCCGCATCAACTTGACGGTGTTCGATGAACGCGGCCAGGAGGTGTCGTACACGACCGACGCGCGCATCCAGATGACGGAGAAGGTCGGCTACCGGCCGTTGCCCTCATGACGTGGCAGCAGTTCAAGCAGCGGCTCAGGCGACCGAGCCGGCGCGACAAGCAGCGTGGCGTCGCGATGCTGGTGGTGTTGAGCTGGCTGGCGCTGATGATCTCGCTGGTCAGCGAGTTCACGTACGGCACCACCGTCGACGCGGCCCAGGCGGCCAACGCGCGCGACGAGCTGCGCGCCCACTACCTCGCGCGGTCGTCCGTGAACCTGTCGCGCCTGCTGATCAAGATCCAGCAGCGGTTCGTCGAGCCGGTGATGACCCAGGCGCGGCAGCTGCTGCAGTCGTTCACCGGTGGGACGGGCACGGGCACGGCGGGTGGGGCAGCGGGCGCCAGCGCCGCGCCGTCGCCGCTGGCAGGAATCAGCCTGCGCGTCACCGACTACGCGGGCCCGCTGATGGGGTTCTTCAGCGGTTCCAAGGACGAGGTCGCGGGGCTCGGCAGCATGATCGGCCTCGACACCACCGGCGTGAAGGGGCTGGGGCTCAAGTCGGGCCGGTTCGACGCGCAGATCACCGCCGAAGACGGCAAGATCGACATCGCCTGCGGGTCGGGGATGGTGTCGGACAAGAACAAGCAGATGGTCGTCTACCGGCTGCTGAGCGGGCTGATGTACTCGCGGCGCTTCGATCGGCTGTTCTCCGAGGCCGACGCCACCGGCCAGTTCGTCACCCGCCCCGAGGTGGCGCGCGCGCTGATCGACTGGGCCGACGGCGACGAGCAGATGTTCCCCGCCGAGGGCGCGTCGGGCGCCGAGGACTATCGCTACGACGCCCGCGCCGATCGCTACCGCGCCCACGACTCCAGCTACGACACCATCGAGGAGATCAAGCTGGTGCGCGGCGTGTCCGAATCGTTCATGGAGGCGTTCGCGCCCCACCTGACGGTCTACGCGTCGGACGCGGACTGCAAGGTCAACGTGGGCGCCATCACCAACAAGAACGGCGGCGACTGCACGCCGCTGCTGATGGGGCTGGTGCGCGCGGCCGCGATCTCCGATCCGTCGAAGCCGCCCAGCGATCCGTCGATCCTGGACGACAAGTTGCTCTACCCGATCGCCAGCGTCGCCTGCGACCGCGCGTCGAGCGCGGGCTTCGACAGCCTGCAGACGATCGCCAACCTGATGAGCAACCCCCAGACCGCCGTGTTGCCCGACGATCCCCGCTACAAGATCTTTCAGGGCATGCGCCCGATCAAGATCGACCAGGGCGAGCTGGCGCGCATCGCCAAGGTGTCATCGCCGCGCGTCTACCGCATCGTCGCGACCGGTGAATCCGGGCGCGTGAAACGCAAGATCACGGCGATCGTCGACACGCAGCGCGTGCTCGAGAACCCGTTGACGCTCAACCCTGCGTCGGAGAAGGCCGCCGGCGTATTGCAGTACTGGCGCGAGGAGTAGGCGCGAGATCATGTCCCACACTGTCTGCGGTATCGACGTCGGAGCCTTCTCGATCAAGTTCGCCTTCCTGGAGGTGGGCTTCCGCAAGAACACGCTGCGCGGCGTGATGGAGACCGCCGTGCCAGCCGGCGAAGCGCCGCTGCTGGAACGGCAGATGATCGCGGTCCGCGAAGGGCTGACGCAGCTGTCGGGCGAGGTGACACCGTACCTGGCGGCGCCGGGCGATCAGCTGTCGGTGCGGCTGCTGGAGCTGCCGTTCTCCGACCAGCGCAAGATTGACCAGGTCATCGGCTACGAGCTGGAGAGCCAGATCGTCCACCCCATCGAAGACGTCGTGTTCGATCACCAGGTGGTGGCGCAGCGGCCGGAGGGCTCGACGGTGATGGCGGTGGCGGCGCGGCGCGACGACCTGGCGGCGCTGATCGGGGCGGCGGAGGCGCAGGGGGTTCACCCGCGCGCGATCTACGCGGCGCCGGTGACCTACCGGACGCTGTTCCCGCCCGTCCCGCTGACCGCCGGCGACGCCGCTGTTCCGTGCCACATGCTGCTCGACTTCGGGCACGTGCGCACCAACGTCAGCATCGTGCGCGGCGGCAACGCGATCGCCGCGCGCACCATCCGGCGCGGCGGCGAGCACCTGACGGCGGCGATCGCGAAGGCGTTCGCCGCCGATACCGAGCGCGCCGAGCTGGCCAAGCGCAACGAAGCGTTTCTGGTCAGCCCGGGCCGGCCGGCGACAACGCCGCTCCAGACGAAACTGGATTCGGTGTTGCGCGAGGCGCTGGCGCCGATGCTTCGCGACCTGAAGCAGACGACCGCCAGCTTCCGCGCCGGCAACCGCTTCGACATCGACGCGGTGCTGGTCGTGGGTGGTGGTGGTCGGCTGGCCGGCCTGCTGCCGTTCCTGGAAGCCGAGCTGGGCATCCCCGCCCGTTTTCCGTCGGTGCGGCCGGTCCTCGAAGCCGGCGGCGCGCAGGCGGCCGACGTGATGGGCGAGGAGTCGGCGGCGCCCGAGTCCGACGCGTACGCGCTGGCGAGCGCCATCGCGCTGGCCGCGACCGGCGGTACGCGCGAGATCGATTTTCGCCGCGGGCCGTTCGTCTACCGCGCCAGCTTCTCCATCATCCGGCAGAAGGCCGTGCATCTGGCGGTGCTCGGCGCGGCGCTGCTCGTCGCCGGCGTGATCGACGTCAGCGCCAAGCTCTCGGCGCTGGGTGACGAACGCAAGGCGCTGGACAAGGACCTCAAGACCGCCACGCAGGAGCTGTTCGGGCAGCCGCGCGACGACGCGGAGGCGATCAGCACGCTCATGCGCCGGGGCTTTCGCGAGGAGCTGGCGCCGCTGCCCAAGGCGACCGCGTTCGATCTGCTGGACCAGATCTCGCGCAAGGTCCCCCCCGCCGATCGCGTCAAGCTGGACGTCGGCGAGCTCGACATTCGCCCCAAGAAGACCTTCATCAAGGGGACGGTCGATACGGCGGCCGCCGTCGACGAGATGACGGCCAAGCTGAAAGAGATCGACTGCTTCGAGGAGGTGACCAAGGGCGCCATCACCGAGGTGTCGGGCGGCGCGAAGCAGTTCACCCTCAACATCGGATCGAAGTGCCCATGAGCGCGTTCACCAACGCCTTGGCCAACATCAGGAGCACGGTGGTGCGCCTGGCGGCGCGTCCGATCGGATACGTGCGCAGCGAATGGGAACGGCTGGCGCCGCGCGAACGCCGACTGGTCACCTGGCTGGCCACCGCGGTGGTCGCGCTGGGCGTGACGCTGGGCGCGTGGATGACGTTCTCGAGCATCGGTGATCTGGAGGAGGGCAACGCCAAGATCCGCGAGGCGCTGACCGAGATCGCCAAGCACCACGACGAATACCTGGAGGCGAAGACGCGCAACGCCGTCCAGGAGCAGCGCATCGGCACCGAGCCGCCGCAGCTCGTGCGCGATCTGGAAGAGGCGGCCCGCGGCGAAAACGTCCAGATCGCCGAGTCGAGCGAGCGGCCGGCGGCGCCCGCCGGCCGCCGCTACGTGCAGCACGACCTCGACGTCCGCTTGCGCGAGGTCGATCTGCAGAGCCTGACAAAGTTCATGCGGCGGGTCGAGACCGGGTCGCGCCTGATCATGTTCACCCGGGTGTCGCTCAAGCACCGCTACTCGGAGACCGACAAGCTGGACGCGGAGCTGACCGCGACGGCGTTCGAGAAGGTGAAAGAGGACAAGAAGAAGAAGACCGACGGGCAGAAGCCAGGCTCCGCGGCAGGAAAGAAGGAGTAGCCGGCCATGGTCTCGTTTTCCCCCGACAAATGGCGCCGCTTTCAGCGCCCGGCGATCTACTCCGGGTTCGGGCTGCTGGTCTTCATCGTCGCGCTCTACCTGTCGTTTCCGTACGACCGGGCGAAGGAAGCGGCGATCGGCTGGATCTCCAAGAACCTCGACATGGACGCCGAGATCGGCTCGGCGGGCCCCGCGTTCGGGCTGGCGATCGGATTCCAGGACATTCGCCTGCGCACGCGGCCGCTCACCGGCAAGCCGACCCGGTTCACCGTCGAATCGGCGAAGGTGTCGCTGTCGCCGTTCAGCCTGCTGACGGCGTCGAAGGCGGTCAGCCTCACGGCCGACGCGTTCGGCGGCAAGATCGCGCTCGACTTCCAGGGCACGCCCGGCAAGAAGGCGGCCCCCTTCGCCATCGAGCTGCACGCGCAGGACATCGCGGCGGGCGACCTGCCGACGGTCAAGGAAGCGATCAACCTGGTGCTCAGCGGTACGCTGAAGCTCGACGGCGAGATCAGGTCGGAGACGGGAAAGTTCGCGGACGCCAAGGGCGCGATCGCCTTTGCCTGCGCCGAGTGCGTCGCCGGGGACGGCAAGACGCCGCTCAGGGTCGCGGGCAGCGCGTTCCTGTCGGGAGGGCTGACGCTGCCGCGCGTGCGCCTCGGGCAGCTCAACGGCAACATCGCGATCGACAAGGGGATGGCGAAGCTGCAAGGGGTCGAGACCAAGTCACCCGACGGCGAGGCGACGGTCGAGGGGGATATCACCCTGCGCGACCCGGTCGGGAACTCGGGGGTCAACCTCTACCTGCGGTTCAGGTTGAACGACGCCTTCCTGCAGAAGGCCTCCGCCCTGGGGATGATCTTGCAGACCGCCGCGGCGGCGGCGAAGCGCCCGGACGGCGCGTACGGTCTGTGTCTGAGCGGGCGATTGGCGCAGTGGTCGCCGCCCCGGCCGTGTCCGACGTCGCCGATACCGGGCACCGGGATCACGCAGGCGCGGCCGTCGCCCCGGTCGGGGATCACGCCGCCAACGCCGACGCCCGCCGCGCCGCAGCCCCCTGCGGCGGTGCCGACGATCGAGGCGCCGCCGCCTCCGCCCCCGCCACCCCCGCCGCCGCCACCCACCGAGGCCCCGCCGCCACCGCCCCCGCCGCCGCCATCGGGTGGGGTGGGGGGGAGCTGGCGCGCACCGGCGGCGCCAGGCGCTGCGCCGGCCCCGGCGGCCGACGCGCCCGTCGCGCCGCCGCCTGCGGCCGAGGGCGCTCCCCCTCCGCCGGCCGCCTCACCACCGCCGCCGCCGCTTCCGCCGGACACCGAGCCGTAGCAGGCCGGGCCGAGGGCGTCACAGGGCGTAGCGCTTCACCTTGTCGCAGAACGTGGAGCGCGCCACGGCCAGCGCCCGCGCCGCCCGCCGCCGGCTCCCCGCGTTGCGGCGCAGCGCCCACGCGAACACCTCGCGCTCGATCTCGTCGAACGTGCGCCCGACGATGCGGATGGCTCCGTCGGGCAGCTGCGCATCCCCACCTGCAGGCGCGCTCGGAGACACCGCAGGGACGTTCGATTCCCCCAGCCGGAACGGCACCGGCGTGGGGAGCTCCAGCACCTCGGCGTCGATACGGCCGTCGCCCCGGCCGGCGGTCAGGATCGCGGCGCGGCGGATGGCGTTGCGGAGCTCGCGCACGTTGCCGGGGAACGGCGCGGCCACCAGCGCGGCCAGCGCGGACGCATCCAGGTGGCGCGGGCCGATCTCGGCCGTCACCTCGCGCAGGAAGTGTGCGGCCAGCAGCGGGATGTCGGAGCGGCGCTCGCGCAGCGGCGGCAGCCGCAGGCAGAACCCCGCCAGGCGGTGGTAAAGGTCGTCACGGAAGCTGCGCCGGTGGACGTCACCGGCGAGGTCCCGCAGCGTCATCGCGACGATGCGCACGCGCACGCAGATCTCGCCGGCGCCGCCGACCCGGCGGAGGCGGCCGGTCTCCAGCACGCGCAGCAGCTTGGGCTGCATGTCGAGCGGCAGCTCGCCGACCTCGTCGAGCACCAGCGTCCCTCCCGATGCCTCCTCGAACCAGCCCGCCCGCCGCGCGGCCGCCCCGGTGAACGCGCCGCGCTCGTGGCCGAACAGCTCGCTCTCCGCCAGCTCGCGCGGCAGCGCGCCGCAGTTCACGGCGACGAACGGCCCGCCCGGGTGGGGGCCGAGCTCATGCAGCGCCCGCGCGACCAGCTCCTTGCCTGTGCCGCTTTCACCCGTCACCAGCACCGGCATCGCGGTCGGCGCCACCAGCGCCGCACGCGCGAGCACGGCGCGCAATACGGGGTCCTCGCCGATGATGCCGCCCATTGCCTTGTGCATGGGCCCGTTGTCGGCGGCCGGTCAGCGCCGGTTGCGAGGCAAGGCCAGTCGGTGGGCTAGGCGCCCAGGCCGAGCCAGGCTTCGCCGTTCTCGCCGATCTCTTTCTTCCAGATCGGCGCCCGGTGCTTCAGCCGATCGATGGCCGCGCGGCAGGCGTCGAACGCCGGCGCCCGATGCGCCGCCGCCGCCGTGATCGCGACGGCGACATCGCCGACGGCCAGCGACCCGACGCGATGATGGATGGACACGGCGGTGCCCGGCCACTCGCGTTCTATCTCCTCGGCGATCTCGGCGAGCACCTTCTCGGCCATCTCCACGTACGCCTCGTACTCCAGGCGGACGACGTCCGATAGCTGGTGGCCGCGCCGCCGGACGACCCCGGTGAACGTCACCACGCCGCCCCGGTCGTGCCCGGACACGGCCTCGATCGTCTCGTCGACCGCGAGCGGCTTGTCGTCGATCGCGATCTTGCGCGGACCGCTGCCGCCCGCCACCGGTGGCAGCAGCGCCAGCTCGTCGCCGTCGTTCAACACGACCTCGTCCCCGGCGAAATCCTGGTTCACGGCGGAGCGCACGCGTGACATGACGGCGGCGATCTCTGGATGAGCCTCGACGACGGCTGCACGCGCCGCGGCGACGTTGGCGCCCGCCGGGAGCTCGAAAGTCTCGCTCTCCCGCTTGGTGCGTTCGCGCAGGAACGCAAAATATAGGACATCGACGTACACGCGCTCGGGCTTGTTTATATCCATGTTTCCGGACGCGCGCGTATCAGTTATTCACAGGGATAGTCAAATAACTACAGACAGCTAGCTATTTTGCGCACGCGCGTCGCGATTGGTAGGCTTTTCGCCGCTCAGCCGAGGGAGCATGCTCATAGAGAGGCTCAATTGAAGCGTCACTCTCCGCGTGGCACCACGCCGCGCTCCGCGCCAACCAAGGTCCCCAATGTTCAACTTTCGCTCCCCCTAGACCCCGGCAACGCCGGTGCGAGTGACCCACGCTCGCCGTCCGGCATCCGGAGCCAATCACGCCGGGCGCTGCGCCCGGCACAGGCCGCCCGCCAGGTTCGCCTGGCGCCGACCATAGAAGAGGAGACCGACCACGTCGCAACCGCGCTGGCGCTGTACCTGCCTCCCGGCAAGACACTGGAGCTGCGGCTCACCAACAACCACTACAGCATGATCTCCGTGCGGCGGAAGCCCGACGGCTACCGCCTGCGGTTGCATCGCATGTTCGTGGGCGCGGAGCCGCGCACGGTGCGGGCGCTCGCGCGCTACGTCGTCCACAACGACCGGCGGGCCAGCACGCTGCTCGGCGACTACATCGAGGAGCACCAGCACATCATCCGCCAGCAGCGGCGCCGGCCGCGGCAGATGAACCTGCGCACGGTGGGCCGCTACCACGACCTGCAGGCGATCTTCGATCGCCTCAACGTCGCGCACTTCGGCGGCACGCTGGAGGCCAAGATCACCTGGGGGCCGGTGGCGGCGCGGGGCAGGCGGCGGCGATCGATCAAGATGGGGAGCTTCGCGGTCGAAGACCGCATCATCCGCATCCACCCGGCGCTGGATCAGGAGTGCGTGCCCGACTACTTCGTGGCGTGGATCGTCTTTCACGAGATGCTGCACGGCAAACACGAGGTCAAGCGCGAGAACGGGCGGCGCCGCTTCCACAGCGCCGAGTTCCTGGCCGAGGAGCGCAGCTTCCCCGAGTACCCGCGCGCCTGCGCCTGGGAAAAGCAGAACCTGGATCGGTTGCTGCGCGGTTAGGGCTGGGGCTGGGGCGTCCGGGCGACTACTGACAGCCGATCCGCTCGGTTCCGACGGCGATGTCGTCGTACCAGACCTCCAGCGCCGGGCCGGCGTACTTCTCGAAGCCGAAGCGGAGGTTGTCGTAGTTGTCGAGCGGGTAGTTGGTGTGGTGCATGTCGGCGATCTCGGCGCCGTTGATCCAGACGTCGATCTCGGGCGCGACGTGATCGAGCAGGATCTCGATGCACGTCCAGGTGGCGGGGGGGATCGGCACGCCGGTGGCGTGAGCGGCGTTGCTGTCACCCAGCGTCGTGTATTCGAGGAAGCCGCCGTCCTCGCCGAAGCGGAAGTTGTTGCCCTGTCCTTGCCGAGCGAACACGTCGGCGAGCAAGAAGCTGTTGTGGCCCGTGGCGAGCGCCCGGTTGAAGCGGGCGAAGAAGCGCACGTAGAAGCGGCCGCTGGACGTCGGCAGGATTGACGCCGAGCGGAGCACGAGCAGCGTGTCGTAGTCGTTGCTGCCGCCGTTCATGTGGACGGAGCGCTGGCCGCCCGGCGTTGATTGGCGTCCCGTCGATGGTCACGGTTCCGGCGCCGATGATCTGCGTCGACCACGGTGCCGCCGACGGGGTCGAGCCGACCGTGGCGGTTTCGAAGCTGTCGCAGAAGATGAGGCCCGGTCGCGACGCGCACGCGTTCGCGGCGCCGCCCGAGCCCCCGCCCGCACCTCCGCCGGTACCCCCACGGCCCGCACTTCCGCCGCGACCACCGGCGCCGGCTGCACCTGCGCCGCCGCCGGTTCCGCCGCGACCGGCCGTCGTCGCGCCGCCGGTCCCGCCCGTTCCGCCAGCACTGCCTCCCGCCGCGCCCCCGGCGCTGCCCGCCATGCCCGCGCCACCGCTGCTGCCCCCAACGCCGCCACCACCGGCGCCGCCCGTGGTGCCGGCAACACCCGCTCCGGCGGCGCCGCCGCGCCCGCCGGTTGTCGTTCCCGCGCCGCCGCCGCGCCCGGCCGTGCCGCCGGGGTCGCCACCCGAGCAGGCGCAAACCACGACACCGACAAGAAGCAGGCCGACGAGGGGACCGCGCATCACCCGCATCATAACGTCAGCGCTCAGCGAATATTGTCGTCAGCGCTGCGCGTACGCGTCGAGCGGAGCGCGGCTTCGCCGCGCGTAGCTCATCGCGGTGGGGCGGGATCCTTCGAGGGTCCCGCGTTCAGTAGTTCGGCCAGCTCGGCCGCCGGGCGTTCTTCGAGCTGGTCGTAGCGGCACGCGCTCGGGGGCCTTGTCGGGGCGCCAGCGGAGAAAGTGCGTCGCGTGGCGGAAGCGGTCGCCCTGCAGGTGGTCGTAGCCGACCTCGCACACGCGCTCGAGGCGCAGCGGCTCCCACGACAGGTCCTTGCCGCGGTTCCAGCGGCTGGTGGCGCCGGGCATGCGCTGGCCGGCCGCCGCCTGCAGCTCGGCCCATTCGCGCCACGGGTGCCCGTCCAGCGCCCCCTCGCGCAGGGGAGCCAGCTCCTCGATCAGCTCCTGGCGGCGCTTCATCGTGAAGCTGGCGGCGATGCCGACGTAGTGGAGGTCGCCCGCGTCGTCGTAGAGCCCGAGCAGCAGCGATCCCAGGTGCGTCCCCGGGCCGTTCTTGTGCCAGCGGAAGCCGCCCACCACGCAGTCCGCCGTGCGCGCGTGCTTGATCTTCATCATCGTCCGCTCGCCGGGGCGGTACGGTTCCTCCAGGCGCTTGGCGATGACGCCGTCCAGGCCGGCCCCCTCGAAGTGTTCGAACCACTCGAGCGCCCGGGCGCGATCGCGCGTCGCCGGCGTCAGGTGGATGGGCGGCCGCGCGCCCGCCAGCGCCGCCTCCAGCCGCCGCCGGCGTTCGACGAACGGCAGCGGCCGCAGGTCTTCGTCGCCCTCGGCCAGCAGATCCCAGGCGACGAACGACGCCGGGATCTCGCGCGCCAGCATCGCCACGCGCGACGCAGCCGGGTGGACGCGCAGCAGCAGCGCCGAGAAGTCGAGCCCCGCGGCGCCGGCGATGACGATCTCCCCATCCAGCACGCAGCGCGCGGGCAGTGCCCCCTGCAGCGGCGCCACCAGCTCGGGGAAGTAGCGCTGCATCGGCTTGAGGTCGCGGCTCTGCAGGTAGACGTCGTCGCCGTCGCGGAACACCAGCGTGCGGAACCCGTCCCACTTCGGTTCGTAGAGCCAGCCGTCGCCTTCGGGGATGGCGTCGGACAGCTTGGCCAGCATCGGTTCGACCGGCGGCGGGACGGGCAGGCTCATGGCTCTAGAACTGGCCTCCCAGGGCGTTGACGGTCGCGCCCACCAGGCGCCTGCCGCCACCGTCGAACACGGGCACCGCGCCGGGCGCGCCGAAGCCCCAGCTGCCGTCGGGATCGCGGGCCACCAGCGCCGGAAACGCCGGGCGCGCGGCACGCAGGTCGCCGTCGTCGTCCATGTCGCGGCTCGCGTACGCGGCGATCGCGATGCCCGCCAGCATGCCGCCCAGCGCCGCGCCCGGCAGCGCCTGATCGGCGTACGAGCCTGCGGCCAGCCACGCGATGCCCAGGCCGGTCAGCCCGCCGGCCAGCGCGCCCGCGTCGATGATCAGCACGCGGTTGCGCGACAGCTCGTAGGAGCTCGCCAGCGCGACGCCGATGATCAGCCCCACGTCCATCGCCGCCGCCGTCGCCTTGAGCGCGCTCTGGGCGCTGACGTCGGGTGCCAGCGCGGCGGTTCCCAGAAAGCCGCCGATCGTCGACCACAGCAGGCTGGAACGCACCATCTCGATGTCGCCGGCGCTCGGGCTGTAGGCGTTCGCCACCAGCAGGCCGACCGACGTGGCGGCGACGCTGGTCGCCAGCGCCGTACCGACGACCCCCTTGTCGCTCATGTCGAAGCCGCCCGCCCACAGCGCGCCGTTGAATGTGCCGTAGTCGAGGCCGGTGATGATCGTCCAGGCCTCGCCGACGGTCAGGTGCATGTTGCGCGTCGCGGCCAGCGAGATGCCGAGCCCGGCCGCCATGCCGACGAGCGGCGGCAGGATCACCGCGCGATCGCCGTCGATGTCGAACAGGATGTCGGTGGCGACGCCGTACCAGATGCCGTACAGCGACGACCACAACACCAGCCGCCCGCGGCCCTCGTTGGTGCCGCTCCCCGAGCGGATGACGGCCATCGGCGGCGCCGGCAGGTTCTGCCCGACGATGTCGTCGCACAGGCGCGCGACGGTTTCGGCCCACGGGGCGTTCGGGCTGCCGCCGAGCGCGCGCACGTCGGCGAGGCCGTCGCGGCAACCGGAGCGCAACACGCGCGACAGGGCGGACTCGGGATTCGCCGCCACCGCCGCCGTTATTTCCACCGTCGCGTCGGGCGAGGCAGGCGCCGGGACGGTCGCAGGGGCAGGCGGGGCTACAGGGGCAGCCGGCGCCGGGACGGCGGTGGGGGCGGGCGGGGCAGGCGGTGGCGGGGCGGCGGCGCCCTGGGCAGCCGCGGTGGCGGGTAACGCCGCCAGCGCGATCGCAAACACCGTCACCAGGGCCATCGCCCGGTCGCGGGAGCTCATGCCCGCATGATACTGGGACTCACTCATTCGCGCGCGAGCAAGCGCGCCAGGTGGCGCGGGAGCTCGGCGGACTCGATGTCCTCCAGCGGCGCCGGCAGCGGCAGCGACCAGTTCGGCCACTCGTTCATCGTGCCCGGCATGTTCGGGCGATCGGGCGTCGCGACGGCATCGTCCAGCGTCGCCAGCAGGATGCGCGACGGGGCGCGCGCGAGCACCCGGTGCGTCGCCTCGATCGCGAGCTCGGGGGCAGCGTGCTCGTCCAGGCCGCCCAGGTCGCGCAGCTTGTTGCGCAGCCCGCGGGTTCCGTCTTCGTTGGGGTGCAGGCCGATGCGCTTCTGCGCCTCCAGGTCCGCGCCCGTCCACAGCCCCGCGATGGTGGGCAGGTCGTGGGTGGTGATGCTGGACAGCGCCATCTCGGGGAACTGCTCGGGCGGCGTCGGCTCGAAGTACAGCAGCCGGTAGGAAAGCATGCGCTGCTCGGCCAGCCGCTCGCGCACGCCCGGCTCGACGGTCCCCAGGTCCTCGCCGACGATGAACGCCTTGGCGCGCACGCTCTCGAGCGCGACGATGGCCAGCATCTCGTCGGCGTGCGAGCGGACGTACGTGCCGCCCTTGGCGCCCAGGCCGCGCGGAATCCAGAACAGCCTGAACAGGCCCATGACGTGGTCGATGCGCAGGCCGCCCGCGTGGCGCAGCATCGCGCGGATGGTCTCGATGAACGGCCGGTAGCCGGCGGCGCGCAGGCGCACGGGGATGAACGGCGTCAGGCCCCAGTCCTGGCCGGCGGAGTTGAACTCGTCGGGCGGCGCGCCCACCGACACGCCGGCGGCCAGGAAGTCCTGCCAGCACCAGGCGTCGGCGCCGGCGATGTCGAGGCCGATCGGCAGGTCGTGGACGACGGCGATGTCGCCCGACGCGCGCGCGAGCTGTTCGTCCAGCCGCCACTGCAGCCAGGCGTGAAACCCGATGCGCGGCCGGTTGTCGGCGGCGAAGCGCGCGACGTCGGCGCCGTCGGGACGGCGGTAGCCTTCCGGCCAGCGGCGCCAGTCCTTGCCGTGTTGCTCGGCCAGCGCGCAGTAGACCGTGAACTCGTTCAGCGCCGCGCCCTGCTCGGCGCGGAAGGCAGCGAACTCGTCGCTGTCCGTGAAGCGGGCGTAGAGCGCCTCCAGCGCCTCCTGCTTGACGCGGAAGATCGCGTCGCGATCGATGCGCGGCCCGGCGTTCAGCGCCCGCCCGGCGTTGCCCAGGCGGTCGCGGTCGACCGCGGGCAGGTCGTTCCAGCCGGGGATGTCCTCGATGTGCAGGTACAGCGGGTTACGGAAGCGCCGGCTCGACGGGTAATACGGGCTGGGCTCGATCGGCGGCACGGGCGTCGCGGCGGTCAGCGGGTTGACCATCAGCGCGCCGCCGCCCAGGCTGCGCGTCCAGCGCCCGAGGCGGGCCAGATCCGCCAGGTCGCCGATCCCCCAGCTGTCGCGCGACCGGGTCGCGTAGAGCTGGGCGGCGAATCCCCAGACGCGCAGACCGTCGGGCAAGAAGCAGCGGCCGGGGCTGACGATGAGCAGCGTCGGGGCGCCGCCGTTCCGCGGCCGCAGCTGGTGGTAGCCGAAGGGGAGGGTGGCCGGCAGCTCGTCGTCGACGGCCAGCGACGTGCCGTCTTCCAGCACCAGCTCCGCGGGACCGGCCAGGGCGCGATCGACGTGACCCGGGACCAGGACGCGGACGGCGCTGTCTTCGCTGCCGGGGGTCGGCGGGGCGTCCACCTGGGGGTCGATACCCATCGCCGCCAGCAGCGCGGCGCGGGTTTCGGGCGACGTCACGTGTTCGACGCCGTGGGCGTCGTGGAAGCGATCGTCGATTCCGTATCGGTCGGACGCCATCCAGGGGTCGGGGATGATACCTTAACCGGCGCGCATGGCGTCGCACGGGCGCTACACAATTCTGGGAAAGCTCGCCGACGGCGGAATGGCTGAGATTTTTCTCGCCGTCCAGCACGGAGCCGAGGGTTTCGAAAAGCGGATCGTCCTCAAACGGATCCTGACGCAGTACTCCGCCGATCCGCAGTTCCGCAACATGCTGCTCGACGAGGCTCACATCTCGATGAGCCTGCAGCACAGCAACATCGCGCAGGTGCAGGACCTGGGCGTCGCGGGCGGGCGCTACTTCATGGCGCTGGAGCTGGTCGACGGCTGGGATCTCGAGAAGATCATGCAGCGCGCGTTCGCGAGCGGCATGGTGTGGCCGGCTGCCCTGAGCCTGTACGTCATCGCGTGCGTCTGCCGCGCGCTGGCCTACGCGCACGCCAAGTCGCGCGACGGCAAGCCGCTGGGCATCGTCCACCGCGACATCAGCCCCAACAACGTCCTGATCAGCGACCAGGGCGAGGTGAAGCTGACCGACTTCGGCATCGCGAAGGCGCAGCGCAAGCGCGAGCAGACCGCCGCCGGCGTCATCAAGGGCAAGGTCGCGTACATGTCGCCCGAGCAGGCGCTGGGCGCGCACGATCGACAAGCGGTCCGACATCTTCTCGGTCGGCTCGGCGCTGTACCGGATGGTGACCGACAAGCTGCCGTTCGAGGCGGCCGACGACATGGAGCAGCTGGTCCGCGTCCAGAAGGCGCAGTTCACGCCGCCGGAGCAGGCCAAGCCGACGATCAGCCCGTCGGTGTCGGGCATCATCACGCGCGCGATGCGCCTGCAGCCCGCCGAGCGTTACCAGACGGCCGACGAGATGCTGGCCGACGTCGAGCGCGTGCTGCGCAACGAGTTCCACTCCGCCGGGCAGACGGAGCTGAAGCTGTGGCTGGAGCAGCTCGGGCGGCGCGACGACGCGCCGACCATCGGCAAGCGGAAGCTGGATTCGAGCGGCGGCGGCGTCGTCAAGGACCAGATGGGGACGGACCTGTCCGCGGGGACGTCGTTCGAGCTCGACGATCTGGACAAGGGATCGGCGCCGACCGAATACGCGATGCCGTCGCGGCCCGACGTGGTGCCAGGGGTGGCGCAGAAGCCGCCGCCGCTGCCGCGACCGCTGGGCGGCTCGACGGCGCAGATCGCGGCGTCGCGCGGGCCGGGGCGGCGCCGGTCGGGCTTCTGGCTGGGCGTCATCTTTGCGCTCGCCGCGGTCGTCGGCATTCGCTACGCGCTCGACTGGGCCAAGCAGAAGGACGTGGCCGGCAAGCTGGGCCTCGGCCAGGACGCGGCGGACAAGACGCCGGTCGCCCAGCCGACGGCGCCGCTGCAGCCTCCTGCGGGGGATCCTCCGCAGCCGAGGCCACCGGCGGCGGCGGGCGGGACCGCGGCGGCGGCGATCGCGCAACCGGCGCCGGACGCGACAGCGGCGCCCGCCCCGGTGGCCGCTGACGTGGCTCCCGATGCGCGAGCCGAGACGGCGGCGCCCGGCGCCCCGGACAAGGACAAGCCGCCGGTCGTGGCCAAGGCGCCCGACGACGACGATGACACCGACGAGGAGGCGCTGCTGCGCGACGCGGTGCCGGACGCCGAGTCCGCGGTCATCGGCGAGGACGAGGCCGAGGCGGCGCCGCCGCCCAAGGGGGCGGCCGCGAAGCCGGCGGCGGGCGCGAAGGCGAAGCCGCCCGCGGCCAAGGCGCCCGCAGCCAAGGCGGAGACGGCGATCCTGCACATCACCAGCGCGCCGGCGGGCGCGGTCGTGCGCACCAAGGCGCGGGTCCTGGGCCGGACGCCGATCAAGCTGCACTTCAAGACCGGCAACACGTACGAGATCAAGCTGCTCAAGAAGGGTTACCAGCCCGCCACCCGGCGCGTGGCGGTGGCCAACGCGAAGGCGCGCAAGGTGGCGGTGGCGCTCAAGAAGCGCGCGCCGCCCAAGCGCGCCAGCAAGTCGTTCTTCAAGCCCCACCGCTGATGATGCGGGCTGCCGCGCTGGCGATCGCGTTGCTGGCGGCGCCGCTGCCGCCAGCGTCACCGCCGGCCGCGCCGTCACTGCCGTCACCGTCGCCGGCGCCTGCCACGGTCGCGTCGCTGCGCGCGGCCGCCGAGGCCGCCATCGTCAAGGCGAAGGCGCGCGCGGCGACGGGCACGGCGGTGGTCAACGAGATCACGCTGCCGTCCATCGAACGGCTGGTCGAGGACGCGGACGCGCGCGCGGCGAAGATCACCGTCCCGGGACGCGACGACGCGTTCGTGCGCAAGAACCTGGAGACCGCGCGCGCGTACGCCATCCAGGTCGCCGCCGGCGAGGACCCGTACCGCAGCGCGACCGGCATGGTCATCAAGGCCTACCGCGCCGACTGGGACGGGACGCTGCAGCCCTACGCGCTCTACGTGCCGCGCACCTACAAGCCGGGGGGCGGCCGAAGGGCTGGCCGCTGATCGTCGCGCTGCACGGCGCGTTCTCCGACCACCGCCACAACCTGCGTCGTGTGTTCGGCCTGGACAACCGCCGCGGCGAGAACGACTTCGAGGCGTCACGCAACGAGCTGCCGCTGCCCGATCTGGAGGCGCTGGTCGTGTCGCCGTACGCGCGCGGCGAGCTCATGGGCTACGACGGGCTGGGAGGCGACGACGTGATGCGCGTGGTCGCGGACGTGCGGCGCGCCTACGACATCGACCCGGATCGCATCAGCATCACCGGGCTGTCGATGGGCGGCGGCGGCGCCTGGCAGCTGGGCCTGCGCCACCCCGAGCTGTTCGCGGCGATCGCGCCCGTGTGCGGCGTCGCCGACCTGACGCGCTGGATCCAGCCGCAGGACGCCGGCTTCTACGACATCGCGGCGCTGGAGGCGGAGTCGCCGCTGGCGCTGGCCGACAAGGCGGTCGGGCGCGAGGTGTTCATCTTTCACGGCGCCAAGGACACGACCGTGCCGGTGGTGCAGTCGCGACGGATGGTCGAGCGCTACCGGGCGCTCGGCTGGCTGGACAAGAACGTCCACTACACCGAATACCCGAACGTCGCGCACGAGGCCTGGGGGCCCGCCTACAAGGACGCGGCGCTGCTGCAGACCCTGGCCGGCATCAAGCGCAGCAAGGCCGCGCTCAATACCCCCGTCCCCGCCGGTGCCGGGCGTGTCATCCCGGGGCTGTTCGGCAAGAGCGTCCCGCGCCAGCAACCGCACATCTACGTCTACGACAGCAAGGGCGCGCCCGACGTCGTCGCGGCGGCGCGCGCGCTGGCGACAGCGCTGGCGGACTGGGGGCCGATGGTCGGCGCGCGCTTCACGGTGAAGGCGGACGCCGAGGTCAGCGCGGACGACCGCGCCCGCTTCAGCGTCGTACGGGTCGCGATCGCGGGGCCGACGGACAAGGGGCCGCCGGCCGGCGACCAGGGGATGCGCACGCTGACCACCAACGCGGCCGGCCGCGTGACGCTGCAGTTCACGGCGCGCACCGCGCGCGGCTTCGACAAGTTGAAGCGCTTCGCCCGCCCCAACCGCGACAGCTGGTTCCCCGAGCCGAACCGCCCGACGATCGTCGTCGACTGACCTCAGTTACAGATCCAGACCCGCACCGCGAGGGGCAGGTCGCGGACCAGTGACTTCAGCACGTTGCCGCGCAGCAGGTGCCAGACCGCGTTGCGCTGCGACGTCCCCACCATCACGGCGTCGACGCCGAGCCGCTTGGCGGCGCCCGCGATCGACGCGCCGGCGTCGTGCGCCATGCGCCAGATCGGCACCGCCGTGAAGCTCGCCTGCTTGAAGTAGTCGACCGCGGAGGTCAGCACCTCCAGCGCGTCGCGCGACGGCTTCCCCTTGGGCGGGAAGAACAGGCCCGGGATCTCGTCGACGTAGATGACGTAGACGGCGTTGTCGCCGCGCCCGCGCGCGCGCGCCAGCGCCTCCTGGAACAGACGCAGGTTGGGCGCCCGCACGGCGACCAGCGTGTTCGACGCGTACATGGCACGCATGTCGATGGCTTCCTCGACGGTGACGATGTCGACCGCATGTTCGGACTGCGTCGCCGCCGCCTCCGCCTGCTCGGCCGATGACGACGCCGGACTTCGCGCCGCCGATCCAGCCCTTGCGGATCGCGTTCGCGAACAGGAAGCCGAGCCAGCGTGACGCCGCCGCCGAACAGCGTCGCGTGGTGGTTCGAGATGATCGTGACCACCCACGCCACCGCCACCAGGGCCGAGATGATCGTCCCGAACCAGAACCCGAAGCCGCGATGCCCTTCCTGCCAGCGGATGCGATCCAGGCCGACCGACGTGAACGTGAACGCCCCGAGCAGGCCGAACGTGTACATGTGCCCGAGCAGGTCGACGTCGCCCCACGTCGCCAGCGCGACCGCGACCGGGATGAGCACCGAAACCGCGATCGCCCGGTGCGGCGTTCCGAAGCGCGCGTTGCGTTCGCCCAGCCCGCGCGGCAGGAACCCCAGCCGCCCCAGCGACAGGAACACGTGGTAGCAGCCGATGATCGCCGTGTTGGCGGCGCCGATCAGCAGGGTCGCCGCCGTGGTGACCACGGCGATCTTCAGCGGCGTGCCGCCGAAGCGCGCCGCCAGCTCGAACATGTAGCGGTGGCGCAGGCTGGGATCGAGCAGCGCCGTGCATAGCGCCGTGGTCAGCGGCGACGTCAGCAGCAGCGTGACGACGACCATGATCATCGCGCGCAGCGCCGTCTTCTCGCGCGGCTCGCGCAACGCCGGGGACAGCTGGCTTATCGATTCGAGGCCTGAAAACGCCAGCCACGCTCCCGCGAAGCCGACCAGGATGCGCCACTGCCCCAGCTTGCCGACGTCGCTGAGCTGTCCGAACACGAGCTGCCAGTCGGCGGCGTCCAGCGTCACCACCGCTATCACCAGCAGCGTGAGGTTGATGAGCAGCGACGCCCCCGCCAGCACGGCGGTCAACATCGCCGACTCGCGGATGCCGATCGAGTTGAGCAGCCCGAGCGCGATCATCGCGATGCACGCGGCGGGCGCGATCCACGGCCCCATGGGCAGCACCGCGTTGACGTAGATGAAGCTGCTGACCGATGACACCGCCGCGGTCAGGAAGTAGCTGGCGCAGATCAGCATGCCGCCCAGGCAGCCGGCCATGGGCCCGAACGCGTCGCTGGCGACCGACACGACGCCGCCGCCGTCCGGGTAGCGCGCCGAGACGTCGACGTATTTGAGCGCCAGCAGGATCACCGCCAGCCCGGTCGACAGCACGAACGCCGCCGCCGCCCGGCCGACGCCCGACGTGCCGTCGCCGTGCAAGATGCCGGGCACGTAATAGATGGACGTGCCGATGTCGGCGAACACGACCGCCCAGGCGAGCAGCGGGCCCAGGCGGCCCGACGAACGCTTGCGCTCCAGCAGCCGCTCGGGCAGCCCCAGCAGCCGGTGCTGCGCCGTGACGTGCGCGCGCCGCGGAGGCGGGTGGGGAACGTTACTCATGTCCGGGCGACGGCATTCGGCAAGTCGGGTGCGACTTTCGCTCACGGGGGCCGTCTGAGCAAACGAGCAAGCGGGGATGTGTCAGCCCGCCCGCTGTCGTGGTCCGTCCCGCCTGAGCGGACCGGGCTGGCGGCCGGCCGCCCGGCTGTTGCGGGAGTGTCAATACTGCAGAGGTCCGGATAGTCGCGATTGCGTCGGGGGGAGGGGAGTCGTCTATACTCCGCCCGAACAATCCATGGCCAACCTCAAGCTGAAACCCGGAGTCATTACCGGCAAGGCGCTCGACGAGCTCTTCGCCTACTGCAAGGAAGTGGACTGCGCGCTTCCGGCGGTCAACGTCATCGGCTCCAGCTCCGCGAACGGGGCGATGGCGGCCGCGAAAGAGGCGAAGGCGCCGATCATCATCCAGCTGTCGCACACCGGGTCGCAGTTCTACGGCGGCAAGACGCTGGACAACGGCCAGCAGCAGGCGTCGATCGCGGGGTCGATCGCGGGCGCGCTGCACGTGCGGACGCTGGCCAAGGTGTACGGCGTGCCGGTGGTGCTGCACACCGACCACTGCGCGAAGAAGCTGCTGCCGTGGGTCGACGGCGTCATCGCGGCGGGCGAGGAGTACTTCGCGCGCAACGGCGAGCCGCTGTTCAGCTCGCACATGCTCGACCTGTCCGAGCAGCCGATCGAAGAGAACATCGAGATCAGCCGCCGCTACCTCGAGCGCATCGCCAAGATGGGCATGACGCTGGAGATCGAGCTCGGCATCACGGGCGGCGAGGAAGACGGCGTCGACCACTCGGGCGCCGATCACTCGAAGCTGTACACGCAGCCCCGAGGACGTGCTCAAGGCGTACGACGCGCTGAACCCGGTCGGCAACTTCACGGTCGCGGCCGCGTTCGGCAACACGCACGGCGTCTACGCGCCGGGCAACGTGAAGCTGAAGCCGCCGATCCTGCGCGATTCGCAGGCGTACATCACCGCGCAGCGCAAGACCGGGCCAGAGCCGGTCAGCTTCGTGTTCCACGGCGGCTCGGGCTCGACCGAGGAGGAGATTCGCGAGGCGGTGTCCTACGGCGTCGTGAAGATGAACATCGACACCGACACGCAGTGGGCGTTCACGCAGCCGATCAAGAAGTTCATGGACGAAAAATCGGCCTACCTGCAGGCGCAGCTCGGCAACCCCGAGGGGCCCGACAAGCCGAACAAGCGCTACATCGATCCGCGCGGCTGGCTGCACAACGGCGAGAAGGGCTTCACCACCCGCCTCGTCAAGGCGTGCAAGGACCTCGGCTCGTTCGGCAAGTTCGACTTCTAGCCCGCCGACTTCCGGCGCCCCCCCAGGAGGACCGGCGATGCCCAAACCGAGTCGTCTCAACCTCAAGGCTGCGCCGTGGAGGATCGCGAACCTCGCGGGCCTGAAGCGTGACGGCCGGCTGCATCTGCCCGACCTGCAGCGCGGCTTCGTGTGGTCGGCCGACCGCGTGCGCGCGCTGCACGATTCGCTGTACCGGTCGTATCCGGTGGGCGCGCTGCTGCTGTGGGAGCCGAAGTGGGAAGGCGAGGCGCCGTTCTCCACGCGCGCCTGGGACATCTGTCCGCCCGACGACGTGACCCTGCGCGGAAACCCGGAGGGCCCGCAGCCGGTCAAGCCGGGATCGCTGTTCGTCCTCGACGGGCAGCAGCGCCTGACGTCGATCTTTCGCGTCATCTTCCGCAGCCGCATCCGCAACAAGACGACGCCCGATCCCGATCTGCTGGTGGCCCTGGCGCCCGGCGACGAGTGGCTGGAGAACCCGTTCCACCTGCGTTCGAAGACGCTGCAGCGCCGGATGAAAGATGGGCTGCTGGTCCCCGCCGAGGTGCTGTTCGAAGGGGTGCGGGGAGGAAACGAGAGCCTCGCCGTGCAGCGCGCGCTGGGGGAGTGGATGACGCCGAAGGACGAGCTGTTCTTCGAGGCGCTGGATCGCGCCAACGCGATTCGCATGTCGATCCTGCAGGCCGAGGTCATCGCCTACGAGATCGACGCCGACGCCAACGACGACAACGTCATCGAGATCTTCGCGCGCCTCAACCAGCAGGGCGTGCGGCTGCGGCCCGGCGATCTCGCCGCCGCCCGCCTGACCGGCCAGATGACGAACTTCCGCACCCGGGCGCGCGACGTCCTGGTGATGAAGGAGCTGCGCGGCTTCTCGGCGCCCGAAGGGGTGGAGGAGGGGAGCCGCAGCGGCGCGTTCGTCGACACGGATCTGCTGATCCGCGCGGCGCTGTTCCTCGGCGGCGGCGGCGTCCGCTACCGCGACGCCGAGAAGCGCAAGCTGCAGGCGCACTACCAGAGCATCGAGGCGAGCTGGGACGCCGCGGTCGCCGGCTTCAAGAGCGCGGTGGCGCTGTTTCGCAACGCCGGCGTGCCGTCGGGCGACTGGCTGCCGTATCGATACCTGCTGTTCGCGCCGGCGATCGCGGCGGCGCGCGGCCACGAGCTGGGCGATCGCTGGATCGGCTGGGCGATCGCGGCCAGCCTGTGGCGGCACTACGCCGGCGAGGTCGACACCAAGCTGGCCAAGGACGCCGCGCTGGCGGAAAAGGGCGACATCGACGGCTTGCTCGAGCACATCAAGCTGCGCGCCAAGCGCCCCGACAGCGCCGTTCCGGAAGAGGACGATCTGCTCTACAACATCGTCGGCGAAGGGGCGATCTTCCTCGGGCTGCTGGTCTACTTCCTGAAGATCGGCGGGCGGTCGTATCCGAGCGGCAAGCTGATCAGCGGCATCCAGGAGCCGCTCGCCGTGCACCAGATCTTCCCGCGCGCGACGCTCGATCGCTTCCCCGATCGAGACAACGAATACGTGCCCGATCGGCTGGGCAACCTGACGCTGCTCGCCCGTTCCGACGACGAGCTCGTGGGCGACACGGCGCCCGACGTCTACCTGCGCGTCATCGAGCCGAGCGACCGCGCCTCACACCTGATTCCGGACGATCCCGGCTTGTGGGTGGTGCGGCGCTACAACGAGTTTGCCGAGCGGCGCGAGCGCGCGCTGGCGTCGATGCTGCGCGATCTGCTGTTCGACCTGGGAATCGTTAGCGATGGGCTCCGACGGGCATAGCCCGTCTACGCCCGCCGCGGTCTGCGCGCGCGCGACCTAGAGGTCGTCGCAGGGGGTGCCGAGCTTTTCGCCCAGGTAGACGCCGAGCTCGTTGTAGATGAGCTGGTAGTTGTTGACCGGCTCGCCCGACTTCTCGTCTTTGCCTTCGACGGGGACCACGGTCAGCGTCGTCTTCTTGCCGCCCTGGATCCAGACCGGCGGGTTCGTCCGGTCGGTCACGTAGCGCAGCGATCCGTTCTTGGTGGTGAAGATCTCGCCTTCGGTGTCGGCGACGGCGTTGATCATCTTCTGCAGCTTCATCGCCCCCTTGGGGCCGACGAACAGCCGGAAGTTCTTCTCCGTGTCGCTGGTGTTGCCCTTGTCGACGTAGAAGTAGCGGCCGCTGTTGTCGCGCGCCAGGTGGTGCGGCGCCCGCTTGTGCAGCGGCGCCTCGAAGGTCGCCTTGCCCAGCAGCGCCTTCTTCGCGGCCTCGTCCAGGATCTGCAGCTCGGTCTTGCGTTCGCCGCAGCTGACCGAGCAGGTCGCCTTCTTCGCGTCGTAGTCGACCGACGCGTAGACGCGCATGTCGAGCCCGCGAAAGTTGGAGTTCTTCGTCTTGGCGAACACGCGCGGCTCGAAGAAGCTGTCGCCGGACAGCACCCACGGCGGCAGCGGCACGCGCGTCAGCTTCTTGCCGTCGCCGTAGTACAGCTGCGTCGACTGCTTGTCGTGCGGGGCGATGACGACGTAGTGAGACTTGCCGTCGGTGCACACCCCGGTCTTCTCCAGGATCATGCGCTCGCCCAGGTTCGACGCCTTCCCCCACGGCGGGTCTTCACCCGCGCGGGCGGCGGCGGGCGCCGCAGCGACGACGAGCACCAGCGCCGCGTCGACCAGCCTCACAGCTTCTTCTCCAGGTACTTGCGCGCGAACTCGCCCATGTTGCGGCCGCTCCGGCTGGTGGTCCAGTTCAACGTCGAGCCCTGCAGATCGAGCTGCATCGCCGGGCCCATCGTGCACGTGAAGCTCTTGATCGTCGCGCCGATCGTCTTCTTCGCCTCGGCGGAGTCCTCGCACAGCCGCCCCATGGCGTCGAGCGGCTCGCCGCAGTAGCTGGCCAGGCTCAGCTCCTTGATGTCGTCGTCGGAGATCGACGTCCAGTTGATCTTCACCGGCAGCTTGTAGCCGCAGCGCTTGGCGAACGAATCGATGGTCTCGCCAATCTGCTTGTCGTGCCGCGCGGTCTCTTCCTTGCGGTTGAACGCCGCCAGCGCCTGCAGCGTGCCGTCCGCCTGCTGCTTCTGGTGCGTCTTGTAGAGGTCGTCGGCGTTCAGCGCCTTGGACTTCGCCTCGTCGAACTTCAGCGTCCCGCTGTCGCGGCGGCCCGGCGCCGCGAGCGAATACGCGTTGTCGCGCGCGGACAGCGTCACCCAGTCGCGCCCGTGGTACGTGGTCTCGTAGTTGATCCGCCGGCTGTCGGCGTCTTCGAGCTTGTGCAGGATCACCTTGTCGTCGAACACCGTCCCCGAGCCGGTGACGCGCACGAGCACCTTCTTGTCCGCCCGCGGCTTGAGCGGCACGACCGCCACCGACACGCCTTCGCCACCGACGAACACCTTCCCGGGCTCGACCGGGCTGTCGGCGCGCGCGGAGGCCGCCGCCAGCAGCAGCAGTGCCATCCCGATTGTCGCCCCGCGCGCCTTCACTTCAGGTCGACACCCAGTTTGCCACAGGCGCGCACGACGGAGGAGCGGTCGCGCGCGGCGACCTGCGCCAGCGCCGCCCGTGCGTTGCCCAGATCCCCCTGGGCGCAGCGCGCGCGCGTGATCAGCGCATGCGCCCGGCTGGTCTTCTGCGCGAACAAGCTGTGCTGAGCCAGCCGGATCGCCTCGCCGTGTTTCCCGGCATCCAGCGCCGCCTGCGCGTCTTCCAGATCCTTCGCCGCCTCGGGCACCAGCGTGGCCTCTTTGACCTCTTTCGGTTCCTTCGCCTGCTTCGCTTGCTTCGCCTCTTTCACCGCCACCTTCGGCTCTTCGTCCTGGGCCGCCACCTCGTCGGCTCCTCCGCCTTCGGCTCGGCCACCTTCGGCTCCACGACCTTCGGCGCCTCGGCTTTGGTCGTCGGCGTGGGCGTCGAGGTGGTCGTGGGCGTAGACGTTGTCGTCTCCGGGTCCGCGTCCGGGTTCGCGTAGTTGTTCTTCCACACCACGAACGCCACCGACCCCAGCACCGCGACCCCGATCACCGCCACCACCGGCATCATCGATGACTTCGGCTTGCGCGCGATCCGCTCCGTCGGCGCGACCGGCTCCGGCGACACCAGCGGCTGCGGCCGCGTCACGGTCTCGGTGCCGGGCGCCGTCGCCAGGCTACGCGACGTCACCGCCTTGACGAAGCTGCCGACGTCGGGGAACCGCGCGGCGCGATCCTTGTCGAGCGCGCGCTCGATCGCCGCCACGACGGCGGGCGGCACGTCCTTCGCCACCTGCGCCAGCGACGGCGTCGGCGAGTAGACGATAGCGTGGATCACCGACGCCAGCGTGTCGCCCGAAAACGGCGGCGTCCCGGCGATCATCTCGAACGTCATCGCGCCGAACGCGAACACGTCGGTGCGCGTGTCGATGTCGTCGTTGCGCCCGGTCGCCTGCTCGGGCGCCATGTACTGCGGCGTTCCGATCAGCGCCGCGTCCTGCGTCAGCACCGTCTTCGACCCGCGAATCTTCGAGATGCCGAAGTCCAGCACCTTGACCACGTCGCGAACCTCGCCGCCGAGGTCGGTCGGGCACAGGAACACGTTATCGGGCTTCAGGTCGCGGTGGATGATCCCCTCGCGGTGCGCCGCCGCCAGCGCCGACCCGACCTGGCTCACCACCGACTTCACCTCGTCGAGCGGCAGCGGCCCGCGCTGCAGGCGCGACGCCAGCGACTCCCCTTGCAGCAGCTCGAGCACGATGTACGGCGTGCCGTCCGGCAGCGTGTTGAAGTCCAGCACCTGGACGATGTTGGGGTGGCCCAGGCGTGACCCGATCTCCGCCTCGCGCCGGAAGCGCGCCAGCACGACCGCGTCCGTCGCCCCGAACAGCAGCACCTTCACCACCACCCGCTTGCCGGGCAGGCGCAGGTGTTTGGCCTCCCACACCGCGCCCATCCCGCCCTGGCCGAGCAGGCGCGTGATCTCGTAGGTGTCGGCGATGACCGTCCCCGGCCGCAGCCCGACCGGCGCCGCCGCTGCCACCGGCCCCGACGGCCTCGGCCCCGGCTGCGATCCCGCGTCCACGGTCCCCGCCAACGAATCTGGAGCGACCGTCGGGTCCGTCCGCGGATCCAGAGGGCGGGTAGGCATGCGCTGGCCCATTATAGTTCGGTATCTTGGTGTCTGAATCATGAGCTTCACGCGAATCGCCGACAGCGCGAGCCTGGCGCCGGGCGCGATGCAGGCGCACGTCGTCGGCGACGTGAAGGTGCTGCTGGTCAACCTCGACGGCGCGATCGTCGCCTATGAGGACGCGTGCCCGCACCGGGGCGTGCCGCTGTCGTGGGGCATGTTCGAGCCGGCGTCGGGGACGCTGACCTGCGGGATGCATCTCCAGCAATACGACGTCCGCACCGGCAAGGGGTTGAACGTGCGTGACGAGGGGCTGCGCCGGCTGCCGTCAAAGGTCGACGACGACGCGATCTGGGTCGAAGTCGACGGCGCTCGGTAGCAGGGCGCTCAGCGCTTCGCCTTCGACTTCGGCTTTTCTTTCGGCTCCGCTTTCGCCTTCGGCGGCTCTTTGTCTTTCCCTTCTTTCGTGTCCGCCTGGGCCACCAGCTTGAGCTTTTCCTTCCCCATCGCCTTGGGGGCCAGTGACGGCGTCAGCAGGATCTCGATGCGCCGGTTGCGCGCCCGCCCGTGCGCGTTCTTGTTGCTCGCGATCGGGTGGTGCTGGCCGTAGCCGCTCGCCAGCAGCGTCTTCGGCGGCACGCCCGCCTTCTCCTCCAGAAAGCGCACGACGTTGACCGCGCGCGCGACCGACAGCTCCCAGTTGGTCGGCCACTGCGTCGTCAGCTTCTCCGAGATCGGGTTGCTGTCGGTGTGACCCGACACCTGGATCTGCTTGTCCTCGACCGTCGCCAGCACGGCGCCGACCCGCCCCAGCACGCCTTCGCCTCGCTTGGAGATCACCGCCTCACCTGAATCGAACAGGATCTTGTCGACGAGGTCGACACGCAGCCGCCCGCCGCTCTGCGACAGCCGGATGTCACCCTTCGAGATCTCGTCCTTCATCTTCTCTTGCAGGTTGTCGAACGTCCCTTTGAGCTGCGCCAGCTCGCCGGTCTTCGCCTCCAGCTCGCCGGCCTTGGCCTGGACGTCTTTGGCGAGCTCCTCCTTCGCGCTGGCCAGCTCGGTCTTCTCCGTCTCGAGCTTCTCGACCTTCTGCGCCAGCTCGGTCTTCTCCGCCTCCGCGGTCTCCGCGCGTTGCGTGGCCGCCATCACGTCCTGGCGCGCGTTCTGCCGCCCCTGATAAAGCCAGTAACCCCCGCCGGCTGCACCCGCGAGCGCCGCGAACGCCAGCACCCACGGCGCCGAAGACCGCGGCTTGATCGACAGCGTCGGGTCGTAGTTTGGGTTGTAGCTCATTCCACCGATGTTACCCCCTTGCAGTTTCTCCGTGGCTGCCGTGTCGGTTTTCTTGAAAGGACAAATCCACCATGGGCATACGTCGGGGTTCGTATCGGGTGATGTGCGCTTTCGTCGTCGCCACGCTGGCGGTGGCCGGTTGCCCGAGGATGGACGGTGACGACGAGTCCGGGCAGATCGGCGCCGCCGTCGGTGAAGCGATGGCCAGCCTGGATGAGTCGGTGGCCGGCGGCTCGACCACAGCAATGATGCCAATCAACCCGCTGCGGCGAATGCCCTACCAGCTCCGCGGCCCGATGTGGCGGCGCGCGTTCGACAACATCGTGCCGTCCGCTTACGCCGCCTCGTGCTGGGCGTCGACGTTTTCGCCGTGCACGGCCGGCGTCCGCACCATGGACTTCGCGGCGTGCACCATTGGTCCGTCGACGCTCGACGGCATGGTGACGCTGACCTTCACGCGCACGGCAGCGTGCGCCCTGATCACCGACGGCGACGCGGTCACGCGCACCGCCGACTTCACGCTGACCGGCCCGTACGGCGGCACGCTGACGGTGACGTCGCCCGGCGGCGGCCAGACGGTGACGCGCACGGCGGCTGGCTTCAACTACACGGTCGGCGGCATGCAGCGCGTGCTGCGCGGGCCGAGCGGGCGCACGCTGTTCGACGTCAGCACGCGCACCACCGCGCCGATCGTCGTCACCGGCAGCTCGCGCACCGACCTGGTGATCGCGTCGGGCGGCATGGAGATCAGCCACAACGTCGCCGGCTACACGGTCAACCTCACCGCGCAGAACCTGACGTGGACGCCGACGTGCAACTGCGCGTCGTCGGGCACGCTGACCGGCACGGTCACGGGCGGCCGCTTCGACGGCAAGTCCGCGTCGGTGACCATCACCGCGTGCGGCGCGGCCGACGTCACGCTGGGCGACGAGACCGAAAGCGTGACGCTCGATCGCTGCGCGCCGCAGTGAGCGGGCGCGCCCCGTGAGCTAAAGTGGCGGGGACATGTCCCCGCCGCCCGAGCTACGCACCGAACGCCTGCTCATCCGCGCGTGGCGCGACGACGACCTGGACGCGGCCGCGGCGATGAACGCCGACCCGCGCGTGATGGAGTTCTTCCCCAGCGTCGTCACGCCCGAAGACACGGCGGCGCAGATCGCGGGCACGCGCGCACGCCTCGCCGAGACCGGCTACGGCTTCCTGCCGGTCGAGGTCGTCGGGGGCGCCGCGTTCATCGGCATGGTCGGGCTGGTCGTGCCGCGTTTTGAGGCCCACTTCACGCCAGCGGTGGAGATCGGCTGGCGGCTGGCGGCCGCGCACTGGGGGCGCGGCTACGCGACCGAGGCGGCGCGCGCCGTGCTGGCGTACGGGTTCGAGCAGCTCGCGCTGCCGGAGATCGTCTCGTTCACGACCGTGGCCAACGTGCGCTCGCGGCGCGTGATGGACAAGCTGGGCATGCGCCGCGCGGAGGAGGACGATTTCCTACATCCGTCGCTCCCCGACGGCCACCCGCTCAGGCCACACGTGTTGTATCGGCTGCGTCGGCCGTGAAATGATTGCCGCGTGGATAGCAGCCGACCTCCCGGTAGCCCGCCCGCTTCGCTGAAGGCCCGCATCGCGTCCGCGTCGCGGCGCGATCTGGCGTTCGTGATCATCCCGGCGCTGCTGGTGCTGGTCGCGGCCGTGTGGGTGGCGAGGAAGGCGCTGCGCTTCGCGCCGCCCACCACGATCCGCATCGCCAGCGGCCCCGATGGCAGCGGCTATCGCAACCAGGCCGAGAAGTACAAGAAGATCATCGAAGCGTACGGCGTGAAGGTGCAGGTGCTGCCGTCGAAGGGCGCGCTCGACAACCTGCAGCAGCTCGCCGACCGGAAGGTCAAGGTGGACGTCGGCTTCGTGCAGGGCGGGCTGTCCGACGGCATCGACACCGCGGGCCTGGTATCGCTGGGGAGCGTGTTCGCGCAGCCGATCATGGCGTACTGCCGCAGCGACGTGCCCATCGAGATGCTGTCGCAGCTCAAGGGCAAGCGGATCGCGGTCGGCCCCGAAGGGAGCGGCACGCGCGTGCTGGCGCTGAAGCTGCTCAAGATCAACGAGATGGATGGACCGCCGACGCAGCTGCAGGAGATGGGGGGCGAAGAGGCGGCCAAGGCGCTGATCGCCGGCACCACCGACGTGGCGTTCCTGATGGGCGAGTCGGCGACGCCGCAGGTGATGCGCAGCCTGCGCGCCGTGCCGGGCATCGAGCTGGCGAGCTTCCGCCAGGCGGACGGCTACCTGCGCAAGTTCCGGTTCCTGTCCAAGCTGACGCTGCCCGAAGGCGCGATGGACCTGGCCAAGAACTATCCGCCGCGAACCATGACCCTCGTCGGCCCGACGGTGGAGCTGGTGGCGCGCGACGATCTGCACCCGGCGCTGTCGGACCTGCTGATCGGCGCCGCGCGCGAGATTCACGGCAGCCCCGGCATGTTCCGTAACGCGGGCGAGTTCCCGGCGCCGCTGGCGCGCGACTTTCCCATCAGCCGCGATGCCGAGCGCTACTACAAGTCAGGCGAGCAGTTCCTGTACAAGCGGTTGCCGTTCTGGCTCGCCAGCCTGATCGATCGCCTGCTGGTCGTCGTGTTGCCGCTGCTGGTCATCATCGTGCCGGCGACGCGCATCGTGCCGGCGCTTTACCGCTGGCGCGTGCGCTCGCGCATCTACCGCTGGTACGGGGCGCTGATGGCGATCGAGCGCGATATGCTCACGACGCGGACGCCCGAGCGCCGCGACGCCATCCTGAAGCGCCTCGACGACATCGAGGGCGCCGTCAACGAGCTCAAGATGCCGCTGTCATTCGCTGATCAACTCTACGTGCTACGCGATCACGTCGCCACGGTGCGCAGACGCCTGCACACCGTCGCCCACGTCGCGTAGCGGCCGCCGCTACGCTAGTAGAAGTTGACGTCGTCGACCCAGAAGTCGAACGTCGTCGACGGCGCCGGGGCGAACTCGATCGTGTAGATGCTGCTGACGTCCAGCGCGGGCCGTTTCAGACCGAAGTTGCGCTGGGCGAGCCCGTTGAACGGGATGCGGTACGGCTTCCACGTCGTCGACAGCTGCGTCAGAGTGACGGTGAACATGTCGAAGCAGGCGTCGTCGATCGTGCTCGTGGGACCGTCGACGCAGAAGCCGCCCAGTGGCTGCGAGTACTTGTCGCTGAGCGAGACGCGGAAGCTGTCGGTCGACGTGTCGCCAATGCGCGCCCAGAACGTGATCCCGTGCCGGCCCGTGGCGTCGAACGGCAGCAGGTTATCGGCGCCCCCGTCGACGGAACCCCAGCCCATCGACACGGTCAGCACCGCCCATTGCGTGAAGCCGTGGCCGGTGACGCGCGCCCCGTACATGCTGCCGCAGCGGCCGCCGGGGATCGCTTCCGCGTCGACGGCGCCGTTGGGCTGGATGGAGGCGCCGACGGACTCCGCGTCGCCGCCTGCCCACCACGAGCCGTTGCGCCCCCCTTGCATGGCGGCCATGGAGTCGGGCGTCTCCATGTCGTCGATCAGCGCCGTCGGATCGATCGGGTCCGAGATGGCGTTGCAATTGATGGTCGTGCCGCCGCCCGTGCCCGCGGCGCCGCCGCCCGTGCCCGCGGCGCCACCGCCGCCGCTACCACCGCAACCGGAGGTCACGGCCATCATGGAAACCAGGGTCAGGGCCAACGTCGAGGTCAGGGATCGCATGCGTGTCTCCTAGAGAAGGCTAGAGCAGTCCAGTCAACGGTCCCGTGCACCAGTCCGCCTTGCCGAACGTGGTATCGGGAACTCCCATCGCGTTCAGGATCGAGACCAGCAGGTTGTTGTGCGGCAGCCCCTGACCTTCGTAGTTCAACACGCGGCCAGTCCGCAGCGCGCCGCCCGCGTTACCCGCCAGGACGTAGCCGGCGTTCTGGCGTCCGTGCGTGTTCCCCTTGGCTAGCTCGTTGCTCCACAGGATCAGGGTGCCGTCGAACACCGAGCCGCCCGCGCCGTCGGGTATCGCCTTCAGCCGCGTGATCAGCGTCGCCAGCTGCTGCGCGTACCAGGTGTTGATCTTCGTCAGGCTCGCCAGCGCCACGGGCTCGCTGTCGGGGCGATGCGACAGCTCGTGGTGCCCTTCGTTGACGCCGGCCCACGTGAACCGCGTCTGTGACACCGACCGCGACCACTGCAGCGATGCGATGCGCGTGATGTCGCACGCCAGCGCCATGACCATCAGATCCATCTGCAGCGAGCCGATGGCCGGGAACATATCGTTCGCGCTGATCGAGACAGGCGTGATGCTGGGATCGCGGCACGCCGGGTTGTTGACCACGAGATCGGTCGACAGGCGCGTCTCGATCTCGCGCACCGTGGTGAGATGGGCGTCCAGGCGTTGCCGGTCGCCGGTGCTGACCTGACCGGACAGGCGCGTGAACTGGCCGGCGACGCCGTCGAGCATCGACTTCCGTCGGCGGCGCAGCCGTGCCAGCTCCGCGGGGTCGGTGTGCAGATCGGAAAACACGCGCGCATACACGCCCGCCGGATCGTCGTCCGGCGGCAGCGGCTGGTTCGCGGCGCGGTAGATCATGCGCCCCCAGTTGTCGGCCGAGCCGACCTGCACGCCGAGCTCCAGCGACCGCAGCTTGGTCAGCAGGAGCAGCGCTTCAGCCATTCGCTGATCGACCGACGGGCCCATCGCCCATCCCGCGGGCGCCGCGCCGACGCCGGCGAACGCCCCGGCGTTCAGCATCTGCCCGGTCAGCATGCCGCCCATGCCGCTCTGGTGACCGTCGCCGCCGCCGCCCTTCTGGTCCAGACCGCGAACGATGACCAGGTCGCTCTTGTGGTCCACGAGCGGCGACAGGATCGGCGACAGCGTGAAGTCCGTTTCGCTGGTGGCCGCCGGCGTCCACGCCGACGGGATGGTGCCGTTGGCCGAAAACATCACGATGAAGCGTTTGACCTTCGGGGCCGCCGCGTGCGCCCTGCGTGGCGCCATCGCCTCCAGCCACGGCAGCGCGATCGCAGCGCCCGCGGCACCGCGCAACATCGTCCGGCGCGATAGCGGGCGGCTCACGGCGACACCTCCTGAGGTGGACGGTTTCTGAACGCGGCCATGCGCACGGTCGCGCGCACCATCTTCCTGAAGTCGCCGCCGCGCTTGGTCAGCTCACCGGCCAGGGCGTCGATGGCGCACGCATCCCCGGCGGTCCGCTCGTTGCGGCCGAACGCGTAGCGGAACCATTGCGTCGCCGTGCAGGCGGCGACCTGATCGCTGCTCGCGAGGCGCGCGGCCAGGCTCGCCACGCCGTCCAGCGGGCCGTCGACGTCGGTGCCCGTCAGCTCGCCGGTCGCATCGACCGATTGGCCGCCGCCGTCCGTGTCACGCCAGCGCCCCGCCGCGTCGTAGTGCTCGAACGTGAAGCCGATGGGATCCAGAAACAGGTGGCACCCCGCGCAGCTGTCATCCGCGGTGTGCTGCGCGAACCGCTGGCGCGTGGTCAGCCGCGGGTCGACCGTGGGCGGCTGCACGACGATGTCGGGCGGCGGCGGCCGCGGCGGCGTGCACAACAGCTGCTGGCGCACGAACTTCCCGCGCAGCACCGGCGACGTCTGGTCGGCCTTGGCGTGCTCCGCCAGAAACGATCCCTGCGTCAGCAGCCCCGACGCGCGCGTCGGATCCAGCGTCACGCGCTGGAATCCGGTGCCGGCGGGCACCGGCACGCCGTAATAGGTCGCGAGCTTGGCGTCCATGAACGACACCGGCGACGTCAGCAGCCCCGCCAGCGTCGGCCCGCTGTCCCACGCGTCGGCCAGGAAGAGGCGCGTCTCCTCCGCGAGCGCCGCCGGGGTCGCGTCGTTCCACGTCCGGTAGAGGCTGCGGTCCTTGTCCACCACCGACAGCTTGCCGACCTCCCACCATTGCGTCGCCACGTGTACGAACAGGTCGACGGACCGGCCGCCCGACAGCAGGCGATTGGTCTCGGCCAGCAGGCCGGCCTCCGTGTCCAGCTGGCCGGCCCCCGCGGCGGTCAGCAGCGCATCGTCGGGACCAGCGCCCGTCAGCAGATACGCGAGCCGCGTCGCCAGCGCGTAGCCGTCGAGCGGCTCGGCTGCGGTTGCGCCGGTCACCGGCTCCGGACGATAGATGAACTGCGGCGACTGCAACATGGTCGCGATCACCGCGGACACTCCATCCGCCGGGCCGGGCTCGGCGGTGTCCGTGAACAGCGCACGCATCGCCTGCATCTCGTCGGCATCCAGCGGCCGCCGCCAGGCGCGCCTGCCGAAGCCTGCGATGAACGCCGACACGCACGCGTCGTCGCCTGCCGTCGGGTTGCAGCTCCCGAACGCCGTCAGGCGCGCGACGTCTGCCATCAGCACGGCGGCCGCCTGCTCGGAGGCGTCCAGGTAGCGGGCGGCGTGAAGGGTGGAAACGCTGTACGCCGACGCGATGTCGTCGAACCCCAGCGTCTCCTCGTCGGGCGGCAGCTTGTCCGCCACCGTGGCCGGCGCGCCTGTCAGGTCAGCGACCGTGCGGCCGTACTCGAAGCGCGTGATCCGCCGGAGCGGCGCGGGGCCGGGATCCACGGCGCAGAGCGGCGCTCCTTTGGTCTCTGTACCGCCCCCGCCGCCGCAGGCACTTGCAGCCAGCGTGGCACCCGCGATCAAGCCGGCGAGCAACTTCAGAGGCATCTACTGGTTAGGAGTATAGACCGTCGGTGTGCGGCCCATGTTTCGAGAACAGCGCTCTACCCCGCGCGCAGCGCCGAGGCCAGCGCCGCCAGCAACCTGTCGTTCTCGGCGGGCTTGCCCACGCTGATGCGCAGCTTGCTGACCAGCTCGGGCGTACGCCACCACCGGACGAGCAGACCTTGCTGCTTCAGCGTCTGGTAGACCACCTCGGCGCGCGGGCCGATCTCGCACAGCAAGAAGTTGGCCGCCGACTCGGGCCAGGTGACACCCAGCGCCGCCAGCTCGCGTTCCAGGCGCGCGCGCTCGTCGAGCGTCCGGCGCACCGCCTGTTCGTGGGTGGCGCGATCCTCCAGCGCCGCCACGCCGATCGCCTGCGTCACGGCGTTGACGTTGTAGCTGTCCTTGACCTTGTTCAGCGCGTCGACGATCGGCGCCGCCGCGAACAGCAAGCCCAGCCGTGCGCCCGCCAGGCTGTAGCTCTTCGACAGCGTGCGCAGCACGACCAGGTTGGGGTGCTGCTGCAGGTGCGGCAGCATGCTGGCGTCGATACCGCCGGCCGTCGCGAAGTCGGCGTAGGCCTCGTCGACGACGACGACCGCGCCCGCCGCTGCGTCGCACAGCGCGCGCAGGTCGGCGACCGGGATCAACGTGGCCGACGGGTTGTTCGGATTGGCGAGCAAGATCAGCTTCGCGTTCTGGTGCGCGAGCTGCGGGGGCAGTTGCCACCTCCGCTCACTGACGCGGAACGGGACGCGCACCAGCTCAGCGCCCTGCAACGACGCGAGCGTGTCGTAGAGGCCGTACGTCGGCCACGGGCAGGCGGCGCGCTCGCCGGCGTCGAGGAAACCGCGATAGAGCATCGTCAGGCAATCGTCGGATCCGTTGCCGGCGATGATGCACTCGGCGGGCACGCCGAAGCGCGCCGCTGCTGCCGCGCGCAACCGGCTGCTGACCGGATCGGGATAGAGGCGCAGGGATTCGTCGGCGATCGCCGCCAGCGCCTGCATCACGCGCGGCGACGGCGGATACGCGCCTTCGTTCGTGTTCAGCTTCACCAGGTCGGGGATCTGTTCACCCGGCACGTAGGCCGGCATGGCGCGCACCGCGGGGCGCAGCAGGTTCAACGTGGCAGCGACGGTGGGCTTGGTGGGCTTGTCGGACGGTTCAGACATGGGCGCGTTCACAATTAACGGGCGTCATAGGCTATCCTTGTCGGACCGCCCGCGCGAGGGGTTGTCGAGACGAAATGGCCCGAATCCTCATCATCGACGACAACGAGACGATGCGCGAGGGTCTGGGCGCGACCGTGCGCCGGATGGGGCACGAAGCGGTGCTGGCATCGTCCGGGGCGGAGGGGTTGACGCACGTCGGGCCGGCGGCAGGCCGTCCCGCCGCCGAGTTCGTCATCACCGACCTCAAGATGGAAGGCGTCGGCGGACTGGACGTGGTCAAGGCTGTGCGCGAACGCGACCCCGATTGCCCGGTCATGATCGTCACCGCGTTCGGCACTGTCGAGACCGCCGTGGAGGCGATGCGCCTGGGCGCGTTCGACTTCCTGCAGAAGCCGTTCGCTCCCGAGGTCGTGCGGCTGAAGGTGGCGCGCGCGCTGGAGCTGCGCGCCGAACGCCGCGCCCGCGAGCGCGCCGAGGCCGAGACCGCGGCGCTGCGCGCGGACGCCGCCGCCGACTACCGCTTCGACGAGATCGTCGGCGACACGCCGGCCATGCGCGCCGTGTTCCAGATCATCGAGAAGGTCGCGCCGACCGACGCTTCGGTCTACATCCACGGCGAATCCGGCACGGGCAAGGAGCTGGTGGCGCGCGCCATCCACGCGCGGTCGAAGCGCCCCGGCGGCCCGTTCGTGAAGGTGAACTGCGGCGCGCTGACCGAGACGCTGCTGGAGTCGGAGCTGTTCGGCCACGAGAAGGGAGCGTTCACCGGCGCGGTGAAGCGCAAGCTCGGGCGGTTCGAGCTCGCCGACAAGGGGACGATCTTCCTCGACGAGATCGGCGACGTGACGCCGGCGCTGCAGCTGAAGCTGCTGCGCGTGCTGCAGGAGCGCGCCTTCGAGCGCGTCGGCGGCGAGGAGACCATCAAGATCGACGTGCGCGTTCTGTCGGCCACGCACCGGGACATCAAGGCCGAGGTCGCGGCGGGGCGGTTCCGCGAGGACCTGTTCTATCGCCTGCACGTCGTGCCGTGTTCGGTGCCGGCGCTGCGCGAGCGCAAGGACGACATCCCGCGCCTCGTCGCGCACTTCATCGTCAAGCTGGCGCCGCGCACCAACCCGGCGGTCAGCAAGATCACGGACAGCGCGCTGGCGCGGCTGGGCGCCTACGGCTGGCCGGGCAACGTGCGCGAGCTGGAGAACGTCATCGAGCAGGCGCTGGTGTTCGCCGAGGGCGACGCCATCGACGTCGGCGCGCTGCCGGCGGTGGTGCGCGGCGGCCTGCCCGAAAACGCGCTGGCGCTGCCGGCCAGCGAGATGTCGCTGCCCGATCTGCTGGAAGACCTGGAGCGGCAGCTCATCCAGCGCGCCTACGACAAGAGCGGCGGCGTCAAGACCGAGACCGCGCGCCTGCTGGGGATCAAGACCAGCGCGCTCTACTACAAGCTGGAGAAGTACGGCATCGGCGTCATCGAGAGCCGCGGCGACAAGCTGGCGTCGCCGCCACCCGAGCAAGAGCTGCTCGACGACGGTCCTGTCACCAGCGGGGCCGGGGGGCGTGATCGTGCACGCTGAGGCTCGCACGGCGATGCGCCGTGTGATGGCGGCGGCGGCGATGAGCGCGGCCGTTGGTATCGCGCTCGGCTGCGCCAGCGCCGAGGCAGGTGGCCGCACCCGCCGCGCGCCGGCGGTCGGCACGATCCAGGAGGGGCGTGCCAGCTATTACGGCAAGAGCTTCGTGGGCAAGCGCACGGCGTCGGGCGAGCGCTACGACCCGAACAAGATGACGGCCGCGCACAAGACGCTGCCGCTCGGCACGCGCGTCCGCGTCACGCGCGTCGGCGGGCCGTCCGTGATCGTGACCGTCAACGATCGCTGCGGCTGCACGCATGGCCGCATCATCGACGTGTCCGAGGTCGCCGCCCGCAAGCTCGACATGATCAAGATAGGGGTCATACCGGTGCGGCTGGAGATCCTGGGGCGAGCGCCCAGTTAGCGGATCGAATACTCCCCGGGAGCTGTTCGGTCTGTCACGTCTCCGCGCCGCGCTAGACCGGCTTGCCCGTCTTGACCTTCAGGATCGGGCCGGTCATCGCGAAGCCCATCGCATCCTCGTCGACGGTGCCGTCGACCTCGACGCGCGCGCCGTCCTTTTCGATCGCGCCCGGCGCGCCTTCGAGCACGTAGGTCGTGCCGTCTTCGGCCTCGAGCTGCCAGTGCCCACCTTCCAAATCGTTTCGTCGAACCGTGCCGCGGTACTTGGCCATGCCCGAAGTATAGATCCTATTTTTCAGGGTCGCGTGAGCGCCGACGGGCTTCGCCCGGCGGCACTCGTCCGCGGGGGATCAAAAGGACCCTGTCAGGGTCCTTTTCTCAGTAGTCCGGGCCGGTCTTGGCGACGGTGGTCGTGAGCGTCAGCGGGATCTCGTAGGGCGCGGCGCCGTACAGATAGCGGTACTTGGCGTAGATGCTGGTCACGCGCTTGACGTATTCGCGCGTCTGCGCGAACGCGATCAGCTCGACGAACTCGTCGGTGGGGTGCTTGCCGTGTTGCTCGCACCACCGCGTCATCGCGCGCGGCCCCGCGTTGTAGGCGCCCGCGGTCAGCTGGATCTCGTTGCCGAACTTCTTGTACAGCGAACCGATGTACATCGCGCCCAGCCGGATGTTGACGTCCGGGTCGTACAGCATGTCGGGCTGGAACGGCTCCTTGGCCGACGCGGCGACCTTCGTGCTGGTCGGCGGGATCATCTGCAGGAGACCGCGCGCGTCGGCGTACGACACGTCGTGCGGGTTGTAGCCCGACTCCTTGCGCATGATCGTGTACAGGAACAGGTCGGGGTTCCCCGCCGCCTGACCGTATTTCTCGACCATCGGTTCGTAGGCGCGCGGGAACGCCGCCTCCCACAGCGCGCGCGTCCCCGCGTCGGCGCGCGGATCGGCGGCCAGCGCGCCGCCCGCGTACGCCTCGCCGAGACGGTACGTTCGCCCGAAGTTGCCGGCGCGGCGATACAGGTCCAGCAGCCAGCCCAGCGACTTCTGGCCGCCGAAACGCTTGAGCAGGTCCTTCTCGCTCTTCTCCAGCTCCTCACCCGCCTCGACGTTCATGCCCGCCGCGATCAGCTCCGTCGCGCGCGCCACCACCGGATCGCGCAGCGGGTTGGCGGGCGTCTCCAGCGTGACCTTCTTGACCGGCATCTGGAGCGGCTCGGGATGCCCGGCCTCTGCCAGCCGCGCGCGCGACAGCAGGCCGTAGTAGGACAGGGGCGCGCGGCGCGCCAGGTCGCGATAGCCGGCCTCGGCGTCGTCTTTCTTGCCGAGCTTGGCGGCGAGCCGCGCGCGCCAGTAGGCGACGCGGGCGCCGATCTCGTCGGACGACGCCGCGCCGCGCGCGGGCAGACGCCCGTAGCGCTCGAAGCCAGCTGTCGCCTCCTTGGCGTTGCCGAGCAGGAAGTGCGCGAACGCCAGGCACCACGCGGCGTCGTCGGCGAACGCGCTCGTGCCGAAGCGATCCAGCGTGGCCTGAAACGCCGGCAGGCTCTCCTTGAAGCGGCCGCGGTTGTAGTCGAGCCATCCCGACAGGTACTGCGCCTCCGCCGCCCAGCGCGAATTCGGGAACTGCGCGATGACCTTGCGATAGCCCGCGATCGCTTCGTCGTCGCGGTCGACGCGCGATAGCGCCCGCGCGCCGTGGAACTGCGCCGACGCCGCCTTGTCCGCCGGCAGCTTGTCGACGGCGCCGAGCAGCAGCTGGCCGGCCGTCGGGTAGTCGCGTCGCATGCGGAACTTGGTCATGCCGATCTGGTAGTCGCGTTCGGCCGCCAGCTCCGGCGGCAACGCGGCCGGCAGCTTCGCCAGCTCGGCGAGCGCCTCGTCCCAGTGCCGGTCTTTCGACAGCGATTCGGCGCGCCGCAGCCGGTCGGCGGGCGACAGGTCCTGCGCCGGCGGTGGTTTGGGCGCGTCGGGCGTGGCTGCTGCTGCTGTCGGCGCGCCGCCCCCGATGCGGCGGATCGCTTCGTCAGCCAGCGGGTGTGAGGGGAAATCGCGCGCGATCGCCAGGAACTGCTTGCGCGCCACGTCCCGATCGCGATCGCCGGCCTGCTCGGCGATGCGAAACCGCGCCAGCGCGACGTCGCCGGTGCGCGCCGTCGCCGTCTTGACCAGCCGCGCGTACGCGGTGGCGGCCTTGGCGCGGTCGCCTTCCATCCACAGGCAGTCGGCGGCGCGGAACGGCGCCATCTGCGCCGGCCGCCCGCGGCCGCGGCCGAGCTTGTCGAAGCGCTCGCGCGCGGCGCGATAGTTGCCCTCGTAGAACTCGCTTTCGGCGAGCAGGAACAGCGCCCAGTCTTCGGCGCGCAGCCCCTTGCCGACGACGCCGCGAAGCGTGCGCGCCGCCGCGTGGTAGTCGCCGCTGCGATACGCGGCGAAGCCGCGCCCCAGCTCGAGAGCCGCCGGGTTCGTCGAAGGCGCGGCCGCCGGTTGCGCAGCCATGAGCGCAAGCACGAGAGCGATCACGGCCCAAAGCTAACAGCAACCGAGCGGTACGTCGCAGCGAAAGCTGCGACCCCGGGCGCAGGAGTGCGACCCCGGGAGGCCGCCCTTGGGGCAACCGAGGCCTGCGGCGAACCGATGACAGCGCGAGATGTTGTTGTGTTAAAAGGAGGAACTCATGGGAAGCGTGAACAAGGTGATTCTGGTCGGAAACCTGGGCGCGGATCCGGAGCTGAAGTACACGCCGTCGAACCGTCCGCTGTGCAACCTGCGCATCGCGACCACCGAGGTGTACAAGGACAAGTCCGGGCAGCGGCAGGAGAAGACGGAGTGGCATCGGGTCACCGTCTGGGGCGACACGGCCGAGAACTGCAACAAGTACCTGGCCAAGGGTCGCTCGGTCTACGTCGAGGGCAGACTGCAGACCCGGTCGTACGACAAGGACGGCCAGAAGCACTACGCGACCGATGTCGTGGCTGATCGCGTCGTGTTTCCTCGGTAGTGGTGGTGCTGGCGGGCGGTGGCGGCGGTGGCGGGGGCGGCGGCGGCGAGGGACGCCGGCAAACCGGCGGAAATACTGGGGGTTCTGGACCTCCCGACGAGACGGACATGAGCGCACCTCCGTCCGACGACGACATCCCGTTCTGAGAGGTACGTTGTGCATGGGCTCAACCCAGGGTTGAGCCCGCCTATCGAAGCGCCGATATGTTCGATAGGATCCATGCTGGTGGCTCGTCGGCTCGTTGCGTTAGCGGCGTTCATAGCGCCCATCGTTGCTCCCGCGCTGGGCGGGAGCAGTGATGCCGTCCGCCAGGCGGCGATCGCGCCCCGATCGGTCGTGACGCGCACCGCGGTCGCGGCGCAGCAGGCGGAGGCGCCCACGCAGCTGTGGTCACCGGGCCACGGGGCGTTCACCGGCTTTCAACCTTCGGGCTCGCCGCGCGAGCTGCTGCTGTCGTTCGACGACGGACCGGACCTGCGCGGCACGCCGATGATTCTCGACGAGCTCGACCGCCGCGGAATGAAGGCGATCTTCTTCGTGACCGGCTGGCGGCTGCTGGGCAATCGGCCCGAAGACGTTGCGCGCCGCGATCTGGTGCGCAAGATCGCGGCACACGGTCACCTGGTCGCCAACCACAGCATGAACCACCACGACCTGTGCCAGAACCCCGACAAGCAGGCCGCCGAGATCGACGCCAACTCCGAGCTGATCGCGTCGACGACCGGCGTGCGCCCGCTGCTGTTCCGCTCGCCGTACGGCGCGTTCTGCCCAAGCCTGGCCGCGGCGCTGAACGCGCGCGGCATGCCCGACATCGGCTGGAACATCGATCCGCAGGACTGGAAGAGGAAAGACGACGAGGAGGCGGTGCTGGCCTATTTGATCGGCAAGGTCGAAAAGCTGCGCGGCCGCGGCATCATGCTGCTGCACGACACGCACGAAGCGTCGGTCCACGCGTTGCCGCGTTTTCTCGACTGGCTGGCGCGCGAGAACACGCGCGCGGCCCGCAAGAAGCGCCCGCCGGTGAACATCATCGACTACAGCGTGATGGTGCCCAAGCGCTCCGTCGCCGCCAGCGGGTTGCCCGAGCTGGTTCGCGCGCTGTACGCCGACGCGGCGGGCTCCGTCGCCCGGCACCTTCCCTGATCGGGCGGAGGCGGCCGTGTTCCTGATCCGCGATATCGCGCCTCGGGACCTGGACGACTTCCGTCGCGCGGCCGTGCATCTGGACTCGGTCAACCTGCCCGACGATCGCGACGCGCTGGCGCACATCATCGAACGCTCGCAACGATCGTTCGCCGGCGACGCCGCGCTGCCCGCCGCCGATCGCTGCTTCGTGTTCGTGGCGGAGTCGCCGGAGACCGGCGAGGTCGTCGGGACGTCGATGATCTTCGCGCAACATGGCAGCCGGCGGGCGCCGCACGTGTTCTTCGACGTGCTGGAAGAGGAGCGCTACAGCGAGACGCTGGATCGCCACTTCGTCCATCGCGTGCTGCGCATCGGATACAACTACAAGGGGCTGACCGAGGTGGGGGGCCTGGTCGTGAGGCCCGAGTTTCGCCGCAACCCGGAGCGCCTGGGTCGCCTGCTGTCGTTCGTGCGCTTCGTGTACCTTGCGCGCCACCGGTCGGTGTTTCGAGACGAGGTGCTCTCCGAGCTGATGCCGCCGCTGGAGCCCGACGGCACCAGCTTGCTGTGGGAGTCGCTGGGCAGGCGGTTCACGGGCCTCTCGTATCAGGAAGCCGATCGGCTGTCGCAGGACAACAAGGAGTTCATCAGGACGCTGTTCCCGCAGGACCCGCTGTACGCGACGCTGCTGCCCCCGCACGTGCAGGAGATGATCGGCCAGGTGGGCCCGAACACCCGCAGCGTCGAGCGCATGCTGCTGGAGATCGGGTTTACCTACGCGCACCGCATCGACCCGTTCGATGGCGGCCCGCATTTTCACGCCCGCACCGACAACATCACGCTGGTCCGCGACACGCGCGCGGCGCGGGTCGCGGTCGCCGAGCCTGCGGCGACGCCGGCGGGGCCCGAGGCGCAGCAGGCATTTCTGGTGGCCCGCGAACGTCCGGCGCCGCCCCTGTTTCGGGCGGCGCGCGTGACGGGGGCGGTGGCGGCGGGGGAGGGGGGCGCGGCGGTGCTGGCCCTGCCCCAGGCGGCCTGCGATGTCTTGGAGGTCGCGCCCGGCGACGAGATCGCGTACCTTCCTCTGGCGTAGGCCGCCATGCCCTCCACGGTTTTCATCGTCGACGACGAGAAGAACATCCGCCGCACGGTGCGCATGGTGCTGGAAGGGGAGGGGTATTCCGTCGAGGAGGCATCGAGCGGCGAGGAGGCGCTGGCGCGCCTGGCCGAGGTCGCCGCCGACGTGATGCTGCTGGACGTGCAGCTCCCCGGCATATCGGGCCTGGAGACGATCGAGCGCATCAGCAAGCTGAAGAACGTCGACTCGCTGCCCACGATCATCATGATCTCGGGGCACGCGACGCTGGCCGACGCCGTCCGCGCGACCAAGGCCGGCGCGTACGACCTCATCGAAAAGCCGCTCGATCGCGAACGTTTGATGGTGGCGCTGCGCAATGCGCTCGAACGGCGGGCGATGGAGCGCGAGGTGCAAGGGCTGCGCGCCATGACCGAGGAGCGCTTCGAGATGGTCGGCAAGAGCGCGCCCATGGCGGCGCTGTTCGCGCAGATCACCAAGGTCGCGCCGACGCGCACGCGCGTGCTCATCACCGGTGAATCGGGGACGGGCAAGGAGCTGATCGCCCGCGCCCTCCACCGCGCCAGCGCGCTGGCTGACAAGCCGTTCGTCAAGGTGAACTGCGCGGCGATTCCGCCCGAGCTGATCGAATCGGAGCTGTTCGGCCACGAGCGCGGCGCGTTCACCGGCGCCACCGGGCGCAAGCGCGGCCTGTTCGAGATCGCCGACGGCGGCACGATCTTCCTCGACGAGATCGGCGACATGATCGCGTCGGCGCAGGCGAAGGTGCTGCGCGTGTTGCAGTCGGGCGAGTTCACGCGCGTCGGTGGCGAGCAGGCGTTGAAGGTCGAGGTGCGCGTCGTCGCCGCTACCAACCGCGACCTGCAGGCGGCGGTCGCGTCGAACACGTTCCGCGAGGACCTGTACTTCCGGCTCAACGTCGTGCCGCTGCGCGCGCCGCCGCTGCGCGACCGCGCCGACGACGTGCCGATGCTGTCGCGGTCGTTCGTCGAGCTCGCGTGCCGCGAGAACGGCATGAAGATGAAGCCGATCTCCGACGAGGCGCTGACCATGCTGGCCGCCTACCCGTGGCCCGGCAACGTGCGCGAGCTGCGCAACGTCATCGAGCGGCTGGTCATCCTGTCCGAGGAGAGCATCGACGTCGGCGACCTGCCCGAGGAGATCGTCGCCGAGGTGGCGCGGCGCCGCCGCGAGGAGGCGACGACCGCGACCGAGCTGCCGCGCGTCGAGCTGCCGGCCGAGGCGCGGGCGCTGCCGCTGCGCGAGTTCCGCGACCACATGGAGCGCGAATACATCCGCAGCAAGCTGGATGAAAACGGCTGGAACATCTCGCGCACCGCGACGCTGCTGGGCATCGAGCGCACTAACCTGCACAAGAAGATGCGGGCGCTCGGCCTGTCGCGCGACAACCAGGGCCAGGGACCGGGCGCCGGAGCAGGGTAGGAGTTTCATGAGCCGGTGGTGGGTCGGCTTCGCGGGGCTACTGGGTATGACCGCCGTCGTGCTGGGCGCCTTCGGGGCGCACGGCCTGCGCGACCGCGTGGCGCCGCCGATGCTCGAGATCTATCGCACCGGGGCGCTCTACCACCTGGTGCACGCCGTCGCGGCGCTGGCCGTCGCGCTCGCCGCCGATCGCCTGCGCTGGCCGCGGCTGGTCCTCGGCCTGTTCGGCGCCGGCATCGTCGTCTTCTCCGGCACGCTCTACACGCTCGCGATCACCAGCAAGAGCTGGCTCGGCGCGATCACGCCGATCGGCGGCGTCATGTTGATCGCCGGCTGGGCCGTGATCGCGACAGAGATGTTCCGGCGTCGCGCCTAGGCCTACCTGAGCACGGCCCACAGCAGGGCGCCGGTCGCGATCAACATGCTGGTGACCAGGCCGAGGCCCGTCAGCAGCTTGCGGTGATCGTAGTGCGAGCGCGCCTGGACCAGCGCCGCCAGCTGCGCGCTGCGGTCGTCGATGGTCTCGCGCAGGCGATCGATGTTCTGGTAGCTGGACAGCAACGCCCCGTACGGCGGGCGGACCTCGGCGGCGACCCGCCCCAGCTGCTCGGTCAGGTCGGAGACCTCGCGCTCCGCGTCGGCGCGGTCGCGCAGCCGGCCCGCGATGCTGGCCGCCATCGCAGACGCCGCCTGCCGTCGGGCGACGACCGCCGCGTCCAGCTTCGCCTTCGCGCTGGCGGCGGCGTCGTGTAGCGCTGCGGCCTTGCTGCGCAGGTCCAGGAGCTGATGATCGAGCCGCGCGACCTGCTCCTCCAGCGGCCGCTGCTGGGCCGCCAGACCAGCGACGGCGTGCGCGAGCTGCGCCTGCCGCGCTTCGCCCCCGGCCTGGCCCGCGGCGGCATCGCGCGTGACCCGCGCGCGCTCGTCCTTGACGCGCGCCAGCTGCGTCTCCGCCGTACGCCGGTCGTCGGCGGCCCCGCGCACGATTTCCTCGAACTCCCGGCTGGCCCGCTCGGCCCGCGACCACTCCTCGTCGGCGGCGGCCTGCTGGGTACCGAGGCGCATGTCTTCGGCCTGCTGCAACGACTCGGACGTGGCCGTGTCGGCGAGCGCGGCCTCGCGCCGGGCGTGCGCGCGGCCGATGGCCTCGAGAAGTCCCGTGACCTCCGGGTGTTGCACACCGTCGCGCAGCACCAGCTGCCCCAGCTCGTTGACCGCGCCCGCCAGCAGCGCCTCCGCGCCGGCGCGCTCCTCGACCAGTCGGCGCCGGCGCTCGCCGGCGTCCAGCTTGCCGCGCAGGTAGACGTAGATGTAGCCGATGGAGTCGCCGACCCAGTGAGCGCGCGAGCGCGGCCCCGGGGCAACCCCGGCCATCGCCGGGGTGGGCATCATCATCGTGCGCGACAGCGCCATGTCGACCGTCCGCATGTCGCGGGCAGTGACCGCCGGGCCACCGCCGTCGGTCCTGGGCAGCCGGCGGCCGCACTGCGAGCAATAACCGAGATGGTCCGCATTTTCGTGCGAACAGTGGTTACAGAGTCGCATGCCGAGTGGTTAGTTTACTTTATCCGTGATACCGATTTGGATATGAACGCCGCCGCAAAAACCAGCTGCCAGCTGATCGAGAAGACCTTGCGCAAGAGCCCTGCGTTCAAGAAGGTGGACGAGGGGCTGTTTGTGGTGAAGCAAGGGTCCTCGATAGTGATGATCAACGTCATTGCCTGGAATCCCGACCGCGCGGTCGTACGATGCGTGGCCCAGCTGGTCAAGGGCGTGACCATGGAAGTGCCGCTCGCGCTCCAGCTGCTCGAGATGAACGCGCTGCTGCGCTTCGGTGCGTTCGCCTACGTCCCCGCGGGCGACGTCATCATCTTCTCACACACGCTGCTCGGCGGCGCGACCTTGAATGAGGAAGAGCTGACCACGACCATCCGCGACGTCGCGATCATCGCCGACGAATACGACGACCGCATCGCGGCGCGCTACGGCGGCCAGACGATGCAAGAGCTGCTCGAAGAGAGCGTCGTCGAGCACTTCCGCACCGCACACGGCAAGGACCACTTCAAGGCCTGAGGGCCAGTGAGAGCGGAGAGTGGGCGACATGACCGGCGCCAAGGGAAACATTCTCGAGGCGATCGGCAAGACGCCGATCGTCAAGCTGCAGAAGGTCGCCCGCCACGTCGCGGCGAGCATCTACGTCAAGTGCGAGTACCTGAACCCGGGTGGCTCGATGAAGGACCGGGTCGCGCGCAACATCGTCGAGGACGCCGAGCGGCGCGGCTTGCTCAGTCCCGGCGGCACCATCGTCGAGGCCACCAGCGGCAACACCGGCATGGGCCTGGCGCTGGTCGCGGCGCTGCGCGGCTACGACTGCGTGTTCGTCATGCCCGACAAGATGTCGCAGGAGAAGGTCGCCGGGCTGCGCGCGTTCGGCGCGCGCGTCGTCATCTGCCCGACCGCCGTCGAGCCCGACGATCCGCGCAGCTACTACCAGACCGCCAAGCGGCTCGTGCAGGAGACGCCGGGGTCGTTCTACGCGAACCAGTACCACAACCCCGCCAACCCGGAGGCGCACTACACGTCGACGGCGCCCGAGATCTGGGAGCAGACCGCCGGCGAGGTCGACGTGTTCGTCGCCGGCATGGGGACCGGCGGCACGCTGTCCGGCTGCGGCCGCTACTTCAAGGAGAAGAAGCCGGGCTTCCGCGTCGTCGGCGTCGATCCGATCGGCTCGCTCTACTACGAGTACATCAAGACCGGCCGCATGACGCGGCCGTTTGCGTATTACGTCGAGGGGATCGGCGAGGACTTCCTGCCCAGCACGATGAACCTGAAGATCGTCGACGACATCATGCGCGTCGACGACAAGGAATGCTTCCTGATGACGCGCGAGCTGGTGCGCCAGGAAGGGCTGTTCGTCGGCGGCAGCTCGGGCGCCGCCGTCGCCGGCGCCATCAAGTACGCCGAGATGAGCAAGCGCAAGGAGAACATCCTGGTCCTGCTCCCCGACGGCGCCTACAAGTACCTGTCGAAGATCTTCGACGACAAGTGGATGCGCGAGAACGGCTTCCTCGACGAGCCCGATCCGCTGGGCACGGTCGCCGAGCTGCTGCGGCGCAAGAAGCCGCGGCCGCTGGTCGTCGCCCACAAGGGGGCGACGGTCCGCGAGGTCATCGCCCTGATGCGCGACAGCGGCGTGTCGCAGATGCCGGTGCTCGAAGGCGGTGACGGCTCGCGGCTGGCGGGCATCGTCGCCGAGGTCGATCTGCTCGAGCACCTGGTGCAGGGCGAGGGTGGGCTGGACACGGCGATCGACGACCTGGTCGAATCCGACTACGCGACGGTGACGCCCGCGACCCGCATCCACCTGCTGCGCAACATCTTCAACGACGCGACGATGGTGGTGGTCGAGGAACGCGACGCCATCGTGGGCGTGATAACGAAGATCGATCTCATCGAGTACCTGGCAGAGCGCCGCGGCGAATGAAACGACAGCGGAAGCGCGCGCAGAAACGCGCCGCGCGCGTGCAGCGGTTCGAGACGCTGGCCATCCACGCCGGCCAGCAGCCGGAGCCCATCACCGGCGCGGTGATGACGCCGGTGTTCATGACGTCGACCTACGCGCAGGCGGGGCCCGGCAAACACACGGGCTTCGAGTATTCGCGCACGCAGAATCCGACCCGCTTCGCGCTGGAGGGGAACCTGGCGGCGCTCGAGGCGGGGGAGTGGGGGCTCGCGTTCAACTCGGGCGTCGCCGCGTCCGCCGCGGTGCTGTCGATGCTGGACGCAGGCGACCACGTCGTGGCGGGCGACGATCTCTACGGCGGTTCGTACCGGCTGTTCGACAAGGTCTTCCGCCGCCTGGGCCTGACGTTCACCTACGTCGACGCGCGCGACGCCGGCGCGGTCGCGGCGGCGATCGGCCCGCGCACGCGCCTCGCCTGGCTGGAGACGCCGACCAATCCGCTGCTGCGCATCGCGGACATCCGCGCCGTGTCGCGCGTGTGCGCGGCGCGCGGCGTCCGCGTCTGCGTCGACAACACGTTCATGACGCCGTATTTCCAGCGGCCGCTGCTGCTCGGCGCCGACCTGGTCGTGCATTCGACGACGAAGTACCTCAACGGCCACTCCGACGTCATCGGCGGCGCGGTCATCGGGCGCGATGCCGAGCTGCGCGCCCGGATGGCCTTCCTGCAGAACTCGCTGGGCGGCAGCCAGGGGGCGTTCGACAGCTTCCTGGTGCTGCGCGGGACCAAGACGCTGGCGGTGCGCATGGAGCGCCACCAGGAGAACGCGCTCGCGATCGCGCGCTGGCTGGAGGCGCGCCCGGAGGTCGCGCGCGTCGCCTACCCGGGCCTGCGCTCGCACCCGGAGCACGCGCTGGCGCGGCGTCAGATGTCGGGGTTCGGCGGCATGTTGAGCTTCGAGCTCGGTGGGCGCAACGCGCTCGCCCGCGCGCGGCGGTTCCTGACCGCGCTGCGCACGTTCACGTGCGCCGAATCGCTGGGCGGCGTCGAATCGCTGGCCGAACACCCGGCGATCATGACGCACGCGTCGATTCCCGCCGATCGGCGCCGCGCGCTGGGCATCGGCGACGGTCTCGTGCGGCTATCGGTGGGGATCGAGCACGCCGACGACCTGATCGCCGACCTGGATCAGGCGATGGCGCAGGCGCGGCGCTGAGTCCGGGACGCTACTGACAGTCCTGCGGCTGGCCGCCGCAGACCCAGCGGTCGCCACCTTGTCCCATGCCGCGGCTGGTGCACCCGCAGCGGATGCGGCTGTCGTTCACGCAGTCCGCTATGCAGATGACGTCGACGTTGGAGTCGCACGCGACGTCGTTGCCCCGCACGCCGTCAGGACAGACGGGCAGCGTCGGACCGCCATCGCTGCCAGCGCCACCGCCGACCGCGCCACCCGTGCCGGCCACGCCGCCTGTTCCCGCCGGGGCGCCTGCCGCGCCTGCCGCGCCGCCGCTGCCGCCGACGACCACGATGCCGCCCCCCGCGTCTGCGTTGGGACCGCGGCTGGGCACGCTGCTACCGCCGCTACCGCTGCCACTACTGCTACCGCTACTGCCGCGCCCGCTGCCGCCCTGAGGCGAGTTGCCGCCACAGCCCACCACCCCGCCGACGACGACCACGATGCAGGCGAAGGTAACCAGTCGTGCGCTGCGTGTCATACCGTCCTTCCATCATGAGACCGTGGCTCGATAAGCCAACAGGAGCTGAGCGATCTGCGACGTTCACCGAGGGTCCTGGCACTCGTACACGTCCAGCTCGCCCGCGGGGCCTTCCAGCAACGCCTCACACGCGGCGCCCCGAAGCGTGATCCAGGATCGGTCCTTGTCGATATCCCAGCCCTGCGCGCCGCGTGCGAGCGCGACGTTGCTCCAGAACAACCCGACCTGCTCGGGGTTGTCGATGGGGTCGCGAACCTCCAGCTGGCAAGCGTCGCGCGCGGCCGATCCGATGATGTTCAAGATCGTGTCGCGCAGTGTATCCGGCGACGTCGCTGAATAATAGAAAGGATCTCTCCCGATGTCCGCGTCGCCCGAGAGCGCGATGTTTCTCAGACAGTAGTTCTGGGGCACGTTGCCCAGCACGACGACGTAGGTCTTGATGTCGGCGGCTCTCAGGTTACTGGCAGAAGTCGCAGCCGCGCAGCTGCCGCCGAAACAGTTCGTCGGCTCGCCGTTCGTCACCAGCAAGACGTATTGGCTGTGGTTGGTCGGTCCGCGGTCGTCGTACGCGTCCCAGCACGCGCTCAGTACCTCCGTCAGTCGGGCGTTCCTCCGAGGTGACGCATCCGGGCATCGGAAAGTCGCAACTGCGCGCCTCGGACACCAACGACAGCGGGTCGCCAAAGAAACCGCGGACCGGTCCCGAGCAACATCCCTGCGTATCGGTGCACCCGAAACGAGTGCCAGGAAACTCGACGAAGCCGAACAGAACCAGCGTCTGATAGCGCTCGGCCGCGGCGCCGAGCGCCACCAGCGCCGCCTCGACTTCGCTGATCGACGTCGCGCCAAAGGGTGCCGACATCGAGGCCGAGCGATCGAGGGCGACGATGATCTCCGGCGTCCTTGGCGTGACCCGCACGGTGACCCTCTTCCCGTCGAGGCAGAAGTTGGACAGGTTGCCCGGCCCGCCGTCACCGTCCCGATCGAAGACGACGGTCTGGCGGCAGGCACCCAGTGCCAGCGCCAGCAAGCAGCACGCGATGCGGTGCCTCGCGTTCATCGCGCTGCGCCCAGCCTAGTGGTTGGCTGGGACTCCCTGCTCGACCAGCGCGGCCGCCTGCTTCTTGAAGCGGCCGTCGGGATGCGAGCGGAGATACGCGCGCGCCGCGTCGACGCCCGTGGCGTCGCCCAACCGCACCAGGCAGGCGGCGCGGTGAAAGCCCGCGGCCTCGGCCACGTCGCGCGAGCGCGTCGCGGACAGCGCGATCTGGTAGGCGCCGACCGCCTGCCGGCAGTCGCCGCGTGCGCGGTACAGATCGCCCGCCACGCGCGCGATCTCGCCGCGCCGCTCGCTGTCTGGCCGCCGGCGCAGGAAGTCCGTCGCCTCGGCGAGCGCATCGTCCGTCTCGCCGGCGCGCGCCAGCGTCTCGATGATCGAAACGTCCGCCTCGACGCGCAGGATGCCGTTGGGATAGTCGGCGCGATAGCGGCGCCACGCCGCCACGGCGCTCGCCGGCTGGCCGCGTTCGCTCAGCACCTTGCCGATCTCGTAAGCGGCGTTCTCGGCCCCCGGCCCGGTGCGCACCGGGGCTGGCTCCGCAGCCGCCGCAACGGCCACGCGCGACGACGACCTGCGTGATGTGTGCCGCCGCGAAGGCTTGTGCGTATCCGCCGCCGGAGCGATGACCAGCTCGACCTCGGGAGTCACCGCTGCCGGTGCCGGCGCGGGCTCCGGCGCGACGACCGGGGCGGCCTGCTCCGCTGCCGGCGGCGCCTCGCCCGGCGTGCTGTGCCAGCTCTCGCCCCGTTCCAGGCGCGCGACGCGCACGTCGCTCCAGACCTCGACCACGCCCTCGGCGACGTCGACGTCGACCTGCTTGTCGCCGCGCACCGCGACGCCGAACTTCGTTCCCAGGACCACGACCCGGTACTTCTGCGCGCGAACCACGAACGGATGACCGGGACGGCGCTGCGGCACGCTGAACCGGACCGCGCCTTCCTCGACGCGCGCGTCGCCGCGGTCGATGCGCATCACGCTCGATCCCTCCAGCCGGGCCTCGACACCGCCGTCCAGCGTGACCTGCCGACCTTCGGCGCCGGTCGTCATCGTCGCCTCGCCCGACGACGCGGCGACCATCGCCGGCGTCGCGCGATCACGCGCGCCCGGCGTCTCGACGGCGCGCGGCCACAGCAACGCCGCGCACGCCACGGCGACGGCCGCGGTGCTGGCCATGCCGCCGGCAAACCAGGACCAGCCGCGCGGGCGGCGCCATGTCGGCCGGCCGCTGATCGCCGCCCAGCCGCGCCGGAGCATCACGTCGTCCGGGCCACGCAGCTGCGCCTCGTCGAACGCACGCCGCAACTCCACGGCGATCGGATCGTCCCCGTCCGGCCAGCTGCGCGGGCTCATGTCTCGCTCTTCACTTTCGCGCGCTTGCGCGCCATCGCCATCAGCTCGGCGCGCGCGTAGTGCAGGCGCGACCAGGCGGTGTTCTCGGGGCAGTCCGCGATCTTGGCGACCTCCTCGATCGGTAGCCCCTCGATCTCGAACAGCACCAGCACGAGCTTTTTCTTCGGCGACAGCTTGCCGACCAGCTCGTCCAGGATGCGCAGCCGTTCACTCTTCTCCGAAGGATCGGGCGAGGGCGGCGGCGACGGCTCGCGCAGCAGCAGGTTGGACAGCAGCGCCCGCACGCGGCGCCTGCGGCCGGCGCGCGCCGAATGCCTGGCGGCGATCCGGTAGATCCACGTCGATAGCCGGGCGTCGCCGCGGAAATGCGCCAGGCTGCGGAACACGGCGACAAACACCTCCTGGCACGCGTCCTCGCGCTCCTCGGGGGGAACGCCGAACGCCGCCAGGAACCTGTAGACGATGGCGGAATACCGTTCGTGCATCGCACGCCAGGCAGCGCGGTCGCCCTGGCGGCAGCCCGCCAGGATGTCGTGGTCGCCCGTCGGCGCAACGGCCGCGCCCTTGCCACTTGGAACCGACCGCAGGATGCCGGGGGTGTTCAACTGACCGTCTCCATGGTTCTTAGTGTCCGCAGCCACCCGAGTTTCTTCACGGAAACCAGAGGCCGGATTCTAACCCGACGTCGAGGTAGGTGCGCGCCGTACTCCAAACCGGCTCGCCGTCGGTGTTTACGAAGCCATAAGGGACGGTTACGCCCGCCCGCGTCAGCAGACGGACGTAAATGTGCCGCGGGGACGTCAGCGCCCAGCCGAGGGCGACATCCGCCCCCGGGCTGGCGCAAAACCGGCCGGAGCAGAGCCCGGGCGCGCGCAGGGATGTCGCAGGGCCGGGGGCGTTTTCCGTGACACCGACGCTGATGACGTTGACGCCGACCCCGATGCCGGGTTCGAGCTGTCCGAGCCGCAGCAGGATCGGGAGATAGGCGCCGACCCGCGCCGGCAGCGTGCGAAACGAGGCTTCGCCCCACTGTGTCTCGGTGGTGGTGCTGTTGCCGACCCCCGCCGAGATTCGGAATCCGATGCGGTGGCCGACGATCGGCCGCTCGAACGTCAGCGCGACCAGCGCCGCCGCGGCAAGCGTCCCCGAATCACCTATCTGCCCGGCGATGGCCGCGGCCATCGACCAGCCGAGCGGGACGTACATCCGTGGTGGGGCCGGCGGCGGCGGTGGACTCTCCTCGACGACCGGCGGCGGTGGGGCCGGTGGGGGCGCCGCTGGTGGTGGCGGCGGGGCGGCCGGGGCCAGCGGCGGGGCGTCGTAGCCGACCTCGCGCCAGTAGCGCTCGACGATCAGCGCGACGGTCTCGGCCAGGGCGGCGCAGTCACCCGCGGCGCCGCGCGCCACGGGTAACGTCCGGCGCAACAGCGCCCCGCCGCCCTGATCGGTGAGGTCCAGGCGCGTCGCTCCGCCCGCGTCTGCGCTCACCGTGAGGCGCAGCGCGCCAGGGCGGGGCGGCTGCCCCAGCGGCAACACCGTCCCCGGCAGACGCGCGGCGAGCGCAACGCTCACCTGCTTGGGCGACGGACACCCGTCATCGGGCCCGGCCGGGGCAACCACCGCGATCACGTGCGACTCGCCGCCCTTGCCGGGCTCGGCGGCCAGCAATGTCAGCAATGTCAGAGGACCGGCCAGTAATCCTGCGACCACGCTGCATTATGTGCCGATGTGCCGGGTCAGTCGTCGAATGCCTTCCGCGAACAGACCGGGCTCGGGGAGCAGGCTCACGACGATGAACGTGCCGCCCGACAGGTCGAAGAAGTAGCCTGGCTGCACGAGCACGCCTGCGTCGGTGACCAGGCCAGCGGCCCACGCCTCGTCGCTTCGTATCGAGGGTAGTCGGACGATCGCCGTCCACCCTGCCTGTGCGGGCAGCAGCGTGGCGCTGGGGACCGCGGTCAGCGCCCCCGCGAGGTGCGCGCGGTTGGCGCTCACCCGCTCCGCGATCGCGGCGCGCAGCTCGCCGCCGAGCGCGAACAGCTCGGGCAGCGCCTGCTGCACCGGCGTCGCCGCCGACAGATAGCTGTCGGCGATCAGCTCCAGCCCGGCCAGGCAGGCAGGCGCGTCGCGCCCGCCGACCAGCATCCAGCCGAGCTTGTGCTGCGGCAGGCCGCAGGACTTCGACAGGCCTCCCAGGCTGAATGCGGGCGCGGCCGCCGCGAGCTCCGGGGTGAGCGCCACCGTCGACACGCGTCCGGGATCGGCGGCGAAAGCGTACGCCGCGAACACCTCGTCGGAGATGACCGCCACCTCGGCTTCAGCCGCGACGGCGGCCAGCCGGGCGACGTCGTCACGTTCGAGGAACGAGCCCGTGGGGTTGTTCGGGTTCACGACGACCACGGCGCGGGGCCGCGCGCCGCGCGTGCGGCACGCCGTGAGCGCCGCGCTCACGCTCGCGAAGTCGATGTGCCAGCTGCCGTCGAACGCCAGCCGATAACGGACGGGGACGACGCCGTCCAGGTGGGCCAGATAGTCGTAGAGCGGGTAGCTGGGCTCCGGGATCAGCACGGCGTCGCCCGGATCGCACAGCAGCTTGAACAGGAACGAACACGACTCGCTGGAGCTGGCGGTGATGACGATGCGGTCCGGGTCGACGGTGACGCCGGCGCGCGCGTACTCGGCGGCGACTGCCGCCCGCGCCGACGGCAGCCCCAGCGGCGCGGGCTCGTAGCCGGCGCCACCCGCGCGCGCGAGGGCCGCTCCCAGCCGATCAGCCGGGTAGGGGAGCCCGACCGCCGTGGGATTCGATTCGGTCAGGTCGATGAGGTCGCCGCGCGCCTTGCGCGCGTGGGTCAGCGAAGCGAGCGTGTTTTCCGGCGAGCTCCAGGGCAGCCGCGCCGACAGGAACCTCACTTCGCCATCGTATGACATTCCATGCAGCCGAAGCCCGACTTGGTCTCCGGGTTGAACTCGGGCTGGCCCAGCAGCTGCGCCACCGTCGGCTTCACCTGCTTGCTCATGAACTCCATCATCGTCGGCTTGTCAGCCATCAGCTTCCTGAAGCCCTCGGGGCTGTGAGGCAACACGGGGAGCTTCGGGTTAGGCATCTTGAACGACCCGTCGTTGGCGCCGTCGCCGTGGCAGGTCGCACAGCTGAAGTTCGCGTACCGGCTGCTGTCGAACGCGAGGAACATCTCCTTCGCCTTCGGCGCGACCACGGCCTTCATGAACTCCTTCTTCTGGTCCTTGGTCATCGCCGCCCAGGCCACGGTGGGCGGTCCCACGACCGGCCCGGCGCTGGTGGTGCCCGTCGTCCCCGACGGTGGCGAGGCCCCGGTGCCGCCCGTCGCGCACGACGTGCTCGCGGCGATGCCGAGCGCGATCACAAACAATGCCCTGCTGTCCATTGACTCCCCCTTTAGTCCTGAGAGCCTAATGACGCAAAGGCTCGCGCATAGATGGGCGTCTATATATGACCCCCCCTGCGATCAGTGCAAGCCCCGGCTATGCGTGGTGCGCCTAGAAGTCGTAGAATATCGAGCTGATGGGAATGGACCTGCGCGATCTCCTTCGCGCCGACTTGCGGGTTCATCCCCGCCTCGTTCAACAGGGGCTTTTCGCCCGCGTCGACGTGCGCCAGCGCATCGCTGCGGCCATCCCACCGCTGATCCCGTTCGCGGACGCGCAATATGCGGGCGGTATCTGGATCATCGACTGGGACCACCGCATTCCGTCGCGCCACGCGGTGCTGCGCCTGTACGCGTATTACACGCCGGAACGTCAGCGCGAGCTCGAGGCCGCACACGCCGCGCGCAGCCGCGAGATCAGCGGCGAGGATCTGTTCCCCGAATTCGACGTGTCGGATTACGCCTCGCTCCCCGCCGACGAGGCGTACGAAGCGGAGACCGATCTCGCGGGCAGCCCGGCGCGGCTGCGGCTGGTCAGCGAGTGGCGGCGTCAGATCCAGCCGACCGCGTCGTCGCGCGCCATCGACATCGTCCGGGCGTCGGCGCCGTTCCGGGAGCTGCGCGGCCAGGGCCGGGTCCGCCCCGCCGGGCTTGGTGACCTGGAGCCGGCCGAATGGTCTCCGCCATGCGAGAGCGGACACGTGCGCTGGGCGCTGGACGTCTGGTACCTGCTGACGTTCAACGGCATGGTGGGCGAAGGACGAGCATTCCTGGTCGACCTGGTCGAACGCCAGGTCGTGCGCGAACGCGATTTCCAGTTCCGCGCCGGGTAGTTGACACCCCTAGTCGCCGTGCCTGATTCCGAGGCGCAACCACTGCCGCGCCGCTGCCGGCACCTTAACTTTTGAGCAGAAAGTCTGGAGGTGTCGGTCATGCCCGAGCCGAAAGCGATGAATCCGCAGCAGAACGACGAGGTCGACGACGGTATCGACGAATCGTCGGAAGAGTCGTTCCCCGCGAGCGATCCACCGAGCTGGACCATGGGGCGCAGCACGCTGGAGCCGCCGCCGGTGCTGCCCGATCCCAAGATAGCGCCGCCGCGGGCGAAAGAACGTCGGCCCGAACGTCGCTGACCGTCCCAGGGGGGTAGACGCGGCGGGCTTGGTGCATACGGTATGCCCGTCGTGGATATTCAAAGCGAAAAGCAGAGTCCGGTACCGCCCATTGCCCCGCGGCGCAGCGTCCATCTCGACATCGCCGGCGGCGACTTCATGCTGCAGGGGCGATTCAGCGACTGGGAGTCCGGGCTGGTGTTCGGCCCGGATCTCGACCGCGTGAGGGTGAGGTTGGCGATCGATGCCACCAGCGCGCGCCGGCCGGACGCGGAGCCGGACCTGCTTTCGTTCCACAGCCGAGAGGTTGAATCGGTGCAGGGTGGCGGCTTTCGCGCCGTCGGCATGCTCAGCCGGCGCCAAGGGGAAGAAGAAGACCGAGGTGAGCGTCGAGACGCCGCCCGGCCACACGGCGCTGGTCGTCGTATCGTTTGCGGCGAAGAAGCAGGATTTCGGTGACGGCTGGCACGATCTTCTGGCCAACATCGCGCCTGTCTCTGCCGACGCTGAGCAGCGTCCATCACCACTCGCGCACGCGTGGTTGATCGCGCCACCGCTGGCCACCGCCTGACCGACGACGCGTTTCGTGCCCCTGATCACGCCCCGCCGCGCGCGGGCATGGCGCATGCGGGCGTGTATAATTGCGGAGTGTCACGTTCCACTTTGCGTCGGCGTTGTCAGGGCACGATGCGCGTCGTTCCGGTCTTGTCGGGAGCCACGGTGGCGCTTTGTCCCTACTGCAACCGAACGGTTGCAATCATGCGGCCTGTACGTGATGGGGCCGCCGGCCTTCTGAAGAGCCACCCGTACCGCGAGTATCCGGCGGGCACGTAGGACGGGCGAAAGCCGGTCGGCGCCCTCCACAATCCAGCGTATCCGCGTGTGATTTCGCGGCCATCCAGACCAGCTGGAAACATCGTTTCCGCGGCCGGTGAATCGCTGTAAGCTGCGATTCACTTTCCGTTTCGGAGGCGGCACATGGCGCCAGAGCAGATTGCCGACATCCCTGATGTGGTCTCTGTACCGGGTGTGCCGATCCGGGAACGCGTGGTGGTGCGCAAGCGGCGTTCGCGCAAGCCACACAAAAGCCGGCAGTGGTCGGCCCGCGCTTCGCGCCGGAGAGCGCTCCGAAATTTCCTCGTGTGCGCAGCCGTGCTGCTGATGATGGCGGTCGGCGTCTACCTGGGGCTGTCGCGTCAGGACGTCGGGCCGGTCGAGGGTTCCGTCACCCCGCCGCCGGGCGGCACCACCGCCACCACCGGTTGAGCGGTCCGGGGCGCGCGGCCTTTCTCAGCGCGCGCGGCCGCTCCAGGTCTTCGAGGTCCGCGCCGGGGGGAGGCGCAGCAGCGGTTCGCCCGGTTCGATCGTCCGTCCCAGCGCCGGCAGCAGCCGCTTGACGATCACGTCGAACGCGGCCGCGAGCGCCTCATCCGAATCGACCTTGGCGTAAAGGCGTGCGCCGGCCATCGTGCCGTGCCCGCCCGCGGCGCCATCCTGCGCGACGACCTGGCGCATGACCGTGCCGGCGCGCGCGTTGTCCGCTTCCGTGCGCAGCGACAGGTAGGGGCTGTCTTCGTATTGCCCCATGCACAACACGAAGCGGGCGCCTTCGTACGACAGCAGGAGGTCAGCGATCTCGGCGACCAGATCGGGATAGCCGAGCGCGCCCAGGTTGACCGCCACCAGGTCGCCGAACACCTGCGCCGAGCGAAGCGCACGATCCAGCGCCGCGAAGTGCGCGCGCGGCACCTTGGGGTGGGTCATGCGGTAAAGCAGCGCGTGGTCGACCAGCGGCACCAGCGCCAGGTAGGCGCGCCGCTCGGCCTCGGTCGATTCGCGACCGAGATCGCGCGTCTCCGTGCGCAGCGCGAAGAAGAACGCGGTCGCCAGCGGCGCGTCGATCGGGATGGCGCGGCTCCTCAGGTACTCGAAGATGATCGTCGACGTCGCGCCCAGCTCCGGGCGGATGTCACACCACGCGGCGCGCGCGCTGCCGGGGCGCAGCGGGTGGTGATCGACCACGATGTCGATGCGGTGCTCGGGCGGCAGCGAGTTGTTGCCGGTCTCGGGCTGGCTGTCGACCAGGGCGATGGTGTCGAACGCGTCGGGATCGATACGCTCGATCTGGACGAGCCCCATCTTCAGGTTGTCGACCATGGCGCGGTTCTGCGCGCGCCCGACGATGCCGCCGTAGGCCACCGTCACGTCGATGCCCAGCTCGTGCTGCGCCAGGCGCTGCAGCCCCAGGGCGGCGGCGAGCGCGTCCGGATCCGGATTGTCGTGGGTGTAGATGAGCAGCGACTTGCGCCCCGCGAGTGCGGCCAGCGCTGCAACCAGATCGAAATTGCTACTTGGAGGTTCTTCCATGGTTCAAAGGCTCACTGCGCTGGTCGTATCGAGAGGTTGTCGAAGGAGACGGCGGCCTCCCAGTCGTTGACGCCCAGGTACTCGTGGCCGGCGCCGGTGAGCGGCTGGGGATCGGTCCAGCTCAGGAACGGGCGCCCGTCGACGCTCCAGTCCAGCGTGCCGCCCCGCCTGGAGATCGCGAATCGGTAGCTGCGGTTGGGCTCGACGCGCATGTCGCGCCGCGCCGCCTTGCGCCCCTCGTCGTGCTCGTTGTTGCGGCAGATGACGGACAGCGAGTTCTGCCAGCCGCCGAAGATGAACACGTAGCCGGTGGAGACGTAGCTCCCCTTGTCGGCGTCGAACGACTCGCCGTCGCCGAACAGCTCCAGCTTGATGTCGCCCGTCGGGCTCTTCGACATCACGTCCAGCTCGACCACGACGTCGTTGGGCAGGCGGCGCCGCAACCACGCCGGGTGGTTGTAGGCGTTCGCCACCTCGAGCTTGCCGCCCGCGATCTGGTACTCGGGCGACGTGGCGTTCCAGGTCGGCCCCAGCTCCGCGCGTTCGAAGTCATCGCTGAAAGGGGCGTCGATCAATGGGACTTTGGCGCGACAGGCGGGTAGCGCGGCAAGGGCCAGCCCGAAGACGAGCAGGGCGCCACGCATGGCCGCAAAATAGCCCCATCGCGACGGGGCGGCAAGCCAGGCCGCCAATGACTCTCCCTGGGCCGCCGGGCACCTATTGCCCTTGGCCGAGCAGCTCATACAGCAGGCCCCAGCGAATACCGCGATCACTGACGCGCACGTGGGTCGCGCCGGCCAGCTCGGCGACGCAGTCGAGGATCAGGGCCCCCGCCAGGATGACGTCAGCGCGCCTCGGGTCGAGCCCCGGCATGTGCTCCCGCTCGCGCTGGTCGGCGGCGGCCAGGCGTTCGATCTGCCGGCGCAGCTCGTCGCGCGACAGCTCGTAGCCGTGGACGCGCGCCGGGTCGTAGGTGGACAGGTTCTGCGCCATCGCGGCCAGCGTAGTGACGGTGCCGGCGACGCCCACGAGCGTCAGCGGCCCGGCGGGAAAGTGCACCGGCGCCAGCGCTTCGCCGATGGCGCGCCGCGTGGCGGCGATATCGTCGGTGGTCGCCGGGTCGTGGTGAACGAAGCCTTCGGTCAGGCGCACGGAGCCGATGCCGATGCTGGTCTCGCTGGCGACGCGGCCGTCGGCGGCGACGACGATCTCGGTGGAGCCGCCGCCGATGTCGACGACCACCAGCCGGCCATTGCCCACGTCGGCGAACGACGACAGCACCGCGCGGAAGGTCAACGCCGCCTCGCGGGCGCCGTCGATGACCTGGATCGGCGTTCCCAGGATCTCGGCCGCCGGCACCAGGAAGTCGGGCGCGTTACGCGCGCGACGCAGCGCCTCGGTGCCGATCGCGGCGATGTCCGCCCGCTGGCGCCGCGCGAGGTCGGCGTAGTCGCGCAGCACCGCCAGCGTGCGCGCGATGCCTTCGGTGGCCAGCTCGCCACCCGTGCCGATCCCCCGTCCCAGGCGCGTGATCTCGGCGCGTTCGTCCAGCACCTCGATCGCCGGCGTCGCGCGCGCCACCAGCAGTAGCGTCGTGTTGGTGCCGACGTCGATGGTCGCGATGCGACGGTCCATCGAGACACTCTATCGCGTTATTGCGACAACTCAGCCGCGGGTCAGGCGGAAGCCGAGCCACGACATCGCGACCACCGCCGCGACGCCCGCCGATACAGCGCCCCTGTGCATCGCGGCCCACACCTGCAGGCTCCCCTTGCGCGCGTCGCGATCGAACCGCCCGTGCGCCCCGTGATCGCCGCGGACCGGCGCCCACAGGTTCGACGGCTGCCGCGGATCCGCGGCGTCGTCCAGTTGCAGCTGCTGGGCGCGGTAGCCGGTGCGCGCGAGCAGCACGTCGGTCAGGCCGTGGGGCCGCGGATGGAGGGCGGCATGGTAGATGGCCTCCGCCGCGACCTCGGGCTGGTAGATCGGCGGCGCCGGCCGCGGCTGGCGCGCCATGCGGTTCTTCAGCCAGTCGAACTGCGGTGTGTTCGTCGCCTGGGGTTCGACCATCGTCACGTGCACGTGGCTGCCGTCATGCAGCAGCTCGGCGCGCAGCGATTCGGTGAAGCCGAGCAGCGCGTGTTTCGCCGCCGCATTCGCCGACTGCAGCGGGACACCATGGTGCGCCGACGCCGAGCTGACCTGGACGATGACGCCGCGATCGCGCGGCAGCATGTTGGCCAGGGCCGCCAGCGTGCCGTACACCGCGCCCAGGTAGCTGACCTGCGTGACGCGCGCGAAGTCGTGCGGCGTCATCTGCCTGACGGGCGAGAACACCGACACCGTCGCGTTGTTCACCCAGATGTCGATGGCGCCCCACGCAGCGATGACCAGGCGCGCCGCCTCGTTCACCTCGTCAGGGTTCGCTACGTCGCATGGGAGCAACAGCGCCTCGCCGCCCAGCGCCTCGACCTCTATGCGGGTCGCGCCCAGCCCATCGAGGCCGCGGGCGATGAGGCCGATGCGCGCGCCTTGCTCCGCGAACCTGCGAGCCGTTGCCCTGCCGATGCCGGCCGTGGCACCGGTAATGACCACGACCTTGCCTCGACCCTTCGAATCGGGATCCGTGGCCACGCTTTCAACCTAAGGGTGGCGTCGCCCCCGGCAAGCAGAGCCGGCTCCCGCTTCTTGGGTCTACCGCTTGGGCGCCGGGCCCCACGTGGGCGACGAGGCGCCGCCCTTCCAGATCTGGACCTCGTGATGCGTCTCTGGATTATTGACCCAGATGCCGCCGCGGCTGGACGCGTAGGCGATCAGGCGCCCGTCGGGCGACCACGTCGGATCCAGGTTCGATCCCGCCCCCTGCGTGACGCGGTCGACTTTCCCGGTCTTGACGTCGATGACGAAGATGTCGAACGCGCCGCGTTCGTCTCGCCCGGTGAACGCGATCTGCGGCTTGTCGGTGCGCGGGCTCCAGCGCGGCGTCTGGTTGTATTTGCCCAGGTAGGTCAGCCGCTTCACGGCGCCGCCCGCCGCCGGCATGATGAATATCTGCGGCGATCCCTGGCGGTTGGACACGAACGCGATCTGCGAGCCGTCGGGTGAAAAGCATGGCGAGCTGTCGATCGCGGAGCTGTTGGTCAGCCGCCCGAGCACGCGGCCGTCGTCCGGGCTGATGCGATAGATCTCGGAGTTGCCCTCGTGCGACAGCGTCAGCGCGATCATGCGCCCGTCCGGCGACCACGACGCGCCTGTGTTCAGCCCCGGCTGCTTCGACACGCGGCGCGCGCGCCCGCCGCCCGATGACACGATCCACAGATCGGGGTTGGCCTTGAGGTACGACGTGAACGCGATCTCCCCGCCGCCGGGCGAATAGGCGGGCAGCAGGCTGTCCGAGCCCATCTTGGTGACCACCGACATCCGCCCGCCGTCCATGTCGACCGCGCCGATCTCGTGCGCGCCCCGGCCGGTCATCGCGAACGCGATGCGCGATCCGAACACGCCGCGCTTGTTGGTGAACGACTGCACGACGTCGTTGGCGAACTCGTGGACCGCGTCGCGCAAGTCGCCGGCGCGATAGGTCTTCGACAGAACGGCGGTGTCGCCGCGGGCGACGATGAAGACGCGCCCCTCGAGCTGGCCACCGGAGGCCTTCATCTTGATGACCGCCTGCGCGCCCACCTGCGTCCACAGCGCCGACGAGAAGGCGAGCCCCTCGGTCTGCAACTGAGCGGGAAACGACGCCTGATCCAGCACCTGGAACAGCCCGGTGATGTCCATGTCCTTGGACATGGTCTCGACGGCCAGGCGGGCCGACTCGCCATCGCCCTCGGCGCGCGGCACCGCGAGCTTCAGCATCTGGACGCCGCTCGGGTTGATCTCGATCTTCCGCGGCAGCTCGTCCTCCGACGGGGACTCCGCGACGGCGTTGCCGCCGGCCATGAGCGCCAGCGACACCATGAGTCCTACGCTTCGTGCCCGCGTCATATCGATACGCACGGCCTCCTAGATAACATCGTCCGCCGGCTGCTCGCTACTTCCGGCAGGCGACTTCGTAGACGCGCGGCCGGCCCTCGGGCGGCGGCGACACCTTTCGCGTCTGCTGGGCAGCGCTCACACACGCGTCGTCGACGAGCGCGTTGCCCGTCGCCTTGCTCAGCTTGACCTTGGTGATGGTGCCGTCGCCGGTCACCTTGAACTGGATCTCCGGCGCATCGGGGATCTGGTCCGGCGTCATGCCCGCCGGCAGATTGTAGTTCTGCGTGATCGCGCCCGTGACCAGCGCGTCGTAGGGATCGCCGACCTGGCGGTTGGAGGTACCGAACTTCGATCCCTTGGCGTCGCCCTCTATGGGCTCCTCCGGCACCGCCAGCGCGCCCAGCTTCGCCGCCCGCTCCAGCGCGCGCTTCACGTCCTTCGACGTCTTCGGATCCTCCAGCTTCGGCGCCTCGACGGGCGCGGGCTTGGCGTTGGCGTCGTCCGCGATCTTGAGCGCGTCGGGGGGCGGGGGGGGCGGCGGCTGCGTGATGCGCGGCAGCCAGAACTTGTCGCGCGGCTTGCCCAGCTTGACCATCTCGGCGCGGACGAAGTCGCGCGGCACGATGAGCGGCCCCTCCGTCTTGCTGTGCGCGGCCTTGACCGCCAGCGCGATCACGCCGTGCAGCGCGAGGGTGACCAGCAACCCGGCGAAGCTGCGCCGGGATCCGCGCCGTATGCCTTCTCGCTTAGCCACCGTGTCGCCCTGTCACGTCTTACTCGAGCGGGTCCGTCACCATGCCCAGCTTGTCGACGCCGGCCTGCTTGACCGCCGCCATGACTTTGACGACCTCACCGTAGGGAAGATCTTTGTCGGCGTGCAGGTAGAGCTCCTTGTCGGCGTTGAGCTTGGCGTTGTTCTTCAGCGTCTTCTCGACGTCGTCCCAGCCGATTTGCAGCTTGCCCAGGAACACCCGCTTGTCCTTGGTGACCGTCAGGATGAGCTTCCCCTCGTCGTCCGGGATGGTCTGCGCCTTGGCCTGCGGCAAGTTCACGTCCACCCCCGTTTGCAACATGGGGGCCGTGACCATGAAGATGATCAGCAGCACGAGCATGACGTCGACCAGCGGGGTGACGTTGATCTCCGTCAACATCGAGCCGCCGCCGCCCCCCGACATCGACACGGCTAGAAGAACCTCCGGCGCACGATGTTGAGGAAGTCGCTGGAGAACGTCTCCATCTCGGAGGTGATGACGCGGATCCGCCGCGAGAAGTAGTTGTAGGCCATGACCGCCGGGATGGCGGCCATGAGGCCGATCGCCGTGGCGACCAGCGCCTCCGCGATGCCCGGGGCGACGGTCGTCAGGTTCGCCGCCCCCTTGGCGCCGATGTTCCGGAACGAGTTCATGATGCCCCACACGGTGCCGAACAGGCCGATGAACGGCGCCGCGCTGGCGGTCGTCCCCAGCAGCGGCACGCGCGATTCCATCTCGGTGATCGCCATGGTGCGCGCCCGATCGAGCGCGCGCTGGACGCTCTCGATATCCCCCATCAGCGCCTCGCTGGCGGTGTCGACGTTCTCCTGCCGGCGTTTCTGCAGCTTCGCCAGCTCCGTGTAACCGGCCCGGAACACCTCACCGACCGGTGACGGCGCGGCCGCTTCGGTCATGCGCCAGATCTCGTCCAGGCGGCCCGTCTTCCAGAAGTTATCCTGGAACTTGGTGGACCGTGACGCGGCGTTCGACAGATAAAGGGCCTTCGACCCGATGACGAACCACGAGGCGACCGACATCAGGATAAGCAGGGCCAGCACGCCTTTGACGACCGGCGACGCGTTCAGCAGCAAGGTGACGATGTCCAGGGCCGCTTCGCCGTGTGCTTGCAAGATGAGCGTAGGCATCAGCCGCAGTTTGACACGACCCGCGGTCATTCCTACGCTGGAATTCGGTCCAGCCCGATGCGCTCCAACCTGACGCCCATCCTCCTCACCGTCACCCTCGCGTTCGCGGTGTCCGCGTCCGCGTGCGTGGAGATCGACGGGGGCGCCGTGGAAGTGAGCTGGGTGATCCGGTCACCTTCCGGCGCGGGGATCACCGACTGCGGCTGTGCCGAGCCCGCCATCGCCACGGTGCGCCTGGTGTTGACCGGCGTAAAGGGGACCCTCGAGGGTGCCACACCCTGTGCCGGACGCGCCCAGTGCGACTTCCCCTGCCAACGTCAGACAGGGGCCACACCGTTCGATATCCGGGAGACGCTACCCGGCGAAAGCTATGAGGTCTCGGTGGTCGCCGTCGCGGACGGCGTGGTGCTGACGGAGGTGACCACCCCGGCACCAATCTTGCGGGAAGTGGTTCGCGCACAGCCCACCGAGGTAGAAGCTTTCCAGCTCGTCGCAGCGTGTGCAGCCGAGTGTGGGATGAATAGTTCGGGGGTCTGTGCCCGTCCGTGAAAACAAACGTGAGCTCACAAAAACAGGAGACGAGATGAAAGCCACCAATGGAACCCGTCGTTCGTTGCGCGCCCCCCTGCTGCTGGCAGCCTGCCTGGGGCTCGCGACCTCGGCATCCGGCTGCATCATCGACTCGGACGATCCCTGCCTGCCGAGCATCTTCGTCCCCTGGGCGCTCGTGCAGGCCGGAACCGATGTGCCGGTGACGTGCGCCGCCGCGGGCGCGTACTACGTCGAGGCGTTCGTCAACACGCAGCCGTACGAGGTGCCATGCCTGGCGGGGCAGACGTTCGGCACGATGGAAATCCCGGCGGCGGCACCTGGCAACTACACCATCGTCGTGTCGTTGCTCGACGCCAATCGCCTGGATGTCGTTCCGTCGACGCCGCCGCTGGTCGAGACGGTGCCCAACAGTTGCGCGAGCATCACGACTCGGTACGACGCCGTGTTCGAAATTCCGTAGTGCCGCGACTGCGCGACGCGATGATATAAGGCCGCTGCGATGTCGCAGCGGCCTTTGCTTTTTAGCCTGATCCTGATCGGCGGAACGCTCGCCGCGGGCTGCACCACCGAGGGGAGCTACCGCCTGACGTGGATGTTCGCCAACGACGAGCTGGCGGCCGCGGGCTGCGGCGCCCACGGCGTCGACGGGGTCCGTATCACGGGCGGGAACACGGACGGCGACAGCGAGGACATCGTCGCGGTCTGTTCGGCCGGCGAGATCGTCCGCACGCGGCCCATCGGGCGGTGGAACCTGGTGGTCCACCAGGTGGACGTGCGCGGGGCCGCGATAAACGTCCCCGACCAGAACATCGCCGATGTCGTCATCGCCGAGGACGCGGTGACCGACGTGGTTCCGGCGGTGGTGCTGGAGGCGCGCCCGCAGTGCGACGACGGCATCGACAACGACCGTGACGGACGCCTGGACATCGGCGATCCGGAGTGCGCCGGTGATCCCATGGGCGCCACTGAATGACGCCGCTCGGCCGGGGCTGCTAAGATCCCCGGGATGCCGGACCTACCCATGCGCCGCCGCCCCCCGGGGCGCGACTGGATGCGTCCGATCGCGGATCGCCTGACCCCGAGCGTCAAGACGATCATCATCGCGCAGGCGTGCGTCTACTTCTTCTACGTCTTCGTCAGCCAGGTGCGGCTGCCGATGGCCTACCACCTGGCGATCGGCCCCGGCCTGTTCGCCGGCGAGATCTGGCAGCCGCTGACGTCGCTGTTCGTCAACCTCAACTTCCTGGGGTTCCTGTTCGGCGTCGTTGGCCTGACGTTCATCGGGGCGTTCATCGAGCGCGCGCAAGGAACCCGTCGATTCTTTGCGTTCTTCGTCATCGCCGGGGTGCTGGCCAACATCACGCTGGCGGCGGTCTGGCGCCTGCGCGCGGGCGGCAGCGTCCCCATCCCCATCCCCTATGACGACGGACCCTCGTTCTCGCTCATGGCGATGTTCGTCGCGTTCGGGCGCGTACACGGTCGGGCGCAGGCCCAGCTCTGGCCGCTGCCGTTTGCCGTGCAGGCGCGCTACCTGGTCCTCATCCTCGTCGGCTGGTTCGTGGCCGCGAACCTCGTGCGTAGTGACTGGGCTGCGATCGCGGCGATGGCGGTGACCTGCGTCGTCGGTTACCTGGGCGCCGGGCCGGTCAACCTGCGAGAGGCGTGGAAGCTGTACAGGGCGCGGAGGCTCCGGTCGCAGTACAAGGTGCTCGAGGGCGGCGCGCAAGACCAAGAAGAAGTATCTCAACTGACGACAGCAGGGCCGGCGCGCAAGGCCTCGTAAGGCTTTGCAATTAGGGGCCGCGGCGCTAACGTGGCAGCTCGGACATAGCTGGGGGAGCTGAGCGGATTGTTTGATCCGCAGGCTGAGAGGCGCCGCCCGCGGCGCGACCCCTTGAACCTGCTCCGGGTAATGCCGGCGAAGGAAAAGCGAGGCGAGATGAAGAAGCTCACGACCATCAGCGACCCGGTCGAAGGTCTGCAACCCCTGGAAGAGCTCCCGGCGTCGGAGCGGGTGTTCAAGACGGACGGCGACATCCGCGTGCCGATGCGCCGCATTCAGGTCGGCGGGGGCGAGCCGCCGGTCGACGTCTACGACCCGGCGGGGCCGCGCGCGGCCGACCTGCACGTGGGCCTGCCCAAGCTGCGGCAGCCGTGGATCGATCGCCGGCTGGCGCGCGGCGACAAGAACCACAGCCAGATGCACTACGCCCGCCGGGGCGAGATCACCGAAGAGATGCGCTTCTGCGCGCTGCGCGAGGGCGTGACGCCCGAGTTCGTGCGCGACGAGGTCGCGAGCGGGCGGGCGATCATCCCGGCCAACCGCAAGCACCCGGAGTCGGAGCCGATGATCATCGGCCGCAACTTCCTGGTGAAGATCAACGCCAACATCGGCAACTCGGCGGTGTCGTCGTCGATCGGCGAGGAGGTCGACAAGCTGCGCTGGTCGGTGCGCTGGGGCGCCGACACGGTGATGGACCTGTCGACCGGCGACGACATCCACGAGACGCGCGAGTGGATCGTCCGCAACTCGCCGGTGCCGATCGGCACGGTGCCGATCTATCAGGCGCTGGAGAAGGTCAAGGGCAAGGCCGAGGACCTGAACATCGACATCTTCCTGCAGACGCTGGTCGAGCAGGCCGAGCAGGGCGTCGACTACTTCACGATCCACGCCGGCGTGCTGCTGCGCTACGTGCCGCTGACCGCGCGGCGCGTGACGGGCATCGTGTCGCGCGGCGGGTCGATCATGGCCAAGTGGTGCCTGTCGCACCACCAGGAGAACTTCCTCTACACGCACTTCGAGCGCATCTGCGAGGTGATGAAGAAGTACGACGTGTCGTTCAGCCTGGGCGACGGGCTGCGCCCGGGCTGCATCGCCGACGCCAACGACGAGGCGCAGTTCGCCGAGCTCGCGACGCTGGGCGAGCTGACCGAGATCGCGTGGAAGCACGACGTGCAGGTGATGATCGAGGGGCCGGGCCACGTGCCCATGCACAAGATCAAGGAGAACGTCGACAAGCAGATGGAGATCTGCCACGAGGCGCCGTTCTACACGCTGGGGCCGCTGGTCACCGACATCGCGCCCGGCTACGACCACATCACGTCGGCGATCGGCGCGGCGATGATCGGCTGGTACGGCACGGCGATGCTCTGCTACGTCACGCCCAAGGAGCACCTGGGGCTGCCCAACCGCAAGGACGTCAAGGACGGCGTCATCGCCTACAAGATCGCGGCGCACGCCGCCGACCTGGCGAAGGGGCACCCGGGCGCGCAGATGCGCGACGACGCGCTGTCGCGGGCGCGCTTCGAGTTTCGCTGGCAGGATCAGTTCAACCTGTCGCTGGACCCGGAGACGGCGCGCGACTTCCACGACGAGACGCTGCCGGCGCCGGCGGCCAAGGGCGCGCACTTCTGCTCGATGTGCGGACCGCACTTCTGCTCGATGAAGATCACGCAGGACGTGCGTGACTACGCGGCGTCCCAGGGCATCAAGCCGGAGGACGCGGTGGCGGCCGGCATGCGCGAGAAGGCCACCACGTTCCGCGAGCAGGGCCAGGCGCTCTACGCGGGGCAGGGGTCGGACGGCGAATGAGGCGCGCGGCGCGCAGCGGGCTCGATCGCCATGTCGCTGGCGGCGGTGGCGCTGGGCGCCGGTTGCACGGGCGGTGACGCAGGCCCGGCGATCGCGGTGGAGCCGGCGGCGATCTACGCGCAGATGTGCGCGCGTTGCCACGGCGCCGACGGGCGCGGCGATCCCGAGCTGAAGAAGACGATGCCTGTGCGCGACTTTCACGATCCGGCGTTTCAGGCGCGCGCGACGATCGACGAGATCGTGCGCGTGATGATGGCGGGCAAGGGGCAGATGCCCGCGTTCGCGCAGAACCTGTCGATGCCCAAGATGCAGGCGATGGCGGGCTACGTCCGGCGGCTTGGCGGGAGCGGTAGTCCGTGAGATTGCCGACGACGGTGGTGGTGGTCACCGTCTGTCTCGGAATCGGCGGCGGGGCGTTCGGCAGGTCGAAGAAGTCGCGCCGGCATCATCGCCATCACAAGAGCTCGGGGCAGAGCGCGGATCCGCTCGCCGAGGGGCGCAGCCACCTCAAGAAGGCCAACGCGCTGGCGGGGGAAGGGGACTGCGCGGCGGCGATCGACGAATACACCGCGGCGTACGAGAAGCTCGAAGATCCCGTGGTGCTGTTCAACCGCGGCGAGTGTTACCGCCGCACGGGCGACGCCGACAAGGCCGTCGCCGACTACCGCGCGTTCCTCGCCGCGGTCCCGCACGCGCCTAACCGCGCCGATATCGAGGCGAAGATCGCGAAGCTGGCGCCGCCGCCAGAGCCGACGGAGCCCGAGCCCGCAACGTCGCCGCCGCGCGCGCCGCCGCCGGTGGTCGCCGGGCCGGCCGCGCCCGCTCCCGCCCCGGCGCCTGCCGAGCCGCCGGTCGTGGTCCGGCGGACCGCCGAAGGGGCGGCCGACACTTCGACGGAGGGCGGTGGCACCCGCTGGTGGGCGTGGGGCGTGCTGGGGGCTCTTGTCGTGGGCGGCGCCGTCGCGGGTGTCGTGATGTTCCGGCCGCAGGAGTCGCAGCCGCCGGACAGCATGTGGGGCAACTACAGGTTCTAGGTGATCTCGTCCTGGCGGCGCACGTGTGTGTGGTTCGCAATCGTCGCGGGCTTGCTGCTGTCCTCGGCCGCCTGCCAGCGTGATGATTCGTTCCTGCTGGTCGAGGTCGCGGGCGATCTGACGCTGGCGCCGGCGCAGTTACGGGCCACGGTGATCGTGGGGCTGCGGTCGAACACGTTCTTCGTGCCGCCGGAACCAACGGCGATTTCGCTGCCGACGAGCTTCACTGTGGAGCTGGATCGGAGTATCACCGGTCCCGTGATCGTGATCGTCGAGGCGCTGGACGCCTATGGGTTGTCGCTGGCGCAGGGCGAGACGACCCAGGCCCACATCAACACGGGCGGGCGACACCATCGTCGCCGTGACCCTGGGGGCACCGCCATGACGCTGGGTCTGCCGGTCATCAACGATCAGAACGAGCCGCCCGAGCCGATGGCGCCGCAGTCGGACGCGCGCGACGGCGATCCCAACGACTGGCGCTGGCAGCTGCGCAATCGGCTGACGAGCAAGGAAGACATCGCGGCGCGCATGGCGCTGACGCCGGAGGAGGAGGCGGGGCTGGAGGCCGCGCCCGGCAACTTCCGCGTCGCGATCACGCCGTACTACTTCTCGCTGGTCGACACCGAACGCCCGTCGTGCCCGGTGCGCATGCAGGTGATCCCGCGCGCGCGCGAGCTGGACATCGAGCCTGGCGATCTCGTCGATCCGCTGGGCGAGGACAGCCACTCGCCGGCGACCGGGATCTTTCACCGCTATCCCGACCGCTGCCTGCTGCTGGCGCTGGACCGCTGCGCGATCTATTGCCGGCACTGCAACCGCCGCCGCCTGGTGGGCCAGCAGGAGTCGCCGATCACGCGCGAGGATCTCGCGCGCGCGCTGGACTACATCCGGCGGACGCCCGCGATCCGCGACGTGCTGATCTCGGGCGGCGATCCGCTGACGCTGTCGACGGCGCGGCTGGAGGAGATCGTCGCGGCGCTGCGCGCGATCCCGCACGTCGAGATCATCCGCATCGGCACGCGCGTCCCCGTGGTGCTGCCGATGCGCATCGACGACGAGCTGTGCGCGATGCTCAAGCGGTATCACCCGCTGTTCATCAACACGCACTTCAATCACCCCAAGGAGCTGACGCCGCAGGCGCGCGCCGCGTGCGAGAAGCTCGCCGACGCCGGCATTCCGCTGGGCAACCAGACCGTGCTGCTGCGGGGCGTGAACTCGTCGGTGCGCGTGCTGCGCAAGCTGTTCACGGAGCTGCTGCGCTGCCGCGTGCGGCCCTACTACCTGTTCCAGGGCGACGTCGCCGCCGGCACGTCGCACCTGCGCACGTCGGTCGAGACCGGCATCGCGCTGATGCAGGAGCTGCGCGGCCACATCTCGGGGCTGGCGATCCCGCACCTGGTGATCGACACGCCCGGCGGCATGGGCAAGGTTTCGATCGGTCCCGACTACGTCGTCGCGCGCGGCCCCGACAAGTGGACGCTGCGCAACTACGAGGGGAAGCTCGTCGACTACCCGCAGCCCGCCGACAAGGACGCGACCTGCGCCTACGACGAGATCTACTTCGGCGGCTAGCGCAGTAGCTACCGGGGTCAGGTCTCGAGGCCGGCGGACGGGCAGAACGGCGCGAGCGCGCAGCCTTCGCAGTTGGGCTTGCGCGCGAAGCAGACGCGGCGGCCGTGCCAGATCAGCTGGTGGCTGAGGCGGATCCAGTGCTCCTGCGGGACGACCTTCATCAGGTCGGCCTCGATGTCCTTGGGATCCGTCTTGCGGGTCAGGCCGAGGCGCATCGCCAGCCGCTGCACGTGGGTGTCGACGACGACGCCCTCGGCGATGCCGTAGGCGGTGCCCAGCACGACGTTGGCGGTCTTGCGCGCGACGCCGGGCAGGGTGGTCAGCTCGGCGATCGTCTTCGGGATCTCGCCGCCGAAGCGTTCGAGCAGGCCGGCCGCCGATCCCTTCACGCTCTTGGCCTTCTGCCGGAAGAACCCCGTCGATTTGACGAGCTTCTCGAGCGCGGGCAGCGGCGCCTTGGCCATCGCCTGCGGCGTCGGGTACTTCTTGAACAGCGCCGGCGTCACCATGTTGACCCGCTCGTCGGTGGTCTGCGCGGACAGGATGGTGGCGATCAGGAGCTGGAACGGCGTCTCGCGGTCCAGCTCGCAATCGACGTCGGGGTAGAGCTGTTCGAGCCCGTCGATGATCGAACCGACGCGCGCCGGATCAGGTGGCCATTCGGCGCGGCGCGGGCGCCGGGTCGCCTTGGTAACGCGTTTGATCACGCGTTTCGTGATTCCGCGCAGCATGCGTGGCGGTTATAACATCGCGCACGGCCCGCGAAGGGACCGACACAGATGGACGAGACGCCCGAAGAGCTTGAAGCAATCCGCCGCGAGGCCGACGGCATCGACGTTCACCAGTACCGCAAGCGCTTCCGTCTCCTCGGCGCGCTGGCGATGGGCGCCGCGATGGCGGGGCTGGTCGCGCTGATCCTCTGGATGGTCGACAGCAAGCGCAACCCGTGTGAGCGCGTGCGCGACCACTTCTGCAAGCAGGACCCCGCGGGCCTGCAGTGCAAGAGCTACATCGGCGTCCTGGATGAATCGCTGCACGACGACAGCGGGCAGATACGCGCCAACATCAAGGCGCAGTGCCTGTCGAAGATCGAACGCCTGAAGGAAGAAGACGGCGTCGACGTGAAGTAGACGTCGCGGCGGGCGCCGCTAGTCGACGAAGATCTTGCCCGGGTTCAGCAGGTTCGCCGGGTCCCACATGCGCTTGAGGCGCTTCTGCCAGTCGATGACCTCGGCGGATTGCTCCCACGCCATGTAGCGCGCCTTCGCGATGCCGATGCCGTGCTCGCCGGACAGCGTGCCGCCGAGATCCAGCGTCGCCTTGAACAGGTCGGCCAGCGCCGCGTCGACGCGCGCGGCGAACGCGGCGTCGCGCACGGTCTCCTGCGACAGGATGTTGATGTGCAGGTTGCCGTCGCCCGCGTGGCCGAACGTCGCGGTCTCCAGCTTGTGCCGCGCGCCGATCGCGTCGACGCGCCGGAGCATCTCGGGGATCGAGCTGGGCGGCACCACGGTGTCCTCGGACTGCTTGAACTTGTACGCCTCGCGCAGCGCCACCGAGCACACGCGCCGCGTCTTCCACAGCCGCTCGCGGTCGGCGTCGTCGCGCGCCACGATCACGTCGCGCGCGCCTTCGGCCTCGCACACGGCGCCGCAGCGGAGCACGCGCCGATTCGATGCCGTCCGGCTCGCCGTCGAGCTCGACCAGCACGATCGCGCCCGCGTCGGCGGGGAACGCGTACGACGCCTTCGGGCGCACGTGCTCGATCGACGCGCGATCGAGCAGCTCCAGCGCGCGCGGCCGGTGCCCCTTGCGGATGATCTCGCTGACCGCGCGCCCCGCCGACACGGCGTCGGGCATCACGGCGATGAACGTCCCGACGCCTTCGGGCCGGCCGACCAGGCGGAAGGTGATCTCGCTGGTCACGCCGAACGTCCCTTCGCTGCCGACGAACAGCGCGGTCAGGTCGTAGCCGGTGACGCCCTTGGGCGTGCGCCGGCCGAGGCGCAGCGTCTCGCCGCCCATCAGCGTCGCCGTCATCCCCAGCGTCCAGTCGCGCGTGACGCCGTACTTGAACGCGCGCGGCCCGCCCGCGTTCTCGGCGACGTTGCCGCCCAGCGAGCAGAAGCCCAGGCTTGCCGGGTCGGGCGCGTAGAACAGCCCCTCCGCCTCGACCGCTGCCTGCAGGTCAGCGTTGATGACGCCCGGCTCGACCACGGCGACGCGATCGTGGATGTTGATGTCGACGATGCGGCGCATCCGCTCGGTCGACAGCACGATGCCGCCGCGCACGGGCAGCGCGCCGCCCGTCATGCCGCTGCCAGCGCCGCGCGGCGTGACCGGGATGGCGTGCTCGGCCGCCAGCCGCAGCACCAGCTCGATCTCGGCGCGCGACTCGCACAGCACGGCCGCGTCGGGCGGGAACGGCCCCAGCCCCGATTCGTCGCGCGCGTACACCTCGAGCGCTTCGGGCGCCTGAAGCACGCGCCCAGCGCCGAGCTCGCGGGTCAGGAGCTCGAACGCGTCGGTCTTGCTCGACCTAGACGCTGAACGAGCTTCCGCAGCCGCAGGTCGACTTGACGTTCGGGTTGTTGAACTTGAAGCCGGCACCGTGCAGCCCTTCGACGTAGTCGATCTCCGTGCCGAGCAGGTACATGAGGCTCATCTCGTCGCAGATCACCTTGACGCCCTTGACCTCGAACGGACGATCGCCTTCCTGGGGCTGATCGAAGAACAGGTCGTACGAGAAGCCCGAGCAGCCGCCGCCCTGAACCTTCAGGCGCAGCGCATAGGTCTCCTCGATGGCCTCCTCGCCCCGGATTTCCTTCACCTTTTCAGCCGCCTTGTCAGACAGGAGCACCATCGGCGCGTCACCCGCGTCGGTCGCCTGCGCGTGGTCGTGTCCAGCGACAGTGGCTTCCTTGATCTCGGCCTCGGTTCCGGAAACTGACATCACATCTCCTTTTACGCTGGTGCTTCGATGAAGTTCTTACCGCTCAGTATAGTCGTGTAACCCCGCCCGGCCACCGAAAAATCTCTAGGCAAGCTCAGGAATAGGCATTAGGGTCCGCACCATCTCGCCTCGACAGTTAAGGGCAGTACAAGCGAAGGCCGAGACCAACTTTTTCGGGCACTGGAGAAAAGACAATGAACGCAATTAAGACTCGGGCGGTTTTCGGAATCGTGGGGCTTTCCTTGGTTGGGCTCGTTGCGTCGAGCGCGTCGACTGCCGGCTGTGGTGACAGCAGCGAAACCGGCAACGCGGGCTCGACCGGCAACGCGGGCACGACGGGCAACGCGGGCTCGACGGGCAACGCGGGCAGCGGCGGCGGCTCTGCCTGCGCCGCGCCGACCGCGCGCGCTCATCACCGACTTCGCGGCGGCCGGGGCCGTCGGATCGGCCTACTTCTTCGCAGGACACCGGCCTCACGCCGCTGACGGCCGACACGGCGAGCGGCGCGCTGGTCATCACCGTCAACAGCGGCGTGCCCACGACGATGTACCCGTATCTGGGCGTCGGCTATCCGTTCAACGCCTGTGTCAACGCGTCGGCCTACACGGGTGTGAAGTTCAACATCAGCGGCACCCTGACCACCGGCTGCACGATCCAGTTCTCGGTCGTCGACAAGCAGCACTCGACGGTTGCGAACAACGGGACTTGCACCGAGGCCAATTGCTACGCGTCGGCCAAGATCTTTCCGCTTCCGGCGACGGCCACCGACGTGACGGTGCTGTTCTCGGAGCAGACGGGTGGCGGGGCCGCCGTAGGCGCCGCTGCCGGTCGACCCGACGGGGCTCCTCAACATCCAGTGGCAGATCAGCCCGGCGGGCGGCGCGGCCCCCGCGGCCTGCACCGGCACGGTCACCATCGACAACGTCACGTTCATCTAGTCGCTACGGCGCCGTTACGGCGCTCGACGAAGGGCCTGGTCGGCAACTGTGCCGGCCGGGCCTTTTGTTTGTCCGGCGGTCGCCGGCAAGTCGCTTGACGGCGCGCGCAATCCCGCGAAAATGCCGGGCCTTTGCCCCCCGCGGGTGTAACGATCCCGGAATAGGGGGCATCTCCTATAGTCGGGCTGGTCAGCCGAACGGAAATGTGGAAGGAAAGCGTACGATGAGCTTTGGCAAGTACCTCAAGGACGTGAAGGCAGGCATCCGCGAGACCGACGTCGCAGCGGTTCGCAAGGCGGTCGACGGGCTCAAGGGCAAGGCCGGCGACGGCAACGGCGCGGGGCCCATCCTGATCGACGTCCGCGAGAAGGACGAGTGGACCGAGGGCTACATCCCGGGAGCGCGGTGGATCTCGCGCGGCTTCCTCGAGCAGCGCATCGAGGACCAGGTGCCGGAGCGCTCGGCCGAGATCGTCCTTTACTGCGCGGGCGGCACGCGGTCGGCGCTGGCGGCCAAGTCGCTGGCCGACCTCGGCTACACCAACGTCAAGTCGATGGCGGGCGGGTTCGCGGCCTGGAAGCGCGAGGGCCTGAAGTTCGACCGTCCGTTCGTGATGACGCAGGAGCAGACGCTGCGCTACGCGCGCCACACGATGCTGCCCGAGGTCGGTGAAGAAGGGCAGGCCAAGCTGCTGCGCTCGAAGGTGCTGTGCCTGGGCGCGGGCGGCCTCGGGTCGCCGGCCGGGCTGTACCTCGCCGCCGCCGGTGTCGGGACGGTCGGCTTCGTCGACGACGACACGGTCGATGCGTCGAACCTGCAGCGGCAGATCCTGCACGCCACCGATCGCGTCGGCATGTCGAAGGTCGAATCCGCGCAGGTCGCGATCGCCAAGCTCAACCCCGACGTGAAGGTGATCGCGCACAAGACGCGGCTGACGTCGGAGAACGTCCTCGACATCATCAAGGACTACGACGTCATCGTCGACGGCGCGGACAACTTCCCGACCCGCTACCTGATCAACGACGCGGCGCTGAAGCTGGGCAAGCCGGTGATCGACGGCAGCATCTACCGCTTCGAGGGGACGGTCACGACGTTCCTGCCGTTCAACGGCCCGTGCTACCGCTGCTTCTATCCCGAGCCGCCGCCGCCCGACATGGCGCCGTCGTGCCAGGAGGCCGGCGTGCTGGGCGTGTTGTGCGGCGTCATCGGCTCGCTGGAGGCGACCGAGGCGATCAAGGTGCTGCTCGGCAAGGGCAAGTCGCTGTCGGGCCGCGAGCTGCACTTCGACGCGCTGAACATGAAGTTCCGCGAGTTCAAGCGCCCCGCCGATCCCACGTGCCCGGTGTGCGGCGAGGGCAAGAAGCCCGAGAACATCGAGCTCATCGACTACGTCCAGTTCTGCAACGTCAGGAATTGACCCTCTGAAGCAGCCCGCATTTGCCTTCGCGAACGGCGCCGGGAGCGCGCCGCGCGACGAGGCGCGAGATTTCGCGCTCGGTATCGACGGCTTCCGGTACGGCGACCTCTACGAGCCCGAGCGGCTCGCGGCGCTGGATGCACACTTCCGTGCGGAGCTGGCAGAATACGAGCCGACGCTGGCGACGCGGCTGGCGGCGTACCGCGACGGCGCGGCGCTGACGCCGCCGCAGGAGTCGGAGCTGCTGATCGAGGCGGCGCGGCCGCTGGGCGCGTTCATCGCCAAGCTGTTCGGCGTCGAGCCCGAGCGGCAGGCGCACCTGGACACGGCGGTGGGCGAGGCGGCGATCTTCCGGATGAAGCACTTCATCGTCCGGCGCGCGAGCAAGAAGTACCCGGAGGACAAGCTGCCGGCCGACGATCCGGCGGCGCTGCGCGATCGCATCCGCGCGTTCGCGGCGGCGTCGTTCCCGGACGTGGTGGTGGCGGGCGATGACGAGCTGACGTTCGCGACCGTGCTGGACGTGCTGATCGCGCGCGAGAAGGCGGACCCGGCGGCGGGCGCCGACATCGACATGTTCGAGCGCTGGGCGGCTGTGCACCGCTTCGTGCCGGCGGCGCGCGCGGCGGTGGCGAAGTGGGTGTCGTTCCAGTTCGCGCACGCGGTCGATCACGAAGACCTGGTGCCGCTGCGCCGTCCTGACGCCACGCTGCCGATGATCACCGAGGGGCCGGTGGAGCACCGGCGGCGGCGCGACGGCTTCGGGCTCACCGACCCGCGCATGTCGCGGCGCGAGGTGGCGAGCGAGGCGGACTACTGCCTGTATTGCCACGAGCGCGAGAAGGATTCGTGCTCGACGGGCATGGTCGACAAGGCCGGCGCGGTGAAGAAGAACCCGCTGGGCGTGAAGATCGGCGGCTGCCCGCTGGACGAGAAGATCGGCGAGATGCACGTGTTGCGGCGCGACGGCGATTCGATCGCGGCGCTGGCGATGATCATCGTCGACAACCCGATGCTGCCGGGCACGGGTCACCGCATCTGCAACGACTGCATGAAGGGGTGCGTGTTCCAGAAGCAGGACCCGGTCAACATCCCGCAGGCGGAGACCGGCGTGCTGACCGACGTGTTCGGCATGCGCTGGGGCTTCGAGATCTACGGCCTGCTGACGCGCTGGAACCCGCTGAACCGCGCGCGTCCGGTGGCGCGGCCGTACATCGGCAAGAACGTGCTCGTGGTCGGCATGGGGCCGGCCGGGTTCACGCTGTCGCATCACCTGCTGAACGCCGGCTTCGGCGTCGTCGGCATCGACGGGCTGAAGGTCGAGCCGCTGCCCGCGGATCTGATCGGCGGCGACGTGTGGCCGCCGCGCGCGGTCGAACGCTGGCAGGAGCTGACGACGCCGCTCGACCAGCGGCGGCTGGCCGGCTTCGGCGGCGTCGCCGAATACGGCATCACCGTGCGCTGGGACAAGAGCTTCCTGACCGCGCTGCACCTGACGCTGGCGCGGCGCGCCGGGTTCCGCGTCTACGGCGGCGTCCGCTTCGGCGGCACCATCGACGCCGACGAGGCGTTCGCGAGCGGCTTCGACCACGTCGCCATCGCGGCCGGCGCGGGCAAGCCGACGATCATCGACGTCAAGAACAACCTGATCCGCGGCGTGCGCAAGGCGTCGGACTTCCTGATGGCGCTGCAGCTGACGGGCGCGGCGAAGCGTGATTCGCTGGCCAGCCTGCAGGTGCGGCTGCCGGCGATCGTCATCGGCGGCGGGCTGACGGGCATCGACACGACCACCGAGGCGGCGGCGTATTACCCGGTGCAGGTCGAGAAGTTCCTGGCGCGCTGGGAGACGCTGGCGGCGGAGTCGGGCGACGACGCGCTGATGGCAACCTACGACGCCGAGGAGGCGGAGATCGCGCGCGAGTTCCTGGCGCACGGGCGCGCGGTGCGCGCCGAGCGCGAGCGGGCGGCGGCCGCCGGCGACAAGCCGGACTTCAGCTACCTGGTGGAGTCGTGGGGAGGCGTGTCGCTGGTCTACCGCAAGGGGATGGCGGACAGCCCGGCCTATCGCCTGAACCACGAGGAGATCATCGAGTTCTTCGAGGAGGGCGTCCGCTTCACCGAAGGGCTGTCGCCGCTGGCCTGTGTCCCCGACGAGCGCGGCGCGCTGGCGGGCGTGGAGTTCGAGACCGCGGACAAGCAGAAGGTGACGCTGCCGGCGCGGTCGCTGTTCGTCGCGGCGGGCACGGCGCCCAACATCACGTACGAGCGCGAGCGGGCAGGGTCGTTCGAGATCGATCCGCGCACCAAGGGCTTCAGGGCGTTCCGCGCCGCGCGCGGTGACGACGGGGCGCTGCGGCTGGAGCAGGCGACCGGCGACCAGGTCGGCTTCTTCACCAGTTACCTGCGCAACGGGCAGAACGGTCACGTTCTACGGCGACAACAACCCCGGCTACGCGGGCTCGGTCGTGCGCGCGATGGCGTCGGCGAAAGACGGCGCGCCGCACGTCGAGGCGCTGTTCGCGGCTGACATCGCGGCGCTGGATCCGGCGGCGCAGCCGGCGCGCGACGCCGCGTGGCGCGCGCTGACGGCGAAGCTGGACGCCGACTGGCGCCCGACGGTGGCGTGGGTGGAGCGGCTGACGCCGACGATCGTCGAGGTCGTCGTCAAGGCGCCGGCGGCCGCGCGCCACTTCGAGCCCGGGCAGTTCTTCCGCCTGCAGAACTTCGAGGCGCTGTCGCGCGCGGTGAACGGCACGCGCCTGATGATGGAAGGGCTGGCGCTGACCGGCGCGTGGGTCGACAAGGAGAAGGGCCTGCTGTCGATGATCGTGCTGGAGATGGGCGGCAGCTCGCGGCTGTGCGCGAGCCTGGAGCCGGGCGAGCCGGTGATCGTCATGGGGCCGACGGGGACGCCGACCGAGATCCCGGACGGCGAATCGGTGGCGCTGGCGGGCGGCGGGCTGGGCAACGCCGTGCTGTTTTCGATCGGCAAGGAGCTGCGCGCGCGCGGCAACCGCGTGCTGTACTTCGCCGCGTACCGCAAGCGCGAGGACGTCTACAAGGTCGACGACATCGAGGCGGCTGCCGACCAGATCATCTGGAGCGTCGATGGCGGGCCGCTGCCCGAGGCGCGCCGGCCGCAGGACCGCGCCTTCCGCGGCAACGTCGTCGAGGCCATGCGCGCGTTCGCGCAGGGCGAGCTGGGCGCCGTCACCGTGCCGCTGCCCGACTGCGCGCGCATCATCGCCATCGGCAGCGATCGCATGATGGCGGCGGTGAAGGACGCGCGCCACGGCCAGCTGGCGAAGTTCTTCAAGCCGAACCACGTCGCCATCGCGTCGATCAACTCGCCGATGCAGTGCATGATGAAGGAGATCTGCGCGCAGTGCCTGCAGCGCCACATCGATCCGGTGACGGGCAAGGAGACGATCGTGTTCTCGTGCTCGAACCAGGATCAGCCGCAGGACGCCGTCGACTGGAAGAACCTGGCCGACCGGCTGCGGCAGAACACGGTGCAGGAAAAGCTCACCGATCGCTGGGTCCAGCGGCTGCTCGCGCGCGCGCAGTAGAGCTGAGGCGCGGCGCTCGACAGCGGCCTCGAGTGCGTATCGCCGCAGTGCGTGCTTGGCTAATTCGTCGCGGCGGGCAGCGTTGCCGACAGCGGACGCCGACGAACGATGTTGCCGGTGACGGTGAGCGGTACGCAGCCTGGCCAGATTGGCAGGGCGGTGAGCCCCGGGAATTCGTTGAGCACGGCACACCCTTCCGTCACGGTCACCCTGAGATTGACGACGGCTTCGCCGTTCGCCGCCGCGACCTGGGCGTTCACCTCGTCCGAGACGTCGTAGCTCGACGGCAGCGTGAGCAGCGAGTACAGGAACCCGACGCGCGCGCCGTCGCTGACGAACTCGCCGACGGTCTGCAACTCGCGCCGCTCGTAGAGCCGGCCCGTGTTGTCACGCACGCAGCCGGACATCGAGATCGGGTACGCGGCGCGGTTCGCGGTCACGTTGACGCGAGCGCCAGCGCAGGCGCTCGCCGTTGCTGCAACGAGCACGAGCCACAACAACCCTCGCCGCGCGGCTGCTCTCACCGGTCGTCCTCTTCCGGTTCGGGCTCTGCCGGTGGTGTGGTCGAGGGCGGCGCGGGCGGGTCGCCGCACGATCCATTGGGAACTCGCGCCGGCGTCGCTTCCACCTCGATGGCGACGCTGTGCATCCAAAACACCAGGGCTCCGACGCCGAACGAGCTCGCTGCAATCTTCGACACATGCATCTGCGTGACGCACGGATTCTTGATGGCCAGGTCAGCCTTGGGCCCCAGCGCTGGCAGCTTCCATTCTTTCGACCACATGCTGCCCGTCGAGCCCCCCGCAAACATGCCGCGGAAATAGACTTCGTCCCTGAGCCGTGGCCCGTTCCACGCCGGGGCGGGAGCGGGCGCGCAGCCGATGCATGCGACGGGACCGACGAGCAGCGGCACGCGGGTCACCCCGGCCGACATCATGGTGCCCTCGCAACCGCCGGCCAGCGCCGTCAACGTCGCCGACGCCAGCACCGCAAGCAGCCTGTTCGCTGTCGTTCCTCCCACGCCGCGCGCGACAGAATACTAGAGAACGGGAATTAACGTCGCTGCGGACGTTGTACGCGCCATGGAACCTCGCGTACCGGGGGGCGTATGATCCGGACGTGCGGCGTTTTCTTGCGACGCTCGTTCGTCGGCTGGCTGAGGCGCTGGTCCGGCTCTACTACCCGGGGCGTGCCGTCGAGGGCGCCGAGCGGATCCCTGCGGATCGGCCGCTGGTTTTCGTTGTCAATCACCCGAACGGCCTCCTCGATCCGCTTGTCTTGCGGGTGGCGACCGGACGGCCCGCGCGCTTCCTCGCCAAGAGCACGCTATTTTCAAACCCGCTCGGGCGGCTGGCGATGGACGCCTTCGGCAGCATCCCCATCTACCGCGCGCACGAGTCGGCAGGGCGCGGCGGCGACGCGGCCCCCAGCTCTGCTTCGCGCAACGACGACAGCTTCGCGCGCTGCCGGGCGGAGCTGGCGGCGGGCGGCGCGCTGGCGCTCTTTCCCGAGGGGGTCTCGCACTCCGACCCCCAGCTCCGGCCGCTGAAGACCGGCGCGGCGCGCATCGCGCTGTCGGCCGAGGCCGAGCACGACGGCAAGCTGGGCGTCACCATCGTCCCGGTCGGCCTGTACTACGAACGTAAGACGATGTTTCGGTCGTCGGTGTTGCTGGCGGTGGGTGAACCGCTGGCGGTCGCCCCGCTGCTGGCGGACTACACGCGCGACGAGCGCGCCGCCGTGACGGCGCTGACCGAGACGATCGACGCGCGGCTGGACGAGGTCGTGCTGCAGGCGGAGACGCGCGAGCTGTTGATCGGCATCGCGCGCGTCGCGGACTGGACGCGCGAGCGTGACGCGGAGCCGGACGCGCTGGCGCCGCAGCACCGCCGCGCGCTGGCGATGCGGAGCGCGTATCAGCGGCTGCGCGCGCGGGATCCACAGCGGGTGGAGGCGATCGCCGCCGACGCACGCGCGTACGCGCGCGCGCTGCGGCGGCTGGGCGTGCGCGATCCGTGGGCGCTGGAGCTGGTGCCGATTCGCCCGGGCCAGCTGGCGGCTGCCGTGGGCAAGCTGGTCGTGGCCGCGCCCGTCGCCGCGCTGGGCGCGGTGATGGGCTGGCTGCCGTATCGACTGGCCGGCGTGGTCGCGGCGCGCGCGACGCGCGACGAGGACATCCTGGGGACGGTGAAGCTGATCGCCGGCGCGGCGTTCCTCGCCGTCACGTGGGGCCTGGAGGCGGTGGCCGCGGGCGTCGCGTGGGGATCGGTGTGGGCGGCGCCGGTGTTCGCGGCCGGGGCCGCCAGCGGCTACGTCGCGCTGCGGTTCAACGAGCTGCGGCGCGAGGCGCGCGAAGCGTGGCGCCACCTGACGCTGCGCGCGTTTCATCACCGGACGACGCAGCGTCTCGCGGCGCGGCGGCGGGCGCTGGCCGACGCCGTCGCGCAGGCGCTGGGCGATTCGGCGTGACAGCGACGTCGCGATCGCGCCGCAACTTGCGCGTGAACGCTCGGAGGAGCAGGCTTCGCGGGGCAGCACGCGCGTTGTTCACTCGTGCGTCGAGGAGGCTCCCATGAGCAGCGGACAGACCCGACGGTGGACCGCGGCGGCGGCGGCGATGGCGGTGGTGTTCGTCGCGGGGCCGGCGGCGGCGCTCGCTGTCGAGGCAACCGCGGTGGCGCAGCGGCCGGATCCCGCCTTCCACGTCCAGGCCGGGGCGTCGTACGCCGCCGCCGACGCCTTCGGGGGCTGGGGGCTCTTGTTGCGCGGCGGCTATCTGGCCAACCGGTATGTGATGACCGGTTTCGGGCTGGAAACGGCGAGGCTGCATGCGGAGGGCACCGTCCCGGTTTTTGGCGGCGCGTTCAGTCAAACGTTCCAGTCGACGCTCGCGGCGGCGTTCGTCCGGGCGCAACTACCCACGCGCTTCGTGACACCGTACGCGGAGCTCGCGCTCGGCTTCACGGCGATTCATGGCAGGGAAGGTTTCAACACGGCGTGCAAGGAGAGCAGCTTCGTGGGCGGAGGCGCGGCCTTTGGCGTGGAGGGGCACGTGCTTCCGTTTCTGAGCGTCGGACTCCGCGCCGGCGTGCGGACGCCGGGGATCGGGCAGTGCGATGAAGTTGGAGGGCCGTGGTCGTACGACACCGCTGCGTTGAAGTCGCTCGCCATGACCGTGGCGTACCGCTGGTAGCGGGTGTCAGCGGCGCAGGAAGTCGAGCAGCGCCGCCTCTAGGATCTGGCTCGACAGGCTGCCGACGACGAAGTCGAACGCGTGCTGGCCGTAGGGGATGAAGATCGTCTCGCACGGCACGCCGATCGCGCGCAGGCGCGCGCCCAGCAGGCCCATGTGGCCGTGGCTGACGAACTGATCGCGGCCGCCGTGCGCCAGCAGCGTGCGCGGCGAACCGGTCGTGACGCGCTCGACGGGCGATAGCGCCACGTAGCGGGCGGCGGCGTCTTCGGGCGTTCCGCCCAGGAACGCGCGCAGCTTGGCGCGGTTGTCGGAGATGCGCGGGCGGACCGGATTCTTGTAGCCCCACGTCAGGTCGGCCGGCGCGTACAGCGCCGCGACCGCGTCGACGCTGGTGTCGCCCGCGTCGCAGCTGGGCGGCAGCTCCGGGTCGGCCGGCGCGTACGCCGCCATCAGCGCCAGGTGCCCGCCCGCCGAGCGTCCGAGCAGCGCGATCTTCTTCGCGTCGACGTTCCACTCCGGCGTCACCGCGTGTTGCTTGACCCAGCCGATCGCGCACTTGACGTCGCCGATCGCGGTCTTCCAGTTCGGCTGCGGCGAGGTGCGGTACTGCACGTCGAACACCGTGAAGCCGAGGTCGGCCAGCCGCCGGCTGGCCATCGGCGCCTCGCCCTTGTCGCCGTGCGACCAGAAGCCACCGTGCACGATGAGCAGCGCGCGTCCCGGTGTCTCCGGCCGCTTCGGCGGCAGGTAGACGTCCAGCCCCAGCGGCGTGCCGTTGATCGTCGCGTAGCTCACCGTCTGCGTCGGCGTGCCCGGACCTTCCGTGTCGATGGGCGCGCGGATGTAGCGCAGGGTGTCGAGCGCGCACGCCGCGCGCGCTGGCCAGCCGCCGCGCCTGCACGATGGGCAGCGCGCTGGTGACGATGGCCGCGACCGCGAGCACGACGGCCACCGCGGCGGGCAACCGGCGGCCGCGCCGCGACCCCAGGAACGCCAGCGGCAGCGCCACGGTCGCGACGGCGGCGATGAGCACGCTCTTCTCGGACGCGGCGATCGCCACCAGCGCCAGCCGCGGCGTCGGCGCGGGCACGACGATCAGCGCAGCGGCGGCCGCAGCCGCCACCGCAATCAACAGCGCGAACAGCTTGGCCACCGCCGCGACGGCGCCCATCGCTCACCCCCTGTGTCGGTTAGCCGGGCCGGGTGTTTTCGCCCGGGAACGATCGGTTGCGCAGCCCCACGGCGTTGTAGACGCGGAGCTCGTCAGTCTTGCCCTTGAGTCGAACCGGCGGCAGCGGCACCGCGGCGACGTCGGCCTGCACCTTGCGGAACGTCGCCTCGGACAGGATGATCTGCCCCGGCTGCGCCGCCCCGCACAGGCGCGACGCCACGTTGACGGCGTCGCCGATCGCCGTGTACTGCAGCGCGCGCGAGCTGCCGATCGCGCCCGTGACGACGAGGCCGGTGTTGATGCCGATGCCGACCGTGATCTCGTGCTGCCCCTCGGCGGCGCGCGTGCGGTTCCACTCCGACAGCACGCGCGTCATGTCCAGCGCGCACTGCACGGCCTTGACCTCGGCGTTCTTCATCGGCACCGGGGCGCCGAACAGCGCGATGACCTCGTCGCCGACGAACTTGTCCAGCGTGCCTTCGTACTTGAAGATCACGTCCACCATCAGCTCGAAGTATTCGTTGAGCATGCGGACGATCTCTTCCGGCGCGCGCGATTCGCTCATCGACGTGAAGCCGCGGATGTCCGAGAACAGCAGCGTCACCTCGGACAGCGCGCCGCCCTTTTCGAGCTCGAGCTTCCCCTGCACGACCTGGTCGACCAGGTTGGGCGACAGCAGGCGCTGGAACTGGGCGCGCGTCTTCGCCTCGTGCTCGATCTTGCGCGCCAGCTGCGAGTTGTGGATGGCGACCGCGGCCTGGCCGGCGATGCCGCCGAAGATCTGCAGGTCCTTCTCGGTGAACGCGTTGGTCGCGATCATCGAGTCGAGGTGCATGATGCCGAGCAGCTCGTCGTGGTGGATGAGCGGCACGGTCATCGTCGACCGGATGCCCTGCATGATGACCGAGTGCGCCGCCGAGAACCGGCTGTCCATCGTCGCGTCCGACGACAGCACCGACGCCTTGTTGGTGACGACCTCGTTGAGGATCGACTTCGACAGGATGATGTGCTCGTTCTTGCCGTCGCGCGTCTTCGCCACCTTGGGCGACGGGCCGCCTTCCTCCATCAGCAGGATCACGCCGCGGTCGGCCGGGATCAGCTCGAACGCCTTCATGATGATCTGCTCGAGCAGCAGCTCCAGGTTCACCTCGAGCCCGATCGATCGTCCGAGCTCGTGCGCCAGCCGCAGCTTCTCGTAGTCGCGCCGCAACACCTCGATGTCGGTGATCTCGCGTTCGGCCAGGAACTCGCGCGACGGCGGCGGCGCCTGGATCTTCTGGCGGATCAGCGACTCGGTCGCCGCCGGCGCGATGGTCACCTTCTGCAGCACCGATTCCGTCGTCGACCGTTCCTGGAACGTCAGGCAGGTCGAGCCGAGCATGATCTCGTCGGTGTCGAGCAGGATGTGCTCGCTGACGCGCTCGCCGCGCAGGAACGATCCGTTCAGGCTGCCGAGGTCGCGGAACAGGAAGCGCCCGTCGGGCTGCCGCACGATCTGCGCGTGCTCCTTGGAGACGATGCGGTCGAGGATCTGGAGCGTGTTGTCCGGGTGCCGCCCAATGGTGTTGACGGCCCCGAGCTCGTACTCGCGTCGCTGGTCGTCGTTACCGGTGACGATGATCTTGGGCATGCCGGAATGTGAAGTCGCTAGGAAAAGCGAAGCGGCATCATACCCTGGCGCGCCGGCGTTTTTCGGTAGATTCGCCGGACCCATTCCGGAGCTCGAATATGGAGTAAAGTGGGGCGGTTCCAGCTGCAGCGCGCCGCTGCAAGCGAACCATCGACTTCCCACTTCCATTTCCCATGCCGTCGGCCACGCCAACGCCCACCCCCGTTCCGAACCGCCGTGCCGAGGAGGTTACGGAACCGAACGCCCAGCCGGGGGGGACCACCATGGACGAAGCCCGCCGCGGGCTGGCGCGCTCCCCGGCGCAGTGGGAGGCCGAGGCCCTGGCGATGGTCGAGGAGGCGGACGCGCGCGCCGGGATAGCGGCCGGGGCGCTTCGCTATGCGGCGGCGCGGATGTTCGAGGACGGCGTCGGCGACCTGGCGGCGGCGATGGACCACCTGCAGCTGGCGCTGGACGAGCCGCCGACCGCGACGTTCCATCCCGTCCTGCGCGCGCTGCGCCTGCACGCCGTCGAGGCGGGCAGCACCTGGACGGCGATCGAGCTGCTGGACGTCGAGAGTGCGGCCGCCACGACGGTGGCCACCCGCGCCGATCTGGCGGTGGAGAAGGCGTCCCTGCTGGAGCACCGGCTGCTGGCCCGCGATCGCGCCCGCGCCGTGCTGGAAGAGGCGCTGGTGCTGGTCCCGGGGCACACCGGGGCGCTGGTGCTGCTGGAGGAGACCGCCGTGCGCGGCGACGACGCCGCGCTGCTGCAGTCGGTCCTGGAACGGCGGCTGGCGGCCGCGACGTCCGGGGGTGAGCGGGGGCGGCTGCTGGGACGCCTGGCCCTGGGGGCGGAAGCCAACCCGGAACGGCTGACCGAGGCGCTGGACCTGTGGTTGCGGGCGCTGGGCGAGGAGGCGGGCCGTGGCGCGGCGGCGCTGGCGCGGGCCGGGACCCGGCGGGTGGCGGCGCGGGTCGGCCGCGATGCGGAGCTTGCCCGCGCCGTGGAGCTGGAAGCCGAAGCGAGCACGGGCGCCGATCGGGCCGCCTGGCTGGGGCTGGCGGCGGCGCTGGCCCGGTACCGGCTGGGGGCGTCGGCGCGCGCGGTCACGTTGATCGAAGACGCGCGCACGGCGGACCCCAACGACCCTGCCCTGCTGTTCGCGTCGGTGGCGAACAGCCTGGAGGCGGGGACGTGGACGAAGGCGCGGCTGGCGCTGGACCGCCACGCCGAGCTGTCGCGCGATCGCGACTGGGCGGCGACGCTGTCCGGGCTGGCGGCCCACCTGGCCGAGCTGCACGAAGCCGACGACGAGGCCGCGGCGGCGCGCTACCGGCGGCTGCTGGAGGCGCGCCCGGGCGATCCTGTCGGCCTGGCGGGCCTGGAGCGGATCGCGTCGCGCACCGGTGACGCGGTGGCGCAGGTCAGGCTGGCCGAGGCGGCGGTCGCTCGCACCAGCGAGCCCGCGGAGCGCGCCGCGGTGGCGATGCGCGCCGCGGAGCTGGCCGAGACCGCCGCGCACGATCTGCCGCGGGCGGCCGCGCTCGCGCGCCGGGCGCTGGAGGCGGTGCCGGGTTACGCGCCCGCGGCGCACGTCCTCGAACGCCTGTTCTCGACGCTGGGGCAGTGGGGCGAGCTGGCCAAGGTCGTCGAGATCGACGCCGGCACCTCGGCGACCGAACGGGTCGACGTGCGCGCGGCGACGGCGGGGGCGGAGACGGCGCGCGAGATGGCGCTGAAGCTGGAACGGCTGGGCGCGCTCTACGAGGATCGGCTGAACGACCCGGGCAAGGCGCTGGCGCTGTACGGCGAATGGGCCGAGCTGGGGACGCGTCGCGCGGCGGCGCTGCGGGCGCAGCTGCGCGCGGCGGAGAAGGCGGGCGACGCGCTGGTGGCCGCCGAGGCGGCGCTGAAGCTGGGGACCGAGATCGCCGACCTGTCGCCGGCCGCCCGCTTCGCCTGGTGCTACCGCGCTGGCGTGATTTTCGAGGAGCGCGCGGCGGCCGACGACGAGGCCGTGCGGGCTTACGAGGCGGCGCTTGCGCTCGATGCGGCGTCCCGGCCCGCGCTGGCGGGGCTGGCGCGGGCCTACAATCGCAGCGGCCAGCTCGATCGGCTGGCGGCGGTGTTGCTGCAGCAGGCGGCCTGCGAGTCCGATCCGGCCGGCGCCAGCGCGTACGCGGTCGAGGCCGCGCGCGTCTATGCGTTCCGCCTGGGGCGTATCGACGAGGCGCTGGCCGCGGCGACGCGGGCGCTCGGCTACGATCCTGCCAACGTCGCCGCGATCGCGGAGCACGCGCGCTTGCTCGGGCGCACCGGCCGCGGCCAGGAGCTGGCCGAGGTGCTGGGGACGCTGGGGCAGGCGTCGTCGGATCCGGCGGACAAGGCGTCCGCGTACCGCCTGCAGGCCGAAGTGGTCGAATGGCGGCTGGGGTCGCGGCGCGAGGCGCTGGCGGCGATCGAGCGCGCCATCGCCGCGATCGCCGCCGGGCCGGGGAACGTGAAGACACCGGGCGCCGCGGCGATCGACATCGCGCACGAGCGTCTGTTCCAGCTCGTCGGGCGCGGCGCCGAGGTGGCGGCCGCGCAGGTCGGCGAGCTGGGCAACGGGCGGCGGCCGAACGACATCGGGCGGCCGCTGGACCTCGCCTGGCGCCTCGCGGAGCCGGAAGCGGCATGGCGGGCGCTGCGCACGGCGCTCGACGTCGCGCCGGGCGACGGGGCGGTGCTGGACGCCGCGGTGACGCTGGCGACGAAGCTGGGTCGCGATCGCGACCGGGCGCTGGCGCTCGAGCGGCTGGCGGCGACGGGGTCGGACCCCGGCATCGCGGCGGCGCTGCTGCGCGCCGCCGCCACCGCGCGCGAGCGGGCGGCGACCCGCCCGCAGGACGGGCTGACCGAGACGCTGCCGCTGCTGCGGCGCGTGGTCGAGACGCGCGCGACCGACGAGGCGGTGGCGCTGCTGGAACGGCAGGCGACGCGGATAGGGGACTGGCCGCACGTGATTCTTGCGCGCCGGCAGCTGGCCGAGGCCGCGACGGAGCCGACGACGCGGGCGACGTTGCTGTGGGAGCTGGGCTGCGCCCACCTCGGCAGCGGCGATCTGGGGGGAGCCGACGCGGACTTCGCGCGGTCGCTCGAGGCGGACGGGACGTTCTTGCCGGCGCTGCGCGCGCTGGCGCGGCTGCGCGACGCGCGCGGCGACGTGCGCGCGGCGGCGGAGCTGTACGCGCGCGAGGCGCGGCTGACCAAGGCGCCGGGGCGCGCGGCGGATGCGTTCCGCCAGGCGGCGCGGCTGTACGCCAACCAGGTCCGCGACGACGCGATGGCGGGGCGCTGCCTGGAAGAGGTGCTGGCGCTGGAGCCCGAAGCCGAGACCGACTTCGAGGTGCTGGACGTCATCTTGCGCGCGCGCGCCGACTACGATCGGCTGGCGCAGGTCATGCGGCGGCGGGCGGCGGCGGGGCCGGTGCCCAAGCGGCGCGATCGGCTGCAGGCGCTGGCCGAGCTCATCTACGAGCGCGATCCGATCGAATCGGCGTCGGTGCTGGCGGAGGCGGTGGCGCTGGATCCGACGTTCGTGCCGGCGCTGGTGCGGCTGGCCGAGGTCGAGACCGAGATCGGCCGCTCGGCGGAGGCGATCGGGACGTTCCGGCTGGCGATCGCGGCGTCGTCCGATCCGAAAGGTGTCAGCACCGCCTGGGTGCGGATCGGCGAGATCGCGGAGCGCGCGCTCGCCGACGTCGTGCAGGCGGTCGACGCGTACCGGAACGCGCTGCTGTCGACGCCGGACGACCTGCCGGCGCTGGCGGGGCTGGCGCGTGGGCTCGTGCGCCAGCGCGACTGGGGCAACGCCGCCGCGACACTGCGGCGGCTGGCGGCGGCCGAGTCGGAGCGCGACGCGCGCGTCGGCCACCTGGTCACGCTGGGCGAGCTGCTGGCGGGGCCGGCCGAGGATCCGGAGGGCGCGGCGGACGCGTTCGAAGGCGCGCTGGCCGTGAGCCCGAGTCACGGCGTCGCCATGGATCGGCTGGACGCGATCCTGACCGAGCTGGACGAACCGTCGCGGCTGGCGGCGGCGCTGGGGCGTTATCTGGAGGTCACGCCCGGCGCGCGCGATCGGCGCCTGCGGCTGGCGGCGTTGTGGAGCGGGCCGCTGCAGTCGAGCGCCCGCGCCATCGACGAGCTGCGCATCGTCGTGTCGGGCGACGAACGCGACGTTCCGGCGCGGGCCGAGCTGGCGCGCGTGCTGGAGACCGCCGATCGGTTGGGCGAGGCGATCACCGAGCACATCGCGCTGCTGCGGCTGGAGCCGCTGCGCGTGGATTCGCTGCGCGCCCTGCGCCGGCTGTGCGAACGCAGCGGGCAGCGGCGGCGCGCGCTGCGCGCCGCGGCCGCGCTGGTGGCGCTGGGGCTGACCGACCCGGACGACGCGCGTGTCGTGCGCGAGGCGCGGCTGCGCTGGGCGCCCGAGGCAAACGGCGCGGTCACGGCGGCCGAGTTCGATACGACCATCCGCCATCCCGACGAGCGCCACCCGGCCACCGCGCTGCTGGCGGCGATGTCCGAGGTGTTGCCGCGGCTGTACGGCCTGGCGCTGGAGGACTGGGGCGTCACCAAGTCGGACCGCCTGGCGGCGCGGTCGGACGATCCGGTGCGCGCGCTGATCGGCCGGATCGCGGCGCTGCTGGGCGTCGAGGAGACCTTCGACGTCTATCTGGCGCGTGCGGTGGCGACGCGTGTCGAGATCGAGGCGGGGCCGCCGCCGGCGCTGCTGGTCCCCGCGGCGGTGCTGTCGCAGCCGCTGCAGGAGGCGTGTTCGCAGCTGGGGCGCCAGCTCGGTCACCTGCGCGCGGGCACGCACGGCATCACGCGCATCCCGGGCAAGGACCTGGGCCTGCTGGTGGTGGCGGGCGTGCGCACGGTCTACGCGGATTACGGCCGCGGCGTGTTGCCCGAGGAACAGCTCAACGACGTCGCCCAGAAGATCGCGCGCCTGTTGCCGCGCCGGCAGCGGCGCGCGTTCGAGCAGGCTGCCGTGTCGTTCCGCGACGGCGGCGTGTTCGAGGGCGAGCGCTGGCGCGTCGGCCTGCTGCACACGGGCCATCGCGCGGCGCTGCTGGCGTCGGGCGACGTGCTGGGGGCGTTCGAGCAGATCGCGCGCGCGGACCGCCACCTCGCGGGCGCCGCGCTGTCGACCGACGAGCTGGTCGAGGCGGCGCGCGCCAACCCGGAGATCGTCGAGATGATCAACTTCGCGGTCAGCGACGAGCTGGCCGCGATCAACCGTCGGCTGGGCGTGGATTGACGTCGGCGCCGGCGCTCGCGCCGGCTGACGCGGAGGTGGCGGTGGCGGGGGGGCGGCGCCGGTGCCGGGCGCGGCGACCGATGCGGACAGCGCGCGGCCGACGCGGCTCTTCAGACAGGCGACGCCCAGCGTGGCCTGGAACGCGAGCGCCATCCCCTGGCCCAGCAAGCTGGCAGCGATGACCGCCGCCTCAGCCGCCTTGGGATCGCCGGGCGCGTAGCGGGCGTAGAAAAACACCATGACGGCCTGGGTGGTGCCCAGCCCCTGGACCGAGATCGGCAGCACCGCGACCAGGAAGACGATGGGCAGCGTCGCGAGCGCGTCGAACAGCGGCACCTGGACGTGCAGGGCGTGCAGCATCGCGAACTGGAACGCCACCAGCGACGCGATGTGGGGGATGCGGACGGCGAGGGCACGAAGGTGGCCGCTGATGCCGGAGTCGAGCAGCACCTGGAAGATCGGGCGGTCGAGCCAGCGCGGGCGCACGGCGACCAGCACGACGTAGAGCACGAGCCCGGCCCACGCGACCGCCACCAGGATCTTTGCGGCGTGCGGGACCCCCTCCGCGACGGCGAGGCCCCCGGTCGCGAGGAACAGCAGCGCGAGCACGTTGGTCCCCATCACGAGCAGGATCGTCGCGGCGCCGCGCATGATCGACGTGCCGGCGGTGCGGTGGACGAAGTAGACGATCGCGCCCTGGCCGACGTTGTAGTTGATCGCGGCGAGCAGATAGGTGGCGCCGCGAACCAGCAGCACGTCGGAGAACGACATCTTGGCGAGGAACCACCCGAACGTGCGCCACATGGCGAACGAATCGCAGATGTAGATCGCGATGACACACGCCAGCCCGACCGGCAGCGTCCACCCAGCCGACGAGCGCGCGGCGCCGATGACCTGGTCCACCGACGTGCGCATGAACAGCAGCAGGAGCAAGCCGGCCGTGACCAGCCACGGCAGAACACGGACCAAACGCTTGCGCATAGGCCCCGGCATATATCACGTGGGAGGGGGTTTGCCCCTCCCACGCGCGTGAGGCGTGGGAGGGGTTTCACCCCTCCCACGTGCCCACCCCTGTTGAGCTAGCGGCCCGGCGCGGCGAAGCCGCGCCTCCCGTTGGAAGACTCGCTCCCTTCGGTCGCTCTGACGTTATCTGGTGCCGCTGGCGCCCATGTCGGTGGGCGGCGGGGGCGTGGTCGTGGCCGCGGGCGGTGTGGTTGGGCTGGCCGGGGGCGTCGTCGTGGTCGACGGCGCCGGGGTCGCTGAAGGCGCCGCCGGATCAGCGCTGCTCGGCGCAGGCGTCTGGTTGGGCGGCGACTGCATCGGGCCCGAGGTGCCGCCCGTGCCCGTCGGCGTCGGCACGTCCGGCGCCTTGGTGTCGTCGATCGGCGGCGGCGTGTTGGTCGGGCTGGGCGTCCCCGGCGCGGTCGAGTCAGGGGGCGCCGGCTCAGGCGCGACCGGCTGGGGTGTATCTCGGCCGGGATCGTTCGGTGCGCCGCCGGTGTCGAACGGCGACCGGGCGCTGCCGTTGTTCACGTTGTTCGGACGTGGCGGCGGCACGGGCGTGTCAGCGGCCGGGCTTCCCGGCGGCTCGAGCAGCGTACCCGAGCCTGGGCTTGGCGACGGGCTGCCGGGGGTGCCGGGCGCTTGCGCCAGCACCACATCGTTCCACGCTGCAGCGGTGTGCGTGCGGCACACCTTCATCGTGTAAACCTCGGCGGCTACCGGACGATTCTCGGCGGCCACTTCGTCCATGGGCATCGGTTGCAGGAACAGCATCACGCCTCCTTGTTGAGATCTCGGTATTCCCCTCTTTTCAAGCTGACGTCGATCCGGCGGTTGAAAAGCGGGTTGTCATGGCCGCGATCGCGTCTAGCGACGCGTCGAGCGTAGACCGGCTTTGCCGGTCGGAGCTCATCGCGGGAGGTGCGGAACCCTTCGAGGGTTCCGCTTGAGACGCGGTCGCGCCGTGGTCGAGCCGGCTGCTACCATGGTCGACATGAGCGACCTTGCGGACACCGTGAGCGAAGCCATCGACAAGGCGGACGAGGGTGGCGGGTCGAACTTGAACGGCCTGATCGCGCTCAGCGTCGCCGTCGTCGCGACGTTCACCGCGCTGTGCAACGTAAAGGGCGGCAACATCGGCCAGGCGATGCAGCAGGCGCAGGCCAACGTGGTCGATGGCTGGGCGTATTACCAGGCGAAGGGGACGAAGCTGAACATCGCGGAATCGGCGCGCGACATGCTGCGCGTGCAGGCCGACATCACGCCGGGGTTGTCGGCGGAGGGGCGCGCGTTGCTGGTGAACAGGATCGCGGACTACGACGGAAAGATCGCCGCCTACGAGCGCGAGAAGGGTGACATCAGGCGCGACACCGAAGCCCATCAGGCGGAGTACGACCGGCTCGGCATCCGCGACGATCAGTTCGACATGGCGGAGGCGACGATGTCGATCGCCATCGCGCTGATGGGGATATCGGCGCTGACCAAGAAGCGGCGCCTGTTGTATGGCGCGTGGATGTTCGCGGGCTTCGGCGCGGTGCTGGGTATCGCGGGGTTCGCGGGCTTGAACATTCACCCGACTTTCCTCGCTCGTTTGCTCGGCTGAGCTTGCCGTGACCACTGCCACCGCACTATGGATGCTGGCGATGTCGGACGCCTGCGCCTGGCCCGCCACCCCGCCGGACGGTGCGTTCCTGCGCGTCGAACACGGGGCCGAGGTCGCCGAGCTCACCGCGTCGGGTCGATGCGGCGCCGCGGTGATGTGCGTGCGCGTCGACGCCGCCGAGATGAGCGCGCAGTGGAAGCGCGCGCGCACGGCGTCGGCCGATGTGGGCGACGGCGGCGGCGACGGCAAGGGCAAGCGCAGCACGCGCGCCATCGTCGCGCGCTGGCCGGGCGGGACATGTCGCGTCGACGACGACGCCGCGGCGGCGGCCGTCGACGCCGCGATCGACGTCGCGCATGTTCGCGACGTGGACAGCTGGCGGCGCGAGCGCGAGGGCCGGCTGATCGCCGACGGTGGCTGGCTGACGGTCGCCGGGCTGTTCTGGCTCAAGCCGGGCGCCAATCGCTTCGGAGCAGACGCCAGCAACGACATCGTTCTGCCCGCGCATTCAGCGCCCGCGTTCGCCGGCAGCTTCGTGCTTGACGGGCGGCGGGTCGGCGTCGACGTGTTGCCGGGCGCAGCCGTCGCGCTGGCCGGCAAGCCCGTCGGCAAGGCGGCGCTGAAGGCGGACACGGGCGGCGCGGATCCCGACGTGTTGTCGCTGGGCGCGCTGACCATGCAGATCATCGATCGCGGCAATCGCCTGGGCGTGCGGCTCAAGGACATGCGCAGCCCGGCGCGGCGCGCGTTCAAGGGGCTGCGCTTCTTTTCCGTCAAGCGGCAGTACCGGATCTCGGCGCGCTTCGTGCCGCACGCGAAGCCGAAGACGCTCGACGTGCCCACCGTCATCCCCGGCGTGACCGAAACCATCACCGGCCCCGGAGTCGTGACGTTCGACATCGACGGCAAGTCGGTGCGCCTGGAGCCGGTGCTCGAGCCTGGCAGCACGGAGCTGTTCTTCATCTTCCGCGACAAGACCGCGGGCAAGACCACCTACGGCGGCGGCCGGTTCCTGTACGCCGACATGCCGCGGGACGGCTTCGTCGTGCTGGACTTCAACAAGGCGTATTCGCCGCCGTGCGCGTTCACCGCGCACGCGACGTGTCCGCTGCCGCCCGAGCAGAACCGGTTGCCGGTCGCCATCGAAGCGGGCGAGATGTTCGCGGGGCAGCACTGATGAAGCGCGCGGCGGCTGTCAGCTTGCTGGCCCTGATCGCGGGCGTCGCGCTCATCGGCTTTGCCATGGCCTGTTATCCGGGTGGCACCGTGTTCGATCCGACGGTGCGCGGGCATTCGTTCTGGCTCAACCACCTGTGCGATCTGACCGGCGTCGCCGCCTGCAACGGCCAGCCCAACGGCATCGCGGCGCCTGCCGCGCGCGCCGGGCTGGCGGCGTTCGCCGTGGCGATGGCCGCGTTCTGGGTGGCGATGCCGGCGCTGTTCCCCGGCCGGCCGCGCCTCGCGCTGATGGTCCGCGTCGCCGGCGCGACGTCAGCGCTGGGCCTGGCGGTGCTGACGCTTGTCCCGCCGAGCCCGGGGCCGCTGCACGCGATCGTCGTGTTCAGCGCCGCGCTGCCCGGGCTGGCGGCCGCCGTCGCCAGCGCGGTGGCGTTGTTTCGCTTCGCCGGCGACCGGCTGCTCGGCGCGCTCGCGGCGGGCACGTTGCTCGCCGGCGCGATCGACGCCGCGATCTACGCGCGCAAGACGATCGTCCACCCGAACGAGTACCTACAATCGATCCCGATCATCCAGCGGCTGGCGTTCCTGCTGATGCTGGCGTGGATCACGGCCGTCGCGATGCGCGTGCTTCGCGTCGGGGTCAGACGACCTGCAGCCCAAGCTGCCGCCGACACGCGAAGTAGTCCTCGCTGACCGAAAACGCGACCAGGTCGACCAGGCGTTTCTGGATCGGAATTGGCGTCGTCGGCATCGGCTCGCTGGTGATCACGCGCGCCGCCGCGCCCAGATCGCCGGTCAGCACCAGCGCCGCGCGCGCCGCCGACAGGTGCGTCGCCGCCATCCAGCGCGCGACGTCGACCTTTTCGCCGCGCGCCTCGGCCAGCGTGCGCCCGGCCGCCGCCACCGCGGCGACGATCTGCGGCGGCACGGCCCGCCGCAGATACGCGACCAGCTGGCCGGCCTCGCCGCCCCACGTATGTGCGTCGTGCGCGTCGACGCCGTTCGCCCCCAGCGCCAGCGCGGCGCGCAGCCCGAGGTCCAGCGCCGCCGGCGTGCCGAACGCGAACCGCAGCAGCCGCTCGGGGCGCAGGAACGCCATCTGACAGCTGAGATCGAACACCAGATCGAAGCTGTTACGGCGCTGCGTCGACGGCGCCAGCACCAGCGCCAGCTTGGGCCGCCCCTTGTACTGCAGGTTGACGACCATGGTCTGCGCGTTTTCGTTGTCGCCGCGGAACAGCTCGGGCATCGGCAGCCCCATCATCTCGGCCAGCTGGATCACGGCCAGCACGGGCGGGCTGCGATCGGTCTGCAGGTCGACGCGGTGCCGCCGCCCCAGCCCCAGCGCTTCGGGCGGCTTCGCCGCCGGCGCCGCCAGGTAGGGCGCGGAGATCGCGAACAACCCGTCGAGCAGCCGGTCCTCGTCGGGGTGGACGACGCGCTGCCAGGTCTCCTCGGTGAACGCGCGCTGCGGCAGCCGCACCTGCGGTGGGCGGTGGCGCCGGAACACGGCCTCCATGCCTGGGTCGACCTTCTTCAGGTAGTACAGCGCCGAGGCGACGCACCACTGCTTGTCGAGATCGCCGATGTCGCCGTACAGCTTGGCGAGCGCGCGGTACGAATCGGTGCGATGCGGATCGCGTGCGAGCAGCCGCTGGTGCGCGGCGATGGCCTGCTCGCGTGTGTCCGCGCCACCCAGCTCGTAGAGGTGGGCCAGCGTCTCCTGCCGCGGCACGTCCGCCGGATCCAGCTTCGCCGCCGCCTCGAACGCCTGCAGCGCCAGGTTGCGATCGCGCAGCTGCCGCGTCGCCAGCTCGCCGAGCCGCGTCCAGATGTTCAGGCGCAGCGCGGTCGCGGACTCGGGCAGCCGCTTGACCATGTTCAGGTAGCTCGCCGCCAGCGCCTTCCAGTTCGCCGCCGCCTTGTGCAGCGCCTCGAGGTCCTGGAACGCCACCGTCATGTCGGGCGACTCGTCCAGGCACTGCTCGAGCAGCGCCGCCGCCTCCTGCGGGTTGGCGAGCTCGTCGCGCTGGATCAGCGCGGCTGTGTAGAGCGTGCGCGCCCGCCGCGCCGGGTCCTCCTCGATCTTGACCAGCTGGTTGAGCAGCTCGAGGGCGGGCTGCCAGCGCTTGTCCTTGGTGTAGACCTCCAGCAGCTTGTACAGCGGGCCGCGCCGGTTGGGCTCGTTGTCCAGCGCCTTGCGGTAGCAGGCCTCGGCGCGCGCCGGATCGGACAGCTTGTCCGCGTACGCGTCGCCCATCTCCTCCTCGATGCCGGCGCGCTCGTCGGGCTGCGCGATCGCCGCCAGATCGTGGCGCTCGGCGACCCACGCCGCCCAGTCCTCCTTGATCACGTACGCGGCCGACAGCGCCTCGATCGCCGGGCGGTACTGTGGGCTCAGCGACTTGGCCTCCTTGTATGCCGCGAACGCCGCGTCGGGGTTGCCGAGCTCCGTGTGGCAGACGCCAATCTGCATCGCCACCTCGGCGGCGTCCGTCGCCGACAGCGCCTGCCGCTGCGCGCCCAGGATCGATTCGTAGAGCGCGAGCGCGTCCTTCCACTCGTGGCGGTGCATGCGCAGGTCGCCGAGCTTCTGCATGACCGGCAGCGACTCGGCGCGCGTCTCGTGCGCGCGCGCCAGGTAGTCCAGCGCCTTGTCCATCTTCTCCGGCTGGGTCTTGCCGAGCTGGACGCACGCCTCGGCCAGCCGCATCTGCAACGCGACCTGACGGTCGGTGTCGCCCGAGTCCTGACTCTCGTCCAGTCCGGCGACGACGACGTCCAGCAGCTCCTCGACGTCGCCCCAGCGGCCGCGCGCAGCGTAGATCTGCGACAGGCGGTCAGCGGCCGACGTGTGGTCGGGATCGGCGGCCAGCGCCCGCACGTAGAGCTCGACGGCCTGATCTTCCTTGCCCAGCGCCGTGTCGACGATGGTGGCCGCTTCGGTCAGCAGCGCCGCCTGCGCCGCCGGCACGGGTTCGTGGATGGCGGCGTCGAGGAACATCGCCAGCGCGCGCTCGAAGTCGCCCCCCTGCCGGCTGATGCGCGCCAGCGCCGCCAGCGCGCCCGGATTCTGCGGCGCGATCTCCGCCCACCTGGTCGCCGCCTCAGTCGCCACGTCCCAGCGCCCCAGCCGCTCGCCCAGACGGCACATGGCGGCGTAGACCTCCGGCCGCCGGTCACCGACCTTCTCGGCCGCCGCGTAGGTGTCCAGCGCCTTCTCCCATTCGTCGAGCTCGCGTTCGTACGTCTCGGCGAGCGCGTACATGATCTCGCGCTTCGCCTCGATGGTCTCGGTGACCTCCAGGCGGCGTTGCAGCGACGCGGCCAGCGCCGCCGGCCGGTCGGCGCCGCGGTAGATCCGCTGCAGCGCGGAGTAGGCGTCGGCATCGCGCGGCTCCAGCCGCAGGATCTGCTCCAGCGCTTCCGCCGCGCGATCCAGCCCTTCGGGGCGCGTCTCGCCCTCGGTGGCCAGCCGGCGCAGGAGCGCCAGCCGCTCGACCGGATTCGCGGTCGCGTCGGCTTGCCGCTGCACCGTCGCCAGGTAGTCGTCGTGGCGCTCGGCGCGCTTGTAGATCTGCTCCAGCATCACCAGCAGCTCGCGATCCGCGACGTCCGGCGTCTCGGCCGCCAGCGACTCCAGCTCCTCGGCCGCGCGATCCAGCGAATCCAGATGGTCGGCCAGGATGCCGGCGCGCCGGCGGCGCAGCGCGGCCGCGTCCGCGGGCGTCGCGCGCTCCGCGCGCCGGGCCAGCAACGACACCAGATCGCCCCAGCGCTTGTCGTGTTCATACAGGCGTTCGAGCGCCAGCGCCGCGATCGTCGAGCCCGGCGACATCGCCAGCACCGTCTCGTACGCCGTGATCGCGCCGGCGGTGTCGGCCAGCTGGGTCTCGTGAATCTCCGCCGCCTCCAGCATCAGCGCGGCGGCGCGATCCGGATCGTCCGCCTCGCCGGACGTGGCGCGCAGCGCCGCCACCAGGTCCTGCCAGCGGCCCAGCTCGCGCAGCAGATCCGCTTCCGCGTCGCGCGTTATTCGATCGCCGGGATCGCCGATCAGCGCCTCGCGATAAGCCGCCAGCGCGTCTTCGGGCCGGCCGAGCTCCTCGCGCAACCCACGCGCGATCTCGCGCCAGATGCGCGCCGCTTCCGGCGTCGTCCCCTTCGCGGTGGCCACCTCGCTCGCGCCCGCGACCAGCTCCTCCCAGCCGCCGCCCGCGGCGGCGTCGGCGCGCAGCTGCTCCCACAGCTCGATCGTCGCCGGGCACCAGCCGCAACATCGCGATCTCGGCCGGCAGCGCGCGCTCGGGCGCGTTCAGCAGGTCGCGGAACACACGCGCGACCTCGCGCAGCGATTCGAGCTGCTCGGCTTCGTCGTCCTGGAGCTCCAGCCGGCGCAACAGCAGCTCGACCAGCCGATCCCAGCGCTCGTCCTCGCGCAGCGCGGCCTCGATGCGCGCCAGCACGTCGCGCGCCTCCTGGTTCGTGGGATCCTCCGCCCAGCGATCCAGCCAGACGCCGAAGTCGATGTCGGCCTCCGACGGCGGCAGCTGGGCGGCGATCGACGCCGAGATCTTGGCCAGCCGATCGACCGCCTCGCCGGTTCCGTCCAGGCAGGCGATGACTTCGAGGCCGGTCCGCAACCCCCACACGGACACCTCGGTGTCCGGGTCGGCTTCCGCCGCGACGTCCAGAAACAGGAAGTGGGGCACGCCCTGGTGCGGGCGGCCGGCCAGCCACGACGACAGCCACAGCAGGTCCGGATCGCCGGGGCGAAAGCCGACGAACACGAGCGATCTGCGCTGGACGATGTGGTCCAGCCAGGCGAGCCCGGCGATCCCGTCAGCCGGGTGCGCGCGTCGCCCGGGCCGATCACCAGGCTCTCGGGCAGCGCGACGCGGCCGTAGAGGTGCAGCAGCGGCACCGACGCGCTGCCGGCCTTCTGCGCCTTCACCGGATCCTCCGTGGCCACCGACACCGTCGGTGGCAGGTGGCCTCCGCGCGCGGCGGCCAGCGCCCGCTCCCATAGATCATCGAAGGCCGTGGTCACCACCGCGCGCCAGGGAAACTGGGCGAACTGCTGGACGTTTTCCGGGATGGGCAGGCCGTTGGGGTAGGCCGCCTTGAGCGCTTCCTCGACGACGGGGTGGGGGACCATGTCGCGGATGAAGGCGACCGCGTCGAGCAGACGCCCGGCCGCGGTCAGGCGCGCGACCGCCTGCCGCGCGTCCGAGAACACCAGGTGGGTGGCCAGCGCATCGGTCAGGCCGATCCATCCCGGCGCATTGGCGAGCTCACTGCACCCCAGCCCGGCGACCAGGACGACCTGACGTGCTTTCAATCTCTCGACCAGGGAGTCGGGAACTTCCAGCATCGGGGCCCTCGCTCGTCTAAAGCCTCTCATATCGCGTTATCGAGCCGGAGAGGAGTAGTTCCTTGAGGGAGCGTGTGCGATGCCCCTCCACCGTCGATTTTTGTGAGCCGGTATTGAACGAGCCGTGGCATCCGCCTTACGCCACTTCTGAGATGGGGACGGTTGTGGATCGTTGGGCCGCTCTTACATCCAGAGGACTCAACAGGAGGAGGATCGGGTTTTCCAATGCCGAAGCCGATGAACCAAGCGCTGAAGCGGGGGGAAGGTGAGCAACAGGCAGGGCAGGCCGCCCTGGACACCGCAGCGACAGTCGAAGTCCTCAACCGGATTCTGCACCTGGAGCTGGACGATGTGATGAAGCACTTTCATCACCGCTGGGTCGCACGCTGGTTGCGGACATCGCGGCCGCGAGCGGTCGTCATCGGCCAGCACATTGCGTCGTTGCAGGGCGGTACGGCGGTTGACGTCGGCGAGCTGATGGAAAAAGCGCTGGCGGAATCGGCGGACATCCTGAACGCCGCGCTGGCGCACGAGGAAGAACGGCTTGGCGAGTACCGCAAGCTGCTCGAGCTGGTCTCGGGGCGTAGCGAGGGATTAGAAGCGTTCGCCCGCACACAGATTGCAGCCGATGAGCGCATGCTGGCTGAGCTGTCCGTTCCACCGACGGTGCCGGGCGCCGACGGCGACTGATTTTGGCGCGCCCTTGCGCGCGTCAATCGGGGTGACCACGTAGATAGGAGTGATCTTGCTGGCTGACCCCGATCCGAAGAGCAGGGCTGAGCTGCACCTGCTGCTGGAGGCTACCGGCCACGAGGTCGTCGCCGTCGCCACGGGGACCGAGGCGGCGGCGGTGCTGATGGAGCGGACGCCGCGCTTGATCATCCTCGATCTCGATCTGAAGTGGATGACCGGTCGTCAGCTGATAGAGGTGCTGCGCCGCAACCACCACACGGCGCACATCCCGATCGTCGCGCTGGCGATGGACGAGGACGCGATGCAGGGCATACCGACGCTGGTGCGGCCGATCGCGGCGCACGACCTGATCGACTGCGTCGATCGGCTGCTGCCCCACAACGGCCACCGGCCGTACATGTGACAGTCGGTCGCCCCGAGACGGACACGGGGACGGACACGATAGACGGACGCGATCAGTCTCTGCTGCTGGACGATTCTGTCTTGTCCGCCTTGTCGATCTTGTCGAGCGGCCTGCCCATCAGCGTCGACGACAACGCGGCCGGCGCGCCGGTGACGAACAACGGCGACGTGTTTCGTTCGGCGAGCTTCTCGGCCTGCTGCAGCCGGTCCCTGACCGTGGTCGTCTCCTTCAGATCGGCCTCCAGCGCGGCGATCTCCTTGCGGTGCGCTTCGAGCTGTTTCTCCAGCTCGGCGACCTGCGCGTGTTCGGCGGCGATCTTGTCCTGCGTGAGCTTCTGTTTGCGGTTCGCGTCCTCGATGATGTCGGGCAGCCGCACGTCCAGCGACGCCAGCGTGGCGCGCACGACGCGAACCACCAGCTCGCCTGTTTTGCTCCGCGGGCAACCCACGCAGTAGCTGGATGGCCTCGGCGATTCCGTAGCCACGCGCTGTGGCCGCCGCGCTCGCCGCGTTGAGCCCCAGGTCCACCGCGCCGCTGTCCTGCTTCTTCGCGAATAGTGACATCGTCTCCCCCCTTCCCGTTGTTTGATCGGGGGAAGTCTACTCCCAAAGCGCGCAGGCAAGGGCCGTCAGGCGCGGCTGCCGAAACGGACCGCGGAGCGCGCGCGCGCCTTCGCCGCTTCTTCTTGGCGATTGCGAGGATGCGCGTTGGTGTGCAGATCATCCACCAGCCGGCGGGCGACCTGCAAACACGTCCTCGACCGCGCGGTCGAACACGGCCTTGTTCAGGTTCGACGGCGCGGTGAAGCCGGACAGCTTGCGCACGAACTGCAACGACGCGGCGCGGACTTCGTCATCCGTCGCGGGAGGTTCGAAGTTGAACAGTGTCTTGATGCTCCTGCACATGCCGATCCATCTGGCGCAGCGCGCGGTGCTCGGCACTAGCACCGGCGCGCCAGGGCTCAGGCGGCAGATGTTGTGATTGGCCCGGAAGAAGTTGTCCAGATCCACTTTGGCCTTGGCGGCCATCAGGCGCTTCAACGTCGCGAGCGGGTAGAAGTACTTTCGATCCGTTCGGTTTCGTCGCCGCCGACGTAGTTGACGTACTTGCCCGTCGCTGCGTGTTTGATGGCGTCCCAGAACGTGCGCGTCCAGCCGATGTTCACCGCGTCGTCATCCGGACGCTGCCACATCCCGACGACGTTGATCAGATAGGGGCTGGTGCGGTTTGCGAACGCAGTGGCCAGCTCGTCGACGCGCGACATCGCGCCGCCCATCTGATCGATCAGGACCTGTGACATCGGCGACGCCGCGCGGGCGAAGTTGTCGACCATCTTGTCGATGAGGTCGGGCGACAGCGCGCTCACGTAGCCAGCCTTCCAGTAGTTGCGCGCGTGCGGCGGCGAGCCGGCGTCGAGCGAACACTGCAGCGCCGGATAGGTCGTCGGGGCGACGAAATCGAGCGCCGGTGGACCGAAGCTGCGCAGCGGCGCGATGGCGGCCCTGGACCGCGTCCGACGCGCCGATGGCGCAGAGGCGATCATGCAGATCGGCCGACCCACGCAATGACTCGGGGAAGGCGGCGATGTCCGGGGCGGTGGCGAATGCGGCCGCGGTGGTGATGTGGTCGGGCGTGTCCTGGCAGTACTGGTCGTAGTGCCGGAGGACCTCGCTCGGCGCGTTCCAGCGGGTACATGAGCAGGCCGCCCGTCACGACATCGACCGGGTGAAGGCGATAGGTCATCGCGGTCGCGATGCCGAAGTTGCCGCCGCCGCCGCGCATCGCCCAGAACAGGTCAGGGTTGTTTGCGGCGTCGCACGTGACGCTGTTCCCGTCTGCCGTCACGACATCGATGCTGACCAGCTGGTCGCAGGACAGGCCATGCGCCCGCATCAGCCAGCCGAGGCCTCCCCCCAGTGTGAGCCCGCCGATTCCCGTCGACGGAGACCATGCCCCCGGTCGTTGCCATGCCGATTGAATGAGCCGCGGAATCGAAGTCTGCCCACGTGGCGCCGCCCTGGGCGCGTGCGGCGCGGTCGCGTCCCATCCACGTCAACGGCGCGCGACCGGGACAAATCGCAGACGATGCCGCCTTCGCAGACGCCGCTGCCGGCGACGTTGTGACCGCCGCCGCGGATCGCGAGCTCGATCTGCTGCTCGCGCGCGAAGCGGACCACGGCCGCCACTTCGGCCGGTCTCCCGGGCGGGCGATGAGCAGCGGCCGCCTGTCAATCATACCATTCCACACCTTGCGTGCATCCTGGTAGGCGGGATGTTTCGGCGTGATGATCTCGCCCTGGAAGCCGCGTTCGAATGCAGCCAGCGCGGCGGCGGGATTCGCGTGTTCGGAGTTTGTCGCCATGATTACACCGCCGTCCATGCGCCATCGATGGTGATGGCTTGCCCGAAGATGCCGCTGCTCGCCGACTAACACAGCCAGACGGCCGCCGCCGCCACCTCGTCGGTCTCGATGAATCGATCGATGGGCATCGCCGCCCGCACCTCCTCGAACAGCGCCTCGTTGCCCTGCAGAAACACATCGGCCATGTGCGTCCTGACCGGGCCGGGGCACACCGCATTGATCCGGATGCCCGCCTTCGCGTAGTCGAGCGCGGCGGCCTTGGTGATGCCGATGATCGCGTGTTTGCTCGCCACGTACGGGGCGCAGTTGCGCCGCCGACGAGGCCCAGCGTCGAGCTCATGTTGACGATAGGCGCCTTTTCCAGCGCCGAGCATGTAGGTGAGCTCGGCGCGCATTCAGTTCCGCACGCCGGTGACATTCACGGCAAACAGCCGATCCCACGCCTCGTCATCGATCTCCAGCATGGGCGCGGCCGGCAGGTTGATGCCCGCGTTGTTGACCGCGTAATCCAGGCGTCCGAATTCGCTGACCGCGGCGCCGACCAGGGCCCGGGCGTCGGCCAGCACGGTCACGTCAGTGCGCCTGCCGATGGCCTGGCCGCCGCTGGCCCGTATGCTCTCGGCGGCGGTCGCGGGCCTCTGCCTCGTCGACATCGCCGAGCACGACGGCCGTGCCGTCTCTGGCGAGTGCCTTGGCGACAGCGAGACCGATTCCTCGCGCTCCACCCGTGACGATCGCGGCCCGGCGTTCAGTCATCGATGTCCCTCCCAGGGGCATAGCGCCCATCTGCGCGCCCATCTGCCTTTTCGGCAGCATGCCTCACGGAACTTGACGGCCAGCTATTGGATCCTCCTCGGCCGCGAGATCGCAAGGGATTCAGGCAGACATCCACCGCTCGGCCAGCGCCGCACCCGCGCCACCCAGACCAGGCCCGCGACGAGCACGGTCATCCCACCAGCATCCGAAGTGCCTCTCGTCCCATTTCCTATCAGACGGGGTGCGTTCGGGGAAGTCGCGGGTATATTCCGCCGGCGCTTGCAAGCAGCCATCCGCATCGAAGGTCTGGTCAAGAAGTACCCGGACGTGGTCGCCGTCGACGGCCTCGACCTGGAGGTCGCGCGCGGCGAGTGCTTCGGCCTGCTCGGCCCCAACGGCGCCGGCAAGACCACCACCATCGAGATCCTCGAAGGGCTGCTCGAGCCGACCTCCGGCGACGTCGAGGTGCTCGGCCGGCGCTGGGGCGACGCGACGACGACGCGCTCCGCCAGCGCATCGGCATCTCGCTGCAGGAGACGCGGCTGTCCGAGAAGCTGACCGTCGCGCGAGACGGTGAGCGCTGTTCCGCAGCTTCTACCGGCGCGGCCTCGACCCCGACGAGGTCGCTCGCGCCGCGTGCGCTCGAGGAGAAGGGCGACGCCTGCGTCGGCAAGCTGTCCGGCGGGCAGAAGCAGCGGCTGGCCGTCGCGCTGCGCGCTGGTCGGCGACCCGGAGCTGCTGTTCCTCGACGAGCCGACGACCGGCCTCGACCCGCAGTCGCGCCGGCAGCTGTGGGACATCGATCGCGGCGCTGCGCGACCGCGGGCGCACCGTCCTGCTGACGACGCACTACATGGACGAGGCCGAGCGGCTGTGCGACCGCGTGGCGATCGTCGATCACGGCAAGGGCGATCGCGCTGGGCTCGCCCGCCGAGCTGATCGCCCGGCTCGGCGGCGAGCACGTCATCGAGTTCGCCACCGAGCCGCCGCTGCCGCCCGACGCGCTCGCCGAGTTGCCGGGCGTGCGGGCGGTGCGCGTGATCGGCGGCGGCGGCGGGAGGGAAGACGGCGAGGGGGCGCTGTCGCTTTCGATCGAGGAGCCGCACGTGGCCGTTGCCCGCGCTGGTCGCGCGGCTCGCCGAGCGCGCCGTGCGGCCGACGCGCCTGATGTCGCGCACGGCGACGCTGGATGACGTGTTCCTGTCGCTGACCGGGCGCACGCTGCGCGAGGACATGACGCGTGAAGCGAACGCTTGCTGCCGCTGTGGGCGCTGTCGGCGTCGCGCGATCACGCAGTTCTTGCGCGAGCCGGGGGCGGTGTTCTGGACGTTCGGCTTCCCGCTGCTCATCACGGTGGCGCTGGGCATCGCGTTTCGCGACCAGTCGCCGCCGCCGAGTCGCGTCGCGATCGTCGCCGGGGGCGGCAGCGCGGCGGTCGCCGAGGCGGTCAAGGGGGCGCCCGGGCTGGCCGTCGAGTCCGACGACGCGGCGACGGCGGCGCGCCGGTTGCGGAGCGGCGACGTGGCTGCTGGTGATCGCCGGCGCCCGCCGGCGGGCCCGTCGTGTATCGCTTCGATCCGACGCGCCCCGATGCGCCGGCGGCGCGGCGGCTGGTCGACGACGCCGTGCAAGGCGCGCGGGCGGCGCGACCCGATCGCCACGCGCGAGGAGACCGCGGTCGCGCGCGGCGCGCGCTACGTCGACTGGCTGATCCCGGGGCTGCTGGGGATGCAGCTGCTCAACGGCAGCGATGTGGGGCGCGGCGTTCGGCATCGTGACATCGCGCCAGCGCAAGCTGCTCAAGCGGCTGGCGGCGACGCCGATGCGGCGCGGCGCACTTCCTGCTGTCGTTCCGCGTCGCCGGGCTGATCTTCGTCCCGCTGCAGGTGCTGGTGCTGTTCGGCTTCGCGCGCTTCGCGTTCGGCGTCACCATCGCGCGGGTCGCTCGCGGCGCTGGTGCTGGCGCTGCTCGGGTCGTGGTCGTTCGCCGGCCTGGGCCTGCTGTGCGCGTCGCGCGCGCAGAACAGCGAGACGGCGAACGGCCTCATCAACCTGGTCACGCTGCCGATGCTGGTGTTTTCGGGCGTGTTCTTCTCGTCCAGCCGCTTCCCGGAGGTCGTTGCAGCCGGTGATCCGGCTGCTGCCGCTGACGGCGCTCAACGAAGCGCTCCGTCACGTCGTCAACGACGGCGCGTCGATCTTCAGCCAGGGCTTCCCGATCGGGGTGCTGGTGGTGTGGGCACTGGGGTCGTCGATACTGGCGCTGCGCCTGTTCCGCTGGACGTAGGCCAGCTGGGCGCCAAGGTCATCGGACCGAAAGGTTGATGTTCAGGTCCGGGGGAATGAAGAACGCCAGCTTGGGCGCCAGATAGATCTCATCGCCGCGGACACCAGCGATCGAAAAGTAGGGGGTCGGATCGCCGCTGCTGCCCGATCCGCCGATGATGCGGGCGCCGCCGGCGAAAGCACCCGATCCAATCCTTGTCCGGAGCGCCGCCGGGCTCGTGGGCGGCGTAGGCGCCATCCGATGGAGACGCCTCCGCCCGCGATGGTGTCATCCGACGATTCGAGCACCCGCCCGAGCCGCGGTTCGAAGACCAGGTAGGTGCGCCGGCGCCAGCGGTCGGCGCTGAACGACTGGCCGACGCTGAGCATCGACGGCGACGCCTCCCCAGCCAATCGTGGGACGTCCCTCGGGGACCACGAGCCCCACCGTTGGCCCGGCCGCCGCGAAGCAGCCAGTCGAGAGCAACGCAACTGCCAGCAGCCCGCGCATCGCGCGTACGTCTAGGCAACGCTCGTGCCATCAGGATTCGGCGCGCGTGCGGCCGCCGTGGGGTGTGCCCGGCTGTGCGATCCGGCGCGCACATGTGCACGCGCGGGGGCAGGTCAGACACCGCGCGGCTACTGGCAGGTGAGCGGCGACGTCGCGCAGAACCAGCGGGCGTTGCCGGCGCCGCGAGACGTGCAGACGCAGACGGCGCGCATCGCGTTCATGCACGGGGACAGGCAGGTCGTGTCCGTGTTGGTGTCGCAATCGACGTTGCCGCCCCTGACGCCGTCCGGGCAGACGGCGGGGGTCGGTCCTGCATCGGTGCCTGCATCGGCCGGGCAGGTGATGCGCGTGCAGGCGTATTCCATGGTGTTCGTGCCGGGGGGCAAGACGCAGGCGCAATACGTCGCCATGCCGGCCGGGCCGCAGGTCGTCTGACACTCGTCGCCGCTCACGCACGCCTCGCCAGCCGCACACGCGCCGCGGCCGCCGACTCCGGCGGCGCCGCCGCCCGCGCCGGCCGTCCCACCGCCGGCACCCGCACCACCGCCGGCGGCGCCGCCGCGCCCGGCTGCTCCGCCACCGCCCCGCACCGCGCTGCCCCCGCTCCGGCGGCGCCGCCCGCCGTTCCTCCCCGGCCACCCGCGCCTGCGCTGCCACCCGCGCCTGCGCTGCCACCCGCGGCGCCGCCGCGCCCGCCACCGCCCGCCCCCCGCACCGCCCCACCCGCTCCCGCTGCGCCACCCACCACTCCCGCCGCTCCCGCCGCACCGCCCGCCGCTCCCCGCTGCACCACCCACCACTCCCGCCACGCCGCCTGCTCCTCCCCGGTACCCGCCGCCGCACCGCCCGAGCCGGCGCTGGCGCCGCCGAATCCGCCTCTTCCCGCAGAGCCCCCACCTCCCGCGTGGCCGCCGGTCCCGCCGTTGCCCGCCCCGGTGAGTCACCACCGCAGCCATTGGCGGCGAGGGCGAGGGCAACGCAGTAATCACCATCCAGCGAGCGCGGTTCATCAGGGTCCTCCAGGAAGAGTTGTCGTCCTCTTGGAGCCATATCCCTGGCGTGATGGCTCATGGAAGAAACGCCCGTCGCGCTTCGCGCGCTGCGCCGCGGCGTTCAGCCGGGCGGCGCAGGCGGGCGATCTCGGCGTCGGCGGCGGCCAGCTCGCTGGCGGCGGCGGAGGCCTCGACGCGCGCGGCTTCGACGCGCGCCTCTGCCCGCTCCAGCACCTCGCGCGCCGTGTCGCGCGTCCGTTCTTCCCGGACCAGCGCGGCGCGGGCGGCGGCGTCAGCCGCGCGCAGCTGCTTGCTCTGGCGTTCGGCGCTCGCGAGCGCGCGTTCGCGTTCGCGCTGCTGCGCGCGCGCGGCCGCCGCCTGCTCGCGCTCGCTGGCCACCTGCTCGCGTTTCTGGCGCGCGTCCTCGGCGCGATTCGCCGCCGGGCCGGTGCCGCGGCCGGGGTCGCGCGGGGCGCCTCCGCCTGCGCCGCGCCCTGCCCGAACAGATCGGCGAACCCCGGCTCCTCGACGTCGCGCGTGAGCCGCCCGGCGATCAGCAGCGGCCGGGTTTCTTCGCCGGCGGCGCCGCGCGCAGGTTGGCGATCACGCGGTTCAGCACCGCGGGCGGCGCCGCGTGCCCGGCCTCGGTCAGCAGCTCCTCCGCCTTCCAGCGCAGCTCGGCGAGCGCGCGCCGGTGGTTGACGACGCCGGCGGCGTATTCCGGCCCCTCGGCGCCGCGCAGCTGCGCGGTCAGCTCGTCGAGCTCCTTGACCAGCGCGGGCTCGCGCCGCGCGAGCTGGTTGATGATCCGAGATCGGCAGCGTCGGCTTGGGCGTGGCGGCGACGACCTTCGCGTCGTCGCGCCGGCCGGCGCCCTTCAGCGCCTGCGCGATCCGCTTCCGCTCCGCGACGAAGTCGGCCAGCGGCGCGGCGAACAGCGCATCGATTTCGTCGGGCACCGATGGCCTCCGCGGTCAGCGCACGACCTTGATGTTGATCGTCCCGGTCTTGGTCGCGCCCCACAGCCGCAGCCACAGCGCCATGTACATCTCGGGGCCGCGCGCCGACGACACGTCGCCGAGGTCCAGGATGTCAGTCCAGCCGAACGACTTCAGCAGCTCGCCGACCGCGGCCTTGGCCTGGGCGTCGTTGCCCGACACGAACACGCTGTGGTCGCCGCCCGCGAGCGCCTTGGGGTCGACCATGACGCCGCAGTTCATCGTGTTCAGCGACTTGACCACCTTCACCTTGGGGAACGCGGCCTGGATGCGCTCCGCCAGGCAGCTGTCCTGGCTCGCGCCCACGCGCGGCGGCATCCCCTTGCTCGCGTCCAGCTCGTTCGACACGTCGATCAGCACCTTCGCGCCGAGCACGTCGTCGCCCGCCAGCTTGAGCGCGTCGACCGAGTTCTGGCCGTGCGTGGCGTTGATCAGCAGCTCGCCGTGCGCGGCGGCGTCGCGGAAGCTGACCACCTTGGCCTTGCCACTGGCCGCCTTGGCCAGCCATTCGCGCAGCGAGCCCCCGAAGCCCTTCTTGTCGTCGAGCTTGCCCGGGTCACGCGTCCCCAGCGCGACGTCGTTACCGAGCTGGACCAGCTTCGTCCCCAGTGTCTGCGCGACGATCCCCGAGCCGATGATGCCGATCTTCATGGTCGCCTCCTGACGGTGCGCCGAAATATAAGCCGCTACCCGCGGATCAGCTTGCGCATCTTCACGTGCGGGATGCCGACCTCCTCGAACGGCGCGCCGTCGACGGTGTAGCCGGCGCGTTCGTAGAAGCCGACCGCGGCTCGCGCGCGCGTGCAGCACCACCTCGTCGAAGCCGCGGCGCGCGACCTCCGCCTCCAGCGCGGCGACGAGCTGCGCGCCGATCCCGCGGCGCTGCAGCTGTCGGTTCCACCGCCATCTGGTACAGCCGCCCCTGGCGCGCGGCGAGCGGCCGGAACAGCACGCAGCCGACCACGACGTCGCCGTCGACGGCCAGCATGTGCAGGCTCTGGTCCTCGAACGGCGACAGCGTCTGCTGGCGCGACAGGCCGAGCGGCGCGCGCAGCACCCGGTAGCGCAGATCCAGCTCGGCCGCGTAGCGGCTGTCGCTGGGTATCGATGTCGATGAAAGCCAGCAACCTGGACTATTGTGTACCCGCGATGGCGATTTCGATCCGCCCGGCGGAGGCGGCGACGACAGAGGCGGCGGTGTTCCGGATGAAGGCGCGGCAGGCGGCGCAGCAGTGCCTGTACTTCCTCTATTTCCTGGAGCCGCGGCGGCGCAAGCCGAAGCAGCCCGGCGACGGCGACACGCGCGCGCGGCAGGCGCCGCCAGAGCGTCGCGCTCACCGACCGGGTGCTGGAGCTGTTCGGCTGGGGGCTGGACGGGCGGATGATCGAGTCGTACCGCAGCTTCGCGCACCGCCAGATGCGCGCGCTGGTCGGCGTCGTGCGCACGCCGCCGGGCAGCGCCGACGATCCGGCCGTCGCGCGCTGGGAGGCGCTGCGCGAGCTGCTGGCGGTGGATCGTTTCAGCCGGGACGACGTCCGTCCGGCGATCGAGGCCGCGGAGGCGTTGCTGACCGCGTCGGAGCCGCGCGGGCCGATCGAAGGTTTCAACCACACGGTGCGCAAGGTGCTGCTGGCGCTGCTGCGCAACCTGACGCTGCTGCTGGCGATCGTGGCGGTGTGGGCGGTGTTCTTCAAGGTCGAGGCGGTGCGCAGCCTGGTGTGGAACCGCGCGCACGGGCTGTCGCACGCGGGGCTGCGCGTGGCGCTGGCGTCGTGGAGCCCGTTCTTCGCGGTGCTGCTGTCGGTCGCGCTCATGGTGGTGGCGGCGCCGCGCCGCCGCGCACGCTTCGGCAAGCGCGCGTTCTGGGCGTTCGTGTACCAGGCGCTGCCGCCCGAGCCCGGCGTCGCGCGCTGGCCGCCGGGGCCGCGCGTGATCCAGCAGGCGCTGTTCGGCCGCCAGCTGATCAAGCTCGCGGTCGCGGGGGCCGTGCTGGGGATCGAAGCGCTGGTGATGGCGGCGATCGGCGCGCCCACGACGCTGACCATCTTCATCATCGCGGCGCTGGCGCTGTTCGCGCTGGTGCTGGCGCACGGCTCGACTACTGGGACTTCATCGACACCGCGCCGCTGCGGTTCATGGCGCTGATAACGCTGGCGGCGCTGTTCGGCTTCTCGACCGATTCGGCGTTCTATCGCTTCGCGATCTTCGTCGGGCATGGCGGCGCTCGCCGTGCAGAACCTGTGGGCGTGGCGCAAGCGGCAGCCGCGCCGCCCGGTTCGCGGGCTGCTGGCGGCGGCGTTCGCCGTCGCCGCCATCGTCGTCGCCGGCAACCTGGTGTCGTCGATCATCGCGTTCCTGTTCACGATGACCGGGCTGGCGATCTGGCGCTGGCGCGTCGTCCTGGATCGCGACAAGCGGACCATCGCCAACTACGCGCTGGCGGCGATGTGCACGTACTGGACGTTCTTTCCGCTGAAGGCCGAGCTGGAGGCGCGGCGCGGCGTGTGGCACGAAAACGTGCCCGCGATCCAGCGCATCTCGGCCGCCGAATGGCCGCTGCCCGGCGACGACGGCCCGGTGGTGGTCGTGGCCGCGTCGGGCGGCGGGTCGCGCGCCGCCATCTACACCGCGTACACGCTGGAGCGCCTGCACCGCGACACGCCCGACGTCGCCGACCACCTGCAGGCGGTGAGCAGCGTGTCGGGCGGCAGCCTGGCGTCGGCGGCGTACGTCGCGCGGCGCTACAGCCTGGGCAAGCGCTTCCCCGAATGGGTCGCCGGGCTGCCGGCCGGCGTCGAGCCGGGCGAGCTGGTCAACGGCGATGAGCGAGGACTTCCTGCTGCCGACGATCATCGGCGCGCTGTCGCCGGTGTCATCGCGCGGCGACAGCATCGAGGCGAAGTGGCGCGACGGGGCGGCGGCGCTGCGCGACGACCGCGGCGGCGACAAGGCGGACCTGGGCCTGACCAGCCTGGCCGTCGCTCTGGCACGAAGCGTACGTGCGCGGCGATCGGCTGCCGCCGTTCCCGATGCCGCTGTTCAACGCGTGCACGCTGGACCAGCACGACGTCGTGATCTCGCCGCTGGCCGCCGAGCTCTACACGCAGCACGACGGCACGATCCCCGATCGGCTGTATTCGGCCGTGTCGCTGGGGTCTTCGGACTGGCTGACGTGGGTCGCCGATCGCGACGCCATCTACGGCCTGGACAGGCTGTTGCCCAGGTTCGATCCGTCGTTGCCCAAGGCGGTGCGCGCGTCGGCGAACTTCCCGTTCGGGTTTCCGCTGGTGGAGCTGGACACCCGGCCCGACCACAACCGGTTCGCCGACCCGACGTCGAAGCGGCGGTGGGACATGAAGCTGACCGACGGCGGCGTGCTGTCGAACTCGGGCCTGTGGCCGGTGTTCCCGCTGCTCACCGACGACGAGTCGCTCGCCGAGCTGCGCCGCCGCGGCGTCATGTTGATCATCGTCGAGGCGAGCAAGATGCCCGAATACACCGCCGACCGCCGCGACCTGACGACGCTGTACGGCGATCTCAACAACCGCAACCCGATCGCGCAGGCGCTGCACCGCCGCATGATCGAAGGGCTGCGCGCCCGGCTGGAAGGCGGCATCGCCGTCATCCAGATCGACATCACGCCGCGCGCGGGCGTCCGCTCGGCCAACGTGCTCACGACCTGGGTCCTCGACCCGGCGTCGCAGCACAGCCTGAAGGAATCGTTCCGCGGCGCCTGGGCGCGCCAGCAGCCGCGCATCCTGGCCGCGTGGGACTGCCTGAAGAAGTCGGGCAGCGCAAGGTCGGCTGTCTGGAGGCGGCGGCTGGCGACGCGGCGTACGATCCGGTGTCGCTGCGGCCGCCGCTGGACTAGCCGATAGCTGGGCGGCGTCTGGGTCGGCACCTGGGCACCGAGGGTGTGCCATGCTTGGCTGGAGGGCTGATGGTGAGTGGTCGCGAGGGACATGCCCGGGGCATCGCAGAAATTGCGCTGGCAGCGCTCTGCTCCTTGATGGGTGCCGTTGCGCTTGCTGCCATGGCGCAGCAGCCGCTGCTGGCCTTCTTCTACTGGGTGGTGCCCGGCGAAAAGAGCCTCGACGGGCCTATCCCGGTGTTGTTCGCGTATCTGCTCTTGCTCGTCGTCGTCCCGGCAGTCCTGGCGCTGGCGCTCCGCCGTGTGGGGAGAGACAAAGCCATTGCTCTGGCCGTTGCGTCGGGACCGGTGCTGATGCTCATCGCCGCGGCAACGAGCGCCTGGGCGGCCAGAGTTCCCGGGTAGCCGCCATTGAGTGGGCGCCGTCCAACCGGGACACCGAGCCGGCGTGAGCTGGTGGTGGTGAGCTGGGGGCGATTGCTTGTGGTGTGCTTCGCGGTGTCGTGCGCCGCCGCGGCGCAACCGCCCGCCGTGCCGCGCAAGGCAAGCGAGCCGGCCGGCATACCTCTCCCGGAGTCAGCGACGGTGTTCCTGGGATGCGGGTTCTTGCTCGCGGAGAATCATGGTTCGACGCTGTTCAGCGTCGTCCTTCCTGCTCGCGAGGCGAAACAGCTGCAGAAGGATGGGTCCGTTGTCATCCTCGATGACGTGTTGGTTCAGGTGGCTGTCGCGCGTGCGGCGGAGATGGGCGAGCCGCAACTTCGGGGGGCCAGCCTGCTTCAGAAGCACATGCTCTGGGAGAGCCAGTATGTCGCGAAGGCCAAAGAATGGCCGCACCTGCGCCCGTTCGGCGATCCAATCGATCTTGGTCTCGGCGACATCAAGACGATGCTCTGGGGATACGACGCGCCAGAGATCTTCGAGGTCGAGGGTGTCGGAATGAACCGAATGGTGTACGTCACGGCGGCGATCGATGGATTCGTCCTGACGTTCGCCTCGCCAATGCGGCCGGAAGACGATTCACGCGTCGTCGCGCGGGTGCTGTTCCGGAGCATGCGAACGCTGCGAAGGGAACCTTCTCCCGTCGACGTCTTTGCCATCTCGAAAGCTGCACAGGACGACAAAGCGCTCCCGGCGGCGTGCTCCAGAGTGGGCCCGCCGTGATACCCAACATGACGTCGAGGCAGTATCGTTGTTGGATGGACGGCTTCACCACCATAGACCCGATTTCGAGTAGAGGTGCTCGGAGGGCCAGTGTATCTGTTGAGCGCTGATCAGGGCCAGGTGGAGCGCCTTGGTTTCAGCACCGTCCGTTGGGTCGAGGCGGAGTCCGCTGAGGAGGCGGAACGACTCGCTCGTGACCTGGTTCGGAGTCAGCTAGTCCGCAAGCGACCGAGGAACCCTCCCGATGAGCCAGTGGAGCTGACGACGCAGGTCACCCGCCTCTCGTGGCTCGAGGGCAGCATGCACCGCGATGTTGGCAAGGGGTTCACGTTCTTCTCCGCTGAGGTGAACTAGCTGCCCTCCCGCACCTCCGCCGTGCGCGTGATCTCGCCCATGCGCCCGCTCTGGAAGTCGCGGAACGCGTCGTGGATCTCCTGCTCCGTGTTCATCACGAACGGACCGTAGCGGGCCACCGGCTCCGCCAGCGGCACGCCGGCGAGCAGCAGCAACCGGCCACCCGATGCACCGGGCGCGCCGCGCAGGCGGACGGCGTCGCCCGCGTCCAGGATCGCGAGCTGGCCGTCGTTGACGACGCGACCGTCGCCCGCGCCGCCGACGCGCACCGCGCCCTCGAACACGTAGACCAGCGCCTGCTGATCGCGCGCCACCGGGACGGTCACGTCCGCTTCCGGGTCGAGCGACCAGTCCTGGTAGACGATCGGCGTGTGCGTGTCGATCACCGCCTTGGCGCCCAGCGCCTCGCCCGCGATGACGCGCACGCGCGCGTGCCCGTCGGGCGTCGCCGCCGCCGGGATGCGCGCCGCGACGACCTCCTGGTAGCGGGGCCGGGTCATCTTGAGGCGCGCCGGCAGGTTCACCCAGATCTGGAAGCCGTGCGCGCGCCCGCCGCGCTCGCGCATCGACGCCGCCGGCATCTCGGAGTGGACGATGCCGGCGCCGGCGGTCATCCACTGCACGTCGCCGGCGCGCAGGAAGCCGCGGTGCCCGGCCGAATCCTCGTGCTGCATCTCGCCCGCGAGCATGTACGTCACGGTCTCGAAGCCGCGGTGCGGGTGATCGGGGGCGCCGACCGCCTCGCCCGGGCCGTATTCGACCGGTCCCATCTCGTCCAGCAGCAGGAACGGGTCGACCAGGTTCAGCCCCAGGCTGGGGAACGGGCGGCGGACGATGAAGCCACCCCCCTCGCGCTGCTTGTGCGCAGTGACGAGCTTGCTGACCTCGCGGACGGTGGCTGTCGTCTCGGCTGTCGTTTCCATCGAAGGTTTTCGATGCAACGAAGCCCGGCGGGTTACACGGCCGCGCCGCCCGCGTGCGGCAGCCGGATGCTGAACACGCAGCCGTCCCCCGGTATGTCGCGCACCTCGATCGTGCCGCCGTGGGCCTGGACGGCGTGCATCGCGATCGCGAGCCCCAGCCCGTAGCCGCTGCGGTTGTCGCCGCGCTGCACGAGCGGCGCGAACAGCTCCTCCACCTTGCCGGCCGGAAGCCCGCCGCACGCGTCGGCGACGTCGATGGTCACGTGTCCCTGCGCGTGCGCGGCGAGCACCGACACCGCGCTGCCCGGGTGGCTGAACTTCACGGCGTTGTGGAGCAGGTTCGAGACCGCGGACTTGAGCAGGCGTGGGTCCGCCTGGAGCTCGAGGTCGGGCGGCGCCGATACCTTGATCTCGATCTGCCGCGCCTGCGCTTCGGCGCCCGCGTCCATCTCGGTGTCGACGAGGAGCGGCAGCAGCGGGACGCGCTCCAGTTTGGGGTCGATGCCCAACTTCATCGATGCCTGCTCCAGCGTGGTGTCGATGATGTCGAGGGTCCGCCTGAGGCCGCGGTCCAGCTGGTCGACGGCGCGGCCGCCTTGCGCCAGCGGTCCGGTCTTGAGGCGCCGAAACGACAGCATCGCCGCCGAGATCGGATTGCGCAGCTCGTGGGCGATGAAGCCCAGGTGCTCTGACGCCTGCCGCTGCAGCTCCAGGTCGCGCTGCCTGCTGTACTGGGCGACGGCGTCGGCGATCCCCGCGTTGAGCCACTTCGCGACGACGCGCTGCTCGTGCACGGTGAGCGTCAGCCCCGCCTGCTCCGCGAGGTCGACGATGCAGTCGTGCAGCAGGCCGTACTCGCGGACCACCTCACTGACGTCGAACCCCAATCGCAGACGCTGCGCGCCGTGCTCCTCCGCGTTGTCGCTGGACGTCGGCTGCGGCGCTGCGTCCGGATTGAGGGCGGCGATGATCTCGACCACGAACGCCGGCATCTGGTCCATCAGCTCGCTGCGCGGCAGCGACGCGCCCGTGATCGAGGCGCGGATCTTCTGTCCCCAGCAATCGAGCAGAGCTTGTCGCTTGTCTTTGAGCAGCGCGAAAAGCGTCGGGGGGGGCCCGCGGTCGATCACGTTTGAGATGTAAGGGGCGGAACGTGGATCGCAAGTCGCTCGCTCGCATTCTGCTCCGCCTGAGCTCCTGCCGCCGCGCGTCGGCGCAGCACGAGCACCGCGATTTCGGGCGCCACCGCGATGCGGACAGGGGGCCCTGTAGTTCCCAGACCCCGGTTTACGTACAACATCGATTTGCCCGAGCGATAGACGCCGTTCGTGAACGGCGTGATCAGCCGCGCCAGATTCAGCCGGCGCGCCAGCAGCGGGATGGCGACCTGGCCGCCGTGCGTGTGGCCGGACAGCACCAGGTCGACGCCGCGCGCCGCCGCCTGCGGGAACAGCATCGGATCGTGCGCCAGCAGGACGACGGGCGCGTCGCTCGGGCGGTCCGCGAGCGTGCGTTCGACATCGTCCCGCTTCGTCCACGTGTCGTCGACGCCCGCGACGTAGAGCGCGGCGCCGTCGCGGCGGACCACGACGCCGCGGTTGCGCAGCACGGTCAGCCCCGCGCCTTCGAGCGCTGTCACCATCGCCTCGCCGTCGCAGAAGTAGTCGTGGTTCCCCATGCTCGCGAACACGCCGTCGGTCGGCGCGCAGGCCGGCGAGCGCCGACGCCACCACGGGGATGAAGTCAGCCCCGCTGACGATCAGGTCGCCGGTCACCGCGATGGCGTCGGGACGCAAGCGGTTGACGGCGTCGACCCAGCCCGCGACCCGGTGGCCGCTGGCGAATGGCCCGCAGTGCAGGTCCGAGATCTGCGCGATGCGATAGCCGTCGAAGGCGGCCGGCAGCCCGGCGATCGCAACTTCGTGCGTCCGGATGCGCGGGCGCTGGCGGAGGCTGAGCGCGCCCCCCGCGGCGGACACGCCGACTCCGGCCGCGAGCGCTGCGTCGGTCGCCACGCCGGCGAAGTACGCGATGGCCAGGGCGACGGGCGCCACCACCGCGAACAGCAACGAGACGGTCCACCAGGTGAAGAACGGCCACAACACCAGGTACAGGCGCAGCGGGCCGGGCGTCGCCCAGGCGCTGCGCACGCGCACGAAGCTGAGCACGAACGCCGCGGTCAGCACCGCTGGCACCACGATCATCGGCCAGGCCGGCGTGACCAGCCGCGCCAGCGCCGCGACCAGCGGCACCTGCAGGCCCACCGCGAGTCCGACCACCAGCAGGACCAGGCGCAGCCGGCGGCTCATGGGGTGCGGGCGGGCTGGACGGCTCGACGGCACTAGATAACTGTGAGGTTCAGCGGTCGCGGGCGCAACGACAGGATGTCGCGATCTCTGGCACACATGCACCGCATCCGTAGATTTAGGGGGTTAGCCGCACGCGCGCGGAAGCGTGCGTTCCTGTCTAGCTCGGAACCCTCAAAGGGTTCCGAACCTCCCGCGATGAGCTCCGACGGGCAAAGCCCGTCTACGCTCTACGCGCTGACTAGCCGAACATCGAAGGCGGCGACGGCTTTCGTTCGGCGGCGATCGGGAACACCAGCAGCGGCCGCGGCGCCATCGACGCGATGACGGCGCGCGCCGGCGTACCGCGCAGGCTGTGCTGCGTCGGATCCATCGCCTCCTGCTTGAAACCGACGACCATCACCGGATCGCCGTCGCGCAGGCCGTAGGCGTCCCAGCCCGTGGCGACGGCCCCCACCGGCAGATCGAGCGACGCGATCAACATTCGCCGGGCGTTGGCGTCCGTGAGGTTGACGTTGGACGCGCCCAGCAGGCGCGCATCCGCCATCTGAACGAGCACCGAGTTGCCGGCCTCGTCGACCAGGTTGAAGTCGTGCGACGTCTCCAGGACGCCCGGGTAGCGCTGGTGGCACGCGATGGTGAGACCGATGCATGGCTGGCCGGCCATCGTTGAGGCCGCTGCCGCCCCGCCTGCGCCCACCCGACCAGCGACACCAGCTGGCCGTCGGGTTCGTGTTCCAGCAGCGCGAAGTCGTCGATCGCCGTCGCCTCGGCGGGCGCGCTCTGCCGCACCAGCTCCGCCATCTTGCGGCTGCGCATCCGCATCACCACGCGGCGCATCGGCCACGCGAGCGCCAGCGCCGCCATCGCGACCGTCACCGTCGGCAGCCGCCCATCGACCACGTACAGCAGGTGGGCGAGCAGGGCGACCAGCAGCCACCAGACGATCGTCTGCAACAGGCCGAACAGCATCCAGCCGCCCCAGCCGGTCATCGCCACGCGTAGCTTGTGCGAAGGCGACAGCCACGCGCTCAGCGGATCGTCGCGGAGCGGGGTGAGGCGGTGCAGGGGCCGCGGCAGCTCCATCGTCATCCCCACCAATCGGCATTTTGCCACGAAACCGTGGTTTGCCGATTGGCCGCGCCGCGCGCGCGCGCTTTACGTCAATGACGCAGGCCGTACGAGCGACCCCCGGGCGGGCCGCCTCACGCCACGATTCTGGCGGAGCGGCGCGGCCTTCACACTTCTTCACGATCGGGCGCGCAGGGGCTTAACGGTCGGTGTGCATTGTCTGGGCGTGGGGCGATGGGACGCTCCCGAACAAGGAGACTGAAGACATGATCGGATGCTTGATTGCAGGGGGCCTGGCGTTGTTTGCGCTGTCCCGGTTGTATCGCCATCGCCGCTGGTGCCACGGCGGGGGCTTTCATCACCATGGCTGGCACGGCGGCGGGGGCGGCGGCTGGGGCTGGGGCCGCGGACATCACGGCCACCACGGACATGGCCATGGGCACGGGCACGACTGGGACGGGGGATTCGAGCTGGGCGGCCCCGGGCCCAGCAACGACGTCTGGTTCGGCGACGACGTGCCCAGCAAGCGGCACTTCATCCGCGCCGTGCTGGCGCGCGTGAACGCGACGCCGGCACAGCAGCGCGCGATCGGCGAGGCGGTCGACGTGTTTCGCGACGACATCAAGAAGCTGGGCGGTGGCGAGCTTAAGCGCAGCCGGCAGGAGATCTCGGACGCGCTGCGCCGGCCGTCTTTCGACGCCGTCGTGATGGGCGAGCAGTTCGCGCGCCACGACTCGATCATCGAAGGGTCGCGCAAGGCGTTCGTGGGCCTGGTGGCGCGCGTCCACGACGCGCTGGAGCCCGAGCAGCGGCAGACGCTGGCCAAGCTGGTCGAGCGGGGGCCACGCTTCGGCTGGTGGCAGTGAGCGAATGTTGTGGTGGGGCTGGGACTGGCAGTGGCCGGCTGACGGGATAGGATCGCTGCCTCATGTCCCTGCGCGTGTTGTGCATCGACGACGATCGCCGCCTGTACGAGCTGCTCGCCAGCTTCCTGGGGCCGAACGGCGTGACGCTGGTTCACGCGACGGACGGCGCGCAGGGGCTGGCGGCGCTGGAGCGGGACGTGTTCGACGCCGTGCTGCTGGACGTGATGATGCCGGGGATGGACGGGCTGCAGGTCTGCCAGCGCATCCGCCAGACAAAGCAGGTGCCGATCATCATGCTGACCGCGCGCGGCGACGAAGCTGATCGCGTGGTCGGACTGGAGCTGGGCGCCGACGACTACGTGCCGAAGCCGTTTTCGCCGCGCGAGCTGCTGGCGCGGCTGCGCGCGGTGTTGCGGCGCGCGCAGCCGGCGGCGGTCGTCGCCGAGATCGTCATCGGGCGGGTCGCGATCGACGTCGGCGCGCGCCAGGTGCGCGTCGGCGCGCAGCCGGCGGAGCTGACCGGGCTGGAGTTCGACATCCTGCTGGCGCTGGCGCGGCGGCCGGGGCGGGTGGTGCCGCGCGAGACGCTGCTGGCGGAGGCGGGGCGCGACGACATCACCGTCAACGATCGCACGGTCGACGTGCACGTCTCTCACCTGCGGCGCAAGCTGGGCGACGATTCGAAGTCACCGCGCCTGATCAAGACGGTGCGCGGCGTCGGCTACGTGCTGGCGCCCGCGGGAGCGCAGGGAGACGCCGCATGACAGGTCGGTGGGCGCGCCGCTTTCGTCATCACCACCACCATCACAACCACAACCACGACCACGTCCACCCGCACCACGGGCCGTGCGACTGGCACGACGACCACGCATCGTTTCCGTGGGACGTGGTGGTCGCCGAGTGGCGCGAGCGCCGCCCGGGCTGGCGCCGGCGCATCCGCGACGAGCTGCGGCTGCACTACGGCGCGCATCTTCACAGGCGCCTCGGCCACTGGTTCTTCGTGGCGATCTGCGTCAGCGCCGTGATGACGCTGGTGGCGGCGCACTTCGGCCGCGCGTGGCTGGCGGCGCACCCGTGGCGGGTGGCGTTGCTGTTCGGCATCCCCGCCTTGCTGCTGTGGAAGGCGGCGGGCGGCATCGCGCGCCGGATCGCGCGCCCGCTCTACGATCTGACGCGCGCCGCGCAGGACATCGGCCGCGGCAACCTCAGCGCGCGCGCGAAGCTGGGGGGCGGTGGCTTCGACGAGATCGGCGTGCTGTCGTCGGCGTTCAACGACATGGCCGCGCGCCTGGAACGGCAGCTCGCCGACCAGCGCGAGCTGGCGGCCGCGGTGTCGCACGAGCTGCGCACGCCGCTGGCGCGCATCCGCCTGCTGGTCGACATCGCCCGACAAGGCTCGGCGCCGGGACAAGGCCAACCGCAAGCGAGCGGCGGGAAAGACGTCAAGCTGGACGCCAACACCCTGGACGAGATCGAGCGCGAGGCGATCGAGATCGACACGCTGGTCGGTGAGCTGCTGGCCAGCGCGCGGCTGGAGTTCCAGGCGCTGACGCCCAAGCCGCTGGAGGCGGGTGAAGTCGCGCGCCGGGCGCTGGAGCGCGCGGGCGAAGATCCGGGCAAGCTGATCGTCGAGCCCGTGTCGATCGCGTTCGTCGCGGACCCGACGCTGATGGCGCGCGCGCTCGCCAACCTGATCGACAACGCGCGCAAGCACGGCGGCGGGCTGGACGCCATCGGCGTTCACGCGCGCGACGGCGTCGTCACGTTTGCGGTCAGCGATCGCGGTCGAGGTTTCGCCCCGGGTGACGAGACGCGCGTGTTCGATCGCTTCACGCGCGGCGGCAACGGCGGCGGCCACGGCGCGCTCGGGCTGGGGCTGGCGCTGGTCAAGCGCATCGCGGAGGCGCACGGCGGCCGGGCCGAGGCCGGCAACCGTGCGGGCGGTGGCGCCCGGGTCACGCTGGAGCTGCCGCTGGCCGCGACCGTCTGAGCTGCCGCGCTATTGACGGTCGCGGCGCGGCGCTTACGTGTGCAGGTGCTGCCCGGCAGCCGCCGTGAGGAAATACCCACGGTGATTCCCGCCGAGAGCCGAGCGGCCTCGGTGAAAGGAGCACGCCATGTTCGAAGCGAGCGCACGCGAATCCACACAGACGGCCGACGCGCTGGAGCCGTCCGCAATGTCGAATAGGTCCGACAGCTCGAGCCGGGACGCCGCGACCCTGGACGCCTATTCGCGCACCATCACCGCGGTCGCGGACGAGGTCAGCCCGTCCGTCGTCCGCATCGACGTCGAGGGGCCCGTCAACCCACACTCGCCGAAGGGCGGCCGTCCGGGGCGGCCCGATCAGGCGACCGGCAGCGGCTCTGGCTTCGTGTTCACGCCGGATGGCTACGTGCTCACCAACAGCCACGTCGTCAGCGGCGCGCGCCGGATCACCGTCACGATGCTGGACGGCCGCAAGCTGCCCGGGCACCTGGTCGGCGACGATCCCGACACCGACCTGGCGGTGGTGCGCGTGCACGCGACCGAGCTGGCGCATCTGACGTTCGCCGATTCGTCCGCCGTGCGCGTCGGGCAGATCGCGGTGGCGGTCGGCAATCCGTTTGGCTTCGACTGCACGGTGACCGCCGGTGTCGTCAGCGCGCTGGGGCGCTCGCTGCGCACCAAGACCGGGCGGTTGATCGACGACGTCATCCAGACCGACGCGGCGTTGAACCCGGGGAACTCGGGCGGGCCGCTGGTTGATTCGCGCGGGCGGGTCATCGGCGTCAACACGGCGATGATCCTGCCGGCGCAGGGGATCTGCTTCGCGATCACGAGCAACACCGCCAGCTTCGTGGTCGCCAAGTTGATCCACGAGGGGCGCATCCGCCGCGCGTACCTGGGCGTCGCCGGTCAGAACGTGCCGCTGCACCGCCGCGTCGTCCGCTATCACGAGCTGCCGCGCGAGAACGCCGTGTTCGTCGTCGGCGTCGAGCCCAACGGTCCGGCCGCGCGCGCCGGTCTGCGTGACGGCGACATGATCGTCGCCTTCGACGGCAACGCGATCGCGGGCATGGACGATCTGCACAAGCTGCTGACCGAGGAGCAGGCGGGGCACGAGGTGCCGGTGGTCGTGCTGCGCGGCAGCGAGCGGCACACGCTCGCGGTCACGCCGGTGCTACGGCAGTAGCACCGGCGTTGCCGCGTCGTCCGTTACGGCGCCGAGGTGTCGGTCACCAGCGCCATCGGGACCGCGTCGCCGCTGAGCGTGCGCAGGAACGCCACCAGGTCGGCGCGCTCAAGCGCCGTCAGCGACAGCCGCTTGATCAGAACGTCCTTCGTCCCCGCGGACGGCGTGTCGCCGCCGCGATCGTAGAACGCGACGACGTCGTCCAGCGTCGCCAGCTGGCCGGCGTGCATGTACGGGCCGGTCTCGGCGACGCCGCGCAAGGACGGCGTCCGGAACGCCGCCTTCGTGTCGTCGGCCGGCGTGGCGGTCAGGCCGGTCAGGCGGCCGGACGCGCGGTCGTCGCTGAACACGCTGTCGACGTTCATGCCGCTGGCGAGCAGCGGCGGGACGTCGGCGAAGCGGCCGTTGTCGGCGGCGGGGACGTGCGCTCCCGTCTGCGCGACGCCGATGTTGTGGAACGCGCCGTCGCTGAGGTGCGGCCCGGTGTGACAGCCGACGCAGCCGGCCTTGCCCACGAACAGCTTGAAGCCGCGGACCTCGCTGGTGGCCAGCATGGTGACGTCGCCGTCGACGAACTTGTCGAAGGGCGCGTTGCGGCTGACCAGCCGGCGCTGATACGCCTCCAGCGCCTTGGCGAAGTTGACGAACACGCGGTTGGCGATGGTGCGATCGGCGTCGGTCATCATCTCCCACGGACCGTCGACGGCGCCCGCCGCCTTCGGCTTGGCGCTGGCCGGGAAGCGGACCGCGTCGGTGCCGATCGCGGGCTCGAGCGCGCCGAACACCGCCTCGTACTCGGCCTTGTACTTGTCGAAGATCAGGTGAAGCACGCGCATGCGGTCGCCGTTCATGTTCTTGGCGTTTTCGACGACGGCGATGGGCAGCTCCCACGGCGCGGCGAAGCGCCCGCCCCAGTTCGTCCAGCGGTAGAAGCTGGAGTTGACGATGGGCAGCGCGTTGCGCGACAGGAAGTCGGCGCCCAGCGAGACGTTGTTCGGGCGCGAGCGCTGGTCGTCCAGGCCGCGTCCCAGGTGGCAGCTGGCGCAGGCGATCTTGCCCGCTTCGCCCGCCGCGCCGAGGCCGCCGTTCATCATGTCGTCGGCGACCGTGAGCGGTCCCGAGTAGCGCTTGTCGAAGAACAGCTTCTGACCCAGCGTCGCGGCCGCCTCGTTGTCGGCGTACTGGTTGGTCGAGTTCGCCGGGACGGCGGGCAGGGGCGACAGCGTGTGCGCCTTCGCCGCCTCCGCGGGCGTCAGCACGCCGACCAGCGGGTCGCTGCCGCCGGTGCCGCCACCGCCGGTGCCCGCGTTGCCGCCACCGGCGCCCGTGCCTGCGCTACCCGCACCGGCGGTGCCGGTGGTGCCGGCCATGCTGCCGTCGCCGCCGCTGCCGCTCATGCCGGCGAGGCCGCTGGCGCCGCCGAGGCCGGTGCTGCCACCGGCGCTGCCGCCGGCGCCGGGTGTGCCGGGTGCTGGGTCACCGCAACCGATCGCGCTCGCGATCAGCAGCGCTGAGAACGAAGCGCGCGTCTCTTGTGAGTCTGGTCGTCATGAGGAGTTTGTCCTTTTGCTGGGGCGTGGGCTGTGAAGCTGCCGCGCAACCCTTCAGCAACGTCCGTGCCGCACGTGACGGCGGGCCGATCCCGCTGTCCAGGACGACAAGTTGTCGTTCGGTCAGACGACTTGTCGGACGACAACCTGTCGGGCGGCCAATGCGCGCATCGTCAGCGCACGAGATCGACCTGATCGATGCAGACCATGAAGGGCTCGTCGACCACCGTCTCGCTGTTGGCGCTCACCTGCCAGTGGAAGCCGATCACGCTCGTCGGATCCCACGGCGCGGGCGTGCCGAAGCCCTGCTGGCGCAGCTCCGTGAACTCGATCTGGCGCGGCTCCCACCAGTCGACAGGCTGCGGGCGGAAGTCGAACAGCGGCGTCATGTATGCGTCGAAGCAGCCTTGCGTGCAGGCGCCGTCGCCGTTGCCGACCATGGTGTCCGCGACCTGCGGCACCCTGAACGACAGGTTCGAATTCCTGCCGACGGATCCGGTGACAAAGAACGAGATCCCTCTGTACTGGCTCACGTCGTATGCGCGCGCGTCCTTGCGCAGCGCGATGCCCAGCATCGCCCACGGGTAGCCGCCTCCTGACAGCCTGCCGCTGATACAGGCCGAAAAGCAGCTCCCCGCGGCCCCCGTGCAGGCGACCTGAAACTGGTTGCCTGGGCTGGGCGTGATCATCGTGCCGTCGGCCGCCGCCACGTACCAGCCGCCGTCGCGGCCTTCGAAGGGATCCAGAGTCGTGCACGCCGTCTCCAATCCGGAGACCGGGCTGGGTGAGGAGACCGGGTTGCTACAGCCAGGCGGCGGTACGCATCCCGGATCGCACGTCACGGGCCAGTCGGCGCCGCCGCCGCTGCCGCCGCTGGCGAGCCCCTGTCCCGCGTTGCCGCTGGCGGCCATGCCGCCCGCTCCCGAGCCGTCGGTTCCCGCGGCTCCTGTCGACTGTGGGTCGAGCTCTCCGGTCGGCAGCCCGGGGACGCAGGCGGCGATCAGAGTCGCGATCGACAAGCCGTAGACGGTGCGCATGCGCGTCCGACGAAGCAACGGTCGTGCCGGCTACGTCACTTGCGCGGGCGCGGGATGCCCCAGGCTTCGAGGCGGGCGATGAGCGTGCTGCGCGCGATGCCCAGCGCCTTGGCGGCGCGGCTCTGGTTGCCGGCGTGCTCGTTCAGCACGCGCATGACGTAGTCGCGATCGTCGACGCTTCCGGCGACACCGCCGCCGCCGATCATCCCGGGCGCGTACGGCGCCGCGGGCGCCGGCGACTCGGTGGGGGCGAACGAGATCGAGTTCGCCGCCATCGCCTCCAGCGGCAGGTGCTCGGGCCTGATCGCGTCGCCCTCGCACAGCAGCAGCGCGCGCTCCATGACGTTGCGCAGCTCGCGCGCGTTGCCCTGCCAGGGGTAGACCTCGAGCAGGTGCGCCGCCTCGTCCGACAGCGGCGGCGGTGCCGGCAGGCCGGACTGCGTCGCGAACTGCGCCAGGAACGAACGCGCCAGCGGCACGATCTCGCTGCGGCGCTCGCGCAGCGGTGGGATCTGCAGCGACATGCCGTTCAGCCGGTAGTACAGATCGCGGCGGAAGCGCCCGGCCGCGATGTCCGCCTCCAGGTTGCGGTTGGTCGCCGCGACGAAGCGCACGTCGATGGCGCGCGTCTTCAGGCTGCCGACGCGCGACAGCTGGCGCGTCTCGATCACGCGCAGCAGCTTGGCCTGCAGCTGCAGCGGCATGTCGCCGATCTCGTCGAGGAACACGGTGCCGCCCGGCGCCGTCTCCAGCAGGCCGGCCTTGGCCTCGGTCGCGCCCGTGAACGCCCCTTTTTCGTGGCCGAACAGCTCGCTCTCCAGCAGGCCCTCGGACACGGCCGCGCAGTTCAGCGACAGGAACGGCGCCTTCGCGCGCGGCGACATGCGGTGGATCGCCTCCGCCATGACGTCCTTGCCCACGCCCGTCTCGCCGACGATGAGCACGTTGATGACGCCGGCGGCCGCGCTGCGCGCCAGCTGGTACAGCCTGCGCATGCGGGCGTCCTCGACGATGACCTTGTCGCCGGCCACGACGGGCTTCTCGATGCCGCGCAGGCGCTCGCTCGCCCGCCCGGCCAGTGTCTCGGGCGTCTGGCCGTCGCGCGGGTAGCTGCTGAGGCCGGTGCGCGCGCTGATGCCCATCGCGCGCAGCCGCGCCACGATGTCCTGGGCGATGGCGACGCCCAGCTCGGCGTTCGTCGTCGGCAGCAGCAGCTCGTATTCGCTGGGCGCGAACAGCGCCAGCATGTCCGACGGCCGCAGCGCCGGCGCGATGGTGTCCGCGACGGCGCCCGCCGGCGCGTTGCCGTCGACCGACAGGCGCGTGACCACGAACGGCGCGCGCGTCTCGGCGGAGCGCAGGCACTCTTCCTCGGTGCGCGCCTCGAAGTACGTGTGCGGCCAGACGCGGCGCGGGCGCGCGCTGGCGCGCATCTCCTGCACCATCAGGATCGTCGAGCCGATGGTGATCGCCTCGCCGGGCAGCACGGCGACGCGCTCGCCCGGCGTCAGCGGCACGTCGCGCACCTTCGTCTTGTTGATGCTGCCGACGTCTTCGATCTCGATCAGCCCGCCATCGCTCAGATGCAGCCGGGCGTGCAGTCGGGACGCGAGCGGGTCGGTGATGACGACGTCGGCGTTGTCCGCGCGACCGATGGTGACGTTGCCGGTCTTGGGCAGCGGCATGGCGGCGAACAGGTCCGAACCCATGACCATCAGCTGGAGCACCACCGGGGGGCTCTCCAGCCGCGTGTCGAATAGCGTGGTCAGCGAGCGCACGATTTGGGTCACGAAGCCAGGGCGGAGAGCCAGTAGCGTGCCAGCATCGCGGCCGCGACCAGTCGGCCGCCGGCGTCCGACAAGTTGTAGGACGGCGCTACAAGTTGTCCGCTCGACTCGCGCAACTTGAAGCGCGAAGCCGACCCGCCCCGCCACCCGCGATGTGGATCGCCGCTTGCTGAGCCGGCGTGAAGAGATGCGCCACCCACAAATTGACAACTCCCCATGTCTGTTCACTACACTGCCGCGCTGATGAGCGGAACCGGAAAGTGGCTGGCGGTGGCTCTGCTGGTGGCGGGCTGCGGAGACCTGGCCGACGACTGGTTCTGCGGCGATTCCCGCTGCGAATGGACGGACGCGGAGTGGAAACGCGTCGCGTCGCTGGCCAACCCGCCGCCTCCGCCGCCTGACAGGTCGAACGTGTACTTCGACAAGCCGGACGCTGTCGGCCCTGGGCAAGCGGCTGTATTTCGACATCGGGAATTCTCGGGCGGCGTGACGCAGAAAGACGCCATCGGGCGTGATTCGCCGCCGGCTCGGCCGCCAGTGGGCCCGAACGGCGAGACCGCGCGTGTCGTGCGCGACCTGCCACGACCCCGCGCGCGGGGGAGCAGACGCCACGTCCGTCCCCGGGCACGTCTCGGTCGGCGCCGGCTGGACGGACGTCAACTCGCTGACGACGCTCAACAGCGCCTACCGCCGGGTGGTGTTCTGGAACGGCCGCATCGATTCGCTGTGGGCGCTCAACGTCGTCGTCGCGGAGAGCACGACGACGATGAACGGCAACCGGCTGGCGCTGGCCGCATCGCATCTTCGATGTCTACAGCAGCCGACTACGAGGCGGTGTTCGGTCCGCTCGACCCCGCCATCGGCGCCGATGTCGACGCGCTTTCCCCTGGCCGGCAAGCCCAAGGCCGCGCGGCGCGCATGACGGCGCCTGGGAGGACGATGAAGGCCAGCGATCAGGACACGGTCAATCGCGTGCTCGTGAACTGGGGCAAGGCGATCGCGGCCTACGAATACCAGCTGATCAGCATCGACTCGCCCTTCGACGCGGTTCGTCACGCGCCGGCAAGGAGCTCGACCGTCATCTCGGGCGCGGCGAAGCGGGGCGCGCGGCTGTTCGTGGGCAAGGCGGCGTGCATCGACTGCCACAACGGACCGCAGCTGACCGACGAAGCAGTTCCACAACATCGGCGTTCCGCAGACGGGCGTGGCGGTGCCGACGACGTCGCTGTGCGCCGAGCGAATGCCGACCGCTCTGTGTGCGACTGCGTCGACGGACCGCGCTGCGCGCCCTGGGGCGCGCTGCGAAGGACTTGCGGCGCCTGCAGAGCGACATGCGCCGCAAGAGCTGGCTGCGCACGCAGCACGTTCAGCGACGACCCAGCAGCGACACCTCGGTGCGTATCGGACTCGCGACCTGATGTCGCAGCCGCGAGACCGAAGCGCTCGAAGGGAGCGTGGCGGACGCCCAGCCTGCGCAACGTCGCGCTGACGGCGCCGTACATGCACGACGGCGCGCTGGCGACGCTGGAAGACGTCGTCTGGCACTACAACACCGGGGGCCGCGCCGCGACCGGCGAGTTGCGTCGGCGTTCCCGCGGCGCAGCTCAAGCCGATCGCGTCTGTCGGCCGACCGAGTCCGCCGACCTCGTCGCGTTCCTCGATCGCTCACCGGCGCACCCGTCGATGCCACGTGCGCAGGCTCCGGCGATGAACGTCGTCCGACCGCGGTTCGGCCTGTTCTCTGCCTGTTGCTGTCGGTCGCGTTGCTCGCCGGCGGCGCCGCCGCACCAGCGCACGCCCAGGGCCAACCGGTCTCGCCGCTCGCCCCCGGCGACGCGGGCGGACCGCCCTCGCCGCCGCCGCGGACGCCGACCGAGCCCGCCGAGGACGAGCCGGCGCCCACACTGGGCGAGTTGCAGGAAGAGGTGCGCCAGCTACGCGGCGTGGTCACGGGCAGCACGCCGTCGGTGACGGTGTCCGGCTACGGCGACGTCGGCTTCTTCGTCCCCGTCGGCGACGGCGTCGGCTACGTGCAGGACGTCGGCCCGATGGCGACGCGCGCCTTCCCGCAGTACTTCGGTCATCTACGACTGGATATTTCTGGGCGACATCCTGGCGCCCGCGATCAACTCGCGCGGCGAGCCCGCCGACCTGGGCAATCCGCCGGGCGTCACCCGCCAGGACCTGATCGATTCCAACGGCGCGCCCAGCTTCATCGCCAACGAGCTCAACCTGACGCTCAACTCGACGCTGGCCGAAAACGTCGTCGGCGTCGGCAGCGTGAACTTCCTGCCGCGCACCGGCACCGACTTCCGTTTCGGCGACGCGTTCGACGTCGACCTGCTGTCGCTGGAGTGGAAGGTCGGCGTGCTGCGCAAGACGTCGATCTACGTCGGCAAGTTCGAATCGGTGATCGGCATCGAGTACCCGGAGCGCAAGGCGAACCGCCGCTTCGGCATCACGCCGTCGCTGATCGCGCGTTACACCACCGGCACGCCGGTCGGGCTCAAGTTCCGCAGCCGGTTCGGCGACAGCGACTGGCTGATCATCGCCGGCGCGCTGACCAACGGCTCGTCGGTGATCGAGCCGTTTCACTTCTACGACGAGACCGACAGCAACGCCGGCAAGACCGCCAGCGGCCGGCTGGCGATCGCGCTGCCGCTGCCCGTGCGCATCGAGCTGGGCGTGTCGGGGATGTACGGCGCGCAGGATCGCGCGCTCGACAGCGCCCACCCGATCTGGTTCGCGGGCGCCGACCTGCAGGTGACGTGGCGCTGGTGGCGCCTCGGGGCCGAGTACTTGCGCGGCAGCTCCGACGGCGAGGTCGGTCCTCCCGTCGATCTCGCGCGCCGCGTCTACGGACTGCGCCTGAACAACGGCGGCTACGTGACGCTGACCGGGCTGGTGTCGCGCTTCCTGGGCGTGCTGGTGCGCGCGGAGATGCGCGACGCGCTCGTGTTTCTGGGCGACCCGACGCTGGCCGAAGGCGCCGAACGCCTGTACGTGACCAAGTCCTGGCGGCTGACGGCGGGGCTGCGCGTGCCCGATCAACGAGAACATCGTCGCCAAGGCGGAGTACCTGCACAACGGCGAATACGGCGGCGTGCCCACGATCGCCAACGACGTGTTCACGACGTCGCTGGTGATGAGCTGGGGCAAATGAAACAGAGGACCACCATGAAGAGCGTTAGCAGAAGCCACATGACGATTGGTCGCCACCGCGCTGGCGGCGTTGGTGACGGCGGGCGCGGGGACGTCGCCCGCGCGTGCCCAGGGGCCGACGCCGGCCCGCCCGTCGGCGCAGGCGCAACCTTGGGACAAGGACATCGCCGCGATGAAGCAGCAGCTCGAAGACCAGCGCGAGCTGATCATGCGGCTGACCGAGATGGAGGAGCAGCGCTACCAGTACCTGCTGAAGCTGATTCACGCCATGGGCCGGCCAGGCGCGTCGCTGCCGCCGCCCCCGCCGTCGCTGGCGCCGCCCGCGGCTGGCGCGCCGGCGGGCGCCGCGGAACGCGATGCGGCGAAGGGGGCAGCGGCGGGCGCCCGGTCGCCGGCGTCGCGCGCGACCACCGGCGACATCACCGGCCGCGTCGACATCAAGGGCAAGGCCCAAGGTCCCGTTTATGTCTATGTGGAGAACGTGAAGGCCGCGGCGGTGCACGGCCGCGCTGTCGAGATTCGCCAGGAGAACAAGGCGTTCGTCCCCGCGTCGCTGGTGGTGCAGAAGGGGACACGCGTCACCTTCCCGAACATGGACCCCGTGTACCACAACGTGTTTTCGTCTTCGCCCGTGCAGCCGTTCGACCTCGGTAGCTACCGCCAGGGGGAAAAGCCCGGCACCGTGACGCTGAACAAACCGGGCGTGGTCGAGGTGTTCTGCAACATGCACTCGCAGATGCGCGCCGCCGTGCTGGTCGTGCCCAACGGCTACTACGTCAAGGCTGCTCCCGACGGCTCGTTCCGCCTGGAGAACGTTCCGCTCGGATCACGGCGGGTGATCGCCTGGACGCAGGACGCCAATCCCGCTGTAAACAACGTCGAGTTGACGGCGCACGGCGCGGAAGCGACATTCACCTTGCAGGTCGAGCCGCGCGGGCCGCACAAGAAGAAGGACCGGACCAACTACGACAGCTATCCGCGGCAGGACTGAACCATCGAACATGTCCGATAAAAAGGGGTCGTGGGGCCTGAGCGCGGCGCTCATGCTCGTGGGCGTCGTAGGTATCGGTGTCGGCCTGACGATCACCCAGCAGCGGGCGGCGCAGGGCCGCGCCGCCCGCGATCAAGCCACCGGCATCGGCCAGACGCTGACCACCCGCGTCGGCCACCCAGCGCGCTGACGTGGCCGCGCAGCTCGAGAAGGCGTCCGCGATTCCCGAGCTGCGCGCGGCGCTGGACAATCGCGTCGACGCGCGGCACCTTCGACGATCTGTTCCAGACCGAAGAGTGGTGGGAGGACTTCCGCCATCACGCAGTCGCCGTCATCCGCGGCGACAAGATCGTCGTCGCGCGCGGCATCGAGCCCGCCGTCGTGAAGAAGGCGACCGAGCGCGTTCCGTCCGCGCAGGCGGTCGACTCGGCGGGCCAGCTGCTGGCGGTCGCGGCCGGCACCTACCGGCTGCGGAAGTCGGGCGACGACTTCACGATGGTGCTGGGCCGGCGCGTGGACGACGCGGCGCTGGCCGCGCTGCGCGCACCGAACACCGTCGCGGTCGCGATCTCGGACGGCAAGCGGATCCGCGCGTCGGCGGGCGACGCGGCAGGCGCCGCCGCGGCCGCGCAGCTCGTCGGCGGCGAAGCCGCGGGGACGTTCGTCGATCCGTCCGGCGAGTGGGCGGGCGCGGCGGTCGCGTTCGGCGACGGCCTGTGGGTGGTGGGGATGGCGGAGAAGGGGGCGCGGCCGTTGCCCGAGCCCGCGGCGTGGGGCAGCGCCGGCCTGGGCGCGCTGCTGTTCATCGCGGGCGCGATCCCGCTCGTCCGGCGCCGCCGCGCCGCGACGACGGATCACCGGCGCCGGCGTTCACCACCGGCGGGGCGCATGCGCGGGCTGCGATGCCACAGGGTCCCGCGCACCCGTGTCGCGCGTCGTGCCGCTCAACCCGCCGCCCGGGCGCGCGCCCATGAGCGCCGCCGAGATCCCGCTGTCGCGCGGCTCCGCCGCGGCCACGGCGCTGGCCGCCGAGAGCACGCAGCAGTTCGGCCGCTACACGCTGCTCAAACGCATCGGCGAGGGCGGCATGGCGGAGGTGTTCACCGCCATCATGAGCGGCGCCGAGGGCTTCGAACGGCTGGTCGTCATCAAGCGCTTGCGGCCGCACCTGGCGCTCAACCCCGACGCCGTCGCGCAGTTCATCGACGAGGCCAAGCTAGGTTCGGTGCTGACGCACTCGAACATCGTGACCGTGTCCGACTTCGGCAAGGTCGGCGACGGGTACTTCCTGGCGGCGGAGTACGTCTCGGGCCACACGCTGGCGGCGATCTCGGCGTCCCACGCCGAGAAGTTCGGCCGCCCGCTGCCGGCCGCGTTCGTCTTCTACATGGCGCACGAGGTGCTGGCGGCGCTCGGCTATGCGCACGACCGCACCGATCCCGGCGGCCGGCCGCTGGGCATCATCCATCGCGACGTGTCGCCGACAAACATCATGGTCAGCTTCGAAGGCGAGGTGAAGCTGCTCGACTTCGGCATCGTCAAGGCGACGGAGCGCGTGTCGCGCACGCGCGAGGGGAACGTCAAGGGCAACGTCGGCTACATGTCGCCCGAGCAGGCGCGCGGCGGCGAGGTCTCCAACCGCTCCGATCTGTTTTCGCTGGGGCTGGTGATGTTCGACCTGCTCACCGGCGAGCCGTTCTACCGGGGCAGCGGCTCCGGCGAGATCCTCTACCAGGCAGCCACCGGGCCGACGGCCGAGCACCTGGCGCGCATCGGCGCGTTGCCGCAGCCCGGGCCCGAGGTGCTGCGCAACGTGTTGTCCATCGATCCCGCGGGTCGGTATGCCTCGGCGAGGGCGTTCGCGCAGGCCATCGGACAATCGATGACCGTCGCCAAGAGCCAGCTCGCCGAGCTGATGCGCATCCTGTTTCGCGACCGTCCCCAAAGCGGTCAGTAGACCGGTCAGGAGACCGGTCAGTGATTGTCGGCGTAGAGCACACCCGGCTCGGGCGCGCCGCGCCGCGCGTGCCACCGCACCTCGGCGCCGCGCCCGTCGGTCGCGTCCGCGGCGTTCGCGAGGCAGATGACCTGCCCGGCGGGCACGTCGAGATCCAGCGGGCGGCGCCGGCTGGCGCGCGCCACCGAGATGGCGGGCGCGGCCCCGGCCGCCAGGCAGTCGGCGTCGGTCCCGGTCTGGCGGGCGACGGCGTAGATCGTGAACGCGCGCTCACCGTGGACGTCGACGTGCAGCAGCCGCGCCGGGCCGGCCACGACCACCTTCGGGCCGGTCGTGGCGTTCATCCGCGCCATGCTGCGGACGTCGTTTCCGCGCCCGTGTGAATGACCCGCGGCGCCCGTGACGCCGCATCCCCCGCCCATGATCGCCGCAACCGCGATCGCCGCCAGCCCCGCGAAAATCGAACAGCTGTTGGTACTCATGATGTCTTCGTTCCCCCTGTGACGGGGATGTAGAGCAACGACCGGGCCAACCGAGTGGACATCGCAAGATGCCGATTTGATTCGATAGCCCTGGCGTCGGCGGCGAACGACAACCGCCGACGATCTGTATGCGTCGGCGAGCAGATTGTCTGATTGCAGGTGACGGCCGTCATCGTGTGCCGCCGCGTGCCCGACGCCGTCGCGGTTTGCACACACGCGTGCGTCGCCTCACGCGACGGGCGCGAGCACGCGCACGCTTTCAGCGGCATTCACATTGCTGACAGCAAATCGCCATGAATATCTTCTCGAAGGGATGGCAGGTCGCGGCGGCGGCCGCAGTCCTGGTGGCGGCGGGAAATGCCGCGGCGGCTGACGAGCAGCCGGATCTGACGGTCAGCCCTGGCGCGGCCGCGGCGGCGGGCGCGACCGCGACGACGACCACGAGCACCGGAAGCCGACGACGCGGACAGCGAGCCCGCCGAGGTGATCAGCAGCGAGGTGCCGTGGGGCTTCTATCGCGATCGGCAGGGGCGGATGATGCAGGTGTCGTTCGATTTCGGGCGGCGCGTCTGGCTGGGCGTCGGCTACGCGCCGCGCTTGCGTCCGACCGGCGAGACGGAGATCTCGCCGGCCGCGTTCGACTTCGGCGCCGCGTGGGACCAGCTCGCGCCGGACGGCAGGACGCGCCACCGGTTCCGCGTGCTGGACGGCCAGGTGCGGCTGCACTCGTTCGGACTCGACGTTGTCGGATTCCGTTACGACATGTCGCACCGCTACCAGCATCCGATGCTGCGAATCACGACGTTCTTCCGCGAGCCGGCGCGCCGCGACCTGTATCTGAACGTCGGCATCTACACCGAGGCGCTGCGCTTCGAGGTCGCGCCGCGCGGCATCGCCGGCGAACACGTGCTGACGCTGGGCAACGTCCAGGCGACGCTGGATCTGTGGCAGTCGGCGGACCTGCGTTCGTACGTGCGCCTGCGCGTCGGGCCTGGCGTCGAGATGCGCATCGGCGCGTGGGGCGACGAGACCCGCTACGTCGGTCTGCTGCCGCAGGGGACGCTGGAGGGGAACTTCATCATGGGCCACCGCGCCATGCAGCAGCTCACGTTCCGCCTGCGGGGCGATTTCCTGCGCTCAGCGAGCTGGCAGGCGCAGCCGCTGCCTGGCGACTGGCTGGCGAACGCCGAGGCGGCGTACGAGGCGATCATCATGGCGATCAACGACCAGCCGGTGTCGCTGCGGCTGGCGGGGTCGGCGTGTGTGCGCGACGACGCGCAGGAGGTGATCGCCGGTGTGCCGGCGGCGCGGGTCGCGTGGACGGGCATGGCCGGCATCCGCATGTCGTTCTTCGCGCCGCCGGTTTCGCGGCCGACGCTGGCGGCGCAGTAGGGCAGTAGGGAAGGACGACGGAGAACCGCGATGCGCTCCGGCGCCGCGACGATCTTCCTGCTGCTCCTGCTGCTCGGTGGAGCCAGACCGGCGGCGGCCGACGGGGAGGCGGCACCGCCGCCGGTCTGGATCACGGACGCGACCGGCGCGCGCTACCGCGTGCGCTTCGACCCCGGCGAGCGCCTGATCTTCGGCGTGGCCGCGGCGTCGCGCGCCGACCGGGCGGTCGGGTTGGAGACGCCCGGGCTGGCGCTGGAGGTCGGCCTGTTTCACCGCTCCGATCGCCCGGCGCCGGGCTGGGACGTGCACTGGAAGAAGAACCACGAGATCGCGCGCGTGCGCTTCCGCCCGGCCAGCGACACGCGCGACGTGACGTTCGACGGCGTGCTGTATCGCGGCCTCTACCTGCGCCAGTCGCGCGAGGGGACGCTGACGCTGCCCTTCAATCCGCCCGTCGCGGTCGCGTTGCCGTTCGACGTCGGCCTGCGCGTCGAGGTCGGCCAGTTTCGCGGCGGCATCTGGCCGGAGGTCGGCGGCCCGCCGGTTAACGCGGGCGTCGTCGACGCCGAGGTGCTGACCGACTTCTGGCGCTCGCGGCAGGCGGGGCGGTGGCTGGCGATCGGCGTCGGTGGGCGCTACGAGGTGGGGCTGGCGAAGGACGCCGCGGGCGCCGTGCAGGCTGACCACCGCGTGTCGCCGATGTCGACGCTGTCTGTGGCGCTGCACGCCGAGCGCGCCGACGGCCTGGCGGCGGGCGGCCTGCGCGGCGAGGCGTCGCACCGCTGGTCCGGCGCGCGCGGCTGGGAGCGCACGTTCCGCGTCGACGGCGACATCGAGGTCACGCCCATCGCGCTCAACGACCGTCCCGTGTCGCTGTTCGCGATGGTGACCGCCGCGACCGGCGGCGAGCTGCCGCTCCCCGAGCTGCGCGTGCTGGCCGGCGTCCGCTTCGCCGCCCCCACGCGTTGACCTCGTGACGGCGCTGCCGGGTGTGCCTCAGTTGCCGAGCTGGCTGCGCAGGAAGTCGTAGCGCTGCGCCGCGAACGTCTTGACGTAGTTGTAGCCCCATTCGAACGCGTCGTTCGAGAACGGCTTCGCCGGATCGGCGTACACGACGTCGTGGATCTGCTGGTAGATGCGATCGGCCTCGGCGTGAAGCGTGGCGATCGGCACCGCCGCCATGACGGCGCGGATCCTGTCCTCGTAGCGCTGGCGCAGGGCGGCGTCGTCGCGGACGATGCGCGCCGGCGTGCTGCGGCTGAAGCGCGCGTAGAGGTAACGGTCTGGCATTTCCCCCACCGAGCCGAACGTGTTGTCGGAGTCCCAGGGCAACACGACGAACCTTCCCGTCGACGGGTCGAAGTACTCGAAGTGGTCCTCGATGTCGCTGTCACCCGCCAGGCCGTCCGTGTTCATGACGACGGTGTTGCAGGCGAGGTAACCGAGCAGGCGGTCCATGTCCATCGTCGCTTCCAGCCCCGCCGCTCCCGACGCCATCGTGTTCAGCATCATCGGGATGATGTCGTCGCCAGGGGTGGCGTTCATGATGTGTGGCTCCCACGGGTAGGGTACGTAGGTCGCGACGTCGGGGCCGCGGTACAGGTACGGGTCGCCCTGTTCCGGCATCGCCCCCTGCCGCAGGCCGCGTATCCGGTACAGCGGGCCGGTGGGCATGGAGAACTGTTCCTCGATCGACTCGGAGTCCCACACCTCGATGACGGTGTAGTGGCCGCGCAGGTCGCCGTTGACGGTCAGGCGCCCGGCCGCTTCGCGCGGCGTCGGGACCTGCGTCCGGAACACAGAGAACGCGAGTCGTTCGCGCATCATCGACAGGTCGGCCGGCAAGCCGTCGAGCTTGATCACCTTCTTGCTCGCGAAGTGGCCCATGCCCGGGAACGCGTCGAACTTCACCCGCATGGCCTGCTTGGGGTTGCCGGGCATGCGCGACGACTCGCCCGCCGGGCGCACGCCGACGTCGTCGATGACGACGCCGTCGTAGGTGATCGTCGCGTGCCGCCACTCGTCGCCACGCGTGTCGTCAATGATCGACTGCCAGTCATCGGGCGACATCGTCAGCGCGATCTCGTGCACGAGCGTGTCGTCGAAGATGTCGCCCGCCGGCATGGGCCTGACGCCGGGACCGGTTCCGCCCCCGTCGGTCACCACCGTGCTGCCGTCGGGGCCGGCGACGCCGCCGTCGACCGGGATCTGACCGCCGTCATCGTCACAACCCCCGATCCCGATCGCGATGCCGACCAGGAGCGCCCGCCACATCATCCGCTGACCTACGCCCATGCCATGCCGCCACGGAATCGCAACAGCAAAACTGGTGCCCCCGCCGAAGCCGCGGCGCTGCCGCCGCGGCGTCACGCTTTCGTGCGTGCGGTCAGCGGCCCGGTAACGTGAAACCGCGCGCGAGCCGCGGCGCCGCCGCCAGGATCGTCGCGTCGCGCTTCGCGAAGCAGAAGCGTGCGAGTCGGGGGGCGCCCGTCGGGTCTTGATAGAACACCGACGTCGGGATCGCCGCGACGCCGGCGCCCGTGACCAGCCCGCGGCAGAACGCGACGTCGTCGGCGAAGCCCAGCGGTGCGATGTCGGTGAGCAGGAAATACGCGCCGCCGATGGGCAGCGGCGCCAGCCCCGCGTCGCGCAGCACCTGCGCCAGCAGATCGCGCCGGCGGGCGTAGTCGGCGCGCAGCTCGGCGTAGTAGCCGTTGCCGGCTGCGGCCGGCAGGACGTCGGCCAGCGCCTCCTGGAACGGCGCCGAATTCGTGAACGTCACGAACTGATGCACGGCGCGGATCGCGGCCGACAGCGGCGGCGGCGCGATCGCCCAGCCGACCTTCCAGCCGGTGACGCTGAACGTCTTTCCCATGCTGCGGATGGTGATCGTCCGCTCCGCCATCCCGGGCAGCGTCGCGATCGGGACGTGCGCGGCGCCGTCGAACACGATCTCGGAGTAGACCTCGTCGCTGATGACCAGCACGTCGTGGCGGATGCAGAGCTCCGCGATCACCTCCAGCTCGGCGCGCGTGAACACCTTGCCGGTCGGGTTGTGGGGCGTGTTCAGGATCAGCGCGCGCGTGCGCGGCCCGAACGCCGCCGCCAGCCGATCGCGATCGAAGCGCCAGTCGGGCGGCGCGAGCGGCACCGGGCGGATCACGCCCGCCGCCATCGCGACGTCGGGCGCGTACGCGTCGTACGCGGGCTCGAAGACGATCACCTCGTCGCCGGGGTTCACCGTCGCCATGATCGCGTCGTGCAGCAGCTCGGTCGCGCCGCTGGCCACGGTGATCTCGGCGTCGGGATCGACGGCGCGCGCGTCCGGGTGCTCGCGGCGCCAGTCGTCGGCCAGCGCGCGCCGCAGCCGCGGCACGCCGGCGCTGGCCGCGTACTGGTTGCGATCGTCGCGGATGTGGCGCGCCGCCGCCTGCTTGACGAACTCGGGGGCGGGGAAATCGGGGAACCCCTGGCCCAGGTTCACCGCCTCGTGCTGGACCGCCAGCGCCGTGATCTCGGTGAAGATCGACGTGCCGATCCCGGCGATGCGGTCTGATGCCGACCCGCGCTTCATCTCGTCCCGGACTCGGTCTACCAGGGGCTGCGGGATTTTGTCTCGCGTTCGTCGCGCCGGCTGCCACAGGCTTGCCACGCCCTTGCCACCATCAGTCCTGGCCTCGTTCACCGCGGCCACCGCAGCGCGTCCACGCCGCCCGCGCAGTCTGGCTGCGGAGGCGATGCCATGAACGAGCAGCAGGGGACGAAACCGAATGAATCGACGTTGCTGGCGGTGGGTGGCGCCGGCTTCCTGATCCTGGCGGGGTTTTTCCTGTGGCGCGATCTCGCGCTGCCGCCGGCCGCCATGTTGATCGCGGCCGCGGCCCTGGCATCCGCGGCGGCGGCGCTGCAGTGGCCGCGGCGCTGGCCCGCGCTGGCGCCGGCGGCGCTGCTGGTCGTATCGGCGTGGGGAGGCCTGTGGTACGTGGCGCTGAAGTCGCCGTCGCTGTTGCCGGCGCTCGCGGTCACCGCCGCGGGCAGCGTCGCGGCGCTCGCGATCCGCGAGAGCAGCGGCGGCTGGTCCGACTCCGGGTGGGCGCGCCGCCTGACGTGGTACGCGGCCGGAGCGGCATTCCTGGTCGCGACCTGGGCGCTGTACTTCTATCTCTTCACGCTCGGCGTCGCGTCCGAGTCGGTCGTGCGCCGGTTGATCCCCACCATCGTGTGGCTGGCGGTCGGGCTGGCGCTGCTGGTCGCGGGCCGCACGCGCAGCGCGCCGCCCGCGCAGGTCGGCATCAGCCTGATGGCCGTCGCGCTGACCAAGGCGCTGTTCTACGACACGACTCACATGTACGGGCCGTCGCGCGTCGCCGTGCTGGGGGCAGTCGGCGTGCTTGCTGCTGGCGGGGGCGCGGATGCTCCACCGCGCCCAGGCGGCGGCGCCGCGAGGGGGCGCGTGACGCCGCACGCCCGTTCCAGCGGCGCCATGTTGGCGATGGCGACCGCGACGGCGATGGCGCTGGCCGCGCCGGTCGCCGGCTGCTGGGGATCGAGCGACTGGAACCCGTTCGCGCGGCAGCCTCGCCGCCGCGCCCCGTCGTCACCACGCCGATCGACGCCGACGCCGTCACGATCAGCGAACCATCGCCGTGGATCGTCCGTTACCGGGTGACGCTGCCGCCGGAGTGCGCGGCGTCGCCGGGCGGGACGCTGAAGCTCCGGTTTCGCGGCGCGGCTGGACGGCGCCAAGGTCGACGCGTTCGTCGAGGGGCCGCGCCAGCGCGTCACCGTCGTGCACGGCAAGCGCGTCGGCGGCGACACGGTCGCGGTCCCGCTGGCGCCCGGCACGCTCGACACCGTCGACGTCTGGGTCCACCGCCGGCTGCGGTCGCCGCCCATCGTCCGCGACGCCGTCATCGAGCGATCGGTGCTCTGCGGCGAGCAGCGCGTCCACCTCTCGCAGCGTCTGGCCAATAGGCGCGGAGATCACCAGCGCCGCCGCGCCGTCGAGCGGCGTCGGATCGTGGTTGACGATCACCAGCGGCGCGCCGGCGGCGGCCGCCGCCTGGGGCAGCAGGTTCGCGGGCGCGACCAGCAGCGACGAGCCCAGCACCACGAACAGCCGCGCGCGGCGCGCCGCCTGCCAGGCCGCCTCGAGCACGGCCGCGGGCAGCGCCTCGCCGAACAGCACGACGCCCGGACGCCGCTTGCCGCCGCAGGCGCAGCGCGTGCCGTCCGCGTCCAGAAACGCCCGCGCAGGTTGCTCGGCGCCGCAGCGATGGCAGCGGACGGTGGCGAGCGTGCCGTGAAGCTCGAGCACGCCGGTCGCGCCCGCGCGGGTGTGGAAGCCGTCCACGTTCTGCGTGACGATGGTGTCGACCAGCCCGCGGCGCTGCCAGTCGGCCACGATGCGGTGACCATCGTGCGGGGCGTGACCGTCGAGCATGCCGATCCGCCAGCGGTAGAACTCGACGTGCTCGTCGTAGGCGTTCTCGAGCGCATCGACGGACGCCAGCTCCTCGAAGCGCCGGTTCTGCTTCCACAGGCCGCCGTTGGAATCGGAAGTCGGGGAGGCCGGACTCGGTGCTCATGCCGGCGCCGCGTGAACACGGTGGCGCGTCCGGCTCGCCGCCATCAGTAGGCGTGCCAGCTCTCGCTGTGGGTGACGGTGCGCGGCTCATGCCCATGAACGAGATTGTGCGGGAAGAAGCGCGCGCGGTGGCGTTGTCATGCTCTGCGTGCTCACCCAACAGCAGCGGATCCGTAAAGCTTGCTGCTCCCCCGACCGAGACGATAGGGTTGTCGACTATGGGAAATTCGGGACCGACGGCTGACGAGACCGAGGTCCCCACGCTCGCCGCCGGCACCACGCTGGGCAAGTACTCGATCGTACGGCTGCTGGGGGCGGGCGGGATGGGCGCCGTCTACGAGGCGACGCACAGCGAGATCGGCAAGCGCGTCGCGATCAAGATCCTGAGCCCGGCGATCGCCGCCGTGCCCGGCGCGCGCGCCCGCTTCCTGCGCGAGGCGCAGCTGACGTCGCGCGTCCGCCACCCGCACATCGTCGACGTCACCGACATGGGGAGCGACGGCGGCAGACGTACCTGGTGATGGAGTTCCTGCACGGCGAGGATCTGGCGCAGCGGCTCGAGCGCCTCGGGCCGCATCCGCGTCCGAGGAGATGGTCGACATCATGCTGCCGGTCTGCTCGGCGGTGGCGGCGGCGCACGGCGCCGGCATCACGCACCGCGATCTCAAGCCGCAGAACATCTTCCTGGGGACGGGGACGCGGCGCGTGCACCCCAAGGTGCTCGACTTCGGCATCTCGAAGGGGACCGACGTCATCGGATCGATGAGCACGGGGACGCTGACCGCGACCGGCGTCGATGATCGGCACGCCGTACTACCTCGCGCCCGAGCAGATCCTGGACAGCAAGTCGGCCGGCTCGCAGAGCGATCAGTACGCGCTGGGCGTGATCTTCTACGAGTGCCTCACCGGCAAGCGCCCCTACGACGGCGACAACCTGTTCGTCGTGTTCCAGGGCATCGTCGGCGGCACGCCGACGCCGCCGCGCTCGCTGCGCGCCGACATCCCGCCGGAGCTGGAAGAGATCGTGCTGCGCGCGATGAAGTCCGACGCCAAGGCGCGCTTCGCGACCATCGACGACTTCGGGCGCGCGATGTTGCCGTTCGCGTCCAGCCGCGCGCGCGTGATCTGGGAAGAGGCGTTTGCGGTCGGCGGCAGCGACACCGCGGTGCCGCCGGGGCGGCCGTCGATCGCCGTGATGCCGACGCCGTCGCCGCCGACGCGCGCCGCGACGCTGATGCCGCCCGGGCTGGCGAAGCTGCCGATCCCCGGCGCGACGCCGACGCCGCCGCCGACCACGTCGGCGGCCGGCGCCGGGTCGAAGACGCCGACGCCGCCGCCGCGCACGATCGCGCAGTGGGGGATGTCGCCGGTTCCCGGGGCGCGCCCGGCAGCGACGCCGTCGCCCGCGACGCCGTCGCCGGCCACGACCCAGGCCGACCTGCCGTCGGCGTATGCCGTGCCCGCGGCCGTGCCGCCGGGGCTGAGCTCGAAGTCGCACCCGGTCTACCAGGACGGGCTGGACGACGTCGCGCCCGCCGCGCAAGTCGATGAAGGGCTTCATCATCGCTGCCGTCGTCGGCGCCGCGGTCGTCACCGGCGTGCTTGTTCCTGCGCGGCGGCTCCGACCCGGCGTCGACACCGCTCCGGCGCCGCGCCTGCCGCTGCCGCGCCGGCCGCCGCGCCCGCGGCGCCGCCCGCGCCCGCCCCGCCGGCGCCCGCCGCGCCGGCCGCCGCGAAAGCTCCCGCGGCCGAGAAGACGCCGCCCGCCCGAAGCACCACCCGCCGCTCCCGCACCGAAGGCGCCCGCCGTCGCAGCCGAGGCGCCGGCCTCGCGCGGCTCGTCCAAGAGCAAGAGCCGCTCGCACGGCAAGAGCGCGAGCGCCCCGCCGGCAAGCCCGCCGCGAAGCCTGCGGCGCCCGCGCCAGCGGCGAAGCCGCGCCGGGGCGGCGGAGGGCGTGCCGGTGATCGACTGATATGAAACACATCGCACGGATGATGGTGTTGCTGGTGCTGGTGGCGTCGTGGACGCGCGGAGCGCGCGCCGCGGGCGAATCCGGCGAGGCGGAAGCGCTGATCCGACAGGGCGTCGAGCTGCGCTCGCAGGGCAAAGACGAACGCGCGCTGCCGCTGTTCGAGAAGGCGTACCAGCTGTCGCGCACGCCGCGCACGGCGGGCCAGCTGGGCCTGGTCGAGATGGCGCTGGGCTACTACGTCGACGCCGAGCGCTACCTGGGCGAGGCGGTATCGTCGCCCGACCACCCGTGGGTGGCGAAGAACCTGGCGACGCTGAAGAGCCAGCTCGCGACCGCGAAGGGGATGATCGGCGAGCTCGCGATCTCCGGCGAGCCGATGGGCGCCGAGGTGTGGGTGAACGGCAAGCAGGTCGGCCGGCTGCCGCTGCCGGCGCCGATCCGCCTCGACAAGGGGCGCGCCGAGATCCAGATCCGCGCCGCCGGCTACGTCGCCACGTCAGACACGGTGGCGATCACCGGCGGCAAGCGCGAGGACGATCGTTCCGGCTCGTGCGCGAGCCGGTCGCCGCGCCGGTCGTCACGCCGGTGACACCGGCGCCCGCCGCCCGCACCGACGATGCCGAAGCCGGCCGAGACGCGGTCGCGTCGGCGACGCCCGCGGGCTCGCCGACGGCGACGCCGTCCACGCCGCGCGCCCACCGGCGCGACGGTGACGCGACCAGCGGCCAGCCGGCGAGCGACGGCACCAACCTGCGCCCGTACGCGTGGGGCGCCGCCGGTGGCGCGGCGCTGGGCCTGATCTTCGGCACCGTCGAGGGGCTTGCCGCGATCAGGAAGAAGAACGAGTTCAACGAGCACAAGGGCCCGGACGGCTCGTCTCGATTGCGGCACCGACGCGCTCAACGCCGCCTGCAAGTCGATCCAGGATTCACACGAGCACGGCGCGCACGCTGGCGATTGTCGGCTTCGTGCGCGGGCGTCGTGCTGGCGGGCGCGTCGGCCGTGCTGTTCCTGATGTCGTCGCCGGGAGAAGCGAAGTCGGGGACCACGTCGGCGCTCGCCTGCGTGCCCGATGTCGTGTCGCGCGGAGTGTCCTGTCGGTTGCAGTTCTAGGAGGCCAGAGAATGTCTGCCGTCGTCGTCGAGCCGGGTGTTGTCGTTGGCGCTGTTCGTCGCATTCATTGGCACGCGTGCGGGGGCTGCGACGGCTGCCCCTGACCGAAAGCGACGGCGGACCGGACGGCAGTCGGCGGCAGCGGCGGCGGCATGGCCGGTCGCGGCGGCAGCGCGCCGGCGGCGTGGCGCGGCAGCGGCGGCGGCAGTCGGCGCGCGCCGACGGGCGTCGCGGGCGGCGACGGCGGCGTCGACCCGACGCGCCGACGTGCATGGCGGGCAGCGCCTGCGTCCCCACCAGCAACCCCTGTCACAAGGGCACGACCGTGTGCATGGAAGGCGCGATGTCGTGCAGCGAGCTGCCCGACCTGCTGGCCAACGGCACCCAGTGCGGCACCGACATGGTTTGCAACAACGGCACCTGTACGGCGTGCGCAGGCGGGATGGCGTGCAACGTCACCGGCAAACCCTGCCGCGTCGGGACCATGGTCTGCACGACCGGCGCCCCGGTCTGCACCGAGACCGACAACAAGCCGAACGGCATGAGCTGCGGCACGGGCATGGTCTGTCAGACGGGCGCGTGCGTCGCCTGCGCGTCGGGCGCCGCGTGTGAGCCCACCAACCGCTGCCACACCGGCACGCTCGTGTGCACGGGCGCGGCGCCGACGTGCATGGACACCAACACCAACGTCCCCGCCGGCACCACCTGCGGCCAGGACCGCGTGTGCAACGCCGGCACGTGCACCGACTGCACCGTCGGCGCGGCGTGCAACGTCACCGGCAAGCCCTGCCGCCGCGGCACCACCGCGTGCAACACGGGCGCGCCCGTCTGCCTGGAAGCGGGCAATGCAGCCCAACGGCAGCGTGTGCGGCACCGGCCTGGTCTGCCAGGCGGGCGCCTGCGTCGCCTGCACGGCGGGACCCGCGTGCGTCCCCGCCAACCCGTGCCACGCCGGCGTCACCGTCTGCTCGCCGACCATCGGCTGCAGCGACACCGGCAGCAACCTGGCCAACGGCACCAGCTGCGGCACCGACCGTGTGTGCAACGCGGGATCGTGCGGCGCGTGCGCCGCGGGCTCGGCCTGCCAGCCGGCGAACGTGTGCAAGACCGGCGCGACGACCTGCGTGACCGGCTCGCCGGTTTGCGCGGAGTCGGGCAACCGGCCGAACGGCACCAGCTGCGGCGCCAACATGGTGTGCACGAACGGCAACTGCACGACGTGCAGCGCGGGCGCCGCGTGCGTGCCGGCCAACCCCTGCCACAACGGGACGCTGTCGTGCAGCACCGGCAGCCCGGTATGCACCGACAGCAGCACCAACGTCGCCGACGGCACCCCGTGCGGCACGAACCTGGTGTGCAGGGCCGGCAGCTGCATGTCGTGCACCGCGGGCCAGGCCTGCCAGCCGACAAACCCGTGCAAGAACGGCATGACGTCGTGCACGACCGGCGTGCAGACGTGCGTGGAGACCACCAACAAGACGGCGGGCACGCTGTGCGGGGCAGGGCAGTCGTGCGCGGGCGGCGTGCTGACGCTGCCGGCGATGTGCACGGCGGGAGGCGTGTGCACCGCGGGGACCATGAGCTGCACCAGCGGCGCGTGCAACCCGTCCAACACCGACTGCTCGACCTGCCCGGCCGGCCAGATGAGCTGCCCGACCGGCTGCAAGGACCTCCAGCGCGACGTGCTCAACTGCGGCTCGTGCGGCAACGCCTGCCCGGCGCCCGCGGCCGGGACCGGCATCGCGACGTGCACCAGCGGCCAGTGCGGCTTCTCGTGCAACTCGGGTTACCTCGCGTGCGTGCCGACCGACGGCGCCAACGTGGCGCACTGCCAGCGCCAGGTGTGGGACTTCGAGGACCAGAGCGGGGGCGGGATCAAGCCGATGGTGGAGCCGTCGGCGATAACGTCGATGGGCATCACCACCCGCCAGGTGCACGGGGGCCGCTATTCGCTGGGAATGTCGGTCGTCGCGATGGGGACGGGGATGACGCGCGGATTGCTCGTGGGCGCCGTGTTGTGCGGCGGGCAGGGCTTCGTGCCAGCGAAGGAGCTGAACGTCATCGGCTGGATGTATGTGGAGCGGCCGATTCCAAGCAGTCGATGGGCAAGGCGTCGCGGTTCGGGATGCGCGCGTTCACCGAAAAGGGCGACGGCTTGAACCCGGCCGAGTGGCGCGGCTACAACGAGTGGTTCGAGATGGTCACGCCCGTCGCGCCGATTGGCGGCGACCAATTGCAACGGTTCGGCGCCGAGGCGTTCTTCGCCCCGGAGATCATCTTGCCGGTGGGCGAAGCGTGGTCGGGCAACGTCTACATCGACGACCTCCTCATCAAGTAGCGGCGGCGACAGTAGCAGCGGCGCGTCGCTGTTCGTAAGGACTCCTCACCAAGGGTCCGGGTTCTGATAAATTCCGGCTGTGTCGCCCCCGGTCAGGTTGGGTTCGCGCGCGCTGTTGCTGCTCGTCGCGATTGGTCGTGGTTCGGCGCCAGCACCAGCGACCGGGCAGGCGGGGGCCGGTGGCGGCAGCGGCCAGGCGGGGACCACCGGCGTCGCCGGAGGTGGCGGTAACGGCGGCACGACCGGCGTCGCGGGCAACGCGGGGACGACCGGTGTGCCGGCGTGGGCGGGTCCGGGGCAGCGGGGACGACGGGTGGCGGCGGAGGCGGCGTCGGGGCGGGTGCTGGCGGCAGCGCGGGCGGCGCTGCGGGCGTCGGCGCCGTCGCGGGCATCGGCGGCGGCAGCGCCGGACGCGGCGGTGCGGGTGGGGTGGCGGGCGGCGTCGCGGGCGCGGGCGGTCGTCTCGGCATGCCGCTGGAGCAGCTGCAGCGCGCCTACGTCGATTTGCGCTTCGGCATGTTCATTCACTTCGGCATCCTCACGTACACCGGCACGTGGGCGGAGCCGAACCTTCCCATCAACATGTTCAACCCGACGGGGCTCAACCCCGCGCAGTGGGCCGACGCCGCCGTCGCGGCCAAGATGACCTACGGCGTGTTGACCACGCGCCATCACGACGGCTTCGCGCTGTGGCCCAGCATGGTCGGCAGCTTCAGCGTCCGCAACATCCCGTGGATGAACGGGCAGGGCGATGTCGTGCGTGCTTACGTCGACGTGTTCCGCGCCAAGGGGTTGCAGCCCGGCTTCTACTACTCCGTCTGGGACAGCACTCAGGGCATCGGCGGCAGCAACACGGCCAGCACGACCGTCACCGCCGCCCAGATGGCTTACGTCCGCCAGCAGCTCACCGAGCTGCTGACCAACTACGGCCCGATTCCGATCCTGATCATCGACGGCTGGTCGTGGCGCATGGGGCACAAGGGAGCCGCGTACGAGGAGATCCGCGCGCTGGTGAAGTCGCTGCAGCCCGACTGCCTGTTGACCGATCACACCCATCTTCAAGATCCCTGGGAGGTGGACATCGTGAACTTCGAAGAGCCGCGCGGCGCCTTCGTCCCCGCCGGCAACACCTACGCCGGCAACCAGGAACAGAAGATCAACGCCACCGGCGGCAACGACTGGTTCTGGTCACCCAACATCGGCGGCCTGATGTCGGTGACCGACATCGTCGACAACCACCTGCGCGTGCTGGAGCCGCGGTGGACGAACTTCCTGCTCAACTGCCCGCCCAACCGCGAGGGCCTGATGGACACCGCGATCGTCAACCGTCTGACCCAGGTCGGGCAGGCGTGGTCGCGAAACGCGTCGCGCCCGGTGCTGCCGGCGCAGGGGACGCACATCGAGTTCCCGTACACGCCGACGACGGCGACCGCGACCAGCGGCACGGCGGTCAACGCCATCGACGGCATCAACGACTACAACCGCTACACGATCTGGCGCACGACGGGCGCGCTGCCGCAGTCGATCACGATCGATCTCGGCGCGACGAAGCCCGACGTCGGGCTGCTGGGCTACGTGCCCGAGTACGTGACAAACGCGGCGGTGATCCCCGGATCGATCACGTCGTACGGCATCCTGGTCAGCACCGACGGCACGACGTTCACCGAGGCGACGTCAGGCACGTGGGCCGCCGACGGCAAGATGAAGATCGCGAGCTTCGGCCCCGTCGCCGCGGCTACGTGCGCCTCGAAGCGCGCGCCGCCAGCGGCGGCACGCGCGCGGTCGCCACCGAGATCACCGTCGGCGCGCGGCGCTAGCCGTTCGCCACGGCGCCCGCGCCTCCCGGCACCCGCGCGCCCTGCCGGTGAGCGCGTCCAGGATCGGCGTCGTCGCGATCGTCGTCACCAGCGCCATGATCACCATCATCGCGAACAGCGTCGGCGAGATGACCCCCAGGTCGAGGCCGATGTTGAGCACGATCAGCTCCATCAGCCCGCGCGTGTTCATCAGGACGCCGAGCGCCGCCGAGTCGCGCCAGCCGAGCCCGGTCAGCCGCGCCGCGACGAAGCTGCCGCCGAACTTGCCGACGCAGGCGCACGACGATGATCAGCCCGCAGAGCAGCCACTCGCTCGGCGCCGCTGACCAGGCCGATCTGCGTGCGCATGCCGGTGAAGGCGAAGAACGCGGGCAGGAACAGCACGACCACGAGGTCCTCGAGCTTGTCGCAGCAGCTCGCGCGGCGATGCCGCGAGTCGTGCGGGATGATCGCGCCGAGCAGGAAGGCGCCGAACAGCGCGTGGATGCCGATCGCCTCGGTCGCCAGCGCCGAGAGCAGCAGCGCCACGCAGCACGACCGTCAGCACGTTGCTGGCTCACGTCGCCGCTGCGCTCGTGCGTGCTGGACCACGCCGCAGCAGGAACGGGCGCACGAGCACGAGCATGACGCGCGATGTAGCCGAGGGTCAGGCCGAACGGTCAGCAGGCCGCCGGCGGCGCGGGCCTTGACGACGCTGACGACGAACGCCAGCAGGCACCACGCGGTCACGTCGTCGACCGCGGCGCAGGTCAGCGCGATCACGCCCAGGCGCGTGTCTGGCATGCCGCGGTCGGTCAGGATGCGCGCCAGCACCGGGAACGCGGTGACCGACATCGACGACGCCCATGAACAGCGCGAAGACGGTGAACGGCACGTCGCTGGTCGACAGGCGCGGGTAGAGCCAGCAGCGCCAGCGCCGCAGCCGAGCACGAACGGCACCACGATGCTGGCGTGCGAGATCGCCACCGTGGCGTGGGTGCGCTTGCGCAGCAGGCGCGGTGTCGAGCTCCAGGCCGACCAGGAACATGAACAGGATCACGCCGACCTGCGCGAGGACCGCCAGGAACGGCGCGACGCTGGCGGCAGCAGGAACGCGGACACCGCCGGGCGCCACGCGGCCGAGCAGCGACGGGCCCAGCAGGATGCCGGCCGAGCACCTCGCCGATGACCGGCGGCTGGTTGAGCTTGGCGAACAGGCTGCCCAGCAGCGCGCGCGGCGACGATGACCACCGCCAGCGCGAGCAGCACGTGCAGCAGCACGTCGAACTTCAGCTTGGCGTCGCCCTTGCCGAACGCCTCGCCCGCCGGCGGCGCAGGCGCCACCAGGTCGCGGCCGAAGTGGCGGAACAGGTAGAAGCCGCCGATCCCCACGCCGATCAGCAGCACATACAGGCCGACCGATCGCCACGTGAGGCGCAGCGGCCGGTCGGCTTCGATGGGATCCACCATGACGGGCGCGAGCCTAGCAGGCACCCCCGGCGATTTGCTGGTGACGCGTTGCCGCCACGGCCGGTAGCCGAGCTTGTGCATCGGTCCCCGACGCTGTCGTCCGAGAAGGTCAGCAGACCCGCCGGGTCGACGCGGATCGAGACCGGGCGCACGCGCCCCGTTCCCCTGGCGCAGGTCGCCCGCGCCGGCGAGCTCGCCGAGCAAGTTCTCCGCCTCGGTCGGGCCGTTCGCGCCATCTTCAGGCGAATGATCGATGCGCCCCACCTGGCCGTGCTCTCGCGGTTCCACGAGCCGTGCGACGTGACGAACAGGTTTCCGCGAAACTCGGCCGGGTAGCCGCCGCCCCCCGTACTCGACGATGTCGAGCGGCGCGAGGTGCGCGCCGCAGGGCGAACGCCGGCGGCACGACCAGGCTCGCGTTCTGGCACCTCGCCTCGGTGAAGCCGCCCCGCTGGTCGGCATCCACGTGCTGCGCGCCCGGTCCCTTCGCCATCGCCGCTTCCATCCAGATGCCCTCGCTCCCGAGCGGTAACCGTAGTTGCGACCGGCGCGCGCGGGATCGAAGAGGTTCACTTCTTCGGCCGGGTTGTCGTAGGCGATGTCGCCGCCGAAGCAGGTCGTCGCGACCATTCTCCACGCCCCAGATGCGACCCCGGCCGTCGAATCATCCGACCTCGTTGCGCAGCCCGACGCCAACCCCTCGCCGGTCACCCACCTCGTAGCCGCCCGCCGGGATCCCCGCGAGATCGTAGCGGCGGATCAGCGCGCGCTCCTCCAAGGCGGCATGTTCGGATCGGCCGCCGTGTCGACGTTGCCGGCGCTGCCGATGTTCACGTAGAGGCGGTTCTGCGCGTCGACCACCAGCGTCCGCGCGGCGTGGCCGCCGTCGGGAATGCCGTTCGACGACGGTCTCCATGTGCCGGTGGCGGTGCGATCGCCCGCCGCGTACGCCCAGCGGTCGACCGCGGTCGGGACGACGCGTAGACGTGGCCGCCGTCAGCGTCAGGCCGTGGTTGCCGGCGGGCACGGCGGCGAACGTCGATCGCTCGCTGGCGCCGGACACGCCGTCACCGTCGTCGTCGAGGAACACGACGATCTGTCCATCGGTGGCGACGAACACTCGCCGTTCGGCGCGATGGCGAGCTGCCGCGCGCCGGTGACGCCTGCTGGCGAAGCGGATCATGCAGTAGTGCGGATCGGCGGTCCACGCGCTCGACGATCGACGCGGCGGGGACGGCGCCGCAGCTGTCGGGCGGCGGGCTGTCCTTGCCGGAGCACGCGGTGGTCGCCGTCGCGCCGAATCACGAAGGCCCATAACGCAGCACGGTTCATGCGGTCCTCCTCGCGCGTTGTTCCGGATTTTCCGCCCACTCGCGGCGTCGCGCGCGAATTACCAGGCGCGCGCGGCTTGGCCTATTCTGGGCCCAGCCCTCATGAAACACCTTCACCTATTGCTTGCCTTGCTTTGTTGCTGGTTCACGGTGGCGTCGGCCTGCAGGATCCGAGCAGCGTGACCAATCCCGGCGCGGGAGCCGGTGGCGTGTCGGGGAGCGCCGGCATGGGCGGCGCGGCAACACCAGCGGCGGCGCCGGCAGCGCGGGCAGCGGCAACACCAGCGGCGGCGCCGGCAGCGGCAACACCAGCGGTGGCGGCGGCAGCGGCAACACCAGCGGTGGCGGCGGTATCGGTAGCGGCGGCAGCGGCGTGCCCACCACGCCGTTCCCGACGCAGGCGTGCATCGATCGCGCGAACGGCCTGCTCGCGATGATGACGCTGGACGAGAAGGTCGCGCAGACGATGCAGGTCGAGCGCAAGATGGCGACCAACGCGCTGGTGACCCAGTTCAGCGTCGGCTCGGTCTACAGCGAGGGCGGGTCGTCGCCGGAGACCAACTCGCCGGCCGGATGGGCCGACATGATCGACGGCTATCGCGCGGCGTCGCGCGCCAGCCGGCTGAAGATTCCGATCATCTACGGCCTGGACAGCGTGCACGGCCTGGGGCCGGTCGCGGGCGCGACCGTGTTCCCGCACAACATCGGCCTGGGGGCGACGCGTGACGCGGCGCTGGTCGAGGAGATTGCGCGCGTCACCGCCGACGAATCCGCGGGCGTCGGCGCCGACTTCCCGTTCGCGCCGGTCATCGCGGTCGCGCGCGACGAGCGCTGGGGGCGCACGTACGAGGCGTTCGGCGAGACGACCGAGCTCGCGTCGATGATGGGCATCGCGATGGTCAAGGGGCTGCAGTTCCCGACGGGCGGCACGCGCATCTCGATCCTCGCCAACCTCAAGCACTTCCTGGGCGACGGCGGCACCGCAAACGGCGAGACCGGCGGCCCGGTGACGGGCGACGAGGCCGCGTTGCGCGCGGTTCACCTCGAGCCGTATCGCGCGACGATCGCGCAGCGCGCCGGGTCGGTGATGCTGTCGTACAACACCTGGCAGGGCGTCGAGATGCACTTCAACAAGGCGATGGTCACCGACGTGCTCAAGGGGCAGATGGGCTTCGGCGGCTTCGTCGTCACCGACTACAACGGCTGCTTCAACATCGGCATGTCGGATCAGCAAGGCCTGGCCGCGTGCATGAACGCGGGCGCCGACATGTTCATGCTGCAGAAGCGACAACGTGCTGCAACCGGCGTCTGGCTCCGTGCTCAGCGCGCTGCGCGATCTGGTGAACAACGGCACGATTCCGATGTCGCGCCTCGACGACGCCGTCCGCCGCATCGTCGCCGTGAAGTGTGAGATGGGGCTGTTCGACACCGACGGCAAGATCGATCGCGCGCTGACCAGCCAGGTCGGCTCGGCGGCGCACCGGATGGTGGCGCGGCGCGCGGTGCAGAAGTCGCTGGTCGTGCTGAAGAACGACGGCGGCGTGTTGCCGCTGGCGAAGGCGACCGCGAACGTCGCGCTCGCGGGCAACACGGCCGACAACACCGGCAACATGTGCGGCGGCTGGACGATCACCTGGCAGGGGCAGAACTCGTCGCCGGTGCCGGGCGCGACCAGCGTGCGTCAGGCGATGGAGGCGGCGATCGCCGGGCGCGTGACGTATTCGGCCGACGGCGGCAACCGCGGCAGCGCCAACGTCGGCGTCGCGGTCATCGGCGAGGCGCCGTATTCGGAGGGGATGGGCGACCGCAGCGACCTGACGATCCCGGGCGACCAGGTCGCGGTCGTGCGGACGCTGAAGGAGGCCGGGCTGCGCACGGTGGTGGTGCTGGTCGCGGGGCGGCCGATGATCCTCGAGCCGCTCATGCAATACGCGGACGCGATCGTGATGGCGTGGCTGCCGGGCAGCGAGGGCGCGGGCGTCACCGACGTGCTGTTCGGCGACGTGCGGCCGAGCGGCAAGCTGCCGTTCACGTGGCCGCGCACGATGGCGCAGATTCCGATCAACCAGGGAGACGCGACGTACGATCCGCTGTATCCCTATGGCCACGGGGTGACGTACTGATGCGACACGCTGCCGCCGCTGCCGGGTTGTTGTTGCTGGTCGGGTGTCCGAGCCGCGAGCTGCCGCCGCCGCCGCCGCCGAGGAGAGCAAGCCGCCACCGCCGCCCGGCGTGCACGGTGTTCAAGGATCCGAAGGGGCCCGCGGGCGCGCGCTGCTGCGTCGAGCCGGCCGCGGGCGTGCTCAAGCCGGCCGACATCGCCGCGGCGTGCGGCGCGGGCGCGGCGGCGTTCGCCGGCGAGATCAAGGACGGCGCCGCCTGCAAGATGCACTTCACGGTCGCGGGGGAAGAGACGGCGCAGAGCTACGTGATGGTGAGCCGCCCGGTGATCCCGGCCGGCGCGCCGGCGCCGATGGGGCCCGATCCGCTGCTGCCGATGAACTGGAAGAAGGTGCCGCTGCGCGACGCGGTCGGCTTCCAGGTCAAGAGCATGGCGTCCAGCAACCAGTCGCTGCTGGAGCGGCAGACGATCCTGTGGGCGGGGCGGGGGCGCCGCGTGCTGGGGCTGCACGTGTCGAAGAAGGTCTGCACGGAGGCGCAGGCGCTGGCGCTGCTGCAAAAGGCGATCGACGCCGCCCCCTAGGTCCGATGCGACGACGTCACCTCGACGCTTTTGCCGCAGAGCGGGCAGGGGGAGATTCGGGCGAGTAGCTCTTCTTGATCGTGGCGGCGAGCTCGCGCAGGGCGGGGCCGAGCGGCGACGTCGGGCGCCAGACCAGGGCGATGGTGCGGAACGCGTGGTCGTCGGCGAGCGGGCGCACGACGATGTCGGCGCGCCGGCTCTCGGTGGCCACCGCCATGCGCGGCAGCAGCGTGATGCCGGCGCCGGCCGACACCATCTGCGCCAGCGTCGGCAGCGACGTGGCGCGGAACGCGAGCTCCTCGGTGCGCGCGCCCGCGCACACGGCCAGCGCCTGATCGCGCAGGCAGTGCCCGTCGTCGAGCAGCAGCAGGTGCGTGCCGCGCAGGTCGCCGAGCTTCGCCGGGCGGGAGCTCTGCGCCAGCGGGTGCGCGCGCGGCGTGGCGAGCACGAACGGGTCGCGGGCGATCACCTCGCGGATCAGCGTGCCGCCCAGGTCGGCCTCCAGCGCGAGCAGCGCGGCGTCGAGCTGGCCCGCGTGCAGGTCGCGCGACGAGGTTCTCCGTCTTGTCCTCCAGCCAGCGCACGGTCAGCCGCGGGTGCGCGCGGTGGATCGCCGGCGCGGCCGACGGCAGCAGGTAGGGCGACACGGTCGGGATGACGCCGATGCTGATCGGCCCGGCCAGCGGATCACCCAGGCGGCGCGCGGCGTCGACCAGATCGTCCGCATCGACCAGCACGCGGCGCGCCCGCGCGATCAGGTCCTCGCCCGCCGGGGTCAGCAGCACGCGCCGGCGGTCGCGCTCGAACAGCCGCACGCCCAGCGCCCCCTCGAGCTGCGCCAGCTGGGCGCTCAGCGACGGCTGCGACACGCCACATTGCTCGGCCGCGCGCCGGAAGCTGCGCGCGTCGGCGACGGCGACGGCGTACTGCAGCTGGCGCAGCGACGCCGGATGGGATGCGAGTGACAGTGGCATGGTGATAGCCAGGAACTATTACACAGATACCAAAGATGTCATGGAGCTATCAGCGGCTCGGCCCCATCTTGATGACATCCCGGTCGCAACGACCACCACCGCCAACCGCCATCCATCCAAACCAATCAAAGGAGCCGCACATGTTGACCATCGGTGACAAGTTTCCAGCGTTCAAGCAGAAGGCCACCGTCAGCCTGGAGAAGGGCAAGGAGTTCCGCGACGTGAGCGAGGCCGACTACAAGGGCAAGTGGAAGGTCGTGTTCTTCTGGCCCAAGGACTTCACGTTCGTCTGCCCGACTGAAATTGCAGCGTTCGGCAAGAAGGACAAGGACTTCCAGGACCGCGACGCGCAGGTGCTGGGCGTCAGCACCGACAACGAATTCGTCCACCTCGCGTGGCGCAACACGCACCCCGACCTGAAGAACATCCCGTTCCCGATGCTGTCCGACATCAAGCGCGAGCTGTCGGGCGCGCTGGGCATCATCCACCCGACGGACGGCGTGGCGATGCGCGCCACGTTCATCGTCGATCCGGACGGCATCATCCGCTACGTCAACGTCACCGACATGGACGTCGGCCGCAACGTCGACGAGGTGGTGCGCGTGCTGGACGCCCTGCAGACCGACGAGCTCTGCCCGTGCAACTGGCAGAAGGGTCAGCCGACCCTGAGCGCGGCCTGAGCATGGCAGCCACGGAGACAGTGCCGTCGCAGCTCGAGTTGCTGCGCGCGGAGATTCCCGAGCCGGCGCGCGACATCCGGCTGAACCTGCAGTCGGTGCTCGCGCCGGGTGAGCTCGGCCAACTCACATTGGCGCAGCGCTGGGGCGTCGCGGTCGCGTCGGCGGCCGCGGCGCGCAACCCGCGCGTGCAGGCAGCGGTGATCGCGGACGCGCGCGCCGAGGTCGACCTGGCGGTGATCGACGACGGGCTGGCGGCGGCCGCGCTGATGGCGATGAACAACGTCTTCTACCGGTTCCGTCACCTGTGCGGCAACGCCGCCTACCTGCAGAAGCCGGCGCGCCTGCGCATGAACCGCATCGCGAAGCCCGCCACCAGCAAGCTCGACTTCGAGCTCTTCTGCCTGGCGGCCAGCGCGATCGGCGGCTGTGGCACGTGCATGGAGGCGCACGAGAAGGTCGTGGTGGCGGGCGGGTTGACGGAGGATCAGGTGCTGGAGGCCATCCGCATCGCCGCGACCATCAACGCGGCGGCGGTGGCGCTGGAGATGGAGGTGGTGCGGCCGTAAGCTGCGTGCATGCTATTCGAACAGATCCGGCACGGGGGCTGCCTTTCGTACCTGATCGGTTGTGAGGACACGCGCACCGCGATCGTCATCGATCCGGAGCTGGACGAGATCGATCGCTACCTGGCGCTGGCGGCCGAGAAGGGGGTGCGGATTCGCTTCTTGCTGGATACGCACACCCACGCGGATCACTTCACCGGCACGCGCGAGCTGGCCCGACAGCTCGCGGTGCCGGTGGTGATGCACCGGCGCAGCGCCGCGCCGTTCGTCGACCTGCGGCTGGAAGACGGCGAGACGCTGCTCGTCGGCAAGCTGCGCTTTCGCGTCATCGAGACGCCCGGCCACACGGACGATTCGATGTCGCTGCGGCTGGCCGACCGCGTGCTGACCGGCGACGCCCTGCTGATCGGCGGCGCCGGCCGCACCGACCTGCCCACCGGCGATCCGGAGGCGCTGTACGACAGCCTGTTCGGCAAGCTTCTGCGGCTGCCCGACGAGACGCTGATGTTCCCCGCGCACGACTACAAGCAGCGCACGCACTCGACGATCGGCGTCGAGCGCGCCGCCAACCCGCGCCTGCAGGCAAAGGAGCGGGGGGCGTTCGTCGAGCTCATGCGCGGGCTGGACCTGGCGATGCCGCAGCACCTGACGGAGGCGCTGCGCACCAACCGCAGCGGCGGCAAGACCGTCAAGCAGCTGATCGCCGAGGCGGCCCACGAGATCGCGTTCATGTCGATGGACGAAGTGAAGGCGTCGATAGAGGAGGGCGCGCCGCCGTTGTTGTTGCTCGACGTGCGCGAGCGCGAGGCGTTCCGCGCCGGCCACCTGCGCGGCGCGCTCAACATCCCGCGCGGCGAGCTGGAGCTGCGCGCCGACCGCGAGCTGCCCGATCCGACGGCGCGCATCGTCACCTATTGCCAGTTCGGCAAGGTGTCGACGCTGGCGGCGCACACGCTGCGGACCATGGGCTACCAGCGCGCGGTCGCGCTGGACGGCGGGCTCGAGGCGTGGGGCTCGGCCGGGTACCCGCTGGATACCGCGCCGGCGCCGGCGCGCGCGTCGTAGACTTGGTGGCGGCATGTGCGCGCGGGTGACGCTGACCATCGACGATCTGGATGAAATCGCCACTGCCCTCGACGCCGAGTTCTCGCCCGACGACGCGCGCCGCTACCGGCGGCGCTACAACGTCGCGCCGTCGGACGTGCACTGGATCGTCGAGTACGGCGCGGACCGGCGCGTGCTGGTGCCGGCGGCGTGGGGTTATGTGCCGACGTCGTCGCGGACGTCGAGCACGGCGCGCAAGCCGGTGATCAACGTGCGCGGCGAGCAGGTGGGCTCGGGGCACGGCTTCCGGCACGCGTTCGAATCGCGGCGCTGCGCCGTGGTGACCGACGGCTTCTTCGAGTGGGACGCGCGGCGCGCGCCGTTCTGGTACCACCGCGCCGACGGCGGCCTGGTGCTGCTGGCCGGGCTGTACCAGGATCCGCCCGCCGGCCAGCACGACCCGCGCTTCACCGTGTTGACCACGCGTCCGAACAAGCTGGTCGCCGCCGTCCACGATCGCATGCCGGTGATCCTGCCGCTCGGGCAGGTCGACGACTGGCTGACCGCGCCGCCCGACAAGGCGGCGACGCTGATCCGTCCCGCGCCCGAGGAGACGCTGATCGTGACGCCGGTGTCGAAGCGCGTGAACTCGGTGAAGAACGACGACCCCGCGTGCCTCGCCCCCGCCGCCCCGGAAGCGCAACGCGAGCTGTTCTGACAGCTACGCGCGTTGCACGTCGTAGGTGACTTCGCCGTCGGAGCCGACGTGGACTGTGACGGTCCACGGGTTGCAGCAGACGGCGCAGTCCTGGACGAAGACCTGGTCGCCGACGGTCTCGGGATCGTAGTCGTCGGCGATCTCGCCGGGCTCGCCGCAGAACGGGCACTGCACTTCGTCGCTCACGCGGCGAAGTCTACCAGCCGGTCACCAGCCGAGCTTGGCCCGGATCTCGGTGGCCAGCAGATTTCCCACGATCTCCTGCTCGGCGGCGTTGGGATGGTACTGGCAGGCGGCCTTGTCGCTGGTCTGCGGCTGGATGCCCTCGAAGTACGACACGCGCGCGTCGCCCGCCGCGTTGCGCGCCTGAACGACGGCGCGGATGTGGCCCTGGATCGTCGACAGCTCGGTGCCGCTGAGCAGCGGGCCGTTGGTGCAGATGATGTACGCGGTGGGATTCTTCGCCCGCACGTTCTGGAGCAGACCCGTGTACGCGTCGCGGAACGGCGTCCCCGGGTCGCCCTTGCCGTTGCTGATGTCGTTGGTGCCGAGGTTGATGACCACGACCTGGGGCGCAATCTGGAACGGCCACGCCGGTGTCGCGGAGCCGGTCAGGATGCGATCGTAGACCTTGGGCATCGTGTCGGTCATGTCGCCGCCGTAGTTCCGGTAGATGCCGCGGCCGGACGCGCCGATGGTGCTGACCTCGGCGCCCAGCGCGCGGGCCGTGAACGACGGGAACGCGTCCCAGTGGCTCTCGGTCGGGAAGCAGTCGCTGTCGTTCAGCGTGCCCAGCGTGCCGTAACCGACGCTGATCGAATCGCCGATGACCTCGATGAGCTTCCCCGGCCCCGCGGGCGGCGTCATCAACGCGCCGCCGGTCACCGTCAGCGACATCAGCTGCGAATTGCCCTGTCCGCCTTCGGTCTGGCGATAGAGCGCCACGGTGTGCTCGCCGGCGGCGAGGCCGGTCGCGATGTTGTAGCTCGCCGTGCCGGTCGTGGTGGTGAACGTGGGGCGGGGCGTGCCGTCGACGACGGGCTTGAAGATGAACGCGCCGGTGTTGTTCAGGCTGGCGGCGAGCGCCGTCCCGGTGAAACGCGCGACGAAGCCGGTGCCCGACCACGCGAAGCGAGGCTGCGATGCGTTGGCGACGTCGACGCGCCCGAACCAGCGCACGCCCGCTGCGACCAGGCCCGTCGCCGGCGCTCCGCCGCCGCTGCCCCCGGGGCCCGCGCCAGCAGATCCGCCCGCGCCGGCGCCGCCCGAAGTGCCACCGCGGCCGCCTGGGCCGGTGCCGCCGGTGCCCCCTGGCGCGCTGCCGCCGGCGCCGGCGCTCCCGGTCGTGCCGCCGCGCCCGCCTGCGCCCGCGCTGCCGCCCGCGGCGCCCCCTGGCGCGCTGCCGCCGGGCCCGCTACCGCCACTGCCTGCCGGCCCGCTACCTCCGCTGCCTCCGCTACCGCCCGGGCCGCTGCCGGCGCTGCCGGCCGCGCCGCTCCCCGCGGCTCCGCTGGCGTCGTCCGGGGAATCGTCGCTCCCGGAGCAGGCGGCGGCCATGAACAGGGCAAGCAGACAAGCGACGCGCTTCAAGCCTTCCAGCGTGCCCCTCGCACCGTCGTCAGGTCAACCCGGATGACCAAGCCTGATGAAAAATTGATGGCCTCGTCCATCGGGCTTACGATCGCCGTCGGTGAACATCACTTCCGCACGGCCACGCAAGACCATCAATCCTCCATCGGGCTACGACGACCTCATGTCGCGGCGCCAGGTGGCCGCGGCGCTGGGCTTCGCCAGCGAGTTCAAGGTCCGCGAGCTGCAGAAGCAGGGGCGCCTGCGCGCCGTGCGCGGCGTGATGGGGTCGGCCTGGTACCCGCGCTTGCAGGTGCTCGCGCTGCGCGATGCGCTCTCGGCGCCGCCGGCGTCCGCCGTCGATTCGACCGCCGCCGCGCGACCCGCGCTGCCGGGCCGCTGGTCCGACGCGCAGCTCGTCGCCTTCCTGCGCGGTCGCGCGCGCGCCGGCGACGGCAGCGGCGCCACCCGGCCCCGCACGCCCGTCGATCTCGTCGCCGAGACCGGCGTCAGCATCGCGCGCGCCGAGCGCGTCTACCGCTTCTGGCTGGCGCACGACGTCCACCCGGTCGCCGACGAAGCGCGCCAGCGCGCGGGCAAGGCGCCGGCCGCTGCCACGCCACCCTCCGAGCGTCGCAGCGAATCCCGCGTCGAGCACGACGCCCTGCTACGCCAGATGCGCGACGCTGATCCCGCCAAACGCGAAGCGGCGTTCGCGAAGCTTCGCGAACGCCGTCCGTGATGCGGTGCCATCTCGCGGAAGCGCGCTTCTGCAACAGATTCTAGAGCGCGTCTTCGCCGGTTTCGCCGGTGCGAATCCGGATGGCTTCTTCGACGGGAGCGACGAAGATCTTGCCGTCGCCGATCTTGCCGCTCTTCGCCGTCGAGACGATCGCCTCGACGGCGTCAGCCAACATCGAGTCCTTCACCACGACCATGACCAACATCTTGGGGACGAAATCGACGACGTAAGACGAGCCTCGATAGATCTCGGTCTTGCCGCCGGTGCGCCCGAAGCCCTTCACCTCCGACACGGTCATGCCGGACACCCCAATCTGGCGGAGCTTGTTCTTCACCTCCTCCAGCTTGTGCGTCCGGATGACTGCTTCGATGCGCTTCATTCGATCCCCTTTGGTTGACTGTTGCTCGTCGTCCTACGTTGCTACGTGGCGGCCGGCTTGACCACCGGCGCTGCGGCGCGAACAGCGTCTTCCACCAACTCGGCCCCCGGCACGCCCATCTCCTCCGGATGATACCCCGCTTCGCCGTGATCGGTATCGTCGAGCCCCAACTCCTCGGCTTCCAGGCTGGGACGCAGGCCGAGCACCGCCTTGACGGCGTACGCGATCACCGTCGTGCCGACGATGGACAGCGTCAGCGTCAGGCCGATCGACTTGAGCTGCTCCAGCCACAGCGTCTTGCCGGCGAGCACGGCCGCCAGGTTGGTGTTCAGATTGCCGTTGACCTCCGGCGTCGCGAAGATGCCGGTCACGAACGCGCCCATCGTGCCGCCGACGCCGTGCACGCCGAACGTGTCCAGCGCGTCGTCGTACTTGAAGAACGCCTTCAGCTTGGTGCAGGCCAGGAACGGAACCGCGCCCGCCAGGACACCGATGATGAGCGAGCTGGCCGGCGTGACGAACCCGGCTGCCGGCGTGATGACGACCAGACCGGCGACTGCGCCCGAGCAGAAGCCGAGCACGCTCGGCTTGCCGCGCGTGATCCACTCGAGCAGCGGCCACACCGTCGCGGCGACCGCGGCAGCGATGGTGGTGGTGGTGAACGCGTTGGCGGCGACGGCGTCGGAGGCGACCGCGCTGCCGGCGTTGAAGCCGTACCAGCCGACCCACAACATGCCGGTGCCGACCATGGTCAGCGTCAGGCTGTGGGGCAGGAAGGCGCGCTTGTCGTAGCCGGTCCGCTTGCCCAGGATGAGGCACAGGATCAGCGCCGACCAGCCCGACGACATGTGGACGACGGTGCCGCCCGCGAAGTCGATCGCCTTGATCGACGCGGAGGCGTTCCACACGCCGTTCATCAGGCCGTCAGCGCCCCAGGTCATGTGTGCCAGCGGGAAGTAGACGACGAACATCCACACGACGATGAACGCCATGATCGCCGAGTACTTCATGCGCTCGGCGATCGCGCCGACGATCAGCGCCGGCGTGATGATGGCGAACATCATCTGGAACATCGAGAACACGTTCTGCGACACCCAGGCGGCGTAGTCGCCGTTGGGCGCCGAGCTCACCCCCTTGAGGAAGGCGGCACCCAGCCCGCCGATGAACGGCGTCCCCTTGGTGAAGCACAGGCTGTAGCCGACGGTGAACCAGATGATGCTGACGATCCCCGCGCAGCCCAGACACTGCGCCAGCACGGACAGCACGTTCTTCTTGCGCACCAGGCCGCCGTAGAACAGCGCCAGGCCCGGCAGCGTCATGAACAACACCAGCGCCGCCGACGTCATCATCCACGCGTTGTGGCCTGGACCGGGCGTCGTCGTCATGAACTTGGGGGCGCCGTTGCCCATGTACGCTTCGAGGTCCGCCACGCGTTGCGCGAGATCGGGCGCAGCAGGCGGGGGCGCATCGGCGAACGCGACGCCAACGTCGAAGGCGATGAGCGTAACGAGCAATGCAGCGATGGCAATCGACCAGTTGCGAGCTCTCGACATCCGCATTTCAAAGTCCTTTCGCGAGAATTGAACGTGTGGGCGTTTGTGGTCCTTGCTGCCATCCTAACGAGCGGCCGTTAACCCAACGTTTCGTGGTCGATAAATCGACGTAACTCGGCTGTCAGGTGCGCACCTGATCTGCCCGCGTTTTCGCGGGCTTGCGTCGAACGCGCCGCTCGGCCTACTGCGCTGCTTCGTCGCGGTCGCGCGACGCGATGATCAATTCCGTCGCGCCTTCGACGCCGTGCTGCAGCTCGCCGCACGTCGCGTCCGCTTGGTCGACGACGTGCGTGAGCAGCGCGTGCACCGACAGCGGGATGCCCTTCGATTCCTGATCGTCGAGCCAGTGGTCCAGCGCCTCCAGGCGCGTGCGCGCCGCCGCCATCGCGCCCTTCGCCTCGGGCGGCGCCACGCGCCGCGCGAGCCCGACCGCTGACCGGATGCAGTAGCGCAGCGAGCGCGGGAAGCGCGCCTCGAACAGCAGGAACTGCACGGCGGCGTCGCGGCTGACGCGCCCCTGCTGGCGGCGCATGAACGCCTCGAACCCCGAACACGCGCGCAGCAGCGACAGCCACAGGGCAGTCTGCAGCAGCGGCTGCTGGCCCTCGGCCGCGCCCTGGATGTGGTGGTGCATGTCCAGCGTGCGCGCCGTCTGCCCGATGCGCTCCAGCAGCACGCCCAGCCACAGGAAGTCCATCGGCGTGTCGTGCATCATCGTGCTGCGCACCAGGCCCAGGCACAGCTGCGTCGATCGCCGCACGTTACGATAGACCTCGTCGCGATCCTGCTGGTACTTCGACGCGGCCTCCTCGCCGACGAACCACAGGAACAGCTCGTTGGTCGCCTGCCAGATCTCGTGCCCCAGCACCTCGCGGATCGACCGTACGCCCTCGCGCGCCGCGCGGATCGAACTGCGGATCGACACGTGGTTTTCGGGCGCCCACGTCATGTAGCGCTGCACGACGTCGCCGTTGCCGGCCGCGTCGGCGCCGAAGTTGGCGGTGAACTCGGCGTACTGGCCCGACACGATGACCAGCGGCCGCCAGCAGTGCAGCGGCGGCAGCTCGGCGTCGAACGCCAGCGCGCGGGTTACTTGAAGGAGACGCGCGGTGCTCTCGGCGCGCTCGATGTAACGCCCGACCCAGAAGCAGTGATCGGCGACGCGGGAGATCACGACGCCGTATCCGACTGCACCCAGGTGTCTTTCGAGCCGCCGCCCTGGCTGGAGTTGACGACGTAAGATCCGGCGCGCAGCGCGACGCGCGTGAGCCCGCCGGGCAACACCCAGCTGCCGTTCTTGCCGGTGAGCACGAATGGCCGCAGGTCGATGCGCCGCGGCTCGAGGCGGCGCTCGGACGCGATCCACGTCGGGCAGGTCGACAGCTCGATGCGCTTCTGGGCGATGTAGCGGCGCGGGTCGGCCAGGATGCGGCCGCGGAACTCGGCGCGCTCGGCGGCGGTCGCCTGCGGGCCCATCAGCATGCCGTAGCCGCCCGCCTCGTCGACCGCCTTGACCACCAGCTCGTCCAGGTGGTCGACGACGTAGGCGAGGTCCTTCGGCCGCGCGCACACCTGCGTCGGCACCTGTTCCAGCAGCGGCTCTTCGCTGAGGAAGTAGCGGATCAGATCGGGGACGTACGGGTACACGGCCTTGTCGTCGGCGACGCCGTTGCCGGGCGCGTTGGCCAGCGTGACCTTGCCGGCGCTCCAGGCGCGCATCAGACCGGGGACGCCCAGCATGCTGTCGGGGCGGAAGAACTCCGGATCGATGTACGCGTCGTCGGTGCGGCGATAGATGACGTGCACGCGGCGTGGCCCGAGGGTCGTGCGCACGAACACCTCGTCGCCGTTGACGAACAGGTCGGACGCCTCGACCAGCTCGATGCCCATCGAACGCGCCAGGAAGCTGTGCTCGAAGTACGCCGAGTTGAACGGGCCCGGCGTCAGCACCACCACCGTCGTCTTGTCGGGATCGACCGGCGACACGGACCGCAACGTCTCGACGAGCTGGATCGGGTAGTCGTCGACGCGCCGCACGCCCAGGCGCTCGAGCGCGGTCGGGAACATGCGCTTGGTCACCAGCCGGTTCTCGATCACGTAAGAGACGCCGGACGGTGTCCGCAGGTTGTCTTCCAGCACGCGCAGCACACCGTCGGGGCTGCGGATCAGGTCGACGCCGGCGATGTGCAGCCGCACCCCGCCCGGCGGTTTCAGGCCGCGCAGCCGCGGGATGTACTGGCGCGATCCCAGGATCAGGTCGGCGGGGACCACGCGGTCGGCCAGCGCGCGCTGCTCGCCGTAGAGGTCGTCCAGGAACATCTGCAGCGCGGTCAGCCGCTGCACCAGGCCGCGCTCCAGCCGGGCCCACTCGGCGGCGGCGAGGACGCGCGGCACCAGGCAGACGGGCATCACCTTCTCCGTCCCGCGCTGGTCCGAATAGACCGAAAACGTCACACCCCACTGCGCCAGCGCCAGCTCCGCCAGCGCCTGGCAGCGCGCGAAGGTATCGGGGGTCATGTTCGACAGGATGTTCGCGACGACGCGCGCATGCTGCCGGGTTTTGCCGCCCGCTTCTACAAGCTCATCGTAGGTGCCATCGATGGTACGGTAGCCTTCGAAGATTTGCGACGCGGGGGCCTTCGTCTCTTCCAGAAGCACCGAACGAAGTTATGAAATTGCAGTCCGGCAATCTATAGCCCCGTGTGACGTTTACGTTTTTTGATCCGGAACGAAACTTCTCATTAACCTCGTATAGCTATCGTGGCGGCCATTACTTGGAACGAGATGCACGGCCAGGACGGGGCGGTGCGGCCACACTGGCAGGTGCTGGACCGCGCGCTGCGCGCCTTCGGTCCGGGAGAAATGTGGCGGCGCTGGGAGCAGGCCCGGCAGCTGATCCGTCAGCACGGCGTCACGTTCAACGTCTACGGTGACGCGCGCGGACTCGAACGGCCGTGGCCGCTCGATCCGGTGCCGGTCGTGCTGGCGCCCGATGAGTTCGCCAGCCTGGCGGCTGGGCTAGCGCAGCGTGCGACGCTGCTCGACCGGCTGCTCGCCGATCTGTACGGCCCGCGACGGGTGGTGAGCGAAGGGCTGGTGCCGCCGGAGATGTTGCTGGCGCACCCCGGCCTGCTGCGGCCGTGCCACGGGATATCGCCGCCCGGCGGCCGCTTCCTCCACTTCTACGCCGCCGACCTGGTGCGCACGCCCGATGGCGACCTGCGCGTGCTGGCCGACCAGACGCAGGCGCCGGCGGGGGCAGGCTACGCGCTCGAGAACCGCATCGTGCTCGGCCGCGTATTGCCGGAGGCGTTCCGGGAATGCCAGGCCCAGCGGCTGGCGCTGTTCTTCCGGACGCTGCGCGACACGCTGGCCAGCCTGGCGCCGCACGGGCGCGAGAACCCGCGCATCGTGCTGCTCACCGCCGGGCCGCACAACGCGACGTACTTCGAGCAGGCGTTCCTGGCGCAATACCTCGGCTACCCGCTGGTCGAAGGCGGCGATCTGGTCGTGCGCGACGGGCGCGTCTTCCTCAAGACGCTGGGTGGCCTGCACCCGGTCGACGTCATCCTGCGCCGCCTGAACGACGACTACTGCGATCCGCTCGAGCTGCGGGCCGAATCGCTGCTGGGCGTGCCGGGGCTGGTGCAGGCGACGCGCGACGGCAACGTCGCCATCGCCAACGTCCTCGGCGCCGGGATCGTGCAGACGCCGGCGTTGATCCCGTTCCTGCCGTCGCTGTGTCGCGCGCTGCTGGGCGAAGAGCTTGATGCTCGGGTCGGTCGAGACCTGGTGGTGCGGGCAGCCCGACATCCTCGAGCACGTGCTGGCCAACATCAGCGGCATGGTGATCAAGCTGGCGTATCCGCCCGGCCCCGGCCAGTCGAGCGACCCGACGTTCGGCGCCAAGCTGGACGAGCAGGGGATCGAGAAGCTGGTGGCGGCGATCCGCGCGGCCCCCGCGCGCTACGTCGCCCAGCGCCGGGTGCTGCCGTCGACCGTCCCGGTCATCGAAGGCGACCAGCTGCGCGAGCGGTCGCTGGTGTTGCGGACGTTCGTCGTCGCCGACGGCGTCGACGGCTACCAGACGATGCCGGGCGCGCTGTCGGTCGTCGGCGGCACCGCCGACGAGATCGACATCTCGATCGCGCGCGGCGCGCGCAGCAAGGATACGTGGGTGATCAGCGACGGCGCGGTCAGCGAGTTTTCGCTGCTGCGGCCGCCTGCGCAGGCGGTCGCGCTGACCCGCGGTGGCGGCGACCTGCCCAGCCGCGTCGCCGACAACTTCTTCTGGCTCGGCCGCTACGCCGAGCGCGCCGAGGCGATCGCGCGCCTCGCACGCGTGGTGTGCCTGCGCCTGGCCGACCGTGGCCGGCGCTCGTTCGCCGCCGACCTGACCCCGCTCATCGACGCCCTGCGCGCGCAGACGCTGATGGCGTCGGGCGGCGCCGACGGCGTCAAGGGCCAGGGGTCGGCAGTGGGCGGCGAGCAGGAACGGCTGCTGCGCGGCGTGCTCTACGACCCGAACCACGAAGGGACGCTGTTCGCCACCGTGCGTTCGATCGAACGGGTAGCGCGGTCGATTCGCGACCGGCTGTCGATGGATAGCTGGTCGGTCGTCGTGTCGCTGCAGCAGGAGGTCGGCGAGGGTGAGCGCACGGCGCGCGACGAACGGCTGCTGGTGCTGGCGGCGCGGCTGGACCGCGCGGTGATGATCCTGACCGCGCTGGCGGGCTTCACGTCGGAGAGCATGACGCGCGAGGCGGCGTGGCGGTTCCTGGACATGGGGCGGCGGCTGGAGCGCGCGCTGAACACGGCGCTGGTCGTCGAGCGCGCGCTGGCCGACGTGCGTCACGACGAGTTCCCGGTGCTCGAGGCGCTGCTGGATTCCGCCGACAGCGCGATGACGTACCGCCGCCGCTACCGCGCGACGTTGCAGGTGGCGCCCGTCGTCGACCTGCTGGCCGCCGACGAGGGGAACCCACGTTCGATCCTGTTCCAGCTCGTGGCGCTGGCCGAACACGTCGCGGCGCTGCCGCACGACACGACCGCGGCGCGCCGCAGCCCGGAGGAGCGGCTGGCGGTCGAGGCGCTGTCCGCGTTCCGCCTGGTCGACGTCGACGTGTTGTGCGCCGAGCAGGGCGGGGCGCGTCCGGCGCTGCGCGACCTGCTGCGCGGTCTGGTGGCCAACCTGCAGCGGTTGTCCGACGCGCTGTCGGGCAGCTACCTGGCGCCCGCGACCATTTCACGTTCGCTGGCCTCGCCGGGGCTGGTAGCCTGAGCGTGATCCAAGCGTGATCTACCGCGTCCGTCACCTGACCGAATACGTGTACAGCGACGCGGTGTCGACCTCGCACCACGAGCTGCACCTGTTGCCGCGCGTCGAGCCGGGCCAGACGCTGCACGCCGAATCGCTGTCGATCGTGCCCGAGCCGGCGGTGCGCCGCGATCGCGTCGACTGGTTCGGCAACCGCGTGACCCACTTCGCCATCCACGAGCGGCACACGCGGCTGGCGGTGACGTCGACGTTGATCCTCGACATCGGGCGGCAAGCGCCGCCGGATGATGACGGTGCCTGGGAGCTGTCGCGCGACTGGGCGCGCGCGGGCGCCGATGCCGAAGCGCGCGAGGCCGTCGAGCTGGCGCTGCCGTCGGCGCGCGCGGCGCCATCGGCTGCCGTGCTCGACTTCGCGGCGCCGTCGTTCCCGCGCGGGCGACCGCTGACCGAGGCGGCGCGCGACCTGATGCACCGGATCCACACCGAGTTCAAGTACGACCAGACGGCAACGGACGTTGCGACGTCGGTCGACGAGGTGATGCGCCACCGCCGTGGCGTCTGCCAGGACTTCGCGCACCTGCAGATCGCCTGCATGCGCGCCCTCGGCCTGCCCACCCGCTACGTCAGCGGCTACCTGGTCACCCGGCCCGACGCCGGCCCCGACCTGGTCGGCGCCGACGCGTCGCACGCCTGGCTGTCGGTGCGACTGCCGGGCGGGCACTGGCTGGACCTCGATCCCACCAACGACGTCGTGCCCAAAGACCGACACATCGTGGTCGCCGTCGGCCGTGATTTCGGCGACGTGACCCCGATGCGCGGTGTACTACTCGGCGGCGGCCGCCACGAGCTTCGCGTGGCGGTCGACGTTACCCGCGCCGACGCGGGCTAGGCTGACCTCGTCCCGCTTCACGTCGGGACGGTGATCTGCGCGTCCATCACCTCAGGCCCCGTCGGCTGGGTGACGTTGCTGGCCCTCTCGGCCGTGACGGACACCTGGAAGTTCTTGAACGGCGTCTTGGTCTCCAGATCGCCCTTCAGCTTCTTCCCGTCGACCTTCAGCGTGCCGACGTTCTGCGGTTGCCCACCGCTCGGCTGCAGCCAGACGACGTACGCGACCGAGTCCTCCTGCACGACCGACGGCGGCGCCAGCCGTTCCACCTCGACCTTCACCAGCGTGTTGCCGTCTTTCTCTCTGTGGACCTTGACCTTGCCCTGGGCAGCCTGGACGCTGTCCGACGTCGTCATCGTCCAGGTCTGGGTATCTCTGCCCGTCGCCATGTCCATCGAGCCGCAACCACCAATCGCGAGCGCACCGACAAGCGTGCCGGTGATCCCCCATCGTCTCAGTCGTTGAGTTTCCATGTGACACCCCCCATGTAAAGGCTGGCGTCGGCTCCCCCTTCGGCAAGCGCGAGCGCCCCTGCCAATTTGCCCGACGGGCGAAGTTTCGCGATATTGACCGGCCCGACGTCGTGTGTTTACCGGCTTCGCGGTAACTTGCCGTCGGGAAAACCCTCAATGTCCATTCGAGTCGCTCTGACCCACGCCACACGCTACCGCTACGATCGGCCGGTCGTGCTCGCACCGCATGTGGTGCGGTTGCGGCCGGCGCCCCACTGCCGCACGGTGATCCCCAGCTATTCGCTGCGGGTGAAGCCGACGGAGCACTACCTCAACTGGCAGCAGGATCCGTTCGGTAACTACCAGGCGCGGCTGGCGTTCCCGAAGTCGGCGCGCGAATTTTCGGTCGAGGTCGATCTGGTGGCCGACATGTCGACCATCAACCCGTTCGACTTCTTCGTCGAGGAGTACGCCGAGAGCTATCCGTTCCACTACGAGGAGGCGCTGGCGGGTGAGCTGGCGCCGTACCGCGAGCTGACGCCGATCGGGGCACGGGTGGGCAAGCTGGTCGACGAGCTGGCGACCAAGGTCGCCCGCTCGGGCCGTCGCAACGTCGACGTCCTGGTCGAGATCAACCGCGAGGTATCGCAGCGGCTGCGCTACGACATCCGCATGGAGCCGGGCGTGTTTGCGCCCGAGGAGACGATGGTGCGCGGGCACGGCTCGTGCCGCGACTTCGCCTGGCTGGAGGTCGCGATCCTGCGGCGCCTCGGCTACGCGGCGCGCTTCGTCTCCGGGTATTCGATCCAGCTCAAGGCCGACGTCGCCGCGCTCGACGGTCCGTCGGGCGTCCTCGAAGACGTCGCCGATCTGCACGCGTGGACGGAGGTCTACATGCCCGGCGCGGGCTGGATCGGCCTCGACCCGACCAGCGGCCTGCTGGCCGGCGAGGGGCACATCCCGCTCGCGTGCACGGCGCTGCCGGCGACGGCCGCGCCGATCTCCGGCTCGTATTCGTGGGCGGGCGACGCCGCCGCCGATCACATCGACGAGGAATTCACGTTCGAGATGCGCGTCCGGCGGATCGAAGAGACGCCGCGCGTGACGCAGCCGTATCGCGAGGACCAGTGGGCGGCGATCGACGCGCTCGGGCGGCAGGTCGACCGCGATCTCGAGCGGCTGGACGTGCGCCTGACCATGGGCGGTGAGCCCACGTTCGTCTCCATCGACGATCGCGACGGGTCCGAATGGAACACGGCGGCGCTGGGTCCCGGCAAGCGCGCTGCGGCTGACCGGCTGCTGCGGCGGCTGCGCGCGCGGTTCGCGCCGGGCGGCGTGCTTCACCACGGGCAGGGCAAGTGGTACCCGGGCGAGCCGCTGCCGCGTTGGGCGTTCGGGTGTTACTTCCGGCGGGACGGCGAGCCGATCTGGCGCGAGCCCGGCCTGTTCGCCAAGGAGGTTCCGACGCGCGCGGCCGACGACGCGGCGGCGGCCGGCTTCATCCGCGACGTGGCGCGCCGGCTGGCCGTGCCCGAGGACGCGGTGATGTCCGCCTACGAGGACGTCTACTACTACCTGTGGCGCGAGCGCCGGCTGCCGCCGAACGTCGACGTCCTGGAAAACAAACTCGACGACAAGGTCGAGCGGGCGCGGCTGGCGCGCGTGTTCGGCGCCGGTCTGGGCGAGGTTGCCGGCTACGTGCTGCCGCTGCGGGTGGCCAACCAGGGCAGCCCGGGAGCGAGCGTCGACAAGGTCGCGTGGGAGACCGGCAAGTGGGCGCTGCGCGGTGAGAAGCTGTTCTTGATCCCGGGCGATTCGCCGATGGGATTCCGGTTGCCGCTCGACAGCCTGCCGTGGGAGCCGGAGGCGGCGCGCTCGTGGATCTACGAGCGCGATCCGCTGCTCGCGCGGCCGCCGCTGACGATGGTCGTGCCGCAGGAGCGCGGCACTCGCCCTACGCGAATGGCGCCGGTCACGCGGCCGCCGGCGCGAGCGCGCGCGCAGCAGGCCGAGCTGCCCGACGGCCTCGTGCGCACGGCGCTGTGTGCGGAGGTCCGCGAGGGGATCCTGAACCTGTTCTTACCGCCCGTGGGCTTCCTCGAGGAGTACCTGGCGCTGATCGCCGCGATCGAAGACGTGGCGCGCGAGCGCGACCAGCCGATCCGCTTCGAAGGTTACCCGCCGCCGGCCGATCACCGGCTGGAGCGGCTGTCGGTGACGCCCGATCCTGGTGTCATCGAGGTCAACGTCCATCCCGCGCGATCGTGGGACGAGCTGCGCGACATGACCGCCGCGCTGTACGACGAGGCGCGCTTCTGCCGCCTGGGCACGGAGAAGTTCGCGCTCGACGGGCGCCACACCGGCACCGGCGGCGGCAACCACTTCGTGCTCGGCGGGGCGACACCCGCCGACAGCCCGTTCCTGCGCCGCCCCGACCTGCTGCGCAGCCTGGTCGGCTACTTCGTCAACCACCCGTCGCTGTCGTACATGTTCAGCGGGATGTTCGTCGGACCGACGAGCCAGGCGCCGCGCATGGACGAGGCGCGCCAGGACACGATTCACGAGCTGGAGATCGCGTTCTCGGAGGTGCCGACGGAGGGCGTGGCGCCGCCGTGGCTGGTCGACCGCATCTTCCGCCACCTGCTGGTCGACGTCACCGGCAACACCCACCGCACCGAGCTGTGCATCGACAAGCTGTACAGCCCCGACTCCGCGTCGGGCCGGCAGGGGCTGGTGGAGCTGCGTGCGTTCGAGATGCCGCCGCACCAGCGCATGAGCCTGGCGCAGCAGCTCGTCGTGCGCGCGATGACCGCGTGGATGTGGCGGTCGCCGTACAAGCGCAAGCTGGTGCGCTGGGGGACGGGCCTCGTCGATCGCTTCACGCTGCCGCACTTCGTCGCGCAGGACTTCGACGACGTGCTCAACGACCTGCGCGGGGCGGGCTATCCGTTCGCGCGCGAGTGGTTCCAGGCGCACCACGACTTTCGCTTCCCGCTGCTGGGATCGATCGCCGCCAAGGGGCTGAGCCTGGATCTGCGGCAGGCGATCGAGCCGTGGCACGTGCTGGGCGAGGAGCAGGCGCCGGGAGCCACCGCGCGCTACGTCGATTCGTCGGTCGAACGCGTGGAGGTGAAGATGCGCGGCATGATCGATTCGCGCCACGTCATCACCTGCGGCGGGCGCCGGCTGCCGCTACACCCGACGGGAACGCCGGGTGAGTTCGTCGCGGGCGTCCGCTTCCGGGCGTGGAAGCCGCCATCGGCGCTGCACCCGACGGTCGGTATCCACGCGCCGCTGGTGTTCGACGTCATCGACACCTGGAACGGGCGCTCGGTGGCCGGCTGCACGTACCACGTCTTCGATCCGAGCGGGCGTGCTCACGAGACGGCGCCCGTGAACGCGCTGGAGGCCGAGGGTCGCCGCCTCGCGCGCTTCTTCCCGTTCGGCCACACGCCGGGCCCGATGGAAGCGCCGCCCGAAGAGTCGAACCCCGACTTTCCGTTCACGCTCGACCTGCGACGACCGGGCCCGCGCGCAGGTTGACGCCGGTGGCCGCGATTTGAGCGCGGCTACCGTCGTAGCGTGATCGAAGCCACTTGCGGCGCGCCAGGACGATTGGCAGCGTTGCAGCGATGTGGATGCTTCGGGCAGCGATCGCGGCGCTGGTACTGACGATGGCGGCAACCTGTGGTTCGGGAGACGGTCCGCTCTCCTGTCCGGCGGGGGCATTGGAGAGGCACGTATGCCTGGCATGTGGTCCCGTGGGCGGCTGCATGCGGGCGGATACGGTGTGCGCACAGACGTGCGACGGCGACGACGACTGCACCCAGGGCGGGCATTTCTGCGTCGAAGGCGTTTGCCAGGTCTGGGGCTGCGAATAATGTATCGTTGGCCCGCGATGAGGTCGGTTCGCGCGGCGATCATGGTGCTCGTTGCTGGCCGCGACGACGATGACGTGTGGTTCGGGAGACGGCGAGCCGAGTCCGCCGCTTTGCCCGGCGGGGACGGTAGGGGCGAACGTGTGCGTCGCTTGTGGGCCGATCGCCGGCTGCCTGGAGATGGGCGTTCGATGCGCTCAACGATGCAACCCAGGCGACGACTGCCCCGTCGACTTCCATTCCTGCGTGGACGGTTTCTGCCAGAACTACTGCCCGCTCTAGGTCCCCTGGTCGAAGCGCACCCACTCCCGTCCTTGGTGCGCGGGCGGGAAGCGGTCGGGGTGCAGGATCTCGGCGAGGATGTGCGGCGTGTCGAACAGCAGCGGGCCTGAGCGGTTGAAGTAGAGGTTGCCGTCGGCGACGAACACGCGGCCGTCGCGCACGGCCCGCAGGTCGCGCCAGCCGGCGTGCGCGACGAGCGCCGGCATCTCGGCCAGCGCGCGTTGCAGGCCGAAGCCGCACGGGGCGATGACGATGATGTCCGGGTCGGCGTCCGCCAGCGCCTGCCAGGGGACCGACGTCGAGTGCGCGCCCGCCTTGCCCAGCGCGCAGCGCCCACCCGCGATCTCGATCAGCTCCGGTCCCCAGTTGCCCATCGCGAACAGCGGCGCCGTCCACTCCAGGCACGCGACGCTGGGGTGGGGGAGGGGGGCGGTCGTCGCCGCGAGCTCCGCCAGGCGCGCGCGGATGCCGTCGACCAGCGCGCGCCCCGCGTCGGGCGCGCCGACGACCGCGGCGACCTTCTGGAACCCGTCGAGGATGCCGGCGATGGTGCCGGTGTCGAGCGCGACGACCTGCTGCCGCGCGAGCCGCGCGGGCGTGCCGGGCGCGAGGTCGGTGTCGCTGACCGCGCACACCTCGCAGTGCGTCTGCGTGATGATCACGTCGGGCGCCAGCGTCGCCAGCATCGCCTCGTCGACCTCGTACAGCGGCTCGCCGGCGCGCAGCTTCGCGCGCACGCGGGCGTCGATGTCGTCGCTCGCGCCCGTGATGTCGAACGTCGGCCGGCTGACCGCCGGCAGCCGCTTGACCCATTCGGGGAAATCGCACTCGTGCGAGCGCGCGACCAGCTTGTCGCCCAGCCCCAGCGCGCACACCAGCTCGGTGCCGCTCGCGAGCAGCGAGGCGATGCGCTGCGGGGGGGCGGGGATCAGATCCGCGAACACGAAGCCGTCGCGCGTGACCACCTCGCCGGCGCGCAGCGCCACCGGGTGCGTGAACATCGGGCCGTCGTAGGCGAAGGTGTGGAACTCGCCGTTCTCGCCGCACGGGTCCACGGACGGCGGCAGCTCGGCGAGCAGCGCGGCGTCGTAGTCGCGCCCGACGAAGCGCGCGTCCAGCTTGCGGGGGTCGACGCACGTCAGGCGCGCGCGCAGCCCGGCGGCCAGCATGCGCACCGACAGCGTGTCGGTCGGAATCCCCCAGATCGGGAACAGCGGCTCGATGCCGGAGCCCCGCAGGTTGTCCTCGCGGTAGCGGCGCACGTCTTCCAGGAACAGATCGCCGAACGCCATCACCGTGACGCCGGCGGCGCGCGCGCGGCCGACCGCCGCCGCCATCGCCGCCTCGTACTCCTCGTTGCTGCACGGCGACGGGATCGGCACCGGCCACAGCGGTAGCCCCGCGGCCTCCGCCTGGGCGCGCAGCAGCTCGCTGCGTACAGCGTGCATCGCGACGCGATCGACGGCGGCGTTGATCGTCGTCAACAATCCCACCACCTCGACGTCGCCGCCCTGCCGCAACACGTGCAGCGCCCAGGCGCTGTCCTTGCCGCTGCTCCATGCCAGCAGGGCTTTGGGCTTGGCGTTCATGAATCAGGGCATACCACCGCCGGCTCAACCATGATTAGCTTTCCGCACATGGCGGAAAGCGTGGCGAAGCGGCGGGCCGAGGTCGTGCTGGTCGCCCTGGGGGCCATCCTCATGGCGATGATCGTGTGGCCGCTGTGGCGGCCGCTGCTCATCGCCGCCATCCTCGCCGGCGTGCTGTCCCCGCTGCACGAACGGGCGGTCGGCTGGCTGGGCGGCCGCCGCTCGCTGGCGGCCGGTCTGTTCACCGCCGCGACGGTGCTGCTCATCTTGATCCCGCTGACCGCGCTGACCATCGTCGCCGTGCGAGAGGCCCTCGAAGCGGTGACCATCGTGCGCGCGACGCTGAAGTCGGGCGGTATTCACGGCCTCATCGAGCGCGCCCCCGATTCGATCGAGTCCTACCTGGAGCAGGCGCAGAAACACATCCCCACCAAGCTCGAGGAAGCCCAGAAGCAGATCGCCAGCGGCGGCAAGTGGGCGTGGGGCGCGTTGTCGGGGACGCTGGGCGTGCTGGGCAAGTTCGGCTTTCAGCTGGCGATGATGCTGATCGCGCTGTTCTTCCTGATGCGCGACGGCCGCCGGCTAGTCGACTGGCTGGCCGAATCGTCGCCGCTGGGTCACCGTACGCGCGAGATGCTGAGCGAGCTGCGCGCCGTCGCGCGGTCGGTGCTGGGCGCCAACTTCATCACCGGCGCGGTGCAGGCCGTCGTGGCGACGATCGGGTTTTACATCGGGCGCGCGCCCAGCCCGATCTTCTTCGGGCTGCTGACGCTGTTTTCGTCGTTGATTCCGTCGGTGGGCAGCGCGCTGGTGACGCTGCCGGTGGCGGTGCTGGTGCTGCTGCTCGGCCACAAATGGGCGGCGCTGTTCCTGGCGGTGTGGGCGATCGTGGTCGTGGGCCTGATCGACAACCTGCTGCGGCCGTGGTTGATCCGCGGCGGCGCGCAGCTACATGGCGCGCTGGTGTTCTTCTCGCTCATCGGCGCGATCGGCGCCGTGGGCGCGGTGGGCCTGTTCCTGGGGCCGCTGATCCTGACGTTTTTCCTCGCCGCCGTGCGCATCGACCGGCGCGCGCGAGCAAGCTGACTACTTCTCGGGCTCGGCCAGCCGCTTTTGGCCGTGGCGTTCGTCGTGCAGCTCGCGCCTCTGGCGCCGGGCCGCGCCCCGTTCGCTCTCGCCCGGCAACATCATGCGCACGTCGACGCCGCCCATGATGGCGACGCCATGCACGCGCACCATCGGCGCCTCCGGATCGGGCGCCGCCGGCGAGCGGTCGACCTGCGCGAAGCCGCCCATGATCGCCGAGCCGTGCATCTGCACCGCCAGCCCCGGCGGCACGATGATGTCGATGCCGCCGAACACGGCGCGGACGTGGATGTCGACGCCGCCCGGCGGGAAGCGCGCCTCGCGCAGATCCAGCTGAACGCCGCCCATCGCCGCCGTCACGCGCAGCTTGCGCGGCACCGTCCACGTGCCGCCACGCTGCACGCCGCCGAACACGGCGAACATCGACTGGCGGTCCTCGTCGGCCGGCACCAGTGACGGCACGACCGTCGGCCCCGCGGCGACCGCGGGCACGCCGCCGCCGCCCAGGGCAGGAATGGATCGGGCAGGTCGGCCAGCAACGCGTCGATCGCCTCGGGTGAGTCCTTCGTGTGCGCCAGCGTCACCCGGCGTTCGAACTCCTCGACCTCCAGCGTGTCGGCGGCGAAGTGCTCCGACAGGCGCGCGATCACCCGCTCGCGCGTCTCTCGCGCGCGCTTCAGCGCCGTACGATCGGGGCGGTAGACCAGCGTCCGGACGCTGTCGTCGTCGTTGCGGTTGTCACCTTCAGCCATCGTGGTGACGACATGTTGCGCGCGCCCGCGCGCCGGGTCCAGTGGTCAGGGCAGGGCGTGCGCCAGCGGCGTGAAGTACGGGGGCCGGGTAGATGGCGAACCACGCCGCCGAGCCGATGTCGCCGCTGGTGACGACGATCTGCGGCGCGACGGCGCCCGACGTCATGAGCTGGCTGGCCCCGACGCGCGCGAACTTGCCGCCCGAGTAGGCCATCCACAACCCGCCGGTCTCGTCGAACGCGATGCCCTCGGGCAGCGCCAGGACGTCGAGGGCGATCTGGATGCTGGGCGTGACGGTCTTCGTGCCGACGCCGGTCAGGTCCGCCGGCGTCAGCCGGGCGAGGATGCCGTCGTAGTTGACCCACAGGTCGTCGCCGTCGAACGCGATGCCCAGCGGGTTGCCGAGCGTGCCGATGACCGGCGACGGTGTCTCCGCCGTGATGGTCAGGTCGGCGCCGCTGCCCGAGGTCGCGAGCTGGTTCGCGTCGATGCGCATGATGGTCGACGAACCGTTCGCCGCCACCCACAGGTTGCCGTCGAAGTCGAACGCGAGGCCCGCCGGTGAGTCGATGCCGGTCAACTCGACCGACGCGGTCGGAACCGTCTCGCTCAGATCGTCGGCGGTGAACTTGACGACCTTGTTGTCGGCGACGACCGATACCCAGAGGTTACCGGCGATGTCGAACGCCAGCACCTTCGGTCCAGGAATCGACGAGCTGACGCCGTTGATGACGATGTCCGGTGTCTTCGCGCCGCCGGTCGCGAACTGCGCCGCGGGGTAGCGCGCGATCTGCTCGTCGGCCGTCGTGCCGCCGATGACCCACAGGTTGCCCCACGGGTCGAAGGTGAATCCGTCGGATCCGAACGTGTTCGCGGCCACCGTCGCGGGCGCCGACCCGCTGGCGGCGACCGCGGTCGGGGCGTAGCCGAACAGCGTCGAGCTGGTCGGGTTGTTGCCGGCGCCGAGCCACAACATCCCGCTCGTCTCCACGATCCGGTAGCTGACAGTGACGATCGCCTGCTCACCGGCGCGCACACACGCCGTCGCGATCGGCGCCGTCGGCTCGTAGGCGTCGCGGAACGGCGTCCCGGTCGCCGCGACGTTGTACGCCCAGACGTCCTGCGGGCCAGCGGGCAGCGTCACAATGCTGTCAGTGGTGATCGCGTCGACGGCGGGCGGCAGGGTCACCATGCCCGGCGTGCCGACCGGCGTGCCGCTGAACCGGATGGACAGCGTGCCCGTGGCGCTGCTGACGGGGCAGCCTGCGCCGCCGCCGCCCATGCCGCCCATGCCGGTGGTGCGGCCCCCGCCGCCGCCGCAGCCGGCGGCAAGGACGAGACCGGAGACAGCCATCGAGGCAAACGGACGCAGGCGCACGTTGGGCATGCGCCAAAGCTCGTCCGCCGACGGAGAAAACTTTAGTTGCAGCGCTTCGGCACGGTGAAGCTGTCGACCAGCTCACCGTCGTAGCTCCAGAACTCGTAGGTGATGCCGGTCGATGTCGCGGTGATCAACATCGCGCCGTGTTTGTCGTCGTATTGCACCTTGGACTGGGGCAGCGGCGCCTTGTCGATCGGGTAGATACCGGCGCCGCCCAGGCCGTTGACGAAATACGGGATGCCGCCGACCTGCAGGCGCTCGAAGTGGTGGTCGTGTCCCGACATCACCGACTCGGCGCCCCACGCCTCGAACGGCCACGCCATGCCGGGGAGCTACCATGATCACCTGACGACAGCGGCGCGTGGTGGAAGTAGACCAGGTCGAAGCACGACCTGGACGCCGCCAGCCGATCCTTCAGCCACGTCGCCTGCTTCGACGACGCGCTGGTGCCGTCGGGTTCGTGGCTGTCGCTGTCGACCGCGTACAGGTGAACCAGCCCCAGGTCGACGTCGTAGTAGCGTTCATTGCCGGGCAGCGTGAAGTAGTCGGTGTATGGCGTCAGCCCAGGCGCCACCCAGTCGTGATTCCCCGGAGTGGGCCAGAAACGATTCGACGCGCTGCCGGCGCCATAACTGCCGCGGTAGTTGCCGATGAAGTCGTGGTAGTGCTTGCCGACGTTCGCGTCGATCGTCGCCGCGGATCCCGCCGGGTAGTTGTCGTCGCCGACCGTCAGCACGTGATCGGGCGCCCAGCTCTTCACCAGCGCCGCGACCTTCGCCTCGTCAGGTACGTCTGCGCCGTAGTCCCCGATCACCGCCAACCTCATCTTGACCGGCGCGGTCGCAGGTGCGGGGGCGCTCGCCGTCGCCGTGGTGCTCGGGGCCGCGGCCGAGGACGTGACCGTCGGTGTAGACGCTGACGTGGGCGTGGGCGCGACGTGGGCGTGGGCGGCGTGACGTGGGCGTGGGCGCTGACGTGGCCGTGGGTGCCGACGTTGCCGTGCGTGCCGACGTAGCCGTGGTCGTCGGCGGCAGCGTGGTCCCTCCGCTCCCGCCCGCCCCCACGCCCGCGTCCAAATCCGCAGGCTCAGGTTCAGCGCCGCCACGGCCGCCACCCGAACACGAAGCAAGGACACCCAGCGCGGCGATCGCCGCGCACCGTCGAGCAAGCGACGTCATGGAACCAGCTACGGTCCACCCGACTCGACCGGACGTGTCCGGTCCAGCTACGGCGCGGCGCCGATGACGTCGAGCTCGGCCACGCTGGCGAACGCCATGCCGCTGATCTCGCTGAGCGCGACCAGGCGGATGTAGCGCGCCGTCTTGCGCGCGAACATGACGCGCTTGTCGCCGCGATCCGCGCCACCGCTCGCCCCGCCGGCGCCCGCGCTACCGGTCGCGCTGCTGCCAGCGGCGCCCACACTGCCGGGGGCCGCGGTGTTGCCCGCGCATCCCGCGACGAGGGCGCCGGCCAGAACTAACCGCGCGACCAGCCCAAGCCAAGCCATCAACCCGACGACCATAGCGTAAACACCGGCGTTCGTGTCACGGTGGGGGAGTTGACGCCTGTGCTCTCCATCCTGCTGCCCGCGCTGCTCGCGGCTGCCGGCGTCGCGCCCGCTTCGGCCGGTGGCGCCATCGCCCTGCGCGTGGAGTTTGACGCGCCGGCCGGCTGCTCCGGGCCCGACGCATTTTATGAAGGCGTGCTGTCGCGCATGCAGCAAGCGCATCGGGCGGCCCCGGGGGAAGATGCCGTACGGCTCGGCGTCCGGCTCACGCGCGTCGGCAACAAGGTGCGCGGCCAGCTTCGCCTGATGGACGCGCCCGGCGACGCCGACACGCGGACCGTCGACGGCGCCACCTGTGACGAAGTCGTCGAGGTTCTGTCACTGACCGCGGCCCTCGCGCTGGCGTGGAAGCCACCACCGCGGCCGGCGGCGCCGCCGCGTCCGCCTCCGACCCCCGTCACGCCGCGCGGATCGTCGACGGGATCGAAAGCGGGCACGGCGTCCGCGAGCGCGTCCGGTGCCACGTCGACCTGCGACATCGACGCCGGAGGTGGAGGTCACCCCAACGGCCCCCGAGCCCCCGCCGCTACCTCCGCCGCCCGCATCAGATGTCCTGACGGTCAAGCCGCAGCCCCCGGTCGATCCCTCGCCACGCCGCTACCGCCTTGCGTTGGGCGCGCGCGGCGTCGCCGCCGGTGTCATGTCTCCGTCGGTGTCGTTCGGCGGCGCCGTCGATCTGCGACTCGGCAAGCTGGACGCCGACGGCATCGGCCCCTCGCTGGGGGTGTCGTTCATGTATGTGCCCAACGATTTCCTGCGCACCGCCGACGACGCGCGGGTGCGCTTGATGGCGATCGCCGTCACCGGCTGTCCCGGCTTGAGCGCCGGCAGGGTCGCTTCCATCGAGCTATGTGGGCAGCTGATCGGTGGGTCGCTGGAGGCGACCGGGCTCGGTGTCTCGAACCCGCAATCGGTCACGCGATCGTGGTGGAGCGTCGGTGCGCTGCTACGCGTCGCGGCCCGCCTGGGAGGGGGGTTCTCCCTCGAGCTCGACGCCGGGCTGTCGGTGCCGCTCGTCGAGCGGCGATTCATCTTCACGACCCCCGAGCGGACAGTAGGGGCAACGCCCACCATTGCCCCGATGGTGGGCCTCGGGATTGCCCGCGTTCTCTAGTGTAATGTAGGGGTGACGACGTGATCACTTCGCAGTCAGGTGGGAATTGAAATACGAGAAGTCGATGCCTGCGCATCTCATGATTGTTCGAGACCCGCCGCCGGAGGGTGTGCCGCCCGGCCCGCCGCCCGTCGTGGGGCGCGATGCGCGGCTGCGCTCGATGGTCGACCAGCACGTCAACTTTGTCGCGCGCGTGTTGCGCAACGCGGGTACCCCCGACGCGGAGATCGACGACGAGGTTCAGCGCACGTTCATCACGGCCGCGCGCCGTCTCGACGACGTCCGCCCGGGCGCCGAGAAGGGCTTCCTGTTCAAGATCGCGCTCAACCTGGCGGCGCACGCTCGCCGCACCATGGCGCGCCGCCGTGAAGTGCTGGCCGAGGAGGCCCCGGAACGCATCGATACCCTCGCCACCCCCGAGGCGCTGACCGATCAGAAGCGCATGCGGCAAGTACTGGATGGCGTGCTGGACAAGATGGACGAAAGCCTGCGGGTCGTGTTCGTGCTGTACGAATTCGAAGAGATGAACATGTCCGAGATCGCCGATGTTCTGGAGATCCCGCGCGGGACGGTCGCGTCCCGGTTGCGTCGGGCGCGTGCCGAGTTTCGTGAGCGCGTCGGCGCGCTCGAGAGTCTACGAACCGTGAGGGGAAGGCATGAAGATCTCGGATCCGGAGCCGAATCGGCTGCTCGACGAAAGTAACAGCCAGCTCGAACGCGCCCTGCTGGGTGCGGGGGCAGCTTCTCCGAGCTCGAGGCAGACGCGCGCCAAGACGCTCGCGGCGCTGGGCCTCGCAGCCGGATCGGCGACCCTGCTCGGCGGCGCGGCAGGGGCCGCGACGCTGTCGACGGCCGCCAAGCTGACGTGGACCAAGCTGGTGCTGGGCGTGTCGCTGGTGGGCGCGGCGGCGGTTCCCGTGGGTTACTACGTCGCGACTCACCAGAGTACGCCCGAGGCGGCGCGAGATCGGCGGCGACGCGTGTTCCGGCCGCGGCACCGGCCGCGGAGTCGATCGACGACCTGATGGAGGCGCCGGTGGCGCTGCCGACGGATCCGGTGGCGCGTGCATCGCTGACGCGCGAGCTCGCCGCCCTGGATCGCGCGCGGCTGGTGCTGGCGAACGGCGATGCGCGTGGCGCCCTGGGTCAGCTGGACGCGTATCAGCGCAGCTTCCCGCGTGGGCGACTGGCGCTCGAGGCCGAGGTGCTGCGCATCGACGCGCTGGCGAAGCTTGGCCGCAGCAACGAGGCGCGCCAGCACGCGCAGACGTTCGTGCGGCTGCATCCGAACAGCGTGCTCGCGACCCGCGTGCGCGCTCATCTCGACTGAGGCGCGACGTGAGCGGCGTCCGGCCGAGCCCTTCTGCGGCCCTGCTGGTGCCGGCGTTCGCGGTCGCGCTGTGCGCGTGTAGCAGCACCACCGATTCGCTGGGCTACAACGGCAACGACCTGTGGCCGATCAATCCAGACCGGACGACGACGAACGTGTTCGCCTCCTGGCTGGGCAAGACGCCGGCGGAGATCGACGCGAAGATCACCATGACGTGGAACCAGCTGTTCTACGGCGACAACACGCAGAAGATTTACTACACCATCGACGGGACCGATCAGGCCGAGATCCGGGACACCTTCCACGGCGACATCCGCACCGAAGGCTTCGGCTACGCGATGATGATCGCGGTGCAGCTCGACAAGCGTACGGAGTTCGATCGCATGTGGGCGTACGTGAAATCCGTGCTGAGCTACCCGATGACCGATCCCAGCGGCGGCTACTACCAGTCGATATGTGACAGCCTGCCGCCGTCGTCTCCGGTGTCGTGCAACGATCCGTTCGGCCACCAGCAGTTCGCGACCGCGCTGCTGCTCGCCCGGGATCGCTGGGGGGTCGCGGGCAAACACAACTATGCCGTCGACGCCGCGGCGCTGCTGGACGTGATGCGCCACAAGGAGGACATGAACGGTGGCATCGTCAATGACGTCACCAACACGTTCGACCTCGACACCTCACTCCCCTTCGACGTGCCCGAAGCGCAGGCGGCCGGTGTGTCGCGTCCGTCGGTGATGATGCCCGCCTTCTACGAGCTGTGGTTTGAGGCGACGAAAGATCCGTTCTGGACGCGGGCCGCGGCCGCCGCGCGTGACTACTGGAAGCGCACCGCGCATACCACCACCGGCCTGTTTCCAAGGCGCGCGTATTTCGACGGCACGCCGGTGGAGAAATGGGACATCTTCGAATCCGAGTCGTTCCGCGCGCAGATCAACATGGTGCTGGATCGGGAATGGTTCAAGCGCGATCCGTGGCAGATCGAGGAGAGCGACCGCTTGCTGAAGCTCTTCTCGTCGAAGGGGATGACCTACGTCGGGTCGTACGCTCTCGACGGCGCGCCCCTCAGTCCGGTGCGCGAGTACGCGCTGGTGGCGACCAACGGTGTGTCAGCGATGATCTCGACCCACGCGGACAGGAGAGCTTACGTCCAGGACGTCTGGGACATGTCGATCCAGACCGGCCCCGCCCGCTACTTCAGCGGCCTGCTTCACCTGACCGCGTTGCTCATCCTGTCCGGGCAGTACAAGACCGGGAAGTTCACGGTACTCTGAGCCGCAGCGCTGGCCCTGCCGCCAGGCTGCGCGGGACATCATGGGCAACCAGTTCAAAGGGCGGGCGGAGCACTCCGCCGAGTACTTCGGCGATACGCGCGACGATTGGTGGAACCTCGACTTCCTGCGCCTGATGGCCAGGCGCTGGAAGCTCGACGCCGTCCGCGACGTGCTGGACGTGGGCTGCGGCGTCGGCCACTGGGGCATGCTGCTGGCGTCTGTGCTGCCCGAGGACGCGCGCGTCACGGGCGTCGATCGCGAGCCGGCCTGGGTCGAAGAGGCGCGGGCGCGCGCGCTCGCGTGTGGGCTCGGTGACCGCTTCTCGTACCAGCAGGGCGAGGTCGAGCGGCTTCCGTTTCCAGACGACGCGTTCGATCTCACGACCTGCCAGACGGTGCTGATGCACCTCGCGGACCCGGCGGCCGCGATCGCCGAGATGTCGCGCGTGACCCGGCCGGGCGGCCTGGTCGCGGTCGCGGAGCCCAACAACCTCACCGAGTGCGCTGCTCCTCGATTCGATCTCCAACCAGGCCAGCGTCGACCAGATCGTGGAGTTGGTCCGCTTCCAGCTCACCTGCGAGCGGGGCAAGGTCGCGCTCGGCGAAGGGGACAACTCGCTCGGCGATCGCGTGCCCGGGCTGTTTGCCGCGCAGGGGTTGGCGGACGTCGAAGTTTTCGCCAACGACTGTGTGACCGCCGTCGTCCCGCCCTATGCGACGCGGGCCGAGCGCGCCGCCACCGAAGATGCCCGCGAGCGTGTCGCGCGCCGCCACTGGATCTGGAGCGAGGAAGACACCCGACGGTTCTTCCTCGCCGGCGGTGGCGCCGGCCCCGATTTCGACACCCACTTCGCTCGCGCCATGGCGTCCCGCGAGGCCATCGTCCGCGGCATGGACGACGCCACGTATCACGGCATCATGGGCGGGGCGTTCTACCTGGTGGCCGGTCGAAAGCACGCGTAGCCCGCGAAAAGCGCTGAGCTGTTTTTTCTCCTTCGTGGAGAAGGCAGTTGTTACAGGGGCTTGGCGGCACATTTGTGTGATGGATTTGGGGTTCAGGCGACATGTAAGGGTATGGTGCATCAGCCCCCGTTCGCGGCCCTCCGTCTGATCGCAGGTTTTCTGACCACGGCTGTCCTGGCTGTCGGGTGTGCCGGCGGTGAAATCGACGGCACGGGCGAGGGGGGGACGAACGGCCAGGCCGGGACGACCGGCACGGCGGGCACGACGGGCGTCGCGGGGACGACGGGCGTCGCCGGGACGACGGGCGTCGCCGGGACGACGGGCGTCGGCGGGCACGACGGGCGTCGCGGGTACGACGGGTGTCGCGCGGGGACGACGGGAGTTGCCGGCGCGAGCGGCCGCGGCGGTGGTGCGGCGGGGACCACCGGCGTTGCCGGCGCGGCCGGGCGTGGTGGCGCGGCGGGCAGCGGCGTCGCCGGCGCGGCGGGCCGCGGCGGCGCGGCGGGCACCGGCGTCGCGGGCACCGGCGTCGCGGGCACGACGGGCTCGGGCGCCAACACGGGCGGCAACGGCTTCTACCGGATGGAGCGCCTCAACCGCGGCGTCGTCGCCGTGACCGTGTCGGGCGGCGTCTACGTCGGCTGGCGCATGCTCGGCTTCGAATACGACGCCGCCAACCCGACGAACGTCTCCTACAACGTCTACCGCAGCGGCACGATGGTCGGCAGCGTCACCAACAGCACCAACTACCTCGACACCGGCGGCACCGCGTCGTCGACGTACACGGTCCGCGCCGTCGTCGGCGGCGTCGTCGGCGCCGATTCGGAGAGCGCGACGGTGTGGGCGCAGCAGTACCTGCGCATCCCGCTCATGGTGCCGGCGGGCGGCTCGACGCCGTCGTCGTGCGCGACCGCGAACGAGGCGTACACGTACGTCGCCAACGACGCCAGCGCGGCCGACCTCGACGGCGACGGCACTTACGAGATCATCCTCAAGTGGGATCCGACGAACGCCAAGGACAACTCGCAGTCGGGCTGCACGGGCAACGTCTACATGGACGCTTACAAGCTGAACGGCACGCGGATGTGGCGCATCGACCTGGGGCAGAACATCCGCGCCGGCGCGCACTACACGCAGTTCGTCGTCTTCGACTTCGACAGCGACGGCCGCGCCGAGATGGCGGTGAAGACCGCGCCGGGGACGCGTGATGGCACCGGCGCGTACCTGTCCATGGGTCCGGCCGCCAGCGACACGGACACGACCGCCTATCGCAACAGCAACGGCTACGTCCTCTCCGGGCCGGAGTACCTGACCGTGTTCAACGGCATGACCGGCGCCGAGATGGCCACCGTCAACTTCGACCAGGCGCGCGGCACGGTCAGCTCGTGGGGCGACGACTACGGCAACCGCGTCGACCGCTTCCTGGCCACCGCGGCGTACCTGGACAACACCGGGCAGCCCAGCTTCGTCATGGCGCGCGGCTACTACACGCGCACGACGCTGACCGCGTGGAACTGGCGCGGCGGCCAGCTGACGCAGCTGTGGAAGTTCGACAGCAACACGACCGCGCGCGACAGCATGAACCGGCCCTACACGACGCAGGGGGCGCACAGCCTGTCGGTGGCCAACGTCGACGCCGACAACGGTCAGGAGATCATCTACGGCGCGATGACGGTCGACAACACCGGCGCCGGGCTGTGCTCGTCGGGCAACAACCACGGCGACGCGCTGCACGTCGGCGACTTCAACCCGTCGCGCGCCGGCATCGAGGTGTTCATGTGCAACGAGGACGGTTCGCGGCCGGCGCACTACATCCGCGACGGTGCCACGTGCGCCAACATTCAAGCGTCGCCGGTGAACGGCGCCGACACCGGGCGCTGCGTGGCCGGTGACGTCTCGGCGAGCAACCCGGGCGCGGAGATGTGGTCGTCGAGCGTCGACGGCATGTTCTCGACGAGCACCAACGCAAACGTGGGGAGCAAGCCGGGATCGTCGAACTTCCTCATCTGGTGGGACGCCGACGAGTCGCGCGAGCTGGAAGACGGCACGTCGATCAGCAAATACGGCGGCAGCTCGATCCTGAGCGCCAGCGGCTGCGCGTCGAACAACGGCACCAAGTCGACGCCCGCGCTGAGCGCCGACCTGCTGGGCGACTGGCGTGAGGAGATCATCTGGCGGGAGTCGAATAACTCGGCGCTGCGGATCTACACGACCACGGCCGTCACGGCGCGCCGCATCTACACGCTGATGCACGACCCGATGTACCGTGTCGCGATCTCTTGGCAGAACACCGCGTACAACCAGCCGCCGCACCCCAGCTTCCACATCGGCAGCGGCATGGCAGCGCCGCCCGCGCCCAACATCTCGGTGAGGTGAGCCGCCGCCGCGCCGCGGCCGCCGTCGCGTGCGTGCTGCTGCTCGGCGCGACGGCCGCGCACGCACACGATCCGTTCGAGATCACGGCCGACGCGCACGTCAGCGGCGACCGGCTGACCGTGCACACGACGATGTCGCTGCTGACGGCGGCGCGGATCTGCTTCGCCGGCGAGGGGGCGCGCAGGACCATCGAGGTGCCCGAGTTGGCCGCGTTGTGGCCCGCGCTGGAGGACTGCGCGCGACGGTTCTTTCGCGTCAGCAGCGGCGGCGCGCCGCTGCCGGTGATCGACACGCGGGTCGACGTCACGCGCGAAAACGACCTGGACATGCGCGTCGCCTTCCCGCGGCCGAGCGCGACGCCGCTCGTGTTCGAGGCGGCGTACCTGCAGCGCCTGGCGGCGCGCGCGATGGCGGGCGTCGTGCTGACCGCGACGGGGGCGCGCAGCTTCCTGGGGCAGAAGGTGCTGCGCCCCGACGACGCCGTGTTCGAGATTCCGATCACCGCCGACGCCGAGACGCCGGGGACGCCGCCCGTGCCCGGCTTCCGGCGCTACGCGCTGCTGGGCGTCGAGCACATCCTGACCGGCTACGACCACTTGCTGTTCCTGCTAGGGCTGCTGCTCGTCTGCCGGCGCGCGCGCACCGTCGCGGTCGTCGTCACCTGTTTCACGGCCGCGCATTCGGTGACGCTGGCGCTGGCGGCGCTGCACGTCGTGACCCTCGCCGGCCGCGTCGTCGAGCCGCTGATCGCTGCCAGCATCGTCTTCGTCGGCGTCGAGAACGTCGTCCGCGGCAGCGAACCCGACAAGCCGTGGCCCAATAGCTGGTTGATCACACGCTGGGGGCTGGCGTTCGCCTTCGGCCTGATTCACGGCCTCGGCTTCGCGGGCGCGCTCGAGGACATCGGCCTCGGTCGCGACGGCGCGCCGATCATCGCGCCGCTGATCGCGTTCAACCTCGGCATCGAGCTGGGTCAGCTCGCGATCGCGCTGCCGCTGTTCGCGGTGTTGTGGAAGCTGCGCGCGCTGCCGGCGTTCGCGCGCACCGGCGTGAAGATCGCGTCGCTGCTCGTCGCTGCCGTCGGACTCGTCTGGTTCATCCAACGGCTGATTGCCTGAGCGCAAAATCGGCGTCTGTCCTGATCAGGGATCGGGTCCACCTCTGACAGTGTGGGTGTATGTCGCAATAGGGAAATTTCCTACTCGCGTGATCACCACAACGTTCACATGTTCGCGCCGCAACAACGCGGGCAAACAGAGAGGAGCGATTGGCAATGGCTGCGACAGCGAGTGAATTGCGACGGATCTATTCCTATCTACTGGGTGAGCACAATCATCCCGAACGACTACCGGCGCTGAGGGGAGCGCTGGAACTGGTGAAGCGCGACGATCCGACGTCGCGGCAAGCCGCCGACAAGATGCTGAGGGTCGCCAACTGCGGCGTCGACCCCGAGTTGACGTTCACGCAGCTCGAATGCCTGCGCGTCGTGCTGTCACAGGAAGACTTCGCGCCCATCATGCCCATCGAGTCGACCGACGTGGCATCACCGCCGCTCGTCGAGCTCTACAAACGTCTGTTCTCCGAACCGGACCTCGGGCACCTGCGCGCGCTGCAGCGGGCGGTGTTCGAATACGACAAGCTGGGGACGGAGCCCAAGCGGATCGCGGTGCTGTCGTTGCTGCGCGAGCTGTCGCCCGCCGGCAAATGGAACGACGCACACGTCGGGGCGCTGGACGCGCTGCTGGTCCGCGACATCACCTTCAAACAGATCGCGCCGTTTCAGGTGACCGGTGATTTCTGGTGAGCTGGCGCCGCCGACGGCACCGGCGGCACGGTTTTCGCTGCCGGCACCTCCAGTGCATCCGCCAGCGGTGCCGGACGCGCCAGCGCTGGAGGCGTCGTACCGGTCGCTGGTGAATTCGCTGCCGGCGCGCCTGCGCGCGCCGGCAGAGCGGCTGCCGTGGACGCTGGGGCTGACGTCGTCGCCCGACGGTGGTTGGGGCGACTTCGTGCGCCTGCACCCCAACCGCGAGCTGCCGATGTACGCCGCGCAGGCGCGCGACGGCCGCTATTGCGTCAGCCCAGAGGATCTCGCGCGCTACGTGCGCGCGCACCACTTCGGCGGCTTCACCTGGCTGCTGCGCGACCGCATGCAGGATCGGCAGGTCGCGCCCGACGAAGTCCTGCACGAGCTGTCGGAGCTGTTCGGCCGGCGCTGGCGCGACGCGATCGCCGACGCGACCGGCGAGGAGCCGCTTACCGATCTGCTGTGCCGGCGGTCGACGGCGCTGTGGCGGCGCGGGACGACGCTGGAGCAAGAAGCTCTGGCGGCGCGATCGGTGGGGGTGCCCCAGTACGCGTCGCTGGTACGCGAGAAGCTGGGCTGGATAGCGGTCCCGTCGCAGGCGTTGCTGCTGGTGGACGGCGACTCCGACCGGCTGGAGTCGTTCCTGGCCGCGCACGATCTGTTCCTGCTCGGCCTGCAAGCGATCGACGACGTGATCGATCGCGATCAGGACCGCGCGCTGCGTGGCGGCGATGTCCCGGAGGCGATCGATTGCTCGCCGGGCGCGCTGTTGCGGGTGGCGCCCAAGCTGGTGCAGCGGGCGGCGGCGACGGCCATGGGCGGCGGGTTCTCCTGGCTGGCGGCGTGGCTGGACGCGTTCGCGCGCGCCATCGGGTCCTGGAGCCTCGGCGGTGAAGTCGTGGCCGACGAGATGGAGGCGATCGGCATCGTCGGGCAGATCGAGGAGACGATCATCGGTCGCGGCGAATTGCCCAGCGCCGCGCCGCCCCTTGTGGCCTCAGCACCTGCTTGAGTGTAGCCGCCGTCTACGACCGGGAGCTCGAGTGGAACGAGCCCCCGTCCGCGTGCGAGAGCCGGTATGCGCGCTGGGCGGTGGTTCGCGCCGCCGGCGCGCCTGCGCCGGCGTGGTGGCCGCTGGCGCACATCGGCAGGGTCGACCTGTATCTGGCGCCGCCGGGGAGTGAACGCGACGCGCCCGTCCTGTCGGTGACGCCCGTCGTCGCGGCCAAGCGCGGCCGCCGCGGCAGCGGCGACTACGCCGGCGTCGACGGTCACGTCGGCTTGGCGGCTCTTCACCCGGAGGACAACGACAACGCCGAGCAGCGCCGGCATTCCCGTCCGGCCGCACGCGCCGCGGTTCGCGCAGGCCGCAGCGGACGGCGACCGGATCCGCGTCGCGGTCGTCGATGTCTCGTTCGATAACGTCGAGGCCATCGGCGCGGCAGGCGTCGACGGCCCCGTCCTCGTCGGGCTGCCCGGCGATCGCGACGTCAGGACGTCGATCATCGCGCCCGGTCACGGCACGGCGATGGCCGGCGTCGTGCTGGCGGAGGCGCCCGACGCGCACGTCGGTCTGTTCCAGATCGCCGGCGTCGCGGGCGCGGCGCGCCCGTATCTGGCGACGGCGGATCTCGCGGCGGCGGTCGCGGCCGCGGTCGACGGCTGGCGGGCCGACGTCGTGCTCATCGCCATGAGCGACGGCGCCTGGGGGACGCCGGGCTATCTCAGCGACGTGCTGCGCGAGGCGGCGCGCTGCGGACGCGGCGGCCGCGGCGCCGCCATCTTCTGTTCGGTCGGCGATCCGTCGCGCAACCACGTCCGCCAGGACGACAGCGCCGCGCTGGGCGCGGATGATCTGGCCAGCCAGCCGTGGGTGCAGGCGATCGCGGCCTGCGACACGCGCGGGCGGTGGTATCGGACGTACGCGAAGTACGGCGCCGGGATGGGCGCGACCTACAATCGCTTCGGGCCGGCGGTCGCGCTGGCGGCGTCGGGCGAGCCGCGCCGCTGGAGCGATCACATCGCGGCCGACGACTCCAGTCAGGCGTCGGCGCTGGCGGCGGCTTCCGCGGCGCGCGTGCTGGCCGCCAACCGCGACCTGTCAGCCGTCGAGCTGCGCGCCCTGCTGGCGCTTACCGCCGACGTCCCCTCCGACGTCGACGGCGGCCGTGGTCTTGCCGCCGGCGTGTTCGACGGCCGCGATCGGCTCGGTCACAGCTTCAAGCTCGGTCACGGCGTCGTCAACGCGCGTGCCGGCAGTCTGGGCGCTACCGATCCCGTCTGCCTGGCGCTGCTCGCGACGCGTACGGTGCCCGATGCCGAGCCCGCGAGCGGGCTGCCGGGACGTGGCCTCGCGCTCGCGCGCGCGTGGCGGGCGGCGCTGGCGCGCGAGGCCCGTCGGCCGGGCGGCGACGCGGTCCGCGCCTATCTGAGCGTCGCCCCGCTGGTCAGCCGCCTGTTTCTGACCTCGCTGTCCGTCCAGCAGGCGTTCGGCTGGCTCGCCCGCCACGTCCGCGCGCTGTGCGACGGCGCCGATCTCGCCGCCTGGAGTCGCCAGGATCATGGAGCGCTCGTACAGCAGATCCAGTACGCGCTCGAAATCGTGCGCGATGCGCTGGCGCCCGGCGAACATCACGCGACGGCCGCGTTACAAAAGCTGGAGGAGGCGATCGCGGGCGCCGGCGCCGGCGCCGCCGTCGGTACCTTCTTGGCAACCGCCTTGGCACCTGTTGTTATGGCGGGCGATGGTGGACAGGGGGAGCCTGGTGCCGGCGCTGCCGCGGGCAGTGCTGACGACGATCATCGTCGTCGGGCTGGGGCTGGCGGCGGTCGCGGGGACGGCGGCATGGAGCGCGCACCGTTCGTACGGCCGTCCGTTCCCGGGCCTGTTCATTGATCCCCACGCCAGCTTCTCCGCCGTCTGGTGGCCCACCTGGGGATCCGAGCGCCCGCCGATAAACTTTCCCGATCGACTGGTGGCGATCGACGGCGTTCCGCTGCGCGCGCTGCGTTCCCGCTTCGAGCTGCCGGCCGTGCCGGTCGCGGAACAGATCGGCGGGCTGCGCGCCCGCGGGCACTCCGAGGCGCAGCTGACCTGGGCGACGTTCGCCGGTCCGACGACGATCACCCGTCCGCTGCGTACGCTGGGCGCCGACGAGATGCTGTTCTTCTTCGGGCTGTATTCGCTGATCGGCGTGTTCGTCGTGTGGTCGGGGCTGGCGGTGTTGCTGCTGGCGGGCCGGCGCACCGGCGCCGCCGCCTACGCCGGCTGGAGCGTCAGCACCTTCGTCTTCATGCTGACGTTCTTCGACTACCACTCGACGGCGATGCTGTCGCCGCTGTTCTCGCTGTCGACGGTGAGCGTTTCGGTGTGCCTGGTCTGGCTGGCCTACTCGTTCCCCGAGCCGCCGCGCAAGCGCGGGGTGTTGCACACGGTGCTGGTCGCGTTTTCGGTCGGCGGCGCCGTCGCCGCGGGCATGCTGATGGTGGGGCCGTTCCTGGGGATGGACCTGCGCCCGCTTCGTCTCGCGGTCGGCGCCATCGCGTTCGCGAGCCTGCTGGTGCTGTCGGCGACGATTCTGTTCCGGCTGCGCGCCGAGCGTGGCCGCCGCCGCCAGGAGCTGCGATCGTCAGCGCTGGGGCTGGCCATCGCACCGGCGCTGCTGGCGCTGGGCTTCCTGCTCCCTCATGTTCGGCGGCTCGGGCGGCGTGCACCTGGTGCTGCCGTTCCTGGCGCCGCTGCTGCCGCTGTCCGTTGGCTACGCCCTGATCCGCCACAACGTACTGGAGACCAACGCCGTGTTGACGCGGCGGATGTTCGTCGCGCCCGTGTTGACCGCCGCGCTGGTCGTGGCGATCGTCGCGTGGCTGGGGCTGCGCGCGGCGCTGCACAGCGCAGAGCTCGATCGCGCTGGTCCCCTGGCTGGGCGCGGGCGCGACGCTGGTGGTGCTGGTCGGCGCCGGCTTTCGCGCCAGCAACCGCCTGTTCTTCGTGGCGACCGCTCGCTTTCGCCCGACGCTGCAGCAGCTGGCCGACGACCTCGCGTCGAAGGGGAACGCGACCGATCTGGCCTCCGCCATCCAGTCCGCCGTGATCCGGTGGCTGCCGACCGAAGGCGCCGACGTGTTATCACCGTCCGACCTGGACCGGCTCACGCACCGGCCCGACAACCTGGACAAGCTGATGGAGGCAGGGACTGCCGTGTGGACGACCGAGCCGCACTGGCGGCGGCACCTGCTGGTGCCGATGCGGTCGCAGGGCGGGCTGCGCGGCGTGCTCATGCTGGCGCCCAAACACGAGGCGGCGCTGTACACGCGCGAAGACCTCGAGCTGCTGGAGACCATCGCCAGCCTGGGCGCTGTGGCGCTGCACAACGCCGAGGTGTTCTCGGAGCTCGAGGCCATGCGTCGCCTGGAGGCCGACGTCGCGCGCGACGACAAGCGGCTGACGCTGGGCCTGCTGGGCGCGGAGGTGTCGCACGAGATCGCTTACCCGCTGAACTTCCTCCGCTACCTGCTGCGCGAGGGCAACGGCGGCGCGCCCGCGGACGCGCGCGATCTGGAGGCGGCGCGCGAGGAGATCGGCCGGCTGGAGCGGATGTTCGCGACGCTGCACCGTCTGAAGGTCCCGGAGCCGACCCTGGAGCCGGTGCTGGTCCTGCCTCGCATCCGGCGCGCGATGGACCTGGTGCGCGAGATCGTCGAGACCAACCGCATCGACACCGCGATCGACGTGCCGCCCGATCTGGTGGTGACCGCGGAGCCGGATCGGCTGGTGCAGATCTTCGCCAACCTGCTCCGCAACGCGGTGCAGGCGGTGCCGCCAGGTTCGGCTGTCGGCGTCCGATCGCGCCCCGGGGCCGACGGCGATGGGGCAATGGCGCTGGAGGTGTGGGATGAAGGGCCGGGGATCGCGGAGGACATCGCATCGGCGATCTTCAATCCGTTCGTCAGCAGCAAGAAGGGGAGCATGGGCATGGGTCTGGCGGTGACGCAGCGGCTGGTGCGCGGCTTCGGCTGGAACATCGGCGTCCGTCGCGAGGACGGGCGGACAGTTTTCGGTATTGAGATTCCGCCTGCGCGCCCCGACCGCAGCTACTATGGTTCAGGTTCATGAGGGTACTCATCGTCGACGATCAATCGAGCGCGCGGCGCGTGCTCGCGGCCATCGTCGGCAAGCTCGACGACACCCAGATCCATGAAGCTGACAGCCTGGTGGCCGCGCGCCGGCTGGTCGAGACACAGCCGCTCGACGTGGCGCTGATCGATCTGCGGCTGTCGTCGGACGCGCGCAACCGCGACGGGCTGGTGCTGGTCGAGGAGATCCGCGCGCGCACCACGATCGTCCCCATCATCGTCACCGCCTACCAGGAGGTCGCCGAGATCCGGATGGCGATGCGCGTGGGCGCCTACGACTACATCTTGAAGGACGACCTGTGCGACGAGCTGGTGCTGCCGGTGCTGAACGGCATCAGCAGCCGGCGCCGCCTGGAGCACGAGCTGCGTGAGCTGCGCGCGCGCCGGCCCGACGCCGAGCCGATGGCCAGCCGCCTGGTCGGCGTGTCGACCGCGATGGAGGTCCTGCGCGAGACCATCCGTCGGGCCGCGCTGTCGGATCGCCCGGTGCTGGTGACCGGCCCGACTGGCTCCGGCAAGGAGCTGGTCGTCGAGGCGCTGCACACGCTGGGGCCCCATCCCGACCAGCCGCTGCTGGATCTGAACTGCGGCGCCATCCCCGAGGCGCTGATGGAGTCGCAGCTGTTCGGCCACATCAAAGGGGCGTTCACCGGCGCCGACCAGAACCAGCAGGGCTACCTGTCGCTGGTCAAGCAGGGGACGCTGTTTCTCGACGAGGTCGCCGAGCTGCCGCCGATGCTGCAGTCGAAGCTGCTGCGCGTGCTGGAGACCGGCGTGTTTCGCCCGGTGGGATCGGCGACGCAGGGCAAGTTCGAAGGCCGCGTGGTGGCGGCGACGCACGCCGAGCTCAGCGCCCGCGTGCGCGACGGCAAGTTCCGCGAGGATCTGTTCTATCGCCTGAACGTGCTCGCGGTCCGCGTGCCGCCGCTCGTCGAGCGGCGGGAGGACATCCCGGCGCTGGTGGCGCACTTCTGCCGCGGCCAGAAGCGCGCGCTGCGTTTTTCGGAGACTGCCCTCGCGGTGCTGTCCGGCGCGGCGTGGCCGGGCAACGTGCGGCAGCTGCGGAACCTGGTCGATCGCGTGGCGGCGTTCGCGGACGACGATCTGGTGACGCCCGAAACCTTGCGGCCGTTTGTCGTCGACCCGCAAATCGTCGATGCCGACGCCCAGGTGCTGCGCAGCTCCGCGCAGAGCATCCTGCGGCTGCCGATCGACAACAAGCTCGAGGCGATCGAAGAGGCGCTGATCGCGGAAGCGGTGCGGCTTTCCGACGGTAACAAGAGCGGCGCCGCGCGCCTGCTCGGCATGCACCGTAAAGCCGTCAGCCGCAGGCTCTAGACCGGATCTCACCTCCCTCTCCCGCTTCGGGAGAGGGCAAGCCGCCTGAGGCAACGCAGGCCATAGTTACGTGTGTGACCTGCACGAGATGCGCGCCGGTACCACCGTTCGAACGGATCCAGGGGGAACCGGACGAATTGGCGCGACTTTACGACCGTTCGAGCAGGTCACACATGCTGGGATAGAGCAGGGAACGTGCCATCCCCGAAGTGCCCAGCTTTGCGCAAATTGGGCCTGGCCGGGTGGCCGTTTTCGGCCAACTCGGCCTGCGAAAGTGGCCGTTTTCGTCCACTCCGAATTTCCGGTTACAGCGGCGGAGCGCGCCGGCAAACCCGGGACGCGTAAACAACGCATCCGCTCCGTCGGAGACATCGTCGCGAATCGCGCTCGTACAGGTTCCGGTCAGATCGCTGCGACCGTCCTCCGGCGATGCTGGTTTCACCGCTCCCGGCAGGTGCACCGTTGTGCGTGCCTCTCCGGTCGTGTGGGCGCCGGTTGCGCCAGTTGTGCCTGTTCCAGGCGCGTCAGTTGTGCCTGCTCTATCCGCGCCAGTCCGTCGTATTGTGCCGGCGCATGGCTGTCGAAAAGACACGGTTCGAGTTGCCCCAGATCGGTCGCTCCGTTGATCTGTTTACGCTGCGGCGAAAGGGCGGCCTGGAGGCGAAAATTCTGACGCTCGGGGGGGCGGTCACGTCCCTGATGGCGCCCGATCGCGACGGGCGCATCAGCGACGTCGTGCTGGGGTTCGACGACCCCGCCGATTACCTGACGAATCGCCCGTTTTTCGGCGCGCTCATCGGCCGCTACGGCAACCGGATCGCGCGCGGCGATCTGCCGCTCGACGGCGCGCAGCACGTGCTCGCGACCAACGACGGACCCAACCACCTGCACGGCGGGCCGGGCGGGTTCCACACGGTCGTGTGGGAGGTAGGTGATGTCATCGACGGCCCCGAGCCGGCGCTCGCGCTGCGCTACACGAGCCGCGACGGCGAGGAAGGCTATCCCGGGACGCTGACCGTCGACGTCTGCTACACGCTGACCGCGGAGGGCGGGGCGCGCGTCGAGTACATCGCGACGACGGATCGCCCGACGGTCGTCAACCTGACGCAGCACTCGTACGTCAACCTGGCGGGCCACGATGCGGGCAGCATCGCCGATCACCAGCTGCGGCTGGCGGCGTCTCGTTTCGTCGTCGTCGACGAGACCGCGATCCCGACCGGGGAGCTGCGCGCGGTGCGTGGCACGCCGTTCGACTTCCTGACGCCGGCGGCGATCGGCGCGCGCATCGACGCCGACGACGAGCAGCTGCGCTTCGGGCGCGGCTACGATCACTGCTACGTCGTCGACAACTACGATGGGTCGCTCCGCGACATCGGCGAGGTGGTGGAACCGCGTTCGGGCCGGCGGATCATCGTGCGCACCACGCAGCCGGGCGTTCAGTTCTACAGCGGCAATTTCCTCGACGGCATCGCCGGCAAACAGGGGGCGCGCTACGCCAAGCGCAACGGGCTCTGCCTGGAGACGGGGCACTTTCCCGACTCGCCCCATCACCCGGAGTTCCCGACGACGCGCCTGGCGCCCGGCGAGACGTACCGCCACACGACCGAATACGTGTTCTCCACCTAGCACCGTAAGGCAGGTGACGACGCACCTAGCCATGAAAACACGCATGAGCTAGGGGGAATCCGGGGGCACTAGAAAAACCAAAAGTTGCGCCGCTTAGGGGGGCTGTTGCGCAACGTCGATCGTGTATATTCCGCCGTGGTGTCCCCCCTGAGGAAGACCACGCTGTTGTTCGCGATGGCCCTCGCCGCTGGTGCGGTGTCGGCGTGCGGAAGCTCGGGATCGCTCAAGATGACGAAGATCGCGGCGGCCACCCAGAAGCCCGGCAACATCGCGCTGTTTCTGGACGTGCGTGACAAGGGACGGCCGGTCGCGAACCTGGAAGAGAAAGACTTCCGCGTATTCGAGGACGGCAAGCTGGTGCCGGCGAAGAAGGCGAAGCGCGCGCTGCTGGAGCCCGACGTGCTCAGCGTGCACTTCACCTACGTGCTCGTCGATCTGAGCGGGCCGATCGCCGATTCCGAGTACCTGTCGGACCTGGCCGCGACGGTCGGAAAATTCAGCCAGAACCTGGCCGAGAACCACACGATCGCGGTGAGCGCGTTCGACGGCAACGACGAGGTCGCGCCGTTCCTGGGCTTCGGCGCGGGCCCCGAGCAGCTCAAGAAGCTGGCCGACGGGCTGGCCAAGTTCCGCCCGCGCAACCGGTCGTCGAACCTGTACGGCGCTGTCTACCAGGGCCTGTCCACGTTGGAAGAACAGCTGAACAACTCGCCGCTGCCCGACAAGGCGGCGTCGCTGATCGTGTTCACCGACCGCACTGATATCTCGCACACCGTCGGCGTCGAGCAGCTGCGCGAGAAGGTCAAGAACACGCCCGCCCAGGTCTACATCATCGGCGTCGGTGAGAAGATCAGCCGCCCCGATCTCACGGCGCTCGGCAAGACCGGCCTCTATCCTGTCGAACGAGCCGCGCGACTTCAAGAAGGGGTTCGACGAGATCGGCCAGAAGTTGATCACGGTGGCCGAGGGCCGCTACGTGCTGTCGTTCTGTTCGACGAAGAAGAAGGGGAGCCACAAGCTCGAGGTCGAGGTGGTCGCCCCCAACGACAGCGGCAAGGTCACGCACAAGTTCAACGCCTCCGGCTTCCGGCCGAGCAGCTGCACGCCCAAGATCAAGCCGCTGTTCGAAGAGGTCGAGGCGTTGAAGGCCGAGACCGCCGAGAAGGAAAAAGAGATCAAGGAGCGGGTGGCGCAGGAGGAGGCCAAGGAGGCCGAGAAGCTGCAGCAGGGCTTGCTCGGGCCGCCCACGAAGGAGGCTGGGAAGGAAACGGCCAAGGAGGCGGCGAAGGAGCCGTCCAAGGACGTGGCCAAGGAGACCGTCAAGCCGGCCAGCGTCAAAGAGCCGCCGAAGGCCGCCCCCCCGCCGTCCAGCCCGTCCAGGCAAGCCACGGATAACGAGTAGCGTCGAGCGTCGGTCGGGCAGGTGGGGGGCAGGGCCCCCGGATTGTGTGGACCGTCGACCCCATGTCGCGGCACGTATTGGGTAGGTGCCACCATCTCCCCACGTACCCATCTGGTCCAAGTCGGCCGCCGGGCCGACCGACGGCGCATTGGTCATGGCCGCGCGGGCGGGGGAAGCCTGGGCGCAGGAGGCCTTGTTCAAGCGCCACGCGCGCATGGCGCTGGGCCTGGCGCACCGGCTGTTGCCGCGCGACGAGGACGTGGACGACGTCGTCCAGGACTGCTTCGTATCGGCGCTGAAGCGGCTCGGATCGCTGGACAACCCGCAGGCGTTCGCTGCCTGGCTGGGGTCGATCGTGGTGCGCACGGTCGGCAAGCGGTTGCGGCGCCGCCGGCTGCTGACACGGCTGGGCTTGCGGGCCCCCGAGGAGCTCGACCCGGACGCGATCGCGGCGCCGTCGGCGCCCGCCGAGGTGGCGGTCGAGCTGAGGCGCGTGTACGCGGTCATCGGCAGCTTGCCGGCGGAGGCGCGCATCGCGCTGGTGCTGCGGCGGGTGGACGGGCTGGAAGTGCCCGACATCGCGCGCCGGATGGGGCTTTCGTTGTCGACGGTGAAAAGGCGTTTGAAAACGGCGGAGGAGTTCCTTGAACGATCGCGAAGGTAGTGACGGGTTGGCGCAACACGTGGCGGTGGACCTCTCCGAGGCCCGCGTGGAGCGTCTGTGGGGGCGGGTGTCGGATCGTCTCGGACGCCGGCGTGGGCGCGGCTGGGCGTGGGCGGGCGCGGGCCTGTGCGTCGCCGCCGCCGCGGCGATCTTCGTCGTGCGCGCGCGGACGACGGGCACCGAGACGCAGGCCGCTGCTATTTCGGGGTCGGCGTGGGAGGGAGCGCAGCTGGAGACCGCGGCCGACGCGCTGTCGGTGACGCTGGTCGACGGCTCGAGCCTGAAGCTGGAGCCGCGTTCGCGCGTCGAGGTCGGCGATCGCACGGCGTCGGCGGTGAAGCTCGTGCTGGCGCGCGGCCGCATCGCGTGCGACGTGACCCACCGGCCGGGCCGGTCGTTCGTCGTCGCGGCGGGCGGCGTCGAAGTGCGCGTCATCGGGACGCGATTTTCGGTGGCGAACGAGGAAGCGCAGGACGGCACGCGCGTCCAGGTGCGCGTCGAGCGCGGCGTCGTCGAAGTTCGCGGGGCCGGGCCGAACGCCGCCACCGTGCGCGTCGAGGCCGGGCACAGCTGGTCGCAGGTCACGAAGACCGAGGAGCTGGCAGGGGAGGCGGAGGAGCCGGCGGGGGTGGAGGCCGAGCCCGACGCCGAGCCCGAGTCCGTGCGCAAGGCGCCGCAGCGGGCGGCGCGCAAGCCCGCGCGTGGCCGACGCACGCGAGCTGTTCGAGCAGGCGCGCAGCCTGTGGCGCGCGGGGCGCATCGACGCCGCGGCGCAGACCTATCAGACGTTGCTGGCCAGCCACCCGCGCGATCCGCGCGCGGGCCTGGCGGCGTTCGAGCTGGGCCGCCTGCGCATGGACCGCCTGGGCGACATGCCTGGCGCGGTGAGGGCGCTGGAGCAGGCCGTCGCGCTGGCGCCCGGTGCCGAGCTGCGCGAGGACGCGCTCGCGCGCCTGGTCGCCGCCAGCGCCGCCGCCCACGATCGCAGCGTCTGCAGGCGGGCCCGCGATCGCTACCTGGCCGACTACGCGGGCGGCGTTCACCACCGCACGGTCGACGCCACGACCTGCGACTGATTCTGCCGCGGCCGGTCGCGTCGATAGAGCTGGATACCGGCGCCGACCGGCTTAATATGCCCGGCTCATGCCGGACCCCACCAGCGAGCGTTATGACGCGATCATCGTCGGCGGTGGTCCCGCCGGCAGCACGTGCGCGCGGTTCCTGGTGCGCGGCGGGGCGAAGGTCGCGATCGTCGACCGCGCCGAGTTTCCGCGCGTCAAGCTGTGTGGTGGCTGGCTGTCGCGTGACATCTGGGACGCGCTGGAGATCTCGCCGCGTGAATATCCCGCCGGCTTGTGGGAGTGGAACACCTGTCACGTGAGCTACCGCGGCGAGGATCGCGCCGTGTCGTGCCGCGGCTGGTTCATCCGTCGCGTCGAGATGGACGACTACCTGCTGCGCAAGAGCGGCGCGGCGCTGCACCTGGGGATCGCGGTCAAGGAACCCGGACGACGACGGCGAGCGGGGCGACTGGTCCATCGCCGGGTTGCGGGCGCCGCACCTGATCGGCGCCGGCGGCACGAACTGCCCGGTGGCGCGCCTGCTCGCGCCGCCGCGCCCGAGCGGACCGGTCGGCGTGCAGGAGCACGAGTTCCGCGCCGATCCCGACGCGGTCGCGCGCGCCCGTATCGGGCGTGACGGTGAGCCCGAGCTGCTTCTGCACGACGATCTGCGCGGCTATTCGTGGAACGTCCCCAAGACTGACTGGGCGAACGTCGGCTCGGGGACCGTCAACCCGCACGAGGTGCGCGCCGCCTGGCTGCGCGCGCGCGAGCACTTCGTCGCCAGCGGCCACATTCCGGCGGCGTACGTGCCCGAGCTGGAGCCCGCCGCGATGAAGGGATACTCGTATTACCTGTTCGACCCCGCGCATCTCGACGGCGCTGCGCGCGTCGACGCCGACGGCGCCCGCAGCGCGCTGCTGGTCGGGGACAGCCTGGGTCTGGCGCAGCCGCTGACCGCCGAGGGGATCTTGCCCGCGATCGTCTCCGGCCGCCTCGCGGCGGAGGCGATCCTGGCGGGCGATCCGGCGAGCTACCCGGCGCGCATGCACGCGCACCCCGTGATCGCCGACTACCGCCGCCTCGCCCGCATCCGGCGCGCCATCGCGGGCCTGGGCGTGGGCGCGCGGGGCGCGAACGGCGCGAGCGGCGATGCATCGCCGGCGCCGGCGTCGGGCCTGCGCGCGCACCCGGCGCGGCTCGGGAAGCGCATGCTGATGAACGGCTTCGCCTGGATGTTCTCGGGCGCGCGGCTGCCCGCGCCACGCGCCATCGACGTCGCGCTGGCGGGCGCCGAAAAGCTGGCTGGACCGCCGCGCCGCGAGCCGGAGGGCGTCATGATCGCCGGCGCGCGCCGATTGGTGTCCGCGATGGACGAGCGCCGCGCGGCCGACGTGATCACCGAAGCGCTGACCGGCGCCGGCATCACGATCGGCGGCGACGCCCCCTGGGACGTCAAGATCACCGACGATCGCCTGTTCCAGCGCGTGCTGCGCGACGGCACGCTGGGCGTGGGCGAGAGCTTCGTCGATGGCTGGTGGGACTGCGACGCGCTGGACCAGATGATCGACAAGGTCGTGCGCGCCAACCTGCCGTCGACCCTGGGCAAGAGCTGGGTGCTGGTGGCGCAGACCGTGCGCGCGAAGCTGTTCAACCGCCAGGCGGCGCGCGCGTTCGAGGTCGGCGAGCGTCACTATGACGTCGGCAACGACCTGTATCGGGCGATGCTCGGCCCGCGCATGATGTACACGTGCGCGTACTTCCACGGCGCGGGCGCCGCCAACCTGGACGCCGCGCAGGACGCCAAGCTGGATCTCGTGTGCCGCAAGATCGGCGCGCGCCCCGGGATGCGCGTGCTGGAGCTCGGCTGCGGCTGGGCCGGCTTCGCGTCGTTCGCCGCCGAACATTACGGCGCAAAGCGTCGTCGGCTACACCGTGTCGCGCGAGCAGGTGGCGTGGGCGAAGCAACACTACGGGCACCTGGACATCGACATCCGCCACGACGACTACCGCAACGCCACCGGCACCTACGACGCGGTGGTGTCGATCGGCCTCATGGAGCATGTCGGCCCCAAGAACCACCGCGCGTACCTGGAGCAGGCGGTGCGCTGCCTGGCGCCGGGCGGCGTCGTGTTCATCCACACCATCGGCGGCACCGACGCGAAGGTGTCGATCGATCCCTGGTTCGAGAAGTACATCTTCCCCAACGCCGCGATCCCGTCGCTTGGCCAGCTGACGACGGCGATGGAAGGTGTCGTCGTGCCGGAGGACGTGCAGAACATCGGCCCGCACTACGACAAGACGCTGATGGCGTGGTGGCAGAACTTCGAAGCCGCCTGGCCGTCGCTGCGCGAAAAGTACGGCGACCGCTTCTACCGCGCGTGGAAGTACTACCTGCTGGTGAGCGCCGCGTATTTCCGCGCCCGGCGCCACAATCTGTATCAGGTGGTCGCGACGCCCCTCGGCGCGCCGCACCCGCCGACCGCGCGATCGACCTAGGTTCCAGCCCCGGCCGGGCTTTGTAGCCGAGATCGGGCAACGACGTAGCTTCCCGGGCGCGGGCCGAATTTCTAGTTTCTGCCCGATGGGTGGTGTCCGGTCACTGCCGTTCTGGGGGGTGCACGTCGTGGCGATCGCGGGCGTCGCGATGACGGGCTGGTCGTGGAGCGGCCTCGTCCTGGCGGTGGCGCTGTACTACACGCGGATGTTCTTCCTGTCGGCGGGATACCACCGCTACTTCTCCCACCGCACGTTCAAGGTCAGCCGCGCCGTGCAGTTCTTGCTCGCCCTGGGCGGCACGCTTCTGCCTGCAGAAGGGGCCGCTGTGGTGGGCCGGCCAACCACCGCGTCCATCACCGCTACGCCGATCGCCCCGGCGACATTCATTCACCGCGGCTGCGCGGCCTGTGGTGGGCGCACGCAGGCTGGATCGTGTCGCAGGACCATACGGCGACGAAGTGGGCAGCCATCCCCGACCTGGCCCGCTTTCCCGAGCTGCGCTGGCTGGACCGTTACTGGCTGGTCACCCCGCTGGCGATGGCCGGCGCGTTGTGGCTGGCCGGCGGGTGGTGGGCACTGCTGTGGGGGGGCTTCGTATCCACCACGCTGCTCTGGCACGGCACGTTCACCATCAACTCGCTGGCGCACGTCTTCGGCGGCCGCCGTTATCCGACCAGCGACGACAGCCGCAACAACCTGGGCCTGGCGCTGCTGACCATGGGCGAAGGCTGGCACAACAACCACCACCGCTATCCCGGTGCCGAGAGGCAGGGGTTCTTCTGGTGGGAGGTCGACATGACCCACTACGTGCTGACGGCGTTGGCCTGGTTGGGGGTGGTGTCCGAGCTGCGGGGCGTGCCGGCGGTACTGTTGCGGGCGAAGCCCGGCGCCGTTCAAGCGCAGCAGCCGCGCGGCCGATAACTTGAACGGCCGGTCGTTCACCGGTAGAGGCTGGACGTGGATTCGTTTCAGATCGCGGCGGCGCTGCTCACGCTTGCCGCGATCTTCAGCTACCTGAACCATCGCTGGCTCAAGCTGCCGACGACGATCGGCCTGATGCTGATCGCGATGGCGACGTCGCTGGCGCTGGTCGCGCTGGGCGAGATCTTCCCGGTCGTCGAGGCGACCGTGAGGACGCACCTCGCCGGCATCGACTTCAACAAGACGGTGATGCAGGGGATGCTGGGGTTCCTGCTGTTCGCGGCGGCGCTGCACGTCAACCTCGCCGAGCTCAAGAAGCAGCGGGCGATGATCGCGATCCTGGCCACGGCGGGCGTGCTCGCGTCGACGCTGATGGTGGGCGGCCTCGTCTACGGGTTGCTGGCCGCGCTGGGCGTCGAGGTCCGGCTGGTCTACTGCCTGCTGTTCGGCGCGCTGATCTCGCCGACCGATCCGATCGCCGTGCTCGGCGTCCTCAAACACGTGCACGCCCCCAAGCAGCTCGAGATGAAGATCGCGGGCGAATCGCTGTTCAACGACGGCGTCGCGGTCGTGGCCTTCATGGGCATCCTCGAGATCGCGTCGGGCGCGAGCGGCTTCGATCTGCAGCGGCTGTCGCTGCTGTTCATCAAGGAGACTGTCGGCGGGGTGGTGTTCGGGTTCGGGCTCGGCTTCGGCGCGCTGTCGATGCTGCGCATGGTGGACGACTACAAGGTGGAGGTCCTGCTGTCGCTGGCGACCGCCGCCGGCGGCTACGCCGCGGCCTACGCCCTGCACGTCTCCGGTCCCATCGCCATGGTGGTGGCCGGGCTGTTCATCGGCAACGAGGCCCGCGCCGGCGCGATGAGCGAGAAGACCCGCGAGCACCTGGACGACTTCTGGGAGCTGGTCGACGAGATCCTCAACGCCGTCCTGTTCGTGCTCATCGGCCTCGAGCTGCTGATCATCTCGTTTCACGGCAAGACGCTGCTGGCGGGCGTGCTCGCCTTCCCGGTCGTCATCCTCGCGCGCTTCGTCGCCGTCGCCGTGCCGGTGACGCTCATGCGCAAGCGCCGCCCGTTCACGCGGGGCTCGATCTCCATCCTGACCTGGGGGGGCCTTCGCGGCGGCGTCTCGGTGGCCCTGGCGCTGTCGATCCCCGCGAAGCTCTCCGATGGCAGCCTGGTTCCGGAGCAGGGGATCATCCTGTCGATCACTTACGTGGTCGTGGTGGTCTCGATCGTGGGGCAGGGGCTGACGATCGGCCCGCTGCTAAGGCGCCGGCTGGCCGGGCGCTAGTCACTCCGCGGCGAAGTTACCAACAATTGGGGACCACGAAAGAAATGGGAAACATGGCGCGGCCTATAAGAAGGCCATGCGAAGAACCCGTCTCACGTGGATTATGTCCCTTGCTGTTGTCCTTGGAATTCTAGGTGTTTGGGGTGTCGGCACCGGCCGCCAGGCCGCCGTCGCCGCGCCCCCGCTGACCATCGGCTTCGTCTACGTCGGGCCCGAAGACCGACTACGGCTACAACCAGGCGCACGCCCAGGGCGCGGCCGCGCTGGCCAAGCTGCCGGGCGTCAAGGTCCGCGAGGAGGAGATGGTCCCGGAGACCATGGCCGTCCAGAAGACCATGGAGAGCATGATCAACCTCGACGGGGCGACCGTGCTGTTTCCCACGTCGTTCGGCTACTTCGATCCGCACATCCTCAAGGAGGCGGGGAAGTTCAAGAACGTCACCTTCCTGCACTGCGGCGGTATGTACACGGAGGGCAAGCACCCGACCAACGTCGGCAGCTACTTCGGCTACATCGACGAGGGGCAATACGTGTCCGGCATCGTCGCGGCGCTGACCAGCAAGAGCAGCAAGCTGGGGTTCATCGCCGCCAAGCCGATTCCGCAGGTGTTGCGCAACATCAACTCGTTCACGCTGGGCGCGCGGTCGGTCAACCCGAAGGCGACGACCACCGTCATCTTCACGGGTGACTGGGCGATGCCGGTCAAGGAGGCTGAGGCCGCCAACAGCCTCATCGACCAGGGCATCGACGTGCTGACCATGCACGTCGACTCGCCGAAGGTCATCGTCGAGCTGGCCGAGCGGCGCGGCGTCATGGTCACGGGCTACCACGCGAACCAGTCGACGCTGGCCCCCAAGGGCTACCTGACGGGCGCGGAGTGGAACTGGGGCAAGGTCTACACCGACTACGTGACGTGGGTGCAGGCGGGCAAGTCGTACCCGCACCTGCTGCGCGGCGGGCTCAAGGAAGGCTTCGTGACGATGTCGCCGTACGGCAAGGCCGTCAGCGCGGCGACGAAGAAGAAGGCCGATGCGGCCAAGGCGAAGTTCATGGACGGCTCGATGGTCATCTACAAGGGGCCGCTCAAGGACAACACCGGCAAGGTCGTGATCGCCGCCGGCGCCGAGCAGAAGCAGACGGACGTGACGCTCGAGAAGATGGACTACCTGGTAGAGGGCGTGGTCGGGAAGACTCGTTAAGGGCCGACAATGGGTGTTGGCGTGAGTGTTGGCGCCTCGCCCGTCTCGCAGCCGGCCGCGGCTGCGCCGACGCCTGCTCAGCTGGCTGAGCAGGTGGCGGCGCGACGGGCCGCTGTCAGGCGGATGATCGAATCGGTGGCGGTGCCGGGCGGGGCGATCGTCGCCGCGCTGGTGCTGTTCGGTGTGTTCATGGCGGTCACCGGGCGCAACCCGCTGGCCGTCTACCAGGAGATGTTCCGGGGGTCGTTCGGCACCTGGTTCTCGTTCCAGAACACCCTGCAGCGTGCCGCGCCGTTGATGCTGACTGCCCTGGCGACGGCGCTGCCGCTGCGCCTGGGGCTGGTCATGCTCGGCGGTGAAGGCGCGATGGTGCTAGGCGGTCTGGCGGCCGCGGCGGCCGCGACGCACTTTCACTCGCCGTTTTCGGTCAAGCTCGGGATGCTGGTGGTCGGCGGGCTCGTCGGCGGTGCCTGGCTGGCGGGCGCGGGCGCGCTGCGCGCCTACCGCGGCGTCAACGAGACCATCAGCACGCTGCTGCTGAACTACATCGCGATCGCGCTGCTCAATCACCTGGTCGAGGGGCCGCTGCGCGATCCCGCCAGCCTGAACAAGCCGTCGACGCTGCCGATCGGCGACGACAACATGCTCGGCACCTTCCCGGGCCTGGACGTGCACTGGGGGCTCGGGTGGGGGTTGGGCGCGTGCCTGGTGCTCTGGGTGCTGATGCAGCGGACGACGTTCGGGTTCGCCGCGCGCATGGTGGGCGGGAACATACGCGCCGCGCTGCTCAACGGGCTGCCGGTGCGGAAGCTGATCGTCGTGGTCACGTTCCTGGGCGGGCTGGCGGCCGGCCTGGCGGGCGCGCTCGAGGTCGCTGCGATTCACGGCACCGCCAACGCGTCGCTGGTGACCGGCTACGGCTACACGGGCGTGCTGGTCGCGTTCATCGCGCGCGCCAATCCGATCGCCGTGCTGCCGGTCGCGATCCTGCTGGGCGGCATCGGCGCAAGCGGCGGCCTCTTGCAGCGCGTGTTCGACCTGCCGGACGCGACGGTCAACGTGCTGCAGGGGATGCTGTTCCTGTCGATCTTGTTGTCGGAGACGTTGTACGGGCGGCGGTGGTTCGCCACCAGAAAGGCGGCGGTATGAGCGCGGCTACGGGTGTCGCTCTTGGTGTGATTGGCGGCGCGATCCGCATCAGCACGCCGTTCCTGTTCGTGAGCCTGGGCGAGTGCCTGACCGAGAAGAGCGGGCGGGTGAACCTGGGCCTCGAGGGGACGCTGGTCATGGGCGCGATGTCGGCGTACGGCATCTCGTACCTGACGGGGTCGCCGTGGCTGGGCGTGCTGACCGCTGGCGTCGCGGGCGTGGCGCTGGGGGCGCTGCACGCGTGGCTGTGCTCGCGCCCGCGCGTCAACGACGTCGCTGTCGGCATCGCGCTGATGCTGTTCGGTGTCGGGCTGGCGTTTTTTCTCGGCAAGCCGTTGATCGGACCGACGGCGCCGCACCTGCCGTCCGTGTCGGCGGGGTGGTGGAGCTCGTCGGGGCAGGTGCAGTCGGCGCTGCAGATCAACGCACTGTTCGTGATCGGGCTGGTGATCACGGTGGGGGTGCGCTTCCTGCTGCAGCGGACGCGGTGGGGCCTCATCATGCGCACCGTCGGCGAGAGCGCCGACAGCGCACGCGCGATGGGTTACGACGTCATGCGCGTGCGGCTGTACGCGACCATGGCCGGCGGTTTCCTGGCCGGCGTCGGCGGATCGTTCCTGTCGCTGTTCTACCCGGGGAGCTGGAACGAGGGCTTGTCGAGCGGCCAGGGGTTGATGGCGGTGGCGCTCGTGATCTTCGCGCGCTGGGATCCCTTGCGCTGCCTGGCGGCGTCGCTGCTGTTCGGCGGCGCGAGCGCGCTCGGGCCCGCGTTGCAGTCGGTGGGCGTGACGTCAGGCTACTACCTGTTCAACGCCACGCCGTACGTGCTGACGCTGGCGATCATCATCGCCACCAGCTCGCGCGCGCGGGCGCTGGGCGGGCAGCCGGCCGAGCTGCGGATGGCGAAATGAGCGTCGCCGACGCGGACGTGACCGCAACGGTCCCGCTGACCGTCCCGCCGGCGCTGGAGGCGGTCGGCCTCAGCAAGCAATTCGGGTCGGTGAAGGCGCTCGACGACGTGTCGCTGCGGCTGGAGCGCGGGACCGTGCACGCGCTGCTGGGCGAAAACGGCGCCGGCAAGAGCACGCTGGTCAAGTGCATCATGGGCTACTACCGCGCCGACGTCGGCAAGGTCAGCGTCGGTGGCGTCGAGGCGAACATCGCCAGCCCGCGCGACGCGGCGGCGCTGGGCATCGGCATGGTCTACCAGCACTTCACGCTGGTCGAGGCGATGACCGTCGCCGAGAACCTGGTGCTGTCGCGCCAGAAGCACCCGTTCATCTTCGACTGGGCGGCAGAGCGGGCGGAGATCGCCAAGTTCATGGCGAAGATGCCGTTCCGCCTCGACCCGTCGAAGCCGGTGCACACGCTGGCCGCCGGCGAGAAGCAGAAGCTCGAGATCCTCAAGCAGCTCTACCTGGGCAGCTCGATCGTCATCCTCGACGAGCCGACGTCGGTGCTGACGCCGTCCGAGGCCGACGAGGTGCTGGGCTTGCTGCGCGGCATGGTCAAGGAGGGGCGCCTGACCGTGCTGATGATCTCCGCACAAGTTCCGCGAGGTGATGCAGTTCGCCGACGAGGTGACGGTGCTGCGCCGGGGCCGCATGGCGGGGAAGGGCCGGGTCGCCGACCTCACTCCCGACTCGATGGCGAGGATGATGGTGGGCGACGAGCCGCCACGCGCCACCGGGACGCGCCAGGAGCGCAAGCGCGGCGATCTCGTTCTGACCATCGCGGGGCTGAGCGCGCGCGACGATCTGGGGATGCCCGCCGTCTCTGACTTTGCCCTGGAGGTTCACGCCGGCGAGATCGTCGGCATCGCGGGCGTGTCGGGAAACGGGCAGGAGGAGCTGCTCGAGGTGCTGGCCGGCCAGCGCGAAGCGGACGACGGCAACGTCCGCATCGGCGGCAACGCCTTCAGGGCGAAGCGCGGCGAGATGCGCACGCTGATGGTCCGCTGCCTGCCCGACGAGCCGCTGCGCAACGCGTGCGTCGGGGCGATGTCGGTCGCCGAGAACATCGGCTTCCGGCGCTTCGACCGCCCGCCGTTTCGCTGGGCCGGCACGCTGGTGAGCCCGCGCGCGCTGCGCAAGCACGCGGAGGGGTTGATCAAGGACTACGGCATCCGGACGCCCGGCCCCGACATCGCGATCTCGAGCCTGTCCGGCGGCAACGTGCAGCGCGCCGTGCTCGCGCGCGAGCTGTCGGAGGACGTGTCGCTGCTGATCGCGTCCAACCCGTGCTTCGGCCTCGACTTCGCCGCCGTCGCCGAGATCCGCACGCGCATCATGGAGGCGCGCAACCGCGGCGCCGCGGTGCTGCTGATCAGCGCCGACCTCGACGAGATCTTCGCGCTCGCCGACCGCATCGTCGTGATGAGCGACGGCCGCCTCGTCCACGAGACGCCGATCGCCACCGCCGATCTGGGCGTCATCGGCCGCCACATGGCCGGCCACGGGCACGGGTAGCGGCCCCTGAGGGGGCGGCTTGTCTCGTCCCCGCTGCTGCTGTTAAGACCCTGGTCATGGACTCGAGCATGATGGTGGGGATCGCGGTGGGAGCAGGGATCGCGATGCTGGTCGCGAGCAAGCTTCAGCGGAAGAAGAACGACAAGCTCATCCCGTCCATCGAGGCCGCGCTGCGCGCGCAGGGGGCGCTGACGCTCCCCGCGTTGACGGAGGCGGTCGGCATGAAAGGGTTCACGGCGCGCGGCAAGGTGGCGATGGCGCTGAGCCAGCTGGTCACGAAGGGCGCGATCGAGACGATTCCCGCGCCCGAAGGCACGCCGCAGCTTCAGAAGATCAACTTCATCAAGTACCAGCTGCGCGGGTAGCGGCCGCACTTCCCGGATCTGGTCTTGCGCCGCGCGCGCGGGGACCCAGGCTGGGTACGCGAGGAGGTGCCCCATGGGTCAGATCGCGATTCATCCTGCCGTCGACAAGGGAATCAAGCCCGCCGCCAAGGACTTCGCCGGGGGGACGCTGCGCTGCCTGTGCGCCAGCGATCCGGTCGAGGTCGTCATCACCGGCCAGGCGCAGCACAACCACGTCTGCGGGTGCACGCAGTGCTGGAAGCCGAGCGGGGCGCTGTTCGCGCAGATCGCCGTCGCGCCACGCGACAAGGTGAAGGTGACGAAGAACGCGGACAAGCTGCAGATCAAGAATCCCAACGCGCTGATCGTCCGCCACGCGTGCAGCGGCTGCGGCGCGCACATGCAAGGACCGGTGGTGCGCGAGAACCACCCGTTCACGGGGCTGGTCTTCATCCACACCGAGCTGTCGAAGGAGGTCGGCTGGGCGCAGCCGACGTTCGCGGCGTTCGTGTCGTCGATCATCGAATCCGGCACCAATCCCGATCGGATGGCCGCGATCCGCGCGCAGCTCGCCGACATGGGCCTGCCGCCGTACGACTGCCTGTCGCCGGCGCTGATGGATTACATCGCGACGTACACGGCGAAGGCGTCGGGCGTGCTCAAGGCGTGAACACGCGCGCCGCCCGGCGCCCACATTGTCACGCCGTCAGCGCCGCGGCGTGGTGGGCGAGGTGGTCGGCGACGAACGTGGCGACGAAGTAGTAGCCGTGGTCGTAGCCGGCGTGGCGCCGCAGCTCCAGCGGCTGCCCCGCGTCGGCGCACGCCGCCTCGAACAGCTCCGGCTTGAGCTGCGTGGTCAGGAACTTGTCGGCGGTGCCGACGTCGATCAGCAGCTTGCCGGGCAGCGTCCGCGCGCGCACCAGATCGCACGCGTCGTAGGCGGACCAGGCGTCGCGCGCGTCGCCCAGGTAGCCGGCGAACGCCTTCTGCCCCCACGGCACCTGCGACGGCGCGACGACCGGCGCCAGCGCCGAGACGCTGCGGTAGAGGCCGGGGTTGCGCAGCGCCAGCGCCAGCGCGCCGTGGCCGCCCATCGAGTGCCCGAAGATGCCGCGCGCGTCCGGCCGCACCGGGAAGTGCCGCTCGACGATCGCCGGCAGCTCGCGGGTCACGTAGGTGTCCATGCGGTACGACCGCCGCCAGGGCTCGCGCGTGGCGTCGACGTAGAAGCCGGCGCGCGACGCCGAAGTCCCAGCTCGCGTCGTCGCCGGGATAACGCGTGGCGCGCGGGCTGGTATCGCTGGTCACCAGCACCAGCCCCAGCGCCGCGGCGGCGCGCTGCGCGCCGGCCTTGATCGCGAACGTCTCCTCGTTGCACTCGAGCCCGGCCAGGTAATAGACGGCGGGGCAGGGCGCGCGCGCCGCGCGCTCGGGGACGAAGACGCCGAAGCGCATCGGACCGCCGGTCGCCTCCGACGCGTGGCTGTAGAACCCCTGAAAGCCGTCGAAGCAGCGCTGCTCCGACAGCGTCTCCAGCGCCACGGTCATGAGTACTCGACGACCGCGCGGATCGACTTGCCCGCGTGCATCAGCTCGAAGCCTTCGTTGATGCGCGCGAGCGGCAGCTTGTGCGTGATCAGGCTGTCGATGTCGATCTTCCCGTCCATGTACCAGTCGACGATCTTGGGCACGTCGGTGCGGCCGCGCGCGCCGCCGAACGCCGTGCCCTTCCAGACGCGCCCGGTGACGAGCTGGAACGGCCGCGTGTGGATCTCCTTGCCGGCGCCCGCGACGCCGATGATGATCGATTCGCCCCAGCCGCGGTGGCAGCACTCGAGCGCCTGGCGCATCAGCTCGACGTTGCCGACGCACTCGAAGCTGTAGTCGGCGCCGCCCCCGGTCAGCTCGACGAGGTGCGGGACGAGATCGCCCTTCACGTCCTTCGGGTTCACGAAGTGGGTCAGGCCGAACTTGCGGGCGAGCGGCTCGCGCGCCGGGTTGACGTCGACGCCGATGATGCGGTCGGCGCCCGCGAGGCGCGCGCCCTGCACGACGTTGAGGCCGATGCCGCCCAGGCCGAACACGACGACGTTGGCGCCGGGCTCGACCTTCGCCGTCCAGAACACGGCGCCGATGCCGGTCGTGACGCCGCAGCCGATGTAACAGACCTTGTCGAACGGGGCGTCCTGGCGGATCTTCGCCAGCGCGATCTCCGGCAGCACCGTGTGCTGCGCGAACGTCGAGCAGCCCATGTAGTGGAAGATCGGCTTGCCGCCGCGCGAGAAGCGGCTGGTGCCGTCGGGCATCAGCCCCTTGCCCTGCGTCGCGCGGATCGCCGTGCACAGGTTCGTCTTGCGGCTGAGGCACGACTTGCAGGCGCGGCACTCGGGCGTGTACAGCGGGATGACGTGGTCGCCGGGCTGCACGCTGGTGACGCCGGCCCCGACCTCCAGCACGACGCCGGCGCCTTCGTGCCCGAAGATGGCCGGGAACAGCCCCTCGGGATCGGCGCCGGACAGCGTGAACTCGTCGGTGTGGCAGATGCCGGTGGCCTTGATCTCCACCAGCACCTCGCCGGCCTTCGGTCCCTCGAGCTCGACGTCCTCGACGACGAGCGGCTTGCCTGCTTCGTACGCGATCGCGGCTCGGGTTTTCATCGCCGCAAGCTAACGTCTGCGCGCGCGCGCGGCCAGCGCTCCAATATCCTCGATCCCGAAGCCAGGCGCGTCCTACATCGGTGACGCCCGGAGCGGCGGATATGTTACCGACGACACACGCAGGTCCTCCTAAGTAGTTCTACTTGCGGCGGAAAACGTTTCGGCACGGCTCGTGAATAGAAAGTCACCGGCTCGACAATGAATCTCGGAGGACAGCGGTGATTTCCGAAGGGCAGACTTTGGATGGGACGTACCACCTGCAGCGGCTGGTGAGCGAGGGCGGCATGGGCGCGGTCTACGAAGCGACCCACGCCCGCCTGGCCGGCCGCTACGCCATCAAGGTGTTGCTCAGATCGCTCGCGGATAACGCGGACGCCCAGGCGCTGTTCGATCGCGAGGCGCGCATCACGTCGCTGCTGCAGCACCCCAACGTCGTCCAGGTCATCGACCACAACACGACGGAGGACGGGACCGCGTACCTGGTGATGGAGTACCTGTCGGGCGAGAGCCTGGCTGGGCGGCTGGCGAGGGTGGGGGCGCTGCCGGTGCCCGAGGTCGTCGACATCGTCGACCAGATCGCCGCCGGCCTGACCGCGGCGCACGCCCACGGCATCGTTCACCGCGACCTCAAGCCGGACAACGTCTATCTGGTGCCGATCGAAGGGCGCGACAGCGACCTGGTCAAGATCCTCGATTTTGGAATCTCGAAGGCGAGCTGGGGATGCCGAGCCCATGGACAAGGGGATCTTCGGCACTCCCGAATACATGGCGCCCGAGCAGATCGAAGGCCGCGCCGCCGATGTGGACAGCGCGAGCGATCAGTTCGCGCTGGCGGTCATCGCGTACGAGTTGCTGACGGCCTGCAACCCGGGCATGGCCAGCCGCATCCAGGTGCCGACCGGGCTGCCCGGGCCAGCTCGATTCGGTGCTGGCGCGCGCGCTGGCTCGGTCCAACGACGATCGGTTTCCGTCGGTCACGGAGTTCGCGGCGGCGTTCCGCGCCGCGGCGTTGCCGCCACCTGTTGTGCTCGTGCAGCCGATGCCAGTCGTGGCGGCCGAGGTTCGCGCGCGGGGGCCACGGAGGTCGCGGCGCCCGCACTGGGGGATGCGTGTGGGGCTGGCTGCAGTCGCGGGCCTGGCGACGACGTTGTTCTTCAAGGTGGAACCACCCGCCAGTGTTTCGGGCTCGGCCCCGGTAGTGTCGGTGGCGCCGCCCGTCGTGGTGCCGCCCGCGCCACCCGTCGCGGCGCCGCCCGCGCCCGGAGCCGATCCTGGCGACGACCGCTGCGCCGCAGGGCGACGCCCGCCCGCCGGAGGCTCGGCCGTCAGCGTCGCGGGCGCGCCGCGGCCGGCGCGTGCATGCGACACCCGCCGTGCACACCCGCCGTACGCCGGCGCTCGAGCCCCAGCTCGCGGCCGACGAGGACGCGACCCTGCCGATGTCCGACACGGTCGCCGCGTATTAGCCTTTGAGGACGCGACCCACGGACTTGAGCTGCGGCGGCGCGCCGCCGTAGCTGCGTTCGGGCGGCGGGAAGCCGCACGACGTGCCGTCGACGTGCGTGACCCAGTCTTCCCAGGGCAGGCGGTAGGTGCCGGCGACCAGGTCGCGCATGAACGTGTACGGGCAATCGCCGGCGCCGCCCTTGACCGCGACGTAGCCGCGGTGGGCGAGCTGGTAGATGTTGTTCTCGACGCCCCACCCGGTGCGCGCCTCGCGCACGAGATCCGGGCGCACCTCGGCGGTGATGATCTCGTCCGGGCGGCCGCCGCCGGTCGCCAGCGGCGTGCCGTCGAAGTTGATGATCATCCCTTCGCCCATCGAGTCGAAGCTGCCGTCGGAGCCGCACAGACAGACCGAAGCGGTGACCGCCAGGTTGCAGAACGCGTTGGCCTGGTTGGTGATCCGCCACGCGTGACGGATGGGCGCCGTGTAGCCTGCCGTGCGCAGCACGATCTCGGCGCCCTTGTAGGCGCACTCGCGCGCCATCTCCGGGAACATCCCGTCGTGGCAGATGATCAGCGCCAGCCGGCTGCCGTTCGGCCCGTCGCAGACGGGGATGCCGAGGTCACCCGGCTCCCAGGGCTCGACCGGCACCCACGGGTGCAGCTTGCGGTAGTAGAGCTGCAGCTCGCCCTGGTCGTCCAGGATGATGCCGGTGTTGTACGGGTTGCCGTGGGGATTCGCCTCCATCAGCGAGAAGCATCCCCAGATGTGGTTGTCGCGGCAGGCGCGCCGGAACGCGGCGACCTCCGGACCGTCCATCGAGCACATCAGCGCCGGGTCGGTGCTCATCGACAGCCCGTGCAGCGAGTACTCCGGGAACACGACCAGGTCCATGCCGGGAAGGTTGCGTCGCGCCTTGGCGACCATGTCGACGATGCGATTGGCCTGCGCCGCCAGCTCCGCGGGCGTCGTCACCGTCGGAAGCTGGAGCTGCACCATGCCCAGCACGACGCCCGCCGGCGATTTGTTGAGACCACCGAGTCCGCTCATGGGTAACCTCCGCGCGCACGATCAGGCCACGGCCCATGTATGCGGCGTGTTTCGACCCGGTTGGTTGTTGGTAACGCGGCGCCGCGCCGCCGCCGTTACTTCACTTCACCGTCGCCGAAACGCGTCGTCATTCGATCGTCGACTACGCTGACCGGCAGAGATGATGTTGAGGAAGGAAGAGGCGCACGTCGTCATCCTGGGCGGTGGCTTCGCCGGTCTCGCCGCCGCCCGATCGCTGAACGTCCCCGGTGTCCGCGTCACGCTGATCGATCGCAGCAACCATCACCTGTTTCAGCCGCTGCTGTACCAGGTGGCCACCGCGGCGCTGGCCGCTCCGGACGTCTCGACGCCGATACGCCAGCTGCTGTGGCGCCAGCGCAACGCGACTGTTCTCATGGGCGGCGTCCAGCGCATCGAGGTCGAGAAGAAGCGCATCCTGCTCGAGGGCCGTTACGTCGACTACGACTTCCTCGTGCTCGCGACGGGGATGACCCACGCGTACTTCGGCAACGACAAGTGGGCGGAGTTCGCGCCCGGCCTCAAGACCATCGGCGAAGCGCTGGACATCCGCCGCCGCATCCTGCGCGCGTTCGAAGCGGCGGAGCTGGAGCCCACGCCCGAGGCGCAGCGCGCGTGGACGACGTTCGTCGTCATCGGCGGCGGCCCGACCGGCGTCGAGCTGGCGGGGGCGATGGCGGAGATCGCGGGGCGCACGCTCGCGCGCGATTTTCGCCGCTTCGATCCGCGAACGACGCGCGTGATCCTGATAGAGGCGGGCCAGCGCGTGCTGGGCAGCTTCCCGGAGGAGCTGTCGCACAAGGCGCGCGCGCAGCTCGAGGGTCTGGGGGTCGAGGTGCGAACCGGGACGCGCGTGACCGATCTGGGGAAGGACTTCGTCGAGATCGGCGACGAGTGCATCACCGCGCGCACGGTGTTGTGGGCGGCGGGGGTGCGCGCCAGCCCGCTCGCGACACATCTGGGCGTGCCGGTGGATCGCGCCGGGCGAATCTGGGTCGACGACGATCTGGCGGTCCCCGATCGTCGCGAGGTGTTCGTCGCCGGCGATCTGATCGCGAAGCTGCAGGACGGCAAACCGCTGCCGGGCATCGCCCAGCTCGCCATCCAGAGCGGCCGCCACGTCGCCCGGAACATCCGCCTCACCGTCGCCGGCCGCCCGCGCGAGCCGTTCCGCTACGTCGACAAGGGTTCGATGGCGACCATCGGACGCCACCGCGCCGTCGCCAAGCTCGGTCGCTTCCACTTCTCGGGGATCGTGGCCTGGTGGCTGTGGCTCCTCGTGCACGTCTTGTCACTGGTCGGCTTTCGCAGCCGCCTGTCCGTGCTGATGGAATGGGCGTTTGCGTATTTCACCTGGCGACGCCGTTCGCGCGTCATCCTCGAGGTCCCGACCGCGCCGCCGGTCGTGGCCAAGCCATCGGTGATCGGCCACGTCCTTCGCCTGGAACGCCTGCCCGTCGACGGGGTCCGCAAGGATCCTCCGCCTGCAGTGCGCGAGGCGGCGGGGCACTGACGCCCACCCGGCAGCTACGCAGGTCGGCTCGCCGCGAGGCCCCGCACGCGCTCGATGACGCCCCAGGCGCCGGGCACGGGACTGCGGCGGAGCTCGGCGTCGAGAGCGCGGCGGGCCGCCTCCGCGAACCCGAGGCGGTTCGGATGGTCGACGAGACGCCAGAACTGATCATCGCGCGCCAGCAGATCCTCGGTCAGGCCGACGACCACCTCACGCGCCACCGACCAGTCGGCGCGCGTCACCAGGCGCACCCACAGCGAAGACAGATGCGGCGACAGCAGCGGCACGCCGATCGTGCGCGGGCGCGCGAGCCCCATGCTGCGCGCGGTCTCCTCGAGAATCTGCGTGCCCGACAGCGTTGCCGGGCCGGGCACGTCGAACGACGCGCTCGCCTCGAGCGGCATGTCGAGCGCGCGCCCGAGCGCGATCACGACGTCGTCGATCGCGATCGGCTGCGTGCGCGACCTCAACCAGCGCGGCAGGACCATCACCGGCAGGCGCGCGGCCAGATCGCGGACGATGAGCCAGCTCAGGCTGCCGAAGCCGATGATCATGCTCGCGCGCAGCTCGACGGCCGTGACCGGGCCGGCCCGCAGCGCCTCGCCCACCGCCAGCCGGCTACGCAGATGCTCTGAGCCGGCGCCGGCCGGCGCGACGCCGCCGAGATAGACGATGCGTTCGACGCCCGCCCTGGCCGCCGCGGCGGCGAACGTGGTCGCGGCCGCGACCTCGCGCTGGTAGTGGTCGTTCCCCTCGCCGATGGCGTGGACCAGGTAGAGCGCCGCGCGGCAACCGTCGAGCGCCCGCGCACACGACTCGGGATCTCCCACGTCCCCCTGAACCCAGTCGAGTCCGGGATGGCGCTCGCTTGCGCGTGCCGCATCGCGTGTCAGGCAGCGGACCTTCCAGCCCTCCCGCGCCAGTGACGGTCTCACCGCGCCGCCGACGAAGCCCGTTGCGCCCGTCAGGAGGAGTGATCGCTCGGGGTTAGTCGCCATCGCCGCTCAATCTCCTTCCAAGGAGGTGTAGTCATTGAAGTCCTGGCCGCGCCTGAGCCGCGGTAATATTCATGGGTGGTTCGAGGGCTGGTGGTCGCCTGTGCGTTGTTGTTTGCCGCTTGCGGCGGTAGCGGAACGCTGACCGGCGCTGGCGGCATGGGTGCCGCCAGCACGGGCGGCGGCATCGTGGGCATCGGCGGCGACGGCGTCGTCATCGGGACCGGGAGCGGCGGCGGCATCCCCGGCGGGATCGGCCTCGTCGGTGGGGGAGGCGCCGGTATCGGGGGGGCCGACGGCAGCGGGTGGTCCTGCGGCGGCGCGTTCGCGCCCGGGAGCTGCTACCGCGCGTGGTCGTGGTGCTCGATGCGTCCCAGTCGATGAACGACGATATGAACGCCGTGGCGTGCAGCGGCGGCTGCGGGCAGCGCTCGAAGTGGGCCGCAGCCGCCGGCGCCATCAACGCCGCGGCGGTGCAACTGGAACCGCGCGCGATGTGGGGGCTCGAGCTGTTCGGCATCGAGAGCACCGACGTTTGCGGGACGTGGACCAGCGTCTCGGTAGAGCCGCTCCCGGGATCGGCACCGGCCATCGCGCGCGCGTTGCAGTACCAGACGACCGCGAACGGCGGCGTCGCCGGGGGTACTGACCAGGCAGACGCGCGGCGCCGTGGACGCGGCCATGAAGTATGCGCAGGTCCAGAATGACACCAACGACAAGGTCATCGTCCTGATGACTGACGGCGTGCCGAGCTGCGCGAGCGGCGGCGCGCCCGCCGCCAACGACACGCGCGCCACGGTCGATGCCATCACCTCGGCGCTCGGATTGGTGGGTATCCGACCTTTGTCGTCGGCGTCGCCACCGCTGCCGGCCCTGCCGACGACAGCCTGAACATGATGGGCAGCGCAGCGGGCGGCATTGGCTTCACCGACGGCGGCGTCGCCAGCTACTTTGCGGCGTCGACCGCCACCGCGCTGCGCGGCGCGCTGCTCGCGGTGGTCGACATGACAGGCGGCGGATGCACTTTCGAGGTGCCGATGCCGCCGACCTCGTACGTCTCGCGATCGAATATCAACATCAAGCTCGGCGACGATTACGTTCCGAGAGACATCACACACCTCGCGGGATGGGACTTCACGAGCGACGCAAAGACCGCGGTCCGTCTCTATGGTCCGCTCTGCGACGCCGCCAGGTCGGGAACGGCATCCGCGGTGTCCGTCGTTTTCTACTGCCTGATCGGCTAGAGGCTGCCGGGGTGCCCAAGGACATCACCGCGCTGGAGATCAGACCGGGCGACGGCGTCCTGACGGTCGGCAAGGCCGTCCAGCTGAACCTGTTCGCGCACAACCGCAGCGGCGGGGCCGACCTGATTCCGGGGAACATGGCGACGTGGTCGAGCAGCGCCAACGGCGTCGGCGACGTGACGCGCCAGGGTCGGCTGACACCGCGCGGGGCAGGGGCGGTGACCGTCACCGCCAGCTACGGCGACAAGAAGGCGCTGGCGACGTTCACGGTCGTCGCGGACCCGGACGCGGACGACGTGCATTGACGGGCGCCGGCGGCGCCGGCGATCAATCCGGGATGTCGCCGAACCCGCCGCTCTGCACCTCGTAGATCGCCTGGCGGATCTCGTCGGGCGTGTTCATGACGAACGGCCCGTACTGGACGATGGGCTCGTTGAGCGGCTCGCCCGCGAGGACGACCAGGTGGGTCGGCTCCTCCGCCGTGATTTCGATCCGCTCACCGTCGTTGGCGAACAGCACGAGCTCACCGGCGCCGGCCGTCGTCTTGCCGACGCGCGCGCGCCCCTCGGCGACGACGGCGAGCGCGTTGAACGACGCCGGGAACGCAGCCGACAGCGTCTCGCCGGCTTGCAGGCGTGCGTCGAGCATGGTCATCGGCGTGAACGTGTGCGCCGGCCCGCGCGCGCCGTCGAGCTCACCGGCGATGACGCGCACCTGACCGCCCTTGGGCAGCGCGACCACGGGAATGTCGGCCTTGGTGAGGGGCTGGTAGCCGGGCGCCGCGCGCTTGTCCTTGCGGGGCAGGTTCACCCAGAGCTGCATCATGTGCATGCGCCCGCCGCGCACGGGTGAACGCGTCCTCGTGGTACTCCTCGTGGAAGATGCCGGCGCCCGCCGTCATCCACTGCACGTCGCCGGGGCCGATGATCCCCGCGTGCCCGGCGTTGTCGCGGTGCGCGACCGCGCCCTCCCAGGCGAGCGTGACCGTCTCGAACCCGCGGTGCGGGTGCCAGCCGACGCCGCGCTTGCCGTCGATCAGCGGCGGGAACTCCTTCGCCGGCCCGTAGTCCATGAGCACGAACGGGCTGACGCGCTCGGCCGGCAGATCTTCGCTGGGGAAATACGTGGAGACGTGGAACCCGTCGCCGACCCAGTGAAACCCGGTGCTGCGGTGGACGCCCTCGACGCTACGGACGGTGGTCATGGCGGCGAGTGTAAGCGCGGATGCGCCGCGGTCTAGCGGCTAGTGCAGACCGCGGGCGGCCCGTCACGTACTGGTCAGTGGATGCTCTCGGCCACTCCTTCGCCGCGCATCGGCAGCCGCACCTGACCGTGTTGCCTCATCGTATCGATGATGCGCGCGGTGGTGATGAGCGCCAGGTGCGAGAACGCCTGCGGGAAGTTGCCGATCTGGCGCTGAAGCGTGGGCTCGTACTCCTCGGACAGCAGGCCGAGGTGATTGCGCAGGCCGAGCAATCGCTCGAACAGCTTCTCGGCTTCGGCCATGCGGCCGGCGAACGCGTAGTTGTCGGCCAGCCAGAAGCTGCACGCCAGGAACGCCCCCTCGGTCCCGGGCAGGCCGTCGTTCCCCGTGTCGGTGCTGTAGCGGAGCACGAAGCCGTCCCGGACCAGGTGTTTCTCGATCGCGGCGACCGTGCCTTTCACGCGCGGATCGCTCGCCGGCAGGAAGCCGAAGTGGGTCATCACCAGGACGCTCGCGTCCAGCGCGTCGCTTCCGTACGACTGCGTGAACGCGCCGACGCGTGGGTTGAACCCGCGCTCGCACACCTCGGCGTGGATCCGCTCGCGCAGCGTGTGCAGGTGGGGAAGCATGCTCCGGCCCTCGTCGCCGCCGAGCCCCAGCTCATCGATCAACCGGGCGGCGCGATCGATCGCCACCCACGCCATGATCTTGGAGTGCGTGAAGTGACGCCGGCCACCGCGAACCTCCCAGATGCCGTCGTCTTCGCGCTGCCACGCGGCCTCGACGAACTCGATGAGCTTGAGCCGCGGGGTCCAGGCGTCGGTTCTGGCGGCCAGCCCCATCTTGCGCGCGGCGTACACGGCCGACATCAGCTCGCCGTAGACATCCAGCTGAAACTGTCCGGAGGCCGCGTTGCCGACGTGCACCGGCCGCGAGCCTTCGTAGCCGGGTAGCCACGGCAACTCGAACTCCGTCAGCCGCCGCGAGCCCATGATGTTGTACATGATCTGCATCTCGGCGGGGTCGCCGGCGGAGGCGCGCATCACCCAGTCGGCGAACGCGCCGGCTTCATCCAGGTAGCCACCCATCAACAGCGCGTCGATGGTCAGGCTGGCGTCCCGTATCCAGCAGAAGCGATAGTCCCAGTTGCGGACGCCGCCGATGGCCTCCGGCAGCGACGTCGTCGGCGCGGCGACGATGGCCCCGGTCGGCGCGTAGATCATCGCCTTGAGCGACAGCAGCGAACGCATCACCAGATCGCGCAGCTGTCCTTCGCAGGTGCAACGGCCCGCCCAGTCGCGCCAGAAACCTTCGGTCGACCCGAGCACGTCTTCCGCCGCCAGCATCGGCGGCATCGGCTCGTGCGATGGGTGCAGGTTCAGCTGCAGCGGAATGCGGTCCCCCTTCTTGACGTTCAGGTACGCCAACAAGCGGGCACCCTTTCTGCTGGTCTGGATCGGCGCGCGGAACGCGACGGTGTCCGGCCCCGCCGTGAATCGCACGCCGTCGTCGCACGGCACGACCCAGGGTGTGTCCTTGCCGTAGCCAAAGCGGACGTCCAGCAGCATCTCGACCGGGACCTCGCCTTCCAGGCCTTCGACGATGCGCACGAGGTCGCAGCGATCGCCTTCTTCCCCGGCCGTCGGCATGAAATCGATGATCCGCACCGCGCCCGAGTCGCAGAAGAACTCCGTCTCGAGGATCATCGTGTCGCCGCGGTAGCGTTGCTTGTTCTCGCGCACCGCCACCGTCGGGCGTATCTGCCAGCGTCCGTGCTCGTCGTAGCCGAGCAGCGCCGCGAAGCACGCGTCCGAATCGAAGCGCGGCCCCCCGAACCAGTCGATGGATCCCTGGCGCGAAACCAGCGCCGCGGTGCGCATGTTGCCGATGAGACCGTAGTCCTCGATCCGTGATGCCATCGTGCCCTCCCGGTGTGCGGTCCCATCCAACGTGGATCGGGCAGGGCGGGTGCGCCGTGCGACAAAGTCGCAAAGCGGGGCACGGCCGTTGTCGTCGTAGCAGGCGTGTCCTAGAGGTGGCGCGTCTCCGCGGGAGGGTTCCACCAGTTGTCAGCCCTGCCGTCGCAGTAGCGGACCGGCGCTGCGATGAGCTCGGCGGGATCGAGATCGTCGAGCGCCGCGACGTTGACCGACACGTATTCGGTCGGGTTCCACTCCGAGACGCCGACCCATCCGTACGGGACGACGCCGCAATGTTTGCAAAACCCGCTGTGGCCGGTGGCCGAGCCGGCCTTGTGCCCGCTCAGGTGGTCTTCGCCTGCGAGGGAACGAAAGTCCGCTGGTTGGACGCGTGTGGTCCACAGGCGCTTCTTCCAGCAGTTGGTGCAGTTGCACTTGCTGGTCCCCTCGGACAGATCGACGGCCGCCTCGAACTTGATGCGTCCGCAGTGGCAGCTCCCCCGGTACGTCTTCTTCGCCATGGCCGCGACCGTAGCGCGGCTCATGTTCCGAGGGCAACGCGGTGATGTAGAGTTCAGACGGCGGGTGCGGGCTGCCCCTAGATACCGCACCAGCGGACATCAATAGACATGTCTCCGACGCCCCATCACGGGAAGGCGGCCCTAGGCGCTTCGATCGGCGTGCTGCTGCTGGCGGGGTGCGCCGGCATCGGGCAGAAGCCGGCGGGCGCGGGCGGCAGCGGAGCCGACGCAGCCGTCGACGCGGGCATCGACCTTGGCGAGTCGGCTGACGCGCCGGCCGACGTGGCGGTCGTGCGCGACGCCGAGCTGCCGCGATGTGGCGACGGCAGGCTCGATCCCGGGCTCGGCGAAGCGTGCGACGACGGCAACACCCGATCGGGTGATGGCTGCTCCGGCAACTGCGAGATGATCGAAGACGACTTCGATTGTCCGCGGCCGGGCATGGCGTGCATCTACCAGGTCAGGTGCGGTGACGGTGTGCTCGGCGGCATCGAGCAGTGCGATCCCCCCGCGGTCGGCGCGGGCTGCGCGGCGACGTGCAAGCTCGAGCCCGGCTTTGTCTGCGACGCCCCTCCCGACGTCGCCGATCCGACCCAGCCGGCGCGGTGTCATCGCAGCGTGTGCGGCGATCGCAACAAGGAAGGAACCGAGGCGTGCGACGACGGCGACGTCATCGACGGCGACGGCTGTTCCGGCACCTGCAGCTTCGAGCCCGATTGCAGCTCCGGCAGCTGCGTCTCCGCCTGCGGCGACGCGGTCAAGCTCGCTCCCGAGGCGTGCGACGACGGCAACAGCCAGGACGGCGACGGCTGCTCGCACGATTGCCAGCTGGAGACAGGCTTCTCGTGCACCGACGCGCCGCTGAGCCCGCCCGAGCAGCTCAACCTGCGCGTGATCTACCGCGACTTCATCAGCGTGCCGGCCGGCGGCTCGCTCCGCCATCCCGACTTCGAGATCTTCGGCGGCATGGGGGTCACGCCCTTGCTGGTCAAACCGACGCTGGACGCGGCCGGCAAGCCCGTCGTCGACGGCCGCTGCATGCAGGCCGGCGTCACGGCGGCGTGTCCCTACGATCAGCAGCTGTCGACGCCGGCGAATTTCGACCAGTGGTATCGCGACGCCGCCAGCGCCAACGTCAACGTCCCCGGGACGCTGGTGCTCGCGCGGCTGGCCAACGGGTCATACGTCTACGACTCCGGCAGCCGCGGCTTCTATCCGATAGACAACCAGGGGTGGATCGCGGCTGCGCGCGAGACCACCGCGATCGCCGATCCGATCATCAACGACGGGCGTCCGCACAACTTCGGCTTCACGACCGAGATCCGCTACTTCTTCCAGTATCGGGGCGGCGAGTCGCTGATCTTCAGCGGCGACGATGACGTCTGGATCTTCGTCAACCGCCGTCTCGCGCTCGATCTGGGCGGATTGCACACGCGCACCGAGCGCGCCCTTGCCGTGGATCAAAGCGCCGCCGCCCTCGGCCTGACCGTCGGCGCCCTCTACGAGGTCGTGCTGTTCCACGCCGAACGCCACAGCACCGGCTCGAACTTCAAGCTGACGCTGACCGGCTTCTCACCCACCTCCAGCACGTGCGTGTCGGCGTGCGGCGACGGCGTGCTGGCGGCGACCGAGGAGTGCGACGACGGCAATCGCGTCAGCGGAGACGGGTGTTCGAGCGACTGCCGGCACGAGATCATCGTCGCCTATCCGGGCGACGTGCACCGACAGCGGGCGAGTCGTTGACGTGACCTGAACATCCGTATAGTCTGCGGTCATGGCCATCGCGACCGATGCCTCGCCGCTCCTGTCCATCGCCGGCTACACCGTCGCCTCGCTGGATCGGGCGGGAGGCATGCTGAGCTTGCGCATCGGGCTGCACGGCGGCGCGCTCGCCGACCTGGCGCGCGCGCTGGGCAGGCTCGATGGGGTGCGGGTGACGAGCGGTCCGGGGGCGGACGGCCGCGAGCGCTGCTACGTCGCCCAGTGTCCGGGGTTCAAGCTGGTCGTGTCGTCGCCGGCGAACGAAGCGGGGGAGTTCGCGCTGGCGCTGGTGTCGCGCGCGCCGCAGGCGGCCCTGAGCGTCATGTCGGATCTCGGCGCCGCGCTCGAGCGCCTGATGAGCGTGCCGTGGCCACCGCGCCTCCCCGACCTCGTGTCGAAGACGACGTCGCGCGAGCCGCTGGCGCGCAAGACGGTATCGCTGTCGCCGGGCAAGCCGCTGACGCGCAAGACCACATCGCTGTCGCCGGGCAAGCCGCTGGCGCGCAAGACGGCGCTGCAGCGGAGGACGCCGCTCGCGCGCGGCCGGTTCCGCTAGCCGGGCACCGAACCGCGTCAAATGACCCCGGAAGAGGCCGGGAGGTGCGCGGTCTCGCAATCTCAGGGTTGCGCACTCAGGGAAAGACCCTAATTTGAGTTGGTGCCGAAAAGCGCCCTCATCGTCGACGACGACAGCTCGATCGTCGATGGTCTTTCTGACTACCTCGGCCACGACGGCTACACGGTATTTGCGGCGGGTGATGGTTCAGAGGCGTTGGCTCTGCTGAACGGTGGCCTGCGCCCGGACGTCATCGTCCTCGATCTGCTCATGCCTGGCATGGACGGCTGGGACTTCAGGATGGCCCAGTTGAACAAGCCGTCGCTGGCAGAGATTCCAGTCGTGATCATCAGCGCGTCTGGGTTCAGCAAGCTGACGGTGCTCAAGCAACTGCGTGTCGACGAGTACCTGCCCAAGCCGCTCGATCCAGAAGCCGTCGTGCGCGTTCTCGATCGGTTGTCGGCCAAGCGAGCGCCTCCGAACTGAGAGATACTCGACCGCGTGTTGGCGCTGGTCCTGGGGGCGGGGCTGAGCTTCTGCGTGGCGGCGCCCTGTGCGCCGCAGGCGCCATCCGCGTACGACAGTCGGTCGCTGAAGCTAGGCGTCGCTCCACGTCCCGCCGATGCGGCGGCCGACGTCAACGGGGTGTCGTTCGGGCTGCTTGGCGATCGAACGGCGCGCATGCGCGGGCTGCAGCTGGGGCTGGTCTACGCCCAGACGGACGAAGAGCTGCGCGGCGCGCAGATGGCGATCGCAGTGAACTTCGCCGATCGGACGTTTGTGGGCGCGCAGCTCGCAGGCGGCATCAACTTCGCCTCGGCCGGCCGGGGCGTTCAGCTGGCTTTGGGCGCGAACGTCGCAGGGCGGATGCGCGGTGCGCAGCTCGCCATGGTCAACGACGCGGAAGACCACCGCGGGCTGCAGGTGGGGCTGCACAACACGGGGCTCCGGATCGACGGTCTTCGGGTCGGATTGACCAACGCGGCCGAGGAGGTACGCGGCGTCCAGGTGGCGATCGTCAACCGCACCGGCACGATCGAGGGTGTCCAGGTCGCGATCGTCAACGTCGCCGGCAGAACGCGCGGCGTCCAGATCGGCGTCATCAACATTTGTGAGCGAGACGAAGGCGAATCGCTCGCGCTGCTGAATCTCGTGAAGGACGGCGTCCACGAGGTCGCGCTCTACGCGACCGACACCATGCTGTCCAACCTCGCGCTGAAGCTCGGCGGGCGTCACCTCTACACGGCGTTCCTCGCCGCGTATCACCCCGGCGATGGTCTGGCGCCCGGCGTGCCGCAGCTCGTACGCGGCAGCCGGCGCATCGGATTCGGGATTGGCGTCGGCTGGCACCAGCGGCTGCAACTCGGGCGAGTCGAAGCGCTCGACATCGAGGTGAGCGGCCTGGGCCTGCGCGCGCAGCTCGACGAAAGCTTGCGGAACACGCCGGTGTTGTGGTCGCTGCGCGCGGGCGTCAAGGTGCGCCTGTTCGAACCCGTCGGGCTACTGGCAGGCGTCGCTGCCAACGTCGCGGTCGCGACCGGCGGTGGCGACGCCAACGTCGGCTCCGGCTTCGCGGAAGCGGTGGTTCGCAGCGGCGACGCGACGGCCCGGATCTATCCGGGGGCCTTCGTCGGCTTGCAGTTGTGAGGCGACGGGCTGCTGTCGGGTAACACTTTCGCCGGGCTGCGGTGTTCCTTCGCGTGCGGCTAGTGCAGGCGCGCCAACTCGAGAAGGAGCAAGCCCATGTCCACTCCGTATTCGTTCGCAGCCAAAGCCGTATTCCTGAATGTGATCCTGCTGGTCTTGCTGCTCGTCTTGCCATCCTGCTCGCTCGGCGTCGACGGCAACGGGGAACGCACGGAGGAGGACCGCGGCCTGCAGGACTTCACCAGCCTGGTTGCCGACGGCTCGCTGGACGTGCAGGTCCAACAGGGCGACATCACGTCGGTCGTGGTGAGCATCGATTCGAACCTGCAGCGGCGGACCCGGACCCACGTCGCCGACGGCCGCCTGATCATCGACGTCAGCGAACCGATCGGCGACACCGTGCCCGGCCCGCACGTCATCGTCACCATGCCGGTGTTGCACGCGGCGCGGCTCGTCGGCTCGGGGAGCGTCTCGGCCGAGACGTTCCGCCAGGCTGATGCCATCGATCTCAGCCTGGAGGGATCGGGAGACCTGACCTTCGGCGGCGACGTCCCGACGCTGACGGCCCGTCTGGACGGCTCGGGCAACATGCGCCTGCGCGGCACCACAACGACCGTCGTCCTCGGCCTGGAAGGCTCCGGCGATCTACGCGCCACGGATCTCAGCGCCGCGACGGCCGACATCAGCGTGGGCGGCTCCGGCAGCCTGGCGGCCACGGTGACCGGTCCGTCACGCGTCACGCTCGACGGCTCGGGAGATATCGACCTGTTCGGCGGCGGGGCGATCGAATGGTCGTCGCTGTCAGGCAGCGGCCAGCTGCGGACGCACTAATCGGCTCGCCTGCGGTTCGAAACGGATCTTACGGCGTCGAGCGCGTCAGGCATTCGTTCGAAAGCCGATTCGCCTTCTCGCTGGTCGCGACGGACTCATCAGCTCTCGAATCGCGTCGAACACCACGCGGAACTGCCCATCATATCGTTTCTCGAGTGCCGTAACTTTTCTCGCCAGGTCACCGTTCTGTTGAAGCATTTGTCGAAGGCGGACGAACGCACGCATGATCTCGATGTTGACGCGAGCGGCGCGAGAGCCCCTGAGGACGCTCGAAAGCATCGCCACACCTTGCTCCGTGAAGGCTCTCGGGGGCTTCCTAGTGCCGCCCCAACTTGATGTTCCAAAATGGAACTTCAAGTTGGCGATCTCGTCCTTGCTAAGCTGGAACATGAAGTCGCCGGGAAACCGTTCGAGGTTGCGACTCACTGCCTTGTTCAGGTTGCCGGTCGTGACGCCGTAGAGAGGGGCGAGAGCTCGGTCGAGTATCACCCTGTGCCCCCTGAGGAGGACGATTGAGCGCTCCACGCCTTCCGGCGGGAGCAGACTTTGGTCGGCCATTCCTCCTTTTCGGCTGGAGCGGCCTGATGGTGCGCCTCGACAAATCCGCTACCGTCCGGACGCCGGACGGCCTCCGAGAGAACAGTTGTCGCAACTGGTGCAGATTCAAGTTCAGCGCGGCGCGACGAACCCCGCCGCGATCGCCCGACTCCGATACAACGTGTTCTTCTGATCGTCGTTGTACGCCGTCGTGAAGCTGGTGCCGTTCGTCGATCGCGAGATCTTCCCCTGCCAGTCGGCGCGCAGGTAAGCCCCGTCGAACCACGACGAGTCCTTGCAGTCGGTCTCGCTCTTCCAGGTGTCTTCGCAGTAGGTCGCTTCTTCGATGCCGGACATCACGGTCCACGTCAGGGCGTCGGTCGACTGGAAGCTGGTCTTGTTGTCGCCGTAGGCGACGAACTTGCCGCCGCGGTAGTTGAGGTAGAGGTGGCCGCCGGTGTCGCCGATGGTGGCGTACTTCGTCCAGGCGACGCCGTCGGTCGATCGGTAGACGGCGCTCGGTGAATTCCACGGCGTGCACGCGGCGAAGAAGTAGCCGTCCTTGAACGCGAGACCCTCGACGATCGTGCAGTCCGGGTGCAAGCCGCTCTTCAACAGGCCGTGGTCGGTCCACGTCGTGCCGTTGGTCGACGTCCACAGCTTCCAGCCGGTGGCGACCCAGATGCCCTTGCCGTAGGCGACCGCGCGCAGCAGGGCCTCGTCGTCACCGCCTTCGCGGGTCTCGTAGGCGCGGTCGCCCCAGGTCTTGCCGCCGTCGCGCGACACGATGCGGATGCCGCCGTAGCCGACGCCAATCAACGCCGGGACCCAGCCCGGCGGGATCGCCGCTGCCCGCGCCCGCGGTGCCGCCGCCGGCGCCGGTCGATCCTGCGGCTGCGGACGTGCCGGCCGCGCCGCCGCGTCCCGCTGCGCCCGTCGAGCCGGCGGCGCCCGCGACGCCTGTCGTGCCGCCACGGCCTGCGGGACCGCCCGCCACACCTGTGACGCCAGCGGTGCCCGGCGGCGCCGGTCGCGCCCGCGTCCCCGCTCGACCCGGATGAGCCGGCCACGCGCTCGCGCCACCGGTGCTGCCCGCGGCGCCCGCCGGCTGCCCATCAACCGGGTCGAAGATGCTGCCTGGCGCACCGCCTCTCGACGGCGGTCCGGCGTCGGATTTGCCTGTGTCGGAGCCGATGTCGCCCATGCACGCAGATGTCAGCAAGCCGAGGAAACAGCCGAGCGCGAGGACCCTGGGGACGGTCATGTACGGCGTATGAGCCCCGACTGTAGGTGGGCGGTCCAGGGTCCGATGTTGCCCACCAAATGCGTGGACCGTTTGCCGGGGGTCGGGGGTCGTACTGACCAAGATGCGCCGCCCCTCGGCATATCTCGTGGTGCTATTGGCCGCGGGCTGCACCGGCCAGGTAGGTGACCACGGCGGCGGCTCGCCTGGTCCGACGGGCTCGAGCACCGGTTCCGGCGGTAGCGGCGTCACCGGGACGGGTAATTCGACGGGCGCCGGCAACTCAACCGGCGCGGGCAACTCGACCGGCGCGGGCAACTCGACCGGCGCCGGCAACACCACCGGCACCGGCGGTTCCGGCTCGCTGCCCGACGTCTCGTTTGCGTGTGACGCAAACGCGAAGCCTCCGGTCGCGGCGCTGCGCCGCCTGACCATGGCGCAATACCGGAATACCGTCGTCGACCTGGCCGCGTGGGCGGCCGGCAGCGCCGCCATGGGGCAGACCATCGCCACCGAGATCGCCGCGCCGCTGAACGCGCTGCCCGACGATCGGCGCGAGGCGGTGCCGCAGGATCTGCACGGCAGCTACCGCCGGCTCGATCAGTCGCTGCAACAGATTCACGTCGAGGCGACGTACGACGTCGCGGTGGCGCTCGGCGCCGCCCTCACCACCACCGCGCGTCTCGGCACCGTCGTCGGCACCTGCGCGACCGACACCAACACGTCGAACGACGCGAGCTGCCTGGACACGTTCATCAAGCGCTTCGGCGCGCGCGCGCTGCGCCGCCCGCTGGCGACCGACGAGGTCGACTTCTACAAGACGGCGTACGGCACCAGCGCGACGCCCTCCGCCGCCGCGTACGCGGATCTGATCGGCCTTTTCCTCACGGCGCCCGAGCTCATGTACTTCGTCGAGCACGGCGACACCGCGGTCTCCGGTCAGACCGGCGTCTACGACGTGTCGCCCTACGAGCTGGCGTCGCGGCTGTCGTACCAGCTGTGGCAGACGGCGCCCGATGACCAGCTCCTGACCGTGGCGACGGACGGCACCCTGCGCCAGGAAGCCGTCTACGCCGCGCAGGTGACGCGCATGGTGGCCGACCCGCGCGCGCGCCCGGCGCTGGACGAGTTCTTCGCCGACTGGATGAAGGTCGAGGATCTGCCGGCGATGGACGCCAAGAACGCCGACGCGACGTTCAAGACGTTCGCGGGGACAGACCTGCCGGACAACAAGCTGCGCCAGGCGATGATCGACGACGTCGTCGGCATGCTGGACTACTACACGTGGACGCAGCCGTCGGGGATCGCGGCGCTGTTCACCAGCGACCTGTCGTTCGCGCGCGACGCGCGCCTGGCCAAGCTCTACGGCGTGTCGGCGTGGACCGGTACGGGGGCGCCGCCCGCGATGCCGGCCGGGCAGCGGTCGGGCCTGCTGACGCGCGCGCTGTTCCTGTCGTCGGGCTCGGCGAACACGCGGCCGATCATGAAGGGCGTCTTCCTGCGCACGAACGTCCTGTGCGACACGATCCCGCCGCCGCCGCCCGGCGCCAACGCCAAGCCGCCCGAGCTGGGACCGAACATGACCACGCGCGAGAGCGTCGAAGAGCTGACCGAGATGACGGGGACGACCTGCGCCGGCTGCCACCAGCTGCTGATCAACCCGCTCGGCTTCGCGACCGAAGGCTTCGACGCGCTCGGGCGCTTCCGCACGGCGCAGCGCCTGTTCGACGCCACCGGCAAGGAGACGGCGACCAAGGCGGTCAACACGTCCACCGTGCCGCAGGTCCTGATCGACGATCGGACCGCGATCTCGACGCCCGCCGAGCTGATGTCGCTGATGCTCGCCAGCGGCAAGGTCGAGGCGTGCCTGTCGCGCAGCTTCTTCCGCTTCACGTATGGCCGCTGGGAGACGCCGGCGGCCGACGGCTGCGCGCTGGAAGACGCACGCAAGGCGCTGACCAACGGCGGCAACATCACCGACCTCGTCACCGCGATGGTCAAGGCGGCCGCGTTCAAGCGGCGCACGTTCCAATAAACGAGGAAGACAAGGAAACAAGGCGATGCCTCGGCAACGGCAAATCATCGACGTGTCACGGCGGCAGATGCTGCGCGGCATCGGCGGCGCGACGCTGGCGCTGCCCATCTTGCCGTCGCTGCTGTGCCGCACGGCGTACGGCGCCGACCCGGCGTTCGCGCGCCCGCCGCGCCTGTACTGGGTGACGACCGATCACGGCGGCGCGTTCGAGGCGAGCATGTTCCCGAACCCGTCGTTGCTGACGACCAACCAGGCGCTGTATTCGGACCACACCGTCCGCTCGGGCGCGCTGGTGCCGACGACATCGGGCACCGACACGGTGCTGTCGCCGGTGCTGCGCGCGCCGTCGTCGTCGCTGTCGGCGGCGATGGTGGCGAAGATGAACGTGCTGTGGGGCCTCGACGTGCCGTTCTACATCGCGCACAACACCGGGCTGCACCTGGGCAACTACGCGCGCAACGACGGCAACGGCAACGACGGCAAGGCGGTGCAGGCGTTCCCGCGTCCCACCATCGACCAGATCATGGCGTGGTCGCCGTCGTTCTATTCGAACCTGTCGGGCATCCGCGAGCGCGCGATGATCATGTCGGGCCGGCCGGTGTCGTGGAACTACAGCGACCCGGCGATGACGTCCAGCACGATCCAGAGCGTGCGCGGCTACTCCAGCTCGCTGGAGCTGTTCAACAAGGTCTTCGTTCCCCCCACCACCGGCGGGCCGGCGCCGCGCGCGCCGATCGTCGACCGCGTGCTGGCGAACTACAACCGCCTGCGCCAGAGCAACCGGCGGCTGTCGACGGCGGACAAGCAGCGCCTGGACGACCACGTGGCGCGCATCGCCGAGCTGCAGCGCAAGCTGACCACGACGGTGGTCGGGTCGTGCTCCAACGTGGCGACGCCCACTGACAACGCCAACAAGCACAACGCCAACACGCCCGAAGACATGGGCAAGCAGCTACAGCTGTGGAACGAGGTCGCGGCGGCGGCGTTCATGTGCGGCACCAGCCGCATCGCCGTGCTCGCGTACGGCGACACGTCGCGCTTCGTGGCGTACGGCGGCGACTGGCACCAGGAGGTCGCGCACCAGTGGCAGCTGGCCGCGCCGCAGGCGCAGCTCGTGCAGTCGTACCAGCGCTTCTTCGCGTCGACGGTCGTCGACATGGCGAAGCGGCTCGACGTCGAAGAGGTGCCGGGGGCGACGTTCCTGGATAACTCGCTGGTGGTGTGGACGCAGGAGTGCGGCATGGAGACGCACGGGTCCGTCTCCATCCCGGTGGTGACGTTCGGCAGCGCCGCCGGCCGGATGAAGACCGGCATGCTCGCCGACTACCGGCGCATGGGGAATACAGCGTCGCAGTTCGATGCCGGCGCGGGCGGCAAGCAGACGCTGGGCCTGCTCTACAGCCAGTGGCTGGGGACCGTGCTGCAGGCGATGGGCGTGCCGCCCAGCGAGTTCGAGCGCTGGGGCACCAAGGGCTACGGATATCCCTACATCACCAAGGAGAGCTGGACGCCGCCGTTCGGCAAGCACTACGGCGACACGTCGTCGCGCTACTTCCAGGCCGCCAGCGACTGGCTGCCGTTCCTCAAGGCGTAGGCAGGCAGGCCGCCAGGTCGAAGAACGTCCACGCCATCGCCTTCATGGCGGGGGACATGCCGTTGGTCTTGCACCCGCCGGGGAACGGTTTGCCCGGGTCCGAGTCGTCGCCGCCTGCGCCGTCTGTCGCCTGCTTGATGTGCATGTCTGCGAACAGGACCTTGCCGCACTGATTCGCCGGGGGCATGCCGACGGGGGTCGGAAAGCTCATGAGCTCGACGGCGCGGCGGCGCGTGGTGTCCCTGGAATTCATCGGGAGATACAGCCACTCCGTCGTGGGTGGGTTGACGGCGGCGATCGAATGCTCCGTGCCGGCGACCGGGAGCTGACCGAGCGTTGAGCTGGCCCCCACCGCTGGCGCGGCGAGCCACTGCGCCAGCGCCATCCCCCCGGGGTGGGTCTGGTTCACTGCAAGGTTCAGCACGTCGGACGCGGACGCCACGGGAGGCGTGCCGGTGCCGATGTACGTGGCCGTGCCGGCGAACATCGGGCTCTTCTGCAGCCAGGTGTAGTGCAGGTGCGACATGAACAGGCGGCCGCCGGCGTTGGCGTAGGCCGCGACGTTGTCGATGCTGGTCTGGGGTTTCTGGTCCAGGAACTCGGTGATGCTCCCCTCGCAGGAGAAGCCGATCATGTCGTAGCCGGCGAGCTTGGCGGGGTTGGACCACAAGGTGGCCGCTGCGGCGAACGTGCCGCCGGTGGCGAAGCTGTCGGTGCCGCCGCCGCCCGCGTACAGGTGGACACGTCCGGCGCCGCCGTCGGTGGAGAACTCGCTGTCCGCGATTCCGATGCGGCGCACGAGACATTCGAGCGCGTCGCTGGCGCCGGTCGATACGGCGATCTTGGGGATGTGGCCTTCTGCCTGCGTGCGGGGCAGGCGAGTCAGGTCGGCGTTGGTGAGCGGCGTGTCGGCGCACGCGGTCACGGTCGGGATCGTCACCGCGCGCCGCCACTTGCCGATCTGAAATACCAGCGGCACGTTGGTCCCGGGCGGAATACCTTCGAGGCGGAACTGGCCGCGCGCGTCGCTGACGGTCATCGCGGCGGGCGCGCCGGAGAGCGGGCCACAGCGACCGCAGGTGACGCCGTCGGCAATCGCGGTCAGCGCCGTCGTCGGCGCGTAGACGGTGACGTTGTAGAGGGGGAGGGTGCCGGCGGGATCGAAGACGGTCCCGCTCACCGACGTGGTGCATGACGGCCCACCGGCGCCGCCGGCTCCCGAGCCGCCCGATGTGCCGCCGGCTCCGGCCGGGCCGCCGGCGCCGCTTGCACCCGCCATTGCGGCCACGCCGCCCGTGCCGCCGCTCCCAGCGCCGCCCGTGCCGCCGCTGCCAGAAGTGCCGCCCCTGGCGCCGGCGCCGCTCACACCTCCGCTGCCCGATACGCCGCCCGATCCAGTTGTCCCGCTCGTTCCGGCCGTGCCACCAGCGCCGGCGACGCCAACGCCGCCCGCACTCGCAGCGCCGCCGCGGCCCGAGGCGCCGACGGAGCCCGCTGCGCCGCCCGCGCCGCTGGTTCCGCCCGCGCCCGTCTGCCCACCGCCACCACCGCACCCCGACATCGCGAGCGCCGCGAGCGTCGCGCACAGACGCGCCGCAACCGTCGATCGCCTCAACCGCGAACCGCCCCACCAGGCCGTCATATCCGAAACGGTACCATCTCCACCCGGGCTAGCGGAGCGACCTGGCTACACCCTCACGCAGCGACTCGCTGCCGTTCCTCGAGGCTCACGCCGCCTGCTTGGCGGCGGCGCGGACGCCCTGCAGCTCCAGCTCGATGTCGATGCGATCACCGACGAGCACGCCGCCTGTCTCCAGCGCCTGATTCCAGCGCAGGCCGAAGTCCTTGCGGTCGACGCTCGCCGTCGCCACGAAGCCGAGGCGCTCGTTGCCCCACGGGTCACGCGCGCGCCCGCCGAACTCGACGTCCAGTGACACCTCGCGCGTGACGTCGCGGATGGTGAGCTGTCCGACCACCGCGTAGCGCTCGTCGCCACGCTTGTCGATTCGCGTGCTGCGGAAGCGCAGCTCGGGAAACGTCTCGGCGTCGAAGAAGTCGGCGGAGCGCAGGTGCGTGTCACGCTGCGCGTTGCCGGTGTCGATGCTCGTGGCGTCGATGGCCACGTCCACGGACGATCGCGTCAGGTCGCTGTCGTCGATCGCGAGCTCGCCGCTGAACTTGCCGAAGCGGCCGCGAACCTTCGACACCACCATGTGGCGGACGCTGAAGTTGATGCCCGAGTGAACCGTATCGATGTTCCAGTTGTTGGTCGTCATGATCTGTCCTCCGTTGCCTCCATAGATACGACCGTTCCGGCAGTGGGACTAGGATGCTGGATCTGGAATATCTGTTCCGTTGGTGGAACAATGGCACTCATGGACCTGAACGAGATGCTCGTTTTCGCGCGCGTCGTTCAGGCCGGCAGCTTCACAGCCGCGGCGGCCGAGCTGCACATGCCCAAGTCGACGGTCAGCCGGCGCGTGTCGGAGCTGGAGGCGCGGCTCGCGTCGCGGTTGCTCCAGCGCACGACGCGCAAGCTGAGCCTGACCGACGCCGGCCGGATCTACTACGACTACTGCGCGCGCATCGCGGGCGAGATCGAGGCGGCCGAGCGCGCCGTCAGCAGCTTGCAGGAGCGGCCGCGCGGGCGGCTGCGCGTGACCACCCCCGCCAACTTCGGCTTCCTCGCGCCCATCGTCACCGACTTCCTCCGGCGCTACCCGGAGGTGAGCATCGAGCTCGTGAGCACGACGCGACGGGTGGACCTCATCGAAGAGCGTTTCGACGTGGCGCTTCGCGCCGGCACCCTCGCGGACTCGACGTTGATCTCGAGGAGCCTGGGGCGCCTGGCGTGGTTCCTGGTCGCGACGCCCGCGTACCTCAAGAAGCGCGGCCGCCCGCGCGCGCCCGCGGACTTGAAGCGGCACGACTGCCTGCTGTTCGGCGCGGCGGGAATGGCCGACGGCCTTCGCCTGGAGCGGGGAGACTCGTTCGAGCAGGTCCCCTTGTCGGGGCGCCTGCAGGTCACGGAGGTCGACATCCTCCACGCCGGCGTGACCGCCGGCCTGGGCATCGCCGTGCTGCCCGCCTACCTGTGCGTCGACGACCTGCGGGCGGGCCGACTGGAGCGCGTGTTGCGCGACTGGAGCTTGCCGCCGACGCCGTTCCAGGTGGTGTACGCGAGCACGCGCCACATCTCGCCGACGGTGAAGTTCTTCGTCGACCACGTGCACGCGCGCCTGACCCCGCCGCCGTGGGAGCTCGGGCCGATCCCGTGAGCGCGCGTCGCAGGCGGGCTGTCGTCGCTCAAGGCCCGGGCATCAGGCAGCGTCCGGTGGTCGGGTTCGCGCCGCCGTCGCCGCACACGCACACGCCTGCGTCCGTGCAGCGTCCCTGGATTGACGACCAGAAGGGATTGTCGTTGCACGTCTGGTCCATGCCGAACGTGCAGACGGTGGTGGTGGGGTCAGCGTCCGTACCCGCATCGGACGAGCAGGTCACCTGGAAGCAGCCGTCGTTGTTGCCCAGGAACATGAGGCGTCCGTTCGAGCACATGTAGCTGGAGTAGCAGGAGACGTTGCAGCGGATCGCATCGGTGTAGTTGCAGGTGAAAGAACCGGCGCACGCCGTCCCGGTGGTCGGACGCTCCGTGGGGCAGCTGGTGACCGGCGCTCCGCCGGACCCGGCCGCGCCGGCACTGCCGCCGGCGCCCGCCGCGCCGCCGCCGGCACCCGCGACCCCCTGCGTGGTGCCCGTGCTGCCGCCGCAAGCGCGCACACAATGCCAGCGCTGCGAGCGCGAACAGGGTGGCGACGTTCCCGAAAACCGATCCGCTCATGCTGGTGCGTGTGATCTTCGCCTGCACTTTGTGGCCCTTTCAAGATCCTTTGGCGTGGAGCCCAATCCGCTGGCGTGCATCAAGGCTTACCTCTCATGCCTCGACAAGGCAAGCCACGGGCTCGTTGCCGCCTGGCGGATCCCGCTGCGACGTGCGACGGCCGTCGTGCGGCCGGTTCAGCCGCTCCGGTGGCGACTACGCAGCAGTGCCGCGGAACGCGGCTATCAGAAACGCTGCTGCGGCCGCCACCCCGACGCCGGCCATCACGGCAAGCCTGCCGCGCCCGCGTGTCCGCTGCGCGGCGGCCGGGCGAGACGTTGCAGCCTTGGCTTTGGTCGGCCGCGCGGCCGCGATTCAGCGTCCGAACAATGGTGGCGTAGCTCCGCTCTCGCGCAACATCCACCGCCGCGCGCGCCGTGCTCCAAAGCGCGCCGACGCGCGTCTGACGACGGCACAGCAAAGCCTCCCTGACCGCCGTCACCACCTCATCCGTCGTGGCTGGCTTTCGGATGAGTCGGAAGGCCTGGGCGAAGCTGGATGCGTCTGCCTCAGCATCGGCGGTCATGACGATGACCGGCAGCCCACGGTCGCGGCGGTGAAGCTTGGCGAGCAGCGCGCACCCGTCCATGAACGGCATGTCGACATCGGTGATGACCACATCCGGTCTCACGCGGCTCAAGCAATCGCATGCAGCTCGACCGTCGCTGGCCGTGGCGACCACGAAGCCCTCCTCACCGAGGATGTCAGCGACGAGGGCGCGCCAATCGCCGTCATCATCCACCACCAGCACCGACCGCCCGACTGATTTCACGATCAACGGTATACGCAACCGCTGTGCCACGCCGAGCAGGCCAAACCAGTCAGCGACGCAGCGAATCGACGAGGTTGGTGTGGGTGGAACGGTGACGCATGCGCTAGCACGCGTCACGAGTCAGGATCACTCCCGGTTGAGCTGCCTCGGCGTCGGCGCGACCTCAACCGCTCCGTCGCCCTGGAATCGACTAGCGCCGGCGGCGGCGCGCGCGCGTGAACACCAGCCCCGCGCTCACCAGCAATAGCGACAGCAACGTCCCCTGCGTGGTGGTCGGCCCGGCGACCGCGCAGCCCGAATAGCAGCTACAGGTGTTGTTGGTCAGGTTGCAGGTATTGATGCACTCGTTGTCGCTCGTGCACGCCTGGCCCGCGCCCTTGAGCGGCTGGCAGGTGACGCCTGCTGAATCGCAGTACGCGCCGTCGACGCAAGCGTTGGCCGCGCAGGATTGGCCGATGGCCGCCAGAACCGGCGCCGCCACGCACATGCCGTCGACGGGGGGGTCGGATGTGGCTCCCTCGCAGTTTCCGGTGGTGCACTCGTACCCTTGCGTGCAGGCGCCGCCCTGCGCCACCTTGGGCATGATGAAGGCCATGCACGCGGCCATGTTCCCGCCGACTCCCTGCTTGAACTCGTCGCACGTCATGGCATTGAGCGAGTCGATGCACGTCCCGCTCTGCTTGGCGTCGTAGCTGACTCGCCCCTGCGCTTGGGACGCGTTGATCTCTGCGATGAGGAAGGTGAGGACCTGCTGGTTGTCCGTCACGCAAGTCGACTTCGTCTTGCCCTCGAGCTCGCTGGCGTCGCAGCACTCGAAGTTCTTCGAGCACAGCGCGTTGCGCGTACTTGTTGCGGGAAGTCCTCGATGCCAACGCTGGAGCCACCGCATCCCACCAACAACGTGATCCCGATCAACAGGCGCGTTTTCATGTATCCAGGGTCGCCTATCGGCAGAATTTTTCCAGTTTCAAGGCGCCGGGATGCGCAGCATCTCCGCGCTGCGATCCAGCGTCGCGGGGTCGGCGCCGAGCTGGCCGTCGCTGTTGCTGCCCATGCACCACACGGAGTCGTCGGCCTTGCGCGCGCAGGTGAAGAAGCGGCCGGCGCGCACCTCGACCCAGCCGGCCGTCGGGTCGGCGCGCATCATGTCGGGTAGCGCGTCGACGAAGTCGGGCGCGCCGATCTGGCCTTCGGTGTTTCGCCCGGCGCACCAGATCTCGCCGCCGGGGCGCAGGCCGCAGGTGTGGAACGTGCCCACCGTCGACGCCGACCAGTCGCTGTACACCGGCACCTGCGCCGGGGTGGGGCGGGGGTTGACGTCGCCGGTCGCGAGCGCGCCGCTGGGTTGCGCGCCCCAGCACCACAGGCTGCCGTCGCGCTTGCGGGCGCACGTCGTCGACTGCGAGACGCCGACCTCGACCCAGTCCGTGTCCGTGCCGACCTGGATGGGCGCGCGTATCTGTTGCGGCTGCGTGGCCCCCTGACCGAGCTGCGACTCCGTGTTCCGCCCCCAGCAGTAGAGCCGGCCCGGCGACCGGATGCCGCAGCCGTGTCCCTGGCCGGTGGCGACGAACATCCAGTCGCGCTCGCTGCCGAGCTGCACCGGCTCCAGGCGATCGTCGCCGGGGTGCGTGTCACCCTGACCGAGCTGCCCCTCCCAGTTGTAGCCCCAGCACCAGACGCTGGCGTCGACCAGCAGCGCGCACGTGAACTCGAAGCCGGTGCGTACGTCGACTGCCCGCGCGGGCAGCGTGACCTGGCGCGGCTCCGCGCGCGACGTGCGATCGCCGCTGCCGAGCTGGCCCTTGGCGTTGCCGCCCCAGCACCACACGCCGCCGTCGGTCGCCAGCGCGCAGGTGTGGACGCTGCCCGCAGCGGGCGCGATCCACGGACCGCCCGCGACCGTCACCGGCGCCTGGTCCGTGCCGCCGTCGCTCGCCGCGGGACCGAGCTGTCCATCGCTGTCATCGCCCCAGCACCGAAGCGTGCCCGCCACGACGGCGCAGGCGTGGCCGAAGCCGGCGGCGACGCGGACGTCGGTCACTTGCAGCACCACGGGACCGCCGCCATCGGCCGGGCCGAGCACCTGGCCGCTGCGCGTGCAGCCGGCCGCCGCCAGCACCAGGACCAGGAGGATGCAGGCCGATGCGAGCGCGGCACGGGCGTGGCTCACGGCGCCTCCAGTCCGAGCGTCGCGCCAAGCACGACGCCGCGCGCGCTGCCGACGACCTCGCCCGCGTCGGTCGCCTCCACGGCGCGCAGCGCGATGCCGCCGTCGAGGCCGGCGGTGGCGTGCACGGATCGCCCCAGCGCCAGCCTGCCCAGCAGCCGCAGGCGTCCGACGACGAGAAGATTTCCGTACGCGGTGCCCGCGGCGCCCGGTGCCGGCTCGGCGCGAAACTCGAGCCACCCCGCGGAGGCGCCGGCGCCCGCGGCGAGCGACGCGCGCCGTCCGCCCGCGACGCGAACCAGCAGCGCCACGCCGCCGCCCGCGCCCAGCGCGCTCACCCGGCCGTGGGGCGCGGTCACCGACGGCCCGATACGCAGCGCGCCCGCGATCTCCAGCTCGAGCCGCGACGACAGCCGCACGCGCCCGACGCCGTCCGCGCCGACCAGCGTCGTGCCGCCGACGTAGTGCTCGACCGCCGCCCGCGCGCCCAGGCCGCCGCCGCTCTCTGCGCGCGACGGCGCCATCACCTGCTGCACGCTGCCGACGACCTGCGGCCGCGCCGCCTCCTGGGCCTGCCGCGCGCGCGCCGTGTCCAGCGCCACCTCCGCCCAGCTCGCGCGCAGGAGCTCGTCGGCCTCGATCGCGATCGCGGCCGCGTGCCCGTCGTCGGGGATGCGTGACAGGTCGACGTCGCGCCGGACGCGCTTGCGCGTCACCGCGTCACGCACCTCGATGTCGACCGTCGCCTTGCTCGCGGGGCTGAGCTCGACGGCCAGCGTCGCCAGCGGCGCGGCCACCGGGTGCGCGTCGCCCGAGCACGCCGCGATCCCCTGTCCGGCCAGCGTGTGCTGCAGATCGGACAGCACGCTCGCGCGCTGTGACTCGCTCCACCCCTCGGCGCCGAGCTGCAACATCACCCACGGCCCGTCGCCGGAGCAGCGCGCCTCGGCGGCGACGGCGCCCGCCAGCGGCGCGGACAGCACGGCGCAGGCTGCGATGACGATGCCGAGGGCGCGCGCGAGCAAGGCACGAACATCTTACGCCTCGCGGGGGGGCTCCGCCCCCGCCAACCGCATCCTGCCAAGGTCGGAAAGCTCGGAAAACTCAGAAATGGTGCAGACGCAGCGCGCGACCGCAGCTCGCCGCGTGCGCTGCGGCGGCGCCCAGCTCATGCAGCTCGCGCGCGAACACCGCGACGAACGGCGCGGCCTCCAGCTCCACGTCGGTGCCGACGAACAGCGCCTCGAAGCCGCTGGCGGTGATCGGAATGTCGCCGTCGGCGTCCGCGGGGCGCAGCGTGGTCCCCGGTAGCTGATCTTCGAGGCGCGGGATGGTCGTCTGCGCGTAGCCCGTCGAATGCTTCTGCGCGGGCAGCAGCTTCTCGCGCAACCAGCCGGTCGGTAGTTTTCGCGCCACGATCGTCGGCGTCAGCGACGCGAACACGGTGTACTGCTCGCCGCCCGCTTCGAAATACGCCGCCCGCCCCGTCTTGCCTTCCAGAGCCTGGCTGCCCGGCCGCCGCACCCAGACCTGATACAGCGTCGGCAGCGCGGTGGGATTGGCCGCGAGCGCGGCGGCGGTCACCTGATACCAGGCGATGTAGACGGCAGCCTCGATCAGGAACGGCGCCGCGTCTCGCTTCGGGGCGTCCGGCTCGGGCAGCGGCAGCTCCGGGAGGCCGAGCCTGCCGCGCAGGCCGAAGTCGTCGCGCAGAAAACCTTGCTCGAACTGCGACGCCGCCTGGTGGACCAGGGCGGCGCCGCATTCGCAGGTGACGAAGAGGGTGCTAGAGATACCGGTTGACCAGGTTCTCGAGCATCTCCTGGCGGCCGGAGCGCGGCTTCGGATCCAGCTTGCCGGCGAGCGCCTTGTCGGACAGGTCGGCCAGCGACAGCTTGCCGGCCAGGATGTCCTTGCCGAGCTGCTCGTTCCAGCCGGCGTAGCGCTCGTCGATGAACCCCTGCAGCTTGCCGTCGCTGAGCATCTTGTCGGCGATGAGCAGCGCGCGCGCCAGGTTGTCCATGCCACCGACGTGGCCGTGGAACAGATCCGATGCGTCGTTGCTCTGGCGCCGAACCTTGGCGTCGAAGTTGAAGCCGCCGGTGGTGAAGCCGCCGGCCGCCACGATTCGCGCCACGACCAGCGACAGCTCCGCGATGTCGTTGCCGAACTGGTCGGTGTCCCAGCCCAGCTGCGGATCGCCGCGGTTCATGTCGATGCTGCCGAAGATGCCGCTCGCCAGCGCGTAGGCGACCTCGTGCTCGAAGCTGTGGCCGGCCAGCGTGGCGTGGTTGGCTTCGATGTTGACGCGGAAGTCGTTGGGCGACAGGCCGTAGCGCTGGAAGAACGCGTCCACGGTCGCCGAGTCGTAGTCGTACTGGTGCTTCGTCGGCTCGCGCGGCTTCGGCTCGATGAGCAGCGGGCCCTTGAAGCCGATCTTGTGCTTGTGCTCGACGACCATGTTCATGAACCGGCCCATCTGGTCCAGCTCACGCTTCATGTCGGTGTTGAGCAGCGTCTCGTAACCTTCGCGGCCGCCCCACAGCACGTAGTTCTCGCCGCCGAGGCGCTTGGTGACCTCGAGCGCCTTCTTCACCTGCGCGGCCGCGTAGGTGAACACCTCGGGGTCCGGGTTGGTGGACGCGCCGCCCATGTAGCGCGGGTGCGAGAACAGGTTCGCCGTTCCCCACAGCAGCTTCACGCCCGTGGTCTTCATCTGCGCTTCGAGCACGTCGGTGATGCGGTCGAGGATGTCGTTGGTCTCGGCCAGCGAGCGCCCTTCCGGCGCCGCGTCGCGGTCGTGGAAGCAGAAGTACGGCACGCCGAGCTTGCTGAACAGCTCGAACGCGGCGGCTGCCTTCTCCTTGGCCAGCTCGACCGGGTCGCCGTCGCGGTGCCACGGGCGGGTGAACGTGCCGGCGCCGAACACGTCGAAGCCGTTCCACACGAACGTGTGCCAGTAGCAGACGGCCATGCGCAGGTGGTCTTCCATGCGCTTGCCGCGGACCTTCTTGTCCTTGTCGTAGTAGCGGAACGCCAGCGCGTTGGGCTGCGCGTCCGGGCCTAGGTAACGGATGGGCTCGATGCCTGGGAAGGCGGGCTTGGACATTCGACTTTCCTATCTCTTTGCGCTGGTTTCTGCCAGCAGGTCTTTGATGCGTCCTTCGAGATTCCCGCCCAGGTCGTCATAGATCCCGCTCGTGGCCGGGTCGGGGGTGACGCGGCGATCCAGGGCGGGGGCGGCAAAGCGGGCGAACAGGTCCTGCCAGTCGCGCCCCTCGACCGCTTGCGCAGCGCGTAGGGCGCCGCCCAGGGCGGATGAGTTCGACACGGCCAGGGGGACGATCTCGGCCTGGAACACGTCGGCCAGCACGCGCAGGATGCCGGCGTTGGCGGAGGCGCCGCCGGTGACCAGGATGCGCTCCGGGACGTGGCCGATGAACGCGGCGTGCAGGCGCATCGACAGCGCCTGCGCCTCGACCACGGCGCGCGCCGCGGCCCGCGCGTCCTTGCCGGCGACGAAGTCGGGGGTGCCGAACCAGCGCGGCGCCGGCGCGGTCAGGCGCGGGGTGATCTCGGGGACGAAGTAGGGGAGCAGGAGGTTGCCGTGGTTGCCCGGCTTGGTGTGTTCGAGGATGGCGCCGCGCGAAGTCGTCCCAGGTCAGGTTGAAGCGGCGCGTGATCTCCTCGCGCGCGAGCGACCCGTTCGCGAAGCAGCACAGCGCCATGAAGCCGCCGGCCGGGTTGCCGAACACGTTGCCGTAGCCGCGCGGGTCCGTGCGCGGCGCCGCCATCGCGGCGAACATCGTGTCGCTGGTCCCCAGGCTGACGACCGCGGTGCCGGGGGCGGTGGCGCCCATGCCGACCAGGCTGGACGGGTTGTCGCCCGAAAACGCGTAGACCGGCGTCCCGGCCTTGAAGCCGTAGCGCTTGATGAAGTGGTCGGCGACGACGCCGACCTGCGCGGAGCTGGCGACGGCGGGCTTGAGCTTGCGCGCCGAGGCCGGGCGCGGTCGCGTCGAGCAGCGTCGGGTTCCAGCGGCCGGTGGCGAGATCGAGCAGGTTCATGCCGGCGCCGTCGCCGAAGTCGATGGCGGCGCCCGTGCCCGCCATCAGCGACGCGATGAACGAGCTGACCAGGTGGATCTCCGCCGTGTTGTCGTAGGCGGCGCGGTCCTGCTTCCAGAACTTGCGGATCTGCGGCCCGGTGAAGCGTTCGATGGCGCGCGAGCCCGTGGTCGCCACCACGCGGTCGTCGCCGCCAGCGGCGGCGGCGATCTCGGCGCACTCGGCGCTGGTGGAGCTGTCCATCCAGATCGGCGCGGTCGCGCGCGACAGCAGCGGCCGCACCTGGTCGACGAGCGGCGCGCCGGTCGACCACTTGCCTGCCTCGTCGAGCGGCGCGTTCAGGTAGACGGAGCCGTGCTGCTGGCCGGCGCCGGTGATGCCGCTGATCGCGCTGAGGTCGAAGTTGGCGGCGCGCATCTCGGTGAGCAGCAGGTCCAGCGCCGCGACCCACATCAGCGGATCGGCGTGCTTGACGCGCGCGTCGTCGTTGGGCAGGAAGCCGTTCGGTGAGCCGTACTGCGGCAGGCGCTTGCCGAAGTTGACGCTGTGGTCGCGGACGTCGCCGGTTTCGGTGTCGACGATCAGCGCGGTCAGACTCTGGGTGCTGGAATCGAGGCCGAGGAATCGCATCGGGGGCGAAGCGTATTATAGCGGCCTTGATGAGGCTATTGGGGAGGCGCGGCGTCGTGCTGGCCACGGTACTGGCGACCGGTGTTGGCTGCTTCGAGGGACACCTTGTCGAAGGGGTGGACGGGGGCGCCGGTGCGGGCGGGAAATCCGGCGGCGGTGGCGCGGTAGGCAGCGCGGGCCGCGGTATGGCCGGTAGTGGGGGCGTCAGTCCCGCTGGGCGCGGCGGTGGTGGTGGTCCGGCCGGCGGCGCGGGCGGCGGTTCCGCTGGCAGCTCCGGCGGTGGCGGTGCCGGCAGCTTTGGTGGCAACGCGGGCTCCCCTCTCGACCCCGGCGATTCGCTGAGCGACTTCGAGCTCGAGACTGTCGCGAGGATCAACCCGACGGGGACGCCTCCCCGCAACGGCCATTGGTTTTCGTACAACGATTTGAGCCCGACCTGCCTGCAGGTGCCGCCGGTGGGCGCCGTCCATCGTCCGAGCCTGCCGCCGGTGCCCAGCCCGGGCCCGAGCGGTGGCCTCGCGCTGCGCGCGACGTGGGACCGTTGCACCGTGTGGGGCGCCGGCGTTGGCGCCTATTTCAACCTCGTCGAACCGCCTGACGGAGGGGTTGGCACCCCGCTGCCTTACGATCTCGCCGGCTACCAGGGCATCACGTTCTGGGCGGCGCTGGCGACGGCGGGGACTGACACCAGACTACGCTTCAAGATCATCACGCGTGGGGAGACGCCGATCCGCGACGGCGGGACGTGCGATGAGACCGTGGTCGGCGTCAACAAGTGCGGCGACGCGTGGGGGCAGACCTTCGTATTGCCGACGGCCGGAAACTGGCGGCAGATCACGGTGCAGTTCGCCAACATTACCGTGTTCAAGCAAGAGGGCTGGGGCTACGCGATTCCCTGGAATCCGAGCGACGTGCTCGGCATCCAGATCCAGTCGCAGAACACCGAGATGGACCAGCCCTTCGATTTCTGGGTCGACGACGTGTACCTGTTCCGGTAGCGGTCAGCGGGACAGCGCTGGCGAGCGGCTGCCTCGGCCCGTGCGGAAGGCGATCGAGAACAGGTGGCTGGTGGTGAACGAGTAGAGGTCCCCCGGGTCGTTCACGACCGGTCGGATGTGGCCGTATTCGAACAGCACCGCACGCCCGGTCGACGTCGTCAGCTCGAGCCCGATGTGCAGGTTGACGAGGCCGTCGCCGGTGACGGTGCGATCGGCATAGACCATGGTCGGATCGCGATAGCCGTGGCCGAAGATCCAGAACGTGCCGTAGCCGACCGCGCCGTAACACGCGAGCCAGGACGACAGGTCCCGACTCAGCGTCACGGTGAGGGGGACGTGCACGATCGCGGTGCTGTTGTCGGTCGTCGGATCCGCCGCGGCGCCGAAGCCGCCCGAGATGGCCAGCGCGGTTTTGCGTTCGGGGTCGAGGAGGTTCCACTTCAGGTCGGCGAGCGCGCCGAGCCCGAAGAACAGGCGCACGCCGAAATCGGTCCGCGGCGTGATGCCGTGGCGGACCATCACGTCGATCGGAAGGTCGGTGAGCACGAAGTTGTCCCGCAGGTCGTTACGCACCAGCGTCGCTGCCACCGTGGTGCGGGTTTCGCCCGTCGGGGTCGTGCGCGCGGTCTGCAGGTGCGTGACACCGCACCCTGCGACCGCGACTGACAGGGCGACCACCAGCTTCAACCGCTGCGCGCGCGGGTCGGTCACCTCGCCTCGAGCGCGGTCACGATCGCGGCCTTGGTCGCGTGCGCGTCACAGATGGCCCGCAGCTCGTTGCGCGTCGGCGGCGGGCGCGCGGTCGGCAGCCGCACCTCCGTCGTCTCCTCGACGAGGAACGTGTAGTCGTGACGGTCAATCTTCCCGGTCCAGCAGGACGTTGGCGTGACGTCGGGCTCGTGGCCGGGAACGAACTCCGCGCGCATTTTCAGCGTCTTGACGCCGATGACTGCCCAGTAGGTGGTGAGATTGGTGCCGACGTCCATGAACACCGGGATGATGACGCGCGGATCCCGCAGGACGTCCGCGTCGGACCGCCACGTGGCGAGCCAGGCCCGCGCGGCAGTTGTCGCGGCCTCGGCGTCGATCGCGGCCAGCTCTTCGGACAGCAGCCCTTCGTCGCGCGCCATGCCGACGGCGTCGGCGGTCATGAAGTAGAGGCCGTAGAGCAGGGCGATCTTCTCGTCGAGCTCGGCGGCGAGCGACGTCGTTCCCCGGGCGCCGGTTTCGAGGACGCGCTGCGTGTCGGCCAGCGTGGCGGGGCCGAGCGTCGCCGTCAGGAACGTCTTGAGGAAGCGGTAGGCGCGACCGCTGCGCAGGTAGAAGGTCGGGAAGGGCTCGGCGGGTAGCAGGGGATAGATGTCGACCGGCGCCACGGGCCCCCCGATCGCTGCGCCGCCGATGCTGAAGGAAGCCTGCTTGACGTGCGTTTCGCGATTCTGAATCAGGATCGACTTGAACGTTTCGATGAGCTTCTTCTTGTACCCGACGGTGAGCAGCAGGTGCTGACTCTCCGGTCCGCGCTCGGGGAGCAACAATGTCTCGAGCGCGTAGAGCTGGTGGTCGTACCAGCCCGCGTCTGCCTCGGGCGCGACATCGAGGGCGCCGCTCCGGATTGCGCTGACGAGCGCGTCCAGGAGGTTCGGCGGCGGCTCCTCCCCACAGTATTGCTTGTCGAAGTATTCGGTGTCCTTGGTGCGCGAGGTGGGCAGCACCGCGACCAGCGGTCCGCCACAGAACTTGAGCGCGGGATGCGTCGACCGCGAAGGTCGTCCGGATCGCGCCGGGATTCGCCAGCGCTGCGGCGTTGGGCACGTAGGGCACGAGCGCGTCGAGCGCGTAGCTGTCGTAGGGATTCGTCAACCCCACGTAAAGCGCGGTCACCTCTTGATAGTCGGGCGAGCAAGGCCGGGTCCTGACCGAGCACGAACGCGAGCGTCGCGAGCGCGCCGAACGGCGTCTCGTCGGCGCGGTTCTGGAGGAAGCGGTCGCGTGTGAAGATCCGTTCGAGCGCCGGTGACCAGGTGTAAAAGCCGATCGGCCGCGCGTAGATGCCAACAGTCGTGAACGCCGTCGCGTCGGCGCGGGCGCGCGCCGCGAGCGCCGCGTCCAGCGCGGGTGTGTCGCCGCCCAGGATGAGCGCGGTGCCGAGCAGCACGGCGGCATCTTCGACGGCGGGGCGCTCGGCGGCGGTTGCGGTCGTCAGCAACGCGTTGACGGGCGCGAGCATCATCTGAAGCAACGGACGCTTGCCCGGATCCTCCACCGCCAGCTCCATCGCCGCGTACAGGCCGTCGTTGAACGGCTTGAGGAAGCCGTTGACCACCTCCATCGACGGCACCGCGTCGGCGTCCTCCACTGAGGCCACGGCGGTCAGCGCCTCTCTGCGTCCCCGAAACAGCTTGTCCTTGAGCGCGGTCTCGTTCGCCTCGAACGGGACGATGTCCAGCTTGGTGACGGTCGCGCTCTTGTTCATGGTGATCTGGCACCAGGGTCCGAAAGATTCGACGACGGTGCGGGTCGGGTCGAACGCCGGCTGCTTGTCCTCGATGCGGTCGTCCTCGATCTGCCATGCCGCCGAGGAAGTCCTGCTTGTTCGTGACGCGATCCTCGTAGCCGAGCGAGTCGAGCGGGCCCAGGCAGCCCGCCACCAGCAGCGGCAGGGCGACGGCGGACACTGTTCCGGGGAGCCATCGGGTGGGAGGGGCCACGCCACCGACCATGTGCAAATTATCTGCCAGCCAACCTGCGCGACACAATCGCGCAGACTCGCAGCCGATCGCGACATCTCTGTCACGCCGTATCCGGCGCGACAGCCAGGGTTATGATGGCGCCACGGCTATGCAGGCGCTGGCGAACCTGGCGGCGACCGGGCTGCCGGTGGTGCTGACCGAGTTCGGCGTCAAGAAGGGCGCGTCGCGCGCCGAGGCGGCGCGCATCCTCGACGAGACGATGCGCATGGTGTTCGGCACGCCGGGGACGACCGGGTTCGTGATGTTCGGATTCTGGGCGGGCGCGATCTGGGACACTGCCCCGGAGGCGGTGCTGGTCGACCACCACTGGAAGCTGACCCCGGCCGGCGCCCGCTACGACAAGCTGATGACCGAATGGTCGACCGACGTCGCGACCACCGTCGCGGCCGACGGGACGGTCGCGTTCACCGGCTTCTACGGCGATTACGCCGTCGACGTCGGCGGCAAGACGCTGGCGTTCACGCTGACGCGCGGGACGACCGACTACCAGGTGCGATGAAGCGCGCGCGCGTCGTTGCTGGCGCTGGACATCGCGGTGTCGCTGCGCCTGGACTTGCGCGCGGCCGCTCGCGCCTGCGACGTCGCCACACACGTTCGCGGTGCGCGAGCTCGCGCGTGGCGACCTGGCGCGTGTGCTCGGCGTGTCGCCCGCGCTCAATCGCCCTCGCCGATCGCGTCGACCTGGTGGCGCCGAACGGCTGGCGCTGCTTCGCCGCCTTCGACGGCGCCACGCCCGTCCACGTCAGCTTCGTCGAGCTGCGCCCGAGCCGGCCGCTGCTGTTCGGCGCCGTCAGCGAGCCGGCCGCGCGCGGGCGCGGGGCGTTCCGCGAGACGATTCAATTCATCGCGGCGCGGCTGCACGACGGCGGCGACACCAGCCTGTATTCGTCCGTCGGGTGGAGCAACCGCGCCTCCCTGCGGGCGCACGCGGCGGCCGGCTTCGACATCGTGCAGCGCCGGGTCGACGTGCGCGTGCTGGGCGTGAGCGTACGCGGCGTGGCCAGGCGCCTGCTGCGCCGGCGTTAGCCGGCGGGTCTCACTTCCCGTCCACGTCGATGCTGGCTACGCGCCGGCGCCGAGGCGATCGTCCCCGGCGTCCAGCCCCACCGGGCGCACGCGGACGGAGCTGCGGCGGCGCATGCCGCTGACGATGGCGTGCAGCCACAGCAGGCAGACGGCGACCAGCGTCAGCATCACCCAGAAGCAGCTCTCGGGGCGGCCGGTCGACGTCTCGAGGTAGCCGAACGCCAGCGGCAGCACGAAGCCGCCCAGCGCGCCCAGCGTTCCGACCAGCCCGCCCACCGCGCCGACGTCGCTCGGGTAGTAGTCGGAGATGTACTTGTAGACGGACGCCTTGCCCAGCCCCATGCCGATGCCGAGCACCTCGATCAGCATGAAGAACAGGCCGGGGCCGACGTGGAAGCCCAGGCTGCCAGCCGGCGCGGCCAGCGGCACGCAGGCCAGCAACATGGCGACGAACACGGCGTAGGTCACGGGGCGCGCGCCGTAGCGATCCGACAGCCAGCCGCCCAGCGGGCGCAGCAGGCTGGCGGGGAAGATGAACGCCGCCGTCAGCAGCGCGGCGCGCGCCAGCGAGAACCCGAACACGCGGTGGTAATACGTCGGCAGCCACAGCGACAGCGCCACGTACGCGCCGAACACGACGACGTAGTAGAGGCCGAACCGCCAGGTGCGCACCTCGCGCAGCGGCTTCACCATCGCGCGCAGCGAGCGCCCGGAAGCGGGGCGGCGATCGGGCTTCGGCGCCAGGAACCAGACCGCCGCCGCCATCGCGACCAGCAGCACGGCGTACATCGCGGGGACGAAGCGCCAGCCGCCCGGGATCAGGCCGCCCGCGGCGCTCGCCGGCACCAGCGCGATGAGCGCGGGGCCGATCAGCTTCGTGATCGACGCGCCGACGTTGCCGGCGCCGAACACGCCCAGCGCGAACCCTTGCCGGTCACGGTCGGTCCACGCCGCGTTCCACGCGATGCCGATCGAAAACGAGTTGCCCGCGATGCCGAAACAGACCGCCAGGACGATCAGGCCGGTGAACGTCGTCGCATACGCCACGGCAAACGTCGGCACGGCGGTGGCGAGCAGCAGCGCCGTCATCAGCGCGCGCCCGCCGATGCGATCGCTGAGGATGCCGAGCGGCAGGCGCCAGATCGAGCCGCTGAGCACGGCGATCGCGGCCAGCCACGAGAACTGCACCATGTTCAGCTTCAGCTCGTTGCGGATGGGGACGCCCAGGACGCCGAACATCAGCCACACGGCGAACAGCAGCGTGAAGGCCGTCGTCGACAGGGCGAGGACGCGGGTGGAGGCGGAGGGGGGCGGCAGCGGGGGCTTCATACCTCCAGTGATAACCGCCGGACGGTTTCGGACGCTGCGCGTGATTGTGGGCGCTTCGTAAATTCTAATGTCGGGGTCGCTTGACGATCGCGTTACGTGATCTTGACCATTCTTGGCAGGCCGTTTTCACCGTCGAGAACGCGTTTCCGGCTGGTCGTCGCTGGGCAACCCCAATATTTACGACCATTGGGGTGCGACGAAAAGCGTTGGAAACGCAGCTTCGGCTACACAGAGAACATGAAAACCACCAAAACTTCACGACGGCAGGTGTTGAAGGGCCTCGGCGGCGCTGCGGCGCTGCTGGGCGGAGCAGGGCTCGTGAACGTTCGCGCGAGCTGGGGCGCGACGAATACGGCGCCCGAGGTAACGGACATGCGCTTCGGCATCATCGCGCTGACCGACTACTCGCCGATCGTGATCGCGCACGAAAAAGGCTTGTTCAAGAAGTACGGCATCAACTCGACGGTCGTGAAAGGCGCCAGCTGGGCCGCGATCCGCGACTCGCTGTCGAACGGCGACATCCAGGCGACGCACATGCTGACCGGCATGCCGATCGCGTCGACGATGGGTCTGCTCGGGTCGCCGAAGAAGCCGATGGTGATTCCGTGGATGCTCAACCGCAACGGCCAGTCGATCACGCTGGCGACCAAGTACAAGGGCAAGGTGCAGGCCGACGCGAAGGCGCTGCTACCCTTTGTCGATGAAGCGAAGGCCGCGGGCACGCCGCTGACGTTCGCGATGACGTTCCCGCCGGGGACGCACGCGATGTGGATGCGCTACTGGCTGGCGGCGGGCGGCATCAACCCCGACAAGGACGTCGCGCTGATCGTCGATTCCGCCGCCGCAGATGGTGGCGAACATGAAGGTCGGCAAGATGGACGGCTTCTGCGTCGGCGAGCCGTGGAACGCGCGCGCGATCGCTGACGGCATCGGCTACACCGCGATCAACACGCAGGACATCTGGAAGGATCACCCCGAGAAGGTGTGCGCGTTCCTCGGCGAGTTCGCGGACAAGAACCCGAAGACGGTCAAGGCGGTGCTCAAGGCGCTGCACGAGGCGAGCGTCTGGCTCGACGACATGAAGAACCGCCCCGAGCAGGCGGAGATCGTGTCGAAGCCGACGTACATCAACTGCCCCAAGGAGCTGATCCTCGGCCGCATGCAGGGGCACTACGACTTCGGCGACGGGCGCAAGAAGGAAGACCCGAACTACATGATCTTCTCCAGCCGCAACTGCAACTACCCGCAGCCCAAGTACGCGATCTGGTGGCTGACGCAGTTCCGGCGCTGGGGCATGGTGCCGACGGCGCCCGACTACGAGGGGATCGCCAAGCAGGTGATGCGCGGCGACATCTACGAAGAGGCGATGAAGGAGATCGGCGTCAAGCACGGCGGCCTGGACAACAAGCCCGAGACGCTGTTCGACGGCGTCACCTTCAACCCGGCGAAGCCCGAGGAATACGCGCAGTCGTTCGCGATCAAGAACCTGGCGGGCGTGACGCTGGCGAAGTGACAGTGACGAAGTGACGAATTGAAAGGACAGCCCGGACGATGACCAACGCAAAACACCCGCTTCGACCTATCGACGTTCCTGCTGCCAGCGGTGGGCGCCCTGCTGCTGCTGGGGCTGTGGGCGGTGTCGAGCGCCGCCTTGACCAAGAACCTGCCGTCGCCGGCCAAGACCTGGGAGGTGAGCAAGCCCTACGTCGTGGCGCCGTTCGAAAAGCGCGGCGAGCTGGATCAGGGCATCCTGCGCTTCACCTGGTACTCGCTGGTGCTGGTGGCGAAGGGGTACGCGCTGGCGCTGCTGCTCGGGGCGCCGCTGGGGTTCATCCTGGGGTGGTCGAAGCTGTTCTCGAAGAGCTTCGACCCCATCATCCAGATGCTGCGGCCGGTGTCGCCGCTGGCGTGGCTGCCGCTGGGGCTGGTGCTGTTCCAGAAGTCGCACCCGGCGGCGCTGTTCACCATCGCGATCTGCTCGATGTGGCCGACGGTGCTGAACACGGCGCTGGGCGTGCGATCGATCCCGCAGGACTACCTGAACGTCGCCAAGGTGCTGCAGCTGTCGCCCAGCAAGACGCTCTTCAAGGTGCTGCTGCCGGCCGCGCTGCCGTACATGTTCACCGGCTTCCGCCTGAGCCTCGGGATCGCGTGGCTGGTGATCGTGGCGGTCGAGATGCTGACCGGCACGCCCGGCGTCGGCGGCTTCCTGTGGCAGGAGTACAACAGCCTGATCTACGAGCACATCATCCTGTGCATCCTCACGATCGGCATCGTGGGCTTCGTGCTCGACCGGCTGATGAGCATGGTCGAGCAGAAGATTGCGAGCGACGACCTGATGGCATTCCTGGAGCTGAAAGGCGTCGGCAAGGGCTACGGCCGCAAGGGCGACCGCAGCGAGGTGCTGCGCGGGCATCGACCTCGCCGTCGAGCGCGGCGAGTTCGTGGCCATCGTCGGCTATTCGGGCGCCGGCAAGACGACGCTGGTCAGCTGATCGCGGGGCTGTCGGCGCCGGACAGCGGCACGCATCACGCTGGACGGCAAGCCGGTCACGGGGCCGGGCGCCGATCGCGGCGTCGTGTTCCAGAACTACTCGCTGCTGCCGTGGCTGACCGTGTACGAGAACATCTACCTGGCCGTCGACCAGATGTTCGGCGACTGGACGCCGGACAAGAAGCGCGAGCACACCGAGAAGTACCTCGCGATGGTGAACCTGACGCCGGCGCGCAACAAGAAGCCGTCGGAGCTGTCGGGCGGCATGCGCCAGCGCGTCTCGGTCGCGCGCGCGCTGGCGATGGACCCGGAGGTGCTGCTGCTGGACGAGCCGCTGGGGGCGCTGGACGCGCTGACGCGCGCGACGCTGCAGGACGAGATCGGCCGCATCTGGCAGGCGAGCCGCAAGACGGTCGTGCTGATCACCAACGACGTCGACGAGGCGATCCTGCTGGCCGACCGCATCATCCCGCTGTCGCGTGGGCCCGGCGGCGACGCTCGGCCCGGCGGTCGCGGTCGAGATCCCGCGGCCGCGCGACCGCAAGACGATGAACCACGACGCCGCGTTCAAGGCGGTGCGCAACCAGGTCATCGAGTATTTGCTGGGACCAGGGCGACGGCGCGACGGTGCAGATAAACCCACCGCCCCCGTCGCCCTGGCAAATGCGTCGGATGCCGTCGCACGAGGGGTGGCCGCGTGAGGTCCGAAGAGCGCTACCTCGAGATCTCGCACCTGACGAAGACGTACCCCAAGGCGGATGGCGGCGAAGCCGTCATCGTGCGCGACTTCGATCTCGGCATCGCCAAGGGCGAGTTCGTCTGCCTGATCGGCCACTCCGGCTGCGGCAAGTCGACGGTGCTGTCGATCGCGGCGGGGCTGCTGCCGCCGACGGAGGGCGGCGTGCTGGTCGACGACAAGGAGATCCCGGGGCCCGGGCCGGACCGCGGCGTCGTGTTCCAGGCGCCGTGCCTGCTGCCGTGGATGACGGCGTTCGACAACGTCATGCTCGGCGTCGCGGCGGTGAAGCCGGACGCGCCGCGCGCCGAACGCGAGGCGATCGTGCAGCGTTACCTCGAGCTCGTCGGGCTGGGCGACGCCATGCACAAGAAGCCCGCGGAGCTGTCGGGCGGCATGCGCCAGCGCGTCGGGCTGGCGCGCGCGTTCGCGCTCGACCCCAAGATGCTGCTGCTCGACGAGCCGTTCGGCATGCTCGATTCGCTGACGCGGTTCGAGCTGCAGGAGGTGCTGCTCGAGCTCTGGCCGCCGACCGCAAGACCGCGCTGATGGTCACGCACGACGTCGACGAGGCGCTGTTCCTGTCCGACCGCATCGTGATGATGACCAACGGCCCGGCGGCCAAGCTGGGCGGCATCGTCGAGGTCCCGTTCCCGCGCCCGCGCACGCGCGCCGCGGTGCTGGAGCACCCGGAGTACTACCCGCTGCGCGAGCGCCTGATCGGCTTCCTCGAGGACGAAGCGCACACGAAAGCGGCGTAGGGCTGCGGCAGCCTATCGGCCGCGAGCCGGTGGGCGAAACGGGTTCAGGAGCGCGATGCCGCCTTTGCCGGGCGGTCGATCCATCCGCTTCGGGGGCATCAGCTCGTAACCCTCTTCGCTGCACAATCGGCGCAGCTCGCCAAGTGCCGCGGCGAGGGGTCGTTTGGGATCGATGAGCTTGGGCAGACGCTTCCGCGCACCTGAGATCGTCCACTTGCGCCTATCGCCCTTCCCCACGTGTGGAGTTTTGGCAGCCGACATGTACATGTCAATGCGCAGCGCCCAGACGACCACCCTCGCGACCCTGGACGGGTTGAAGTAAGAAGGCGGGATGGCGACGATTCGCGTGGTCACGGACGTCGCGGCGCCTGTGGACGTCTGCTTCGATCTGGCGCGCAGCATCGATTTGCACGTCGTGACGACGGGCGATTCGGAGGAGCGTGCGGTCGCGGGCGTCACCCACGGGCTGATCGGTATGGGCGAGGAGGTGACGTGGAGCGCGAAACACTTCGGCGTGCGCCAGCGCCTCACCAGCCGCATCACGGCGTTCGAGCGGCCGCGGCGCTTCCGCGACAGCCTGGTGCGGGGCGCGTTCGCGCGCTTCGACCACGACCACATCTTCGAGCCGACGGAGACCGGGACGCGGATGATCGACGTGTTCGACTACAACGCCCCGCTGGGCCCCCTGGGCCGGCTCGCCGAGGCGCTGTTCCTCGACCGCTACATGCGCCGGCTGCTGGTCGGGCGGGGCGCGGGCGTCAAGCGCGTCGCCGAGTCGGGCGACTGGCAGCGCTACCTGGCGCGGTAAACTCACTGGGTGCAGTTCACCAAGCGGCTGCGTGACGGTGTCCGCCGCGGCGACATCACGTGCAGCATCCGCATCTGGATGCGCCCGCACGTGAAGGTGGGTGGCCGCTACCCCATCGAGGGCGGAGAAATCGAGGTGGACGCGATCCTGCCCATCGAGATGGCCGACATCACGCCGGAGCTCGCCCGCGCGTCAGGCTTCAAGGGCGTCGTCGACCTGCTCAAGGTCGCGAAACATGGCCGCGGTGAAAACATTTACCTGGTCCGCTTCCACTACATCGCGCCGAGGCGAGCGCTGTCGGGAAAGAGGTCGCAATGATGGGCAACTATCGCGGATTCATGATGGCGGTCCTTGCCGGCGCTTGCGTGCTGCTGTCGCCGTTCGGGTTTGCGCGGGCATCGCAGGAGGGCCAGCTAGCCTGGTCGGCCTTCAGCATCGAATCACCTGGGATTGGGCCATCGGGGCCGGTGACCGTATCGGGCAGGCAGGGCGCGACCGGGCTTACGGCGATGACGATCAAGGCGTTCGGTCGCCAGATAGCGCTCGCCAGACCCCAGCTCGACGCGCTCAAGCCGCTGCGAATGAACGGCATGCAGCTGTCGTTTGCAGCGGGTTACAAGGAGCTGGGCGGTCGGGCTCTGTATGTGAAGATGATCAGCGGGTCCGTAGCTCCCGGCGATCGCGTCGAGAAGGTGCTCGTGATCAATGAGCGAGGAGACGTCGAAGTGACAAATGCCGATGCGATGTCTGATCCGCCCGCATCGTGTGCGGAGCCGCCGGCGGGCGTGCCGCAGCTCGCGTCGTACGTGGACGTCAAGGTGCCAGCGAAGTACTGGGTCGACATGATCTGGCAGGACGGCGAGTGGCGGCCGGCGGCGCACATCCCGATGCCGCACCACCACGCGACGCGCCTCGAGCTGACCAACGTCGCCGAATTCGCGACGCTGGCAGCGCATCGCGACAAGCGCGTCCGGCTCACCGTCGAGATCGGGTCGCGCGACATTCGCAAGGTGCCGGGCCGCAACGAGTGGCGCGCGAACTACGGCGCGAGGATCCTGACCCTGTGCCTTCCGCGAGCGTGACGATCGGTGGCCTGCTGCTCGTAGCGGTCGCGGGCTGCATGCCGCCGTCGTGGGCCGCGAACGCGCTTCTGCACCCGCAGCGACGGCCGGTGACGCAGGAACCCGGCCCGTCGGTCGAGGCCGTGCAGCTCGATGGCGCCGGCGTCCCGTTGAAGGGCTGGTGGTTCCGCGCCCCGGCGCCGAAGCGCGGGACGGTCGTGTATCTGCACGGCGTCGCCGACAACCGCGGATCCAGCATCGGCATCGCGCAACACTTCGTGGCGCGCGGCTTCGACGTGATCGCCTACGACAGCCGGGCGCATGGGGAATCGGGCGGCGACGCGTGCACGTACGGCTACTACGAGAAGCAGGACCTGAAGCACGTGCTCGACCGGGTCGAAGCCAGGCCCGTGGTCGTGTTCGGGGTCTCGCTGGGCGGCGCGGTCGCGTTGCAGGCCGCGGCGGAGGACGCGCGAATCGCGGCGGTGATCGCGGTGTCGACGTTTTCGGACCTGCGCACGGTTGGCAGCGAACGCGTCCCATTCTTCGCCAGCAAGGGGAACGTCGCGGAGGCGTTCCGGATGGCCGAGCAGGAAGGGAAGTTCCGCGCTGACGACGTCAGCCCGATGGCGGCGGCGGCCCGCATCTCGGCGCCTGTCCTGCTCATTCACGGCGAGCGCGACGACGAGACGCCGCCGGCGCACTCGCAGCGGATCTTCGCGGCGCTCCCGCAGCCAAAGCGCCGCCTCGTGCTGGTTCCCGGCGCTGGCCATGGCGGCGCGCTCACCGCGGACGTCTGGCGCCAGCTCGATGCGTGGCTACAAGGAGAGATCCCATGAAGACCTACGAAGGCGGTTGCCACTGTGGGCGGGTGCGGTTTCGCGTCACGGCCGACCTCGACGCTGTCACGATCGAGCGCTGCAACTGTTCGATCTGCCGCAAGAAGGGCTTCCTGCATCTCATCGTGCCGCCCGCGCAGTTCGAGTTGCTGTCCGGCGCCGACGACCTGACCGTCTACACGTTCAACACGGGCGTCGCGAAGCACCAGTTCTGCCGCCACTGCGGCATTCACTCGTTCTACTCGCCGCGTTCCGACCCGGACAAGGTCGACGTCAACCTGCGCTGCCTCGAAGGCGTGGACGCCGATGCGTTCGTCGTCGAGCTGTTCGACGGGCAGAACTGGGAGATGGCTTACCGGGGCAGCCGACCGCGCCCGTGACTGTCAGCGCCGGTTCGTCGGGATCGTCGCGACGGGGCGGGGCGGGATCGCGGTGGGCGCGGCGGGGCGGGGCGGAACCGCGGGCCCTGCCGAACGCGGTGGGGGTACTGACTTTGCGCCCGACCGGGTCACCGCCACTGGCGGCGCGGTGCGGCCTGGAACCTGTGCTGGACCCGACGGCAGGGGCGGCCGCTTGTTCGCGTGCCTCGCCTTGGCCACCTTGGGTGGCGTCGGCGGCGCCGGCGGCGGGAGCGCCTCCAGCCGCGCCACGACGTCCTTGTCCTGGTGCGGGATGACCTTGAACGGCAGCGGGGCGAAGCCGGACTTGTGAAGCACGACCTCCATCGTCGTCTGTCCGCGCGGCAGGTTCAGCAGCAGCGGCGTCTCGCCCAGGCGTTGCCCGTCGCTGGCGGCGACCACGGTCGCACCCTGCGGGGCCGAATCGAGCGCCACCCGCGCGGTCTCGACGGGTGGGAAGACTGGCGGCGGCGTTGCCGCTGCCGTGGGCTCGGCGCCCGAGCCGCGGAGCGCCGCGCCGAAGAGGCCGCCCGCCACCACACACAGCGCCGCGACCGCGACCCACCGCGCCGCCGATCGCCGCGGCACCAGCGCGCCAGTCGCCGCCGCGGGCAGAGCCGGCGGTTTCGCACGCGGGCGCGACTCGTCGACGATCATCGACGAGTCCTCGCGACCGACAATCGGCGGCACCGCATCCAGGGGCCTCGGCTGCTGCCGCGGCCGCCGGCGCGACGGCCCGCGCGATCGTCCCGGCCGCCGCCGTTTCGCCCTCTTCCTGCGCCAGATCGCGCGCCTTGTCACCCAGCACGCGCTGCGAATAGTTCTTGCGCAGGGACAGCTCCTCCAGCTCGTCGCCCATCTCGCCCGCGCTGGCGTAGCGCTTGTCGGGGTCGCGGCTGAGCGCGCGCAGCACCACGCCGTCCAGCGCCGGCTTGACCCCGGGATTGAACGCCGACGGCGGCGGGATCTGCTTCTCCTTCACCTGGTTCAGCGTCTCCAGGTCGTTCTGACCGGAGAACAGCTGCCGGCCGGTCAGCAGCTCGTGCATGACCGCGCCCAGCGAGAACAGGTCCGACCGCGCGTCCGCCGTCTTGCCCTCGAGCAGCTCGGGCGCGACGTAGGACATCTTCCCCTTCACCATGCCGGGGTCGGTCAAGCTCGGGCGGATCGCCTCGGCGGCGCGCGCGATGCCGAAGTCCAGCACCTTCACCGTGCCGTTCCACGCCACCATGATGTTCGGCGGGGTCACGTCGCGGTGGACGATGCGCAGCGGCTCGCCCTCGACGGTGGTCAGGGTGTGGGCGTAGTCCAGGCCGCGGCAGACCTGGCGGCCGACCTCCGCCACGAACGCCGGGGACAGCGATTCGTGCGGACGCTCGCGCCGGCGCTTGAGCAGCCAGCCCATGTCCATCCCCTCGACCGGTTCCATGATCATGTAGTGCGCGCCGTCCTGGTAGGCGAGCTCGAAGACCTGGACGATGTTGGGATGGATGAGCCGCGCCGAGATCTTGGCCTCGTGCACGAACATGCGGACGAACTCGGGCGCCTCGGACAGGCGGGGGTGGATGCGCTTGATGACGAACGGGCGCTCGAAGCCGTCAGGCCCCACGCCGGTGGCGCGGAACACCTCCGCCATCCCGCCGCTGCCGATTTTTTCCGTTAACCGGTACTTCATCGTTCCGCGCGCATTCGCCGCGTTGCGCTTCGTATTAGCCCGACGGAGGGCCGCTGCCAAGGGATGATGCCCCGGAGTCCCGGAAACGTTTTGCCGGCCGCGGCTGACCTGCGGTTCGACCCCAACCCGGACGGGGCCCCGGGGTCGCATTCGCGTATCATTTGCGGGCCGTGAAGGCGCCGCTTTTCGACTACTACGTGGTGCTTGGCGTCGAACGCCGGGCGGGCGTGGCTGAGCTGCGCCGGGCCTATCGCTTGCTGGCCCTGCGCTTTCATCCCGACCGGGCCGGCGTCCAGTCCACCGAGGTGTTCCAGCGCATCGCAGAGGCGTACAGCGTCCTGTCGGATGCCGCGGCGCGCGCCGCCTACGACCAGCGGCTGCACGCCGCGGAATCGACCCGGTTCGGGCGGCGGCCGACCGGCGCCGCGGCGCGCGGCCCGGGGAACGCGACCGAGGGCGACGTCTACGGCCCGGGCGGCAAGATCACGTGGCGGCGCGGGGGCAGCGAGGCCAGCCGCGTCGACGACCTGATAGACCGCCTGTGCGGGCCGCTGGAGGCGCTGGTCGCGCGTGCCGCGGCGCGCCGACTGGAAGACGGCGCCGTGGAGCTGCGCTTGCTCGCCGAGGAAGCGATGCAGGGCGGCACGGCGGCGATCGACACGTCGGTGGAGATCCTGTGTCCCACGTGCCTGGGCGGCGCGCACCCCGGCCGCCTGTGGTGCGTGCGCTGCGAGCACGCGGGCCGGGTGCTCGAGAACCTGACCATCTGCATCCCGATCCCGCCCGCGGTCGCCGATGGCGCCGCGTTCGTCGTCGCGACCGACGGCGACGGGCGCGGGCCACCGCTGCGCGTGCGGATCCGCGTTGCCTGACGGCAACGCAGCCAGGAAGCTGCGGCGCTGAATGGGACAGGTGGAGTAGCTTCAGGGCGTGAAAGTCCTGGTCACCGGATCCGCCGGCACCGTCGGGCGCCCCGTGTGCGACGAGCTGGCGCTGCGCGGGCACGTGGTGCGCGGGCTGGATGTCATCGCGACGCCGGCGGTGGCGGACGCCGTGGTCGCCGACATCGCCGATGCGGCGGCGGTGCGCGCCGCGGTGCGCGGCATGGACGCGGTCGTCCACCTGGCGGCGCAGCCCCACGAGGTGCCGTTCCCGGACCTGATCGGCCCGAACGTCCTCGGGCTCTACAACGTCCTGGACGCCGCGCGAGACGAGGGCGTGCGCCGGCTGGTCGTCGCCAGCTCGATGATGGTCGTCAGCGGCTGGAAGGACTCCGGGCGCCCGGCGCGCGTCGATGACCGCCGCCCCGTGAACGCCTACTCGCTGACCAAGCTGTGGGCAGAGGAGATGGCGGAGCTGTACGCGTGGCGCTTCGGCGTGAGCACGGTCGTCGTGCGCCTGGGGTGGATGGTGCGCAATCCCGACGAGGTCCGGCACATGCGCAAGCTGGGGATCTTCGACTGCTATGTCAGCCGGTCCGACGGCGCGCGCTGCTTCGCCGCCGCGGTCGAGGTCCCCGACGTGAAGTTCGAGATCGTCTACGCGGTCAGCCTGGGCGGCGAGCGCGTGTTCGACATGGAGCCGGCGCGGCGGCTGCTGGGATTCGAGCCGCGCGAGCGCTGGCCGGAGGGGCTGCCGTTCGCCGTGCCGACGGATGACGAACCACCAGCAGCCTGAAGCCCCGCCGCCGCTGCGACGGCTGCTGGCGCTCGCGTGGGGGTACCGCGGCGTCTGCGCGCGCATCTTCGCCGGCCAGATCGCGTCGCTGGCGCTGGCCCTGGGGGCGCTCTCCGCCAGCGGTCTGGCGATCGACGTCGTCCGCGCTGCGATCGATCCCGGCGCACCCGCCGTCCGCTGGCCGCTGGGGATCACCGTGCCCGCCGGCTTCGGGCCGGGCCGGACGCTGGTCGCGGTCGCGGCGGTGGCGTTTGTGCTGGCGACGCTGCGCGCGCTGGTCGTCTACGGCACCGCGTCGGCGGTCGGCAAGCTGATTCACGTCGACCTGGTCCCCGACCTGCGCGCGCGCGTGTTCGCGAAGCTGCAGCGGCTGCCGCTGCGGTTCTTCGCCCGCAACCCGTCGGGCGCCATCATCAACCGCGTCACCGCCGACGTGCAGTCGCTGCGGGCGTTCATCGACGGCGTGCTGGTCCAGGGGGCGCTGATGGTGTTCGCGCTGTGCACGTACGTCGCGTACATGGCGCGCGTTCACGTCGGGCTGCTGGCCGCGTGCCTGGCGCCGACGCCGATCATCCTGCTGGCCACGCTGCGCTTCTCGCGCTGGGCGCGCCCCGCCTACGAAGCGAACCGCGCGCTGTCCGACGCGATGGTGCTGACGCTGTCCGAGGGTATCAAGGGGATGCGGGTCACGAAGACGTTCGGCGCCGAGGCGCAGGAGCTGGAGCGCTTTCGCGGCAAGAACCGCGCGGTCCGCGATCAACAGGAGCAGATCTTCCGGCGCGTCAGCCGCCTGGGACCGACGGTGTCGTTCGTCACCGCGATCAACGTGGCGATCCTGCTGCTCTACGGCGGCGTGCTGGTGGCGCGGCAGTCGCTGACGCTGGGCCAGCTCGTCGTGTTCGCCGGGCTGCTGCAGCAGTTCGCGACGCAGATCGCGGGCATGGCGGCGATCTTCAACACGCTGGAGCAGAGCGTGACGGCGGCGCGCCGCGTGTTCGAGGTGCTGGACGCGCCGCTGGAGGTGGAGACGCCGCCCGACCCGATCGCGCTGCCCGCGGGCGGCGGCGCTCGCGGGGGAGATCCGCTTCGAGGGCGTCAGCTTCGGCTACGAGGCCGGGAGGCCGGCTGGCACTCGACGCGATCGATGTGACGATCGCGCCCGGGCGTTGTGTCGCGTTCGTCGGGGCGACGGGGGGCGGCAAGAGCACGCTGCTGGCGCTGGTCCCGCGCTTCTTCGATCCGACCGCGGGGCGCGTGCTGATCGACGGCGCCGACGTCCGCCGGCTGGATCTCGACGGCCTCCGGCGCAACGTCGGCTTCGTGTTCCAGGAGAGCGTCGTGTTCAGCGGCACCATCGCCGACAACATCGCGTTCGGCGATCCGGATGCGCCGCGCGACGCGATCGAGCGCGCCGCGCGCACCGCGGGCGCGCACGGCTTCATCGCCGAGCTGCCGGCCGGCTACGACACCGTCATCGAGGAGGCGGGGCACAACCTGTCGGGCGGGCAGCGCCAGCGCCTGGCGATCGCGCGCGCCATCCTCAATCAACCGCCGATCCTGCTGCTGGACGATCCGACCAGCGCCGTCGACGAGTACACCGAGGCCGAGGTGCTGGCCGCGGTCGAGCAGGCGCGCGCCGGACGCACGACGCTGCTGGTGACCAGCCGGTTCGCGGCGCTGCGCATCGCGGACGACATCGTCGTGCTCGACGGCGGCCGCGTCGTGGAGCGCGGCACACACGCCGACCTGCTGGCGGCGGGCGGCTTCTACGCGCGCGCCGCGGCGCTGCACGACGCGGAGGTCGCACGGTGAACGGGCAGGCGCACCAGCATCACGTCGCGACGCCGTCGCAGCAGCGGCCGCTGGACCTGGGCATCATCCGCCGGCTTGTTCGGCTACACGCGGCCGTACGCGCGCCTGCGCAACACGCTGGCCGTGCTGGTCATCGCGCGCGCCATCCAGCTGCCGCTGGTGACGTGGGCGATGGCGCGCGTGATCAGCGGCCCCATCGCCCACCGCGACGTGTCCGGCACCATCGCCGGCACGATCGGCTTCCTGGCGCTGGCGGCGTTCACCGAGATCTGCTTCGTCTATCGCTCGCGGCTGGCGCTGCGCCTGGGCGAGGCCGTCGTCCACGACCTGCGCAACGAGATCTACGCCCACCTGCTGCGCCTGCCGATGAGCTTCTTCGCGCGCACGCCCCTCGGCCGCCTGGTCGCGCGCATCACCTCCGACATCGACGTCGTGCGCGTCGGCGTGCAGGACGTCGCCTTCGTGTCGATGGTGCAGGGCGGCCACGCGCTGATCTCGGCGGCGCTGATGGCCTATTACGACTGGCGGCTGTTCCTGGTCGTCCTGATCATGGTGCCCGGCGTGTGGGCGCTGATTCATCGCACTGCGCGGCCGCCTGAGCCAGGCATACCGCGACCAGCAGGAGAGCTTCGCGCGCGTCACGGCGACGCTGGCCGAATCGGTCAACGGCATCCGCGAGATCCAGAGCTTCGCGCGCCAGCAGGCCAGCGCCGCCGGCTTCGCGACGCTCATCCGCGATCACGCGCGCTACAACATGGGCGCGGCCCGCCACGGCTCCGCCATCCAGCCGCTGCTGGAATGGAACGGGCAGCTCTTCCTGTCGCTGGTGCTGGTGATCGGCGGCTACCAGGCGCTGTCGGGCAGCGTGACGCTGGCGGCGCTGATCGCGTTCCTGTTCCTGGCCAACGGCCTGTTCGCCGCGATCCCGAACCTGGGCAACCAGTACAACCAGGCGCTGACCGCGATGGCGGGCGCCGAGCGCGTGTTCGCGCTGCTGGACGCGAAGCCCGAGTGGCAGGACGAGCCCGACGCGACGCCGATCGCGCGCATCGCCGGCCGCATCGAGCTGCGCGACGTCGACTTCGCCTACGAGCCGGGGCGCCCGGTGCTCGAACGGCTGTCGCTGTCGATCGAGCCGGGACAGCAGGTCGCGCTGGTCGGCGCCACCGGCAGCGGCAAGAGCACGCTGGCCGGGCTGGTGGCCAAGCTTCACCTGGCGACGGCCGGGGCCGTCTTGATCGACGGGCGCGACGTACGCGGCATTACCGCTCCGTCGCTGCGCAAGCAACTGGCGTGTGTCACCCAGGAAAACTTTCTGTTCGCGGGCACCGTGCTCGACAACCTGCGCGTCGGCCGTCCCGGCGCCAGCGAAGACGAGGTGCGCGCCGCCGCGCGCGCGCTGGATGTGCTCGACGTGCTGGAAACATTGCCCGCCGGTCTGGCGACCGACGTGGGCGAGGGCGGGGCGCGCCTGTCGCTGGGCCAGCGGCAAGTGGTCTGTTTTGCGCGCGCGATGCTCGCCGATCCGCGCATCCTCATCCTCGACGAGGCCACCAGCTCGATCGACGTGGTGACCGAGATGCGCATCCAGGCGGCGCTGCGGCGGCTGCTCGCGGGACGGACCAGCCTGGTCATCGCCCACCGCGCCAGCACCATCCGCCACGCCGACAGGGTCGTGACGCTCGACCATGGACGAATCGTGGATCGCGAGTAACACTTCCGTCCCCGACCGGTGTTGACCCATCCGTGAGCCGCTGGTCGACGACAACAGTGAACGATAAATCACTGTTCACTGCAGTGAATAGATGTTAAGCACGATCGAAATGCGTAAGCCGGTGCAGCCTCGCAAGGCCGCGACGCCCCGCAAGGCGCTGCACGTCGCCCGCACGCGCGAGGACATCCTGATGGGGGCGTCGCGCGCCTTCATGCGCAGCGGCTACGGCGCCGCGACGATGGCCGACATCGCGCGTGAGGTCGGCTTCACGGCCCCGGCGCTGTACGCGTACTTCGAGAGCAAAGAGGCGATCTTCACCGAGCTGCTGCGCACGATCTGGCGCGAGCTGCTCGAGACGTTCGCGCCCGCCCCGGATGCGGCGCTGGGGTTTCGCGACAACGTCGCGACGCTGCTGCGCCGGCAGCTCGAGTGGACGGATCGCCGGCGTGACGTGTTCATGGCGTTCGTGTCGCTGCACATGCGCGGCGAGTCGATGGGGTGGGTCAAGGAGAAGGCGGGCGAGATGTTCACGCCCGAGGCCCACCAGGCGCGTCTGGCCGCGTGGCTGGAGCTGGCGGCCACCGATCGGCGCGAGCTGGGCAACTACCCCGTCGCCGACGCCGCCTGCGCGCTGATGGGCATCGCCAACGCGTTTTTCTTCCGCTGGATAAAGACGGCCGACACCGGGCAACGGCTGGCCGACCAGACCGATCGAATCGTCGATTTCTTCTTTCACGGGCTTTCCGGACCTCCGGAAGGCGTGCGACGCCGCCCGCGGCGAAGCATCCGAAACACCGCAACCGGAGACGCGTCAGATGCATAACGATACACAGTCACTGGTCCAGACCCTGCTCAAGCTGCCGGTGTTCCGGTCCGAGTGGGTGCTCTACCTGCTCATCGCGCTGTCGGTGATCTCCGTCGGCGTGATCCTGGAGCGGTGGATCTTCTACAGGCGCCGCAAGCTGGACGTCGACGCCCTGCGCGAGGCGCTGCAGCGCAACCTGGATCGCGGCAACTTCGCCGGCGCGGCCAAGGCGCTGGCGGACAGAGACGCGCTGGAGACCAACGTCGTGCTCGTCGGCCTGCAAGCGTACGAGAAGGGTCCCGAGTCCGTCGAGGATCTGATCGCCGGCGCGCTCGGGCGTGAGAAGGGACGTTACGAAAGGCGCCTCGACTTCTTGGCCACGCTGGCCAGCAACGCGCCCTACATCGGCCTGTTCGGCACCGTGCTCGGCATCGTGCGGTCGTTCCGCGACCTGGCGGCCAACATGGCCGATGCGAGCAGCGCGGTCATGGCCGGCATCGCGGAGGCGCTGATCGCGACCGCGGTCGGCCTGCTGGTCGCCATCCCGGCGGTCGTCGCGTTCAACGTGTTCAAGGGTCGCGTGCGCACGTCGGTCACCGACTGCCAGATGCTGGCGCGCATCCTGCTCAGCCACCTCAAGTCCGTCGAGCCGGTCGCGCCCGCGGCCGCCGCGGCGGAATAACGGAGTCGCATCATGGCCTCCAAGCTGGACGAAGTCAGCGACGACGGGCCGCTCGCGTCGATCAACATCATCCCGTTCGTCGACATCGCGCTGGTGTTGCTGGTCATCTTCATGATCACGTCGGCGACGATCGTGCGCGCCAGCCTGAAGGTGGAGCTGCCCAAGGCGGCCAGCGGCGGCAGCCCGGTCGAATCGACCATCAACCTGCTGTACACGAAGGGCGGCGACTTCACGCTCAACGGCGAGAAGATGCCGTCGTTCGCGCACGCGGCCACCATCATCCGGCGCGAGGCGAGCGGCAACCCGAAGCTGCAGGCCGTGATCTCCGCCGACAAGGGCGTCGAATATGGCAAGGTCGTCGAGATCATCGATCTCGTGAAACAAAACGGCGTCGGCGCGTTTGCTCTCGATATCGAGCGCGGAACGCCACCCGTCGTTCCCGCGCAAACACCCTGACCCAACGTTGAACGACCTCTAATCCAAGCGCAGGACATGGATCCGCTCGCCGAACAGAAGGACGACAGCCCGCTCCCGCCGCGTGGGCGGTCAGCGCGCGCGCCGTTCATCGAGCGCAAGCGCGCCGAACGCCGGCACGCGCGCGTTCGCGCCGCCGCGCTGGTGTCGGAGCCGCTGACGCCGGAGCAGGCCGCCCACGATCCGCTGCCGCCGCTGCGCGGGGGTGGCCTGAGCCGCCGCTCGGCGTGGGTGCTGGCGATGTTCATCGGCTCGGTCGCGGTCCACGTCGCGATCCTGGTCGTCGGCTTCGCCCTGGGCGGACGCGAGAAGGGGAAGAAGGACAACCTCCGGCAGGAGGTGAAGATCGAGGTGCGCGAGACGAAGGTCGAGCCGCCACCGCCGCCGGTGGAGAAGCCCCCCGAGCCCGAACGGCGCATGAAGACGCCGCCCAAGGTCGTCGAGGCGCCCGAGCCGCCGCCCAAGACGCCGCCGCCATCGAAGGCGCCGCCGCGGGTCGTCGGGCTCAGCATGGAATCGACGACGGAGGGTGGGGGCGGGCCGTCGTTTGCGGTCGGCAACACGCGTGAGGGGAAGACCGCCGACAAGGCGCAGAACCCGGCTGACGTGTCGAAGGTCGCGCCGCCCGTCGCCGAGATCGAGGACGTAAAGGTCAACAAGGCGGCAACCCGGATCCCGGTCGCAGGGGTCAGTTGGGAGCAGCCCAAGCGCATCGGGAAGAAGAAACCTCAGTACCCCGAGACCTTGAAGAGTCAGGGAATCGAAGCGAACGTTTCCGTGATGTTGAGCATCGACGAGACCGGCAAGGTCGTGAAGGTCAAGATCCTCAAGGAGTCGGAATACCCGGAGTTCAACGAGTCGGTACGCAAGGCGGCCATGGAGGAGGAGTTCGAGCCGGCGAAGCGCGACGGCGTGCCGACGGCGTATTCAATCAGCTTCACCTACCAGTTCCGTCTGGACGACGAATGACGTCCCGAGCACACACCGGGATGCACCTGGCCGCCGCCGCGGTTGCCACCTCCATGACGGCCGCGGCCTGCGGCGAGGTGCCCAATCCGGCACCCCGGAGTCCGGTCGCAGCGGTCAGGGACGGCGTGCCCAAGCCGGCACCCCAGAGCGCGGACGCCGGGGTGAAGTTCGAGATGCCCCGGCGCAAGAAGGCAGTGAAGCCTTCCTATCAAGGCCCGAGGCGGGAGGCGAACATCCCGGTGATGCTGACCCTCGACGAGACCGGCAAGGTCGTGCGGGTCAAGATCCTCGAGGAGTCGGAGTACCCGGAGCTCAACGAGGCGGTGCGCAGGACCGCCATGGCCGAGGAGTTCACGCCTGCGATGCGTGACGGCGTGCCCGTCGCGTTTTCGATCAGCTTCACTTACCGCTTTTATGTGCTGGAGGACGAATGACGTCCCAGTTGCGCTCCTTGGTAGCTGCCGCCGTGGTGGCGACCGCCGCCGCCGCCGGTTGCGGCGAGGACTTCGATCCCTACACGCGGCTCACGTCGTTGCGCGTGCTCGCCATCCAGAGTGAGGTGAAGACGCAGCCGGCGAACGCGAGCGGCGGATTCCAGGTGTCGCCTGGCCCCGGCGACACGGCGACGCTGACGCCGGTCATGTTCGTGCCCGAGGGCGACGTCATCACGGCGTGGTCGTGGCGGTGGTGCCCGCTGGCCGGCTCGGCCTTCAACGGTTACGAGTGCGCGTTCGCGTCGGCCGACGAGGTGATGATGATGACGGGCTTCACCGTGCCGGACTTCGACCTGGGCACCGAGGGCACCGCGTCGTTCACGAACAGCTTTCCGCCCGAGCTCATCGCCGGGCTGTGCGGCGGCCTCCCGGGCGTCTTTGCGGCGCCCAACTGCGAGGGCGGCTACCCGATCCAGATCGAGATGCGCGTCGAGAGCATGAACGACCCGGGCATCGACGTCGTGTCGACGCTGCGGCTGCGCATCGATTCGCCGCCTCCGGCGCTGCCGCCGATGCCGCCCAACTACAACCCGGTGCTCGACCCGACGCAGGATCCACTCGTGGCGCTCCCGGTGTTCGGTGCAGGCCCGATGCCGATCCCCGACGTGGCGGATCCGGCGGTGACGCTGGAGCGAGACAGGGCCACGCCGATCGTCATCGGGCTGGCCGAGGACCAGTCGGAGGCGTACTCCGGGCTGGATGACGAAGGCAACCTGTCCGACCAGCGCGAGCGTCTGACGCTGAGCTGGTTCGTGGAGAGCGGCGACATGGAGTGGGAAAAGACGGCGTTCATCCAGGACGTCGAGCCGATCAGCGACACGATCAGGAACAGCTGGACGCCCGCGATTGTCCGCGAGTACACGCCGGAAACGGCGCGTGTCGTGGTGGTCGTCCGTGACAACCGGGGTGGCGTCACGTGGGCACGGGGCAACGTCCGTCTCGGGGCGAGTCCGTGATCCGCCGGGGTCGTAGCACCTCCAGAAGTAGCGTGTTGTTCCTGTTGGCCGCGGCCGCGAGCGCGGCGGTGCCGGCGGTCGCGCGCGCGCAGATCGGCGAGGGGATGGGGCCGCCGCGCCAGCAGGAGCAGCCGCCGGCGGTTATCGAGGCCAAGAAGCTCTCCAAGCTGCCCAAGCAGACCAAGTTCGTCGAGGCGGAGTACCCGGCGGAGGCGGTGGAGAAGGGGCTCGAGACCGATGTCATCCTGCTGCTCGACATCAACGCGCAGGGCAAGATCGACAGCGTCGGCGTCAACCAGGGCGGACAGCCGCCGGGCATCGGCTTCGACGAGGCTGCGATCGTCGCCGCCCAGCAGTTCGAGTTCGAGCCGGCGGAGATGGACGGCAAGCCGATCGCCATCCAGCTCCAGTACCGCTACAAGTTCCGGCTCAAGCCGAAGGCGCCGCCGGCCACGCCCGCGCCTGTGACGACGCCCGACGGCGGCGCGCCGCCGCCCGCGCCCGTCACGCCCATCAAGCCGGCGCGCGAGCCGGTGGTCAACTTCTCCGGCATGCTGCGCGAGCGCGGCACGCGGTTGCCCATCGCGGGCGCCGTCGTCACCGTGTTCCGCGACGACGTCAACGGCAAGTCGGTCGGCTTCGAGGCCGCGGCCGACGCCGAGGGGAAGTTCCGCTTCTACGATCTGCCCCCCAGCGACTGGAAGGTCCTGGTCGAGCCGGCGGGCTTCTACCCGTTCCGCACGACGGAGACCGTCCGCGCCAACGAGGCCGTCGACGTCACGTATTACGTCGAGCGCGGTGTCTACAATCCGTTCGACGTCACGGTCACGGCGACGCGCCCGCGCAAGGAGGTCAGCCGCACCGTGATCTCGGCCGGCGAGATCGACAAGATCCCCGGCGCGGCGGGCGATCCGCTGGGCGTCGTGCAGAACTTCGCGGGCGTCGGCCGCGCGCCGTTCGGCTTCGCTGGCCTGATCATCGTGCGCGGCGCCGCGCCCGAAGACACGCAGATCTTCGTCGACGGCTCGATCGTGCCGAACATCTATCACTTCGGCGGTCTGCGCAGCGTCATCCCGGTCGGCATCCTCGACAGCATCGAGTTCTATCCCGGCAACTTCTCGCCGATGTACGGCCGCGCCATCGGCGGCATCATCGACGTGCAGATCAAGCGCCTGCAGCCGAAGAAGATCGGCGGCTACGCCGACGTCAACATCTTCGACACCGGCGTGTTCCTGGAGATCCCGCTCGCCAACAAGGGCGGCGTCGCGATCGCGGGGCGGCGCAGCTACTTCGACGTGTTGCTCAACGCGGCCGTTCCCGAGAACTCGCCCAACAGCTTCGTCACGGCGCCGCGCTACTACGACTACCAGCTGGTCGCCAACTATCGCCCGGCGCCCGCGCACGACATCCGCGTGTTCGCCTTCGGCTCCGACGATCGGCTGGCGCTGCTGTTCGGCAACCCCGCCGACCTGGACGCCGAGGCGGCGACCAACCGGCTGTCGGCGACGTCGACGTTCTATCGCGGGACGGCGTCGTACAAATACGTCCCCAACACGAAGCTCGAGAACAACCTGCGCGCGTCGTGGGGGCAGGACTGGCAGAACTTCAACGCCGGCCGGCTGTTCTTCAACTTCTCGCTGATGACCGCGCAGCTGCGCGACAACTTCCGCTACAAGTTCTCGGACAAGTGGGCGCTGCACGCCGGCCTCGACTCGTTGCTCGCCAGCACCGATATCAATATCCGGCTGCCGCTGCCGCCCAAGGAAGGCGAGCCGCCGGGACCGTTCGACCCGAACAACACGATCTCGCGGAAGCTCAACAACGAGGTGTTCTTCTCGCAGGCGGCTTTCGCCGAGCTCGAGTGGAAGCCGACGCCGCGCTGGCTGATCCTGCCCGGCTTCCGCGTCGACTACTTCTCGCGCATCCGCCAGACGGTGCCGCAGCCGCGGTTGACCGCGCGCTGGCAGTTCATCGACAGGTTCACGGCCAAGGCGGGCGTCGGCCTGTTCGCGCAGGAGCCGTTCTTCGACGAGACCGACGCGGCCTTCGGCAACCCGAGCGTTGAAGTCGGAGCTCGCGCTGCACACGTCGGCGGGCGTCGAGTACAAGCCGCGGCCGCACCTGACGTTCGACGTCACCGGCTTCTACAAGGACCTGTGGAACCTGGTCAGCTTCACCGACACCGTGGACGCGATGGGCAATCCGCTGCGCTACGACAACAACGGCAAGGGGCGCATCTTCGGCATGGAGCTGGTCGCGCGCCACGAGTTCGCCAACCGGCTGACGGGGTGGATCGCGTACACGCTGCTGCGCTCCGAGCGCCTGGACTCCGGCGAGACCGAATACCGCCTGTTCGACTTCGACCAGACCCACATCCTGACCATGGTCGGCATCTACCAGCTGCCGAAGAACTGGCAGATCGGCGGCCGCATGCGCGTCGTCAGCGGCAACCCGAGCACTCCCGTCACCGGATCGGTGTTCAACGCCAGCGCCGATCGCTACGACCCCATCTATGGCGGCGTCAACACGTCGCGCAACCCGCTGTTCCACCAGCTGGACGTGCGGCTCGACAAGCGCTGGATCTACAAGAGCTGGATCCTCGGGACCTACCTGGAGATCCAGAACATCTACAGCCAGGCCAACTTCGAGGCGCCGCTTTACAACTACAACTTCCGCCAGAGCGGTAAGGTCAGCGGGCTGCCGATCCTGACCATCCTCGGCGTCAGGGCGGAGTTTTAGCCATGAAGGGCCTGATCAACTCGCTGGTCGCCGCCGCCGTCGCAGCCGCTGTGCTGCTGGGCGCCGCACCCGCGGCGCGCGCCGACGCGCCGCAAGCGATCGTGCTGGAGCTGCCGCGCCACCGCCAGGGCTACTACCTGGCGCTCGGCAACTACGCGCTGGTGACGCAGACCTGGGAGGATGGCAGGAACCTGGGGACGTGGGTGGGGTCGGGGCTGTCGATCCGCATGGGGCAGATGATGACCAGGCGCTTCGGCCTGGGGCTGCAGATCGATTTCGGCGCCAGCGCCGACGGACCGGAGAAAGCCTCCGTGACCGGCCTGTCGATGGCGGCGCAGTGGGAGCTGCTGCACAACTTTGCCGTCCACGGCGGCGTCGGGCTGGGTGTCCTCCAGCTCACCGACGATCGCGATCCGGACGCGGCGCTGCGCGGCGCGGTCGGTAGCGGCTATTTCCTCGGTCTGTCGTACGACTGGTTCCCGTTCAAGCGCCGGCTGACCGGCGGCTTCGCGGTGACGCCGATGGTGCAGGCGCGGCTGATTCCGGGCGACGAGGTCAAAGGCCTGGTCTACCTGTTCGGCGTCGACCTGACGTGGTGGACCGGCCTGCCGAACAACCAGCTCGATCTCCCGCCCGCCGAAGCGTTCAAGAGACAGCAGCAGTGAAGCGGCCGCCGCTGGCGTGCTGCTGCGCCGGGCTGGCCTGCCGCGATCCGGCGCAGTCCGCCGGCGCCCGCCGCCGCTGCGCCCGCGACCATCACAACAGCGAGGTGCACGTGCTGCCGCGGTCGGCGAACGGCCGCCAGTACCAGTTGATGGTGCAGCTACCCGGCAGCTACGCGACGAACGCCAACGCCCGCTATCCGGTCATCTACGTCCTCGACGGCTACTGGGACTTCAAGCTCCTCGCGTCGATCGTCGGCGGGCTGGTCCACGACAAGTTCATGCCCGAGGCGATCATCGTTGGCATCGGCTATCCCGACGAGGGCGGCAAGGCGCCGGACTACGGCAAGCTCCGCATCCTACGACCTGACGCCGGTGCCGGACACGCGGCCCGAACAGCCCGGACAAGGGCGCGACCGGCCACGCGCGCGAGTTCCTGGACGTCGCTCGACCGCGACCAGTTCATCCCGTTCGTCGAGTCCGCTATCGCGCCGATGCCAGTCTACCGCGTGCTCGCCGGCTCTCGCTACGGCGGGTTGTTCGCGCTCCACGTGCTGTTCACCAGGCCGTCGCTGTTCGCGGCCTACATCTGCCCAGCCCATCGGCCGCCTTCGAGAAGCGGCTGGCTGTTCGACCTCGAGGAGCAGTTCGCAAAGTCTGGGACGAAGCTGTCCGCGCGCCTCTACATGACGGCTGCTCGAGAAGAATGCGCCATTTGTCGTCGACCCGATCAAGAGCTCGACGCGCGTTGCTGCGCCAGCGCGCATACCCCGGCCTGGCGTACGAGTTCCGCATCTCGACGGCGAGCGCCACTCCGGCACCAAGCCCGAGAGCTACAACCGCGGCGTTCGCTTCGCGTTCGCGCCGCGCGCCCCTTCGCCCGCCCAGTGACGGCGGTTGTGCTAGACCTCGTCGCTGTCGGTGCGCGCCCACGGCACGGCGTGCAGGCGTTCGAACGGGATCGGATCGCCCGACGCCTCGCTGATGCCGTAGCTGCCGTCTTCGATCTTGCGCAACGCGTAGTTCACGTCGCTCAGCAGCTCGCGGTCATGCTGTGAAAACGTCAGGGCGTCGTCCTGCTCGCGCGTCCGTTCGGCGACCTCGAGCGGCTCTATCTCCGGCTCGCTTTCGCGCACGACGGCCTGCTGCCGGCGCAGGCGCGCCTGTAGCGCGGATTGCAACTGCAGCAACTGTTCGCGCAGCTGCTGCAGTTGCTCATGTGTCAGGCCAGCCGCGTTCGCAGCTGTTCCTTGGCTGACAATGTCCATAGACGACAACCTAGGGGCGCGCCCGCAAGGCGCAAGCCGGTCGAGCTCTCGGCTGGGCTACGCGAGCGCGGCGCCGTTATCGCCCGGCTCGAAGAAGTGTGCGCGTTCCATGTCGATCGTAGCCAGCACCGTATCGCCGACGGCCGGGGTGGCAGCGCCTTCGGCCGAGGCGTCGACGTGGGCGACGATGCGCGCGTGGCGTTCGGTCTGCAGGTAGACGTCCATCATCGCGCCCAGCGGCTGAACCAGCCAGACCTTCATCGCCAGCGTCGCGCCGCCTGGACCAGCGCCGGCGCCGCGTAGGGCCAGCGCCTCGGGACGCACGCCCATCACGACATCGCCGCCCGCGACAGCACGTGCGCGCAGCGCCTCGGCCGCGCGCGCCGGCACGGGCAGCTTCCCCGTCCCCTCGTCGAACCACAGCCGGCCGCCTTCGTCGACGACGCGCCCCTCGAAGAAGTTCATCGGCGGCGTGCCCAGGAACCCCGCGACGAAGCGGTTCGCCGGGCGCCGGTAGATCTCCAGCGCGCTCGCGCACTGCTGGACATAGCCGTCCTTCATGACCACGACGCGGTCACCCAGCGTGATCGCCTCTTCCTGATCGTGCGTCACGTAGACGGTCGTGCTCCCCAGCTCCAGGTGCAGGCGCTTGATCTCGGCGCGCATCTCGACGCGCAGCTTGGCGTCCAGGTTGGACAGCGGCTCGTCGAACAGGAAGCACTGCGGCTCGCGCACGATCGCGCGCCCGAGCGCGACGCGCTGGCGCTGCCCGCCCGACAGCTGCTTCGGCCGCTTGCCCAGCTCGGACACGATCCCCAGGACGCCCGCCGCGCGCTGGACCTTGTCGGTGATCGCCGGCTTGGACAGCTTCCGCAGCTTGAGCGCGAACGCCATGTTCTCGAACACGGTCATGTGCGGATAGAGCGCGTAGCTCTGGAACACCATCGCGATGTCGCGGTCCTTGGGGGCGACCTTGTTCATCACCTTGCCGCCGATCGACACCGTCCCCGACGTGATGTCCTCGAGGCCCGCGATCATCCGCAGCGTCGTCGACTTGCCGCAGCCCGACGGCCCGACCAGCACGATGAACTCGCGTTCCTTGATCGCGAGGTTGAAGTCGTGGACGGCCTCGAACCCGCCTTCGTAAACTTTGCGAACGTGCTCCAGCTGTACGGTCGCCATGGGCGCGGCACTCTATCAGGGCCCGGGCGCGTGCCAAGCGCGAGCAGACGATTGACGTTGCGACGTTCAGGCAGCGCGAAGCTCGCGAATTCGCAACGCGAGCTCGTGTCGTATCCGTGCACAGGTCGATGCAGGCACGCCTTCCTCTTCGGCGATCACCAGCGCCTCCAGCAGGTCGAGCGATCGGGGAGCCGACCCGTCATATTCGGCGACCATTCTGCCGAGGTCGCGTTCCATGTCAGCGAGCATCTTCCGAACGACGTCGTCATGGGGGATCCCCCCGACGCGCGGGTCTCTGCATCGCGTTTCGCAAGCTCTCGCGCCTCCTCAGGGCTGACTGTCCAAGGCTTCATAGGCTCTCTCCGGTGGTTCCGATCTTGAGGATAACGCGAAGGATGCGAACTGTCCGCCCGTCGACCCGGTAGAGAACCCTGTGGCGACCGACACGAACCTGCCAAGTCGCGTCGGGCAAGGACGCAAGTGGGGCCTGCAATGGTTTCCGGTTGGTCGTCTCGACTAATGCCTGGTGTCGCAAGTCGTCAACGGCCCGCCGAATCCCCGGCCGATCGAAAGACCGTAGGGCCGCGAGCTCCATTTCGGCCTGGGGAACCCATTCGAGGCTGAACAGCCTGGGCATGGCGAACGTTTCGGCGAGGCGGCGACCACGTTGCGGCGTTTGTGCGTTGGCCGCCTCGCCGAGTCCACGTAAGGTCGAGCTCACATGACCGGAGCGCGTGTGTTCGTCGGCCGCGAGCGCGAGCGGGCCGAGATCGGCGCGGCGCTGGCGCGCGCCGCGGCGGGGCAGGGGGGGCTTGTGTTGCTGACCGGTGAGCCCGGCATCGGCAAGACGCGGCTGGCCGACGAGGCGGCCGACGACGCGCGCGGGCGCGGGTTCGAGGTGGTGTGGGGGCGGTGCTGGGAGGGCGACGCGCCGCCGGCCTATTACCCGTGGGCGCAGCTGCTGCGCGCGCTGCCGCCCCCGCGCGCCGAGATCGCGCCGGCGCTGGCGCCCGTGTTGCCCGAGCTGGGGGCCGGCGCCATGCAGGGGGAGGCCGCCGGCTGGGAGTTGCTCGAGGCGGTGGCTGCGCACCTGGCGTCGGCGGCCGGGCGGCGGCCGTACCTGCTGGTGTTCGACGATCTGCACGCGGCGGACGCGGGCTCGCTGCGGCTGCTCGAGTTCGTCGTGCGATCGCTGCGCGGGCAACAGCTCATGGTGCTGGGCAGCTACCGCGACGTCGAGGCGCGCCTGGCGCCGGAGGGGGCGCGCCTGCTGGGCCGCATCGCGCGCGAGGGGCAGCTGCTGCCGCTGGCGCGGCTGGGCGCGGGCGAGACGGCGGCGCTGGCGCAGGCGCGGCTCGGGCGCGCGTTGCCCGCCGCCATCGCCGACGAAGTGCAACGCGCGACGGAAGGCAACCCGCTGTTCGTCGGCGAGACCATCGAGCTGCTCGCCGCGCGCGGCGAGCTGGAGCGGCCGGCGGCGGCGCCGCCGCCCATCCCGTCGGGCGTCGAGGACGTGATCCGCGGGCGGCTGGCGCGACTGTCGGCGCCGGCGCGGCGCGCGCTGCAGATCGCGTCGGTGCTCGGGCGCGAGCACGACGCGCGCGTGGCGCTCGATCTGATCGGGTCGCACGGCATCGGTGACGCCGAGGCCGCGCTGGCCGAGGCGGAGTCGCTCGGGTTCATCGGCCGCGCGGCCGCTGACGGAGATCACCTGCGCCTGTCGCACGCGATCGTGCGCGACGCGATCTATGCCTCGCTGCCGGCAGCGGAGCGGCGCCGCCTGCACCTGGCGGCGTCACACCTGTACGAGGCCGCGGGCGCGGGCACCGAGGCCGCGCATCACGCGCTGGCTGCCCTTCCGGATGGCGACGCCGGGCACGCCGTGGCGCTGGCCGGCCGCGCAGCCGACGAGCTGGCGCGCCGGCTGGCGTTCGAAGCGGCGGCCGAGATGTACGGCCGCGCGCTGGCCGCGCTGCCGGTCGTGCCCGCGAACCCGGTGCTGCGCTGCGATCTGCTGGTCGCGCTGGCGCGCGCGCTGGTGTCGTCGGGCGCGCTCGAGCAGGCCCGGACGCGCGCGCTGGAGGCGGCGGCCCTCGCGCGCGCGGCGGCGGATGGCGGGCGGCTGGCGGCTGCCGCGCTGGCGTTGGGGTCGGAGATCAGGATCGGCGTCGTCGACCCGGCGCTGGTCGGATTGCTGGAGGAGGCGCTGTCGGCGTTGCCCGACGACGACAGGGCGCCGCGTCCGATCGTGATGGCGCGGCTGGCGGCGGCGCGCCAGCCCTGCGACGAGCCGGAGGTCCAGGTGCAGCTGGCGCGCGAGGCGATCGCGGCAGCCCGCGCCTGCGGCGACGACGTGCTGGTGCCCGCGTTGCACGCCGGGCTGGCGGCGATGGTCGACTACGCGCCGCCCGCGGAGCGACTGCCGCTGGCGACCGAGCTCGCGTCGCTGGCGGCGGCCCGGCGCGATCGCGCGCTCGCCATGCACGCGCGGGCGCGTGCGTTCAACGATCGCCTCGAGCTGGGCGACGTCGCGGGCGCCGATCGCGAGCTGACGGAGCTCGACGCGCTGGCGCACGACGTCGGGCACCCGCGTTACCTGTGGCGGCCCCTGCTGATGAGGGCGATGCGCGCGACGATGACCGGGCGCTTCGACGACGCCGACCGGCTGCGCGCCGAGGCGGCCGCGCTGGCAGCGCGCACCGAAGACCTGAACCAGCCCATCGTTCACGTCATGCAGTCGTACGGCCTGGGGCTCGAGCGCGGCAACGTCGACGAGATGCGCGCCGCCGGGGCGGGCATCGAAGCTCTCGTGCGCGGCTATCCGGGAGAGGCGTGCTGGCGTCCCGTGATGATCGCGCTGGCGTATGTGCGGGGCGGCGTCATCGACGAGGCGCGTGAGGAATGGCGGCGCCTGCCCGACGAACACCCGCTGATGTCACGCGACGTCCTGGTCATGCATCTGGGCGGCGAAGTGGCGGCGGCGCTGGGCGACCGCCGACGCGCTGCCCTGTTCGAGCGGGGCCTGGCTGCCTTCGCCGGGCATCACGTGACCCTGGGCCTGATGGGTCTGACGTGGTTCGGTCCGGTCGATCGCGTGCTCGGGTTGCTGGCGGCGCTGCGCGGCGCGTTCGACGAGGCGGCGGGGTATCTGCGTCGGGCGCTCGCGCAGGCGGAGGCGGTCGGCGCCGCGCCGTGCGCCGCGCGCATCGCGCGCGATCTCGAAGGCGTCGAGCAGGCGCGCGGGCGGCCGGCGGCGGCGGCGACACCGCCGGCACCCGAGACACCGGCGGCGCCTGCGGCGCCGCTGACGATGGCCGCCGAGGGGGACGTCTGGGTGCTCGCGCACGGGGCCAGCGTCGTGCGGCTGCGCGCCAGCCGCGGGCTGGCGATGCTCGCCCGTCTGGTCGCCGAGCCGGGGCGCGAGCTGCATGTGCTGGACCTGGGCGGCGGCGCCGCCGGCTCACCCGGCGTCGACACCGGGGACGCCGGGCCGCTGCTGGACGCGCAGGCGCGCGCCGCTTACCGCGATCGCTACCGCGAGCTCGAACAGGCGATCGAAGAGGCGGAGGCGATGAACGACCCGGCGCGGGCGGCGCGGGCACGCGCCGAGCGCGAGGCGCTGGCGGACGAGCTCGCGCGCGGTGTCGGGCTGGGCGGCCGCGAACGCGTGGCCGGCGCCGCCGCCGAACGCGCGCGCGTCAACGTCCAGCGCCGCCTGAAGGACGCGCTCGATCGCGTCGCCGCCGCCGACCCCGCGCTGGGCAAACACCTGGCGCGCTCGGTCAAGACCGGCACGTTCTGCAGCTACGAACCGTAGCTGAGCCGCCGCGGAACAATGTTCCATCCGCCGTAACGCCCATGGGTCGCGTAGAGCGCAGGCCGGCTTCGCCGGCCGGAGCTCTTCGCGGGAGGTTCGGAACCCTCTGAGGGTTCCGAGCCAGATCGTCACGCTTAGGAGGCGGAACCCATGGAAGCTCTCATCCCTGTCATCGTGTTCGCTGCGTTCATCGTCTACGAAGCCATCCGCCCGGCGCGCAAGCTACAGCGCGTCACCTGGTGGCAAGTGAAGGGCATCGCGTTCTTCGTCATCTCCGGCGCCATTTCGACCTTGCTGCCGTTCGCGCTGGCGGACGTCGCCGCCAAGGTCGCGCTGTTCGACCTGTCCGGTCTCGGCACACTGGCCGGCGCCGCCGTCGGCTACGTCGCGTTCCAGCTCGCCGCCTACTGGTGGCACCGGCTCATGCACACGCTGCCGTTCATGTGGCGCTGGGCGCACCAGATGCATCACAGCGCCGAGCGCGTCGACGTGTGGGGCGCGTTCCTGTTTCACCCCTTCGACATCGCTGGGTTCACGGTGCTGCCGCTGCTGATGTTTTCGCTGCTCGGCCTGTCGCCCGGCGCCGCTGCGGTGGCGGGGACCTACGGCCTGGTTGCGGCCGTCTTCCAGCACACCAACATCCGCACCCCGCGCTGGCTGGGCTACCATCATCCAGCGCCCCGAGTCGCACGGCGTTCACCACCAGCGCGGCGTGCACGCGTACAACTACAGCGACCTGCCGCTGTGGGACATCGTGTTCGGCACGTTCCGCAATCCAGCCGTCTGGCTGGAGCAGGGCGGCTTCTACGACGGCGGCTCGAAGCGCACGTGGGCGATGCTGTTCGGGCGCGACATCTCCACGCCCGAATCGAACCCGATGGTCGCGCGCCCGACGCTGGCAGAGAACCAGCGTCAGGCGGCGTAGCCGAAGCTACTTCGTGGCGTCGGCCTTGGCCTTGGCGGAGTCCTTCTCCGCCTTGGCCCCGGCCTTTTCGACCTTGGCGCCGGACTTCTCCATCTCTTCGGCGGCCTCGTGGCGGGCCTCGCCCGACTTCTCGATCGCCTTGCCCTTCTTCTGCATCTTCTTGCCGGCGTCCTCTTGCGCTTTGTTGTCCGCCTTCTCGCCGGCCTCCTCCATCGCCTCGCCCTTCTTCTGCATCTTCTTGCCCTTGGCCTTCTCGGCGTCGGCGGACTTCTCGGCGGCGTTGCCCTTCTTCTCCATCTCGTTGCCGGCCTTGCCGGCTGGGCTCTCCGCGCGCGCCAGCGGCGCCGCGAGCAGAGCAAACGCACCAAACAACATAGCCAGAGATCGATTGGTCATGCGGGTCTCCCTCAAATGGTTGAGATCCAGAAACTGGCCATCGGGAATGGCTCTGACAAGACCGACCCCGAGTCACGCCTCCATGATAAAAGGCGGCCCTCCTTACGCTCGTGTCGCTCTTCGATAAATATCCTTACGGCAAGGCGCCGTTCGCGCTGCTGATCATCGCGGTGGTCGCCATCGGGCTGCGGTCGCGACCGCGCGCCGCCACGAACAGCGCCCCGACCTCGTCATCGTCACGCACACCGAGGCGCACGAGATCGCCTACCGCAAGGCGATCCCGCGCTTCGAACGCGAGCACAACGTCAAGGTGCAGCTGCAGCGGGTCAACTGGGCGTCGCTGCTGTCGCGGCTGCAGAACGCGGTGCTCGCCGAGACCGAGGTCCCCGACCTCGCCGAGCTGTTCGAATCGTCGCTCGGCTACTTCACCCGCGGCCCTGCCAGCGACATCGGCATCGTCGACATGACCGATCGGCTGAAGCAGGAAGGCCTCTACGACCGCATGGTCGCGTCGCGCTTCAGCCTGTGGCAGACGCGCGGCCGCATCTACGGCCTGCCGCACGACGTGCACCCGGTGATGCTCGCGTACCGGCGCGATCTCGTCGAGGCGCTGGGCATCGACGTCACGCAGCTGGACACCTGGGACAAGTTCGTCGCCGCCGGCCAGAAGATCTCGCGCGACGAAAACGGCGACGGCGTGCTCGACCGCTACATGATCGACATGCGCTTCGACGGCGCGTGGGGGCTGGACACGTTGATGTTCCAGCGCGGCGGGCAGTTCTTCGACGAAAACGGCAACGTCGCCTTCGTCACCGAAGACAACGCCGAGCTGATCCGCTGGTACATCCTGCAGACGCGCGGGCCCAACAAGATCGGCTTCGACTGCGGCTGGGGGCAGCCGGTCGCCAAGGCGATGATCGACGGGCTGGTGCTGTTCCAGTGGACGCCCGACTGGCGCAGCTGGGTGTTCCAGGACGAGGTCCCGTCAGCTGAAGGGGAAGATGGCGCTGATGCCGCTGCCGGCGTGGACGCCGGGCGGGCGCCGCACCTCGGTGTGGGGCGGCACCGGCCTCATCATCATGAAGTCGTCGAAGAACCCGGAGCTGGCGTGGAAGCTGGCCAAGTTCCTCTACTTCGACGCCACCGACGTGGGCGCGCGCTTCCAGGCGACCAACATCATTCCGGTGCTCAAGGACGCCTGGAACATTCCCGAGCTCGATCAGCCGAGCGAATACTACTCGGGCCAGAAGATCGGCCGCATGTACGCCGAGCTCGCGCCGCACACGCCCCCCGTGTATTCGAGCCCCGTCGACGCGCAGGCGCGCACCAAGCTGGACGAAGCGTACGCGCTGTCGGCCGAGCACTACATGGCTCACGGCGAGGCGGGGCTGATGGAGGCCATCCGCGCCAACCTGGCCAAGGTCGCCGAGGACGTCCGCAAGTACGCCGACCGCGAACAGAAGCTGGTGGCGGGCAAGTAAGTGATGAAGGCGAGCCGCCGATGAAGGTGCGTCACAAGGGCCCGGCGCCGTACCTGTTCCTGTCGCCCTACCTGCTGCTGACCGCGATCTTCTTCATCGTTCCGTTCGTCAACGCGATCACGCTCGCGTTCTACGAGACCAACGGCCCGCGTAGCCGCGCCTTCGTCGGGCTCGACAACTTCCGCTTCCTGCTGCACGACACCAACTTCCACACCGCGCTGCTCAACACGACGATCTTCGCGCTGGTGTCGGTGCTGGTGCAGCTGCCGCTGGCGATGGGGCTGGCGCTGCTGCTCAACTCGGGCGGCTCGCGCATCCGCGGCGTGTTCCGGCTGATGTTCTACTCGCCCAACCTGGTCGGCCAGGTGCTGGTCGGCATCCTGTTCTCGGTCCTGTTCACGCCGCGCTACGGCCTGATCACCCGCGGCACCGACGCGCTGCTGCGCTGGGGGCTCGAGGCGCGCTGGCTCACCGACCCGCCGCTGATCATGCCCGCGATCGTGCTGTCGTCGCTGTGGCTGTGGGTCGGCTTCAACATGATCTACTTCCTGGCGGCGCTGCAGACCGTCGACAAGTCGCTGGAGGAAGCGGCGCGCATCGACGGCGCCAGCCCCTGGCAGGTGTTCTGGCACGTGACGCTGCCGTCGATGCGCCACGTCGTCGTGTTCGTCGTCATCATGAGCGTCATCGGGTCGTACCAGCTGTTCGAGCTGCCCATCACGCTGCTGTCGGAGACCAACGGCTTCGGCTCCAAGAACGCCGGGCTGACGCTGATCACGTACCTCAACTTCTACGGCTTCCGGTCGGGCGACCTCGGCCTGGGGTCGGCCGTCGGCTGGGTGGTCGCGGTCATCATCTTCACCATCAGCCTGATCCAGATCCGGGTCGGCAAGCTGGCCGAGGACTAGACGATGAGCTTTCGCCTGCACGTGCTGCACTACGTGTTGCTCGGCCTCTTCGCCGTCTACATCGCGCTGCGCCTGGTCGATCGCGGGCAGGCGCGCCGCTACGCGCGCTGGACCATCGTCGCGCTCGGCGCGCTGCTGGTGCTGTCGCCGTTCGCCTGGCTGGTGGCCGGCGTGTTCAAGACGCGCGAGGCGCTGAACGAATACGTGTTCTTCCCGCCGCTGTCGAAGTGGTCGGAGACCATGACGCTGGATAACTTCCGCCAGCTGTTCGAGGGGCGTCCCAGCATCCGCGGTCCGGTCTACTTCTGGGAGTACTTCCTCAACTCCACGGTGGTCGCCACCGTGATCACGACGCTGCAGATCCTGTTCTGCTCGATGGGCGGCTACGCGCTGGCGAAGTACGAGTTCCGCGGCAAGGCCGCGCTGACGCTGTTCATGCTGGGGTCGATGATGATCCCGTCGGCGCTGCTGCTGGCGCCGCTCTACAAGATGATCGTCGACATGGGGCTGGTCGATACGCTGGCGGGCGTGATCGTGCCGCTGATGGTCAGCGCCTACGGCATCTTCCTGTTCCGGCAGGCGTGCATCACCGTCCCGGGCGAGATGCTGGACGCCGCCCGCCTGGACGGCTGCAGCGAGTTCGGCATCTACCTCCGCGTCGTCATGCCGCTGGTGCGGCCGATGGCGGCCGCGTTCTGCCTGGTCGCGTTCCTCGCCAACTGGAACGCGTTCTTCGCGCCCAACATCTTCCTGCACAGCGACGACAAGCTGACGGTCCCGGTGGTGCTGAACCTGCTGCTCGGCGTCTATCGCCAGAAGCAGGGCGTGTTCCTGGCGGGGACCGCGCTGGCCATGATCCCCCCGGCGATCCTGTTCTTTTTCCTGCAGCGCGAGTTCATCAGCGGCCTGACGTCGGGCGCCGTCAAGGGCTAGATCCGGCCGAATCGCTTGGACGTAGCCCGATATGGGGTTACTTTCCGCGGATCGCGCGGGACGGGCGGGCCATGTCTGGCCGCCTGGCCCCTCGTTGGAGCCTGGGACCCTCCCAAGGCCCCCCATCAACCGCAGGGGAGGAAAGACACCATGACCAAGACGAAACTCGCCATCGCAACACTGCTCCTGACCGCCGCGGCCGGTACGGCCTCGGCACAGGCTCCGGCCCAGCCCGGCTCCGAAGCCCGCCGCGCCGCCCGCTGCGGCTCCCGCGCCGGCACCGGCGGCGAAGCCCGCTGCGGCTCCTGCGCCGGCACCGGCGGCGAAGCCCGCTGCGGCTCCAGCCGCCGCGGCTGCCCGCGCCGGCGACGAAGCCCGCCAGCGCGCCGCTCGCTCAGGCGCCGGCGCCCGCGACGAAGCCCGCAGGAGCTCCGGCCGCCGCCCCGCCCGGCGGCCAAGCCGCGCGGCTCCCGCCGCCGCCCGCGGCCCCGGGCTGCCGCCCGGCGCTGCCCGCTGCGGCTGCTCCGGCTGCCGCCTCGCCGCTGCCGCGCCGCCGCCGCCGCCGCGCCCCCTCCGATGCCGCAGCCGAAGCCGTCGAAGGAGCTCGAGGCGTTCATGAAGCCGTTCGAGGGCTCCTGGAAGTGTGACACCAAGTTCTTCGCGAACGCGATGGGCCCCGGCTCGCCCGAGATGACCGTCAAGTCGAAGGTGGCGTTCAAGAAAGAGATGGGCGGGATGTTCTACCGCGGCGACTACGAGACCAAGAAGCAGAAGGGCTTCGACATGTCGATGAAGGGCATCTTCTACATCGGCTGGGATCCCGGCACGCAGCAGGTCATCGTCACGGCATCGACAGCTCGGGCGGCGCGGCGTTCGGCACCGGCAAGATCACCGGCGACACCGTCACCTACGTCAGCGAAGGCTACATGATGGGCGCCAAGACCAAGATGCGCGAAGTGATGGGGAAGAAGAACGACAAGGAAGGCTTCCACAAGTTCGACATCGACACGGGCAAGGGCTTCATCCCGTTCGGTGAGGACACCTGTAAGAAGTAGCCTCCGTCACCAACCGACGCATGCATCCGGAGCCGGGCAGCGAACGCCGCTGTCCGGCTCTTTTGTTTTTTTCCCTCTCCCCTGAGGGAGAAGCCGGAAGGAGAAGTGGTATGGAGCTGCTTTGCTGGCGTTGGGGCTGTGCACGCTGCTCGCCTTGGGGGCCGAGGTTCCCGACCCGGGGGACCCGTCCAGCGAGTTCCGCACGCCGCCCGCGGAGTTTCGCCTGCTCGATCGGTCGCTGACCCTGCGCTTCAACACCGGCGGCTTCGCGACGCGGCGGGTGACGACCGACGCCGCTCCCGCCGCGCCGGCCGCCGCGTTCGACCTCACCGGCGGCGTGGACGTCGCGGCGCGCCGCGGGCGGTTGCGCCTCGGCGGCGGCGACGAGCGCAAGCTGCGCTTCGCCGTCGAGTGGAACGTCGAGGTCGACAGCGACATGGCGCGCGTCCACTCGCAGGTCGACTTCGCGATCCTGGGTCGCGGCTTCATGCTGACGCCGCCCGACGTCCGCGTCCGCCCGCGCTTCGACGGCCGCGATCCCGGCATCGAAGTGAACCTGCCGCTGATCGAAGGCCGGTTCTAGGTTCGCCGCCGCGCGGTAGGCGCGCGCCGACCGCGCTGCGCCGACCTCGCCGCCGGCGCGCCGCGGCTGCCAGCGCGAGCGCCACGATCGCGAGCGTGAGCAGCACGCTGGCGCGCGCCGCGCCCGACGCTGCAGCCGCCCGTGTCTTCCTGAATGCGCAGCGTTCTTGGCGCGCTTTGATTTCCTGCCGCGTCGACCGCGAACAGATTCAGGGTGAAGTCGACGTCCTGCCCGGCGGTCCAGTAGAGGTAGAACGAGCCGTCGAACGATGGCCATGCGCGCGGTTCCGGTCGGCAGGCTGAATCCGGCGGGCGGCGTGCCTGCCACGACGGCGAAGCGATAGCCGATCTGCTCGGGGCTGGTGGTGTCGTCGGTCGCCAGGTTCGTGATGCGCGCGCTGACGATGTCCTGACAGCTGTTGCCCTCCATGCAGCCGCCGGAGTCGTAGTGTGTGATCTCCGCGACCATGGGCTGAGGCAGCGTTGGCGGCGTCTGATCGACGCCGACCATCGCGGGATCGATGATGTGCGGCGTTGGCCCGGCGAACGAACACGCGTGCGCACGGTACGGCGAGACCACGGCGGCGAACGCGACGATTGTCATCAACGCGCTCGCCATGAACCCGCATCAACTGATGCGTATCACCCGACGGACACGCGCTGCTCGATCGATAGTGGCTCCATCGTCCACGGCTGTTCGATCGCGCGGCGGATCGTGTCGGCCATCACGGCCGCGTGGCTGCCGTCGATGACGCGGTGATCGAACGTCGCGCCGATGCGCATCACCTTGCCGGGGACGACCTTGCCGTCTTCGACGACCGGTTCATCGCTGACCGCGCCGGCCGCGATGACGATCGGCGCGCGGCTGTAGGCGACCAGCGGGATCAGCGCGCTCTCGAGCCCGAGCGAGCCGATGCTGCTGACGACCGCGGCGCCGAAGGGATCGCGCGGCACGCCGAACCGCCGCAGGTCCAGGTTCAGCGTGTACGACAGGAACGTCACGAACCGCAGCACCAACGCCCATCAGCCACGTCGGCACGAAGCTGAGCGTGCGCCGCGCCCGTCGCAACCCGTCGTCGCGGTGGGCGCGCACGTCGCGCGCGCGGCGATCCAGCTCGGCGGCGATCTCGGCCGGCGTCTTGCCGTCGACCGCCTCGATCTTCGTCGCCGACAGATCCGGCCGGCCGCCCGCGCCCGTCACCGCGACCAGCACGGAGACGTCGACGCTCGCGCCGCCGGTAGGGCCGCGACCCGCGCAGCACGACGTTGGCGTCGCCGCACGCGGCCAGCGCCGCGCCGATCGCCTTCACCACCAGGTGCGTGACCGTGACGTGCTGGCCGGTGCGGCGGCGCGCGTCGGCGATGTACGCGAGCGCCGGCTCCATGCGCAGCTTCAGCGTGCCGTAGATCTGCGGATCCATCGGCGTGCGCCAGGTGCCGAGCGCGATGCGCCGGAACGGCGACAGCGCGCGCATGCGGACAGCGTCGACGTTGGGCATTACTTGTCTCCTGCGCGCGCGAGCGTGCCGAACAGCCAGTCCCAGAACGGGTTGGTGACGCCGAAGTTGCGGCGCCAGTTGCGCTGGTGGTGCCGCAGGTGGAACGCCTGCAGGTAGACGAGCGGACCGCGCGTGTGGACGCGCGCGTGGCATTCGTGGTGGACGATCTCGTAGACCGCGTACGCCACCACGGCCCCCAGCATGACGAACGCGGTGCGCGCCACGCCGCCCAGCAGCGCCAGCGGCGGCAGCGCCAGCAGCGCCGTCAGCAACACGACCAGCGCCGGCCCCGCGTTCCAGACCGCGCGGTCGTGCGGCGTCCGGTGGTGGTAGACGTGAAACGATTCGACGACGCGGCGGAGCGCGCGGTGGCGCGGCGTCCAGTGGTAGAGCCACCGGTGCAGCGCGTACTCCCAGAACGTCCAGTAGACGACGCCCGCCGCCGCCCACGCCGCCGCCGCTGCGCCGCCGACGCCGCCGCGCACGCCCACCCAGATCAGCGCGCCCGCCAGCGCCGCCGCGAACAGCAGCACCGGCGCCAGCGTCGCCGCGCCAAACAGCTTCAGCAGCCAGGGGCGATCCTCGATCAGCGTTCGATTCACGGCTGGTACGGCGGGCATGCCGGGGTGAAGAGCAACCACGGTGCCAGCGGCAATGTGCCGGAACCCGCGGCGTTTCACCCGGTCATCTGTGCGAAGCGCTGCACAGTTGTGGAGTAAACTCCGCCCGTGTTTGCTTGGCTTATCCGTGATTCGCGCCGCCGCGTCGCGGCGGCCGGGCTGGCGTTCGCGCTGCTCGCCGCGGGCTGTTTCAGCTCGGGGATCGCGCCCGATCGCACCGACACGCCGGCCGACCCGGTCCTGATCGACCTGACGCAGCACGAGCAGCGCATGGACGGCTTCGGCGCGTCGAGCGCGTGGACCGCGAACAACATCAGCGACGCCGAGGCGGATCTGCTGTTCTCGCCGACCGCCGCCAATGGCATCGCGCTGTCGCTGCTGCGCGTCCAGATCAAGCCGGAGGGCGTCACTCAGGAGATGGGGACGGCGCGCAAGGCGTTCGCGCGTGGCGCGGCCGTGTGGGCGGCGCCGTGGTCGCCGCCCGGCGCGTGGAAGACCACCGGCACGACCACGGATGGCGGCTACCTGCGGCCCGAATATCGCCAGGACTGGGCCGACCGGCTCGCGGCGTTCGCGCAGACGATGACCACCGAGGCGGTGCCGCTGATCGCGCTGTCGGTCCAGAACGAGCCCGGCTTCGTCGAATCGTGGGACACGTGCCAGTGGGAGCCCGCCGCGCTCGTGGAGTTCGTGCGCGACTACCTCGGGCCGGCGCTCGCTGCGCGCGGGCTGTCGACGCCGATCATGGCGCCCGAGACGCAGAACTGGACGCTGTTCGGCAGCTACGCCAGCGCGTTCGCCGAGGACGCCGGCGCGATGCAATACCTGGGCTTCTTCGCCGCTCACAACTACGGCGGCTCACCGCACACCGTCGACGCGGTCCAGGCGACCCTCAAGCCGGTCTGGCAAACGGAGGTGTCCGACAGCACGGCCCTGGATGTCGGCATGGACTCGGCGCTGAAATACGGCGAGATGATCCACCACAACCTGGTCGCCGGACGCGTGAGCGCGTGGCACTACTGGTGGCTCCGCCCCCGGACCGATCAGAGCACCAACTCCGCGTTGCTGGAGGCGGGTCAGCTCACGCGCAGAGCCTACGTGATGGGCAACTGGAGCCGGTTCGTCCGCCCGGGCGCCTTGCGCGTGGCCGCGGACGCGACGGCGCAAGCGTACGTGTACGTGACGGCGTTCATCGATCCCGCGAGCCGGCAACTCGCGGTGGTCGCCATCAACAAGGCCGGCTACGAGCTGGAGCAGAGCTTCACGATAGCGGGCGGCACCGTCGATGAGGTGACGCCGTGGCTGACGTCGGACGAGCGCGGCGCTGCAATCGCAGCCGGCCCTGCCGGTGGTCGATGGTGGATTCACCGTCACGCTCCCCGCGCGCAGCGTGACCACGTTCGTCGGCACCGCCGCGCTCTGAGCCGCCGACCGTCAGCGGATCGCGCGGTAGGCTTCGAGCGAGCCTTCGAGGGGCTCGAGGCCTTCGGGCAGCGGGCGCCCGAGAACGTCTGGAAGTAGAGCAGGCAGGCGCTGCGCCACCAGCGTGCTTCCTTCTCCTGGATCACCAGCAGCCCGCGTACGTGTTCAGCGCGGGCGGCGTCGATGAACGGCGCCAGCGTCTCCCACTGCCGCTGCCAGCCGCGGACGGTGTCGACGCCGCGCGAGTAGCGGTGGCAGAGCTCGTCCCACAGCGTCCGCCCCGACGACATGCGGCGGTCCCACGCCACGTGGTGGAACCACAGCAGCAGGTTCTCGGGACAGCGATCGGGCGCGGCGAGCTGCTCGCGCAGCGGCGGGCGGTACAGCGACACGGCGTCGCTGCCGGCTGGCCGTGCGATCGAAGCCGATGCCGCCCGCGTCGGCGCGGTGATAGTAGACCGACGTCCAGTCGGCGCGCCCGGCGTCGGCGATGTCGACCCACGGGCCGGGGCCGTGGTGGTGCCCCTCGGCCATGAGGTGGTGCAGGCCCAGCGGCGTCATGTAGTCGACGACCGCCTCGCGCGACGCGAGCATGATCTGCGCCGCGGGGGCGACGAACCGGTCGTCGTTGGTGAACGTCATGCGCAGCCACTCGTCGGCGACGGCGGCGGGCGCAAGCGTGTGGTCCCACGCGAGCCGGCCGAACGCGTACCAGTTCGCCTGCGCAAACGGGTGGCCGCACCAGTTGCGCGCGTCGCCGGTGTTGGCGACGGCGGCGATGCCGCCGGTCAGGTAGCCGTGGCCCCCGGCGGCCAGGCTGCCGTCGACGACCGAGCCGACGGTTGCACGCTCCGCGCCCTCCGGGCGCGTGCAGGTGTCGGCGCCGAGGACCTCGCTCCACATCGGCGCCAGGTACGCGAGGTGCGTCGCGAAGCCCAGGTACTCCTGCGTGATCTGCAGCTCCAGCAGCAGCGGCGTCGCGGGCATCGCGCCGAACAGCGGGTGGAACGGCTCGCGCGGCTGAAAATCGATGGGGCCGTTCTTGACCTGCAGCCGCACGTTGGCGAGGAACTTGCCGTCCAGCGGCACCAGCTCGCTGTACGCCTGCTTGGCGCGATCCTCGGCGACGTCGGCCTTGTAGACGAACGCGCGCCAGATGACGACGCCACCGTGCGCGGCCAGCGCGTCGGCCAGCACGTTGGCGCCGTCGGCGTGCGTGCGGCCGTAGTCCTGCGGTCCGGGCTGCCCCTCCGAGTTGGCCTTGACCAGGAAGCCGCCGAAGTCCGGGATGAGCGCGTAGATCTCGTCGGCCTTCGCGCGCCACCACGCGGCGACGCGTTCGTCGCGCGGATCGGCGTTGGGCAGGCCGGCGAGCTCGACGGGCGCGCTGAAGCGAGCTGGACAGAAAGACGCGGATGCCCCAGGGCCGGAACACACCCGCCAGCGCCGCGACCTTGCCCAGGTACTCCGGCGTCAGCGTGCGCGCGCTGGCGTTGACGTTGTTGAGCGCGACGGCGTTGATGCCGATCGACGCGTTGGCGCGCGCGTAGTCCGTGTAGCGCGCATCGACCTTGCCCGGCAGATCGTCCCACTGCCACAGCGATCGCCCCGCGTAGCCACGTTCGATGCTGCCGTCCAGGTTGTCCCAGTGATCGAGCATGCGCAGGCCGGCGCGCGGTCCGCTGGCTGGCTGCGATCTGCGCCAGCGGCCGCCCCATCTGCAGGTGACGCAGCAGGTGGAACACGCCGTACAGCACACCCTCGTCAGACAGCCCGGCGACGGCGAGGGCAGGGGAGCTGCCGCCCGCGCTCACGCGGTCGATGACGTAGCCGCCCGGCGCCATCAAGAACAACGAAAACAGCGGCGACTCGTCGCCGATCTGCTCGTTGCGCAGGCCGAACGCCGCGCGCGGCGTCCCGACGATCAACGTCGCGTCGGCGGCGGTGTCGCAGAACGACGACGTCGCGGCCCAGCAGCCCCGCCAGCCCGCGCGCCAGCTCGTCGCGCGCCGCAGCCAGCATCCGGCGTCGGCGCGGGCATGAAGACGGCAGCGAACGCCGCGCGCGCCTCGGCCAGCTGCGCGGCATCGGCTGATCGGCTCATAGCGAAGCCAGAGCCGATAGCCGTCGTCGTCCTGGGGACGCAAGGCTGTGTTACCGGCGCCTGTAGAAGCGGACGTCGTCGATCCAGAAGTCGATCCAGCCGCCGTCCCACGTGAAGCGGACGACCGAGACCGTCGTGACATCGAGGCTGTCGGATCGCTTCGCCCAACCCTGCTGCCCCATCGTGTTGAACGGCACCGTGTAGAACTGCCATTCGTTGCTGAGGTTCACGACGCGCGTCCAGTGGTCGCCGCACTGCTCGGTCGTCTCCGCCGGCTTCTCGCCCATCGCCGGATCGAAGCAGAACGAGCTGCTGATGCCGTTGCGGTACGTGTGCGGCGTGCACGGCTTGCCCCAGAACTGGCGGTCGATCCCGGACGGGACCGCACCCGGCGAAGTATCGTCGGGATACGCCGGATAACGCTCGTTGCAGCGGGTCTGCTCGCATGTGTTGCACGCCGAGCCGCCCGTGCTGCCAGCTGGCCACCGGAGATCACCATCGGCGCACCGCAGTAAGACGCGCGTGGTCTCGGTGGGCCGGAATGGTTGTCGGGCAAGCACGCACCCGGAAGGATGGCCGGGTTGGTGCGATGACCGAGCCATCGGCCGTCGCTGTAGTCGACCTTGCGGGGATAGCGGCTGCACGGCATGTGGTTCAGGCAGGCGCACTCGCGGACGCGCTCGCAGAACCGCGGCATCGCTCGGATCCTCGCGGTACATGAGGTACGCGATGTCGTCGTCGGTGTTCTTGTCGCCGACCAGCACGCGGAATCCGGCCTGGCTGTCGGGGCCGCGCCGCGCCCAGAAGCTGATCCCTTCCCACTCGGCTCGACGTCGATCGGACGGCACCGCCGCCACGTCGAAGTCGGGGGTGCCGTCGGTGCGGACGGGTACTCCTTCATCGCCTTGCCGACGCCGCCGCCCCACGACAGGAAAGGACCACCCTGGATGTGGATCGCGCGTTGCTCCGGGTTGGCGGGTTCGAGAGCGACCGTTGGCATCGCTGGTCGGTTCTACGCGGCGGCAGCCACGTTGCGCGACGGTTGCCGCCGCGTCTGTGGTCGTCAGCGCGACCTTGCCGTCGGGTCCGCTCGACGAACGTCGCGATGACCTCGAGTTGTCCGTGTACGATACCTCCCGATGGCGTCGGCGTCCTCGAAATTCCACGAGATGCGGGCGAGAACTGTAGTCGGCTTCTCGGCGGCCGTGCAATCGACCAGGCGCGGCCCGGGATCCAGCGTGCACGTGTGCTGGCAGACGCCGCCGGGATCGGGCGTGCACTGCTGCCGACAGGGATCGGAGATGCCGCCGTCGCGGAAGCCGGGGCGGTTACCTCTGCTGCAATCCGGCGGCGATGGCGGCAGCGACGAGCGACGCGCCGACAAAGGTAGAGGTTTACGTGAGGTCAAGCTACGCAAAGCGACGGATGTATAACATGAGGCCTTGCAAACGATCGCGATCGCTTGTGTAGGTCCCGGGAATGTTGCTATGTCATCGCCCTATGCCTTGTCCACAGAGTGACCACCGATAGGTTGACGCGGCGCGTTGCTCTCCGCGTTCGGGCTTGCCCTGCGGTTGGTAGCGGGCTGTGGCGGTGAGGGCGGCGTGCGCAAGATGCGGCTGAGCAGCCCATTGTCGGATGACGCCGCATGTGCCCGACGACAGTTTCAGTGCGACAGCGATCAACGTCATGGCGCTCGACTGCGCGGCCCCGGCACGCTGCAGTCCGGACGGCCACGTGACGGATTCTCGTGCCCGCGCGAGTGGAACAGCCGCGCGGGAAAGTGGTGCAACGAGCACCGATGGCTATCACGGCAGCACCTTCGCATTCAAGGGCACCGCTGCGACCGACGCGTTGCGCAAGCCGGTCAACGCCGACGGACGGCAGCTTCGGTTGTCGCTCACCGTGTCCGCAGGGAGCTACGGCGGCGGCGGGATCGCGTTCGAGGGCGGTGCGTCGACGCCAGCGGGTTCACCGGGCTCGAGTTCTCGGTTGCGGTCGCATCCGGCAACCTCACCGGCTGCACGTACCAGCTCCAGCTGCAGACGTTCGAGCAGCGGCCCACGAGCCAGAACCCGCCGGGCGGCTGCGACCTGAATACGGCAAGCTGCTACGGCTTCCCTGCGCGGTCGAACCTGCCCGACGCCCAGCACCGACATGACGATGCCGACGCTGGTCAGCGTACCGTTCTCGTCGTTCTCCGCGTCGGTCATGCCGGCGCCCGCGCAGATTGTCGGACTGCAGTGGCAGGTCAACGCGTCGAGCGGCGCGTGCACGGTCGAGCTGCGCATCGATGACATCCGCTTCATCCCCGCCGCGTCGGCGGACGACGCGGGCGTGCCCGCCGACGCGAGCGTGCCTGCCGACGCGAGCGTGCCCGCCGACGCGATCCGACGCGTCATCGTCGTCTTGAGCCACCGATGACAATCACGCGCTCGCACAGCGTCCTTCTCGTCCTCGCCTTGGCGGCGGCCTGCGCCGATAAACCGGCGCCGCCCGCCGCGACACCGGCACCCGCGCCCGCGGCGCAGCCGGCGACCCGCCGTGCCGCCGCGCCACCGCCCGCGCCGCCGCCCGCGCCGCCGTTCGCGGCGGTCGTGACGCTGGAGCCGGGGCGCCGTCACCAGGCGCTGGTCGGGTTCGGCGCGTCGATCGCCTGGTACCAGGACAAGCTGGTGCCGAATGCGCCGGACGGCGCGTACCAGATGTTGTTCCCCGATCTGGGGCTCGACATCCTGCGCCTGCGCAACCGCTTCGGCCGCGTCGTGAAGAACTTCGACGCCAACATCGGGCAGGACGTCGAGATCTACAAGAAGGCGACCGCGGCGCTCGGGCATCCGCCCAAGATCCTGCTGTCGTCGTGGACGCCGCCGGCGACGCTGAAGGCGAGCAAGGCCGAGGACTGCAAGAACAACCCGGACTGCACGCTGGTGAAGGAGAACGGGAAGTTCGTCTACGACAAGTTCGGCGAATACTGGCGCGCGTCGCTCGCCGCCTACCGGGCCGCCGGAATCTCGCCCGACTGGATCAGCATCCAGAACGAGCCGTCGTTCATCCCGCCGTTCTGGGAGGGCTGCAAGTTCGAGCCGACCGAGACCGCGACGTACCCCGGCTACGACAGGGCGCTGGCCGCGACGTACAAGGCGATCCGCAAGCTGCCCAAGCCGCCCGGCATGCTGGGCCCCGAGGTGCTGGGGATCCACCACACCATGCTGGAGAACTACGTCAAGGCGATGAACATGGACCAGGTGGTGGGCATCGCGCACCACCTCTACGAGAAGGGGCCGGACAACGTCTGGGACTGGCTGGACCCGGGGCCCGACAGCTACATCGACGAGATGAAGGCGGTCCCGGCGCTGGTCAAGAAGCCGCTGTACCAGACCGAGTTCGGCACCGAGGACGACAAGGGCCACCTGGGCGGCTTCGAGACCGCGCTGATGATTCATAACGCGCTGGTCGAGGAGGGCGTGGTCGTCTTCCTGTGGTGGGACCTCTACTGGATCGGCGACAAGGGGCTGGTCGGCATCGACTACCGGCCCATCCGGCCGCGCGATCAGTACTTCTCGCTCCGGCACTTCGCGCGCTTCACGGACCCCGGCTGGGTGCGCGTCGGCGCGGCCAGCAACGTCTCCGACAAGGTGCGCGTCTCCGCGTTCGCGTCGCCCGACGAAAAGCAGCTGACCGCGATCGTCATCAACAGCAGCGCGACCGAGGCCGCGACCGTGCGCGTCGACGCGGCGGGCTGGGAGGGGGCGGGGAGCGCCGTCTTCCGCACCGTCTACCGGCCCAAGTCGTCGGAGACCTGGAAGGAACTGGGCGCGCTGCCCGCGGCGCGCACCGTCGACATGCCGCCCCGCTCCGTGGCCACCGTTGTGCTCAAGCGCCCCTGATTTGGTTGTGCGCGGGCCGGGAATGTTGTGAAATCGCGGCGCTAGCTCGTTGAGCGCGGCAATCTCCGTGACTCATATAAGAATGGGAGATTCATAAATGACGGCGGCCAGGCTCTTCTCGGTTTCGGGGTTCGTGGTGATGGGGGGCGCCGTCGTTCTCGCGGCGGCGATGTCGAACTGCGGCGGCTCGGGCGGCGAACGCACGGGCGGCGCCGGCAACACCGGCCAGGGCGGCAGCGGGGGAAGCGCGGGCGCCGCCGGCACGGGCAACACGGGCGGGCGTTTCATGTGCGCCGACTCCCGGCGCGACGCTTCGACTGCACGCGGCGCGCCGCTCACGCTGCCGACCGGCCACGTCACGAACCTGTCGATGCGGGAGTGGAGCGCCGACCGACGGCAAGTACTGCAACGCGGCCGGCCTGCGCGGCTCCGTGTTCAGCTACTCGGGGCCCGCTCCGATGTCGACAGCGGCGTCAACATCTCGTCCAACTCGCACGGCGTCGACGCGCCCGCCGGCAACTTCCGGCTCATCGCTGATGGCCGGCCCCGCCGGCTACGCCGGCGGCGGCATCTCGTTCGACAGCTGCGTCAACGCGACGTCGTTCAACGCGCTGCGCTTCTCGGCGTGGGTTGCCAACGGCGACTCACCGGCTGCACCTTCAAGGTGCAGCTGCAGACGTTCGAGCAGCGGCCCGACGTCGCAGGCCCCGCCCGGCCTGTGCGACACGGCCGCCGGCAGCTGCTACGGCGTTCCCGGCGTCGCCGAACCTGGCCCCGCTGACCACGACGCCGACGACGATCACGGTCCCGTTCACGATGCTTCACGACCAACGCCACCCACACCAACCCGACCCCGGGTCAGGTCGTCGGCCTGCAGTGGCAGCTCGAACTCCGGCCCGGCCGCTCGAGGACGGCGGCATTCAGCCGTCGTGCACCGTCGAGATCCGCATCGACGACATCGACTTCGTCACGCAGTAACGACGAGCTCGCGCGGCGGCTCAGTTGCAGCCGTCTAACCAGCCGTTGCAGTTCTGGTCGACCCCGTCGTCGCAGATCTCGGCGGCGCCGGGGTGGAGGGCGGGTGAGGTGTCGTCGCAGTCCATGCACCACGCGTAGCCGTCGCCGTCGGCGTCGACGCCGCCGCCCTGATAACAGGCCATCCATCGCCGCACCGCCTCGGGGCGGGCGGCGACGAAGTCGCGCAGCTTCTTCTGCTGCGCCTGGTGGACCGCGAAGGTCGCGACCTTGTTGGGATCGGCCTCCAGCGCGGGCGCGATCTGGGCTGACCAGCGATCGACTCGCTCCTGCAGCGCGGTGACGTCCCACCCGGCGAGAAGCTGCGCAATGATCTCGCACGAAGCGCGCCGCGCCACGTGTCGTCCGCCATGACGGTCACGTAGTTGGGCCCCGGCTCGCGCCACGGCTGGTCTCGATTCAGCCAGAAGTAGAGCGGGTGCATGTCCACGGGCATGAAGTCGAACGTCGCGTCGAGATCGTCGGTCAGGTAGATGAACCCACGGCGCGGGTGGTCGTAGACGTAGTAGTTGCTGTCGGCGCCCCAGTAGCCGTCCGGTTGTGGCAGCAGCGACTCCGCCGCCCATGTTCGCAGGCTGGCCTCCATGTCCATCAGGGCCGTGAGCTCCGCCTATGGTGGTCGCCTTCAACAGCGCACGATGGCGCTTGTCATCGTGCGCCGGGTCGTTCTCGTTGGTCTGGCGCTCGTGGCTCTTCTTCCACAGGTCGCCGCCGTCCTCGCCCGGAAACACCCTGGCCAGGTAGTCCTTGTTCACGAACTCGAGGTTCGCGTAGAGGCCGTAGTAGGCGCCGTTGACGATCAGGCGCGCGCTGTTGGCGCACAATCCCGGCAGTCCGACGTCGTGCAGGAACGATTGCGCCAGCCGCTCGTGCAGGTAGCTCCGGTCCAGGGTCGGCTGGTCCAGCTCGACCTTCTGGACGCCGTGGAAGCGCGCCTGGGAGTCGGCCCCCTGATCGAACGCGATGACGAACTGCTTCTTGACGTTGGGGTTCTTCGCCACGGCCACGAACCACGTCGAGTTGCCCTTGAGCCGGATCCACGCCGGCACCACGTCAGCACCGACCTGCACCTCGATCGGATGGTACGGGTTGACGTCCAGGCCGGCCGCGGCCCGGACCTGCCAGTTCACGAACTCGTCGTGAATCAGCGCCCATTCCGCCGGATCGATGTGGACTTGGTAGTCGGTGATCACGTCTTCGTTGAACAGATCCGAGCAGGCCATGCCGCTGGTGATGGGATCTGGCGGCTTGGGATTGTCCCCCGGACCCGGATCCCGGATCGTCGTCCCCGCCCGGTGCGGGCCCGCCTGTACCGGGCGGCGGATGTTGTCGCCGCACGAAGCCAGCCCAAGCATGCACAAGACCAATGCCTTCTTCACCAACCTGCCCCCCCCCAAACTCCCAGGTGCAGCAGCAGCAATCGTCGTGCCCGACGCACTGAACTTCCACCTTGGCCGCGACTGGCGCGGGTCGCGGCGAACGGCCGTTACGGCAACGTCACATTCGCGTCGTCGCTGGTGCTTATGACGCGACGTCGAACTCGATCGCGATCGGGGTCTGCCCGGTCAGCGCCGCGCTGCGTGCATCGGGCTGGCTGCCGCCGATGGTCACGCGGAAACGGCCGGGCTCCAGCACGCGGCGGCCGCTGTCGTCGACCACCGACAGGTCGCGCGCGGTCAGGTCGAAGGTCAGCTTGCGGGATTCCCCCGGGGCCAGGTGGATGCGCTGGAAGCCGCGCAGATCGTGGTGCGGGACGGCGCACGACGCTTCCAGGTCCTTGACGTAGAGCTGGACGACCTCGTCGCCGGCGCGCTTGCCGACGTTCTCGACGACGGCGGTGACGCGCGCGACGGCAGTCGCAGTGGCAGTGGATACCCGGATGTCGCTCGCCTTGCCCGCCGGCAGTGACACCGCGATGTCGCGGTAGGCGAACTTCGCGTACGACAGGCCGTAGCCGAAGGGGTAGAGCGGCTCGCGTTCCAGGTAGCGGTACGTGCGCCCCTTCATCGCGTAGCTGGTGAAGGTGGGGACGTCGTCCATCGACCGCGGGAACGTGATCGGCAGGCGGCCGGCCGGCGACGCGTCGCCGAACAGCAGCTCGGCCAGCGCGGTGCCGCCTTCGCCGCCCGGGTACCACGCGTAAAGGATCGCCGGGACGTTGTCGTGCGCCCACGTCAGGTCCAGCGCGCTGCCCGCCAGCACGCACAGCACGGTCGGCTTGCCGAGCGCGACGATCATCTCCATCAGCCGCTGCTGCAGCCCCGGCAGCTTCAGGTCGATCTTGTCGCCGGCAGCCTCCGAGTTGCCGGCGTCGCCCTGCTCGCCCTCGATGTCGGCCGACAGGCCCAGGCACAACACGACCACGTCGGCGCGCGACGCGACGCTGACCGCCTCCGACAGGTTGCCGGCGCGCCCCAGGCCGTCGGTCTTCGTCCCCTGCAGCTTGCAGCCGTCCGTGTACCAGACCTTGGTCTGCGCGGACACGGCGGCGCGGATGCCGTCGAGCGGCGTCACGGCGCGCGACGGCACGCCGAAGTAGTTGGCGACCAGCACGTGCGGGTCGTAGGCGTTGGGGCCGATGACCGCGATGCTGCGGATGTCCTTGCGCAGCGGCAGCAGGCCGCCGTCGTTCTTCAGCAACACCATCGACTCGCGCGCCGCGGTGCGCGCCAGCGCGCGGTGCTCGTCGCAGTCGTTGCGCTCGTACGGGATGGCGGCCCACGGCACGCGCGCCGGCGGGTCGAACATCCCCAGGCGCATGCGCGCCGTGAACAGGCGCCTCACGCACGCGTCGACGTCGGCCTCGGCCAGCAGGCCCTGCGCGATCGCCGCCGGGATCTTGTCGTAGGTGCAGCCGCAGGACAGGTCGCAGCCGGCCTTGACCGCCATCGCCGCGGACTCTTCCTCGGTCGCGGTCACCTTGTGGTTCTCGTGGAAGTCCTTGACCGCCCAGCAGTCGCTGACGATGAAGCCGTCGAACTTCCATTCGCCGCGCAGGATCTTGCCGAGCAGCGTCTTGCTGGCGCAGCACGGCTCGCCGTTGGTGCGGTTGTACGCGCCCATGATGCTGTAGGCGCCCGCCTCGACGATGCACGCCTCGAACGCGGGCAGATACGTCTCGCGCAGGTCCTTCTCGCTGGCGATGGCGTCGAAGCTGTGGCGCAGCCCTTCGGGGCCGCTGTGCACGGCGAAGTGCTTCGGCGTCGCGACCACCTTCAGGTAGCGCGGGTCGTCGCCCTGCAGGCCGCGGCAGAACGCGACGCCCAGCCGCGCGGTCAGGTGTGGGCACTCGCCGTAGGTCTCGTGGCCGCGCCCCCAGCGCGGGTCACGGAAGATGTTGATGTTGGGCGCCCAGACCGTGAGGCCCTTGTACATGCCGTGGTCGCCCTGGCGCAGGTACTCGTGGTGCTTGGCGCGCGCCTCGTCGGAGATCGCGACCGCGATCTCGCCCAGGCGTTCGGCGCTCCATATCGCCGCCAGGCCGATCGCCTGCGGGAACACGGTGGCGATGCCGGCGCGCGCGACGCCGTGCAGGCCTTCGTTCCACCAGTTGTAGGCCGGGATCCCCAGACGCTCGATCGCCGGCGCCTCGTGCAGCATCTGCTCGGCCTTTTCGGCCAGCGTCAGCCGCGACAGCAGATCATCAACACGCGCCTCGATGGGCAGATCGGGGTTCTGAAAAGGAAAGTCAGTCATGTGAGGCCTATCCACTTTCGCGCTTACCAGCTGTGAACGGTGCCGTCCAGCTTGCGCGCCGTCGGTAGATAGGCAGGGTCGTAGGGGAACTTGGCGGCGAGCGTCTCGTCGATGTCGACGCCCAGGCCCGGCGCCTCGCCCGGGTGCAGCGCGCCGGCGGCGAACTTGTACGCGTGCGGGAACACGCGGTCGGTGTCGTCGCTGTGGCGCATGTACTCCTGGATGCCGAAGTTGTGGACCGACAGGTCGAAGTGCAGCGCCGCCGCCATGCACACGGGCGACAGGTCGGTCGCGCCGTGCGAGCCCGTGCGCACGTTGTACAGCTCCGCCAGGTGCGCGATGCGCCGCAGGTGCGTGATGCCGCCCGCGTGCACCACCGTCGTCCGGATGTAGTCGATGAGCTGCTCGCTGATCAGCTGCTGGCAGTCGTGGATCGACGAGAACACCTCGCCCACCGCCAGCGGCGTCGTCGTGTGTTGCCTGATCAGGCGGAAGCTCTCCTGCAGCTCGGCGGGGACGGGGTCCTCCATCCAGAACAGGTGATACGGCTCCAGCGCCTTGCCCAGCCGCGCCGCCTCGATCGGCGTCAGCCGGTGATGCACGTCGTGCAGCAGGTGCAGCTCGGGCCCCAGCTCGCGGCGCGCGAGCTCGAACATGCGCGGCGCCACGTCCAGGTAACGCTCGGCGGAGAACCGCGTCTCCAGCGCCTTGCCCTTCTCCGCCGGCTCGTAGTGCAGCTTGCCGCGCGCGACGCCGTACGCGTCCGGGATGCCGGGGACGCCACACTGCAGGCGCACCGCCTTGTAGCCCATGCGCTGGTATTCGGCCGCGGCGGCGACCGCGTCGTCCATGGTCACGCCGTTGGCGTGGCCGTAGACCATCACGTCTTCGCGCGCCTGGCCGCCCAGCAGCTGATAGACGGGCACGCCCAGCGCCTTGCCCTTGATGTCCCACAGCGCGGTGTCGACCGCCGCGATCGCGGTCATCGTCACCGGTCCGCGGCGCCAGTACGCCCCCTTGTACAGGTAGTGCCAGATGTCTTCGATCTGGCGCGCGTCGCGACCGATCAGCAATGGAATGACGTGGTCGCGTGAGGTAGCTGGCCACGGCCAGCTCGCGTCCGTTCAGCGTCGCGTCGCCCAGGCCGCTGACGCCGTCTTCGGTCGTCAGCTTCAGCGTGACGAAGTTCCGCCCCGGCGAGCAGACGATGACCTTGCCGGAGACGATCTTCATGTGGGCTACTGGTTCACCCCGCTGGCCAGGAAGCCGCCGTCGACAGCCAGGATGTGGCCGTTGACGAACGCCGCGGCGTCCGATGCCAGGAAGATCGCCGCGCCCACCACCTCGTCGACCTGGCCGAAGCGGTGCATGGGCGTGCGCAGCAGCAGCTCGCGCCCGCGCTCCGTCCCCTCCAGCAGCGCCTGGTTCAGCGGCGTCTTGAACACGCCCGGCGCGATCGCGTTGACCACCACGCCGCGCGCGCCCCACTCGATGGCCAGTGACTTGGTCAGCGCCGCGACCGCCGCCTTGCTGGCGCCGTAGGCGGCGACCTCGTGGAACGCGACGAACGTCGTCAGCGACGCGATGTTGATGATGCGGCCGTAGCCGCGCTCGAGCATCGGGCGCCCGAACACCTGACAGGCGCGCAGCGTGCCGGTCAGGTTCGTGTTCATGATGTCGTTCCACGTCGCCTCGTCGACGTCCAGCGTCGGCGTCCGCTTGGTCTTGCCCGCGCAGTTGACCAGGATGTCGACCTTGCCGAACGTGCTCAGCGTCGCGTCGCGCAGCGCCTCCAGCGACGTCCGGTGCGTGACATCCGACGCCACGCGCAGCGCCCGCCGGCCGGCGGCCTCGATCGCGTCAGCGGTCGCGTCGACCTCGGCGCGCCGCCGCGACGACGCGACGACGTCCGCCCCTGCTGCCGCCATGCCCAGGGCGATCGCCCGCCCGATCCCGGAGGTACCGCCCAGCACCACGGCGCAGCGTCCGGCCAGAGTCATCGCCGGCATTGTAGCGTGGTCTGGTCCGCTCCCGTCGCCCTGTCACCACCACATGCTGGCCGACAACGAAATCATGTCCTTGTCGGGCAGCCAGGTGATGTTTTCCATCGGCGGGTCGCCGACGCGGATCAGCGTGTTCGCCCCGTTGAACCAGTGCGAGTACTGGATGCACGATCTGGTCGGTGGCGAGCCAGTCGCTGCGCAGGATGACGCGCGGTGAGACCACGGAGAACGAATACGTCAGGTCCTGCGTATCGGGGTCGACGCGGTCGTAGCGCCCCGACAGCGCCAGCCAGGACAGCAGGCTGTACGTCACCTCGCCGCCGAACTTTCGCTTGGTGACGTCGTGGTAGTAGCGGCCGTTGACGTCGAACTGTTTGTCGTCGCTCTCGACGTGCGTGATCATGCCGAACAGGCTGACGAACAGATCGGGACCGTCGCCCGAAAACGGCACCGGGTAGCTGATCAGCTTGCCGATCGACAGGTCGTATTGTCCGCCGATGGTGGTCAGGTTGCCGTTGCCGTTGCTGTTCGGTCCCAGGTAGTTGGCGATCAGGCCCGGCCCGCCCCGCGTGTTCAGCACGCTGACGATGCGGCTCAGCGTCGTCACGTTGTGCGCGTCGACGTAGGAGCCCGCAACATAGAGGTGGCCGATGCGGCCCGCGGTGACGCGCACGTCGGCCGCGTAGATGTCCATGCGCGCGTCCGGCTGGCTGGGGTTCGTGCCCGGCGCCGCGACCACGCTGTTGTTGCCGCGATCGTCCTGGCTCCACGCGTGTAGCAGGTGCAGGCCCAGGGTGGCCCAGCGCGCGTACTTGGCGCCCAAGTGGCCGTGCGCGACGAAGCTGGTCCCCTCGCTGGGGTTGGCGAAGTCGTTCCACACGTCCGGCGTCGTGGCGGCGCCCGCCTTGTTCGACTGCCCGGCCAGCCCTTCTTCGGCCATCAGCGTCCAGGCGCCGAACGGCGCGCGCACGCTCGCGCGCTGCCCGATGCCGTTGACCCGCGCGATCAGCGGCGTGCCGTAGCGGCCTTCGTCGTATTCGCCGGGCGAGCCGTAGCGGCTGGCGAACGCGCCGACGAAGATCTCCGTCCGCGCGCGCTCCAGCCGTGGCAACACGCTGACGTAGAGGTCCGAGACGCCGAGCTGCGACGCTGGCTCGAGGAACGACGTCGACGCGTTTGCCTGCCGCGCCAGGATGCTCATGTGGGCGCTGACCAGGCTGGTCCCTTGCGAGAAGTTCAGCTGCGCATATGTCGTCGGCACGACACCGGTGTGTGAAAACGTCTCGCGGTCGTCGGGGACGGCAGGCGGTGTGTGCAGCGTGGTGCCCGACTGGTCGGTCGTGGGCATCGCGCGGCTGCCGATGCCGATCGCGAGCGGCGCGGTCAGGAAACCGTGGAAGTCGAAGCGCCATTCACCGTCGCTCTGCGACTTCTGTCCGTACGCGGGCGTGACGCCGCCCGGCAGCGCCGCCACCTGCGGCGTCGTCGGATCGAGGCTCAGCGAGCCCTCGGAGCCTGGTGGCGCCACGTCGGCCGGCGACGCCGGCACCGACGCTGGCGCCAGCGGCTTCACCGGCTGCTGAGCATGCGCCGTCGCAACTGCACCCGCGCTCAGCGCCACCAGCGCATATGACCCGATCTTCTTTAGACGATGCATGGCTTTCACCACCAGATGTTGACGTTGATCGCGACGAGCTGATCGTCGATCCGCGGGACGACGACGGAGCTGTTCTCAGCGTGGGTGTTCGTTCCGTAGAACCACTTGGCGTAGAGCAGCATGATGCTTTCGCGGCTCTGCCAGTTGGTCTTGAAGATCAGGCGTGCGGCGACGACCTCGAAAGTCTCGCTGGAGTCCTTCGAGTTCGGCACGACGCGGTCGACGCGCAGACCCGCGGCCATGTACGGGATGAAGGCGTACAGGCCGTCGACGCCGAACTTGTAGCGGTGGCGGTTGTCGAAGCAGGCGAGCGCGTCGCCGCACATGCTCGGCGTGCGCGACGTTGCGAACACCGCGCCCGCGTTGAACAGCAGGTCCGGTCCGTTGGCGTCGAACGGCTTGTCGCCGCTGAGGATGCGGCCCAGGCTGCCGCTCCAGTTGAGGCCGACGACGTTGACCTGGCCCGTGCCGCCGTTGTCGACGCCCAGCCAGCGCTCCGTCAGGTCGCGGCCTTCACCGCCGAAGGTCAGCAGGCCGCGCAGCGGGTACGCGTGGTGCGCGTTGATGTGTGATCCGCCGATCGCCAGCAAGCCGTAGATCGGATGCGACATCGACGCGTCGATGCCCAGCACGTTGATGCGGCCGTCGGGGACGTGCGATTCGTCGATGCCGCGCGTGACCATGTTGTCGGGCAGCGGGTTGCCGTTGACGTGGTACTGCACGCGGTCGTCCTGCGCGAAGTTGAACATCCAGTGCAGCGCCAGCTTCAGCGTGTAGTCGGTCTTGCGGGTGATGCCGACGTGCAGGTGCTGGACGTACGACGCGGGGAACGACGGATCGACGCTGCTGTTCGGGTTGGCGGGGGCGTTGCCGGCCGGCGAGCGGCCGTTGCGGTTGCCCATGAAGCCTTCCTCGGCGAACAGCGCAACCTCCGGCGTCAGCGGATACTCGGCGATCAGCAGGCCGCCGACGCCGCGCGCGCCGCCGACGTAGGGCATCTGGTACATGCCCGCCGTGTACTGGCCCAGGTTGCCGTAGTTGTAGAAGAAGTAGCCGAGGTTGGTGCGCAGCCGCAGCTTGCCGATCGCCGGGATGTTGTACGTGATGTACGCGTTGTTGACGAAGCCCTGGCTGCCCAGCTGATAAAAGGTGGTGGGCTGCGACGGGTTCCATGTCGACAGCGTCAGGTTCGCCGTCACGTCCCGGTTGCCGTACCGGAAGTTCATCTGGACCCAGCTGCCCGGCATCGTCGACGTGCCGACGAACGATTGATATTCGTCGATCACCTGCGGCGGGACGTGGAACACGGTGGTGCGCTGGCCGTCCGCGGTCGCCGGGCGTTGGTTGATGCCGAACTGCGCGGTGACGTTCATGAACCCGGTCCACTGGAAGACCCAGTCGTTGGGCGGCATCGGCGCGGAGAAGCCCGGCGTCAGGCCGCCCGGCAGCGCGCCGACCTGCGGCGCCTGCGGCGGCATGCCCAGCGACGGGACGCGGCGGTAGCCCGGCACGTAGCCCGCTTCGGGGAGAACGTCCTTGGTCAGCAGCGGCCGATCGATCGGTGACGGCGGCGCCGGTGGTGGCTCCGCGACCGGCGGCGCCAGCGCCGGCGGCGGCGGCACCGGTTGCGGCGCCGCGGCGGGCGCGAGCGCGTCGGGCTTCTTTGTCGCATCGGGGGCGGGCGCGGCCGTCGCGGCCGGCGGCGGCGTCGGTGCCGCCGGCTCTGCGGGCGCCGCAGGCGACGCCGCGGGCACGGGCACCGGCCACGCCATCACGCGCGCGGGCAGCAGGGCGAGCGCAATCGCCGCTAGCGGTGCGACGACGGCTGCCCAAGGTCGACCCATAAGTGGGCCCCCTTTTAACGGATGAATGCTCCCAAGCTCAAGGACTCTTGCAGATTCATTGTCCGCGCTGGCAATGAGATCGCCTCGGGCGGTCGCGGGTATATTAGGCGGCCTCATGACTTCTCGATCTCGATTTGAAACTCTCTTTACTGCTGCCGCCGTCGTGGTGATTGCGGCGTTGCCGTCCGGCGGTTGCAACATTGGTGTTTCCGCAAAGCCGACGGCGGGACCGGGTGGCACGGCGCCGATCAAACGTTGCCGCGCGACGCGCCCCGCCGATGACGGCGCGCTCGACGATTTCGAGGACGGCAACACGCAGCTCACGAAGTCGTCCGGCCGCGACGGCTTCTGGTTCAGCGCCAAGGATCCCAAGGGTTCGACGATCGACATGCAGACGGTGGAGCCGGGCGCCGGGGGATCGGAGCTGGCGATGCACATGAGCGGCAAGACCGCGGAGGGCACCGCCGAAGACGGATCGTGGGGCGTTCAGCTGGGCGCGAACTTCGTCAACGAGCAGGGGACGCTTTACGACGCGTCGAAATACGCCGGCTTCTCGTTCAAGGCCAAGGTTGCCCCCGGATCGACGAAAAAGGTTCGCTTCAAGATCGGCGACGTGAACACGCACAAGGACGCCGGCATCTGCACGACGTGCTGGAACCACTTCGGCAAGGATCTGACGCTCACCGAGGAGTGGAAGGAATACAAGGTCATGTTCTCGACCGCCGACCAGGAGCCGGGCTGGGGAAATCCGCGTCCGATGTCGGTCACACCCGCCAAGCTGATCGGCATCAACTGGTCCGTCGGCCCCAACCAGACCTACGACATGTGGTTCGACGACCTGACGTTCCTCGACTGTGAGTGACGAGAAGCGCCTGAAACACTGGAACTGTTCGCCCTCGCCCCGCGAAGCGGGGAGAGGGAGGGGAGAGGGGCCTCGCGCATCTACTTCAGCCGATACAGCTTCACGCGCTGCAGCCCGAAGCTGCCCATCACGAGCCGCACCTGGCGGCCCTGGTGGGTCTCGTCGCCGTTGAGGCGGCGAATCGCAGTCCACTCGCCATTGTCGTAGCGCCCCTCGTCGACGCGCTCGATGCCCGCCGACGGCGGAAAGGTCACGATGATGCCGTTGCCCGCGACGACATATTCGTCCGGGCCGACCGCCAGCACCAGGCCGCCGCCGCGCGGCCATGTCGGATCGTGGCGTGCCGGCGCCGCCCACGGGAACGTGTAGTCGTGTGACACGGTCAGCTCGTTGCCGCCCACCGTGATCTTGGTTGTCGGGCTCTGCTTTTCCAGCAGTACGCCGGCTCGCTGGTTGGGCGTCGCGACGGTCAGCAACGGCGCCAGCCCGCCCAGCATCGTGTAGCTGCGGGTCAGCGACGCCGCGGCGGCGTCGGTCATCGATTCGACGGCAAACGGCGAGAACCCGATCGCGCCGCGCCCGGCGGCATACAGCGCGAGCAAACCCGCGTCGCCGTCGTTCGTCGCCTCGGGAATCATCAGCGGGTTCGCGGGGCGCCAGTAGCGATCGCACCACTCGGCGAAGTTGGGCAGGTAGATGTCCGGAGCCAGCAGGCTCAGCGTGGGCGCGCCGGCCTTCCACACGTCGTACAGGTGCGGCAGCGGCCCGCCGCTCGGATATTGCCCGGGCAACTTGCCCGGCCGGTTCAGCGCCGCGTTGGTGAACAGCGGCAGGTCGTACGCCTTGCCGCCCGCGCGCGCGACCGCATCGACATAGCGCGCGAAGTACCACGCCATGAACAGCTCGTCGGTCGCCACGCCCTTGCCGAACACCTCTTGCCACGTCCCCGCCGCCCGCTCGCCCGCCTGCTTCCAGGCGCGCGCCAGCTCCGGCTGCAACGACGCGCGGTTGGCGGCGAGGTGCTTCATCAGCTCGGGCGGCACGGCGTCGCGAAAGCGCGCCGTCGCCGTCGCGCTGCGGTCGGCGGCCGCGTCGATCATCGCGACCTCGTTCTCCACCTGCACCATGACCACCGTCCGCTGCCGTTCGTCGACCTTGCGCAGGTGCGTCATCAGCGCCGTGAACGCGCGCGCATCCGCGTCGCGGTTGGCGTCCGAAAACGCCGACAGCGCCTCGACGGGCCGCCCGGCCGTCACCTCCGCGCGCGGAAATCGCTTCGCATCCGTCTTCACCCAGGCGGGCACGTAGCTGGACATGCCGTTCTTCCAGCTGCCGAACCAGAGCAGCACGACGCGCAGCTTGTTGCGGCGCGCCTCGCGGATCAGATCGGTCACCAGATCGAACGACCACTTGCCTTCCACAGGCTCGATCAGCTCCCACGACACCGGGACGAGGACGGTGTTGAGCTTCATCGCCGCGAGCTTCGGAAACAGCGGCTTCACCCACGCGGCGGTCGCCGCGGCCGAGTTGCCGAGCTCGCCCCCCAGCATCAGGAACGGTCGTCCCTCGACCGCCAGGTGCTGCGTGCCGCTCGGGTCCAGGACCATGTGCGGTCCGGCGAGCGGGGCGCAGACGATCGCCGCAATCAGCGCCGCCTTCATGTGGAGCGCCTTCTATCATCGAATCGACGGCGGCAGCATGGCGGAACCTGACGCGGCTGATTCCCGGCATGCGCCGTCGTGATCACGGATGCTCCGCCTTCTTTCTACTTAACGAGCGCACCGGCGCGCGTTTCGAGCACGAAGGTGACCGGGCCGTCGTTGACCAGCTCAACTTTCATGTCGGCGCCGAAGCGTCCAGTCTCGACGGTGAGCCCGGTGGCGCGCAGCGCCTCGGCGACGCGCAGGTACAGCGGCTCGGCGCGCGCCGGCTCGGCGGCGGGCTCGAAGCTGGGGCGGTTGCCCTTGCCCAGCGCGGCGCACAGCGTGAACTGGCTGACGACCAGGCACGCCCCGCCGGTCTCCGCGACCGTGACGTCCATCGGCGTGCGTCCTGGAAACATGCGCAGGGCCGCGACCTTGCGCGCGGTGGCGTCGGCGTCCGCCTCGCTGTCTTCCTTGTCGACGCCGACCAGCAGCAACAGGCCCGCTCCGATGCCGGCGACATGCGCGTCGCCGACGCGCACCTCGGCGCGCGTGACGCGCTGGACGATCGTTCGCATGTGAAGTGAGTGTCGCTCGACCCGCGCGCATTCGACAACTTCGAACCGCTCGTTCGCGGCGACCGATCTGGGCGTCGGCCTCGGCGCCAACCTCGGCGCCGGCGTAGGCGATCTGGTCACCGCGTTCTCGTATCCGTAGTCCGCCGACAGAAAAACTGAGTTGCGGGCGTCGAGTTCCGGCGCCGAGACCTTACACTGTCGGGCGCAATGCCCGCGCACGGCGTCGATCTACTCACGGACCTGGCGATCATCATGCTCGTCGCCGCGGTCACGACCACCGTGTTCCAGCGGCTGCACCAGCCGGTGGTGCTGGGCTACCTGCTGGCCGGGCTGCTGGTCGGGCCGCACCTGCCGTTTCCGCTGTTCGCCGACGAGCACATCGCCCACGAGCTGTCGGAGCTGGGCGTCACGTTGCTGATGTTCTCGCTGGGGCTGGAATTCAGCCTGCGCAAGCTGATCAAGGTCGCGCCCACCGCCGGCGTCATCGCCGTCATCCAGTCCAGCCTGATGGTCTGGCTCGGTTATCTGGTCGCGCGCGCGTTCGGCTGGACGCAGTACGAGGCGCTGTTCTGCGGCGCCGCGGTTGCCATCTCCAGCACCACGATCATCGTCAAGGCGTTCCAGGACCAGAAGGACCAGAAGGGGACGAAAGGGCTGCAGGAGATCGTGTTCGGCATCCTCATCGTCGAGGACCTGATCGCCATCGTCCTGCTCACCATCCTGACCGCGGTCGCCTCGGGCGCCGGGTTGTCGGCCAGCAAGCTGGCCGTCAGCCTGGGCAAGCTGGCGGGCTTCCTGGCCGTCGTGCTGGTCGGCGGCATGTTCCTCGTGCCGCGGCTGATGCGGGCGGTGGTGCGCCTGCGCCGGGACGAGACCACGGTCGTGGCCGCCGTCGGCCTGGCGTTCGGGCTGGCGCTGATGGCGCGCTGGGCCGGGTATTCGGTCGCGCTGGGGGCGTTCCTGGCCGGCGCGCTGGTCGCCGAGTCGGGCGCCGCGAAGATCATCGAGCACCGGGTCGAGCCCGTGCGCGACGTGTTCGCCGCCGTGTTCTTCGTATCGGTGGGCATGCTGATCGATCCGGTGCTGGTCTGGCAGCACAAGTTCGCGGTGCTGGTGCTGACCGCCGTGGTGGTCGTCGGCAAGCTGGTGGGCGTGACGGTCGGGACGTTCCTGGCCGGCTACGGGGTCCGGACGTCGGTGCAGGCGGCGCTGAGCCTGGGGCAGATCGGCGAGTTTTCGTTCATCATCGCCGGCGTCGGCCTGTCGCTGGGCGTGACGCGCCACTTCCTGTACCCGGTCGCCGTCGCGGTATCGGCGCTGACCACGTTGCTGACGCCGTGGATGATAAGTGCGTCGGGGCGGGCCGCGTCGTACGTCGACAGGCGGTTGCCGCATTCGATGCAGACCTACGCGGCGCTGTACGGGGCCTGGGTACAGGGGCTGCGCTCCACGCGCGAGCACCGGACGTCGTGGACGAGGATCCGGCGGCTGGTCGTGTTGCTGGCGGTCGACATAGCGGTGGTCGCTGCCATCATCATCGCGGCCGCGCTGAGCACGCCGCGCGCCCTCGGCATCGCGGCCGAAATCGGTCGCTTCGATCCGGGGCTGGCGCGCCTGGCGGTCGGCGCCGCGACGGTGGCGCTGCTGATCCCGTTCGTGCTCGGCGCGATCCGCATCGCACGCGCGCTGGGCATCGCGCTGGCCGTGGAGGCGCTCCCCGCTCCCGGCGTGGAGGGGGGCATCGATCTGGCGGCCGCCCCGCGCCGGGCGCTGCTGGTGACGCTGCAGATCGCGATCCTGCTCGTCGCCGGCATTCCGATCATCGCGCTGACCCAGCCCTTCATCCCGCGGGTGCCGGCGATGTCGATCCTGCTGTTCGGCCTGCTGCTGCTGATCGTGCCGCTGTGGCGCAGCGCCACCAACCTGCACGGCCACGTGCGCGCGGGCGCGCAGGTGCTGCTGGAAGCGCTGGCGTCGCAGAGCGGCACGCCGGCGTCGATCAACAGGCAGCCGACCCCGGCGCACGGCCTGCCGGCGATGCTGCCCGGGCTGGGCAACGCGACGACCATCCGGCTCGCCGCCGGCTCGGCCGCCATCGGCCGCACGCTCAAGCAGATCGATCTGCGCGGGCTCACGGGCGCGACGGTCATCGCCATCGATCGCGAGCCCGCCGACGTCATCTATCCCACCGGTGACGAGGTGATGACGAACGGCGACACGCTGATCATCACCGGCACCACGCAGGCGGTGCAGGCCGCGCAGGAGCTGCTGGCGGCGCCGGCGGTGGCGATCGCCGCCGCCGACAGCGACGCTACGAGTAGCCCGCAGACTTGAGCTTGGCCTTCGCCATCGACGCGATCTTGCTGCGGCCGCTGCCGGCGAGATCGGTGAGCACCTCTTCGCCCGCGGGATGCCGGCGCTCGACCAGCGAGAACCCGACCTGGTAGCGCTGCTCGGGTGTGACCAGGCGGTCGCGGCGTAGGGCAGCCGCCAGATCGAAGCCGCGCTCGACGAGCTGTTGCACGATCGCCAGCGCCTCGTCGCGCCGCCCGGCGCGCAGCTCGGCGGCGGCCAGCGCGTAGCCGTCGTCGGGCGTCGCGTCGTTCGCGCGCCCCACCAGCCGCAGCACCGCCAGCGCTTGCTCGCCGTCGCTTTCGCTTCTGCAGCTTGCCGGCCAGCACGCGCAGCCCGGCGCCGGTCGCGTCGCGATCGATCTCGCGCGCCAGCGACAGCAGTGCGTCGCCGCCCGCGCCGGCGCCTCCTTGGCCGATGCGTGCGAGCGCGTTCGCCACCAGCGCCTTCGCCAGCTTCTTGCCCGCGGCGCCCGCTTCGGTCAGCGCGCGCAGGCGCGGGCGCAGCAGGCGCGCCAGCAACGCGGCCCGCTCGCCGTCGCGCGCCGCGATCAGCGCGCGTGCCAGCGCGAGCGCACCCTCCGGGCGCGCGCCGAGCGCGGCGGCCGCCGCCTCCGCCCGCACGCGGTCCTCGGTCGCGGTCAGCACCGCCGCCAGCGCGTCGGCGCCGGCCGGCAGCGTCACCTGCGCCAGCCGCTCGATGGCCAGCAGCGCCCGCTCGGGCTCGCGGCCGAGCGCCAGCTTCTTCAGCCGCGGGACCAGCGCCCCCGGGATGTCCAGGCTGGCCATCGTGTACAGGGCAGGGCGGGCCAGCTCCGCGGGCGCGCGTTCGGCCAGCTCCTGCAGCGCCACCGCGACGCGCGCTCCTGGTTTGCCGCGCGCGACGAAGCGCAGCGCGACGATCGCCTCCTCACGCACGGCCGCCGGCTGGCGCTTGTCGCGCGCGAACGTCAGCAGCGTCGGCACCGCCGCCGGATCCTCCAGGAAGCCGAGGATCTTGAGGCCGCCGGTGAGCGGCGCCAGGCTGGCGGACGTCCCGTTGGTCTTGGCGTTGGCCCTGGCGCTCGCCTTCGCCTTTGCCTGTATGAACTTGGTGACCTGCGCCAGGTAGCTCGCCTTCTCGCGTGGAGTGGCGGTTGTCTCCTTGATGCGCTGGCGCACGGCCAGCGCCGCGGCGCGCGCCGCCTCGATGTCCGGCGTGTCCAGCGCGACGAGCAGCGCCGCGAACGCATCCTTGCCGCCGACGCGGCCGAGCACCTCTTCCAGCGCGCGCCGTAGGGCGGGGTCGCCGACCTCCGCCAGGCGCTGGCGCACGGGCGCCACCGCGTCGTCGCCGAACGCGATCGCCGCGTCCACCGCCGCGCGCCGAACGGTGTCGTCGCGCGACGCCAGGCAGGCGAGCACGCACGGCATCAGCTTGCGCGCGGCCCTGCCAGGCGCGAGCCGGGCCAGCGCCTCCAGCGCGTGCCGCTGCACGGGCGGCACGCCGTCGGCCGCCGCCGCCGCGAGCGCGTCGATCACGGCGGCGTCGCGCGCCCCGATCTCGCCGAGCACGATCGCAGCGGCGATCTGCCGTTCATGCGCGTCGCTCGCGAGCAGCGCGCGAATCTTGTCGACCGCGGACGTGCCGGCCATCGGGGGGCGTGCCGCTCGAGCCCGGCTTACTTGCCTGGCTTCTTGGCCCCGGCGGGCGCCGGCGCCTTCTTCTCGGTGGCCACGGTCTCGGACGGCTTCGCGGGCGCAGCTTCGGCGACGGGAACGGGTGGCGGCGGCGGCGGGGCAGCCGCCTTGCGCGCCTCGGCCACGCGCTTGAGTCCGGCCAGTCCGTCTTCGAAGTCGGGGCCGATCATCTTGTCCATCGGCTTGACGACGTTCATCGCCTTGCTGATGAAGTTGTGCTTGCCGTCCATCGCCCACGTGACCTTGGTGCTGTCCACGCTGTCAGGCTTGAAGGCGAACGACACCTCGGCGATCGACTGGAACGGCTCGATGAACTCCAGCTTCTGGGCGACGCGTTCGTTGGGCCGGGAGTCGATGATGGTCATCTTGCCCTTGCCGACCTCCTTGTTCCCTTCCCACGAATAGCTGGCACCGACGCCGGTCGTCGTCGCCGTCAGCGTCTTCTTCATCGCCGGGTCGCGCTTGTCCCACGGCGACCAGTCCTTCCACGTCGCCAGATCATCGACGACGCCGAAAACGGTAGCCGCGGGTGCCGCGACAGTCACCGAGCGTTCGACGTGATACGCGTCGGGCCGCGTGGCGACATACGCTCCCGCCGCACCGAGGACCAACACCAGAACCAGCAGTACCTTTGACATCGGACGCCTCCCCCCGTTTGCCAGAAAGGCGGAGACTACCCTCGAACCCAGCGGGCCACCACCCGCGATCGCCTCGGGGCGATCCCGGCTTGCAGATTGTCACATCACCGTTGCGACCAGCCGCTGACAGCGTTAGTCTCGCTCCTCCGCCTCCGTCGGAACGGCCCCCATGTTTTTCCCTTCCGCGACCGTCGTATCGGCGATGGTGCTGAGCTTCACCGGCGCCTCGTTCGAGTCCTCGCCAGCGCCCACGGCGGCGCTCGCGCACGCCAAGGTCGAGCCTGCGACCAGGCTCGCGGCTGGGCTGTGGGCCCCCAAGAAGCCGGGGAAGCCGCGGCCGGCGCGTAAGTCAGACGCCGACTACGAGCAATCCGAGGAGGAGCTGCTGCGCTCGCCCAGCGCTCCAGCTCCTGCGAAGACCGAAAAGGCGCCTGCGAGCCGCCGTCGCAAGCCGATCATGATGGAGGACGGTCAGGAGGAGGAGGACGACGAGGCTCAAGGAGAGGATGACGACGATGAAGACGGGGCCAAGGTCGTCAAGAAGCGGAAGCGCGTCGTGGAGGAAGAGGACGACGACGTCGAGGACGTGATCCCCAGCTTGCCGCCGATCCTGCCGCGCCTCATCAACTTCGAGCTCGGCACATCGATGCAGAAGCGTAGCTTCTCTTACGACCTGCCGACCATGCAGGGGGACAGCAGCTTCCGCATTGGCTACCAGATAGGCCTCGAGGCCTATCCGCTGATGACGCAACCGAACGGCTGGTTCAGGACGCTGGGCATCGGCGGCTCCTACGCCAAGGAAAACGGCGACGCGATCACCCAGGGGATGAGCGGCATGTTCACCGGGTATCCGGTCAGCCAGGGGCGGTGGGGCTTCGACGCTCGCTACGCCATCCCGGTGGGTGAGCACGTCGTGCTGATACCCGCACTCGGCTACGGCAACATGTCGGCGGATCTCAAGCGGATGTCGCCGCTCGCGCCGTCGAGCTGCCTCACGGCCGAGACGGCGCCGTGCTTCGCGGACATCAAGACATCGTATGTGTCGGCGGACTTCCACATCCGCGTCGCGGCGACGGAGGCACTCGCAGTGTCATTGTCGGGCGGCTACCTGATCGGGCTCGGGGTCGCGGGCGGCATGGATCAGATCTCGGCGCAGGCGCCGGCTGAGATGAAGGGGTTCCATGTCGAGGCGGGCGCGCGTTTCATGATCAAGGATTGGTTCGCGGTCTACGCCGCCGTCCCGTTCCGCCGCTACAGCTTCACGTTCGGCGCCCCGTCGGCGGGGACGACGATCATGTACCGCGCGGCCGCCGACACCTACGTCGGCGCGACCGCCGGCATCGCGCTGTTCACGTACTAGCGGGGAACGCGGGCAAGCCGCCTCGGCTAGCGTCGTGCTCGTGCACGCGATCGCCGCGTCGTCAGCGCCGCGATCGCCAGCAGCGCCAGCACGCCGACTGCGGCCGGCGTCGTGCCATCGACGGCGCAACCACAACCCACCGTGCCGCCGCGACCCTTGGGCCCGGTGCCGGCCGTGCCAGCCGCGCCGGTGGCGCCGGCGGCGCCCGTCGTGGCCGCGCTGCCGGCCGCGCCGGTCACGCCTGTGCTGCCGCCGCGGCCCGCGAGGCCGGTGATGATGATGCCGGTGCCACCGCCACCGCCGACGCCGGCCGGCTCGGGCGGCGGCGGCGCATCGCAAATGCCGTTCTTGCACTCGGCGCCGCCCGGACAGATCGCCCCCTGGCACGCGTCGATGCAGCTACCGGCTCGGCAGACCTGACCCGCGTTGCAGGTCTTCCCCTCGCAGCCGGTCTCCACGCAGCGCCCATCGGCGGCGCACGTCTGGTTGGACGCGCACACGCGGCAGCGGCAAGCGGTGACGCAGACGCCCCGCTCGCACACGGCCCCGGGGCACGACTTGCCCGCGCACAGATCGACACACGCGCCCAGCTGGGGCACACACTCTTGCCCCAGCGGGCAGACGACGCCCGTGCAGCCGCCGACGCACGAGCCGCGCTGGCAGACCTGCCCGGAAGGGCAATCGACGTTGGCGCACGCCGGATCCTTGCACAGCCCGTCGGTGTCGCAGCGCAGGCCGATGGCGCACGGAAACTCGCTGTCGTCGCACTGCGGGATGCACACGCCCTTGCTGCACACGCGCCCGGCCGCACACAGGCCGTCGCCCTCGTCGACCTGGCCGTCGCAGTCGTTGTCCAGGTTGTCGCACTTCTCGGCGCCCTCGATCACCACCTGCTTGCAGGTCACGGGCGCGCCCACGCGGCATTCGGTGACGCCCATCGCGCACACGCCCGGCTTCTCCGTCGTGCACGTCTCGCCGCCGCCTTCGCAGGTCACGCCGGTGATCTTGAAGACCTTGTCGTTGAAGTCGCCGTCGTTGCCGAACCAGGTGCTGTCGTTGGCGCCTTCCCAGTCCTCGAACGCCACGTAATACGACGTGACGTCCAGGCTCGACTGGTACGACAGCGCCATCTTCCAGTAGCCGGGCATCGTGCACTGGGTGCAGTTCGCGTTGCGCCGGTACTCCGAGTAGTAGACCGGCGTCGGCACGCCGTTGAAGGTCTTCATCAGCGCGAAGCCGATCAGCCCGCCGGCGTAGGCGGGATCGCTGCGCACGTCGGCGCTGCTGATCACCTGCCCGACGGCGAGCACGGCGGGGCCGATCGCGTGCAGCGGCGTGGGTGCGCCGGTCGGCGTCGCGGGCTGGTTGTACCAGGCCAGCCCGGCCTGCGCCTGCGACTCGCTGAGGACCAGCGTCGCGGAGAAATCGCACAGCGGCAGGAACACACCGGGCTCGGTCGACGCGTTGGTGATCTCGTTCAGCGTCTCTCCCTGCGCGGTGAAGTAGTTCTGCAGCCGGGTCTCGCACCGGCCGTCCGAGCAGGTGCGCGGGATGCCGGCGGCGGGCGCGCACGTCATGGTCGCGCAGTTGGCCGGATTCGGCGGCGCCGGCACGTTGATGCCGTTCGGCTCGCGGACCTGGGCGCGGGCCGACCCCGCGATGGCCACTGTCACCGCGGCTAGGACTATTTTATGGAGAGGCCGGTTCACGACACGCGCCCCAGCGTAGAGCTAAGGTGGCGACGTCGTCGGCATTCGGCTCAATGTTCAGATTGCCGGGGTTCATCACCGATCGCCGCTCCCCGCTGGGCACGTGGGCCAGGCCGAAGGCGTGACCGAGTTCATGAGCGATTGTCACGGCCTGCGCTCCGCCACCCAGGTCCGTGTTGATGAACACCTGGCCGTTTGTCGGGTCGTAAAGGCCGTGAAAGGCGGCGGCGGCGGACTGGAAATGAATCGGCAGAAAGACGTCCCCGGAGGTGTAGGCGGCGGCCTCGGCGTCGGCGACCGTCAGTCGCGTTCCCGCGATCGCGTTCCACAGGGCGGCGCCCGCGGTGATGCCGTCGCGTTCGGTGGCCGTCGCTGCCGGGTCTGGGATCAGCAGCAGTGGCTGGCAGGGATCGAACGCCACGGCTTCGCCCGGCGGGGTCTCCTCGGGCGCGCACGCCGCGACGGTAATCAGCAGCGAAAAACCAGCGGCGAGGCTCAGACTTCGGGCCACGAGAGGGAGCGATGCTAGTCGAACCCCTGAGACGAACGTGAGGGAAAACCCAAGCTCGTCCGTATGTTTGCATCGCTGGCGGATCAGGCCGCTCCCTTGTGGATGTGGCGCGAGTGGACAGATCTACGACAAGGAACTACGTCGGATCACCTGCGGCTGTCTGGCTCTCGGGGGAGCCGTCGTGGTGGGTGGCTTCGAAGGAAAGGGGAGGGGCATGAAAAGGGGGATGGTTGCCGCGATCAGCGTGATCGCGCTGGTGTTCGGATGGGGAGTCGCCCACGCGCAGGACGCGTCGCCGGGGGGCATCCCGGGGCAGGCGCAGCCAGTCGCGCCGCCGACGGCTCAGGGCGACATCGACATCGAGGTGAAGCCGCAACCGCCGGCGGACACGAAGTTGACCCAGCCGATGGTGCCTGGGACGACGACGGATACGCGGGTCGTGCCCGCGCCGTCGACGACGACCATCACCACGCCCGGCGACGTGAAGGTCGAAGTCGAGCAGGTGCCGGGGCAGCCGCCGCCCACTGTCGACGTCAAGACGGCTCCGCCGCCGGCGGCTCCGCCCACGAAGGTTCCGCCTCCGACGGCGACGACGGGCGGGGGCACACCAGCGCCCGTACCGACGCCGGGCGGCGAGCAGCTGGCGCCCGAGGCGCAGACGCCGCATCTGAACAACGGCGTCTCGGAGATGTCAGTGCCGGTGGCCGCGCAGCCGATTCCGTATCCGGCCGAGCGTCCGTACCAGCCCACTCACACGTGGTCGTCCGGCCTGGGCACTGGCCTGCTGGTCGGCGGCGGCTTCGAGGAGTTCACCAGCAACGGCATGCAAAACATGACCGGGCCGGGCGGCACGTGGAACGCGCGCTTCGTCGCGGGGACGCGCAAGTACATCGGCGGCGAGGCGGCCTACCTGGGCGCCGCGCATAGCATCGACGCGCTCGGGCTGTCGAACACCGCGGTGCTGCTGGCCAACGGCGTCGAAGGCACCTTGCGCCTGAACGTCCCGATCATGGCGCGGGCGACGCTGCTCGAGCCGTTCGCCTTCGGGGGCGTTGGCTATTCGCACTACAACGTGACCAACACCGCCTCCGTCTCGGCGTCCGTCGCTGACACCGACAACGTCATGACGGTGCCTTTCGGCGGCGGATTCGCCGTGGGTTACCGCGCGTTCATGGCGGACGCGCGCTTCACCTACCGGCAGACCTACTACAACGACCTGCTCCGCACGGGCAGCAACAACAGCGGCCTGAACACCTGGGGCATCAGCGGTCAGATCGGCGTCGCGTTCTAGCGTTCTAGGACGACCGGCGCTGACCGGCTGGTGCCGGTCAGCAGGGTGCCCCGGCGGCCGCTTTTGGGCCGTGCGGGGCACGCTTGTATGATGAAGCCGTGCCGGTGCTGCTCGCGCTGTTCGGTCCCAAGCGGGGCGTGCGGCTGGAGATCGACAAGCAGGCGACGCTGGGCCGCTCGTCGGAGGCGGATCTGCAGCTCGTCGACGGCAAGGTGTCGCGCCAGCACTGCCGGTTCACCGCCAAGCGCGGCAAGCTGGAGGTCGAGGATCTCGGCAGCCACAACGGCACGTTCGTCAACGGCGAGCGGCTGAAGGCGCCGCGGCAGCTGGCCCCGGGCGACGAGGTCGCCGTCGGGGACTCGCTGTTCGTCGTCGACGGCGGCGGCGACGCCGCGGTGGCGCGGTTCGGCGACGCGACGCTGATCGTGACGCCGGGGAGCGCGGCGGCGCCCGCGCTGGCGGCGGATGCGGGCGCGCCGCCCGCGCAGGGGACGGCGCGGCTGGACGCGGCGGCGGCGCTGGCGGTCGAGCTGGCGGCATGCCGCGACCTGGAAACGGCGGCGCGGGCGGTGCTGGCCGCGATGGAGCGATCGCTCGCGCCCAAGCGCAGCTTCGTGCTGCTGTGGGACGCGGCGGCGTCGCTGGCGCGCCCGCTGGTGGGCAGCGCCGCCGACGCGACGGTATCGGTGTCACGCACGGTCCTGGACCTGGCGGCGCGCCGCCGGCGCGGCGTCGCGGTCGAAGACGCGGTCGAGGATCGCGAGCTGCGCCAGGCGCGCAGCGTGGTGCGCAACCAGATCCGCGCGGTCGCGGTGGCGCCGATCCTGATCGCCGGCGACGTCGCGGGTTTCCTGCACGTCGATCGCGAGCGTCCCGCGTACACCGCTGAAGATGCCGCGCTGCTGGACTGCTTCGCGGCGGCGTTCGCGCTCGCGGGCCACATCCCGTCGTCGGGCCGGCGCGCCGCCACCGGCAAGACCGGCGCTGCCGCGGCCGGGGAGGGCGGCGGGGACGCGGGCCCGGGCGCCCCCATTGGCGTCAGCGCGCCCTGGCGAGCGGCGCTGAAGATCGTCGACGCGGCCGCGCCCGCAGGCTCGACGGTGCTGATCAACGGCGACAGCGGCACCGGCAAGGAGGAGATCGCCAGCTACCTGCACCGGCGCAGCGCGCGCGCGGCCGGTCCGTTCGTCGCGGTCAACTGCGGCGCCATCGCCGAATCGCTCGCCGAGAGCGAGCTGTTCGGGCACGAGAAGGGGGCGTTCACGGGATCGGTGTCGGCGCGCACCGGCAGCATCGAGGCCGCCGACGGCGGCACGCTGTTCCTTGACGAGGTGGGCGAGCTGTCGCCGGCGATCCAGGTGAAGCTGCTGCGCGTCGTGCAGGAGCGCGTGTTCTGCCGCGTGGGATCGACGGTCCCCCGGCGCGTCGACGTCCGCTTCGTTGCCGCCACCCACCGCGACCTGGAAGCCGACGTGCGCACCGGGCGATTCCGCGAGGACCTCTTCTATCGCCTGGCGGTCATCCGCGTGCGCGTTCCAGCGCTGCGCGAGCGCCCCGAAGACGTCGAGCCGCTCGCGCGCGCGTTGCTGGCGCGCGCGGCGCTGGCGCTGGGGCGGCGTGACGTCGGTATCGGCGACGACGCGCTCGAGGCGCTGCGCGGCTGGCGCTGGCCGGGCAACGTCCGCGAGCTCGCCAACGTGCTCGAGCGCGCGCTGGTGCTGCGGCCCCCCGGTGAGACCGGGCCGCTGTCGGCCGACGAGGTGGCGTCGTCGCTGGACGACGGTCCCCCGCGCGAGGCCGCGCCGGCGGCGGCGTCGCTGGCCAGCAAGGTGGATGCGCTGGAGCGCACCGAGATCGAGACCGCGCTGCGCCGTGCACGCGGGGTGAAGGCGCGCGCGGCACAGGCGCTCGGCCTGTCGCGGCCGACGCTGGACAAGAAGATGGCCGACCTCGACATCGACGTCTGGCGGGGAACCGGCAAGCGGTAAAAAACCGCGAGCGGCCGAGCCCCGAGGTCCATGGTCTCGACCGCCCGCGGTCCCCCGCAGAAAGGCCGTGGCAAATAAGTCGAGCGCGCGCCCGGAAGCAGGCACGGTCGACCGAACAAAAAACGGCCGAGGCGGCATCCGCCCCGGCCGTGGGGATGCTTCTATGGTTCCGGTGACCTACAACGACCGAACGAACTGAACCAGGTTGTGCTGGCTGGTGCCGCTGAGCGCGTTGAACGCGTTGCGGGCCGCGGCGCCCTGGCCGTCGTGGGCACGGATCGCGCACGCGACGTCCTGGCAGCGCCCGTCGTGTAGCAGCCGGTTGCGGAAGCGGATGCCCCACAGCGGCGCCGTCCGCATCTGGCGCGTGGTCGCCACCGTGTCACCGAGCCCCTGCGCCGGATCGTCGGGCGGCGCGTCGCCGATCATGTCGCCGAGCGTGCCCATGTCGTGCTTGAGGAAGTCGGAGAACGGATTGAACGCGAAGTTGCCCGGGACGCGGATGCTCTCGCTGCCCGCCGCGTCGATGGTGACCGGCGCCGGGCTCGCCGGCGTCCTGAACGTCGTACGCACGTGACAGCCGGCGCAGCCGGCGCTGGTGAACAGCGGATCGCCGGCGCTGATCGCGATCGGATCGCTAGTTCCGCGTGGCGTCGGGGCCAGCGCGGTCATGAACACTGTGAACAGGAAGACGTCGTCCTGGATCTCGGTGCGGTTGCCCGCGCAGACGCCGACGGGGTCGTCGACCTGTGCCCACTGCGCCGCGGTCAACCCACCCGGATTCGGTCCCGTCTGGCGAGGCGCCAGGTCGTCACATCCGTCGAGAATCGTTCCTGCCGGTGCGTTCGGTGTGTTCTCGAGCGCAAACGTATTGACCGACGTGCCACGGAAGCAGCTCTGCGTCGTTATCGCCATCTCGTTGTTGTACGCGTCGGCAGAGAACTGCGTCAGCGACGGCACCGCCGCCTTCCAACCAAAGCGGCCGACACGTGTCGTCAGCAGGCCCTGCGTGGCATCGCCGGGGTTGGGCAGGAACACCGGCACGCGGTTGACCACGCCGCGGATCGACGGCGGCTGCGCCGCCGCCAGGGCGTCGAAGAACCCGTCGGGGATCGAATCGACGAGACCGAGACCGAACAACGCCGTGGTGACACGGCCGACGTTGCGCACCGTCGCCTGCGGCGGCTCGACCTCCGCTGGGACGCAGCACAGCGTCGGGTTGCCGGGCTGGCAGCGGCCGCGGCTGGCCGCGGGCAGGTTGGGGTTGTTGAAATTGGCGACCGTGAACAGCTGGCGCAACGTGCCGCCGACTTCGTCCAGCGAATCGAAGATGCCGCCCACGAAGGTGCCAAAGCGCCGCTCGGTGTTGGGCCCCGAGCCGCCGACGGCGCCTTCCAGGTGGCAGGCGCCGCAGGCACGTTCGTTGAAGATCGGACCGACACCGTCGTTGATCGATTCGACGGCCCGGAACGCCTCGTCGGCTTCGGCCAGCAGGGTGGGGCTCGATACCTGAAGCCCGGGCAGGGAATCCCCGACGAGCGCTGATTGAATGATGCTCAAATCATCGGGTTGCTGGCTTCCACAACCGAGTGCAACCAAGAACGCTCCGGTTGCGAAATGAAGTGGGTGTGCTCGTGACATGTGTGACCTCCGCGCAAGGAGTCGATCGTTGCCGTCCGATGTGGGCGGCGCGTTTCACTCCTGGATCCGTCGTAGGCCGACGACTTACCCGGCACGAATTCGTCGCGTTGCCCGACAAATACAGGACTGCCCTGGTTGGGAAGCTCGAATCAGTCGGACGGAAAACCCTGACGTGTGAGATAGGTGCGCAGCTCGACGTTGTTGCGCAACACGGGCGGCAGCCATTCGCCGATGCGTTCTCGCTGCCACCAGCCCGGGGCGCCGCGCGGCGCCAGGCGGTAGCGATAGAGCTCGACGCGGACATGGCGCGGCGGCGCGCCGCCAAACGGATCGTGGGCGAGGAGCGCCAGCGTCGCGGGATCGGCGGACAGCAGCTTCCACACCAGGTGCACCGCCCACGGGTAATCGCGCGGCCGGCCCATCGCCGCGAACCACAGCAGCCAGTCCAGGCGGTAGTGGTACGGGCTCATCCAGCACGGGCGGCGCGCGGGATCGCCCGGCTTGCACTTGAATTCGTACGCCTGCCAGCGGGTGGCGGCGCTGATCTCCGCATCGGTCGTCCCCTCGAACACCAGCTCGTTTCGTTCGCGTCCGACGCTGCCGAACGCGCCGTACGTGTTGACCAGCGGCAGGCGCGTGAACGACGTGTTCATCATCTGCTTGCCCGACAGCAGGTTGAGCACCGGGGCGATGCTGAGCACCAGAACGGCGATCGCGAGCACCGCGGCGGCCGCGCCCTGCGCGCGCGACGGTGTGGCGGCGGCGCGCGCGCGGGCGGCGCGCGCCACCAGCGCCGCCGGCAGCAGGCGCGCCCAGAACCTGTCGTCGAAGCAGGCGAGGATCGGCACCAGCGTCAGCCAGTTGAGGAACGACAGGTTGCCGCTGGCCAGCAGCACGACCTGCAACGCCGCCATGGCGATACCCGCCGCGTAGCGGATGCGTCGCGGTCCGAACACGAAGAACGGCGCCGCCAGCTCGACCACGTGGTTGAACAGCACGCCCAGCTTGTGCGCCGCCGGCGGCAAGAAATGAAAAAGCGGCGTCATCGGGCTGGGAATCGGCTGGGTCTCGAAGTGGAAATCGAGGCACGACAGGTCGCGCCAGCACGCGTCGCCGCGCAGCTTGATCAGGCCGGCGCCCCACATCACGCGCACGATCAACCAGCGCAGCAGCCATACGACGATGGCCGGTGGCGGGCGGCGCGGGAACGGACGCCCGTCGATGAGCGGGCACAGGAAGATACACAGGAAGCCGGTCTCCGCGAGCTGCGTCTCCCAGCCGAAGCTGTAGAAGTCCTGGCCGATGACCACGACCGAGATCTGCAGCGCGCACAGCACGGCGAGGATCAGCGCGTTGGCGTAGCCCGCCAGCACCACCAGCGACAGCACGACGCCGGTCCAGGCGGCCGCGGCGATCGCGGCGTCGGATGTGCCCAGCCAGAACAGCGATGGCAGCTGCACAAAGGCGGCGCCGCGCCCGCCCAGCTCGGCCGCGACCGCATCCACAAAGCTGGTGGCCGGCAGCAGGCCGTGGGCGCCGATCAACCCCGGCCCCTGGTTGACCAGCGTCAGGAACGCCATCAGGTAGACCAGCCCCAGCAGCCGCAGCACGACGAAGCGGCCGATGAAGTGGCCGGCGCTCCCCGGATCGTCGCGCGCGAACCTGTCGGCGATCCGATCTAATACGGAACCCTCAGAGGGTTCCGTACCTCCCGCGATGGGCTGCGGCGGCGAAGCCGCCTCCGCCCGACGCGATTCCAGCTTGGCGCGGATGCCGTTGTCGTCGCCCGACATCGGCGCGGGCGTTAGGTCGACGATTTGTCGGAGGACGAACCGCCGGGCGCGTCTTTGCTGGGCTCGGCCTTCTTGTCGGCGTCGGCCTTCTTGTCGGCGTCGGCCTTCTTGTCGGCGTTGGCCTTCTTGTCGGCGCCGCCGTCGTCGTCGTCCTCATCGTCGTCGTCGTCCTCGCCGGACGACCCCGTCGGCGGCTCGGGCGGCCGCGGCAGCACCATCTTGTACGCCAGGTAGACGAGCGACAGCGCGATGACCGTGAGCAGCAGCGCCGACGGTCCGGTGTCCTTGCCGGGCTGGGGCGTCGCGCTCGATTCGGGCGCCGGCGGCGGCGGCACGTCGACGACGCGCACCGGCGGCGGGAACGGCGTCGGCGCCTTGCAGTACGCCGCGAGCTCGGAGATCGAGAAGAAGTTGTCGCCCATCGCCTCGCCGATCCGCAGGTAGCGGACCTTCGTGGCGTCGAACTTCACGGCGCGCGTGCGCAGGCCGTGCCCGGTGGCGACGACGTTGGGCACCTCGACCAGCACCTTGAAGCTGCCCGCGGAGCCGTCGGGGGAGCCGGTGACCTTGTAGACGTCGTTGGCGTCGCCCTGCATGACGACGGCCGACACGGTGCGCAGCTCGCCCAGGTCGTAGGTGATGAAGCCCGCCCCCGACCCGAGCGTGACCGTGATCGGCGCGTCCCACGCCGAGCCCTCCGGCGCGGCGATGCCGTCGGTGATGCGCTTCGTATCACCCTTCAGCTCCAGCGACGCGTGCGGCTGCTTGCCGGCAAGCACGTTGTCCGTGGTGCAGGCCGGCTCCGCCAGGGCGGGCGCCGCGAATGATAGGAACGCGGTCGCGGTGGCGAGCAGCGTCAGCGTCGGCGTCAGGAGGGGGCGGGGAAGCATGGCTCTGGCTTCCCTTCGGCTACCATGGCCCGGCCGCAGCGCGCAACCGTCTAGGCGGGCCGAGGGCGGCTAATCGAGGAAATTGACGACGACGCTCGGGTAGACGTTGACCCGGATCACACCGGCCGGCATCGCGCCGCCCGCGTCGATCCGCGGCGTCACCACGACGATGAACGCGAGCTCGTCGAGGTCCCGGATCGCGTCCTCGATCAGCGGCCGCGCCGGTGTGTCGTCGTCGATGATCAGGTGCTGCTCGGTGGTGATCGTCGTTCCGGCCGGGATGGCCGCCGTCGTCCCCAGCAGCGCCACCCCCGGATCGGTCTCGCGCTGGCTGCCGGCGGGCCCGGCGTAGACGTCGATGCTCGGAACCTGAAACGTCAGCGAGTTCGTGGGCACCGTGTACGCGATGTCAGCGAACTGGACGTAGGAGATCGATTCGCGCGCCAGATCGCCTGCCTGCACCACCATCGGCTGCGACACACGCGCCGCCGCCTGCGCGAAGCAGTGCCGACTGCCGCCGTCGCAGCCCAGCGAGACCTCCACGTTCGCCGGCACACCCAGCGACGGATCGACCGAGATCGGCGGCGCGCTGCCGCAGACGCCGGGCGCGGCGGGATCACACGCGACGGTCGGGATCGTCCCCTGCGCCTTGCCGAAGTCGAACGCGTAGGACTGCGCGTCCAGCGCGACCTCCAGGTCGAAGATGTCGCTGCTGCAACCGGCGCCGACTGATCCCAGCACCGCCACCACTAACGTCGCCACCACGCTACGAAGTGTCCCCATCCTGCCTACCCCCCTGACCCCTGATCGAAGCTGGGGCCGCGGCCGGGGTTTGGTCACCCCTTGCCTTCCCCTGAATCCGGCGTGGTTCAGTTCAGAAAAGGACCCTCAAAGGGTCCTTTAAATCCCCCGCGACGAGTGCCGCCCGGCAAAGCCGGTCGTCACTCACGCGATATGGCTGCTCGGCGTGACTTCGATGACGATCGACTTCGAGGCCGGCGTGCGGCTGCCGGGCGCGAACCGCGACAGCGGCACCAGCGCGTTGGCCTCGGGGAAATACGCCGCGGCTGAGCCGCGCGGGATCGGATATGCCACGACCCTGAAGCGGGGCGCGACGCGCGTCTCGTCGCGATGGCGGCTGGTCAGATCGACGATCGTCCCCGGCGCCAGCGCCAGCGCGCGGATGTCGTCCTCGTTCATGAACACGACGCGGCGGCCGCCGCTGATGCCGCGGTAGCGATCGTCCAGGCCGTAGATCGTCGTGTTGTACTGATCGTGGCTGCGGATCGTGGTCAACAGCAGCTGCCCGGGCGCCAGCGCCGGGCGCGGCACCGCGTGCACCGTGAACAGCGCGCGGCCGCCGTCGGTGGGAAAGCGCCCCTCGCGCACGGGGTTCGGCAACACGAAGCCGTCAGGCGCGCGCACACGCTGGTTCATGTCCTCGAAGCCGGGGATGACGGCGGCGATGTCGTCGCGGATGCGATCGTAGTCCTCGGTAAGCCACGACCACCGCACGCGCGAGCGTTTGCCTACCGCGCCCAGCGCGGCCTGCGCCAGCCCGGCGACGATGGCCGGCTCGCTGCGCAGGGCAGGTCCCGCGGGCGCGAGCACGCCCTGCGAGCGATGCACGCAGCTCATCGAATCCTCGACGGTGACGAACTGCGGCCCGGCGGCCTGGACGTCGCGCTCGCTGCGGCCGAGGCAGGGGAGGATGAGCGCCTGCCGTCCGGTGGCCAGGTGGGCGCGATTGAGCTTGGTCGACACGTGCGCGGTCAGCAGGCAGCCGCCCAGCGCGCGCTCCGTCGCCGCGGTGTCAGGCGACGCCGACAGGAAGTTGCCGCCCAGCGCGAACAGCATCCGCGCGCGTCCGGCCGCCATCGCCTCGATCGCGCCGACGACGTCCAGCCCGTGCTGCCGCGGCGGTGAAAACCCGTAGCGTCGTTCCAGGCCGTCCAGCAGCGCGGCCGGCGGCCGGTGGTCGATGCCCATCGTGCGATCACCCTGGACGTTGCTGTGCCCGCGCACCGGGCACAGGCCCGCGCCCGGCTTGCCCAGCGCGCCGCGCAGCAGCAACAGGTTCGCAACCTCCTGGATGTTGGCGATCGCGTGCACGTGCTGCGTGAGGCCCATCGCCCAGCACGCGATGATCCGCTGCGTGCCGCCGAGCAACCCGGCCAGCGCGCGCATCGCGTCCCGGTCGATGCCGCTGGCGTCGCACAGCCCGTCCCACGGCTCGGCGGCCAGCGCGTCGGCGAACGCGGCGAACCCTTCGGTGCGGCCGGCGATGAACGCGTGATCGATGACCTGGCCGCCGCGGCGCACGTCTTCCTCGAGCAGCTCCTTCATCACGCCCTTGAGCAGCGCGACGTCGCCACCGACGCGCACGGGCAGGTGCATGCTGGCGATCGGCGTCCCCGGCCCCAGCGCTTCCAGCGGATTCTGCGGGTGCGGAAAGCGGGCCAGCGAGACCTCGGGCAACGGGTTGATGCTGACGATGCGGCAGCCGCGGCGCGCGGCGGTCTGCAGCGTGGTCATCATGCGCGGGTGGTTGGTGCCCGGGTTCTGGCCGATGATCAGGATGACGTCCGCGCGCGCGAAGTCGTCGAGCTGCACGGTCCCCTTGCCGACACCGATCGCCTGCCTCAGCGCGACGCCGCTGGATTCGTGGCACAGGTTCGAGCAGTCGGGGAGGTTGTTGGTCCCCAGCTCGCGCACGAACAGCTGATACAGGAACGCGGCCTCGTTGCTGGTGCGGCCCGACGTGTAGAACAGCGCCTGGTCGGGGCTGTCCAGCGCCGCCAGCGTGCGCGCGATCAGCGCGAACGCGTCGTCCCACGCGATCGGCCGGTAGTGGTCGCTCCCCTCGGCGCGCCACATCGGCTCGACCAGGCGGCCCTGCTGTCCCAGCCAGTGGTCGCTGGCGGCCGCCAGCTCCGCGATGCTGTGGCGCGCGAAGAACGCCGCGTCGGCACGGGCGCGGTCGGCCTCCCACGCCAGCGCCTTGGCGCCGTTTTCACAGAACTCGAACGCCGATCGATCGGCGGCCGCCGGCTCTGGCCACGCGCACCCCGGACAGTCGAAGCCGCCGGGCTGGTTCATGCGCAGCAGGGCGCGGCTACCGCGCGCCAGGCCCGGCCCGGCCGAGATCGCGGCCAGCGTCGCGGTGAGCGCGCCCGCGCCGCCGGCGATGTGAGGCGGCGGCTTCACGCGCAGGTGGCGGTCGTCGCTGTCGTCGTCGTGGCTTGCGCTCACGCAGCGTCCACGGCGTCGTCCAGGCCGGCGACGCGCGCGGCGCCGCTGTAGACGTTGAAGCCGCCGTCGCGCACGAACCCCAGCAGCGTCATGCCGGCGGCGACGGCGCGCTCGACGGCGAGTGTCGACGGCGCGCCCACCGCCGCGAGGATCGGGATACCGGCGGCCTCCGCCTTCTGCACGAGCTCGAAGCTCGCGCGGCCGCTGACCATCAGCAGATGCTCCGCGGCCGGCAGCCGGCCCGTCATCAGCAGGCGCCCGACCAGCTTGTCGACCGCGTTGTGGCGGCCGACGTCTTCGTGCACGCCGACCAGCGCGCCCGCCATCGAGAACAGGCCCGCCGCGTGCAGGCCGCCCGTGCGTTCGAACGTCGCCTGCGCGACGCGCAGCGCCGCCGGCAGCCCATGGATGACCGCCGCCGACAGGCGGGGATGATCGTGCGAGCGCGGCATGCGGTCGAGCGACTCCATGCCGGCCAGGCTGCTGCGCCCACACACACCACAGGCCGAGCTGGTGACGAAGCGGCGCTCGCTGGCGGCGACCGCGGCCGCCGCGCTCGCTGCCAGCTCGACGACCACAGCGTCATCGCCCACCGCCTCGACCAGCAGCAGGTCGCTGGCGTCATGGACGATCGCTTCGGCGTGCAGGAATCCCGCAGTCAGCCATTCGTCCTCGCCGGGCGTGCGCATCGTCGTCGTCAGCACCTGTTCGCTGGCGCCGATGCGAACCCGGATCTCCAGCGGCCGCTCGATTGCAACGCTGTCCTCGATGCGCCTCGCGGCGCCACCGCGGACACAGACGATCGGCGTTACCTGTGCCTGGTGCATGCCGTTCAATCTAATCTCCTTTATGCGGGGATCTGGTTTCATCCGCGTCGCGCCTCGTCAATCCAGCTCTGCCATACATCGGGCGCGAATCCGACCGTGGCGCGCGCGCCGCTGCGGACGATCGGCGTGCGCAGCAGAAGCGGGTCGTCGACCAGCATCTTCTCGATGCGCGGGCCGGTCGGCGCCGCGTACTTGAGCCCCTTGTCGACGTAGCGTTTACCTTCGCGGTCGATCAGCGCTTCCATGCCGCCGGCACGCGCTGCGACATTGCGCAGCTCACCGGCAGACATTCCCTTATTCGCGAGATCGACGGAGTGCAGCGCGACGCCGCGCTCCCTGAAGAATCGCTCAGCGGCGCGCGTGTGCGGGCACTTCTTCGTGCCGAACAATTGAACAGTCAGCAATGCCATGCAGTCCTCGAGTCCAGGATATACGGCGATTTTTCACGGCCGAAACATCGGAGAAACAAAAACGCCGTAACGTGGGCCCCGGTCACTTCCCCGGACCAAAAGGATTTCGCACATGATGAAAACCATCCCACGCATTGGCCTCTTCGTCGCGTTCGCGACGGTCATGTTGGTCCTCACGGCTCGGCCTTCTGCCGCTGATGAGCCGCCCGCCGCGGCTCCGGCCGCTGCTCCCGCCGCGCCGGCTGCCCCTGCGGCTCCCGCTGCAGCTCCGGCGGCGCCCACGCTGACGATGGCCGAGCTGTCCGCGAAGGTGCTGGATGTCGAGGCGTACTTGACGAACTCGGCGCCGAAGGTGCTGACCACCACGCCGGGCCCGGGCCACAACGGCTGGATGATGACCTGCGCCGCGCTGGTGCTGTTCATGACGCTGCCCGGCCTGGCGCTGTTCTACGGCGGCCTCGTGCGCCGCAAGAACGTGCTGTCGGTCATCGCGCAGTGCTTCGGCTGCGCCGGCCTGGTCACGGTCTTGTGGTGGGCTGTGCGGCTACAGCTTCGTGTTCGGCAAGGGCGGCAGCCTGGGCTCGTTCCTGGGCAGCGGCCAGTTCATGTTCCTCAAGGGCGTCGACGCCGCGCCCAACGGCGACTACGCGGCCTGGGTGTCGCAGAACGTGTTCTCGATGTACCAGATGATGTTCGCGATCATCACGCCGGCGCTGATCGTCGGCGCGATCGCGGAGCGCATGAAGTACTCGGCGATCATGGCGTTCGTCCTGCTGTGGATGTTCGTCGTCTACTTCCCGCTGGCGCACATGGTGTGGGGCGCCGACGGCTTCATGAACGGCGTGTGGAACGCCAACGCCAAGATCAAGGCCATCGACTTCGCCGGCGGCACGGTCGTGCACATGTCGTCGGGCTGGTCGGCGCTGGTGCTCTGCCTGATCCTCGGCAAGCGCAAGGGCTTCGGCCAGCGCGCCGTTCCTGCCGCACAGCCTGGTGCTGACCGCGGTCGGCACCGGCATGCTGTGGGTCGGCTGGTACGGCTTCAACGCCGGCAGCGCGGTCGCCGCCGACGGCGTCGCCGCCAACGCGTTCATGACCACGACGCTGGCGGCTGCCATCGCGTGTGCGGTGTGGCCGCTGCTCGAGTGGATCACGCGCGGCAAGCCGACGGTGCTCGGCTTCTGCTCGGGCGCGGTCGGTGGCCTGGTCGTCATCACGCCCGCCGCCGGCTTCGTCAACGCCTCGGGCGCCATCATCATCGGCGTGCTCGCCGGCGTGGTTCCGTTCTTCGCCTGCACCAAGCTGAAGTCGATGTTCAAGTACGACGACGCGCTCGACACCTTCGGCGTCCACGCGGTCGGCGGCACGCTGGGCGCGCTCGTCACCGGCTTCCTGGCGACGGCGGACGTCAACGCCAACCTGAACACCAACCTCAAGTCGCTGATCGGCAACGGCCTGTGGCTGGAGCAGGTCAAGGCCATCGGCGTCACGCTGGTGCTCGCCATCGGTGGCACGGTCGTGATCGCGATGATCGTCAAGGCGACCCTCGGTCTGCGGCCGGCTGTCGAGGCCGAAGAAGCGGGTCTCGACGACACCGACCACGGCGAATCGGGTTATCACTACGACGAGGCGGCGGGCTAGCCCGCGGCGCCTGGCGAAAGGGAGACAGCTGTCATGAAAAAGATCGAAGCCATCATCAAGCCGTTCAAGCTCGAAGAAGTGAAGGATCGCCTGCGTCAGGTCGGCGTGTCCGGCATGACCGTCTACGAGGTCAAAGGGTTCGGGCGAACGGGTGGCAAGACCGAGGTGTATCGCGGCTCGGCTTACGTCGTGGACTTCGTGCCCAAGGTGCGGCTCGAGGTCGTGGTGCCCGACTCGATGGCGGCGGACGTCGTCGCCGCCATCAGCGCGGCGGCGAAGACCGGCAAGATCGGCGACGGCAAGATCTTCGTGACGCCGATCGAAGAAGCGGTGCGTATCCGCACGGGCGAGCGCAACGAGGACGCCGTCTAGCGACAAGCATCACGATCGACAAGTTCCTGTAGTACCGGCAGGGGAGAGTGGGGGGGCCCTCTCTCCCCTGTCGCTTTTTGGCGCTGCCACACGGGTTCGACGCCCTCGACGGGACTCGCGCTGTTTCGAGGCTAGAATGGGCCCGCCATGGCGGGTTATTCGGGGACGCCCCTACCCCAGAAGCTCGGCATCAAGGACGGCGCGCGCCTGGGGCTGGTGCGTGCCCCGGAGGACTTCACGCGCACGCTGGGCGCGCTGCCAGCGGGCGTGGTCCCGCGCAAGCTCGCGACGGGCCAGGGCAACGGAGCGTACGACGTCATCGTCTGCTTCACGCGGACCATGACCGAGGTGGCGCGCGACCTCCCGGCCCTGAAGCAACGGCTCGATCCGGCCGGCGGTCTCTGGATGGCGTGGCCGAAGCAGGCGTCGGGCGTCAAGACCGACGTCAATGAGAACCTGGTGCGCGCGCGCGGGCTGGACGCGGGGCTGGTCGACAACAAGGTGTGCGCGATCGACGACGTCTGGTCGGGCCTGCGTTTCGTCGTTCGCCTGGCCGATCGCCCGAAGCCGTCCAAGTAGAGGCAGACGCGGGATGGGCATGCGGTCGCTCGCGATGGTGGTGATGACGGGGCTGGCCGTCATCGTACTGGTCATGGGCGCCGCCTGTGGCGGCGGCGGCGACCCGGGGCCGATGTCGGGCCAGCAGGTGCTGGCGGGGCGCGACATCGGCGAGCTGTTCTTCTGGAAGCAGCGCACGCTCGCGTTCACGCGCCAGACGCAGGACCCGTCGCAACCCGAGCCGCAGGATCTGTGGATCTGGCGGCTGGACGAGCCAGCCGGGGAGATCGCGCTCACCGGTGTCGACTGGGCGTTCCCGCGATCGTGGCCGCGATGGTTCGTCGGCGATCTGCTGCTGACCGGGGCCAGGCTCGAACGGTTCTACGATCTGGCCGCCCGGCAATCCGTGACGCTGTCGCAGGGGCTCGAGCACCGGCCGGGCGACGGCGGCATTCCCGACGCGGGCGCGGCACGGGTCGCGTCCGGCAGCTCCGCGCCGCTGGCCGCGATGCGGTCCGATGGCGGCGCGGCCGCCTCCCTGCAGAGCGACCGGACCGACACGATCATCGTCGGCCGTCCCGGCAGCCTGCAGACGATCACGGTGCCGGGCGGCGGCATCATCGGCGGCCTGACGTTCGTGGGCGCCGACATCGCGTTCCTCTACCTGCGGCAGGTGGGCGCGGACGCGCTGGTCGGCATCGACCGTCTCGACGTCGCGACCGGGACGGTGACGCCGCTGGTCGCGGCGACGCCCGCCGCTGAATGGATCGGCATCACCGGCTTCTGCGACGCGGCGCCGCTGGGGGCGGCGTGCGGGTTGTTCACCGTGGCTGGTTGTGGAATGAGCGAGCCGCCCTGTTCGGACGGCAGCCCGCCGCCGTGCCTGATCTTGTACGCGAAGGTCGATGCCAACGACCCGACGAAGACCGCCGGTTATGCCTACGACGTCGCCGCCGGCGGCAGCGTGCGCCTGGCCGGTCAGAACACCGACCGCTTGTTCTCGTCGCGCGCACATCACCAGGTGGTGTGGGGCAGCACGTCGGACGATGCGACCCATCACTGGAACGTCTGCACGGCCGTCACGCACATGTGCCCGTTCTCGCCCGGCGACGCGGCGACATGGCGTAACGACGGCGGCGCCTTCGCCGCGTACGCGTTCGACGGCGGCATCGGCATCGCCGCCGCGGACGGCGGCTGTTCGGTGGCGCCCACGGGGTTCGGCGCCCGCGTCTACCAAGTCCAGTTTTCGCCTGCGAGCGATCGGCTGCTGTGGGTGGCGGACGACACGACGCAGGGCGCGACGCAGATCCTGTATCTGGCCAGCACGACCGACACGCAAGCGCCCGTTGCGATCGCCAGCGGACCCACGCTGGCGGCGCGGTTCTCCGGCGACAGCAACGCCATCTACATGGGGACGTTCAGCGAGTCGACCTCCGCCCTGAGCTGGTTCGACCTGCGATCGTCGCCGCCGGTCGAGCAGCGGCTGTCCAGCAACTACGGGCAGCTCGCGCAGGGCGGCAACCGGCGCGCGCTGTTCACCGATCACTGGAACTCGCAGGACGGCAGCGGCGAGGCGGTGATCCTCGACATCGAGACGGGCGCGCGTCAGGTGCTGGGCGCGCTCGGTCACCCAGCTGGCGACGTCCGGCAATGTCGATGAAGCGGGCGGCGACGTCGCGTACGCCGTCCGCGGCCGCGGCGCATCGTCGCGCGACGGGCTCTGGCTGACGACGATTCCTTGACCGGGCCGCGTCGCAGCGTGGGGCTCGCCGTCGTCGTGCTCGGCGTGCTCGCGCTGGCCCCGCCGTACGCCTCTGCACAGGACGCCGCCGCGCAGGGCGCTGACGCGCGCGCCGACCATGCCGACGCGGGCGCGCTGGACGGCGCACCGGCCGACGTGGCGCGCGTCTGATGGCGGCGGCGCGCCGGTGATGGCAACAGCGCCGGCGCACCCGCGGGCGCGCGTGGTGCCCCTCCCACCGCCGGGTCCGCTGGCGCCGGTGCAGGGGACGGTGTTCGCGCGCGGCGGCCACCGCCGGCTGCCCGCCGCGATCGTGTACGTCGACGGCGTGGCGGTCGCCGAGACCGACGCCAAGGGGCGCTTCGCCGTCATGGTCGCGCCCGGGCGCCACCGGCTGCAGGTGACCGCGCCGGTTCACGCCGCCGCCGATGTCGCCATCGACGTGCCGGCGGAGGGGTGGAGCGGCGAGGTCAGGCTGACGGCCGGCGGATCGGTGCAGGAGACGGTCGTCGCCGGCAAGCGCGCCGTCGCCGCCGTCCGCGTCGGCGGCGAGGAGGCGCGCACCACCCCGGGCACCGGCGGCGATCCGTTCCGGGTCATCGAATCGCTCCCCGGCGTGTCACAGGTGATCTGGCCGTTCGCGCTCTACGCGATCCGCGGCGGCAACCCCGGCAACACCGGCTTCTTCCTCGACGGCATGCGCGTGCCGGCGCTGTTTCACTTCGCGCTCGGGCCGTCGATCGTCCACCCGTACCTGATCGACAAGCTATCGTTCTATCCGGGCGGCTACCCGACGCGGCTGGGCGGCTACGTGTCGGGCGCGATCGCCGCCGAGTCCGCCGCTCCGCCGCCCGACACGACGCGCTTCGCCGCCGACGTCCGCTTCTACGACGCCGGCGGCCTGGCCGCGGCGCCGTGGGACGGCGGGCGCGGCACGGTCGTCGTCGCCGCCCGCTACTCCTACACCGGGCTCGTCGTGTCGCGTCTGTTCGGCAACGTCAGCTTCGGCTACGCGGACTACCAGCTGCGCGCCGACCACACGTTCGCGGGCGGCCGCCTGACGCTGCTGACGCTGGGGTCGTTCGACCAGCTCGACATCCGCGACGACAGCATCGGCGACGCGTCGCTGAACTTCCATCGCCAGGACCTGCGCTGGGAGCGCCCCGTCGCGGGCGGGCTGCTGTTCATGCGCGTGACGTCGTCGATCGACGACGCCCACTCGCAGCTCTACGACAGCCCGCTCGACGTGCGGTCGTACGGGCTGGCGTCGCGGGTCGCGTATTCGCGGCCACTGGGCAGCGCCGTCGTCATCGAGGTGGGCACCGACAGCGAGGCGCAGCGCTTCCGCACCGACGTCGGCAGCGGTCGGCGCGCTGTCGGCGACGCCGATGGCCGCGCCGCAGCCGCAGTTCTTCGGCGACCTGGCGCGCTCGCGCGACGCGCTGACCGTCGCGGCGTACGCCGCGGCGTCGATCGGCTGGAAGCGGCTGGCGCTGGATCCCGGCCTTCGCTACGCGCAGTACTTCGAGCAGGGGACGACGCGCGGCTCGCTGCAGCCGCGGCTCGCGGCGCGCGTCGGCCTGACGCAGAGGCTGTCCGCCGACGCGACCGTGGGTCGCTTCGCGCAGATGCCGAGCTTGCCCATCGGCGTCGGCGGCTTCGAAGCGTTCGGGCTGCGCGACTTCGGCCTGCAGACGTCGACGCAGGCGGCGCTCAGCCTGGAGGCGCGGCTGGCGGCCGATCTCACCCTGCGCGTGACCGGCTTTCACCAGTGGCTGTACGTCAGCGATCTGCGCAGCACGATCGCGCGCGACGTGCGCGAGCCGGAGTTCCTGCAGATGCGGCACGGGCGCGGCTACGGCGGCGAGGTGATGCTGCGGCTGCCGCGCCAGGCGCGCGTTCACGGCTGGCTGGCGTACACGCTGTCGTGGAGCACGCGCGACTTCGACGGCATCGCGGCGCCGTCGGACTGGGACCAGCGCCACATCGTCAACCTGGTGACCACGGTGCGCATCGCCAACGGCTACTCGGTGGGCGGCCGGTTTCACTACAACAGCGGCCGCCCCTATCCGGTGCAGACGCCGCTGGAGACGGTCGAGTACCAGCGCTTGCCGCCGTTCTGGCAGATCGATCTGCGCGCCGACAAGCGCATGGTCTTCGATCGCTACACGCTCGACATTTACCTCGAGCTCGGCAACGCGACGCTGACCCGGCAGGTCACGGCGTACGGTCCGGTCGACGCGCCCAACGCGCCGCCGCGCGAGATCGGCTTCCGCATCGTGTTGCCGTCACTCGGCATTCACGCCGAGTGGTGAGCCGAGCCGTCAGCTCGCGCGCTCGACGTATTTCCTCAGGCCGCCGAGCATCGTGTTCCAGTTTTCCTCCGAGTGCTTGCGCGCCTCGTCGTCCGCGTTGTTGTCCTGCGCGATCGTGACGCGCGTCTGCGCGCCTTCGCCCGTCAGGGTCACCGTGACCGTGTGGTAGCTGTCCGGAACATCCGGCGCGCCGGTCAGCGGGCTGTAGTGCGTGTACTCCAGCTTCTCGTTCGGCTGCACGCGAAGAATCACGCCCTTGTCCTCGTACGGCTTCCCCTTCCATTCGCCCTTCCAGACGATCGGGCTGCCTTCACGCCAGTCGGAGATCACGTTCGCGCCGAACATGTACTGCTTGATCGCCGCCGGATCGACCAGCGCCTGCCAGACAGTCCCCCTGGCGGCGTCGACCGTCGCGGTCGAGGTTGCGGTCAAACCTTTCGCCATGGCCCACCTCCCTCGATCCCTTACCTAGGCACGCGCATCTAACAGCCAACCCCGAGCGCGCACAAAGATGCGCACGTGGATCGGAACCTGCCGCGTCGTTCGTCGTCTCTCTTACCCTGCGCCGGCACGGGGGCGCCTCGCGACGTGTGCAGCGCAGCTCGAATGCGAGTGTTCAATGGATTCGATCTGATCGCGGCGTGGATCAACACTGGCGCGATGAACGACTGAACCCGCGGAGGTTCAACGGCGTCTGGACAGCCGGGCGGATCGCGCTGTGCCGCCGAGCGCGGCCAGTCGTCCCGCCGCCTGCCGGGCCAACAGAGCACGCAATCCCTGCTCGACCAGCGCCGCCTTGGTCACGCCCGGGTGTGCAGTGACGACCTCCCTGAGCAACGCATCGTCGACGTTAACCGTTATGCGAACCGGAGGCACAGGGCTCAGTCTGCTTGAGGCATCACCAGGGTCAAGGAGCCGAAGCGCTCTCGTCTCGGTTGCAGCGTTGCCTCGGCAATCCCACTTGATTGGGCAGAGAACACCCCCCTGTTCTCTGCCCAATCAAGATCGCAGCACCGCCGGCACGGTGGCCGCCGTCGTGATCGCCACCGATTGGCGGGACAGCACAAGGACCGCTCGGGCGGCTACGGTAGCAGCGGCGGGCTTCCGTCCACCGCGTCCGGTTGGCCGCCGTCAGCCGCGGACGGCTTGCCCTCGTCGGTAGCCGGCGCTCCTGGGATCACTTGAACGGCGGGGGTCGCGGGGATCGGTGCCGGCGCGATCGCGGGGCGGGGCAGCGGGTCGATCCGCGGCTCCACCTCCGGCCTCAGCGGTTCCTTCGCCACTTCTTGCGCCTCCCTGCAGGTGCTGGTGTGCGTGAATCCCGAGACCATCGACGCGCCGAACAGCATGAACAGCAACATGCCCGATGACATGACCGCCCCACGCGACAGCGCCTCGCCGTCATAGTCGTTGTCGTCGCTTCCCGCCGCGCTGATGGCGCGGGCGCCTTGCCAGAGCATCAACACCAGGTCGATGGCCGGCGCGATCGGGGCGCTCGTGCAGGTGCTCCCCTGCGCGTAGCCGGCGCTGACCGTCGGCTTGTCGACGAACAGGAACGAACATCCAAGCTGTGGGACCAGCGCCCCGAGCAGCGCCAGCGCCCCCAGTCGTCTGCTACCGACCGCCATCTAGTTTCAGGGTGAGTGACGGGGATTGAACCCGCAACATCCAGAGCCACAGTCTGGCGCTCTACCAATTGAGCTACACCCACCAGGTGTCTATGTCCGTGAAGCTTTCTCGAGCGCGCCCGGCAGGAGTCGAACCTGCGACCCTCGGCTTAGAAGGCCGATGCTCTATCCAGCTGAGCTACGGGCGCATGCTTATTACAATTTACGTCACGGCACCACGACTTTGCACGCCCTACGGCACGACGACCTTGCACGAGCCATCCTCGCAGACTTCGCCAGCGCCGCAATCGGCGAAGGAGACGCCGTCGGCCGTGCACGCTACCTGCGCCGTCCAGAACGGCAGGTGGTTCGTCTCGTTGGTGCTCTGGAAGGGGAGCCAGAACGGCGGCAGCGACGGGTCGCCGCCCGGCCCCGCGCTGCGCAGGTCGATGGCTGCCATCCATAGCTGAGCGCGGTGCACGCCCATCGGCCCCGTGTTCACCAGCGCGAAGCCGTAGTCGATCTTCGAGCTGAAGGTGACGAACAGCAGCTGGTCGTTCTCCTGTGAGAACGGGCTGAGCTTCGGCCACGTCGACGACACGGCGGTCCCTTGCGATGCCCGCGCCAGGTCGAAACAGGTGGCGCCCGGACAGCGCTGGCGGTCGGTCGTGGCAGACGCCAGGCGCAGCCGCGCCGTCGTCGCCGTGTACGCCGACGTGCCGCGCGGCGCCGCCGCCATCACCAGCCAGCGCTCGTCGGGCGACCAGCTCGGGTAGAAGTGCGCCAGCCCGTCAGCCGGGTTATCGACCACGATGTTGCGCAGCTCGGTCGCGTGTCCAAGCGGGTCCAGCTCCAGCGTCACGATCTCGCCGTCTTCGGGCCGGCTGTCGGAGATCGTGCGCGAGCCGCCGTTGTCGTCTACCAGGCTCGAATACATCGTGAACACCACCCGCCGCCCCGTCGGCGACCACTCGGGGTGGGTCAGCAGTTTGCCCGGCGGCATCAGCGCATCGGTGTCGCCGATGTCGATCGGCGTGCCGGTGGCTGTGTCGTAGACCTGGATGTGACCGAAGGTCGTCACCAGCACGCGGCGGCCCGAGGTGTCGAGCGCCGTGAAGCGCGCCGGTGTGCCGGCCGGCGTCCCCGCGGTCATGGTCGGAATGATGCTGGGGGCCGACGGCGCGGTGGTCGGCGCCGCCGCCAGGAACGCGACCTGCGACCCGAGATCGGCGGTCGACGAGAACGAGATGGTCGTCCCGTCGCGGCTGACGCTGTGGCAGCCGCTGCACGGCAGCGGGTTGGTGGGCGACATCGGCTCGATGAACGGCGACGCCCGCGTCGCGCCGAACGGCAGCCGATACGTCGTGCCGCCGGCGTCGGTCGCCGTCCAGTAGTACAGGCCGCCGTTCACCGGCTTGGGCGAAAATCGCACGCCGATCGCGGGCGAGCGGAACACGCGGCCGCCGGTGCCGTTGGTCCCCTCGATCGTCGCCTGTAGCTCGCCGTCGGGGTGCGCGTAGGCGATCGCCAGCCAGCCGCGCGCGGGCAGGGAATACAGGCAGGTCGCCACCGTGCACGGCACGTAGAAGTCGTAGCGGTTCGTGCCGTCCTCCAGCCGGATGCGGAACACGCGGTTGTCTTCGTCGCCGCGGCGCCACTGGAACGTGATCTCGCCGATGTTGATCGCGTGCATCGCCCCGGCCAGCGGGTAGACGATGCTGGGCGCGCCGGTCGCGGCGCCGGGCTCACCGCCGAACTGCCCGGGCGCGTTCGGGATCGCGGGATCGACGTAGGGGAATGGAAACGGCTTCGCCCCCGGCTCCTCGGTCGCGATCTGCTCGCGGCGGGGCGAGCCGCACGCCACCAGCAGCGCGCACCAGACGAACAACAGCCGGCGCACGACGGCTCCCGGTGCTACGGCGCCTTGTTGAGTTGCGATCGCGTGAGCGCCGACGGGCTTTGCCCGGCGGCGCTCGCCGCGGGGGATCCCAAGGACCCTTTGAGGGTCCTTGTGTCCAAAAGCCGGGCGGCGCGCGCGGCGTACGAGCTCGACGGATAGCGGGACGCGAGGTCGGCGGCGCGGCGGCGCGCCTCGTCGCCGCGGCGCGCGGCCAGCAGCGCCTCGACCGCGAGGAACTCACGCTCGGCGGCGAGCTGGCCGTTCGGGAACTCGCGCCGGTGGGTCTCCAGCGTCGCCAGCGCGCGGGCCGGGGCCGTGGCCAGGTTGGCGCGGCCGGCGTCGATGAGCGCGATCTCGCGCGCCAGCGTGTCGCCCGGCGCCGCGGCTCGGGCCGCGGGCGCGGCGGGCGCCGTGCGCGGCGCGATGGCAGGGCGGGCGGGGCGGCGTGCGCTCGGACGCGCGGTCACCACGCGCGGCTCGGCAGCCGCGACGGGCGCGCTCGGCTTTGGCTGTTCAAGCGGCGCCGGGGGCTCGGCCGCGACGCGCGCGCGCGCCGCGACGACGACCGGCGCGGGCGAGACCTGCGGCGCCACCGTGCGGCCACCGCCGCGCAGCGCCCAGACTCCCGTGCCCAGGCCCACGATCACGGCGACGGTGGTCGCGCTGCCGACCAGCCAGCGGTGCGGCCCGGAGACGTGCGGCTGGCGCGACAGGCCGTCGACGACCGCGCCCAGCCGCGCCAGATCGTCCGGGGCAGGCGGCTGCGGCCGTCGCGTCCCGCGCAGCAGCACGTCGACGCCGGAGCTGAGCCCGCTCGGGTCGTGGCGCAATCGGGTCGGGTCACGCATCGTGTCGTCAGCCCCCGAGTGTCCGCTTGCGCAGGTCGCGGCTCAGCGTCTTCTCCAGCTGTCGCCGGGCGCTGTGCAGCCGCGAATACACCGTACCGATCGGCACGTTCATCAGCTCCGCGATCTCCAGGCACGACAGCGACTCGATCTCGAACATCACGAACGTCGCTCGCTTGGCGACGTCCAGCCGGTTCAGCGCGCGCTCGGCGACCTCACGCTGCTCGCGACGCACCAGGATGTCGTCGGCCGCGACCAGCGTCCCCGGCCGCTGATCGTCCGCGCCGCCCGACAGCACCTCGAACGTCCACCGCCGCCGCCGCCGGTAGTTCGCGGCGACGCGCATGCAGATGCCGAACAGCCAGGTGGTCAGCCGCGACCGCCGGTCGAACGTGCGCAGGCGCTTGTGGACGATGACGAACACGTCTTGCGCCACGTCGTCCAGGTCCGAGGTGTGAATGCCCAGCCGCTGCAGGCTGAGCCACACGAAGCGGGCGTGTTCGCGGTACACCGCGCGGACATCGAGCGCCCCTTCGGGCACGGCGACCGCGCCGTCGCCACCGCCGCCAACTGGCAGGTAAGTTACCGGAAGTCGCTCGCGAAATTCGGCCTTCATGTGGTCGTCTTTCTTATCGCCACCGGAGCCCGACGCCCATCCACCCGGTAAATGCCGATACCGGCTGAGTGAAGACAGTGTCCATCCCAGCGGGGCGTCCTACAACGAAAAACGCCCGGCGGGGTAGGGGTTGGGTCGCTTCCACACCGATTTCCAGGGCCGCCGCACCCCACAGAGGGACGATGACGCGTGTCAGCTCGGCGATCGCGAACGTCCAGCGTTGCCCCGGACCGGTCGGTTCCGCCGAGAAAACGACGGCATGCAGCACGCCCGCCATCCCCCCGGCGCACAGCTCCCAGCGCACGCGCGCCGTGGGGCGGGTGACCACGAAGCAGCCCACCAGCTGAGCGTACGCGAGGCCAAAGGCGAAGCCGTCGTCGGGCGCCGCCGTCCGCCGTTCGGGGAAGAACACGGTGGACAGACCCGAGCGCGGCGCGCCGCGAAACGTCCGCGGTCGCGGCCAGTCCCGCGCCGGGAGCGACACCGGGCAGCAGACCCCATCCCGCGCCGACCAGCGCCGTCACGCGCCCAGGGGGGAAGCTGGGGGCGGGCTCCGGCGGTGGTGGCGTCGGCTCCGGCGGGGGCGCGGGCGGGGCGGATGGCACGACCGCCGGCGCGCGCGCGAGCACGTCGGGATCGATCATGATCGCGATCGTCAGCGCCGCCGCGGTCGCCACCGATCGGCAGTCGGGCGCGGTGCTGGTCAGCGCGCGGTTGCCCAGCAGCTTGCCGTCGGCAGCGCGCATCGCGATGTTCACCTGGTGGCCGTCGGGCCGCTGCGTGACCATCGCTTCGATGAACTGCGTCGGCTGGCGCGCGAACGGATTGCTGCCCAGGCGGCCGACCACCTCGGCTTCGATGGCGTTGGCGTCGGGGCACGAGCCGGCGCCCTCGCCCCTGACCCACGACAGGCGAACACCGGGACCGCCGCCGTCCGCGGCAGCCGTGGCGGGCGGCGCTGGCGTGGCGCCGTCGGCGGCAAGCGCCGCCGCGAGCACCAGCGTCGGCCCTGCCATCAACATTGCAACATTGCGCTACTCGACCTCCTGCAGCTCCCGCGCTGAGAACCCGAGCAGGTAGAGAATCGCATCCAGCCCCGCCGCCGTGATGCTGGTGTCGGCCGCCTCGCGCAGCTTCGGCTTGGCGTGGAACGCGATCCCCAGCCCGGCGCGCTCCAGCATCAGCGCGTCGTTGGCGCCGTCGCCCACCGCGATCACCTGGTCCAGGAGCACGCCTTCGGCCTGCGCGATGGTCTCCAGCAGCTCCGCCTTCCGCTGCGCGTTGACGATCGGCCCGACGACCCGCCCGGTGAGCTTGCCGCCCTGAACCTCCAGGTTGTTCGAATACGCGTAGTCGACACCCAGGCGGCGCTTCAGCGCCTCGGCGGCGCGCGAGAAGCCGCCGCTGATCACGGCGATCTTGTAGCCGAGGCGCTTGAGCACGCGCACCAGCGTCTCGGCGCCGTCGGTCAGCGGCAGGTCCGCCGCCAGCCGGTCCAGCACCGCGACGTCCAGGCCCTTGAGCAGGGCGACGCGCTGGCGCAGCGATTCGTCGTAGTCCATCTCGCCCTGCATCGCGCGCTCGGTGATGCGCGAGACCTCGGCGCCGACGCCGGCGGCGCGCGCCAGCTCGTCGATCACCTCGATGCGGATCAGCGTCGAATCCATGTCCATCACCACCAGCCGCTTCGACCGGCGGTACAGGCTCTCGCGCTGCAGCGACACGTCGAAGCCGGCGCTGGTCGCCACCGTCAGCAGCGTGCGTTTCAGGTCATCGCTGTCGCGGCCCGCCGGCAGACACGCGTGGATCTCGACCGACGCCAGCTTGCCCTCCGACAGCTGCCCGATCTTCTCGATGTTGGCGCCTACGTTCGCCAGCACCGTCGCGATGGCGTGCAGGTGCGCCGCGCCCAGCGACGGGCCGATGGCGGTGATGACGTAGCGGCGGCCGTCGGCGGCCGCCGTCGCGCTCGCCGCTTCGTCGCCGGTCGCGACCGGCTTGAAGTCCAGGTCCATGCCGAGCTGCTTGGCGGAGAACAGCAGCTCCTTGAGCACGTCGCGCGTCTCGGGCACGTCGACCAGCAGGCACAACGTGAGCTGTCCCTGCACGACGACCTGCTCGATGTCGTGCAGCGTCGCCCCCTGCTGCGACAGGATTCCGGTGAGGGTTGCGGTGACACCCGTTCGATCGGGGCCCGTTACGGTTATGAGTACGCGGTCGGCGGCGTTCAAAGCGGGCGCAGTCTATCAGCTCACTGCGCGGCCGGGCTTCGCGTCGAGCGTAAGCCGGCTTTGCCGGCTGGAGCTCATCGCGGGAGGGTTCGGGAACCCTCCTAGGGTTCCCGAGCACAAGCCGGGACGCCTTCCTCGAATCGCGTCAGGAAACTGTTGATGTGGTCCGCGGCCTCGCGCCCCTCGGCGCTCGTGTTCATCTCGTCGCGCAGCGCGATGAGGGTGGCGTGCTTCTGTGCGGTCGACAGCCGTGCATCGCAGGCGATCGCGTCCAGGCGCCCTGGCAGTTCAGCCATGGCTTGCCGGACGTTCTGCGCGTGCGCCGTCGCGGCCATCTGGACGCGCGTGTCGCGCGTCGCCGCCAGGAAGCTCGCCTTCTCGACGCGGTTCGGGTCCTGGCCGTTCAGGCGGGCTATCTCGTCGCCCGCGTCGAACCGCCCGAGGGCGCTCACCAGCGCCGGCTGTTGATAGTCCAGCGAGCACCTCACGCACGACTCGCGCGGGTCGGGACGGTAGCGGGAGACCTCGGGTATCACCGAAGTCGTCTCGGGCGGCGGGCCGCTGGTGTCCGGCGGAGGCGCGGGAGGCGGTGGCTTACCCTGGAGCGCATTACGCAGCGTCGACTGCAGCGACGGAACACCGTAACGGACGGGCTCCGGCAACCACGGCAGCGGCGTCAGGCCGGTGACGTTCTTGTCGTCGAACTTGACGCCGCCGTCGGGTGCGACCCGCGCCCGGAAGCCTCGGCCGTCGTAAAGCAGATCGCCGCTGCCGTCATCCGCCGGCCGCAAGACGACCTCATGCACCGGCTCGGGTGGTGGCGCCTGGACCGGGGCCAGCAGGTTGGGCTCACGCTCGTCGGGTGACGGCACCGCCGGCACGACCGGGATCGTCGCCTCCGGGCTCTGCCCTAGGACCCCCACCAGGACCGCGACCAATGCCGGAGCAAGCATCCTGCCCTCGACCCATTGGATGCCGCGCCAGGCGGCTGAGAATACGCCCGCGGCGTCAGCTGTACCGCTTGAAGCTCATCGCTGACAGTCGACCACGGCAGGGTCGTGGCGGTCGAAGCGCGTCACGAAATCGCTGATGCGCGCCGCCGCCTCGCGCCCCTCGGCGCTCTTGTTCATCTCGTCGCGAAGCGCGGCGAGGATGGCGCGCTTCTCGGGCCGCGACAGCTGCGCGTCACATGCGATGGCCTGCAGCCGCGCCGGCAGCTCGGACGCCGCGCGCCTGATGTCGTCGGCGTGCGTCTTCGCCGCCATCTTGCTGCGCGCCTCGCGCGTCGCCGCCAGGAAGCGCGCTTTCTCCAGGCGGCGGGGATCCTTGCCGTTCATCCGCGCCAGCTCGTCGGTCGCGTCGAAACGGCCGATCGCGCCCACCACCGCCAGCCGCCCGTCGAACCCGCACGTCCGGCAGTCCTCCCGCGGATCGGGCCTGTAGCGTGAGACGTCCGGGATGAGCTGTGTGGTCTCGGGCGGTGGGCGGCGATCGTCCCGCTCGGGCGGCGGCGGTGGCGGTTTCTTCTTGAGGAACATCTGCAGCGACGCTTGCAGCGACGGCACGCCGAGCTGGACGCGCATCGGCAGCCACGGCGTCGCGCTCAAAGCCGTGACGCCCTTGTCGTCGAACCTGACCGACCCGTCCGGCGCGACGCGCGCGTGGATACCGTTGCCCTCGTAGACCAGGTCGCCGCTGCCGTCGCCCGCCGGCCGCAAGCACGATGTCCTCGTCCGCGGGCGGCCGCGGCGCGGGCAACGGCGCCAGCAGCCTGGGCACCGGCCTGGGCGCGACAGGCGACACCACCTCGGGGCTCTGCCCCAAGATGGCGACAAGGACTACGACTGATGCCGGCGCGACGGCCATGCTCTCAGTCTATTCGACGGTCAGCCCCCTGGCTGAGATGCCCCGGCGGTCGAATTCTCCACGAAGCTGTCGGGGTCGGCCGCGAACGCGTCACGACACCCGACGCTGCAGAAGAAATACACCACGCCGTGGTGATCGATCGCCGTGGCCGCATCGGCCCGGCGCAGCTCCTTGCCACACACCGGATCGGTCGCCGTCGCCAGCTCGATCTCGTCGCGGTTGCCGAAGCTGACCCGCCCGTCGTCCAGTGACTCAATCATCCTGCCCATGGTCCGTCCAAGGTGATCATGCACCGTGGGTCTGTCCACCTCGGTAAGCATGAGTTACGTTCCTGACGCATGAGCCACGAAGGCCTACACGAATCCGCAGAGTTGCTCCCCGAGGCGACCAAGAACCTACACCGCGCGTTGCTCTCGCTCATGGAGGAGCTGGAGGCCGTCGACTGGTACCAGCAGCGCGCCGACGCCTGCTCGGACCCGGAGCTCAAGGCGGTCATGCTGCACAACCGGAACGAAGAGGTCGAGCACGGGATGATGACGCTGGAGTGGCTGCGCCGGAACGACGCCAAGTTCGACGAGACGATGCGCACCTACCTGTTCAAGGAGGCGCCGATCACCGAGATCGAGGAACTGGAAAAGGCGGCCGGCGAGGGCGCAGACGCAGCGGGCAAGGGGGGCGATCGCAAGGCCGTCGCGACCAGTGGCTCGTCCCATGCCGCCTCGCTCGGCATCGGAAGCTTGCGGGGGCTGTGATGGCGCTCGACCTGTTGAAGCGAAAGCTGGCGCCGGTGCTGCCGGCGGCGTTCGCGGCCGTCGACGCCGAGGCGGCGCGCGTGCTGAAGCTGAACCTTGCCGGCCGGCGCATCGTCGATTTCCGTGGCCCACACGGCTGGGAGCTGGCGGCCGTCAACACCGGCCGGCTCGATCGGCTGGCGACGACCGCCGATCGCGACGTGCAGATTGGCATCCGGCGCGCGCAGCCGCTCATCGAGCTCCGCGCGCCGATTCGCCTGCCCATCGCCGAGCTGGATTCGGTCGCGCGCGGCGCCCCCGATCCCGAGCTGACGCCGGTCGTCGAGGCGGCCGAGAAGATGGCGCACGCGGAAGACGGCGCGATCTTCAACGGCCTCGAGGCCGCCGGCATCGTCGGCATCATCCCCGCCAGCCCGCACACGGCGCACAAGCTGCCCGCCGACGTGACGCGCCTGCCGGGGACGATCCTCGCCGCGCGCGAAGCCCTGCGCCAGGAAGGCATCGCCGGCCCGTACGCGCTGGTCATCGACGCCGCCTACTACGCGCAGCTGCTGGCCGCCGCCGAAGACGGCTATCCGGTCGCCAAGCGCATCACCGAGCAGGTGCTCGACGGACCGCTGGTGCGCGCCGCCGCGATCGAAGGCGGCGTGTTGCTGTCCGTGCGCGGCGGCGACTACGAGCTGACCGTGGGCCAGGATCTGTCCGTCGGCTACGCCGCGCACGATCGCGAAACGGTCGAGCTGTTCCTCACGGAATCCTTCACATTCCGTGTGCTCGAGCCCAAAGCGGCCGTGGCGCTGACGCGGTAACCGCCGCGCTTTTTTCCCCATCGACCTGGGGCCTGTGAATAGGATGGGCGCCCATGGCCCCTCCCCCTACTGCAGTTGCTGGTGAAGGCTCGTTGGCGCCGCCGATCGCGGCCGCTCCCCCCGCGTACAAGAACCCGTTCCTGTGGGTTCCGACCAGCTACCTCACGATGGGGCTGGTCTACGCCACCGTCGCCGCGGCCGCGAGCATCATGTTCAAGAACCTGGGAATGGACAACGCGCAGGCGACCTTCTGGTCGAGCGCGCTCGGCTTCCCGTACATCTTCAAGTTCGTGTGGGCTCCGCTCCTCGAGCTCTACAAGACGAAGAAGTTCTGGGTCGTGACGATGCAGTTCCTGCTGTCCGGCGTGCTCGGCGCCGTGGGGTTTGCGCTGAAGCTGCCGGGCACGACGTGGATCGTCCCGGTGCTGTCCTTCGTGATGGTCGCGGCGCTGCTGGGCGCGACTCAGGACATCGGCTCGGACGGTGTCTACGTGACCACGCTCGATCCCAAGAACCAGGCGAAGTACACGGGCGTGCAGAGCATGTGCTGGAACCTGGGACCGATCCTGGCGAACGGCGTCCTGCTGCGCGTGACCGGCATGCTCTACGACAAGACCGGCAGCTACGCGAGCGCCTGGATGACGTTCATGTTGATCGCCGCCGTGCTGGTCTTCGTCATGGCGATCTACCACTCGAAGATCCTGCCGCCTGGGTCCAAGGCGATCGACGCGCCCAAGGGCGCGAGCGAAGCGATGCGCACCTTCGGCAAGGCGTTCGTCACGTTCTTCCAGAAGCAAGGCATCTGGCGGATGGTCGCGTTCGCGTTCGGCTATCGACTGGCTTACGGCCTGCTCGAGAAGCTGACGCCGTTGTTCATGGTCGATGCACGCGTCAACGGCGGCCTCGGGCTGACCAACCAGATGCTGGGCGACATCAACGGCATCTTCGGCACCGGGGCGTTCATCCTCGGTTCAGCGATCGGCGGCATCTGGGTCGCGCGTTCCAGCTTGAGGACCACGCTGCTGTTCCTCTGTCTCTGCCTCAACGTCCCGAACGTGACCTTCCTGCTCCTCAGCCAGATGCAGCCGAGCAGCGTCTACGTCATCGGCGCGATCGTCGTCGTCGAGAAGCTCGGCTGGGGAATCGGCTGTGTCGGTCAGATGATCTACATGATGCAGCAGATCGCCCCGGGCCCTTACAAGACGGCTCACTACGCGTTCGCGACCGGGCTGATGGGTGCGTGCATGATCCTCACCGGCATGGTGAGCGGATCGCTTCAGAGCGCCGTGGGCTACAAGGTGTTCTTCATCATCGCCCTCGCCATGGCGCTGCCGTCGGTGCTGGTGACGCTGCTGGCGCCGTTCCATCATCCCGACGTCACGAAGCAGCCGGCGAAGGCCTAGGCGCTACAGACGCAGCGTGCCCTTGATGACGAGGCACGCCTTGCCGCCGATGAGCACGCGGTCGCCGGCGAGCTCGCACGACAGCTCGCCGCCGCGGCGACTCACCTGACGCGCGCGCAGCGACGTCTTGCCCAGGCGTGCAGCCCACAGCGGCGCAAGCGTGCAGTGCGCGGAGCCGGTGACCGGATCTTCGGGGATGCCGTAGCCGGGCGCGAAGTAGCGCGACACGAAGTCGACCGGACGCGTCTCGCCGGCGCCAGGCGCGGTGATGCCGACGCTGGTCGGCAGCGCGGCGAGCGCTGCGAAGTCGGGCGTCACCGCGCGCACGGCGGCGGCGTCGTCGAGCACGGCGAACAGCGAGCGCGCGCGCACCACCTCGCGCGGCACGACGCCGAGTGCGCGCGCGACCGCGTCGCGCGTCGCCGCGTCCGCCAGTCCCGCCGCCGGCCAGGCGGGGAAGTCCATCACGAACGCGCCGCCGGCGTCGCGTCGCACGGACAGCAAGCCGCTGCGCGTGCGGAACGTGACCTCGCTGCGCGCGGGCTCGAGCTCGGTCATCAGCACGAACGCCGACGCCAGCGTCGCGTGCCCGCACAGATCGACCTCGGTCGTCGGCGTGAACCAGCGCAGGCTGAACGCGTCGCCCTGCGCCGAGAAGAACGCCGTCTCGGAGAGGTTGTTCTCGGCGGCGATGTCCTGCATCAGCGCTTCGGGGATCGGCGTCTCGAGCGGACAGACCGCGGCGGGATTACCCGCGAACGGTCGCTCGGAGAAAGCATCGACCTGATACAGCGGCAACGTCGACGGCGGCATGCGGCGCAGCCTACCCGCCGAAACTGGCGACGGCCAACCTCGCGAGCACTTGCCCGCCACCGCAGCAGGACGGCGGCAACGACAACGGTGGCACCCTGGGCTACACGGCGGGTGGCTCGTCGTTCACGATCTTCGAGCAGGCCCGGGGCGGCCGCATTCGTGTCGCCGTCTACACTCGGCGCACGGGCGCCCAGTGACCGGGGCAGGGGGCTAGCGCCACTTAAAGCCCTTGCCGACGCCGCCCGAGCCCACCGTCGACGTGCTGGTGACGGGGGTCGCCTGGCGCCACACGGTCACGACGTTGTTCCAGCCGTTGCACTGTTTGAAGCCGTCCGCCTGGAACGGGTAGTCGGCGGCGGTGCAGCGCGACACGTACGCGCCGCACGCCCCGCTGGCGCCCCACGGGTTGATGTACGGAGGGTTCGTCTGCGTCGAGCCGATGCGGCCCGTGGGCGCGTTGACGTTGTACTTCGCGCCCGTGCAGTAATACATCGGCGCCTTGGTGGGGTCGGTGCCGTGCGCGCCCAACAGGAAGATGTTGCCGAAGAAGCTGCCTTCCTGGTTCGGGAACTCCGGATCTTGCCCCCAGCCGACGGCCTGGTGCGACGACACGATCCACAGCGGGACGTGAATGCCCGACGTGTTGACGTGCGCGAGCAGACACGCTGACACGTTCTCCTGACAGTTGGTGTCACACGCGCCGAACTGCCACCCCGGCGCCACGCCGAGCAGGCCCTGGAACGTGTAGCTCTTGCCGTTCTGATCCTTCTTGGTGATCGACGCGGTCGCCGGCAGGGCGCAGCGCACGATGTATTCCACCTGCTTGCGCCCGGTGGTCGTGGTCATCAGCCCGTTCGCGGTGGCCAGGCCGTTGACGGTCGCCAGTCCGTTCGAGAGGCAGAGACCGTTGACGGTCGCCAGCCCGTTCGCGGTCGCCAGCCCGTTCACCGTGGCGAGGCCGTTGTCGCTGGTGAGCGCTTCGTCGTCGACGATTCCGTCGGCGCCTACATCGCCTTCCAGCTCAGCACATCCCATGAAGACCAACGCGAAGAGGGGGGGGAACCACCTGGCAGAATGGGCAGTCATGCGTTAACTGGCTTCTGCAATAGGTATGCTAGGTCACAAAAAATCAGAAGACCATACCGACCGCGCGGTTCAGAAAACGGCTCACACCAATCTGTTGCTCAGCCGGCGTCACATCCGTTGTCAGGGCGTCAACACGTCGATACCATGGGCCACTTTTATGCAGACGCAGACTACGTACGGACATGTCGCATTCGCCGGGCTGTTGAGCGTCGTCGTCGCCGGATGCGGAGGCGGCACCAGCGGTACGCCTGGCGCAGGCGGCGGCTCCGTCGGTGGTAATTCAGGAAGTGGCGTCGGTGGCAGCGGGGGCAGCGCGCCTGCGGGCAGCGGCGGCAGCGCGCCGGCAGGCAGGGGCGGCGGCAGCGCGGGTTCCGGCCCGGCGGGCGCCGGCGGCACGACGGTCGGCCCGGGCGGCCAGAGCGGCTCGTCGGCGGGTGCGGGCCCGGCCGGCTCGGGCGGCTCGGCGGCGGGCGCCGGCGGTCGCGGCGGCTCGGCGGGGAGCGCCGCCGGAGCAGGCGGCGGCGCCGCAGGCCGCGGCGGCGCGGGCGGCAGCGGCCCGGCCGGCAGCGGTGGCGGCGGGACGAGCGCGCGCTACACGTGCCCCGCGGGCCCGTTCACGGCGCCGTACCCGTTCCAGCATCACGCCGACGAAGGTCGCCGGCGTGCCGCCGCTCGATTCGTTCAACAACAACGGCAACAACTTCGGAAACATCGAAGGGCGCGGTCTGGTTCGACGGCGCGCATCCACGTCTCCGAGATCGGCGGCGGCAACAATCCGCCCCCGGCTCGCATCCTGCGCATCACGACGGCGAGCGCCGTCTCCATCGCGTTCCCCGACCTCGGGCACGAACGGGCTGGCGATCGACACGACGGGACGCCTGATCGGCGCCAACCACGTCGGCGGCGGCATCTACGCCTAAACCTGACTGCCATGACGTCGACGCCGATCGTGCCGACGTACAACAGCACCCGCTTCAACTCGCCCAACGACATCGCCGTGCACAGCAACGGCACGATCTACTTCACCGATCCCGACCTATCAGGCACCCAGCCCCGCGGCCGCAGTCGCAGACGCGCGTCTACCGCTTGCCGCCCGGCGCAACGACGCCGTTGGTCGTCGACATGGCGCGCTCGAACCCGAACGGCGTCACGCTGTCGCTGGACGAGATGTTCCTGTTCGTCACCGACGGGCAGGGGCGCACCGCTATCCGGTCAACGCCGACGGCAGCACCGGCACGGCGACGCGCATCGCGCAGAACGACGTGTCCGGCGGCGACGGCATGGGCATCGACTGCGCCGGCAACCTCTACGTCACGTCGAACAACCAGGTCATCGTCATCAACCCGACGGGCACCGGGATGCTGGTCGGCAAGATCATGGTCAGCGGCGTGCAGAGCTGCACAAACGTCGCGTTCGGCGGCGCCAACCACCAGACCCTGTACATCACCGGCCTGGGCAACGGCATGGGCAGCACGTCGATGGGCATCTTCCGCGCCGACATGCCGCTGCCCGGCATGCCCTTCTAGCAACCAACCGCACCCTCCGCCGATACGACGCCGTCGGCTTGGCCTTTACCGCGGTGGTAAGGTCGGCGCCGTCGACTTGGAGGAGTTGAAGATGCTGCGTCAGGTGGCGGTGACCGTTGTTGCGATCTCAGTCGTGCTTGGCCTCTCAGGAGGTTGCAGCTACCGCCGACTCAGCGACGTCGATGGTGGAGACGGTGGCTCGGCGGAAGACGCAGGGGGCGGATCGAGCGGCGTCTCGGGAAGAGGCGGCGCCTCGGGAAGAGGCGGCGTCTCGGGCGGGGGATCGAGCGGCGTCTCGGGAAGAGGGAGGTACTCGGGCGCCGGTAGTGGCGCCGGCGACTGATGGCGGCGTCGGGTAGCGGCGGTGGCGTCGCGGGTAGCGGCGTTGCCGGTCGCGGGGGTTCGGGCGGCAGCGGCGGCACCGGTGGTGTTGCCGGCGGCAGCGTCGCCGGTCGCGGGGGTTCGGGCGGCGGCGGCGGCACCGGTGGCGTCGCCGGTGTGCGTCGCTGGTCGGAGGGGGCGGCGGGCGGCACCGGTGGTGTTGCTGGTAGCAGCGTTGCCGGTCGCGGGGGTTCGGGCGGCGCGGCGGCACCGGTGGTGTTGCCGGCGGCGCGTCGCCGGTCGCGGCGGCATGGGGGGGGCTAGCGGTTCGGGCGGGATTGGCGGCATGTCCGGGAGCAGCGCCACCGGGGGCGCCGCGGGCGCGGCGCCGTGCGCCCGGATGTCAGAGCTACCAGTACTGCAACGGAACAAAGTGCCTGCCCGAGTTCGATCAACGAAGTTGCTGTCCCTCGAACCGGCAGTGGGCGCCGATCAGGTGTTCTATGCTTTGCCCGCCGCGATCGTAGCTAGCAACGGTGACCTCTTCCTGCAGGCCCGTATTCAAGGACGGATCACGTACTCAACGACCGCCCTGGGTGGCTCGCTGGGATCAACGGCTGAATTTACCGATTATGACGTGGCGCGCATGTCGGCATCTGGCGTCTTGCAGTGGGCACGCGACATGGCGTTTATTCTCGGTGACCGGGCGAACTCCCTGTACACGTCGTCCATATCCCTCGCGTCAAACGACGACGTGCTGGTTGCGTACACTCGTACCGACCCACCGCCGCCGCCGCCGGGTACGCCAACGGCGCAGACTCGCCTCGGACGGATCGACGGAGGCAACCCCACGCTGCTCTGGGAGGCGTCCTACGGCAACCTCGCGCTTGCTGGCAAGGTGATCGCGCGGTCGGCGCGAGGCGATTTCCTGACGGTGGGTTTTGCGCCAAACCAGTTCCAGGGATGCTGCGACAAAGTTGTTCAGGTCAGTGCAGGTGGTGCCACCGCAACGATACTCGGGGACTATTACGCCTACGGCGCCCTCCCCGGGCGGGACGGTTCCACCGTCTGGATGTTCGGTGCTTACGCCGGGACGCTGCGACTGAACCCATGGAGCTCGATGACCTGGAACGTTCCGGCAAATCCCAATCAGTTGGGCCTTTACGATGCGTTCATCATCGGCGCGAAAGACGACGGAACCAACTTCGGTCCGTGGGTGACGCAAGGCGATATCGGCCCGACCCTGGCGGGCCTCGTGCTGGCTGCCGATGGCAACCCGATCATATCTCTGGGCGGCTCGGCGCCCACGCGGATCAACGGGCAGGATCTTCTCCAGGGCGAGGGTCGCGTGCTGGCAAAACTGAACGCCGCAACCGGAGCCCTGATGTGGAAGACCGACACGACCGATGCGTCCGGAATGCTCGTCGCGACCGGCGATGGGAGCATCGCTCTCGTATCGGGATCACCGTCCTCTGTCGTACGGCTGTACGCATCAGGCGATGGTGTCGCCCGCGCGTCGTTCCAGATGCCCGGCACCGTCCATCATGTCGTTGCTGGGAGCAGCGATCTGTTCGTCGTGGGCGTCATCCAGGGCTCGACGGATTTCAATCCTGGAACGGCCGTCGATACGCAAGGCACCACGGCGCCTGCCATCTGCATCTCCAGATTCTCGTTCTGAGCTGCCACATTCGCGGTTCCCACGCTGAAGTCGGCCCCGGTCCTGACGGCAACATCTGGTTCCTCGAACCGGCCGCCGGCACGTCGGGCGTCTCGTTCCGTCATAGAGCGCCGACGTCGCGCTAGGTTGTTCAGGGCGAGTCCACCGCCAAAGTTTGTGGTATCAAGGCGGTGCTTCGGTGCCGTGGCCAAGTGGTAAGGCAAGGGTCTGCAAAACCCTCATTCCCCGGTTCAAATCCGGGCGGCACCTCAGCTTTTCGAAAAATCGGAACGGGATCGATGGCGACGATGTAGGATGCGCCAAATCGCCTGACTCTACGGCCGTCTAGCCTCGGCTGGCCCTCACATAAGGAGTTTCGGTCATGAACTCACGTAACCTTCTCTTGTCGGCCTTCGCTTGCCTCGCTCTGGCCCTTGTGGCCGCAGGCTGCGCGACACCGACGACCGGCGGCCCGACCTGCGGCGCAGGCCAGATGTCCTGTAACGGCACGTGCGCCAACGTCCAGACGGATAACCAGAACTGCGGCACCTGCGGCACCACGTGCGGCACAGGCAAGTCCTGCCAGGCCGGCGCCTGCAAGTGCGGCGCTGGGTTGCTCGACTGCGGTGGCCAGTGCCTGCCGTCCAGCAGCAGCAACTGCGGCGCCTGCGGCACGACCTGCTCGGGCACGCAGGTCTGCAGCAACGGCACGTGCGCGAACAGCTGCGCGGCCGGCCAGATGCAGTGCTCGGGCGGCGCCTGCGCCAACGTCATGACTGACTCGGCCAACTGCGGCAGCTGCGGCAACGCCTGTCAGGGCGGATCGACCTGCATGAACGGGTCGTGCGGCTGCGCCACCGCTGGCCAGATGTACTGCAACAACGCCTGCATCGACACCAACACCAACATCACGCACTGCGGTGGCTGCAACAGGCCTTGCACCGGCACGTGCGCGAACGGCGTCTGCACGGCGACCACGGGCACTGGCGGCCGGGGCGGCAGCGGTGCGTGGCCGGGCAGCGGTGGCCCGGCGGGCGGCGGGCGGCAGCGGTGCTGTGGGCACGGGCGGCAGCGCCGCGGGCACCACAGGCACTGGCGGACCGGCGTGGCCGGCACCACCGGCACGCGGTGGGGCGCGCTCGACCTGCGCGATTCGTGCCCCCGCCGGGAGCCACGGCAGCCGACGTCATCTCGGACTTCGAAGAAGGCTTCGGCGTGATGATCCCGCAGGGGGGGCGCACCGGCTACTGGTCGCCGTACAACAACGCGATGGACCCGCAGAACCAGACGCCGACCAAGCCGCCCGTCGCGATGGCGGACAAGATCGCCGTCACGCCCGGTGGCACGTGCGCCGGTAACGCCTTTGCATCGTCAGCCACGGGACAGGACAACTACGTCGGCTTCGGGGCGAAGTTCCACCCGCAATATGCCGCTCACCGACGTCGGACGTCGCGGATGCGTACAACGTCAGCGCGTATGACGGCATCACGTTCCGCGCCAAGACCGGCGGTGGACCGACAACCCAGCCGGTATTCGTCGAGATCCTGACGAAGGAGACCCAGCCGAGCACGTCGGGCGGCACGGCGACGGTGCAGGCGATCGACCTGTACAACAACCGCGGCTACTTCGCGAACGTCACCGGCACCGATGCAGCAGTTCTTCGTGCCGTTCGGTGCGATGATCCCGCGTTCGCTGCCGGCGACCGGTACGGGCGGGAACACCTGCCCGGGCTGCCGGCACGGCCCCAGCTGCCAGGCACCGAAGTTCAACCCGATGAACGCGCTGGCGATCCAGTTCTCGTTCTACGGTCCGATGGACACGCCGGGGTTCCTGACCCCGAGCCCGGTCGGCAGCTACAACCTGATCGTCGACGACGTGGCGTTCTACAAGCGCTCCGCGCTGCCGTCCGGGATGTCGGATCTGCCCGCGCTGCCGAGCAGCACAGGCGTCATGAACATGGCCAACGCGTTCCCCCGCAACCTCACCCCAGCCAACGGCTGCTTCAAAGCCCAGGGCTCGGATGGCCGGCTGATTGCTCAGGCCTACGCGAACTGGAAGACCAAGTTCGTGCGACCCGGCGGCAGCAACTATCGCGTCGTGCGGCCGGCGGCGGAGACCGGGAGCGGCGAGGACACGGTCTCGGAAGGTATCGCGTACGCGATGCTCATCTCCGCGTACATGAATGACAAGCCGTACTTCGACGGCTTCTGGGGCTACTGGAAGGCGCACTGCGCCGTTGGCTCGGGCGACACCTGCCTCATGACCTGGCGCATTGGTGGCGCGGGCGGACAGGGCTCGGCAACCGACTCCGATGAGGACGCGGCGTTTGCGTTGCTCATCGCCGGAAGATGTGGCGGCGGCACGTACAACGCCTCAGCGGTCGCGATGATGGGCGCGGTGTTTAACGCCGACATGTCGACCAGCGCGCCCTTCGTGTTTGGCGGCAGTAACTACAAGAGCGGCAATACCACCAACAACCCGTCGTACTACGCGCCAGCGTTCTATCGCGCGTTCGCAACGGCTTCGGGCAACAGCTCGTGGACCACAGTCGCGAACGGCGTCTACACGCAGCTTGCCAACGCCAACGCGATCAGCTCGAACGGCCTCATTCCCGGCCTGGTGCAACCAGAACTGCACCGCGCCCGCGACGAACTCCGGATCCGCGGATCCCGCCACGGACATGCATCTACCAGTACGACTCGCACCGCATCCCGTGGCGCATCGGCTTGGACTACTGCTGGAACGGGACGGCGGCGGCGAAGACCTACCTCGACAAGACCACGCGCATTCTTCATGAACGCCGCAGCGCGGCGGCGGCGGCATGGGCCGGATCGCCGACCTCTACAGCCCGAATGGCACTGCCTACACCGGCGCGGCGGCCAACTCGGCGTCGATCATCGGCACCGCTGCGGCGGGCGCGATGGCCAACAACCAGCAGTTCGTCAACGACGGGTACCAGCTGGTGCTCGACCTGCTGAACCGCGGCGAGATCGGTGACCGCCTCGCGGCGTCGATGAGCGTCAAGAGCGGCTACTCGTACTACAACGCGACCGTGGGTCTGCTCATGCTCCTGACCATGAGCGGCAACTTCACGCTGCTGTAATGATCGCCATGCGGAGCGCGGCGATTTCGGCGGCCTGCCTGGCGGCAGGCCTCGCCCTCGGCGGCTGCAAGTCGAGCGGCGGCGCGACCAGCGCGACGCGGCAGCAGTGGACGGGCCCAAGGCGGCTGCCCTTCGAACCCCGAGGACCTGATCTCGAACTTCGAGTCCGACAACTCCCTGGCGCCGGTCGGCGGTCGCCAGGGGGGCTGGTACACCTACGGCGACGACGTCGGCATGTTCGACAGGGCCTCCGGCTTCAACATCGACACAGGCAACCCCAACTGCACGCCGGACGGAGCGCTGCACATCAAGGGGACCGGGTTCGCGATGTGGGGCGCCGCGACCGGCGTCGACTGGAAGCCGCGCCCCGGCGACGGCGACGGCGGCTACGGCGCGAAGATGACCTACGACGCCAGCGCCTACCGCGGCATCGCGTTCTGGGCGAAGGCGTCGACAATCGCTCGACGGCGTCCAGGTCAGCTTCCCCGACCTCTACACGGACAACGCGGCGCCGCAGCACGACATGCCGGACCCGCTCGATCCGACGATGTTCATGTGCATGGACTGCGTGTGCGCAATACGCGGCTGGGTTCCCCAACAACTGCAGCCCCTACCTGGTCCAGTTCGGCAAGAAGGGCGACGCGGCGGCGGACGTGGTGTTTTCGGGGTACTCGGGCGTGCAGATCGACACGACCTGGAAGCGGTTCGAGGTGCTGTTCGTCGACACGAAGCAGGATCCCGGCAACGGCGGTTACCACACGCCCGCCGACAAGCTCGACGTGGCGAATCTGACCGCGATGGCCATCCAGATCAACGCCGACTACTCAACCGGCTCGGCGCGCGCGAACGACTTTGAGATCTGGATCGACGACGTTCATTTCATCAGGTAAATCGCCCCCTTAACCTCATGCGGTTGAGGGCTTTACCCGCCGCGCCAGGCTCGATATCGTTGTCGGCCATGATGAAGCCAACGGTGATTCGGAAAACTGGAATTCTGTTTGTTGTCTCGAGCCTGACGCTCGGATTCGCGGGGGCGGCTTCGGCGCAGCTGAACCTGGGCAGCCTGACGGACAAGGCCAAGGGGGCCGCGGAGAGCGGCGCCAAGGGGAAGATCGAGAAAGAGGTCAACACCAAGCTGACCGCCGAGGCGAAGAAGAACCAGTGCAGCTTCAAGACGGACAGCGACCAGCTGGCGCCCGGATGTGACGCCAAGCTGAAGAAGCTGACCGACGCGCTGGTCGACGCCAAGAAGCGCCTCGATGCGGGGGGCGTCAAGAACTACAAGTTCGAGGTCTCGGGCCACACCGACTCGAGCGGCAAGGCGGACCACAACAAGGAGCTGTCGGGCAAGCGGGCGGCGGTGATCGTCAAGGAGCTGGTTTCGCGCGGCATCGCGCAGAAGGAGATCATCTCGCTGGGCCTGGGCTCCGAGCGCCCGATGGTGACGCCCGACGACACGCCGGCCAAGAAGGCCAAGAACCGCCGCTACGAGATCCAGGTCCGCCTGTAGTAGAGCCGACCGACCGGAACTAGGGCGCTTGCACGGCGGGCACTGACTCGCCGCCGCGAACGGCGACGATCAGCAGCGCGCATTGCTCCGCGGTCATCGACCGCGGACGGAAATGGGCGGCGGCAACTGCGACCACCGCTGACGGCATGCTCGCGAGCTCGCTCGGCACCGTCATGCCGCCGCCCGTGCAGCTCACCACCCAGGCGCCGACGTCGCGCTGGAACGCGGTGCGTCCCCAGCGCTCGATCGAGCGGCGCGCCTCCGCGGCCGAAATCTTCCCCGCCTGCAGCTCGTCGGCGAACGAACGAATCTCTGTCTGATAGCGCGGGGTGACGACGGGGGCGGTGCGCCCCGCGGCGCCGCGATCCGTGGTCAGGCGCGCGAGGAACGTGTCCTCGGCCTGCACGTTGGCGGCGCGGCTCATCTCGACGGGGACGCCGGGCTCATCGGGCCACGGCACCGAGGCGCACGCCACCACCGCAGCCGTAGCGACGATGGGCAGATAGCCGGCCCGTTTCCCCCGAAGACCCACGCGTTCGATCGATCCTACCAGCGGGGGCAAATTTTCTGCTGGTTCGGCTGAATTCTGGGATGGTGGTGGTCGCGTGACCTCGGAGGGCAAACGCCGCGGGATCAATCCGCTCAAGCTCGTGTTCGCGCTCGAATACGTGATGCAGGGGCTGGTGAACCCGTTCCAGGGGATCACCTACCAGCCGTTCCTCAAGCACCTCCACGGCCTGGGCCTGGACGACGCCGCCGTCCAGGGCCTGTACGGCAAGTCGTACCTGGCGTGGAGCTTCAAGCCCGCGATCGGCTTCCTCATGGACGCGTACGGCAAGACGCGGACGGCGCTGATCGTGCTGCTCGCCATCGCGGCGGCCGGCTTCTTGCTGACGCCGCTGGTCGCCGGCGGAGCGTTTTCGTTCTTCTGGGTGATGTTCACGATCTCGGTGGTGCTGGCGGCGACCGACGTCGCGGTCGATCGCGCGACGGTCATCGTCGGCGCCGAGGAGGCGGCGTCCACCGGCCGGTCGCGCTCGACGGCCGTCGGCCTGAACCAGGCGATCTGCTGGCTGCCGTCTACGGCACGTTGATCGTCTCGGCGGCTGCCGGCGGCTACGTGGCGGAGCACGTGCCGTTCAAGGGACTGCTCGTGAGCCTGGCGGTGGTGCCGCTGATCGTGCTCGTCGTCGTGCTCCGCTTGCCGCGCGATCGCGCCGTCACGATTCCGCTGCGGCGTTCGATCGCCGAGTTCTGGCGCGGGCTGAACACGGGGCCGGTGCTGGGCGTGTTCGTCTTCTACTTCGTGTTCTTCTTCCAGCCGTCGGTAGGGACGATCTGGACCGATCACCTGATGCGCGACCTCGGCTTCTCGCAGCCGCAGGCCGGCATGGGCGACAGCGCGGGTTATGCCGGCTACTTCGTCGGCGTGTTGCTGTTCGCGTGGAAGGGCGTGAAGTGGCAGGAACGGATCGGGCTGCGCAAGCTGTTCGGCATCTACATCGTGGTCAGCGCCGTGCTCAGCCTGTCGAAGTATCTGCTGGTCGATCCGTCGTTCTCGGCCATCGTCGGCCGGTTGCACGCAGGCGCTGCCGTTCCTGGACCGCGGCACCGTGCGCCTCGGATTCCTGTGCGCCTGCAACTTCGTGCTCGCGTGGGCGACTCGGTGGTCAGGATGAGCACGTTCAGCGTCGCCGGCGCCGTGATCCCGGTGGCCGCCGCCGGCAGCCTGTTCGCGGGCATGATGTCGGTCAACAACCTCGCCTACTCGGCCAGCTACAGCAGCGGCGCGTGGCTATACGCGCATGGCATGGAGCTTGGCGTCGTGCGCGGCGTGCAGGACGCGCTGTTCGGCATCGCCGGCGCGCCCGGGCAGCCGCTGTCGATGCAGATGCTGATCCTGATCGGCTCGGCCGCGTACCTGGTGAGCTTCGCGATGTTGCCCGTGCTACCCGACCGGCGCGCGACGCTGGCGAAGACCGTCGACGAGCCCGGCGCCGCCGGCCCGGACGCGACGTTGCCGCCGCGGCTTCGCGTCGCGGTCGACATCGGCGCGGTCGTCGTGGGCGTCGCGTTTCTGCTGCTTGCCATATTGCGATGGAACGTCGGACCGATCCCCGCCGTATTGACGAGCTTCTTTGGCGTCACCGTGGTCCGCAGGCTGGTTGTCGTCGGGCTCGCCCGGACGGTGGTAGAAAAACAACGGTGAAGGTCGCGACGTGGAACGTCAACGGCATCCGGGCCCGACAGCACGAGGTCGCTGACTTCGTGGCCCGCGAGCAGCCCGACGTGCTCTGCCTGCAGGAGATCAAGGCGGCGCGCGACCACATTCCAAAGCGGTGTGCGACCTGCCGGGCTACTGGTGCTACTGGCACGGCACCAAGGGCTACTCGGGCGTCGCGCTGCACGTGCGCCGCGAGCTCGAGGTCGATCGACCCATGTACGTGCACCCCGACTTCGATCACGACACGCGCATCGCGGCGGTGCGCGTCGGCGGCATCCTGATCGCGTCCATCTATGTGCCGAACGGCGGCAAGGACTTCGCGTCCAAGGTCCGCTTTCTGGAGGCGATGATCGCGTACGCCGAGTCGCTGCGCGCGACCGGTGACCGCGTCGTGTTGTGCGGCGACATGAACATCGTGCGCACGCCGATGGACGTCCATGCCAAGGAACGCGACGACCGCGTCGTCTGCCAGCGCCCCGAGGAGCGCGCGCTGTTCCAGCGTCTGCTCGATCGCGGCGGCCTGCACGACGTCGGGCGCGAGGCTGATCCGAACAACGACGCCCTGTTCACGTGGTGGGCGCCGTGGCGGAACATGCGCCAGCGCAACATCGGCTGGCGGCTGGACTACGTGCTGGCCAGCGACGGGCTGGCGGCGACCGCGGCCGGCTGCGTGTCGATGCGTGAGTTCGGCACCAGCGACCACGCCCCCGTCGTGGCGATGTTCGCGGAGGGCGCGGCGTCATGATCATCGTGTCCGACTTCGACGGCACGCTGACCCTGGACGACGTGACGATGTACGTCTGGGACAAGTACCTGCCGTACGACTGGCGCGCGAAGTTGCTGCCTCCGACGTACGACGAGCGCTGGACGCCGCTGGAGCTGATCGCGCACGGCTACGCCGACGTCAACGTGCCGCCCAAGGAGCTGCTCGACGAGATCCGCGCGAACGTCCGGCTGCGTCCCGGCGTCGAGGCGCTGGCGACGTTCTGTCGCGGGCGCGGCTGGCATTTCTCCGTCGTCAGCCACGGGCTGGCGTTCTACATCGAGGCGCTGCTGCCAAGCGTGGATACCGTTCGTGTCGTTCGTCGGCACGTTCGACGATTGGAAGTGGCGCGTGTCGTTGCCGACGACGATGCGGCTCGGCCCCGACGAAGACTTCAAGAGCCGCGTCGTCGCGGACCTGCGCGCCCGCCATCCCGGGCACCCGACCGTGTACATCGGCGACGGCCGTCTGGACCTGGCGGCGGCGCTGACCTGCGATCGCATCTTCGCCGTCGCCGACAGCCCGCTGGCGGATCTGGCGCGCGTCGCCGGCCGCTACGTCGAGGAGTTCGAGCTGCTCGACGAGGTCGCTGCGTCGCTGTAGTCTTCGCCGCATGCCAAACCCGACCGCGACGCTTTCCACTTCCATGGGTGATTTTCAAGTCGAGCTCTTCCTCGACCAGATGCCGATCACCGCGGGCAACTTCATCAAGCTCGCGAAGAGCGGCTTCTACGACGGGCTGCACTTCCACCGCGTCATCGACAAGTTCATGGTCCAGTTCGGCTGCCCGCACAGCAAGGATCCGAACAGCCCGCGCGCCGGCACCGGCGACAGCCCCTTCGGCCGCATCGCGGACGAACACCTGCCCAACGCCAAGATCTCGAACTCGCGCGGCACGCTGTCGATGGCGAACGCGGGCCCCAACAGCGGTAGCTGCCAGTTCTTCATCAACGTCGTCGACAACCCGTACCTCGACTGGTTCTCGGCGGGCGCTTCCAAGCACCCCGTGTTCGGCAAGGTGGTGTCGGGCCTGGAAGTGGTCGACGCGATCTCGAAGGCGCCGCGCGCGCCCGGCGATCGCCCGAAGACGCCGATCAAGATGAACAAGATCACCGTCACGGAGTAACAGCACAGCGCCTCCGGATCGCGGTATTCTCCGGTCTCCAGGGGAGGGGGGCCGGCTGCCGTGAATCTCGAAGCGCTGTCGCAGGGGTTTCAGGGGACGGTCGCTGCCGTTCCGCTCCGGTTCCGCTTCCGACTGGGGCTGGTGCTGGTCGCGATCGTCACGGTGCTGCTGCCGCTGATCTATCTGGCGGTGGTGGCGAGCGCCGGTTACGGCGTCTACTTCCACCTCACCAACAACCTGTGGCTGCTCGAAGGGCGGGGGAGCTACCTGGTTCGCGGCATCCTGTACGCCGGGCCCGCGGTCGTCGGCGGCGTGCTGGTGTTCTTCATGTGGAAGCCGCTGCTGGCGCGCCCGGCGCACGTGCAGACGGGAGTCACGATCGAACGCGCGGACGCGCCGCTGCTGTTCGAGCTGGTCGAGCGGATCCGTGGCGCGGTGCGCGCGCCGGCGCCGCGCGCGCTGGTCCTCGACAGCGAGGTGAACGCGTCGGCGTCGTTTCGGCGCGGCCTGACCAGCTTCGCGCGCCGTGACGATCTGACGCTGACCATCGGCCTGCCGCTGGTGGCGGGGCTCGACATCCGCCAGCTGAGCGGCGTGCTGGCGCACGAGCTCGGGCACTTCGCGCAGGGCAGCAGCATGCGGCTGACGTACCTCATCCGCACGCGTGAACGGCTGGCTGGCCCGCGTCGCTTACGATCGCGACAGCTGGGACGAATGGCTGGCGAACGCGGCGAAGGAGTGGGACTGGCGGATCGGCATCGTGCTGCACATGGCGCGCTTCACCGTGTGGCTGACGCGCAAGCTGCTGGTGGTGCTGGCGATGCTGGGGCACGCGATCGGGACGTTCATGCTGCGCGAGATGGAGTACGACGCCGATCGCTACGAAGCGGGCGTCGCCGGCAGCGATGTCTTCGAGTCGACTGCCCTGCGCATGCGCGTGCTGTCGGTCGCGCGGCAGCAGGCGATCGGCATCTCGTCGCACGCGTGGCGTGAAGGCCGGCTGTGCGACGATTTCCCCGGGCTGGTCGCCGCGATGGCCGACCGCATGCCGGCAGACTGCGCGCCGAGATCGAGGCCGGCTACGCCGACGACACGCGCGCCGGCATCTTCGACACCCACCCGCCCGACAAGCAGCGCATCGACAGCGCCAAGGCGGAGGCGGCCACCGGCATCCTGCGCCTGCACGGGCCGGCGGCGGTGTTGCTGGGGAGCGGATCGCCGCTGCCACGGCGCGTGTCGGAGGCGTATTACCGCGACGAAAACGACATCGTGCCCAAGGCGCACCAGCTGCGCCCGCTGGTGGAGTTCATCGAGCACCACGACCTGCTGGTCGCCGAAGGCGTCGCCGCCGAACGTTACTTCGGCGACGTCTTCGATCTGTTCCATCCACTGCCCGCGGCCAAGGCCACGCGCTCGCCGTCCAGCCTGGCGGCGGGGCTCGAGTGGCTGCGCGAGGCGCGTGACGTCGCGCAGCGCCTGCGGCCGCAGGCACCCAGCGCAGGCCGGCGTCGCCGAGACCGTCGAGACCGAGCCGGCACCGGCCGTCGACCAGGACCGGCTGACGGCGGCGCGTGCGGCGGCGCGCGAGCGCCTGACCGCGGCGCTGGACCTGCTGGCGCTGGCCGAGGTGCGCGAGCGGCTGGGCGGGGAGGGGGCGGGCCGGATGGAAGAGGAGATCGGCCGCATGCGTCCGGCGATGGACGCCCTGGCGCTGGAGGCGCAGGCGCTGCAGACGATCGCGATCGCGCACGATCAGCTGTCCGAGATGTTCGAGCAGTGGGCGCAGGGGGGGCAGAACGAACACCAACGGGGGGCGAATCACCGAGGCGCTGTCGACGCTGCACGTTCAGACCGCCAGGCTGGAGCAGCGACTGGCCGCGTCCAGCTATCCCTTCGAGCACGCGGGCCGGCCGGCTGTCGATCGGAGCGTTCGCCGCGCAGGACCTGCCCGCCGTCGATGGGCTGGGCGCGGAGGTACACCAGCGCACCGGCGTCGTGCTGAGCCGGCTGCACGGGCTGCACCATCGCGTGCTCGGGCGGCTGGCGGCGCTGGCCGAGCGGATCGAGCAGGCGGCAGATCCGACGACGCTGCCGCCGACGGCGTGAGCGTCGCTGACGGCGCTTGCCTATAATCGGCCTGATGCCCAGCAGCCACGCGAGTCATGACTCGGCCTCACGCACCATCGTCGTCGGGGACGTGCACGGTTGTCTGGACGAGCTGCTCGCGCTGCTGGCGAAGTGCGGCGCGACGTCCGACGACAGCGTCGTGCTCGTCGGCGACGTGGTCGCCAAGGGGCCGGACTCGCAGGGCGTGGTGCAGTGGGCGCGCGAGTCGGGCGCGCACGCCGTGATGGGGAACCACGACGCGCACGTGTTGCGCGCGGCCGACGGCGATCCCACCGTCAAGGGGCATCACACCAAGGTGGCGGCCAAGCTCGGCGCCGCCGACGTCCGCTGGCTGCGCGAGCGCCCGCTGTGGCTGCGCCTGCCCGTCCGCGTCACCCCACGTGATCGTTCACGGCGGGCTGGTCCCGGGGGTCGCGATCGAGAGCCAGGCGCGCGACCACCTGCTGAACCTGCGCAGCATCGCCGACGACGGCAAGCCGTCGAAGCGCATCGAGGGGACGCCGTGGGGCGCGCTGTGGCGCGGGCCCGAACACGCCGTGCACGGGCACGACGCGGTCCGCGGTCTGCAGCAGCACAAACACGCGACTGGCCTCGACACCGGTTGCGTCTACGGCCGCCAGCTCACGGCGCTGGTGTTGCCGGCCCACGAGCTCGTCAGCGTCGCGGCGCACCGCGCCTACGCCTCGATGAAGTAGCGGCGCCGGCGCGCCGCCGCTCACACGACGCGCGCCAGCGGCTCGCCAACCTGCAGGCGGACCTGCGCCTGGTGCAGCCGCTTCGCCATGACGTTCGGGATCTTCTCCGCCAGCAGCAGCGCATCGCCAAGCATCTGCCGCGCCTTGTCCAGGCGGCCGCGGCGGCCGAGGGCCAGCGCCGTCATCTCGGCGACCTCGATCAGCTCCTGTTCGACCGACGACGTCTCGGCGCGCGCGCGCAGCTCCTTCCACTCGTCGTCGTCGGCGTCACGCGTGCACAGATCGACCAGCGACAGCAACACGCGCTCCGACGGCAGGAACAGGCTCTCCGATTCCCCTGCGCGCTCCGCCTCCGCCTGCGCCTTGCTGATCGCGTCGAAGCAGCGCGCGCGCTTCCTGGTCACGTCCCAGGAAGCTGAGCAGTCGCGCCTCCAGCAGCCCCGCGACGGGGCGCGAGACACCCGACAGGCGCTTGTCTTCCAGCTCCACCGCGCGCCGGACGTGCCCCCACGCGGCGTCCGGATCGTTGGCGTGGTACAGCAGCTCCGCCAGGTTGTATTCGCCCATGAACGACGCGGCGACGAAGCCGATGTCGTGCGCCAGCTTGATGCACCGGCGCGTGTCCTCGATCGCCCGTTCCAGGTCGCGCCGCCCCAGCCAAAGCTCGCGCCGGTTGAGGTACGCGACCATCAGGTGCGCCTGGTCGCCGTGGTGCTCGCACAGCGCCAGCACCGTCTCGAACACGCGCTCGGCTTCCTCGACGTGGCCGTGGAACGGCAGCAGCGCGCCGAGCAGCAACAGCGAGATCACGCGCATCTCGTAGCCCGCGTCGCCCAGCGGTTCGGCGATCGCGATCGCCTGGCGCAGCTTGTCGATCGCCGAGACGTTGTCCGAGAAGCGGTGGAACGCGCGCCCCTGGCCGACGAGCAGCGACGCCTTCAGCAGATCGCTCAGCTGGCCCGGCTCGAAGGTCGCGAGCAGCGCCTCCGCCTGGTTGACGAGGTCGCGCGACCGGCGGTACTCGACCATCCAGTCGAGCGCGGTCGCGGCCTCGAGGATGATCTCCGCCTCCGCCTCGCGGTCCGCCAGCGACTGCGCGGCTGCCAGCGCCGCCATCAGATCGTCGACCGCGTCGTGGCGGCTCATGCGATAGCGCATGAAGCCGCGCCCGCGCAGCGCGACCATGCGCTGGCGGGCCGCCGCTTCGTCGAGCTGGCCCAGCGACCGGCTGTACAGCGATTCGGCCTCGACGTAGCTGTGGCGGCGGCGCGCGCGGTCGGCGAGGTCCATGTAGACAGGGCGCCGCCTCGGCCCGGTAGCCGGCCGCCGCGGCGTGGAACGCGAGCCGGGGCAACCGCACGGCGTCGTCGAGCTGGTCGCCCGAGCGATAGAAGCGGAACGCCGCCGCGTGCACCTCGGCGCGCAGCCTGTCCGACACCGACTTTTCGACCGCCGCGCGCAGCAGCGTGTGGCGGAACGACGCGCGCCCGCCGCGCTGCCGCTTGAACAGCCCCATCGCCACCAGCTGCCGGGTCGCGACGTGCGGGTCCATCCGCAGGTCGGCGTCGAGCCCCTGGTCCGCGCCGCCGCCGGCGCGTTCCAGCTCGGAGATGACGCCGTCGATCTCCTCCTCCGCGAAGTCGGCGCCCAGCAGCGCGGACAGCCGCGCGTGCGCCGCCAGCTCGGGCGGCAGCCCACCGATCTCGCGTTCGGCCAGCCAGTCGGTGACCGCCAGGTCGGGCAGCTTCGCCAGCTCGTCGGCGGCCAGGAACCAGACGCCGTTGTTGGGATCGCGGCGCACGATGCCGTCTCGCTTCAGCCCGCGCACGAGCTCGCTGAGCAGGAACGGACTGCCGTGCGTCCCGGCGACCAGCGTCTCCAGCGCCACGGCGGGGACGTGCTCCATCGGCAGCAGCAGCCGGCGCGCCAGCTCGGTCGCCGCGTCGGTGCCCAGCGGCCCGAGCTCCAGGCGAAGGTGCGCGCCGCTGCGCTCGCCCCAGCTCGGCTTCATCTGCGTCAGCGCCGGCCGCGCCGCGACCGCAACCCACAACGGCACGGCCGCCTCGGGCATGGTCGCGTATTCGATCGCCTCCAGCGTCGCGTCGTCGGCGAAATGCGCGTCGTCGAGGATCACCACCACCGGGCGTTCGCGCGCCAGCCGCCGCAGCGCCTCGCCCACGCTGCGGCTGATGGTCGCGCGCAGCACGCCGGGCGCCGCTCCCAGCGCGCGCAGCTCCGGCTCGTCGGGCGTCATCCATCCCAGCGCCAGCGCCGCCGCCGGCCACAGCGTCGGACCCAGATCGCCCAGCAGCGCCTGACCGCGGTCGGCCGGCTTGTCGGCGGGCAGCGTGAAGCAGCGGCCAAGCAGCGCGCGCAGGTTGCCGTCGCCTTCGCCCTCGATCGGCTCGCGCGCGCGCAGCTCGACGATCGCTGCGTCGCGGATGCTGGCCCTCACCTTCTCGACCAGCGCCGCGCACAGATGAGACTTGCCAAGCCCGCCGTCCGCCAGCACCGTCGCCAGGCCCGCGGTCTGCTTGCCGACGCAGCTGCGCGCCGCCGCGATCAGGCGATCCATCTCCTCGCCGCGGCCGACCAGCGGCGCCTGCGCCGACCGCACGACGGTCAGCGCGTCGTCTTCGCGCGGTGGCGGCAGGGCCGCGATCAGCGCGCCGTCGGCGGTGGCGGCGCCGCGGCGCTCGGGCACCAGATCTGCCGCCGCGGCGGTCAGGAACAACCCGCCGGCGGTCTGCGCCTCGACCTGCTTGAGCAGGCGCGCGAACGCGGCGCTGACATAGCGGTCGCTACCGTCGGGCTTCTTCCGGGTGGCGACCGCCGCCAGATCGACGATCACGCTGCGGCACGCTTTGCGCGCGATCAGTGAATCAGCCAGCCGGATGGCGCGCGCGACGGGGTTTTCGCTGGTCTTCTCGCCGAACAGCCCGACGCCGCCGCCACGCCCCGCTTCCGCGAGGTGGCCGCCACCGGAGGCGAGCGCCTTGTTGAGCGCATCCACCGGGATGCCGCTGACCGCCAGCAACGCCATCGGCTTGCGCGCCGGTGTCGGGGCGGGGGCGGCCTTCGCGTCGGTGGCGGGCGTGGCCGCGGCCGGCGGCGGCGCGGCCGTCACGCTGTGACTGCGACAGCGCCGCCTCGAAGGCTACCGCCAGCTCGTCGGTCGACGTGTAGCGGCGCTCCGGGTCCTTGGCCAGGCAGCGGAGGATGACGTCCTCGAGCGCGGCCGGGGCGCTGGCGACGTAACGCGACGGCCGCAGCGCGCGCCGGTTCGCGAGCGCCTGCTGCACCTCTGCGGCGTTTCCCCAGAACGGCGGCCGCCCCGCCAGCATCTCGTAGAACACCGCGCCGATGGCGTAGATGTCGGCGCGGCGATCGACCGGCGCCGACGAATCGAGCTGCTCGGGCGCCATGTACTCCGGCGTCCCCATGAACGTACCGACCGTCGTGTCCTGCTGCGGTGTGCCCGCCGGCGGCTTGACCAGGCCGAAGTCGAAGATGCGCGTGACCGTCGGCTGATCGGTCGAGAAGATGTTCTCGGGCTTGAGGTCGCGGTGGACCAGGTCCAGCGCGTGGACCGCCTTGAGCGCGTTGAGGATCGACAGCGCGCGACGGCCGAGCTCGTCGATGGGCATGCCGTTCTCCAGCTCCGACAGCCGGTCCGACAGCAGCGGCATCGGCACGAACTCCATCACCAGGCACGGGCGCCCGTCCTCCAGCTCCAGCGTTTCGTAGAGCGTGGGCGCGTGCAGGCCGCCCAGCTCGCGCAGCGTCGCCCCCTCCAGCTCGAGGCGCATGATGGCGTCCGGGTCGGGCATCGGGATCTTGACCGCCGCCTTGCGGCCGTCGGCCATCGTCGCCAGATAGACGGCGCCGAAGCCGCCACGACCGAGGAGCTTGTCGATCGCCAGGCCTTCGATGTAGGGCGGCGCTTCGGCGGGCGGCGCGTCGTCGGCGGTCTTCTGCTCGCGCGGCGCGACCTCGATGCCGCAGCCCGTGTGCACGGCGCGCCAGCGCCGGCCGCACGTGGGACATCTGGGCCACGCGAGCTGCATCACGTCACGCTACCATCGGCAGAAAATTAGAAAAATGGCAGAGCAGGCTGCCCGTTGTTGTTGCTGGAGAAACGCCACCTGTACCGTGCGCAACGCCGGGGATGCGTCAACGTGGGTCGCCGTCCTACAGCAGGTTGGCCATCTTCAAGGCCGCAACCATCACGCCCATCACCGACTCACCTGCGATTGCGCCGGCGGCGACGGTGAGCACAGTCGTTTCGTCGAGCGACGGGCGGACGCGGCGCGCGACGACCGCGGTCAGCGCGCCCGCGAACGCCGTCAGCGAGAACGCGGCCGGGATCAGCATGGCCAGGCCCATCGCCGCCGGCGACGGCAGCAGTCGGACAGCGCGCGTGCGGCCGAGCAGCGCGAGCACGGTCCCCGAGACCAGGCCGATCGCGCCGGCGAGCAGCGCGTGCGGCGGCACGACGCCGCGCACCGCTTCCGCCATCGCCTTCCACGACTGCGCGCCGGCGGCGGGCATCGCTTCCGTTCCGAGGCCGTAGCCCTTCACGATCAGGACGTAGACGGGGACCACGACGACGCCGCCGACCAGCGCGCCGAGGAGCTGCGCGCCGATCTGGGCGCGCGGCGACGCGTTCAGGCGCTGCCCCGTCTTGAACGCCCACAGCGACTGCGCGGTCTGCGATGAGATCCCGGTCGACATCCAGGCGGCGACCATCGACGTCAGCGTGCCGCCGCTGGCGAACGCGATCTGTGTGAGCAGACCGACCTGGCCCACGGGCGCCAGATCGGTCTCTCCCGTCGCGCGCGCGGTGACGTTCGCGAGCAGCAGCGCCAGCAGCACCGCGATCGCGGCCGCGCCGACGCCGACGCCGATCTGCCAGCACGCAACGACCAGCAACACGATGCCGGCGACCGCGAGCAGCGCCAGCCGCGAATCGGACCGGCGCCCGCCGACGAGCACGCCGATGTCACGTAGCGATCGCAGCACCGAGCTCACCTGCAGCACGAGCGGCACGAAGCTCCCCGCGACCAGCAGCCCGAGCCCGGGGAACGCCAGCCAGGACGACAGCGGACCGTATTCCGCGCTGCCGACGATGCCGCTGCGAAGCAACCAGGGCGCGAGCGCGGCCCATGCGATCACCGCGCCAAGCACCATGCTCGCCGTCGATCGCAGCCCGATCATCGCGCCCGTCCCGAGCAGCACCGGCGTGAAGCTGAACCCGAGCGTCAGGCTCGCCGCCGCGAATCCGCTCAGCGTCCCACCGATCGCCACCATCTGCGGGATGAGCTTCGGGATCCCGTCGCGGAGCCAGGTCACCAGCATCGCGACGGCCGCCGCGCTGACCATGACCAGCGCGCGGCGAAACGCCGTGGCGCGCGCCGCGTGGATCGTCTCGATGACCTCGGCCGTGGCGCTGCCGGTGGGGAACGGCAGCGCGTCGTCGACCACCAGCTTGCGCCGAAGCAGCGTGGCCGCCGTGATGCCGACGAAGCCGGCGGCGGTGCCGAGCAGCGCGACCGACCAGCCCGGCAGCGTGACGCCCATGAGGGCCAGCGCCGGGATTGGCCCCGCCAGGCCGACGACGAACCCCATCACCCCCGCGGACGCGGCCGTGGTGGCTGTGATGTTGTTCTCGAGCAGGCCGTACGGGCGGCGCGCGCGGGAGAAGATCATGAACCCGGCCAGCGCCGCGGCGATGCTGCCGCCGTCGAGGATCGACGTCTTGAGCCCGGCGTAAACGCCGGCGGCCGCCAGCACGACGCCCAGCGCGGCGCCCGCGACCAGCGCGCGGCCCGTGGCCTCGGCGCGCGGGGGGGAGGACCGGGCTCCGTCGGCGACATGCGTCACGCTACCATCGGCAGAAGGGGGAAAAACAAACGGCCGGCTCGCGCGAGGCGAACCGGCCGTCTGAGGTCGCTAGGTCTGACTGAGTCTGCCTAGCTCATGTGTCCGCTACTGAGCGGTTACGGCGAACTTCTGGTTGTTGGCGCCGGTGCAGTCGTACATCTGGATGCGGGCACCGTTCGCCGTGCTGACGCCGCTGACGTCGATGCAGCGGTTCGAGGCGACGTTCTTGAACGTGTACATCCCCGTCCCAACCGACGTCGCGATGAACGCCTGGTGGTTGCTGCCGTTGCAGTCCTGCACCTCGAACGCGGTGGCGTTGCCGGTTCCGTTGAAGGTCGGGCCCACGCACTTGTTGGCGTTCGTCTTCATCGCGATCTTCCAGTTGCTGCCGCTCGCCAGGAGGAAGACCTTCTGCGAGTCGGTGTTCCAGCTCGAGTACTGCTGGATGGGCGTGCCGTTGTTGGTCGAGTTGCCGGTGATGTCGAACGATTTGTCAGTCGAGTGCTGCGGGACCATACGATAGACGCGCGCCGGATCGAACGTGCCCGCAGGCGGCGGCGGCGGCGGCGGCGGGCGGCGGCGAGCCGCCACCACCGTCGGGCGACGCCATCGCGCCCACCGGCGAGACCGTCCACTTGGCGGTGTCCATGGCCAGGTTGGTCGTGGTCGAGCCGTTCGTCCCGTCGTTGCTCGACGCGAACGTGAACCCGGCCGTGCCCGACGACGGAACCAGGGTGTAACGGCCGGACTGGCCCGTGCTGCCCAGCGAGTTGAACGCGGCCTGCTGCGACGCCGTGCCGGCGTAGGGCTTCTGCACCAGCGCCGAGCCGCTCACGTCGACCGCCTTGCCGCTGTTGACGTTGATGACCTTGTACTTGCCGGCCGCCGTCTGGAGGATCCAGAACTTCTGGTGGTTGCCGCCCGAGTAGGTCTGCTCCTCGACCGGCGGCGTTGTCCGCCGTGCTCGAGCCCTCGACGGCCAGGCACTTGGTGGTGCCGTAGTTGCAGATCTTGTAGGCGGTGTTGGTGTCGAAGTTGCGCCACACCGTGACGACCTTCGTCCAGGTCTTGAACACGCCGTTGATGCTGGTGTTGCACGAGTTGTAGCCGTCGGCGCCGTGCGCGGCGCACTGGCCCGACGACGCCGCACTCGACGTTGCCGCCGTAGGGGTTGACGTAGACGTTGCTGGCCAGCGGCGCGCCGAGGCGGCCGGGGACCGAGCCCGCGTCGTAGCCCTTGCCGTTGCAGTAGAAGCCCTGCCACGGGTTCGGGAACAGGTTGCCGAAGAACGACCCCTCCTGGTACGGGAAGTCGGGGCTGGTGCCCCAGCCGATGGCGCCTTCGCTGTCGATCCAGATGTCGATGTTGGTGCCCGAGTTGTTGACGTGGGCGAGCATGCAGGCGCTGACGCGCTCCTGGCAGGCGACGTCGCACGGCCCGTTCTTCAGCTCCGGCGCGACGCCGATGCCGCCCGGGAACGTGAAGCTGGTGCCGTTCTGGTCCTGCTTGGTGATGCTGTCGCCGGCGGGCAGCGCGCACTTGACCATGTACTTGACGACGTCGCGGCCGCCCGCGGTCGTCATCAGGCCGCTCGTCGTGCTGAGCCCGTTGACCGCCATCAGACCGTTCATGGTCAGACCGTTCATGGTCAGACCGTTCATGGTCAGACCGTTCATGGTCATGCCGTTCATGGTCAGACCGTTCATGGTCAGACCGTTCATGGTCAGACCGTTCTCGGACTGCACCGCGAACAACTGCTCAGAATCGGTATCACCAGCAAGCTCCGCACAACCCACCAGGCCGACGATCGCGCCGAGCGTGACCCCCACCTGAATCGTCCGTTTCCCCAGCTCCTGCATGTTGGTTTTCTCCTTGAGGTAGCCCGGCCGACTCAGTGAGTCCCGTGGGCTTTGCGTCCCCCGATCGCTCGGGGTTTGCCGTTTGTTCGCAAGGCGTCGATTCGACACAGGCCAATCAATAAGCAGTAAGTGAGCCAACGTTTTCCCGTGGCATGGATGTGTGATTCCAGGTAGTTGGCGCGTCATCGTCGTGGCGCTGTTGCGATACGGGCAACAAATGCCGAACGCAGACAACACTTTGGTCCCCAGTCTCCCCTCCCGCTCCCGCGGGGGCCCGGAATCACCAGGTGGCTTGGGGCGCGGGCGATGCGGGACGCGGCGTCGCTTCGTTGCTGGCGGCCGCGGGCTGGGGGACGCCGTCTCTGAAGGTAACCGTCGTCGTGTGTGATGCCGCGACGCGCGGCCCCGGCGTGACGATGCCGACCAGGTTCAGTGGGTCGGACGCCGACACCGTGACGAGCTCGCCGCGCCGTTCGTCGCGGCGCGTGGCGCGCAGCGCATCCACCGCGTCCGGCGCCGCGAACTGCTCGCCGACGAAGCCGCCGACCAGGCGCCCGCCGCGCAGCTCGCCGCTCATCTCCATGCGCCGGTAGATGCGCACCAGGTCGCGCCACGGTGGCGCCTGCGTCTCCCGCCCGAGCAGGTCGCGGAACACGACGCCGTAGCGTTTGATGTACTGGCGCGCGAGCGCCTCGTTGCGCGTCTCCTGCGCCAGCGCGGCTTCGTCCGGCGCCGGTTGGTCGGGCGCTGCCGCGTGCGGCCGGCGCAGCAGCGACCAGCGCCCGGCGCCGATCGCGCCCCCCGCGCGGCGATGCCAGCGGGCGTGCCAGCGGGCGCGCGCGCCGCCGCGTGTCTGCGTCGCCGAGATCAGCGCGCGCAGCCCCGAAAACCCGTCGCCGGTGATTCGCCCCGCCGACACCAGCTCGCCCATCGCGTCTTCGACCTCGGCGCGCAGCCGGCGTGTGCCAGCGATGATCTCGTCGAGGAAGCTCGCGCCCGCGCGGCCGATGAAGCCCAGCACGTCGCGCGCCGGCGCCGACAGGGCAGCGTCGTCGGCGGGCTCGGTCTCGGGCGCCAGCAACCATCCCAGATCGGCGCGGCGGACCAGCGCGATCGGCGCCGCGCGGCTGGGCGTGCCGCCCGCGGCGCGCGGCCGCCAGCCGGCCCCAGGTCACGCCACCCGACAGGCACAGCGCGTCCAGCCACGCCGAGTCGTAACCGGTCAGGCGCGCCGGAAGGATCGCGCGCTCCCACGCGCCCGCCGCCGCCTCGAATCCCTGCAGCTGGGCGATGATCCGCGCCAGCCCCGGCTGGCCGTGCAGCTGCGTCCCCGGCCGGACGTTCTGCCAGACGAACAGGAAGCGCAGCAGATCGGCCGCGCTCACCGGCTCGATCTCGCGGCGTAGCCCGTCGAGCATGCGCCGGTTGATGCGCGCGAGCAGCCGCCGCTCACACCACTGGTTCTGGTCGGCGTCCTCGGTGAGGAACCGCCCGCGCAGCACGTTGCCCTCCATCTCCAGCCGCGCCAGCGCCGCCTCGACGTCGGACGCGCGCACGCCCAGCCGCGCGCCGATGCGTTCCGACGTCGTCGGTCCCAGCAGCGCGACGTGACCGCGCACGATCTCGACCAGCGCCGCCTCCGCATCGGCGGGGCCGGCGCGCCGCGACGGCGGCTCGACCAGCTCGGGGACGAAGCGGCGCTCCGGCCAGACCGCCGCCGCCGCCGAGCGGCGCTCGGCCGCGACCCAGTGAACCGGCTGGGCCTCCCCGCGCAGGCGGGCCGCCCGCCGGTCGGCGATCAGCGCCGCGAACAGATCCTGCCAGCCGCGCGCCTCGCCGATCGCCTCGGGCAGCGCGCCGAGATCGAGCAGCAGATCGTGCAGCTCGTCGGCGTCGCGCGGATCGGGCTCGGCCTCCGCGACCACCGCGTCGACCGCCGCCGGGTCCAGCCCGCCCACGCGCTCGACGACGTTCGCGGGCAGCCCGCGCCGCACGCTGACCGCGCGCGTCCGCCGTTCCTCCAGCGGCGCGTCGTCCAGAAACGCGTACGGGTTGGCGTTGAGGATCTCGTGCGCGAACACCGACGGCTCCGGGCGCTCGCACGCGACCGTCGCGATCTGCCCGTCGTGCATCGCCGTCAGCACGGCGCGCAGCCCCGCCGCGTCCATCGCCTCGACCAGGCAATCGCGCACGGTCTCGCGCACCAGCGGGTGGTCGGGGATCTCGATCGCCCCGCCGCCGTGGTTGTCCTGGCAGGCGGTCTGCCCCGGGAACACCGCGGCGATCAGGTCCTGCGCGCGCATGCGCTGCAGCGCCGGCGGCACGCGCTTGCCGCCGCGCATGCGCAGCAGCGCCAGCGACCGCATCGCGTTCCAGCGCCAGCGCGTCTCGAACATCGGCGCCTGCAGCGCGGCCTGGACCAGCAGCTCCTCGACGTCGTCGGCGCGCAGCATCGAGAACACCGTGTCGAGCGGGAAGCTGTGCTGCGGCCCCAGCGACAGCACGATGCCGTCGTCGGTGGCCGCCGCCTGCAGCTCGAAGTCGAACGAACGGCAGAAGCGCTTGCGCAGCGCCATGCCCCACGCGCGGTTGATGCGGCCGCCGAACGGCGCGTGGATGACCAGCTGCATGCCGCCCGCGTCGTCGAAGAAGCGCTCCGCCACCACGCGCGTCTGCGTCGGCGCGCCGCCCAGCGCCGTCACGCCGGCGACGACGTAGTCGCGCAGCAGCTCGGCGCCGCGCCGGTCGAGCGCACACGCGATCATCAGCGCCGGCGCCGCGTCCTCGCCGCGCGCGGCCGACGCCGGCGATCTCCTCGCGCAGCGCCGCGACCTCGGCCGACAGCTCGCGCGTGCGCGCCGGACCCTCGCCCAGCCAGAACGGGATCGTGGGCGGCGCCCCGGCCGCGTCCTCGACGCGCACCCGGCCGGGCTCGACGCGGCGGATGCGCCACGACGCGTTGCCGAGCAGGATGATGTCGCCCGCCATCGATTCGATGGCGAAGTCCTCGTCGATGTTGCCGATCACCGTCCCCTCGGGCTCCAGCACGACGTCGTAGTTCGCGTTGTCCGGGATCGCGCCGCCCGAGGTCAGCGCCGCCAGCCGCGCGCCGCGCCGGCCGCGCAGCCGCCGGTTCACGGCATCGCGATGCACCATCGCCCCCGCCCGCCCCCGGCTGGTCGCGATGCCCTCGGACAACATGTCGACGACGGCGTCGAAGTCCCGCCGATCCAGCTCCGCGTACTGCGCCGCCGTCCGGCACAGCGCAAACAGCGCGTCCTCGTCCCAGTCCTCGCACGCCGTCGCCGCGACGATCTGCTGCGCCAGCACGTCCAGCGGCGCGTCGCGCAGCCGGACCGCGTCGATCTCCGCGCGCCGTGCCGCGCGCACCAGCGCCGCGCACTCGACCAGCTGGTCGCGCGTCAGCGGGAACAGCCGCCCCTTGGGCGTGGCGCGCAGCGCGTGCCCCGACCGCCCGATGCGCTGCAGCCCCGTCGAGATCGATCGCGGCGATCCGATGAGGCAGGTGAGCTCCACCGCGCCGACGTCGATCCCCAGCTCCAGCGACGCGGTCGCGACCACGACGCGCAGATCACCTTCCTTGAGCCGCCGCTCGGCCCGGTGCCGTCGCTCGCGCGACAGGCTGCCGTGGTGGGCCGCGACCGCCTCGGCCCCCAGGCGCTCGCCCAGGTGCAAGGTCACGCGTTCGACCAGCCGGCGTGTGTTGACGAACACCAGCGTCGACCGGTGCGCGCGCGCCAGCGCGGCGATGCGATCGTACAGCTCGACCCACTGTTCGTTGGTGCACACTGCCCCCAGCTCGTCTTCGGGGACCTCGACACCCAGGTCCAGATCGCGCCGCTGGCCGACGTCGACCACCGCGGGGGACGGGCGGGTGCCCACCAGCAGCCGCGACGCCACGTCCAGCGGCCGCACGGTGGCCGACAGCCCGACGCGCTGCAGCCCGTGGGGCGCGGTCAGCGCCTGCAGGCGCTCGAGCGACAGCGCCAGGTGGGCGCCGCGCTTGTCGGCCGCGACCGCGTGGATCTCGTCGACGATCACCGTCCGCACGTCGCGCAGCGCGCGCCGGCCGGACTCCGACGTCAGCAGGATGAACAGCGATTCGGGGGTAGTCACCAGCACCTGGGGCGGGCGGCGGGCCGCTTCGCGCCGCTCGCGCGCGGTGGTGTCGCCGGTGCGGACGGCGGTGCGCACGTCAGGCGCCGGATAACCGAGCTCGACGGCCAGCGCGCGCAGCTCGGCGAGCGGCTCCTCCAGGTTGCGCCTGATGTCGTTGGACAGCGCCTTGAGCGGCGACACGTAGAGCACGCTGGTGCGGTCGGGCAGGGCGCCGCCGGCCGCGATCGCCTCGCCGATCAGGCTGTCCAGCGCCCACAGGAACGCGGCCAGCGTCTTGCCGGATCCCGTCGGTGCGGTGACCAGCACGTCCTTGCCCGCGGCGATCAGCGGCCAGGCCTGTGCCTGCGCAGGCGTGGGCGCCCCGAACTTTCGCTCCAGCCAGCTGGCGACCACTGGATGAAACATCCGTTCAGTATCTAGCACAGCAGGCTCCGGCCGGCGCCCATTTCTGTTGACGCCAGATCCCAGGTGTTTACGTTAGCCGCGAGATTTCGCGGCGCGAGCGCGGCTCGTCGCCAGCCAACAGAAAAGGACAACACACCTCATGGGCAAAATCATCGGCATCGACCTCGGTACCACCAACTCTGTCGTAGCGATCATGGAGGGCAAAGACCCGCAGATCATCGCGAACGAAGAGGGCGGGCGGCTGACCCCGTCCGTCGTCGCGTGGGACGACAAGGGTGAGGTGCTGGTTGGTCAGATCGCACGGCGCCAGGCGATCACCAACCCCGAGAACACGGTGTATTCGGTCAAACGTTTCATGGGGCGTCGGTTCGAAGAGGTCAGCGAGGAGATCAAGCGCGTGCCGTACAAGGTGGTGCGCGCATCGAACGGCGAGGCCACGATCGAGATCCGCGGCAAGAAGGTGACGGCGCCCGAGGTGTCGGCGCGCGTCCTGATGAAGCTCAAGAAGGCGGCGGAGGACTACCTGGGCGAGAAGGTCAGCGAGGCGGTCATCACCGTCCCCGCGTACTTCAACGACGCCCAGCGGCAGGCGACCAAGGACGCCGGCCGCATCGCGGGGCTCGACGTCAAGCGCATCGTCAACGAGCCGACCGCGGCGGCGCTGGCGTACGGCCTCGACAAGAGCAAGGACCACCTGATCGCCGTCTATGACTTCGGCGGTGGCACGTTCGATATCTCGATCCTCGAGGTCGGCGAGAAGGTCGTCGAGGTCGTGTCGACCAACGGCGACACGCACCTGGGCGGCGACGACATCGATCAGCTGGTCATGGACTGGCTGGTGGCCGAGTTCAAGAAGGACCAGGGCATCGACGTCTCGAAGGACAAGATGGTCATCCAGCGCCTGCGCGAGGCGGCCGAGAAGGCGAAGATCGAGCTGTCGTCGGTGGCGGAGACGGAGATCAACCTGCCGTTCTTGACCGCGGACGCCAGCGGCCCGAAGCACATGCAGATCAAGCTGTCGCGGGCGAAGCTGGAACAGATGATGGGCGTTCTGGTGCAGCGCACGATCGAGCCGACGAAGAAGGCTCTGTCGGACGCGAACAAGAAGCCGGCCGACATCGCCGAGGTCGTGCTGGTCGGTGGCTCGACCCGCATCCCGATGGTGCAGAAGCTGGTCAAGGAGTTCTTCGGCCGGGAGCCGCACAAGGGCGTGAACCCGGACGAGGTCGTGGCGCTGGGCGCCGCGGTGCAGGCGGGCGTGCTGTCGGGCGACGTCAAGGACATGTTGCTCCTCGACGTGACGCCGCTGTCGCTGGGCATCGAGACGCTGGGCGGCGTGATGACGACGCTGATCCCGCGCAACACCACCATCCCGACGAAGAAGAGCGAGGTGTTCTCGACGGCGGCCGACAATCAGAGCTCGGTCGAGGTCAAGGTGTTCCAGGGCGAGCGGCCGATGGCGGCCGACAACCGCTTGCTGGGCAAGTTCGGGCTCGACGGCATCCCGTCGGCGCCGCGCGGCGTGCCGCAGATCGAGGTCACGTTCGACATCGACGCCAACGGCATCGTCAACGTGTCGGCGAAGGACAAGGCGACCACCAAGACGCAGCACATCACCATCACCGCGTCGTCGGGCCTGTCGGAGGCCGAGATCCAGCGCATGGTGAAGGACGCGCAGGAGCACGAGGCCGAGGACAAGAAGCGGCGCGAGGCGATCGAGGCGCGCAACAAGCTGGAGGCGCTGACGTTCCAGGTCCAAAAGCACCTGGACGACAACCGCGACAAGATCTCGGAGGGCGACAAGCTGGAGCTTGAGACCGCGCTCAAGGAGGCCAAGGAGGTCGTCGAGGGGAACCGCGATCCGAAGGAAGCGGCGCCGTTCGAGGGTGCGTTCGAGAAGCTGCAGAAGGCGTCGCACAAGATGGCCGAGGCGCTGTACCGCAGCGCCGCGGGCGCGGCGGGCGGCGGCGAGACGCCGCCGTCGGAGGGTGGTGATGCGCCGCCTCCGTCGGGTGACAACAAGGACGACGTCATCGACGCCGAGTACACCGAAGGCCCGAAGACCTCGTAGCAGGTATAGGATAGCCCGGCGATGACGGGCGGCGTCCGCCGGGGATTGGAGTTCGCCGCTGTCTTCGTCGCCTACGTGGCGACGGCACGCCTGGGGCTGACGTTCGACGCCGTGGGCGGCGTCGCCACGGCTGTCTGGCCGCCGTCGGGGATCGCGCTGGCGGCGTTGACCCTGCGCGGGCGGCGGCTGTGGCCGGCGGTCGCGGCGGGGGCGTTCGTGGCCAACGTCGCCACCGGGATCCCCGCGTGGGGCGCGGCGATCTTCACGGTCGGCAACACGCTGGAAGCGATCGTAGGCTCGTCGTTGCTGGCGCGGTTCGGATTCGACGCGCGCATCGGCCGCCTGCGCGACGTGCTGCTGCTCGTCGGCTTCGCGGCGATGACGAGCACGATGATCGGCGCGACATTCGGTCTCGGGGGCGCCGCGCTGATGGGCATCGGCGCCGGTGAGAGCCCCGCGGGGTTCTGGGCGGTGTGGTGGGTCGGCGACGCGATGGGCGACCTGCTAGTCGCGTCGTTGATCTTCGTGTGGGCGGTGCCCCCGGTGCGGCTGTCGCTGCGCCCGCTGCGCGTCCTGGAAGCAGCGCTGCTGGGCGTGGCGCTGATGTTCCTCGGCATGATGGTGTTTCGCCGGCAGGAGACGATACGAGCGATCGAGCTGGTGCGCGGGACCTACGTCATCGTGCCCGTGCTGATCTGGGCGGCGCTGCGCTTCGAACAGCGCGGAGTCGCATGCTCGATGATCCTGCTCGCCGCCGTTGCGATCACGGCGACTGGATTGCCGGGGAGCTATTTTGCCGCGGGCACGGTCCACGAGCGCCTGCTGATGACCGACGTCTACCTGGCTGTCACCGCGATCAGCATGATGACGCTGGCCGCGGCGCTGGCCGAGCGGCGGTTCGCCATCGGCGCGCGCGACGAGTTCATCTCCATCGCGTCACACGAGCTGAAGACGCCGCTCACGGCGCTGAAGCTGCGGCTGGCGTCGGCGATCAGGACGCACGAAAAGCCGGGACCGCGCGACGAGGCCGGCGAACAGAAGCTAGGGCGCGCGCTGGTCGCCAGCGCGATGACCACCGACCGGCTGGTGAGCCTGGTCGAGGATCTGCTGGACGTCTCGCGGCTGACGGCGGGACGGCTGGTGTTGCGCTTCGAACGCGTCCCGCTCGACGACCTGGTTCGCGACGTCACCGGCCGCCTGCGCGAGCAGGCGAACGAGACCGGTTCGGCGATCGAGGTTTCGATCCCTGGGCCGGTGCTGGGCTCCTGGGATCGCACCCGCATCGAGCAGGTGGTGACGAACCTGCTGACCAACGCGATCAAGTACGGCGCCGGCAAGCCGATCGTGCTGTCGGCCCACGCCGCTGACGGATGGGCGCGGCTGCAGGTCAAGGACATGGGGCAGGGGATCTCGCGCGCCGATCAATCACGCGTCTTCCAGCCGTTCGAACGCGTCGCGACGACGACACGGGTGGGTGGCCTGGGCCTGGGGCTCTACATCGGCAGGCAGATCGCCGAGGCGCACGGCGGCACGCTGACGGTCGACAGCGCCCCTGGCCACGGCGCGACGTTCACGCTGGACCTGCCGCTAGAATCGGTGGTGGCTACTGCGCCGAAGCGAGCGTCCTGAGCTGCGCTTCCGCTGATTCGATCCAGCGGCGCTCGGTCGGTCGCTTCTCCAGCGACACGTAAGTCTCGAACGCTCGCTTGGCGTCGGCGCTGCGCCCCAGGTGCTGCAGCGCGCGCCCGAGTCCGTAATAGGGATCGGGGTCGCCCGGCTTCAGCTTGATGTAGTGCTCGTAGGCGTCGACCGCGGCGGCGTGTTGCCCGCGCACGCGCAGCGCGAACGCCAGGTCGTACCAGGCGAGCGAATACGCCGGGTTCTTCTCGACGGTGGCGCGAAACGCGGCGATGGCCTCATCGTCGCGGCGAATCTTGAGCAGCAGCTCGCCCAGCCCCGTGCGCGCGGCGGAGTGCTGCGGGTCGTCGGCGATCGCTTTCTTGAACTTCGCGATCGCGTCGTCGATGCGGCCACGATCGCGCAGCGCTTGCGCCTCGACGAACGCGGCGTTGGCCGGCGACACGACCGGCTTGCTGGGGACGGTTGCCACCGTGGCGGACTTGGCAGCCGGCGCCGAGCCCGCGGCCCCGGTCGCCGCCGACAGCTCGGCGATCACGCCGTTGGCGTACTCGACCCAGCGCTTCGCCTCCGGGCTGGTCTGCATCTTGACGTACGCCTTGAGCGCGACGAGCGCGCCCGCCTTGTCTCCGGTCTCGCGCAGACACAGGCCCAGGCCGTATTGCGCATCGGGCTCACCCTGGCGCAGCTGCATGAAGCGGCGGTACGCGGTGATCGCGCCCTCGCAGCGTCCCAGCCGGCGGCGCGCGCCGCCCAGCCCGTACCACCCGAGCGCCTCGTTGGGATCCGAGGCGACTGCCGCCTCGAATTTCTGGATGGCGTCGGCGTAGCGTTTGGCGTCCATCAGCGCCAGCCCCTCCTTGACCGCGGCCTCCGATTCGGGCGTCGCGTACACAGGCGGCGCTGCCAGCAGCAGCATGGAAAGACCAAGACCGAGACAGAGCGCGATTCTCACGAGCGTAAATCCTACAGGAGCGGGCGGTTTCGTTGCGAACTTGACCACGTGGATACAACGTAGTCTAATGTAGTCAAAGGTATGATTGCAGCCATCGGAAGCCTGGTCATGAGTGCCTTCGCCGCCATTCTCTTTGCCGTCACGGTGTCATTGGGGCGGCGCTGACGAACCGGACGCCCGCGGTTCAAATTGAGTAGCCCCGGCCGTGGGCCGGACCTAGACTGACGGCTCCGAACCGCCAGCGGAACGGGGGCGGGACGGCAGCCACTGGCATGCCCACCACCGAAAACGCCGGCCCCCCAGCGCCCCCAGCGCCTGCTCCAGCCGCGCCCGCCAACGGGTCGGCGACGACCGGCGAACGGGTGCGGAAGGTCCGCTACGAAGACTTCACGCTTGCCGACCTGACGGCGATCCGCAACCTGCTGCGCGGGGGTTCGGTCATCGACTGGCACAGGCTGTACTTCAGCAGCCGCGAGGAGGTCGATCGCTTCCTGCGCGTCAACGAGCTGGATCCCGGCGACGAGAACGACATGCGCCGGCTGAGCGAGCTGCGCGAGGCAGCGGTCGAGTACCTCGAGCGCCACCTCGGCTTTCAGATCCCAGACGAGGTCTCGCACGGCGTTCCACCGAAGGACCTGTTGCTGATCGCTTCGCAGAAGGGGCGGCGGCGGACCCACGCGTGCGTGGTGCTGAAGGTCATGCACGTCATGCATCACCTGGCGGGGCGCGAGCTGCTGACGAAGCTCCCCGTCTCCGACGACCAGATCTTCCATCTGATCGAGGAGAAGGTGCTGCGCACGGTCGAAGAGATCAAAGCGGTCGGGTGCCCGGTCGTCGAGTTCGAGTGGAGCCGAAAGCACGCTGACAGCCTGATCACCAAGCTGCTGGCCAAGAAGGAATCGATCGCAGCCGACGTCTACGACAAGCTGCGCTTCCGCATGATCACCAACACCGAGGAGCAGCTGATCTTCGTCATGCGCGAGCTGACGCAGCGGTTGATCCCGTTCAACTACGTGATCCCGGGCCAGTCAGAGAACGACATCATCAAGATTCGCGAGACGCTGGATCGGTCGCCGTCGCTCAAGCGCTTCCAGCCCGAGATCACCGACCTGGCGGCGGTCGCGGCGGACAAGAAACCGTCACCGATGAACGAGTTCTCCGGGCCCGACTATCGCGTGATCAACTTCGTCAGCGACCTGCCGGTCCGCATCGACAAGTACCTTTGCCGGCGCCCCGACGATCCGATGTTCTCCGAGCACGGGACCATCGTGTTCGTGCTGACCGAGTTCCAGATTGTCGACGCGCGCACCGCGGAGAACAACGAGAGCGGTGAGAACAGCCACGACAACTACAAGGAACGTCAGGCCGTGCGCGTGAAAGCGCGCCTCATGCACGGGATGAAAGACGAGGCCTAGAGGCCTGTCGACTGACTAGCCGGCTACAGGCGCCTGTCGGAGCCTGTAGCCGTAGCCGTGAGTCTCAGGGAGCGACTACCAGCGCCCGCGACCGCCGCCGCCGCCACGGCCACCGCCGCCGCCGCCGCGACCACCGCCACCACCGCCGTAGCCACCGCCACCACCACCGCCGCCGTAGCCGCCACCGCCGCCGCCGCCATGGCCACGGCCACCGCCGCCGCCACCGCCGCCGCGCCGATCCTCGGCCTCTTTGACCGCAACCTGGCGGCCCTGGACGTCGCGACCATTGAGCTCGTCGATCGCCTTGCGCGCCTCATCCTCCGTCGACATCTCGACGAAGCCGAAGCCACGCGGACGGCCGGTCTCGCGATCGGTGACGACCTTGGCATCCGTCACGGTGCCGAGGCCGCCAAACAGCTCGCGCAAGTCGAGCTCGGTGACGCTGTATGACAAATTACCGACGTAGAGCCTGTTTCCCATTGGTTTCCTCGTTGCTGTGTTGACCGACGGAGCTGCCGTCTGCAGAACCCTCAAACATTCCGGTCACCGAAGTCAGGGCGACCAGGGGCCGCCAGCGAGAGCAACGAAGACGAGACGAAGGAGTCACAGCATGAATTAGCATGGCTTGGGTCACCTTGCCAGCGCACCTGAGTCCGTCGATTCGTGAGGTTGAGGGATGGCTCCGGGGGTCGGAACCCGCCTCCGGGAGCGTGAATCGGTCGGGGGCGCCGTCGTCGGAAGCACGACCCGAAACGTGGTGCCGCGGCGGGACGCCGGCCGGAACGAGATCTCGCCCCCCATCGCGCTGACGATGGCGCGGCTGATGGCCAGCCCCAGGCCGGTCCCCTGGCCGACCGCTCTGGTCGTGAAGAACGGCTGGAAGATGCGCTCGTGGATCTCGATGGGGATGCCGGTGCCGGTATCGGTGATCTCGATGGCCGCGCGGTCGCGCGGGAGCCTGCGCAGGCTGACGCGAACCTCGTTGCCGGTGGCGTCCCCTTCCGGGATCGCCTGCGCGGCGTTCAGCAGCAGGTTGCCGAACAGCTGTTCGACGCGTCCGCGTTCGCAACGTACGTGCGCCTCGACGTCCACCTCCAGCGCCAGCCGCGCCCGACGCTGAATCTCGCCGGCGGTCGACGCAACGGCGGTGCGCAGCATGCTGCGCAACTCCACCGTGTCCAGCTGATCGTCGCGCGGCACGAACGCAACGGTCTGAACCTGCCGGATCAGCCGCTTGATGCGCTCGGCGCCCTCGAGGGCCTCGGCGGCCAGCTCGGCGAGGTCGCCGCGCGGCCCGGAAGCCATCCCTGGCTGCGCAGCGAGGTCCACGGCCAGCGTCTTCAGGTTGGCCATGACGTAGGTCAGTGGGTTGTTGATCTCGTGCGCGATGCCCGAGGCGAGCGTCCCCAGTGCTGCCATGCGGTCGGCGGTCGCCAGCCGGTCCCGTCTCGCCTTGGCGATGACGTCGCGGATGACGTCCAGCAGCTCGATGAAGTCGATCGGCTTGCGCAGGTAGACATCGGCGGCGATGGCGCGCGCCTTCGCGCTGATGTCGGCGGACATGGCGATCAGGGGGATTTCCGCCAGCACCGCGTCTGCCTGTTGCTCGACGCGGAACTCCCAGCCGTCCATCACCGGCATCATCAGGTCCAGGATGATGACGTCTGGTGGCGCGGCCGCGCGCAACGCCTGCATCGCCTCGCGGCCGTTGATCGCCGTTGAGACCTGAAGTCCCTCGTCAATCAGCAGGTCCGAAAGCGTGGTTCGGATGCTGTCATCGTCTTCGACGAGCAGGAGCCTCGTCCCACGCAATGACGCCGCCTCGCGCGGCGCGAAAAATTCAGCCACGTCAGGCCAACGTAAGGTCGCGCCATCGTCACCGCAAGGGGCGGAGGCAGTGTCAGGCATCGCCGTACATTCCGGGATAACGACGGGTGTGTCTTTTTTAGTAGACAACGGATGGCGCAGGCTCTACCGTCCGTCCTACCGAAAGGAGACACATGACGCGACTCACCTCGTTCCCGCTCGTATTTTTAGTGGCTTCTCTGGCTGGCGCGGCGGGGTGCACGGATCCGAATCCGACGTTCGTGTTTGACGCGGGACCGGCGGATGCGGCGCGTGAGGGTGGGGGCGGCGCTGGAGGCGGGGCCGGTGGGGCGCGGCGGAGCGGCAGGATCGCCTGCAAATGATGGGGGCGCGGGCGCAGGTGGTGGCGGTGGGAGCAGCACGGCGGGCGCTGGCGGGGCGGGCGGAGCGGCCGGGGCGGGAGGTGCGTCGTGATTCGCAATACGAGACAAGCCGTCATTCTGGTAGCTTTGGCTCTGCCGATGACCGCCTTCGCCCAGGTTTCGCCTCCGGCCGACGCACCAGCGGCGGCGCCGGCGGCACCTGCGCCGGAAGTGGTGCCGATTCCGGCGCCGTCGCAGCCGGTCCCGGTGCTGGACGCGGACACAGCGGCGCGGCTCGACGATACGGAGCAGACCGCGCGGATCGCGGCGCGTAAGCTCGAGCTGCTGGAGGAGGAAGCGGCGAAGAAGGCCAAGGAGTCGCCGAAGGTTTCCGTCGACGACAAGGGCTTCGCGCTCAAGCTCCCCGACAACTCGTTCGTGCTCAAGATCCGCGGCTTGGTGCAGGCGGACGGCCGCTTCTTCCTGGATAACCCGGTGCTGGAGGCGAACGACACGTTCCTGGTCCGGAAGTTCCGACCGACGCTGGACGGGACGGTGTTCGGCGTCGTCGACTTCCGGCTGACACCGGAGTTCGCCGGCGCGGTACCGCAGATCCTGGACGGCTGGGTCGATCTGCACTTCTGGGACTGGTTGCGGCTGCGCGCCGGAAAGATGAAGGCACCGATCGGCCTCGAGCGCCTGCAGGGAGACGCTGACCGCGTCTTTCTGGAGCAGTCGCTGATCTCCAACCTGTCCAGTCAACGAGACGTCGGCGTCCAGCTGTGGGGGGACATCGCCGGCGGCCTGGTCCACTACGTCGCGGGTATCTTCAACGGCTCGCCCGACAACGTCGGCGCGGACACCGACATCAACCACGCCAAGGATTTCGTGGGGCGGCTGTTCGTCCACCCGTTCCGGACCGAAGCGCTCAAGGACTTCGGCAACCTGGGCGTCGGCGTCTCCGTCCAGACCGGCAACCGCAAGGGGCGGCTACCTGTAGCAGTCGCGGGGCTACCGATTCCGTACACCCCTGCGCAGACCTGGCTGTCGCCGTTCCGCACCCCGGGCCAGTCGACGTTCTTCCAGTACCTGGCGCCCGTGACGGATACGACCGGCGCGCTGACCACGTTCACGCACGAGCGCTCGACGCGCGTCAACCCGCAGCTCTACTACTACTACGAGTCGATCGGCCTTCTGACCGAGTACCTGTGGCTGAAACAGGGGGTGCAGAAGGGGAACACCACCGCCGAGCTGACGCAGCAGGCTGCGGCCGTCACCGCCAGTTACACAATCAATGGCCGCGAAAACTACGACGGCACGACGCCGCTGGTGGGGTTCGATCGTGAGAAGGGCGCTTGGGGCGCGCTCGTGATCGCCGCGCGATGGAGCTGGCTGGGCCTCGACGAGGCGACGTTCCCCACCTACGCGAATCCGGTCACCAGCGCGCGGGAGGCGCAGTCGTTCGGTGCGGCGGTCACCTGGGTACCGCGGCGCTCGGCGCGGTTTTCGGTGGCCTGGGATCACACGCGCTTCGAGGGCGGCGCCGGCATAGCGGCATCGGGGATGACGGCGGCGGTGATCGGGCACCGGCAGACCGAGAACGTGATCATCGGACGCGCGCAGGCGAACTTCTGACATCGCGAACGAGACGCACAAACGGGAGAACGAACATGACCAGGCTGAAATTGACTGTGATCGCGGCGGCCGCTGCGTTGGTTCTGAGCGCGGGTGTGGCGCACGCGCAGGTGAAGCTGCTGAACGTGTCGTACGACCCGACGCGTGAGCTGTACCAGGACGTCAACAAGGTGTTCGGTGACGCAGTGGAAGCAGAAGACGGGGCAGACGCTCGACGTCAGCCAGTCGCACGGCGGCTCGGGCAAACAGGCGCGGTCGGTGATCGACGGCCTGGAGGCCGACGTCGTGACGCTGGCGCTGTCGGGCGACATCGACGCCATCGTCGAGAAATCCGGGCGCGTGAAGAGCGACTGGCAGAAGCGGCTGCCGAACAACTCGGCGCCGTACACGTCGACGATCGTCTTCGTGGTGCGCAAGGGGAACCCGAAGGGGATCAAGGACTGGGGCGATCTGGCCAAGCCGGGGATCTCGGTGATCACGCCCAACCCGAAGACGTCGGGCGGCGCACGCTGGAACTACCTCGCGGCGTGGGCGTGGGCCGAGAAGCAATTTGGCGGCGACCAGGCCAAGGTGACCGAGTTCGTCCGCGCTGTTTACAAGAACGTTCCGGTGCTGGACTCGGGCGCGCGCGGGTCGACGATCACGTTCGCGCAGCGTGGCATCGGCCAGGTGCTGATCGCCTGGGAGAACGAGGCCTACTACCTGACCCAGGAGATGGGCAAGAACAAGTTCGACATCGTCACGCCCAGCATCAGCATCCTGGCGGAGCCGTCCGTGGCGGTCGTCGACAAGAACGTCGACAAGCGCGGCACGCGCGCCGTGGCGGAGGCGTACCTGAAGTTCCTGTATACGCCCGAAGGGCAGGAGCTGGCGGCGAAGCACTACTACCGTCCGCGTGATCCGGCGGTCGCGAAGCGCCACGAGAGCCGCTTCGGCAAGGTGTCGCTGGTGACCATCGATGCGGCGTTCGGCGGGTGGGCCAAGGCGCAGAAGACCCACTTCGCCGACGAAGCAATCTTCGACAAGCTGTCCAAGCCCGGCTCGTGATACGAAGATCGTCCATCCGCGTGAAGTTCTCGGCCAGCAAGACCCGCGGCGTCCTCCCCGGCTTCCGGTTGTCGCTCGGGTACACGCTCACGTACCTGAGCCTCATCGTGCTCATCCCGCTGGCCGGGCTGGCGTTCCGGTCCGCCGAGCTCGGCTGGTCGGGGTTCTTCGCTGCCGTGTCGTCGGAGCGCGCGCTCGCCGCCTACAAGGTGACGTTCGGCGCCGCGTTCGCGGCGTCGGCGGTCAACGTCGTGTTCGGGCTGATCGTCGCGTGGGTGCTGGCTCGCTACGAGTTCTGGGGCAAGGGGTTCGTCGACGCGCTGGTCGATCTGCCGTTCGCGCTGCCGACGGCGGTCGCAGGCATCTCGCTGACCGCGCTGTACGCTGAGAACGGCTGGCTGGGGCAGTTCCTGGAGCCGATGGGGATCAAGGTCGCGTTCGCGCCCACCGGGATCGCCGTCGCGATGGTCTTCGTCGGCCTGCCGTTCGTCGTGCGCACGGTGCAGCCGGTGTTGATGGACATCGACATCCAGATGGAGGAAGCGGCGGCGACGCTGGGGGCCACCCGCTTCTACACCGTGTCGCGCGTGATCCTGCCGGCGGTCATCCCGCCCGCGCTGACCGGCCTGGCGCTGGCGTTTGCGCGCGCGGTCGGCGAATACGGATCGATCGTCTTCATCTCGGGAAACATGCCGATGAAGACCGAGATCGTGCCGCTGCTCATCGTGACCAAGCTGGAGCAATACGACTACGCAGGCGCGACGGCGCTGGCGCTGGTGATGCTGCTGGCGTCGTTCGTGATGCTGCTGTTCATCAACGGCCTGCAGGCCTGGGTTCGCCGCCGCGGCGGCGGCGACGCGAAGGCGGCGCACTGACATGGCAGGCAATCAGATCGCGCTTCGGGACACACCCTGGGTGCGGCGCGCGCTGATTGGCGTCGCGCTGTGTTCCTGGGGCTGTTCGTGGTGTTGCCGGTGGTGGCCGTGTTCACCGAGGCCTTTTCGAAGGGCCTGGGCGCCTACTTCGAGGCGATCGCCGAGCCGATCACCCGGTCGGCGATCCGGTTGACGTTGCTCACCGCCGCCATCGTGGTGCCGCTCAACCTGGTGTTCGGCGTGGCGGCGGCGTGGCTGATCGCGAAGTACCGGTTCTGGGGGAAAAACGCGCTGCTGACGCTGATCGATCTGCCGTTCAGCGTGTCGCCGGTGATCTCGGGGTTGATCTTCGTGTTGCTGCTGGGCGGACGCGGGATCTTCGGCCCGTGGCTGGAGGCGCACGACATCAGGATCATCTTCGCGGTGCCGGGCATCGTGCTGGCGACCACGTTCGTGACGTTCCCGTTCGTGGCGCGCGAGATCCTGCCGGTGATGCAGGACAGCGGCAGCGACGAGGAGGAGCAGGCGCTGACGCTGGGGGCCAGCGGCTGGCAGATCCTGTTCCACGTCACGTTGCCCAAGGTCCGCTGGGGCCTGCTGTACGGGGTCGTGTTGTGCAACGCGCGCGCGATGGGCGAGTTCGGCGCCGTGTCGGTCGTGTCGGGCCACATCCGCGGCGAGACCAACACCATCCCGCTGCACGTCGAGATCCTCTACAACGAGTACAACATGGCGGCCGCGTTTTCGGTCGCGTCGATCCTGACGCTGCTGGCGCTCGGAACGCTGGGCGCGAAGAAGCTGATCGAACGAAAAGGCGACTAGGAGTCTGTTGGACAGGGTAGCCGCAAACTCGCGCTTCGCGCGAGAGCGGCTAGCGCCGGTAGACGATCACGTCGTGACAGCGCATCTCGCCGGGCGCCGGGTTCTCGTAGACGTGGCGCTGGTCGGCGGCGAACACGAGTGAGTCGCCGACCGCGAGCAGGTAGGTCTCCTCGCCGACGCTCATCTTGAGGCTGCCTTGCAGCACCGAGACCAGCTCGCGGGTCCCGGGCGCGTGCGGCTCCGAGACGTGGTTGCCGTGGCCGGCCAGCCGCAGCTCGTAGACCTCGACCCCCGGCCCGGCCCCCGAGCGTGCGAGCGGGCGGCTCTCCAGCTTGCCGTCCACCGATCGCAGCACCTGCGCCTCGTTGCGCCGCAGCAGCGACACGGATTCGCGGTTCTCGCCGATGAGGTCGGCGAACGGGATCTTGAGGCCGACCGCGACCTTCCACAGCACGCTCAGCGATGGGTTGGTCTTGCAGGTCTCTATCTGGGACAGCGCGGCGCGGCTGACGCCCGACAGCTTCGCCAGCTCATCCAGAGACAGGTGCGAGACGCGGCGGCGTTCGCGCAGGTTGTCGGCGACGCGCCGGCCAAGCTCAGCCGCACCCGCGTCGTCGCCGGGAATTACCGTCGGGCGCGCCGACCGCGCCTTCCGTGCCGTGGATTCGTTGGCCACGCTGGAACAGTAACACAGGTGTCCCGTAAACGAGACGCCTGCCTGACCGCCCCGCGCCACGCGGGCGGGACTAGATGCGGAAGCCGACGCCGGCGTTGATGTCGAGGTTGAACGTGAAGTTCGGGACGCCGAGCGCGCTGTTGACCGCCACGATGAAGTCGAACGAGCTGCCGATCTCGTAGATGAACCCGAACGTGGGGCCGACCAGGAACGGGCCGCCCGGCAGCGTGTCGACGCACGATTGCGTGGTCGTGCTGGTCGCGGAGGCTTTGCAGGTGTTGTCCGGGAACACGACCGCGTGGCGGATGTTGCCGCCGCCGATCTGGCCGCCCACCGTCATCCGGAACGGGGAGGTGCCGAGCAGGTACGTCACCTTGGCGAATCCCGCCAGCGCGCCGTTGCCGGGCGTGCAGAAGTTATCGGGGCCGCAGCCCATGCCCATCTTGCCGTTCAGCCCGCTGACGTATTGCAGCCGCAGCTGCGCCGAGATCAGCAGGTCCGGGGTGACGAAGAAGCCGACCTCGGGGGCGACGTGGGCGAGCTGCGCCATCGCGAACCCGGCCGAATCGAGCTTGTGGACGTTGGGGTCGAGCTCGCCCGATCCGGACGCGACACCCAGGCCGGTCCCGGCCGCCAGGGCGATGAAGAAGCTGCCCGTCTGGGCGCCCTCGTCCTCGTCTTTGTCGTCGTCATCGTCGCCGGGCTTCTTCTTGCGCGGCGGGGGCTTCCGCGCCGGTGGCCTGTCGCCGTCTTCATCGCCGCTCGGCGCCGTCGCCTGTGGGGCGTCGGCGTCGACCGACGGCTCACCGCCGCGCCGCCGCCGCACCGCCACCGCCGCCACCTTCGCCGGCCAGCACCGCCTCCTCGAACGCGTCCTGCAGCTCGGGGGTGATCAGCTGCTTGGTCAGCTTGATGTCGGGCTGTACCTCCAGCGCCTTGCGGAACTGCTTCAGTCCGACCTCGCGCTGCTTGAAGCCGACGATGGCGACGATGCCGAAGTGGATGTGCGTGCGCGCGCGGATCGGGTGCTTGTCGAGGCCCGCGCGCGGCGCACACCTCCAGCGCTTCCTTGAGCTGAGCGCGCGCCGACTCGTAGTCCTGTTTGTTGTAGGCCTCGATGGCCTTCATGTTCAGGGTCGTGACCTTCTTGACCGCTGCCTCCTCTGTCGGCGGCCGCGACGCGGGGCATCGCAGCGAGCGCCAGCAGCAGGACAAAAGCGAAGATCGAGCGCGGAACGATAGGGGAAAAAGCCGTCTTGCCCATGGCCGCGCATTAGAGAACAAAGCGGGTCCGGAAGGCAAGCCGGGCGGAAAGCTACGGGAAGATTCCGCGCTCCGCGTAGGCCCGGCCGACGCGGTCCAGGGCGATGCCCATCGCCGCCATGCGCCAGTCGCACTTCTTGTTGGCGGCGTATTCGCTGACGGCGAGGTACGTCCGCTTCATCCGCTTGGCCAGCCGATCCTCGACCTCTTCGAGATCCCAGCGCTCGGAGCGCTTGTTCTGCAGCCACTCGTAGTAGCTGACGACGACGCCGCCGGAGTTGGCCAGGATGTCGGGGATGACGTCGATCCCCCGCTCGCGCAGGATGGGCTCGGCGGCGGTCTCGGTGGGGCCGTTGGCCCCCTCCACGATCAACCGGACTTGCAGCGCCTTGGCCTCGGGAATCCCGATCTCGAGCTCCAGCGCCGCCGGGATGAACACGTCGGCCGGCGTGGCGAAGAACTCCTCGCGCGTGATCTGGCGGGCCCCCGGGTATTCGACGACGGAGCCTGTCCTGTTGACGTGCTCGGCCAGCTTGTACGCGTTGATGCCGTCGCCGTTGGCGATGTAGCCCTTCCAGTCCCCGGCCGCGACCATCGAGGCGCCGGTGCGGGCCAGGATCTTGGCGGCGTTCGAGCCCACGTTGCCGTAGCCCTGCACGGTGAACGTCGAGCCGTTCAGGTCGAACCTGTGGTCACGCGCCCATTCGGCGATGCAGTGGACGACGCCCTGACCGGTCGCCATCTCGCGCCCGAGCGAGCCGCCCGAGGCCACCGTCTTGCCGGTCACGACGCGACGGTTCGCGTTCTTGTCGGAGAAGCCGACCACGTTCATGTACGTGTCCATCATCCAGACCATGATCTGGCCGTTGGTCCCCACGTCCGGCGCGGGGATGTCGTATTCGGGGCCGATGTTGGCCCCGAGCGCGTGGGTGAACCGGCGGGTGATGCGTTCGATCTCACCGATCGAGTGCTGGCGGGGCGTGAACTTGATGCCGCCCTTGCCGCCGCCGAACGGGATGTCGTGCAGGGCGCATTTGTACGTCATCCACGACGCCAGCGCCTTCACCTCGTCGAGGGAGACCTGTTCGTGATAACGGATACCGCCCTTGTACGGACCCAGAATGTTGCTGTGCTGGACGCGGTAGCCCTTGAACATCTTGTACTCTCCGTTGTCCATGCGGACCGGAAAGTTGGTGATGACCTCGTTCTTGGGCTGCGACAGGATCTCTCGGACCTCGGGGGGCAAGCCGCAGATCTTCGCGGCGCGATCGAGCTGGTCCAGTGCAACCTTGTATGGATTGGGTTTGGAGTCGGACACGCAACGATTGTATCAGCGTCGAGGCTGTGAGTGAGCACGCAGCGACTACAAGGGAGCGCGCGGGCCCTGGCGCTCGAGATCGCGGCCGAGGCGCGCGCCGAGTGGGGTTATGCCACCGACATCGTCGCGCGGACGTTCCGCGCGCACCGCGAGCTGAGCAGTAGCGGGCGCCGGCTGGTGTCGGAGACCGTCTACGGGCTCATCCGGATGGATCGGCGGCTGGACGCCATCGTCGACGAGCTGGTGCCGCAGGCCGGGAGGCGCGACGCGCCGCTGGCGCCGCTGGCGCGCGACGAGCTCAAGCTACTGGTCTACGAGGCGCGCACCGGCGTCCCCACCGAGGCGCTGGCGGCCGATGCGGCGCGCCTGGTGCGCGAGCCGCTGGATCTGGCGGCCGCGTGCGCGGACGACGCCGGCCTCGGGCGGCGCAGCGGCATCGATCGCGACGCGACCGAGCTGTCGTACCCGACGTGGCTGATGGAGCTGTTCGTCGAGGATCACGGGCGGGAGGCGGCGCTGGCCCTGGCCGCGGCGATGAACACGCGCGCGCCGCTGGCGGTGCGCGTGAACACGGCCCGCATATCGCGCGACGAGCTGGCCGCCCGGCTGGCCGAGGAGCACGTCATCGCGCACCCGACGCCGCTGTCGCCGGTGGGCCTGGTGTTCGAGACGCGTGTCAACGCGTTCGCGCTGTCCGCCTTCAAGGACGGGCTGTTCGAGGTGATGGATGAAGGCAGCCAGCTGGTCGCCGAGCTGGTGGCGCCGCCTCCGGGCGGGCGCGTCGCTGACGCGTGCGCCGGCGCCGGCGGCAAGACGCTGGCGATCGGGGCGGCGCTGGCCGGCAAGGGGCAGGGTGCTGGCGCTGGACACCGACGGCAGGAAGCTTGAGGAACTGCGGCGTCGCGCGCGCCGCGCCAGCCTGACCAACGTCGAGGCCCGCCAGATAAAAGACGATCGGGCCGACCTGGCCAAGCTTCCGGCCGGCGGCTTCGATCGCGTCTTGCTCGACGTGCCGTGCTCGGGGCTGGGGACATTGCGCCGCAATCCCGAGGCGCGCTGGCGGCTGACGCGGGCGACGGTCGACTCGTTCCCGGCGCGGCAGCTCGCGCTGGCGATCGCATACGCGCCGCTGACTGCCGTCGGCGGGCGGCTGATCTACGCGACCTGCGCGGTCACGCGGCGCGAGAACGAAGCCGTGGTCGAGCGCTTTCTGGCCGAACGGGACGACTTCGTGGCGGTGCCGGTCAAGGAGATCTGGGGGCGTGAGCGCGCCCAGGGCCTCGGCGACGGCATGACGATGCGCCTGTCGCCGGATCGTCACGACACCGACGGGTTCTTCGCGGCCGTGCTCCGCCGCGTGCGCTAATCTTCGGCGGAAGGGCCCATGCGTTCAATCGCGCGACAATCGATCGCTGCCGTCGCGTTGATGCTGGCAGGTACCGCCGCGGTCGCCGGTACGCCGTCGGGACAACCGGCGCCCGTGCCCCCGCCGGCGGCGCCGCCCGCGCCCGCGGCGGAAAACATGGGTTCGGACTCGCTGCGCGTCTACGTGATGACGATGAGCCCGGGCGACCATCCGTTCTTTCGCTTTGGGCACAACGCCATCCTGATTCGCGACTTCGCCAGGCAGACCGAGAACGTCTACAACTTCGGCACGTTCCGCTTCGATTCGCCGCGGATGATCTTCGATTTCCTCGGCGGCCGGCTCACGTATTGGCTGTCGGTGTCGTCGCTGCCGGGCGTGATCCGCACGTACGCCCGCGAAAACCGCAGCATCACGATGCAGGAGCTGCGGCTGCCGCAGGCCAAGAAGCAGGCCCTGCAGGCGGCGCTGGATGACAACGCGCGGCCCGCCAAGCGCGCGTACAAATACGACTACTTCCTCGACAACTGCTCGACGCGCGTGCGTGATGCCGTCGATCGCGTCGCGGGCGGGCAGCTGCAAGCGAGAGCGCGCGCGCCCGGCCGTCAGACGTTGCGCGAGCACGCGCTGCGCATGACGGCGCAGCCGTTGTGGCTGTATCTGGCGCTGGACGTCGTGCTGGGTCCCGCCGCCGATCGCCCGATCGATCGCTGGGCCGAGATGTTCTTGCCCATGGAGCTGGCGAGCGGGCTCGGCGGCCATCAAGGAGCCGGACTGGCTGGTCGGCGACCCCGAGCTGTTGCTGGGCGCGGACCGGCCGCCGCCGCTGGAATCGCCGCCGTCGCGCGGCGTCGCGTTCCTGCTGGCGGGGCTCGCGTTCGGGCTGGTGTTCGCCGCCCTCGGCTGGGCAGCGCGGCGCAGGCGGGCGGCGCGCATCGGGCTGGGGGCGCTGATGTCGCTGTGGGGGCTGGCGGTCGGGTTCGTTGGCTGTTTCCTCGTTTACGCCTGGGTCGGCACCGACCACGTCGTCGCGCACCGCAACCAGAACATCCTGCTGTGCGCCCCGTGGGCGATTGTGCTCTTCGGCCTGGGGATCGGCGTCGCGATCGGGCGCGACGGGGCGAAGCGCATGGCGTACAAGCTGGCGGCGGCGGCGCTCGCGGCGGTGGCGGCGGCGCTGTTGCTGAAGCTCGGGTTGGTCCCCCGGCAGGCCAACGGGGCGCTGCTCGCGTTCTTCCTGCCGGCGTGGCTCGGGCTCGCGGCCGCGCTCAGATTCGTGGTCAGAGCGTCCGCAGGGTCCAGACCTTGAGGTGACCGGTCTCGGGGACGCCGGCCAGCTCCGGGTGGTCGCGTCCCGCGCCGGCACGGGTCAGCACCTGCGCGGCGCGTCCCGCGTCGGCGAGCGCGTCGGCGCAGATCTCTTCCCAGTGCGCGCGCGTCACGCGCCCCGAACACGAGCACGCGACCAGCAGCCCGCCGGGCCGGGTCAGGCGCGCGCCGCGGAGCACGAGCTCCTTGTACGCGCGCGCCGCCGTCGCCAGGGCGCCCGTGCCGCCGCGCTTGGCGAGCGCGGGCGGATCCACCACGACCACGTCGAAGCGTTCGCCGCGCGCCTCGAACGCGCGCAGCAGGTCGAACGCGTTCGCCTGCCGGACGTCAAGGTTCGCGAGCCCGTTGCGCCGGGCGTTGGCGGTCGCGCGCGCGACGGCGTCGCCGTTCTCGTCGGTGGCGATGACCTGACCGCCACGGCGCGCGAGCGCCAGCGCGAAGCCGCCGTGGTACGTGAACGCGTCCAGCGCCCGCGCTCCGGCGGGCGCCAGCGCCGCGACCGCCGCGTGGTTGTCCGCCTGATCCAGGAAGCCGCCGGTCTTGCCGTCGCGCAGGAGATCGGCCTCCAGCCGGTTTTCGCCCAGCCGGTAGACGATGCGCGTGTCGCCGTCGCCGGACAGCACACCGGCGAAGCGAGGCAGCTCCTCGAAGTCGCGCGCCGAGCCGTCGTCGCGCGCGACGACGATACGCGCGTCCAGGAGCTCGCGGACCGCGGCTGCGATATCGGCGCGCGCCCCGTTCATCGCGACTGACGTCGTCTGCACCACGGCGGCGTCGCCGTACCTGTCGACGACCAGGCCGGGACACAGGTCGGCCTCCGCGTGCATGACCCGATAGGCGTCGCGATCGAGCGCCAGCGCGCGGCGGCGGGCCAGCGCCTCGCCGAGCCGCTGCCGGACCAGCGCCTCGATGCTGGCCGGCGCCATGGCACCCGCCCGCGCGACCATGCGCAGCGCCAGGCGGGCGCGCGCGGCCCAGGTCGCGACGCCCAGCGGCTTGCCGCGGCGGTCGTGCACGGTGACCAGCGACGGGCCGCCGTCGGTGGCGTCGCGCGCCGGTCCGCGCACGACGTCGGGCCTGTAGACCCAGGGGTGGCCGGCGGCGATGCGCTCTGCGCCGCGTGGGCTGACCACGGCGATTTCTGCGTCAGATTGGGCTCGGGTTGCCACGCGTGGCGCGCATCATAAGTTAGAATTCGACTATGGCCTCGACGCGGTACGCGGAACGGCGCGCGCAGCTCATGCAACGCATCGGGCCGAACGCGGCGCTGGTCCTGGCGTCTCCGCCGGAACAGCTCCGCAACGGCGACACGCACTTCAAGTTCAGGCAGGACAGCGACATCCTGTACCTGACTGGGTTCGAGGAACCCGGCGCGGCGCTGGTGTTGCGGCCGGGGGCCGACAAGCCGTTCGTCATGCTGGTCCGGCCGCGCGACCCGGCCGAGGAGACCTGGACGGGGCGTCGCGCAGGCGTCGAGGGCGTTGTGCGCGACTTCGGCGCGGACGCCGCATGGCCCGCGGGCGAGCTGGACGATCGGCTGGCCCAGATCATCGGCGGCGCCGAGGAGATTCACTATCCGTTCGGGCGCGACCCGGCGCTGGACGCCGCGGTGGCGCGTGTGCTCGGCCGGCTGCGCGCGCGCGAGCGGCGCGGGACGCGGGCGCCGGTGCGCGTGATCGACGCGCGCTTGTCGCTGCACGAGATGCGGCTCATCAAGACCCCGGACGAGGTCGCGATCCAGCGCAAGGCGGCGGCCATCACCGCCGAGGCGCACGTCGCAGCCATGCGCGCCGCGCGCGAGGCGGCGAACGAGCACGAGATCGAGGCGATCGTCGACTACACGTTCCGCCGGCGCGGCGCCACGGCGCCAGGTTATCCGACCATCGTCGGCGGCGGCGTCAACGCCACCATCCTGCACTACGTGGAGAACAAGGCGCCGCTGCGGCGCGGGGAGCTGCTGCTCGTCGACGCCGGCTGCGAGATCGACGGCTACACCGCCGACGTCACGCGCACGTCACCCATCGGCGCGCGGTTTTCACCGGCGCAGCGCCGGCTTTACGAGGCGGTGCTGGAGACGCAGATCGCCGCCATCGAGGCGGTCAAGCCGGGCGCGACGCTGGACGCGATCCACGCCGACGTCGTTCAGCGACTGACCGGGCACATGGTGGCGCTAGGTCTGCTGGCGGGTGAGGTGCCGGCGTTGATCGAGTCGGGCGCCTACAAGCGGTTCTACATGCACCGCACCAGCCACTGGCTGGGCATGGACGTGCACGACGTCGGCTTCTATTCGGTCGACGGCGTGTCGCGGCCGCTGGTACCCGGCATGGTGCTGACCATCGAGCCCGGACTCTATGTCGCGGACGACGCCGACGTGCCGCCCGAATACAAAGGCCTGGGCGTCCGCATCGAAGACGACATCCTGGTCACCGACAGCGGCTACGACAACCTGACCGCGTCGACGCCCAAGTCCGTCGCCGACATCGAAGCGCTGACCGCCTAGAACTGAAACACCAGGCCGCCGCCGACGTCGAATACCTGGTAGGTGTGGCTGCCCGTGAAGGTGCTGTCGTAGCCGAGCGTGCCGAGCGAGAAGCCGACCTGTCCGCCGACCCCCAGCCAGTCGAAGAAGAAGTAGTTGGCGCCGCCCACGCCGCGCAACATCGGGCCGGCGCCGGCGGACGCGCCGTTCGGAAATGCGAAGGCGAAGCCGGCGCCCGCGCCGACGTACGGCACGAGCGGGATCGGGGTCGCGAACGCCCAGCGGACGCCCGCCAGCGTCTCGAACATGTCGCCCGAGTCTTGCCCGCACATGCCGACGCTGGGGGATTGATTGCACGCGCCGCGCTGGATGTTGAGCGCCAGGCCGAGCCACATCGGGATCCAGCCTCCGGTCAGCTTGTAGCCGTAGTCGATCGCCAGCTTGCCGCCGCTCATCGAGTCGCCGCTGCCGGACGCGATCAGGATGTGAACCGCCAGCTCGTTGTCCCTGATGAACGGGTGGGGGCCGTGCAGCAGGTTCTCGTCCGCGCGCGCCGGGGCGCTGCCGGCCAGCGCCAGCGCGGCGATGGCGGCGATCACGAGTGGAAATTGAATTCGCGGCGGCATACCTTCGGGTCGGTCGAGGATATGGAAGATCGATCGCAACGTACAGTTTCCCGATCGGCGGCGACCGCCATGCTGGTGCTGGCGCTCGCGGTCGCCGTCGCGGCCACCGGATGCCGCGGCCTCTACTCGGCGCCGCGCACCGTCGCCAGCGTGGGCGCGCTCGCGATCGTCGCCGGCACGTCAGCCTGGACGGCCGGCGAGAGGCTGGAGGGAGGAAGCAGCGACGGCGTTGCGCGGCCGCTGGTCAACGCCGGCTTCGTCGCAGTGCTCGCGGGTCTGGCCGCGATCGTCGTCGCCGGCGGCTGGATCGCCGCGTCCGTCGCCTGCGACGCGGATCCCGACTGCGCCGACGAGGAGCAGTGCCGCGAGGTCCCCGCGCCCCCGGGCGGCATCCCCTATAAGCAGTGCATACCGCGGTGACTCGGAGGCGCTGACTCAGAGGCGTTGACTCAGAGGCGTTGAATCAGAGCGAGCGCAGGGCGGCTTTGCCGACCCGGAGCGAGCCGGGGGCGCGGGGGGCCAAAGGGCCGCAGCGCCCGACGCCCCCCGATCAGACATTCCCGTCGGGGGCGTCGGCGTCTAGCTCGACCCAGTTTTCGTCGTCGTCGGGGCGCACCGCCGCCGGCTCCGACCATTCGTCGTGACCGTTGCCGATGGCCGCCTGTTCCACCGGAGGCGTCACGCGCTCCGAGATCGGCACCTCCATCGGCAGCGTCTTGCGCCGTTCCTTGCGGCGCGTGAGCAGGATCGGCCCGGCCGCGTTCGCGTTCGCCGTCCCCTCGGCCTGGAACGCGGGCGGCGTCACGCGCGCGATCGGCTCGGAGAACGGGCCCGAGCCGGGGCGTTTGACCCTCTGCAAGGGGATCGGCGACACCGGCGACCGCACGTCCAGCGACCGGCGGTAGCGGACGGAGCCGTAGCAGCGCTGCAGCTCCTCGAACAGCTCCTCCATCGACTGCTGGCGCTGTCGCGGATCCTTGGCGAGCGCCTTCATGATGAGTTGCTCGGCCTCGGTCGTGATCTCGATGCCGGGCGCGCGCACGCGCGGCGGCATGACGGGCTCCGACACGACCTTCAGCATCACGTCGACGGCAGTCTCGCCCGCGAACGGCACCGTGCCGGTGAGCATCTCGTAGAAGATGACGCCCAGCGCGTAGACGTCGGTGCGCGGGTCGGACACGCCGATGCGCGCCGTCTCGGGCGCCATGTATTCGGGCGTCCCGAACACGACGCCCTGCTGCGTGACGCGCCCTTCGTTGGCGTCGGGGTCGCGAACCTTGGCGACGCCGAAGTCGAGGATCTTCACGAAGTCGAACGCCTTCTCGCGTTCGGTGATGGTGTGCAGCCCCTCTTCGTCCGTGATCTGCCGGACCAGCTCGCGCCGTCCCTCGCGGCGCGCGAGCATGATGTTCTCGGGCTTCAGGTCGCGGTGCACGATCCCCTTGGCGTGGGCGGCGCCCACCGCGCCCGCGACCTGGTTGAGGATGGTGATCGAGCGCAGCAGATCGAGCCGGCGCTCGCGCGACAGCACCGCGTCCAGCGGCTCTCCGTTCAGGAACTCCATCACGAAGAACACGGTGCCGTCGTTCGACTTTCCGAAGTCGGTGACGTCGACGATGTTGGGGTGGGCGATGAGGCTCGCCGCCCGCGCTTCGCGCAGGAAGCGCTTGATCGACTCCTCGCGGCCGCCGTAGCCGTCGTGGAGGATCTTCACGGCGACCTCCTTGCCGATGTACACGTGCTCGCCGCGGTACACGACGCCCATGCCGCCGCGTCCGACGATCTCGTGCAGCTTGTACTTACCGACAGTGGTGCCGGTGCGGGCGTCCGCAGGAATCATCTTGCTCAATGTCGGATCGCGCCTCAACAAGCGGAGGGAATAATTCCTTAAATAAGCATGCCTGTGCAATACGCATATTCCTAGAGTTTTCACCGTCGGTGGCGGCCCGTCGGGCTCGTCGCCAGCCAGCGACATGTGTGTCCTCGTACGTGTGGAGCTCCCACACTGCCCGACCCGCGTAGCCACCTCGGGCGATTGGTGTTAAACGTCGCCGCATGCGACCCGACGGTCGGAAGCCAGACGAGCTACGCACGATCTCGATAACGCCGGACTGCAATCGCTACGCGGAAGGGTCCGCGCTGGTGGCGTTCGGCGAGACGCAGGTCATCTGCACCGCGTCGGTCGAAGAGAAGGTGCCGGCGTTCCTGGAAGGTAAGGGGAAGGGCTGGGTGACCGCCGAATATTCGATGTTGCCGCGCGCGACGCACACGCGATCGGGCAGGGCGCCCGGCGGCCGCGGTCAGGAGATCCAGCGGCTGGTCGGCCGGTCGTTGCGGGCGGCCGTCGACATGCGCGCGCTGGGGCCGCGGCAGATCACCGTCGACTGCGACGTGATCCAGGCCGACGGCGGCACGCGGACGGCGGCGATCACCGGCGGCTGGGTCGCGCTGGCGCTTGCGGCGCGGCGGCTCGTGCAGGCGGGGAAGCTGGCGAAGGATCCGATCCGGATGCCGATCGCGGCGATCTCCGCCGGCATCATCGACGGCGAAGCGCGGATCGACCTGCCGTATGTCGAGGACTCCCAGGCGGAGGTCGACTGCAACTTCGTGATGACCGGCGACGGCCGGTTCGTCGAGGTGCAGGCCACGGCCGAGAAGGACGCGTTCTCCGCCGATCAATACGCGGCGCTGGTCAGGCTGGCCGTGGGCGGAGCGCAGACGTTGTTCGCGCGCCAGCGCGAGGCGCTCGAGCGGGCCCGGCGTTGACGGCGGCGGCCGCGACCAGCTGCGTGGTCGCCACGCGCAACCGCGGCAAGCTGCGCGAGATCGTGCCCCTGCTCGCGGGGCTGCCGCTCACGCTCCACACCATCGACGAGCTCGCCCCCGACGCGGAGCTGCGCGAGGACGGCGACACGTTCGAGGCCAACGCGCTGGCCAAGGCCCGCCAGGCGGCGCGCGCGACCGGCCTGCCCGCGATCGCGGACGATTCGGGGCTGGAGGTCGAGGCGCTGTCGGGCGCGCCGGGCGTTCACTCGGCGCGCTACGCCGGGCTGCCGTCCGACGACGCGCGCAACAACGCCAAGCTGCTGGAGGCGCTGCGCGGCGTTCCGGCAGCGCGCCGCGCGGCCCGGTTTCGTTGCGTCGCGGTGTTCGTCGACGCCGCGCGTGGAATCGAGCTCGTGCGCGCCGGCGACTGTGCGGGCGAGATCCTGGAAGCACCGCGCGGCGAGCTCGGCTTCGGTTATGACCCGCTGTTCCTGGTGCCGGCGCTCGGCCGCACGATGGCCGAGCTGCCGCTCGACGAGAAGAACCGTCTGTCGCACCGGGCGGCCGCGTTTCGCGCGCTGGCTGACGCCCTTCGCGTGCCCGCCTAGCGCGCGGGAGCGGCTGGACATCAGAAAAGTAGCCGCACACCCGCGGTTCGCGCGGGAGCGGCTAGCGCGTGAGGAGGAGGTAGAAGGCCAGCGTCATCCCGCCGACCACGAGCGCGGAGATGCTGATGCCCAGCCGCTCACGGAACCGCCGGCGCCGCTTCTCGGCCCGCAGCTGGTGGCGACCGCCGCGGGTACGCCGGCGGCGCGAGGCCTCCTGGTAGTACGACTCCCACGTGCTCGCTGTGGCTGCCGTGGCCCCCGCCGGATTGTTCCCCACCTGGTCCATGCGGCCCTGACCTTAATTCACAACCGGCCCCGCAACCAGCCCCTTCGGGCTGGTTTTATGTAACTTGTGACACCGCGACGCCGTGTCGTGCACGGCGTCACGGAGCTGACGGGTCGGGGCGGGGGCTACGAATCGGCCGCGGGATGGCCCACGCGGCGCACCAGGATCCAGGAGGTGAGTACGGGGATGGCCAGCAGGAGGGCGGCCAGGAGCACTCGCGTCATGCCTCTGTCATCGCCGGGTCAGCCCCGATCCTTTAGGGTGCTGTGATAAACGGGAGTGATGACCATGAAGGATCGTTTGCCGCTGGTGGCCGACCTGCTGATGGAGGCGGCGCATGCCGACAACCGGCTGCACGGTGACGAGAAGGACGCCGTCCGGCGCCTGCTGCGCGAGATCCTGGAGGTGCAGGCACTGCCCATGGACGTCGATTTCCACATCGACGAGTTCGATGCCGGGCGGTTCGACCGGGCCGCCGCCGTGGCGGCGTTCGCCGGCGACCCGCCCGCGGTCAAGCGCCGCCTGCTGGAGCTCATCGGTGCCGTGCACGCCGCTGACGGCGAGATCGACTTCGCCGAGGACGATCACATGCGCGCCGTGGGCGCCGCCCTGGGCCTGCCGCCCGAGGCGTTCAAGGAGCTGGTGGTCGACATCGTCGAGGAGATCGATGTCGAGGTGGTCGAGAAGATCCGCTACGGCCAGGGCCAGGCCGAGTAGACGGCCCCGCGTCGCTCACCACTTCGCGTTACGCGCCATCTCCAGCGCCTTGGCGGACCACCACACGCCCGCCGCCGGTCCCTTGTTGCAGGTGCCGTCCGATTCGCCCGGCGGCTTGAGCCAGAAGAACGCGTCGCACAGCGGCTCGCCGGTGTTTGTGGTCGGTGGCGTCCCCAGCGCGCGGCCGTCCGGGTTGCACCAGTTACGCTCGTCCTTCTTGTCGAAGCCGGTGGGCGGGCCGTTGCCGTTGCGGCCGGTGTCGAGGATGAAGTGCTTGCCGCCGACGCGCGCGGAGACGTCGCGCCCGAACTTCATCAGGTCGGCCGTGTACTGGTAGTTGGACACGTTCAGCGCGAAGCCGTCGGCCTTGTCGATACCGGCGGCCAGAAGCAGGGGGGCGATGTCGGCCGCGGGCATCCAGTTCGAATGACCGGCATCGAGATAGACGGCGGCGCCCGGCAGCGCCGTCAGCGTTTCGACCGCGTAGCGGATCATCTCGATCCGTTCCTGGCGCTTTTGCGCGTTCAGGCAGTCGGACATCTGCGGTAGCCCGTCCGGCTCCAGCACGACGACCGCGCGACGCGATCCGATGCCACGCGCGACGCCGTCGATCCACTTGCGGTAGCGCACGGGCGAGCCGGCGCCTCCCGCCGAATACAGGCCGCAGTCGCGGTAGGGCAGGTTGTAGAGGATCATCACCGGCAGGCCGCCGGCGCGCGTGCGCCCCCAGACCAGCATCTTCACGTCCTGCTCGACGTTGGGGTTCCAGTTGCCGATCCAGGACGCGACCGGCTGGGCGGCGATCTTGTCCATCGCCGCCGCGTCCGCGGGTCGGGTTGCGCGCCACTGGTCGGCCGTGCGCTGCGCGTTGCTCTCGATGTCGACGACGAAGTACACGTCGCGAAACGGGTTGTCGCCCTTCGTCCGCGCCGACGTCATCGACGTGCGCGTTTGCCCGGCGACGCCGGAGGCGGGGACGGAGCGCGGTCCGGGGGGGATCACGCATCCGGCGACGATCAGCGCCAGCGCGCAGCCTAGGTGGGGCGCGCGCATCTTTACGGCGGCACCGGCATCATGCCGGTCATCATCTGCATCGACAGCGCGCTCCACGAGTGCTGGTAGTAGAGGCTGCCGGCCAGCTGCATGTGTGTCGCGACGCTCGCGTACGCCTGGTCGCGCAGCGTCGCGTGGGTCGCGCCCGTCGCCATCGCCCCGACGCCCGCCGGCCCGACGAACGAAGCGGCGCGCGGGCCGCCGGCCATGACGAACTGCGGGTGCGGCGTACCATCGAGGTCGTAGCCGTCGACCATGGCGGCGGCGCCGACGCCGGCGTGGAAGCCGTTGATCTTCTGCAGATAGGCCAGCGCCCGCGGCTCGGCGTTCCAGCAGTAGTCCTGCGCGATGCGGAACGGCGTCCGGCACGAATCCAGCTGATGGTGAATCGGATGGCTGGTATTGGCCGGTCTCATCGGCACGCCCGCGGGCGTCGACCACGCGGGCACGAGGCCATTGGTCGCGTTGCCGTTCTGCGTGTTCAGCGCGCGTTCCAGCGCGTCGTACGACGCCGTCACGACGCGGTCCCAGTTTGCGGTCTGGCCGGTGACGCGCCCGAACACGCGGTAATAGGCCGGCGCGAAGTACGAGATGTTGATGACCGACCCGTCCGCGAACTGATCGCCGGGCTTGAGCACGTCGCCGCGCCCGTGGTCGACCTCGTACATCCAGATGCGGTTGATCTGCGTGCGCGCCAGATCGATGTAGTTGGTGGTCAAGCTGCCGCGACCGCCCCAGCGCGCGTCGGCCATGATCAGCGCAAACGCGATGTCCTCGTCGGAGTCGCTGGCGGCGCCCATCCCCAGCACCTGCGTGCCGGCGGCGTTGATGTACCAGTGCATGAGGCCGTTGGAGTCGAGCCAGCTCTGCGAATACAGCCACAGCTTGTCGAACGTCGTCTGATCGCCGTGGTTGACGGCCAGCAACATGCCGTAGGCGATGCCTTCCGACACCGTCGAGTTGACCTCGGCCCCCGACGAGTTGGGACGGCGCGTGCGCAGGTTGCCGCCGGCGCCGTCGGCGGTGACGATCTCCCTGTACCAGGTGTCGTACGCGGTGCGTGCCGCGGCCGTCGTCGCCCCGCTGGGTGGCGTGCAGCGCCCCATGCCGGGGATGACGAGCGCCGCTGCACCGGCAGCGCCACCGCCTGCCGTCCCGCCTCCGGCGCCGCCACGTCCCGCGCTGGCCGTGCCTGCGGCCCCGCTGCTTCCGGCGCCCGCGCCGCCGGAACCGGCGACCGCGGCGCCGCCGTTACCGCCGCCGGGCGCGGCGCCGCCTGCGCCACCGGGGCTGCCGGTCCCACCGGGGCCGCCGGTGCCGGTTGTTGCTTGCCCGCCCGCGCCACCCGCACCGCCGCCCATGCCGGCGCTGCCGGGTGAGCCGACGTTGGTGGGGTGCTCACAGCCGAGCACGCATGCGACGAGAGCGGCGCCGAGGGCCGCCCATGGGGGGGCTGCTCGCATCGGTAGTGGATGTTATACGAACAGGGATGCGACGCGGATGCTTCTTGGCGGTGATTTTCATCGTCGCCGTCGGGTGCACCCGCAAGGGGCAGGCGCCGACGGACGCCAAGGCCCCTGCCACGGCGCGCGGCGGCGGCGGTGGCGCCCCCGCCACCAGCTTCCAGCCGCCGAAGACCGAGGACGCTTGCCGCGCGTGCAACGGCAAGTGGGGCGTCCACGGCATCGAGCAGACGCCGACCTGCCTGTGCAGGACGCACGACGTGGGGCGTCGCTGCCGGGGCAAGGATGAATGTGAAGGGGACTGCCTGGGCGATGCCGGCGAACGCGAGGTGACGCAGCCGGGGCCGCCGCCGCTCGGCTTCTGGGTGGGCCGCTGCAGCGAGTTTCACGCCACGTTCGGCTGCCACGTCTTCCTGGCGCCGCGCGCGGGCGAGCCGGTGCGCCTGGACGTCCCCGCCGATCAGCTATGCGCAGACTGACGATGTCCGGACCTGTCGTGACGGCCGATCCGGCGCGCGTGTGCGACGCGCTCGCCCCGCTGCTGCTCGAAGAACGGCGCGCGCGCATCGACGCCGCCGCGGCGAGCCGGCTGGCGGGGCTGCGGCTGGTGATCGACAACCTGCACGACCCGCACAACGGCGCCGCCGTCCTGCGCAGCGCCGAGGCGTTCGGCATCCAGTGCGTCGATGTGATCGAGAGCGTCGAGCCGTTTCGCTTCTCGAGCACGGTGACCCAGGGCTGCGAGAAGTGGCTGGACGTCGTCCGCCACCCGACGTTCGCGGCGGCCGCCGCCGCCCTGCGCGCCGGCGGCTTCGCGCTGTACGCCGCCGTGCCCGGCGCCGACAAGACGATCGACGACCTGGATTTCTCGCGGCCGGCGGCGGTGATGATCGGCAACGAGCACGCCGGCCTGGGCGCGGACGCGATCGCAGGGGCCGACGCCGTGTTCGGCATCCCGATGTCCGGCATGACCCGCAGCCTGAACCTATCAGTCGCGGCCGCGCTGCTGGTCGAGCGCGCGGCGGCGTTGCGGCGACGCGCCCTCGGCCGCGACGGCGACCTGGACGAGGCCGCGGTGCTCGCGCTGCGCGCGCGCTTCTACGCGGCGTCCGTGCGCGGCGCCGACGCCATCCTGGCGCGGGCGCTGCGTTCGTAGCGGGACTTGGCGAAGCGCCAGGCGAGGGCGGCAGCCAGCAGCGCGACGGCGGTGGCGGTCTGCGTAGCGCCGACGGGCAGGTCGGCGCCGAACGACACGACGTAACCGCCGACGCCCGACGCCGCGCCCAGCACCAGCGCCAGCACGAACACCGCGCCGATGCGCGCGGTCAGCGCCAGCGCCGCCATCGCGGGCAGCACGCTGAACGCGAACACGGGCAGCGCGCCCAGCGCGCGCGTGCACAGCGCGACCGCGAGCCCGACCGACAGGAACAGGAAGGCGTTCAGCGCGCGCACCGGCATCCCCTGCACGTAGGCGCCCATCGGGTCGTAGCCGACGAACAGCAGCGCGCGCCAGAGCGCGACGTGTCCTCCCAGCAGCAGCACGGTCGCGCCCGCGACCAGGTACAGATCCATCGACTGCACCACCACCGCGCTGCCGAACAGGATGGCGTTCAGATCGTGCGCCTCCTGTGTGATCTTGTCGCCGACGATGACCGCGCCGGCGCCGCTGGCCAGGAACACGAAGCCGAGCAGGCTCTCACGCGTCAGGTGCAGGTGGGTGGGGTTGGCGATGAACACCAGCGTCGCTGCCAGCGACGCGGCGATCGCCCACAGCACCGGTTCGAACAGCAACGACGGGGCGAAGTGCGCCGCGGGGCCGGCGATGTGGCCGGCGGCGTGGCTCGCAGGATCGACGACGGCCGAGATCCAGAACGACAGCGCGACGCCCAGCGCGGCCGCCTGCGCGATCGCCGACGACGCGAACACCATGCGGCGCAGGACGACGTGCACGCCGATGAAGCCCAGCAGCGCGCCCGCGAGCCCGCCGACCCAGATCGCATCCTTGAAAATGGACAGGTTCGCGAACAGGTCGCCGATCGTCGACGCGGTCACGCGTCCGCTCCGCCGCGGCCGATGAAGCGGCCGTAGACGTGCGCGAACTCGGGCGCCGATCGGATCTCGCGGGCGGTCGCCGCCAGCGCCACGCCGCGGTCGCGGTCGAGCAGCAGCGCGCGGTCGGCGCGCTCCAGCCCGTCCTCCACCAGGTGGGTGACCATGACGACCGCCGCGCCGCGCTTGCCGCGCAGGCGCTCGATCAGCTCCAGCACCTCGCGTTCGGCGGTGGCGTCCAGCGCCGCCGTCGGCTCGTCCAGGAAGATCAAGTCGGCGTCGGTGGCCAGCGCGCGCGCGATCAGCACGCGCTGGCGCTGGCCGCCGGACAGATCACGCAGTTGCTTGCGCTCGAACGCGCGCGCGCCCGCGGCGTCCAGCGCGGCGCGCGCGTCGGCGAGCCCGCTGCCGGCCCGCCACAGCGAGACGTTGCGGGATCCCTGCAGCCCCATGAGCACGAAGTCGATGACCGAGATCGGGAAGATCGCGTCCAGCGTCGACTGCTGCGGAACGTAGGCCAGACGGGCGCCGTCCTTGCGCTCGACCACGCCGCCGAGCGGCTTGACCAGCCCCAGGGCAGTGCGCACGAACGTCGACTTGCCCGCGCCATTGGGGCCGATCACCGCCCACAGCTCGCCGGCGCCGATCGTGGCCGATAGCGGCGGCAGGATCGGGGTCCTGTCATAGCCGACGACGAGCCCGTCGGCGCGAAGCAGGCGCTCGCCGGCTGGCAGCATCGCGCCAACATAACATTCGTGGCTCAGTTGCTACGATTCGTAGATGTTTTTGCGCTGTGGGGCGCGGCGTGGTTTCTTGAATGCAGGGCGCGCGGGGATAGACTGACCAGATGGCCACCGGTCCGTCGCTGGATGATCGCGACCCACGCCGGGTGCGTAATGGGAACACGTCAGGGCGCGTGACGCGCGCGGGGACAAAGCGCGGTGGTAACCGCGGCGGCGCTGATCGTCCGCCATGGCTGCGCGTGTTGCGCATCGCGCTCGTCATCGGGACGCTGGGCGCGTTCGCGGGGATCGCGGCGCTGGTCGGCATGTTCGCCTACTACGGCAGCGATCCGAAGCTGCCGAACCTGAGCCGGCTTGACGCGTTCCGGCCCAAGCAGCTGACGCGCATCCTGGATCGCACCGGCGCGCCCATCGGTGAGCTCGGCCTGGAGAAGCGGACGCTGGTTCCGTTCGACGCGATCCCCAAGCTGCTCGTGCAGGCGGTGGTCGCGGCGGAGGACGCCGAATACTTCAACCACGGCGGCCTGGACTACATGGGCATGGTGCGCGCGTTCATCACCAACGTGCTGCGCGGGCGCAAGGCGCAGGGCGGGTCGACGATCACGCAGCAGGTGGTCAAGAACCTGCTGCTGTCGCCGGAGCGCTCGATGCGGCGCAAGGTGCAGGAGATCATCCTGGCGCGGCGGCTGTCCGAGAAGCTGTCGAAGGACGAGGTGCTGGCGCTGTACCTCAACCAGATCTATTACGGCCACGGGCGTTACGGCTGCGAGGAGGCGGCGCGCTACTTCTTCGGCAAGTCGGTGCGCGAGCTGGACCTGGCGGAGGCGGCGCTGCTGGCAGGGCTGCCGCAGAGCCCCGAGCGGCTGTCGCCGCGCAAACATCCCGACGCGGCGAAGACGCGGCAACGCTACGTGCTGGGGCAGATGGCCGCGCACGGCTACATCGATGGCAAGCTGGCAGAGCGCGTGGCGGCCGAGCCGATCCGGCTGACGCGCGAGTCCGCGGCGGCACGCGGCATGGCCGCCGAGGCGGTCGACGTGGTGGGCCGATTCCTCAGCGACCAGCTGGGCGAAGAGGCGGCGTTCGGGGCCGGGACGACGGTGACCACGACGATCGACGGCAAGCTGCAGGAGCTGGCGCGCGCGTCGATCGAGCGCGGCCTGGAGGAGCTGGACGCGCGACAGGGCTACCGCGGACCGTCGGGGCGCGTGACCGGTGCCGCGCTGGTGAAACACCGGCGCGAGCTGGCCAAGCAGTTCTCCAAGGGGCTGACGAGCTCGACGGTCGTCGAGGGCATCGTGCTGCGGTTCGAGAAGGACGCGACCGGCGGCAAGGGAGGCAAGCTGTTCGTCGACATCGGCGCGGCGGGCGCTCCGGCGGAAGCGCCGCCGCCGCCCGCCACCGACAAGGCGGCAGGTAAGACGGGCAAGGGCGCCCAGGCCAAGACGCCGCCGTCCGCGAAAGGAAAGGAGGCGGTCGCGGTGGCGGTGCCGGCGACCAAGCTGACGCCCGACAAGGAAGGCTTCGTCGATTTCAGCCTGGAGCCGCGCTACGCCAAGGGGCCGAAGCCGCTGGCCGATCGCTTCAAGGCCGGCGATCTGGTGCGCGTGCGCTTGGCCGACGAACGGCCGCACAAGGAGGGCGGACCGCTGCCGCTGGCGCTCGAGCTGGGCCCGCAGGCGGCGATGGTGGTCATGGATCCGATCACGCGCGAGGTGCTGGCGCTGGTCGGCGGCTACGACTATCACGCGGGCGGCTTCGATCGCTCGCAGCGGGCGCACCGCCAGCCGGGGTCGGCGTTCAAGCCGATCGTTTACGGCGCCGCGGTCGAGGCCCACCGCATCACGCCGGCGACGATCCTGAACGACGCGCCCGAGGTCTACGAGCTGTGGAAGCCGCAGAACTACGAGAAGGAAGAGTTCCGCGGGCCGGTGCGGGCGCGCACGGCGCTGGCGCACTCGATCAACACGGTGGCGATCAAGGTGCTATCGGACGTCGGTCTGGACCAGGCGCGGGCGTTCGCGACGCGCGTGGGGATCACGTCGCCGATTCCGCAGGACGTCGGCCTGTCGCTGGCGCTGGGGTCGGTGGTCGTGTCGCCGCTGGAGCTGGCGAACGCGTTTTCGACCTTCGCCAGCGGCGGTATCGTCGGGCAGCCGATCACCATCCGAAAATTCGGCACCGAGAACCTGCCCGCACCGGCGCTGGCGCCGACGCTGAAGCCCGAGGTCGCGTACGTGATCGTGTCGATGATGCGCAGCGTGATCGACGAGGGGACGGCCCACGGCGCGGTGGCGGGCAAGCTGCGGCGTCCGGCGGCGGGCAAGACCGGCACATCCAACGGACTGCGTGACGCCTGGTTCGTCGGCTTCACGCCCGATCTGCTGGCTGCCGTGTGGGTCGGGTTCGACGACATGAGGAAGCTCGGGCGCGGTGAGGCGGGCGGCAGGACGGCGGCTCCCATCTGGGCGGACTTCATGGCCAAGGCTGTGGCCGGGCGGCCTACGAAGGACTTTCAGCAGCCCCCCGGCATCGTCGTGCAGCGCATCGACAAGGCGACCGGGCTGCTGGCGGCGCCGGGCCAGGAGTCGGGAACGCTCGACGAGGTGTTCATCGACGGCACCGCCCCCACGGCCCACGCGGCGGCAGCCGGCGAAGAGACCAGCCCCGACAAGCTGCTGATTGAGTAGCGCGGGCGGGTCCGCTATTCGCGGATCGGCGTCGCCTTCAAGGCGGCCTTGCCGTCCTTGACGTAGACGCTGAAGCGGACCGTGCGGCAGTTGTGCTTGGCGACCAGCGACGACTTGTTCTCGCGCAGCTTCTGCAAGAACTTGTCGCGCGTCAGGCCGACCGTCGATTCCCCGCAGTCGCGCTTCTTGGCGATGAAGTCGTCGAAGATGTGGCGGAAGTGGGCCTCTTCCTCCTCGTGTGGATCGTAGGGGACGACGCGCGTCGCATCGCCGTCGGGGGGGAGGCCGCTGCTCGACTGGCGCGTCTCGTCGTCGTCGCCGATGGGGTCCGACGGCAGTGCCCACGACGGCTTGCTCCCCGGCGGCGGCGGCGGCGGCACGCCGGGCAGCAGGTCATCCATCGACGACGCCGAGCCGGACAGCGAGCCGCCCGACCCACCCCCGAACCCGAGTGACGACGCCGAGAACGGCTGCGGCGGCGGGAAGCTGGGGGAGGGCGGCGGCGAGAAGCTCGGCATCGACGGCGGCGGGGGAGGAGGTGGCGGCGAGAACGCAGGTGGCGCCGAAAACGCGGGCGGCGCGGGCGGCGCGAACGCCCGTGGCGGCGTGCCACCACCGAACGCGGAGTCGGCCGCGGGCAAGTCGAACGTGCTGCCGCCCGACGGGCCGAGGATCGCGTTCAGGTCTTTACCGGCCGCGATGTCCGACCGCTGCGTCGGCGCGTGTGTGTAGCGTTCCAGGGCGGCGTTGACGTCGCGGGCCAGGCCACCGATGTGGCCGCCGTAGTGGCTGTCCTGAATCTTGTGCAGGTCGCCGGCCGCCAGCTTCTGCAGCTCGCGGCGTAGCCGGCGCAGCGGCGCCTCGACCTCGAAGCGCTGCAGGAACAGGCCCATGCCGATCATCGCGATGACGCCGGCCCCGATCCACACCCACGGGAACTTGCCCCACTTGAGGTCGTCGGACGTCGTGGCCGCGAGCAGCGCCGGCAGATCCGCCTTGGCCGGCTTCGAGCCGATGAGCGCGTAATACGCCTGCTGCTCGCCCGCCTGTCCGGGGAACGGCGCCGCGACGGCCAGTAGCTCGTCCTTCCCCGCGGTCACCGCCAGCGCCTGCGTGCGTTTGGCGGTCTCCATCTCGCCGGTGTGCTGCGCGACCAGCTCCGGCAACGAATCCAGCTCGCCCGGTCCGCGTGACGACGCGATGATCTTGCCGCGCAGGAGCAGCGCGACGTCGACCTCGAGGTTCTTCTTCAGCCGTTCGACCAGCGCGGGCCCGGTCTCGGCGCCGACGTACACGGCGCCGACTATCTTGTCCTTGCTCTTCGAGAACACCGGCGCAGCGGCGAGGCGCTGCAGCTTGCCGCCGACGCCCCAGACGTCGTCCGAGATGTAGCCGCGCATGGCGTCGCCGACGATCTCGGCGCCCATGATGTTGTCGCCGTATTCCTTGTCGTTGTCGCCGACGCGCGCGACGACGCGCCCCTTGTTGTCGACGGCGACGATCGTGTCGATGCCGCCGCTCGACAGATCGGGGATGAGCGTGCGGAAGCGGTCCTGGATCGTGCGGTGGATGACGTTGTATTCACCCGACCCACGCGACGCCGCGTCCAGCGATTCGGAGATGATGGCGTCGCGCCCGAGCTTGGACACGTGGTCCATCCACTTGTGCGCGTCGACCTTGAACATCTGCTCGGCCGCGTATTGCGCGCGATCCAGCCGCTGGCCTTCCGCCGCGCGCAGCTTCTGCTCGAAGGGGTGCGGCGCGATGATCATCAGCGTCGCTGCCACCGCGGAAACGAGCGCGATCAGGATGAACCAGATCTTGGAAAAAAACATGCGGAGGTCCCTCGCGCTATTCGGTAGCCGGCTTGTTCTCTTTTTCGTGCGTGGACGCGACCTTGACGGTCACGTCGTCCTTGCTACCGCCGTCGATCTCTTGCTGGGCGACCCACTTGCCGCGCGTCCAGACCTTCAACATCGCGGTTCCGTCGGGCACGTTCTTGATCTCGAAGCTCCCCTTGTCGTCGACCGCCGCGTAGTAGGGCGAGTCGACGATGATCACGGAGATCATGATGTGGGGGTATTCGCTGTCGCGAATCACGTAGCCGCCGGGCGCATCGAAGCGCTGCCTGCGGACGCCGCCCGGTGCCAGCGTTTCGAGCTGCATCAGCTTGGGCGAGTCGGGGGTCGACAGATCGTGGCGCATCTTGCCGCCGTTCTTGATCTCGATGACCGAGCCGGGACCCGCCACGACCAGGCGCGGGCGCGCGTCGAGCGCCTGCAGGTCGACGGTGACCGTTCGGGCCGGCAGGGGCTTCGCCCCTTTGACGTTGTCCAGAACGACGACTGTTTCAGCCTTGACGCCGCCGCTGGTCTGAACCGGGACGACGCCGTTTTCAACCCGCCAGTAACCGTGGAAGGCGCGCGTTGAACGGGCGGCCTCCGGCAACTTCACGGTCCCTTTCACGGTTCCCGCCTGCACGGCCGGCGTCGGAATGACCGACAGCAAGGCGGCGGCGCCTGCAAGCAGGAAACGCGCGATGCGGGAGGGCAAAAGGCGGTTTGGGGAGCGGCTAGGACGGATCCGCGATGTCATCATCCGACGGGCCAGAGGGGGTGCGAGGAACCCGGAAAGACGGCGCGAGGAATGCCGCAGGCTAGCCCGCCCAATTCCCCTCTGTCAACGAGTCCTTGCCCGATTCCGAAGGCATTTTTCTGGTCCTTTGGCGCGCTTGTTGCCGGGGTCGCCGCACGGACGGAGCGGGCGGTTCTCGTGAGCCGATTATCCGGGGCCTTGGTTCGGCTGGGGCAGCACGACGACCCGTTCGCGACTGGTGAGCGTGATGCCTTCACGCTTGAGGCGAGCGAGCAGTCGCTTGCGAATCTCGTGGCCCGCGATCGCCTGCGCGTCGACGTCGGTCGCGTCCAACGTGCATCGCCACACCTGGCCGGCGTCGGTCAGCTCGGCCAGGCGCACCACCGGCTTGCTGCCGCGCAGCTCCGCGACCTGCGTGACCGCGCGCTCGAGCTCGTCGATGAACGCCGCTTCGACCACGTTGGGCTCTGCCGTGTACGGGACCGTCACCGTGACGGTCATCGTCACGTTCGGGACCGGCAGGTGGAAGTTGGTGAGGATCGCCGTCGATAGCTTGACGTTGGGGACGACGACGATGTTGTTGCTCGACGTGCGCAGCCGCGACGAGCGCCAGCCGATCGCCTCGACGTAGCCCTCCGCGCCTTCCTGCAGCTTGACATAGTCGCCGGTGCGCACCGGGCGATCGGCCAGCAGATACAGACCGGCGAAGAAGTTGGCCAGGGTGTCCTGCAAGGCCAGCGCGACGGCGAGCGAACCGATCCCCAGCGTCGTGAGCAGCGGCGCGACCGGGACGCCGAGTGATTCGAGCGCCGTGATCAGCGCCAGGATCGCGACCGCCACGCGCACGGTCGCGCGCGCGACACCCAGCGCGGGCGCGACCGACGGGTGCCGGGTCGCGTACGCCGATACCGCGGCGACCGCGATGCGCGACAGCGCCATCGCGCACGCGAGCACGAGCGCGATCTCGAGGCCGCCTGTGGTCCACTTTCCCAGACGCGCGGGGAGGGCGAGCTCGGGCACGACCAGCAGCAGGCCGCCGACGACGACGGCGCTGCCGATCGGAAAGCCCAGGCTGGGCGCCGCCGTTTCACCGAGCCAGCGCGCAGCCGCGCTGCGGACGAGGCGCGACAGGACCACCGACAGGCCCAGCAGCAGGAGAATGAACAGCGGCACGACAACCTCGGGCGGCAGCCCGATGTCGATTCCCGCCAGCCTGGTCATGCCGGTCGTATATCCTTTTTCGCTTCGATGAGCACCAAGCCCAGCAAGTCATTGGACACGTTCGCGAATCCGAAGCCGGAGCGCGACTACGTCATCCGCTTCGACTGCCCCGAATTCACGTGTGTCTGCCCCAAGACCGGGCAGCCCGACTTCGCCACCATCCGCGTCGAATATGTCCCCGACGCCCTATGCGTCGAGCTCAAGTCGTGGAAGCTCTACCTGTGGTCGTATCGCGACGAGGGCGCGTTCCACGAAGCGGTGACCAATCGCATCCTCGATGACCTGGTCGCCGCCGTCAGCCCGCGACGCGCCCGCATCGAAGGCGCCTTCAATGTGCGGGGCGGGATCGGGACGACGATCGTCGTCGACTACAGCAAGAAGTAGGGGAGGGGGCCGGCAGCGGCCCCCGTGCCCCAGCTACTACTTCTTCTTTTTCTTGCCGCCCTTGGCGGGCTTGGCCGGCTTCGCCTTGCCCTTGGCTTTGCCCTTGGCGCCGGTGTCGGCGGCCGGGGCGGCCGCCTCGGCGGGGGCGGCTTCAGGCGGGGCTTCGGCTGCGTCGCCGGCGCCGCGGTTCTGGATGATGGCCGCGGTGACGCGCGTCTCGCCGAGCAGGTCGCGCGCGCCCGGCAGGCGGACCGCCTTCTCGTCGCGCTCGATCTGCTGCGCGAGCTTGTCGACGCACTCCTTGCAATCGCGCGTGCCGAGGCGGCCGAGCGCGAACAGGATCGCCTGGTGTACGGGGTAGCGCTCCGGCGCCATGGTCGTGATCGGCTTCATCGACGTCAGCAGCAGCGGCACCGCTTTCTTGCTGTCGCCCGAAAACGCCAGCGCGAACGCCGCCTTCTCGGCGCGCGTCCACGACTGATCGCCCAGCTTCTTGCCGTAGCAGCCGAGGTCGCGGTCGCATTCGGCGGCGACCTGCATGCGGTCCAGCGCCATGCCGAACACGCCCTGCGCCTCGGTCTCCTTCTCGGCCAGCGTCTTGAACGCGTCGTACGACTCCTTGCCGGCGATGCGCGCGAGCGCGATGGCCGCGCTGGCGCGCAGGTCGGACGCCTTGTTCGCGCCCGTGCCCACGTAGCCCGACTTCGCGATCTCCATCAGCGTCGGCACCGCGCGGCGGTCCCCCGACAGGTAGAGCGCGTCGGCGGCGGAGGCCCGCTCGGCGGGGTCGGCCTTGCCGTCCTTGAGCACGCCCAGGATGGCGTCGACGGCGGCCGGTGTCGCGATGTAGCCGAGCGCGATCAGCGCCGAGCGGTGTTCGTCGCCACGGGCCTTCGCCTTCAGGCGCGCGGCCAGCGCCGGTACGGCTTTCTTCGCGCGCAGGTCGCCGAGCAGGATCGCCGCCTTGTGCGGCACGACGCCCGGCGTCCCCTTCGGGGGCGGCGCCTCGAACGACAGTTTTTCCGCCATGTCCTGGATCGCGGGGTCTTTCTCCTGCAGCAGTGTGATCAACGGATCGACCGCCGGCCCGCCGATGCGGACCAGGGCCAGCCGGCACTCCTGGAAGATGCCGGTGCCACGGCCGGTCATGAACAGCCCCTTGATCAGCGCGGGGATCGCCTTCGGATCGCGGAACTCGGCCAGCCCGAGCGCCGCCTTCTGGTTCAGCAGGAAGTCCTGCTCGTCGGCGGACGTGGTCAGGATCTTCATCAGCGTCGGGACGGCGCGCTTGTCGCCGATCTTGACCAGCGCGCGCATCGCCGCGATGCGCGCGTTGTTCGCACGCGACTTGACCGGCAGCTCCTTCTCGGCCGCCTTGATCAACGGGTCGACCGTGTCCGGCGCCTTCATCTCGCCGAGCACGCCGGCCGCGATGGTGGCGCGGTCGAAGTCCTCTTCGGTGTAGTCGAGCGCCGCGATCATGATCGGCTTGGTCCGCGGGTCCGCATAGCGCGCCAGCGCCTCGAGGTGCTCGGGGCGCTTGGTGTCGTTGTAGAGCTCGATGAGCGCCGGCACGGCAGGCCGCGCCCTCTCGACATCCATGTTGGCCAGGTGGTCGAGCGCTTCCTTCTGGACGCGCAGGTTCTTGAGCTGCTTGGCCCAGGTCATCGGGTCATTCGGGTCTCCGGTGCAACCGAGACCAAGGGCGACGGCGGCGGCGAGGATCGCGGCCCGCGAAACGACGAGCGGAGTGCGCATTTGGGGGATCTCCTGGGAACGGATGAGAAACGACGGGACCCAATGTGGGCAAAAGGCAAACGGCCGGTCCACCTGAAGGCAGACCGGCCGCTCTGTTCGATGGGGGGCGGGAGGGCTGCTACGGTGCGGGGGCTGCTCCGCCGCCCTTGGCCTTCGGGGTGACGGCGAAGTTGATGTTCTGATATCCGGCAACGGAGATCGAATACATGATCTTTTTCAGGACCTTGAATTCGACGTTCTTGTCGGACTGGATGATGGCGATGCCGTTGAACTCTTCTGAGGGGTGCAGAAGTTTGTAGTTGTTCTTCAGCGTCACCAGCTTGTCGTGGAGGTCGGCGATCTTGAAGTCACCGGTCGCCGATTCCTTCATGAGCTCGTCGGCGGTGGCAACCTGGGCGCCGTCCAGAGTGACGACGTCCTTGCTGACACCGATGACCGGCGAGCGCTCGAGGTCTTTCCAGTTCTGGGCGTCCGGAAGGACGATGTTCTTCTGGACGAACAGGATCTCGCCGGTGGCCGAGAACGACATGAGGAGGAAGATGACGAGCATCGTCATCATGTCGATGTAAGCAACCAGGTTGAGAGCCGCGTACGCGCTCTTTCGTCCGGCGTGCCCGAGCTTGGCTTTCGCCACCTCGAGTTTGACCGAGCTATAGAGCTGAGCGTGTGGTGCGTGGATAGGCATCGCGTTCCTCTAGATACCGGCGCCGCCGGCGTCTATCAGTGAGATGTCCATGAAGCGCGCCGATAACGCCACGTCCATGGTTTTGACCAGCGTCTCGAACTTGATCGCGTCTTCCGACGCAACCTGAATGTCGTTCTTATCGGGGTGAGACTCCTTCATCTTCTTGAGCTCAGCCCCGAGCTTCTCGACGTCGTACTGGTCGCCACGCTTCGGGATCGGCTGCTGATCCTGGTCGGCGACCAGGTTGTAGCCGTCCGCGTTCACGAGCACGACCAGCTTGAAGACCTTCTCTGGCGGCGTGTCCTCGCCCGCTTGGCCTTGCCCCTTCTGGTGCGCTTCGAGGCGCGCCAGCTGGGACCAGACGGCGGTGATGAGGAGGAACGCCACCATGCAGGTCAGCAGATCGATGTAAGGGACGAGGTTGAGGTCGGCGTTGACCGACTTCTTCCCGCTCTTACCACCGGATTCAACTGAAACGCTCATGGGTTTTGTTCCTTGTTGCTTTGTGAGCGCTTAGTACTGCTGCTGCTGTGTCCGCCGTCGCGGCCCGCAACCACCAGATTCAACGTCTCGACCGTCGCCTGGTTGATACCGTCCAGGACGTTCTGGGTCATGCCGTTGAGGATGGCGTAGGTGCCGAGGCCCAAGATACCGGTGCCGAGGCCGAACGCCGTGCAGTTCATCGCCTCGGAGATACCCTTCGAGAGCATCGTCGCCTTCATCGACGGGTCGACACCGGCGACGCCGGCGAACGACTTGATGAGGCCCGTGATGGTCCCGAGCAGACCGGCGAGCGTCGCGAGGTTCCCCAGCATGGCCAGGTAGCCCGTGCGCTTCTCGATCTTCGGCAGCTCCTTGAGCGCTTCCTCGTCCATGCCCTGCTGCACGTCATGCTCCGTGCCGCCAGCGCGACGCAGGCCAGCCGCGATGATGCGCGTGACCGGGGAGGGGCTCGCCTGGCAGGTGTTGAGGGCGCCCTGAATGTTTCCCGAGACGATCTGGGACTTCAGCAGCGACATCAACTTCTCGACGTCGACCTTCGACTTCGAGACGTAGAACCAGCGGTCGAGCGTGATCCAAACGGTAAGCGCGAGCAGCGCGAGGATGGGCCACATGCCCCAGCCGCCCTCTTGAAAGTGCTCCATGATGAACATGAATCGTTCTCCTTGTGGTGGTGGTCGTCAGTAAAGGTTTGGGGTGGACGGGGGTTACCCGTTCATTGCGGCTTTCGCCTGGAACAGCAGATTCGAAACGTTCTTGCGGACCTCGGCGATGTCGTCGAGGGCGTTCTGGGTCTTGCCATTCAGGTAGGCGAAGGCGGCCAGGCCGATGATGCCGGTGAACAGGCCGAACGCGGTGCAGTTCATCGCCTCCGAGATGCCCTTCGACAGCAGCGTCGCCTTCTGCGACGGATCGACACCGGCGACGCCGGCGAACGACTTGATGAGACCCGTGATGGTTCCGAGCAAGCCGGCGAGGGTCGCCAGGTTGCCGAGCATGGCCAGGTAGCCAGTGCGCTTCTCGAGCTGCGGCAGCTCGCGGAGGCCTGCCTCTTCCATGGCGGCCGCGACCTCTTCGTCGGACCGGTTGGCGCGCATCAGGCCCGCCTGAACGATGCGGGTCAGCGGCGTCGAGTTGCCCGAGCACACCTTGATCGCGCCCTGGATGTTGCCGGCGGAGATCTGCGAGCGGAGAAGAGCCACCAGCTTTTCCTTGTCGATGACGGCGCGGCGCAGAAACACGGCGCGCTCGATCAGAATCGACATCGTCAGCATGAGCAGGACGAGGATTGGCCACATCCCCCATCCACCCTCATGGAATCCATCGGCCAGAATCTTGAGAACGGTCATCCGGATCCTCCTTCAGGTTCTTGCGTGCGCGAAATCGGGGGGCGTCGTGGTGGCGGTGTGTGTCGATAGAGAGATAGCGAGGTGTCGCTGTTGCAAACCGCCCCGGCCCGAACTTCCGCTGGGCCTCATAAGCACGCATGGTGCCAGAAGGTTTCACCGCGGTTTCACGCACATTTCACGATGACCACTCGTGGCGTTTTGCCCCGATCGTGGTCTAAAGCCCCGCTAACCGGAATTTCCAGCTAGGGAAATTGACGAACCTCGATTTGTATCCTGGCCTGCGCTATTAGTGATGCCGTCGTGGGCGTAACGCGAATTCTCGATCTGATGGTGATCCTGCTGCTGGCGACGGTGGTGTTGTTGCCGCGGCCCGACGCGTCGGTGAAGGCGGCGCTGGTGCTGGAGCCGGAGCAGCGCGCGCGCGTCGCCGAGCTGCAGTCGACGCTCATCGGCCGTCCCGAGGCGGTCGACGCGAGCCTGGAGCTGGCGAACCTGTTTCTCGACGGGCGCCGCCCGGACTGGACGATAGTCGACCGTGACCGCCGCGCTCGCGCATCACCCCAACGACTATCGCCTGCACCACCTGAAGGCGATCGCCTACGCCGATCGGTTCGAAGGGCAGCCCGCGTTCGAGGCGGCCGAGCGCGCGACGGCGCTGTGCGAGCAGCGAGCCGCCCCCTGCGGGCGCGCCGGCGTGCGGCGAGGCGGCGGGCGCCCGGCTGGGCGCTGCTGACCAGCACCCTGGCCGAGGTCGCCAAGGTCGACATGAAGAAGCAGCCGTACCTGGCCAAGGAAAAGATCTTCAAGACGCTGCACCCGACGTTCATCCCCAGGCCGGGCGGCCAAGACGGCGCCGCAGGCGAAGACCAAGCCGGCGAAGCCGGCGCCGTAGTCAGCGCCGCAAGACCGGGCGGATGGGCTGCGCAGTCGAGGCCGTCGGGGCGCGAGCGTTGTGGGCGCGGAAAGAATCGAACTTTCAACAAACGGATTAAGAGTCCACTGCTCTGCCAATTGAGCTACGCGCCCGGGCTATTCAGTTTTCAGTTCTCGTCTCTCTCCAGCGCGCCCGAGGTGAGTCGAACACCTAACCCTCGGCTTCGAAGGCCGATGCTCTATCCAGTTGAGCTACGGGCGCAGAAAAGAGACGCGGAATGATGCTTAGGCTGCCCGCGCACTGTCAAGACAGTTGGCGTTTTGATTCCGGCGCCTTGTGATACAGGATCGCGGCCATGCGACGAAGACAGGCCGCTCCAGTTCAGTCGGCGGAAGTTCCTGGGTGCTTCGGCGGCGCAGCGTGGCGGCTCGCGAGCGCGGCGCAGGCCGCCGGCGAAGACCGAAGGCGGCGGAGGCGCTGGCGCGTTCCCGGAGGACTTCGTGTGGGGCGTGGCGACGGCCGTCGTACCAGATCGAGGGCGCGGCCAACGAAGACGGCCGCGGCGCCGTCGGTGTGGGACGTGTTCTGCAAGAAGAAGGGGGCGGTGTTCGAGGGGCGACACGGGCGACATCGCCTGCGACCACTACCACCGCTACAAGGAAGACGTCGCGCTGATGAAGACGCTGGGCGTGAAGTCGTACCGCTTCAGCGTGTCGTGGTCGCGCGTGCTGCCGGACGGCGTCGGCGCGGTCAACGACAAGGGCGCTCGACTTCTACAACCGCCTGCTGGACGAGCTGGGCAAGGCGGGCATCACGCCGATGTGCACGATCTTCCACTGGGACTACCCGCGAGGCGCTGTACAAGCGCGGCGGCTGGCTGAACCGCGACTCGGCCGACTGGTTCGCCGAATACACCGCGCTGCTCGCCGACAAGCTCTCCGATCGCGTGAAGCTGTGGGTGACGCAGAACGAGCCGCAGTGTTTCATCGGCCTCGGGCCACCTCGACGGCGTGCACGCGCCCGGCGACAAGCTGAAGTTCGGCGACTACCTGCTCGCCGCGCACAACGCCATGCGCGCCCACGGCAAGTCGGTGCAGGCGCTGCGCGCGCACGCCAAGGACCCGAAGGCGACGAAGATCGGCTACGTGCTGTCGACGCAGGTCGCGCAGCCGGCGAGCGACAAGCCCGAAGACGTCGAGGCGGCGCGCGCGGCGACGTTCGCGGTCAGCGGCCGCCACCAGTGGAACAACACCTGGTGGACCGATCCGGTGCTGCTCGGCAAGTACCCGGAGGACGGCGTCGCCGAATACGGCAAGGACATGCCGAAGTTCAAGCCGTCCGACCTGGACGAGATGAAGCAGCCGATCGATTTCCTGGGCCTCAACATCTACAAGGCCGACACCTACCAGCGCGGGCGCCGACGGCAAGCCCGAGACGATCCCGTCCCCGCCCGGCTACCCGCGCGTCGGGCGTCGGACTGGCAGCCGATCACGCCGAGCGTCGCTGTACTGGGGGCCGCGCTTCTTCCACGAGCGCTACAAGCTGCCGCTGTCGATCACCGAAAACGGTCTGGCGACGCGCGACCAGGTCTTCCTGGACGGCAAGGTCCACGACCCGCAGCGCATCGACTTCATGCACCGCTACCTCGCCGAGCTGGCGCGCGCGATCAAGGACGGCGTGCCGGTCACCGGCTACTACGCGTGGTCGCTGCTCGACAACTTCGAGTGGGCCGACGGCTACAAGCAGCGCTTCGGCCTGGTCTACGTCGACTACCAGAACCAGAAGCGGATCCCGAAGGACTCGTTCGACTGGTACCGGAAGGTGATCGCGTCCGAACGGCAAGATGCTGGCCGACAAGACCGTGCTGCCGGTGGCGAAGCTGACGCCGTAGCGACGCCCGCTCCGACAGCTGAGCGTAGCGTTACTTCTTGAGCTTGGCGGACGCGGTCGGCTGGGCGGTGTCGACGGCGGCCAGCCAGTCGACCATCGCGTCGGCCTGGGCGGGCGGGGGCAGGGCGGTGCCGTACGCGAGAAACCAGTCGACCGCCTGGTCGCGTTCGCCGCGCGCGAGGCGGACGCGGAACATGCCGGTGCCGAGCTTGGGATCGATGGCCGCCGCCTGCAGCGCCGGCTCGTCAGCGCCGACCAGCGCCAGGCGTGCGCAGCTCGGGATCGGACTTCGGGTCGAGGTACGGCTTGAGGGTCGCGTAGTGGTCGACCGCCTTGCGGCGGACCAGCAGCTCCGCCGCCGCCTTCTGGACAGGCACGCTGCGGGCGCCTCGCCAGGCGCGCGATCAGCTTGGTCGCTTCTTCGCCCGGCACGTCGGCCAGCTCGCGCAGCGCGGCCAGCGCCGGCCGCGGGTCGTTGTCCTTGAACAGCACGTAGAGGTCGTCGAGGTTGGCCGAGCCGCCCGCGCGCACGACGCCGGCCGCCGCCGCGGCGCGCAGCTCGGGCGCGGGGTCGCGCAGGTACTTCTCCATCGCGATCACCTTCGGGCGGCCCGCCTTCGGCTTGATCTGCGCCAGCAGCGCCACGCGCGCGCACGGCAGGCGGTGTTGTCTTCCTTCGTGGCCGCCGCGACCGCCTTCCTGGCCTCGTCGTTGTCGATCGACGCCAGCGCGACGACCGCCGCCGCGCGCGCCTCCGGGCGTGCCTTCGTGTTCGAGAACAGCGTCACCAAGCCAGGCGCGCACGCCGGATCGGTCGCGGTCGCCAGCGCGACCGCCGCGGTCTGGTGATCGGTCCAGTTGTCGGTTTCGAACCAGGCCTTGAGCAGCGGGCACAGCGGAACCTTGGCCGCGACCAGCGCCGCGCCCGGCGTCGGCCGCCATCTCGGGGCGGCGGACCGCGTTCTTCAGCCACTTGATCGCGTCCTCGTTGCCGCGGATCGGCCAGCATGCGCGCCATGCGCACCGTGGCCCACGGCTCGTGGAGCGAGCTCTTGATCCAGTCGCTGGCCAGCAGCGTGAAGCTCGTGTCGGCGTGCGCGCCGGCGCCGCGGGCCGTCGCGACGCGCTTGAGCGCCTCCGGGCGTCGGCCTGACCGCAGCAGCTTGGGCAGCGCAACATCCACCGGGTCGAAGACGCGCACGATGGCGACGCCCGCGCAGCGGCGCTGGTCGCGCGCGAACAGCCAGTGCGCGTGCAGCCTGTCGTCGTCGGAGCGAACGGCGGGGACGGGCGTCGGGAACGGGCACCGAGTCGCGCAGAACTTCCAGGATGGCGTCGTCGAAACCAGCGAAGCCCGAGCCGCGCGTGATCGCGGCAGAGATGAGCTGGCCGTCGGGGGCCACGACGATGTCGGCCTCCGCGGTCAGCCCGGGCTGGTTCAGCGGGTTGATGGGCGGCAGCTTCTCCGCGGCCAGGCGCAGGAAGTTGTCGGCCCAGCGGCGGTGGATGTGGGCGTGCAGGGTGCGCAGGTAGTCACCCTCCGGGCCTCCGGTGCGATCGGCCAGCGGCGTTTCCGGAAGCTTGTCGGCCGGGATCGCGTCGGCGCGCGCGCGCCGCGCCGCCAGCAGCGAACCAAGCACCAGCACAAGCACGAACCCCCGGGGTCCCACGCGCGTCATGGAAGTGTTTTGTGTCATGCAGTCGGTTCGAGCGACCCGGGGAGCTTAATTCCTTTTGCGTTTTCATGGTATGCCCCGAGCGGATGACGCGCTATCAATGTCCTCCTTTCGGCAGGGGTGGTCGCGGCGGTTTCGGCGGGGTGCGGCGGCTTGAAGCTGCAGCTGGTCGACCACTCCGTGCGCAAGCCCTCCAACGTCGCCGTGTACTTCAGCGTCGACACGCGCAACGGCCAGCCGGTCGCCGGCCTGACGCCGCAGGACTTCCACATCTATGAAGACCAGCAGCCGGTCTCGGTGCTCGAGAGCAAGCAGACGATCCTGAACCCGGAGGTCGCCGTCGTTCACTACACGCTGCTGCTCATCGACATGAGCGGCAGCGTCGTCGATTCGGGCGAGATGCCGGCGCTGATCCAGGCGGCGTCGACGTTCGGGGACCGGGTCGGCCCGTACCAGAAGGTCGCCGTGTACACGTTCGACGGCAGCCCGCACGTCACGCAGATCGTCGGCTTCGGCGGCAACGTGCGCGGCGGCGTCGGCTCGCTGGCGGGGCGCAAGCCGCGCGATCCGTCGACCAACCTCAACGGCGCGGTGATCGAAGGCATCAAGGTGCTGCAGCAGCAGATTGATCACGCGCCCGTGCCGCTGCGCTTCGGCACGCTGGTGGTGTTCACCGACGGGACCGATCGCGCCCACCGGGCCAGCACCGAGGACGTCGCCCAGTCGGTCGACAACGCCGGCTTCGACATCTACGTCATCGGTGCCGGGCAGGAGGTCGACAGCAAGCAGCTGTCACGCATCGGGCGGTCGGGGACGTTCGCGTCGCAGAACAAGGCCGACATCCAGAAGGGGTTCGACGAGATCGCGACGCGCATCGAATCGGCGTCGAAGCGGTACTACCTGCTGTCGTACTGCTCGCCGTCGCGGGCGGGCGAGCACGAGGTGCGAGATCGAGGCGGTCGCGCAGGGGACGGCGGGGCGGCTGTCGTATCGGTTCAACGCCACCGGGTTCGGTCCGAACTGCGATCCCAACCAGCGGCCGACGTTCGACGTGCGCCACCCGCGCCCGGCGGCCGCCAAGCAGCCCGCGCGGGCGCTGCCCGAGCCGAAGCGTCCGCCGCCCGCGTCGCCGTCCGAATCGAAGGGCGGCGTCGTCGGCACCGGCTGGAACCCGAAGCGCTGATCGCGCGATCTCAGTCGGCGATCTCGGTGCCCAGCCAGCGGTCGAGGACGGGGAGCAGGAAGCCGTAGTTCCCCGTGACGTGGCGGTGGTGGCGTTCGTGGCGGCGGGCGGCGGCCAGCGGGTGCCAGACGCCGCGGCCGGGGACGAGATCGTAGTTCATGTGGCCGAGGTTGTTCATCGCCAGGCTGACGAGCGGGAACAGCAGCAGCGTCGGCAGGCTGAACGCGTGGAACGGCTGCACCAGCACCATGACGCTGCCGAGCAGCAGCGCCTCGACGGGGTGCATGGCGTAGGTGGAGAACGGCGTCGGGCGGATGGCGCGGTGGTGCTCGCGGTGGATGTGCTGGAACAGCCAGCGGCCGTGCAGCAGCCGGTGGATGGCGTAGAAGTGCACGTCGTTCCACAGCACCAGGAACGCGATCTCCAGCGCGACGCCGCCGGGCGAGCGCAGCGGCACGACCGTCCACAGGCCGGCGCGCACGCCGACCGCCGTCAACACGCCGTAGCCGCCGAAGATCGCGATCGACACCAGCGACTGGCGGATCTCGCGCGCGGTCTGCCCGGGCGCGAGATCCCGATCGGCGAGGCGGCGGCCCACGCCCAGCGCGCGGGAAGACGCGGGTGATCAGCAGGTGGGTGAGGCCGCCGACGCCGAAGTAGATGAGCAGGAACCCGGCCGCGGTGATCGCGAAGACCAGGGCGAGCGGCAGGCGCCCGACATCGACGTGGATGTCAGCCAGCGCGGTCACGCGCCCCGTTGCCCGCGCCACAGGCTCTGCAGCCCGTAGCCCGACGTGCCCGCTGGTTGCGCGCCGCCGGCGGCCGCGCGCTTGTGCTGCACCAGCACGGCGTGCAGCATCTCGGTGCCGAGCCCGTGCAGCACCAGGCGGTAGCCGGCGCGGATGGACGACAGCGGCACCCACGGGTGGTGGTTGTTGACCAGCGCCAGGTGCGTCGGGTCGCCCAGCACCTGGGCGGCGTAGATACCGACGGTCTCGTCGAGCTGCAGCGACTGGTTCGCGCGCGCGAAGTCGCGCTGTCCGAGCAGCAGGTGATAAAGCGGCGTGTAGAGCTCGATCGCCGAGACCGAATCGAGGAAGTTGAACGGCCCGCGCGGGAACGGCGCGAACGGGATCGGGCGCTCGTCGATCGCGTCGAAGTCGATGCGCGCGGGGGGCGCCAGGTCGCGGCCGGCGGCGGCGAGCTCGGCGTTCAGGCTGATGATGAAGTTGTAGAGGTTCAGGTCGTGCTGCAGGAACAGGTGCTGCTTGACGTCGGCGGGCGCGAGCGGCCGCAGCGGGTGCGTCGCGACGCTGGTGCCGGAGTTCGCGGCCAGGAACGCGACCACGTTCGAGCCGAGGTGGAAGTGGCGCAGGATGAGGAAGTTCGCCTGCGGGCTGACGAAGTAGCGCAGCCCGACGTAGATCAGGCGGTGCAGCAGCGCCGACGACGTCAGCGCGCGCGGCACCAGGATGCGGAACAGGCCGACCAGGACCAGCAGCGTGCGCGCCAGCGGGCGCAGCAGCGGCAGCAGCACGCGGCGCGAGAACGACCGCGCGTCGAGCACCAGCGCCGCCTTGACCTGCGGGTCGAGCGGCAGGCTGCGGTCCGTGTACAGCGCCCACCATTGATCGGGGTCGCGCCGATCGTGGGTGAACGTGCCGAGCTCGGCGGTGAAGTCGTCAGGCTGCGGTGGCATGCGTGGATCTTGGCGGGTCCGATCGGCGTTGCGACGCTGCGCGCGCCGCGAGGATCTGCTCCGCGGTCGGGACGCGAACGTTGCGCGCCAGTCCGAGGGCGCGCAACCCCCGGATCATGCGTCCAGCTCGCGTCCCACTGGCCGGGCTCGAGGCCGTGGCGCGCGCTCCACGGGAAGCGGTGGTGGTGGGCGTGCCAGCCGTCGCCCAGGCAGGCGAGCCCGAGGAACCAGTGGTTGCGCGCCAGGTCGGGCCCGCCGTAGGGGAGCGCGCCGACGATGTGCGCGACGCTGTCGATGGCGTCGCCGAGGTTGAAGATCGCGACCAGGGTCAGCCACAGCGCCGCGACGCCCGCCCACCCGAACAGCCAGGCCGCGCCGCCGAAGAAGACGGCGACGTGGGCGACCGCGAACGCCAGGTACGGGCCGGGGCGGCTGACGAAGCGGTACCAGGGATCGGCGGCGACGTCGGGCGCCAGCGCGATGTGCTGCTGGTTGGAGCGCGGGCGGTGCGACGCCGTCGAACAGGATGCGCAGCGGGCCGGCCAGCGCGTAGAGCACGCAGGTGAGCGCGTCCTTGCGGCCGATGTACCAGCCGTTGTGCGCGTGCCAGAAGCCGTCGCGCGGCGAGTGGGGATCGCCCGGCTGATCGGCGTGCGCGTGGTGGAAGCGGTGGTTGCCGGCCCACTGGATGGGCGTCCCGGCCGGCAGCCCCAGCGTCACCAGCGTGCGTTCGAGCCACTTCGCGAGCACGGCCGATCGATGCGATAGCACGCGGTGGTAGCCGATGCAGATCGCCAGCCCGGCGGCCAGGTAGTAGCCGGCGCAGGCGGCGGCGAGCAGCGCCGGCTCAGACATTGCCCAGCTCTTCCAGCTGCAGGAGGTAGAGACGCGCCGTCACCTTCGCGGTCTTGACGATGCGGTCGACCATGCGGTCGTCGAGCTCGGCGGCGGCCAGCGCCTGCTCCAGCTTGTCCAGGTGACGGTCGTCGTTGCCGCCGTGATAGAGCAGGAACGACACCTGATCGTCCGCCAGGCCGAGCTGGTCCTTGATCAGCGTCGCCCCAGCGCGCCGCGAGCTGCGCGCCCAGGCCTTCGATGATGAACATCGCGCCCAGCAGGTCGAACGGGTTGTCCTGGCTGGCGCGGTGGAACATCCACGCCGACAGCGCTTCGCTGCCGACGTTCTTGGCGGCGCCGCGGATGTCGGCGATGGCGCCGCCGACGCTCTCGTAGTTGCGTTCGAGCAGCTCGAAGTCGCGGTGCTCCTCGCGCGCGTGCGGCTTGACGATGAACAGGCTGCGCAGCGGGAAGCGTTCGGCGTCCATCTGCGACGCCGCGCGCGCGATCCAGCGCGCCCCCTCGACGACCTGCTGGCGCAGGTTCAGCAGCAGCAGCTTGTAGTCGTCGCGGGTGAAGCGGCCCGTCTCCAGCTTCGCGACGATCGGCACCTGGTGCAGGCGCGTCTCGAAGTCGATCCAGACGCGCGCCAGCTGGCGCACCAGCCGCTCGGTCGCGGGGGTGCGCGTCTTCAGCTCCAGCGCGGGCGGGCCCGCGGGCGACACGGCGGCGGCTGGCGACGTCGTGGGTCGAGCGGGCTGCGGGGAATCGTCGCCCACCGCGGTCAGCTTCATGTAGCTGACGACGAACCGCCCGCTCTCCGGGATCATGACGAAGATCTGCTGGCCCGGGCCGGACGTGGCCGCCGTTGACCAGCTCTTCCAGCAGCACGAACACCGACGCCGCGCCGACGTTGCCGCGCGTGGTCAGGTTGGAGAACCACTTGTCCTCGGGCAGCGGCGCGCCGGCCGCGGCCAGCAGCTCCAGGATGCGCGTGCGGAAGAACTGCGACGAGTAGTGACAGACGACGTGGTCGATGTCGCGCGCCACCAGCCGCCCTTCGTCGACCAGCCGGAAGAAGCCGTCGACGCCCAGGCGGACGAGCGCGTCCAGCTGGCGCACGTCCTGGCGGAGGAACAGCGCGCCTTCGGCCCCCGCGGCGTCGAACGTCGGGTAGTCGAGCCAGCCCGGGCCCATCGAGCCGTCCTGGCGCTTGACGCCGCCGGCGTACATGCAGGTCGCGTGTTCGTGCGCGTACGAGCGGATGTCCATCCAGTCGATGCGCAGCGAGACGCCGCGCACGGCAGGCGCTGGCTGCAGCAGCGCCGCGCCCGCGCCGTCGGACAGCATCCAGCGCAAGAACTCGGCGTCGAACGGCAGCGTCGCGTCGGCCGGCACGTAGGCCTCGTAGCGGCTGGCCTTGAACAGGCGGCTCGGGAGCTCGCTGCCGCAGGCGACCGCGTTGCGTTTGTCGCCGACGCGCACCTGCAGGTAGGCGTTCTTCAGCGCCACGACGCCGCTGGCGCAGACGCCGCCTAGCGAGGCGATCTCGCAGGCGGGGAAGCCGAGCTCGCCGTGCACCATGCTGGCGAAGCCCGGCACGCACAGGTCGCCCTGCGTCGTGGCCGCGCCCAGAAAATCGACGGCGCCATCGAGCGCCACGCGCTCCAGCAGGTCGCGCACGGCGTTCGCGGCCAGCTCGCTGTTGCGGTAGAGCGTGCGCTGCTGCTTGTCGAGCGCGTAGTGGCGCGTCTGGATGCCGTTCTGCGCCAGCACGCGCCCCTTGGCGCGCGCCGGGCGGCCGTGAATCAGACCGAGGTAGTCCTCCAGCTGATCGTTCGGGATCGGCGGGCCGGGGAAGAACTTCCCGAGCGCCGTGATGAAGACGTCGGACACGCGCCGCCCATAGTACGTCGATCGGTCGCGAGGAAGAACGCGACTGATACGCAGTTCGTTGCCGCTGAAAGCGGCGACGGTCCGCCGGACCCGTGGTTAATTTCGAGGAGTCGTGGGTCACCGGCACACGAGCTGGCTTTTCGTCATCTGCTTCACGGCCGCGATCGCCGCATGCGATGAGACGTCGGACGACGGGGGACGCCCCGGTCCCTTCGGTCCCGGCGGTCCCGCGCCCGGCGTCGCCACGACGCAGGCCGGCGATGCCGGCATGGACGGGGCGGCTGGGCGCCTGGGACAGGCGGCGGACCGCGATGGTGGCGACGCGAGAAGCTCGGCCGGTCAGGCGGGCGGCTCACGCGACGGGGGGACGATCGGCCGGGGCGCTTCGGGCGCGGGCGGAAGGCTGGGCACCGGCGCGGGAGGGCAAGGTGGTGGAGGCCCCGGCACGATGTGCGAGCCTGTGGGCGGCAGCTGCTTCAACAGCTTGAACTCGTGCTGCGCAGGCCTGATTTGCTGCTCGTCGGTGCCGTGCGCGGACTTCGTCGGCACCTGTCGGACCACTTGCTGCCCCTGAGGCGGGCGCGGCGATTTACAGGACGACGTCGATCAGCGTGGCGACGAAGAACGCGACTGACACGTAGCCGTTCAGGGTGAAGAACGCGACGTTGAGACGCGACAGATCGTCCGGGCGGACGATCGCGTGTTCGTAGGCGAGCAGCGCGGTGACGACGAACACGCCGACCACGTAGGCGGCGCCCAGCCCCGCGATGGGCGCGAGCAGTGCCAGCGCGGCGACGGTCACCAGGTGTAGCCCGGCCGACGCGACGAGCGCGCCCCTGACGCCGAGCAGCGCCGGGATCGAATGCAGGCCGGCGCCGCGATCGAAGTCGCGATCGGCGAGCGAGTACAGCACGTCGAAGCCGGCGATCCAGCAGCCGACCGCGAGCATCAGCAGGCCCGGCGCCCAGCCGAAGTCGCCGCGCACGGCGATCCACGCGCCTGCCGGGCCGCCCGCGATCGCGAAGCCCAGCACCACGTGACAGAGCGCGGTGAAGCGTTTGGTCAGCGAGTAGCCGAACAGGAAGACCAGCGCGACCGGGGCCAGCGCCAGGCACAGCGGCCCCAGCGCGGCGGCCGCGCCGATGAACACCGCGGTCGCCACCAGCGTCAGCACCCACGCGGCGCGCAGCGAGATCGCGCCGGTCGGCAGCTCGCGGCTCGCGGTGCGCGGGTTCCTGGCGTCGATGTGGCGGTCGACGATGCGGTTGAATCCCATCGCGGCGGTGCGCGCGCCTGCCATGGCGATGACGATGCCGGCGACGCGCGCGACCGACAGGCCCGTGCCGCGCGCGGCGATCGCGGCGGCGGCCATCGCGAACGGCAGCGCGAACAGCGTGTGCTCGAACTTCACCATGCGTCCGAACTTCACGACGTGGGTGAGGGGTGTTGCTGTCACGGTGTCTTGAGGCGTCGCGGTCATGGTCGTGCCATCCAGCGCAGGGTGGGGGAGGGGGCGCGCACCAGAGACTCCAGCGGTGCGTGCAAGTCGTCGACGAGCACGTCGAGCACGCCGGGACGCGCGCCCGGCGCCAGCGTGCCAGCGCCGCGGATGCCCAGCGCGCGTGCGCCGCCGCGGGTGGCCGCGTCCAGCCAGCGCGCGGCCGGCACGGCGGGGAAGTGGGCGGTCAGCGTCGCCATCTCGGCCCACAGCGACAGATCGGGCGCCGACGCCAGGCTGTCGGTGCCGACGGCGATGGTCAGGCCGTCGGCCAGCAGCGCGCCGACGTCGGGCAGGCGGCCGCCGATGTGCAGGTTCGAGCGCGGGCAGAGCACGACGGTCGCTCCCGCTTCGCGTGCGATGCGGCGGTCATCGGCGGACGCGTGCACCATGTGCACGAGCAGCGGCGGCGTCTCGGTCTTGAACGCGCCCAGCGACGCGATGTACGCGACCGGCGACTTGCGCGGCACGCGCGTCGCCGGGTCGACGCCCATGCCGGCGAGCAGCGCGGGCCAGCGGCCAGACCCGTCGCGCAGCAGCGCGATCTCGTCCTCGTCTTCGGCGACGTGGATCGACGTGGCGCGGCCGGCGGCGGCCGCCGCGGCGAAGATGCGCGCCAGCAGTTCGGGCCCGGCGGAGTACGGCGCGTGCGGCGCGACGACGTAGCCGAGGCGCTCGGGCCACGGGGCGTCCGCGTGGGCGTCGGCCGCGGCGCGCTCGCGCGCGGCGTCCGCCAGAGCGTCGCCGGTCGTCGCCTCGCGCGAGCCGAACAGCTCGTGGAACAGCACACCGGCCAGACCGGCGCTGCCGATACCTGGCGCCGCCACCAGCGAGCTGCCGACGTCACCGATGACGGCGGTGCCCAGCGCCACGGCGGCGGCAGCGGCGGTGGCCGCCGGGGCGCGCAGCTTGTCGGGGGTGTCGGCGCTGCGCGCGCGCATCAGCAGCGACGCCCACGCGAAGAAACCGTGGCCGCCGGGTACGCCGTCAGCGTGCGCGGCGATCTCCAGGTGGCTGTGGGCGTTGACCAGCCCCGGCAGCAACACGCCCTCGGCGCGCTCCTCGGGCGCGTCGGGGAACTCGGCGCGCAGCTCGGCGCGGCCGCCCACCGCCAGCACGGCGCCGTCGTCGGCCAGCGCGACCGCGCCGTCGGCGATCGGCGGCCGCTCGATGGGGACGACCCAGCGCGCGCTCACCACACGCATGCCGTCAACCCCCGCTTCCACCTTCCACGGTCTACGCGGCGGCGAGGCGCTCGTAGCGCATGTTGCGGCGGCGGGGCGTGAAGCCCGCGCCGCGGATGTAGCGTTCCATGTCCTCGGCGCCCAGCTTGAACACGGCGCCCGCCTGCGACACGACGTTCTCCTCGATCATCGCCGAGCCGAAGTCGTTGCCGCCGAAGCGCAGCGCCACCTGGCCGACCTCCGGCCCCATCGTCGGCCACGACACCTGCAGGCTGGGGAAGTTGTCCAGGTACAGGCGCGCCAGCGCGAACACGCGCAGGTAGCGCATCGCCGTCGTGTCGTCGCGCAGCTTCAGGCGCGTCCCCTCGGCCTGGAACGGCCAGCAGATGAACGCGGTGAAGCCGGCGGTCTCGTCCTGCAGCGCGCGCAGGCGCTCGAAGTGGCCGACGATGTGGCGCGGCTCCTCGCCGAAGCCGAACACCATGGTCGCCGTCGTGCGCAGCCCGAGGCCGTGCGCCTCGCGCATGACGTCCAGCCAGGTGTCGGTCGAGCACTTGAGCGGCGAGATCTTGTAGCGGATCTCGTCGTCGAGGATCTCGGCGCCGCCGCCGGGGATCGAATCGAGGCCCGGCGGCGATCAGCCGCTCGATCACCGTCGCGGATCGACATGCGCTCGATCTCGGCGATGTAGCGGATCTCCTCCGGCGACAGGCCGTGGATGGCGAGCGGGAAGGTCGCCTTCATCCAGCGGAACAGATCCTCGTACCAGCCGATGCGGCAGCTTCGGGTTGAGCCCGCCCTGCAGCAGGATCTGCACGCCGCCCAGATCGACCGTCTCCTGGAACTTGCGCGTCAGCTCGTCGCGCGACAGCACGTAGCCCTCGGTCTTGTTGGTCGGGCGGCCGGTAGAAGTTGCAGAACTTGCACCGGGTGACGCAGACGTTGGTGTAGTTGACGTTGCGGTCGATGATGTACGTGACCACGCCGTCGGGGTGCAGCGCCTGGCGGCGCGCGTCGGCGGCGGCGCCCAGCTCCAGCACCGGCGCGTCGGCGTACAGGCGCAGCGCGTCCTCGGGCGACAGGCGGCCGCCGGCGGCCGCGTCGGCCAGCAGCGTGTCGATCGATCGCGACGGCGCGCCGCCGCCGGCCGGCACCGACGCGGCGATGCGCGCGCGTGGACTCGTAGCAGCCGCGGGCGGACGGCGCGCGGCAGCAGCTCCGGCGGCGTGCGCGCGGTCGAAGAACGTCGCCAGCCCGGACAGCTCCTCGGCGCCCAGCTGGTAGCGGATGTTGTCGGTCAGGTAGCGCTGGTAGTCGGCGGGATCGCCGCCGTGCGCCTCCGACCAGGCGCGCGCGATCGTCGCCCGCGCCGCCGAGCCCGTCGGCCAGGCTCTGCTGCAGGATCGCGATGTCGTCCGGGCCGACCGCGCCCGGCCGCCCCGCCCACGCGGCGTAGACGAACGGCAGCCCGGTCGTGTCGCGCCACGCGGCGCCCAGGTCGACCGCGTGCGGGAAGCGCGCGGCGGCCGCGAAGCCGGCGTCGCCGATGACCAGCGCGCCGGTCGTTCCCGACGCGGCGTCGACGACCTCGTCGTGCGGCAGCTCGCGGAACCGCGGCGTCAGGCCGCGCTGGCGGCACAGCAGCCGCAGCAGCATCGCCGAGCTGCGCGACGCGCCGTCGAGCGCGATGTCCTGCATCTGCTCCCAGGGCACCTCGCCGACCAGCAGCACGGTGCGCACCGGGCCGAAGCCGGCGATGGCGATGCCGGGGACGATGCGCATCTCGCCCGACGCGGCCGCGTAGCTGGCGCTCGGCACCAGGCCCAGGTCGACTTCGCCGCGCTCGAGCAGCTCGGCGCAGCGCGACGGCAGCTCGAACGACAGCTCGAAGCGATCGCCGCCGAGGCCGCGCTCGAGTCCGTAGGTGATCGGCCGCGCGTTCAGGAACGACACGGCCGCGATGCGCAGCTTGCTCACGACGACCACCTCCAGACTGCGGCGCACGTCGCGCCGGAACGGCTTGTCGGGCGGCCAGCGCCGCGCCCTCGGCGACGACGTTGTAGAGCGTGTCGCGCTCGACCGGCGTGCGCCCCGCGTCGCGGATGATGCGCACGATCTCGGCGGGGCTCATCGCCTGCGGCGTCTCGGCGCCGGCCATGTGATAGATCTTCTCCTCCTGCACGGTGCCGTCGAGATCGTCGGCGCCGAACCACAGCGCGGTCTGCGCGGTCTTGACGCCGAGCATGATCCAGTAGGCCTTGATGTGCGGGATGTTGTCCAGCATCAGGCGCGCGACCGCGTAGGTGCGCAGGTCGTCGACGCCCGTCGGGCCCGGCAGCTTCATCAGCGCGTTGTTGTCGGGGTGGAAGGCCAGCGGGATGAACGTCTGGAAGCCGCCGGTCTCGTCCTGCAGCGCGCGCAGCCGCAGCATGTGATCGACGCGCTCCTCGACGGTCTCGATCGTCCCGTACAGCATCGTGCAGTTCGAGCGCAGGCCGAGCCGGTGCGCGGTGCGGTGGACGTCCAGCCACTCGTCGCCCGTGCACTTGTCGTCGCAGATCTTCTTGCGCACGCGCGGCGCGAAGATCTCGGCGCCGCCGCCGGGCAGCGAATCGAGGCCGGCCGCGCGCAGCGCCGCCAGCACGTCGGCGACCGGCATCGCCGAACTTCTTGGCGAAGTAGTAGAGCTCGACCGCCGTGAACGCCTTGAGGTGGATCGACGGGCTGGATGCGCTTGAGGCCCGCCAGCAGCTCCGTGTAGTAGTCGAACGGCAGGCCGGGGTGCAGGCCGTTGACGATGTGGATCTCGGTGATCGGATCGCCGGCGGCGACGCGCGCGCGCAGCTTCCCCCACGCTTCGTCGTGCGTCATCGTGTACGCGCCCTTGTCGCCCGGCTGCAGGCGCGCGAACGAGCAGAACATGCAGCTCGCCTCGCAGACGTTGGTGGCGTTGATGTGCAGGTTGCGGTTGAAGTACGTGCGGTCGCCGTGCAGGCGCTCGCGCACCTCGTTGGCCAGCGCGCCGACCTCCAGCAGGTTCGGGTGCTGGAACAGCGCGACGCCGTCGGCCGAGCGACAGCGGCTCGCCCGCGCGGACCTTGTCTCGAATCCCGGCGAAGCGGTCACGCGGGCACCTCCTGCAGGCCGCCGTCGGCCAGCCGCTCGCACGCGATCAGGCCGGCGCCGCGGATCAGCGTCGCCGCCTCCTTGCGCGTCAGCGCCGGGTTGTTGGCGTTGACGCCCAGGCGCAGCGCGCGCTCGGCGACGATCGGCGCCGAACAGCTCGTCGGCCCCGAAGCCGAACGCCATCTGCGCCAGCCGCGGTCCCAGCGCCGCGACGTCGGCGACCAGGTGCGGCACCGCGGGGAGCGCCAGCCGGCACAGCGCGAAGCAGCGGACCGTGTCCAGGCCGTAGGGCTCGCCGACCGGCGCCGGCAGCACGCCCCACAGCGGCGCCGTCGGCCAGCGCCGCCAGCCGGACCAGGCGCTCGCCGTCGTTCTCGCCGGCGCGCGAACGGCACCTTCAGCAACACGCGCAGCCCGGCGGCCGCCGCTTCGCAGCGCGACGTCGGCGCTGCTGGCGATCAGCAGGTCGGCCCCCGCGGCACGCGCCGCGGTCAGGCCGCCCAGCGCCGCGACGTCCGCCTCGTCGACGTGGCTGTCGGCGGCGTCGCGCGGGCCGCGCCAGGTGCCGTCGCCCAGCAGCTGCCGCGCGCGCGCGAACGTGCCGTGCCGGCCCAGGCGCGCGTCGCGCGCGGCCGACGCCTGCCGCCCGAGCGCGAACAGATCGAGCGTGGCGAGGGCTTCGACGGACGGGTGCGGCGGTGTTCTCGACGGCGGACGCGCTCATGTTCCTTTCACTTCCTCGTCGCCCCAGCGGGGCACCAGCTTGTTCGGCAGCCCGAGCTGGTCGAGCACGCGCCCGACGACCGTGTCGAGCAGGGCCTCCAGCGTCGCGGGCTTCGAATAGAACGACGGCGAGGCGGGCAGCACGACGGCCCCGGCGCGCGTCACGGCCGCATGTTCTCGATGTGCAGCGCGGACAGCGGCGTCTCGCGCACCACCAGCACCAGCTTGCGGCGCTCCTTCATCATCACGTCCGCGGCGCGTCCGACGAGGTCGTCGGAGATGCCGTGCGCGATGCGCGCCAGGCCGCCGGTGGAGCAGGGGATGACGACCATCGCGTCCCAGCCCGCCGACCCGGAGGCGAACGGCGCGCGGAAGTCGCGCAGGCCGTAGCGCTTGAAAGGATAGGCGGGCACGTCGCCGAGCTCGTGCGCCCAGACCTCGTTGCCCGCCTGGGTGAACACCAGGCCGACCTCGACCGTCGACGCCAGCGGCACCAGCGCGTCGAGCAGGCGCTTCGCGTAGACCGATCCCGACGCGCCGCCGACCGCGACCACCAGCTTCATCGACGCCACCACCATCGTGGCGACGCCCGACGGGAACAGCGCCTTGGTCTCGACCGACGCGAAGCCGACCTCGCCCAGCAGCGCGGCCAGCTCCGCCGGCGAGCGGAAGCGCGCGATCGAATCGGGCAGGTAGCGGTACGCGGCTCGGTCGCCGCTCACCGTCCAGCCGAGCAGCGGCAACACGTGCGCGTTGTAGACGCGGTCGAAGAACCAGCGCGGCTTTTCCGGGCGCAGGAACTCGAGCATGCACGACGCGCCCGCCCGGACGCACCACGCGGCGCAGCTCGCGCAGCCCCAGCGGCAGGTCGGACAGGTTGCGGATGCAGAACGCCGAGAACGCGCCGTCGAACGCGCCGGCGCGGTAGGGCAGGTGGTGGCCGTCGGCCGCGTGGCGATCGATCGCTTGCCCGCCCGCCAGCTTGTGGCCGCCCGCGACCAGCATCGCGCGCGCGAAGTCCGCCGCCGCGACGCGCGCGCCCGGCACGCGGCGCGCGATCTCGAGCGCGCCGTCCAGCGTCCCCGCGCCCAGGTCGAGGAACCGCGGCGTCTCGCCCAGCCCGTCGATCAGCCGCGTGATCGCCTGCTTGCGCCAGATGATGTCGACGCCCGCCGACATCACGCGGTTCGCGGCGTCGTAGCGCGGCGCGATGCGCTCGAACATCCCGCGGACGTCGGCCCCGTCCTCCGCCAGGCTCGCGCTCACAGCCCCAGCTCCTTGAGCAGCGCCGCGGCGCGCGCGTCGACCGCCGGGTCCATCTTCAGGACCTCGGGCCACTCGCGCGTGAAGCCTTCTTCCTTCCACTTGCGCGTGGCGTCCACGCCCAGCTTGCCGCCGAAGCCGAACGCCGCCGACGCGTGATCGAGCACGTCGATCGGCCCCTCGGCGAAGAACACGTCGCGCTTGGCGTCGATGTTGTTCAGCGTCCGCCACGCGACCTCGCGCACCTCCTGCACGTTGACGTCCTCGTCGACGACGATGATGCACTTGGCGAACATCATCTGCCCCATGCCCCACAGCGAATGGCAGATCTTGCGCGCGTGGTGCGGGTACTCCTTCTTGATCGACACGATGCACAGGTTGTGGAACACGCCCTCGATGGGCAGGTTCATGTCGATGATCTCGGGGAACGTCATCTGCAGCAGTGGAAGAAAAAGCCGCTCGGTCGCCTTGCCCAGCCACGCGTCTTCCTGCGGCGGCGGCCCGACCACGGTGGTCGCGTAGATCGGCGTCTCGCGCCGCGTGATCGCCGTGATGTGGAACACCGGGTAGTCGTCGGCCAGCGAGTAGTAACCGGTGTGGTCGCCGAACGGCCCCTCGCGGCGCAGCTCGTCGACGTCGACGTAGCCTTCCAGCACGAAGTCGGCCGACGCCGGCACCTCCAGATCGTTGGTCTTGCAGCGCACCATCTCGACCGGCTTGCGGCGCAGGAACCCCGCGAACATGAACTCGTCGATGCCGTCGGGCAGCGGCGCCGTCGCCGCGTACGGCAGCACCGGATCGCCGCCGAGCGCGACCGCCACCGGCATGCGCTGCTGCCCCAGCTCCTTGTAGCGGCGCATGTGGCGCCGCCCGGTCTTGTGCAGCTGCCAGTGCATGCCGGTCGTGCGCTGGTCGTAGACCTGCATCCGGTAGCAGCCGACGTTGCGCGTCCCCTTGTCGGGATCGCGCGTGATGACCATCGGCAGCGTGATGTACGGCCCGCCGTCGCCCGGCCAGGTCGTGAGCACCGGCAGCTTGCCGAGGTCGACGTCGGTCTCGACGACCTGCTGGCAAGGCGCGGTGCGAACGGTCTTCGGCATGGCCGACGCGACGCGCGCCAGCTTCGGCAACATGCGCAGCTTGTCCATCAGGCCGGTCGGCGGCTGCGACCTGACGAGGTCGAAGATCGAGCGCGCGTGTTCGTCCAGATCGCTGACGCCCAGCGCCCACGACATGCGCTGGCGCGTCGCGTACGTGTTGATCAGCAGCGGGTGCCGCGATCCCCTGACGTGCTCGAACAGCAGCGCCGGTCCGCCCGCGCGCATCACCTGCTGCGCGATGGCGCTGACCTCCAGGTTGGCGTCGACCTCGCGCGTGATCCGGCGCAGCTCCCCGCGCTGCTCCAGGAAGCGGACGAACGACGCCAGATCGTCCCAGTGCGCGGGGATCCCGCCCGCCGCCGCCGCATCCGCCGGCGTGGCTGCCGCTGGCACCGTTGCGACCGCCATCATGAGCTCCTGTTGGCGGACAGGTACGCGAGCGCGGCCAGGCCGTCCCGATAGCGCGACGGCGGCAGCGCGTCCAGCGCCCGCGCGGCCTCGTCGGCCAGCGCCTCCGCCTTGCTGCGCGCCCGTTCGACGCCACCGACGCGGCGAACTTCGGTCAGGATCTCGGCGACGACGGCCGCCGGGATGCCCTGCTCGCCCAGCTGGCCGCGGATGCGGCGGCCGAGCGCCGCGTCCGCCTCGCACGCCATCAGCACGGGCAGCGTCAGCTTGCCTTCCTGCAGGTCGTGGCCCACCGACTTACCGGCAGTGGCCTCGTCGATGGCGCTGTCGAGCACGTCGTCCGCGATCTGGAAGGCACGCCCCAGCGCGCGCCCGTAGTGCTCCAGCGGCTCCGCGAGATCTGCGGGCACCGACCCGCCGACGCGCGCGCACCAGGCGATGAGCGACGCGGTCTTGCGGTCGATGACGCGGAAGTAATCCTCGACGGTGGCGTCCGGGTTGCCGGCGCGTTCGAGCTGCGCGACCTCGCCCTCCGCCATCTCGGTCACGGTCGTCGCCAGCGACTTCACCATGGGCAGCGATCCGGTGAGCGCCACCGTCTCCAGCGCGCGCGCCAGGCAGAAGTCGCCGACCAGCACGACCACCCCGTTGCCGAACACCATGCGCGCCGCCGGCCGCCCGCGGCGCACGCGCCCGTCGTCGACGACGTCGTCGTGGTACAGCGTCGCGGTGTGAATCAGCTCGGCGGCGCAGCCCACGGCGATGCCGTGCTCCAGCGGCGCGCCGGTCGCGCGCGACGCCAGCACCGCCAGCAGGGGCCGCAGCCGCTTGCCGCCGGCGCCCAGCAGGTGTGCGCCGACCTGCGGAATTTGCCCGATCGGGCTCTCCATCCGCTCGGCGAGGCGGACCTCCACGGCCGTCATCTCGCTACCGACGAGGGCGGCGACCGCGTCCGCGGTGATGGGCACGTGAGCTTCAGCCGACACGGCCGACATATTCATCACACTTGCAGCCCCGGTCACCACTTTTCTAAATATTCAAAATAAATTGAAACATGCAAGTCAAAATCAAAAAAATCGGGGTCGCCGGCGTCATGGCAACACGTTGAGATCCTTGACGCTCACGTAGGGGCGAAAGCCGTGTTTCGTCGCCTCGCCGGCAGCCCAGCGTCCCAGGTGGATGTCGCCGATGTCCGCGTATTCGATCGAGAACACCGGGCGCGGCGCCACGCTGCGCGCGCGGCTGACGACACCCAGCTTCCAGGCGCGTTCGTCATCGGTCGTCTCGCGGTAGATGCGCCGGGAGAAGTCGTACATCGCAAACACCCCCTCGACGATGAAGCCGTCGACGAACGGCGCCGCGTCGATCAGCGATTCGGTGCCGTTGGCGACGATGACGGCGCGCGGCGCTGCGCGCCGTAGGGCGCGCAGCCAGTCGGCCAGCGCCCGACGCGATCCCGCGAAGCGGCTCGGATCCTTGTTCTCCAGGTACGGCACCGTGTCCAGCGTGTCCAGCATCAGGCCATCGAAACCCATGGTCAGTAGCCGCGGCACCTCCTGGCGCAGCAGCACTTGTTGCCAGCGCTCGTCGCGAATATCGACGCGCATGTTGCCCGGCCAGTTGGGATTCGGCTCGACGATGAACGACTGATCCTTCACCGCGCGCCCCAGACTACTCTGGGCGTCGGTCTCGCCGACGCTCAGGTAGGCGAGACGGATAGTGTCCGGCGGCAACTGTCCCAATGGAACCGGCGAGTCGCCGGACAGGACCACCATCTGCGTATCGCGCGAGTGATGCCGCCAGTCGGCCGACTCCAAAAAGTGCGACGCGCCGATGACGATCCACCAGCGCTCAACGCGCGACAGCTCGGAGACGCTCACGGCTGGTCGCTGGCGGGCGCAAGCGGTGGGCAGCGCGTTGAGCGCGCCCGCCGCCAGCATTGCAACGACGAGCGCCCGGCCAGCAGCGCCGGCGAGCGCTCGACGCGCTTTCACTTACTTCGCGGCCGGCGCAGCCGGCGTGGTCTCCCAGCCGAGCGCGCTGAACACGTCGTCCGCCGAAGCGTAGGTCTTGTCCGGCAGGGTGTCCGAGAACCACTTCTTGTCGTCCGCCTTGACGCCCTTCACCTTCGAGACGATGTCGCCCTTGGCGGCGGGGTACTTCACCTTCTTGATCTCGGCGCGGAGCTTGTTGTGCTCCTTCACCCGCTCCGCCTCGTCCTTCGACATTCCAGCCGTGCTGGCCTCCTCCGACTTCACGGTCTTGCTTCCGGCGGCGTGACGCCGCGGAGAAGCTCGGAATCGCCAACCCCATCGCCAGCCCGAAAACCCAACCGATGTTCAACTTGCGCATATTCGATCCCTCCTCATCTCATCCAGTGACCTCGTGGAAGCTAGGCTCAGCGAGGTCGCTGTCAAGGAGCCTCAGCCGGCCGTCGGCGAAGAGCCGCATGATATCCATGGTCGCCACGACACCGATCAAACGACCGTCGTCGTCGGCGACGAACACGCGTCGATAACCGTGCTCCGCCATCAGCTCGATGATCTGGTCGACGGGCTCGTCGCTTCCCACCGCGACGACCGCCGGCGTCATCACTTCGGTCACCGGCCGGCCTTCTAGCTCCTCGCCGTCGCGACCTCGCACCAACTCCGCTTCGAGGAGATCGACGTTGCTGAACACGCCGACCAGGCGGCCGTCGTCGTCGCGCACCGGCGCGGCGCCGACGCCGCGATGCATGAGGGCCCACGCCGCTTCTCGGATCGACAGCGACCCGGGCAGCGTGAACACGCCGCGCGTCATCACCTCAGCCGCGGTAAGCATCTTCAATATGGTCGTTAATCATCGTTTGACCGAAGCCAAAGAGCCCGCAATGTCGCGGCCAATCGCGGTAACTCAGGGCTGCCGGCGTCGTTACGAGGCCGTGACCTGGGGGGTAGCGCCGATGGCTGATACCCCCGGATATTGACAAGAGGGCCCTCATAGAAACTCGCATCCTGGACCGCCGCGAGTCAGGGCACGAGCGTTGCAGAACAGACACGAGGTCAGACATGGTCGCTGGGGCGGGGGCGTTGATAGCTTTGTTGTGGGCGGCGAATCCGCACGCGAAGACGGCGCCTGCGGTCGAGCCGCTGGCGCCGTCCGATGAGCAAGCGGAGGAGGCCGAAGAAGCCGAAGACGAGGTGGACGGCCTCGCGCCGGCGCGCCGAAGAAGCGGTGGTGCGGGGCGACTACGAGAGCCGCGCGGCGGGAGTTCGAAGCCATCCTCAAGCTGTCTCCCTCCGACGCACCGGCCCAGCGATCGGCAGGCGCGGCATTGCAGGCCGCCGGGAAGTTCGAAGACGCGGCGGCGGCGCTGGAGCGCGCGCACCACTTCGAACATCACAAGCAGGATCCCGAGCTGCACTACCTGCGCGGCGAGGCGTTGTTCGTCCTCAAGCGCGACGACGAGGCCAGGCGCGAGCACCGCATCGCCGAGCTCGAGCTCGGCCAGACGCCCACCGAGCGGATGCACAAGCTGTGGCTGGCGCGCATCTACGCGCGGCGTGGCTACGTCGTGCTCGCCGACCGCATCTACGAATCGATGATGCCGGCGCCGCCCAAGAGCGACATGGAGGTCGCGCTCAATCAGGCGGACGCCCACCTCATGAACGAGGACTGGGAGGGGGGCGCGCGCGTCCTGCGCCGCTACCTGGCCACCGATCCGAAGAATCTGCGCGCGCGCGAGATGCTGGCGTGGGCGCTCGAAGGCGGCGGCAACATAGACGAAGAGATCGAGGTCCGCCGCGGGCTGGTCGCGGACTACCCGACGTTCACGCACAAGCGCGACTACGGCCGCGCGCTCGAGCGCGGCTATAACTTCCCCGCCGCGCGCGACCAGTACGGCGGCGCGCTGGCGCTCACCACCGGCAACCAAGACCAGGCCCTGGTGACGTCGTACAACCGGATGCGCTACCGGACATCGCCCGAGCTGACCGCCGGCACGTCGGTTCGCTCCGATCCTCAGGCGTGGACGTGGCGGATGCAGGCGGGAGCGTCGTTGCCGTTCGGCGTCCGCAACCACGTGGCGTTCATGGCGTTGCACGATCTGTCGGGCGACTGGCGCGCCAACCAGGTGGTCGGCGCGAACGTGTTCGACAAGAACGGCTCGGTGACGACGCTGGCCAGTCAGCTGTTCCTGGGCTACTGGACCGACGGCTACCTGCTGGCCGGCGTCGATGGGCGCTTCTCCACCGCCGGCGGCATCGCCGCCGACGGCACGACGGCGCTGGGGACGTCCCGCACCCTCGACGTCGGCGGCTACGGCGAGCTGGACGTGACGCCGCTGCGCTTCATGCGCATCAACACTCACGTCGACATCAATGAACAGTGGTACGAGGCGCCCATCGCCGTGCACGAAGGCGGCACGATGACGGGAGCGATCAGTCACGTGTACCTGTATCCCAAGACGCGCTGGGTGCTGTTCGACGGCGGCGCGTCGCTGCGGCAGCTGACGTTGAGCCCGCTGGCCGGGCAGCCGGCGCCACACGCGGACCAGCTGCTTGCGTGGGTCGGCCTGGACTTCAACCTGTGGTCCAGCTTTGCGCGCATCGTCAAGAGCGAAGCGATGGACGATCGGCTGATACGCCGGGTGTACATGAACGACGCTATCGTGCTGTCGTTCCGGAACTACCAGCTGTTCACGGAGTCGCAGCCCGACTTTCGCATCAGCCTGGCGCCGCGCGCGTCGATCAACAACGGCTCGGTGATCTTTCGCAAGGTGTTGTTCGGAGGGCGCGCCGGCCTCGACATTCACGGCGGCGGCGGCTGGGACAACTACCGGCACCACACACTGGCGCAGGCCGGCGGCGGGCTCACCGTCGCGACAGGTTGGCGAACCCGCCTGCTGGGGACCTACGACGTTGCACACGAAACCGCGACCGGGCTCTCGGGCACATTGCACATAGGGTGGCTAACATTCCATGCGGATCTCTAAGCGCAGCAGGAACATCCTGATCGAGGCTGTCGTCGGCGTCGCCGCGACGCTGGGAATCGCCGCGGCGTGCGGCGTGCCCGACCTGGGCCTGGGCATGCTGGCGCCGCACCCCGTCTGGCTGGTGGTGCTGGTGATGGCGGCGCGCTACGGCGTGCGCGGATTCATCGCGGTCATGGTGCTGGCGTGGGGCGCGCTCGCCGCGCTCGCCGTGCCGTCCGGCTTCGGCGCGCTGCGCACGCTGGACGTGCTGGCGACGCCCTCCGAGCTCGGCGCGCTCGCCGCGGCGGTGCTGGTCGCCTGGATCGCGTCCGCGCACGAGCGCCGGCAGCAGGCGCAGGCGGAGAGGCTGGCCGAGCTGGAGCAGAAGTCGGCGGCTGACACCGCCGCGATCGAAGAGTTGCGCAACGCCACGCTGGCGCTCCGCTCGCGAAGTGATCGTCTGGACATGTCGCTGACGTTCCTGCGCGACATCGCGCACCGGCTGGACGGCTCCGACGCCAACGCCGCGGCCGAGGCGGCGCTGGAGCTGGTCATCATCCGCCTGGGCGCGCGCGCGGCGGCCGTCCAGATGCTGGCGCCCGCGGACAACGGTGCGCCCGAGCTGATGACGACGTCGTCGCGCGGTATCTGGAACCCCGACGGGACCGACGGCACCGCGGCGGCGGCGTTGCGCACCGGACGCGCGACGCGCGCGCTGGACCTGCGCGACGGCGGCGCCAGCGACAGCGACGTCGCGGCGCCGGTGATGGACGCGACGGGCGCGGTCCGCGGCGTGCTGGTGGCGCGCGGCCTCCCCGGCGGGGGCGTCGGCGCGACCGCGGTGCGCGACCTGGGGGTGATCGCCGACTGGCTAGCGCCGGTGCTGACCAAGCCGATGCGCGACCGCGACGCCGCCGATCCCAACTCCGCCTCCGCCGCCGACGAGGACGGGACCACCGACGTCGCGGATCAGTCCGTCGTCGAGCTGAACGCCTGAAGAAGCTAACGCCTGACGCGGTCTTCGATCGCGTGCCACAGCTCGGGCGGGGGCGTGCGCTCGGGCAGCACCTCTGACAGCAGCGTCGTCACCGCCTCCGCTTCGGCCAGCGCCTGCCGGCAGCCACCGTGTTGTCCCGGCCGCGCCAGGTGCCGCACGCACGCCTGTCGCTCGATGTCGTCCAGCGCCGACAACGCGAAGGCCGACGCCTTCTCCACGAACTCCGCACACGTCATGTCCCGGCGCCGATTCAAGCTTCTTCCTCCTTCAATAGTGCTGCTAGCTTGGCCATCGCCAGTTTCACGCGCATCTTGACCGTCCCCAGTGGGGTGCCGGTCCGCTCCGCAATCTCGCTCTGGCTCAGACCCTCGAAATACGCGAGCTCGATGGTCTCGCGCTGCGCATCGGGCAGCGCGCTCAGCGCGGTGGCGACGCGCGCCACGTCCCGGCGCTGCTCGGCCTCGTCCGACGGCAACGGCATCGCCAGCGGCACCAGGCCTTCGCCGGCGCTGGCGCTGGCGATCGTCCGCCCCGCCGTCCCTGAGGCGCGCAGGCGGTCGATGGCGCGGCTGCGCGCGATGGTGACGACCCACGCGATGGCGCCGCCGCGGTCGGCGTCGAACTGAGACGCACGCCGCCACAGCTCCAGGAACGTCTCCTGCACGACGTCTTCGGCCTCGCCGCGGTCGCGCAGGATGCGGAACGCGATCGCCACGGCGCGCGGCGCGTGCCGCTCGTAGATCGTCCGCAGCGCCGTGACGTCGCCCTTGGCGATGCGCGCGAGCAGTTGCCGGTCCCGCGCCCTGTCGGACAAGCCGACCGGAGTCACGGCGGCGGCGGATCTGGACACGCTTCGTTCAATATTGGGTGCGCTGGGCTCCGCCGGAAGCTGTCGCCACACCGCCATCACCAACATTGCTTTCACTGCACTACGGTCGTGCTCTGGTATCGGACGTGTGCGTCACTAGATTTCACGCGAGGAAATTTCGTGCGACTTCCTGGTGGTGGGCGGATGAGCTTCGGGACGCTGTGCAAGCGTCTGTACCGCGAGTACGAGAACCACGCCGTCCCCGACAGCGCGGCGGCGCTGGGCTACTACTTCGTGTTCGCGCTGTTCCCGTTCATGTTCTTCCTGACGACGCTGACCGCGTACATCCCCTACATCCGCAGGTCGGTTGACACGTTGCTGGCGCGCGGTCACGCCATCCTGCCGCCGCAGGCGATGGCGCTCATCGACGAACACCTGCGCGACCTGGTCGCCAAACCACGGCCGCGCTTGCTGACCGTCGGCCTGCTGGTGACGCTGTATTCGGCGTCGCGCGGCGTCGATGCCCTGCGCAAGGCGCTGAACCTGTCCTACGACGTCAAGGAATCACGCCCGTTCTGGAAGACCGAGGCGCTCGCGTTCGGCATGACGATCGGCGGCGCCGTGCTCGTGCTGGTCGCGGTTGCGCTGCTGGCGGCCGGCGGCAGCGCCGGCTTCTGGCTGGCTGAGCGGCTGGGCATCGCCAGCGAATACGTGTTCGTCTGGAGCTTGCTGCGCTGGCCGGTGACGGCGGCGGTCATCATGTTGTGCGCCGCGCTGGCGTATTACCTGCTGCCCGACGTCGAGCAGGAGTTCAAGTTCATCACGCCGGGGTCCGTCCTGGGCACGACGGTGTGGCTGCTCGCCACCTGGGGCTTCAGCCAGTACGCCGGCCACTTCGGCAGCTACAACGTCACCTACGGTTCGATCGGCGGCGTCATCGTGATGCTGACCTGGTTCTACATCAGCGGCTTCATCTTCCTGATGGGCGGCGAGATCAACGCGATCATCGAGAGGCGCGTGCGCCGGAAGGCAAGACCAAGGGGGCGCGCGCGCCGGGAGAAGCGCCGCCGCCCCGCGACGAGCGCCCGAGCCACGTCCCGGTGGGCGCGGCGAAGGCGGCCAGCGTCGCGGAGCGTTCGAATGGCGGCGCGCACCCCGCAGGCGACCCGCATTGAAGCGCAGCGGGCGCAGATGGCCGCGGCGGCTCGTTGATCGCTCGCGGCGGTGGTGGTCGCGATCGTCGTCGCGATCCGCCTGCTGATCGATCCGATCGCAAGCCACTATACGCGCAAGGGGCTGAATGACGCGGAGGGGATGAGCGGCGATTTCCAGCGCGTTCACGTCACCGTGTTTCCGCCCGGCTATGAGATCTGGCGCATCAAGCTGATCGAAGAGCCGGCGGGCAACGAACGCCACCCGCTGTTCTATCGCCGAGCGGGTCGGCGTCAGCGTCGACTGGCGCGCGCTGTTCCGCGGCCGCCTCGCCGCGCGCGCGCGCCTCGACGAGCCGAAGATCACCATCACCAAACGCGCCGATGCGCCGAAGGACAAGAAGGAAAAGCAAGGCCGCGATCCCCGACGTCGACGCGGCGCTGCGCAAGGTGATCCCGGCGCGCGTCCAGCGTATCGAGGTACGCGACGGCGAGGTCCTGTACCGCGACCTGACGGCGCCGCGGCACCCGCAGATCTGGCTGCACGCGCTGGAGCTGTCGGCGGAGAACCTGGCCACGCGCGAGGAGCTGGCCGGCGGCCGGCCGGCGACCGTGAACGCCAGCGCCAAGCTGGGCAAGACCGGTGACGTCACGATGTTCGTGTCCGCGAATCCGTTCGCGAAGTCGCTGGAGTTCGCGGGCGAGGTGTCGCTCGAAGGGATGGAAGGTCGCGGAGCTGTTCGATCTGATCCAGCCCGCGACCAAGCTGCAGACGCCGGAAGGGACGCTGGACGTGTTCGTCGAGTTCCGCGCCAAGGGCGGCGAGATCACCGGGGGCGTGAAGCCGGTGCTGAAGAACGTGCGCGTCCAGCCGACCGAAGATGACTTCGGCAACCAGCTGAAGGCGTGGGTGGCCGACAAGGGGTTGCGGCTGTTCTCCGACCGCGTCCCCGATCGCAACGCGGTGGTCGACCGTCGTTCCCATCAAGGGCAAGCTGACCGACCCGGAGATCCAGCTGTGGCCGACGATCCTCGGCGTGATTCGCAACGCGTTCGTCGAGGGGATCTCGTCGGGCTTCACGCACCTGCCGCCGCCGACGGCGGACAAGAAGGAAGGCGTACTCGAGCAGGCCAAAGAAGCGCTCGACAAGGAGGAGGGCCCACCGGAGGCGCAGCCGGCGGCCCGGCGGAGAAGAAGAAGTGACGGCGAAGCTGCGTCGTCGCGGCGCGCGTTGATCGCGCTCGCCGGCTGCAGCCACGCCAAGACGACGGACGAGGGCAAGCCGGCCAAGGAAGCCGCGCCTGAGGCGAAGGAAGAAGCGGAGACGAAGAAGCGTGAGCCTGCGCGGCCGCGCGCGCCCGAGCCGGCGAGCAAGCCGGGCGACGTGCCCGTGTCGACGTCGCCCGCCGGGCTGCTGGCGCCCGGCGCCGACGACAAGATTCGCGACAAGCTGGCGGCCGCCGGCTTCGCGGCGGACGGCAAGTCCACCAAGGAGGCGCTGCGGCGCTTCCAGCAGGCGAACGATCTGCCGGCCACCGGCATCCCCGACCACGAGACCGTGAAGAAGCTGGGGCTGGATCCGAACCAGATTTTCCGCGCCGCCACTGTCAAAGACTGAACACCGTGCCGAACGCCTGACGCGCGCAGGCCGCGAAACGCCCGAGATTTGACCGGTTCGGGCGCTGGGATGAGACTTGCAACACAAGCGCGGCATGCGAACAGACACCTTTCGCTCGATGGTTTCGCTGGGACTTCTGTCGGCCGCGTGCTGGGCTGCGGCGGCGTCGACGCCATCCCGATCGACAAGACGGCGAAGGACTTCGCCGACGCGATCTGCCCGAAGGCGTACAGCTGCTGCACGGCCGACCAGCTGAGTGAGCAACGACGCCGCCGGCACGTCGGAGGCCGAGTGCAAGACGCTGACGGCGGACAACTTCACGAACTTCCTGCAGGGCCTGCAGAATTCGCAGAGCGCGAAGCGGTCCAAGTTCGAGCAGACCAAGGTCGACGCTTGCCTGCAGACCATCCGTACCGCCGACTGCGCGACGCTGAACATGACTAACCGCCTGTCGGGCGTGCCCGGCTGCGACACGTTTGCGACGCCGCTGGTGGCGGTCGGCGGCCGCTGCGACAACGACTACGAGTGCATCAATAGCTACTGCAAGTTCCCCGAGGATCCGGACCCGCCGGGGCCGGGCGTGTGCACGCACGGGGCCGATCGCCGGCCAGCCGTGCACGACCAACAAGTGCGCCGCGGGCCTGACCTGCGATCCGCTGCCCCTGGTCGACGATCCCATCGACGATATCTGCGTCGCGCCCGCCGCCAACGGCGCCACGTGCACGGATCGCGTACCAGTGCGCCAGCGGCGTCTGCTCGTCCGGCCAGTGCGTGGCCGACACGAGCGCGAAGTGCTTCTACTCGAGCGGCTGCTCCGTCGCGGGCGGCGCGCCCGGCTTGGTCGCGCTCATGCTGTTCGGTGGCTTCGCGACGATGGCCGTCGCGCGCAAGCGGCGTTCGCGCCGCTAGATCGGAAGGTCACAGCGTCCAGACGCCCGACGCCGGCCCCCACGGGATCGCCACGCGACCCAGCGAGCCGGCGTCGAACCACACCGTCCCCTCCAGCTGGTAGGGGACGGTGAAGCTGGGGGCGCGGCCCGCGCGCAGCTCGCCGGTCGACTGTTCGGCGAGCTGGCGCAGCACCCCGACCAGCTGCGCCGGCGCCAGCGTGAAGCGCGCGCTCACCTCCAGCTCGGCGGCGGCGGAGACGGTGGGCGCGGTGAACGACGGCGGCTGACCGGCGGCGGCGGCGAGGCCTTCGGCGATGACCAGCCCCGCGGTCGCGGCGGCGAAGTCGGACAGCGAGCGGATGTCGCGCGACGACGCCTGGCACGCGCCCGGATCGTCCGTGGCGCACGTCCCCGGCCCACCCGGGCACAGGCGCAAGCACGCGGCGCCCGTCCGCTGATTGCCGGCGGCGGGGAACAGCGTGACGCCGACCAGCAGGCTCGCGAGCGGCAGCGGGATCTCGTTCGGGTTGGCGATCCTGAAGCGCGCGTCGAACACGACCGCCATCGCCGACAGCGGCGGCCGCGGCCCGAACAGGCTCTGGCAGAGCAGCGCCGCGCCGCCCAGCGGCACCGACACCAGCTCGGGGCAGTAATACGCCGCCAGCAGCTGCGGCGTCGGCGCGCCCGCCAGCGTCGCGCCCGTGAACGTCACCGACGGTGGCTTGATCCCCGGCCCGATGCCGCCAGCGCCCAGGTTCTGCAGCGGGATGCACGACCCGCCGGCGATGCCGGCCACGGCACACACGACCACGAACAGTCTTCGCGATGTCACTGCCGCCAGACTATCAACTACAGGCGCGAAGCGTATGCAGTCTTCATCGCGTGGTGATCGTCGATCAATCACGACCGGTCAGTTGACTACTGTGCGGCGATGGCGTGCGTCTCGTAGATCTCCGCGTTACCCGATCGCGTCGACGAGAACATCAGCGTGCCGAGATCAGGCGATAGCGTGGAATCCGAGTCGTAGGCGGGCGAGTTGACATCATCGAGCGCGACCGGCGGCGCGAATGGCCCGCTCAGCGAAGAGCGCGACGACCAGTAGATGTCGCCCATCCCCGAGCGCATCGACGTGAAGAACACGACCAGCCCGGCCTGCGCCACGAACGGATCGTATTCGTCGTCGCCGCTGTTGATGCCCACGACCGGAGCCGGCCAGCCCCACGCGGCGCCGGTGGTGGCGCGCGTGGCGACGTAGATATCGAAGTCGGCGCCGCCCACCGCCGCCGCCGCGTTCACGCGGTCCGAGCTCATCAGCAGCGTCGTCTCTGTCGCGTCGACGGCGGGCGCGAAGTCGATGCTGCCGCTCGCCAGCTCCGCGACGGGCGTTGGCGGATCCCACGCCGCGGTGCGGCTGGCGCGCGTCGCCCGCCACAGCTGCCCGCGCCCGACGTCGTCGCGATCGCTCGCGAACCAGATGCGCAGCCCGTCCAGCGACACCGCGGGCGCCCAGTCGGACGCCGGCGAGTCCAGCTCCGCGACACGCACGGGTGGACCCCACGCGGCGTCGGCGGTGTCACGCCGCGACGTCCAGATGTCGCGATCGCCGTCGCGCGTCGACATGAAGAACAGCTCCCGGAGGTCGCCGGTCAGCGTCGGATCCTCGTCGATCGCGTTGCTGTCGGACAGCGCGGCCACCAGCACCGGAGGCGAGAAGCGCGGCGGCGTGCCGGCGCCCCCATCCGCCGAGACCGTCCCCAGTAGCTCGCTGCGCTGACAGGAAAGTGGCCCCAGCAGGGTCACGAAAACCAGCAAGACCGGCAACATCGGCAGCAGGCGCTTGACCGCGACGCGCAGCTTGGCCATCGTTGATCCACAGTGTCGCGGTTATCGAAGACATTGGCCAGCGGAGCTACTGACGTTGCTCACGCTGCGGCGGCCGACACGGCGTCGTTTGGAGCGGCGCGACCCGACGAGCTCCTGCCGCTGGCGCGCGCCGCGGGGGACGGTGATCCGGAGGCGGGCGCGACCCTGGTGGGCGCGGTCGGCGGTGGAATGTTGCGCGTGGTGCGCAAGGTGCTGGGCCGCGGCCACCCGGACATCGACGACGTCACGCAGGACGCCGTCATCGCGTTGCTGACGTCGCTGATGGTGTTTCGCGCCGAGTGCAGCGTCGAGCACTTCGCCAACCGCGTCGCGCTGCTGACAGCCCTGGCCGCGCGCCGGCGCGGGCGGGCGCGCGCGCGTCAGGTCACGGCCGAATCGGAATCGTTCGACGAGGTCGCGTCCGAGCAGGCGTCGCCGCTGGCGACGACCGTCGCGGCTCGCCGCCGCGTGCTGGTGCGCCAGCTGCTCGACGAGCTGCCCGACGTGATCGCGGAGGCGCTCGCGTCGCACTTCATCCTCGGCTACACCGTCGAGGAGATCGCGGCCGCGTCAGCGGTCCCTGCCAACACGGTGTGGAGCCGGCTGCGCCTGGGCAAGCAGGCGCTGCGGCGCAAGCTGGAACGCGACGGCGAGCTGGCGGAGATGCTGGGGGTGGCGAAGTGATCGGCACGGCGCGCGAGGACTGCCGCGGCGATCTGCTGGCGCAGGCGCGGCGCGGCGCGATGTCCGACGCCGGCAAGCTGGCGCTCGACGCCCACCTGGCCGCGTGCGCGTCGTGCCGCACGGCGCGCGACGTGTGGTCGGACTTCGACGTCGTCGACGTCGTCGACGTGCGCGACGGCGTGCGTGTGCGCGCGCTGGCCGATGTCGTGCGCGCGCGCTCCGGTGCGCGCCACCGGGCGCGGGTTGTCCGGCCGTGGGCCGCGGCCGCGGCCGTGTTGCTGATCGCGGGCGGCTCCGCCAGCGCCGCCGTCTGGCTCTGGCAGCGCCCAGCCGCGGACGACCGCGCGCGATCGCCGGTCGCCGCAGCCACCGCGCGCGACGGACACGTGCGTGAGGCGCGCGCGCCGCAGGCGCCGCCTGCGGCCGTCGAGGCGCCAGCGCCGGTCGCGGCGCGCCAGCCGACGCCGCGCCGCGCGTCGACGATCGCCGCCGCCGAACGGCCGCGTCTGTCGGCGGCCGAGCTGCTGGCGGCGGCCAGCGATGCGCGCGGGCAGGGCGACACCGAACGCGCGACGACGCTGTACCGCAAGCTGCAGCGCGAGTACCCGGGCACCGCGGAGGCGGTCGTGTCGGCGCTGCCGCTCGGCCGGATGCTGCTCGCCGCCGGCTCGGGCCGCGCCGCGCTCGCCCAGTTCGACAGCTACCTGCGCGCGCCCGCGCGCGGTCCGCTGGTGGCGGAAGCACTGTACGGCAAGGGGCAGGCGTGCGCGTTGCTCGACGACGTCGGCGAGGAGCGCGCGACGTGGTGGCGGCTGCTCGCCGATCACGCCGGCAGCCCCTACGCCCCGCACGCGCGTCGGCGACTCGCCAGTCTTCAACCGTGATTCGGAGCGCCGGCGTCGCGCTGGTCGCGGCGCTGGCGCTCGCGCCGGCGAGCGGTGTGGCCGCGACCGCAGACGCTGAGACGACACCCGCCGGCGCCGCTGCTGCTGTCGATGTCACCGTCGTCGGCACACCGGACGACGAGGAGCACGTCCGCGGGCTGGCCGTGTCGCGCGCGCTCGGCGGTCGTGTGCGCTGGCTGCGCGTCGACGCCTTCGAGCCCGCGTCAGTCCTCGCCGACGTCGCCGCCGCCGGCGACGCGGCCGTGCGCGTGTGGATCGACATGACCGACCCGCGGCGCGCGCGCCTCACCTTCGCGACGCGATCGGAGCGTTTCCTCATCCGCGACGTCGAGCTGTCCGGCCGCTTCGACGAGGTCGACCGGGCGGCGCTGGCGGAGGTTCTCGAGCTGTCGGTCGGCGCGTTGATGGACAACGAGCGCGCCGGCCTGTCGCGCGACGAGGCGCAGGCGCTGCTCGCGCGCCGCGAGCCGCCCGACGCGCTGTTGCCGGCGCCGGCCCCGTTGCCGCCGCCGCCGCCGCTCACGATCCCGTCGCGCTGGTCAGCCGGCGTGTTCTACGCGGCGCAGGCGCCGACCGGCGGCCCGGAGATCGCCCAGGGCCCTGGCCTGCTGCTGGCGCTGGCGCGCGATCCGCGCGGCCAGCAACGCGGGCAGGGCCTGCTGTTCTGGGTAGCCGGACAGTGGAACGCGCTCGACGCCGCCAGCGACCGCGCCGGCGCGCTCATCAGCGTCGAGCTCGATACGATCGCCGCGCGCGCCGGCGTCGAGCTCGGCAACGACGCCGGCGTCGGGCTGCGGGCCGGGGTAGGCGCGGACTTCGTTCACATCGCGCCGCAAGCCGTCTTCCCGGACACGTCGATCGCGCTCGCGCCCGAGCGCTGGTCCACCCACTTCATCGCTTCGATCGCCGGCCGCGTGAACCTCGCCATCCTCGGCCCGGTGCGCCTCGCCGGCCTGTTCGTCGTCGACTTCACGCCGACTGCCGTCAGCTACGACGTCGCCACGAATGGCGTGCTGTCCCCCGCGTTCTCTCCCGGGCGTCTGCGCCCCGGCATCGCGATCGAGCTCCACGCCCACCGGACCACGACCGCCTCCGCGCCCTAGCGGCGGGCCGCCACGCGTCCCTCTTTTCTTGACACGGCACATTTGTTCCGTACCATACGTTTGTTCAGTGACTACGAGCGGACCACAAACCGGAGGCGACACCATGGGCTCTTTGACGTTGGTTCGCGACGACACGCGCGGCGTTCTCACCGACCGCCAGCGCGAGATCCTGGACTTCATCACGCAGTCGATTCGCGACCGCGGCTACCCGCCGACGTTGCGCGAGATCGGCCTTCACTTCGGCATCAAGTCGACGAACGGCGTGAACGACCACCTTCGCGCGCTGGAGAAGAAGGGCTACCTGCAGCGCGAGGACCTGAAGTCGCGCGCGCTGCGCCCGGTCGGGGCGCGCGGTCCGATGCGTGCGCCCACGCGGGACGAGGACATGATCGACGTCCCGCTGGTCGGGCGGGTCGCCGCCGGCGTGCCGCTGCTGGCGGTCGAAAACGTCGAGGACACGGTGCGCGTCGACCGCTTCTTCATCGGCCAGACGCGCGAGGTGTTCGCGCTGCGGGTCAAGGGCGACTCGATGATCGAAGACGGCATCTTCGACGGCGACTTCATCTTCGTGCGCAAGCAGCTGCACGCGAACCGCGGCGAGATCGTCGTCGCGATGATCAACGACGAGGCGACCGTGAAGCGCTACTACCCGGAGGGGGACAGCATCCGCTTCCAGCCCGCCAACGCCGCGATGCAGCCGATCATCGTGCGAAAACGCGATTTCAAGAGCGTGAACCTCATCGGTATCGTGGTTGGCGTGTACCGCAAGATGCGGGTTTGACCACGGGAAACCGCTCAGCGTCGGTGCTACGCTGAGCCCTCATGCCGCGGCAGCCGGTTACACGCGCGCGTGGGCATCTGCCGCGCGGGGCATTGCTGTCGCTGCTGCTGCACGTGCACCTGCTGGTGCCGCTCGGCATCGTGATCTGGGTCTACGCGGGGCGGCACGAGGCGGAGCGCGTGGCGCAGCTGGCGCAGGAGATCGACGTCGATTTTCAGGCGGTGGATCCCGCCGACCTGCCCAAGGACCTGCCGCCTGTCGATGCGGTCCCGGACGAGCTGCGGGCGCCGAAGCCCCCGGAGCCGAAGCCGCTGCGCGAAAAGCCGACAGAGCTGGCCCAGAAGAAGAAGGACGAAGCCAAGGCGGAGGCCAAGAAGGATCCCGAGGTCGTCGTCCCGCCGCTGCCGCCGATGCCGGAGCCGCCCGCGCCGCCGCCTCCGCCGCCCGATAAAGGCCACGAGAAGATCGTCGACCAGGAGACCGAGAAGGACGAGCCGCCGCCTGCCGACGCCGACTACCTGGCGCAGTCCAACCACAAGGCCAAGGAGCAGACGCAGGCGCGCAACCGGGCGCTGGAGAAGTCGGCCCACACCAAGCCAGAGGACGAGCTGCCGACCGCGGAGAAGGCGAAGGTCGCAGAGCTCGAGGATCAGAAGTCAGCGCTGGGCCGCAAGGCTCCCGAGGTCACGCCGCACGCCAACCCGGAAGCGGCGGCCGCGGAGCAGCGCGAGGCGGCGCGTCGTTCGCCGCTGGCGTTGCGCGATCCGGCGCCGAAGGCGCACGAGCTGACGCCCGAGACGGCCGATCCGTCGCTGCCCAAGGCCGCCGACGGCGAGGTGGCGATCGCGCGCCCGGCGCGCGGCCTGCCCGCTGATCCGGCGCGCGCCGACGCGGCCAAGCGGGTCAAGCTGGCGCTGTCGCAGAAGGACTACGAATATCTGTTCGGCGCCGACGCCGAGGCCGAACGCCGCCTGGCGCAGAAGCAGCGGTCGACCAAGGTGGGCAAGCTGCAGCAGCGCCTCGCGCGCGTACAGGCGGCCCTGGAGAACTTCGTCCCCGAGATCCGCGAAGGCAACCTCAGCGAGCTCAGCACGCGCGCCGCGCCGTTCGCCGCGTACATCGCGCGCATGCACCGCAGCATCCACAAGCTGTGGGGCTTCGGGCAGCTCGAGGACTGGGACGAGCTGGCCGGCTCGAGCCCGCTCAACAACTCGAACCTGGCGACGACGCTGGAGATGGTGCTGAACCGCGACGGCACCGTCCAGAAGGTGGGCGTCGTGCGAATGTCCGGATACCTGCCGTTCGACGCCGCGGCCGTCGACGTCATCTATTCGGCGGGGCCGTACCCGGACCCGCCGCGCGAGATTCGCTCGCCCGACGGCAAGATCTACCTGCAATGGACCTTCCACCGCGACGAGCGCCAGTGCACGCCCGCGTACGCGCGGCCCGTCATCCTGGCCGAGAGCCCGAACGCCAACAAACCGGGACACTCCGACAATCCCGACGCGCCGCCGGCACAAGCGCCGGTGACCGCACCACCGCCGCCTGCCGCCGCGCCGGGCAGCACCGGCGAGGGTGGCCCCCGACGCCTGCGGCGATTCGACGACGGCCGCCACCGGGCCGGCGTGCAGCGCCTGAACGAGGAGGTCGAGGCGGCCGAGGGGCACGACGGCCACACGCACGGGGCGCCGCAGCCCGAGGCGCCCGCGGCGCCGCCGGCGGCGCGCGCGACCGATCCGGCGGCGCGCGCGGTCGCCGAGCGCTGGTTCAAGGCGCTGTCGAAAGGCGACATCGCGGGGCTGACCGGCATGTCCGTGATTCCGTTCAAGACCTCCGGCAAGGACGTGACCAAGCGCGACGTGCTGGCCGCGATGCTCAAGGACCTCATGCGCGAGGACGTGGGCGCGCGTTCGGTCCAGGTGTTCAGCACGGCCGGTCTGCGCGCCGCGATCGGCAAGCTTCCGCCCAACGTCGACGACGGCACCGGCGGGCAGCTCTACGCGCTCGCCTCCGGCGGCCACAACGACGCGCTGATCCTGATCCTCGCCCAGCGCGGCGGCGCCTGGAAGCCGGTCGGCCTCGTCCGGCGCTAGCGGCTGTCGCGCGCGCTCAGCGAAGCTCGACCTCCGCCACGTGGCGGAGGTTCAGGAAGTTGACCAGGAAGTGGGCGATGACCGGGCCGGTCAGATCGCCGGTCCACTGAAACATCGCGCCGAACAGCAGGCCGACCGCAAACGAGCTGGCCGTCCACGGCAGGTGGCGCGCCTTGGGGCCGATGTGCAGCAACGCGAAGATCGCGCTCGATCCCAGCAGGCCGATCGCGGGCATCAGCGCCCCGCGGAAGAACATCTCCTCGCCGACTGACGACGCCGCCGCCAGCACCACGATCTCGACGTCGGTCAGCGGGAACAGCAGGTGGCGCAGCTCGCGGTGCAGCGCGCGCATCCATTCGTAACGGTAGAGCGCCATCCGCGACGCGAAGACGATCAGCAGCCCAGCCGCCAGCCCGCTGAGAATTCCGGTAATGACTGCCGGATCCCGGCCCGCAAGGTGCCATACGTTCGGCTGCCCGCGGAGGCTCCCCCAGCCGAGCGCGGCCGCCCCCAGGACGAGGTAGACGACCATGACCAGCGCCGGTCGCGACCAGCTAGATCCGCGGGACCACACGCTTTGTCTCCGACGTCATGCGTCTATTGAACCGAGCTCTCTAAGCCCTATCACGCTTCGCAAGGGTGACATCCGCGAATTGTGTAAATCCTGGGCAACGCGCCGCGTAACATCGTAAGTAATCAATATCACGCAACTTTTATGCCGCGCCGGCAGGAATATTTTGCCCTGGGTTTTAGGAGGATGGCCCGCGAGCCACCATGGTAAACGATGAGTCGGCATGGGGGTTCCGGCGCTCAAGCCCAGGCATCGACCAACGCGAAGCACGGCGCGAAGCGCGACGCTGCTTCCGGGGACCGTTGTGCGCGAGGTCGGACAGCAGAAGCTGCTCGCGACGCGCATCTCCGATCTCGATCTGCGTCCGGAAGGGACGCTCGCGGAGTGTGTCGAGCAGGTGATCGGCGAGCTGCGCGACCGCGGCATCACTTTCGTCCCCGCGTATTACCTGGGCGATGACGATTTCTGGACGGCGGATCGCGCCGTCAGCGTCAACGTCCCGTGGTACCTCGCCAACCCCACCCTGTGGGGCCTGGTCAACGACCACCTGTTCGAGTACACGCGCGAGGAAGTGTTGATGTACCTCCGCCACGAGGCGGGGCACGCGATCAACTACGCCTTCGAGCTGTGGCGGCGGCGCGACTGGACGCAGACGTTCGGCGATTTCCGCAGGCCGTACCGCGACGTCTACAACCCCAACCCGTGGAGCCGCGACTACGTCCGCTACCTGCACCGCGCGGGCATGTACCACTACGCGCAGAAGCACCCGGACGAAGACTGGGCCGAGACGTTCGCGGTCTGGCTGGAAGGCGGGCCGTGGCGGCGCCGCTACCGCGACTGGCAGGTGGCGCTGGCGAAGCTCGAGTTCGTCGATCGCATCGTCAACATCGAACGCGCGTGCCGCGGCAACCCCAACAACGTCCGCCTGGGGATGCGCGTCCCGTACACCGAGATCAAGGAAACGGTCGCCGAGTACTTCGACATCGGCGAGTCGCTGGACCAGGACCTGCTGGAGTACCGGCGCGATCTGCTGGAGATCTTCCCGCGCCGCGCGCCGCGCGCGCGCGCCATCGCCGCGCGCGGCCTGACGTCGCGCACCGCCAACGCGAGCTCGGCGGCGCGCTTCATCCAGCAGCACCAGAACATCATCGCCGACCGCATCAAGCGCTGGATCGGCGACAGCGACAAGCGCGTCATCCTGCAGCTGCTCCGCCAGTTGCAGGCCCTGTGCACACAGGAGCACATGGTCGTTCCCGACAGCCGCCGCACCGAGAAGCTGATCGAGCTGACCGTCGTCGCCACCTGGCACGTCGTCGACGGTATCCACCGATTGAGCTGAGTCGAGTCGAGGCTGCGCCCAAGGGCGCATGAGAGGGAGCGCACATGTGCATCAGGTCGACAGGTCTATCCGCGGTGACGGTGGCAGTGCTGCTGCTGGCCGGCGCGGGCCGCGGGCGGGCGGCGAGCGAGACCGCCGCCGCGACGGAGTTCGAGCCCGAGCCCGACAACAAGACCGTCGAGCCGCCGCAGCCCGGCGCGCCACCACCACGCGAGCGGCCGAAGAAGCATCCGGCCGAGGTCGCGGCCCCGCAGTACGAACGGGACAATCGCGGTGGGTTCGCCCTCGAGCTTTCGACGGGTGGGCTGTCGTCTGGGAGCTTCCAGGGGGGCATCCTGGTCGGGTTCGGCGCGAAAGGCTTCGTCTTCGGCGTGATCCTCGACGCCCTTCAGGCGGCGACCGTCCCGGCCACGACAGACGGGGGGATCGATTCCAGCAGCGGTTGGAGTCGGCTTGGCCTCGCCATTCGCGTCCCGCTGCTGCGGACGGCAGACGGACGCGTCTCGCTGTTCCTTGGGGGAGATCTGGCCCTGACGAACCGCCACACGCTGTTCGTCGCTAGCGGATCGTCCAGCGACTATCAGGCCGATGGTGGCACGGGGTCCGTCGGTCCGGGTCTACGCTTCTGGCTCAACAATCACCTGTCGCTTGCCTACCTGGTGCGCCAGCGCTGGACGCGGCTGGAAGGTTCCGCCGCCGCGCTTCCGGACGTCGTCTCGGATTCTCCGGACACGCAGCTGTCGGTCAGGTACACGCAGCTCGAAGGGGTGTTCCAGCTGCTCTGCATCTTCTGAGGCGCGTTGCACACGCGTTGACAGCCGCGGACGGCGCGTCTATAGAACGTCTTCCGCGCGAGGATGGCGGAACTTGGTAGACGCGCTAGCTTGAGGTGCTAGTGGATAACATCCATCGGGGTTCGAGTCCCCGTCCTCGCACAAACGAAGCTACTGATATTTCAGGCTTCTTTCCCTGACCGGCGCTTGCGCTCAGGCTGTCTTCGCCCCCGTGGTAACCGATCTGGGTTGCAGCTACCGGACAGCACCTCTCGGCTGCGTCTGCTTCGCGCCCGTTCGAGCGTGTTGCGTGTAGCTGGTCGCGCCGAAGCCGGAGTCGCGTGTAGGCCGCGGAGAGTGGGGCACGATCGCGGGCACCTTCGCTTCGGCACAGAGCTTTCGAAGACGTCGAAGCGAGCGTCCGTTCTGCTCTTCAATTGGTCTTGAGCCGCTCGCCATGATCGCCTGGGCCGCCATCGGCTCAGGCGATCGGCCCGGGCAACGTCCAGGAATCAAACGCCGCTTGGCGGCGGCGGCACACTGAGGCGGGCGCCCTCGACGTCCTTCCGCGAGCCGTTGCCGGCGCGAGTGGCCTTGGAGAAGCCCCACTCCCAGCTCGCATGCCCTTGGACGGCAAAGAGCTTGGGAACGCGTTCGAGTAACGACGGGACGCCGAGGGTGGGGATGGTCTGCCCGGTCTTGCGCTCGGTGCCGGCGGCGTCGAGGACCGTGGGGTAGCTGACCACGTCGCACGTGAGCGCCACCTGCTCGGCCACGCCGGCGAGCGAGGTCAGGTGATCCTGCTGCAGCCGCAGTTCCAGGTAGGTGAAGTGGCGGGCCCAGCGCCGCTCGAGCGGGCCGGGCAGCGAAGAGAAGCGACGCTCGTAGACGCGCCTGGCGTAGACGCGCTGAGGCCACGACACCTGGCTCAGCAAGCAGCTCGAGACCAGCAAGTCCGCGCGCTCCTCCGGCGGTAGCAGGCGCGGCGACGCCAGTCGGTAAGTCCAGCAGAGCGCCTCCAGCCGATCCCGCGCCTCGGCCGCGTTCGTCGCCGCCGCCACGGCCTCGTCGATCCGACGTACGAGCTGTCCGTTGACGCCCGTCAAATCGAGGAGGCGCAGCTCCGTGCGCGCGCGCAGACCCGGATCTTTCAACACGCCGGCGACGGTCGCATTCAGGGCGTCGGCGTCGATGTCGACCAGGACCAGCTTGTCGAAGGCCTTGGCCAGCTCGACGAGCGGCAGGTCGAAGGCATGCCCGGCCCCGAGAATCACGGCCAGCTCGCGTCCCTGCGGTCTGGTGGACGACGTCCTCGATGAAGGCGCGGTTCTTGCTGAGCGTGCGACCACCAGCCCTCGCGGTTCTCGCGTTGGGACTTGCCGATCCCCACAGAGGTTTCGCTGAACTGCAGCTTGGCGAAGGCCTCGGCGTCGATGCGGGTATCGAAGATCCAGGGCACCTCGTCCGCCTGGGGAACCAGGGAGAGGGCGGTCAGCGTGTCACCCAGGTTGACCTGCGGCGTGTTGGGATCGACCTGACCGATGCGGTACATCCTCCGCGCGAATTTCACGAGGATTTCGAAGTCTTCGTCCGCGCGCGGGCGTGAGCCGGCCAGCACCTCGCGCAGGTGCTCGGCCTCGGCCAGCGAGACCGGAGGCTGCTCCACGAGCGGGACCTCTCTGATGTACCAGGCGAGGGCTCGGCCAACGGCCAAGACGGCGGGAGCGATGCGGGAATCAGGTGGTGACACAGCACCGCCCGCGTCGGAGGCGACCCGCGCGTGCGTCAAGACGTCAGGCGAGGATCGTCCTGCATCGTCGTGCTGGTCTTGTCCCAGGTGCCGAAGGAGGTGACGTTCATGCCCATGACTTTCTGAAGCGTGAGCATGAGCTCGGTCACCTTGCGCCCCGTCTGGCGGTAGTGGCGGTTGCCCTTGATCTTGCCGCCGGCACGACCCATCAGCACGATGTGATAATTCTTATGGACGTGGCTGTTCGGCTCGGCAACGTCGCTGATGCCGTAGATGATGGTGTTGTCGAGCAGGTTGCCCGCCCCCATCGGGGTGTCCTTCAGGGTCTGCGCGAGGTCGGCGTACTGGCTCATGATGTACTTCTCGATTTTTGCCGCATTCGCGTTGGCGGCGGCGTTGCTCATGCGTCAGGTTGTGGTGCTCGGTATCGAGCTGGATGATCGGATAGTGGTTGTCGTCGCGCGCGCCAGACCACAAGTGCGAGTAAACCCGGGTCATGTTGCAGGACAGGCGCCACCGCAATCAGCTTGTTCATGGCCTTGCTCGTGGCGGTGACCTTCGCCAAGTCCACGTTCGCGGCCTTCTCCGTCGGAGTCGCCGGAGTCTGGCACGCCGGCACGGGTGGCGGCGGATTCGCGCCGCCCGGCACCGTGGGAATGCGCATCTCGAGCGCACGTACGTTCTCCATGTGAGCGTCGATGCGCTTCGAGTCCGCCGAACCCAGGCTCATTTGCAAGCGCTTTGCGTCAGCTGAGCACCGCGTCCAGTACGCTGCGGCGAAGCTGGTTGGAGATCTCTATCGGCAACCCCATCGTCGGCGTGCCCATGCCGAACAAGGTGTTGAATAGCTTCGCCGGATCGCGTTCCGGCGGCAAAGGCATGTTCGGGCCGATGTGCGCGAGATTCAGGCTCGCCGTGCCCATGTTAACGCCCATGTACTTCAGTATGCCGGTCTCGAGCGACCTGTACGGCTCGCTTGGTGTGAATGGCCTTGGCGATGAGCTGATCGATTGTGGGCTGCCACTGCGTCCCTCTGGACGTTTCGGGCAGTCCTCCGTACTGGGACCTGGAGATGTCCGCCGTGATGTTGCAAATCGTGCCGTCGCCGCCCGCCAACACGTAGACCACGCCCCAGCCGTGTCCTTTGAACTGGCCGTCCATCATGTCGAGCCCAGTCACGAGCGTCATGTAGTCTTTGAGATTGGCAAAATCCTGGAGGTTCGGCGGGAGCTGCCAGGCGTTACCGTCGCCCGTCCCGGTCGGCGTCCACAGTGACCCCGGATGGATACCGTTGCCCCAGAAGAAAATACCGAAGGTCGTGGGCAACGGCGCTCCCTGGGCGAACGCGGTGCCGCTTTCGTTGCACATGATCTCCAGCACCGGCAGCGACATGGACACGCCGATGCCCGAGACCATGCCGCGAAGAGCATGTCGGCGAGAGAACTTGAGCTTCTTCAGGATTTCCATTTCACATGCTCCCTGTGACAGGCAGTGCGGGGGCGGAACGGAAGGCGTCGCTGGCCACGAAATCGGCGACGAGATCGCGCCAGACGTAATTGCGCGCCGCGAGCGATTGAACCAGGCTGTTGATCTGCGCCGGGTCCTTGTCATCTTCCACGCGGCCGTTCGCGTTGCGGTAGAAGTTGCGCATCAGGCAGGCCAGCACCTTCGGCTCTTGCCGCAGCGCGGCGCCGAGCTGCGCTGCGCCGTCGAAGGGCGCGCCATTCAGGCTTCCAGTCGCATCGATGGCCAACCCGTTTTCGGTTTCCCGATACCGTCCAATCGGGTCGAAATGCTCTAGCGCAATGCCAAGGGGATCGAACAACGCGTGGCATCCAGCGCACGTCGCATTCGCGCGATGCATTTCCAGTTGTTGACGCGCCGTGAGCGTCGGATCGACAGGAAGGTCCGTTATGACGCCCGTCCGGAAGCCGCAGGCGGAGTCGTGCAGAGGAGGCTCTCCAGGATGAAGATCCCTCGTCGAGTTGGAGAGGTGCGGTCGGGCTGGGATTGGCCCGCGATCAAGGCGGCTTGGCCCAAGATGCCAGCGCGTCCGCTGCTTGCCGGGAGCTGAACCTGGCCAAAACCGGATGCGGGCGCCCTGACGCCGTAGAGGGTAGCGAGCTTTGCGTCCACGAACGTCTGGTCGCTGTCATAAAACGACCGCACATCGGCGTTGGGTGCCAGCACGACGTTCTTCAGGAAAAGCTGAACGCCTTGCAGCATGGAGGTTTTCAGCGCTTCGTCGAAAGTCGGAAACAGCGTGGCGCTCTTGGCCACCGCCAACACTTGCTGAGCGTGGGCGTACTCGCTGAAGAACGCAGTCATGCGATCGGCGAGACCGGCATTCGTGAGCAAGGGAGCTGCGGCGGCGCGGACGCCGTCGGCGGTGTCGAGCTGACCCGATGCTGCGGCATCCAGCAGAGCCGCGCTGGGTGGCCCGCCGGTCAGCAAGTAGGAGAGGCGATTCGCCATCGACAACCCGTCGTACTTGAGGCGACCGTTGCTGCTGTCGACCGCGTTGGTCTCGACCCGATAGAGGAAGTTCGGCGATTGAAGCAGTCCGGACGTCGCCGTCTGCAGCCCGTACGCGGCGGTGCCCGCCAGCATCGCCGCGTTCTTGGCCACCCCTAGCCACTGCTGCACTTCCTCGCCGGTGAGGTCGCGTCGAAAGGCGGCCCGCCCGAAGGTCGTGATGTAGGTGGTGACGCAGGCGTCGCTGAGATCCGCCTTCGGCGCGCAACCCACCAGCGTCTGCCAGCGCTGGGTATTGCCGAAGACCTCGGCAGTCGCTGCCAGGCTCGCGGTTTCGTACGCTGTCGCCGCCATGTCGGTCACCGACACTTGGCCCGCTCCCACCGAGGCAAAGCCGGCGACCGAGGTATCGTCCGGCACCGCCAGCGGGGTCGTGAGCGTGCCGAGGAGCGACTGGACCGAGGTGAGATACTCGGCGCGAGTGAGCAAGCGTAGCATCACTCCACCCTTGCTCAATATGACGGGGGGCGCAGTGCCGCCGGTTCCCGACGTGCCTCCGCCTTGAGTCATGCCTCCGACTTGACTGGAGCCCGACGTGCCTCCGACTTGACTGGAGCCCGACGTGCCTCCGTTCTGACTGGGGCCCGACGTGCCTCCGCCGCCGGCCTGGTCCGGGTCCGCGCCCTGCCCCTTGGCGCCAATGGTGCCGGTACACGCAGCGCCAAGCAGAACCGCGAAGGCGAGCCCGGCACGACCGCGTGCGCGCTGCTGCGCCGCACGAGTGCCAACCTCGCGAAGGGAGCACGATGACGGGTCGCTAGTGCAACTCACGAGTTTCTTCCTTTCCGAAGAGTCCGCGCGGTGTTCAACAGTGGGTAATCGCGAGACCAGCAGGCGCGAGCGGCATGCGGCCAGCTGGTCGGCAATCGTCCTTGGCCGAACATGCGTCGTAAAGGACGATTGGGCGGACCGCGCTCTTTTTGTGAAACGAACGCACCTACTTTTGCCGAACCGAGCAGCGGGGACAAGGCGAGGGCGATTTTTTGACAAGATCCGAAGGCGAAATGCAGATGGCAGTGGTGGCGGCGCGCGCAGCCCGCGGTCCGTCGATAGCGTGACCGCCAGGTCACGCGGAGCATCCGGCGATCGCGCGCCCAGCGCCTCGCGCAACCGGCCGTCGAAGCAAACCGCGTCGCTCCTTCAGACAGCTAGATCAGGCGCGGACGACCGTCTGCGGCGTTCGCTCGCCCGGAGCGAAGGGCTGACAACCCCACCGGCTGGCAAATGAGACAGGTGGGAAAGTTTCTTAACAACAATCAGGACCGACAGGCAACTTGAGGGGACACCACTGAACTATCGCCGGGCGGGGCCCACGGGCTGACGACGTGAGCGCCCTGCGAGGGTGGAAGGCTGGAAGGCAGGCATGACCAAGACGAAGATCGGTTTCGCTGGCGTCGTTGCGGCGACGTGTCTCGGCCTCGTCGTGGCCGGCTGCCAGAAACAGCCGTCCGGCGAGACCGCGACGCAACCGGCCGGCGAACGGGCGGGCCCCGAAGACGCTGACGATCTGGTGGGCGCAGTGGGCGCCCGCCGACGGCCTGCAGGCGCTGGCGGAAGAGTTCGGCCGCAAGGAGAACGTCACCGTCAAGGTCCACCAGATCCCGTGGTCGAGCTTTCAGGACCAGGTGTTCCAGGAGTTCGGCAAGCCTGCCACCGCGTTCGACGTCGTCGTCGGCGACAGCCAGTGGCTGGGGCGCGGGGCGACGAAAAACCTCTACGTTGACCTCACCGGTTGGCTGCCGACCGCGGCGGACCTGAAGGGCCTGCACCCGCTCGCGCTCAAGTACCTCGCCGAGTACCCGACAGGGAGCGGCCACTATTACGCCGCCCCCGCCGAGACCGACGCGATGGGCTGGGCCTACCGCAAGGATTGGTTCGACGATCCGGCGGAGAAGGCGGCGTTCAAGAAGAAGTACAAGCGCGAGCTCACCGTTCCGGAGACATGGGACGACCTCAAGACGATCTCGGAGTTCTTCACGCGGCCGGACAAGAAGCGATACGGCAACGTGCTGGTCACGGGGCGTGGCTACGACGACATCGTGATGGGCTTCGAGCAGGTGCTCTACGCCTTCGGCGGCGCGTGGGGCGACCCGAAGACCATGAAGGTGCAGGGCGCGCTCGATTCGGCCGACGCCATCAAGGGGCTCGACTTCTTCAAGACCTTGCTCAAGTACGCGCCGCCCGGCGGCAGCAAGCTGGGCTACGGCGAGGCGCTGGAGCCGTTCGTGAACAACTCGTCGGCGATGCTCATGAACTACTTCGCGTTCTTCCCGGACCTCGCCAAGAAGATGGGCGACAAGGTCGGGTTCTTCGCGATGCCGAAGAACGGCTCGCGCCGCTACGCGAGCCTGGGCGGGCAGGGGTTCTCGATCTCCACGAAGACGCCGCCCGCGCAGCAGGAGCTGGCCAAGAAGTTCATCGCCTGGTTCCTCCAGGAACCGACCCAGCAGGAATGGGTGAAGAAGCCGGGCGGCTTCACCGCCAACGCCGCGATCCTCAAGAGCGACGCCTTCAAGGCGGCGAGCCCGTACAACGCCGCGTTCGCCCAGTCGATGGACATCGTCCAGGACTTCTGGAACGTGCCCGTCTACAACGAGTTGATCGCGTCCACGGCCCAGCAGCTCGGCGAGGCTCTCGACGGCAAGAAGTCTTCGAAGGACGCGCTGGCGGCGCTCGCTGCGGAGCACGAGAAAATCCTGAGCCAGGCCCAGTAGTAGTGCCGGCAGGCGGAAGAAAAGCAGCGTGAGCAACACCGAGCAGCATTCGGAGCGGCGATCACTGGCGTGGGCGTTCGTTGCACCTGCCCTCCTCCTGTTGTTGGCGATGAATCTGTTTCCACTCTTGTTCAACGTCTATCTCAGCTTCACAAACGCAGACCTGTCGGGCGGCCCGGTGCAGCTGGTCGGCGCGCGCAACTACACGGTGCTGTTCAGCCAGGCGAAGTACGCCAACGCCCTGACCACCACGGCGCTGTTCGTCCTGCTGTCGGTCTCGATCGAGCTCGTGCTCGGGTTCGTGCTGGCGCTGGCGCTCCGCGATCGCGTGCCGGGCAAGCCGGTGGTCCTGACGCTCCTCCTCGTGCCGATGATGCTCTGCCCGGTCGTCCTGTCCCTGTTCTGGAACCTGATCCTGAACGGCCACTACGGCGTCCTGAATCAGCTCCTCTCGGCGCTGCACCTGCCGCAGCCGCAGTGGCTCACCGACGATGATCTCAAGCTCGTCTCGATCCTGCTGGTCGACGTCTGGATGTGGACGCCGTTCATGATGCTGATCTCGCTGGCCGGGCTGAACGCGATCCCGAAGCACATCTACGAGGCCGCGGAGATCGATCGCGCGGGACGCTTCATGGTGTTCCGGACGATCACGCTGCCGATGTGCGCGCCGCTGCTCGGGCTCGCGGTCCTCCTGCGCGCGACGGACGCGCTCAAGCAGTTCGACCTCGTCATGGCGATCACCGGTCCGAACGACGCGACCACGCAGACGCTCTCGGCCCGCATCTACCAGGTGGTGTTCCGCGACTACAAGGTCGGTCTCGGCTCGGCGTACGGCGTGGTCGTCCTGGTCGCGGTGATCGCGGTCGCGACGATCTTCGTGCGCTACATCGACACGCCTCAATCGGCGCACGGGGAAGGCGCAGGCCTAGGCCATGAGGCTGGCGCGCGCGCTCGTGATCGTTCCGTACCTCGTCCTCGCCACCTTGCCGCTCGGGTGGCTGGCGCTGACGTCGTTCAAGAGCTACGAGGACACGATCACAGCTCACGCCAAGTTCGTGCCCGGGACGGAGGCGGGCGGCGCGCGTGCAGAGGGATCGGTCAAGTTCGCGGCGACCGTCGACGCCTACCGCAAGCTCTCGCAGCCCGTGGCCGGAACGTCCCGCGACTTCTACCACTACCTCGGGAACAGCGTCCTCATCGGGCTCCTGTCGACGCTCGCGGCCGTCTGCCTGGCGACGCTCTGCGCGTACGGCTTCTCGCGCTTCCGGATCCCGGGCACGAAGGACTGGCTGTTCTTCATCCTGTCGACGCGGTTCCTGCCGCCGCTCGCGGTGGTGGTGCCGGTGCTGATCATGTACCGCCGCTTCGCGCTCGAGAACACGCACCTCGGGTCTCATCCTGCTCTACACCAGCTTCAACCTCTCGCTCGCGGTCTGGCTGATGAAGGGGTTCATCGACGAGATCCCGCGCGCGTTCGAAGAGGCGGCGCTGGTCGACGGCTACTCGCGCCCGGCCGCCTTCGTGCGCATCATCGTGCCGCAAGCGGCGACCGGCATGGCCGTGACGGCGGTCTTCTGCCTGATCTCGTCCTGGAACGAGTTCGGCTTCGCGATGACGCTGAACAACTACGAAGCCAAGACCGTGCCGGTCTACTTCGCCGGTCTGCAAGGAAACATCGACGGCGTGCCGTGGCCGCAGATCGCGGCGGGGATGATGATCTTCGTGGCGCCGATCGTGCTGTTCACCGTGCTGGTGCGCAAGCACCTGCTCCGGGGGGTCACCTTTGGGACGATCAAGCAGTAGCCGCTGGATCGTCGTGTTCGACCGGGTGGCCCTGGGCGGGCTCGCCCTGGGGCTCGCGCTCTACGTGATGCCGTTCTGGCGCGAGGGGCGGCTGCGGCCGGCGTTCTGGATCACCCTCCTGTCGACGCTGCTGCACGTCTACACCTCCCGCCAGCGCGGAAAAGGCCAGGCAGCGTGAGCGTGAGCTTTCTGGCGCTCGATCGGCTCGAGAAGACCTATCCCGACGGCACGCGGGCCGTGAACGGGATCGATCTCGCCGTCGAGGAGGGCGAGTTCGTGGTGCTGCTCGGCCCTTCGGGCTGCGGCAAGACGACCACCTTGCGCATGATCGCCGGCCTCGAGCTGGCGACCGGCGGAACCATCCGCCTCGCCGGCCAGGACGTGACCCAGCTCCGCCCGTCGCGGCGCGACGTCGGCATGGTGTTCCAGTTCTACGCGCTCTATCCGCACCTGACCGTCCGCGACAACATCGGGTTCCCGCTGCGCGCCGCCGGCCTCGAGCGCCGCCGAGGTCCGCGCGCCGCGTCGACGCGGTCGCCGCGCGGATGGACCTCGAGCGCCTGCTGCCGCTCTACCCGAAGCAGCTCGTCGGGCGGCGATCAGCAGAAGGTGTCGCTGGCGCGCGCCATCGTGCGCCGCCCCGCGGTCTACCTGATGGACGAGCCGCTCGGGACCCTGGACGCCGATCAGCGGCTCGCGATGCGCGAGCTGATTCGCGCCGAGCAGCTCGCCTCGGGCGTGACGACCATCTACGTCACCCACGATCAGGAAGAGGCGATGAGCCTCGCCGATCGCATCGTCGTCATGGACGGGGGCCGCATCCGCCAGGTCGGGACGCCCGGCCGAGGTCTACGATCGCCCGGCCGATCTGTTCGTCGCCTCGTTCGTCGGCAGCCCGGGGATGAACTTCATTCGCGGCGAGGTGGCGGGCTCTGGCGGCCGGGGGCTGTTCGTGTCCGAGACGGGCCGGGTGCGCTTCGACGTCCCGCTCGAGGGGACGGCGCGCGTGTCGTCCGGGCAAGCGACGCTCGGCATCCGCTCCGAGCACGTGCACGCGGACGCGAGCGGTCCGATCTCGGGTCGGGTGGTGACCGAGGAGTACCTCGGCAGCGCGCGCAACGTCCACGTCGAGGCCGCCTGCGGCCGGCTGGTCATGCGCGCCGACGCGGCGGCGCCGTACGGGCTCGGCGCCGAGGTTCGGCTCGACCTCGACCTGTCGCAAATCTCGATCTTCGACGGCGCGACGGAGGCGCGGCTGTGACCGTCGGGATCTTCGACGAACGAGACCCCGCGCGACACGGCGCCCGCGCCGGGCGCGGCGCTGGCGCCGTTCCTGAGCCTGCGCGGCGTCTCGCAAGCGGCTCGGCGCGACCGAGGCGCTGCGGGGGATCGATCTCGAGGCGGGCCGCGACGAGCTCCTCGTCGTGCTCGGGCCGACCGGCGCCGGCAAGACCACGCTGCTTGCGCACGATCGCCGGGTCTCGAACGGCCCGACGCCGGCACGATCACGATGGCCGGCCGGGACGTCACCGCGCTGGACCCGGCCGTCGCGCGACGTCGCGCTGGTGTTCCAGAACTTCTCGCTCTACCCGCGCTGGTCGGTGCGGCGGAACCTGGAGTTCCCGCTGCGCGCGCCCGGCCGCAACCTCCCCGAAGCGGAGATCCAGCGCCGCATCGCCTGGGCCGCCGATCTGCTCCGCATCACGCGCTATCTGGACCGCGAGGCGTCGCGGCTCTCGGGCGGCGAGATGCAGCGCGTGGCGATCGGCCGCGCGATCGTGCGCCGGCCGCGGCTGTTCCTGATGGACGAGCCGCTGACGAACCTCGACGCCAAGCTGCGCGAGGCGCTGCGGGTCGAGCTGGTCGAGCTCCGGCGCGAGCTCGAGACGCCGATGGTGTTCGTCACCCACGATCAGGCCGAGGCGCTGTCGATGGCCGACCGCATCGTCGTGCTCGCCGAGGGGCGCATGCTGCAGACCGGCACGCCGCGCGAGATCTACGAGCGGCCGGCGTCGCCGGTGGTCGCGCTGCAGCTCGGGCAGCCCGCGATCAACCTCCTGCCGGTCCGCCGCGAGGGCGGACAGTGGCGCGCCGCCGACGGGACGCCGCTCCTGCGCGCGGAGGCGGCCGGCCCCGGCGCAGCGCCTGCTCGGCATCCGCCCCGAGCACGTGGCCCTGCTGGGCGGCGAGGCGGCATCGGAGGCGGTGGTGCGCGTCGTCGAGCACACCGGGCCCGACGACGACGCTGCTGGTCGATTGGCTCGGGTCGCGCGTCCACATCGTGGTTCCGCGCCGCGCGAGCCGTGCGCCCGGGCGATCGCGTGCATCCCCGCATCGACCCCGCGACGCGCCGTGCTTTTCGAGCCCGCCCAGAGCCGCCCAGAGCAGGCAGAGGAGAGCGCCATGACCGCGCGTCCGTTCGAGCCGAAGTTCATGAAGATGAGCGTCCTCACCGCCGCGTTGCAGGAGCTCACGCCGCGCCGGATCCGCGACGAGGATCCCGACCGCGCCATCGAGGACTGGCTGGAGTTCGCGCGCGAGCTCGACTGCCCGAACATCCAGATCTCGGCGGCCCTCCACCCGACCGAGACCGACGTGCCGCCCGAGGCGATGCTCGACCCGGTCGCGAACACGCTCGATCTGCGCAAGCCCTTCGACAAGGCGCGCGCCAAGCGCGTGCTCGCGGCGATGGAAGCGACCGGCGTCGGCGTCACCGACATCGCGTTCTTCGACAACCTGCTCCACGACGACGACGATCTGCGCAAGAAGAAGCACGACTTCGTGGTGCGCATGATGGACGCCGCCGCGCTGCTCGGGCCTCGAGGCCGTCTGCGGCTTCGTCGGCCGCAACCAGAAGCTGTCGATGGACCAGAACCTCGTCTTCTTCGAGGAGGTCTTCATCCCGCTGCTCAAGGAGGCGAAGGCGCGCGGCTCGAGTACCGCGTCGAGCAGTGCCCGATGCCGGGCTGGACGGTCGGCGACAACTTCCACAACAACATCGCCTACGCGCCCGGGGATGTGGATCGCGCTGCACCGCATCTGCGAGCGGCACGGCGTCGGCGATCAGTTCCGCGTCCACTACGATCCGTCGCACGCGATCCTGATGGGGCAGGACACGCGGTCGATCTTCCAGTACCTCAAGGACGCCGGCTACGACTTCATCATCGGCGGCTTCCACGTCAAGGGTCAGGTCATCGATGCGAAGGGCGTCGCGGCCTGGGGCTACGGCGGCCAGACCGTCGAGCGCGGCGACTGGAAGAAGACGGCAAGCCGTCGCCGAACCCGGCCGACCAGGTCAACGCCTGGAAGAAGCAGACCGTGCTCTGCGAGCACGAGCTGCCCGGCACGGCGAAGCACGATCCGCTCGGCTACCTGCAGAACCGCACGGTCGACTGGCTGGATCACCAGCTCGCCGCGCGCGAGCTCTTGAAGCTCGACGTCGCGAACACGGCGCTGGTCATCGAGCACGAGTACCCGCGGGCGCGCATCCAGGACAAGGAGCGGCTCGGCGCCGATCCTGAAGGGATCGATCGCCTTCGCGCGCAAGATCGACGAGGCGGCCGGCCTGCATGTACGCGCTTCACCACGAGGTGCTGCCGGCGCAGGAGATCCCCGTGCAGGGGCGCGGGCGCGTCGCTTACTGGACCTGAGGAAGACGACGATGGCGAAGCGCAAGCTGAACGTCGCGATGATCGGATACGACTTCATGGGCCGGGCGCACTCGAACGCCTGGCGCCAGGTCGGCACGGTTCTTTCAGGACGCGCCGTTCGAGCCGGTGCTGAAGGTGGTCGTCGGCCGCACCGAGGCCAAGGTGAAAGAGGCCGCGGCGCGCCTCGGCTTCGAGGAGCACGCGACGAGCTGGCAGGAGGTGCTCGGCGCGCAAGGACATCGACGTCGTCGACATCTGCACGCCCGGCGACTCGCACGCCGCCGATCGCCATCGCCGCGGCCGAGGCCGGCAAGGCGATCCTGTGCGAAAAGCCGCTCGCCAACACCGTCGCCGATGCCGAGCGCATGAACGCCGCCGCCAAGAAGGCGGGCGTCGTCAACATGGTCTGCCACAACTACCGCCGCTGCCCGGCGGTGGCGCTGGCCAAGCAGATCATCGACGAGGGCCAGCTCGGCGACATCCACCACTACCGCGGCGCTCTACCTGCAGGACTGGATCGTCGATCCCGAAGTTCCCGCGCGTCTGGCGGCTCGAGAAGGCGCGCGCCGGTTCGGGCTCGCTCGGCGACATCCTGTCGCACACGATGGACCTGTCGCGCCACCTGGTCGGCGAGCCGGTCGAGGTGTCCGGCCTGCTCAAGACGTTCATCGCCGAGCGGCCGCTGCCCGAGGATCCGAGCCGGCGCGGCAAGGTGGACGTCGACGACTCGGCGCAGGCGCTGGTCAAGTTCGCGAACGGCGCCGTCGGCTACTACGAAGGGTCGCGCTTCGCGCCCGGGCGCAAGAACTACAACCGCTTCGAGATCAACGGCTCGAAGGGCAGCCTGGTCTGGGACCTCGAGCGCATGAACGAGCTCGAGCTCTACGTCGAATCGGGCCCGACCAGCGGCTTCCGCACCATCTCCGTCACCGACGGCAAGCACCCGTACGTCGCCGCCTGGTGGCCCCCCGGCCACATCATCGGCTACGAGCACTCGTTCACGCACACCGTCTACGATTTCCTGAGGGCGATCGCCGAAGGGAAGTCGCCGCGGCCCGACTTCGAGGACGGGCTCAAGAATCAGCGGGTGCTCGACGCCATCGAGCGTTCGGCGACCACGGGGCAATGGGTGTCGATCGCAAGGAGAGCATGATGAGGTACTTAGCGACGGCGAGCATCGGCGTGTTGGCGCTGGTGATGGTTCAGTGCAACGACGGCAGCAGCGGTATCCCGCCGAAGACCGGTTCCGCCGGAACGGGCGGGACCGGGA
>CAVSOL010000001.1:0-264400 GCA_963729535.1 uncultured Pseudomonadota bacterium | reverse complement strand
GACGGCGCGGCGGCGCTGCCGATGCTGCTGACGCCGGAGATCCGCGCGGCGGTGCGGATGATCGCGCCGCTGCTGCTCGGCGGCGGCAGCGGGTTTCAGGCACGGCTGCCGTACGACATCGAGCTGCGCTGACGCGACTTCGTTTCAGAGCGTATGCGGCTCTGAAGCCATGACTTCGCGGCATCGTTGCCGTCGCTCCACGCGGCTTTTGAGACTCTGCGGCGCGTCTCGAAAGGAGAGTCACGATGAAGTCACTGCTGCTGCGCACGTTGCCGCTTGTTTCGCTGCTGATCACCAGCTCCGCTTTCGCCCAGACGCCGGTCACGCTGACCCAGATCGGTGAGCTCAACATCCCGGAAGCCAACCAAGGCGTCGGCGTCGATGCCGAGTATTTCTATGCGGTCGACGACCGCACGATCGCGAAGTACACCAAGGCCGGAAACCTGGTGGCGAAGTGGGAAGGGCCGGCGACCGGCCCGATCATCCACCTCGACAGCGCGACGGTCATCGACGGCAAGATCTACGCCTCGCACTCGAACTATCGCTTCTTCCCGATGACCAGCTCGATCGAGGTCTGGGACGCGAAGACGATGAAGCACATCGGCAGCCACAGCCTGGGCATCCGCCTCGGCTCGCTGACCTGGCTCGACAAACACGACGGCCACTGGTGGGGGACGTTCGCCAACTACGACCGCACCGGCCGCAACCCGGACGGCACCAACAGCACTCTGCCCTACGGCGGCAAGATCAACACCACGCTGGTGAAGTTCGATCGCGACTGGCAGGTGAAGGAGGGGTGGATCTTCCCGCTCGACCTGCTCAGTCGCTTCGCCGACATGAGCAACTCGGGTGGCTCGTGGGGCCCCGACGGCAGCCTCTACCTGACCGGTCACGACCCCGCCGAGGTCTACAAGATCCGCTTCCCGGAGGCCGGCTCGATCCTGGAGGTCGCGCAGGTCGTTCCGGCCAACATCCGCGGCCAGGGCATCGCGTGGGATCACTCCAACCCCGGCGTCCTCTACGGCATCATCCGCGCGACCAGCGCCGAGTTGGCGGCCGGCGGCTCGCACAAGGTGGTGGTGTTCCAGTCCAACCTGCGCGCCGAACGCGACCACTGGGAGCACCGTCGCAACAATCCCAAGAACGACCGCTTCTGCCCGTGACCTGCATGACGTGATCGGTGGCTGCTGCGCCACGTCTCGTCGTGTAGACTCCGTCGGACAGATAACAACGACGGGGCGTGGCGCAGCCTGGTAGCGCGTCTGCTTTGGGAGCAGAATGTCGCAGGTTCAAATCCTGTCGCCCCGACTGAAGTAGGTCGCCGGAATCGTTCGCGGATTTGGCGGGGGTCAAAACCGCCGAGCCCCCAGCTTTTTCGGTTTGAAGTAGAACCTCGCTCCGCTGACGGCCGAACGAAACGCAAATCTAGTTGCCCCGATAACGTCGCGTGGCCGCGACCGTTTCATTCTCGGTGGCCGGTGGCGAGCTGGCTGTGCTCGTCGGAAAGAGCGTCCACCTGCTGACGAACCGCTGCTCGCGGCGCTCTCGGGAGCTTCCGTCGCGCACGTCGGTGCGACCGGTATCCGGCGCGGCGCGCGCCCGGCTCGCATCGGGTCTGGAATCTTACCCAATCGCGCCGAGCGAACGGGGCGCCTTTGCGTTGTTGTCGAGGGATTCAGTCTGCACGCCGCGGTGTGCATTGCGGCTAATAATCGTGATGGACTGGAGCATCTGGCGCGGTACCTGGCTCGGCCGCCCATCGCCACGGACCGGATCTCCCAACTCGCCGACGGACGCGTCATGCTGCGCTTCAAGCGGCCATTCTCCGACGGCACGGCGGCGGTTGTGTTCACGCCGTTCGAGCTCATCGAGCGACTTCTGCCCCTCGTCCCGCGAGCGCGCAAGGACACCATCCGATTCCACGGCGTCCTCGCGCCGGCGGCCGGGTTCAGATCGAAGGTCGTCCCGGCCCCGCTCGCAACCCCGGTATCGAAGGAGCCTGGTGTACGGGAGCCATCGCCGTACCGCCTCCCTTGGGCAGAGCTGCTGAAAAGGGTATTTATCGTAGACGCGCTGGAATGCCGGCGCTGCCACGGCCGAATGCGTATCGTCAGCGCCGTGATCGAGCCGGGCGCCGTCCGGCGAATTCTCTGGCACCTCAGCGAAATCACCGAGGCGCCCGCTCTCGCGGCTCCTCGCGCACCGCCGGGTGCGCTTGGCATTGCGCAGGCCAGGGTCCTTATTTTCGCCCGGCGGCCGAAGGCACCGGAAATCGAGGGCCGGCTCGGTTAACGGAAGGCAGCCTATCGGCCGAAACCGGCGCTTGTTCTTCTTATCCGCTCCGAAGGTCCGCTCGAGGGCGTGCTCGGCTACACGGACGAGGAGGTCGTCTCGAGTGACCTGCGCGGCGACGCCCACACGTCGATCTTCGACGCGAAGGCGGGCATCCAGCTGGACCCGACCTTCGTGAAGCTGATCGCCTGGTACGACAACGAGTGGGGCTACGCGAGCAAGCTGCTCGACCTGGCGGTCCGCATGTCCAATGTCGCAATGTAGGACGACGGCTACTTGAGCGAGGGCAGGACGTTGTAGTCCGCTTGAGCGGGCGATCGCGAGGCCAGGTCCATCAACAGGTAGACCCGCTGGGTGGCGGCACCGGCGTTCTGCCACGACAGCGACGTCCCGGCGGCGACGCACGCCGCCCCGGCCTCCGCCGCCGTTCCGCAGGCGGTCGTCAGCAACCCGACCCACCTGTCGACAGGCGCGCCGTTGATGGTGATCGTCGACTTGATCGTGAGAGACAGCGTCTTGCCCGCCGGCACGTCGAACGCCGTGATGTCGTCGTCGCCGATCAGCGGCGAGGTGACCGCCGATGCGCACGCGGCCGAGACGTTCGCGGAGGTGAAGATGAAGTCGTTCCCCGCGTTGTTGGTCCGGCTGACGTACGCGACCGCCGGGTCGCGCGCGGTCGTCGGACAGGCCTTGGGCGCCCCCAAGCTCGCGGACAGCGAGAACGCGCCGCCCACCGGATCCTGCGCGTCGACGTGGATCACAACGGGCTTGTCGGCCGTCCCCGTGTTCGTCCACACGACGTTCTCGCGCGTGCCGTCGCCGTCGCGCGCCGCGAGGCACGTCGGCTCGGGGTTCGCGCACGTCTCCGAGATCCAGAGCGCCGGGTTGTACTGACCCGACGGGAAAGCGGTCACGCTCAGCCGCTTGCCCGCGGGCACGACCGCCGAGTACACGACGTCGGCGCCGTTGTAGTACGCGGACGTGTACTGGCAGGCCGCCGACCGGGTCGTCGCGCCCGGGTGCTCGTCGTCGCTGGCGCCCTCGGTGGTCCCGTTCGCGGACGCCGAACCGCTGGTCAGGTCGAGCGCGATCACGCCCGCGCAGGTGTCGTTCGCGGGGGCCGCGGGTCCGTCCGTGAACGACGTCGCGAGCGAGAACGCGCCAGAGTCCTGTCCCGAGTCGACGATGAGATAGACGGTCTTGTCGGTCGTCGCGACGTTCGTCCAGGCCACCGTCTGCGGGTTCGTGGACGTCGTCGCGGCGCTCGCGGCGAGACAGGAGAACTCGGGCGCCACGCTGCACTCCGTGCTGATCCAGAGCCCCGGGTGCCACGTTCCCGTCGGCGTCAACGTGGCGCTGAGACGCTTTCGGGGCGGCACGACGACGCTGTAGAAGACGTCGACGCCCACGAGCGGAAGGAAGTTGAGCGTCGCCTGATAGCAGGCCGACGAGGCGTTGGTGTCGGACAGCGACGTATCGCCGGACGCGTAGGTCGTGTCGCCCGTCGTCGTGCGAGCCGTTCCGCCGGTCGGCGTCGCGTCGATTGCGCCCGCGCACTTGTCGTTGGTGGGCGCCCCGCGAAACTCGACCGACAGGTCGTAGTCCGTACGCGCCGCGCTCGCGGTGGCGCTTTGCGTGTCGACGAACAGCCAGTACAGGCCCGGCGCCAGCGTCGTCGCCGGCATCTGCGGATTCACGTCGTAGCTCACCTTGACGTCTTGCTGCGAGGAGGGGCTCTCCAGCTTCACGCTTTTCTTGCTCGCGGGATCGAACAGCATCGCCGCCATCGACAGCGGCGACGGGGGCAGGCCGGTGAGGCGCGTGCCGGCCGCGGCGTTCAGCAGCAAGCGGCCGCGCTGGGCCGGCACGGTGAACGAATACACGCTGACGACGCTCTCGGCCGTGAAGTCGCCGGTCCGGAGCGCGGGCAGCGCTCCCAGGTCGACCGGCGTCTTGTCGACGAGGTCGAAGCGAACGCGGTACACGGCGCCGGCGCCGTGCGTGTCGCCCTCGGTCATGGCGCGCTTGTCTGCCACGTACAGCTCGAGCGAACCGCCGGACCACATCAGCTCGCGCCTCGCCTTGCCCGGCTCGCCGGGCAGCGCGTCCATCGCTCCGCTCCCCAGCCCACCATTGAAGCTGAAGTGGCCGTACGGCACGAAGTCGCCCGACACGGTTTCGATCGTCACGCGCACGACCTGTCCGTCCGCGACGCCGGAGCTCAGGACGAAGTAGTCACTGTCGGGCCAGGCCGCGTCGAGGTCCGAGCTCACGATGATCCCCATCGACCCGTAACCCCATTCGCCCAGCGCGATCGGGACCGCATCGGGTTGGAAGCGGCGCTTGCACAGATCCTCGGGATCGACGACGCCGGGCGAATCCAGCACCGCCGGGCGGGTCGGGGCGCACATGCCGGGCGGGAAATCGGGCCACGTGGTGACTGTGTGGTCGGCGTCCTGGCCGATGGGAGCGTCGCTACCGGCGGCCCCATCGATCGTCACCCCGCCTTGCCCGCCCGTCCCCGGCGACTTCGCGCCGCCGCCGCCGCACGCGGGCACCACGAACGCCAACCCGAAAAGGACACCCAGCGCACGTCGCCACCCGACCATCCTCATGACGCCTCCGGCCCCGAATCGGGGCGCCCGATCATAAGGCCGATGCCGCTTCCGCCGGCGTGATTTCGTTCACACGCCCGGTTGCTTCATCAGCACCAGCTGTCTCATCGAATGGCGCACATCGGGCGCGTCTGGCGCGCCGGAGGCGATCGCGTCCAGCGCGGCGGCCAGCTCGTCGAGCTCGCGCGGCGCGAACATCGCGCGGGCGAACGGGTCCTGCCGCCAGGTCGCCAGGTTCAGGCGGTGCAGCAGCGCCATGCGGCGAGCGGGCAGCGACAGCTCGCGGACCTCGCCGATCTCGACGTTCCAGCCGGAGCCGACCAGCGCACCGTCGAGCGCGCGCCCGATCGCCAGCTCCTGACCGTAGTGGCGCTGGAGCGCGCCGACCAGGCGGTAGTAGAGACGGAACGCCGGATGCGGCGACGACATCTCGGCGGTCTCCTCGATGACCAGTGATGCGCGATCGGCGGCGGCGGCCGCCCACCTTCGCAGCACCCGCGCCGGATCGCGCAGGTGCGTGAGCAAGAAGCGGCAGTAGAGGAGATCGGGCGGCGCCTCGCCCGGCAGCGGCGCGACGGTGACGTCGTGAACGGCGTACGCGATCCCGGGCGGCGCCGACGCGCGCGCCCGCGCGACGTGCTCCGGCGAGGCGTCGATGCCGAGGGTCGCCGCCGGCGCGACCACCGCGTGCAGCAGGCGCGTCGAATGCCCGGGGCCGCACCCGAGATCGATCGCCCGCCGCGGCGCCAGGCTGGCGCACATCCGCAAGAGGCGCGCCGAGCTGGGCTCGTACGTCGCCGCGAGCAGCGCCAGTCGATCGGCGGCCACCGCTGTGTCGCCGAACGTGTACCGATCGCGATCGGCGACCGGGTCCGTTGTCTCTTCAGCTGTGTGTTGGCTCATGGCTCGTCGCGGTGCCCGACCGGCGACGGCCTCTCTCTTTGAGTCACATTCGAGGAGGGGCGCCGCCTTGGGGCGCCTCCTCTCGTTGGTCAGATGTGACTGCGAAGGTCGTGGCGCCCGGGAGCGAAGAGGTCAAAGCCTCCATACCAGCGCCAATACGACGCCGCAGTCGCAGTCTGAACCTGCGCGACCAGAAGCTCCGAACGCACGACCATGACGCCTTCCAAGCTAGCCAGATCGGCGCCGCCCGTCAACGGGCGGCGGCCTTCTATACGAACGAACCCGACTTAACGTCGCCGGCCCGGCGGTACTTCGCCAGGATCACGCCGCTCGGCGACGCGCTGCTCTCGACCAGCTCGAAGCCTGCGTAGGCCGTCCCCTCGGCGAACAGCCGGCGCCCGCCGCCGACGGTGACCGGGAAGATCTTCAAGCCACAGCCCGTGGGGCCGGCCAGAAAATCGGTCGTCCTTGATACAATCCGCGAGGCAATGGTGATCCGACGGCACTCGATGCGGGCTGGTGGCGCTCTTCTGGTCCTGTCGTTGGTAGCCGCTGCGTGCGGTTCCGGAGGTGGACCGGGTGGCGCTGGCGGCTCGGGCGGTTCGACCGCGACCGGGAACGGCGGCAGGGGCGGCGCGGGCACCAGCGGCGGCGGAGGCACGTCGGCAGGCGGCGCCGGAGCAATGGGCACCGCAGGCGTGGGCGTCGGGGGTGGAGGTACCGGCGGCACCAGCCCGTCGATGACCTGCACGACGAACACCGGCTCGTGCCAGTGCCACGAGGGACAGCCCGCCGCGCGGGAGCCTGCCTGCACGCCGACGTCGGTGGTCACGCCCGACGGCGACACCGGTGTCTGCTGCCAGGGTGGTTTCTTTTGCTCGTGCACCGCCTTCATCTGCCGTAACCAGGCCGGACTCAACTACTGCTCCTGCGGGGAGTCTTACGTCGTCAGCGGCGTCCTCGACGGCCCCGTCGTAACCCGCTGTCCTCTGCCGACGGGGCAGGTCAGATGTTGTTACCAGCCGGTCCTGAACGACTGCACGTGTGCGCCCCACGAGTGCGACACCGGGCGCGTGCGGGTGGCGAGCTGCTCGATCGACGACGTGACGATCTGCCGGGACACCATGGACGTGCGGGTGAGCACCTGTTCGCCCGGCAGCGGCGGGGGAGGGGCCTCGGGCGGGAGCGGAGCGACCGGCGGTTCGGGCGGCGTCGGCGGCGGCACGGCCGGCGCGGGCGGAAGCGCCCGGGGGGATCTGGCGGCGGCGGAGCGGCGGGGACCGGCGGGCAGTCGTCAGGCGGCAGCGGCGGCAGCGCCGGTCGCGGCGGCTCGAGCGCCGGCGCGGGTGGCGCTTCGGCCGGCGCGTCCGGGAGCGGCGGTGCGATCGGCGACGGCGGTCCGCCCACCGACGGGCCGGGCGGCGACGCGAGCGACGGACCGACGTGCGCGTTCGACGGCGGCTGCAACAAGGCGAAGGGGACGGCGTGCGTGGTGGCCGGCGAGTGCCTCTCCGGCTTCTGTGTCGACGGGGCGTGCTGCGAATCGGCCTGCACTGGCGCGTGCGTCAGCTGCGGCGTCGCCAGGGCCGAAGGTATGTGCCTGCCCATCGTCCACGGAACCGACTTCCGAAGCTGCGCCGCCACGTCGACGTGCGGCCCCGGCGGCGTCTGCAAGAAGGCGGAAGGCGAGTCGTGCGCCGCGGCGTCCGAGTGCGCGCTCGGCGCCTGCCCGGCTGGCCGCTGCTGCGCCGACTCTGCCTGCCAGCGCGCGTACGGGTGGTCGCACCTGACGGGCGCGCTGGACAGGGCCGTCGCCACCGGCCCGTCCGGTCAGATCGCGCTTGGCGGCCTGCTGGGCGGCTGCGCCGATCTGGATCCGGGCCCAGGCGTTCAGATGACGTGCCCGCCCGTGGACGGCCAGTACGCCGTCGTGATCACCCTGCTCGACCGCGACGGGCGCTACCTGTGGGCGAGGGCGTGGCCCGCCAGCTCCACGCTCAACGCTATCTATCGGGTCGAGTTCGTTCCCGGCGGCCTCGTCGTCGCTGGCAGCTTCGCCGGATCGATCGACTTCGACCCCTCGGACCACGCGGCGGTCCACACGGCCCCCGGCGCCCAGTCCTGGTACGTGAGCCGCTTCGACCTGAACGGAAACTGGATCTCGACCCAGACCTGGGGCGCGCAGGGGTTGGCGTTGATGGATATGGCCGTGGGTGCGGACGGCGTCGTCGCGATCGTCGGCAACTGGTTCGGCGCGCTGGACCTCGACCCCGGAGCCGCCGTGGTGCCCGAGACGAACGCGAGCAGCACGGAAACCTACTTCGTGCTCAAGCTGGCCAGCGACGGCGCCTACGCGTGGCACCACGTCATCCCGACCTACACGCTCGACGGCGTCGACGTCGCGCCCGACGGATCGGTCGGCATCGGTGGCCGGTTCAAGCAGGCGACGGACTTCGATCCCGGGCCGGGGGTGTTCACGATCACCCCGACGATCTCGCGCATCCCGTGCGACTACGTCTCGGTGTTCAACTCGGCGGGGACGTTCCAGTGGGCGCATAGCTTCGATACGCGCTCCGATGTCTCGAACGATGCCGTCCATGTCGCCGGGCTCGAGGGCGGCGGCTGGGCCGTTGCCGCCTCCTTCCAGGGCCCGCTGGCCGACTTCGATCCGCTCGGCTCACACGAGTCGGCGAGCACGCACTGGAACCCCAACTCGTCGGACCGGGACATCTTCCTGACTACGTTCACGGCCACCGGGGGCTACGTGAAGACGTTGACGATCGGGTCGACGTCGGACGAGTACTTGTCGTCGCTCCGGCGACGCAAGGGTGGCGGGGTGTGGTTGTCGGCCTCGCTGTACGGGAGCCCCGACGTCGATCCCGGCGCCGGTGTGGTCACCAAGAACGGACCGCTACTGCTCGAGCTCGGTAGCCAGATGGAGTACGTGTGGTCGGTGACGCCTGCCGCCTACTTCGTTCCGTTCACACCTTCGCCGGCGGACAACTCCGTCGTGGTGCTGACCAGCATCACGACCGCGACGGATTTCGATCCCGGGCCGGGCACCGACACGCTTGCCCCAGGCCCGGCCGGCGGCGGTGCTGCCGTTCTGACGAAGTTCTGGCCGTAGGGAGCCTCGACCTGCTTCGCAAGGTGAACAGCGCGGGCGCAGCCAGGACAACCTGGCGGGCGGCAACGGCAACGATCAGCTGTTCGGTGAGGATGGCGACGACGTGCTGGCGGGCGAGGCCGGCGACCACTGCCAACCTCCAGGGGCAGGAAGCGCACTTCGGTGTCCCGATTGCGCTAGCGGGCGGCCCCGTCCGTGGCCCATCGCCGACGGGGGACGCCTGATGGAACTAACCTCAGTCATGGCGTCTCCTCCGATGGTCAGATCGCCTCGGGATGGGCGGGCGTTTCGTCGTAGCGGCGGTCGCGGCCGTTGATGTAGCGGACCGGAATCGCCGCGAACTGTTCGGGCGAGAGATCGAGCGCGGGCACGGAGACGGCGTGGAACGTGCCGCCGAGCGAGTCGAGGTTGCCCCGCGCGTACGTGCGGACGCCGCAGGTGCGGCAGAACGTGAACGTCAGGTGGGGCTCGAGGTCACCGGGCGGCGTCCAGCGGTACTCGGACACACCGGTGCCGTCGAGCAGGCGAAAGCGCTGCGGCCCTTTCGCGAACGCGAACCATGCGCGCGCCTTCGCGCAGTACGAACAGTTGCAGCGGTTCGATCCTTCGTCGAGGTCGAGGTCGGCCTCGAAGCGGATCGCGCCACAGTGACAGCTTCCCGTGTAGGTCTCCAAGGACATGGTCGAGCTCCTCGCTGCGAGTGATTGCGTTTCGCAACCAGTTGCCAATCTACGCGACCGGTTGTAAAATGCAAGCAGTCAGTCATGGCGTCGACCGAGCCGCGCTCTTACTGTCCGATCAACCTGTCCCTCGAGATCTTCGGGGACACGTGGACCTTGCTCGTGCTGCGCGACATGATGTTTTCGGGCAAGCGGCACTTTCGCGAGCTGCTGCAGTCCGACGAACGCATCTCGTCGAACATCCTCGCGGACCGGCTCGCGCGGCTCGTCGAGCACGGCCTGCTCACGAAGTCCGATGATCCGACGCACAAGCAGAAGGCGATCTACTCGCTCACCGAGAAAGCCATCGCGCTGCTGCCGATCGTCGTGCAGATCGGCGCGTGGGGATCGCGCTGGGTTCCCGACGCCAGGAAGCTCGACGCGTGCCGCGCGCAAGATCGTGCGCGAGATCCAGGAAGGCGGGCCGCGCGAGTGGGCCAAGCGAATGGACGAGCTGCGAGCGGAGCACCTGCGATGACCTCAGTCCGCTGAGCGCATACGGCTCTGCCTCGGTGTCACCCTAGGTTGCGCCTGCAATCTTCGCCCGCCCTGTTGAACAGGGCGTCGCGAGTGGCAGGATTGTTTTGTATCTGTCCGCGAATGGACGAGCGGGGGTGTGGACGTGGGCGTAGACAGCGACCGAGCCAGTCTTGTGCTGATCGTCGACGACGACGAAGACATCCGCGAGACTGTCCAGCTCGCGCTGCAGCTCGACAACCACACCACGGCGCTGGCCGCGCACGGCGGTGAGGCGCTGGATTGGCTGAGACGACACCGTCGCCCTTGCCTCATCCTGCTCGACCTGATGATGCCGGTCGTCGACGGCTGGCAGGTCATCGAACAGCTCCGCCGGGACGACCGCTTCGCCGGCGTCCCGGTCGTGGTCATCACCGCCTTCAACCGCGACCTGGGGAGCGCAGCCGCGCTGCCGGTGCTGCGAAAGCCCATCGAGCTCGGCGACCTGCTGAGCGTCACCAACAGCTACGGGTGCGCGGGATGACCGCGACGATGGCAACGTTCGACGACGATCCGCGGTTCCTGCGGCGGGTCCTCGACGCCTCGCGCCTGCTCGTCCTCGTCGTCGATCGGGCGGGCACGATCCAGCACGCCAACCGTGCTGCGTGCAAGACGGCTGGCCTGTCCCCGACGTGCGGCGACGCCCACATCTGGGAGCTCACCAGCTTACCTGTCGAGCGCAACCTCCTGCAGGCCGGCTTCAGCCCGTTTCGGCCCGAGGCGTTCCCGTCGGGAGTGATGTTTCATCTCGTGAACGACGCGACGTCGCGGCTGGTCGACTGGGACGTCCAACTGATGGGCGAGGGGCACGACGCGGACCTCGTGGTGCTGACCGGCGTCGACGTCACAGATCGGATCGCGAGCCAGCAGCGGCTGCGCGAGACGGAGGCGTTCCAGCGCCGCGTCCTCGACCGTCTGCCCGCGATCGTCTGGACCACCGACCGGGAGCTGCGGACGACGTTCAGCGCCGGCGGCGGGCTGGCGGCGCTGGGGCTGGCGTCGGGTGAGGTGGCGCTGATGGGGACGCCGGTGTCCAGCTACTTCCAGACCGACGATCCGACCCACCCCGGCATCGCCTGTCACCTCCGCGCGCTCGAGGGCGAGTCGAGCGTCCTCGAGATGGACTGGTTCGGGCGCTTCTTCCAGGCGCGCGTCGAGCCGCTCAAGGATCACGACGGCGCTGTCGTCGGAGCGATCGGGCTCGCGATCGACATGACCGAGCAGGCTCGCACCGCGCAGGCGCTGAAGCTGAGCGAGGGGCAGCTGCGTCGGCTGGTCGACGCCAACGTCATCAGCGTCTTCTTCTTCGAGGAGGGCGGGCGGGTGACGCAGGCGAACGAGGCGTTCCTCGAGCTCATTGGCTACTCGCGCGACGAGCTGCTGTCGGGACAGGTGTCGTGGCGCGCGCTGACCCCCGCCGAGTTTCGCAGCCTGGACGAGCGCGCGCTCGCCGAGCTGAAGACCACCGGCCGGTGCACCAGCTACGAGAAGGTGTACGTCACCAAGGACGGAACGCGAGTGCCGGTGCTGGTCGGCGGCGCCGCCGTCGACGACCTCGCGAGCGGCGACCGTACCCCGGGCAGCGGGCTGGTGGGCGTGGCGTTCATCGTCGACCTGCGCGAGCAGGTCCGCCTGCGCGAGGCGCTGGATCGGCTGCTGCACAGGGAGCAGCGCGCCCGGGCCGAGACGGAGCTTGCCAACGCACGCCTCTCGCAGCAGGTCGAGGGGAGCAAGCGGTTGTCACGGACCATGAACGCGCGCGCCACGCTGGAGACCCTGGCAGCAGCGGTGGTGCCAGGCCTCGCCGACTGGAGCTACGTCGTTCATCGCGGCTGGAGCGGCGACGGCATGCTGGTGGCGGCGGCGAGCGGAGATCCGCACAAGCAGCCCCTGTTGCGTTCGCTGCAAGGGTGCACGCCCGACGCCGACGCGCTCGAGGGGGCGCCACGCGTGTTCCGCACCGGCGAGCCCGCGCTCTACGAGGATATCGCGCCCGAGCAGCTGATGCCCGATGCGCCGGGCTGGCCGGTGGTGGGCACGCGCGACCCCGAGCACCTCCGCACCTTGCGCGCGCTGGGAATGAGGTCTCTGCTCTGCGTGCCGATCGACGGGCGCAGCGGCGTCGAGGGGGTGATGATGCTGGCCGCCAGCGTGGATCCGCACCGGTACGCGGGCGAGGACGTCGTGCTGGCGCGCGATCTCGCGGCGCGGGCGGCGGTCAGCCTCGAGAATGGTCGGCTGCTGTCCGAGGCGCTGGACGCGGTGCGCGCGCGCGACGATTTCCTGGCCGTCGCCGCCCACGAGCTGCGCACGCCGCTGACGTCGCTGCTGCTGCACGTCCAGATCCTGTCGCGCGCGATCGAGCAGGAAAAGCCCGGCCTCGGCCGCGCCGCGCGCAGCGTGGCCGCGGCGCAGGGCCAGGCGCGACGACTGTCGGTCCTCGTCGACGGGTTGCTGGACGTGTCGCGCCTGGCGAGCAATCGGCTCGCGCTGCGGATCGAGGAGAGCCACCTGGACGAGATCGTCGACGGTGTGGTGTCGACGATGGCGCCCGACTTTCGCCGCGCCGGTTGCCAGGTCAGCGTGTCCGTCCCCGCCGACGTCAGCGTGACGTGGGACCGCGTGCGCATCGAGCAGGTGCTGACGAACCTGATGAGCAACGCGATGAAGTTCGGGGCCGGTAGCCCGATCGATGTGCGCGCCCGCGCCAGCGACGATCACGTCGAGATCGAGGTGCGCGACTTCGGTATCGGCATTCCGCAGGAAGATCAGGCGCGGATCTTCGGGCGATTCGAGCGCGCGGTCTCGACAAAGAACTTCGGCGGCCTCGGCCTGGGCCTCTACATCAGCGCCCAGATCGTCCGGTCACACCAGGGGACGCTCAACGTCGAGAGCGAGCCGGGGAAGGGGGCGCGCTTCGTCGTGTGGTTGCCGCGCGGGACGCAGCCGTCGCAGGTGACGTCGCTCCTCGACGGGGCGCCGGCCTGACGATCCGGCGTGAGGCCGGGCTACGGCATCCAGGTGATATCGGACGCGGCGTACTTGCAGACCGTGCCGTCGGCACCGGATCCGGCCGACGTCGGCTCGGCGCCCGTGTCGTTGCCGTTGTAGCGCGTGCAGATGGTGACGGAGTTGGCGCGCGCCCGGATCGTGATGGCGCTGAACGTCGCGGTGTCGTTGTAGTTCGCGTTGACGCCGACGAGCGACGACGTCCCGCTGCCCGGCACGATGATGACGTTGTGCACCTGAACGTTGCGCGCGTATTGCTCCTCGCAGTTGCCGCACGACCGGTACAGCTTGCCGAAGTCCTGCGCGCAGAAGTTGCGGATGATCATCGTGCCCGGACCGTTGTGCTGGAAGACCTTGTCGGATGCCGCGCGCGCGCCGCCGCCGTCGATGGTCATCACCTGGCTGGCCGATGATCCCTGCAGCGTGGCGGCGTCCTCGCCGACGTCCTCCCACCAGACGTTCTTGAGCGTGCAGGTCCCCTCGCAGTGGACGCCGTCGGCCGCCGGATTGCCGAGGATCACGTTCTCCAGCGTGCCGCCGTTGGCCACGTTGAACAGCGCGCCCTGGTCTTCGTTCTGGCCGCTGCTGCCGAGCGGTCCGGTGCCCACGAAGCGGCGCATGCCGCCGTCGTAGGTGCCGGCGATCGTCTGCGTCGCCGACAGCATCACAGTGCTGGCCGGCGTCGGCCAGGTGCAGCTCGGGGCAGCCGCGCCGCCCCCGGTGCCGCCGCGTCCCGCGGCGCCCGCGGTGCCTGTCGTCCCGCCGCGGCCGGCCGCTCCCGTGGTACCGCCCCGTCCCGCCGCGGCGGTGCTGCCGCCGCCGCCCGCGCTGCTCCCGGAACCCGCCGCTCCGGTCGTGTCGCCGCTGCCGCCGGCACCCACGCTGCCCGCCGTCCCCGTGTCACCGCCGGCGCCGGTGTCCATTCCCGCGCCCCCGCCGCATCCATACATGATCCAGCTGACGGCCCCGACGAGTGCCAGTGGCAAGAGACGTTCGCGCATAGTGCGTAACAGTGTCGGGGTTCGCGGGCAGCGGCTCAGCCCGACGACGCAGGCGGCCAGCAGTGCCCGGGAGCGAAGGCCTGACCCTCGACTCCCGCCCTCTCCACTCTCAACTTATGCCAGACATAGGGGATTGCGGCAATCCCCCGGTCATGCCGCAGGGTCGTCGACCATGACAAAAACCCATGCAGTGGTCATCGCTGGAGGAGGCCCGACGGGGCTGATGTTGGCGGCCGAGCTCGCGCTGGCGAAGGTCGACGTCGCCGTCGTCGAGCGGCGCGCCAACCAGGACGTCGCCGGCTCGCGCGCAGGCGGTCTGCATTCACGCACGATCGAGGTGCTCGATCAGCGGGGAATCGCGGATCGCTTCCTCGCACAAGGAAAGGTCGCCCAGATCGGGACGTTCGTGACGCTCGGCGATCTCGACCTCAGCGACTTTCCGACCCGCCACAACTACGGGCTCGCGCTGTGGCAGGAACCCATCGAGCGCACACTCGCCGCCTGGGTCGACGAGCTGGCGGTGCCGATCTACCGAGGACGTGAGGTGACCGGCTTCGTCGCAGGACGACACCGGCGTCGACGTCGCGCTGTCCGACGGTGGTTCGTTGCGGGCGAAGTACCTCGTCGGATGCGACGGCGGTCGCAGCCTGATCCGCAAGCAAGCCCGCATCGACTTTCCGGGCTGGGATGCGTCCGTCAGCTACTTGATCGCCGAGGTCGAGATGACCGGCGAGCCCGCGCTGGGCATCCGCCGTGGTGACAAGGGCGTCAATGGCCTCGGCAGGCTCGAGGACGGCAAGCGCGTGCGAGCGGTGTTGATCGAGCAGCAGGTCAGGCAAGGCGACGAGCCGAACGATCCGACATTGGACGATCTTCGCGAGGCGCTCATCGCCGTCTACGGGACCGACTACGGTGCTCACAACGCCACGTGGCTGTCGAGGTTCACCGACACCGCCCGGCAGGCGGCGTCCTACCGAGAGCGACGGGTGCTCCTGGCCGGCGACGCGGCGCACGTGCATTCCCCGGTAGGCGGACAAGGACTCAACATCGGTGTCCAGGACGCCGTGAACCTGGGATGGAAGCTGGCCCAGGTGGTCAACGGCACATCGCCGGACAGCCTGCTCGATAGCTACCAGGCCGAGCGACACCCGATCGGCGCGCGCGTGCTCAAGACCACCATGGCGATGACGGCGCTCAACCGCGGCGACGAACGGACAAACGCCCTGCGCGAGACCCTGTCCGGCCTGATGAAGATGGACGAGCCGCGCAGGCGATACGCCGGAATGATCTCAGGTCTGGATATTCACTACGACCTCGGCACGGGACACGCGCTGCTCGGGCGCCGCATGCCCGATCTCGACGTGGTCACCGCCGACGGCCCACGGCGCGTGTTCACGTTGTTGCACGATGCCCGACCGGTACTGCTCAATCTCGGCGAGCCCGGCGCGCTCGACGTCGCGCCATGGGCGGATCGGGTGGCGCGGGTCGACGCTCGCTACGCTGGTGTGTGGGAGCTCCCGGTGCTCGGCGCGGTCGCCGCTCCCTCTGCCGTGTTGATCCGGCCCGACGGATACGTCGCGTGGGTCGGAGACGGCACGGACCAGGGCCTTCGGGACGCCCTGACCACCTGGTTCGGCACGCCCCGGTAGAGCGCCTGTCAGTGCTTCGATTCGGTGTGCTTCAAGAGGAAGTAGCTGATCGCAAGGACCAGGATCGCGACCGGCAGGACCAGGTGTTTCCACTCGAGGTTAGGCATGGCGGCGATGAAGCCGCTCGCCGCCGCGACCACCAGCGTCGCCATGATCGCCTCCCACAGCAGCAGCTTCAGCTCGGTCAGGCTCTTGATGCGCATCCATTGGGGAAGGTCCGTCTTCGCGCCGTCGTCGGTATGGGTGAGAAACAGGCCGGCGGTGCCGAGGGACAGGACCAGCAGGACCAGCGAAAACAGCAGGGCGTCGACCGACTCGGCGATGTGGACGCCCGGCGGGTCTTTCCCCTGCAAGGCCTCCGGCCTCAGGAGCAGGTGGTAGGCCTGGAAGGCCCGCAGCACACCGAGCACGAGAAAGCCGGCCGCGTGCACCGCGAAGACCAGCGCGACGACGACGGCCAGGTAGCGGATCCGGATCAGGTGTCGAAGCATCGCGTCGCCCCGCCCGCGCCAGGCGCGTCAGCGAAGCTGAGCCCGCGGGAGGTTCCCCGCAATGCCTGACCGCCAGGATGAGGGCAACGGCCTATCAACGAACGGTGCCCACGAGGTTGACCCCCGCAGTCCGCGAGCCCCTAATGAATTGGTGGTGGAAAATGGCGTCGTCCCTGTGAGGGGTGGCGAATGGAAGAGAGCACGCAGAGATATGCTCTCGGTGAGAAGCTTCATCAGGGGCAAAGAACGAGTGTTTACCGAGCGGTGAGGAAGGCGGACGGCCACAAGGTCGTCCTCAGGGTCCTCGATGGAAATGACCCTGTCGCCGGGAAGATAGAGCGGCTCAAACACGAGCTGGATCTGCGGTCGATGCTGCACGGCCTGCCCGCCGTCGAGCCGCTGGCGCTGTCGACGCTCAACGGTGTTCCGGCGCTGGAGCTGGAAGACTTCGTGGGCGAGTCCTTGGATCGGCTGATCACGGCGCCGCTATCGGTCGACGACTTTCTCCCGCTCGCGATCGCGGTGGCGGCCGCGGTAGGGGACATCCACAGCCGCGGGCTGATTCACAAGGACCTCAACCCCGGCAGCATCCTCTTCGACCCCAAGACCCGCCGGGTCAAGGTCGCCAACTTCGGCGCCGCCTCGCGGGTGGCGCGCGAGCAGACCGCCGCGGGCCCGGAGCGCCTGCTGGAGGAGTCGCTGCCGTATGTCTCGCCCGAGCAGACCGGGCGCATGAACCGCGCCGTCGACAGTCGATCCGATCTGTACTCGCTCGGCATCACTTACTACCAGCTGCTCACCGGCCGGCTGCCGTTCACGGCCAGCGACGTGATCGGCTGGGTGCACTGTCACGTGGCCCGCAAGCCGGCGCCCCTGGTGAGGTTCCGCGACGCGCTGCCGTCCGCGTTGTCGGACATCGTCCTCAAGCTGCTCGCCAAGGTCCCCGACGACCGGTATCAAAGCGCGGCCGGCCTGCAGCGCGATCTCGAGCGGTGTCTCCGGCAGTGGCGCGAGACGGGCACCATCACGCCGTTCGCGCTCGGAGCGGACGACACCTCCGACCGCTTCCTGGTTCCGCAGGCCGTGTACGGGCGCGAAGCGGAGTACGGAGCGCTGCGAGAGGCCTTCGAGCGCGTCGTCGCGACGGGGCAACCCGAGCTCGTGCTGGTCTCGGGCCCATCCGGCATCGGCAAGTCCGCGGTGGTCTATGAGCTCCGCCGGCCGATCATTGGACGGCAAGGGTTCTTCGTGTCGGCGAAGTTCGAGCGGGGCAAGCGCGACATCCCCTACCTCGCGGTCATTCGCGCGTTCCGTGAGCTCGCGCTCGACATCCTCACCGGGAGCACCGAGCAGATCTCGGTCTGGCGGCGCCGCATCATCGACGCGCTGGGGCCCAACGGCCGGCTGATCGTCGACATCCTGCCCGAGATCGAGCTGGTCATTGGTCCGGGCCCGCAGCCCGAGCCGCCCGAATTGCCGCTCGGCGACGCCGAGAACCGGATGCGCATGGTGGTCCGTCAGTTCGCCTGCGCCTTCGCGCGCCCGGAACATCCGCTGACCCTCTTCCTCGATGATCTGCAGTGGGTGGACGCCGCCAGCGCCAACCTGGTGGCCGATCTGGCGACCGACCCGGACACCCGGGACGTGTTGCTCATCGCCACCTCCCGCACTGACGACGTCCCAGCCGCGCAGCCCGTGGCGGCGAACCTCGACAAGCTTCGTGCGAGCGGCGCCGTCGTGCACGAGATCTCCTTGCCGCCGCTGGCCAGGGATGCGGTGGACCGGCTCGTCGCCGACACCGTCCATCGCTCGGCGGCGGAGGCCGCCCCCCTGGCGCGCCTGGTGCGCGACAAGACCGGCGGCAATCCGTTCTTCGTCGTCCACTTCCTGACCGGGCTGTACTCGAAGCGACTGATCACCTTCGATCGTGCCACCGGCCGCTGGACCTGGGACATGGCGCGCGTCCGCGCCGAGCGCACGACCGACAACGTCGGGGATCTGATGGTGGCCAAGCTTCGCGCGCTGCCCCGTCAGACGCAGGAAGCCCTGTCGATGGCCGCCCACATCGGCGGCATCGTCGACGGTCGAGCGATGGCCGACGTGCTCGGGCGCGATCCCGAACCGGTGCTCAACGCGGCGGTCGAGGAGGACCTGATGCTCCGCATGGACCATGGCTGTCGGTTCCCGCACGACCGTGTGCAGGAGGCTGCCTACTCGCTGGTTCCCGACAGCGACAGGGCGGGGCTGCATCTCGAGATTGGCCGCCGGCTGTGGGCGCGAACGCCGGCCGCCCAGCGGGGCGACAGGACGTTCGAGATCGCGACGCAGCTGAACTTCGGGGCGTCCTTGATCGCCTCGCCGGAGGAGCGCGAGAGGGTGGCCGAGATCAATCTGTCGGCGGGCAAGCGGGCCAAGGACTCGGCGGCCTATGCCTCCGCGCTCACCTACCTCATGGCCGGTTGCGCGCTGCTGTCCGAGAACAGCTGGCAGGAACGCTACGAGCTCACGTTCGCCCTCGAGCTCAATCGCGCCGAATGCGAACACCTGAGCGGCGACACCGGGGCCGCCGAGAACCGGCTGTCGGCGCTGGCCCGGCGCGCGCGGACGCTCGGCGACCTCGCCGCCGTCACCTGCGCCCAGGTCGAGATGTTTCACACCTCGGGTCGCACCGCCCGCGCCGTCGAGGCGGCCCTGGGCTACCTGAGGCAGGTCGGCATCGAATGGGCGCCTCACCCGACGGAGACCGAGGTGGTCGAGGAGTACGCGCCGCTCTGGCAAGGGCTGGGCGACCGGTCCATCGAATCGCTCGCCGATCTGCCGGCGGCCCGCGACCCCGACTGCCGGGCGACGATGGATGTCCTGCTGGCGGCCTTCTCGCCCGCCTTGATCACCGACACCAACCTGCACGATCTGGTGGTCGGGCGTGTCGCCAGGCTCAGCCTCGCGCACGGAAACAGCGACGCCTCCAGCCTGGCCTACGTCCGGCTGGCGTCGATCATCGGGCGCCGCTCCGGCGACTACGCGAAGGGGTTCCGGTTCGGCAAGCTCGGGTTCGATCTGGTCGAGCAGCACGGCCTGTCGCGTTTCAGGGCAGCGGTGTACCTGAACTTCGCGGCGCTGGTCATGCCGTGGACGAAACACCTGTCGACGGGGCTCGGGCTGATCCGCCGCTCCGCCACCGCGGCCGACGAGACAGGCAACACGTCGTACTCCTGCTACGCACGCACCTGCCTGATCACTTCCCTCCTCGCGCAGGGCGCGCCGCTCGCCGAAACGCAGAGGGAGGTCGACGAGGCGCTCGGCTACACAAAAGCGCGCTTCGACCTCGTCGCCGCCGCCATCGCGATGGACCGGCAGCTCATCCGCATGCTCCGGGGGCTGCTGCCCCGGTTCGGCTCGCTGACGGACGCCGACCTCGACGAAGAAGCGTTCGAAGCGCGCCTGCGCGATCCGCGCATGGCGATCACCGCCTGCTGGTACTGGATCCGGAAGCTGCAGGCCCGCTTCCACGGAAACGACTTCGCCGCCGCCGTGGCGTGTGCCGACAGGGCGGCACCTCTGCTGTGGACGTCGACCGAGTTCTTCGAGACGGCCGAGTACCACTTCTACGCCGCGCTGGCTCACGCTGCGCGCCACGACGAGGTGTCACCCGAGGATCGCGCGTGGCACCGAGATGCCCTGGTCGCGCACGCCCGCCGGCTGGGCGAGTGGGCCGCGCACTGCCCCGATAACTTCCGCAGCCGGGCGGCGCTGGCCGACGCCGAGATCGCCCGCATCGACGGGCGTGTCGCGGATGCCGAGCGCCTGTACGAGTGGGCGCTGACCGCGGCGCGCGCGAGCGGGTTCGTCCACAAGGAGGCCATCGCCTACGAGATGGCCTCCCGGTTCTGGCGCGCGCGCGGCTACCCGCTGTTCGCCGACGCCTACTTGCAGGAGGCGTGCGCGCTCTACCGGCGCTGGGGCGCCGAGGGCAAGGTGCAACAGTTGCAGCAGTTCACCCGGCTCCACCCCGGCCTCGGCAAGCAGCCGGCGGTGTCACCCCTCGCGCTCGGCGACATCCCGGCGACCTCCGCTGATCAACTGGACCTCCTGGCGGTGATCAAGGCCTCTCAGACCATCTCCGGGACCATGGGCCGTGAAGACCTCGTTCGCACGCTCCTGCACATCGTCATCGAGCAGGGCGGCGCGCGGCGGGCGGGTCTCGTTCGCGTGAACGCCGGCGAGCTCGAGCTCGCGGCCGAGCAGACGCTGGCGCCGGAGAAGGACGCGGGCGATACCGCCGAGCCGGTCGAGGCGGCGCGCGTGGCCGCGGGCCGCATGCCCGACTCGCTCCTTCACTACGTCGCGCGCACGTGCGAGCGCGTCGTGCTCGATGACGCCGCCGCCGACGCGGGGCGGTTCGCGGCGGATCCGTATCTGGCGCGCGCCCGTCCGCGCTCCCTCCTCTGCCTGCCGATCCGCAGGGAGGGCAGGGTCGTGGCGCTGCTGTACCTCGAGAACGATCTGGCGCCGGGCGTGTTCACCCCCGACCGGCTCGTGGCGCTGGAGCTCATCGCTGCTCAGGTCGCGATCTCGCTGGAGAACGCTTTCCTGCTCGAACGCGAACGCGAAGGCCGCGTCGAAGCCGAGGCCGCCAGCCGGCGGGCGCTCATCCTGGGTGAAGCGACGGCGCTGGTGTCGTCGACGTTCGACTACAAAGACGTCTTCCATGCGCTCACCCGCCTGTGCGCGCGCGAGCTCGCCGACTGGGCGGTCATCGACATCGTCGACCACGATCGCATCGTCCGTATCGCGGCGGCGCACCGGGATCCGGCGAACGAGCCGCTGATGCGCGAGCTGTCGCAGCGCTACTCCCCGCGCTTCGGCATCCGCTCACTGGCGACGGGTGTCATCGAGCGCGGCACCCCGACCCACCTTCGCGACGTCACGCCTGAAGACGTCCGCCCCCTCTGCGTGGATGATCGTCACTTCGAGATCATTGAGATGCTGGGCGCACGGAGCGGGCTCTCCGTGCCGCTGGTGGCCCGGGAAGCGCTGTTCGGCGCGCTGTCGCTCGGTTCGGCGACGCCCGAACGCTTCGGCGAAGCCGACGTCGAGCTCGTGGTCGAGATTGGCCGGCGCACCGCGCTGGCCATCGACAACGCCCGACTCCTCGTCGAGACCCAGCGCGCGGTCCACTTGCGGGACCAGTTCTTGTCGACGGCCTCCCACGAGCTGCGGACGCCGATCACGTCGCTCAAGCTGACCATCGAATCGCTGATTCACGGGACCCGATCTGGGCCGCTGCCCGCGGCGCATTTGGGGCGTCTTCAGCGCGTCCTGCACAGCACCGAGCGGCTGGAGCACCTGGTCAATGAGCTGCTCGACGTGACGCGCATCGAGCAGGGGCAGGCGACGCTGTCGCCCGCCGAGATGGACCTCGGGGCGCTGGTCCGCGATGTCGCGCAACACTTCGAGTTCGATCTGGCGCGCGCCGACTGCCGCCTGTCGGTCGACTGCCCGGGCCCCGGCGTCGGGTCTGTCGTCGGATTTTGGGACGCGAGCAGGCTGGAGCAGGTGGTGACGAACCTGCTCGCAAATGCCATCAAGTTCGGGGCGGGTCGGCCCATCGAGGTGATGGTCCGTGACGCCGGCCAGGCAGCCGAGCTGCAGGTGACAGACCACGGCATCGGCATCCCAGCCGATCGCCTGCCGAAGATCTTCGATCGGTTCGAGCGTGCGGTGTCGAGCACCCACTATGGCGGGCTCGGGCTGGGGCTCTACCTGGCGCGCTCGATCGTCGAATCGCACGGCGGCGCGATCACCGTGGAGAGCCGCGTCGACGAGGGCTCGACCTTCACGGTGCGGCTGCCCCGGATGCCGCCGCGCCCGACGCATTGAGGCGGCTCACCATTCAGCCGCCGAGCCTCCGGGCGGTTCGCTGACGTGCGAAAAAGATCGCAGCCTCCGCCTCAAAGCGGGTATGACCAAGACGATCTCGATGTCTCTGCGGTTCGCGACGGCAGCGCTCGCCGTCGCCGCCGTCTTCGTGGTGAACGAGCGCCCAGCTGCCGCAGACGATTGCGAGCTATGGGGATGGCCGCCGTCACCGCTTTGCGGCGCGCTCCAGAACCACACCGCCAACACCCGTATTGGCGTCAAGTGGAAGAACACCGATGACCCCAACGAAGCCTGGACCTACGGCATCGTCGAACCAGACACCACCTTGGGTGGCTACTGGAACGACGGCATCGATGTCGACTACTGGTACATCCCGGAATACTGCACGGACCGTGGCGGTATCGGCGGGGAGGCCAAGACATGGACGCGCGCCAACTCCGAGAGCAACTCGGACGGCTGGGTGAAGATCTCGTCGAACCAGACGGTCGTGATCGATTCGCGCACCTGCGAGCCGCCGCCGCCCCCGCCTCCCACACCGCCGCCGCTGTGCGCCGCGCCGAGCAGCTGGCCGGCCACGAAGTCGTGGATCAACATCTTCACGACCGCGATCGGCCGCGCCGGACCCAACAACTCCTGCTCGATCGTCGGCCGGAGCTACACCGGGTCGAACCCGCAATACGTGTGGTGCCGGCGATGGGGCGGCGAGGTGCGCGACTCCCAGGGCAACTTCAATCACTGGTGGCTGTGGACTGACCTCGACACCGGCGGGCGCGGCTGGATCTCCGCGTACTACATCCAGGGCCAGGGCAACGACCAGGCGAACGACAAGAACACGAACCGGGCGATCCCCCCTTGCCCGTAAGCCGTCACGCACGGGCGGCGGCGTGGTGGCCACCGCTGGCACGCCGGCGGCGACGGCGCCGCACGATCAGCGTGACGACAGCGGCGACGACCGCCGCGGCCATGACCAGTCCCACGATGTGCTGGATTCGCTCCACCCGCCGCCAGGCGTCGCCGGCAAGGTAACCGAGCAGCGTCGAGGCGATGGCCCACACCACGCCGCCCACGACGTTGCCGAGCAGGAACCGGTGGTATGGCATGCGCGCGCTGCCCGCCAGGATCGGCACCAGCGTGCGCGCGACGGGCGGGAAGCGGCCGACGATGATCGTGAACAGCCCCTTGCGTGCAAGGTGACGGCGGGCGCGCGCCCAGCGCTGCTCGCCGATCAGCCGCCCGATGCGCCCTTCGACGATCGGTTTGCCCCAGCGTGCGCCCACCAGGTAGCCGATCGAGTCACCGACGATGGCGCCCAGCGCCCCGGCCGCGAACACCGCCGGCAGCGGTACGCGGTCGTACCAGGCGAGCACGCCTCCGTAGAGCAGCGCGGTCTCGCCCGGGATGACGACGCCCGCCAGCGTGGACGCTTCGATCGCGGGGAGCAGGAACACCAGCGCCAGCACGACCGCGGCAGGGACGTCGAGGAGCGCCGCCAGAACCGCGTGCATGCCCCGGAAAACATGCGGATGAACCCCCGCGCCGCGAGGGGCGGCAACCCTGAACGACATGCTCGAGCTCTGGCGGGCCGCGCCGGCGCGCGCTGACGAACGGCGCGACGGGGCCCTACCGCGATGACTTTTTCTGTCGGTGAAGCTGGCCGGTCGGGGGCACGCCCGGAATCACGATCCGCCGCTTCACCGTCTGCGTCGTCGCGGTAGACGGCGTCTCGATCGTGAGTGGCGTCGGCGCACGCGACGCGGTCCACCTGAGTGCCCCCACCAGAGCGCTGAGCACCACTGCCGCCAGCGCCGCGACGATCCAGCGCGCGAAGGACCGCCGCGGAATCGGCAGCGGCGGTATCGCGTCCGATACCTCATTGAAGGTGCTCGCCCACGTCAGCGCCGCCTTCGGCGTGGCGAACGCCAGCAGCTCTTTCCCCATCGCGCGCACCGACGGGAACCGTGTCGCCGGATCGCGGCTGGTCGCGCGGTCGATGATGCGCTGCAAGCCCTCCGGCAAGCCGGGGCGCAGCTCGTCGGCGGCGGGCCGCCTGCCCTTCAAGATGTCGCCGAAGATCTTCGTGACGTCGTCGCCCGGGAACGGCGGGCGGCCGGTCACGCACTCATAAAGGATGATGCCAAGCCCGTACTGGTCGCTCGCGGGGCTGGCTGTTCGCGCCCCCTCGAGCTGCTCCGGCGACAGATATCCCAGCGAGCCCATCAGCCCGACGGTCTTCTGGACCACCGGCGTGACCACCAGCGCCGGACCGATCGCGGGCAGCTGATCTGCCGGCGCCTTCGAGATGCCGAAGTCGACGACCTTGGGGACGATCGCCCCGTCGCGCGTCTGCGACAGGAAGATGTTGTGTGGCTTCAGATCGCGGTGGACGATGCCTTCGTCGTGCGCCGCCGCCACGGCGGCCGCGACGGGCAGCATGATGTCCGCGGCCTGCTCGAGCGGTAGCCGCCCGCGCCACTCGATGAAGCTGGCGAGATCTTCGCCTTCGAGCAGCTCCATGACCAGGAACGGCTGTCCGCCCTCGCTGCCGATGTCGGTCACGTCGACCGCGTGCGGGTGGCGCACCCGCGACGTCAGCTGGGCCTCGCGCAGGAAGCGGGCGCGGGCGTCGGGATTCGCCGCCAGGTCGGGGCTCATGATCTTGATCGCGACCTTCTTGCCGATCGCGAGGTGGACCCCCTCGTAGACCGCGCCCATGCCGCCTTCGCCGATCAGGCGCACCACCTGGTACTTGCCCAGGCAAGTGCCCGCCGCGAGCGTGGAGCTGGGCGCCGGTTCGGGGTTTGCCTGCATGCCGGCGACAAACTAAGGACGGAACCTGAGCCGTCAACGCCCCGGGCAGGTAATTCCAGGAAGTTGTTACTGGTGGGCCATCGCGCGGCGGACGCGGTCTTCCACGGGCACCAGGTGGTCCTGGCTGTCGTCGCCGAGGTCGATGCGGACCCAGGCAATGTTGCCGTTCCAGGCGTTGCCGGTCGGGCCATAGTCGGGCGAAGTCGGTGAGCCGCTGTCGGCGCCGACGTCGCACGCTTCGTCCGCGGAGTAGCCCATCGGGATGGTGTGCTCGACGCGCCCCTTGCCGATCTGCTTGCCGTCGATCTCCAGCGTGACGTCGCCGCCCTTGGCCACGCCACCGCCGTCGTACTTGAAGCGCATGCGTAGCTCGTGGTCACCGGGCGGCAGGGCGCTGTCCGACTCGACGAAGAAGTCCTCGATGCCGAAGAAGTTGTAGCAGTACTTCAGCTTCCCGTTTTTGGCGTACAGGCTCCAGCCGCCGACGCGTCCACCCTGGGTGATGAGCACGCCCTCGGCGCCGCCGGCCGGAACAGTGACCTTGGCGGTCACCGAGTGGGACTTGTTCTTGACCGTCAGCACGGACGTTTCGGTGATGCGCATGCCGGAGTACAACGTCTGGCTGGTGCCCGTCACCAGCTGCGGCCGGCCCGCGATGTCGGGGTTGATGCGCTCATAGCGGCGATCGTCGAGCGGCAACACGTTGTACTTCTCGGCCTCGATCAGCCACAGCCGCTGCATCTCGGCCAGCTTGTCCTTGTTGGCCGCGACGATGTCGTTCGCCTGCGTCCAGTCGTCAGGTCCGTACAGCTCCCAGACGTCGTCGTCGAACGCGGGTGGTTTCTCGGTCGTCCATGGCGTGCTGTGTTTGGTCACCGCCGTCCAGCCCTGGTGGTAGAGGCCGCGGTTGCCGAACATCTCGAAGTACTGCAGCTCGTGGCGCTCGGGCGCGTCCGCGTCGTCGAAGCTGTAGGCCATGCTGACGCCCTCGAACGGCGCCTGCGAGATGCCGTTCACCATCTCGGGCTCGGGCAGGCCGGCGACCTCGAGCACCGTCGGCGCCAGGTCGATGACGTGGTGGAACTGCGATCGCGTCTCGCCCTTCGCGTCGATGCCGCTCGGCCAGTGGACGATCGTGCCGTTGCGCGTGCCGCCCCAGTGCGACGCGATCTGCTTGGTCCACTGGTAGGGCGTGCACATCGCGTGCGCCCAGCCGACGGCGTAGTGGTTGTAGGCCGCCGGCGTGCCGAAGTCGTCGATCTTGGAGCGCAGGAACGCCGGCGTCTCGATGCCGGGCATACCGTTGAGCGTCGTCATCTCGTTGAAGCAGCCGTTGAGGCTGCCCTCCGCCGACGCGCCGTTGTCGCCGATGACGAGATAGATCAGCGTGTCGTCGAGGCTGCCGAGCTCCTCGAGCGCGGCGACGACGCGGCCGATGTGGTGATCGGTCTGCTCGAGGAAGCCGGCGTAGATCTCCATCTGACGCGCCAGGATCGGCTTCATCTCGGCCGGCATGTCGTCCCACGCGGGGATCTGCTTCGGTCGGGGCGTCAGCGCGGCGTCCTTGGGGATCACGCCCAGCTGCTGCTGGCGCGCGAACGTCGCCTCGCGCTGCTTGTCCCATCCGCCGTCGAACTTGCCCTTGTACTTGTCCGACCACTCCTTGGGCACGTGGTGCGGCGCGTGCGTGGCGCCCGGCGCGTAGTACATGAAGAACGGCTTGTCGGGCGACAGCGCCTTCTGCTGGCGCAGCCACTTGACCGCCTTGTCGCCGAGATCTTCGTTCAGCGTGTAGCCCTGTTCCGGCGTCTTGGGCGGCTCGACCGCCGACGTGCCTTCGAACAGCCCGGGGTAATACTGGTTCGCTTCGCCGCCGACGAAGCCGTAGAAGTACTCGAAGCCCGAGCCTGTCGGCCAGCGGTCGAACGGACCGACGGGGCTGGTCTCCCAGGTGGGGACCTCGTGACACTTGCCGAGCTGCGCGGTGGAGTACCCGTTCAGCTTCAGGATCTCCGCCATCGGCGCCTTGTTCTTCGGACGCACGCTGCAGTTGCCCGGCGCCGACGTCGCCATCTCCGTGATGGCGCCCATGCCGACCGAGTGGTGGTTGCGGCCGCACAGCATCGCGGCCCGCGTCGGCGCGCACAGCGCCGTGGTGTGGAAGCGCGTGTACTTGAGGCCGCCAGCCGCGAGCCGCTCGGCCGTCGGCATGTGGCACGGACCGCCGAACGCGGTCGAGGCGCCGAAGCCGACGTCGTCGATCAGGAAGACGAGCACGTTGGGCGCGCCCGGCGGCGGGCGCAGCGGCGTGATCGGCGGATACTTGGTGTTTGGGTCCTTGGCGTCATAGGTCGTGATGCCGACTGTCTGGCGATCGGGGATCGGCAGTACCGACCGCTGCACGCCGTCGGTCGCGGGCGGCGCGCCATGGCCGTTCGTCGCGCTCGCTTGCTTGCCGTTCCCCTTGTTCGCCCGTTTCTTCATACGCGTAGGCCCTCCGCGTACAACTCTGCGGATGGTCGCCGCGCCGGACAACGCGAGGCCGGGAGAATCCGGCGCGCGCCTACGGCGTGTGAACGTGCCGGAATGTCAGGCTGATGCGCTCGTCGGTGACGCGCGGCTCGCGTGGGATGCCGTGGCGGAAGTGGCGCTGGCAGGCGCCGCGCATGATCAGCAGGCTGCCGGCCGGCAGCTCGACAGAGCGGCGTTCGCCGTCACGCGGGCGGCGCGGCACCAGCGTGAGGCGGCGGGTGGCGCCGAGCGACAGCGTGGCCACGACCGGATCGGGGCCCAGCTCCGGCTCGGCGTCGGCGTGCATCCCCATGTTGTCGCGGCCGTTGCGATAGCGGTTGAGCAGCACGTGGTTGAAGTGGACGCCGGCGAACGCCTTGACGCTCTCGGTGAGCACGCGGACCGTGTCGGTGAACGGGCGCGGCTCCAGGGTCTGGCCCGAGTAGCGATACGCGACATCGCCGGCCCAGCCGACGAGCCGCGGTTGCATGATCCGCTTGCCGTACAGGACGATTCTCGCGCTCGGACCACGTCACCTCGGCGCGCACGGCGCCGAGGCAGCGCTGCGCTTCGTCGGCGGACAGCCAGTCGAGCTCGAAGTCCAGCCAGGTGTCGTCGGCGAGCGCGATGCGAGCCACGCGAAAGTATCTAACCCGCGCCCGGCTGCCGGCCACTAACGCTCAATGGACTCCAGACAGTCGACCATTAAAGGGCGGGCCGTCGAAGTCGACATCTGCGAGCCCGAGGTGGGCTTCGTGCTGTCTGTCGGCCCGGTGTCGCTGTGGCTCCAGCCGGCGGTCGCCATCGACGTGCTCGAGACGCTCGCCCGCGCTGTCGCGGTCGCGCAAAGCCAAGGGGGTGACGGCAGCACGCCAGATCCACTGGCGGCCTTGCGGCGAAGAATCTTCTCCTAGGCGCCTGGGCTTATGGCCCGATCGCCTTCAGGCCATGTCCGCTGATCCCTGAATTGTTCCGGACCGACTCGCGGTGAATGTGCACGCCAGCGGTTGCTGACCGCGCTGCGGGCGATACGTTGATCGAGGGGGTCGGGGAGACGCATGAGACGGGGGAGGGGAGCTGCCGCGCGGATCGCGCGCATCTCCGCCTGGACACTGGCAGCGCTGGTCGCGCTCGTGCTTGTGGTGACGGTGGGGGTGCCCCTGGTCGTGCGTGGACCGGTCCTGGCTGGGGTGGTGGCGCACGCGTCGAAGAAGCTCTGCGGTTCGCTCAAGGTGACCGGCGGCCACGTCAGCGTCGGCGTCGCGCTGGCGCTGCTCCGCCAGCGTCCGTTCGAGGTCGTCATCGAGGGGGTCGACCTGAAGACGCCCGGCGGCGAGGACATTTTCCACGCGGGCACCGTGCGCACGAAGGTGACCGTGCAGCGGCGGCCGTGGCGTCTCGTGTTCGACGACGGCCTGATCGCGGATGGGAAGTGGCAGCTGATCGACGAGGGGTTCGGCGACCCACTCATGGCGACGATCCAGCCTGTGCCTGACGGGGGCCGCGCACAGTGCGGGGCGCCGGAACCGCCGAAGCGGCACGGGCCGCAGCAGCAGGGTGATCTGGTCACGATCAAGAGCCTGGCGCTCCGAAATGTCACGCTGGTGCTGTCGTTCGACGACTGGGCTGTCACGCTAGCTTCCATCGATGCGGTCGGCGGTCTGTCGGTGCGGGGAAAAGGCCCGCGCAGGCAGATACTGTTCGACGTGACCGGTGTCCGGGCCGAGCACGGCGGGTCGCTGCGTATCGGTCCCGCCGGCCACCGGCTGACGCCGCAGGTGCCGTTCGATCGCGTGGCGATCGGGCGGGTCGCCGTGGTCGCCGGTGCGCCGGGGAACCTGCTGCTCGAGGTCGATGAAGGGCGCACGGGGCAGGCCGTCCTGTCAGGCAAGGCGGTGTTCACGAACATCCTCGGCCCGCGGGACCGGCCGCCTGCGGGGATGGACATCGACGCGCGGTACACGGCGGTTGGACAGGCGCTGGCGCGTAACCCTGCCTGGGCAGATGTCGCCGCACGTCTCGTGCACCTGAACGCGGGACTCGAGGTCTCGTTGCACGGTCCGTTCAACGCGTTGACCGGAACGGCCGCGCTGATCGGGAACGGCGTCGCGTTGAACGCCGGCTTGCTGCCCGACCGGCACTACGAGGCCGACGTCCGTTTCGACGCGCTCGACACCGCGCCGCTGGTTCCGGCGTCGCAGCGCGATCTGCTCGGCGGGCGGCTCGACGGGCGCATCGCGGTGAGCGCGAAGCTCGGGTCCAAGGCGATCGACACGTCGGCTTCGGTGGATCGCCTCGAGCTCGACCTCGTGCGCAGCCGTCGGGCGCCCGGGCCACGGCGGATCGTCATCAGCCGCGCGGAGGGGCCGAGCTCCGCGGACGAGCTCAGAATCGGCCTCGGCGTCATCTCCCTGCGCCGCGAGGTGTTGCGGGTCGCGTCGCTGCGCGCGCGAGGACCGGGCGTGCAGCTGGGGCTCAGCCTGCGTGCCGATCGCGAACCGAGCTCCGCGGCGTTCCGCTTCCGGGCGGAGGTCGATCCCGCGTCGCAGGTGGCGATCTTCGGCGAGACGTTCGCGCTGCCGCCGCTGGTCAGCGTTCGCTTCGAGCCCGGGCGGGCGGTTGCCGTCCAGCCATTGTCGATCGAGCGCGTGGGCGGCGGCGCGATCGATGCGGGCGGCTCCCTGCGGCTCGATGGCCAGGGTGATCTGCGCGTCGCCGTGCGCGGCTATCCGCTCGCGCACATCCCGGGCGTGGCTGGGGTGCGCGCACCTGGGCAGGCGGCGCCGCTGGCGCGCGTCCTGCGCGGCCAGCTGGATGCGTCGTTTCGACTCGTCGGATCCATCGCGCAGCCGCGCCTGTCGGGCGAGCTGGCGACGACGGGCGTGCGCTGGGCGGGACGGCAACTCGGCGACGGCAGGATCGTTCTTCACGGCATAGCCGACGGGACGCGGTTCGAAGGGGCGCTCATCGACGGGGTCGACGTGAGCGGGCAGCTCCGCCGGCACGCGCGGCGGGATGACTTCGTGTCCGTCAGCTTGCGCGACGTGCGCCTCGGCTCGTGGTTGCCGCAGCCCGCCGCTGCTCTGGGCCTGCGTGCGTCGGGGAACGTCGTCGTGACGGCGCCGGGTCGCGCGCCGCGGACGACCGCGACCGGCGATGTTTCGATCAGCGGAAGCGGCGTCGCGTTGAAAGTGGCTGCCCGCCTACGGCCCGAGCGCGGCACGGCATCGGTGAACGGGCGGGTGGATCTGGGCCGGGTGGATGTGGGCCTGCTGAAGGCGAAGCTTCCGGCGCTGCGAATCCGGAACGTGGCGGGCGTGATCACCGCGGACGTGAGCTGGCAGGCCGCCGCAGATGCGACGGGTAACGGTAGCGGCCTGTGGCCGTACGCGCGCTATCCCAAAGCGCTGGCCGGTGTCGACGGCACGATCGCGGTGGTCGATGGCCTGTCCGTCGCGTCGGCGCGGCTGCGGGCCGCCATCACGGTGCCACCGACGAAGATAGAGCTGGGCGGCGACGCGGTCCGCGTTCCGGGCCTGGAAGTGCGCGCGGGCGACGCGTACGCGAAGGTTGCGGGTCGGGTTCATCACATCGACTGGAGCCATCCGCAGGACGGCACGCTCGAAGCTGAGGTGAGCGCCACCGTCGACGGACGTGGGCTCGGGCGCTGGCTCGGGGACGGCGCGACCAGTGGCGGCACGGCGCGCGTCGTGGCGCAACTGACGGGTGCGGTGCGCGCGCCACGCGTGACGGGCCAGGCGAACTTCGACGACCTGCGCGTGAGCTGGCCGCGCTCGCCGGTGGGCACGGTCAACGTGAATGGACCGGTCGCGATCGATGGTCGCAAGCTGGCGGTCGGGCCGCTCGTGGTGCGAACCGGAAACGGCGGCTGGCTCAAGATTGCCGGACCGCAGGGCGCCGGGCACTTGACGGTGGCACCGGGGCGGGCGCCGTTGCCGTTCGACGATGTCGACGTGACCGTTCAGGGCCGCGGCCTGGGAACGACGAGACCTGTGTCCGGGTTGAGCGTCAAGGATCTGGCGCTGGGGCTCCGGCTGGCGGAGGACGTGGACCATCGCTTGCGCCTGACGGGCGAGGTGCGCCTGGGACCGACCGTCTTCGACTTCAGACAGCAGCGCAAAGACGCGGACGCCGAAGGCGCGAAGCAGCACAAGGCAGCGCCTGCGAAGCGTCCGGCGGATCGCCCGAGCCCCCTCGACCGCGTCACCCTCGACGTGCGACTCACCGGACCGGACGACGCTGTGGAGGTGCGTGTTCCGTTCGTGCCGAACGTGACGGTCGGCCTGGACTGCCGGGTCCAGGGGACGCTGGCGTCACCGCACCTCGGCGGCGAGGTCCGGGGCAGCGGCGCGTACTCGCGCGCCGCGCTGACGACCGCCGACCGCTTCACCGAGCGTGAGCTCCGCAAGTGCGACCTCGGCCCGCGCTAGCCCTACGCTTTTCCCGAACGGTTCTGTTCGCCATATCTGAGTGCCGCGCCAAGGTGAACAGTCCTTCCGATTTATTGATGGATCGGGCCTGCCCCGGGCATTAACCCCTCGGAAATGGACCGCGCGATGCGACACCGAGGCCTCTCCAGGTGGATGATGTTCCTTCTGTTTGGTGCCGTCGTCGGGTGCGGCGGCGACGCCGATCCGGGGAGCGCCGACGGCGGAGGCGGCATGGCCGGCAGCGGCACGGGCGGTAGCACCGGTGGGGGCGGCAGCGTCGGGACGGGCGGCACCACCGGTACGGCGGGGACCATCGGGACGGCCGGCGCTGGGGGCACCGGTGGTGGCGGTGGCTCCGGCAGCGGCGCCGGTGTGAGCGGCGGCGCTGGCACAGCGGGCCGCGGTGGCGTTGGCGGCAGCGGCACGGCTGGCGGGGCGGGCACCGGCGCGGGCGCTGGTGGAGCCGCGGGCAGGGGCGGAGGCGGTGGCAGCGGTGGTTCGACCACCGGCGGAACCGGCGGTCGCGGGGGAGGGACCGCCGGCAACGGCGCCGCGGGCGCCGCCGGCGGAACCGGCGGTGGCGCTGCGACCACCGCGAAGCTCGTCGGCTTCGCGACGCTGAACGGCGGGACGACGGGTGGCCTGGGCGGCCAGACGGTGACCGCCTCGACCTACGCGGACCTCAAGTCCTACGCCGAGAGCGCCACCGCGTACATCATCAAGGTTCAGGGCACGATCTCGAACGGCGCCAACGGCGGCAAGCTCAGCGTCAAGTCGAACAAGTCGATCATCGGCGTCGGTAGCACGGCGTTCCTGAACGGCATCGGCATCGACATCAACAACGCCAACAACATCATCATCCAGAACCTGCGCGTGTCGCTGATCGGCGTCACCACGCGCACCGATACAGCGGGTGTGTACTCGTCGACCGGTGACGAAGGCATGCCGCAGATCCTGGTGAACGGCGGCGACGCCATCGGCATCCAGGGCACCAGCAAGAACATCTGGATCGATCACTGCGAGCTGTTCGCGGAGAACCCGGACACGCAGACCAACAAGGATCTGTTCGACGGCCTGATCGACATCAAGGGGCAGACGGGGTTCATCACCATCTCCTGGTGCTACCTGCACGATCAGCACAAGGGCGGGCTGGTGGGCGCGTCTGACACCGACGTGTCCGCCGACCGCAAGATCACGTACCACCACAACCACTACAACAAGGTGAAGCTGCGGGTCCCGATGTACCGGGGCTCCGTCGGCCACTTCTTCAACAACTACATCGTCGGCGCGACCGACGCGACCGAGATACGCGCGGGCACCTGCGTGCGCGTCGAGAAGAATTACTACGAGGCGCTGCACTACTCGATCTACACGACGTCGGACTCCGCGGGCAGCACGGAGCGAATCGACAACGTCGAGGTCAGCCGCACGTCGCGGGCCTATCCCGCCAACTGCACGGCCGACATCCCGTACCCGTACGCCGACGTGCTGACGGGCACGACGAACGACGTGAAGACCGTCGTTCCGGCTGGCGCGGGCGTCGGAAAGATTTAGCTCGCGCCTCGCAGCGGGCGTACTCAGGGGCCATGGCACCTGCGCCCCGACGGCCTCGAAAGACCAAGCTCGCACCGACGCTCGACGACCTGGTGGTGCCGGCCGGTGCGCGGGCGCAGCTCGCCAAGCTGCGCGACAGGTTCGCGCGCTTCCCGCGTGCGAAACACCGGGGTCAGGTCGTGCTGTTCTCGGGCCCTTTGCCTGCCGCGAAGAAAGCGGCTGCGGCTCTGGCGCGCGCCTTGGGCAAAGATCTGCGCCGGGTCGACCTGTCGTCCATCGTGAGCAAGTTCATCGGCGAGACGGAGAAGAATCTCTCCCGCTTCTTCGAGCGCGCCGAGCAAGCGCACGCGGTGCTGTTCTTCGATGAGGCGGAGGCGCTGTTCGGCAAGCGCAGCACGGTGTCCGACGCGCACGATCGGTACGCCAACATCGGAACGAGCTATCTGTTGCGGCGCCTCGAAGAGTTCAAGGGCCCCGTCATCCTGACGCACTCAGCAAGCGCCGCGATCGACGCCGCGTACTTGCGGCGGTTCGCCGTCGTCGTTGACTTCGTCAGCTCGGCATCGCGACGCGCCGCCGGTAGCCGGCGGGGGTGACGCCGAGGCGGCGCGTGAAGGCGCGCCACATCGTACTGGCGTCGCCGCACAGCCGGCGGCCAGGCCCAGAAACATCAGGGTTCGATGAAGTAGTGGTAGGCGCACAGCGTGTGTATGTCGCGGGGGGCGCTTGCCGTCTTGAAATCGGCGCATCACGTTGACGCGGCTCCCGAGGTGGCCAGCTTGACGCCATGACGGGGCACGGCAGGCGGAGGTTTCTGCAACTGGGCGTTGGCGGCGCTGCCGCGGCGGGCATCACCTGGAGCGCCGCCGGGGGCGCCAACGGCGCGGCCGCGGGCGCGGGCGCGACCAAGCTGCCCGAGGGCAAGATGCCGATGCGCAAGCTCGGGCGCACCGGCGTCGACGTGTCCCTGGTCGGGCTCGGCGGGTTCCACATCGGCATGGCGCCCGACGAGCAGACCGCGATGCGCATCGTCCGCGCCGCCGTCGATCACGGCGTCAACTTCATGGACAACTGCTGGGACTACAACGAAGGCCGCAGCCACGCCTGGATGGGGCGCGCGCTGCGCGACGGCTACCGGCAGCGCGTGTTCCTGATGACGAAGATCGACGGGCGCGACCGCAAATCGGCGGCGGCGCAGATCGATCAGAGCTTGAAGGGGCTGGGGACCGACGTCATCGACCTGATGCAGGTTCACGAGGTCATCCGCGCCGCCGAGCCCGAGCGCGTGTTCGGTCCCGGCGGGGCGATGGAGGCGCTGATCGCGGCGAAGCAGGCGGGGAAGATCCGCTTCATCGGCTTCACGGGTCACAAGAGCCCGGCCATCCACCTCAAGATGCTCGAGGTCGCCGCCGCGCACCGGCTTCACGTTCGACACCGTGCAGATGCCGGTCAACGTGATGGACGCGCACTACGACAGCTTCGAGCGCCGGGTCATCCCGGTCGCGGCGAAGGCCAACACGGCCGTGCTCGCGATGAAGCCGCTTGGCTCGGGCCAGTTCTTCCGCAGCGCGCCGCTGTCCGCGCGCGAGGTGTCGCCCGTCGACTGCCTGCGCTACCCGATGGGCACGTCCGCGTCGGTCGTCATCACGGGCTGTGAATCGATGCGCGACCTCGGGCAGGCGCTGGACGCCGCGTACGGGTTTCGCGCGCCGTCCGAGGCGCAGCGCAAGGCGCTGCTCGCGCGCACGGCGCCGGCCGCGGACAAGGGGCAGTGGGAGAAGTACAAGGTCTCCGACATGTTCGACGGCACCGGCCGGAATCCGCACTGGCTCGATTCGGCGACGTTGTAACGTTGCCGGCGTGAGCGGCAAGCCGAAGGCGTTCCGCGCCAAGCTGTTTCGCTATCCCGGTCCGGGCGGCTGGATGTTCGCGCGCATTCCCGACAAGCACGCGCCGCCGGCGACACACGCGTGGGGGCGGACGCCCGTGCACGCGTCCGTCGACGGGCGCGCCTGGGCGACGAGCGTCTGGCGCGATCGCAAGCACGGCACGCTGCTGCCCGTCCCGCGCCGCCTGCTGGGCGACAAGGTCGACGGCGACACCGTCTCGGTCGCACTGCAGCCGCGCGACTAGCGCTGGTGGCTAAGACAACGGCTGATCCTGCGCCGCCGCGCGCTGCGATGCATGTTCGTCGCAAGGTCAACCGCTTACGCCGCGCGCAAACGGCACCCAGAAGTCAGATATGGAGAGGGGCCGGGTTCGCGCCGCAGTGCTTGGGCTGGCGCTCCTGTCTCTCGCGGGCTTCAGCGCGTGTGGCGGCGGCTCCGCGGAAGCGCCGCCGACCACCGACGCTGGAGGCGCCCCGCAAGGCGATCGCGCGGGCGGATCCGTGATCCTCGCCGCCGGTGACATCGCCTGCAGCGGATGCGCGCAGAACAAGACGGCCACGCTGCTCGCCGATCTCTCCGCCGGCGGAAGGACGGCGGCGATCCTGCCGCTCGGCGACCAGGCGTATTCGGACGGCTCGCTGTCCGACTACGAAGCGAACTACGCGCCGAGCTGGGGTGTGCCTGATCTGCTCGCGCTGTCGCGTCCGGTGCCCGGCAACCACGAATACGGCGAGACGAAGGGCGAGGGGTACTTCGATTACTTCAACGGCGTGGGCGCGGCCACGGGGATCGCGGGCACACGCGGCCAGGGCTACTACAGCTTCGACGTCGGCGCGTGGCACGTCGTGGCGCTGAACTCGAGCGACGGGTGCGAGGCAGTCGCGTGTGACGCCGGTTCGGCACAACATGCGTGGCTCGTCGCCGATCTCTCCGCGCACGCCGCGCGCTGCACGCTGGCCTACTGGCACAATCCGCGATTCCAGGGCGGCGGCGAAAGCGGCGAAGAAGACGACATCGCGCCGCTGTGGGACGCGCTGCACGACGCCGGCGCCGACGTCGTCATCAGCGCGCACGAGCACAACTACCAGCAGCTCGCGCCGCTCGACAAGGCGGGCGAGCGCGACGACGCGCGCGGCATCCGCAGCTTCGTCGTCGGCACCGGGGGCGCGGGATTTCACGACAGGTTCGACGGGCCGCACGCATCGGCGCTGGAGGCCAACGTGACCGGCACCCACGGCGTCCTGGAGCTGACGCTGCTCGACGGCAGCTACGGCTGGCGGTTCGTCGCCGTCGACGGCACCGTCTCCGACAGCGCGTCCGGCTCAGCGAGCTGCCACTAGACGTTCACAGCTTGCCGCCGGCGATCACGGCCGCGGAGCTCTTGGCGTCGAACAGGCGGGCGGCGGCGGCGACCTGGTCCTGCGTCACCGCGCCAACGGCGCGCTCCAGCGCCTTCGCGTCGACGCCGAGCTGCAGCAGGCGGCCCGCCGCGAACGCCGTCTCGCGCGGCGCGACCGCGGGCGTGATACCGAGCTGCGCGCCGAACCGGGCCAGCGCGCGCGCGGGCTCGTCAGGCGCCAGCGGCGCGCCGACGATCGCGGTCACCTCCGCGCGCATACGCTCCGCGGCTGGCTCGGGTTGCTGCCCCGGCGGGATGGGACCGATCACGAACAACACGTCCGGACGCGCGAGCGGCGCGAAGTCCGTCTGCCATGAGCGCGCGCGGTCACCCTCGCCGTCACCAGCGAGGCGCGCGGCCAGCACGAGGAACGCCGGGTACAGCGGGTCCTTCACGGCGGGTGCCGCCACGGCCAGCGCCATCGCCTTCGGCGCGTCACCCATGACCAGCGTTCCGGTCACGCGCGATCCGGCGGGCGCGCGCGCCTGCGGTGGCTTGCCGGCGGGCAGGGCGCCGAAGCTCGCGCGGATGTGCTTCTCGGCGTCCGCGACGTTGAAACGTCCGGTGACGATCACCCGCGCCGTCGCGCCCCCGAAGCTGGCGCTGCGAAACGCGTCGACTTCGGCCGCCGTCATCGCCTCGACCTCCGCCGCGACGCCGCCGCGCGTGCCCCCGCCGCGGCTCGGGCGCAGCGCCTCGCCGGCGCGGGTCATCGCCGTCGCCACCGCGTCGCGCCCCTGCAGGTTCGCCACCTCGTCGAGGACCTGCTTGCGGGCGTGGTTCATGACGGCTTCGGTCACCGGCTGACCCGCCAGCCGCGACGCGACGTCGTCGATTTCTTCGATGATCCGCCCGCCGGGCACTTCGCTCGCGTACATCGTGTAGTCGTCACCAGACCGGGTCGCCACGGTCGGCGCCAACGTTCGTCCCGGACGCGCCGACGCCGCGAGCAGGTGTTCGACGACGTGCGCCATCCCCGAGCGGCCCGGCGGATCGTGATCGGCGCCGACGTCGAACAGCACGACCAGCGCGGCCCTGTCGCCGCGCGACGCCGGCAGCAGATCGACGCGTAGCCCGTTGTCGAGACGGAAGGAGGCCGGCTTCTTCTGGCACCCCGCGGCTGACAGCGCGAGCAGGCAAAGCGCGCTTACGAATGTGATCGACGCGTGGCGGGGGGCGGTGGCCGTCATCGGAGCGGCAATATAGCGCGACACACCCGCGCGCTATCTGGCCGCCGTGACGCCCAGCCCTGGATCGCTCGCCAGGCGCAGGCGGGGGCCGTCAAAGGTCCAGCCGCCGTGGAAGGGGTCATCGGCGAGCAGGAACGCGGTGTCGAGATCGATCCAGTCGACGCCGCCGAGCGCGGCGACCACGTGCGCCATCGCCAGCAGGCCGACGCGCGTCTCGACCATCGCGCCGGCCATCAGCCGCAGGCCGGCGGCGCGGGCGCGGCGCGCGAGCGCCAGCGTGGCGAGCGGGCCCCCCAGCTTGCCCAGCTTCAGGTTGACCGCCTGCGCCGCGCGGGCCGCCACCAGCCGGTCGAGATCGGCGGCGGAGCGAAACGATTCGTCGGCGACCACCGGCACCGGTGAGCCGGCGGCGACCTCCGCCATGCCGGCGAGATCGTCGGCGGCGCACGGCTGCTCGTAACATTCGACGTGCAGCCCGTCGTCGAGCGCGGCGCGGACGAGGGCCAGCGCCTCGCGCGCCGCGAAGCCCGCGTTGGCGTCCAGCCGGAAGCTGGCGTCGGGGACCGCGCCGGCGACCGCGCGCAGCGACGCCAGATCGGCGTGCCAGTCGCGGCCGACCTTGACCTTGAAGCAGGTGAAGCCGGCGCGGCGATGCGCGGCCGCGCCGACCGCCATCCGCTCCGGATCCGAGATCGGCAGCGTGATGTCGGTGACGAGCGCCGTCACGGCGTCCGCGCCCGCGTTCGCCTCCAGGGCGGCGAACAGCGGCCGGCCGATCAGGCGCGCCCAGCCGTCGAGGATCGCCGCCTCGACGCCCGCGCGCGCGATGCTGCTGCCGGGCAGGGCGCGTCCGACCAGCGCCGCGACGTCGTCCACTCCAGCGATCGCGGCGCCCCGCAGCTCAGGCGCCGCCGCGGCGATCGCTGCCAGCAGCTCCGGCTGATCCTCGCGCGTCACCGGGGGGAGCGCCGCCGCCTCGCCGAGGCCGGTGGCCCGCCGCCCACCTTCATCCTCCAGCGTCGCGCGCACCAGCGCCGCCCGCGTCGTGTCGATCCGCCCCGTCGCGATGACAAACGGCTCGCGCAGCGGGATCGACAGCGGCTCGACCTCTATCGACACGATGGCGCTACGTGGCACGCCCGCAGCATACGGTATGGCCGTCAGAAACGACGCCGCTGGCGCGCAGCTAACCCATGTCAGCTCGGCTTCCTCACGGGCACGGCGAAGGCTGCCCACGGCAGCACGGCGCACACCCCCATCCAGCCGACGCCCAGCATGACCTGCGCGCCGTCCTGAACCACCGCGAGCTTGATGGCAGCCTGCGCGACGAAGTGGTCAGAGATGACCCAGTTCCCGCATGCTAACGACGTGTGCCTGCTTCCAGCAACCACGCTCGATTCGACAGCGTCGAGAGAGAAGCGTCAGTCGCGGATGATTGTTACGTACGTTTAAAATGACGATGTTTACGTTATGGACATGGGGGCCACCCGCATCAGCATCATCGTCAACGCGCCGCGCGCGCGGGTGTATCGGGCGTTGATCGATGCGCGCGCGGTGGCGACGTGGATGGTGCCGGACGGGATGACCAGCCAGGTGCACGCGTTCGACGCGCGCGAGGGCGGCGGGTTCCGCATCTCGCTGACCTACGACGGGCCGACCGGGACCGGCAAGACGACCGCGCACACGGACACGTTCCACGGCCGGTTCGTGCAGCTCGTTCCCGACGAGCAGGTCGTGGAGGTGGTCGAGTTCGAGACGGAGGATCCTGCGCTGCGCGGCGAGATGACCATGAGCTTCACGCTCGTCGACGCCGACGGCGGCCGCGCCACCGACATCGTCGCCGTGCACGACCGGCTGCCACCGGGCGTGTCCGCGGCCGACAACGAGACCGGCTGGCGGATGTCGCTGGGCAAGCTGGCGACGCTGGTCGAACGGGGCTAGCCCGTTGACCGGCTAGCTAGCGCTTGCCGTCGGCGCCAGCGATCACGTCGCGCAACGCCGGATACACGACCTCGCGCCAGCGCCGGCCGCTGAAGATGCCGTAGTGGCCGGCGCCGCCGACGCGCAGGTAGTGCTTGCGGTCCGCGGGCAGGCGGCTGCACAGCTCGCGTGCCGCGTCTGTCTGGCCCAGGCCCGAGATGTCATCCAGCTCGCCTTCGATCGTCAGCAGCTGGGTGCGGCTGATCGCGTCCGGCTGCACGCGTTCGCCGCCGACGTGCCACAGGCCGCGCGCCAGCAGGTGCTGCTGGAAGACGATGCGCACGCAGTCGAGGTAGTACTCGCCCGCCATGTCGAGCATGGCGTTGTATTCGTCATAGAAGCGGCGGTGCTCGTCGGCCTCGCTGTGCGCGCCGCGGCTGACGTCCTGATAGAAGTCCCAGTGCGAGCTGGCGTGCCGCACCGGGTTCATCGCGATGAAGCTCGCGTGCTGCAGGAAGCCGGGATAGACGCGGCGGCCGTAGCCGACGTAGCCGGCCGGCACGCTGTACACCAGGTGGCGGTCGAACCACTCGAGCGGCTTGCTGGTCGCCAGTCGATTGACCTCGGTCGGGTTGCGGCGCGTGTCGATCGGACCGCCCATCAGCGTCAGGCTGCGCGGCTCCGGCTCGCCGGCCGCCGCCATCATCGACACCGCCGCCAGCGCCGGGACGGCGGCCTGACAGATGGAGACGATGTGCACGCGGTCGGCGCCGATGTGGTGGATGAACGCGCGCAGATAGCCGACGTAGTCGTCGAGCGTGAACGCGCCGCGATCCAGCGCCACGCTGCGCGCGTCGGCCCAGTCGGTGACGTAGACGTCGTGGTGGCCGAGCAGGGTGCGCACCGCCTCGCGCAGCAGCGTGCTGTGGTGGCCCGACAGCGGCGCGACGACCAGCACGACGGGATCGCGTTCCAGCCCGGCGACGACGTCGGCGCGATCGCTGCAACGCTTGAACGACAGCAGCCGGCAGAACGGCTTCGTCATCACGGTCTGTTCGACGACGTGGACCTTGGCGCCGCGGACGTCGACCTCGCTGATGCCGAACTGCGGTTTGTCGTACGTCTTGCCCAGCCGGTACATCAGCTCGTAACCGGCGGCGACACCGGCGGCGCCGGGCATCAGCGACAACCAGCTACCGCGCGCGGAGAACATCTGGGCGCCCGCGCGTGCCAGGTGTGTGGCGGGCCCAAAGAAAGCGCGATTGAGCTCGTGAAGCTTGTAAAGCAGGGCACGGCCATTATAGCGGTTTCGACATCGGGTCCACCCCCGATCTCAACCTCAGCCGTTGCCTTACTGCGCGATCAGCCGGTGCTTACCAGTTCAACAGCGCGGCTCCCCACGACAGGCCGCCGCCGAACCCACACAGCACCACACGCGAACCTTCGTGGAGGTGGCCGGTCCGCCACGCCTTCTCCAGCGTCAGCGGGATCGACGCCGCCGCCGTGTTGCCGTAGGTCTCGACGGTGGTGACCGTCCGCTCCTGCGGGACGTCGAGCGCCGTCATCAACGCCTCGATCATCCGCAGGTTGCTCTGGTGCAGCACCAGCAGGTCGACGTCGCCGGGCGACATGCCGTGCTCGGCGAGCAGCGCCCGGATCGTCCGCGGCACCGTGTCCATCGCGAAGTCCCACACCTTGGGGCCATCCATCGAGAACGTGTGCAGGCGCTTCTCGATCACCTGCGCGTCGATGGGCAGGCGCGTGCCGCCGGCCGGCACCTGGATGTAGTGGCTGCCGCGGCCGTCGCTGCCCAGCCAGAAGTGGATGCGCCGCTGGTCAGCGTCGGTGCGCGTCAGCAGCACGGCGCCGGCGCCGTCACCGAAGAAGATGCACGTGCGCCGGTCTTGCCAGTTCAGGATCTTCGAGAACGCGTCGGTGCCGATGACCAGCACGTTGCGGTAGCGCTCGGGCGCCGACAGCATCATCCCCTGCGCCGCGTCCAGCGCGAACACGAAGCCCGAGCAGACGGAGTTCACGTCGAAGGCGGGGCACTGCTTGTGCGCGAGTCCCAGCTTCTCCTGGATGATGCAGGCGACCGCGGGCTGCGATTGATCCGGCGTCGCGCACGCGACGACGATCAGGTCGACCGCGGATCTGTCGACGCCCGCCTGCTCCAGGCAGCGCGCGGCGGCGTAGCAGCCCATGTCGCTGGGCGCCTCGTCGGGCCCCGAGATCCGACGCTCGCGGATGCCGGTCTTGGTCGTAATCCAGGTGTCGGAGGTGTCGACCTGCCGCGATAACTCTAGGTTGGTGACCGTCTTGCTGGGGACGTACGCGCCGATGCCGCTGATTCGAATCCCCATGGCTGTGACCCCCCGTGACTCATACGGCGGTTGTTGGCTGCTGCTGTGACTGCGCGACGAAGGGGGGCTTCGCCCCGCGCTCCTTGAGGAACCAGCGGCACTTGGTCTTGCCGTACTCGCGCAGCTCTTCGATGAACGCGGGCCGCCGATCCATCTTCGAGCGGCTGTCGAGCTCGCGATCCAGGGAGATGCGCGACACCTGGATGGGCCTGAAGTTCGTGTCCTTGAGCCGACCGTTGCTGATGGCCCGGTTGAGGGTGTCGATGAACGCCAGCTCCTGTTCCATCGACAGGTTGCCGGCCAGCGCGTTCCGCCGATCGAGGATCTCGTGCGTCTCGGTCGGGACGCGGGCGCAGGTGCTCGAGTTGATCTGGATCAGCCACAGCTCGTCGATGCGCAGATCGTAAAGGTCGTGAATCGGGGGGTTCTGCGAGAACAGCCCGTCCCAGTACACGCCCCGCCCGGGGACGGTGACCGCGCGAAACATCTCCGGGATCGCCGCCGAGGCGAGCAGGCACTCGGCGCACAGCTCTTCTCCCGTGAACAGCTCGAAGTGCCCGCTCAGGACTTCGACCGCGCCGATGTGGAGCAGCGGCGCGCCCGGCTTGCGCGCGAGCTGCCTCAGCTCTTCGAAGTCGAAGAACTCGTTCAGCATGGCGCGGAAGTGGTCCTCGCCCCAGGTCGGCAGGTTGTAGGGGCTCACCTCGGGCATGATCATCGAGATCGCGCAAGCTCAGCGAGGTCAGCATCGCCTGGTTGACGATCTTATCCAGCGGCTCGCGCGCCGACATCGACTCCCAGAACTTCGCGAGCTTCTTGATCGCCAGCGTCGCGTCGTTGCGGACGAAGCCTTCCCAGGCGAGCGACGCGCAGATCGCGCCCCCCGACGTTCCGGTCAATGCGACGACGTCGACGTCGTCCGGAAGGCTCGCCATCAGACCCTGGAGCACGCCCGCCGTGAACGCCGTGTGGCTGCCGCCTCCTTGGCAGGCGATGGCGACCCGACTCCGTTCCCCGTTGTTCATGATGCCCGTTCTTGGGCCTGCCCGCCCTTGACCAGCTCCAGCGACTTCCCCGCCCAGGTCTGCACGTCGCGGAACTGGGTCTCGGACTGGCTCTTGATGTTCTCGAACCAGTCGCGCCACGCGTCTTCGACCAGACGGCGGAACTCTTCCGGCGACTTCGCTTCGGGCATCCGGGACGTCTGCTCCAGCAGATGGATCATCGACCGGTAGACGGTGTCGAGCGATTCGCGGTGGCGATTCAGGAACTCGACCAGCAGCTCGACGCCACGTTTCTGGAGCGTGCGATTCCAGTCAGGGGTGACCCCGGCTCCGTTCGCCGGCGACGCCGTCCACTGCTGCGCGCCCTGCTTGAGCATGTCCTGGTGTACCTGCAGCCAGGACTCCGAGGCCTTGCGATACGCTTCGAACATTTGATCGAACATGGTCGCGACACCATGAGGTCGTACCCGCAAGGGGACTAGGAAGGCATTCCCTGATTCCCGCCGCTGGCGGTCACGGCGTCGATGTCAGGCCGCAGCTTGGACGCGGCCTTGAAAGCCTGGCTCAAACGGGTCCCGGGAGTCGCGCCCGTCCATCGCGCGGTGTCGGCGGCGGCGCGTTCGGTGTGGGCGCGGGATCGCGCTCCGCTGCGCGGCCCGCGGGCGCTGGCGGTGCGCGCGTTCCGCATCGCGATCCTGGTTGTCCGCGGCATCGTCGTGCACCGGCTGGCGCTGCTGGCGGCGGCGCTGACGTTCTTCACGGTGTTCTCGATCATCCCGATGCTGGTCGTGGGGTTGTGGGCGCTCAAGGTGTTCGACCACCTGCCGGCGATCAACCCCGAGCTGCCGGACAGCACCCAGATCCTGTCCGGCAACCAGCTGCTGCACGGGGCGCTGCGGGAGGTCCTCGATTCCGTGCGTCAGGCCAGCCAGGTGACGGGGATCGTTGGCCTGGTCGCGTTGCTCTACGTCGCGACGAAGATGTTCAGCTTCACGGAGCGGGCGATGCACACGATCGCCGGATCGGGGCAGCAGACGCCGCGCTTCACGCGCGCGCTCGGCTACGTCGCGCTGCTGCTGATGGTGCCCGCGGTGCTCGCGGTGTCGGGCGTGTTGCTGGCGGCCGTGCGGCAGCCGCTCGGCAACCGCATCTACCAGACGCTGGGGGCGATCCCCGGGTTCGAGATCGCGCTGGCGGTGACGCTGGTGCTGGGCCTGCTGTGGCTGGCGGCCACCATCTTCTACTGGTCCGCGGTGCGCGCCCGGATCCCGTTCGGGTCGGCTGCCGTCGGCGGCGCGGTGGCGGCCCTGGCGCTGCCGGTGGTGTTCTGGGCGTACGCGAACTTGCAGATCGGCGTGTCGAAGGCGGGCGTGGTCGGGGGCGGGTTCGCCGCGTTCCCCGTCTTCCTGCTGTGGGTGTTTTCGTCCTGGTACACGCTGCTCATCTGCGCCGAGATCGCGGTGGCCCACCACATCGACGTCGTGCTCGTGCACGGGGCGCGCGCCTTTCACCTGGATCTCGACGGCGAGCGTCAGGCCAGCGCGGCGATCGTGCTGCGCGCGGCGCGGGTGGCGCGGTCGGGCCACGGCGATGCTGCGCAGGCGCCGCTGTCCGACGACGATCTGGCGCGCGACCTCCGCCTGCCGCCGCAGCTGGTGCGCGATCTGTGCGTGCGGCTGGTGGATCGCGGGCTGCTGGTGGAGCGGCGGGGCGGCGGCGGCTTTTCGCTGCGCCCCGATCCGGACCAGACGGCGTTTGCGGCCGTCATCGACGCGGTCGAGCGCGATCCGGCGCTGGAGGACGTGCGCCGCGAGGCCGCCGACGGCTTCCCGCCGGGGGCACGCGCCGCGCTGTCCGCGCGCGCGGGCGCCGCGCTGAACGGCGGCGGCCCGACGCTGGGCCAGCTCGCCGACGAACGCCCGCCCGGGTGAGAACCCGCCCGGCTAGTAGGCGCTGCGGCGCAGGATCAGCTCGGCCTGTTCCTTGTCCGCGGTGTGGCTGAACGAGTCGTAGACCGCGAACGTGTTTTCGAGATCGACCAGGCGCGGCCCGATCAGATACACGGCGCGGAGCTTCGTCCCCGAGTACGCGAGCTCGGCGAGCAGCGTCTTGAGCTGGCCGACGCGGAAGTAGTTGCGGGCCGAAGCGGACTCGATGACCGCGAGCTTGTTGTCGGCGAAGCCTTCGTTCCTGACCGCGACGACCAGCCGGCGGAAGTCGTCGTCGTCCATCGCGCGGGCCTGCCGGCGCCACGCCTGATCGCGCGCGGGCGGGCCGGGTGGTGGCGGTGGCGCGGGCGGCGGCGGCGGCATGGTGATCTCGGGGCTGGGCTGCGGCTCGCGCATGTGGCGCACCGGGCGCTGGCGCTGTTGCGGCGGCGCGTAGGGCTCCCAGGTCCAGAGCTGATCCGCGCCACCGTCGCACGCCCACAGCAGGACGTTGTCGCCGCGCTTGCCGGCGCGGCCGCTGACGTCCAGGCACAGGCCGCGCTTGACGCTGCGAAGCTCGAACCGGCCGTTCGGGCGGTTGGCCAGGAACCAGCGCTGGTCGTCCATGCTCTCGCAACGGTAGGTGCCGACGTCCGCGCCCTTGGCGCCGTCGTAGCCGGCGACGTCGAGGCACTCGCCGGTCAGCGCGTCACGCAGCTCGCCGTCCGGCGCGAACGACCAGACCTGGTCGGGGTCCTCGTTGCACTCCCACAGCAGGACGTCGCGGTTCCCCTGCGCCGCCCAGCCGGCGACGTCCAGGCACATGTTGCGCGCGGCGTTGCGCAGGCGGCCGGTCCCGGCAGGGAGCGGCGGCGGTGGCGGAACCGGCGCGCCGTGACGCGCGCGCCCGCCGCCGCCGCGAGGGCCGTCCTGGGCGACCGCGTCGGGCGCGATGGCCAACGTCCCCGCGATTGCAGCCAGCGTCACAAACCCGTCGCGCGTACGCATGCCGTTCCTCCTCGGTCCTCCCGTCATCGGTCGCCCCCCGACGTGCTTGAGCCAAATCGCGTCGAGCGGCTTCCACGGTCTCAGACGGATGTCGGGCCGGCCTGTATTTGAGCTAGAGCGTCCCGCCGCCGGCGGCGCTGAACGTGTAGCCGATGCCGAAGGCGGCGTACCAGCCGGTGCGCGGATCGGGCACGAACTCGGCCAGGCCGCCGTGAAGGCTGAGGAGCACGTCGCCCAGCTCGATGTTCATCTGGTATTCGGCGTGGATGACCGTCGACACACCGTTGAGGAACAACCACGACACGGTGGTGTTGAGCTGGTGGCTGATGAGGCCGCTCAAGCTGAGGCCGAGCGGGAACAGCAGGCCCGTGTCCACCACCAGCGAGTGCACGCCCCCCGGCTCGCGCAACGTCCCGCCCGCGCCCAGGTAGGTCTGCGCCGGCATGCGCGGCACCGCGAGCTCGAAGCCGCCGACCGCCGCCGTCACGCCGTCGTCCGACTCCGAAAACGTCGCCGCCGACCACAGGCGCGCCGTGAACACGGTGTCCTTGCGCACCGGTCGGATCGTCTTGAGCAGCGGGACGAGCTGGCGCTCGTCGAGCTCTTCCTTGCGCGTGAACAGCTCGATCACGCCGACGTTGGTCTCCGGCGCCTGGATGGTGAACGGCAGCGCGCGCCACAGCGCCAGCTCCTCCGTCGGGGGCGCGCTCGCCGAAGACGAACGCGCGGAGCACGTTGCGCACCGACATCGTCGCCGCGTCCTGCACGTGACGGCGCCCGCCTTCGTTCTCGGGGCGGTTGAGCCATCCGTCACCGAACGTCACCCAGCGGTCGCCGTTGCGGTCGCTGACGATGCGCCCGCGGTCGTTCCAGGCGTCGTGAAACGACTTGGACGCGGCGGCGCTGGACGCGGTCCGGTTGAATCCCATGTGGCCGGCGGCGAACGAGTCCTGCAGGAAGTGATCGGCGAACGCGCTCTCCTGAAGCGCGAGCTGAAACTGCCGAACCGTCTCCAGCCCCCCGTCCGACCGCGAGCCGGCCAGCGCCTCGTCGATCGCCTTGGCGTGGTAGTCCGCCCACGACTGCGTCGACATCGGGTTGAAGTGGGCGCTGTTCTCCAGCGCCAGCAGGTAGTAGCTCCTGTTGCTCTTGAACCGCCACGCGCCGGACTGCGACATGAACTCGGTCGGATCGCCGAGGAAGTCGCCCGCGATCGCCGTCGCGTCGCCGTAGATGTCGGCCGTCGTCGCGACGTTGCGGCCGCACGCGATCTCCAGGCGTGTGGCGATGCCCGGCGCGGGCGACTTCATCGCCGCCGCCGTGGCGGCAAGGTCCGCGCACGCCTGCGTGTACGCCTGGCGCCCGATCTGCTGGTGCTCCGACGTCCCCCAGCTCGCCGCCGTCGCCGGTATCAGCGCCACGACCACAGCGACGAAGACAGGCCCGATGCGGAGCGCCGACACAGCTCCCAAGAGTTGTGCCGCACGGGCGGTTGTGGTGCCCCGGGCCGTCGATTACGGCGACGGCCTACGACCTGGTACTTACTGCTGCCGCCACCGGCGCGTGTCAGTTCGCGAGCGTGCGCGCCAGCGCGTCGAGGTTCACCGGCTTGACCAGGTGAGCGTTGAAGCCCGCGTCGCGGGCGCGCTTGCGATCGGCGTCCTGACCGTAGCCGCTGATCGCGATGATGCGCGCGCCCTCGGCCAGGTAGTTGGCTTTACGTAGCTGCTGCGCCAGCTCGTAGCCATCCATGACCGGCAGGCCGATGTCGAGCAGGCAGACCGTCGGCTTGAACTTCGCCGCGATGGCCAGCGCCGACGGGCCGTCGTGCGCGACCTCGACCTGGTGGCCGAGCTCCACCAGGATATCGGCGAGGCTGTCGGCGGCGTCTTCGTTGTCGTCGACGACGAGGATGCGGTTCCGACTCGCCGCCGGCAGCGCGGCGTCGGCGGACAGCGACAGGGGCGCGTCGATGGCCTCGTATTCGATCGCGTCGGGCGCCAGCGGTAGCTCGACGACGAACTCGGCGCCGTGGCCCAGTCCCTCGCTGCTGACCGACACGCTGCCGCCGTGGAGCGCGACCAGGCTGCGGACGATCGCCAGCCCCAGGCCGAGGCCCCCCTTCGAGCGTTCGAGGGACTGCGTCTCCTGCACGAAGGGTTCGAAGATGCGCACGAGCATGTCCTGGGCGATGCCGACGCCCCGGTCGCGCACGCGCAGCAGGACACGCTGCTCCACCCGCTCCGCCGAGATGCGGATGGTGCTGCCCGGGCCGCTGTATTTCGCGGCGTTGGTGAGCAGGTTCGAGATCACCTGCGCCAGGCGTGCCGGATCGCCGACGACCGCCAGGCCTTCGGGTGGAACGTCGATGTCGACGTGCTGGCGCCGTGCTTCGAGCAGCGGGCTGGCCATCTCCATGCCGCGCACCACGGCTGCGATCAGCTCCAGGCGTTCCTTCTGCAAGTCGACCTTGCCGCGCGTGATGCGTGAGATGTCCAGCAGGTCGTCCACCAGCCGGACCAGATGGTCGACCTGGCGCTCGATGATGTTCTGTTCCTGGGACTTGCCGCCCCGCAACCGCATCAGATGCAGCGACGTGAGGATCGGCGCCAGCGGGTTGCGCATCTCGTGGCCGAGCATGGCCAGGAACTCGTCCTTCGCCATGTTGGCGGTCTCGGCGGTCTGGCGCGCGCGCTCGGCTTCGCGGTTTGCCTTCGCCAGCTCCGTCGACTGCTCCTCGATCTTGCGCCGCGAGACCACCTGCTCGGTCACCTCCAGGTCGAAGGTCATGACGCCGTCGACGCGGCCGTCGTGGCCCTGCACGGGCAAGTAGACGAAGTTCCAGTAGCTGGGACGAACCTGGCCGCTGCCGTCGTCGAGAAGCACCAGCTTCTCGTTCCCCTCGGCGCGCTCTCCGGTATCCATCACCCGACGCAGCAGCGCCGGGTATTCCTGGTCGCGGAACTCCGGTATCGCCTCGAGCAGCGGCATTCCGGTGATGTCCCGCCCGCCCAGCACCCGGGCGGTCGCCGGGTGCGCGAACTCGACCACCAAGTCCGGGCCGCGCAGGAAGTTGACGATCGCGGGAAGCTGTCCCAGCAGCGAGCGCAGCTGGTTGCGTTCGTTCTCGACCGCCTGGCGCACCCGCGTCTTGTCGAGGTGCCCGCGCACGCGCGCCATCAGCTCCTTGGCGGAGAACGGCTTGACCAGGTAGTCGTCCACGCCCGCCGCCAGCCCCTCGACGCGCGATTCTTCACCCGCCCGCGCCGATAGCATGATCACCGGGATGTGCGCGGTGCGGGCGTCGGCACGCAGCTCGCGCAGCAGCCCGAACCCGTCGAGGCCGGGCATCATCGCGTCGGTCAGAACCAGATCGGGCGGCGCACGGCGCGCGAGCTCCAGCGCCTGGGTGCCGTCCGCCGCGACCTCGACCAGCCAGTCCTGCCGCAGCAGGCGCGCGACGTAGTCGCGCATGTCAGCGTTGTCGTCGACGACCAGCACGCGCGCAACGACGGGCGCCGTGACGGGTGGCAGCGGCGTCGTATCGTCCACCCAGCGCAGCGCCTCCTGGACGAACGGCTCGGCCGCGCCGGCCGGCTTCGCCAGCGGCCGCGCGACGGCCAGGCGGTCGGCGGGCAGGTGCGCGATGCCGTACGGGATCGAAACCGTGAACGTCGTCCCGCCGCCGCCCACGCTGCTGACGCGGATGTCGCCGCCGTGCAGCCGGACCAGATCGTGCACCAGCGCCAGCCCGATGCCGGAGCCTTCGTAGGTGCGCGCCCGAGCGCCTTCGATGCGGTGGAAGCGTTCGAACACGCGCGGCAGCTCGTGCTCCGGGATACCGACGCCCGTGTCCGCCACCTTCAGCTCGACGTGATCGCCCGCGTCCAGCAGCGCGATCGCGATGCCGCCATCGAACGTGAACTTGAACGCGTTCGACAGCAGGTTGAGGACGATCTTCTCCCACATGTCGCGATCGACGTGGACGGGCTCGCGCAACGGCTGGCAGTCGACCCGGAAATGTCAGGCCGCCGCGCTCGATCGCCGAGCGGAACGCGCTGGCGAGATCGCGGGTCAGGGCCGCCAGCTCCGTCGGCTCGTAGCTCGCCTGCACGCGCCCGGCCTCGATGCGCGAGAAGTTCAGCAGCGTGTTCACCAGCTTCAGCAGCCGCTGCGTGTTGCGATGGACGGTGTCCAGCGCTTCGCCCGCCAGCGCGCCGCCGGCCGCGAGCGCGTCTTCCTGCGGCCCCAGCATCAACGTCAGCGGCGTGCGGAACTCGTGGCTGACGTTGGAGAAGAACGCCGTCTTGGCGCGATCCAGCTCGGCCAGCGCCTCGGCGCGCTTGCGTTCGGTCTCGTAAGCGCGCGCGTTGCGGATCGCGGTGACGACCTGCGCGGCCGCCAGCTCGAAGAACGTGCGGTATCCGGTGTCCAGGCTGCGGTGCGGGCTGACGCCGCAGATCAGCACGCCGTACGCCTGCGCCTGGTCGGGAGACGCGAGCGGCAGCGCGATCGCCTGGCGCGGCGACTCCGCCCATCGCCCGTGTGGCAACGGGCCGAGGCGTTCGACGATGCCGTCGAGCACGATCGGCGCTCCCGCGTCGAGCGCGGAACGGATGGGCCACGCCAGCGCCGACGGATCGGCGTCGAGGTCGAGGTCGGCGGGGGCCAGCTTGGTGTCGCCGTCCTTGAAGCCGACGCTGCAGGCGAGCCGCGCGGTGCCGCCCGCGTCGTCGAGCAGGTAGGCCAGCGCAAACGGGATGTCAGACTGGTTCTTGTCGAACACCGCGGCCGCCTCGTGGCACGCCTGCTCAGCCGTCTTGGCCTCGGCGGCGCGCGCGCCCAGCTCGCGCAGCGTGCGGAGCTGCCGTTCGCCGTAAACCTGTTCGGTGGTCTCGGACACGGTGGCGAGCACGCCGCCGATGCCGGTCCCCTCGACGGTGTCGTCCGGGACGGGGCTGTACGCGACGACGAAGTGCGTCTCCTCCAGGAACCCCCGCCTGTTGATCAGCACGTCCAGATCGTCGCTCCACGTCGCCGGCTCGCCGCGGTACGGCGCCTCGATCATCGGGCCGATGACGTGCCAGATCTCCGCCCAGCATTCGGCGGTGGGTTGGCCCATCGCGCGCGGATGCTTGTCGCCCAGCACGGGCCGGTAGGCGTCGTTGTAGATCTGGACGAACTCCGGTCCCCACCACAGCAGCATGGCGAACCGGTTGTGCAGCAGCAGGCCGACCATGGTCCGCAGCGCCTGCGACCAGCCCTCGACGGGCCCGAGCGGCGTCGACGCCCAGTCGATGGCGCGCATCAGGGTGGCCATCTCGCTGCCACCAGCAAACAGATCACGCGGGTCGGCGGGCTTCCTAGTGCTCAGGGTCATCCTCGTCCGGCCCAAAACCGTAGGGTCTTGACCGATTTCATGGAAGGTCCCCGGGGGTAATTCAGGGGTAGCCCTGACCAGCTCAGCCGCCAGCTCAGCCGTCTGACGCTTTGTTTCCCCAGTGACCGCCTGTCACCGCACTCCTTGTGACAGGTCGCGCGGGACGGTGAAGGGAGCGAGCCTCTGATGCCACAAACGAGCGTGAATGACTTAACGGCGATCGCCTACGAGCACTTTGCACCGTACGTCCGGGGCAAGCTGGCCAGGCTCGGGGTGCGCGACGCGGATCTGCCCGACCTGTGTCACGAGGTCTTCCTGATCGTTCACGACAAGGTCGACATAGTCCCCGACGTCGACCGTGTCGACCTGTGGCTGCGCGAGATATGCCGCCGGGTCGCCGCCGGCTATCGCCGCCGGTTCGCCAACAAGCTGGAGATCCTGGGGCGCGACCTGGACAGCGAAGCGCCCGCCGCCGTCAACGATGCTCCGGACGCGGGCGCGGGAACGGAGCGCCGCGAACAGCTCGCGCTCGTCCGCAAGGCGCTCAACCGCCTGGACGACGAATCGCGCGATCTGCTGGCGCTGCACGACGTCGGCGAGTTGCCGCTGACCGAGCTCGCGCGCCTGGTCGACCACGATCGCAAGACCGTGCGCAAGCGGCTGCAGACGGCGCGGCGGCGCGTCTCGCGCCTGGTCTGTCAGGACGGGCCCGTGGCGCCGCTGGCGTCCGCCGACACGGTGCGCGTCACGCCGCCGCAGTCGCCGGTCATGCAGGTTCAGGCGGCGAAGGGGCGGGCACACGGCTGCACCGCCGACGAGCTGGACGTCATTCACGTCAGCGACGACCGCACGGTGGGCGTGATCGGAAACGTCGCCATCGCGACCTGGCGGCGCGTCACGCCCGAGACCCTCGACACCGTCATGCAGCTCGCGCCCGAAGCCGTCGAGCGCTGCGGCGGCGAGCTGGTCTACCTGGCGCTGATCGAACCCGGCTTCGAGCCGCCGTCGCTGGTGGCGCGGCAGCGGATCGTCGATGCGCTGGAGATCGTCGGTCCTTACATCAGCGCGTTCGCGCTGGCGCCGCTCGGCGACACCGAGTCGATCTCGCAGGCGATCATCAGCGGGATGATGCTGCTGGCGCGGCCGCGGTTTCCGATGCGCTCGTTCGGCGGGATCGAGCCGGCGGTGAGCTGGCTGTGCGGGACCTACGCGCGCGGCGCGCGCGGCCCGATGGCGCCGGGCGAGCTCGGCGCCGCGGCGGAGCGCCTGCTGGCGGTGCGGCCCGAGACGGTGTTCCACCGCGCCTGAGCCCTTGTTGCGCCGGGACCGGCGGTTAGCTTGAAGCGTGGGGGAGGGGACCATGGCGCGCGCGATCTGGAACGGGGCGATTTCATTCGGGCTGGTGACGATCCCGGTGCAGCTCGTCAGTGCCGTGCGCAGCCAGCGGCCGCGCTTCCACCTGCTGCACGAGAAGGATGAAGCGCCCGTGCACTACGAACGCGTGTGCGAGCGCGAATCGAAGCCGGTGCCGTGGGGCGAGATTGTCAAGGGGTTCGAATACGAGAAGGGCGAATACGTCGTGCTCGACAAGGACGACTTCAAGAAGGCCGCGCTGGAGAAGTCCGACACCATCGACATCCTCAGCTTCGTCGGGCAGGGCGACATCGACTCCCGCTACTTCGACACCCCGTATTACCTGGCGCCCGGAAAGGGCGGCGACCGCGCGTACGCGCTGCTGCGCGAGACGGTGCGCAAGAGCGGCAAGGTCGGCGTCGCCCAGCTCATCCTGCGGCAGTCGCAACACCTGGCCGCGCTGACCGTGAAGGACGACGTCTTCGTGCTGACGTTGCTTCGCCTGGCGGACGACATCGCGGCCACGGATTCGATCAAGACGCCCAGCGGCAAGGGGCTGCGCGACGCCGAGCTGCAGATGGCGGCGCGGCTGGTCGACGGGTTCGCGGGCCCGTGGAAGCCCGAGCAATACAAGGATCAGTACGCTGCCAACCTGGCGGCGATCATCAAGGCGAAGATGAAGGGCAAGGGGGCCAAGCCGCGCCTGGGTGCGATCGGCCCCGCCGAGCCGAAGGGTGAGGTGACGGATCTGATGGAGCGCCTGCGCGCGACGCTGGCCGCCAACACCAACGCGCCCGGCAAGGGCGGCGCGGCGGCGCCGGCGAAGACGACGGCGAAAGCGAAGACGAAGCGGCCGGCGGCGCGCCGGGCGGCGGCGACACCGCACAAGCGCCGACGTGCGGCCTGACGTCCGGCGCGCGTCGACACGAGCCGTCGCGGCGCCATAAGCTCGGGCCATGCCCGAAATCCGGAGAATGTCGCCGTGGTGGTTGGCGCTGGCGTCGGTGGTGGGAATCGGCGTGGGCGCCGCGGGCGTCACCGCGGCGCGGCCCGCGCTGACGCCGTCGTGCCAGCCTCAGGCAAAGACCGCCGCGAAGTGCCCCGTCCACTGGGGCAAGGACGGCGTCGAGGTGGACAACCGTGACGAGGCGGAGCGCGTGCGCAGCGCGCTCGTCGACGGCGTCTTCGAGCCGTGGACGCGCGTCGGCCGCGCGCCGACGCCGGCCGAGTTCGCGCAGCGCCTGAAGCTGTCGCAGGGCGACGCCGATCGGCTGCTGGATCAGATGCAGGCGTGCGGTGAGCTGGTGGGCAGCGGCATCCTGCGTGTCCCGGAGAGCGAGCTCATCGCGGTCGCCTGGCCGCTGGCCAACGTGCCGACGGGGATCACCGTGACCGTGCAGGGCGGCAAGCCGGCGTTCGCCCGCTGCGCGATCGACGCGCTCGGCGTCGCGCAGATGCTACACAAGCAGACCGTGGTCGAGGCCGAAGCGCGCGACAACGGCGCGCGCCTGCGCGTGGTCGTCGACGGCGACAAGGTGACGTCGGCCGAGCCGCCGGGCGTGGTGGTGGTCAAGGGCAAGGGCTGCGACAACATGTCGTTCTACTCGTCGAAGCAGGCCGCCGAAGCCTGGCAGCAGGCGCACGGCGGCGAAGGCGAGCTGTTCACGCTGGCGGAGGCGGTCCAGCGCGGCGCGAAGATCTTCGGACGCCTCGCGACCGGGCTGTGACGTGATCGGGCGGGCTCGTGAACGAGTTGGTGAGCAGCGGTGCGGGCGAGCTATTCGATCCGGGCCAGGGAAGGCTGATGAAAGAGTGGATCGCGATTCAGGGCCGAAGCGCCAACTGGGTCGGGGCTCGCACGCGAGTCGCACGTCTTCGTGAAGGAGAAGGCCAAGTGATGGCGCCCAGGATCAGAACTTGATTAGGCAGAGAACCCCCGGGCGTTCTCTGCCTAATCAAGTCACAGGCGCGCCTCAGTCTTCCGCCGCGCGGCACGCGCTGCATTATCGCGGTGGCCCGGCTATCACCAGCGGCTGTCCAGGTGCCGGCGATCGGTTGCCAGCAGCGTCGATGGCGGTGAGTGTCAACTGATAGCGATAGCCGGTCCGCAACGCCAACACGGGTGCGCACTCTTCTCGATTGCCGAGGGCGACCAGGAGCTTGAACGGCGCTCCCTCACCTAGCGGGATCGCCTGGCCCAGGGGCTTGACCTCGGCGAGGATCTGCACCGGCTCGTCCCCGTCTATCGACGTCGTCAGGCACGCGTTTTCGGGCGGGCCGCGTTTGGTTTGCGGCGGCGTAAAGCGACGAACCTTGGGTGCTGAGCGCCATCGTGGGGGAACGTTGTCGGCCACCGACGCCGTGGTCCACGCGATCTTGCTCCAAGGGATAGGAAGATTGGGTTCGGCGAAGTGGAGCTCGTATTCCGTCGTGCGACGCAGCGCGATCGTCGGAACGAGCACCGTCGTCCCGTCGAACTTTTCGACCACCTTCAGCGGAACACGTTCGCTGCCTGCGCGAAGCTCCAGGGCTGCCCAGGGCGCGGTTTCAAGAGGAGGCATCACCCCGGACACCGTGAGAGTGATGCGCCCATTGATCGGGAGCGCTTCGCCGACGCCTGGAAAGACTTCCAGGTCGAAAAGGACCGGTTTGTAGGCTACAGCGGCCCGCGAATGCCCAATGGCCACGAGCGCCAGAACGAACCAGAGCCGAATCAAGATCGAAGGCCTCCTAGGGTCAGCCACTCCATTTTAGCGCCGTCCCCTGCGAGCCGTATCGGCACCGGGTATCTTCTGCTGGCCGATGCCCACGACGATCGAAGCGGTCCAGGGCGACATCACCAAGCAGGACGTCGACGCCATCGTCAACGCCGCCAACACCAGCCTGCTTGGCGGTGGCGGGGTTGACGGCGCGATCCACCGCGCCGCCGGGCGCGAGCTGCTCGAGGCGTGCCGCAAGATCGGCGGGTGCCCGACCGGCGAAGCGCGCATCACGCCCGGCTTCCGCCTGCTTGCCCGCCACGTCATCCACACCGTCGGTCCGGTGTGGAACGGCGGCACGCGCGGCGAGCCCGGCTTGTTGCAGCGTTGCTACGAAAACGCGCTGGCCCTCGCCGTCGGCAACAACCTTCGCTCGATCGCGTTCCCGTCGATCAGCACCGGCGTCTACCGCTTCCCCATCGAGCGCGCGGCGCAGATTGCCGTCGGCGCCGTGCGCAGCCACGTCGAATCGCCGACGCCGCTGGAGGTGATCCGCTTCGTCTGCTTCAGCGCCGGCGATCTGGCCGTCTACCGAGACGCCTTGGAAGACGTCTTGCGGCCGTAGGTCGCGAACTTGGCGCGCACGCGCTTCATCTCGCGCGCGGGCAAGATGACGGGCGCGCCGGCGACGCGCGCCAGGATGTATTGCTCGCACAGCGCTTCCATCTCCTCGGCCAGCAGGCGCGCCGCGGGGAGGTCGGCGCCGAGCGCCAGCAGGCCGTGGTTGGCGAGCAGGCAGGCGCGGCGGCCGTCGAGCGCGGCGAGCGCGCTGCGCGACAGCGCCTCGGTGCCGTAGGTCGCGTAGCGCGCGCAGGGCAGGTCGTCGCCGCCCGCCTTGGCGACCATGTAGTGGAACGCGGGGACGGGCCGGCGCAGGCACGACAGCGCGGTCGCGAACGTCGAGTGGGTGTGCACGACGGCGCCGACGTCGGGGCGGCGGCGGTAGATGTCGCGGTGGATGCGCCACTCGCTGGACGGCGGCAGCGCGCCGCGCGCGACGCCGTCCATGGTCAGCGCGACGATCGACGCCGCGTCGACGTCGTCGCACGTCACGCCCGTCGGCGTGATGAGCAGGCCGAGCAGCCCGCTGCCGCTGCGCGCCGACACGTTGCCGGACGTTCCGGTGTACAGCCGCCGCGCCATCAGCCAGCGCACGGTGTCGACGATCGCGCGGCGCTCGCGCCCGGCGGTCATCGCGCGCCGCTCTCCGTCCCCTCGGCGTCCGCGGCGCGCTCCGGGAACAGGCGCGCCAGTCCGTCGCGCGACGCGGCCGCGACGCCGCGCTCGGTGACGATGCCCGTGACCAGGCGCGCGGGCGTGACGTCGAAGCCCGGGTTGTGCGCGCGGCTGCCGTCCGGCGCGACGCGCACGCGCGTGGTGGCGCCCGACGCCGCCGCGCCCACGACCGTCGTCACCTCCTCGGCGTCGCGCTCCTCGATCGGGATGCCGTCGGGCGCGCCGCGGATCGTCCAGTCGATCGAAGGCGACGGCGCCGCGACGTAGAACGGAACGCCGCAGTCCCTGGCCGCCAGCGCCTTCAGGTACGTGCCGATCTTGTTGACGACGTCGCCGGCCGCCGTCGTCCGGTCGGTCCCCACCAGCACGACGTCGACCTGCCCGCGCTGCATGAGGTGCCCGCCCGCGTTGTCGACGATCACCGTGTGCGGGACGCCGTGCGCGCCCAGCTCCCAGGCGGTCAGCGCCGCGCCCTGGTTGCGCGGCCGCGTCTCGTCGACCCAGACGTGCACGGGGAGGCCCGCGTCGTGCGCCGCGTAGACGCCCGCCAGCGCCGTCCCCCAGTCGACCGTCGCCAGCCACCCCGCGTTGCAGTGCGTGAGCACCTGCACCGGCTCGCCGGCGCCCCGCCGCGCGCCGGCCGCGCGGATGAGGGCGTGCGCGTGCGCGCCGATGGCGCGGTTGATCGTGACGTCGTCGTCGGCGATGGCGTCGGCCGCGGCGCGCGCCGCGGCCGGCACGCGCGTCGGGCGGCAGCGGCGCCAGGCGGCCGACCATCTCGTCCAGCGCCCAGCGCAGGTTCACCGCCGTGGGGCGCGTCGCTGCCAGCGCCGCGCGCGCCGCCGCCAGCGCGCCGTCGGACGCGTCCGCCCGCATCGCCAGCCAGAGCCCGTACGCCGCCGCCGCACCGATGAGCGGCGCGCCCCGCACCTGCATCGACGCGATCGCGTGCGCGACCTCGGCGACCGTGCGCAGCGGCCGCACGACGAACGCATGCGGCAGCGCGGTCTGATCGATGATGTCGACGGCGCCGTCAGCGCTCGCCCAGATCGTCCGCGTCGGCTTGCCGTTGACGTTCACAGACGGCGGCGAGCATACGCGAATCGGACGGATCGGGCAGGCCTGTCGCCCCGGCGACTGTGCAATCACCGTCGCGGGCGTGCAATTTTGCACATGGCGAAATCGCCTCGCTGGCCCGTGCCGCCGACGCACACCCGGCGCGCGTCGCGGCGTCGCGCACCGTCGGTGATGCGTGCGCGTCGGCACTTTCGTCGGGTGTGGCGCGGGCGCGACACCGGGTTTGTCGGGCGCCCGGCGCGGCGGTCGGCACGGCGGCTGCAATCTCAGCCCGTCATGACCAACACGACCAAGATGACCCTGATGCTTTCGACGGTTTTCGCCGCAGCAACCACCCTGGCGTCGATGTCGGACGCCCATGCCCAGGCCGCCGGCGCCGCTGCCCCTCCGGCGGCGCAGGCCGACCCCGAAGACGTGGTGACGGGCACGCCGGCCACACCGTCAGCGCGCGCGACGGCCACCGACCCCAACATCGACCGTGGCTTCCTGTTGCCCACCGCGATGACCCAGCCCGCCGGCAGCGTCACGTACAACAACTACGAGCTGCTGCTGCACGGCATCACCTACGGGATCACCGACCGTGTGCAGGCCAGCGTGACGGTGCTGTCGCCCATCGTGGAAGACATGCCGTTCGTCGGCTTCGCGGCGGTCAAGGCGCGCGTCGTCGCCACGGACCGCTTCCACCTCGCGCTGCAGGGTTCGCTCGGCTGGGGGCACGCCTTCAATTCAACCGATGGCGACGCCAACCTGTTCACCGGCGGCGCGGGCGTGCTGGCCAGCTACTGCCTGCGGGATGACTGCTCGTCGCTGGCGTCGGCCAGCGCCACCTACCAGCTGGCGATGACCGAGCAACGGCAACGGCCCGGCGCACATGGTGGTCTACGGCGGCTCGATCGTTCACCGCGTCGGCCGCCACGTGAAGCTGCTCGGCGAGGTGACGTCGGCGGCCGGCGGCACGACGGGCGCGTCGGGCGACCTCGAGAACCTGGAAGGCGTGCTCGTCGGCTACGGCGTTCGCTTCCACACCAACTCCATCGCGGCCGACGTCGGCTTCCTGAAGCCGGTCGCCACCGACGGCAGCGACGATGACCTGCTGCTGGGCCTGCCGTTCGCCAGCGTTTCGTACCGCTGGCAGTAACCGACCAGCGCGAACCACGTAGCAAACGTACCTACCCACTTACTCTCGGCCGGCGGCGCTGACAGGCGCCGCCGGCCGTATCATTTGGTGGCGGTCACGACAGCGAATGCCTCGATTGCTGACCAACGTGGTGGGTTTCGACGACGGGCCGTTCGTGCGCGAGCGGCGCGGCGTGCCCGTGCTGCTGGTGGGCGCGGTGTGCGCGCGCACGCGGCTCGACGGCGTCGTCTCCGGGCGCATCCGCAAGGACGGCGCCGACGCGACGGCGCGCATCGCGGAGCTGGTGCGCGGCTCGCAGTTCGACGGTCACATCCGCGCCGTGTTGCTCGGCGGTATCGCGGTCGGCGGCTTCAACGTCATCGACATTCACGCGCTGGCCGCGGAGCTCGCGCGGCCGGTGCTGGTGGTCGCCCGGCGGCTGCCGCGGCTGGCGCTGATTCGCGACGCGCTGGACAAGTTGCCGCGCGGCGCCGGCAAGTGGCGGCTCATCGAGCAGGCCGGCGCGATGGAGCCCGTCGGCAACGTCTTCGTGCAGCGCGCGGGCCTCGATATCGCCGAAGCCCGCGCGTTGCTCGCGGCCACGACGCTGCACGGCAACATGCCGGAGCCGCTCCGCCTCGCCCACCTGATCGCGGGCGGCATCGTCACCGGCAAGAGCCGCGGCCGCGCCTGACATAGCCGCGCACCGATCTGGTAGAAGGCGGCATGCGCCTTCGTTCTCTCCTGTGTGCAGCCGCCGTGTCTGTTTGTCTGCTGGCGGGGGCAGGCCAGGCCCACGCGCTCGGCACCGCCCGCCAGGGTTTCGGCATCGGCATCGGCTCGGGCACGATCGCCAACGGCCTGTCGATGAAGTTGATGACCGGCCCCGGCGCGTTCCAGGGCGTCGTCGGATTCTGGGGCGGCGGCGGCGTGAACGACCGCTTCAAGCACGCGGGCGGAGTCGCCGGCAGCCTCGACTATCTGCTCGAGATGCCGACGATCGCGAGCAACGTGTACTTCGACGTTGCGTGGTCGTTCGGCGTCGGCGCCGGCATCGGCGTGCCGACGACCAACTCCAGCCTGGGCGCCGCCGTGTCCGGCATCGCCGGGCTCGAGTTCAATTTCATGGTCGTGCCCGTGGACTTCGTCGTCGAGCTGCGTCCCACCATCGGCGTCGCCCCCGACGTCGGCCTCCACCTGGTCGACATCACGGCGAGCCTGCGCCTCTGGCTGTGAGCGGCCATCCCGGCCGGCGGCCGGATCAGTGCCGCTTGAAGTACTGAACCGCGCGCTCGTGTTTCTCCGCCGCGGCCCGCGTCGGGAACGTCCCCAGATTGCGCCGCTGTCCCGGTCTTGGGGTTCTTCTTGAGCGAGTAGAGCCGGTACTTCCCGGACGGCAGCTTGCGGATCACACCGAAAAGCTGGGCATCGACGCGGCGCCGTCAACGGCGGCTACTGACAGGCGCCATCGAGGGGCAGATTGTCGACGCGCATGGATTCGCTCGCGGGGATTGACCCGGTGGCGGGAAACGTCAGCACGAGGTCGACGTCGACCGGGCGCGCGAAGCCACCCGCGTCCGGCCTCGAATACGCCATCGTACCCGTCACGCTCGTCGCGGCCACCATGCTGCCGGTGCACGAGGCGTCGGGAAAGGCGCGGGCCTGCCCGTTGCCCCAGCCCTGGGGGAGGGTCAGCCCCGGGGAAGTGGTCGGCGCGATGTTGTCGAAAAGGAATCGAAAGCAGAGGTTTCGCGTGGTGTCGCGCTTGGTGATGGTGGCGCGATCGCCCGCACCCCCGATCACGGTCGATCCGCAGTAGGTGATCCCGCCGGGCACGCCGCCCGTGCCGGCGGCGCCGCCCGCGCCGGCGACGCCACCCGCGCCGGACGCGCCGCTGGTGCCCGCCGCGCCGCCACCGCTGCCGCCTCGTCCGGCGCTTCCGCCGGTGCCGGCGACGCCCGCCGCTCCACCGCCACCACCGGACGCGCCGCCTCTACCCGCGCCGCCGGTGCCCGCGCTGCCGCCGGTGCCCGCGCTGCCGCCGGTGCCCGCGCTTCCGCTGGTGCCCGCGATGCCGCCGGTGCCCGCGCTGCCGCCGGTGCCCGCGCTGCCGCCGGTGCCCGCGCCGCCGCCCGACGCGCCGCCTTTACCCGCGGCGCCGCGGTGCCCGCGGCGCCGGCGCTGCCGCCGCCACCATCGTTGCCGCCGGCGTTGTTCGATCCGCAGCCAACCGCCACGACCGCCAGCGCGCCCAGAGCCACCACAACCAAGCCAGGTCTATTCATGCGCCTGGTGCAGGCAAGTCCCGGACCGCGCTTCCATCCACGGGCGCGGCCGGTTTCATGCGATCGCGGCGCGTCGGCTCAACGGAGATCTGAGGGGCGGCCTCATTTTTCCGCGCGCGTGCCGGTGCTGGTCGATCGGCCGGACTTTCGTTCGTCGTCCCGATAGAAGCCCAACCAACCGAGCTACTGGGGCGGGAGCGGGGGCGCGGTCGGGGCCGGAGCCGGAGTCGGAGTCGGGGCCGCTCGTTCGCCGGGCTCGACGCAGGTCCCGGCGGCGCAGACTCTGTTGCCCTTGCACTGACTATCGTACTGACAGCCCGCCGGTGCCGCGGCGGGGGCGACATCCTGTTGTGGCGCTGCCGGAACCTGGGCGGGCGCAGGCGCAACGGGCGGCGTGGGTGGCGGCGGCGCGGGCTTCGCGGTTGGTTGCAGCTGGACCGAGACAGCCTGGATGTCCAGCGTCTTCCAGGCGCCGCTGCCGCCATCGACAGCCAGCGCGATGATCCCAGGCACGATGAGGGCCAGGATCAGCAGGCAATCGAGAACGATGTAGCCGCCGTTCGCCTGAGAAGTGACCTGGATTGTCTGCGCGTCGTAGCCATCGGCGGCAATCTGGACGACGTGGGGATAGGCCGCGGTGAGCCTGACGTATGACGGCGCCTGGGCGACGTAAACGCCATCAACGTAGATCCGCGCGCCGGCAGGACTGACGTGCACCGGGATGGCGGGCGCCGGCTCGTTGAACATGGCGCCGCAACCCGCGCCGAGATTGACGAGAATCACCGCGAGCGAAGCACCGAGCAGCAGTCGGCGTGCTTCGGCGAAGACTCGTCGGATTGTCATGGCGGGCGAGAATAGCGAACTTCGCCGGCCGGTGCGCGCGGGTTATGATGAAGGCGGTGGCGGCGCTCGATTCGGTATGGATCGTGGGCCTGCTGTGGACGCTCGCGGTGGCCGCCGGAATCTGGATCATCGTTCCGGCGATCGGCTTCGCCGTCTACCCGCGGAAGTTCGAGGTCGAAATCGACGAAGACCCGCGCGTAGCCGAGGCGCGCGGGATCGATGCGGACTACGACGCCAAGTTCCAACAGTTCGCGGCGCTGGGGTTCGTTCCCGTCGGCAAGACGGTGGAGAAAGTTCGGTTTCTCACGCCGCTCCACTGGCACTGGCGAGGCGACGGCACGCGGTTGCTGGTGTCGTCCGATCGCAAGACGTTCGCCGGCCTGCACCGTGTCGCGGGCGCGAATCCGCTGCGGGTCAACTTGTTCACGACCTTCACCGGGGGTGAGATCGTGAACACTGCGGCGCCTGGCGTGGGTCGGTCGGTGTTCAAAGGCAGAGATCGGCGCATCGAGGTGCCGGAGTGCGACGTTGCCACGCTGGTCCAGCACCATCAGCGGAACTTGGAAGACTTCTGCAAAGGCCGTCCGCTGACCGTGGAGCTGGTGACTCTGCGGGAGATGGAATTCCGACTGGCCGCATTCTCTCGGCGCAACCTCCCGAAGTGGAAGACCGCTTGGTTCTACGCACTGCCGCTCATGTGTGGCGTCATGATGGCCGATGCCATCGCGCGTAGCGGGCTGCCCACGGCACCGGCGTGGTTGCGCCCGGCCACGCTCTGCTTCGCCGCGATCGTGTTTGCTTCATCTCGATGGGCGGTGCTGCCTGGGCGCGTTCCCCTCTTCGTGCGAACTGCCTGCCTGATCGCCGGCATGAACGTCGTGCCGTGGCTGTTCTCCGGCTTGCCCGACTGGATGACGGCCGACGGGAAAGAGCTCGCGGCGTTGCTCGATCGCGTCGAGGCCGAGGCAAGGGCGGATTACGCGCCAGAGGGGATCGACCGCGTGGTCGCGCGCGGCGCGCGAGTATGTGCCCCGATCGTGACCCGGTTCGAGGTCCGACGGCCGGGATCGAAGGACCGGCGTGCGCTTCACGACATCCTGGTCGCGCTGAGGGGGGCGGATCTGGGCGACGATCCCCGCGTGTGGTTCAACTGGTGCCTCATCAAGCGACTCGGTGGGCCGTAGCTCCGGCGGACGGTGCGCGACGCTGGTCATCACCAGCGTGTGGACGTACTGGCTGGTCTACGGGATACGCGCCGGCAAGGCACGCGCCGACGGAGGCAGCCCATCATCGGGTGCAAACGGTCGGCGCGATCGTGAACGTCCGCGCCGGTCCCAGCGCCCCGTGCCAGCTCTGGACTTGCCAGTGGTACAGCCCGTTGTCGGAGGTGATGCCGAACCGGGTGATGTCTTCCTGGGTGATGGTCGTCCTGCCAGTCCACGAGCAGAGCGACTCTTGTCCCCGGATCTTCTCGATGTAGTACGCGTTCTGGTCGGTCGGTGGGTTGCCGTAGATGAAGATCTTCACCGGCGTCTCGCAGCCGCACGAATTGAAGCCGAGCTCGGCCGGGAGGACCAGTGACGCGCCGTTGTCAGGTGCGATCGGCGTGAACGTGCAGCCGGCCATGGGGCTCTCCTGCAGAGGGGAGGTGCACGATCCAGTCGTCGTGGGGACCGGCTTCGTATAGGTCAGCGTCAACGTCCAGTCGGCCGGCTGGTCCTTCGAGAACAGGACGAGGGCGAACTTCCCCGCTGGCGCTGGGCCGGTGCTCTGAATCGGCTTCACCGTCGTGCCCTCGGCGGTGACCTGCGCCAGGTTCGCGTCGTAGACCACGAGATCGACGTCGGCCGCGCCCGTCCAGTCGACGTGCATCCCCAGCGTCCCGCCTGCCGTGGCGACGGTGAACACGAAGGCGTCGTAGTCGCCGGTGTACTTGGTCCCGTCGTTGCCGCCGGTCGACAGCTTGCCCGTCACGACGATCGTCTTCGACACGGTGAAGGTGCCCAGGTCCTGCATCTCCGCCAGCGTCGGCCCGTTGTTCGGCTCGACCTCCGCGACCCGGACCGGCTGCGTGACGCCGCCGCCTCCCGTGCCAACGCCCGCGCCACCCCCAGCACCCAGGCCCGCGTTGCCTCCCGCGCCCAGGCCCGCATTGCCACCCGCGCCCAGACCCGCACCGCCACCCGTGCCCGATCCGGCGCTGCCACCAGCCGCGCCTGCGATCCCTGCAGCACCGCCACCGCTACCGCCCAGCGCCGCCCCGCCGCCACCGGACGCGCCCGCGCCGCCACCAGCACCCGATCCACCGCCACCACCGGCGGTCGCGACGCCTGCGCCGCCACCAGCACCCGATCCACCGCCACCACCGGCACCGGTAGCGACGCCTGCGCCGCCGCGACCGCCCGCGCCGGCTGCACCCGAGACGGCGCCAGTGCCGCCCGAGCAGGCGAGGGTCAGAAGCGACAGCGACGCACAGAAGAGGATTCGCATTTTGGAAGGGATTGTCCACGAAGCGGGTCCATCCCTCCACTGCTGATTTGGCTCGTACAATGGGAAGCATGGACGTCAGAGCTTTCTCGTTGGCGGCGTTGGCTCTGCTCCTCGGGTTGGTAACGGCGTGCGGCTCGCGTCCCGTTCAGACCACTGACGGTGGCGGCGACGCAAACGCAGAGCGGCCGGCGTCGGGCGCCGCCGGAACCGGGGGCATGGCAAACGCTGGAACGACCGGCGGTGCGGGAACCGGCGCCGGCGGAAGCGGCGCGGGCGGGACCGCGGGTACGGGCAGCGGCGTCGCGGGCAGCGGCGTCGCGGGCAGCGGCGGCAGCGCCGGAATGGCGGGGACGGCGGGCGGCGCGGGCAAAGGCGGCGCGTCCGGAATGGCGGGCGGCGCGGGCAAGGGTGGCGCGTCCGGAACGGCGCCCGGACCCGAGTGCACGACCGCCGCCGACTGCAAGTTGTTCGCTGACTGCTGCACGTGCGACGCGATCCCGGTCGGCGACACCCTTCCTTCTTGCCCGGCGATCTGCACCAAGACTGCTTGCCAGGCCCGCCAACTGCCGCAGGGAGCGGTGGCTTGCGTCGCCGGGCGATGTGTCGCCGGCTTCGCTTGCGACGCATCGAAGGTGACGTGCAAGATCGCGGTTCCTGCTTGCCCCGCGGGCGAGGTTCCCTCCGTCGACGACGCTGGCACCTGCTACACGGGCGCCTGCGCCCCCGCGACCGAGTGCACGTCGGTCACGAGCTGCGCTTCGTGCACCGGGGCAGATCAGGCGTGTGTCAGCTACGCGACGCAGGGCGGAAACCATCATCACTGCGTGACGATTCCGCCCGCGTGCGGAGGCAGCGCCACCTGTGACTGCCTGGGAGAGAGTTGCGTGGCGCCGTATCGCGCCTGCGGCAACCTGTCCGGAGTGAAGGGCGTCGGCTGTGCCTGCCCGGATTGCTGAAACGCCCCGCGGCATAGACAACCCGCGCCACGGGTGGCGCACCGCGACACCGTAGCTTGGCTACAATGGACAGCATGAACGTCAGAGTCTCCTCGCTGGCGGCGTTGGCCCTGTTGTTGGGCGTAGTACAGGCGTGCGGCTCGCGTCCCATCCAGACCAGTGACGGCGGCGGCGACGCAAACGCGGATCGGCAGGCAGCGGGCGCCGCCGGAGCCGGTGGCATGGCAAACGCCGGAACGACCGGCGGTGCTGGAACCGGCGCCGGTGGAACCAGCGCGGGCGGGACCGCGGGCACGGGCAGCGGCGGCAGCACCGGTACAGCGGGCGCGGCCGGTACAGCGGGCGCGGCCGGGACAGCCGGAACGACGGGCGCCGCCGGAACGACCGGCCGTGGCGGGAGTGGTGGCGCGACCGGTGTCGCGGGTAGAGGCGGCAGCGGCGGCGTGACCGGTGCCGCCGGCAGCGCGGGCCGAGGCGGCGCGTCCGGAACCGCGGGCGCCGGCGGAAGCGGCAGCGCCGGACGCGGCGGCGGAAGCGGCAGCGTCGGTCGCGGCGGCGCAGGCGGCACGACCGCCCCCGGACCGGAGTGCGTGACCGCCTCCGACTGCAAGCTGGTCTCTGACTGCTGCACGTGCGCAGCGATCCCCGTTGGCGCCACTGCGCCGGCGTGTTCGCTGGTCTGCATTCAGAGCCAGTGCGATGCGCGGCAACTGCCGCGGGGCGCAGTGGCCTGCGTCGCCGGTCGATGTGTCGCCGGCTTCGATTGTGACGTCACGAAGGTGACCTGTCGGCTCGCGGCTCCGACTTGCCCCGCCGGCGAGGTCCCCACGGTGGACGACGTCGGCACCTGTTACACCGGCGCCTGCGCCCCCGCGACCCAGTGCACGATGCTCCCGGATTGCGCTGCGTGCACGGGCGCAGACCCGTTCTGCGTCACCTACCAGACCCAGCGCGGAGTCCAATCCCACTGCGTCACCGTCCCGCCCGCGTGCAGCGCGCGGCCCATCTGCGACTGCCTGGGCCCGACGACCTGCATCGCGCCCTATCGATCCTGCGCCGACCTCTCCGGACCGAGGGGCATCACCTGCAGTTGCCCGAATTGCTAAGCTCTAAGGCATGGCGGATCCGAAGGCGCAGCTGATCGATACGGTCTCGCCGCCGCGCAACTTCACGCTGTCGATCGAGGAGCGGCTGCGCGCGTACGCGCAGGGCGCGCCCGGCTACATCCGGCGACGTCGGCGCATCGAGGATCTCGAGGCGCGGCTCATCCAGCGGCTGGCGGCGGCTGGGTCGCCCGCCGTCGCGGCGGCATCGGCCGAGGTCGTGGCTGACGTCGCGCTGCTCAACGACCTCATCGCCAAGCACAACCGCTACTACCCGATCGAGGCGAACCTGCCCATCGACGTGCAGACCCGCCGGCTGGTCGAGCGCGGCGGCGCGCCGTGGCGCCCGCTGCCGGCGGTCACCGTCGCTGACCTGCTCGCCCGCGCGGCCGCGACCACCGCCCGCTGACACGCGCGCGGTATCACGGCACGTACCATTCCCACACATCGGCGGTGGACGAATTGTCGGCGAGCAGACCGCCGAACAGCACCAGGACGTCGCGCTTGGCGTCGTACACGACGATGGCGTTCGTGCGTGGGGCCGGCGCGTCGCCGGTCACGGGACAGGTTTGCCACGCGCCCGTCTCGGGATCCCACTCGAACATGTCACCCACGACGTAGGTGACGGTTCCGCTGACCTCGGTGCCACCGAACACCATGACGCGATCGCGGCGCGCGTCGTAGGCCACGCCGGCCTCGTCGCGTGGCAGAGGAGACGGGCCCGAGCTCGGTTGCGCGGTCCACTGGTGCTGCGAGGCGGAGTCGTACAGCCACGGCGCGCTGCCTTGGTGACGGTTGCCGATCAGGTAGACACGCGCGCGTTTGGTGTCGTACGCGAGGTGGGCGCCCGTCGTAGCGATTGTTTGTCCCGGCGGCGATCCGACGCCCTGCGACCAGGCGGCGCCGTTCCATTCCCAGGGGATCGATGCGGTGCCTCCACCCGATACCACCCAGCGATCGCGCGCGACGTCGTAGACAGACTCGGCGCGACGACCTCCCTGCGGCCGCAGCAAGACATCCGCCGGCAAACGCAAATTCTTCCAGCCATCCGCAGGCGTCCACGTCCACGGTCCGTCGCCGGGAAGCGGGGCGCCCATGGCGAGGACGACCTTGCGCTGCGGATCGTAGGCCATGGCGCGATCGCCGATCGGGCCGAAGCCATCGGGACGCGTGAAGTTGGTCCACCGGCCGTCGGCGCCGTTCCACTCCATCGTCTGGGTGTCGAGAATCGGCAGCATCGACAGCGTGCTGGGGGCGGTCTGGGTGTAGCCACCCTCCACCCTCAGTGTGCCGCGGTCGCTATCGAAGGCGGCGCTGGAGTCTCGTCGCGGAGCTGGCCATCCCGCGGGCAGGGGACTGGGCGTCCGGTTCACCCAGCGCCCCGTGCGGCAGTCCGTGCCACCAGATCGGCTGTCGATGCTCGGCGCCCCGGCGAGGCCCAGCGCCGTCGCGGGCGGCTTGGGCGGCGCGACGAGGTTGGCGACGCCGCCAGTCGGATGCGCCCAGCTGACGCTCACGATCACGGCCGACGCGAACCCGAGTTGCTGGCGCGCGCCGCCCGCGAGCGCGCCCACCTCCAGCCGCCTGTCGACGGCGACCGCGGCGTGACGGCCGTCGGCCGATTGTGCCGACATCACCACGCTCAGCCACGTCAGCCCGGAAATGCCGACCCCGGACGTCTCGCCGCTGTCGACGTCCAGCAGCGTGGAGGGGGTGCATACCCCGGCATCGGAGCCTGCTGGGAACGTTGTTGTCGAAACCAAGATCTTGCCGGGTGTGTACCAGCTCGCGTACCCACAAGGGGAAGCGAGCGCGGCCGTGCCGGGCACGGGGGTGCTCGTGCCCGTCCGTGGATCCATGACGACGAAGTTCTGTCCCGGAAGGCCGACGAACAGGCGGCTGTCGCCCGTCCAGACGATCGCGCCCCCGCTGTAGGCGCCGAGATCGCGGACCAGCGTGCCGTCGGCTGCCGACAGGACGATCAGGTGGCGCGGACCGGTGACGTGGTCGACCGGGAACGGTTGGACGATCGCGGTCACCAGGCTGCGATCCGGTGACAGCGTTCCGGGCGAGAAAAATCGGACGTTGATGGTCAGGCCGGATGGAACCGGCAGATAGCGGCGCGTCTGTCCGTCGACGCTTGCCTGCTGCAGGTACGACATCTGCGGATCCCGGAACAGCAGGGTGCTGTCGTCGCTCCAGCCCGAGCAGGCCCATCCGGACGTCGAACGTCGCGCGGGCGGCGCCGTCGCGGGCGAAGATGGCGACGCGCTGGTCGGCGAGCTCCTGCGCGATGAGGGCGCCGCTCGGTGATACGGCCACCGACCGCGTCGCGGCCGCCACGCCGAACCGCTGGAAATCGCCCCCGGCCGCGGTGATGCGCTCGACGCCGTTCGCCGTGGCGACGTAGATCCAGGGATCAGGAACCCCAGAGATCGGAGCATCAACGGCGCCGCCGGCGTCGTCCGGGATGCCGCCGTCGTCCGGGGCGCCGCCGCTGTCCGGGGTGCCGCCGCTGTCCGGGGTGCCGCCGCGTCCGGAGTGCCGCCGTCGTCCGGACCGGCGCTGTCCTGGGTGCCGCCTTCGTCCGGAGGACCGCCGCCGTCTTGCTTGCCGCCCACGCTGGACGCCCCGCATCCCCCCGCCGACACCCCGAGCAGTGAGGCAATCCAGGCGCACGTCATCAGCCGCCGTACCCTCATCCCGTCTCGCATGTTGGCACTGAAGGCAGGTTTTACGCCAGAGCTTGGCCGCCCGACCGTCGTGGTCTGGAGGGGCGCGACGCGTCGCAACCACGACAACAATGTCGCGAGGCGTGGTAGTCCATTTGCCATGGGACGCATCTTCGAAACACGCAAGGCCACCATGTTCAAGCGGTGGGACAAGATGGCGAAGGCCTTCACCCGCATCGGCAAGGACATCGCCATGGCCGTGAAGACGGGCGGGACCAGCACCGACACCAACCCCGCGCTGCGCCGCATCCTGCACAACGCGCGCGCCGCGAACATGCCCAAGGACAAGATTGAAAACGCCATCAAGAAGGCGTCGGGGCAGGGCGCGGAGAACTACGACATCGTCGTCTACGAAGGCTACGCGCCTCACGGCATCGCCATCATCGTCGAGACGGCGACCAACAACGTCGTGCGCACCGTCGCCAACGTGCGGTCCGCGTTCAAGACCTACGGCGGCACGATGGGAACCGAGGGGAGCGTCGCGTTCCAGTTCAAGCGCATGGGCGTGTTTCGCGTCGCGCCCGAGGCGCTCGCCGGCAAGGATCTGGAAGCGCTGGAGCTGGACCTCATCGATCACGGCCTGGAAGAGATGGGCGAGGGGACCAACGACAAGGGCGAGCCGCAGACGATCATCCGCGGCGCGTTCGCCGACTTCGGCAAGCTGCAGGCGGCGATCGAAGCGCGCGGCATCGCGGTGCAGTCCGCCGAATCCGAATACGTCGCGCAGAACATCCTGACGCTGCCCGACGACAAGTCGACGCAGGTGCTGGAGCTGGTCGACGCCCTGGAGCAGGACGAAGACGTCCAGCGGGTGTTTCACAACCTCGGCTGACGATGCCGCTGCTTCCCGACTACCCGACGGACGAGGCCGCGGCAGCCGCCGACCCGAACCTCATCAAGGGGACGCCGCGGAAGCCGAGCTATCCGATCAGCGTCGCGCTGAGGTCCTACCTCGCCAGCTGCCGGCGCGAGCTGGCGCTGCCGGTTTCGTACGGCCGGCTGGAGGAGTTCCGCGACAGCGTGCCGCTGTCCGACGCGACCGGGCGCGACACGTTGTGGGAGACGGTGATCTACCCGCCCGACGAGATGGCGGCGCTGAAGGTCGATCTCAAGCACGTCTACGCGCTGCTCAAGGTCCACGGCGACCTGTCGGTCATGGAGCACCTCTACATCGATCGCATCGACTACTGCACGTTCGGCAACTCGCTGCCGTTCCGCATCCGCATCGTCAACGGCATCAACGAGAACCCGGACTACTTCTACATCAAGCGCGCGGACGCCTCGCGCATCTACGGCCTCGAGCTGGAGCACCTGCTGTCGCCGAACCGGCTCAACTACGTCACCCACGGCGCGACGCTGGTCGAGGAGCACGTCGCCGGCGTGCCCGGTGACGTGTTCACGCGGCGCTGGCTCGACAACCGCGAGATCTCGCACGTGCGCATCGCCAAGGAGCTGGTGAAGTTCAACGAGCGCTGCTTCATCCGCCTGCTCGGCGACATGCGCAGCTACAACTTCGTCTTCGTGCTGACGCCCGACTTCGAAGGCTGGCAGGTGCGCATCCGCGCCATGGACTTCGACCAGCAGTCGTACAGCGGCCGCCGCAGCTTCTACCTGCCCCAGTTCTTCAAGACCAACCTGCCGCTGGTGCAGTTCTGCACGCGGCTGCTCGACCTGAAGACCGCGCACCAGTACCAGGCCGAGGAGCGGACGCTGCTGCTCCAGCGCGCCGAGGCCGCCGCGCAGCGCCTGGACCTGCTGCTCGTCGCGATGGCCGGCGACACCATCGCCCCCGACGAGAACGTGATCGCCCTGCGCCAGGGCCTCGCCGAACACTTCGACGCCGACGCGTTCCTCCACAGCGAATCGATGGCCGGCCTGGTCCGCGAGAACCTGCGCCAGATCGGCAAGGGCGGAGAAGCGCGACCCGTCACTTGATGCGCTATGGGCGGGCTGACGCGCTACGGGCGGGGCGCTTCGCGGGCGGCCACCGCGCGCAACGTGCGCGCCGCGCGCCGCACCGAGCCGCGCTCCGCCAGGTCCGACAGGCTGATGACGCCCATCAGCGTCCCGCGCCCGTCGGCTACGACGATGCGTGAGATCTGGTGCTGCGCCATCAGTCGCTCCGCCTCTGCCAGATCGTCGGTCGGCCCGCACATGACGACCTCGCCCGTCATGCAGTCGCCGACGCGCGCGTTCTCTGGCGAGATCCCTTTCGCCACGACACGAACGACGATGTCGCGATCCGTGATCACGCCGATCACGCGTCGATCCGCGTCGCACACGGGCAGGAAGCCGACGTCGGCCCAGGTCATCTTTTCGCTCGCCCATTGCGCCGTGTCGTTCGGGCCGACGGTCTGAACCTCGGTCTTCATGAGGTCCGCACACCGCATCGTGTGCGGCGTGCCATCGTGCCGGAGCGCGTAGCTGCCCTCGGGCGTGATGTGCCGATCCAGCTGATCCTCGACGGAGCGCACGCCGCGGACACGCGCCGCCGTTCGCATCACCGGGACGTACTCACGCTCCAGGATGGGGCCGCAAAGCGTGGCCCTGCCGCCGACGACCGAGACCTCGATCGCGGACGCCCGTGAGCAGACACGGCCCAACGCCGCGCGCACGCGTTCGCTCACCACCTCGTCCGATGCCTGCTCCGGCTGGGTCATCGTACGTAGGCGCGCCGCGAGCCCGTGCGCGCGGTTTATCAAATCGTGCTCGACCTTGATTGCCTCGAGCTTCGCCTGGTGCGCCGTCCGTCGCGCGCGATCGCGCGCGATGGCACGCCGCCCTCGGCCGAGCCGCGGGTCGAGCAGATACCCCAACAACGAACCGGCGCCGAGCCCGAGGAACATCGATCCCCATCGCGTTCCCGAGCCGCGTCCGTCTTGAACCTTGAGCTGTGGAGACATGTGTCACCTCTCCGCTGCCGTCAATTTTCAACATAGACACATTCATCGACCGTGCACGGATTCGTGACCACGGAGTGAAGCGCGGGCGGGGACGCGAGCTCAGCGCGCCGTGAGCGGGCGCAGCTCGACGCCGGCGATGCACAGCTCGACGCCGGCGGCCGGGCCGCTGAGCTGGAGGTCGATCGTCGTCGGCGCCGCGGGCGTCGCCGTGAAGCCGAGGCTGATGGCGCCGCTGAGCTCGACCCAGCCGCCGTCGCCCGCCACGCGTGACGCGACGCCGACCAGCCGCGGCTCGGCCGCCGGGTCGTTGACGACCAGCTCGGCGACCACGTTGCCGCTGGCGGCGCCGCGCAGCCGCGCCCAGGCCGTGAACGCCAGCGGACCACCCGCCGACAGCCGGCGCCGCCCGCGCCCCCGGTCCCTCCCGCGCCGGACGGCGGTCGCGCCCCGCCGCCACAGGCTCCGGTCGCGGCGACCGCCAACGCAAACGCGACGACGGCCAGCCGGCGACCAGCGGTGGCCATCAGCCTCACCCCTCCGTGTCGTGGTCGGGGTGCTGGTTGGAGACGATGCGGCTGTAGAACGGCGCAACCTTGGCCTGCTCGGCGGCGTCGCGCGGCGGCAGCCCCGGCAGCACGGCGGACCACATCAGGCGGCTCTCGACGCCGATCTGGATCACCGGCGCGACGCCGTTCGGGTCGTCCAGGGTACAGATCGCGATCTCGGGCGTCAGCCCGTCGGGCTCGTAGGTCAGCGGCGTGCCGCACTCCGCGCAGAAGCCGCGCTTCACCTTGTTCGAGCTGCGAAAGTGTTTCGGCTCGCCGCGCGTCCAGGCCAGGCCGCGTTGCCGTGACCAGCGGCGCGAACGCGTTGCCGAACGCCTTCTGGCACATCCGGCAGTGGCATATCGACGCGCGCCCCAGGCCACCGGTGATCGCGTACCGCACCGCGCCGCACTGGCAACCACCCGTCGGGTGACGTTCCGTCATGGCCGCATCTTACTGGATGCGTGCGGCGTCCGGCTCACTCGTAGACGCGCGGATCGCGCTGCCTACATGCAGCAGGAATCGAAGTAGCGGCACTCAGGGCACTGGTAGTGCGCCTTGATCGGCAGCATCCGCACCGATTTGCCCCGGGCCGAGCAGACCGGGCAGACCAGGTCCGGGTGGCAGGCGGCGACGGTCGCCGGCGAGGCGTCCCGGCCGCTCAGGGTCGATGTCGCTGTGGACGGGCTCCCCTGTCGATCTCGGTCGTCCATGTCCTGACTATCGCACGCGGCGGGGCGGTTTCATCCCCCTGCCGAAAGCGGCGCTATCATTTAGTGCTTGGACGCTGACCCTGGGCAGGCCTCCGGTGCACGCAAGCGGTGGTGGACGCTGCCGCTGCGGATACCGCGGTGGCTGTGGCGGACCAGCGGCACCGCGACCACGTCGCTCACCGATAGCTTTCGCCGACGACCCGGCAAGTGGACGACGCTGGCGATTCGCCTCGCCATCCTCGTCGGCTTCGTTCTGCTGCTGCCGTTCGTGCCCATCTTCGCGCGCCGCGCACGCGGCACGACCGGGATCAGGGTCCTGAACCAGCGCGTGCGCGAGCAGTGGGCGACGTCGCCGTTCGACGCCATCGCCGTGGTGCGCGCAACGCTCGACCAGCTCGTCGCGGCCGGCTGCTACGACGGAATCAAGGACGTGACGATCGACGGCCTGGGAAAATTCGCCGCCAGCGATGTCTTCTGGGTGCACCAGTTCCTCTACGACTGCGAGGTCGCCGTCGGCCGCTACGAGGAGGCGCTGGCCGTCGCGGCGAGGCTTCCCATCAGGTGGGACATCAACGTCCTGCAGCAGGTCGACTGCCTGGTCGCCCTGGGCAGGAACGACGAAGCGATCGCGCTGCTCGAACGTAGCCTGGATCTCGACGGCTGGCGCGGCAAGCTGCGCGCCCGGCTGCAGGTCCTGCACGGCAAGCCCGACCTGCGCGTGGTCTGAGCGCGTCACCGGCTCAGCATCCTTGCCGTTGTCTGCATCCTTGCTTACGCGCGCGTTCATGATGAACATTCGAACAGATGGAGCGTCTGGACGAAATCGCCGTCCGGCTCGCCGGGATCAGTGATCCCGTCCGGCTGCTGCAGGGGATATTCGCCTACGCGCCGTTCGGGCTGCAGGTGTACCGCGCCGACGGCCACTACATCCTGACCAACAAGGCGTTCCGCGATCTGTTCGGGTCGGAGCCGCCGCCCGATTACAACATCCTGCACGACGACATCGCCGAGAAGCAGGGGCTGCTGGGGTTGGTCAAGCGGGCGTTCGCGGGCGAGACCGTGCAGACGCCGACCTTCTGGTACGACCCGCGTGACCTGCAGACGGTCCACGTCACGGAGGGACGGCGCGTGGCGATATCCATCACGTTGATGCCGCTGTTCGGCGCGTCGGGGACCGTCGAACACGTGGCGCTGGTGTTCAAGGATCAGACGGAGGAGACGCTGGCGCGCGAGCGCGCGGAGGCCGCGCGGGCGGACGCCGAAGGGCTGGCGGCCCAGCGCGCGGAGCAGGAGCGCTGGCTGCAGACCGTGCTGGACCAGATGCCGATGCCGCTGATCTTCGTCGAGCCGACGACGGCGCGTATCTATTTCGCCAACGCCGCCGCCAACAAGATGGCGGGCGGCTCGCTGGCGCGCCCGCAGTCCGCCGAGGACTACCTGCGCCTGTTCGACATCCGCGACCTCGACGATCGCCCGCTGCGCGTCGAAGACGTGCCGGCGGTGCGCGCCGCGCGCGGCGAAGCGGTGTCGGGCGCGCAGGTCCGCTGGCACACCGCCGGCGGCCCGAAGGTGATCACCATCCACGCCGCGCGCATTCCGGCCATGCTCGGCCACCCCGAGACCGTGCTCATCGCCTTCGACGACATCACCCCGCTGAAGGACGCGCAGGCGCAGCTCGAGGAGGCCGTGCGCGTGCGCCAGGACTTCCTGTCGATCGCCGGCCACGAGCTGAAGACGCCGCTGACGTCCGTGATGCTGAACATGCACGCGGTCGACAGGTCGCTGAAGGCGAGCGGCGCGACACGGAACGAGCCGCGCCTGGCGGCGCGCTGGCAGGCGCTCGGCCGGCAGCTCGGCCGCTTGCAGGGCCTGGTCGATCAGCTACTCGACGTTTCGCGCATCACCGCCGGCAGGATGGTGCTGACGCCGGAGACCCTCGATCTGGGCGAGCTGGTGCGCGAGACGGTGGCGCGGTTGTCGCCCGCGCCTGAAGGCGGCGCGATCGAGGTTCAGGCGACCGCCGGGATCGCGGGATCGTGGGACCGCCTTCGCCTCGAGCAGATCCTGACCAACCTGCTGTCCAACGCCGTCAAATACGGCGCCGGCCGACCGATCACCGTCGAGGTCGGCGCGGCCGGCCCCGGCGACGACGCCGACGTCTGGATCGCCGTCCGCGACCGCGGCATCGGCATGTCCACCGACGAGCTCGGCCGCATCTTCGGTCGTTTCGAACGCGGCGTCTCCGAGCGCAACTACGGCGGCCTGGGGCTGGGGTTGTGGATCGTGCAGCAGGTGGTCGACGCCATGAGGGGAACCATCGCCGTCGACAGCGCGCCCGAGCGCGGCTCGACGTTCACGGTCCGGCTGCCGCGGCGCTGTTGACGCCGCCGATCCGGTGGTTTGGTTTCGGGGAGAGGAGGACAACATGGGCACGCGGCAATGCCAGTTCGAAGGCCCGCCCTGGGACACATGTGTGGATCCCGATGAGGCGTACGTGCGTGAGCAAGCAGGCTCGCTGGGCAGCGGCGTGCTCGGCGGCTGGAGTCAGGCCGCGTACGGCGGATCGTTCGGGACGTACGAAGGCGAGGAGGACGACGTGCGCAAGACGGTTTCCAAGCTGGCCGGCGCGTCCGACATCGCCCACGGTCGGGATCAGCGCTAGCCGGCTGATTGTCCGAGGCTGAGGCTGAGGACGATGCGTGCCGCCTCGGCGGGCGTGGCGGCCAGCGCGTCGGGTGATTCGCCGGCGAGGCGGTCGGCGGCAACGTAGCCCCACGTCGCGGCGATGGCTTTCGCCCCGAGCGCGTGGGCCATGCGTACGTCCGGCAGGCCGTCGCCGATGACGACCGTGCGGTCGGGCCGCGTGCCCGCCGCGGCGACGAGCGCGCGTGCGGCGGCCGCGTCGGGTTTGCGCGGGTACCCGTCGCCGTCGCCAACGATGTCGCGGAAGCGATCGGTGAGCGCCAGGTCGGCGAGCAGGCGGCGCGCGATGTCACCGGGCTTGTTCGTGACAACGGCCGCCGTCATGCCCGCGGCCGTCAGCGCCGCGAGCGCCGCCTCGACGCCGCCGTAGATGACGGACCCGTCGCTGACGTGGTCGCGGTAGTGCGCGAGGAAGCGCGCGAACAGCGGTTCGACGTCGCGTTCGACGCCCGCGACCGCCAGCGCCCGCCTGATGAGCTCGCGCGCGCCGTCGCCGACCAGCTCCTTGACCACAGCGAGCGGCGGCGCCGCGATCCCCGCCTCGGCGAGCGCCACCGCCAGCGCGCCCGCTATGTCGGGGGCAGTATCGACCAGCGTGCCGTCGAGATCGAAGATGACGAGATCGAAGTCCGCGCGCATTGGCCGGCGGAGGATACGACACGCGGGGAACCCGGGCGCGCGCACGGTGTCCCTGTCGACGTGCTCGGCATCCTCGTGGCGTCGGCCTGGCTCGGCGCGGCACCGACACCTGCTGCGGCGGGACCATTCGACGCCGCCGTCTACGAACGGTCGCTGGCCGACATCGAGGCCAGGCGCGTCCACCTCGGCGCCCGCTTCGCGAAGGCCACGACCACGTCCGAGCGCGCCGCGATCCGGAACGAAGCCCGCAAGGCCGTCCTGTCCGCGATCACCGACGTCGCGTTCCCGGGCTGGATGGGGACGCCGTGGGGCCTCGGTCGCGACAGCGCCCCCGATCGCCCGCACCAGCCGGGCAAGGTGGTCGGCTGCAGCTACTTCGTCACCGGCGTGCTGGAGAACGTCGGCCTGCGCCTGGCGAGCCGCGCCCGCTTCGCGCAGGCGCCGTCGCTGCTCATGCAGCGCGCGTTGACCCCGGCCCCGACCGCCGTGCATCGCTATCCAGGCCTGGCCCCGGCGGCGCTGCACGACCGCCTGTCGAAGCTGGGCGACGGTCTCTACATCGTCGGGCTCAACATCCACACCGCGTTCCTGCTGATCAAGGGCGGCGAGGTCCACGTCATCCACGCCAGCTACATGCCGCCCAACCAGGTCGTCGATGAACCGCTCGCGCAATCCGAGGTCATCGAGTTTTCGCGCCGCCGCGGCTACGTCGTGACGCCGCTGTTTCAGGACGACCGCCTCATCGACCTGTGGTTGTCGGGGCGCCCGGTGCCGTCGCCGACCTGGAAGCCGCCGCCCCGCAATCCCGACGACAGCTCCGACGCGGCGTTCGAGATCGTCGGAACGCCGCGCTAGCCAGACGCAGGGCGGCGTGACGTGGAGTCGATTGAACTTGGCGTTCGAGCCCCCACTTCCAGTAAGATGGAGAGGCCCCCGTGGGAATTCGTACGTCGCAGATTCCGGGCAGCGTTGTTGGCGTGGCACTAGCGTCCGCCGTCGTATTTGGCGCCTGCGCGCCCGGCACCGCGGTGCTGCGCTCCAACCACTATCGCATGGTGGTACCGACGAACTGGCAGGCGACGGAGGAAGGCGGCGTCGCCGTCCTGCACGTCCCGCAGGCCGCGAGCGCGCCCGGCGGCGGCAAGCTCGACTTGCGCTTGCACACCTGGTTGGTCGATGGGGCCGTCGATCAGCCCGTCGACGAGAGCGTGAAACGCCTGACCGAACAGGGGACGGCGCAGTTGCAGGCCGCGGGCGACGAGGCCGAGAAGACATGCGGCGAGTTGCCTCACGGCTACCGGCTGTTCGGGGAAGCCCAATCCGCTGCGACGATGCGAACGCCGTCCGGCGACTACGTGGTCGTCACGGCCGCGCAGAAGTCCGGCTCCTTGGTCGCCGCGGTGGGCATCGTGCCGAATCGCGCGCCGCTGTGCGAAAACCTCCACGCCATGACAGCGGCGATCCAGGCCCTGCATGACACGCTGACCCCCGCCGCCGACCCCACCCTCCCCGGGCGGCCGCCCTACGTGCTGGACGGTCCCGGTCGCGTGCAAACCGAAATCCCGGCGCCGGTTCCGCTCCCCTGACCGCGCGCGCGGCGGCCGCGACCGCGGGCGCGCAACCTTCAACCGCGGTTCCGGTATGGGCAGGCAGAGGATGCCGTGCCCGTCGCGCCCCCTGTCGACCAGATCCCGATCGCCGGCCAAGGGCGCGTGGCGTGGGATGCCGGACGGTCGCTGTGGTTTGGCGGCATCGGTCTGGTCGCGGTGACGGCGGCGATCCCGGCGGCGCTCCGGTCGCCGTCGGCGGTCGCGTTGTTCGCGGTGATCGGCGCCGTGACCCTGTGCGCCGGTCATTCGGTGGGCATTCACCGCGGGCTCATTCACGGCGCGTTCCGCGTCCCGGCCTGGCTGCGGTACGCGCTGGTGTACCTCGGCGTTCTGGTTGGCCTGGGCGGGCCGATCGGGCTGGCGCGCATGCACAACACGCGCGACTTCCAGCAGAACCAGCCGCGCGCTCACGACTACTTCGCCCACCGCCGCGCGCCGTGGCTCGACTACCTGTGGAACCTGCATTGCCGCTTCGAGTTCCTGCTGCCGTTCGATCCGCGCGTCAGCCTGGACGTCGAGCGCGATCCGGTGCTGCGCTTCCTCGAGCGGACGTGGCGCTGGCAGCAGCTGCCGTGGGCGCTCGTGTTCCTGGCGGTCGGCGGCTGGCCGTGGGTCGTGTGGGGAACGTTCGTGCGCGTCGCGGTCGGCACGGGCGGCTACTGGCTTGTCAACTACGTCGCCCACCGCTCCGGGTATCGCGCGTTTCACAACCGCGGCGCGGGCGTGCAGGGCTGGAACAGCCTGCTGCTCGGGACGCTGAGCATGGGAGAAGGGTGGCACAACAACCACCATGCCTTCCCGCGCTCGGCGCGCCTCGGCATCCGCTGGTGGGAGCTCGATCCGGGCTGGTGGCTGATCGCCGCGCTGCGCGCGCTCGGTCTTGCGCGTGACGTCCTGCTGCCCGGCGACGAAACGCGCGCGCCGGCCGCGAGCCCACGGCCGTAGCGCTTCGTCCGCGTTACTTCTTCGGCTTCGACTTGAGGGGCTTGCTGTACATGAGCGTGTAGCTCTCCGCACCAACGTCAGAGAGGACCACGCCCGCGGCCCCATCCGGGGCCGAGCAACTGCAGTTGGTCATGTGGGTCGTGCCGCACTTGAGTGGTTTGCACCCGACCTCCGCGAACAGCGGCGCGTAGTGGCTTTCGAGCTCCTTGCCGTATGCCGCCGACACGATGACGACCTGACCCTGGCTTCCGACACCGCATAGCTCGGCGCCCGCCGGTAGCTTGCGCAGCGGCGCCGGGACATCTCCCCAGCTATCTGGCGTCACCTTGATCGGGGCCGCGTGCTTCAAGTTCTTCGTGGCCCGCTCGATGGCGTCGCGCATCTGGGGGCACGTTACCTTGGAGCGCTTGGGCGGCTGGTCGGCGCCGCCCGCCGACACCGGGTACGACGCCGCAACGGTGATCAACAGGCACAACGCGAGGGAAGATTTCATGACGGTCGTCTCCTTTGGTCAATGAAGCGGCCAGCATGAGTTGCGCGTCGGCCAAAGTAAATCATCGCGTCCCCGCGGCGGCGTGGGCCAGGGCACTCGGACGCCAGGGAACGCGGGCGCATAATCGTGACCATCACGCGGGGCCAAACCGGGACTACTAGATTGGGCGGGTGTCATATGCGAACGGTCGGACTAACGTTCACTTGTGCGTTGGGCGCGCTGGGCGCGTTGTTGCTGGGCGCGTGTGAGCGGCCCCTCGATGCAACGCCTCCTTTTGCAGCGGGCGGCGCCTCCGGGCGGCCTGTCAGCGGCGCACCGATCGTCATGGGCGGTCGTGGCGGCGGCGGTCCCGCCGGCGCGAGCGGCTCTGGCGGCGGCATTGCTGGCACGGGCGGCTCCGGTGGTTACAGCGGTTACGGCGGGGGTTGGGTCGACGTCGGTCCCAGCTGCGGGGAGGGCGGGCCGACCTCCATCGAAGGCAACGTCGCCTGCACGCCCAGCGCTCCGCTCGCCAGGATGCCGTCGCCCCTCTTCGGCCTCGCCGCGGCGACCGCGCCCGACGGCCGCATCTTTCTGGTCGGTGGCGCGCCGCAGTACAGCACCAATCCTGGCGTCCTTTTCGCCAGCGTCTACGATCCCGCCACGGCGTCGTTCCGGACGCTTCCCTCTTTACCCGGAAGGCCGAGCGCCCAGCCGGCCGCGGCCTTCGCCGGGAACAAGCTGATCGCCGTCGATGGCGGCGCCTGGCGGTACGACATGGAGGCGAACTGCTGGACGCCGATCCCGGGGCCGACGGTCCTCATCAATCGAGCCGCGGCGACCGGATCGGATGGGCGCGCCTACTTCTTCGGCGGCAACTACGGGGACACGAGCGCGGCGCACGCCTACGACGCGGCGACCGATCAGTGGGAGACGCTGCCGTCGATGCCGTTCACCGGCCATGCCATGGGCGCCACAGAGGTCGACGGTCGCATCTACGTGGTCGGTCTGTCGACCGCGTCGTTCAATCTCGCCACCCGCGCGTGGACCGTGCTCGCCACGCCGCCGACCAAACGATACTGGCTGAGCGCGGCCACCGACGCGGCGGGCCGGGTCGTGGCGATGGGCGGCTACAAGGCGGGCGGCGAGGCTGGCCAGTTCCCGGGCCCCGAGATCTACGACCCGAAGACGGACACCTGGACCACGGGGACGCTGCCGACGGTGGGCGTCTCCCAGATGGGCGTCGCGGCGACGTGCGGCGGCACGATCTTCACCTTCGGCGGTACCTCCCTCATCGGTCTGCTCGACATCGTCCAGGCCTACGACCCGGTGACGGGCGAGTGGCGCAAGTCGCCGTAGGCGTACGGGCCGAGCGCGCTCAGTCGCCGAGGAGCTCTCGAAGGGCCTTGGTGTGATTGCTCAGGAAGTCGCGCGTCGTCCGGAAGTGCTCGGTGTCGGTGTAGCTGACGGGGCGCATGCCATCCGCTTCGAAGCTCAGGATCTGCGCGCGTGGGTACGACATCAGGATCGGTGAATGCGTCGCGATGATGAACTGGGCGCCGCCTTCGACGAGCTCGTGGATGCGAATCAGCGCCTGCAGCTGCCGCGCTGGTGACAGCGCGGCCTCCGGTTCATCCAGCAGGTAGAGCCCGGAGGGCGAGAAGCGTTTGGTGAGCAGCGCCATGAACGATTCGCCGTGTGACTGCTTGTGCAGCGACACGCCGCCGTACGCGTCCCTGATCGGCGGACCGCCCCCGGGGATCTCGTCGAGGCGATCGATCTCCGACGCCACGTTGTAGAAGCTCTCCGCCCGCAGGAAATACCCGGTCCTCGGCCGCCTGACTCCCCGGACGATGCGGAGGTATTTGTGCAGCTCCGAATGCGAGGCGCGCGTGTCGAAGCTGAAATTCGCGCTGCCGCCTTCGGGGTTGAACCGGCAGGCAACGGCGATGGCCTCGAGCAGCGTCGACTTCCCGCTGCCGTTTTCGCCGATGAAAAACGTGACCGATGGGTGCGGCTGAAACGTCTGCAGGTTCTGGATCGCCGGCAACGAAAACGGGTACGCGTCGAACGACGGGACGTTCGCGCGGTCGAACCGAACCTCGATGACGAACTGGCGGGAGAGTGGCATGAACCGCGAATCGGCGATTGTATCGGAACCATCTGCGACAATGCGTGGCGTCCCGTCAGCGGCACCAGCGGCATGACGTTCGGTCTGGCGCAGGCACCCGTCGGCGACGTCGGCAACGTCATCTTCCTCAAGCCAAAGTTCGACTTCTCCAAGCCCGACTTCAAGAGGCTGCTCGTCCACGTGCTCCAGTACCGCCGCTTCGGCGGCGAGCTCGGCTTCGCCTGCGTGTACGGCATCGGCTACGCGAAAGTTGGCTTCGACTACAAAGAGAACCCTTTCGAGGACGAGGCGTACGATTTCGTGACGGCGAACGAGAGCGTGGTCAACGCGCTGTAGGGCAGCGTTAGGACAGCCTAGTTCGTGGGGCGAACGATGGACTCGACCCGGCTCAGCACTTGTTCGAGCTGGGTCGACTTGTCGATCTCCCAGCCACGGCGCGAGCGATAGCGCTTCACGCCCCGGGTTGCACCACTCAGCTCGAGGCAGTAGTCCATGTCGCGCTCTTTGCATCTCCAAGCGCGGACAGTGACCTTCTCCTTCTCATCTGTCTGCGAATAGACCACCTGCAGCTCGTCGCCACTCGCCTTGTAGGTGAAGACCTCGTAGCTCCCCTTGTATTGCGACGCCGACTGGAAGACGCCCATCGGCTGCTTCGTGACAGCGACAAACGCGTTGCCGGTGTCTTTGGGGTTGCTGGGGAGCTGATCGATCCAGATGCGATCGAAGACCGACACGTCGCCGCGGGGACCGGTCGTCCATATGGCCAAAACCAACACCCCCACGACCACCAGGCCCAGAATCAGCAGCGGCTTTTTCACGGCAGCCTCCTCCCAGGGGCGAGATTGTACCGCCGTGGAGGGGATGCGACGCAGCTACTTGACCGTCATCGCCCCCAGCGTCACCTGGACCGCCTCCGCGTAGTCCGACCCGATTTCACCAAGCATCTCCCCATTCTCGGGAAGCGGCGGTCGGGGCGGCAGTTGGATCGTCGGCGCGGGCGGCGGGGCAGGGCCGAGGCCAGCCAACTTGAACAGGTTCGTGAGACCAAACCGCATCACGAACAGCTCCGGTACGACGACGAGCAGAAGCACTGCGACAAGATGGACGATGCCCCTCCGGCGCGCGGCGCGGAGGCGGGACCAGCAGTCGGCGGTGACGACAGTGCCGTCCGGGCGGCGGAGGATGCGCGCGCACAGGCGTCCTTGCTGGCCAGCGACGAGGCGCTGCGCTTCGAGTCGCGTCAGGCCGGCGATGTTGTAGACGTCTTGCCGGCATTGGCCGCAGTGCCGAACACGCTCGTCGCCGGGCATCGTCTCCCACGGGACCGAGCACGGGGAGTCGATGGCGACCTGATCGAGATGCACGCTGCGCTGCATGATTGCCTCCGACGCGCTGACACCGAGAAAGCAATCCCGGCGATCCAGCTCACCAGTGAGACAACAGCGCGCGCGGCGGGTTCCTTGCGGCTGGACGTTCTGGGTTCGTTGCGCCGCACGGGAACGGTTGCGCAGCTACCGCGCAGCCCCGTTCGCCGCCTTGATTGACCGGATGTCGAGGAACATCAGAATCGGCCGCGGCCGTGTCTCGGAGGCGCCCTCAATGGCGTCGAACGGCGTGAACCCATAGCGCGTGTAGAACGGTACGGCTGGTGGTTTGGCGTCGACGACGATGCCAACGCAGCCGTACTGGTCGGACATCGTCACGGCGAGGCGGCAGACGAAACGGAGCAGCTCTTTGCCCAACCCCTGCGATTGCGCGGACGCGTCGACTGCGAGCCTGGCGAGCCGAAGAACAGGCAGCGGATAGCGCGGCAACTTCCGCTGCGCGGTGATCGGGAGCTCGTCGATCTCGATCTGACCGGGCGCAACGGTCGCGTAGCCGAGAACCTGTCCGCGCTCGACGGCGACATACGTGACGCCCAAGTGGTGGCGGAACTGGTTCTGGCCGGCGTACGTTCGAAAGAAGCGATCGAGCGTGTCATCCCCGGACTGGAAGGCCGAGCGGTCGTCGCTCGACTGGAGAATCCTAATCTCCATCGTTCAGCAGGTGGCGGAGCGCCGGCGTCGGCTCTGCCGTCTCGATCTGCCGCGCGAGCGCATCTCCGGTGTTACGCGCCACGACGATCCGCGGGCGGACGATCATCTCCGCCGGCAACTCTTCCAGGGCCTGTAGGTGGTGGATGAGGGCCTGCTCGACCAGGTGCCCCTTCTTGGTGCCGGTCGCCCGCACGTGTTTCTCCAGCCGCTCGCGCGTGGTCTCCGAGATGATGGCTGAGATCTGCGTCTCCTTGGGCATGGGCTGTCTCCGTAGATAAATCTACGTAAATGTATGATGCGGGATGGGCGCGAGCAAGGCCGGAGCAGGGGCTGCGGCCGATCGCTGTGTGCAGGCGCGAGCTATCTCAAGAATTCGAGGACCGCGACTCGGATAGTCGGGGATCGCGCGAATGGCTGATGTTTGTTGGGCCTTCCACGGCGGAGGATCAGCCGACTTCGCCTGGCCTGGATCGTGCTTCGACCGCGCACATGCCCGGTCATTTGGACGCTCTTCGTTGGCACGGCGCGCGGTTTGGCGTTGCCTTGGCCGTCACCGCGCTCGCTACCGCGATCGCCGCCTGTGGTTCGGTGAGCTCAACGACTCCGAGCGGAGCCGGGGGTTCTGCCGGAACCACGGGTTCCGCTGGGACGACGGGTGCGGCTGGTCAGACGGGCGGCGCTGGAACGACGGGCAGCGCCGGGACGACGGGAGGCGCTGGGACGACGGGAGGCGCCGGGACGACGGGCAGCGCTGGAACGACGGGCGTAGCCGGGACGACGGGCGGCGCTGGGACGACCGGATCGGCGGGTGTGACTGGCACGGCGGGTCGTGGCGGGGGCGGCGGCACGGCAGGTCGTGGCGGGGGCGGCGGCTCGGCAGGGAGCACGGGCATCGGAGGCGCTGTCGCCGGAGCCGGTGGCAAGGGCGGCGCGGGAGGGATGGGCGGCTGTGCCCCGCCCCAGATCTGGTGCCCTAGCTGCACGCCGGGTGTTGGGCAGTGCACTGCGGGGGGCTGTCCGGGCGTCATGTGTCCGGTCCCCGACGGCGGATCGACCGCCAGGTGTGCGGACGCGACGACGTTGGCTGCGTGCGATGCGCGGCCCGATTGTCACGCCGTGTTCCAAGACTCGCCCAACAGCTGCGCGTGCGCAGTGCTTGGTTGCTGCGCGCGTTTCGTCCGGTGCGCCGACGGCGATCGTGCGCTGTGCGGCGCGGTGGCCGTGTCCTGCGATGCGCTCACGCCGCATTGCGAAGGTCCCTACGTCATCTCCTACACCAACAGTTGCTACGAGGGTTGCGTTCGCGCCACCGAATGCGCGCCGTGACCCGCGGGATTCCTTAGGCAGCGTCCAACGCCCGGTGGCGCTCGGTCAGAGCATCCTCGAACGGTCCGAGATCGATCCCCATCATCCGCGCCGACGCGAGGCCGCGCAGGATCTCCTTCGCAGTATTCGGCGATCCGTCATAGGTGGCGATGTCCTTCGAAAGCTGGGCTGCGACACGGCGACGGATGTGCTCGTCAATCTCGCCTTGCGTGAGCCAGTCCCAAGGGGCCGACCGCCGCTGCGAAGGCCGCGAACAGGTCGCCGGGGAGCGGGTGGGCAAGCCGCCAAGTGACGGCCATCGGGAGTTCGCCTTCGTGCTTCACGTAGGTCGCCTGGCCCAGGAAGTAGAAGGAGGGGCCGGACGCTTCATCTCGATTCACGTGTGCATCACCGGGCCAGTCGATGCGGCTAGCGCACGACTGTGCAGAACGTATCTCGCCACGGCACCGCCGCGATCTGCAAGTCGTCGGAATAGACGACGATGCCCGGCCGCGTCGTCCGAAACACGCGCACCGGCACACCGTGGCCTTCGACGAGGTCCACGATCCGCCACATCCGTGAGATCGCCTCGCCTGCATCGCCGCGGAACCAGCAGACGGCACGTCGGTGCGGGCCGACGCGGGCGCCCGGCAGGAACTCGTTGAACCAGCGCAGCTCTTCGGCGAACCACAGACGTTCGCCTTCCTCGAACCGGCCGTCTTCGGCCAGTCGATACGTCGCGTGGAAGAGTCCCGCGGCCGTCCGGCGTTCCGGACGCCACACGTCCGAGGGGACGGTGAAACGGATGAACATTGAGTGGATTGGTCATGGCGGGGGGGAGTGATGGAAAGAGCGACGATGCCCGTGGCCCAATGGTGAAAGCGTTCGGCGCCCGACCCGCAACAGTCCCTCGCGAGTCGGGCGCCGTCCGGCTAGTGAACGCATCCCGCGCATGCCTACGCGGTCCACGTCCGGGTTGCGAAATCAGCGATGACCGACGGCGTGGCCGTGTCGAATCCGACCACGTCGAGCATGCCGGCGTCGTCCGGGTCAGCGATGCTGAACTCGTTCGACACCATTCCGATCACCACCAGCTTTGCGCCGATTCCCATCTTCTGGCGGTACGCGCGCAGGGCCTGGACCGGGTGAACGTCACCCGCCCAGGTCTCGCTGTCCGTGTACACGCAGAACATGTCGATCGGCACCTTGTTGTCGGCTGCCCAGCGCATGGGCAGCGCGCAGTCCGTGCCGCCGAAGGGCAGGTCGCTCACGGCCTCGACCACCTGGTCCAGGCGCATGTGCGGTGAGATCGCCAGCGGCGAGATGCCGCTGCCGTGACCCGCCCACCGCGAACGGTACTTACCGTTCGTGAACGCCACGATCTCGTGGCGCGGCTCGACCGCCGCCGTCACCAGCGCCATCGCCGCGCTACCCACGCGCGGCGAGATGCCCGGCATGCCCGCGATCGGCGGGTCCGTCATCGAACCCGACACGTCGAGGGCCAGCAGCGTGCGCGCGCCCGTCGGCGCCAGCGTCTCGAACGACAGGTAGAAAGCCCGGTCGAGCGCGTCCACGATCTTCTGACGCGGCTTCCACGTGAGCTTTCCCTTGTCGCCGTGACCCTGGCCGTACGTCTTCAGCGCGACCAGCAGCGCGAGCGGGTGCACCCGCGCCGTGCGCAGCGCCTCGGCCTTTGACAGCCGCGACACCACGAGCTGCTCCGCGTGCGACATCGCCCCGAGCAGACCAACCTCGGTCATCTTGCCGAGGTTGCGCAGCAGGGCGGTCATGCCCATCTGCGGCAGCAGCGCATCCCAGACCTCGGGATGCCGCTTCATCTCCGTCGGAACGCACTCGTGCGGCAGGCCGTACTCGGCGACCAGCGCGCACAGCTCCGCGACGTCAGCGCGGGTCGTCAGGCGCTTTGCGCGCTCGAACGCCCAGATCGTCGCCAGCACGCGGTCCGGGTGCGGCGTCTCACCGACGCTGTCCCAGCCCTTGACCATCCAGTGGTAGATGGCCTGGTGCTGCGCGCTCGTCGCAACCGGGTGCGACTTGCGCAGGATGTCGCGGTGCGACCAGCCGTCACGGCTCTGGTACTTCACGGCCTGGAGCGCCAGACGGCTTGCCTCCATGTCGTTGTACCAGCGCGAGAACGCCCGCATCGTGCCGCGGCCCCAGCCCCCCAGCGCCTTCACGTACTCGGCGAAGTGGAACAGGTGCGTACCGATGCGCGCGACCCGCGGCAGCGCGGCGTGCGCTGCGCGCCGCGTGGGCTCGTCGCCCAGCTTTGCTGCCAGCGCCAGCGCGAACAGCGCCGGATCGTTCTTGGGCGCGCGGCCCTCGTGCGAGATCTCGACGATGCGCGCGACCACGCGCGCGCCATCGGCGTCGATGCAGCGCAGGACGGCCTCGGCGTTGTCGAACGTCAGCTTGCGCTCCGTCGCGTAGTACGAACCCCCCTCGCTTCCCAGGATCAGGAAGCGATCGAGGCGCGCCCAGTCGTCGACGGCCCACGAGAAGCCCGCGTTGCTGTTGCGGACCTGCGACGTGCCCGGGATCGGCGCCGTCTGCGGCGTCGCCTTCAGGTTGAACCACTTGGTGAACTTCATGATTAAGCTCCTTTCTTTCGTTGCTGCGTTTCGGCCCGCACCATTGCGGGCGAATGTGAGGCGACGCGTCGGGCGGACGAGGGTGCGGGGCTGGGTGTTCGATAACCCAGCCACTTCGGTCCGCTGGACCGCGCGGTGTTACGATTGAGAGATGGGTGAAGGCGCTGCGAGCGGCGACGGTTCTCGGCCCGGCGGGCTGCCCCGGCCAATCGAGGGTCTTGCTCCGCATCGTGCTGGTCTTGGCCGTCGGTGCTGGCGTGGGCCTGTTGTTGACGGCGCCGATCGTGGGCTGGCCGAGTGTGTTCCCGGCGGGGCTGCTGATGAACGCGCCGGAAATGATCCGGGACACTGTCGGCCTGCTGGTCATGTTCGGCACGCCGCTGATCGCCGTCGTCAAGCTGCGACGCTGGATCGCGCGCTGAAGCCCTGGCGGGACTCGAACCCGCACGCTCTCGCTTAGAAGGCGAGCGCCCGTCCAGCCGGGCTGCAGGGCCATGGGTGGAGACGTCGGGGATTCGAACCCCGAAGGCCCCGAAGGGCCGCCACCGGTAACCGTCGAATGACGGCTCGGCACGAAGCCGAGCAAGAGATGTTCGACGGAACGTCTCCGTGAGAAATCAGATGGACTCGGGTGGCCCCGGCGGGATTCGAACCCGCACCGTCTCGCTTAAAAGGCGAGTGCCCGTCCAGTCGGGCGCCGGAGCCGTAAAGGGTGGCGGACAAGGAGTGCGTTGGGGTGCCGGTCCCTTGCGGGACTGGAGCCCTCCCAGGCTCCGTGGCGGGGTGGAGGAAAACCCAACAGCTTCGGTCCGCCGAATCGTGCGTGGAGGCGGCGGGAGTCGAACCCGCTACAGATAACCGTCGACCTTCGGTCCCAGCAGTCTCGGTGCGGGACAAGGTGGCGGTGACGCCATTTGCTCTACCCGTGAGCTACGCCCCCAGGAATCTGTGAATCGGCACCAGGGGCAGGGATCGAACCTGCGATGAGACGGTTAACAGCCGTCCGCGTTGCCACTTCGCCACCCTGATATGAAACGTGTCGGAACCGGGGGACGGACTCGAACCGTCGCGACGCTGGTTCAGAGCCAACGCGTCTTCGCCGGAGAACCCCGGTGCTTGTCTGTCGTGGAGACGGCGAGGATTCGAACCTCGCATCCACCCCGTCCTTAGCGGTAACCATCAGCCGGCGGCTCGTGAGCAACGAGCAAAGGTTGGTGATGGCGTTTTAGGTGCTCTGCCACTGAGCTACGTCCCCATGTCGATGTGGTTCACGCGGCGGGATTCGAACCCGCACTGGGCCGTCTTTGAGGCGGCTGTCTCTTCCACTTGGACTACGCGTGAGGGTAACCGTCAGCCGTCGGCTCGCACGCGGCGAGCGAAGGTTGGTGAAGGTCGTCTGGTGCTGGTGGAGAGGGCGGGAGTTGAACCCGCTCCGCACTGCTTGCAAGGCAGCGCTCCGTTCCGACGGCCTCCCCGTGAAAAACGCCGCGAACGAGGTGTCGCGCTCGGCATAGGCGCTCTCCCATTGAGCTACGAGCTTTCGCTCGGCGGGATTCGAACCCGCATCTCCCCATTGATAGTGGGAACCAAACACGTTCGGCTCGCTGCGTTTCGTAGGCGCGGGAGGAATCGAACCTCTCGTCGGCCGCTTATCGTGCGGCTGCACTGTCCGTTGTGCTACGCGCCCATGCTGCTGTACCCGGGGCGGGATTCGAACCTGCACTGGATGCGGTCTGAGCGCATCGCCTCTGCCGTTGGGCTACCCGGGCAAATCGGAAAGTCGCGACATCCGCGTCATGGGCCCCCTCGTTTTCCCAATGGCGCAGCGCAACGACGGCGCTGAATCGCGAAGCATCGCGGGGGGAACGGTTCTTGCCTCGGGGCTCCCCATGCGCGCGATGACGGCAGGGATGTCCCGGGTGGTGTTGAGTCTCAGCCTCCTCACAATCGCGGCGGCATGCGGCGGTGGTGCCGCGATGCTCCGACGGGGGCACAGGCTTGGCCGGTCACGCCGGGGCTGCGGAGGGCGGTGCGGGCGGGGCGACGGGCGGTGTCACGGGTGCGGGGGGTGGTGCGGGTGGCGCAGGCGGTGACCTCGGCGGCGCCGGTGGCAGCGGCGGAGTGGGGGGAAGCGGTGGACGAGGCGGCAGCGGCGGCGCGTCGAGCTTCAGTTGCGGCGGAGCGGTGTGCACGGGCGGTCAGCCGCTTTGCTACAGCTACATCCCCGGCGTTCCTGATGCGGGCTCGACCACGTACTCTTGTCTTGGGGTTCCGCCTTCGTGCGCCGCCAATCCCACCTGCGCGTGCGTGTGCCCTCCCTCCACCTCCGGCCTCGGGTGCACTTTCGGCAGCTCCACCTTCGCCTATTGTGTCTGTAGCGCGTCCAACGGAGCGCTCTCCGTGTCCTGTGCCGGGCTCTGAGCACCGCAGGCGAGTCGAACGCCTCTCTCTTGCTTGGAAGGCAAGGTCCTAGCCGCTCGGACAGCGGTGCAAACGAATACGAATTGGAGCGGTCAGCCGGAACTGCCCCGGCCCTTCCGAGTTGGCTACCCGGTGTGCCTCTAACAACACCTTGACCGCGAATGGAGCTCCCGGCCGGAATTGCACCGGCATGTGACGAGGTTGCAGCTCGCCGCCTAACTGTTCGGTCCACGGGAGCAGGAGAGGAGACGGCGCGAATCGAACGCGCGCGACCTTGGTCGACCTCGGCTTAGCGGGCCGGTCTGTTACCGCTCCAGCACGTCTCCACAATCAATGCTCAATCGGTACCCACGGGAGGATTCGAACCTCCAAGGCCTGCGTTCGTAGCGCTGGCCGCGTTCCACTTGCCGTGGGCGTCTGCGTCGCGTGCGGGATTTGCACCCGCGTTTCCGCTTTGAGGGAGCGGCGTCCTCGCTGGCTAGACGAAAGCGACATGCGGTAGCCCGTGCGGGTGCTGCCCCCGCTTCGCCGCCTTGAAGGACGGCAGCCTAGCTGGTAGCCGAACGGGCCAATCGTTGCTGCTGCGGCAGAGGGGAGCGGAGGAATCGAACCCCTGGGGCTGCTAACCACCACCCCGGTTTTCAGGACCAGTTGCCCACCATTGGGCGGCGCTCCCCGAATGGGGTGACCGGCGGGGATCGAACCCGCACTTCCTCGTTCACAGCGAGGCGTGCACTCCAGTACACAACGGCCACCATGCGTTTCTCTTGTTCCCCGAGCTGGAATCGAACCAGCGTCACCGGCTTCAAAGGCCGGCTCACGGCCACCGATCGGGGAGCTTGGTGCGAGGTGCGGGAATCGAACCCGCCTGGCCGGTTTGTAGGACCGGAGCCCAGCCACTAGGCCAACCTCGAGTGCGCCGCCCAGGAATCGAACCTGGCTAGCCCGATCGGGCGGGGCGTTTACAGCGCCCCGTGCGTCCCAGCGCTCGGCGCAAGGAATCCGGCCCGCCCGCGCGCTCTTGGCGGCGAGCGGGCCGGGTATTGCATTCGGTTCTTGTCGTTACCGCTTACCGCTCGAGCGCGACGCTCCAGTACGGACGCCACTCGTCGGGCACGTTGCGTCCGTCCATCTTGACCGTCACGGTCGGCAGATAGCGCGGCTTCACCGGCTTGCGCAGCAGCGCCATCGACGCTTCGCGCGGCGTCCGGTTTGCCTTGTGGCTGTTGCACGGCACGCACGCCGTCACGATGTTGTCCCACGCCGTGCGGCCGCCCGCGGCGCGCGGAACCACGTGATCGAACGTCAGGTCTTCGGCGAGCAGCTGCGCGCCGCAGTACTGACAGGTGAACCGGTCCCGCGTGTAGATGTTGAGACGCGAGAACTTGATCGCCTGGCGATCGCGCCGGAAACGCCGCAGGAGGCGAACCACGGCCGGCATCGGGTAGTCACGCCCCACGCCCTTGATCGTGCGGTCGCGGCTGTACTCGATCACTTCGATCTTGCCGAGGAACAGATCCGTGATTGCGCGCGTCCACGGCTCGACGCGCAGCGGTTGCCAGTCACTATCCAGGAACAAAACGATCGTCATGGTTCACCTCCTTTCGATTTGATCGGGGGGCGCCGGGCGCTGCGCGCCCTTTGGCCCCCCGCGCCCCGCTCGCTCCGGCGGAGTGAATCCGCCTGCGCTCGCAGCGATGGTCGGCGCTCCCGACGGGATTTGAACCCGTCTCACGCGGTCGACAGCCGCGCAGCCTCACCAGATGCTTCCGGGAGCAAAACAAACAGAGCCCCTCGACCGACTTGAACGGTCCTCTCCCGGGTACGGGCCGGGTGCGTCGCGATCTACGCTTGAAGGGCAGCGCGCGGCGGAGATCCCACTAGACCTCCGCCGCCTTGCAGACGTGCGATACGCGGTCTGCCAGCGCGTTCGGCTCCGACGGCCACCTCGGGAGGAGGATGGTTTTCTCTGGTCGCCGGAGATCGCGTCCCGTTGCAGGGGTCGGAATCGAACCGACCTGTACAGGCTTATGAGGCCTGGTCGGGCCCAGCCCTCCCTGCATCTAGATGGGAACCCCCAAGGGGTTCCCAAACCCTCCCGCGATGAGCTCCGGCGGGCAAAGCCCGCCTCCGCTCGACGCGAGTGATCATCTGCGGGTGGCCGAGGAATTGAACCTCGCTGTCCGGTTTTGGAGACCAGACTGATCCCAGATCGCTACCCAGTCGCCCCCGCCAATTAACAGTCGGGTAACCGTCCTCAGTCGGTCCGGAACGGACGAAAAGGAGAAGACGGATCGGGGGCGTAAACCTCAGGTCAGTGTGGCTGGAACTGCCCCAGCGGCCTCCGGTTCCCGAAACCGGCGCTCATCTAAACCGAGCTCCACACTGATGTGTGCTCTCGTCTGGAATCGGACCAGCATCTCCTGTGCTTCAAACAGGCGCCATCACCAGATCGGCTTCGAGAGCATCATCGTGGCCGGGTGTGTTTGCCCGGCCACGGGCATCGTCATCTATTTGATTGTCAAAGAACGCGCCCGGCCGTCGCCGGGATCGTTGTGGGTCACGGAGGAATCGAACCTCCGTCGCTCGGGTAAGAACCGAGTGCTTCGCCTTCAAAGCTTGTGACCCCTGCCAGACACACGCTCCCCGTTCAGGGAGCGGCGCGTGATCGCCGTTTCCATGCGTGAAACACCCCCAGAAATGAAAAAAGCCGCCGAGGTTTCCCTGGGCGGCTTGGCAGAAAACCTTGTCGGTCTTCTTGCCTAGCCAGCCCTCCAGACGTGCAGGTTCGCGGTATCGATCATCTTCGTCCTCGAGCCTTCCGCTATCTGGCGATCGCTATAACCGCCAAACAAACGTCCGCGACAGGCCGCAAACGCGGCTTTTGTCGCAAGGCGTGATGGTTGACGAACGATCAACATGATGAAATCACCCTGTACTCGGCGTTGTTGGCCGTCAAGGAAATTTTTTCCACTTTCGCGCAAGGCCGCGTCGGCATTGTGGTAAAGGCGCCGGTTTTGCTGACGTGTCAGAGGACGGCGGCGGCGCCGTGCTGTCGCGCCTGGCGCTCATCCTGTCGGCGCGCCACGGCACGGACGAGGGCGATCGCCAGCAACGCCGCGGCGATCGACAGCCCGGACGTCACGATCTCGGCCCACGACGCGCTGATGAAGTCCTTGGGACCCTTGAGGTTCTTGTTCACCTGCCAAACCAGCCGCGCCCCGACGTTGTGGAGGATGTACATCGCCCACCACCAGCCGATCAGCGACGGCACCGCGACCGAAGAACGAATTCGCGGTCGGATCGGGATCGCTGCCTTGCCAGATCTCCTTCATCGCCTAGTACGGCTTCCACAGGCTCAGGATCGGCACGAAGAAATAGCCCGCGGCCCAGCCGGGCCGGATCGACATCGGTGAGCCAAACGATCGCGCGTTGCGGTTGGCGCGCACCATGAACATGCAGAACCACACGACGGCGAGAATCGCGACCACGCCCGAAAGCACGGCGAGCCCCATGTTGCGCGTGTCGATGCCGCCAGCTCCGACGTCCTCGTAGGGGGCGCCGGCCAGCACGCGACCCATCACGTCGACGGTGACGAAGGCGTTCACGTCGGAGACGACCTCGGCGAGGATGTCGATGCCCAGGATCAGCGTGATCGCCTTCGCCAGCGGCATCGTCGACCTGAACGTCCTCGTCGACGCGACCGGCAGCGTATCCGGCCGCGTCGATCGCCACCGCCGGCGGCGAATACGGGTTCAACGGGGCGCCGGGAGGTCCGTCCGTGTTCATCGCCATTGCGGCAGTTTATCGAACTTCGGATCAATTCCGTCCGGAACCAGACGCGGCCGGCGCTGTCCTTCGAGCTGGAGGTGCTCCAATGTCGCACTGGTTTCAGCTGGGTGGGTTTGCCATGTGGGTCACGTTGTTGTTCGGCGCGCTGATGATTGCGGCCGCGGCTCGTTACGCCAGCCGGCCTCACCGCCGGTACCTGCCGCTGGCCGTCAGCCTGGGCGTGATGACGTCGCTGAGCGGCGCGTTCGGCTTCGCGGCCGGCGTCGCCAGGTCGATGAACGGCCTGCCCGACGTCAGCCCGGATCGCCGGTGGATCTGGATGGTTGGCTTCGGCGAATCGCTGGTCAACATGGCGTTCGCGCTGGGCCTGGTCGCGATCGCGACGTTCGCGATCGTCGTCGGCACCTGGCGAATCGCGCGCCGGGCGGAGGTCTAGCCGCCTCGAGCTGGCGCTGCTGCTAGCGGAGCGCGGCGCAGCTGGCGTCGGCCAGTTGCTGGTCGATGAGCATGCGGACCACCTGCGCCAGCGCCGTGACGCCGGCGGGGGTCGGGGTGCAGGTCGCCGAGGGGACGTTGCACGCGATGCCGGCGCTGAAGCCGCGGCCGTCGGCGCGCGTGAAGGTGAAGCTGGGGCCGTCGGCGATGCCGCGGTCGCCGTAGATCGGTCGTGTCGCCATGGCGAGCGCGGCCTGCACGTCCGGGTGGGCGATCGCGGCCTCGACTTCGCTGACGTCGATGCGGGCTCGAGTCGCCGCACGCGGGCATCGCCGGCGTGCACGAGATGTCGCCCGCGTCCTGGCGGAAGAACTGCCGTTCGTAACGAAACGCGTTCGGCGGCGACAGCGTCGCGGTGTCGAGCTGGGTGACCAGGCCGCCGCCGTCGATGATCGTGTAGGTCGACGCGAACGCGCAGCGTGCCGCCGCCCTGGCCGCCGGCGCCACCGCCGCGTGCCGCCAGCGCCGCCGCCGCCCTGACCAGCCGCTCCGCCTCCCTGCCGGCGCGCCCGCCGCTCCGCCCGTGCCCGCGTCGCCAACTCCCGCGTTCCCGGCGCTGCCGCCGGCGCCCGCGTCAGGGCTGCCCGAGCCTCCGTTGCAGGAGGCCACGACAGCAGCACAAAGACCCATCGCCAGGAGCCGGTTGAGCATTGTCGGCCAGCAAGCAGCACGTCCGGTGCCAATCGCCAGATCGCGGTTTGCCGCGGGATCGTCGCGGCGAACACCTCAGAAAACTGAAACGCGACGTCTATTCGCAGGCGGCGGGCGCGACCGGCTGTGCGACGGGCTGCTCGCGACAGCCTTCCACGTCGTCGACGAAGCGGGACGCGCTCGTCCGGGCGGTGTGCGGCGCGCCGGCGGCGCCCGCCGGGGTCCGGTCGGCAGTGCTGCCGCGCAGCGTAACGGTCAGGCTCAGCACAATCAGGATCCGGGTCAGTGTCAGGGTCAGCATCGAATCGCAGCCTCCTTGGCTCGATCCGGAGGCGTGACGTGTGATGGAACGGGGTGTTCCGTACCTCAGCCGACGGCGTCCGGGGGTGTCCCCCATTCCCATTGCCTGTCGGTGGACCCACGTATTCGTTATGAAATCTCGCGTGCAGGTGGCGCGACACGCGCTGCATCCGATGCTGGTGGTGTTTCCGGTCGGCTTGCTGGCGACGTCGGTGGTCTGGGACGTTTGCTACCTGGCCAGCGGCAACCGCTCGTGGGGGATGATCTCCGTGGCGACCATCGTCGCCGGGGTGGTGGGCGCGCTGGCCGCCGCGATCCCCGGGTTCGTCGACTGGCTGGCGATCCCGCACGGCACGCGCGCGCGCCGGATCGGCGCGTACCACATGGTGCTGAACCTGATCGTCGTCGGGCTGTTCATCGTGTCGCTGGCGCAGCGCCTGATGACCCCGGGCGGCTACGATGTCGCCGGCGTCGGCCGGATGGCGGCGGGGTGGATCGGCCTGGCGATCATGGCCGTCAGCTCGTGGCTGGGCGGCGAGCTGGTCGAGACCATGGGCATCTCGGTCAGCGATTCGGCGAACGCCGACGCGCCATCGTCGCTGCGGCAGCGCCGGCAACCGAGCCGCCCGCAGACGCGGGTCTGACTGACGTTGACCGGCTAGCCGCCGCGCTCGGGGCGGTATTCGCAGAAGTTGCCGGTGCGGATCGTGCGCCCGAGCAGCGCCGCCAGCTCGGGGGCGTGTTCGCCGATGCGTTCGATCGCGTTCTTGATGCGGCGCTGGACGGCGCTGCGCGCGCGCTCGGCGGCGCCGCCGGCGCGGCGGGCGCGCCCACCCAGGCCCACGGCGCGGCCGAGCTCTGCGCTGATCGCCTCCATCTCGGCGCGCGCGGCGGCGGCGCGCGCCGGGTCGCCGAACGACTCGGCCTCGGCGATCGTCTCCTCGAGATCTTCGATGCGGTTCTGGTAGCTGCGGCGCGCCTCATCGTCCAGCAGCTCGCCCGCGTCGCCCGTGTCGATGGCCTCGTTGGCGGCGCCGCCGCCACCACTGGCGCGCTCGCCGACCAGATCGAGCACGTGGATCTCGCGCCCCGGCTCCTCGATCAGGCGCACGAGGTAGCGCAGCCCGACGCTGTCCTTGAGACGAAACGCGGCGCCCGCGTGCGCGACGGTCCAGTACTCACCCTCGCGCGTGAACGAAAAGTCGCTCGCGCGTGCGGGCGTCGGCGCGGCGGCGGCCGGCGTGCCCGATCCGACACCCGCGGCCGCACCGATGCCGGCGAGTCGCTCGTCCGCCAGCCGCACGAGCCCCGTCATCCCCAGCTCGTCCGCCGCGCTCCGCGCCGACGCGATCAGCGCCCGCGCGCGTTCGACGTCGGCCGGCCGGCCACGCGTGATCAAGGCGCGCCCGAGTTCGTATTCCGTCCGCGCGAGGTAAGGGCGCGCGCCCAGACGCCGGCAGCGCGCGATCGCGTCCTCGAAAGCCGCCGTCGCCTCGTCCCAGCGTTCGAGGTACGCCGCCAGCAAGCCGATCACGCGCGCCCACGGACCCTCCCACGCCATGTAGCTGAGGCCCAGCATCACGTAGCGGTCGCGCATCGGCGTGATGCGGGGGTAGAGCTCCAGCTGCCAGCTCGCGCGGGCCGCCGATCGCGATGGCTTCGGCGACGAAGAACAGCGGAAACCGGTTGTCGGCGGACGAGCGAAACGACTCGGGTAGCAGGTCGAGGTAAGCGCGCGCCTCCGCGCCCTGTTCCATGCGCGCGTGCCTCACCGCCGCGCTCAGCGCCGCCCACGCCGGCGCCATGTGGTAGCCCGCCCGGGAGCGCCGGACCTCGGGTTCGAACTCGCGCAGCTCTTCATGCCGCGCCGCCGCGCGCAAGCGTCCTTCACGGTGCGTCGCCCACACCCGTTCGGCGGCGTCCTGCCCCGCGGCGACGCCAACGTCTCGCGGCGGCGGCAGCCAGCCGATCGGCTTCGGCGAACTGGCCGGCGATGGTGGCGCGGACAGCGCGCGCCATGTCGCCCCACCATGCGAGCCACGGCGCGCGCAGCTCCGCGGCCAGCGCGTCGAACGCCACCAGGCGCGCGTCGCACGCTTCGAGCTCACCGGTTCCCAGGTGCGAAATCGCCAGGCGCAGGTGCGTTCGCAGCAGGCGCTCGCGGTCCCCCTGCGCTGCCGCGAGCTCCGCGGCCTCCAGGTTGAGGTCGCGCGTCTCGGCGGGATCGACGGCGTCCATCAGCGCCGAGATCGCGGCATACAGCGTGTCGAGCAACGCGGCGTTGTCGCCCAACCGGCGCGCGATCGCGATCGCCTCGTGCGCTGCGCGCACGGGCTCGTCATTCTTCACGCTCGGCTGCAACGCCGCCGCAAGCCGTGCCAGCAGGCGGGCACGCAACGCGCTGTCGGTCGCCGGCAGCGCGCGCACCGATTCCTCCAGCATCGCCACCAGCACGGGATCGACGAAGGCGAACGCGAACACGCGGCCGTAGGTCAGCGCCGCCTGCGCGGCCAGCTCCACGTCGCCCAGCTCGCGCGCCGCGGCCGCGGCCTCGCGGCAGTAGTCCTTGCCCACCGTGGCTTCGCCGCGCCGGATGCGCGCCTCGCCCAGCGCCAGCAGCACGCGCGCGCGCGCCGCAGGCGGGTTGCCCTCGGCGGCGACGGCAGAGCGCGCGCGCTCCAGCGTGGTCACCGCCTCGTCGTAGGCCAGCAGCTCCTGCGCGCGCGCGGCGGCGCGGATCGCGTGATCGACAGCGCGGTCGAGCATCTCGCGCGGGCCGCCCAGCGCGTGGTGCGCGATCTCGGCGATCTGCGACGGTGACGACCGCTCGAGCGCGGTCGCCACCTGACCGTGCAGCGCGCGCCGTCGATCCTCGGCGAGATCGCGGTACAGCACCTCGCGGAACAGCGCGTGGCCGAAGCGCAGGCGGCCGTCGCGCGGCGCGACGGCGCCCACGCGCCCGGCTTCCGTGAGGCGGGCCGACACCCAGGCGGCGTCTTGCCCGGAGGCGGCGATCAGCAGCGGCGGGTCGATGGTGTCGCCGGCGACCGCGGCCAGCTCCAGCAACGCGCGCGCGTCGCCAGCCAGTCGATCAAGGCGCTGGCGAATCACGTCGCGCACGCCGTCGGGGACGACGCCGTCGGTGATCGCGGCGGCGCCTTGCTCGTTCCACAGCCGCACCATCTCGCCCAGGAACAGCGGGTTTCCCTGCGCGCCGTCGAGGAACCGCGCCTCGACGTGGGAATCGACCGCGCCGATGCGCGCCTTGACGAACTGCGCGGCGGCGTCGCGCTGCAGGCGCTGCAGCACCAGCGGCGTCGCTTCGCGGCCGATGCGCGACAGCAGATCGCTGGTGCCGGCGTCCATGCGCGCCTCGACGTCGCGGTAGGTGCCGATGACCAGCGCGCGCATCGGCCGGAGCTGGCGCGCCAGGAAGTACAGCAGCGACAGCGATGATTGATCCGCGGCGTGCAGATCCTCCAGCACGATGCACAGCGGTTTCGCCTTGGCGGCCTCGAGCACGAGCGCGCTGACCGCGCGCCACAGCCGGAAGCGTCCCTCTTCGGCGGGCGGCGCGGCGCCGGTGGCGGCGTCGCCAAGCCGCGCGTGCACGTCGGGCACGAGCTCCCCCAGCAGCGGCGCGCCATCGCCCAGGGCGCGCGCCAGCGCGGCGTCGTCCAGCGCGCGCACCAGCTCGGCCAGCAGATCCAGCCACGGCCAGTAGGCGGGCGCGCCGCCCGACTCCCAGCAACGCCCCCACAGCACCGTCGACCCGCGGCGCGCGGCGCGTTCGGCGGCGCGATCGGCCAGGCTGGTCTTTCCTATGCCGGGCTCGCCGATCAACATGATGAGCTGCCCGCGCCCGGCGCTGGCGCCGTCGAGCGCCGCGGTGATCTGACCGAGCTCGCGTTCGCGCCCGACGTAGATCCCGCCGAGGTCGCCGTCCGGCGCGCTGTGCGCGGGCGGCGTCTGCGACGTGGGCGACGTGGTGTCAGGCATCGGCTGTATCGTACAGGCGGCTGTCAGTTTCGAGGAGGAGGTGTAACATCCGCGGCGCGGAGGTTGGCCATGCTCCGATCCGGAATCAGGCCTCACCGGTACCTAGTCCTTCCTGTCCTCGCCTGCGGTTTGCTGGGCGCTTGCGGCGGCGGTACGCCCGCGGACACGGGGCAGGGGGGCAGCGGGCAGGGCGGTAGCGGCGGGACGGGCGGTGGCGCGGCCGCGACGGCAGGCGCCGGCGGCTCCGTCGGCAGCGGCGGCGCTGCAGGCAGCGCGTCAGGATCGGCCGGTTCGGGCGGCAGCGGCGTGGCTGGCGCGGCGGGCGGTGGGACGGGCGCGGCGGGGCGGGGTGGCAGCGGCGGCGCGTGGATCGGCAGTGGGCGGCGCGGCGGGAACGGCGGCCGCGGGCAGGGGCGGCAACGCGGGCAGCGTGACCGGCAGCGGCGGTAGCGGCACCGGCGTGGCCGGCACCGGCGGCGGCGCCATGGCCAGCACCGGCTGCGGCACGGCGAACCCACCCGCAAGCGGCCGCTACACCATCGACGTGGCCGGCACGGCGCGCGAGTACATCATCAAGGTGCCGGCGGGCTACAGCAACCAGCGCCCGTATCGCCTGATCTTCGCGTTCCATGGCGGCATGTACGACGCCGCGTCGGTCGACGCCGGCGGCGCGCCGAGCCCGTCGGGCCCGTACTACGGCATCGAGCCGCTGGCAGGCGGCAACGCGATCTTCGTCGCGCCACAGGCGCTGTCCGGTAGCTGGCAGAACACGAGCGGCCGCGACGTCGCGTACGTGAACGCGATGATCGCCCGCCTCGAATCGCAGCTGTGCATCGATCAGAGCCGCATCTTCGCCACCGGCTTCAGCTTCGGCGGCATCATGACCCTCGCGCTCGGCTGCGCCGAGGCGGATCAGTTCCGCGCCATCGCGCCGATGTCGGGACAGATCCAGGGGACCTGCGGCGGCAGCGCGGCGATCGCCTACTGGTCGTCGCACGGCACCAATGACACGACGATCTCGCCCACCGATGGCGCTATGGCGCGCGACATGTTCCGGACGCGCAACGGCTGCACGACGACCACCATGCCGGGCGATCGCGCGGGCTGCGTCGACTACCAGGGCTGCAGCGCCGGCCACCCGGTGACGTGGTGCTCGTTCACGGGCACGCACATGCCGCCGCCCTACGCGGGCGAAGCGATCTGGGCGTTCTTCAGCCGCTTCTGATCGCCGCCGGCGGTCACTCGTTGATGATCAGGTTCACGGCGGTGCCGGGGACGGCGGGGGAGCTTTCGGCGGGGTCCTGCTTGATGATCACTTCGTCGTCGTAGTTGTCGTTGGAGCCGTACTTCTTGGTGCCGACCTTGAAGCCCGCGTCTTCCAGCGCCTTCTTTGCCCGGGTGAACCGGAAGCCGAGCACCTTGGGGACCGGCTGCGTCGCCGGCCCGGTCGAGATGATGAGCGCGACGGTGGTGTCGGGCTCGACGGGCTTACCCGCCGGCGGCTCGCTCGCGATCACCAGGCCCGCGGCGACCGTCGTGCTCGCCGCCTCGCGGCGATGGCCGGGCACCAGCTTCTTCTCGCGCAGCTGATCGACCGCGTCGTCCGGTTTGACGCCGGTCAGGTTGGGGACGGCGGTCGCGCCAGCGCCGCTCGAGACGAACGCCTGGATCGCGGTCCCCGCGGGCGCGCGCGAGCCGGCCAGCGGCACCTGCCCGGCGATCTTTCCCGCCGGCACCGTCGGGTCCGGCCGCTCACCCTCCAGGCGCAACAGCAGGCGCCGCGCCTGCAGCAGATCGCGCGCCTGTTCCACGGTCGTGCCCGCGAGCGCCGGCACCTCCACGTCGCGCGCCGCGGGGCGCAGGAAAGCGAGCATGCCGCGCCGGTCGGCGGCGGTCAGCGCAACGAACGCGACGACCGTCGTGATCAGCGATGTCACGAACGCAGCCAGCACAGGCCGGCCGCGACGCGGGTAATCGTCGTCGTATCCCATGGCGGATGTCTATCCTACACCGCGCGGAACGAAGCGACGTGCTTCGCCAGCAGCTCGCGTTTTGCGCGACCAGCCGCGGCCTCGGGGTCGTCGTCTTCGTACTCCGCGTAGCCTTCATCCAGGTCCATCTCGTCGAGCAGCGCCTCCGCGGTGGATCGGTCGACGAGATGGACGGTCTCCGCCGTCACCGCTCCGTGGAGGATCGCGAGCGCCGTCCGTCGAAACGTCCACAGCAGCGATCGGTTCGGTCCAGCGATGTCGACGACCTCCAGCGAAGCGGCGACCCGACCGGATATCCAGTGAATCGCGTCTGGCCCGATGGGCTCGCTGAGGCAGCTCAGGATGGCCACGAGGATGTCGGGCTCCGGACGGGTCGCGAGCGGATACAGCTCCACCCACCGCAGCGCGATGCCCGCCTTTCTGATCGCTTCGACGACCTCACTCACGCGGTCAGGCGGGGCGGTTCGGATGGCGCGCACGAGATCGGGCGCGCTGCCGATGCGGAGGTAGAGCGCGATGCAGTCGTGGCGCAAGAGCGAATCGGGCTCGTCGAGGATGCGGGCAGCCAGGGCGTCGAGGATCTCCGCCGTGGCGCGCGGAATCGCGGCCAGCGATTGCAACGCGAGCTGCCGAGTTTCCAGGTCGACGTTGGTCAGGAACTCCAGCACCGCGCTGTCGGGTAGCGGCAGCCGGCCGGATTGCGCCTCGTCGAGCAACGCGTGCCGCACGCGCGGCACGTCGCGACGCATGCGATCGAGCGCGAACTCGACAGCGGCATCGGGCCCCGCGGGCTCCGTACGAACGACGTACTGACAAGCGGTGGCGCGGACCGTTGCGTCGGGATCGTCCAGCGCCACGGTGCGCACGAGCTCGCGCGCGCCCAGGCCCGCCATCACGACCAGCAGCTGACACCGGATGCCGGGCAGCGCTTCCAGGTCGAAGTCGTCCTGCAGGTCGGCGAGCGCGCTCCTGTCCAGCCGGAGCGCGAGCGCCCAGCACGCCCACACGCGCTCCGCCGGGTCTCCGCTGGTCAGCAGCGCGCGTTGCTCGGGCTCCGCCAGCGCCGCCACCTCTCGCCAATCCATGCGCCGCACACGGCAATTTTAACCCGCCCGCGCGGCCGCCGCCCCCCGGGGCCTCAGTTGCAGGCGGAGGCTTCACGCCGTCTGACTAGACCAGGGGAAGCAGGCAGCGCGCTGGTGTTACCGCTCGGACACGACACGCGCGTGCGCGTCGAGCAGCTTTTGCAGGCCGTCGATGTCGACAGGCTTGACGACGTGGTGATTGAAGCCGGCCTCGCTGCTGCGCACGCGCGTCTGTTCCTGCCCGAAGCCCGACATGGAGACCAGCAGCAGCCCCTCCTGAGCGTCGCTGCGGCGAAGGCGGCGCGCGACCTCCAGCCCGTCCAGTCGCGGCAGGCCCAGGTCCAGCAACACGACGTCGGGCGCGAACGTGCCCGCGATCTCCAGCGCAGCCACGCCGTCGTTGGCGGTGCGCACCGTGTGTCCGCGTCCGCCCAGCACCCGCGCCAGGCCGTCGGCGACGTCGGTGTTGTCGTCGACGGCGAGGATGCGCAGCGAGCCAGATCCGCGGGTCGCGCGATCGCGCTTGGGGACCGCCGGCTCCAGGTCATCGTCGTCGGCGGCCGGAAGCCGCACGACGATCTCGCTTCCACGTTGGGGGCCGGCGGACAGCGCCTCGACCGAGCCGCCGTGCAGCTCGACCAACCGCTTGACCAGCGTCAGGCCGACGCCTAGCCCGCCGGGCGAGCGCTCGCGCGTGGCCGGCGCCTGACGGAACAGCTCGAAGATCTCGCCCAGCGACTCGGGCGCGATGCCGACGCCGTTGTCACGCACCGACAGCACGACGTCGTTGTGCTCGCGGCGCACCGAGATGTCGATGCGGCCACCAGGCTCGGTGTACTTGGCCGCGTTGTTCAGCAGGTTGCCGACCACCTGCGCCAGCCGGACGGAGTCGCCGCGCAAGCGCACGGGCGCGTCCGGCAACGACACCGACAGCTCGTGGCGAAACGAGTCGATGAGCGGCCGCGTCGTCTCCACCGCGTTCGTGACGACGGCGGCGAGGTCCAGCGTGTCGACCCGCAGCCGGATCTTGCCCAGCGTGACGCGCGAGATGTCGAGCAGATCGTCCACCAGCCGCGTCAGCTGCGCGAGCTGCCGCTGGATCGCTTCGCGCGCCCATGTGACGTGGCTGCTGTGGGGGGCAGCCTCCCGCATGATCTCCAGCGCGATGCCGATCGGCGCCAGCGGGTTGCGCAGCTCGTGACCCAGCATGGCCAGGAACTCGTCCTTGCGCCGATCGGACTCGCGCACGTGGTCGTATTGCAGCTGGCTGTCCTGCAGCGCGGCCGCCGTGTTCTGTTGCTGGCGCAGCAGGGCAGCCAGCGCCAGCAGCGGCACCGAGATCGCCAGCAGGAACATCTGCAGCTCGATGAGGTTGTCGTCTGGCAACGCGGTCGCGAACGGCCCGCGGCGCTCGACCGCCCCCCACACGGTCAGCGACGTGACGACGAGCAGCGCGCCCGATATCCCCGCCGGCCCGAAGCGCACCGCGGCCCACAGCAGGAACGGCAGCGGCCAGTAAAGGCGCGCCGGGTGGGCGCTCACGAGCTCGTACGTCGTCATGAACACCGCGCTGTCGACCACGACCAGGCCGATCAGCAACACCAACGCTTCCAGCACGCGCGCGGGCTGGACGCGAATCCTGTCGCTGTCCAGCCGGTTGGCGATGATGACGATCACCGGCAGCAACGTCAGCGCGGTCAGCGCGTTGGACAGCGTCCACTGCTGCCACGCCAGCCAGAAGTGGGTCCCCGGGGTGTGCGCGACGACGATGCCGGCGCCCGCTAACGCCGCCGCGCACGGCGCCAGGAACACCGCGAACGCGAAGAACGCCAGCATGCCGCGCAGGGTGTCGAAGCGCAGTGGCCGGCCGGCAAGACGACGCAAGCCGAGCGCCGCGATGACGGCGCGCAGGCAGTTCGGAAGCTCGGTCAGCAGCGCGAACGACAGCGTGGCGCCGGCCTGCCGGTGCGGGATGACATCACCGGCCGCGGCGGCGAGCAGCACGATCCACCACGACCGCGGCGGCAGGCGCAGCAGCGCCGCGGTGACGATCGCGTAGGGCGGAAAGAAGACGGCGGTGCCGGTGCCGGGGAACTGCAGCCACGTGTCCGCACGGGCCCCCCAGAAACAGCCGAAGGCTACCAGCAAGGCCGTTACCGCGAGTCGCATCGCGCTCTTCCCGAACCGCGCAACGTCGCACGGGGGGAAATCGGGATCAACCCGCAATCGACGCGATAGTCGCGATGCGGTCGCTGGCGCTTGCGCGCGTCGGTGGCATCTCCTAGCCTCCGGCCCCGTGCCCCCCCAAGCTACACGCGTCGTCGTCGCGGATGACAACATGCTGATGGCCAATGGCCTCAAGATGCTGCTGGAGATGTGGGGGTTCGACGTGACCGTGGCCCACGATGGTGTGTCGGCGCTGGCCGCGATCCGCGACGTGCAGCCGCGGGCGGCGTTGCTGGATCTGTTGATGCCGCGGCTCGACGGCCTGGAAGTGGCGCGCCGTGTTCGCGCCGACGCGAGCGCGCGTGGCGTATTGCTGGTCGCGATGACCGGTCTGGCCGGCCCCAGCGATCGTTCGCTCATCGATTCGTCGGGCTTCGACGCGCACCTGGTCAAGCCGATCGACACGCAGGCGCTGCGCGCGTTGCTGCCGGTCGGCTGAGCCGACCTCCGGTCCCCTCTCCCCGCTTGTCTCCGCTTGTCGGGGAGAGGGTTTAGGGAGAGGGGTCCGCGCGTCCCTACTTGCTCACTTTGCTCACTTTGCTCACTTTGCCCACTCAGTCACGTATCCAGTGGCAGGTGTAGCCGCCCGGATTCTTCACCAGGTACTTCTGGTGATACTCCTCGGCGCGTGTCGCCGGCCCGGCCTCGACGATCTCGGTCGTGAGCGGCTTCTTCCACTTCCCTGACTTGTCGACGCGCGCCTTCACCTCTTCGGCGATCTTGCGCTGCTCGGGTGACGTCACGAAGATCGCCGACCGGTACTGCGTGCCGACGTCATTGCCCTGGCGGTTCTTGGTGGTCGGGTCGTGCATCTTGAAGAAGTGCTTCTCCAGCAGGTCGGCGTACGACAGCTTCTTCGGGTCGAACACGACGCGCACCGCCTCCGCGTGCCCCGTCGTCCCCTTGTGGACGTCTTCGTAGGTCGGCTTGGCCAGCGTGCCGCCCGTGTACACCGCCTCGGTCTCGAGCACGCCCGGGATCTGGCGGATGAGGTCCTCCATCCCCCAGAAGCAGCCGCCCGCCAGGATCGTCGTCTCCAGCGTCGTCTCGCACCCCGGCTTGCCGCCCGCGGGCGGGCGCACGCACGTGTTGGGATCGGTGGTCGCGGCTGCGCCGCCGGACTTAGTGTCGCTCTTGCCGCCGTTGAACAGCCCGGCGTACGCGCCGTAGCCCTCGGCCGCCAGCTTGCTCACCGGGATGAACTTCAGCGAGGCGGAGTTGATGCAGTAGCGCGCGTTCGTGGGCGCGGGTCCGTCGTCGAAGACGTGGCCAAGGTGCGACGCGCCCGCGCGCGAGCGCACCTCGACGCGCGTCATCCCATATGTCGTGTCCTTGTGCTCGACGACGCGCTCGGGCTCGACCGGCTGCGTGAAGCTGGGCCAGCCGGTCCCCGAGTCGAACTTGTCGGTCGAGCTGAACAGCGGCTCGCCCGTCGCCACGTCCACATAAAGGCCGGGCTCGTGGTTGTTCCAGAACTCGTTGCGGAACGGCGGCTCCGTCGCGGCGTTCTGCGTGACCTCGTACTGCATCGGGTTCAGCTTCTGCTTGAGGTCCGTCACTGGTGGCTTCGTGTACTGTTTCGTCGACATGATCTTCGTCCTTTGTTGACCCGCCGGGCGGGTCGCCCCTTTCGACATCGCGCCGCCGACCGCCAGCATCACGATACCGGCGGCGGCCAGCACAGCAACGGCGGTCGGCATCGCGGACCGCCACGACTTGGCTCTCGGTTGGGGTGGCTGCTCGGGTTCCATCCTGTGTTCCCTCCACTGGATGATACGTCGCGATCGCCGAAGGTTACGGTCGCGGAGGCACAACGAATATTTCGTCGCGGTTTCGCGTCTGTGCAGAAGTGATTTCCTAAATTATAAGTATTTTCAACAACTTAGGCGGCGTTTGGCCTTGACCCTGAGGTCGCGGTTCCGCATCTTGAAGGTGCAGTGGCTGCACCCGCGATCAGGCTGAGCGTTCTCAATGTGCTTCAGGAGCAACAGTCCCTGACGGCGGTCGACCGGTTCGCGCAGCGCCACGCCGCGAACGACGTTCCCAATGCGCGTATCTATGAGGACCTGATCCCGCTGTCGAAGCCGGGACCCGGCCAGCAGTATGGCTTCCGTGTCGACCTGGACGCGTGCACGGGCTGCAAGGCGTGCGTCGCCGCCTGTCACAGCCTGAACGGGCTGGACGAAGAGGAGGCGTGGCGTTCGGTCGGGCTGCTGCACGGTGGATCGAGCGCGGCGCCCGTACAGCAGACGGTGACCACCGCCTGCCACCACTGCCTGGACCCCGCGTGCATGAACGGCTGCCCGGTCAACGCGTACGAGAAGGATCCGGTGACCGGCATCGTGCGCCACCTGGACGACCAGTGCATCGGCTGTCAGTACTGCACGCTGACCTGCCCGTACGAGGTGCCGCAGCTACAACAAGAAGCGCGGCATCGTGCGCAAGTGCGACATGTGCACCGATCGGCTGGCGGCCAACGAGGCGCCGGCGTGCGTGCAGGCGTGTCCCAACACGGCGATCGCGATCCAGATCATCGACAAGGCGCGCGCGCTGGAAGACGCGCAGGCCGGGTTCACGCTGCCGGGCGCGCCGTCGCCGGGCGTCACGGTCCCGTCGACTGAATACGTCAGCAAGCGCGCGTTCCCGAAGAATTTGCTGCCCGCCGATTTTCACCAGGTGCGGTCGGGACACCCGCACCTGCCGCTGGTGTTCCTGCTGGTGCTGACCCAGCTTTCGGTGGGCGCGTTCGTCGTCGAGTTCTTGTTGCGCCGGATGGCGCCGACGTTCGGCTGGTCGCTGGGGCTCGAGCCGGCGCACGCGACGCACGCGCTGGTCGCGCTGGGCGCCGGGTTGCTGGCGCTGGCGGCGAGCATCTTCCACCTCGGACGGCCCAAGTACGCGTTTCGCGCGGTGCTGGGGCTGCGCACGTCGTGGATGAGCCGCGAGATCCTGGCGTTCGGCGCGTTCGCTGGTTGCGCGGCGCTGTACGCCGCGTTCACGTGGCGTGAGGCGATCTTCGGCTTGCTGCGCTTACCGATGCCGGCACACCCGCTGTTCAGCGATGCCACCGAACGCGTGCTGGGCGGCATCGTCGTCGCCAGCGGTCTGGCGGGCGTGTTCTGCTCCGTGATGATCTACGTCAAGACCGCCCGCGAGTGGTGGAGCGGGCCGCGTACGGCGTTTCGCTTCTTCGCCAGCGCAGCGGTGCTGGGGCTGGCGACGACGATCTTGTGTCTGGCGGCGTTCGGCGGCGGCAACGAGACCACGCGCCACGCGGTCGTCGGGCTGGCGCCGCTGCTGGCGTTCGCGACCACGGCCAAGCTGTGCTGGGAGGTCGCCATCTTCTCCCACCTGGCCGACAAGGCGCTGGGCCCGTTGCGGCGGACCGCGCTGCTGCTCAAGGGCGACCTGCGCAACGAGCTCGGCCTGCGCTTGGCGCTGGGCCTGGCCGGCGGCTGTCTGGCGCCGCTGGTGCTCGCGGGGTTCCAGAAGGAGGAGGCGCTGGGCGCGGGCGGGGTGGTGATCGCGGCGCTCGGCTTCGTGACGCTGATCGTCGCCGAGGTGATCGAACGCGCGCTGTTCTTCCGCGCCTCCAGCCCGGCGCGGATGCCCGGAAGCCTGGCCTGATGTCCGGCAAGGGTTCCCGGCCAGGCATCCCCGCGCTCGCGCGCGACCTGATGCACGCGCGCACGGGACCGCTGACCCAGGAGCTGGTGCGCGATCCGGGCGGCTTCGGGCTGGGGCAGGTGCCGGCGCGCCTCAAACCGGACGCGACGACGACCGCCGTCTGTGGCTTCTGCTCGACGGGGTGCGCGCTGGAGATCCACCTCAAGAACGGCGAGGCGATCAACCTGTCGCCGTCGCGTGATTACTCGGTCAACCGCGGCATGGCGTGTCCCAAGGGGTGGGAGGCGCTGACGCCGTTGCGCGCGCCCGACCGCGCGACGCGGCCGCTGGTGCGCAACGCGGCCGGCAAGCTGCAGCCGGTGTCGTGGGAGGAAGCCATCGGTCAGTTCGTCGACCGCTTCCGCGCCATCAAGGAGGCGCACGGTCCGCAGGCGGTGGCGTTCCTGGGGACCGGGCAGATGCCGACCGAGGAGCTGGCGTTTCTGGGCTCGCTGGCGAAGTTCGGCATGGGCATGCAGCACGGCGACGGCAACACGCGCCAGTGCATGGCGACCGCGGTCGTCGCCTACAAGCAGTCGTTCGGGTTCGACGCGCCGCCGTATACGTACTCCGACTTCGAGGAGTCCGACGCGCTGGTCTTCGTCGGCTCGAACCTGTGCATCGCCCACCCGATCATGTGGGAGCGCGTCTGCAAGAACCGGCGCAAGCCGGAGATCGTCGTCATCGATCCGCGCAAGACGGAGACCGCGGTCGCGGCGACGCAACACCTGGCGCTGACACCGAAGTCGGACCTGCGGCTGTTCTACGGGCTGGCGAACCTGCTGATCACGCGCGGCTGGATCAACCGCGACTTCATCGCCAAGCACACCAGCGGCTTCGACGAGTTCGCGGCGGCGGTCGCGCCGTACACGATGGAGGCGACGGTCGAGGCGACCGGGCTTCCCGTGGAGGCGATCGAGCGCCTGCTGACGACGATTCACGAACGCGAGCGCGTGTCGTTCTGGTGGACGATGGGCGTCAACCAGAGTCACGAGGGCGTGCGGCTGGCGCAGGCGATCATCGCGATCGCTTTGTTGACGGGCAACATCGGGCGGCCGGGGACGGGCGCCAACTCGATCACGGGCCAGTGCAACGCGATGGGCTCGCGGCTGTTCAGCAACACCACCAACCTGCTGGGCGGCCACGACTTCACCAAGCCCGAACACCGGACGAAGGTGGCCGGCATTCTGGGGATCGACGAGGAGCGCATCCCGCGCGAGAACAGCTGGGCCTACGACCAGATCATGGAAGGGATCCTGGCGGGCAAGATCAAGGGCCTGTGGGTCGTCGCGACCAACACGTCGCACTCGTGGATCAACCAGGTCGACGCGCGCGAGATCCTCGGGCGCCTGGATACGCTGGTCGTGCAGGACATGTACACGACCACCGACACCGCGCAGCAGGCGCACATCGTCCTGCCGGCGGCGGGGTGGGGGGAGAAGGAAGGGACGTTCATCAATTCGGAGCGGCGGCTCGGGCTGCTCAAGAAGGTGGCGCGCGCGCCGGGTGAGGCGCTGGCCGACTTCCACATCTTCCGGCTGATCGCCGAGGCGTGGGGGTGCGGCGACATGTTCAAGAGCTGGACGTCGCCCGAGGCCGTGTTCCAGTCGCTCAAGGAGCTGTCGCGCGGACAGCCGTGCGACATCACCGGCATCGCCGACTACGGCACGCTGGAGGATCGCGCGCGGCATCCAGTGGCCGCTGCCCGAGGGGCAGGACGTCGCGCCGCAGAGCGAGCGGCGGCTGTTCGAGGACGGGAAGTTCTTCCACCCCGACGGCAAGGCGAAGTTCATCTTCGAGGAGCCGCGCGCGATCCCCGAGCCGACCGACGCGCGCTACCCGTTCGCGTTGCTCACCGGCCGCGGCACGTCGAGCCAGTGGCACACGCAGACGCGCACCGAGAAGTCGCCGCTGCTGCGCAAGCTGTACCCGCAGCAGCCCTACGTCGAGATCAACCCGGCGGACGCGCGCGCGCTGGGCGTCGAGCCGCAGGAGTGGGTGATCGTGGAGTCGCGGCGCGGCAGCATGCGGGCGCGCGCCAACCCGACGTACGTCGTGCAGCCGGGCCAGCTGTTCATCCCGATGCACTACACCGACACCAACCGCCTGACGTTCGCCAGCTTCGATCCGTATTCACGCCAGCCCGCGTACAAGCACTGCGCCGTCCGCGTCAAGCGCGAGGCCGAGTCCCCGTCTCAGACTTAGCCGTATCGTCTGGAGCGATCGGACCGTTGAAGCCGTTTGCCCTCGCCCCGCGAAAGCGGGGACAGGGACAGGGAGCGGGGTCCGCGCTGTCGACGCTCAAGCTGGCCGCCCGAATCGTCAGGGAACAGGCTGGGGTGCATACGGGCCGAGAAGCCTCGACCAGCCCGTGCATCCGACGGTTCAAGCCGTTCGCCCTGCCCCGCGAAAGCCGCGACCGGGACGCGTGCAGGTCGCGCTCTCGACGCTCACGCTGGCCGCCGAATCGTCAGGGAACAGGCTGGGCGGCATACCGGGCCGAGAGAGCCTCGTCGAGCCCGTGCGGCGTGACCGCGCTACATCCGGCCGAGCGCTTGCTGCAGCTGGGCGCGGGCCGTGTCCAGCCGCAAAGTCGCCTGCAGCTTCTGGAAGCCGGCGTTGGTGAAGACGAGCTGGGCGTCGGACAGCTCGATGCCGTTGCCGACGCCGGTGCGATAGCGGAGCTCCGCCAGGTCGAGGCGCGCCTTCGCGTTGGCGGCCGCGCGCTCCGCCGCCGACACCGCCGCCTTGCCGGCGACTATGGTGAGCTGCGCGCGCTCGACGTCGACGCGCACCTGCTGGCGGACGATGTCCAGCTCGGCGCGCAGCGCTGACAGGTTCGCGCCGCCCTCGCGCTCCGCCGAGCGGGTCGCCAACCCCTCGAAGATCGGCCACGCCAGCGTCAGGCCGCCGCTGATGTTCCACACCAGGTTGTCGATGTCGCGGCCGTTGTACGTCACGCCGCCGATCGCGCCCAGCGACGGACCGTAGCGGCCGCGGATCGCCTTGTTCGTCGCCTCCTGCGCGCGCAGCTGCGCCAGCTTCTGCGCCAGCTCGGGCCGGCTGCGCAGCGCCTCGTCGACCAGCGCGTCGACGCCGCTCTGCTCGCCGGCAATCGCTGGCGACGGCCCGCCCGTCACCTCGTAACGCGCGGGCGCGTCGACGCCCATCGCCTGGTTCAGGAGCGCCCGCGCCGTCGCGTAGTCGTTCTGCGCGTTGATGAGCGACACCTCGGCATTCGCCTGATCGGTCAGCGCCTGCAGCAGATCGATCTCCGGCTTGGTCCCCACCTCGGTGAACGCGCGGATCTGCTCGACGTGTTTCGTCTGATTGGCCAGCGTCTGCTGCGCCACGATGATCGCGTCGCGCGACGCGCGCGCCGTGTAGAACGCCGACCGGATCGACAGGTCCGACGACAGCACCGCGGCCTGCTCGGCGGCCTCCTGGGCGTCCGCGGTCTCCTTGGCGGCGACCCGCCTCTGCCAGGTCTGGCCGAAGTCCCAGATGAGCTGCGACGCGGTGAGGCTGTTGCGGAAGAAGTTGAAGGTGTCGAACGACGGCGTGGGCGTGGCGTTCATCCCCAGCGACGTGCCGCCACCCTGCGGCGCGAAGTTGTTCGTCGCGCGCTGGTAGTTGAGGGTGGCGTTCACCTGCGGCAACAGCGGCGCGCGCGCGATGTCGGCGCGCGCCTCCGCCGCCTCGGTCCGCGCCCGCGCCTGCCGCAGCGTCGGCTGCAGCGCTGCGTCCGATCTTGAGCGCCGTCTCCAGCGACAGCTCCGCCGGCATGTCGACCGCGCCGCCGTCGTCCACCGCCGCGCGGCCGGCGGCCGGCAGCGCCGCCACGACCAGAGCGACCGCAAGCGCGGCCGCCCGTGACGCCCGCAGCGCACTCATTCGAACCGCAGCGCCTCGATCGGGTCCAGGCGCGACGCCTTGCGCGCCGGGTACAGCCCGAAGCCGATGCCGACCACGGCCGAGAACCCGACCGCGATCACCATGATCTGCGGCCGGATGAGCAGCGGCCAGTCGAACTGCGACGCGAGCTGCTTGGCCGTCAGTAGCCCGGCCGCGACGCCGATGATGCCGCCCGCGATCGACAGCGTCAGCGCCTCGATCAGGAACTGCGTCAGGATGTCGAAGCGCCGCGCGCCCACCGCCATGCGCAGGCCGATCTCGCGCGTCCGCTCGGTCACGCTGACCAGCATGATGTTCATGATGCCGATGCCGCCCACCAGCAGCGACACGGCCGCGATGCTGGCCAGCAGGGTGGTCAGCGTCTTCGTCCCCTCCTGCTGCGCGCTGGCCATCTCGGCCAGGTTGCGGATCGAGAAGTCGTCGTCGACCCCCTTCTGCAGGTTGTGGCGCTCGCGCAGCAGCGCCGTGATCTGCCGCTGCGCGCGCGACGTGTCGGCCGCCGAGCGCGCGTTGGCCATGATGCTCCCCTGCAGGTACTTCTTCAGGCCGCCCTGGATCTTGGTCATGAACGTCGTCGACGGGATGAAGGCGTTGTCGTCGAAGTCCTGGCCGGTCGGCGACTGGCCCTTGCGCGCCAGCACGCCGACGACCTGAAACGGGATGTTGCGGATGCGCACCAGCTGCCCGATCGGGTCGGCGTTGGCGCCGAACAGCCGTTCGACGACGGTCTGCCCCAGCACCACGACCTTGGTGCCGCCGTCGACGTCGGACTGGCTGAAGTTCGCGCCCGCCGCGATCGGCCAGGTCCGCACCAGGAAGTAGTCGGGCGTCGTGCCGGTGACGCTGGTCGTCCAGTTCTGCTCCTCGGTGACGAGCTGCGCGGTCGACCGCAGCTGCGGCGCGATGTATTGCACCGACGTCACCTCGCGCTGGATGGCCGCCAGGTCGTCCCAGGTCAGCGTCGGCATCGAGCCGAAGCCGCCGTGCGCGCCGCCGGCCGTCGTCGTCCCCGACATGATGACCAGCAGGTTGGAGCCCATCGCCGCGAACGACTTCTCGACCATCGCCTTGGCGCCGTCGCCGATCGCCACCATCGCGATCACGGCGCCGACGCCGATGATGATCCCCAGCGCGGTCAGGAACGACCGCAGCTTGTTGCGCATCAGCGCCTTGCCCGCGATGCGTATCGTCTGCAGTCCGGTCATGCGTGGCTCGCTTCCGCGTGTTGCTCCTGCTCGCGCTGCGCGACCGCGCGCGCCAGCGCCTGGCGCGCGTCCTCCGGCTGTTGCCGCTTGTCCGACCGGACGCGCCCGTCCTTCATCACGATGACCCGATCGGCGAAGCCCGCGATGTCCGGCTCGTGCGTCACCAGCACGATGGTGATGCCCGCCTTCCACAGCTCCTGGAACAGCGGCATGACCTCGATGCTGGTCTCGCGAGTCGAGGTTGCCGGTCGGCTCGTCGGCCAGGATGACCTTGGGCTGCGTGACCAGCGCGCGCGCGATCGCGACGCGCTGCTGCTGGCCGCCCGACAGCTGGTTCGGGTGGTGGTGCAGCCGCTCGCCCAGGCCGACCCGCTCCAACGCCTCGCGCGCCCGCTGGTGGCGCTCGGCGCCCGGCACGCCGGCGTACAGCAGCGGCAGCTCGACGTTCTCGAGCGCGGTCGTGCGCGACAGCAGGTTGAAGCTCTGGAACACGAAGCCGAGCGTGCGGTTGCGGATGCGCGCCAGCTCGTCCGATCCAGCCTTCGAGATCGCGTGCCCGTCGAGGCGGTACTCGCCGGCCGTCGGCCTGTCCAGGCAGCCGAGGATGTTCATCAGCGTCGACTTGCCCGAGCCGGACGAGCCCATGATCGCGACGAACTCGCCCGGCTGCACCGCCAGCGACACGCCGCGCAGCGCGTGCACCTCGACGTCGCCCAGCTTGTAGATCTTGGTCACCGCTTCGATCTCGACGATCGCGGGGACCCCTGCGTTGCCGGCCATCAGAACATCCGTCTGAACGCGCCGGCGCCCGCCGGCGCCTGCGGCTTGCCCTCGCCGCCGACGTCGGCGTCGGTCACCACGCGTTCGCCCTCCTTGAGCTCGGTGGACTCGATCTCCGTGTTGATGCCGTCGGTGACGCCGATGCGCACGCGCACCGGCGCCGGCGATGTCGACGTACCGCGCAGCACCCACAACGTCCGCTTGTCGCTGGGCTCGCCGGCGGCCCTGTCGCCGCCCCCCGGCCGGCCGCCGCCACGCTGCCGCCCGCCACCGCCACCCGCGCGCGCGCCGCCGCCGGCCCCGCCGCCACCGCCACCGCCGGCCAGCGCGCGCAGCTCGGGCGGCGGCTGGAAGCGCAGCGCCGCGTTCGCCACGCGCAGCACGCTGTCGCGGTGATCGTGGATGAACGTCACGTTGGCGGTCATGCCGGGCTTGAGCTCCAGGTCCGGGTTGCTGACGTCGATGACCGCGTCGTAGGTGACGACGTTCTGCAGCGTCTGCGGCGCGTTGCGGATCTGGCGAATCTTCCCCTTGAACAGCTTCTGCGGGTACGCGTCGACGGTGAACGTCGCGTCCATGCCCGGCTTCAGCTTGCCGATGTCGGCCTCCGCCACGCTGGTGTCGACCTGCATCTTGGTCAGGTCCTCGGCGATCAGGAACAGCGTCGGCGCCGACAGCGACGCCGCCACGGTCTGACCGACGTCGACGCTGCGCGAGATGACGACGCCGTCGTCGGCGACTGGATGGTGGTGTAGTCCAGGTTGACCTGCGCCTGGTGCAGCGCCGCCTTGGACTGAGCCATCTTGCCGCGCGCGGCGATCAGCTCGCCGGCGGCGGCGCGCATCTCCGCGCGCGCCTGGTCGAGGTCGGCCTGCGCGATCGCCTTGCGCTCGAACAGCGCCTGGGCGCGCTCGAACTTCAGCTTGGCGTTTTCGGCCTGCGCCTCCAGCTTGGCCACCGTCCCCGTATCCGCCATCTGGTTCGCCTTCGCCTGCTCCAGCGCGGCGCCGAACAGGGCAGGCTCGATGCGCGCGATCACCTGCCCCTTCTTCACCGGCGAGTTGAAGTCGACCAGGATCTCCTTGATGCGCCCCGACACCTGGGTGCCGACCTGGACGGTGACCAGCGCCGACAGCGTTCCGGTCGCGGTCACCTTGGCGGTGATCGCGCCGCGGTCGACCGCGACGGTCTCGTAGCGCGGTCCGGCGTTGGCCGCGACGCTGCGCCGCCACATCCAGAAGCCGATGCCGCCGCCGATCAGCACCAGCAGCGCGAGCGCGACCACGAGCTGCTTTCTCACGCGCGGCCCCCTCGGAGGTTCGGCACGCCGGCCGGTTCGCTCATCGTAGGGGCGAAGACCCGAATCATTACGCCGAAGTTATGCCACGGGGCGACGTATCCCTAGGCATGTTTGACTGGCCGTTTGGCTGGGCTGCCCCGTCGGTGTACGTTGCGCGTCGATGCCCATGCCGCGCCGTCGCTTCCTCGGCTCGTCAGCGGTAGCGGTGGGAGCCGCCGCCTTGCCCGCCCGCGCCAGGGCGGCCGCCGCCGGCAAGGGAAGCTGACCGAATTCCCGCGCGGCTTCGTGTGGGGGGCCGCGGCGGCGTCGTACCAGATCGAAGGGGCAGCCACCGCCGACGGCAAGGGGCTGTCGATCTGGGACATGTTCTGCAAGAAGCCGGGCGCGATCTGGAAGGACGGCAGCGGCGACGTCGCCTGCGATCACTACAACCGCTGGAAGCAGGACGTCGCGCTGATGAAGTCGCTGGGCCTGCAGGCGTACCGGCTCAGCATCTCGTGGCCGCGCGTCATCCCGGAGGGGACGGGCGCGACCAACGCCAAGGGGCTGGATTTCTACGACCGCCTCATCGATGCGCTGCTGGCCGCCGGCATCACGCCGTGGGTGACGCTGTACCACTGGGACCTGCCGCTGGCGCTCTACCACCGCGGCGGCTGGCTGAACCGCGACATCGGCAACTGGTTCGCCGACTACGCGACGCTGATCGGCAAGCGCCTGGGCGATCGCGTGCGCCACTTCATGCCGCTCAACGAGCCGCAGGTGTTCCTGGGCGCGGGCCTCATCCAGGGGCGGCACGCGCCGGGCGACAAGCTGCGCTTCGCCGAGTTCCTGCTGGCCGTCCACAACACGCTGCTCGCGCACGGCCGGTCCGTGCAGGCGCTGCGCGCCGCGTGCAAGGCCAAGCCGCGCATCGGCACCGCGCAGGCCGGCTACAACTACGTCCCCGCCACCGACAGCGCCGACGATCTGCGCGCCGCGCGCGCCCGTTACTTCGCGACCCCAGACGACAGCTACAAGCAGAACGCGTTCTGGCTGGACCCGATGATCCTGGGCCGCTACCCGGAGGACGGCGCCAAGCTGTACGCGGCGTCGATGCCGGCCATCCGCGCCGGCGACATGGAGACGATCAAGCAGCCGCTCGATTTTCTCGGCATGACCCTCTACAGCGCGGATCCGGTGCGCAAGGGGAAGGACGGCAAGCCCGAGGTGATCCCGTGGCCGCCGGGCTACCCGATCACCGGCTTCGAGTGGGCGGTGGTGCCGTCGATCCTGCGGCTGATTCCGACCTGGCTGTACGAACGCTACAAGCTCCCCATCGTCATCGCCGAAAACGGCCTGTCGGTGCGCGACTGGGTCGCCGCCGACGGCAGCGTGCACGATCCCGACCGCATCGACTTCACGGCGCGCTACCTGCGCGAGCTCGGCGCGGCGATCGCGGCCGGCGTCCCGGTCGAGGCCTACTTCCACTGGTCGATCCTGGACAACTTCGAGTGGGCCGAGGGCTACAAGCACCGCTTCGGGCTGGTCTACGTGAACTACGCGACCCAGGCGCGCACGGTGAAGGACTCGGGCAAGTGGTACCGCGACGTCATCGCGTCGAACGGGCGTACGCTGTTCGCGAGCGGGGCGCCGGACCCCCGGATGTATTGACCATGCGTCGCGTGGCGGCAGGAATCGTGGGTGTGGGGCTGGTGGCCGCGGCCGCCGCGCGCGCCGTCGCCGGGTTCCCGGTCCCGCCGCGCGCCGCCGCGCAGGCGCAGGCGGCAGCGCCGCCGCGGCCCGCTGGTCCGCCGCCACCGGTCGCGTTGCCGGCTGGCCCGGCGGGCTGCACGCTGCGCGCGACGAAGCCACGCGACGTCGTCACGCTGGAGATCGTCCCCGGTGTCGCGTACGCGCGCGCCGCCGACATCGAATCGCTGGAGGCGACGCTCGCCGTCGGGCGCGATGCGCCGGCGGGCGTGCAGGTCGTGGTCGGGAACGTGAAGCTGCGCGGGCTGGCGGCGTCGTCGAGCCTGGCGCTGTATCCCGCCCGTCCGTTTGTCATCGGCGAGGTGCTGGTCCCCGGCCCGCAGAGCCGGTTGCGCTGGAGCGACGTCGCCGCCAACAGCGTCACCGTCGAGCTGCCGCTGGCCAAGGAGAACCGGACCGAGGTCCGCGACGTCAAGGCGCCGCTGCGCGCGACGCGCCCGTGCGCCGACCTGCGCCTGACCGGCCGGGCCAGCTTCGACAGCTACGCTGCGGTCGGCGGGCGCGGCTACGATCAGGTCGCGGGCCTGAAGTCTTCGGCGCCGGTGCCGATCTCGGCGCAGCCGAACGGCCCGACGCTGGCCAAGCTGGTGGTCAGCCGGAAGGCCGCGCTGAACGAGGTGACGGTGATCGACGAGGACGCCGCGGGATGGTCGCGCATCGCGCGCCCCGCGGCCGGTGATCTGCTGGTCGTCGGCTGGGTGAAGCAGGCGAAGCTCGGCAAGCCCCCGGCGCGCGACACGACGTTTGCGGTGTTCAACGCCGGCGGTCTCAAGCCGGCGGGCGCGAGCGTCGCGGGCGCGCCCCCGTCGCCGCCGTTCGCGTGCGCCAAGGCGCTGCCGCTGGTGGCCGAGGTCGCCTCGCAGCGGCGCACGGTCGGCACCATCGGCCCCGGCGTCCGCATGCGCGCCACCCCGGCGGACGCCGACCACGTCGCCATCGCCTTCGCCGACGGCGCGGCGATGAACGTCAGACCCGTCGACGGCGCGCGCCTGCTGGTGCGGCGTTCTGACTTCGACGGCTGCCCCGGGTTTCCGCGGCGCTAGCGCCTGTCACAAACTCTTGGAAAAGCCGGTTTAGCGCACGCCTCGAGATCGCTCCCCCCGAGCTCAGGCGGGGGTAAGAGCAGCGGGTTGGGCGCCTTGGCGCTGGGCAGCGAGAGCCCAAAGAACCCACAGACGTGGCTCAACGGGGGAAGGCGAGCAGCCGATGGATAGAAAGGATGAGCGCCGGGAGATCCAGGGCCGCGAACGTGACGTCCCCCGTTGAGCGTCGGCGGCACCCTCGGGCAGCCACCACGTTCTCCGCCGAGCTCCTCGGGCCCGATGGGAATCGTTACGCCGCCCGGGTCATCAACCTGAGCATGGGTGGAGCGCTGCTCGATTTTCGCGGTGCTTCTTCGAAGCCTAGCGTCGCCGTCGGGGCGCGTCTTTCGGTGGAGATTCGATGTCGGGCCGTCTGGGGAACCTTCGCAGCCGAAGGTCGGGCGGTGCTATGGAACACGACGACCGCTTCCGAGCCGCTGCTGGCAATTCAGTTCGACGGTGTAGTGGGCGAAGCCGCGGACACGCTGGAGGATCTTCTCGCGGAGGCGGTGGTCGATCTCGGTCGCCTCAAAGTTCCGAGCGACATCCCTTAGCGTGCGCGGCGCCGAGCGGCTCGCGGGCGTCGGCTGGTCAACGTCCCCCGCTCACGTCGAGGAGCGCCCCCGTCGCGTAGGCGGCCTCCGGCGAGGCGAGCCAGAGGATCGCGGCGGCGATCTCCTGCGCGGTTCCTGCGCGGCCCATGGGGATCGACGCCGCCAGGCGCGCGGGACGTCCCGGGTCGCCGGCGCGCGCGTGAAACTCCGTGTCGATGACGCCGGGGCGCACGGCGGCGACTCGAATTCCTTCCGGAGCGACCTCCCGCGCGAGGCCCACGGTGAACGTGTCGATCGCGCCCTTGGAGGCGGCGTAGTCCACGTATTCGCCCGGAGACCCGATCCGCGACGCCGCGGACGACAGGTTCACGATTGCGCCACCGTTCCCGCCGCGCTTCGTGGACATGCGCCGGACCGCTTCGCGCGAGCAGAGCAGCGTTCCCAGCACGTTGGTCAACAGGACGCGCTGCATGCGCGTCGCGTCCATCTCGGCCAGCGGCGCCTGCCGTACCGCGACGCCGGCGCTGTTGACGAGGACGCTCGGGATCCCGAGGTCGCGCTCCACGTCCTGGAAGAGACGCACGACCTCGTCCTCCCGCATCACGTCGGCACGCGCCACGACCGCCTCGCCGCCGTCGGCGCGAATCTCGGCAGCCGTCGCTTCGGCACGCTCACGTTGCTCCGCGTAGCCAATCGCCACGGCATAGCCGCGCTTGGCCGCCAGGACGGCGGTTGCCCGCCCGATCCCCCCGCTGCCCCCGGTGATGAGCATGACCTTCTTCATGCTCAATTCGTCTCACGCCTGGGACGCGAGCGATCGGGAATAAGGCGGTCTCGCGCTAGCGGGGCAGCTCGAAGTTGAACGTGTAGGACTCGACGACGAACGGCACGGGGCGGCCGTCGTCGGCGATCGCGGGCGTGAACTTGCAGCGGTGTTTCATCGCGTCCACCGCCGCCTGGTCCAGGCCGTAGCCGAGGCCCCTGAGCACCTTCACCGACGACACGTGGCCGCGCTGGTCGAGCGCGACGCGCAGGCGGACGCTCCCCTCGATGCCGGCTTGTTCGGCCTCGGGTGGATAGGTGATCGACTTGCCGCAGGCCTCGGTGTCGATCTCGGGCATCACCTTGACCTGCAGCGCCGACGCGTGGCCCGTGCCGTTGCCGTCGCCGGGCGCGCCGACGCCGGTGGCGCCGGGGTTCGGGCGGCCGGGACGGCCCGGGTCGGCGACCGTCGATCCGCCGACCGGCGCCGAGATCGGCGAAGACGCCGCCGTCGGCGAATCCATCGCGATGCCGAACACCGGCGGCGTCGGCGGGCGCGAGGTTGCCTGGGGCTTCGGCGGCGGCTCGACGGCGGTCGGAACCGGAGGCTCCACCATCGCCAGCTTCTGCTTCACCGGGCGGGCAGGGCGCGGCGTCGCCTTCGCCTTCGCAGGCTCCGGCTCGGCGAGCGCCGGCTTCGGAGGCTCGGGCACCACCGGCTTGGGCCGGTGGAACTCCACCTCGATGGGCCGCGAACGCATCCGCGGCTTGCCCTGATCGCGCACGATCGCCACCGCTAGCCCTGCGTGCAGGACGACGGCGATCGTGGCTGTGGCCACGTCCCGATGGCGAGACACTGGACGCTAAGGCTTTCCTTCAGTGCTGAGCGCGAACTTGTTGACGCCCAGGCTCTTGACGATATCGACGAAGTGCATGACGTCGCCGTAGTCGATGCCTCGATCGGCGCTGACGACTGCTTGCACCTCGGGATCCTTGGCGACCAGGTCGCCGATGATTCCGCGCACGCCCGCCTCGTCGGTCGGACGACCGTTGGCGTAGATGCGATGGGCGCCTCCCGCCGGATCGCTCTGCAACGTCAACGCGAGCGGCGAGCGCGGCGTTTCGTCCGAGGTCATCGCCTTCGGCAGGTTCACCTTGATTGACGGCACGTTCACGATCAGCGGCGCCGCCACCATGAAGATGATCAACAACACCAGCGTCACGTCGACCAGCGGCGTGACGTTGATGTGGGAGAACAGGTTGCCGTCGTCTGGTCCGTCAGCCGCCATCAGGCCACCTGCTGTTCGCCGTAGCCGAGCTCGGCGCGCGCGGAGGCCTTGACCTCGGTGACGGCCTGGTGCGCGACCCACTCGATCTGCGTCATGCCGACGCGGACGCGACGGCTGAAGTAGTTGAAGGCGACGACCGCGGGGATCGCGACCATCAGGCCGACCGCGGTCGCGACCAGCGCCTCGGAGATGCCGGCCATGACGACCGATGGACGCCGCCCGCCTGGCTACCCGCCAGGTCGTGAAACGCCTTGATGATCCCCAGCACCGTGCCGAACAGGCCGATGAACGGCGCGTTCGAGCCCAGCGTCGCGAGGAACGCGAGGTTGCGTTCGAGGCGCAGGCGCTCGCGCGCCTTGGCGCCGTCCAGCGCCGCCGCGATGTCGGCGTTCGCCGGACCGCCGAGATCAGCGGGACCGGCGACGGGGCTGCCATGGCTCTTCAGCAGCGCGCGCATGTCCGCCACCATCGTTCGCTTGTCGAGGCGGTGGTTTTTGAAGTACCAGAAGCGTTCGAGAATGATTGCGACGCTCACCACGCTCAGCGCGACAAGCAACCAGAGCACCCAGCCCGCGCCGTGAAGCGCGACCGCCAGGAACTGATGAGAAACATCCATCGTTGCGACTCTCCTGCAAACAGTGTGGTTGGGTTGGCGGCTGTGCTTTGCACCTTGCCGCCGAGCCCATTGTCATTAGCAGCCCTCACTCGAGCCGCAACGTCCGATGAACGAAATCGACACCGCCGCGCTCTTCGTGCGCGACCGCATAGATGTCGATGATCGACCCAGCCGCAGGCAGGAGCTCGTCAAGGCTGAGCACCGTTCGCTGGCCGAGCTCGGTGCGGTCGTCGCTGAAGTCGCCGGCGTTCGAGAACCACGACGTGCGCTCCGTCTCCGTGACCTGGCCGCCCGACAGCCCCACCACCGGCGCGACGTAGGTCTGCTCGCTGCCGGGGGCCAGCAACACGGTCAGCGTCAGCCTGTCGCCCTGGCGGACGGGGAGGGGATTGGCCTCGTCGAGCATGGTGGTCCCCGCGGCGTCCGCCGCGTACACGCGCCATCAGCATCGGGTTCTGGTTGCCGCTGGTGCCGAACCGCAGCCGGTAAACCGCCGCGAACGACTCTGCTCGCGACGGTCACGCGCGCCACCAATGTCAGATAGACCCCGCCGCTGGCGTCGGGTTGCCCGAGGTCGTCAGCCGTGATGTCGGCGGGCATCGTCGTGGTGATCGTCGTCCCCTCGCCGATGGGCTCGAGGTACGGCGCCTGCGGGTTGGTGACGCAGTCCGGGTTGCTCGCCTGCCCCGGCAGAGGTGCGAGCAGGCAGCGGCTCCAGGCCACGGTCGCGGGCTGGCCCTGCGTGCCGACGACCAGGATCGTCACGGTCGTGCTTCCCCCGGCCGCCACCTCCGGCGGCTCAGCCTTGATCGCGAGCACGCGTGGCCCGGCGATGTAGGTGCGCGGCGCCTCGTCATCGTTGCCGCACGCGGGCGCGCCCAGCACCACGGCCAGCAGCGCCAATCGGGCGATGATCGCGATCGCTGCCGCCATCAGAAGTCTCCGCGCAGGCCCAGGATCGGCAGCAGCGGCAGCCCGCTCACCGGCGTCCCGATGGTGAAGTTGTAGTTGTAGTCGATCGCCTCCGGGTTGGAGGCGTTCCACACGTTCTGCACGTCCAGGTACATCGAGTAGCGCCAGCGATCGAAGGTCCACACCTTGTCCACGCGCAGGTCCATCTGGTTGAAGGGCTGCAAGCGCGTGCTGAACGGCACCCCGTTGAGCGGCACGTAGCGATCCGAGTTGGCGTCGAAGTACGCGCCCACGATCGGCGTCGTCGGGTTGCCGGTCACGTAGCGGTAGCGGGCGCCGACCTGGAAGCCGCGCGGCAGCTTGTAGCTCCCCAGCACCGTCAGGATGTGCGTCTGGTCGAACGCGAACGCGTGCCATTCCTCGCCGGGGTGATCCTGGCGCTCGCTGCGCGACAACGTGTACGACACCCAGCCCATGAACTTGCTGGTCATCTGCTTGCGGATCATGAACTGCGCGCCGTAAGCCCGCCCGCGCCCGTCGTTGACCAGCACCGGCCCGTTGGGGTCGTCGCCGCGCACGATCAGATCGTGCATGTCTTTGAAGAACAGATCGGTCTCGAAGCGCAGGCTGGGGGTGATGTCGACGTCGACGCCGCCGACGTAGTGATACGCGGTCTGCGGGCCGAGGTCGGGATTGCCGAACACACGCGACAGCTGGTCGTTGGCGGGCGGCTGCGTGTACACGCCGATCGCGCCCTTGAGGCCGACGCGCTCGCCGATCTTGTAGCGGAAGCTCCCGCGCGGATTGGGCCTGACGTACGCGTGCGAGAACTCATTCTCCGTGCCCGGATAGCCGGTGAACGTCGTCACCTGCGCGCGAAGTTGCGGCGTGAACGTCAGTCGGTCGCCAAACAATGTCAGCTTCGTTGCAACGAACGGCGCGATGTGGTTGGCAAACAAGGTCATGGCGTCAGAGGCATAGCCGCTGGTCGAGCCGCCGAAGCTGCCCGGGTCGTCGCCGCCGAAGCCGCCGGCGCTGGCGCCGCTGCTGCCCCCGGTCGGCGGCCGGGCCACGCCGAAGCGATCTTGCACGAACCGGCTCCCCTCGTAGTCGACGCCGCCGAGGACGCGCAGCCAGGGCCTCACCGGCAGATCGAGCTGGGCGCGCAGGCTGTAACCGAGCTGGCGGGCGTCGATGGCCGTCGGGACGTTGCCGAACTGGACGCCGACCTGGAACGGCACGTCGTAGCCGACCGATCCGATCACCGACCACGAGCCGCCGCCCTCCAGCCGCCGCGTCCAGCGGAGGATGCCGCGGTGATAGTAGATGTGCGACGCCGCCGTCGCCGATCGTGATCCGTCGCGCGTGATGACCAGGTTCAACTTGTCGTCGGAGCCCAGCAGGAACGCGTCGACGTCGTCGCGGCGGCTCGCGCGCCACGTCAGCCGCGTCTGGTAGTCGTAGTAGATGGGTGACAGCTGCAGGTTGTTGCTGGTGAAGTACGGCAACGTCTTGTCGAGCCAGCTCCGGCGCGTCGCGACGCCCAACGTCACCGTCTTGCTCAGCGGCCCTTCGATCATCAGCGAGCCGTCGACCAGATCCATCTGCGCGTAGCCGTGGATGCCGTCGGCGCGCGGCTGGCGGCTGGCGACCTCGATGACGCCGCCCATCGCCAGCCCGCGATCGACCATGAAGCCGCCGGGCATGAACGACAGCGACTGCACCATCTCGCTGTTGACCGTCGAGCGCAGCCCGCCGAAGTGGTACAGCGTCGGGATGGCGACGCCGTCGACGAAGACGCGCGTGTCGGCGGGCGACGATCCCCACACCACCAGCAGGCCGATGCCGAACGGCGCGCGCGCGACGCCCGGCAGGTTCTGGACCGCCTTCAGCGTGTCGCCCTGCGTGCCCGGGATCTGCTTGATCTCCTCCATCGACAGCGTCTGCTCGACGGTCTCCAGCAGCGCGCGCTTGCCGCGCACCGTCGACGTGTACGGCTGCTTGGCTTCGGCGTGGAACGTCAGCTCCAGGCGTTTGCCGGGGTTCAACGTGATCGGCGTGTCGGACGCCGCGATCCCCGGGCCGCGCAGCTTGATGGTGTGCGTGCCGGACTCCAGCGTATCGATGGCGAAGCGCCCGTCGTCGTCGGTCACGCTGCGTCGACGCGCCGTCGTCGTCGACGAAGAGCGACACGCCGGCCAGCGGCGTGCGATCGCCTTTGCGCAACACGCGACCCGACACCGCGGCGGCCGACGCGGGCCGTGGCCGGCGCGGCGACGCCGGCGTCGCCAGGCGGCGGCGCGGGCGCGGGCGCCGCCTTCAGCGTGAAGTGATAGCTGTACGTGATCCGCACCGGCACCGGCTTGCCGCCCGCTTCCCCCGGCTCGAACTCGAACTGGCGCGCGGCCGCGACGGCGGCGGCGTCGAACTCCTCGCCGGCCGACTGCGCCACCTCCACGGTCGTGACCTTGCCCTTGTCGTCGACGTCGATGATCAGGATGACGTCGGCACGGCCCTTCTCCGCCAGCGACGCGGGTGGCTTCGCCTCGACGAAACGCAGCAGGCGAGGTGGCTTGGTCAGCGCGGGCGCCGGCTCGGCGCCGGCGTCCGGCTGCGGTTGATCAGCGGTTGGCTCACTGGCTTGCTTCGTGGCCGGGTCAGCGGCCGCGCTCGACGGTGACGGTGCCAGCAATACGGTCGAGGCAGCGACAATAGCGACGAGCGCGGCGCGGCCCACCCACTATCTCTAAATCCCCCGACGGTCGATTGGCCTCCGGAACTGCCCCGGCTTTGGGTGGATTACAGGTCTGCACTCATTGTCTCGTACGAGGTCATGAACATCTCGAAAGGGAGCATGACTGATGTCGATCACCTTCTGACGAAGACGAGCCGAACGTTCGCGGTCACCATCCCTATGTTGCCTATGCCGACGAGGGAAGAGGTGTCCATTGCGTATCTGCTCTTCCGCATCGTGGACACGTTCGAGGACGCCACGCGCTGGACGCCAAGTCCAGCGCATCGACGCCATCAACGCGTTCCTTCCGTTGTTGGCGGCCCGCCATCCAGGGCAAGCTCGGCGCTTCGCCGACCGCTGCCTGGTCGACCCACCGGTCGAGCACCCGGGTTACCTCGAGCTGCTGGACGAGATTCCATTCGTCCTCGCGCAGCTCGACCGGCTGTCCGAAGCGAGCGCGCACCTGCTGCGGCAATACGTCAGCCGTTCGGCCGAAGGGATGGCCGAGATCCTGGCCGGCATCGAGCCCGGCGAGAGCCTCGAGCTGCGCAGCATCGCCGAGCTCCGGCACTACTGCTACATCGTCGCCGGCATCGTCGGCGAGATGCTGACCGAGCTCTACCTGCTGAATCGGCCCGGGCCTGGCTCCGGTAGCCGACTACATGCGCGCGCGCTCGCGGCTGTTCGGCGAGGGCCTGCAGCTGGTCAACATCCTCAAGGACGCCGACGTGGACGACAGCGAAGGGCGCCAGTACATCCCGACGCGGCCAGCGCGCCGAAGTCTTCGCGCTGGCGCAATCCGACCTGCAGGCGGCGACGGAGTACACGCTGGCCGTGCAGCAGCACGGCGCTGAACGTGGTCTGGTCGCGTTTGACGCCCTGCTGGTCCGCCTGGCGACGGAGACGCTCGCGGTGCTGCGCGCCCGGCGGCCGAGCAACAAGCTCACGCGCGGGGAGGTCGTCGCCATCGTGACCTCCGTCCTGAGCGACATCGACAGCGGGCGGCCGGCGGTGCCAGCGGGGGGAGCTGAAGCCTACGATCTGGCCGCCGAGTGACAGCGCGCCGGGCGTGCGCGAGCCTGTTGCTCGTCGCACTGGTGGCCGCGCCCGGCGGTAGCGTGGCGTGGGCGAAGACGCGGATCTTTCCGCTGCCCATGTACACGACGGTGCCCAACGAGGGCAGCACCTACGGCGCGATGCCGGTGTGGGTGCGGTCGATGAACGGCGAGGAGAAGATCCACTCGATCCTCGCGCCCAGCCTGAGCTGGAACAAGTCGGCCGGCGTCACCGGCAGCTTTCGCTACTACCGCTACTTTCACGAGCTGGGCACGTGGTTCCTCGTCGCCTCCGCCAGCACCGAGATCAACCGTTCGCTGTGGTACCAGTACGACGACGACCGCCGCGACGTGGGGGCGACGACGAAGAACCTGCTGGTTCGCGTTCGCCGCAATCTGTTCTATCGCTTCTTCGGGCTGGGACCCGACACGGCACCGGAGGGCGAGTCCAGCCACACGCGCCTGTTCGGCATCATCAGCGGGCGCTACGGATACAACGTCAGGCCGCAACGTCAACGTCGCCGCGTTCGCCGAGATCAGGGGCAATCGGCTCGAATACCACACGATCGGTGACCTGCCCGCGACGCAGGCTCTGTATCCGGACGCGCCGGGAATCGACGGCGCGGCGCTGCTCCGCCAGGGGCTGGCGCTTCGCTACGACACGCGCGAGCACGGCGACTACACGGAGACCGGCTTCGCCAGCGATCTGTCGGCGAGCCTGGCGGAGGGCCTCGTCAACGCCGGAATCTTCGCCGAGATCATCTGGGACACGCGCGTGCTGGTCCAGGAGACGCAGCTGGCTGCAGTTCGCGGCGCGCGACCTACTGGCGCCAGCTCATCAGCGGCGGCGCGGCGATTCCGTTCTACGACCAGGCGAGCCTGGGCGGCGAGCTCCTGCTAAGGGGTTTCCCCACCGACCGTTTCATCGACACGGGCGCGTGGGAAGCGGAGATGGAGCAGCGCATCCGGCTTTTTCAGACACACATTTTCGGTGTGGACGCCGACTGGCGAATCGATCCGTTCATCGCGGTCGGGCAGGTCTATGGCACCGCCGGGCCGTTCTCACACGTCCGGGTCGCCGGCGGGGCGGGCCTGCGCATGTGGGTCAAGCCCAACGTCCTCGGGCGCGTCGACGTCGCGTACGCGGGTGAGGGCGTCAAGGCATACGTCGTTCTCGACTATCCGTACTGAGCGCGCGTGGCGAGCGCAAAGACATCGCTGCGAGCTCTCCTGGTCGGCGGGGTGGTGGGCGGCGCGTTGCTCGCGGCGCTGGCGTTTTCGGCGCGGTCCGTCCCGCTCGGCGCCGTGCTGGCGGGCGGCGGCTGGCCGCTGATGCTGGCGTCGATCTATCGATTGCTGCCGCTGGCGCTCAACACGCTGAGCTGGCACGCGCTGCTGCCCGGGACGGCGCGGCCGCCGTTCGGGCGGATGTTGCGGCTGCGCTGGATCGGCGAATCGATCAACCAGCTGCTGCCGGTGGCGCAGATTGGCGGTGACTTCGCGCGCGCGCGCCTGCTCGCGCACGGCGGCGTGTCGGGCGCCGACGCGACCGCGGCGATGGTTGCGGACCTGTCCGTAGGGGCTGGTACCCAGGTCGTGTTCACGCTGATGGGCGTGGCGGTGTTCGCGATGATCGGGCCGACCAGCATGTTCGGCATCGCGCGTGGCGCGTCGATGGCGATCGCGGTGGGGATCTCGCTGGCGACGGCCGGCGCGCTGGTGGCCGTCGCGCGGCTCGGCGTCGGGCGGCTGCTCGCGGCGCTGCCGTTCCACGGCCACGGCCGGCTGGCGGCCCGGCTGGCCGCCGGCGCCGCCAACATCGACCGCGCGCTCGCCGCCGTGCTGGTGCGCCGTGGCGCGCTCGCCGGCGCCGCGATCTGGCACCTGGGCGGCTGGGTGGCGCAGGTCGGGGAGACCTGGCTGATCCTCCGGCTGCTCGGCGCGGACGTCTCCTGGGGGGAAGCCCTGGTCATCGAGAGTCTGTCGGCGACGGCGCGCGGCATCGCCTTCGCCGTGCCGGCGGGCCTCGGGGTTCAGGAGAGTGCGCTGGTGATGTTGTGCGGAACTTTCGGAATCGATCTGGCGTCCGCGCTGGCGCTGGGAATCATCAAGCGTGGACGCGAGCTGGTGGTGGGTGCGCCGGCGATCGTCGCGTGGGCGATCGCCGAACGCCACGCGATCGCCAACTTCTGGAGGGCAAGGACGATGAAAGAACGACGCCGCAGGCAGCGGAGCATGCCTCCAGCTGACGGTGGCAGTGGCGCCGGCGAGCGCAGCTTGCGCGTCGGCGTGCTGGTCGACCTTCACTGGACGCCGACCGCCGGCGGTCACGTCAAGACCTGGGAGCGACTGGCGGCGGCGGCGCTGGCGTCGGGGGACTCCCTGGATCTGACGGTGCACTTCCTGGGCACGAAGCCGGCGACGCACGCGCTTGGCCCTCACGTCCGCTACCGCATCCACACGCCGCTGTTCAGCAGCGCGAGCTTGCCGTTCCTGTCGCACATCCCGGATCACACCGATCTGGCGCCGCACAACCCGCTGCTGACATCGCGGCTGCTCGGCTACGACATCATCCACACCACCGACGGCGCGTTCGCCTCCGCGCGCACCGCGGCGCGCGTCGCGCGCTGGAACGGCATCCCGCTGACCAGCTCGGTCCACACGACGACGCCGTACTACACGCGCGTGTTCACGGCGGCGACCATCGAGCGGCTGGCCGGCAAGGGGCGCCTGGGCCGGCTGCTGCTCGATCGATTCGGGCTGGCGGGCGGCGCCGAGGCGCGCATGCAACGCATGGTCGACGAGCATCACCGCCGCTGCGCCTTCGTCCTCGCGTCGCGCACGGACGATCGCGCCCGGCTGTCCGCCATGCTGGGCGAGCAGCGGGTCGGCCTGCTGCGGCGCGGGATCGAGCGCAGGCTGTTCGATCCGGTGCGGCGCGACCGCCCGTGGCTGGAAGCCGAGTTCAACATCGCGCGCGGCCGTCAGGTCGTCATCTCGGTCGGCAGGCTGGATCGGATCAAGAACGTGCTCGTGCTGGCGCAGGCGATCCGGGCGCTCGCCGATCGCGGCGTGCCCGTGCACCTGCTGTGTCCGGGGAAGGGGCCCGACAAGGACGCGCTGATCGCGCTGCTCGGGGACCGCGTGACCTGTCCGGGCGTGCTGTCTCCCGACACGCTCGCGCGCGCGTACGCGTCGGCGGACCTGTGCGCCCAGCCCGCGGTGATCGAGGAGCTGTCGAACGCCGTGCTGGAGGCGTCGAGCTCGGGCCTGCCGCTGCTGGTCGGGGCGGAGAGCGGCAGCGCGCGCTTCGTCGTCGAGGGCGAGACCGGGCTGGTCGTGCGCGGCAACGGCGCCGACGACTGGGCCGCCGCCATCGACGCGCTGGTGTCCGATCCGGCGCGGCTCGCGGCGATGCGCCGGGCCGCGTACGCCTGGTCGCTGACGCACGTCCCGAGCTGGGAGCAGGTGCTGGCCGAGGATCTGCTCCCGGTGTGGCGGCGGGCCGGCATGGGCGCCGGCACCGGCAGCGGCATCCACGCCAGTCGAAGACCTGCGGGCAGGGGCTCCGCTGTGACCGCGCTGGTGACGGGCGGCACGGGCTTCGTCGGCGCGCACGTCGTGCGGGCGCTGCTCGCGATGGGCCGGCGCGTCCGCTGTCTGATCAGGCCGTCGAGCGATCTGCGCAACCTGGACGGGCTGGACGTGGAGTACGCGACCGGCGATCTGACCGACGCGGAGTCCGTGCGTGGCGCCGTCGCCGGCTGCGACGTCGTGTTTCACGGCGCGGCCGACTACCGCCTGTTCGCGCGCGATCCGGCCGAGCTGTATCGCAACAACGTCGACGGCACGCGCAACATCCTGACCGCCGCCGCGGAGGCGCACGTCCAGCGCGTGGTCTACACCAGCTCGGTCGCCACGCTGGCGCCGTCCGCGCGACGGCGTGCCCGTCGACGAGACCGCGGCGGCCGGCACGTCGCTGGACGACATGGTCGGTGACTACAAGCGCAGCAAGTTCCTGGCCGAGCGTGAGGTGATCGCCGCCAGCGCGCGCGGGTTGCCGGTCGTCGTCGTCAATCCGTCGACGCCCGTGGGCGACGGGGACATCAAGCCCACGCCGACGGGGCAGATCATCGTCGACTTCCTGAACGGCCGGATGCCCGCCTACGTCGACACCGGCCTCAACCTGGTCGACGTTCGCGACGTGGCGACGGGGCATGTGCTGGCGGCGGACGCCGGCCGGCCCGGCGAGCGCTACATCCTGGCGAACGAGAACCTGACGCTGAAGCAGGTGCTGGACACGCTGGCGCGGCTCAGCGGGCGGCACGCGCCCCGGGTGCGCCTGCCGCACTGGGTGCCGCTGGCGGTCGCCCACGTCGAGACGCCGATCGCGCGCTGGCTCGGGCGGGCGCCGCGCGTCCCGCTCGACGGTGTGCGCATGTCACGCAAGCGGATGTTCTTCGACGGCAGCAAGGCGGTGCGCGAGCTCGGCATGCCGCAGAGCCCGATCGACGCGGCGCTGCGGCGCGCGGTCGAATGGTTCTCGCAGCGTGGCTACGTCCACGCGACGTCGGACGCGATCAGCGAAGCTGGCGATCCAGCGCGCTGAGCGCGATCACGCGCGCGGCGCCGCGCGCCAGCGCCTCGGCGCACGCGCTCACGCGGCGTCGCAGGCCCAGCAGCCGCGGCAGCGCGGACGGCTCGCGCAGCAGACCGGCGACGACGCGCGCGCGTCGCACGGCGCCGCCGGCGTCGCGGGCCTGGTTGAGCAGCGCCGGCAGGGCTTCCGCGGCGGTGTCGCTGACCGCGCGCAGGATGAGCCACGGGATGCGCGCGCGCGATCGCCGCCTCGGCGTACGCCGCCGATTCCAGATCGACCACGGCGGCCGCCGCGGCGCCGCTGTCGTCCGCGCCGACGGTGCCGGCGGCGATCGCGAGCAGGCGTTGCTTCTCCGCGACGGTGTCCGCGAGGCGGTCCGCGGTCACGGCGACGCCGGCGCGGGCGCCGTGCGCCGGCCGCCGCGTCGGCGAGCTGCGGGCTGGCGGCCAGCAGCGGCCCACGCTCGCGCAGCACGCGCGTGACGGCGATCAGCTCGCCGGGGACGAGATCGTCGGACAGCGCGCCCGCCACGCCGATCGCGAGCAACGCGCGGGCGGGCGCCAGCGCCAGCACGGCGGCGGCGCGCAGGCGCGCGTTTCGATCGCCGTCGCCGGTCACCGCCAGCGCGACGCGGTTGCCGCCCAGGCGGCCCGTGACGATGTCGATGTCGACGCCCAGGCCGCCGCCTAGCGGCCGGGCGTCCGCGAGCAGCGCGCGCAGCGGCGCGAGCTCCTCGGGCATGGCCGCCAGCACGACCGCGTCGTGCGGCGGCGCGGCGTCAGCCAAGGAAGTTCCACGCCGCCATGCGCACCATGTCCTTCGGGCTCTTGCGCAGCTCGCGCACCGCCGACGCCTCGAACCCGGAGTGCATCGCGCAGTTGGCGCACTTCTCGTCCTGGCGCGATTCCCAGTACGCCCAGTCGGTCTTCGTCCAGAACTCGGTCCAGTCGGCGATGTAGCTCTCGCCGATCAGGTAACACGGCGCCTTCCAGCCCTTCGGCGTGTACGTCACCGTGCTCCACGGCGAGCAATCGTAGTCGCGCTTGCCGGCGGCGAACTCCAGGTACATCGGCGTCGACTGCATCCTGTACCTCTTCGACAGCTCCAGCACGCGTTCGAACTTGCGGTTGATCTCGAGCCGGGTGGCGAAGATGTTCTCCTTCACCGATTCGTAGTGATAGCCGGGCGACACCAGCATGCCGTCGACGCCCAGGCTGGTGACCAGCGCGCACAGCTCCTCGATCTCCTCGATCGACGTCTCCTTGAACACCGTCGTGTTCGTCGTGACGTGGTAGCCGAGGCGCTTGGCTTCGCGGATCATCTCGATCGCCTTGTCGAACACGCCCTCGCGCGCGCACACCTTGTCGTGCGTCTCGCGCATGCCGTCCAGGTGGACGTTGACCGTCAGGCGCTTGCGCGGCGCGATCTTCCCGAACACCTTCGCGTCGAGCAGCAGGCCGTTGGTGCACAGGTAGATGTGACGCTTGCGCTGGACGATCGCGTCGATGAGCGCCGGCAGCTCCGGATACAGCGTCGGCTCGCCGCCGCAAAGTGAGACGGTCGGTGCGCCGCACTGATCGACGGCCGCCAGGCACGTCTCGAGCGGCAGGCGATCCGCCAGCTTGCCGGTGTGGCGCTCGATCGAGCAGCCGATACACGCGAGGTTGCACGTGTACAGCGGCTCGAGCATCAGCACGAGTGGATAGCGCTTCTCGCCGCGCAGCGATTGTTTGATCTGGTAGCTGAGCTGGTCAGTAGTGACGTGTAGTGGAAATCTCATTCCTGCTCCTGTCATCGCAAACGTGCTTATAAGTGAAGCGAAAACAAGTTGCACGCAGACGACGATGCGGACACTGGATAACGAATCGAGTTCGGGGAGCGCCCCGACGACGAGCAGCGACGCGGCGACTGAGTCGGCGCTGGTCGTGCCGGCGCCGGGCGCGGCACGCCTCGCTGACGCCGTCGCGGGCGCGCGTGACTGGCTGAGCGCGCGTCAGAACGCGGCAGGCTTCTGGCACGCGGAGCTCGAGGGCGACACCACGCTCGAGAGCTACATCATCCTCGTCGACGCGTTTTTAGGGCGACGACTTACACAGCGGTCGGCCGAGCTCGCGCGCACCATCCGCGACGAGATGCTGCCCGGCGGCGGCTGGAGCCAGTACCCGGGAGGGCCGGCCGAGGTGTCGGTGTCGTGCCTCAGCTACTTCGCGCTCAAGGTCGCCGGCGAGCTCGCGACCGCGCCGCACATGCTGCGCGCGCGCGAAGTGATCGTGGCGCTGGGCGGCGTGGCGCGCGCCAACACGTACACGAAGTACCACCTCGCGTTCTTCGGGCAGTTCCGCTGGCGCGACCTGCCGGCGATTCCGCCCGAGATGATCTTCTTGCCGTCGCGATCGCCGTTCAGCGTCTACGACATGTCGAGCTGGTCGCGCGCGATCTTCATCCCGCTGTCGATCCTGTGGGCGCGCAAGCCGGTGCGCCCGTTGCCGTTCGCGTGCGGCGTCGACGAGCTGTGGGTCGGCGAAGAGTCCAACGACCGCAGCGGGCGGCCGGCCGGCCGCTGGGATCGCCTGTTCGACACGATCGACGGCGTGCTCAAAGCGCTACGAGCGGGTGCCGTTCTCCGGCAAGCTGCGCGAGGTGGCCGTCGAGCGGGCGGCGGCGTGGATGCTCGATCGGTCGCAGGACTCCGACGGGCTGGGCGCGATCCTGCCGGCGATGGCCAGCTCCGTGCTTGCCCTCGCGACGCTGGGCCACGCGGAGGACAGTCCAGCGATGCGCGAGGCGCTGCGGGCGCTCGACGGCCTGCTGCTGCGCGACGAGGCGGGCGGGACGATGCGCGTGCAGCCATGCCTGTCGCCGGTCTGGGACACGGTGCTGGCCGCGCACGCGCTGGCGCAGTCCGGCCTGCCGTCCGACCACGCGAGCCTGGCGCGAGCCGCGTCGTGGCTGCTCGGCAAGCAGACGCGGCGAGCCGGCGACTGGTCGGCGCGCAACCCCGTGCCGCCGGGCGGCTGGTACTTCGAGGGGCGCAACGAGTTCTATCCCGACGTCGACGACACCTGCATGGCGCTGATGGTGTTGCAGCAAGCGCGCGCCGGTGGCAGCGGGGGAGGCGACGGTGACGGTGAAGCCGCGCAGGCGCAGGCGATCGCGCGCGGCCTGACCTGGATGCTCGGCATGCAGAACCGCGACGGCGGCTGGGGCAGCTTCGATCGCGACAACGACAAGGCGTGGCTGACCCACGTCCCGTTCGCCGATCACAACGCGATGATCGATCCCAGCACGGCCGACATCACCGGCCGCGTGCTCGAGTGTCTGAGCTTCTTCCCCGAGTTCGGCGCCTGGCACCCGGTGGTCGCGCGCGCGACCCAGTTCCTGCGCGACCAGCAAACGCCGGAGGGCGCCTGGTACGGCCGCTGGGGCGTCAACTACATCTACGGCACCTGGCAGGTGCTGCGCGGCCTCGCGCGCGTCGGCCAGGACATGGACGCGCTCTACGTCCGCCGCGCCGTGCGCTGGCTGCTCGATCACCAGAACCCCGACGGCGGCTGGGGCGAAACCATCGCCAGCTACGACGACCCGACCAAGATGGGGCGCGGCGCGACGACGCCCACGCAGACCGCGTGGGCCGTGATGGGCCTGATCGCCGCCGGCCACGCCCACAGCGCGGCCGTCCGCCGCGGCATCACCCTGCTGCTCGAATTGCAGGCCGCTGGCACCTGGCCCGGCGTCATCGACGGTTCGTCAGGCGCCGCGTGGACCGGCACCGGCTTCCCGAAGGTCTTCTACCTGCACTACCACGCGTATCAGCACGTGTTCCCGCTGATGGCGCTGGGGCAGTACGCGGCGGCGGTAGGGCGCGGCGGCGCGGCTGCGCGCTGAGCTGCGCCTGCAGCGTGACGACCGACACGCACGCCTTCAAGGGGTGTTCGCGGTGTTCATTGCGCCCGTTCGAGGTTAAAAAGCTGTCCATGAGGCGAGTCCTTCTCGTGCTGGCCGCGCTTGGGTGTGACTGACCGCTGCGCTGGGTGGTTTTATCCGTGGTGAACACGCGTTCGACCAACCTCTGGTCGCTCAATGAAATGCCGCAGTCCGGCGGTGAACCGGATGTCGTTGGGATCGACAAGATACAGGCGAATGCATCTTTGTTGATTGCTCAGCGCAGAGCCCTATAGACGCCGCACGGCAAGGTCAAGGCGCTCATCCTCATCGTGCAGGAAGACAAGACGAAGCGCACAGCGCCTCGACAGAGCTACTGACATCGGTGGCGACACTCCTGACAGTGGCTGATATCTGTGCCAACCAGGAGCTTGGTCAGTTCGAATCCGCAAAGGCCAGGCTGGCGTCATATACGTGCCCAGAGCCGGAATGCCCGGCGATTCGCTGTTCCGCGATCGACCGGTGGAACGGCCATCGCTGGAACAAAGGGCGCCGATTGTTCGTCTCGCGCGCGCCGGCACAGTGGAAATCGTCAAAACAAAGTCGGATGCATTCGCCAATCCACTTCTCGACGAGCAGCTTGCGCTCAGGCGGGTGAGCGAGGTGTACATCGCCGGGCTCGACGCCGGGTTCTGCGTGAACAAGACGATACGGGGTGCACTCAACCGGGGCTACAAAGTGAAGGCGATTCGCGACGCCATCGCCACCCGCCACAGCAAGCCCGTCGAAGAGCACATCGCCGATTATGAGGCCGCTGGCGCGGTCGCAATGTCCCTGGAAAGCGCCAAGGGTGAATTGAGTCGCGCCACCGCTCACGAGACGAGCACTGCAGAGCGACGTCCGGACAGTGGCGGCAACTAGCACCGCCATTGAAGGCTCACTGCTTGACAGAGTGCGCCAACGGCTCTCAATAGAGCAATGGCAACGACCCTGAGCGTGTCTCGACGACTTGTTGCCGCTCATCGCGGAGCAGGAGCGAAACCAACCCGAGGCCTATCCGGAAAAGAGCATCCGGGCGCTCTTCGATGCGGGGATCATCGCCGGCCCGTTTGCCGAGGATCTGGGAGGGCAGGGGATGAAGCTGGTCGAGGCCGTGAGCGTCCTCGAATCGATCGCGTCCGTATCGCCATCGGTGGCGCTGATCGCGAGCATGCCCCTGGGGCTCGCGGGCATCTACGGGCTGGACAACGACATCGCGCCCGACGCACATCGAACCGCTTTCGCCGAGCAGACGGCTCGCGTGGCGGCCGACTACCGCGCGGGGCGCCTCTACGCGGCCTGCAACAGCGAGAAGGGAGCCGGCGGATCGCTCGCCGCAACCAAGACGATGGCAGCGCGGCAGTCCGACGGCGTCTTCGCGCTCTCGGGCGAGAAGATCCTGGCGTCCGCCGGGCAGAACGCGACGACCTTCTTTTCCACCGCGAAAGTGACCACCGACGACCTGCCCGGTGCCGGCGTTGTCGAGTTCTTCCTCGTCGACGTCGCCTCGGAAGGCGTGGAGATCTTGAACGACTGGGATGGCTTCGGGATGCGGCCGACCGAGAGTCATACGGTGCGCTACAGCAAGGCGCGCGCGAAGGAGATCGTAGGGTTTCCCGACTTCGTGAATGTGGTCCAGCCACTCGAGTACTTCTTCTGCCTGTTCGCTGCGATCCCGCTCGGGTGTGCGAAGGCGATTCTGCGCGCGATGGCGTCACCGGCGCCGCAATCGCCGGCGCTGAGGCTTCGGCTCTCGGAGGCGACGATGCGATACGAGGCGATGCGCGCCTACCTGCTGCAGACGGCGGCAGGATTTCGGGCCGGCGCGGGCGCAGCCTACGCGGCGCGCGTGCTGCGGACCAAGACCTACGTGACCCAGGAGGCCACGAAGTTATGCGCCGAGCTGTTCGCGCTCGGTGGCGGAAGGAACTATCGACGAACGAGCCTCGTGGCGCGCATGCTCGCCGATTCGTTCGCGGGGACCGCCTTGCGACCGCCGCTCGCCCTCGCGCTCGACAGGCTGGTCGAGAACTTCTCGCTCGGCGACGCCGAGTAGCGGCTGACGGTCAGGGTTCTCGTGACCAAGCCAACATTCGATCAGGACTTCTGGGAGCAGCTGTGGTCGAAGACGCTGCGCGAGCACGCCGACAAGGTCGCGCACCGTCCACCAAACGCGCATCTGATGGCCGAGGCTGCCAACCTTCCGCCGGGACGCGCCCTCGACGCCGGCTGTGGACATGGCGCGACACGCTCTGGCTCGCCGCGCACGGCTGGCAGGTCACGGCGGTAGACTTCTCCGCAGCGGCCTGGCTCACGGGCGGTCGATGGCCGAGGCCGCTGGGGCCGATATCGCAGAGCGCATCGACTGGATCGAGAGCGATCTCGCGACCTGGACGGCGGAGCCGGGGCACTACGATCTCGTTGTTTGCTTGTACGTCCACGTCGCCGGCTCCGTGGAAGACATGGTGCGCGGATGGCGAACGGCGTCGCTCCGGAGGGACCTTGTTCCTGTTGGACACCGCCCGATCGATCCCAGCACCGGAGCCGCCACGGCCGCGGCAAGTCAGGTGCAAGTCTCAGTCGACGCTGCGGTCGCTGCGCTCGATTCCAGTGTGTGGGAGCTGGTCGTCGCAGAGGAGCGTCCGCGCGCCGTCGCCGGCACTGGTGTCGATGCCGTGATCCGCTCGCGCCGCCGGACCCGAGTGATGTGATAGCGTCTTGGTTCGGCCTTTTGCCGACGGAGGGCGTCCCATCCATTACTTCGCAATGATTGCGGTCTCAACCTTGGCGCTGGCCGGCCGAGATGCGGGCGAGTTCCAGCTTCGCAACTCGGACTCGGCGAAGGGCGCGCACGGCGCGACCAAGTCGAAGATCGTGTCGACGAAGACAGAAGCTGCGATGAAGTTCTTCGTCCTCGACAAGGAGAACGGACCGATCAAAGGCGTCGTCATCTGTCTGACGTCGTCCGCGAGCGCCAAGTACTGCACGGACGAGACGGACGCCGAGGGTTATGGCGAGGTGCTCGTGCCCGTGGGACAGAAGTACGACGTCACTTATTTGAGCCTCGGCGGCGGAGACATCGCGACCTCGGTCACGGTTACCGACGAACCGAAACAGAACATCAAGCTGACGCTGCGCTACAAGCGCCCGCCTCAGCGGCCGCCGTTCGTGCTGAAAGGGGTCAGCTTCGATACGGGGACCGCGAACATTCGGCACGAGTCGCTGTCCCGGCTGGACCTCGTCGTCGACTTCATGGAGCGCAGAAAGAGCGCCGTCGTCGAGATCTCGGGCCACACCGACAACGTCGGCAAGGCAAAAGCCAACAAAGCGCTGTCGCTGAAGCGCGCGCAGGCTTGCCGCGCCCACCTGATGTCCAAGGGCATCGACGGCAGCCGCATCACCACCGTCGGCCACGGCGGCGAGCGACCGGCCGTCCCGAATGATACGGCTGAGAACCGAGAGACGAATCGCCGGATCGAGGTCATCGAGGTGGTACCTCCGCCGGCCGGCGTGAAGGGCGCGAAATAAAGAGTAGCGTTGCCTGGCCCCCCTCCCTTCGCCCCCGCGTTCGGCGCTGTTCCCCCCCGACCAGCGCGCGAGAGATGCTCCTCGCCTGCTGATGATTCGGAGCGTGTCTTGTTCGCGGCGATACGAGCGAGCGGCGGCGACTTGACCGCGCTCGAGCAGGCCATCGAGTGGGGAAGGCCGACTGGCGCGATTTGTTGATGTCCGGCGGGTTGGGTATGACGTGAATGCGCACGAGCACTGGGTCCCTCGAACAGTGACGCCGCAGATCGCCGAGACGTGGAGTCTGGGGTCAGGTCGACGATGTCCACTTCTCTCGCGGGCTCGCGCACTCATCTGCCGCGGTGATTCGACGGGGCCGTGCGAGCGTCAGGTCGCTGGATGCTCTCGACCGGAGGCCCGTACACGTCCCTCCGCACACATCTCGACAGTCCCTCCCCCCTTGCGTGACGTCCATCTCTTCGCTGGCAAGGCCGAACAGTACGCGCGCTATCGCGCGGACTATCCGGCTGAAGTCATCGACGCAGCGCTTGCTGCGATTCAGCTCCAGCGCGCCGATGTCGTCGCGGACGTCGGCTCCGGCACCGGAATGCTCGCCCGCTGGATTCTCGATCGCGGCAACGGTGTCGTGTGCGTCGAGCCTGACGACGGCATGAGGGAGGTGGCGGCGCGGCGTTTTGCGCTCGAAGCCCGGCAATTCATGAGCGTGGCCGGCACAGCCGAGGCCACCACCCTCCCGGACTCGAGCATCGACGTCATCGTCGTCGGCAACGCCTTCCACTACTTCGACCCCGTTCGCGCCCGCGCCGAGGCCGAGCGCATTCTCCGTCGGCCCGGGCGCGTGCTCATCGTCGGACACGCCGAAGCCCTCACGCCAGGCGCTTTCATGCAGGCTTATGGTCAGTTTCTTCGCAGCATCGCGGGCACGGAGCTGTCGACGTTCCACAAGCCAGACCGATACCCGTCGTCGCTGCGGGCGTTCTTCGGCAGCGCGGCCGTGACCGAAGCGGACGTCGTGCAGTCGTCGCATGCGATGTCCTGGGACGCGCTGTCCGGGCGATTCCGGTCCACTTCCTTGATGCCGCGCGACGGTGACCCACGCCAAGCGCAGGTCCTGGCGGGGCTGAAGGATCTGTTCGACGCCTTCGCCGTCGCCGGGACCGTCGACTTCCAGCTGGGGTGGCGCTACGCCTGGGGCGCGCTGCGGCCGCGGTAATAGAGGAGAGCGCCCCGCGTCAAGAAGCGGAGGGGCACTCGATTCTCATTTGTCTAGCTGTTGCCGCACGCCGCGACCGTCCACGATACGGACCCTCTCGAGCGTAGACGTTCTTCTTGACCCACGGCACTTCGTTCACCGGTCCTGAGCCAGCCTCGCCCCAGCCGGCGCGCCGCGGGACCGCCGGACTGCGCGCGTGGCAGCGCGACGCGCTCGCGCAGTTCGAAGCGAGCTCGTCGCCCAACTTCCTGGCGGTGGCGACGCCGGGCGCCGGCAAGACGACCTTCGCCCTGACGGCAGCGCGACGCGCGCTCCTGGCGCGCGCGATCCGCCGCGTCGTGGTGGTCGTCCCGACGCAGCACCTGAAGTTCCAGTGGGCGCACGCCGCGGAGCGGATGGACATCCACCTCGATCCGGAATGGAACGTCGGCTACGGCGGCCTGCCGCCCGACGCGCACGGCGTCGTGGTCACGTATCAGCAGGTGGCCGCGTCGCCCACGTCGCTGCGGCCGCTGGTCCGCGGCGCGCTGGCGATCCTCGACGAGATCCACCACGCGGGCGACAGCCGCGCCTGGGGCGACGCCACCCGGCAAGCGTTCGAATCGACCTGGCGGCGGCTGAGCTTGTCGGGGACGCCGTTCCGGTCCGATCAGCGGACGATCCCCTTCATCAACTACACCGGCGAGCTGGCGCAGCCCGACTTCGAGTACGGCTACGGCGACGCCTTGAAGGATGGGCACGTCGTGCGGCCGGTCTACTTCCCCCGCATCAACGGGCGCATGGAGTGGACGGCGCCGGACGGCGGCGAATACGAGGCCACGTTCGACGATCGGCTGACGCGCGAGCTCGCCAGCCAGCGGCTGCGCACTGCCCTCGACGTCGCGGGGGAGTGGATGCCGACGGTGCTGGCGCAGGCCCACGCCCAGCTGATGCACCTGCGCGCGCGCGATGCCAACGCCGCCGGGCTGGTCATCACGATGGACCAGGACCACGCCAAGGCGATCGCGGGCGTGCTCGAAGAGCGCCTGGGCGTCACCCCGACCATCGCCACGTCGGACGACCCGACGGCGTCGGAGAAGATCAGCCGCTTCGCCGACGGCATCGCGCCGTGGATCGTCGCGGTGCGGATGGTGTCGGAAGGGGTCGACATCCCGCGGCTGCGGGTGGGCGTCTACGCGACGAACACCGTCACCGAGCTGTTCTTTCGCCAGGCGGTCGGGCGGCTGGTGCGCTGGAACGCGCGCATCGGGCGCCAGGGCGCCTACATGTTCATCCCGGACGACGTGCGGCTGCGAAAGTTCGGCGGCGCGATCGCCGAGCAACGCCGGCATTGCCTGCGCAAGGAGTCGCACGACGACGGCGGCGGCGGGCCGAGAGATGACGGCGGCGAACCGCTGCCGAGGAAGACCGAGACCGAGCGCGATCTGGCGGAGCAGCTGTCGCTGTTCGCGCCGATCTCGGCGACGCCGCTCGACGAGCACGGCCGGCCGATAGAAGCGCCGCGCGTCTACGACCCGGACATCACGGCCGACGATGACCCGAACGGCGAGATCCCCGACTTCGTCGGCGCGCCAGGCGCCGACGGCCTGCGCGTTCTGCTGGAGCCCGTGCCGCTGGCCGGCGAGGTCCCGCCCCCGGTCGCCGATCCCGTCCCGATGGCCGCGCCAAAGAACAGCATGCTGGCGCGGCGCCGGCAGCTTCGCGAACAGAACGCCTCCGCGGTCATGGACCTCGTGCACCTGACCGGACGCACGCACGGCGACGTCAACGCCGAGCTCAATCGAAAGGTCGGCGTCAAGCGCATCAGCATCGCGACGCTGCGCCAGCTCGAACGACGCCTCGAGGTCGCGCGCGCGATGCGCAAAGCGCGCTGAGGCCCCCCCCCGGGATATCCTGCATCGCATGTGGAGGGGCGTGGTTGCCTGCATCGGGTCGCTGTGCGCGTTGATGGCTGTGTGACGGCTGCGGGCCGGCCGCACGCCCGCGCGCTAGCCAACTGAAACGCGCGCTCGACACGCACTGTTCGAATGCGCGGACGGGTGTGGCCGGGGTCGCCGCGAGCTACAGGGGCAGCCAGGTCCTCCTGGTGTCGGCGGAGGAGGGACGGCGTACCTGGGAACGTCAGCGGGAGGCTCGACGGACGGCCGCTCGTGAGCCTGGTGGAGATCGCCGTCTGGGCTCGGAGTGGCGTCCACGTTCAACGGCGGAACGCTGTTCGGGTTCCCCACGCTCGGCTATCTCTGGACGAGACGGCCGAGGTCAACGAGACCCGCGCCGCCGCCGGCGTGCCGCGCTGGCACGACTATGCGGTGGAGCTGACGCTGCACGAGGCCTTCCACGTGCTCGGCCCGCAGCGCCGCTGGCCCGCCGGGCGGCGGCGGAACCCGTTCCATTCCGTACCCGCAGACGCCGAGCCGCGGTACCTGCGCGCCGCCTGGCGCTCGCTCCTGCGCACGTGCGCGACGGCGCGCGACGCGGCCTGGCGGCCGCGGCGTTCTGGCAAGGCCGCTTCGTGACCGAGCACGCGGCTGAGCCGACGCCATCCGGGGCACGGACATCGATGAGGGGACGGCCGAATACGCCACGGTGGTCGGCAGCGCGCTGGTCGAGCACGGCTGCGCGGCGAGCGAGGCCACCCTCGTTCGACGATGGTGGCCCACCTCGATGAGCTCGTGCGTCGCGGGGTTCGACGGCAGCTACGAGCCCTACCAGCTCGGCTTGCTGGCGGGGCTCGGCGCGCGCCTGCGCGCGGCGTGCGCCGGCTGGGAGGGCGGGTGGAGCTGGAGAGAGCCCGGTCGCGGTCCTGTCGGGCGCGTCGCCGCCGGCAGACCGATGATGACTCACGCCGGCGCGCGGAGCGCGGTGGACATGGCACCTGGAGATCACGGCGGAGGTGACGCGTCCTGGCGCGCATGAAGGGCCGACCATGTCGCTTGCGATCCCTCCCCAGTGGACGCCGCTCCTTCAGGTACGGGGTCGTGACCTGGTCGCCGGCCGCCCGGAGGTGTTCCTGATACCGGCCACCCATCAAGGCCCGCACAGACCACGTCACGGTCACGCAGACGGTCATGAGCCCCGCGGAGGCTGCGGCTACTCGCCCGACCATGGCATGCCCCTTCCAGCCGCCGCCGTCGCACCGACCCACCGACGCGGAGCGCCAGGCACGCCTCCCCAGCTGCAGAGCCGGCGACCTGGAGTGCCCAGGCTGCTGTCGCGCTCCGATTCAGGCGCCCCTTGTGGTATGCGGCAGGAATGCTGTCGCACCCTCGGCTGGTCATGGCTGTCACGACTGTTCTCGCCGCTCTGTTCGTCGGTCCGGTGGCAGTGTCCCAACCGATCGAGCCGCTGGGCAGCGCACGTCCGGCCGCACCTGCCGCGCCCGCTGACGTCGCGGAGGCGCCGCCCCAGGCAACCAAGACCCCGAGCGGATTGGCGTGGAAGGTCCTGTCGAAAGCCAAGGGAACCACACACCCCGGTGCCAACGACAAGGTGATCATCAACTTCACCGCCTGGACGCCCGAAGGCGCGGTCATCGCCAGCTCGATTCCCGACGGGGAGCCCTGGACGTTCTTGATGAGCGAGGTCAGCAAGGGCCTGGCTGAAGGGTTGCGCCTGATGGCAACGCGGGAGAAACGCCGGCTGTGGATTCCGGCCGACCTCGCCAGCCCGGGCCGGCCCAAGCGCCGCGGACCAGCGGGACCCGCGGTGTTCGATGTCGAGCTGATTGAAGTCGTGAAGATGCCCGATCCCATGCCGGTGCCGGAGGATGTCGACGCGCCGCCCGCCGACGCCAAACGAACGTCGTCCGGCCTCGCCTACAAGATTCTCAAGCGCGGCAAAGGCAAGGACCGCCCGACGCCGGCGAGCACCGTCGAGGTCCACTACAGCGGCTGGACGCCCGACGGAAAGTTGTTCGACAGCTCGGTGCAACGTGGCAAGGCGATCAGCTTCCCTTTGAGCGGTGTCATCGCGGGATGGACCGAGGGCGTGCAACTGATGGTGGTCGGCGACAAGGCGCGCTTCTGGATCCCGAGCGCGCTCGCCTACGGCGACACCCCGTCACGGCCGGGAGCCCCCGCCGGCCCGCTGGTCTTCGATATCGAGCTGCTGTCGATCAAATAGCCCTCCTCCCGTTCACTACACTCTACACACTCATATCGTTCTCCGTAGATCTCAATATCATCTCCCCGACACTCATATGTCGATTGCCTGTATGCTGCTCGCGCTCTTGAGCGTTCCTATGACTCTTCCGAGTGTCCCTCCCACCCAATCTACGGTTTTCGCACGAGACTCACGCTCTCGAGTCCTGACATCTGCTATCCCGCGCACGCCTTCGCGCCGTGCTCGCTGCTTGCCCCCGCAGCGTCTTGTCTGCTGCTCCTCTCTCTCATCCCCGCGCGTCTCTCGCGTCCATGCTTCCACTTGCGCCGTTTCTCTTCCGCTCCTAGCGAGCTTCTCCGTCGCTCTTTTCTCGACGCTAGGCGTCGTCAGCCGCGAGGGCGTCGAGGTCGCTCAAGAACGCGTCGAGCGTCGGGGCGCCCATCGGCATGCCGTCGGCGACCGCGATCATCCCGCCCAGCTCGCAGCGTTCACAACGACTGAGACAGTCTTTGACGATCGGCGAATGTTCGCGATCGCGCAGGATCGACGTCACTGAAGCGGGCCCGCCCGGCAGTCGGTCGAGGGATTTCTTGCACAGGTGGATCTGCACGATGGCGGTAAGCTTACAGGTACCACGCCATGACCTCCTACCGCGTTGCTGGATTGCTCGCTTTCTCGTCGCTGCTCACGGCCGTCGGATGCGATGCAAGGGCGCTGCTTGATGATGCCCCTGTCGACGGAGGCGCTGCCGATGCGCGCGCCGACGCCCGCGATGGGGCTGGCTCGTCGCCGGTCGACGGCGGTGACGCCTCGCCGCCGCTGACCGCGACACTACCGCCCGGATTTGTGGCCGCGCCGTACATCGCCGTGCCTCGGGTCGCAGGGACCTGCGCGAGCGCGGATGGACAGCTCTACGTCCCGGCGTCCGCGGGGGAGACGGTGTCACTGCTCGTCGGCCGCTGGCAATATTGCAGTGGGAGTGCAGCCGTGATCCTCCCCGGCTTCCGCGACGGCATGGAGCTGGCGCGCGACCGCGACTGGCAATCGCTGGAAGACGTGAACGGGGTGCTGACGCCGGCCACCGGGGTCGGCAGCGAAGGCGTCTGGTATGTGAGCGCGGAGGACCCGAACGACATGGTCACTACGACCAGATGGGTCATCCGCATCGTCGTCGCGGGAGCCTTCGGCAACCAGGGATATCCCGTCGAGTTCCTGCACAATCCAAGCAGGATTCGGCTCGGCACCACGGCCGTCTACGTCTGGTTGGGAGAGTGACGGGGGAGCGTGACGGAGTCCGTTGGTCGCGCAGCAGGCGCTCGACCGATACTGGTCGCACGCCGCTAAGGCCGAACCCCCGGGCGGGGCGCGGTGAATTGCTCGGCGCTACGGCCAGAGCGCCTTGAGCGCCTTCAGGTCCAGGTGGCTCGACGCCCATTCCTTCGCCGCGCGGGCCATGATGACGGCCTGGTCGCGGCGGCGGATGGCGGGGCGCTGGGTGAAGACGTCGTAGTCGGCGGCTTCGATCTTGTCGAGGATCGTCGTGCCGACCAGCCAGATCAGCGTCAGCTCCATGCGCAGGTCCTTGCCGACCTTGTCGAGCAGCGGGCGGCCCTTTTCGTACAGGGCGCGCGTGCGCGCGACCTCGTAGCGCAGCAGCTGGCGCAGCCGCGGCTCCGGTTTCAGCGCCTTGACCTCGGCCTCGGTGACGCCGAAGAAGTGCAGATCCTCGGCCGGCAGGTAGATGTGATCGCGCGCGGCGTCCGCCGCGACGTCCTGCCAGAAGTTGGTCATCTGCAGCGCGGTCGACAGCTCGTCGGCGTGGCGGGTCAGCTCGGCGTCGCGGTAGCCGAACAGCGCCAGCAGCAGCCGCCCGACGGGCTCGGCCGAGCGCACGGTGTAGCCGCGCAGCGCCTGGAAGCTGGAATAGCGCCGCACGTCCATGTCCATGCGGAACGCGGCCAGCATGTCCTCCAGCGGCGGGATGGGCAGGTCGCGCTTCTCGATCGTGTCGGCCAGCGCGACGAACACGGGGTGGTCGGCGTCGCCGTGGCACGCGCGCTGAAGCGCGTCCTCCCACCTGTCCAGCGCCTCGATCCGCCGCCCCTCGTACTCGGGCTCGTCGGCGAAGTCGTCGGCGCTGCGCGCGAACGCGTACAGCGCGACCAGGTGCGGCCGCACGTCGCTCGGCACGAAGCGCGACGCGACAGGGTAGCTCTCGCTGTGGGCGCGCACGAAGTCCTCGCAGTACTTGTGCGAGCGCTCGACGGTCCACGGCCCGGGCGGCGGATCCAGCCAGCGCACCGGCGGGCGATCGACCGCCGCCAGCGTCGGCGACTTGCCCCCGGCGCCCCCCTCGGCACGCGCCTCGCGTCCCTCGCGCACGATGTTGCGAATCACGGCTGACCTCCGCTCGTCGCTGGGGAGGTGGGACCATCCCAGGATCCCGGGGCCGGCGGCTCCAGCACCGGCATCGGCTGGCTCTTGCGGTGCAGCGCCATGTGGCCGCGCTGGATGCCCTCCGTCGCCAGCGCGCGCAGCGCCGCCAGGTTCGACGCCAGGCCCGCCGCGCCGATCACCATCGCCAGCGTCTTCGCGTCCGTGACGCCCAGCAGCCGCTGGCCCAGGCGCGCGCCCGCGTGCGCGTGCAGCGTCCCGCCCACGGTGCCCACCGCCATCGGCATCTCCAGCCGTCCCGCCAGGTCGCCGCCCTCGGCGCGCCACACGGCCAGCGGCCGGTAGCGCCCGTTGGCCGCCGCGAACGCGTGTGCGCCCGCTTCGACGCCGCGCCAGTCGTTGCCGGTCGCGATCACCACCGCGTCGACGCCGTTCATGATCCCCTTGTTGTGCGTGGCGGCGCGGTACGGATCGTCCTCCGCGAACAGCGACGCCGCGACGATGCCGTCACGCACGGCCTCGCCGTCCAGCGCGTCGGTCGCGAGCGCGCTCGACGGGACGCGCGCCTCGACGCGCACGCGCCGCCGGTCGCACAGGTTGGTCAGGATGCGCAGCCCGGACCGCCCGCGCGCCAGCCGCGCCGCCCTGTCACCCAGCGCCTCGGCGACGGTGTTGACCATGTTGGCCCCCATCGCGTTCTGGCAGTCGATGTGCACGTGCAGGATGATGCGCCCCGGATGCGTGCGCACCTCCAGCGCGCGCGCTCCGCCGCCGCGATCGGCCAGCCGCGGCAGCGTCTGGTGCGCCAGCGCCAGCAGCTCCTCGGACGCCGCCTCCAGCCGCGCCTTCGCCGCCACGGGATCGTCGACGCCGATGATCTCGATCTGCGCCGTCATGATCGGATCGTCGGCATCCGCGATGAAGCCACCGCCCTCGCGCACCATGCGCGCGGCGTTCGACGCCGCGGCGATCACCGACGGCTCCTCGACCGCCATCGGCACCAGGTAGTCCTGACCGTTGATCAAGAAGTTGAGCCCGACGCCCAGCGGCAGCGCGTAGACGCCGACCGCGTTTTCGACCACGCGATCGGCGACCGCCGTGTCGATGCCGCCGTCATCCAGGGTCTGCATGTCTTGCGCCGTCAGGTCGGCGCGCAGGCGAAGCTGCTCGCGCCGCTCCTCGACAGGCAGGCGGTAGAAACCGGGGATGCGTGACGCTGCCGTTAGCCATGATGCGTCTTGTGTCCTATTGAGTCCCGCGCCCGAGGCCGCGCGCGGCGGTCCTTATACTAAGGATTTCGACCCCGATGTGGGGCGCGCGGGCGCGAAAGGTCGCGGCGGCGTCCTGACCGGTCATAAACGCGACACCGACGTCGCCACCGCCCGCGCCTGACGGCTTTGCCGCGCCGCCCAGCTCGCGGGCCAGCGCCGCGGCGCGCGCGAACGGCGGCGTCACGATCGGCAGGTCGGCGGCCGGTCCCAGCGCCGCGAGCGCGTTGCCAGCCGCGTCAGCCGCTTCGATCACCCCGGTCACGTCGCTCGCCTCCCACGCGGTGAGGAACGCGTCCGCGGCGCCGCTTATCTCGGTGATATGGCGTTCGTAGCGGGGACGGTCGCGGGCCGCCAGCGCCTCGACCGCCCGGATGGCGTCGACGGTCGCGTGCGGCACGCCGGCGTGGAACACGACGATCTCGAGCCCGAGCAGCGGCGACAGCTCGCGGATGCCGGCGGGGGCGTGCTCGGATCTTCGATAGGCGATGATGCCGCCGTACACGGCGGCGGCGACGTCGGCGCCGGAGCCGCGGCCACCTTGCGCGTTTCGGTGGGCGCGCTCGGCCAGCGCAAACGATACGGCGAGCTCCGACTCCGGATCGTGGCCGCCCGCCTGCAACGCCGCGCCGACCGCGACCGCCGCAGCGGCCGCGCTGGAGCCAAGGCCTAGCTTGCCGCCGGTGCTCGCGAGCGCGCTCGTGTCGATCTCCGCGGCGCCGGGCGCCAGCGTGCCGCCGCCGTTCGCTGTCAGGTGCGCGCGCGCCAGGCGCACGGCCTCTTCGACGAGCGGCGACGCTGGAGTCGCTCCAGGGACGAAGCGCCCGATCGCACGTCGATTGACGGCGGCGACCACGGCGGTGCCGCCGTCGAGCACGGCGTATTCGCCGATCAGGAACAGCTTGCCCGGCGCGCTGACGACGGTGGCGCTCACGCGCCGCCTCCTTCGACGACGCGCGCGCCCGGGCCGGGGGCGCCCATCAACGTCTTGACGACGCCCGGCACCGCGGCCAGCGCGGCAGCGACCTCGTCCGCGTGCGCCGCCGCGCACAGCGCCTTGACGTGTGGTCCGGCGTCGATGGTGAAGAACACGGGCACGCCGCGGTCGCGCAGCGCGCGCACGCACGCGATCGCGGCCAGCGTCGCCGGGTTCCAGTAGATGATCGCCGGGTCGGCGGCCATCGCGGCGGCGTGCATGCGCAGCGCGCTCCGCTCCGCGACCGCGCCCAGCGCCGGCAGATCGCGCGCGGCGATGGCGGCGCGCGCCGCCGCCAGGTCGCCGTCGACGCCCGCGAGCCACGCCGGGTAATACGGCGACGTGCGCGCGGTGTGCTCCATCGCCGCGGTCGAGCCCATCGGCTTCGGCCCCGCGCTGGTGACCGCGACGACCAGCCGCACGTCCCAGCCGTCGCCCACAGCAAGCGGGCGGGCCGCGGCGTCGCTGCCGTCGGCGCGCTCGCCGCGCGCCATCTCGACGAAGCCGCCGAAGATCGACCGCGCCGCCGAGCCGGAGCCGAGCCGCGCCAGCACGGACAGCTCTTCGGGCGACAGCGTCAGCCCGGCCGCGCGCGTCGCCGCCAGCGCCAGCGCCGCGAAGCCGGACGCGGACGACGCGAGCCCAGACGCCGTCGGCACGCCATTTTCGGTGGTGACGAACGCGCGCGCCGACGATCCGATGCCGATGCCCGCGCGCGCGCGCACGCGATCGAGAAACGCGGACACGCGCGCGGCCGTCGCGGCATCGGCGGGCGCGCCGTTCATCACGATGCGATCCGTCGCGCCAGCGCCGCCATCGCCGTCGAAGTGGACCGTCGTCCGCGTCCCCAGCCGATCGAGCGTCAGCGACAGGCTGCCGGTGGCGGGCAGGTTCAGCGCCGTGTCGCGCTTGCCCCAGTACTTCACCAGCGCGATGTTCGTCCCCGCGAACGCCGTCACGGCGCCTCCAGCGGTCACGCTGCCTCCGCGGCCGTCGCCGGGATGGTGGCCAGGAAACCTTCGTAGCCGGCGACGCGCCAGCGCGCGAGCACGTCGCGCTCGTGGCCGGGCGCCAGCGCGATCACCGCGCCGCCGCCGCCCCCGCCGGTCAGCTTGGCGCCGATGGCGCCCGCGGCGCGCGCGCCGTGGACCATGACCTCCAGCTCGGGGCTCGACAGCCGCAGCGACGCCAGCAGCCCGTGCGCGACGTCCAGGATGCGGCCCAGGCCGTCGACGTCGCCGAGCGCGAGCGCCCGCTCGCCGTCGGTCGCGAGGCCACCGAGCAAGGCCAGCACGCCGTCGGCCGCCGGCAGCCGTTCACGCAGCCGCGCCACGGCCGACACCTGCGCCGCCGTGTCGCGCGGCCGGCCCGACAGCCCGACACACAGCGTGATCGCCTGACGCACGGCCACCGGCTGCCAGCCGTCGGCGCGCGAAAACCGCCCGGCGACGCCGCTCGCCGCGGCGGCCGCGTCGATGCCGGACGCGTTGCCGTGGAACACCGTCTCCGCCTCGGCGACGGCGGCCAGGATCGCCGGGTCGCTGGCGGGCCGCCCCACCGCGGCGGCCGCGGCGCGCGCGACCGCGACGGCCAGCGCCGCCGAGCTGCCCAGCCCGGCGCGCGATGGGATCGCCGCGTCGCCAATGAAATCCAGCGCCGGCGTCTCCAGCCGCCGCACGAGCGCCGCGAGCGCGCGACCCGACTCGCTGCCGTCGTCGACGGACGCGTCGAGCTGCCACGCGGGCACGCGCAACCGCCCGACGCCCGGCGCGGCGCGTCACCGTGATGCCCGCCGAGATGCCGGCGGCCAGCGCGCGATGGCCGTAGACGACCGCGTGCTCGCCGACGAGGATCACCTTGCCGTGGCCGTGGCCCTGACCCTGGCCGTGCGCTTCGCCCTCGGGCGCGGTCATACCGGCCGCTGCTCCAGCCAGCGCGCGAGCTCACCCGTGATCACGCGCGGCGCCGTCGCCAGATCGCGCGCGCGTCCGACGCCGGCGAGCAGCGCCGCGGTCCGCAGCCCGTCGAGCACGCCGCCGATGAACGCCTCGCCGCCCGCGCGCCCGCCTTCCTGGACGGCGCGCAGCGCCGGCTGCGCCAGCCCCGCGAGCCGCGCGCCCAGCGCCAGCGTGCGCGCGACGTCCATCCCGGTGCGGATGCCGCCCGACGCGACGAGGTCGACGCCCGCGTCGGGCACCGAATCGGCGACCAGCCACGCGATCGCCGCCGCCGTCGGGATGCCCCAGTCCCACAGCTCCAGCGCGCGCGCCTTTTCGGGGCCCTGCGCGCGATGCGACTCCACCGCGGTCCACGACGTGCCGCCGCCGCCCGACACGTCGATCGCCGCGACGCCCACGTCCTTCAGCCGCCGCGCCACCGCCGGCGAGATGCCGCAGCCGGTCTCCTTGACCATCACCGGCTTGCCCAGCTCGGCGACGACACGGCGCGATGGCGTCCAGCGCGCCGCGGAAATCGCGATCGCCGCCCGGCTGCGCCATCTCCTGCGCCGGCGTTCAGGTGGATGCACAGCGCGTCCGCCTCGACGCGCGCCACCACCTCGCGCACGCGCCCGATGGGCAGCTCGGCGAGCTGCACGGCGCCGAAGTTGGCGAACAGGTAGACGTCGGGCGCCGCCTGGCGCACCTCGTAGGTCGGCGCCAGCTCCGGGTGCAGCAGCATCGCGCGCTGGCTGCCGAGGCCAAACGGGATGCCGTGCGCCGCCGCCGCCGCCGCCAGCATGCGGTTGATCTCGCCCGCCGCCGGCGTGCCGCCGGTCATCCCCGTCACCATCAGCGGCGCCCGGATCGTCCTTCCCAGAAGTGCGGTGGTCAGGTCGATGTCCGCGGCCGCGCGCTCGGGCAGCGAGCAGTGCACCAGGTGCACGTCGTCGAGCAGCGTCGGGCGGTGGAAATCAGCCGCGCCGGACGCCGCGATGACCAGGTGGTCTGCCTTGCGCTGGCTGATGCCGCCGCCTTCGGACATGGGACGCTTTTACTCTTGTCCCACCCCGGCCGTTCGGCCATCTATTTCTTTCAAAATAAATTGAAAATATGCAGGTCCAGGGGCGCTCCGCTGATATCTTGCGCAGTCCTGAACAGGTGGATAGTATGCGGCTCCATGGACCTGCTGGCCGTGGGCTTTGCGGCATTCGTCATCGGGGTGCTCGGGGGTGGGGCCTTCGCGTGGCTGGTGGCGACGATGCGGACCCGGACGGCGATGCAGGTGGCGCTGAGCGAGGCCGACAGCCGGGCCGCCGCCGCGACCGCGCGCGCCGAGACGCTGGCCCGCAGCATGGAGGATCAGCGCGCGCTGCTGGACGCGGCCAGGACGCACCTCGGCGACACGTTCCAGACGCTGGCGGCGGAGGCGCTGCGGACCAGCCAGGAGGACTTCCTGACCCTGGCCAGCGAGCGCCTGGGCGCGGTGCGCACCGAGACGACGATGGACGTCGACGCCCGCCAGCAGGCGCAGCAGCAGGCGCTCGAGGGCATGGTGGCGCCGGTGCGCGCGACGCTGGAGAAGTTCGACGCGCAGATCCGGGAGATGGAGCGCCAGCGCGGCACCGCCTACGGCGAGCTGCGCCAGCAGCTGGTCGGGCTGTCGGCGACGCAGGACAAGCTGCGCGACGCGACCGGCAGCCTGGTGAGCGCGCTGAAGGCGCCGGCGGTGCGCGGGCGCTGGGGCGAGATGCAGCTCCGGCGCGTGGTCGAGCTGACCGGCATGCTCGAGCACTGCGACTTCGACGAGCAGGTGACGGCGACCGGCGAGGACGGGCGGATGCGTCCCGATCTGGTCGTGCGGCTGCCCAACGGCCGCAACATCGTCGTCGACGCGAAGGTGCCGCTGGGCGCGTACCTGGAATCGCGCGAGGCGGCCGACGAGGAGTCGCGCGCCGCCAAGCTGCGCCAGCACGCCGTGCAGGTGCGCGCGCACGTCACGAAGCTGGCGGCCAAGAGCTACTGGGAGGGGTTCGCGGCGGCGCCCGAGCTGGTGGTGATGTTCCTCCCCGGCGAATCGCTGTACGCGCACGCGCTGGAGCAGATGCCGGAGCTGATCGAAGACGGCTTCGCGCGCGGCGTGCTGGTCGCGACGCCGACGACGTTGCTCGGGCTGCTGCGCGCCGTCGGCTCGGGCTGGCGCGAGGAGCGGCTGGCCGAAAACGCCCAGCGCATCAGCGACGAGGGGCGCCGGCTGCACGAGCGCGTCGCCACCGTGCTGGAGCACATGGCCGATCTCGGCAACGCGCTGAACCAGTCGGTGAAGCACTTCAACCGCTCGCTGAAGTCGTTCGAGGGGCGGGTGATCGTCTCGGCGCGGCGCCTGGAAGAGCTGGACGCGAAGGGGAAGAAGGAGCTGCCGGAGCTGGAGGACATCGAGGTGCGCGCCGACGACGCCGGTCCCCGCGCCCCGCGAAGCAGGGAGAGGCCAGGCAGCGGCGCCGCCTGCCGCAACAACCGCTCCTGAAGCTGGCGCCGTCGCCGTCGTCCGCGAACGCGTCGGCCAACGATCAGGAGTAGGCGCGCGTCGTGGACTTCGTCGAGCCGCGCCGCGGGTTCGCGCTGGAGCTCGTCGCGCGGGCGCGGCCACTACGATCGCGTCGTGCGCGCGGTGATGGAGGCGCGGCGCAGCGTCTGGATCGCGACCGCCAACCTCAAGGAGCTGATGGTCGAGGACCACCGCGCGCGCCCGGGCCGGCGGCGCACGATGCGCGCCGGGCGCTCGGCGGCTGCGTATCGATCGATGCTGGACGTGTTCGCGGAGCTGGCGGGGCGCGGCGTCGAGCTGCGCATCCTGCACGCGGCGCAACCATCGGGCCCGTTCCGCGCCGCGCTCGCCAGGAGCACGTCACGCTCTGCGGCGCAGAAGGCGCTCGGCCGTCTGCGCGCGTGCCCGCGCGTTCACTTCAAGGCGGTGGTCGTCGACGGCGAGTTCGTCTACGTCGGCAGCGCCAACTGGACGGGCGCCGGCCTGGGCGCGAAGGGGACGGGGCGGCGCAACTTCGAGCTCGGCTTCGCGGGCAGCGATGACGGGCTGCTCGATCGCGTGCAGGAGATGTTCGATCGCGTGTGGCGCGGCGCCGAGTGCAAGGGCTGCAAACTGCGCGACGTCTGCCCCGCGCCGCTCGATGCGCCGCGCGCGGCGTAGACCGGCTGAGCCATACGGAATAGCCCGCAGCGCACTTGCGGCGGACATGCTCGTGTTTAGTTTCCAGGCACCATGGCGATGCCGCGTGACACACGCGAAGAGGGCGACGGGATCATTGCGCTGGTGCGCGAGACCGCCGACGGTCTCGGCAAGCTGATCGCGGATCACGTCAAGCTCGCGCGGGTCGAGCTCGTGTCCGACGCGCGCTTCTATGTCCGCGATCTGGCGGTGATGGCTGCGGCCGGACTGGTGTTGCTCGTTGGTTACGTTCTCGGCTTGCTGGCCGCCGGGATGGCGCTGGGACGCGCCATCAACAACACGCCGCTGGCGTTTGCGGCGGTGGCGGCCCTGCATCTGATCGCGGGGGCGATCGGCATCGTCGTTGGCGGCGAAGCGCGCGAAGCGCGTGCGCCTCATGCACGACACCGCGGAAGAGGTCAGCCGCAGCGTCAGCGCGCTGCGCGGCCGCGAGCCAGTGAGGCCAGTTTGATCATGCCGCCGCAGTCAACCAACGGTCATGGCACCGGCACCCGCAGCGAACGGCGCGCCGCCGACGACGAGCCGCGCGATCCGGAGCTGGCGCGCGTCGAGGCCGACATCCAGCGCTCGCGCGAGCAGGTCGCGGACTCGATGCTGGCGTTGCGCCGCGAGATCGCGCGGCGCACGGACTGGCGGGGCTGGGTGAGCAAGCGCCCGCTCGCGTTCCTCGGCGGTGCGGTCGCGCTGGGGTTCCTTTTCGGGTTTCGTCGCGCCGCTAACAGCTTGAACCGGAGGTGACCAATGGAAATGACAGAACGGATCGAAGAAACGGCTCGCGAGCTCGGCGAGCGCGTCCGCCCGCAGATCGAAAACGCGAAGCAGCGCCTGTCGTCGCTGAACGATTCGATGACGGACTACATCAAGGAGAACCCGGGGAAGTGTCTGGTGGGCGCTCTGGCCGTCGGCTATCTGATCGGCAAGATCGCCAGCAGGCGCGGGTAAGGCGGGTGGCGGCGATGGAATCGCGGGAGACCTCACGCAACGGGCGCTCGACTGCCGACAACGGCAGCGCGACGCTGGGCAAACGCGTGGATCAGGTCAGCCACACGGCGGAGCAGGCGTGGAGCAAGACGCGCGACGCGATCTCCAGTGTCGACGTGAAGGGGCGCGTGCGGCGGAATCCGTACGGGTCGATGGCGGCGGCGGTGGGGATCGGCTACGTGCTGGGCGGCGGCATCTTCACGCCGCTGACGGCGCGCATCGTCGGCCTGGGCCTGCGCCTCGGCATGCGACTGGCGTTGCTGCCCTTGTTGAAACAGGAGCTGTTCGAGCTGGCCGAGGGCATAGAAGTCACCGAGACCAGCGAGAGCAGCAAGGCACGACGGGCGAGCAAGGCGACGACGACGACCGAATGAGAAAAGGGGAGGGTAGATCATGAATTTCAAAGAGCTCCGTAATCTGGATCGAGACGACATCCTGGAAATGATCGGTCTGCAGCGAAAGGCATCGACCGGGTCCTTCCTGGCCAGCGCGCTGTCGACGTTCGGTATCGGCATCCTGGTGGGCGCCGGCATCGGTCTGCTCATGGCGCCGAAGTCGGGCCGCGAGCTGCGCGAGAACCTGCGCGATCGTTTGCGGCGCGTCCCTGAGGACATCAACGACACGATGAATCCGATCGGCCGCGATCCGCTCGGCGCTGGCGCCAACAAGGCGTATTAGTCGCGGACCTGTCGCCGGTCACCTTGTCTCTGACACGGTGGCCGGCACTTGGATACGATTCGGCGGCGCGTTGATCGCGCCGTTTTTCTATCGTGGTGACGGCGACGCGGCGGTCAGGGTGTTGCCGGCGAAGGCGAGCGCAGGCGCAGCTTCGTCCACGCCTTGCGGGGAGGCGGCTGACGCCACTTCGAAGCCTCGGTCGCGGCCGGCTCCATCGCGACAGGTGCCGGCGGCGCCGCGGGCACCTCGGGCGCGGTGACCGCCGGAGCGTCGACCATTGGCGGCGACGTCGACGGTGACGGCGGCGGTGGCGTCGGCGCGCTGGCGGCCGCGGCCTGAGCGGCCGCGATGATCGTTTCGGGATCGGAGTGCGAGAAGAACAGCGCGCCCGCTCCTGCGAACAACGCGAAGCCGATGATGACAGTGCTCATTCCCGGCCATCGCGGTTGTCGTCGCGGCCGCTCGTCGTAGTACTCGACGTCGCCTTCGAGCGGGCGGTCCAGGATCGCCAGCTCTTCGTTGAAGTTCTCCAGCGTGGTCTTGCGTGGGCGTGAATCCATGTGCAGCGCTTCCTCTTGATCTGCTGATCCCTCACCGGCGGCAAACAGCTCATCGCAAGCGCTGTGCTGCGGAGCCGCACAAGGTGGGCGACGCGCTATGGCGCGCGGACGCCGACTGCCACCGACAGGTAGACGCCCGCGATGCCGGCGGCGGCGATGCCGTCGACGTCGGCATCGATGCCGTGCAGCACCGCGCCCGCCTCGCCGGCCGCATGAAAGCGCAGCGCGCTGGACGCCGGCGCCTGGACGGCGACGCGCGCGCCGGCGGCGGCGATGAAGCCGTCGCCCGCGCCGGCGATGACGCCCGCGACGCTCGACTCACCGCGCACCCAGGCCCAGCCCCCGCTGGCCGACGCGCCCACGTCGATCGTCGCTCGCCCGACCGCGAAGCGCGGCCCGGCGGTGACGGCCGCCCCCAGCGTGCGGACGCTGACCGCGCCCAGATCGACGGGCGGCCGGCCGAGCGCGCCGTCGAGCGCCAGCGCGGCGTGCCAGCGCGCGCCTGATACGCCGAGCGACAGCTGCGCGCCCAGCAGCACGGTCTGACGCATGGGGTAGCTGCGCAGCAAGCACGTCTGCGCCGCCCGACAGGCGCGCACCTTCGGTCGCGGCCGCGGGCGGCGGCTGAGGTTCGGGCGGGACGGCTGGTGGCGGCGTCGGGGGCTGCGGCGGCTGGTCGGCGGCGTGCAGCAGCTCCGCGACGGCGAGCGCCAGCGCGCGCGGCCGCGCGGCGGGAGGCAAGTCGGCGAGTGAGACGCTGCGCTCGATGGCCTGCAGTCGTCGCGTATCGGTCACGACCACCCCGACGCGATCCGTGTTCGGGTCGCACGGCTCCACGGCCAGGGTCACCAGCAGCTCGCCGGCTGGCGCCGGCGCCGCGTCGGCGCCGGCGCCGGTGGTGCAGCAGCGCATGCCGCGCCCGGCGAGCTCGACGCGCAGCGCCTCCACGAACTCCGCGATCGACACGGGCGTTTCACGGCACTCCGGTCCGACGATGTGCACCGCCGGTGGCGTCGCGACCACCTCGGGCTCCGCGGCCGCCGCCGGTCGCGTCGCGACCACGATCGCGACGATGATGCCGATGTCTAGCCCGCGCCGACGCGTCACCGCGTCGATTGTCTATCCGAACGACCGAGCGCGCTACGGGCGCGCAAATCAAAGACTTCGATCGTCTTGGTGTGACGGCCGTCCGGAAATTCGCGCCGGTAGGCGTCGGCGGCCGAACGTGCGGCCGCCTGGTCGCGGGCGCGAACATGCGCCTCGACCAGGCGGGCCCGCACGTCCTCACGGAGACTTTGCGGCGCGCCCAGCGCCAGCGCCTTGTTCAGCGCCGCGACCGCCCGTGCGGGGCGGGCGAGCGAATCGAGCTCCAGCCGACCGAGGGCGAACGCGGCCAGCGGTGCCTGCGCATCCGACGCGAAGTTGGTGACGATGCGCTCGAGCGGCGCGACCGCGTCGGCCGGATGGCCCGACAGCCGCGCGACGTCGGCGAGCGCGAACAGATCCGTGACGCCCAGCCGACGCGCCTCGCGGCGAAGACCCTGCGCGCCCAGCGCGGCGAACGCTTCGCGATGTTGCCCGCGCCGCGCCATGTCCCGCCACGCGCTCGCCGGCGCCTGCGACCCGCCCGCAGGCGCGCGGTCCAGCTCCGGCGTCGCGTCGGCCAGGTCGGAATCGCCTGCCTCGGCCTGGTCCGAGGCCTTGGGCTCGGCGGGCGCCGCCGGCGCCGCGGCCGTCGCGTCGGTGATCTCCAGCGCCTCGCCGGCGGCCAGCCGGCGCACGCGATCGGGAACGCGCTCGCCGCGCACCAGCACCTGGCCGCGCGCCACGGCGACCCGCAACCGCCCCGGGCTGCGTTCGACGTCGAAGTGCGTCCCCACGACCTCGACGGTCGCCAGCCCGCATTCGATCTGCCAGCGGCGCGGGCCGCCCGGACGAACGTCGAACGAGGCGCTGCCGCGCGCGACGATGGCGATGAAGGTAGAGCCCGACGACTCGAGCGGCTCGAGGCGGGCGCCGGCCCCCAGCGCGATGTACGACCCGTCGGACAGCGACAACCTGGCGCCCGCCGCCGGTGCGTCGACCGCCGTGATCGCGGCGCCCGAGGCCAGCCGCAGCGGGCCCGCGTCGTGGCGCAGGAAGACCACCACCGCGGCCACGGCCGCCAGCGCCAGCGGCGCGGCCACCAGCTCGATCCGGCGGCGCCAGCGCGGGCGCGGGAAGCGCGCATCGATCCCCTGCCAGATGCGCGACAGCGTCGCTTCGTCAGCCGGCTCACGCAGGCCCTGCTTCAGCGGCAAGCGCAGCTTACTCACGACGCAACCTCCTCGATGGTGACGTGGCTCTTTATGACTCCGTCCGCCTCCGCGATCCACCGCTTCGCCGTCGCCAGCGAGCACCCACAATATGAAGCGACCTCCGCCAGCTCCAGCCCCTCGACCCGGCGGAGCATCCACGCGATGCGCACGTTCGCGCGCAGCTTGGTCAGCAGCCGATCGACCATCGCCAGATCGGCGCGCTCGTCCGGCGCGGTCCCCGGCGCCGCCAGCGCGGCCAGCGTCGCGTCGTCGGCGCCGCGATCCAGCCCCAGCACACGCATGAGCCGCCCGCGGCGGATGCGGCGGCGAACCAGGCTGACGGTGATCTGCGCCAGCCAGGCGCGCAGCGCCGCCGGGTCGCGCAGCGCGCGCAGCTGCTCGAACGCCGTCACGAACGTGTCTTGCACCACCTCTTCCGCATCGCCGCGGTTGCCCAGCAGGCGCGAGGCGATCGCCAACAGTAATCCGGCGTGTCGCCGATAAATCACCTCGCGGCTCCAGCGGTCGCCGGTGACCGCGCGCGCAACCAGATCGGCGTCGCTGACGGTATCCGAAGCTCGGAGGAGGATTGAGTGGCTCACCAGCACGCCCATTGTAGTGTGAGACGCGCCAGCTGTCTGAAACGGCTCACGCGCGACGGCACCCATGTGGGTCGACGTGGGAAGTTGGCGACGACGACGCGCCGTGAGCCATTTTGCGGCGATGGGGGCTCAACCCCAACATGAAGACTTCGTCGACGTCGTTTGCCATCACGGTGCTGGCTGGATTGATCGCGATCGCGGCCGCGGTGATGGTTCCGGGTTGTGGCAACTCCGTGCCCGCGCTGTCGAGCGACGGCGGAGTTGGTAGTGGTGGCACCACTGGCGGCTTCGGTGGGTTCGGCGGCGGCATCAAGATCCCCATCGGCATGACCCAGTGTAGCGACGGCATCGACAACGATGGCGACGGGAAGGTCGACTACAACGATCCGGAGTGCGTCGGTCCGCTCGACAACGACGAGGGGTCGTTCGCCACCGGCATCCCCGGCGACAACATGGACGCCTGCAAGCAGGACTGCTTCTTCGACGGCAACTCGGGCATGGGCGACGACGGCTGCGACTGGCAGCTCAAGTGCGACCCGATGACCAACAACGCCTCGTGCCCGTACGACGCCGCCTACGCGCAGTCGCACATGACCGAGTGTTCGCTGTCCGCGTCGCAGTCGGGCAAGTGCATCGACAGCTGCCGCAAGCTGGTGCCGAACGGCTGCGACTGCTTCGGCTGCTGCACGGTGCCGGGCGCCACGACGCCCATCCGGCTGGCGCCCACCTGCACCGCCGCCGACTTCGGCGACCCCACCAAGTGCCCGCCGTGCTCGCAGGTCACTCAGTGCATGGTGCCGTGCGAACGTTGCCAGGTCTGCATCGGCAAGCCGACCATCCCTGAGGACTGCAACACGTACGACGGCGGCGTGCCCGACGGCGGCACGCCCTACAGCTGCCCGACCGGCTACATGGCGTGCGGGCAATACGGCATCGATCCCGCGCTGTGCCCCGACGGCACCGGCTGCGTGACCGGCTGCTGCCGCCCGTTGGTTCCGTAACACCTGACCCTGACCATCACGACCGCAAGGAGACCACCCGATGCGTGACCGCCGATCTCTTACTCGTTCATTCGCGCTGACCTCAGCGCTGTTGCTGGCCGCGGCGTGCGGCTCGTCGTCGCCAGCAGGCAGTGGTTCCGGGGGGACCGGTGGCAGTTCCGCCGGCGCTGCCGGTGCGGGCGGACCGGCCGGTAGCGCCGGCGCGACCGGAAGCGGCGGTAGCATCAGCGGTGGCGCCGGAAGCTCCGGCGGCGGCGTGACGGGCACGGGCGGCAGCGCGACCGGCACGGGCGGCAGCGCGACCGGCACGGGCGGCAGCGCGACGGGGACCGGCGGCAGCACGACCGGCGGCGCGGGCACGACGGGGGCAGGCGGCACCGGCGGCGGCAAGATCCCCATCGGCATGGCCCAGTGCAGCGACGGCAAGGACAACGACGGCGACGGCAAGGTCGACTACAACGACCCCGAGTGCGTCGGCCCGCTGGACAATGACGAAGGCTCGTTCGCCACCGGTATCCCCGGCGACAACATGGACGCGTGCAAGCAGGACTGCTTCTTCGACGGCAACTCGGGCGCCGGCGACGACGGCTGCGACTGGCAGCTCAAGTGCGATCCGCGCAGCACGAACACGAAGTGCTCGTACGACCAGCAATACGCCACGCAGCACGCGAGTGAGTGCTCGCTGTCCGCGTCGCAGCCGGACAAGTGCATCAACTTCTGCAAGCGCCTGGTCCCCAACGGCTGCGACTGCTTCGGTTGCTGCGCCGTCCCCGGCGCCCCGACGCCGATCCTGCTCGCCGCGACCTGCACCGCGGCCGACTTCGCCAACCCCGCCAAGTGCCCGCCGTGCACGCAGGTCACGCAGTGCAACAATCCTTGCGAAAAGTGCGAGCTCTGCATCGGCAAGACCACGCTACCAGCCGACTGCACCACGGGCGGCACCGACGCCGGCACGACGGTCCCGGACTGCGGCAGCGACTTCGTGGCCTGCGGCCCGGGGACCGGCCGCGACCCGTCGCAGTGCCCGGCCGGCACCGGCTGCCTGACCGGCTGCTGCTTCCCCATCGTCGAGTGACGGAATCGTGACGCGCCGAGCGAAGACCGACTTTTGCCGGTCGGCGCTCGGCGCGGGCGGGTAGGGGAGGTCGGAAAATGGACGGGGGGGGAACCCCCCCCGATACTGGACCATGCGGAAGCTCGCATGCGCCGAGACACCAAGACCTGGGCGGGGCGACTCGCCGCCGCCGCGATTGTCGCCGCCGTGCTCGCGTACGTGCCGTACCACGTGTACGCGCGCTCGGGCCTGGCGCGCACGCTCGTTCTCAAGCGCGAGCTGGCGGCGCTGCAGGCCCACAACCGTGACCTGAGCGCGGACAACGAGCGCCTGGCGCGCGAGGCGGAGGCGCTGCGCGCGGACCCGGCGGCGATCGAGCGCGTGGCGCGCAACGAGCTCGGCTGGGTGCGTGCGGGGGAGATCGTCGTCGACTTGTCGCAACAGCCGGTGCCGCGCCCGTGAAGATCAAGCCGGGCAAGAACGCGAAGGGCCGGGGGTTCGGCGAGCACGCCGCGTATTACGTCGGCCGCGCCACGCGCGCGTCGCTGGCGTTCGTGGTGTGCGGCATCGTGCTGTTTCTGCTGTGGCGCGGCTGGTTCCCCGACCTGCGCGCGCCCGGCGCCGACCTGCGCCGGGTGGGGACCGCGACGCTGCTGACCGGCCTGCTGGCGTTCAAGATCGCGGCGCGCGTGCGCACCGCCGAGCGCCGGCGCACGCCGCGTCGCGAAGCGGTGTCGGACGCCGAGCTGGGGCTGCTGCTGCTGACGACGGTCTACCTGCTGCTCGCGTTTTCGGGCGGCGTCGGCTCGGCCGTCTACCCGCTGGTCTACGCGGTGGTCAGCTTCCTGGTGACGTTTCACCGGCTCATCGTCGGCCTGCCGCTGGCTGGGGTGGCGATCGGCTTCGAGGCCGTGATCTGCTTCGGCCCTGGCTCGCCGCCCGAGACCGGCGGGCTGTTCGCGGGTCACGCCGGCTTCATCGCCGTGTTCGCGCTGCTCAACGTCGTGTTCCTGCACGCGGAGGTGGCCCGCCAGCGCCGCGAGCACCTCCGCCGCGTCGATGACGAGGTCGCGTCCATGCGCGAGGAGGCGCGCGACTTCCGTCTGATCTCGACGGCGCTGTCGGCCGAGAGCCGCGTGCGCACCCGCGCCGAGGAGCAAGAAAAGCTGTCGCAGGGTTCGATCCAGACCATCCACCAGCAGCTGTATTACAACCTCGACCTGCTGCGCACCGCGCTGGGGTTGCAGACCTGCGCGCTGTTGTGGCTGGACGAATCGGGCGAGCGGCTGAAGGTCAAGGAGCTCGGCACCGATTCGCCGCACGTCGTCGAGGGGGCGATCAGCCCGGGCGGCGGCGTGCTGGGCGCGATCCTGAAGGAGCTGCGGCCGTTCGCGCTGGAATCGCCGCGGCTGTCGCTGCTGCCTTACTACGGCGGGCCCGCGACGGTGGGGTCATTCGTCGGCGTCCCCGTCGTCGAAGGGCGCACGGCGCGCGGCATCCTGGTGTGCGATCGCGCCGCCGTGCGCAAGTTCGAGCCATCCGAGATCACGCTGCTGGAGAGCGCGGCGGCGCAGGTCGTGCGCGTCGTGCAGTCGGAGCGCGTGTTCCAGGCCGTCGAGCGGTCGAAGAACGAACACGAGAGTTTCTATCGCGCGTCGGCGGAGCTGAACCGCGCGCTGGCGCTGGACGAGGTGTACGACGCGGCGATCGCGGGCGCGCGCGGCGTGTGCGAGTTCGACTTCGCCGCAATCGGCACCTACGACGCGCGCCGCGGCAGCCACACGTTGCGGCGCGTGGTGGGTGAAGCCGCCGACCACTTGCTGGGGACGACGCACAAGGATCCGTCGTCGATCGCGTCGATGGTCGCGAAGAACAAGCTGGCGCTGCCGGCGGGCGGCGACTGGCGCGAGCGCGACGTGCCCGTGTTCTCGCACCCGATGCGCATCAAGGACTACGAATCGCTGCTGGTGCTGCCGCTCATCGTCAAGGACGAGGTGACCGGGACGTTCACGGTCGCGGCGACGCGCGCCGGCGCGTTCCCGAGCGACCGGCGCGAGATGCTGGGCGTGATCGCCAACCAGGTCGCGATCTCGATGCAGAACGCGCGCATGTACGAGGCGCTGGAGGAGCTGGCGACGACCGACGGGCTCACCGGCCTGGTCAACCACCGGACGTTCCAGGAGCGGTTCACCACCATGCTCGGCCGCGCCGAGCGCCACGATCTGGCGGTGTCGCTGCTGCTGACCGACATCGATCACTTCAAGAAGATCAACGACACCTACGGCCACCCGACGGGAGACGAAGTGCTGCGCCGGGTCGCGGCGATCCTGAAGGCGAGCGCGCGCAAGATCGACATCGTCGCGCGCTACGGCGGCGAGGAGTTCGCGCTGGTGCTCGAGGGGACCGACCGCACGGGCGCGGTCCAGCTCGCCGAACGCATCCGGCAAGAGGTCGAACAGCAGAGCTTCCCGTCGTCCAAGGGGTCGTTCAAGGCGACGCTGTCGATCGGCGTCGCCGGCTATCCCTACGACGCGCGCGACAAGCCCGACATCATCGCGCGCGCCGACCAGGCGCTGTACAGCGCCAAGCACGGCGGCCGCAACCGCACGGTCCCGTTCAGCGACATCGACCGCAAGCTCAAGGTCGCCAAGTAAACAGCGAGGCCCCCGACAGCGATGCCGGCGGCGAAAGTCACCGGGCCCGCCTCCCGGTGAAGTGAGCTAGTCTGCGCGCAATGGCCGACGCCGACGTCGCCGCTCCGGCGGTGCCTGCCGCCCCTGCAGGCCTCGATGCGCTACGCGACCTGCTGCGCTGCCCGCGTTGCAAGGGTCCGCTGACGCCGCCGATCAACAATGCCGTCCGCTGCGCCGACGGGGCGTGCGCGCGGTCCTACCCCGTGGTCGCCGGCAAGCCGGTGCTGATCGACGAGGAACGCTCGGTGTTCTTGCACGCCGACTATCTGGTGCGCGCGGCGGCGTCGGCCGAGGCGGGCGCGCTATCGGGCGTGAAGGAGTGGCTGCGCTGGCTGCCGTCGCCGTCGGTGAACATGTCGGCGATCCGCTGCCTGGCGCGGATGCGCGACATGCTGCTCGGGCGCGGCGGCAACCCGGTCGTGGTGGTCGTCGGCGGCGGGCTACGCGGCAAGGGCGTGAGCCAGCTGGCCGACGCCCCGGCGCTGCGGGTCATCAACGTCGATCCGGCGCCCGATTCGGCGCCGTCGGTGTTCTGCGACACGCACGACCTGCCGTTCGCCGACGGCTCGGTCGACGCCGTGGTCGTGCAGGCGGTGCTGGACCACGTCGCCGATCCGTGGCGCTGTGTCGACGAGATCCACCGCGTCCTCAAGCCGGAGGGCATCGTGTATTCGGAGACGCCGTTCATGCAGCAGGTCCACCTGCGCGGCTACGACTTCACGCGCTTCTCCCACATCGGCCACCGCCGCCTGTTCCGGCGCTTCGCCGAGCTGGAGAGCGGCGCCGTCGCCGGCCCGGGGACGGCGCTCGCCTGGGCGTGGCGCTACTTCCTGGTGTCGTTCGCTCGCTCGCCGCGCGCCGCGAAGGTGCTGTTCTGGATCGGCCGCGTCACCGGCATCGTCGTCGAGCAGTTCGATCACCTGCTCGGGCAGCGGCCGGGCGCGCTCGACGGCGCGTCGTGCGTGTACTTCCTGGGTACGCGGTCGGCGCGCGCGGTCTCCGACCGCGACATCCTCGCCGGCTACCGCGGGGCCCAGCGGGGCTGACCCGGGCTGCGCGCGGCTACTTCCCGGTCTTTATCTTCACGTCGTTCGACGTTTCGGTGACGACCTTGCCGTCTTCGGCCGCGCGGAAGCGGACCTCGGTCTTGACCTCGATCACCATCTTCGACAGCGCCTTCATCAGCTCTTCGTTGAAGTTCATGTGCTCGAGCCAGTTGCGGACCTCGCCGGCCGCGGCGCGCATGATGTCGTCCTTCGAGCGTGCGGCGGCGCCGGCGGCGGCGCCGACTCCGGCGGAGACGGCGCGGCGCACGAAGTCGGTGATGCTGCCTTCGCGATCACGGTCGCCGCCCGGCGACGTCACCTCTTCTTCGATGCGCTCAGCCGCGTCGTCGGCGTCGTCGGGGCGTTTTCCCGCGTCGTTGGCCATACGTGAAGGTTACCGCGGACCGGCGGCAGGTGCGATACTGGCTTTCCGTGGCTGCCGGCCGCACTCGTTTGCTCGTCGCTTACTTCGTGACCACCCAGGTCGCGTTGTCCTATCTCCTGCTGGCCGTCGCGCGCCGCTTCCGCCGGCCCGAGGCCATCGAACGGATGACGGCGGCCAAACACCGCAAGAACGCGCGCCGCATCGAGGCCGCGATCCTGCGGCTGCGCGGCCTGTTCATCAAGGTCGGCCAGCTCATCAGCATCATGGCGAACTTCCTCCCGGACGCGTTCCGCGAGGAGCTGGAGCGCCTGCAGGATCAGGTGCCGCCGCGCCCCTACCGCGACATCGAGGCGCGCCTGCGCGAGGAGTTCGGCGGCCGTAGCCCGACCGAGCTGTTCGCGGAGTTTTCCCCCGAGCCGGTGGCGTCGGCGTCGATCGGCCAGGTGCACCGCGCCCGCCTGCGCAGCGGCGAGCAGGTCGCGGTCAAGGTCCAGTACTCGGACATCGAAGACATGGTGCGCATCGACCTGCACGCGCTGCGCCGCATCTTCAACGTCCTGCGCTGGTTCATGCCCGACTACGGCTTCGACACCATCTACGGCGAGATCCGCGAGATGGTGCTGGCCGAGCTCGACTTCCGGCGCGAGGCGAACGCCATCGAGAAGATCGCCGCCAACTTCGCCGCGCGCGACAAGCAGAACGTCCGCTTCCCGCGTGTCATCGCCGAGTTTTCGACAGGGCGCGTGCTCACCACCGAGTGGATGGAGGGGACCAAGATCGGGCAGATCGAAAAGATCGACAGCCTGAAGATCGATCGGCGGGCGACCGCGCGCGCCTGCGTCGAGGCCTACTGCGAGCAGATCTTCATCGACGGCATGTATCACGCCGATCCACACCCCGGGAACCTGCTGGTCGCGCCGGCGGCCGCGCCGGGCGCGCCGCCGACCATCGTGTTCCTGGACTTCGGCGCGGTCGCCACGGTCAGCGAGGGGATGCGCCGCGGGATGGTGTCGTTCCTGCAGGGGGCGATGACGCGCGACACGATTCGCATCGTGTCGGCGATGAAGGAGATGGGGTTCATCTCGCGCCGCGCCGATCCCGAGGTGTTCGACCGCATCGTGCAGTACTTCCACGACAAGCTGCGCGGCCAGGTGTCGCTGCAGGGCTTCTCGCTCAAGGACATCAAGTTCGAAGGCGACAAGACGCTGACCAGCCTGCTCGACCTGCGCGATCTCAACGTCAGCCTCGCCGATCTCAAGGATGCGTTTCACATCCCCAAGGAATGGATCCTGCTGGAACGGACGCTGCTGCTGTTGCTCGGCGTGTGCACGACGCTGGACCCGGAGATGAACCCGGCGGCGGTCATCGAGCCGTACCTCGAGCGTTTCCTGCTGGGCGAGAAGAAGCAGTGGTCCGAGGTCGTCGTCGAGGCGTCGCGCGAGATGGGTCTGGCGGCGCTGTCGTTGCCCGGCGAGCTGCAGCGCCTGGTCAGCCGCGCGATGCGCGGCGAGCTCGAGTTCAAGGTCAAGAACCTCGAGGACAACGCCCGCCTGCTCTACTACAGCGGGCAGCAGATGCTGTGGGGGATGATGACCGCGGCCGCGGTCGGGCTGACGGCGTTGTTCGACGGGCGCGGCCAGCCACGCGCCGCGTGGGCGTCGGGAATCGGCGCCTGCGTCTTCGGCCTGTTACTGGTGTTGACGTGGCTGGCGGGCCGCCCGCGGCGGTTTCGCGGGCGCCGCTGATTGACCTAGCGCCGTCGGCGGAATATCTAAGCCGGGTACATGCGTCCGATCCTGGTCAACATCCCGGCGTTTCCGCTCTTCGTGCTGGCCATCGTGCTCGCCGCCGCGAGCCTGGTGCGCGACGTGCTCCGGCGCCGCAAGGATCCGAAGCTGCACGTCGGTTCGACCTTCCTGTATCTGCTGGGTGGCGCGGCGGTCCTCTACTACATGAAGCACGAGCAGCACCCGTGGACGCCGGTGCCGATCTACGCCTACGGCGTCATGCTCGGGACGTCGCTGGTCGTCGGGTGGTTCCTGGCGATGAAGCTGGCGAAGCAGGACAGCATCGACCAGCAGGAGGCGGGGACGATCTACATGTGGACGGCGGTGTGGTCGATCGTCGGCGCCCGCCTGCTCTACGTCATCACCAACCTGTCCGAGTTCACCAGCATCACCGAGGTCGTGATGGTCAACCGCGGCGGCCTGGTCGCGTACGGCGGCATGATCGGCGGCTTCCTGGCCAGCTGGTACGGCTGCCACAAGCGCAAGATCCCGCTGCTGCAGTGGGCCGACGTCTCGGCGCCGTCGGTGGTGCTGGGCACCGCGATCACGCGCATGGGCTGCTTCCTGTTCGGCTGTGACTACGGCGCGCGCTCCAGCCTGCCGTGGGCGGTGTCGTTCCCCGGCCCGAACCCGCTGGCGCCGTCGGGCAGCCCGGCGTGGCAACACCACGTGCACTACTACGGGCTGGCGAAGGACGCGGCCTCGTCGTTCCCGGTGCACCCGACGCAGATCTACGAGGTGCTGGTCGGCCTGTTCCTGTTCGGGCTGCTGATGCTCATCCGCCGCTACCGCCGGTTCTCCGGGCAGGTGTTCCTGGGCTGGGTGCTCGGCTACGGCATCCTGCGCCCGCTCATCGAGGTGCTGCGGGACGACGATCAGCGCGGCAACGTCGGACCGCTGTCGACGTCGCAGTTCATCGGCATCGTGTCTGTGGTGCTGGGGCTGGGGCTGCTGGTCGCGCTCGTCCGCCGCTACCGCCGCGACCCCGAGGGGCTGCGGCTGTGGCTGAAGGCGCCGCCGCAGCCGGCGACGGCGGCCGGGGGTGAATCGGGGCGCAGCAGCGACGGCGGCGGCAAGCGTCGCAAGCGACGTTGATGCGCTTCGCCGCCGCCTGGTTGGTCGCCGCCGCGGGCGTGCTTTCGTACAGCGGCGCGCGCGCGCAGACGGCGCCGGCCGCCGCACCCGCGCCCGCGCCCGCGCCGTCCAAGGCGCCTGCGCCGGCCAAGCCGGCTGCGCCGCCGGCCCCGGGCGCCGACGTGGCGCCGCCGACGCCGTCCGGCACCCGCGCCGAAGCGGAGGCGGCCGCCGCGCAGCAGGCGGCGCAGGAGCTGGAGGCGCGGGTCATCGAGCTCCAGCGCGCGTTCCAGGCGCTCGAGCGCCAGCGCGCCAGCCACAACGACATCCGCAAGCGGCTCGACGAGCTGGAGGCGCGCGTTCACGAGCAGGAGCGGCGCGGAGCCGCGCTGGTCGACGGCGGCGACGGTGAGACGTCCGTGCTCCAGTTCCGCGATAACGGCTTCGTGGTCCGCTCGCCGGATGGCCGGTTCCTGCTGCGCCCGCGGCTGCGGCTGCAGACGTTCTACGTCGGTGAGGTCGCGTCGCTGGGGCCGATGGACACGGCGGCCGCCGATCGTTCGGCGTTCGTGCTCGCGCACGCCGAGGTGATCCTGGAGGGGCATGCGGGCTCGCCCGCGTTCGAATACCGCCTGCAGTTCGACGGCGCCGAGTCACCGACGGTCAAAGACGCGTTCGTGCAGTGGCACGGGTGGCGCAGCGTGGCGGTGCGCGCCGGGCAGTTCAAGGTCCCCTACGGCCTGCAGCGCCTGACGTGGAGCGCCGAGCTCGAGTTCGTCACCATCTCGGAGGCGATGAGGTCGTTTTCGCTCGAGCGCGACCTCGGTCTGGCGGTCCTCGGCCGGCCGCTCGCTGGGCGGCTGCACTACGAGCTGGCTGTGCTCAACGGCACGGGCGCCATGGTCCCGAACAACAACCTCGATCTGGCGTACGCGGCGCGGGTGGTGGCGTCGCCGTTCGGCCCGCTGCCGCCGGGTGAGGGTGACATCGAGCACCACACGCGCCCGCTGCTGCACGTCGGCGTGAGCGGCTACTACAACCTGGCCCCCACCGACATTCGACTGCGCACGAACAATCCGGCCGCCAACATCGACGTGAACGGCGACGGGCGCGTCGACAACGTCGCCATCTGGCAGGGTGGGTTCGAGCTGCGCGCGCTGTGGCGCGGGGCCTCGCTGCAGGCCGAGGCGTTTGGGCGCGTCGAGGATCCCGGCGTCGCCGGCGTGGTGCGCAACTACTGGGGTGGCTACGTGCAGGCAGGCTACTTCGTGTTGCCGACGCGGCTGCAGGTCGCGGGCCGCCTCGGCCGCTCGGACATCCCCCTCTACGGCGCCACCAGCGACGAACACCTTCGCCGCGGCACGCGCATCGACGAGCAGAGCGTGGCGGTCAGCTCGTACTTCCGCGGTCGCCTGATCAAGCTGCAGGTCGACTACAGCCACCTCAGCGCGCCCGACGCCACGTCGGCCCCCGGAATCCACCGCGTGCGCGCTGCGGCTCAACTGGGGTTCTGACCGGACGAACTTACGAGCCGCCGGGCGGGTGTAACGCCACTTTTGGGATAGACTCGCAGTTTAGGGACGATCGTTAGCGACGATTTTAGCCGAGGAGACACGGGATGAGCCTCAAGCGAAGCCACAGCAACAGCAAGAGTGCTTTCGGCGGCGGGGATGCAGGAGCGAAGGTCGACCGGCAGGAGCTGTTCGACGAGCTCAAACGATTGGCGGCGGCCAATGAGCCGTTCACCCCGGTCGACGTGGCGCTGTCCATTGGCGCCGGTGAGCCGCAGGTGTCCAAGGCGCTGCTCGGCCTGGCGGCCGAAGGCTATCTGGAGAAGATCGAGACCGGTAAATACCGGGCCGCCGGGATGGTCGAGCTCGGGCAGGCCGAGTTCTTGAAGGCGTTCGCGCGCGCGTCGCGCGTCGATTCGACGCGGCAGCGCGACCTGGCCGAGATCACGCGGCTCAAACAGAACAACGACACCATGAGGCAGCGCCTGCTCGCGGCCATCGCCGAGCGGGACCACTACCTGGCGGCGCTCAAGCAACGCGGCATCGACCCGGGGCCCCCTCCCGCGGCCGCCGTCGAGGCCGCCGCGTCGCCGCCCGCCGCACCGCCACCGTCCACGTCGGGCGACCCGTCCCCGGGGCCCCAGGGCCTCGCCGTCCCGTCGCCTGCGTCGGAGGAGGCGCCGTCAGGGCCTGGCGACACCGGCAGCCATGCCGAGCCGTCAGCCGACGACCCGAGCTAGTCGCTCCGTGCGCGTAACGCTCATCCGGCATGCCGAAGCCGGCGACGATGCGCCTAGAGACGAATCGCGCGCGCTGACCCTCAAGGGGCGCGCCGACGCGCGCCGGCTGGGCCGTGCGCTCGACGGCCGCGGTGTCCGCTTCTCGCTCGTCGTGACGAGCCCGCTGGTGCGCGCGGTGCAGACCGCCGAGATTGTCGCCGCCGCGGTCAAATATCGCCGGCGTGTGATGGCCACCGACGTTCTGGTCCCTGAGGGGGCGGTGTCGAAGGTCATCGCCTTTCTGCGCACAGTCTCGGCCGAGACCGGCGTTGCGCTCGTTGCCCACGAGCCGATCCTGTCGGCGATCGCCGCCGCGCTCACCGGCCGGCCGCGCTATCCGGCGCTGCGCAAGGCCGAGGCGCTGCGCATCCGCATGCCCGAAGGCGGCGCCGGGACGGGCCAGCTGCGCTGGCGGGTCGACGGCTCCACCGGCCGCCGCGACCGCCTCCGCTGAGCTACCGGGGCTCCGCTGAGCTACCGGATCGTAAAATCGTGAGCCGGCATGCCACTTGGAGGGACAGAAAAGTCCCTATAAGATGGCATCAAGGATGAGCGTCGGCGGCGACAAGAAAGACGAGACCGCGACCAAGCCGGCTGTTCCGCCCGAGTCGGACAAGGAACAGAAACGCAACCTCGCGTATCTGGTGGTGCTGGCCGGCGTCAGCGCGGGCGAGATGTTCAAGCTGCAGAGAGACAAGACGGTCGTGGGGCGCGGGCCCAACGTCGGCGTGCGGCTGAACGACGAAGGCGTGTCGCGCGAGCACTGCGCGTTCGTCCGCGACGGCGACAAGATGCTGGTCGAGGACATGGGCTCGACGAACGGCACGTTCTGCAACGGCATCCGCATCGACAAGCGCGAGCTGACCGACGGCGACAAGATCATGGTCGGGTCGTCGACGATCCTGAAGTTCACGTACCACGACTATCTGGACGAGGTGTTCCAGCGCCAGATGTACGAATCGGCGCTGCGCGACGGGCTGACCAAGGTCTTCAACAAGAAGTACTTCACCGACTACCTGGAGAAGGAGTTCGCGTTCGCGGCGCGGCACGGCGGCCCGCTGGCCCTGATCTTCCTGGACATCGACTTCTTCAAGAAGATCAACGACACGCACGGCCACCCGGCCGGGGACTTCGTGCTCGCCGAGCTGTCGCAGATGATGGGCGGCCTGCTGCGCACGGAGGACGTGCTGGCGCGGTTCGGCGGCGAGGAGTTCACGATCCTGTGCCGCGGCTCCGATCTGTCGGGCGCGCGCATCGTCGCGGAACGCGTTCGCAAGGCGGTCGAGGAGCGCAAGTTCACGTTCGGCGGCAAGGACATCCCCGTGACCGTCAGCCTGGGCGTGGTCGCGATCCCGGAGAGCGGCGTCGGCGATCACAACGCGTTCCTGGCCGCCGCGGACAAGGCGCTCTACGAGGCCAAGCGCAGCGGCCGCAACCGCGTCTGCCTGCACGGCACGGAGAAGACGCCGGCTCGTACGCGCTCAGGTCCGCAGCGGCTGGCGTGAGCTACCGCAAACGCGCGACGGCGAGCAGCGCCGCCAGCGCGAGCCCGATCGCGCCGGCCAGATACGGCGCGCGCGGATCGACGGCGGCGTAGAACGCGCCGCCGACCAGCGGGCCCACGGCGCGTGCCAGCGCGGCGGCCGACTGCAGCGCGCCCAGCGTCACCCCCTGGGTCGCGATGGTCGCGCGCCGCGACGCGAACGCGGGCAGCGACGGCGTCGTCAGGCCGTTGCCAAGCGCGATCATCCCCGCCGACGTGTAGAGCGCCAGCACGCCCAGCGTGCCGAAGTCGCTCGACAGGCCGAGCAGCGCGAACGCCGCCGCCTGGATCCACACGCCCCAGTGAACCAGGCGCGCCTCGCCGAAGCGCGGCGCCAGCCGGCGGACGAGGCCGCCCTGCACGATGGCGCCGACGATGCCGACGACGCCGAAGATGCGCCCGGTCGCGGCGTCCGACATCCCGAACCTGTCGCCCGTGAACAGCCGGAACGTCTGCTCCATGCCGGCGAACCACAACACCATCGCGAAGTTGACCGCGACGGCGACGCCGACGCCGGGGACGGCGACCGCGGCGCGCAGCGCGCCGATGTCCAGCGGCACAGCGCGCCGCAACGACTTGCCGCGCAGCTCGGCAGGCAGCGATTCCGGCAGCGTGCGCAGCGCCAGCAGGAAGTTGACGGCCGCCAGCCCGGCGGCGACCAGCGAGGGCAGCGTCCCCTCACGGCCGAACACGGGAAACCGCGACAGCTCGCCGCCGACGAACGGCCCCAGGATGAAGCCCAGCCCGAACGCGATGCCGATGATCCCCATGCCGCGCGCGCGATGTTCGGGCGTGGTGACGTCGGCGACGTAGGCCTGCGCCACCGCGATGTTCGCGGTCGCGATGCCGCTGAACATGCGGGCGGCGATCATCAGCGGCAGCGTCGGCGCCGCGCCCAGCAGCGCCATGCCGACCGACGTGGCGCCGATGCTCCACAGCAGCACCGGACGGCGACCGATTCGATCCGACAGCCGCCCCCAGATCGGGATGAACAGGAACTGCATGATCGAATAAACGGCGCCCGGCATCGTCGCGACGAAGTCGCTGGCGCCGAGCCGCCGCGCCATCCCGGGCAGGAACGGGATCACCAGCCCGAAGCCGAGCAGGTCGATGAACACCGTCAGGAACAGCGTCCCGATCGATGCCGTTCGCGTGGATGATGAGGGTGGGGGCCGGGTCATGGAACAGTCGCGCAGGGTACCGCATGCCTGGGCGCAACAAGAGTCCGACGCCACCAGGCCCCTGTGGCGCGCGCTTCGTCCGGGCTGGTGAACCAATATTGCCAGTAGACGATGCGCACCGCGGCCGGATTCCGGGGCAGCGGGGCGCGAAACAGCTGTTGCACGGCCTCGGGATCGCCGCACAGCCGCTCGAGCAACGTCGTCACGTAGGCGGGCGTGCGGCGCTGGAAGCTGAGACCGTAGAACCACAGCCGGAAATCGACGCGCGGCTGGTGGGGCGCCACGAAGTCGGGCGCGCGATTGACGTCGCCCGGCTTGTGCCACATGTGCTGCGGCGTCCACGCGTCGTCGGGGGCGGCGTCGGCCGGCCCGGCGGCGAGCGTCTGAAATTCGGGCTCGATGCGCTCGCGCGTTATCGACGCGAACAGGTGATAGGTGTTCACCGCGTGCAGCTTGCTGCTGAGCTCGAGCAGCGGCGTCAGTGCAGTGGTCGGGCGGCCGAACGTGTTGCAGCCGTCGGTGAGCGACACGACCGCGAACAGCCCGGCGCCCGCCCACGCCGCGTATCGACCGACGCCGCCTGCGGCTGGCGGCCGCGTGGGCGCCGGCTGCGGCCGGGACGAAACAGCCGCGCCAGCACTCCGCCCACGCGGGCGATGCGCGCGCGCGCGCGTTCGATGTCGGCGTCGTCGAGCAGGAACACGCTCAGCACCAGGGCGAGGTAGCAGAAGAAACCGTAGTTCGACGTCGCGGCGTTGCCGATCTGGAACAGCGTGAACGCGACCGCGGCGAATCGCCGCAGCGGGCGCGGGCCGAAGATGCCGAACGGGACGATCAGCTCCAGCACCAGCGTCGCGCGGCTTTCGAAGTGGTGCCACCAGACGGGCAGGTGGTGCGCGCGCCACGCCAGCCATGTCGGCAGCGGCGCGGTCTCGTAGTAGTAGGTCATCGCGCTGCCGTCGTGCCAGTCGTGCACGGGCGACATCCACTTCGCGATCCCGGACTCGAAGTACAGCTTGAACAGCAGCAGCCGGAACAGCAGGTGCGCCACCGGCGCGGGCCGCGAGGTAGGCAAAAACGCGGCGAGCAGGCTGGTCTCGATCAGCAGGCTGTCCCACTGAAAGAACAGGAAGTCGCGCGCCACCGTGACGTACGACAGGTAGAGCACCGCCGACAGCGCGAAGCAGATGCGGCGCGCAAATCCGAGCAGCGCGCACAGCGACAGCGCCACCCCGGCGGCGATCCCCGCCGACAGCGCCGCGTCCGACTGGAACCACCAGAACAGCGTCGGCACGTCGCGCCACGACACGCCTGGCTGCCTGCGCGCCAGCTCGACGAGGTCGGTGATCGGCAACAGCCCGCGGCTGCCGATCAGCACGTGCACCTGCGAGCCCAGCGACAGCCAGGCGATGATCGAGACCAGCGCGAACGCGCGCGCAAACAACGTGGCGACCGTCGGCGCCCGAGCCGAACGTCCACAGCGGCCAGGTAAACGGAAAGCGCCGGGACGGCGTGTCGGCCTCTGCCACGCCCATCAGGTCTCCGGCACCGGCGCGCCGGCCGCGGCCAGCGCGGCGCGCGCCTGGGTGACGGCGGCGACGGTCGCCGGGCCGGCGCCTGCGCGGGCGGGGAAGTCGTCGCGCCGCCCGGTCATCACCTCCAGCGTCGCCCGCACCGACGCCGCCAGCGCCTGCAGGTCGTAGCCGCCTTCCAGCAGCAGCGCCAGCTTGCCGCCGCACTGGCCTTCGGCGAGCTGGCACAGCGCCGACGCCATCGCCGCGAAGCCGCGCTCGCTGACGCGCATCCCCGCCAGGGGATCGCGCGCGTGCGCGTCGTAGCCTGCCGACACGATGATGACGTCGGGCGCGAACCGGCGCGCCGCGGGCAGGAACAGGTCGTGGAACACGACGCCGTAGTCGGCGTCGGTCTGCCCGCCGGGCAACGGGCAGTTCACGGTCGCGCCGCGCCCCGCGCCGACGCCGACCTCATCGGCGTCGCCGGTCCCCGGATAAAACGGGAACTGGTGCACCGACATGTACAGGACGTCGGGCCGCGCCGCGAAGATGTCCTGCGTGCCGTTGCCGTGGTGCACGTCCCAGTCGACGATGAGCACGCGCTCGGCGCCCGCGCGCCGCGCCGCCTCGGCCGCGATCGCGGCGTTGTTGAGCAGGCAAAACCCCATCGCGCGGTCGGCCTCGGCGTGGTGCCCGGGCGGCCGCACCAGCGCGAACGCGTTGCGCGCGCGTCCGGTCATCACCGCCTCCACGGCGCCGACGGCAGCGCCAGCGGCCAGCGTCGCCGCGTCCCAGCTGTCCGGCGACGTGATCGTGTCGGGATCCAGGCGCGCGCGCCGGCCCGCCAGCCCCGCCATCGCCTCGCGGAAACGCGCTGGATGCACGGCCTCGATCTCCGCGTCGGTCGCGGGCCGCGGCGTCGCGAAATCGACGCCCGCGAGCGGGGCTCCTTCCAGGTCAGCCAGCACCGCCTCGAGCCGCGCCGGCGACTCCGGGTGCCCGGCGCCCGGATCGTGCTCCAGCAGCTTGCGGTCGGTGAATACGGTGGTGGTCATGTCGTCTGCTCCCGGTCAGCGCGTGGCAGCTCGAACGCGAACACGCTGCCGCCACCAGGCGCGTCCGACACGATGACATCGCCGCCGTGCTCGCGCACGATCTCGCGCACGAACGCCAGGCCCAGGCCGGTCCCCTTCTCGCGCGTCGTGAAGAACGGCGCGAAGACCTTCTCTCGCAGCTCGGGCGCGATGCCGGGACCGTCGTCGCGGACCTCGATGCGCACGCTGTCCGCGGCGGTGCGCTCGGCGGCGATGTGAACCTGCCCGTTGCGCCCAGCGGCGGCGACCGCGTTGCGCGCCAGGTTCAGCAACGCGCGCCGAAGCTGAGCGCCGTCGGCGCGCACCGCCAGCTCGTCCGGGGCGCCGGCCGTGATCGCGGCGCCGCCCGCCGCCTGCGCCAGCTCCCGGATGTCGTCGAACAGCGGCCGCAGCGCGACCGCCTCCAGGCGCAGCGCGGGCCGGCGCGCGAACTCGAGGAACTCGTTGACGACCGTCTTCAGGTGGCCGACCTCGCGTTCGATGCGCGCCACCTCGTCCAGCCGTTCGGGCTGCGCCGCGAGCGCTTCACGCAGCAGGCCGGCGTACAGCTCGAGCCCGCCCAGCGGATTGCGCACCTCGTGGGCGATGCCGGCCAGCATCATCTGCAGGCGCTCGTCGCGTGCTCGCAGCGCCTCGCGCGACTCCTCCAGCGTCTGCGCCAGCACGCCAATCTCGTCGCGCGTCTCGATCGGGATGGGCGCGTCCAGGTCGCCGCGCCCGAGGCGCGCCGCCGCCTGCGCCAGCCGCGCGATCGGGCGCGAGATCCGGCGTGACAGCCACCCGGTGAGCAGCAGCACCGCCGCCAGCGCCGCCAGGCCGGCGAACAGCATCGAGCGCCGGAACGCCGCCAGCGCTGCCGGGTGGTCGGCGTTGCCTTCGACCGCGATGAAGCCGGCGATGTCACCGGCTTCGCCGACGGCCGCGTACGCGCGCTTGTACGGGACGCCGTCATGCCCGACGAACAGCGGCGACGCGGTCGGCGTCCCGCGCGCCGCGCGCTCGATCTCCGGGCGGTCGGCGTCCAGCTCGTAGGCATGCGCGCCCAGCGGCAGCGCTCCCGACGTGTCGCCGCGCGACTCGAGCTCCGGGCTGACGGCGAGCACGCGGCGCACGCCCAGCCGCGTGCGCGCGGTCTCCAGCCGGCGCCTGACGTTGGCGTAGTTGAGCGAGTCCTCCTCGCCCGGCCCGGGGGCGAGCGCGCGCAGCTGCTCGGGCAGCAGCGTCGCCGCCGCGCCCGCCGCCGCCGTCCCTAGCCGGCGGCCGAGCTCCGCCTCCAGCGCCCGGCTCGCCACCTCGTGCGCAAAGAACCCGAACACGCCCAGCGCAGCCACCGTCGGCACGATGATTCCGGCCAGCAGCCGGAACAACAGCCGCCGTGGCGGTCGCGCCTCCATCCGCCCCATTGTGCCGGCGCGGGCCGCCGGTGCAAAGCGCGCCGCCTCAGGCGTGTCTGAGCGTCGTGGACCGCAGCTGTCGTCGGTGCCGGCCGCGCTGCATGCCGCCGAACGTCACCGCGAGCCCGCGCACCAGGATCTCGATGCCGACCAGCACGCCGACCAGCCAGAACCCCGCCGACCGAATGTTGGTCACCGCGGCGCCGCCCAGCGCGATCGCGCACGCGCCGTAGAACAGGTCCCACCCCCAGCCGTCGTAACGTTCCAGCGCCGACGTCACGCCGTGAAACAGCCCGGACGCGATGAAATACGCCGCGAGCATCATCGTCAGCCCGGTCAGGCCGACCTGCGGGCGAAACACGAACAGCCCTCCCACGATTATCGACAGCACGCCGCCGATCAACCGCAGCGGCTGCACGCGCCGGCTGCCACGGCCGAGGCCCGACAGGACTTCGACGAAGCCAGCCACGGCCAGCGCCGTCCCGGCCATGATCACGGACACGATCCCGGTGACCTTGGCCGTGTAGATCGCCGCCACGCCGATCGCCGCCATGACGATGCCGAGGGCCAGGCGCCAGGCGCGCGGTTCGTCGGTCCCACCCCTGCGACGCTCCACATCCACCACAGTCGCCATAGACTGTGAATCTAGGATCCAGCGGCGCGCGACCAACGTCGCACCGCTGTGAATCAGGCGGCGGCCGATGGCCGCTGCCTGAGCGTACCCCGAGCGTCTATCGCTTGCTGAACTGGAAGCGGGCGCGGGCGCCGCGCTGACCGTACTTCTTGCGCTCTTTCTGGCGCGCGTCGCGCGTCAGGTAGCCGGCCTTCTTCAGAGAAGGGCGGTGAGCGGGGTCGATCTTGATCAGCGTGCGCGAGATGCCGTGGCGAATCGCGTCCGCCTGGCCCGACAGGCCGCCGCCGCTGACGTTGACCCACACGTCGAACTGCCCGGACGTCTCGGTGAGCTCGAGCGCCTGGCGGAACACCATGCGCGACGTCTCGCGGCCGAAGTAGTCCTCCAGCGAGCGGTTGTTGATGGCAATCTTCCCGGTGCCCGGCTGCAACCAGACGCGTGCGACGGCGTGCTTGCGGCGACCGGTGGCGTAAATGGCTTTGTTGACGTCAGGCATTGAGCTTCAGGGGCTGGGGTTGTTGGGCGGCGTGCGGATGCTCCGCGCCGGCGTACACCTTGAGCTTCTTGTAAATCTGGCGGCCGAGCGGGCCCTTGGGCAGCATGCCCCACACGGCGCGCTTCACCAGGTCGGTCGGATGCCGCTTGATCAGCTGCTCCGCCGTCTGGGTGCGCAGGCCGCCCGGGAACAGCGAGTGGTCGCGGTACAGCTTGCCCGACCACTTCTTGCCCGGTGAGCTTGATCTTGTCGGCATTTATGACGACGACGAAGTCACCGGCATCCATGTGCTGGGTGAACGTCGGTCGGTGCTTGCCTCGAAGCACGTCGGCGATCTTGGTGCAGGCGCGCCCGAGCGTCTGCCCGTTCACGTCAGCGACATACCAAGACCGCGCGAACGGCTCCTTGGCCTGGAAGGTGGGGTGGTGATGTGTAGCTGCGGCCGACATGGTAATGGGAGGGCGGTTTCTACTTGAGGTCCGGCGACTTGTCAACGTGAGAAGGCTTGCCGGCCGCCCCGGCGGTCATACTGGCCAGAAACTCGCCGATCGCGGCGCACGCGCGGCGGACCCGGTCGTCCTTCTCGACCAGGGCAAAACGGACAAAACCCTCGCCCCCGGGGCCGAACCCGACCCCCGGCGACACGGCGACCCGCGCGTGCTCGAGCAGCTCGGCGGCGAAACGAACCGCACCCATGTGCGCCGCCTGCGCCGGCAGCGGCGCCCACACGAACATCGACGCCACCGGCCGCGGCACCGGCCAGCCGACGGCAGCCAGCTGGTCGCACAGCAGCGCCGCCCGGTGCTTGTAGACGGCGCGGTTCTCCGCGACGTCGCCGTCACACGAATTGAGCGCCGTCGACGCCGCCAGCTGGACGGGCGCGAAGTGGCCGTAGTCCAGGTAGCCCTTGATGTTGGCCAGCGCGCCGACCAGCCTGCGGTTGCCGACGCAGAAGCCGACCCGCCAGCCGGGCATCGAGTAGCTCTTCGACACGGTGAAGAACTCGACGGCCAGGTCACGCGCGCCGTCGACCTGGAAGATGCTGGGCGCCGGGCGGCCGTCGTGGACCAGGTCCGCGTAGGCGAGGTCAGAGATGACCCACAGCGACTCGCGCTTCGCCAGCGCGACGACCTTCTCGTAGAAGGCCAGGTCGACGACCGCGCTGGTCGGGTTGTGCGGGTAGTTGACGATCAGCCCCTTGGGCTTGCGCGGCGAGCGCGCGAGCGCGGTCTCGATCTCGGCGTAGGCGTCGCGCCCGGGACCGGTCGCCACCGGGATCGGCTCGCCGCCCGCGATGCTGACGCCGAAGCGATGAATCGGATAACAGGGATCGGGCGACAGCACGCAGTCGCCGGCGCCGACGATGGCCAGCAGCAGGTGCGCCAGGCCTTCCTTCGCGCCCAGCGTGACGACCGCTTCGCCGTCGGGGTCGAAGCTCTGCTGGTACTTGCGCATGTACCAGTCGCAGATCGCCCGTCGCAGCTCCGCGACGCCGCGCGAAGGCATGTAGCGCTGGTTACCCGGCGTCTGCGCCTCCTCGATCAACCGCTCGACCGCGGCGCGCGGGCTGGTTCCGTCGGGGTTGCCGAGGCCGAAGTCGTAGACGTCGTGCCCTTCGGCGCGCAGTCGCGACTTGAGCTCGTCGACGATGGCGAGCACATAGGGGGGCAGCGCTGCCAGGCGCTGAAAGTCGTTGGAAGATTTCGTGGGTGGGGCAGCCATCGCGAGCGGGGCGACACACTACTTGATCGACCGCGGGGAATCGACAGCGGCGTCTACGAACGCCTGTGTATCTTGACTGAACGTATGTTCAGGCACAGGATGATGGCTTGCGCCCGATCCCGATAGCCAATCCGCCGAACCCCTGGGCGACGACGGAGGTCGAATACTTCGACGGCGCGCCCGAGGTGCGCCTGGAGGTGTTCGCCGATCACACGCGGCAGATCCTGGCCAAGAACGACAGCCCCGACGTCGGCTTCTCGTACAGCGTCAACCCGTACCGCGGCTGCTTCCACGCCTGCGCGTATTGCTACGCGCGCCCATCGCACGAGTACCTGAGCATGGGCGCCGGCACCGACTTCGATCGCAAGATCATGGTCAAGCTGGAAGCGGCGGCGCTGCTGCGCGCGGCGTTCCGCAAGAAGAGCTGGCGGCGGGACGTCGTCGTGTTCAGCGGCGTCACCGACTGCTATCAGCCGCTGGAGGCGTCGTACCGGCTGACGCGCGGCTGCCTGGAGGTGTGCGTCGAGCACGCGAACCCGGTCGGGCATCATCACCAAGTCGGCGCTGATCGAACGCGACATCGACGTGCTGCAAGAGCTGGCGCGCGTCGCCGACGTGCACGTCACGATCAGCATCCCGTTCTGGGACCAGGAGCGGGCGCGCGCCATCGAGCCCTACGTCGCCACGCCGGCGCGCCGCCTGCGCACGATCGAGACGCTGGCGCGCGCCGGGCTGTCCGTCGGCGTCAACGTCGCGCCGATCATCCCCGGCCTCAACGACCAGGACATCCCGAAGATCCTGACCGCGGCGCGCGCCGCCGGCGCCACGTCCGCGGGCTGCGTGCTGCTGCGCCTGCCCGGATCGGTCAAGCAGGTGTTCGAGGAGCGGCTGCGCGCGGCGCTGCCGCTGTCGGCGGATCGCGTCCTGCATCGCATCCGCGAGACCCGCGGCGGGCACCTTTACGATTCGCGCTTCGGCGTGCGCGGCAAGGGGGAGGGGACGTACGCGATCGCGATTCGATCGCTGTTCGACGCGACGGCGGCGCGCCTGGGGTTCGCGCGCCACCGCGACGACGACGACCAGGCCGGCTCAGGTCAGCGTCGCGACGTGCAGGACGATGGGGAGGCCGCCGTTGCGCAGGGCGAACTGTTTCGCTGACCGCAGGCCCATGGCGCGCGCGACGTCCAGGCGCGCGGGCGCGACGATCGCGACGCGCCAGCCGCGGAAGTGCGCGCGCAGCACGCCGCCCAGATCGCGGTAGCCGCGCGCCGCCGCGCGCACGTCGCCCAGCCGGTGGCCGTAGGGCGGGTTGGTGATGACCAGGCCGGTCGGTGCCGGCGGGCGCGCGTCGGCGGCGTCGCGGCAGGCGAACGTCACCTGCGCCGCGACCCCGCCGCGCTCGGCGTTGCGGCGGGCGCTGTCGATCGTGCGCGGATCGCGATCGGAGGCGACGATCGGCGCGGACGCGGCCGCGCCGTGGCGGCCGCCGGCATCGGCTTCCGCGCGCAGCTCGGCCACCGCGCGCGCGATCGCCGGCTGCGCCAGCAGCGGCCAGGTTTCGATCGCGAAGCCGCGCTCCGTCCCCGGTGCGCGTCCGGTCGCTTGCATCGCCGCCTCGATGACGATCGTGCCCGCGCCGCACATCGGATCGCACAGCGCCGTCCCCGGCGTCCAGTCCGCCAGCGCCAGCAGCCCGGCCGCCAGCGTCTCGCGCAGCGGCGCCTCGCCGGTCTCGACGCGCGCGCCGCGCCGGTGCAGCCGCTCGCCCGACGCGTCGGCGCTGAACGTGAAGCGATCCTGAACGCCGCGCACCAGCAGCGTGACCGCCGGTTCCTCGTCGGGCGCGCACGCGTGTACGCCCGGCACCGCGTCGGCGATCGCGAGCACGGCCGCCTCGGCCAGCGCCCCCGTGTGGTAGAGGCGGCAGCGCGTGGCGCTGGCGCGCACCGCGATCGCCGCGCCGCTGGGGACGAACCGGCTCCACGGCAGCCGCTCGGCGCGCCGGCGCAGCTTGCCGAACTCGCGCGCCTCGACGTCGCCGACCCGCGCCAGCACGCGCGTCGCGACGCGCAGCCACAGGTTGGCGCGATAGCCGCTGGCGGCGGGCCCGGTCCACGCCACGCCGCCCAGCTCGACGTCGATGGCCGACGTGTCGGGCAGCGCCTCGACCTCGCGGCGCGCGGCCTCCTCCAGCCCGGGCGCGACGATCGCGAACCAGCGCAACGTGTCGGGCGCGTCCGACGGCGCGCCTGCCGCCGCGCGCGGCTTGTGACCGCGCCGCTCACCGGGGCTGGGCATGCTCGCCGGGCGCCCATCGAAGCGAAGTCGCGCCAGCACTTCGATCGTGCCCGACGCGCCCGCGACCGGCGAGTCGAAGTCATCGACCAGCGTGAAGCCGAGCCCCTCGCCGCGGGTTCGGACCTTGTCGACGGCTTCGCGGCGCAGGGCCGCCATGTCCGCGCCCGGCGCCTTCAGCTTGCGATCGGGCAGCTCGAACTGCGGCTTCACCAGCACCACACCCTCCGCGCCCGGGCGCAGGCGAAACGCCAGGCCGCGCAGCATGTTGCGCGCGGCGACGAAGCTGACGTCGACCGTGAAGAAGTCAAACGGTCCTTCCGCGATCGCGAGCGACAGCCGCTTCCAGTCGACCCCTTCCAGCGATGTCACGCGCGGATCGCCGCGCAGCGACGGGTGGAGCTGCCCGTGCCCGACGTCGACCGCGACGACGCTGGCCGCCCCGTGCGCGAGCAAGGCCTCGGTGAAGCCCCCGTCGACGCGCCGACGTCGATCGCCTTCGCTCCCTCGAGGAGCTTGGCGATGTGAAACTGCTCGAGCGCCGCCTCGAGCTTCCCGCGCGCGCGGCTGACGCTCATGTCGCGCGGAATCTATTCGATCTCGGCGCCGATGCGAGGGTGACGCTCTGGGGCTCAGTCCGCCAGGCGGCGGAAGGCGGTCGGCGAAGTCCGGCCCAGGCACTCGGCGCACAGGGGGATGCCCCCGGCTCGCGGGTCGCGGCGGACCTTCTGGTTCGAGCCGCACGCCGTGCAGACCGCCGGTGTCGTGTCGGTCGGCTCGCCGGCCAGGCCGACCGTGGCCAGCGCGTCGCGCGTGACCATGCCGACCAGGAACGTCCCGGTGACCACCGGCAGGCAGGAGACGCCTTGCTCCACCATGATCTGCGCCGCTTCGCGCAGCGTCGTGTCGGGGCCGATGCACAACACGGGCGAGCTCATACACTCGCTGACGAGAGAGTGGCGTGCGGCGAACCGGAGATCATCCTTGCAGACGATGCCCGCGAGCGTGCCGTTATCCAGCACCAGGAGGTGGTCGATGCCGTTGTCGAAGGCGAGCCGCCGCGCCGATGCCACGACCGTGTCGGGCGTCAGCGTGTAGAGCTCGGTCCCCATTACTTCGGCGACACAACAGGCGCCAACTTCAGCCATGACGTCCATGACCCGTCTCCCTTGAGGTTATCGGCAGTTGACAGTCCATTCCTTCACCCGGTGAGCCTGTGCATTTCTGCTTCAAGCTTCGTGCCAGTCATCGTGTGAGTCTTGGACGCGGCGATTCGCGACTTTCTGCACCCCGATTTCGCGTCGGTCCGTAACCTCGGCTACGCACCCGCGTTACGCAGTGGTGATTCGTCTCCTACAGCGCCGCACGTGTGCGTTCGTCCGCCGCAGCCCATCAACACACTGCACTCTGACCAAACACGACCTAGATTTGATTTCAGCAGCCGGTCACGCCATAGCGGGGAGCGAGCCATGGACGAAGCCAGCGTTTGGAATGAACCAGGGCGGTTGGACGACGGCAGCGCCACGAACCGAGGAAGAGCCGTCGGCAGGAAAGCTGTGGACGTTCGTGGACGCGGGTGAGCTTCGCCGCTTGCTCGCGCGTCTGGTCGCAGCCGAGCTCGTTCGGCTGTCAATCGCCGACACGTGCGGCGAGCAACCGCCCGGCTAGATCTGCGCCGTTGAATTAGCCGCAGACCCGCGCTTCGCGCGCGAGCAGCTACCTCGTGAAGAAGCCCTGCTTCTTGGGCGGCGCGGGCGGCGGCGGCGACGGAGCCTTGGCCGGCGACGGCGCTGGCGGTGGGCTTCTTGGGCTCGGGCGCCTTCTTCAACGTGACCCGGAGCGTCTGCGCTTCGTCCTCATCGAAGCGATAGCGCCGCACCAGCGGCGCGTAGCCGGCCTTGGTGAAGGTGAACTCGTACGAGTTTCCCGGACGCAGCTTGACCGTCAGCGGCGTCGTTCCGAACACGTGTTTGCCGGTGGTGACGCGTGAGCCGTCCGGATCGCTCTTGATGGCGACCGGGAACGGCGCGCGCTTGCTCTTCGCGGCCGACTCCGGCTTCTTCTCCGCGGACTCCTCTTCGGCAGGATCGCTCTCTTCCTCTACACGTGCATTCGCGGGAGCGGGAGGATCGGCGGCGGCCAGCGCGCTGGGCTCGGCCGCCGCTGCGGGCGCCTTCGCCGGCTCTGGCGGCGCCGGTGGCGGTGGCGGCGGCGGCCGCCGCGGCGGCGGCGCCGGCGGGACGGGCGGAGGCGGGGGCGGCGCCGGTTGCGCAGACGGTGGCGCCGCGGGAGCGCTGGCGACCGGCGGCGCGCTGCGCGCCTTGTCGGGCTCGCCTCCGCCGCTCAGCGCCTTCACCGAAAGCACCAGCAACACGATGATCAGGATGCCGACGCCGATCTGAACCTCGCGCCGCGACGACAAGCGCTTGTCCTTGCCGACGAAGGCGGGCGGGTGCGTCATCACCTCGGTGGCTGCCGCCGGTGGCGGCGGCGGCCGATCGGCGGGGCGAACCTCCAGCGCCTCGTCGAGATTCAGCATCAGCCCCGATTCCTGTCCGTCACCGCCGCGCAGCGGCCCGACCGTGGAGCGCGCGGCGGGCGGCTCCGGCGGCGCCTCGCGCGTCAGCGGCGGAACGCCGTCCTTCGCGCTCAGATCCGCGAGCCACCGCTGCAGCTCGGTCTGCCCGACCGGGCGGAACGCCACCCGCATCACCTGCTCGACGTCGACCAGCATCTCCTCGGCGGTCTGGTAGCGGTCGCCCAGCCGGCTTGGCCATCGCCTTGCGAATGACGCGATAAAGCTCGGGATTCAGCCCGGGCCGCGCGGTCTCCGGTGGCACGAAGTCGCCGGCCTTGACCAGCATCAGCGTCTCGTAGTCCGTGGGCGCGTCGAACGGGTGGCGCCGCGTGATCATGACGTAGAGCATCGTGCCGACGGAGAACAGGTCGGAGCGCGCGTCCAGCGGCTCGCCCGAGGCCTGCTCCGGCGACATGAACGCGATCTTTCCTTTGATCAGCTTGCCGGAGCTGCTCTCCTTGTCCCTGTGCGTCTGCGCCTTGGCGATGCCGAAGTCGGTGAGCTTGACCTCGCCCTGCTCGGACAGCAGCACGTTGTGCGGGCTGATGTCGCGGTGAACGATTCCCAGCGGTTCCCCGTCGCTGCGCTTCTTGTTGTGCGCGTACGCGAGCGCCCGGCACACCTCAGCCGTCAGGTAGAGCGCGAGCGCCGGCGGCGCCGGGACGCCGGCGGCCTTCGATCGGCGCAGCACGCGGTCCAGCGTCCACCCGTCGACGAGCTCGAGGGCCAGGAAGTAGCGGCCGTCGGCCTCGCCAAGGTCGAGCACCTGGACGACGTTGCTGTGGTTCAACGTCATCGCGATGTGCGCCTCGTCGACCAGCATGTGCCTGAACTGCGGGTCGGCGTAGAAGGTCGTGAAGATGCGCTTGAGGACGACCGTCTTCTCGAAGCCCTGGGCGCCGTGTTGCTTCGCCAGGAAGATCTCAGCCGTGCCGCCGTCGGCGATCTTGCGCAGGATCGTGTATCGAGAGCTCGGGCTCATCGGCGCTAATTCCGGGTCGCCCAAGTTACCATGCAGTCACCCCTTGATGACCGCAGATTTGCTCGCCACATTCCGAGAAGGCGGAAGGTGGAAGACGCAAGACGCAAGGTCGAGCGTGGCGACGCAGCGACGGCAAAAACGGTTCTGCTCGTCGAGGATGACTACGACGTGCGGGATACGCTGCAAGATCTGCTCGAGAGCGAAGGCTTCGACGTCATCCCGGCCGCGAACGGCAAGCAGGCGATCGACTTCCTGCGCTACGCCAAGCCGGGCGGCGAGTTCGTCGTCGTGCTCGACCTGATGATGCCGATGGTGTCGGGCTGGGAGGTGCTCGAGCTGCTGACGAAGGACAGCCGGCTCGCGCGCATCCCGGTCATCGTGCTGAGCGCGCTCGCGACCGAGCGCCCGCCGCGCGCGCAGGAGTTCGTGCGCAAGCCGTTCACGATGCAGACGCTGGTCACGAGCATCCGCAACTGGTTCCCGGCGACGGGCTCGGACGGCGTCGGCGTCCCCGGCTGACCGCGCGGCGCCGACGCGGCGCGCTCCCATCGAAGGTGATATCGTGGGCGCCGCATGGATCCGGAACGTCTGCGAGCCCTCCTGCAGGCGGTGCAGGCAGGTGATACGTCGATCACCGATGCGCTGCGCGAGCTGCGCGAGCTGCCGTTCCGCACGCTCGAGTTCGCGCGCGTCGACACGCATCGCCATCTGCGCACCGGCTTCCCCGAGGTGGTGCTCGGCCAGGGGAAGACGCCCGAGCAGATAGCGGCGATCCTGGTCCAGCTCGCGTCGGCGGGTTCGACCGCGCTGGCGACGCGCGTCAGCCCGGAGGCCGCCGAGCTGGTGCTGGCCGCGGTGCCGGCGGCGCGCTACCTGCCCGTGCCGCGCGCGATCGTCGTCGGCCCGACTCCGGCGCCCGACCGCGGACGCGGCGTCCATCGCGGTGGTCAGCGCGGGGACCGCCGACATCCCGGTAGCGGAGGAGGCGGCGCTGACCGCCGAGCTGGCAGGCAACCGCGTCGAACGTCTGTTCGACGTGGGCGTGGCCGGGATCCATCGCCTGCTCGCCAGCCGGGCGGTCGTCGAGCAGGCGGAGATCGCCATCGTCGTCGCGGGGATGGAAGGCGCGCTGCCCAGCGTCGTCGCCGGGCTGTTCGCGCGGCCGGTGATCGCCGTCCCCACCAGCGTCGGCTACGGCGCCAGCCTGGGCGGCATCGCGGCGCTGCTGTCGATGCTCAACTCGTGCGCGGCCGGCATCGCGGTCGTCAACATCGACAACGGGTTCGGCGCCGGTCAGATGGCCGCGATGCTCAATCGGAAACGCGACTCGTGACGTTGCGCGCCGGCCTGCACCTGCACTTCGAGCCGACGTCGGGAATCGCGGGCGACATGGCGGTGGCCGCGCTCGTCGATCTCGGCGTGCCGGCGTCCGTGGTCGCGGGCGCGATCGCGGCGATGCGGGTGCGTGGCCTGCGTGTCCGCTTCGGCCGCAGGCGGCAGGGGGCGTTCGTCGGCAAGAGCTTCGACGTCGACTGGCCCGGCCGGACGCGGGCGCATGCACACGCGCCCGATCACGACGCACGACCACGACCACGACCACGACCACGACCACGCACGACCACGATGACAGCACGGCCACGGCGAGCACCGCGACTACGCCGAGGTGAAGCGGTTGCTGACGCGCGCGCGGCTGGATGCCGACGTGCGCGCGCTGGCGGGCGACATCTTCGCGCGCATCGCCGACGTCGAGGCGAAGCTTCACGGTGTCCGTGTCGACCGCGTCGCCTTCCACGAGGTCGGCGCCTACGATTCAATCGCCGACGTCGTCGGCGTCTCGGCAGCCGTCGTGCATCTGGCGCCCGCGTCGATAGGCTCGCTGCCGCCGGTCGTGGGGACCGGCCGCGTCCGCACCGCGCACGGCCCCGTGCCCGTGCCGGCGCCCGCGACCGCCGCGCTGTTGATGTCGGAGCGGATCCCGATGCTGTCCGAAGGCGAAGGCGAGCTGACGACGCCGACCGGCGCCGCGATCCTGGCGGCGCTGGTCGACGGGTTCGGTCCGCTGCCGCCCATGCGCATGGCCGCGATCGGCTACGGCGCGGGCACCAAGACGCTGCGCGACCGCCCCAACGTGTTGCGCGCCGTCGCGGGCGAGGTGCTGGGTGTCCCCGACGCCGCCGCGTCGCCACAGGTGGTGCTCCTGGAAGCGAACGTCGACGACATGAGCCCGCAGCTGGTCGCGCCGCTCGCCGACGCGCTGACCGACGCGGGCGCGGTCGACGTGTGGTCGGCGCCGATCTTGATGAAGAAGGGCCGCCCCGCGCTGCAGGTCTCGGCGCTCGCGCCGCCGGAGCGCGCCGCCGCCGTCGAACACGCGTTCTTCCTGCACTCGACGACGCTGGGGTTGCGGCGCCGCGTGCTCGATCGCGTGGTGCTGGCGCGTTCGTTCGCCAAGGTCGCCACGCCGTACGGCCCCGTGCGCGTGAAGCTGGCCGCGCTCGCCGGCGAGGTCGTCGGCGCGCACCCCGAATACGAAGACTGCCGCAAGCTGGCGGCGCGGGCGCGCGTCCCCGTGCGCGAGGTGGTCGCTGCGGCCGCGGCCGCGGCGCGCAGCCTGCTGCCGCGGCGAAAGCGAGCGCCGTGACCGACGACCTGCGCACCGCGCTGGACGCCCTCGGCAAGGCGGCGCAGGTCCTCGCCGTCGGAACCGGGGAGAGCCAGCTGCACGCCGCCGCCGAGCACATCTCGGTGGCGCTGGGCGCCGAATCGGTCAGCTTGCTGGCGCTGCTCGCCGATCCCGAACACGCGTACCTCGTCGCCGACAGCGACGCCGTCGATCTCGGGCGCGTCCGCTATCCGCTCGCCCAGTACCCGCACATCCGCCGCGCGCTCGAGGCGGGCGAGGTGACCTTCACGGGCGGCGGCGATGATCCGGCGGGCAGCGAGGTCGCCGCCGTATTTCCCGGTCATCATCGGGCGCAAGTCGGCGGGTGCGCTGCTCGCTCGCTTCGCCGGCGCCGACGCGGCCACCTCGGCAGAACAGGTGGCCGGGCTCGGACGGCTGGCGGCGTCGCTGCTGGGAATCGTCCTGCGCGGCGCGCGCGCGCTGGAACCGATCCGCGAGCGCACGCGCCGCATCACGCTCCCCGACGTGCGCGAGGAGCGCCGCGTGCGCGCCATCGAGCGCTACCGCGACTTCATCGACAGCGCCTCGGACGGCATCGTCGTGCTCGACGGCGCGGGCAGCGTGCTCTACCTGAACCGCGCCGCCGAGGAGGTGACGGGCTACGCGCGCGACGGCCTGGCGGGCAAGCCGCTGGTCCAGATCGTGCCCGAGCCGTTCCGCGCGATGCTGGAACGCCAGATCGGCCGCGCCATCGCCGGCGAGCCCGTCGACAACTTCGATCTCGAGCTGGTGACGACCTCCGGCGATCGCATCACCGTGTCGGTCGCGTCGATCGGCATCCTGTCCGAGCACGACACCGCGATCTTCTCGTTCCGCGACGTCACGCTGGCGCGCGAGCTGGAGCGCGAGCTGCGCCGCACCAGCGAGTTCCTCAACCGCATCCTGAACTCGACGGTCGACGGCATCATCGCGTCGAACATGCGCGGCACGATCCTGCTTTTTAACCAGGGCGCCGAGCGCATCTGCGGCTACAAGGCCGTCGACGTCATCGGCCGCATGTCGGTGCGCCGGCTGTATCCGCCGGGCATCGCCCGCGAGGTCATGCGCCTCATCCGCTCCGCCGAACACGGCGGCGGCGGGCGTCTGGAGCCGGTGCGCCGCCACCTGATGACCGCCGACGGCCAGAAGGTGCCGGTGTCGATCTCGGCGGCGCTGGTGTACGACGACGATCGCCGCGAGATCGCCACCGTCGGAATCTTCTCCGACTTGCGCGAACGGCTGCACATGGAAGAGCGGCTCGCCTCCGCGCAGGAGAAGCTGGAGGTGTCGGAGAAGCAGGCGGTGGCGATGGAGCTGGCAGGCGCCGCCGCGCACGAGCTCAATCAACCGCTCACGTCGGTGATGGGCTACGCGCAGGTGCTTGATGCGCAAGCTGGACGCAGCCGACGCGCACCGGCCGATGGTCAAGACCATCCTCGACGAAGCCGATCGCATGGCCGCCATCGTGCGCAAGCTCGGCAGCCTGACGCGCTACGAGACCAAGACCTACGTCGGCGGCGCGCAGATCATCGACCTCGACCGGTCGACGCAGGAAACATTTGCGGCCGGGCGCGAACCCGATAAACATGAAGACGAACCATGAAACCCGAACAGACCGTCGAAGCTCTCGAGCAGGCCGCGTCGCAACTCGGCGTCCAGGTGCGTTACGAAACCATGACCGGCGACGCCTCCGGCAGCGGCGGGCTGTGCAAGATCCGCGGCAACTGGTGCGTCATCATGGACCGCAAGACGCCGCCCGCTGAGCGCGCGGCCACGCTCATCGACGCGCTGACCGGTTTCGACACCGACACCGTCTTCCTGCCGCCGAAGATCCGCGACACCCTCGCCGCCCGCCGCACCGAGCGCCAGGCGCCGGCGGTCGTGGCCGAAGCTCCCGCCGCCGAAGCACCGGCCGCCGACGCGCCGGCGGCTGAAGTCGTCGACGCAGAACCGTCCATCTAGGACGTCGCTAGCGGGTCAGCGGGGCGCTCACCCGCTCGACAGCGACTTGAGCTTTTCGCTGAGCAGAGGGTCGTCGGCCAGGGCGGTCTCGAGCGCGGCGCGAAGCTTCTCGCGAACCGGGGCCGGCGCGTCCGGGCCGAGTTGCTTGTCGAGCACGCGGTCGATGACCCGCTCGACGGCGACCTTGGCGTCGATTCGACCCGCGCGCAGATCCGCGGCGACGTCGGCGGTCAGGCTGCCGGGCGCAGCCGTCGCGCCCGGTTCAGCCGCGGGTTTCGGCCGCGTCGAGCGCGTCGGCGAACCGGCTGCCTCCGACGGCGGGGGCGCTACCGCCCTCGTCGCCAGGACGGTCCTCCGATGGGAGGACCGCCGCCGGGACCGCTGACCTTGCCAACCATGGCCATTCGACCCTAACACGTCACGCCCGGACGTTCGACACGGCTGCTTTCGCGGTGTCGTGCTTGGCGCGCATGACGTTCGAAACCGTCGTGAAGACCTGGTTTTCTTGCTGGATGTGCTGCTGCAGCGCGAGCAGCTGCATGTTGCTCGTCTGTCCGTCGGACAGCATCGCCTCGACGGTGTTCGCCCCGCCCACGGGCCCGCCCGCTCCGGGCACGGTCGGGCCGCCGATGCCCGCCGCACCACCGACGGGCGCGCCGCCGATCGCCGCGGCGGTGCCGACGCGCGCGTCATGAACCGCGGCCGCCAGGATCGGGCCGCCGACGACGTGGGTCGCGACCTCGGCGCCACGCATCAGCATCGACACACCGCCGGCCAGCACGGACCGGAACGGCGTTGCGGGTCGCTCGGTCTGACGAGCGCGGGTGTTTTCGATCTCCAGGCGGCCGTCGGAGCCGCCACTGCGTACGGAATTTACGATGGTTGAGTTCACGGTGGACATGAGGACCTCCTGAGGGGCTTATCGGACCCGCACGCCGGCGGTTGCTTCCGTTCTGCCCACCCAGCGACGAGCTGCGGCATCGTGTAGAATTCCGCCCACCTTGGGGTTCTTTCGCGGGCTAGCCGCGCCCTTCCGCGGCGCGGCCTACGTGCTACGCAACGGCTACACGCGCTACCTCGTGTTGCCGCTGATCATCGACGTGATCCTGGCGGCCGGGACGATGTTCGCCGCGTACCACTACAGCAAGGCAGAGCTGGGCGAATGGCTGACCCACTGGCCCTGGCTCGGTGGGCTGCTCCTCGTCGTCACCACCAGCCTTGCCGGCGTCGTGTTGTTCCTGATCGCTCAGCCGCTGTTGCTGGCGGCGTTCGCCGACACGCTGTCCGAACGCGTGGAGCGTGACGTGCTCGGCACCGCCGCGACGGTCCCGTTCGTGTCGTCGGTGGGCAAGTCGATCGTTCACGGCCTGATCAAGGTGGTGTTCTACGGACTCGCGCTGGCGATCAGCGCCGTGCTTTTCGCGACGACGGGCGGCATCGGCGTGATCATCGGCCTCGCGCTCGGCGGACTGTCGATGGCGTACGACGGCTTCGACTACCCGCTCGCGCGCCGCAACACGAGCTTCGGCGCGAAGTGGGCCTACCTGGCGCGCAACCCCGGCATGACGATCGGCTACGGCATCGGCACGTGGGTCTTCTATCTGATTCCGTTCGTGGTGTTCATCGCGCCGCCCGTCGTCGCCGCGGGAGCGACGCTGGCCTTCATCGACACGGAGCGAAAAAAAGGACGGTTGCCGCCAGCTCCGGAAGGTGTCAAAAGTGGCGGCGGGAAAACGTGAATGTAGCTGCAAATACCTGATTTCCCGAGTATTATGACCCCGTTGAAGAAGCCAATCCCGTTCGGCAAGTACTACCTCCTTGAACGGATCAACGTCGGAGGTATGGCCGAGGTCTTCAAAGCCAAGACGTTTGGCGTCGAGGGGTTCGAACGTCTGCTGGCGGTCAAGCGCATCCTCCCGAACATCGCCGAGGACGAAGAGTTCATCGCGATGTTCATCGACGAGGCGAAGATCGCCGTGCAGCTACAGCACGCGAACATCGCCCAGATCTTCGACCTCGGTAAGGTCGACGAGAGCTTCTTCATCGCCCTCGAGTACGTGAACGGCCGCGACCTGCGCTCGATCTTCGACCGCATGCGCAACAAGGGCGAAGCGCTGGCGATCTCGATGGCCTGCTACGTGACGATGCAGGTCTGCGAGGGGCTGGACTACGCGCACAACAAGCGCGACGCCCAGGGGCGCGAGCTCAACCTGGTTCACCGCGACATCTCGCCGCAGAACGTGCTCATCGGCTACGACGGCGAGGTCAAGCTGATCGACTTCGGTATCGCCAAGGCCGCCGGCAAGGCGTCGAAGACGCAGGCCGGCATCCTGAAGGGGAAGTTCGGCTACATGTCTCCGGAGCAGGTGCGCGGCCTGCCCATCGATCGGCGCAGCGACATCTTCGCGGTCGGCATCGTCCTTTACGAGCTGCTCACGGGCGAGCGCCTGTTCATCGGCGAAAGCGACTTCTCGACGCTGGAGAAGGTTCGCAACGTCGAGATCATGCCGCCGTCTTCGTACAACAAGAAGATCCCGCAGGAGCTGGAACGGGTGGTGTTGAAGGCGCTGGCGCGCGATCCGGAAGATCGCTACGCGAACGCGATCGATCTGCACGACGACCTGCAGTCGTTCCTGTATTCGGTCGGGGAGTTCTTCTCGCGCAAGGATCTGGCCGCGTGGATGAAGAAGACCTTCGCGATGGAGATCGAGGAGGACAGCGCCAAGCTGGAAGAGTTCAGGCACGTGGCGCCCCCTGTGGCGTCGGCCGAGGTGTCGCGCCGCGCGGCGGTCGGTGGTTTGCCGCAGGGTCGTCCGGGCGGCACGGCCGCGAAGCCGCCGCCGCTCAAGGCCAAGGAGGGCACGAAGGCCAAGGCCAAGCGCGAAGGACGGCGCGGGGCGCAAGCAGGACATGGGCTGGGACGACGAAGAGCTGGACACCCAGATCTTCGACAAGGAAGAGGCCAAGCCCGTCGCCGCCGAAGACCTGTTCTTCGAGGACGAAGACCGCACGGTCGCCAACGAGCCGCCGCCCGATATCCTCGAGCAGGCGCGGCCGCCCGATCTGAACACGCCGAGGCCGGCGCCAATCACGCTGACGCCCGAGCCGAGCGGCGTGGATATCAAGCTGACGCCGCCGCCGCAGGCGCGGCCGCCGACGCCGCCGCCGGCGGCGCGACGCCCGACGCTGGTAGGAACGGGGGCGGCACCTGCCTGGCCGACGCCCGGCCCTGGCAGGACACCTGCGCCGCCGTCGCAGGCGCACATACCGACGTTGCCAGGGCCTGGCGTCCCGCAGGGCCGCGCGGGGGTGCGCCGCTCGCAGATGAACATGCAGCCGGTGCCGACGTCAGCGCCGCCGCCGCGCAGGCCGACGCCGATGGCGCCGCCACCCCGCTTCCAGCAGCCGCGCGAAGCGCCGTTCGGCGCGGGCGGCTTCGCCGAGCAGGCGCCGCCGCGACCGGCGCGGCGAGGCATCGTCGGGCTCGCACTGCTGGGCGTCGCGGTGATCGCCGTGACTGGCTACGTCTACGTGTCGCTGAACCGGCCGGGGCACCTGGAGCTGACGATGAAGCCCGCCGACGCGACGGTGTTCATCGACAACGTCAAGGTGGGCGACAAGTCGCCGCTGTCGCTGGAGCGACCGCCCGGACCGTACACGCTTTCGGTCACGCGCGACGGCTACGCGCGCAGCGACCAGAACATCGAGCTCAAGGCGGGGCAGCCGTTGCCGCTGGAGGTGAGGCTGGAGCCTTCGCCTGACACCGGCTTCGAGCTGACCAGCGAACCGCCGGGAGGCCTGGTCTGGCTGGACGAGGCGCCGATCAACGCGCCGTCGGGGCAGCAGGTGCGGACGAACTTCCGCGCGTCGCGCATCGCCCCCGGACATCACGTGCTGGAGATCAAGGGAGAGAACCGGTTCAAGGCCTGGCGCCAGGACGTCGAGGTCGAGCCGGGCAACATCCGCAAGATCCACGCGGTGCTGATCCCGGTCGTGGGTGGGCCCGTCGCGGCAGCCGGATCCAGGGGGGCGACCCCCCCGGCGGCGCCGGTGACACCGCCGCCGGCCCCGGTCGAGCCACCGGCCGGCAATCCGGCGAAGCCCGGCGGCACGCCTCCCAGCCCCGGCGCGGGGCCGATTGGTAGCACCGGCCCGAACACCATCGCGACGTCGGCGCCGGCGCCGAAGCGCAAGCGGCGCGAGGCGGTCGAAGAAACCGGCGGCGAGACGGGCGAGGAGGTCGGTGGCGGCAAGGAGTCGTCGCGGGCCGCCGAGCCCGAATGTTCGATCACCATCAACTCGGTGCCGTGGTCGGAGCTGTGGATCGACGGCAAGAGCACGTCGCGGCACACGCCGGTGGTCGATCACAAGATCTCGTGCGGCAAGCACAAGCTCGCGTTCAAGCGTCCCGAGATGCAGATCGATCAAACCGAGAGCATCAACGTTCGCCCGGGCCAGCCGCTGAAGAAGGTCTACACGCTGGCTGTCGAAGAATAGCGGCGGCCACGATGGCCACGGCCCGCAATCCGAAGCTGCCCCACTTGCAGGAGTCACCGACCTTGCCGACTTCGCCGAGCTCACCGCCGGCACGCGACGATGACGTGAACGCTATCCACGTGCCGCCGCCGGCGCCGTCGCGCACCGAGGCGCTGGAGGCGGCGTGGCGCGAGTTTCATCGCACGGCGGCGCAGGCGCCACCGCATCCGGCGGCGCGCGACTTTCTGCAGCGTGATCTGATCGAATCGCTGGCGCGCATGGTGCCGGCCGACGCGGCGGTGCTGGAGGTCGGCTGCGGTGAGGGCGATCTGCTGGCCGGGCTCCCCAACCGGCGCCGCATGGGCGTCGACTATCTGCCCGAGGTGGTGGCGCGCGCGCGCGCCCGCCACCCCGACATTGCGTTCGAGGTCGGCGACGCGACCACGGGGCCGCAGGTCCATGGGCAGGCGCAAGGCCAGGGGAATGTGGGAAGCGGCGGCGATCCGGTGGCGCTGGGCACCTGGGACGCCGTGGTGTGCGACCGCCTGTGCCACAGCGTGCTGGACGTCAAGGCGCTGCTCACCGGACTCAAGCGCCAGCTCGCGCCCGGCGGCCGCGTGTACATGACGGTGTTCAACTATCTCTGGGAGCTGCCCGTGCGGCTGGCGGAGATGGCGGGCTGGAAGAACCCGGCGCCGACGGCGAACTGGCTGTCCGATTCCGACCTGCGCAACCTCTTCGACATCACGGGCCTGGAGATGGTCCGTTACGAAGACCGCCTGATGTTGCCGCTGGAGGTGCCGGGCGTGACGGCGGCGCTGAACCGATACCTGGTGCGCGCCCCCGCCATGAACCACGTGGCGCTGTACCGGATCTACGTGCTGCGCGAGCGCAAGGCGATGGCCGCGGCCGTGCCGGCGGGGGCCAGCGTCACTGTCATCGTGCCGACGCGCAACGAGGCGGGCAACGTCGCCGCGGCGATCGCGCGCACGCCGGTGATGGGGAGCGGCACGGAGCTGATCTTCGTCGAGGGGCATTCGACCGACGACACGTGGGCCGAGATCCAGCGCGCGTTGCGCGTCTACGACGGGCCGCTGAAGCTGCGCGCGTTCCAGCAGACAGGCAAGGGCAAGGGCGACGCCGTTCGCCTCGGCTTCGCGCACGCGTCCGGCGACGTGTTGATGATCCTCGACGCCGATCTGACCGTGCCGCCCGAGGATCTGCCGTCGTTCTATGACGTGCTGGTGGGCGGGCACGCGGATTTCGTGCAAGGGACGCGGCTCGTGTACCCGATGGAGCCGGGGGCGATGCGCTTCTTCAACAAGCTGGGGAACGTCGCGTTCTCGCAGCTGTTCACGTATCTGCTGCAGCAGCCGATCAAGGACACGCTGTGCGGGACGAAGGTGCTGTGGCGCCGCGACTACGAACGCCTGGCGGCGGCGCGGTCGTATTTCGGCGACTTCGATCCGTTCGGCGACTTCGATCTGATCTTCGGCGCCGCGCGCCTCAACCTCAAGATCGCCGAGATTCCCGTGCGCTACCGCGATCGCACCTACGGCACGACCAACATCCAGCGCTGGAAGCACGGCCTGCTGCTGCTGCGCATGTCGGCGATCGCCGCGCGCAAGCTCAAGTTCGTGTAGCCGTGAGCCTCTCGGACGAGCTCCGGCGGCGCACGCTCGAGCGGTTCGAGGATCACCGGCGTGCGTGGGGCGGCAACCGCGCGCTGCGCGCGCTCTACGCCGATTGGTACGCGCGCGTCGCGGACGAGCTGCCGGCGGCGGCGCTGGGCCCGCGCGTCGAGGTCGGCTCCGGGCCGGGGTTCGCGCGCGAGTTCATCGCCGATCTGGCGCTGACCGACCTCGTGCGCGCGCCGTGGCACGACGGCGAGGCGAGCGCGGACGCGCTGCCCTACGCGGACGCGAGCCTGGGCGCGCTGGTGCTGTTCGATGTCCTGCACCACCTGCCGGCGCCGGCGCGCTTCTTCGCCGAGGCGGTGCGCGTGCTGCGCCCCGGCGGCCGCATCGTGATGTGCGAGCCGTACATCAGCCCGATATCGTATCCGGTGTACAAGCTGCTTCACGACGAGTCGCTGGACATGCGCGCGGATCCGCTCGCCGCGCACGTCGCTAACGGCGCGCGCGACCCGTTCGAATCGAACCAGGCGATCCCGACGCTGCTGTTCGGGCGGGGGCGCGGCGCGTTCGCGGCGGCGTTTCCCGCGCTCGCGGTCCGCGGCGTCAGCTATCTGGCCGGCCTCAGCTATCCGGCGTCGGGCGGCTTTTCGCGCGGCGCGCTGCTGCCGTGGCCGGCGTGGTCGCTGCTGCGCCGGCTCGAGTCGCGGTTGCCGGGCCCGGTGGCGCGCCTGCTGGCGTTCCGGATGCTGATCGTCCTGGAACGCGCGCAACCTGCGGACGCCGGGGCATGAACGACACCACCGCGGCGGACGTTGCTCCGCTGGTCGCGCAGGCGCTGGAGGCGCAGCGGCTGCGCACGGCGCGCGTGCTGGCGCAGGTTCGGGTGGTCGGGGTCGGGGCGGCGCTGGCGCTGGGGCTGACGATGACCTACGCGGCGGCGCAGGCCGACTGGCGCGTGCTGCTGCCGATCCTGGGTGTCTGGTCGGCGGGCGCGCTGGCCCTGCTCGTCGCGGTGCGCGTGTCGCTGCCCGCGGCGCGCTGGGCCGGCCTCGGCGTCGCGGTGATGGACGTGCCGCTGGTGTTCGCGGCGCAGTGGACGTCGCTGCCCGTGTCGCCGTCGCCGGGCGGCGTCGCCGGGTTCGCGCTGGGGATCTTCGTGCTGCTGGTGCTGCTGGGCGCGCTGTCGCTGGACAGGCGGCAGATGGCGCTGGTGGCGATCGCGGCCGCGGTGTGCGAGGTGCTGCTGCTGCGCGGGGCCGGTATTCGCGGCGGCGCGTGGGTGGCGTCGATCGTCGTGCTCGGCTGCGCGGCGGCGGCGGCGGCCCACCTCATCGGCCGCATCCGCGCGCTGGTCGGCAGGGTCGCCTCCGAGCAGCGCAAGCGCGAGCGACTCGGGCGCTACTTCTCGCCGACGGTCGCGGAGCGGCTGCAGAACCAGGGCGACGCGGGGGCGGGCGAGCCGGACGCGCAGGAGATCACCGTGCTGTTCTCGGATATTCGCGATTTCACGACGCTGTCGGGGACGTTGCCGCCCGGCGACGTGGTGCGGATGCTCAACGAGTACTACGGCCACATGGTCGACAAGGTGTTCCAGCACGGCGGCACGCTGGACAAGTTCATCGGCGACGGGATCATGGCGTATTTCGGCGCGCCGCTGCCCGATGCGGAGCACGCCCTGCACGCGCTCGAGTGCGCGCTGGCGATGCTGTCGGAGCTGGAGCGGCTGAACGTCGACCGCGGAGCGCGGGGCGCGGCGCCGCTGCGCATCGGCGTCGGTCTGCACACCGGCGTCGCGGTCGTCGGCGACATTGGCTCGCCCGCCCACCGGCTCGATTACACGGCGATCGGCGACACTGTGAACGTCGCGTCGCGGATCGAGGGGCTGACGAAGACGGCGGGGTCGCCGGTGCTGGTATCGGCGGCGACGCGCGAGCGCGTCGGCGACCGTTACGGCTGGCGGGCGTTCGAACCGATGAGCGTGCGCGGCAAGAGCGAGCCGCTCGCGTTGTTCGCGCCTGTGCCCCTGAATCGCTCGTGATCGGTAGCCGCGTAGGCACCCCGGCTGGTCTTAGCCCGATGCCGCCGACGACCTGGGACGTCGGGCTCGCATCCCGACTTCGCGCTCACCGGCGAACGGCCGGTGTTCGGCCCCGAGATCTGCAACAACGGCCTCGACGACGACGGCGACGGCAAGGTGGACGAAGGCTGCATCTGCAAGCCGGGGGCGGAGCAGGATTGCTTCCCCGACGTCGCGCGGCTGGCCGGCATCGGCACGTGCACGATGGGCAAGCAGCCGTGCGAGGGCGATCAGGAGTTCGGCGGCTGGGGTAAGTGCGTCGGCGCGGTGACGCCGGCGGGCGAAGCGTGCGACGGCCTCGACAACGACTGCGACGGCACTGTCGACGACGGCTGCGTGTGCGAGATTGGCGAGCGGCGCGCCTGCTATTCGGGGCCGGCGAGCACGGAGCGCATCGGCACCTGCCGTGACGGCATGCAGATGTGCGAGCGCGGCACCGGCGGCATCGGCAGCTTCTGGGGCGCGTGCCTGGGCGACGTGTTGCCCGACCGCGACCTGTGCGACGGCTTCGACAACGACTGCAACGGCACCATCGACGACGGCTGCGCGTGCGGCGCGGGCGATAGCCGCGCCTGCTACGGCGGCCAGGCGGGGACCGAAACGCATGCGCCGTGCAAGGCCGGCCGGCAGGAGTGCATCACGCGGGCGAACGGCTCCGAGTGGGGGCCGTGCGACGGGCAGGTGTTGCCCGGCGTCGAGCTGTGCGATCGCGTCGACAACAACTGCGACGGCATGGTCGACGACGGCTGCGCGTGCACGCCGGGCGCGATGCGCGCCTGCTACGACGGGCCCGCCACCACGCGCGGCGTGGGCGTGTGCGCGGACGGCGCGCAGACGTGCACGACCGGCGCCGGCGGCGTCGGCAGCGACGTGGGGGCCGTGCGGCGGCGGCATGTTGCCCGGCGCCGAGGTGTGCAACGAGCTCGACGACGACTGCGACGGGATGGCCGACGACGGCTGCGTCTGCCGGCGCGGCCAGACGCGCACGTGTTACGAGGGCCCGGACATGACCGCCGGCCTCGGCGTCTGCCACGCGGGCACGCAGGGATGCGTGATCGAGGCGGGCGCCGCGCGCTGGGGAGTATGTGTTGGGCAGACGGTGCCGGTGGCGGGGGGCGAGACCTGTAACGGCATGGACGACGACTGCGACGGCCAGATCGACGGCCTGGGTCGCCCGTGCGGCAGCGACGTCGGTGAGTGCCGCAAGGGGACGGAGACCTGCCTGGTGGGGGTGTGGGGGGCGTGTCTCGGCGGCACCGGCCCGGCGGTCGAGGACTGCAACGGCGGCGACGAGGACTGCGACGGTGTCGTCGATGACGGCTGCGAGTGCTTCGACGGCACGACGCGCGCCTGCGGCCCGCCCGCGGTCGGCGCCTGCCGCCGCGGCACCGAGACCTGCGTCGCCGGCCGCTGGGGGACGTGCGCGGGTGGGGTGGGGCCGGCGGTCGAGACGTGCAACAGCATCGACGACGACTGCGACGGCGTCATCGATAACGGCTGCGTCTGCATCGCCGGTGACACGCGCACCTGCTACAGCGGGCCGTCCGGCACGTCGGGCGTCGCGCCGTGCCGGACGGGGACGCAGATGTGCATCGTCAGCGCCGGTGTCGCCCGCTGGGGGACGTGCGCGGGCGAGGTCGTGCCCGTCGCCGAGATGTGCAACGGCGTCGACGACGACTGCAACGGCCTGCCCGACGACGGGCTGTCGACGCCGCCGCAGGTGATCACGCCACGCGGTCAGAACCGCAACGCCGACATCCTGTTCATGATCGACGACTCCGGGTCGATGGCGCTCAACCAGGCCAACCTGGTGGCGAACTTCCCGGTGCTGATGAACACGCTGCGCGGCTTTCCGGGCGGGCTCCCCGATCTGCACATCGCGGTGGTGACGTCGGATCTCGGGGCGGGAGTCGAACAGGGCATCGCCGGCTGCATTCCCGGCGGCAAGGGCGGCGCGTTCCGCGCGCCGGCGGGGTGTCTGAGCACGGCCGATTCGTACATCATCGAGTCCGGCAACGAGACGACGAAGAACTACGCCGGCACGATCGACCAGGCGTTTTCGTGCCTCGCCACCGTGGGGACGTTAGGGTGCGGGCTCGAGCATCAGCTTGCGTCGGCGGCGGTCGCGCTCGGCTTCCGCGGGACGACGCCGGCGTCGAACGTCGGCTTCCTGCGCCCCGACGCCTTCCTGGCGGTCGCGTTCATCACCAACGAAGACGACTGCTCGACGACGCCCGATTCGACGATCTTCGACACCAGCGTCATCGGCCAGGCGAGCCCGCTGGGGCCGCTGATCTTCCGCTGCAACCACCTCGGGCACCTGTGCGGCGGCGTCAAGCCGCCACGCGACGGCATCGCGTCGGTCACGCTGACCGACTGCCATTCGGCCGAGGACGGCGTGCTCTACCGCGTGCGCGACCTGTCCGACTTCATCAAGTCGTTGAAGCCCGATCCGACGATGCTGTTCGTGTCGGCGATCGCGGGGCCGGTGAACCCTTACCGGGTCAACTACACGCTCTCCAGCAGCTCCGAATACAACCCCGCCATCGCGCAGTCGTGCATGCGCACGGACGGCTCGTACGCGGCCCCGGCGCCGCGCATGGCGGACTTCGTCGCGCAGTTCGGCCCCAACGGCACCTCGAGCAGCCTGTGCGACGATTCGTACGCGCCGGCGCTGACGCAGCTGGGGAACGCGATCGGGCGCTCGTTCACGTCGCACTGCCTGGACGCGCCCGTCGCCGACAGCAACCCGACGCTGCCCGGGATCCAGGCGAGCTGCGACGTCGTGCTGCGCGCGCCGACGTTTGCCGATGTGGTTCTCTCGCAGTGCGACTCGGCATCACCGTCGGGCGGGCCGCAGCCGTGCTGGTACCTGACGTCGAACACCACGTGCACGTCGGGCGTGCTGTTCGCGGTCAACCGCAGCGGCGCCACGCGCGCGGGCGAGACGATCTCGATCCGCTGCGGTAGCTGCCGGTAGACGCGTCGTACGCGGCTGACAGTGGCACCCCTTGCTTGTGGCTCGTCCGTCCGCAGATTGTCCCTGTTCGATTTCACTGGCTTGCAGGGGGGAGATACGACGATGCGTTCATGGATTGTCACGCTCGGTGGTGTGTGTGCGTTGTTCGTGGGGTTGTTTGCGGCCGGGTGCGACGACGCCGAGGAGGCGTTCGACTGCCAGCAGGTATGCAGCCGCTACCAGGACTGCTACGACGCCAACTACGACGTGGGGGCGTGCCGCGCGCGATGCCGAACGGCGTCCGACAACAATCCGTCGATTGCTAACGACGCCAACAGTGCGAGGCGTGCATGGACGACATGTCCTGTACGTCGACGATCTTCAACTGCGCCGGTCCGTGCAGCAGCATAGTGCCGTAGGGCACGTGCGCGTATAGTCGCGGCCGATGTTCATCGGCCACTTCGCGGTTGGGTTCGCGTCGAAGAAGCTGGCGCCGCGCGCGTCGCTGGGCGTGCTGATGGCGGCGCCGCTGTTCCTCGACCTGCTGTGGCCGATCTTCCTGGTGACGGGGCTCGAGAGCGTCCGCATCGACCCGGGGAACACGGTGGTCACGCCGCTGGATCTGCACGACTACCCGTGGTCGCACAGCCTGGCGATGTCGGCGGTGTGGTCGGTGCTGTGCGCGGGGGCGTTCTGGGCGGCGACGCACTACGGCCGCGGCGCGCTGGTCGTCGCGCTGGGGGTGTTCAGTCACTGGGTGTTCGACTTCGTCACCCACCGGCCGGACATGCCGCTTTATCCCGGCAGCACCCGTTCCGTCGGCCTGGGGCTGTGGAACTCGCTGCCGGCGACGCTGGCCGTGGAGGTGTCGCTGTTCGTCGTCGGCGTCGCGATCTATGCGCGCGTCACGCGCGCCCTCCGCGCGCGCGGCATCGTGGCGTTCTGGCTGCTCGTCGTCGTGGTGTCGATCTCGTACGTCGGGGCGATCTTCGGTCCGCCGCCGCCGAGCGTCGACATGATCAAGTACGTCGGCCTGACGTCGTGGCTGTTCGTGGTGTGGGCGTGGTGGATCGACCGCAACCGCGTGATGCGCGCCGTCGCGCCGGCGTCAGCTACTTAGTCCAGGCGGTGCACTGGTAGAGCGCCGCGGCGACGGGCGCCGCGGGCGGGAAGGCGGCGCGCGCGCGCGGCGCCAGCACGCGGCCGAGCGCGGCGGCGATGCGGACCGGCGGTGTCACGTGGTGCGCGTCGATGTCCTGGAAGCCGATGAGCGAGAAGGCGCGCGTCATCAGCGCGCTCACCATCGGGTAGCCGGTGACCAGCGTACCGCCCGGCGCCAGCGCGCGCGCCAGGCCGCGGGCGGCGCCGTCGGCGTCGGCGATGTGCTCCAGGACCGAGAAGCAGACGATGGCGTCGTAGTGATCGGCGGGGAGATCGGCGTCGGCCAGCAGATCGGCGCGCCGGAACGCCGCCGTGCACCCGGGCGCCACCAGCGCCGGCAGCCCCTGCGCCAGCGTCAGATCGGTGCCGGTGTACTCCGGGTAGCGCCGGGTCAGCGTCGGCACCAGCACGCCGCTGCCGACGCCCACCTCCAGCACGCGGCGCCCGCTGGCGGGCAACATGTCGAGGCCCATCTGCAGCCGGTGGCGATACAGCCAGCCGACCCACGGGTTGTAGTAGTACGGCAGCGGATCGTGCGCGTCGTTGGGCTGCAGCACGCCGCGCGCCGGAAGCTCCAGCCGCACGCCGCCGCCGGCCATCACGCGCCGCCCGTTTTTTGCGCCACCAGGATCAGGAAGCCGCCCAGGTTGCGCAGCAACGGCGCGTCGCACACCGCGTGCTCCGCCCACGCGAACAGCCGCCCCAGCGGCGGGTAGGCGAACACGTGCGACGACGGCGTCACGACGCGGACGCCGCGCACGGCGCGCAGCTCGACGCCCGCCGGCAGATACGAGCGGGCGCGGTCCAGCCGGTCGAAGCGCGTGTAGACGTGGCTCTCGTCGGTGCCGTCGCCGGCGATCTTTCCCGGCCCACCCAGGCGCTTGGCGAGGTAGCGCAGCGACAGCGGGTTGTAGAACTCGAGCAACAGATAGCCGCCGGGACGCACCAGGCGGGCCAGCTCGGCGACCGCGCGCTCGATGGGCGGCACGTGGGCGAGCACCTTCATCGAGTACACGACGTCGAACGACGCCGACGGCAGGGGCACGTCGGTCAGCGAGCCCTGCACGACCTTCAGCCCGCGGTCGCGCGCCGGCCGCAGCATGCCGCGCGACAGATCCAGGCCGACCGCCGAGCGCGCGACCAGCGCCGCCTCGCGCAGCAGCAGGCCGGTGCCGCAGCCCGCCTCGAACACGTCCTTGCCCGCGCCGTACTTGCACACGAGCTCCAGCTCCAGCTCGTCGATCAGCTTGTGGTAGCCGCGGTCGCGCTCGTTTTCGTAGCCGGCCGAAAACCGATCGTAATACTCCTGCGTGGTCGGCGTCGTCGTCATGGCATAGCCTGCCCGCGTCGCTGGCGGTTGGCGACGATCATGAACAGCACCCCCGACGCCGCGAAGGCGAACACCGCAGCTTGCAGCGCCAACGCGACGGATGATCCCTGGCGGTCAGCGAGCCAGCCAACCACGGGCCCGGCAGTCGCGTTGCCGAGCACGTGGATCCAGAACATGGTGTTCGCCTGCAGCGTCGCCGCGAACTGCGGCGGGCCCAGCTCGTCGATCATGGCGGCCGACGGTCCGTTGTAGACCGACAGCAGGAAGACGGTCAGCGCCGTCAGCACCATGAACGCCGGTTTGTGGGTGATGAGCAGCGTCGCGACGCCGATGGGTATCGCCATCAGCAGCGACAGACCGATGGCGCGCGCGTGTCCCCCCGGCGCGCGCCGGTTGAGCGCGTCGCCCAGGTAGCCGCCGGCGACGACGCCGCCGACGCCGCAAACGATGCCGACGGCAGCCATGAACCCGCTGCCGACGTTGACCGAGAACCCGCGCTCCTGGATGATCAGCCACGGCGACCAGATGATGAGCGCGCTGGCGCCGAACGTCGCCAGGACGGCCCCCGCGAGGGCGAGCAGATACGTCGGCGCCCGCAGGTACGCGCGCGCCGGCAGCGTGACGGGCCGGGGCAGCCGTGCGGGCGCGGCCACGAACGCCGCGCACGCCGCCAGCAGGATCGACGGCCCACCAGCGATCCAGAACACCGTGTGCCAGTCCATCCGCGAGCCCAGCACCTTGCCGAGGACGAGGCCGCTGGTCCCCCCGAACGCCATGCCGATGTTGTAGATGCCGAGGGCGCGACCGCGCTTTTCGGGTGGCGCGGCGGCGCACAGCAGCGTGTTGGCGCTGGGGCCGTACGCGCCCTCACCGATGCCCACCACCGCGCGGCAGAACAGCAACATCAAGAAGGAGTGCGACATCGCCGAGCCGATCGTCGCCACGCTCCACATCACGACGCCGGTGAAGATCACCTTGCGCGGGCCGATGCGGTCGGCGATCGGGCCCGAGATCAACGACGCGAGGGCGAACACCATCAGGTTGACGAACGCGAGCGAGCCCAGCTCGAACTTCGTCAGGTTGAACGACTCGCCGATCTTGTCGGTCATGCCGTAGACGACCTGACGGTCCAGGTAGTTGAAATAGTTCAGGACCGTCAGCAACGGCAGCGGCGGGATGCCGCGCGGCCGTACCGTCGGGGAGGGCGCCGGGAGATTGATGGGCGCTGCTGACGTCATTCGCGGCGGACGTAGCTCTACCCGATTGGCGGTCGGATTCCAACTTGCAGATCCGGTCGCGCTTGCGGAGCGCGGGCTGTCACCTGCAGGTCTTGAGGTCGACCCCGTCAGCTGAAGCGAGCACGCCGCACACGGGCGACGTCGGCGGGCAGTCGGTGGCGCGCTCACACGACAGGCGCGTGTTCTGCCCGTCCTCGGGGCAGAGTTGCGGGGGCCGGCAGGCGATGGTCCACGCGCTGACGTCGCCGAGGTCGAGGCAACAGGTTGTCCCGGCGGGACAGTCGCCGGGGGCCGTGCAGCTGAGGTCCGGCCTCTCGCAGCCGAGGGGCTCGAAGTCAGCCGGGTTGATGCACAGCGCCAGCGCGGGGGACTTCTTGAAGCAGCAGACCTGGCTCGCCTCGCAGACGGCGGTTCCGCACAGAAGCGGAGCGTCTGATCCGCCGTCGGAGCTTGCCTGGGGCGGGGTGAAGTTGCACTGGTGAGTCGGTCCCCCGCCGCAGCACCCGGCGATCGCCGCGGCGACGGCACAGGTCAGCAAGACGGCGAAGCGCATGCGCACAACTGTAACGTGCCCGCGCCTCGCCTCGCCCCGGTCACCTTTCCGCCCAGGGTGGGCCCGCGGCCTAGGCGGGCGTTTTGGCGATCGCGGCGGTGATGACCTTGCCGCCGGCCGAGGCGACGTAGTCGCTCGCGACCAGGGCGTCGGGCAGGCCCAGCGCCGCTCCCAGCGTGCGCGCCGCCGACACGTGGGACTTCGCCGCGGTGATGTCGCCGCCGGTCGCCTGCGCGCCGGTCGCCGAATCGATGTCGCCGGCGGCGAAGGCGCCGGTGGTGCCGCTGGGGATGACGCCGCCGTAGACGCCCGGCCTGACGTTCTTGCCGATCAGGACCATGACGCTGTGGTTGCCGTAGTGGTCGCGGCCGGTGCGGCCGGTGACCTTGGCGATGCCGCTGAGGTTGCGGCCGAACACGTTCATGGTCGCGAACGTGACCTTGTCGGTCAGGCCCGCGGTCGCCATCGCGTTCATCATCGTCTGGATGCCCGCCACGCCGCTGACGTGCTGATCGGCTTCCGCCTGCAACGCCGCATCGGTGTGGTTGTCGCCGCCGAACGCGATGCGCACGGTGACCACCGGCGTGACGTTGGCCTGGAACAGGGCCGCGGCGGCCAGCGCCTGACCGTTGACGTCGTCGGAGGTGATCGCGTCCAGCGTCGTGCCGAGCTGCTCGGCCAGCCCGCGCACCTGCGTCTGGCTGGTGACCAGCTTGTCCAGGAACTGCTTCTGGATGTTGCTGCCGTCGGCCTTGGCCATCGCGTTGAGCGTGTTCAGCGACTGGTCGCGCAGCGCGCGCAGCGACACCAGCGCCGTCGATGCCGAATCGCGGCCCGACCCGGTCAGCAGCTGCTTGAGCTGCGTCGGCGAGATCGACGGCAGCGTCCGCCCCGCGAAGCTGACCAGCTCGCTGGCGTTGCCGCGCGCGCCGATGGCGATCGGCGCCGCCTGCACGGTGCCGAAGCAGGTCGACAGGTGCTTGGCGTAGCTGGAGATGAACATCTCGTTGCCGCTCATGTCGCCGAGCAGCTTCATGACCTTGGGCTGGTCGCCGTGCACGGTGGTGGCGGTGCGGTGGTGGATGAACGCGGTGCGGGCGAGCACCGCGGCGCTGAGGCGTCCCGTCGCGGGGGCCGCGACGCCCATCGCCATGTCGGTCGGGCTCATCACCGTCGTATCGGCCCACGGCAGCGCGGCGCCGTAGGTCTTGCCGCCGAGCGTGATCGTCACCTTCTCCATGGCGGTCTGCTCGGGGTGGATGATCTCCGGCGCCTCGTAGGTGCCCGGGACGTTGCAGTTCAGCGGGTCGCCGTTGCTGGACGCGCTGAGGATGAGGTACTGCATGGTGTCGCGCGCGGTGATCGCGCACTGCAGGTCCTGCGCGGTCGCCCGGCGCGGGTTCAGCAGGTACCAGGCTGGCAGCCCGGTCGCCATCGCCCGCAGGCCGATGTAGCCGGTGCCGAACAGTCCGGCGAGGAGACCTTCGCGTCGCGTGATTCGCTTGGTCATGGTCATCCTCCTCTAAAGGCCAATTCCCAGCGCCCGCGGCGATTCGCACGCGAGGGCAAAGGTGGAACGCAGGGCGTCGCGCGCCCGGTTGTTGCGGTTGCTGCCCATGGTCGCGGCCATGGTGTTGTGGTCGGTCAGGATCTGCACAGCCTGCGCGTACAGCGGGTTGCCGGGCGGGTAGCCCATCACCGTCTGCACCATGCCGGTGATCGCCCCCGGCACGTCGGTGCTCGAGTACACCGACCCGGTCGTCGCGTCGACGACCTGGATGGCGATGTTCTCGCACAGCAGCTCGGTGGCGGCGCGGTAGAACAGCGACGGGTCAGCCGGCGTCACCGGCGATTCGGCGCCGCGGCTGAACGCGTCCGAAGCGACGCTGGACGCGATGCGCGCCGTCGCGGTCTGCGTGCTCGTCGGCAGCACCGTCGCCTGCGCGCACAGGTCGGGCTTGCCGAGGCGGTTCGACAGCGACGCGCACAGGTGGTCGCGCCGCGAGATGCTGATCGGAACCTCGCCCGCCGCGTAGCTGCCGGTCGCGGACGCGCCCGTCACCAGCGGCGACGAGAAGAACTCCTTGAGCAGCACGGCGAAGTTGAACTGCTTGTCGCGGAACGAGGTGACGATGCGCCGGAACTCCGGATCCAGCGTCGAGCACGCCTGCGAGTTCGCGTAGAAGCACAGCTGCTGCACGACCGAGATCCCGAAGCGCGGCAGGCCGCCGCCGTCGGTGACCCGGGTCAGGAAGCCGCCCAGGTCGTCCATGCTCGTTCCGGTGCCGGTCACGTCGCCGAACGCGAACTCGTTGACCAGCGCGCCCGTGGGCCGCGGGTTGCCGGGGTTGTTGCGGTTGCCGGCCGGGAAGTCGTTGCGATCGTTGTAGTCGAGCTGGTTGCCCCAGAACTGGCGCATCGGATCCAGCGTCAGGTGGCAGCCGATACATTCGCCGCCGGTGACCGCGTGGCCCTCGTCGAGGCCCGCCGTCGTGAACGGCGTGGCCGCGTTCTCCGCGGTGAACGCCTGCCCGAAGGCGACCAGCAACGCCTGGTTGGCGGTGACGCGGTGCTGGTTGCTGTCGTTGGTGTTCCACAGCGCCAGGAACGCCGGCGTCGTGTAGAAGCCGACGCGCGGCAGCGACAGCGTCAGCTCGGTCGCGCGGCGCAGCGCCGGCAGATCGTACGGCTGGATCACCGCTACGCGGTCGGCGGGGTTCGCCTTCGCGTTGATGGTCACCCACGCCCAGTCAGAGACGTCTTCGGCCGTGAAGTACGGCTTGGACGCGTGCTCGGCGCACATCTCGGTTCCGGACTGCGGGAACTGCGGCGTGAAGCCGAGCAGGCGCTGAAACAGCCGCGACGTGCCCTGGAAGGCGCCGGTCGCGACCACGGCGCCACCACGGCACGCGATGGCGGTCCCGGTCTGCATCGTGATCGCAGGCGCCTCGTCGCTGAACGTCATGTTGGTCAGCGCGGTCTCGATCGGGATGGCGCCGCCCGAGTAGTCGATCGTCCACGCCGGCCCGACCGTCGTGGTGCGCCCGTTGTCCGGCGTCATCTCGACCTGGACGTACAGGCTCTTGAGCGCGGTCGTCATGACGAAGCGCCGCGTGGTCAGCGTCTCCGTGAACGGGCGCCCTTCCTTGACCAGCTGCCACGCCGTCATCGCGAAGCTGTCCTGCAGGTTCATCACCAGGCGCGGGAACGCGTCGTCGCCGACGTTGCGCGTGCTGCCGCCGAAGTCGAAGCCGCCGTTGGTCAGCAGCTGCAGCTTGAAGTCCTCCGTGGGGAGGAAGCCCGTCTGCTGGAACATGTTGCGGAAGAAGATGACCAGCTTGCCGCCCACCGCGCCCTGGTAGGGGTCGGTGGTGAGCCACGTCGAGATCAGCTCCTGAAGCCCGGCGGCGCCGCGCTCGGTGACCTTGGTGACGTCCTCGTCGGTCACGGCGAGGCCGGTCAGCAGGTTCTTCACCTTCGACGCGGCGTAGAACGCGCTCCGCGAGTCGAGCGGCGCGGGAGGGACCGTGATCGTCCCCGGGTCGACCATGGTCGGGCCGCCGCCGCCGACCATGCCCGAGCCGCCGCTGCCGGTGACGCTCGGTTTCCCGTGGTCACCAATGGCGCCGTCGCAGGCGAGGCCCAGCAAAAGCCAGGGCCAACGCTAGGGTGGTTCTTCTCGAGCCGAGCGACGGCATCAACATCGGGGGCGCCTCCTTCGTGTCAGCGGGCTGCTTGCGTGAGAGCAACTCGCCAACGGACTGCATCGAAAGAAAAACCGGCAAAAGCAAAAAGCGGCTCAGTAAAAGCTCGCTCAGTCTGTTCCTAGACTATCTCCGGCCAAGTCGGCCTTTCCAGCAAAAAGGCCGTGTGCGCGAAGACATACACGCTTCGTTGCGCGGCGTTGCGCAACGAGCGCGCGCTGTGTGCGCCACCGTTGTTTGGCGCGAGACTACTGGAAGCCGTAGAGACGCAGTCGCGTCGCTGGCGGGATCGGATCGCGAGGCATGTCGCGATTTGATTCGAGCGTCTCCCAGCGCAGCAGGTAGCGGACGCTCGAGTTGGGGGCGGCCCCGGTGTCGGGTGCCCACCGGACAACCATCCCGGCGGTCGTCGATTGCGGCGTGTCCAGCGCGCGCGGGTAGGGGAGCGGCCGCTCGATCGTCGCGGCCGCGCGCAGGTTGGTCTCGTCGAGGCGGAACGCGCCCCAGCCGCCGTTGCGCGCGTGGTACCAGTCCTGCGTCAGCGTGCCGTCGGGCTGGACCTTGACGCCGGCGACCTCGATCTCGAACACCAGCGTGCCGTTGCCGCCGAAGTTCCAGCGCGTGGTCCACATCGACGTCTGGTAGCGGACCCAGCGCCCGCCTTCGAAGCGCGCGTTGTAGAGCTGCGTGTTACCGGCGCTGTCGTACTTGTGATAGACGACCACCGCTCGGTTCTGGCTGTCGAAGCCGACCTTGGTGTTGTTGTTGATCATGCCGCCGCCCGACGGCACCGGATCGACGACGTCGCTGGTGCCCAGCGTGATCGGCAACGTCAGCGGCGTCCCGGCGGCCGACTGCCACGTGACCAGGTCGCGGCTCCTGGCGTAGCTGAGATCGTGGTTGGTCGCGGCGTCGGGCGTGTCACGCCACACCCAGACCAGGTGATAGAAGCCGTCGGGGCCCAGCACCGGGCCGACCGGGTAGGCGTTGCGTTGCCCCTGCCCGTCGGTGAGCGGCGTGCCCAGCAGCCGCCGCCACGCGCGCGTCCCCGTGTCGTAGGTGTTGAAGATGTGGTTGCCGTTGCCGCTGCCGCCGTCGCGGTAGATGAACACCAGGTTGCCGGTCGGGCCCTGGAAGAACTCGGGATACGTCACGCTCTGCTCGTTGCTGCCGACCATCGACGTGACGCGCGCCAGGCTGGTCGCGTCCAGCGCGCGCGTGCTGCGGTAATAGATCAGCGGCACGTTGTGCATGTTGCCGGACACGTGCAGGAAGCCGGTGCTGTCGATCGCCATCGTGACGTAGTTGTGGCTGTCCCAGCCGAGCGTGTTGTCGAGCCGCGTGAGCTGCCACGTCGTCGTCCCGAGCGTCCGCTGCGCGACCGTCATGCGGCGGTTGGCGTCGAAGAACGCGGCGAACTGCTGATCGCCGCGCGTCACCAGCGCAAACGCGACCGGGTGCCCCGACCAGACGTCGGTGATGTCGACCATCTCGACCGTGGCGAGCGCGCCGCCCGCGCCGCGCCGCCGCGGCGCCACCGCGTCCACCGGCGCCGGCGCTCCCCGCGGCGCCACCGCGTCCGCCCGCGCCACCACCACCGCTGGCGCCGCCGCGGCCAGCCGCGCCGCCGCTGCCCGCCGCGCCCGCGCCTGCACCGCCCGCCGCGCCGGCGTTGCCCGTGGTACCGCTGACGCCACCGCGGCCGCCGCTACCCGCGTTTGTACCCGCCGCGCCAGCGACGCCACCTCCCGCGCCGCCCGCCGTCCCGGTCGCTCCGGCGACGGCGCTCCCGCCCGTCGTTCCACCGGCGGTGCTCCCGCCAGATCCGCCGCGCGCCCCCGCGGCCGGCGCCGGCCGCGCCGGTGTTCGGCGGCGCGCCCGTCGACGGGGCGCACCGCAGCCGCGCTCGCCGCGATCGAGCAACACGAGCGCGAGCCGCCGGCCGTTGACGCGCATCGCGCGCGATTCTACGTCAGCGCAGGCTTTCCAGGCAGGCGACGGTTTCGGGGCGGGTCCAGTCGCGCTTGTTGGCGAAGAAGTAGCGGACCTTGCCCTTCGCATCGATCAGGAAGGTCTCGGGGTACTTCTCCGTCCCGTACTTCTTGGGCAGGTCCTTCGACGCGTCGTGCAGCACGCCGATGCGCGTCCCCTTGGCGAAGAACCTGCGGACGATGTCCCAGGTCTCGTCGACGCTGACGGCCATCAGGCGCAGGTCAGTGCCGTCGATGCGGCGCGCCAGATCCTCCAGCGCCGGGATCTCGTCGACGCACGGCGGGCACCACGTCGCCCAGAAGTTGAGCATCACCGGGTGGCCGCGCTGCGCGCTCAGCGACACCATCTTGCCGCCGGCGTCGGGCAGCTGGAACTCGGGCGGGTTGCCGTCGACGATCGCCGCCGGCATCGGGTCCGGCTCCAGCGCCTTGCAGGCGCCGTCGCGCGTGCGCGACAGCGTGTCGCGCGCGCCCATCGCGAACGCGACGGCGACGACGCTCATGGCCACCGCCGTGACGGCGAGGGGGATGATGCGGCGAACGCCGGTGTTGCTGGCGGTGCTTGCTGTCGCGGCAGGAGGCTTCGGGTGTTTCATGTCAGAGCCTCAATCCTACGATGGGAGCGATGGCGCGCACCGACTCCATCAGCGACGCGAACGCCGCCGGCGTCAGCGACTGGGGGCCGTCGGACAGCGCCTTTTCGGGGTTGGGGTGCACCTCGACCATCAGCCCGTCCGCCCCCAGCGCCACCGCCGCCCGCGCCATGGCGGGGACCGACGCGCGGTCGCCGGTGCCGTGCGACGGGTCGACGATGATGGGCAGGTGGGTCAGCCGTTTGATCAGCGGGATCGAACCCAGGTCCAGCGTGTTGCGCGTCATCGTCTCGAACGTCCGGATGCCGCGTTCGCACAGCACGACCTTGTAATTCCCCTGCTTGAGGATGTATTCCGCCGCCATCAGGAACTCCTGGATGGTCGCCGACAGGCCGCGCTTGAGCATCACCGCGCGGGGCTGCGAGCCCACCGCTTCCAGCAGCGAAAAGTTCTGCATGTTGCGCGCGCCGACCTGCAGCACGTCCGCGTAGCGCGCCACCAGCTCGACGTCGCGCGTGTCCATCACCTCGGTGACGACCGGCAGCCCGGTCCTGGCGCGCGCGTCGGCCAGAATCTTCAGGCCTTCTTCCTTCATCCCCTGGAACGCGTACGGCGACGTGCGCGGCTTGAACGCGCCGCCGCGCAGGAAGTGCGCGCCCGCCGCCTTGACCGCGGTCGCGGCGTCCTCGACCTGCTCGCGGCTCTCGACCGCGCACGGGCCGGCGATGACGCCGAAGTGGCCGCCGCCGATGCGCGCGCCGCCGATGTCCAGGAACGTGTCGTCGGGCTTCACCTCGCGCGACACGAGCTTCCATGCCTTCGAAACCGGCACCGCGTCGGCGACGCCCGACATGGTCGTGAACGTGCCAGGGTCCAGCGGACCCTGGTTGCCCGTGATGCCGATGGCCAGGCGCGTGGAGCCCGGGATCTCGTTCGGCGTAAACCCGAGCCCACGCACCTTGTCTTCGACCGCGGCGACGTCGGCGCGCGACGCATCCGCTTTCATCACGATGAGCATGAGCCAATCGTATCCGCGACCGCGGGGAGGACCAAACAGGCGTCCTCCCCGGGCCGCGCTAGTAGGGCGTCAGCCGCCCGTCAGCCGCCTTTTTTGCCCGTCTTCTTCGCCATCTCCTGGTCGGCGATCTTCTTGAACGTCTCGAACGGGTAGGCGCCCGCGATCTTGCGCCCGTTGATGAACACCGCCGGCGTGCCGTTGACGCCCAGGTCCTGGCCCTCTTTCATCTCGGCCTGGACGGCGTCCTTGTACTTCCCCGAGTCCATGTCGGCCTTGAACTTGGCCATGTCGAGGCCGAGCTCCTGGGCGTACTTCTCGAGGTTCGGCCGGTCCAGCGCCTGCTGATTGACGAACAGCTTGTCGTGCATCTGCCAGAACTTCCCCTGCGCCTGAGCGGCCATCGCCGCCTGGGCGGCAGGCTCCGCGTTGTTGTGGAACGGTAGCGGGTAGTTCTTCCACACCGTGCGGACCTTGCCCTGGTACTGCTTCTCCAGCTGGGTCAGCGTCGGCTCGACGCGCGTGCAGAACGGGCACTGGAAGTCGGAGAACACGACGACCTGCAAGGGCGCCGTCGCCGGCCCCTTCGACGCCGACTTGCCAGCCTGCACCGCGTAGACCTTGGTGTCGGCTTCCGGACCCGCCTCCGGCTGGCCGCCACCCGGCGGCGCCGCCGGTGCCGCCGGCACGTCAGGCCTTCGCGTCCTTCATCAGCGCTTCGTAGACCTTCGCCTTGGGCGTCCCCTTGGCGACCAGCCCCTCGGCGGTCTTCAGCTCCTCGTCGATCTTGGCCTTGAACGCCTCGAACGGCTGCGCGCCCGACAGGAACTTGCCGTTGATGAAGAACGCCGGCGTGCCACGCGCGCCGATCTTGCCGCCGCCCGCCGCGTCGGCCTCGATGTCTTCCTTCCACTTGTTGCCGTCCAGCGCGGCCTTGAACTTGCCCATGTTGAGCCCCAGCTCGCTCGCGTACTTCTCGAGCGCCGGGCGGTCGAGCGCCGACTGGTTCTCGAACAGCTTCTTGTGCATCTCCCAGAACTTCCCCTGCTCACCGGCGGCGCGCGCCGCGATCGCGGCGGGCATCGCGTTGTTGTGGAAGGGCAGCGGCAGGTCGCGCCACACGACGCGGACCTTGCCTTTGTACTCCTCGAGGATCTTGTCCATCGTCGGCTCGACGCGGCTGCAGAACGGGCACTGGAAGTCCGAGTACTGGACGATCGTCACCAGCGCGTCCTTGGCGCCCTTCGACGGCGCGCCCTTGGGGTCGGCGCGGAAGCGCGTGTTCGCGTCCGGCGCACCGGGCTGCGCCGGCGGCGGCGCCGCCTTGTCGAGGCCTTCCTTGGTCAGCGCGGCGTAGAGCTGCCCGCGCGGCGTTCCCGACGCCAGCTTGGCGTCCGCCTTCTTGATCTCCTCGTCGATGGTCGCCTTGAACGCCTCGATCGGCTGCGCGCCACGCAGGTTGCGGCCGTTGATGAAGAAGTTGGGCGTGCCACGCGCGCCGAACTTGGCGGCGTCATCCATGTCGCGCTTGATGCGGTCCTTGCCCTTTTCGGCTGTCCAGCGCGGCCTTGAACTTGCCCATGTTGAGGCCGATTTCCTCGGCGTACTTCTCGAGGTTCGGCGCGCTCCAGCGCCTGCTGGTTGGCGAACAGCTTGTCGTGCATCTCCCAGAACTTCCCCTGCTCGCGCGCCGCCTCGCTCGCGATCGACGCGATCATGGCGTTGTTGTGGAACGGGAGCGGGTTGTGCCGGAACTGCACCTGCACGTCGTTGCCGTACGTCTTCAGCACCTCGGAGATCGTCGGGTTGACGCGGCTGCAGAACGGGCACTGGAACTCGGAGAACTCGACGATGGTGACCTTCGGCTGCTTCGCGCCCTTGCTCGGCGCGTCGACGAGCGCCAGCTTGTAGACCTCGTTGCCCGCGCCCGGCGCCTTCTGCGGCGGCTGCGGCTTCGCAGCGTCCGGTGCCGCGGCCGACGTCTTCGCCTTCTCCATGAACGTCGCGTAGACCTTGCCCGGCGCGATGCCCTTGGCGATCAGCTTGTTGGCGAAGCCGATCTCCTCGTCGATCACCTTCTTGAACTCCTCGAACGGCTGCGCGCCCTGGATGTTGCGGCCGTTGAGGTAGAAGTTCGGCGTCCCCTGGACGTTGATCTGCTTGGCGACCGCCATGTCGGTGGCGATGCGGGCCTTGCCCGTCCCCTTGTCCAGCGCCTCCTTGAACTTGCCCATGTCGAGACCGACCTCCTGGGCGTACTTCTCCAGGTCGGGGCGCTTCAGGTTCTGCTGGTTGGCGAACATCTTGTCGTGCATCGGCCAGAACTTGCCCTGCGCGTCGGCCGCGATCGCGGCCTCCGACGCCAGCGGCGCGTCCTGGTGGAAGGGCAGCGGGTTGTGGCGGAACCACACGCGGACCTGCTTGCCGTACTCCTTCTCGATCTTCTCCATGGTCGGCAGCACGCGGCTGCAGAACGGGCACTGGAAGTCAGAGAACGCGACGATGTTCACCTTCGCGTCCGCCGATCCCTTGTTCGCGCCGTCCAGCGGCACGCGCGCGCGGTCGACGCCGTCGCCGATGCCGACGGCGTTCTTGCTGTCGGCCGCCGAGGGCTTCGCGACCGACGCGGTCGCGGTGTTGCCGCCGCTACCGTCCTTGCTGCGAGTGACGGCCTTCCCAAGCAGGAAGCCGCCCCCCAACACGACCATCAAAACGACTATTGCTGTGCCTTTGCTCATGACGAATCTCCTCACGTAACGGACAAAACTTCACACACGCCGCGCGAACGAAAAACCGGCGCACGCGGAACGCGGCTTCTCCGCGTGCGCGCCGAAACCGATTGCTGCCGCGTCAGGCCCGGGGCGGGCGTTCGGGAGGCGCAATGGGCCGCGCGGCTGGGCCGCGCGCGTCTGTACTGAAGTCGAGTGCGCCGTCGGCCGGCGGCAGCGTCGGCACCGCGAACAGCGCCAGCTGAGGGGCGTCGGGCGCCGTGCGCGGGGTCGCGTCGTGTGGCGCGCCGTAGGACGAGCTGGAGATCTTGATGGCCGACCGGCGCGCGGGAGCGGTGCCCACGCCACCCGGATCGGGCTCGGCGAAGCGCGACATGCGGTACCAGAGATTGAAAGGACCTTCGTTGGCGCACTCGCCCAGCTCGGCGTCACCCGCGGGCGTCGGGCATTCGACCTCGGCCGGAGTGGCGTAGTCGCGCGGTTCGTCGCGGTCGGCGGCGGGCGGCGCCATGAATACCCAGGCCGCGTCGCAGCTGGCGGGCCCGTCCGCGCACGTGACGCTGGCCGACGGCACCGCCGGCAGCGACGCGGAGGCGAGCAGTGTTGCAAGCAGGCTGAGCATGCTGGGGGGGCCCGGAAGCGACCGAAGGCTACTCCACGGTCAGGGCACCAGCAAGGTGCGTCAAGGGGTGAGCCTTAGACGGCGGGCGGAGGCGGGCAGGCGCTGACCCGCCATCCGCACGTCCGCCGGTTGTCGTTGCGGACGCATTCGAACGGCGGCACCGATCCGTCGGGGCAGGGGGCAGGCTGAACCGGAGGCGGCGGTCCGCCGCACTCGCTTTCGGCGCACGCGCGGCCGGCATCGCACGTCGCACATCGGCGGGAGCGACTCGTGCACAATTCTCTGGCGTCGACGCCGTCGCAGATCGGGCGCCGCGGCGCACTGGCAGCTCTGCACAGCCGCGCGCGTCGGTGGCGAAGCCGTAGGCGCAGTAGATGCGGCCGCAGTCGGGCTGGATCATCGGGCAGCCCGGGTCCGGCTTGCACGAGCAGGTCGGGCAGCCGTCAGCGTCCAGCACGTTCCCGTACGCGCAATAGATGTCGCACACCGGCCCGCAGGCCTGTCCGCCGCCCGCGCCGCCGCCACCGCTCGCGCCGGCCGAGCCCGTGCCCGGGTCCAGCGTGCCGCTGCCACATGAGGAAGCGAGCGGCCAGCATGCCAATCACGAGCGCGGCGAAGAGGGTGGGGCGCGTCGCGAGCATGTGCGGTCCAGGTTAGCAGCCTCCGTGCCATCCCTGCACGTCGGGTGATCGTGCTCGGGCTTGCTCGTTTTCCTCAGGAATTCACGGCTCTGCCGGAGCGCCGGCATCAGAGTTTCGAGGACGGAAATGGCGGGACCACCGCGCGGCCCCTATCATTCAGGGGTGCTGCAGGAGCTGTCTCGGCAACTTGGTCTCGGCGCGCTGCTGTCGGAGCTCCGGACCCGCGCCGGCGGCTACGACCTGGTCGACCACTGGCAGCAGGGCGAGTTTCACCACGACGTCGTCGTGCGGGTGCCGGAGAGCGCGGAGCTTCCCGGGCGCATCCTGGTCGTCGCGATCAACTGCAACGGCGGCGTGAAGGAGATCCTCTGCTTCGAATCGCTGCCCGACCGCGGTGCCCTGTGGCACCACCGCTGCCCCGACAACGACGAGTTCACGGGCGACCTGCCGCCGGTGCTCGATTCGGTGCGGACGCTGCACTGGTTCGACCCCTGTGAGCTGCTGAAACCCGACGCCCGCAGTGAATACCGCCCCGACGCGCGCGAGCGCCAGGCCGGCGGCGGCTGGCAGCTAAAGACCGGCGCCGGAGCCGATCTGGCGTGTGCTCGTCGCGACGGCTGACCTCGGCCGATTTTTCTGATAGACAACGCGGACTCGAAACCGCCCAGGTAGCTCAACTGGTAGAGCAATGGACTGAAAATCCATGTGTAGACAGTTCGACTCTGTCCCTGGGCACAAGTAGTTCAGCGCGATCAAGGTGCACGTGGTCCATCCCGCCCGGCGGGAGCGTAGCTGCACAGTAACGACAGCGTTGCGTGGTTACCGTACGGTGGCGCCTGTAGCTCGTAAGGCGGCGACTTACGCGTCGGGTGACTTGGCACGATCGTGGCTCTACGACTGTGCATGAGCACGATACAGAAGAAGTCAGTGATGTCGGCCGGTTCCGTCAAGAAGGCGGCGAAGACCGCGGCGAAGAAGACTGAATCGGCGCGGGCGTCGGTCGCGGGTCGGCTTCATGCCGGCGCCCGCCGGAAGCACGCGCGGGCGGCGGTGAAGAAGGCGCCAAGTCGAGCGAAACGCATCCTGAACAGCACTCCCGTGCGGGTGGTTCTGGGCGCCTCGGCGCTGGCCTTGGTTCTGGCCAAGGTGAAACAACACCTCTTCTGACAGACCCAGCCTTAAGTTGCCCAGATGAATCAGTCAACGACGCAGACCTGGGACCAGAGCGTCGCCCTGCCTGGTCACCATCTGGCGATCTGCGGGGCCACGGATATTGGCGCGCGGCGCGCGGAAAACCAGGACACGTACGTGATCGCCGATTTGCGGTCGGGCGACTTGAGCAATCCTTGTAGCCGGACGGAGATCCCGCTTTCGCAACAGGGAATCCTGCTGTTGGTCTGCGACGGGATGGGCGGCGCTGCCGCCGGGGACCTTGCCGCGCGGATCGCGGCGGAGGCCATCAAGGAGCAACTGGTCGGCGCCGGTTCGGCGGTGACAGATTCTCCCGGTGACTCCTTGGAGAGCGCCGTCGCAGGCGCCAACGGGGCCATCTTGGCGGAGGCGAAGGCGCACCCCGCGACCCGCGGGATGGGGACCACCTGCACCGCGGCCATCGTGCTGCCGGACCGACTGTTCGTCGCGCACGTCGGCGATTCGCGCGCCTACCTTCTGCGCGACGGTCGCTTGCAGCGCTTGACCCGCGATCAGACGATGGCCAACCAGCTGGTGGAGGCCGGGGCGCTTCGGCCCGAAGACGTCAGCTCCTACCGCTACCGCCACGTCCTGCTCCAGGCGGTCGGAACGCAATCGACGATCGAGCCGGCCAAATTCGAGGTGCCCCTGCGTCGGGGCGATCGGATCCTGCTCTGCTCGGATGGCCTGCATGGCCCGGTTCCCGACCAGGAGATCGCCCAAATTCTGGGCGCCGGCGACATCAACTACGTCACCCACGAGTTGATTCAAGGCGGCCCTGACGGCGGGAGGGCCGGACAACGTGACGGTGATCGTCGCAGACTGCGAGTAGGTCGCGGTGCGGGGGACCGCGGCAGCTCGGCTGGAGGAACGGGATGTCGAGGTCGTCGATCCCGCCGCCTCGGCCCGCGCCGCCGGCCTTCGCTACGTCGACGACCACCGGCCCGGGCTGCGGCGTCGCCGCGTGGGCAAGAGTGAGGCAGGGGCGGCGCTGGATCGACACGTTCGCGATCGAGGACGACGCCGGGCATGTCATCCGCGACGCGGCGACGCTGGAGCGCATTCGCAAGCTCGCCGTCCCGCCGGCGTGGCGCGACGTCTGGATCTGCCCATCTGCCGAGGGCCACCTGCAAGCGACGGGACGCGACGCGCGCGGGCGCAAGCAGTATCGCTATCATCCGCGCTGGCGTGAGGAGCGCGACGGCACCAAGTACACGCGCATGATCGCGCTGGGACACGCGCTGCCGGGGCTGCGCCGGCGGGTCGCGGCCGATCTGCGCCGCCCCGGGCTGCCGCGCGCAAAGGTGCTCGCGACCGTGGCGCGGCTGCTCGAGACCACGTTCATTCGCGTCGGCAACGAGGAGTACGCGCGCAGCAACAAGTCGTTTGGTCTGACGACGCTCAAGGATCGCCATGTGCAGATCGGGGCGACAAAGTTGCGCTTCCGTTTTCGCGGCAAGAGCGGCGTCGAGCACCAGATCGCCGTCGAGGATCCGATCATGACGCGCATCGTCCGCCGCTGCCGTGATTTGCCAGGGCAGGAGCTGTTCCAGTACATCGACGACGACGGCAGCCCCGTCGCGATCGACTCCGCCGACGTCAATGGCTACATACGCGAGGCAGCGGGGGATGATTTCACCGCCAAGGACTTCCGCACCTGGGCCGGCACCGTCCTGGCGGCCACCGCGCTTGGCCAGCTGCCGGCCGTTCGGCGGGCCGGTGGCCGGGCCGTTCGTCCGAACAACCGCGAAGTCGCCCGAGCGATCTCAGGTGTCGCTCAGCGTCTGGGAAACACGCTCGCGGTTTGCCGCAAGTGTTACGTCCATCCGGCGATCATCTCGTCGTACCTCGACGGATCGCTGCCCTCCACCCTCGCCGCGCGAACGGACGTCCGACTGCCGAGCACGGCCAGTGGCCTGCGCCGCGAGGAGGCCGCCGTCCTCAGGCTGCTCGAGCGGCGTGAAGCGGATGACCGACGGGGCACCTCGCTCGGGCGCCAGCTCCGCGGTTCTCTGCGCCTCGTTCAGGGCGGCAAAGCTCGCCGCGCCCGACCGCGGCTGCCGGGACGGCGCTCAGCGCATCGGGCGTGACGTTCGACCGCGGGCGGCGCCCGGGCGTTTGCGCGTGGGATCGCGCGCCGGCTTGGCGCTGCCCTCGAGCGCGGCGCGCAGTCCCTGGGCCAGCGCGGCGCTCTGGCCGGACGCCTTGTCGGCGAGGAGCAGGATGGTCTTGGACAGCGCGTCCCGGACGTCGGGGTGACGGGCGCTGCGGCACTCTTCCTCTAGCCAGGCGGCGCCGCGATCACCGCCGCGCAGGCCGGCCGCCACGGCGCCCAGCGTCCGGGGCAACGCGAGCAGCAGTCGCCGCCGCGCGTCCGAGCGCTCCGCCGAGCGCGCCGCGCCGGCCACCGCGGCGATCGCGCGCGACAGATAGTCGAGGAGCGCCTCGGGGTCGGCGATCGCGGTCAGCGTCTGGCGGTCGGCAAACACCTCGACGACCACGGCGGCGGCGCCGAAGCGGATCTCGCGATCGTCGAGCTCCAGCCAGTCGGCTCCGCGCGCCAGCAGGGCATCGCCGCCGTGTGGACGCCGGGCGAACGCCGCCAGGGCGTCCAGCGTACCCAGCCGGACGGGTGTCCGTTCGTCACCCGCGAGCACCGCCAGCGCCGCCCACGCCGGTTCGACGTCGCGATCGGCGCGCAAGCGTCCCACCCACCCGTGTGCGGCGGCGATGGGAAAGAACACCTCGGGCGTGTCTGGCGCGCCGTCGTTCGCGCCCAGCCGATCCAGCAGGCGCGACGGGTCCCCGGGCAGCGCCGTCATCTCCGCGCCGAACGCGGCCGCCAGCCGGAGGTTCGGCCGCGCGCCATGCCCGTCACCGTGGCGGCTGAGCAGATCTTCGAGCGGCGCCGGCTTGCCGGCGAGCGCCGCTGTCAGCGCGGCGCGCATGGCTTCGTTGCGGAGACCTTCGCTGGACGGCGCGCGTGACATCGGTGCGCGCATTGTACGCCGGTGCGCTGGCGTCCGCCGCTCGAGGCGGCGGGCTGCGCGTCAGATGGCGAAGACTCGGCAGTTGATGGTGCACTGCACTCCCACCATGCCGTTGTTCGGGCCGAGGTCGCACGACTCGCCGTCGTCAGCATCCACGACCGCGTCACCGCAGAAGTGGGGATAGGTGCAGTCCGACGCGCAGCCATCATAGCTGCCGTAGGTCATCGTGTTGAAGCGGGCGCCGAGGTCACATTGCTCCACGCCGTTGTGCACGCCGTCGCCGCAATACGGTCCGGCGATGCGGCAGTCGCTGGTGCAGCCGCCGGGGACGGGGGCGTCGCCGGCGGTCGCGGGGCCGTCGCATTCCTCGGCGCCCGAGACGACGCCGTCGCCGCAACGGGCGCTGCCTGACTCCACCACGCAGTAGGCAGAGCAGCCATCACCGGAGCTCGCGTTGCCGTCGTCGCAGGTCTCCGACCCGGTGACGAGCCGGTCGCCGCAGGTGGGGACGCAGCGGTGGCCGACCAGCGGGCAGTGCCAGCCGGGCTCCCAGGACTTGCAGTCGCTGGCGCAGCCGTCGCCGCCGCGGTTATTGCCGTCGTCACACCGCTCGTGCCGGCTGAGCACGCCGTCGCCACAGATCTCCTGAACGGTGCACGGGCCCGGGCTGCCGCAGGTGCCGCACGTCGAGTGGCACTCGATCTGGCAGAGCAGGGCGCAGCCGTCACCCTGCACCGCGTTGCCGTCGTCGCACTGCTCGCCGGGGTCGATCTGTCCGTTGCCGCACGGCTCGCGCCGGTTCGGCAGTTCGGCGCGATCAGACGTATCGAGCGCATCGAGGGCATCGATCACGGGCCTGCCGGCGTCCATGCCGCCGGCGCCGCCGGCACCACCAGCATCTGTCCCCGGATCGAGCGAACGCCCATCGCAGCCGAGCGCGAAGGCCGCGAGCGCGACGAGGAGCGTGCGTACCGGCAGGCGCGCTCGAATCAATCAGGCCTCCCGAAAATAGGCGACCAGGTTCGCATGGACGCGCGGGCTTTGCACGCAGGGGCGGGCACGCTCAGCGATAGACGGGAGGTTCGGCGCAGTTTCCGATCGCCGTGCAGGAGCGCTGGTAACAGAGACCTTCGTCGCAGAGGCAGCCGCACGTGTTGGGGCAGCCCTGATGATCCGGCTGTCCAGAGGTCGAACAGGTGTCGCGTGCGGCGCACAAGCTGTCGCCTTCGGGCGCGCGCACGTTGCCGGCGGGGGGCGCGCCGCAGGCGGCCGGGCTGTTGGCGTCCGAGCATCCCGCGAGCAGAAAGAAGCCGACGAGCGACAACAGCGACAACAAGATCAGCACAGGCCGAGGCATGGTTCTAGCTCATGCATTGCCGATGCCGGCGGCGCTTGCCGCGGCCTTGCGTCGGCAAGCCGCCCCGACCGTGACATCGGTGTCACACCGTGGGCTATAGCCTTACGGGGTTCAGGAAAAAGTCTCCCCACCTGGCAGGGCCGACCGCACATTCCCTTGGTGGACGGACAACGGAGGAGTCGATGACGTACCCGAAGGACCCTGCAGCTACCTTCTTTGGCGGCTCCCTCGCGAGGCTGCTCTCGGCGCTCGGCTGCGCCGATGTCGATGTCGACGACGACGTCGTCCAGCGTGAGCGCAAGATCATGGCGGGGTCCCCGGTCAGTGTCTCGCCGCCGCGCTCGCTCGGCCTGGTCGACCGTTTTGTCGCTGCCTTCCGCTGGTCTACTTCGGGAGTGTTCGAACCTCGTACGCAGAACCAGTCCCCGCGATCCAGTAGACATCGGTAGGCGGACGAAGCGATGGCTGACGGGCTCGGCCTCGAAGAATTCCTTCGGCGCGACCACGAGCGCCTCGATGGCCTCCTGCGGGCGGCGGCAGCGGGCGAGACGGTCGACCTCGGCCCCTACGAGTCGTTTCGGGCCGGCCTGCTGCGGCACATCGGCGTGGAGGAGAAGATTCTCGTCCCGTTCGCGCGCCGTAAGGGCTCGGATGCGGCGCTCGCCGTGGCCCACCAGCTCAGGCTCGATCATGGGGCGCTGGTTGCGTTGCTGGTCCCGACGCCCACCCCTGCCATCGTCGAACGGATCAGGTCGCTGCTGGTTGCGCACAATCCGCTCGAGGAGGGGGAGGGCGGCTTCTACCGGATCTGCGCGGACCTTGCGGGCTCCGACGAAGAGGAGCTCCTTCGACGCGCGCAGGCGGCGCCCGAAGTCCCTCTTGCTGCCCACTACGACGGTCCGCGCGCCTTCGCGAACATCGAGAGACTTCTCCGCGCCGCGGGTCGCCTGTCCGACTCCGCTTGACGAATCGCCGCTGCTTACAACTTCATCGTCAGCGTGTAGGCGATGGCCGCGAGCCGAGGTCGGCGATCAGAACGGGCAGCCGCCGCACGTGCTGCAGGTGATCGTCCCGCCGCCACGGACGTTGCCCGATCCGGTGACCCCCGGGGCCGCTTCGTCGCAGAGCACGTCGGTGTCTGTCGCTACGAACGAGTTGTCGTCGATGCGAATGTCGGAGTGGGTGCCCATCAGGTAGATGCAGGCGAAGTCGAGCGTGAACGAGTTCTGCGTGATGTGCAGGTGGTCGAACCCGCTGGGCACGACGATCGCGACGTTGCGGCACCCGGTGAAGGCGTTGTTCGTGATCACGTGCGGCGCCGCGCTGCAGGCCGCGGAGGCGTTCACGACGAGGCAATAGCCGCCCTGGTCTCCGCCGTCGAAGTTGCAGCCCGTCGCGGCGTTCCTGGTTCCCGTGAACTGAACGATTCCGTCGTAGGTCCCCATGTCGGCTTCGTTGGCGAGAGACGCACCGTTGCAGGACAGCGTCTGCTGGCCCTGGAGCAGAAACGGGAGCGTCTCGCCCGCGACGCCGCCCTGATAGATGTCCGCCGCCGCGAGCGAGATCTCGCCGGGCGCCTGCTTGAGAGCATAGGTGAGCGTCTTGTAGGCGCTGGCGCCCGGCCCGTGGCCGTGCATTTCGTCGTCGGCGCCGAGCGCGTGGTCGACGAACCGCGTCCCGGTTGCGCCCGCCGTGCTCGGGCAACCACCTGCGCTACCTCCGCTACCTGCTTCTCCGCGGCCGGCGGCGCCGGCGACCCCGCTTGCGCCTGCTTGGCCACTCACGCCCACGGAGCCGCTCCCGACGCCGCACGCGGGGGCGAGCAGCGCGAGCCCCACGGCCAGCGCGAGGTACGGCGCGGTGCGCAGCTTCACCCGGGAAGCCAGGTCCATCGTTGACAGGGTTACACCGCCTACTGGCGGGGTCAACGCAGGGCCTCCGCACGATCGAATTCGAATTGCCCGCGGTGGATTGATGACCCTTCGGGCGGTGCCACCGCCACTCCATTGCCGTGCGGGGAGGTACGGGCATGCGTGCTTTGCTTCGTAGTGGTCTGCTTTGGCCGTCGTGTCTGGTCGCGTGTTCGGCGACGCCGCTGATGAGCCCCGGCTCCGAGTATCGCGAGGTGGTGTATCGCGTCGATTCGATCGCGCCGCCCGAAGGTCTCCTCGCCGTGGCTGCGGCTGACATCAACAACCAGGGGCAAGTCGCAGGCAGCGCCCTCGGCCCTTCGGGGCAGGAGGCCTTTACCTGGTCGGCCGGCAATGGCTTCGTGACCCTCGCGAGGATCGCGACGGCGGACCATATGTCGGCCGTCGCCATCAACGAAAGCGGCGTCGTCGTTGGAAACGCCGACTGGCAAGACGGCACGAGCCGCCCGGTCCTCTGGGTCGATCCAGGACACGCGCAAGATCTGGGCGTGTCCGGCCGTTATGCCTTCGAGTCGCCTGAAGCGAGCTGGTCGGTCGAGTCGGCGACGGCGACTGGCATCAACAATCGCGGACATGTCGTGGGCACCACCAGCGCGTCCGAGTTCGCCGGGGTGGCCTACCTATGGGACGCGACGCGCGGGATGGAGCTGCTGGGGACCCTCGGTGGTCTTTCCAGCTGGGCTTGGGCGGTGAATGCGTCAGACGACGTCGTTGGCACGTCGGAAATGCCGGATGGCACGTCTCACGCATTCCTGTGGTCGAAGGGGTCGATGACCGACCTCGGCGCGCTCGGTGGCGCTTACAGCGAGGCGTATGCGATCAGCGATGCCAGTGAGGTCACGGGCGTCTACCAGCGGCCTTCGGGTGAAACCCGCGTGTTTCGTTGGACCCGTTCAGGGGGCATGGTCGACGCGGGACCGACCTACGCCGAGCCGACCGATGGAGCCACGAGCATGAGCACGGGCATCAATGCCGCTGGCCAGATTGTCGGCGGTATTCAACCGCCTGGGCAGTTGCTGCGGGCGGCGGTGAGACAGCCCGCCAGCCGTGAGTGGCAGGAGCTGCAACCCGGGGCGCCGTATCAATCGTTCGCGCTCGACGTGAACGATCGTGGCGTGATCGTGGGTCACGTCTCCACGTCGTTGGATGTCGATGAGCCAACCCGTGCCGCGGTCTGGACGCCCGTTCCCTCCGGCGTCGTCGTAACCGGATCGCCGTAGAACGTCCCGCGGCCCGCGGCGCCGGGAGATAGGGACCGCGACGCTGGCCGCGTCCTGCCAGACGCGGGGGATCACGCCCCGATCACGTTGCCTGCGATTCCGCGCGAGGCGAATCGCGCGCTTTGTTGCATACTGCGACCGATGCCGAAAGTGCCTGGCCTATGTGTGGTCCGATCCCCCATTCAGGGATACGGAGTGGTCGCTGTCAAAACCTTCGCCGAAGATGACCCGATCGCGGAGATCGAAGGGGTTGCGTGGAGGGCCGGCGACGATGTCGACGATCGCTACTCCCTGTGGATCGAAGATGGCCTCTACTACGACATGGTGGACCAGACTCGGTTCATCAATCATTCGTGTGACCCGAACGCATGGGTGGATGCAGGCGTCACGGATGACGGCCAGGTGTGGGCCACGATCATCGCCTTGAGGCCGATCGCGATCGGTGAAGAGATCACCTACGACTACGCGTTCCCGCCCGACCTCGCCGAGCCGTGCCGATGCGGTAGCTCGAATTGCCGGGGCCTCATCATCGAGGAAGACGCTCTGCCTATCAGAGCCGCCCGCTAGCTGAACTACGGGTGCCAGCGAACCGACGGGGGCGCGGGATCGGGCAGCGCGGACGGCATCGCCCAGCCGAGTAGGCGGCCATCGGGGTCGACGCGCGTCCCGGTCACCGGCTCGTCGAGCGTCACGCGTGCCGACGCGGCGGGGCTGGTCGGCGCGAGCCCGAAGTCGACGGCCACACGCTTCGTCTGCGTGGCCCCGCGGACCTCGACCTCGGCGACGCACGGAAACACGACTCCGCTATCCTGAACCTGGGTCACGGTCACGGTGGTGTCGCCGCCGGATGACGCCGTCGTGACGTCGAAGATCGGCCAGACCGGCTCGCTGGCGCCGAACACCCACGCATCGAAGTACGGCCGAAGATCGAGGCCGGATTGCGTCTCCAGCGCGACGCGCAGATCGTCCATGCTGCGCGCGCCAGCTTCGGCGAGGAAGGGCCGGAGGGCATCGAGCAGCGCCGCCCGCCCGAGCCACGGCTCGAGCTGAACGAACAGGGCCATGGGACCGGCGCCATAGCCACCGTAGGTCCACGTCGACAGATCGACGGCGGGCGGGGCCAGCGGGCGGATCGGGTAGGGGGCGCCGCGCCCGATGCGGCGCCAGAGCGCCCGCATGACGCGGACATCCTCGGTCATCGCGCGCTCGTCTTCGTAGGCGTAGACGAGGAACTCCGCGATCGCTTCCTTCCACACGTAGTCGAGCGCGCTGGCCAGCGTCGTCCTGTCACCCGCCCACTGGTGCGCGATCTCGTGCAACACGACGTTGAGCGGCGTGTTCCGGTAGAGGCCCGCGAGCGCCGGCAGATCGTCCTTTACGACGATGTTCGCGGGGTGCTCCATGCCCACCCACGCGACCGGTCCGGTCGCGATGCGCAGCTCGTCGCCGTAGGGGAAGGGACCGAAGCGCGCCGTCATCCAGTCCAGGAACCCGCCGACGAGCGCCGGATCGAGCGCGGCCGTGACCGTTCCCGGTGACGCCTCGAAGGTGGCGACCGACACGCCTGCGGCGGTGACCAGCGGCGCGCGACGCCAGCCCGCGTTCGCCGCGATCGCAAACGACGAGTAGGTGGGCGCGGGGCTGCCGAGCAGCTCGCAGCGCGTGGTGTCGCCGCCGGGGATGCGCGCGCCAGGGCAGAGGACCGTGTCGCCCGCGCCGTGGCTGACGTCGAAGGTGAAGCGCGCGAGGCGAGCGGGCGCGGGATCGCACGGGCCGAGCCGGTCGCAGGCTTCAATCCAGCCGAGCAGATAGGAGAACGCGTTCCCGCCACGATCGACGGCGCGCAAGAAGCCGACACCGGTGATGGGATCCACCCCCTCGACGACCGTCGTCCGCGCGTCGAGCGTGAATGTGCCACTGGCCGTGTGCGCGCCGCACACGGTCACCCGGTTGTCTGCCTGCGCGGCCACGAGCCCCGGCGCGCCCGCGCCGTCGGGCGACGCGACGATGTCGCGTAGCGGGAGGCGGCTCGCGAGCTCGACGCACCCGGATCCGGTGGCGTCGGTGCGCACGGCGAGGCGACTGGATGCCTCTCCGCTGGCGAGGTCGAAGCGATAGTCATAGCGGGTCACGATCGCGGCGATGCTGCCGCCGTCAATCGCGTCGGCGTCGATCGAGCCGGCGTCGATCGAGCCGCCGTCGATCGGGCCGCCATCGAATCTCGGCGACCGCGCAGCCCCGCCGCAGGAGGCGACGAGCGCGACGAGCCAAAGCTGCCTGAGGCCCGTCATCGAAGGCACGATCCTACAGGACCGGCACCTAACATCTTGCCGACATCGAACCTCTGCCATGGCGAGATGTCGCCCGCGGGGACACAAACCTGTCGGTCAGGCTCCGCGCTGTATACCGGCGCTAGACAGCGCCCGCGCCTTCGTCAGGTCAGGGACTGGGCAGCGGGGCGATCCAGCGCGGCTGCTCGCCAAGACCGGGGCGAGTCGTGAGCAGCTCGTGCGGGCGGAACAGCGCCTTGTAGCGCATCGACGCGCAGCCCTGCACCCGGAAGCCCAGGTAGACGTGGTCCTTGCCCTGCTCGCGTGCGATGCGAACCAGGTTCAAGACGTGAACGACGCCCGGCGAATACGCGGCGTACGCGGGATCGTAGAAGAAGTAGGCCGCGCTCCACGCCCGCGCCGTCTCGTCGCACAGCCCCACGGCCACCAGGCGCGTGCCGTCGTAATAGGCGACCTCCCGCGCGCACGGGTGCGGAAACGCGAACTGCTCGGCGTAGGCGTCCTCGTCGAGCGATGACGGCTCCCAGCCTCGCGCCCGCTCGCGGTCGGCGTACCACGTCCTGTGCAGCGCGACGCGTGTGTCGTCGACGATCGCCGGCCCGACCACCGGTCGCAGAGCCGCCGCCTTTCGCAGCGCGCGCCGCTGACCGCGCGAGGGCTCGAAGCGCGCGACCGGGATGCGCAACGAGACGCACTCGGCGCACGACGCGCAGGCGGGGCGGAAGTAGCCGACGCCGAAGCGACGCCAGCCACGCTCGAGCAGCGCCTCCAGCTCGGCGGCACTGACGTCGACGAGCACCCGATACTCGAGCGAGGCGGTCGCGTCGGGGAGGTACGAGCACGGCCGCGGGCGTTCGACGAGGTGCTTGAGGACGACCGCCACGGTCCCATTGTCGTCGTACGCGGCGGCGTTGGCGACGGCGAACTGCGCCGCGCAGACGATCAGAACATCAGGTTCCCCTGGCCCAGCTGAAAGTTGATGTTGGCGCCGAACTGATCTCGCGCGTTCAGCACGCGCGAGATGGCATTGGAGATGCGGTTCTGCCGCGTCGACCAGCTGGTGGCCGTCAGCCCGGCGGCGATCTCGGCCTTGGCCAGCCCGAGCCGTTCGACGGCCACCGGGTAGATGCTGGTCCCGAGCACCCGCAGGCAATCGTCGATCTCCTCGACGGCCAGCTCCATCAAGCGCTTCTGGACGTCGGCGCGCGTGTCGTGGAACCGGTTGACCAGCGTCATCGCCGCGTCCAGGCGCTGCTTCGACATGTCGAGGTTGAAGGCGCCGTTCAAGACGCGCAGGAAGCGCGCGATCCGGCCGACGTCCGTGGGCTGCAGATCCAGCTTCGAGCCAAACCGCGCCTCCAGCGCCTGGCCGCCCAGCGACCGGCCGAAAGGCGCGGACCCGGTGAAGCTGTCGGCGTAGAAGATCACCGCCTGCTCGATGTCGCGCGGGTCACCCTGGCTGATGAGCTGCAGGTTGGTGTGGAAGAAGGGGCCCGTGTCGGCCGCCTCGATGAGCGGCGGCGGGCTGAACGTCAGGTTGCCGAACCCGTTCGGAAAGCCGATGCCGTTGACGTCGACGTTGGGTTGCGCCTGGTTCCGCCCGCCGAAGCCGGCGTCGGCGATGCCGATGCCGTTGAAGAAGCCCACGGTCAGCTGCGCCCCCATGAAGCGCACGCCGTTGTCGAAGTTGCGGTTCTTGCCCGTGTCGATGAAGTTGGCGCCCGCGTTGACGTGGCAGATGTTGCAGCGTCCGCGCTGCGGGTCGAGGAACGCGACCCGCCCCTCGTTGGCTTCGGCGTCGAAGATGTTGACCTGCTGCAGGTTCAGCTCGTTCAGGCGCCCGAGCGACAGCTGGAAGGCCCGGGCCAGGTCCTCCTCCAGGGCGGTCGGGACGCGGAAGTCGATGCCGGGCCGTCGCGCCAGCGTCTTCGTGAAGTGCTGTTCGACCGCGCCCTTGAGGAACGCTCGCAGCGAGCCGTCGACCGTACCATCACCGCCCCAGCCGGCCCGCTCGACGAACGTGGCGCTGGTGCCGTCCCCCACATCGCGCGCGATGCTCGTCGCCAGCGACAACATGTGCGACACCGACCGCGACACGAACTTTTCGGTCGGGGCCTCGAACCCGTCGACGTTCTCGAGGATCGCCGCGGCGTTGCGCAGGTCTCGGGTCTCCAGGTTCGCCAGCGCCGGGACGAACTCGTTGACGAACAGCGGATCCATCGGGTTGGTCGCGTGCAGCGCCTCGATGAACGGGACGTCGATCGTGAAGTTGTTCGCGGCCGGGTGGCAGCTCCCGCAGGTGCGGCCGTTGCCGCCGAAGGTCTCGTCGAAGAAGATGCGGGCGCCCGCGCAGATCTGCCGGGTGACCAGCCCGGCGATGACGCGCGGATCCTGGTCGCACGCCGCCAGCCGCTGCTGCGCGGTCAGCGCGCTGGACACCACCTGGACGTCATCGCCATCGGCTTCGGTGGCGAGGCCGCCACAGCCAGCGCCGAGCGCGGCCGTGACCGCCACGGCGACGCAACACACCCTTCCTGAACCCTGATTCGCTGAGAACATGACGTCTCCTTTCGCCTACCCCAGTCCCTTTGAGTCGGGAGGCGAGAAGTTTTTCGCGCGCTCGCTGCCTGGGAGCAGGGGCGCGTCGTCAGGGGGGCGGGTTTCCGGTGTTCCGATCTACTTTGGCGTTCGGGCCTTCGACCATTCTTCGATGCGGCGGCGGCTGTCGTCCGGCGACAGATCCTCGACGCGGGTCATGATCGCCCAGCGGACGCCGTACGGATCGACCAGCGACGCGTAGCGATCGCCGGACACGAACGTCGTCACAGGCTCGCGCAGGGTGGCGCCCGCGGCGACAGCGCGTGCGACCACCTCGTCGACGTTCGGCACGTACAGCGCCACGGAGAAGCTGGTGCCGCGCGCCGGCTCGGGCGCCACGAGCCCGTAGTCCGGCAGCGGGTCGCTGAGCGTGAGCTTACCCAGCCCGAAGTCGAGCTCGGCGTGCGCCACGGCGGACGCTCCCGGAAACCGCGTCACGTCCAGGACGCGCGCCCCGAAGACGGTCTCGTAGAAGGTGATGGCCTGCTCCGCCGGCGTCACGACCAGGTGGGGCGTGAGGGCCGTGCTGGCGTTGGGTCTTCCGTTCGTGGTGTGCGGCCCGCTGGCCGCGCGAATGGGTTGTTGAGTCTCCATGCGCGTTACGCTACGAACGACACACGCCCCCGTCTTGTACTTTCGCGACAGGGGCAGTGACGTGCCGGAATCAAAAGGACACCTGAACCCGGGCTCACCGGGCGTCGAGCTGCAACGTTTCGACGTTGGCCGCGGGCTGGCAGACCTGGTGCGCCACGTCTGGATCGCCCGGTGGCAGCTGCCGCCCGGCGAGGTCAACCAGCAGCGCGTCCTCACCTACCCGACGTTCAACCTGGTGATCATGAACGGCACGGCGGCGCTCTACGGGCCAGATCCAAAGCTTCACGTTCGCAAGCTGTCCGGTCGCGGGTGGGCGCTGGGTCTGCTCCTGCGCCCCGCCGCCGGCGTGCTGCTGTCCCCGATCGCGCCGAGCAAGCTGGTCGGCAAGAGCCGGCCGGTGATCGACGCTCCGATCGACGCGGTCGAAAGAGCGATGGGCCAGGCGGACCACGTCGCGCGGCTCGCCGCGCTGACTGCGCTGTGGCTCGGCCCCGTCGCGGCGGAGGTGGACGAGCAGGGGCGGCTCGTGAACCGCGTCAGCCAGCTCGCCGAGGAGGACGCCACGATCGTGCGCGTCACCGAGCTCGCGCGTCGGGCCGGCCTGTCACCCCGCAGCCTGGAACGGCTGGTGGTCAGCCACATCGGCGTCACGCCGAAATGGCTGATCGACTGCCGCCGGATGCAGGAGGCGGCCACGACGTTGCACGCGCGCCCGGACACCGACCTCACGGATCTCGCGCTGTCCCTGCAGTACGTCGACTACGCGCACTTCTCGCGGCGCTACAAAGAGGTGCTCGGCGAGACGCCGGACCAGACCCGAGCCGCCGCGCGCCAGCGCTAGCGGTAAGCGTCATCGCTTTTTGGTGATCGAATACGCCCGCTGACTGCATACCAATACGGCAGGGTCAGTCTCGGGCAACACGGATGTCAAAGTTGTGACGATGGCAGCGCCGGCCGAGCGAATACCAGCCACAGAGGTGGACAGGTGTCGCCTGGAACGGATCTTCAACGCTCATCATGCCAGCGTGTGGCGTGCGCTGCGACGCCGCGGCCTGACGGCGGAGGCCGCGGAAGATGCGACCCAGGAGACGTTCCTGCTCGCCGCCGAGCGGCTGGATGACATCAGGCCAGAGAGCGAACGATCGTTTTTGATTGCGACTGCCGTGCGCGTCGCTCACTCGCTCGGCCGCAAGACCGTGCGGTGGGAACTGGATGACGACATGGATCAGCGTCTCTCCGGCATCCGCGACGCTGGTGACAGGAGAGAGGACATGCAGCTGTGCGATGTCGTGCTGTCAAAGGTCGATCCCGAGCTGGTCGAGGTATTCGTGCTCTACGAGCTCGAAGGTCTGACGTCACCCGAGATCGCGGAGCTGCTGGCGATTCCGCTGGGTAGCGTTGCGTCGCGCCTGCGCCGCGCGCGCGAGCAGTTCCGCTCCGCGGCGGAACGCGTCGAGAAGAGCCTGCGCAAGGAAGACAAGCCATGAGCCGCCTGCTGGATGATTTGCCCGAACCTCTGCTGGCAAGTGACGTGACCGATTTCGAGCGGCGAATGCTCGTAGCCGCCCTCAAGGAGCCATCGCCGGCGGCATCGGCGCGGATGGCCAAGGCGCTCGGGGTGACCGTCGCGGCGGTGGCGACGGCGACCGCGACGGCCGGGAAGGCGCTGGCCGCCGGTGCTGCGGCGGCGAAGGCGCCCGTCGCTGTGGGCGCCGCGGTGTGGCCGTGGATCTCGGCCGGCGTGCTTGGATTGGTCGTCGCTGGCGCGGTCATCGGCACACGAACACGCCACGCTTCGCCTCCTGAACGACCTGAGGCTGCTGCGTTGGTGGCAGTGCCGGTGTCGGCCGTACAGACGCCCACGCCGCCGTCCAGCGACGTGAGTGAGCGTCCGTCAGCGCCGGCCGCCACAAACCGCCGCAGCCGCGTCACCACGGCCACTGGCGCTCTGACGGATCAAACCGCCTTCATCGATGCCGCGCGCGCGGCAGTGGCGGAGCGCTCCGACCGCCGCGCGCTGGAGATCCTGCGCCGCTACCAGGACAAGTATCCGGCCGGGCTGTTCCGTCCCGAAGCAACCGCGCTCAAGGTCGAGGCGCTGATGCATCTCGGCCGAGACGGCGAGGCGCGTGCGCTGGCGGAGCGATTCGTGGCCGAACATCGCGGCTCTCTGCTGGCTGCTCGCGTCGCGGAGATCGCCGGCCTCGCGAAACCGTGACGCGGAGGTCGGGTCAGTGCCAGCGGACGCCGACTCCCAGGCTCGCCGAGGTCGTGATGGCGCTGGCGCGGTGAAAGACTGTCGTGGCGAGCTCGTACGAATCGCGAATCAGCGTGACGCCGAGACCCAGTCGCAGCGACAGCTCGATGGTCGTACCCAAGCTGGCAACCATCGTGACGCCCGCCGCCGCGAAAGGGCGCCGCGTGCTCGCAGCGGCATCGGTGTCGGCGCCGCTCGCGATCAATCGCCCGATGGTCGCCGAGCCGCACGGACGTGCGGCGAACGACGACCAGCGCAGCCGCAACGGGCACGCGTCGAGGCTGGCGGCGTCGAGCGTGAACGACGCAGTGCCGTCGGCTTGGGACAGGTCCGCTCGCCAGACGTGCGTGGCGCCGATGATCAGCGCGGGCGACCACGGACCGTCGCGTTCGAGGGCGGCCATGCCATACAGCGCCACGCCGGGCATGACGGTCGGTGCCGGACCGAACATCGTTTGTCCGGCGAGGTAAGCGCCGAACTGGCGGCGCGCGGTCGATGTCCCCTGCGCGCCCGATACCGCGGGCTCGACGACACCGGGCGGTGCCGGCGGTCTTGCTGCAGTCGGTTGATCCTGCAGTTTGACGGTTGGTTGCGCAACGACAGCGTCGTCAGCGGAGCCCGTCGCGGGTCTGCGTGCCAGCGTTGGATCGAGCGTCACGGCGATGATGAGCGCGACCGCGTCTGCGGCCTCCGCGCACGAGCGCGCGACAAACCGACGCGGTGGCTGCTCGGCGCCCGCGGTGGCGAAGACCAGATCCGCGACGACGTTGTCGGGGCGCGTGGATGTGACCGAGATCCGCGCGGAGATGGCCGCATCATCGTTGAACTGGATGCGTGGGGAACGGGCCGCCACCCGCGCCGCCAGCTCGCCTCGCGACGTGCAATCCGCCGCGGCACGCACGTCGAGGCGCACCCGCGCCGTCACGGCCGCGGGCGCCGCCTCGGTCGCGCCGATCGGGCTCTGGGACAAGAGCGCGACCAGCAGGGCTCCGCCCGACGTCATCGCGCCGATGGTAGCATCCGCGCAATGGCTCGATCGGCGATCGTCGGGCACTTCGCGCCGTTCGCCATCGTTCTCGCCACCATCGTCGCGGGCTGCGACGGCAAGGTGAACCATCTGGGCGACGGACGACCGGACGGCGGTGGCATCTGTACCCGCGGGCAGGTAAACGCCGACGAGGTGCTGTGGATCGGCGATTCCTGGATTCTTTTCCCCGGCAGTCAGCGCACGCGGGTCAGGGACCTGGCGCGCACGGCCGGCGCCCTCGGTCCAAGCGAGGATTACGTCAACGGTGCCGTGGCGGCCTCGACGATGGCCGACATCGCGAACCAGTACGCGACGCGCGAGGCGGGCGCGATCAAGGTGAAGGTCGTGCTCATGGACGGCGGCACGTGGGACACGCTCGTCGCAAACGGATCGGACGCGTCCGTCACCAGCGCGGCAGGCGCGTTCAGCCAGTTTCTCGGTCGGGTGGCCGCCGACGGAACCGTCGAACACGTCATCTACTTCCTCACGCCCGAGCTCCCCGCGATTCCGGGCGTCGCGGCCCTACGACCGCGCGTGCAGCAAGCGTGCGCGCAGAGCGCGGTGCCGTGTCACTTCGTCGACCTGCAGCCGCTGTGGGCCGGCCATCCCGAATACACCGACCCCGCCACCGGCGGCATTCTCCCGAGCGAGGCAGGCGCCGTCGTTCTCGGCGACGCGCTGTGGGCCATCATGCAAGACGAGTGCATCGCGCAGTGACGATTGTGTGATCGAATCGTCCCTCTACCTGCATTTACATAGCGAACCGACTGCCCTCCACGAGACGGCGTTCAAGCGGAACGTCTGCGCGAATGTTGGTGGCGAGTGCTCGAGCGGTGCAACGCACCCGAGCGGTTTCGTGGTTGGTCGGTCCAATGATCCGTTCGCACATTGCAGTCCCTCTCTGCTCCCGTTTCTCTCGCGGAGGACGTCAGATGATCGCAAACCGAAAATCCAATCGGCGCTCGTTCCACCTCGTCGTTCTGAGCGCTGCCGTGCTGGTTCCTCTATCGCTGGCGTCCTGCGCTGGTTCAGAGACCGGTGATCCGGGCACCGGAGGAACCACGGGGACAGCCGGTTCGGGCACCGGGAACGCCGGGACCACGGGAGCGGCCGGAACGACCGGAGGTGCCGGCACGACCGGCCAGAGCGGCAGCGGTGGATCGGCCACCGGTAGCGCGGGAACGACTGGCAACGCCGGGAGCACCGGCGTCGCTGGCACCGTCGGCAACGGCGGCCGAGGCGGGACCACCGGCGTTGCCGGTACGACGGGGAACGCCGGCGCAGGCGGCACGACCGGTGTGGCCGGCACGACAGGTGTAGCGGGCACCACCGGCGGTGGTGGTCGCGGCGGAACCGGCGTGGCCGGCACGACCGGCGTCGCCGGCAGCGGGGGGGCGACCGGCGGCGGCGGTCGCGGTGGTACTGGGACGGGTGGTGCTGGCGCGGGCGGCGGTGGCGGCGGCTTCACTCCTCCGACAGAAGCCGGCTCGATTGCCTACATCGGCTGCTCGATGGCCGACAACATTGGCGGTGGGTACAGGGCGGTTGGCGGCACGATCATGTGGACCAACCAGGGTTACGGCACGGGAGCCAAGGTCGTTCAGAACTGGACGGCAAATGGCGACGGTTGGGGGTTGTTCAATACGAAAATGAATGCGACCGGAGGGAAGGACAAGATCAAGGCGATCATGGTCCAGATCTGCATCCTCTCCAGCAGGGCGACCAACGCCGAGCTCAAGTCGATGATCCAGGCGGCGCGCGATCACACCAACCCGGGCACGCACATCTACATCGTGGGTCAGCCGCAGTACGAGACCGGACACGAGTGCAATCTGGCAGGTACCGGCGGTGCCAAGTGGACTGACGATCAGGCAAAGGCGCTGGCCGGCGATCCGAGCGTGAACCAGAACATGACCTACCTCGGCCAGTTCAAGCTCAACTGCTCTAACAACGAATGTCAGGACGCCTGCCACGCCAACACGGCTGGCCAGCGGGTGCTCGGCGAACAGGCGAAAGCATTCTGGGGCGGCTAAGCATCGGCGTGGCGCTTGTCGGGCTGCTGTTTTCGGCAGGTTGCCAGCGCCATCGGGGCACGTGGCGTGGAACCGCACGAAGCTGCGAGGCGCTGCCGGCGACCTGCGGTCCATTGGGGAACGAAGACTGCTGCAACAGCCTGCCGGTCACCGGCGGAGCATTCGATCGGAACTACGACGGCGTGGACTACTTGGACCGTAGCTACCCGGCGACGGTGAGCGACTTCCATCTCGACAGGTACGAGATCACGGTGGGCCGGCTCCGCGTGTTCGTGAACGCGGGCATGGGCACGCAGGCAAGCCCGCCGGGGGATGGCACGGGCGCACATCCGAAGATCACGGGCTCAGGCTGGAGCTCAGCATGGAACGCTCATCTGCCTGCGAACACGGCGGCGCTGACGACCGCGCTGAAGTGCCATGCGGAATATCAGACCTGGACGGACACGCCAGGGGGCAACGAAAGCAAGCCGGTGAACTGCCTGGACTGGTACACGGCGTTCGCGTTCTGCGCGTGGGATGGTGGACGGGTGGCGACCGACGCCGAGTGGCACTACGCGGCCTCGGGGGGCAGCGAACAGCGGTACTACCCGTGGTCGCGCCCGGGAACCTCCACGACCGTCGATGACAGCTACGCCGTCTACTGCGGCAGTACATGCCGCAGCTTGCAGAACGTCGGGTCGAGGTCGCCAAGAGGCGACGGGAAGTGGGGCCAGTCCGATCTGGCCGGGAACGTGTGGGAGTGGACGTTGGACTGGCGCGGCACTCCGTACCCAATGCCGTGCCATGACTGCGCCGAAGTGAAGGAAGGCTCCTACCGGTCTTTCCGGGGCGGCAGCTTCGACGACATCGCCGCGACCCTCCGGTCGGCCGACCGCCACGTCTACTATCCCGAGTACCGCGGCTTCATCGGGGCGCGTTGCGCCAGAACGCCGTGATTTGAAGCGCCGGCCGGCCGGCGAATGTATCGGTGCGGTAAACGCGGCGTCGAATCGGCGTATCCGATGCGGTTGCGACTGGCCGTCGATCTTCGTGCGTGGTCTTCTTCGATCGAGATGGCAACGCCGAAACGCAGCGGGATGGCGACGGGCATCATTGCCGCTCTGGCCATCGTCGCTGCGGCGCCCGCGGCCCTAGCGCAGCCGGACCCGGGCGCGGTCGCGCGCGCGCGGCGGGTCGTCGACAAGCGCCAGGTCGTCAAGGATGTCGTCGAGCAGGTGCTGCAGGTGGGCGCGAGCTTCACGCGCAAGTCGTTCAGGGGCGTCCGCGTGCTCGAAGACGCCGGCCGGCAACCGACGCGCTACTTCGCCCTCGACTATCGGTACCGGTGGGATGCGGACGGCTGGACCGACGTCGCGTATATCTGCAACGAGACCGGGCTGGTGACCGGGTTGCAGGTGCTGGACTGGAGGGCCGAGGACCACGAAGCGCCGTTCGCGAACGCCAACGCCAACGTGGCGGTGTTCGGCGCCACGCTGCTGAAGCTGGCCGAGGCGGACGCCAGGTTCACGCCCGACGACAAGTCTGCGGTTGGCGAGCTGGTCAACGCACGCGACGCGCAGAAGCTGCTGACTGTCTACCTGACGGTCGCGCAGCGCGTGGAAGAAGCGAGCCGCTCGGACAAAGCCACGATCGCGGCGATGGCCGCGCGCGACCAGTAGGCCCGCGGCTGAATCAGGGCGCCGGCGGCAGCAGCGCGGCGATGGCGTCGTAGAACGTCCGCCCCAGGAGGTCGTAGCCCGCGGCGTTCGGGTGCAGGTTGTCGACCATCAGCGACGTGCGAAAGTTCGTGTCCTTGATGAACGCCGCGTAGTTGTCGACGAAGACGACGTGTTTCCCGGCGGCGGCGCGCGTCGCCACCAGCCCCGGGATCGCCGCGTTGTAGTTCGGGATGCGCTGGTTGCTGCCGTCGTTCGCGATCGGGATGATCGACGCGACGACGACGAGCGCCGTCGGCGCATCGGCGATGATCTCGTCGATGAGCTGTCCGAGCCGGGTGGGCGCGGTCGAGACGTTGATGTTGCCGTTGATGTCGTTGGTGCCGACCATCAGCAGCACGATGTGCGGGTGGTACATGGCGATCGCGGTGTCGGTGACGGTGCCGGCGAGCGCGCCCTGGCCCCCGCCCGCGATCGTGTAGCCGCCGCGCCCCTCGTGCCGCCGGGGAACGTTCGGCTCTCGACCATGGTCGGCCCGTTCTGCTGCGTGCCGACGAAGGTGACGTTCTTGCCCGCGCGCACGGCCTGACGGAACAGCTCGACGCGGTAGCCGCCGTTCGTGCCCGACGGCAGATAGCCCTCCGTGATCGAGTCGCCAAGCGGCAGCACCGCGCACGCGGTCCCCGGCGTCGTGGGGCAGGGCATGAAGGTGGTGCCGCCGTCGCTCGTGGTCGCATCCCTCGGGCCGTCCGCGACGGAGGCGTCCTGGTTGCCTCCAGCACTTCCTCCCGTGCCGCCGCGTCCCGCCAATCCACCGCTGCCACCGCTGCCACCACCGCCCGTACCTGCGACGCCGGTCGTGCCGCCGCGGCCACCGCCGCCGCTCGCTCCGCCTCGGCCCGCGCTGCGCCGGCCACGCCCGCGGCGCCGCCGGTCGCGCCCGAGCCACCGCCGCCCGCGATACCACCGCCCGCGCCGGTCGTACCCGCGACGCCGGTCGTTCCCGCGACGCCGGTCGTACCCGCGGCGCCCGTCGTTCCCGCAGCACCTGTCGTCCCCGCCGCGCCGGCGCTGCCTGTCGTACCTGCGCTTCCGGAGCTCCCGCCGGCGCCGGCCCCGCCGCCATCTCCGCCCTCACCGCATGCCTGCGCCAGCGTCAGCGCCAGCGCGCAGATACCGGCCCGAACGCCGCGCATCACGGGATCGTCGCGAAGAAGTCGTACATCGCCCTGATGGCGAAGCAGGGGACGCCGTGGTTCGTGTTGCTGTACTGGGGATCGTTGTGCGAGCACCAGATCGTCGGCACCGTGCAGCCTTCGTAGCGGACGCAGCCGGGGGTCACCGTCGTTCCGCCGCTAGAGCAACCCGTCACCTGCGTGTACGGCATCGACGTCGCCGTGCACATGTTCGCGGTCCTGAACCGCGTGACCGTGGAGGCGCCGTCGTTGCCGCGCACGCTGTCCGTCTTGCCGTGGATGTACATGACCGGCGTCGGCACGGTGATGGCGCCGTAGTCCGACGCGGCCACCGGCGCGACCGCCTTGAAGTTCATGTGCCTCGCGGCGTCGCTGTGAGTGAGGATCTGGACGATCATCTGCGCGCCCGAGCTGTGGCCGGTGGCGAACACGCGCTTCGAATCGATGCAGTAGTTCGCCATCAGGTCGTCGTAGACCTTGTAGGCCTTGTTGCTGATGTCTGTGTTGTAGACCCACTCATTGCCCGCGCTCTTCGGGAACGCGCGAACATAGTTCGTGGCGAAGTCGGTGTTGTTGGTCATGCCCTCGATCTGATCGATCGGGTTGCCGGCGGCGTGGAAGCCGATGAGCAGCGGGAACGGCTTGGTGCCGTCGTAGCTCGCGGGGAAGTCGTAGATGTGATCGTTCGCGACCAGGATCCTGCCGCCCGACGGCCGACCGGCTTTGCCGCAACCCGCGCTCGCCATGGGGGACCCAGCGCCGCCGGCGCCGCCCGCGCCCGTGCTCGTGCCGCCGGCTCCGCCCGCGCTACCGCTGGCGCCGCCCCGTCCCGCCGCGCCCGCGCCACCCCGACCAGCCGTCGCGCCGCCTGACGATCCAGCGCTGCCGGCAGTGGTACCGCCGGAGCCCGTGGTCCCGCCGGCGGCGCCCGCGTTGCCGCCACCGCTGCTGCCCGACTGTCCGGCGACGCCAGCCGCTCCGCCGCCACTGCCCGCGGTGCCCGTCCCATCGCTGCCCCCGCGCCCACCGGGGGCGGTGCCGCCGCTCCCAGCCGCTGCGCCCGTACCGCCCGCGCCGGCAACGCCTGCCGCGCTGGTCCCTGCTGCGCCGGTGTTGCCGGGCATCTCGCTCTCGGCGCAGCCGACGGCCAGGCCGAGCAGCAACGCGAGCCCCACCAGGTTGGGCAGCTTCGGATTCGTCATTTTCGACATCACGTCGCTAAGCCTTCATCCCGGCGATCTCGCCCGTGCCCGTGCCCGCGCCGAAGTTCACGGCGGCGGTGCTCTTGTCGCGGATCGCCGCGGTGATGATGGTGTTGAACATCTTGTTGTTGGTGACGTTGGCGGCGTCGATGTACTGCCCCTGCTTCAGGTAGCCACCGCCGTTGCCCCAGATGATGTGCGGGACGTTGCGCATGCTGTGGCTCGGGCCGTCCGCGACGTGGTTCGTCCACATGACCACCGCCTTGTCCTGCAGGCCGCGCGCCTTGAACGCGTTCAGGCCGTGCAGCAGCGACTGCATGCGCAGCTTGTCGACCTCGGCGTGCGCCGCCTCGGCGGTCGGGTTGCTTCCGGTCGCGCCGTCCGACGCCACCCGGTGGCTGAGATGGTGGAACGGCCAGCCGAGGCTGGCGTTCGACGCCACGTTGTACTTCGTGTCGTCGGTGCCGTTGCCCCACTGCAGCGTCGCGACGCGATTGAAGTTGCACGCGAACGCCAGCGCCACCAGCTCCATGTGCAGCTTGACGACGTCTTCGATCATGCCGTTGGTCTTGAACGCGATGCCGCTCTTGAGCGCGTCGACCTGCGACTGCGACAGCCCGTCCTTCGTGCATCCCGCGCCCATCGTGATGATGGTGTTCTCCGCGTCGCGGATTGCGTCGAAGTGCTGCTGGATACGCAGCTTGTCCGCGCTGCTCAGCGCCGACATCGCCTTCAGGCTGTTCAGCTCGGCGCGCACCAGATCGTTGACGCTCTTGCGCGTGCTGAGCAGCTCCGCCGCCACCGGATCGACGGTGGGGGTACCGGTAGTCGGTGTCGTCGTCGTCAGGCCGACGATCCTCGAGTACAGCGTGTACGGGTTCAGATCCGCGGCGCGCACCTGCCCGGCGCCGGCGGCCTTGAACGAGATACGTTCGGCGATGTAGCTCTTCGAGCCAGCGTACAGCGTCAGCGGATCGCCGCCGTTCGGGTTGACGGCCTTGGCGACCACCATGTCAGCGGAGATGCCGCCCGAATAGGCGGTCGAGCCGCTGCCGCCCGGCGCCGCCGCCGTCAGCGACTGGCAAAGCCCCTGCGCGTGCCCGCAACCCGTCGGGCCAGCGAGCGGGAAGTTGATGCCCTTGATGAACAGCAGGTTCGCCGCGTGCGGCGACAGCACGCTGGTCGCCTTGTCGCTCGCGCCGGCGAGGCCAGCGGTGGTCAGCTCGCCGGTCGCGGTCGGGAAGAACTTGCTGCCGACGACGCCGCACGCCGCGACGATGTAGAAGCTGAACACCGGCTGCGCGCTCTGCGCCCACGCCGACCGCTCGGGCAAGCCCTCGAGGAACGGCAGCGCCGATGGCGACGCCGCCGGCGCCGCGCAGGAATCGACGTCGGTTGAACGTGGACGAGCGGTTGATGATCGGCTGCTGCGTTTCGATCATCTGGTCATCACGAGTGCGCTTCACGGTGTCCCTCCGATGCGGGTGCGGAACGCGTTGCTTCGTACGAGATCGACGATCACCTGCTTGACCGAGCCGCCCGACGCCATGCTGGTCGACGCCAGCGTGGTGAGCATCGGCATGTCCGAAGTGACGATGTCGCGCTGCAGGGCGAAGCTCGCCAGCTTCTTCGCGTAGCAGCTGTGCACCTGCTGCGTCGACGCCAGGATCTGCATCAGCTCGGCGGCGCCCGAATACGTCTTCGTCCCTTCGGCGAACGTGTAGCTGGCGTTCGAGTCGATGGTCAGGTTGCCGTTTTCGGTGTCGCGGTACTGGCCCATGCCGTCGAAGTGCTCGAACGCGAACCCGAGCGGGTTGATCTGCTCGTTGTGGCAGCTACCGCCGCAGCCCGCGGTCAGCGTAGAGATCCGCTGCCGGTTGGTCTGGCCGCTCATCAGCGGCGGGACGGGCGGGATGGTGGCGGCGGGCGGACCGAGCTCCGCGCACAACACGTCCAGGCTCATGCTGACGCCGCGGTGAATCGTGTCTTGCTCTCCGTTCAAGCCGTAGAGGGTCAGGAACGGCAGCTGCGAGAAGTAACCGACGCGCTGCGGACCCAGGTCGCGTTCGACGTACCCGCTGGCGGGCGCCGCGACGCCGTATAGCGGCGCGATCCCCGGCCCGACGAAGCCGGTGGTCGACGTCAGGATGTCCTTCACGCCCAGCCCCTGCTTGAAGATCTTGTCGAAGAATAGGAACGACGCCTCTGCGTACTCGGCGTTGAACGCTTCCTTGTAGGCCGGCACGTTGAGCTTGCTGATGTGCGCGTAGCGATCGAAGTGCAGCAGCTCGCCGTGGAACAGCCGCATCGCGCCCGTCGCCGCGTCCTCGCCGAGCATGGTCGTCGCCAGCGCGGCCGCGCCGTCGGCGGTGTCGAGCTTGCCGGGGCCGGCGGCAGAATCCAGCAGCGCATCGCTGGGCGTCGTGCCCCGCAGCCACAGCGACAGCTTGGCCGCGATCTCGTAGCCCGACAGCGGCGAGCCGGTCGCGCCCAGCTCGGTCCGGAACAGGAAGTGCGGCGACTGCAGCATCGCCCGGATGACCAGCGACGCACCCTTGGCGAACGCGGTGCGCGTCCCGGTCAGCGTCGAGCCCGAGTTGTAGATATTCATGTACGCCGACGTCTCGGCCGCCGTCAGCGTCCGGCGGTAGGCGCGACGACCCAGCGTCGAGATCAACCCCGCCGCGTCGGTGCCGCTGTAGACACGCGCGAGCGCGGCGTCCGTCGCCGTCACCTGCGCGGCCAGCGTCTCGGCGGCGGCCTGGAAGTCCGCCCACGAGCGCTGGTTGACGTCCAGCACCAGCTCGTTGTTGGAGAAGTCCGTCGTGCCGACGACGGCGGTCTGGAAGCTCTGCTCGAGACCCGACGGCGCCGTGAGCTTGAGGACATCCTGGACCGCCCGCGCCCACTGCGCGTTGGTGAGGCGAACCGTGCGGTAGTACTGCGGCGACCCCTTCAGGTCGAGCGGGTGGAGCATCCCGGACCCGCTGCCCGCGGCTCCGGTGGTCGCGCCGGTGCCGGTCGTCGCGCCGCTGCCGGCCGTCGCGCCGGCTCCGGTCGTCGCGCCGGCTCCGGTGGTCGCGCCCCCTCCGGTGGTCGCGCCGGTGCCGGTGGTCGCGCCGCCTCCGGTCGTCGTGCCGCTGCCGGCCGAGCCGGAGCTACTGCCAGCCCCCGAGCCGCCGGCTCCCGACGGTAGCTCGCCTATCGATCCCGTACATCCCACGAGCGAGGCTATCGCCAGGGCTGCCGCGTGAGCGCAAACCGTCCTGAGTCTCATGTGACTCCCGTCGTGGCTGGTTGGGGTGACCGCCCGCCCGCGAAGACTCGATCCCACCCTAATTGTCGCAGACCCTCCGACCTTGTCAGAGAAAGTCACGCCCGCGACGATACTGACGCACCCCGGCTTAGCGTATCCGGCGATCTCTCATTTCCTGCCAGCGCCAGATTTCCGTCGGATCGCCAGGCGCGACCTGATTCGCCCACCTGGCGGAGCACCGGATCGCGCTTGATGCCCTCGTAGACCCTGTGAAGACCCCGATGCAGGCGGCGTCGCGTTCGTTCCCATGAGCTTCCCATCACCGCCGAGAGCTTGCGGGGTCCGAGGCCCTCGATGAAATGCAGCGTAAACGCGATCCGATCCCACGCGCTCAGACGATCGATGACCCGGTAGAAGCGCGCGACCGGATCGAGCTCGCCGTCCGCGACGTGACCGACGCCCGATTTGTTGGCGTCCCGCGCGCGGAGCCTGAACGGCAGCCACCGGGCGCCACGCCGCCGAAGCCGCGCGCACGCGACCCGACTGGTGGTCTTCAAGACCAGCAACGTCAGGTCCGAGGTCGTCTTCACGCGGCGCGCTCTCCGGAACACGCGGACGAGGACGTCCTGGACGGCGTCGTCGATCTGCGCCCGCGGTCCGAGCGTGCACCGCAGCAGGCGAAACACCGTCGGTGCGAAGCGCTGCCACAGGCGACCGGCGGCGATCGGATCGTGCGCCTTGAGCTGCGCCATCAGGTTCCCGTCGCACGGGGCCGTCTCGGTCAGCGCGCGCTCTGGCGCGCTCGCCGCCCCTTGCGTGTACGACATACATGATGTTGTCGTTGAGCCCGCAATCTTGTGAGGGATCCGTGTCGATGACAGAGGTGCCGCCTGACGCGAGTCGCCGAATGTCGCCGCTCGTGTCTGACGGGCGTGCCAGTATGCGTGCGGTGCCGCGAGGCCGATCCGACAACGCACGCGCCGTCCGATCACGCTGGGCGACTTGGCTCGCAGCGTCTGCGGCGCTGGCGCTGTCCGCCGCCGCCGCCCACGCCGCGCCGCAGATCTTCGTGGCGCTCGAATACGAGGTCGCGTCCGACACCAGCGGGTGTCCGGATGCCGACGAGTTTCGCGCCGCCGTCGCGCGCCAGCTCGGCTACGATCCGTTTCGTCCAAACGCCGACAGACGCGTCGGCGTGCACATCGCGCGCAAGGACACGGGCTTCGACGGCGGCATCAAGTGGACCGACGCGCAGGGCCGCTCGGTCGGCGATCGCCACTTCACGTCGCGGCGTCCCGAGTGCCGCGAGATCGCAGCCAGCATCGCGTTCTCGGTGGCGGTGCAGATCCAGCTGCTGTCGACGCTCGCGTCCGGCGCCGCCACCACCACCGCCGCCTCCGCCGCCACCACCTCCGCCCGCCGCCACCACCCCCGCCTCCCCCACCGCCGGACGGGAACGTGACCGCTCCCGTGCCGCCGAACGAACCCGCCGGCGCCCGTACCCGCGCCTGAGCCACCGCTTGCCGCCAGACGTCTGACGCTGGCCATCGGCGCGGGCCCCGCTCTGGCGCTCGACGTGGCGCCCCAGGCGACCGGGCTCGCGCGGCTGTTCGTCAGCGGCCGTGTCGCCCGGTTTTCGCTCGAGCTCGGCCTGGACGCCACGCTACGCACGACGCGAGAGGCAGCTGACGGCAGCGGCTTCTCGCTCGATCGGTATGCCGCCGGCGCCGCCGCCTGCGCCCATGCCCGCATGTTCGCCGGCTGCCTGACGGCGACGGGCGGCCTTCTCCAGGCGCGGGGTATCGGCGTGGACGTCCCCGCGTCGCCGACCGGGTGGTTCTCGCAGGCGGGTGCGCGAATCGCCGCGACGGGCCAGCTCGGCGGACGTTGGTTCGTGTCCGCCCGCGTCGACGGCCTGGTGATGTTGTCGTCGTGGACGGTCGCGCTGAACGACATCCCCGCGTGGACGACGCCCCGCGTGAGCGTGCTGCTCGGACTGGACGTCGGGGCCCGATTTTTCTGACAACACCCGGCTGGTCCCGACAATAATCATGGGGTCGCTGTGAGTCACCTTCACCTGGTTTCCACCCCGCCTGCGCGGCCCAGCCCGGACGAGTCCTGTCTGGAGGCGTTCCAGCGCGAGCTGGACTACGTGTTCAGGACGCTGCGGCGCCTGGGCACGTCCCCCGGGGAGGTCGAGGACCTCGCGCAGGAGGTGTTCCTGGCCCTGCGCGGCGCCTGGGCCGAATACGACGCGGAGCGCCCGCTGCGGCCGTACCTGTTCGGCATCGCGTTTCGCATCGCGTCCGCGAACCAGCGCAAGCGCAACCGCGAGGTGGCGTTCGGGGTCATCGACGTGGGGGACACGGGCCCCGGGCCGGACGCCGCGCTCGAGAGCAAGCAGGCGCGCGCGCTGGTGCTGGCGGCGCTGGAGCGGATTCCTCTACCGAGACGGGCCGTGCTGGTCATGCACGATATAGACGATGTCCCTGTCACCCAGGTGGCCACGGTGCTCAAGATTCCGATGTTCACGGTCTACTCGCGGTTGCGAAAGGCGCGTCGTGAGCTCGAGGCGGCCCTGCGCCGCATCCTGAAGGAGACCAACGCCCGATGAGCCAGCTTTCGCCCGCCGCTTCCGCCCGAGGTCGACGCGCTGATCGATCAGGAGCGCGACATATCGCCGGTGCCGGCGGCGGTGCGGGCGCGTGCGCTCGCTCGCGCCCGCGCGGCTCTGGTGGCGGGAGCCGCGCGATCGCCGCGGCGGACAATCGTGGCGCCGCGTCGCATGCGCTGGGCCGCCGCCGCGGCGCTCGTCTGCGTCGGCGGCGCCGCCATCGGTGCCGTCGCCTACGAGATCCGCGTCCGCCTCATCGCGGAGCCCGTTGCCCGTCCGGCCGCTCGGCCTGCCACGAACGTCCCGATGAAGCCGGCATCACCGGCGCCGGAAGCCGCCGCAGCTCCGATCGCCGACGCGCCTTCCACGCCGCCGCCCGACACGCACGCGTCGCCACACCTGTCGCGGGCCGACGCCGCCCGTGCGGAGCTTCGCTTGCTGAAGCAAGCGCGCGCGGCGGTGGCGCGCGAGAACTACGCGGCGGCCATGCCGCCCATCGCCGAGCACGGCCGGCGCTTCAAGGACGGCCGCCTGGCCGAGGAGCGAGAGGCGCTGCGGGTGAAAGCCCTGGCGGGGCTCGGTCGAACCGACGAGGCGCAGCGTGCGGCTTCGGCGTTCCGGGCGCGTTTCCCGCGCAGCGTGCTGTTGCCGGCAGTCGGTCGGATGCCGGCGCGCGAGCGGTAGTCATGGGGCGGCAGCGCAAGCCGCGTTCGCCCCGCGCGATGGTGGCGGGGGCGCTGGCGCTCGTGCTGGCGCCGGCCGCGTGCGGCGGAACCCTGGATGCCGGCGGCGACGTGCTCCCCGTCGACGCCCGCAACCCGGTGATCATCGACGGCGACGGCTGGAGCGACAACTGGATGGGCGAATACACGGTGCTGCTGGCGAACCACGGCGGGCCGCCTCTGGTCGGCATCATCGCCAGCTCGACGCGGTACTGGCCGAACGCGAACGCGAACGCGACCGGCTGGACGGACCTGGTGACGGCGGCGCGCGCCAGCGGCCTGCACAACCTTCCCGACGTCACCATGAGTGAGGGCTCACCGCTGGCGAGACCGGCGAACGGCCAGGTCGACTCGACGCGGCCCAACGGTTCGGCCGGCGCGCGGTTGATCGTCGATCTCTCCCGCCAGCTCAGCCTGCCGGGGCGTCCCGTCGTGGTGCTGGGCGTCGCGCCGCTCACCAACCTCGCCGACGCCTACCTCCTGGATCCCACGGTGGTCGACCGCGTGGTCGTGGTCGCGGCGCTCGGATCGTACGCCGCGCCCAACGGCGTCATGAACGGGCCGAACGGCGATCTCGATCCGTGGGCGAACTGGATCGTCGCGCAGAAGTTTCGCTACGTTCAGGTCAGCGCCTATTACGACCAGCTCGGCGACGTGACGCCCGCTCAGGTCCCGAACCTGCCCCGAAATCCGCTCGGTACGTGGATGGCCGACAAGGTGCCGGACCTGTTCGCGATCCCCCAGGCGTCGGATCAGATCGCGGTGTTGACGGTGGCGTTGCCGACGTTTGCAGGCACCGTGCGGCGCGCGTCTCCCGACACGTCGGGGGCGTTCGATTCCATGCAGGGGCCACCGCTCGTGCCGAACGACAGCGGCAACGTCTGGATCGTCACGCAGATCGCGGCGCCGCTCGCCGCGCCTTGCCTGTGGCAGATGCTGCTTGATTCGCGCGCCTGCGGCTCCTGACGGAAGCCGCCCCGGCGCTCACAGGTTGGCGACGACCGGCAGCAGGACGCTGCGCGAGAAGCGCACCCGGAACGCGTCGGCGGCGCGCTGCGCCTCGTCGATGCGGCCGGCGCCTGCCAGCGCCTTCACACGCAGCGCCTCGCGCTCCTCGGTCAACCGCCCTTCCTTGAAGCGGCGTACGTGTTCGGCGATGGGCGCCAGCGCCGCCTCATAGTCCTCGCGTGCGACGGCGGCGCGGGCCTGGTGCAGGAGGCGCAGTTCCCTGCGGGCCGCGTCGGCCCGCGACGGCGCAAGCGGGACGGACACGATCGCCGGGGCCGGCTGCGCGTCCGGCGCGCGCGGAGCCGGCGGTCGCGCGGCCGCGCACGCGGGCGGGGCGAGGTTCACGGCAGCGGCGGCGGCGCGCTCGCTGGACTCGAGCGCGAAGTGGGAACGGACCTGATATGCCGCCACGCCCACGCCAGCGGTCGCGAGCCAGACGCCCACACCGACGGCGGCCCACCGCGATGGCGGCGGGCTGGCAGGGGCTCGCCCTGCCAAGCCGGCCACCAGCGCCGCTCGTGCCCGGACAATCGCGCGCACCCGCTCGGTCGCGCGCACGGACGGGATCGCGCGTTCGTGATCGAGAAGATCCGGAGAACCAACCTGGCGCGAATGACTCACGACGACTCATGATCGATTGTCACCGCGCGAGAGTTCTTGTCAGAAGAACCGGCACGAAAATAGGCGAGCCGATTCACCGCCTTCGCGACATCAACGACGCGACGACCACACACGCCTCGAATCCGTGACAACCACGGTGCTGGTAGGACAAACCCCGCCATGACGTTGCTATTTCGCCTAGCGGTGGTTACCACCGTGACAGGTTTCGTGATCTTGACGGACGTACGGCCTGCGAGCGCCGTCGACTACACGATCACGGTCAACGCGGGAACCCAGACGTCAGGGAACCCGCGCTTCTGGTCCCACACCGTCGGCACGGGGACGGCCAGCCTGACGCTGCGACCGGATCTGCAGACTCATTACAAGCTCGCCAACCGTGAGCTCGGCATGCAGCGCGTGCGCGGTCACGGCGTCCTCAACGATGACATGGGGATCTTCCACTGGTCGGGGACGGGCGCGCCGACCTACACGTGGACGAACTTCGACAAGTACCTGGCGGCGATCGTCGCGGCGGGGATGCGTCCGTTCATCGAGCTCAGCTTCATGCCCGCGGATCTGTCGATCGACGGCAACAACAAGAGCCGGCCCAAGGACATGACCGTCTACAAGCAGTTCATCCAGACGGTGGTCCAGCACTGCGTCGACAAGTACGGCGCCGCCGATGTCGGGCAGTGGTACTGGGAGGTGTGGAACGAGCCCGACTATCCCGGGTTCTGGAACCATACGCTGGCGGACTACTACATGCTGTACGACGCCGCGGTCGACGGCGCCACGGCCGTGCTGCCCAACATCCTCATCGGCGGGCCGTCGACGACCGACGCCGGTCCCACGAAGATCGGCGCTTTCCTTCAGCACACCAAGAGCGCGAACAAGCGCGTCGCCTTCGTGTCGTCGCACGTCTATCCAGGCAACGACGGCACCTCGCCCGCAAACGCGACCAACCTCCTCACCGACAACAACACGCGCATCACCCAGATCACCAGCAACGGCTATACGACCGCGCAGGTGAAATCGGTCAACACCGAATGGAACTCGGCATACGCGGGGCAGGGCGGCAGGCCTGGCGACGCCAACCTGAGCATGGACAACCACTGGAACGTCGGCTTCATCCTCAAGGGCGTCAAGCTGCTCGCCGACAAGAGCGTGGGCGACACGCCGGCGATCGAGACGTTTTCGTACTGGGCGGTGTCGGACGTCTTCGACGAGTCGACCGGCCCGTCCGGTTCGTACATCCTCGGCCAGGGGGGAAACCTCCCGTTCGGGCGCGTGTTCGGCCTCATCAACTTTCAGGGCGTGCGCAAGGCCGCGTGGAACGCGTTCAAGATGCTCAACTACCTCGGCCCCAAGCGGATGATGTCCAGCGGCGGCACGGCCAGCGACGGCGTCGACAGCATGACGACGATGTCGGCCAGCAGCGACGAGCTGCAGATCCTCGTCTACAACTACCACCAGACGCTCAACACCACCGGCACGGACAACGTGACGATCAACGTCAGCAACCTGCCCGCGGCGCTCGCGAACAAGGAGCTGTTCGTCACCCACTTCCGCGCCGACGAGACGCACAGCAATCCCTACCGGGTGTGGACCAGCCAGGGCAGCCCGACGAACCCGACCGAGGCGCAGTGGCAGGCCCTGCGCCAGGAGCAGCACCTGGCGCTGCTGACGCCGGTCGGCAAGGCACCTGTCACCACCACGTACACGGCGACCTTCGCGCTACCCAGGCAGGCGGCGTCGCTCATCATCCTCGGGGTGAAGCGTCCGCTCACGGGCCGCAACGCGTTCGTCGACATCGAGGGTGAGGACTACGACGGGCAGTCGGGGATGACCAAGGAGGACAGCGCCGACAGCACCACGCTCGGGCAGTCGATCAAGGGCGGGCAGGGCGCCTACGCCTTCTACCGGAACGTCGACCTCAGCGACGCCGGCGCCAACGCCGTCCAGCTGCGCGTCAACGCAGCCAGCGCCACGACGCTGGAGCTGCGCGCGGATTCGCAGACCGGCGCGCTGCTGGGCACGTGCCAGGTCGCCGCCACGAGCGGTGCGTGGGCGAATCAGACGTGCACGCTGACGCCGACGACGGGCGTCAAGATGATCTATGTCGTCTTCGGCGGCACGGTCCGTCTCAATTCGCTGAAGTTCATGGGTTCCGGCACGACGACCGGGACCGGAGGCACGGGAGGAGGAACCGGCGGAGCCGGCGGTGGCGCTGGGGGTCGCGGCGGTAGCGGCGCCAGCGGCGGCTCCGCCGGCGGCACGAGCGCCGGCGTTGGTGGCAGCACCGGCAGCGGTGGTTCGGGGACTGGCGTCGCGGGCAGCGGGGACTCCGGCAGCGGCGGCTCCGTGACGGGCGCGGCCGGGACCAGCGCCACCGGCAGTGCCGGCTCGGGGACTGGCGTCGCGGGCAGCAGCGCCAGCGGCAGCGCCGGCTCCGGAACGGGTGTCGCCGGAACCAGCGGCGGCGCCGGTTCTGGCGGACCTCCGGGCGCCAGCGGCGGCGGCGGCTGCGGTTGCGGCGTCGGCGACGCCGGCGGGTCATCCGGAATGCTGCTGCTCGTCGGCCTCGCCGCGGTGGTGTCCGGCGCGCGCAGGAAACGCGCGCGTCGCACGCTCTGACCGTCGACCATCGCGCGCGCGACGTCATGACGGCCGCACGGACATGGATCGTCATCGCCGCCGTCGCGCGCCTGGCTGCCGGCTGCGGCGGCGGCCAGGTGTGCAGCGGTGGCAGGTGCGCCGACGGCTCGGCCGCGGGCAACGGCGGCGTCACGGGAGCCGGAGGCTCGACGGCGATCGCGCTGACGCTGGTCACGTCCGCGCCGGGCGCCTACTGGCAGACCGACGGTCCGATCACGGAGGTGACGACCGGGAACGCCGACGTGACGGTCAACGACGCCACGACGGCGCAGACCTGGCAGGGTTTCGGCGGCGCCTTCAACGAGATGGGGTGGAACTACCTGTCCATGCTCAGCGATGGCGACAGAGCCACCGCAATCCGGCTGCTGTTCGGCGCCGACGGCGCGCGCTTCGCGTTTGGCCGCATCCCCATCGGCTCGAGCGACTACGCGATGAGCCGCTACACGCTGGATGAGACGCCCGGCGACACGTCCCTGGCGAGCTTCTCGATCGATCGCGACCTGGAGAAGCTCATCCCGTTCGTCAGGGCGGCCCAGGCGGTCAAGGGTGACATTCGCTTCTGGGCCAGCCCGTGGACGCCGCCGACGTGGATGAAGCAGGCGCCGTTTTCGCCCGGCAACGCCGTGTCGCCGTTCGACGGCGGCACGATGAAGGACGACGACGCGACGATGACGGCGTTCGCCCTCTACTTGATCAAGTTCGTGCAAGCGTACGCGCAGCAGGGCATCGACGTCGAAGCCATCGCCCCGCAGAACGAGCCGAACTACACGGGGACCTATCCCACGTGCGGCTGGACGCCGGCGACCTACACGAAGTTCATCGGCCAGTACCTCGGCCCCGCGGTGTCTCGCGTCGGGCTGGCGACGAAGATCGTGCTCGGCACGTTCAACGGCGGCGGCACGGATCACGACATCGTCAGCAGCGTGATGGGTGACGCCACGGCGCGCGGCTACGTCGGCATCCTCGGCTACCAGTGGAGCATGCGGGACAGCGTCGCCGCCGCGAAGCCGTACGGCATCCCGGTCTGGCAGACGGAGCACCAGTGCGGCAACTACTTCTGGGCGACACCGTTCGACATGACCAGGGCGCCCAACGACCATGCCTACGCGGTCGAGAGCTGGGGGCTCATCCGCGACTGGATCAGGGCCGGCGTCACCGCCTACAGCACGTGGAACATGGTGCTCGATACGGTGGGGGTCGGCATCGACACGACGCGGGTCTGGCCGCAGAACGCGCTGCTGACCGTCGACACCGCGGCGAAGACGCTGAACGTCACGCCGGCCTACCACGTCTTCCGGCACTGCTCGCGGTTCGTCGTCCCGGGCGCCCAGGTCGTCGAGACCAGCGGTGGTGACGCCCTGGCGTTCAAGAACCCGGACGGCAGCATTGTCGCCGTCATGTACAACGCCGGCGCCGCCAGGACGATGACGGTCGCCATCGCCGGCAGGAAAGTGCAGCTCGCGATGCCTAGCAATGGCTGGGCCACTGTTGTCGCCGCGCGCTGAGGCGGTGTCGCTGCCCTGACGCGGGGTGGACGAACACGATTTCGTGACAAGGACGGGGGCGAGACAGCAACAACCTACATGTGCCGTCCGTCCCCGACAGCCGTGATGCGCGGGGCCGTGGCCGTGGGAGCCACGGCGGCCCTGGTCATCGGCTGCAGAGCCGGCGGGACCACGGCGGCCACCGGCGGGCGGGATTCACGAACCAGCGGTGCTCCGTGACGCCCAAGGAGCTGCAGGCGCGCATGCAGACGATCGTGCGGGAGCACATCGGTTTCGTTGCTCGTGTGCTCGAGAAGGCAGGCGTGCCGCAGGCCGATCTCGACGACGGGATTCAACGCACGTTCATCACCGTGACCCGCCGGCTCGACGATGTGCACGCCGGCGCGGAGAAGAGCTTCGTATTTCAGGTCGCGCTCAACGTGGCCGCGCACGCGCGCCGCAACCTCGCGCGTCGCCGCGAGGTGTGCAGTGACCAGCTGGACGACGTGGTCATCGCGCCCACGACGCCCGAGCAAATCGCCGAGCGCAGGCAGATGCGCAAGCTGATCGACGACATCGTCGACACCATGAGCGAATCGCTACGCTCCGTGTTCACGCTCTACCAGGTCGAAGGCATGAGCACGGCCGAGATCGCGACGCTCCTCGGCGTTCCGATCGGCACGGTCGCGTCTCGGCTGCGACGCGGGCGCGAGGTGTTCCGGCGGCACCTCGTCGCCATCGAGCTCGCCTCGGACCTCGGCACGGAGGGGGCGAGACGAATCGAAGGGCCGCTACCATTGCGGCGCGAAAGGGTCAGCGGCCTCGTACGCGCGCTGCTGGTGGCCGGCGCGTCGAGGTTCACGACAGTGTCGGCGCGCGCGAAGACGCTCGCCGCGCTGGGCTTGCGCGTCTCCGTGCGGCAGCAAGAGGGCTTGACCTGAGCCGTCGTTTGCTCAGAACTGCGATCCTACCCCTTTCCTGATCGGCGCGGCGAGTGATGGACGTCGGCAGCCAACCGCTGAGCTAGCGCCGCCGAGGCAATACAGGCCTCTGTGTCTGGCACCGACGGTCGGCGCCTTTTAGGGTTACGCCCCGTCATGCCGACCGCCTTCACGCGCTACCAGAAGTTCGTCGTCGCCATCCTCGCGTTCCTGCAGTTCACGATCATCCTCGACTTCATGATCATCAGCCCGCTCGGGGCGCTGCTCCTGCGGGACCTGAACATCACGACGCGCCAGTTCGGCCTGGTCGTTTCGGCGTACGCGTTCAGCGCCGGCGCATCCGGCCTGCTGGCCGCCGGCTTCGCCGACAAGTTCGACCGCAAGCGGCTGCTGCTGTTCTTCTATGCCGGGTTTCTGCTCGGCACCTTGCTGTGCGGCGTGGCGAACAGCTACGCGTTCTTGCTCGGCGCGCGCATCGTCACGGGCGTGTTTGGCGGCGTCATCGGGTCGATCATCATGGCGATCGTCGCCGACCTGTTCCCGCTCGAGGTCCGCGGCCGGGTGATGGGGACGGTCCAGACGTCGTTCGCGGCCAGCCAGGTCATGGGGCTGCCGCTGGGCGTGTTCCTGTCGAACCACTGGGGCTGGCACGCCCCCTTCATCATGATCTTGCTGGTGGGCGCCCCGGTCGGCCTGCTGATCGCGGCCCGCCTGCAGCCCATCGTCGAGCACCTCAAGGCGCCGTCGGGGCGGAACGCGCTGCCCCACCTGGTCGCGACGGTGACCAAGGGGCGCTACGTGCGCGTGTTCCTGGCCACGATGCTGCTGGCGACCGGCGGCTTCATGCTGATGCCCTTCGGCAGCGCGTTCACGGTGAACAACCTCGGCATTCCGCTGGCGAAGCTCCCCTGGATCTACATGGGCACGGGCGCGGTGACGCTGGTCGCGGGCCCGCTGCTCGGCAAGGTGGCCGACGCGATCGGCAAGTACCGGCTGTTCGTCATCGGTTCGGTGGTGGGGGCCGCGATCGTCGCCATCTACTGCAACCTGGGGACGACGCCGCTCGCGACGGTGCTTGCCATCAACGCGGCGCTGTTCGTGGCGATCACGTGCCGGATGATCTCGTCCAGCGCGCTGATCTCGGCGGTGCCCGACCTGCCGGACCGGGGCGCGTTCATGTCGGTCAATGACTTCGCTGCAGCAGTTCTCGGGCGGGCTCGCCTCGTCGATGGCGGGGCTGATCGTCGTGCAGGCGCCCGACGGCCGCATCCAGCGCTACGACCTGCTCGGCTGGGTGGTGGTGGGCACGATGATGCTGATGGTCGCGCTCATGTACCCGATCAACCGGGCGGTGATGCGCAAGGCGGCGCTCGCGGCGGAGGCGAAGGCGATGCCGGCCGCCGGCGGTGGCGGCGGCCGAGTAGGGTAGGCTGTGGCCATGCGCAAGCGTCTCGCCTCGGTTGTGGTCCCGGCGGTCCTCGTTCTGGTTTTCGTCTTCGCGCCCGCGGGCAGTCGTGTCGCGCAGGGCAAGGTCGTCGGGCCACCCGAGGTCGCCTGGAAGGACATGACCTACGATCAGAAGCGGGCGTACATGAAGGCCAAGGTCCAGCCGACGATGAAGCCGATCTTCCAGGCGTTCGACGCGAAGAAGTTCAAGACCTTCAATTGCCAGACGTGCCACGGCGACGACGGCCCCGATCGCAAGTACAAGATGCCGAGCAATGACATCCACCCGCTGCCCAACTCGAAGGAAGGGTTCGAGGCCAAGCTGAAGGCGGAGCCGACGTGGCCCAAGTGGACGAAGTTCATGGCCGAGGGGGTCGAGCCCGCGATGGGCAAGCTGCTCGCCGTTGCCGTGTTCAACCCCCAAAAGCCGGTCGAAGGCGCCTTCAGCTGCGCCAACTGCCACAAGCTCGAGGCCGCGAAGAAGCCCTAGGCGTCACGCTTCGCGACAGAAGGCGAGCCAGTCGTCGACGCCGGCGCTGCGCTGCTTGCGTTTGTGCAGCAGGAAATAGAACTGCCGGCGGAAGTCCCGGTGCGGAACGCGGCAGGGCTTGAGCGTGCCGCGCGCGAACGCGTCCTCGAGCGCGATGCGCGACACGCAGCCGAGCCCGAGCCCGGCCTCGACCGCGCCCTTGATCGCCTCGGTGTGGCCGAGCGTCGAGCGCCACGCGAAGCTGGGGGGCGAGGCCGCGCATCGCGCGGTCGAACGCCTGCCGCGTGCCCGAGCCGCGCTCGCGCACGATCCACGGCGCTGGCGCAGATCCTCGTCGGTGAGCGCGCGCTTGCGCGCCAGCGGGATGGCTCGCGCCGCAGAACACCACCAGCTCGTCGTCGCGCCAGGGCGTGATCACGAGGTCGGGATGCTCGACCTCGCCCTCGACCAGGCCGACGTCGATCTCGAAGTTCGCCACCTGGCGTGCGATCTCGCTCGGTGTTGGCGACCTCGAGGGTGAGCCCGCGCCGGGATGCTCGCGCATGAAGCGCGCCATCAGCGGCACCGCCACGTAGTTGCCGATGGTCAGCGTCGCGCCGACGCGCAGGCGGTGCTCGACCGCCCGGCTCTCGAGCGCCGCGCTCGAGATCGCGGGCCTGCTCCAGCACCGCCTCGGCCTGGGCGCGCAGCCCCGTGCCGCGCGCGGACAGGCGCAGCCGCTTGCCGATGCGGTCGAACAGCTGCACGTCGAACTGCCGCTCGAGGTCGGCGAGCGAGCCGCTCGCCGCCGACTGCGACATGGCCGAGCTCCTCGCCCGCCCGGCTGACGCTCTCGTCGCGGGCGACGGCCAGGAACACCTCGAGCTGACGCAGGGTGTAGCGCATATCGGTTCTGCCGAATATGTTTACCGGAATATCCTGTTTTTCCGATTAAGCAAACGTCGCCTAGAACTCTCCCCACACCATGAGCACCGTCAGCGAAGAGCGCGTCCTCAGCGTCCACCACTGGAACGACACGCTGTTCAGCTTCAAGACCACCCGCAACGCGGGCCTGCGCTTCCGCAACGGCCACTTCGTGATGATCGGGCTCGAGGTCGAGGGCCGCCCGCTGCTGCGCGCGTTCAGCGTCGCCAGCGCCAACTACGACGAGCACCTCGAGTTCTACAGCATCAAGGTGCCCGACGGCCCGCTCACCTCGCGCCTGCAGCACATCCAGCCCGGCGACCCGATCCTCGTCGGCCGCAAGCCGACCGGCACGCTGATGCTCGACCACCTGCTGCCGGGCAAGCGGCTCTACCTGCTGGGCACCGGCACCGGCCTGGCGCCGTTCATGAGCATCATCCGCGATCCGGAGACCTACGAGCGCTTCGAGCGCGTCGTCCTCGCCCACGGCGTGCGCCACGTCAGCGATCTCGGCTACCGCGACTACATCGAGAACGAGCTGCCCCAACACGAGCTCGTCGGCGACGACGTCAAGCAGAAGCTCCGCTACTACCCGACCGTCACGCGCGAGCCGTTCCGCAACCAGGGCCGCCTCACCGACCTCATGGCGACCGGCAAGCTGCCCGCCGACCTCGGCCTGCCGGCGCTCGACCCCGCGCACGATCGCGTGATGATCTGCGGCAGCCCCGCGATGCTGGACGACACCGTCGCGCTGCTCGAGGCGCGCGGCTTCGAGGAGGGGAGCAGCGACGGCCAGGGGCACTACGTCATCGAGCGCGCGTTCGTCCAGAAGTAGCCCGCGCGCGCGAGGTGCCCGCGCGCTACCAGCGCAGGCTGATCACCGGCAGCATCAGGCCGCGTGATGTCTGCGCCACCGACATTGCCGGCAGCGCGATCTCCTGCTTGATCGCGGGCAGCGCGACCTCCTGCTTGCTGAGATGCCAGCCGGCGACCGCGCCGAGCGGCATGCACCCGATCGCGCCGATGAACATGGAGAAGGTGTCCGTGGGCACGTCGGGGTTTGTGTCGACGCCGAATGCCGGCGCTATCACCGGCTCCAGCAACCGGCCGACGAGCAGCCCGACGAACGCGCCTGCGTACGCCCCCAGCACGGTCGGCCACCAGCGGCCCCGGTACCGCGAGCTCAGGTGGCCGGTGCCCCAGACCGCCGCGCTGGCCAGCGTCGGCCCCAGAATGCCCAGGTAGAGGACGCCCGCATCCGAGTTTCCGCCGCCCCGTGGATAGACGCCGGATTCAGCCAACCAGATCGGGGACTCCGATACCGGCCAGGTAGCTGACCGCGACCTGCAGCGCGCCGAGACCGATCTGAGGCAGTGGGCTGCGAGCGGTCGCGATGGGCGCCGGGGTCAGCAGCGGAGGATCCGCGTCGCCGCGCTCGGGGACGGCGGCGGGAGGCGCCGGCCCGGCAGCCGACGGTATCGGCGACACGACCGCGGTCAGCAGGTTGGCGAGCAGCGCGGCGTGAATCATCGAAGCGACATAGGGCAACGCTCATGCCAGCCGTCAATCGAGCCGTTTGGTAGCCCTTTTGCCAGCCCTTTCTCTGTGACGCCAGCCGCACAGTGCACAGGGGCGGTGGAGATCTGACGCCGCCAGACAGGCGTCCTGTCATATCCTCAGGGCAGTGAACGGTTGGTGGCGTCTTCTGGTCGTTGTGTCGATCGCGGTCTCCGCGGCGGCGTCGTTCGGGTGCGAAGCACGCGCGCTGGACGGCCTGCCCACGCCGCCGGTCACTAGCGGCGCCGGTGGGACCTCGGTGCCGTCGAGGGGACTCGGCGGCAGCGGCAACTCCGTCGTCCAGCCGGTCGACGGCGGCCCGGCGACAGCCGGGGCAGCCGGTAACGGCACCCCCACACCGACACCAGAGCCGACGACCATCGTCGCGGAGCTCGCCGCGGGTCACTATCACTCGTGCGCGCGCATGGCCAATGGGACCGTGCGCTGCTGGGGCTACAACTACGGCGGCATGCTCGGCGATGGCAGCGCGGGCGGTGTCCAGTTCGCGCCGGTCCCGGTGACCGGGCTTGTGGGCGCCATCCGTGTTCTTGCGGACTACACCGATAGCTGCGCGCAGGTTGCCGACGGATCCTGGCGTTGCTGGGGATCGAACAACTATGGCCAGATCGGCGACGGGACCACCACGTCGCACAGCGTGCCGGTCCCCGTTCTGAACGGGCTCGCTGTCCAACAGGTCTCACTGGGCCAGTACCATTCTTGCGCGCTGCTGAACGACACGACGGTTCGCTGCTACGGCAAGAACTACGCTGGCCAGCTCGGGGACGGCACGACGGAAGACAGGCTCGCGCCGACGCCAGTCCCCGGACTGGGCGACGTCGCGCAGATCGCGGCCGGCGCCGTGCAGACGTGCGCGCTGCTCGGCGGCGGCGCGGTCAGCTGCTGGGGATACAACTGGGCGGGTTCGCTCGGCGACGGCACGATCGTCGATCGGCCAACGCCGGCGCCGGTGCCTGGAATCTTCACCGCGGTGAAGGTCTCCGTCGGCGCGAACCTGGTCTGCGTCCTCCTCGACGGCGGGTTGGTGAGCTGCTGGGGCGCCAACGACCACGGCGAGGTCGGCGACGGAACGAAGATCAACCGGCTGACGCCGACCCCGGTTGCCGGCCTGTCCGGCGTGAACGATCTGGTGGCCAGCGACCATCACGTCTGCGCGCGGCTCGCCGACCGGACCGTCTCGTGCTGGGGCAACAACAGCCACGGCGAGCTCGGCGACGGCACGACGACCGATCGACTGACGCCGACCCCCGTTCCCGGTTTGGCGGATGTCGCGCAGATCTCGCTCGGCGTGACGCACACCTGCGCGTTGCTGACGAGCGGAGCGGTGCTGTGCTGGGGGAACGAGCTCGCGTACGTCTCGGACGCCGTGCCCATGAGCCCCTACGTCGGGCGCCTGACCCCGACGCCGATTGTCTTCTGACCGCCCACACCAACGGGTGGGTCTGGCCATACACCCTTCATGCAGGGTCGCGTCCGATGCGGATGGTTGGCGGTCGTGGTCCTGTGTAACGCGTGTGCCGCGTCAGAGATCGACCCGACGTGGGGTCGCGTCGCCGTGCGCGAGTTCTTCGCCGGCTTCTGACGCGATCGCCTTCTGACGGTATTCTCCGCGGGCGCATGTCGCTCGCAGCAGTTTTGAAGGGCAGGGGGCCCAACGGATTCGGCTACGGCACCACCGCCATGGAGGTGGTCGCCGGCTGCGATCTCGCCGGGCGGACGATGCTGGTCACCGGCTGCAACTCGGGCCTCGGGCTCGAAACGATTCGCGCGCTCGCCGCACGCGGCGCGCGGATCATCGCCGCCGCGCGGACCGTCGACAAGGCGCGCGCGGCGTACGAGGGCAACCGGATCAAGGGCGACTTCCTCCCCGTCGCCTGCGAGCTCGCCGAGCCCGCCTCGATCCGCGCCTGTATCGACGCCGTGAAGACCAGCTGCCGGTCCGCTCGACGCGATCGTGTGCAACGCCGGCATCATGGCGCCGCCGGCGCTGCGCCAGGCCCACGGCTACGAGCTGCAGTTCTTCACCAACCACATCGGCCACTTCCTCCTCGTCACGGGACTGCTCGATCGCCTCGCGCCCACGGGCCGGGTCGTCGTCGTCGCCAGCAATGCCCACCGCCGCGCGCCAGGCGGGATCGAGTTCGACAACCTGTCCGGCGCGCGCGGCTACTCGCCGCTGCGCGCCTACGGCCAGTCGAAGCTCGCCAACATCCTGTTCACGCGCGAGCTCGCCCGCCGCCTGGGCAGCGGCGGCCGCACCGCGAACTGCCTGCACCCCGGCGTCATCGCCACGAACCTGATGTCCAACGTGCCCGCCGTCGGCCGCCTCGCGCTCGCGCTCGCGACGCCGCTGGTGCTCAAGACCGCCGCCGAGGGCGCCGCGACCCAGTGTTATCTCGCCACCAACCCCGCGGTCGCGAACGTCACCGGCGTCTACTTCCGCGACTGCAACCCCGCCGAGCCCCGGCCGATGGCCAGAGACGACGCGATGGCCGCGCGCCTGTGGGCGACGTCGGAGGACATCGCCGCGAAACTTTCCTGACCCACCGCGCAGGCGGGGCGGCGCACCATGGACTTGCGACATGAGTGGCGTGAGCTGCAGGAGGACATCGCCGCCGCTCAGCGGTGAGGCAGCGGTGAGGGCGGGGCGCGCCTGACCTGGCCGGCGGCTTGTTGCGCCGGATCGCCGCTGTACACCTTGCAAACAGCCGTCACCTGGCGATGGGAGTGGTGGCCCGGAGGCTCCACGGGGAACTCGAGACTCAACACCTGTACCGCGTCACACCCGCGTAGCCCGGCGTGCTCGCGCAGCGTGGCGATCATGGCACCTGTCGATACGCCGACGCCGTCTTCGTCCGTTCCCTGGGAGACCTCGAACAAGCCGACGTCGACGTGGGAGCGCGCCGGCGGCTGGCCGACGACCACCTCCACGTCGGCGGCAGCGCGGGGCACCAACGGGCGCGGCGGCACGTTGATCGCCGAATACGTCACCGCACTGGGCCCCGCGCAGCCGATGGCCGCCGCACCCGTCATCCACGCCACCAGGTTCAGCACAAGCCGACGATGTTCCACAGCGCCTCCCGTCGCCAGACCCGCGACGATGCGCGCACGTTTTAGGCGGAGAGCGAGATCGTCGCGCGCGCTATAGATCAGGCATGGACCTGGCCCTCAACGACAAGGTCGCGCTCGTCACGGGCGCCAGCCGCGGTATCGGCCGCGCCATCGCGCTCGCGCTCGCCGCGGAGGGGGCGCGGGTCGTGTTGTGCGCGCGGGGCGCCGACGCGCTCGACGCGGCGGTGCGCGACGTGCGGGCGCGCGGCGGCGCTGACGCCGCCGCCCTCGGCGTCGCGGCCGACGTGACGACGCCGGCCGGCGTCGCCGCCGCCGTCGACGCCGCGGTCCGCGCCTACGGCGGCGTCGATGTCGTCGTCAACAACGTCGGCGGATCGGGCGCGCGCAGACTTCGACGCCACCGATGACGCCGACCTGCAGGCGGTGCTCGATCGCAACCTGTTCCCCGCGCTGCGCGTCTCCCGCGCCGCGCTCCCGCACCTGCGCGCGCGCGGCGGCGGCGTCATCGTCATGATCGCGTCGGTCTACGGCCGCGAGTCCGGCGGCGGCCCGAGCTACAACGTCGCCAAGGCCGCCGAGATCAGCCTGGCCAAGGCGATGGCGCGCGACCTGGCCAAGGATCGCATCCGCGTGCTCAGCGTCGCGCCCGGCTCGATCCAGTTTCCGGGCAGCGGCTGGGACCGCCGGCAGAAGGCCGACCCCGACGGCATCGCCGCCTTCGTCGCGCGCGACATCCCGCTCGGCCGCTTCGGCCGCCCCGAAGAGATCGCCGACGTCGTCGCGTTCCTGTGCTCGCCGCGCGCCGGCTGGATCACCGGCGCCTGCATCCCCGTCGACGGTGGCCAGTCGCGTGCGTTCTAGCGTCGTGCTCGCGGCCGGCTGCAGCACGACCGCGACCATCGAGCGTTCGCCACAGCACGGCGGCCCGCGACCGCCGCCGCGCCCCTAGGCACACATTGGAGGCAGCTGTCGGCTTGCTTCCTACAGTGACGCACAAATCTGGTCGTCGCCTGCGATGGAAAACGCGAATGCGTGACCCTAGATGATCAGGGTTCGGCTACTGCGGAATATCAAAAATGATGACTATGTCGCGTTCGCTTAGGTCGCCTGGTTTCGTCACCTGCTGTCTCGTCGCTGTGGCCCTCGTCGGCGTCGGCTGCGCGACCTCCGAACCTGCCGAGGGAGATCCGGGCAGCGCCGGGTCGTCGGCAGCGGGGACCACCGGGGCAGCCGGCACCGGCGCGCGGGGCGGATCGACCGGGGCCGCCGGCGTCGTCGGAGCTGGCGGCGTCACGGGTGCCGCGGGCACCACCGGTGTGGCGGGCACGACGGGCGCAGCCGGGCGCGGCGGCACGACGGGCGCGCGGGCACCACCGGCGTGGCCGGCACGACGGGTCGCGGCGGCACGACGGGCAGCGCGGGCACGACGGGCAGCGCGGGCACGACGGGCGCCGCGGGCACGACGGGCGCGGCGGGTCGCGGCGGCACGACGGGCAATGCGGGCACGACCGGCATGGCCGGGCGCGGCGGCACGACGGGCGCGGCGGGCGCTGCCGGACGCGGCGGCACGACGGGCGCCGCGGGCACGACCGGAACCGGCGGCGCAGCGGTCGTCGACTGCAACGGGACGGTTCCGGCCGGCGGTATGACGCGCAGCTCGAACAACGCTCAGGGCATGGCGGCCGGCATGACGTGGACGATCTGGACGAATTCAGGCCCGGGGACCATCACCACCTACGACGTCCCCGCGTTCAAAGGGTCCTGGAACGGCTCTGGCGATTACCTGGCCCGCCTCGGTCTGCAGTGGAACAACACCAAGACCTACGACCAGTACGGAACGATCACCGCGCAATTCGCGTCCAAGAAGAGCGGAAACGCCGGCGGCTACTCGTACATAGGAATCTACGGGTGGTCGACCAACCCCTGCGTCGAGTTCTACATCGTCGACGACTCGTACAACACGATGCCCGTCAACCCGGGGAACACGACCAACAAGGGCACGGCCACCATCGACGGCGGCACGTACAACCTGCACCTGCGCAACACGACCGGCACCGGCGGCTCGAAGTGCGGCTCCAGCATCAACAACTGGGCGCAGTACTACAGCATCCGGCGGACGGCGCGCGCGTGCGGGCAGATCTCCATCACCGAACACTTCAACGCGTGGGCCGCCGCGGGTATGCCGCTGGGCAAGATGGATCAGGCCCAGGTGGTCATCGAAGCGGGCGGCGGCACGGGCAGCATCGACTTCTCGACGGCGCTCGTCACGGCGACGATGCCGTGAGTGTGCAGTGTGCGTGACGGCTAGATGAACGGCCGCATATAGCCGAGCGACAGGATCCAGATCTCGCCGCGGGCGTATTCGTCCAGCGGGAACACGGCGCCCAGGTAGAGCTGGTTTTCGCCCCGCGTGCGCGCGCCGATCGCCGCCGTGTGCTGGAAACGCTCGTCGACGTCGTCGCCGTTGAGGAAGGCAAGGTTGGCGAGCTCGAGGGTGAAGTCGACGTCGGTCGTGCGGATGCCGCCGGCGACGTTGGCACGAAAAAACGCGCTGGTTTCGCCCTCGAAAGCGGACGGCCTGCTGAACACCAGGTCGAACCCGCCATCGGCGCGGAGAAAGAACATGTCCATCTGTCGTATCGTCGACGCCGACACGCGGAGGGTGGTGTATTCGGGTTGGGCCAGAACGTAATCGGTGATCCGCTCGAACGACGTGATCAGGTTCGTGGCGGCGCCGGCGGCGTCGTCGAGGCCGGAGCCGGTCGGCAGGGCGAGGCCGCCGCGCAAGATCAGCCGAGAATCGCCGAGCGGCAGATACAGGCCACCGAGCTCGAGGTTCCCCCAGCCGGTGGCGTCGGGCGCCGCTGAAGTTGAACGCATGTGAGATCGGAATCTGGCCGTAAATGCCGACCTGGCGATTGGGAA